>NC_008044.1:147500-2547500 GCF_000014065.1 Ruegeria sp. TM1040 | reverse complement strand
ATTGTAGATGCCCATCGCCTCAAGCGAGAGGTATTTGCCCAGGATCGCCCGGTCGCCCTGGGTCGTGAGAAAGAAGCAGGCCGTGGAAAGGAAGATCCACTTGCCCATGCCGATCAGCTCATGCGTGGCTGCGGGCTCCCACCGCAGGCTGTTGCGCCGCCCGGGTAGCGTCCAGTGCACAAATGCCAGTTTGGCACCTTCCTGAACGACAGTGCCAATCGCGAGTGCGATCACCGATTGGGTCCAGATGGCAAGTGTCACCATGCAGAGGATGCCACAGGCCTGTGCCATGAGGTTGATCGCCGTCACCCGCCCTACAAGGAGATGGCGATACGCCGTCTCGACCCGTGTCGGTAAAAGCCCCTGTAGGACCAGACTAAACCCCGCGATCGGCAGGCAATAGGCCAGTTCGGGGGCGTCATAAAAAGAAGCGGCAGGCAGGGCGAGGGCGCAGGTCAGCAGCCACAGGAGCCCGCCCCGGATAATTTGAACGGTCCAGGCGGAGTCGAGAAAATCCGGCTCATCGCCTCGGGGGTTTTGCGCGATGGCATTGGAAATGCCCATATCCGAAAACAGCGAGAGGCCAATGATGATCACAGTGACCAGAGCCATGAGCCCAAAGGCTTCGGGAAAGAGGATGCGCGTCAGCAACAAATTCGACCCGAGTCGCAGGATCTGGCCAGTCCCAAACCCCAGAACGATCCATGACGTCGAACGCACAACGCGCGCCATCAGGCTCTGATTGGTGGTACTGAGTGTCATTGGGATCCAGGTCGAGCCATTGAGGGTCGTCCCAAGGCTAAGTCCGCGCTGGCAGGAGGTCAATCGCCGCACCGGGGCAGATGGGGTGGGGTAGCCTTTTGGACCACGGGTGTGCGCAAAAGAGCGCGCGAGGTGGTTCAGTCTGGGCAAAATCCGGTGATCCGGCTAGGTTTCAGTGCGGACCGCGGAAAGGGATCAACCGGCGTGAAAATTGCCTATGTGCTCAATACTTACCCACAACCTTCGCAGAGCTTCATTCGCCGTGAAATCCAAGCGCTCGAGCGGCGGGGGATCACGGTGGTCCGGCTTGCGATGCGGGCGACGGATCAGGCGCTTGTGGATCCCGGTGATCAGGCGGAGGCGGCGCAGTGCCACTATGTGCTGGCTGCGGGTGCGGCGCGTCTTGTGTTAGCACTTCTGGCTTGCGGTCTGCGCGCGCCGCTTTCCGGCTGGCGCGCTTTCCTGTTGGCGATGCGGCTTGGAAGGGCCCAGTCCAAGCGACTGCGGCATTTGATCTATCTGTTGGAGGCGGCTTATGTGACCCGCGTCACTGCGCGTGTGGGGTGCGCGCATCTTCACGCGCACTTCGGCACCAATGCCACAACGGTTGCACTTTTGGCAAATGCGCTAGGCGCACCGGGGTACAGTTTTACCACCCATGGACCCGAAGAATTCGACGCGCCGCATGCGCTTTCGTTGGGCGAGAAAGTGGACCGCGCCCGTTTCGCCGTGGCGATTTCAAGCTTCGGGCGCAGTCAACTTAGCCGCTGGGCGGCGTATGGCGCTTGGCCGCGTATCAAGATTGTGCATTGCGGTATCGAACCCGCGCGGTTCAGCGCCCCGGCCCCTGTACCAGAGGGCCCGTTGCGACTGGTGGCCATCGGGCGCTTTGTGGAGCAGAAGGGACTGATGGTTCTGATCCAGGCTCTTGCCCTAGCGGTGCGCGCGGTCCCTGACATTCATGTGTCTTTGGTTGGTGACGGCGAGATGCGCGCCGATCTGGAAACCGCGATCAAAGCGCATGGGCTTTACGAGAATGTCACCCTCACCGGATGGCTCTCGGAGGCGGGCGTGCGCACGGCGCTCGTGGAGTCGCACGCTTTGGTGCTGCCGTCTTTTGCCGAGGGGTTGCCGATGGTGGTGATGGAAGCCATGGCTTCCGGACGACCAGTGCTGGCCACCTATGTCGCCGGCACGCCCGAACTGGTTGTGCCAGATGAAACTGGCTGGATGGTGCCCGCGGGTGATGCACAGGCCTTGGCGGATCTCATGGTAGAGGTCGCCGCATTGCCAAGAACGCAGTTTGAGCAAATGGGCCAGAAGGCGCGTTCGCGCGTGCTCGAGCGCCACGATATCGACCGTGAAGCCGAGAAGTTGGCGCAACATTTTGCAGATGCGATCGCGGAAAACGCTGAGTGAATGGCTTCGCTTAGCGCCCGCGCGTCCAAACCACATTTGAAGCAAACAGGTTGGTTTTCACCGCCAGTGCAACGGCAACATAGACTGTGGCATCGAGAGGACGTGTCAGCGCGACGCGAGCAAGGCTGTGTGCGCTAGACGGGCGTCGGTCGTCATTTTGCAAAAGCTGTGGAAACAGCTCCTTGATCTCCTCGACGCCGCGATCCTGTCGTCTGCGCACACGGGTGAGGTTGCGAAACCCTTCGACCATGGGCCAATGATAGCGACCGGGCAGGCGGATGCGCTCCTCAGGGCGAAAGTTCAACCGCGCAAAGGTGTCGTCTGAGATGATCGCGGGCCAGTCTTGCCAGCGCGCCCGCCCGGCGCGGGTCATGGCAAAGATCCCAAACCCCGGCGTGCCAATCCTTACAAAAGGGAGGCGGACCCATGCGCGTGCATAGGCACGGGTGATCGCGCTCTGTGCTGGGACCACACATGGCGTGCCACTGGCGTAGAGGGCTGGGCCTTTGCCGAGAGCCTCTGCAATTTGCGCCAGCAGGTCTGTTTCAACCTGAACATCGGCATCCAGATACACCAGAATATCCCCAGTTGCGGCGCGATCACCCTCGGAGAGAGCCGCAAGTTTGCCGCCCTCTGCCCGCTCCAGAATGCGCAGCCTCCAGCCTTCGGGGGCGGGGATCTCTCTCGTACGTGCAACCGTCTCGTCAGTGCAGCCATTTGCCAGCACCAAGACTTCAATCTCGTGCCCGAGAATCTCAGACGCATAAAGCGCTGTGAGACAATCACCGATATAGTCGGCCTCGTTGTGGGCGGGGATGAGGATGGAAATCCGGCGCTGGGGAGGGGCTGTCACCTGGCTGCCTCCAACACATCCCAGCGGGGGTTTTTGTCTGAAAGGGTCCGCAAGTTGCCCCAGCTGCCCCAGCGCCCTGGTACCGACACATCGGAATAGGCGCCAAACAGGGTTCCGCCGATGTCGGGCCAGGCATTGAGCAGCTTGCGATAAAGCTCGCCCATCTCCGGACTGTAGTTCAGATGCGTGAAAAACGCGGTCAGCGCGTCATCATCGACCAGCGGGCCGTGGCCGACCACATGGGTGCCGCCCTCATACATGATAAGTTCCAGGTCGTGTTCTGCCGCAACCTTGGCATGATAAGGGAGGATGCGCGCCAAGAGGTCGTTTAGCGCGCCCTCTTGCGAGCCGCTGTTCAACCCATCCTGCAATTCGACCAGGGCCTGCGCGGTTGCGATGTCGAACTGATGGTCCTCAACATAGCCGGCCAACGCCGCCCCGCGCAGGCCGTTTTGAACCCCGGCATCACGCGCGCGCTCGCGGCTGTCAGCGAGCCAGGCGCGCACCATGGGCGCCTGTTCCTGCATTCCGAGTGATGCTCCAAAATATCCGGTGACGGCATAGGCATCAAAACTGCGGTAGGGTGGCTGGCGATCCGGGTCTTCGGCCGTCCAAAGCGGCGCAGTCAGGATTTGCTCTTCAAGCCCGAGCCAGCCGGTCTGAGTGGACATCACCCGAACAAGGCGGTCAGGCAGCTGTACTTGATCCGTGCCTTCAGCAAAAACCTCGGTCCAGATCTCGGCGATTTCGGCGGATCTTGCCCCATAATACTGCAGCCACAGACCGTCTTTGCCCCAGGCCTCCTGCGCCTGCTTGTCTGCCCATTGGGCCTGTTGGAACTGCCAGTTCCAGACCTCGTTGGAATATTCCACATAGGCTTTTAGGTCTTCGTCCAGTCCATCGCGCACGAGCGTGGCGAAATTGCGGACATAAGTATCGTCGGACATATGTGGCAGGGTGAACCAGGGATCGGCGCCCACGCGGTTGGCAAGCGTCACGAGGACCTCGGCGGGCACACCGCGGGTGCTCCAAGTGTAGTCGCGATAGCGCGGACGATCCTCCCAACCGATCTGGTCCGAATTGTTGGTATCCATCCAATCCATGAAACGTAGCGCGGCAAAGCCTTCTATCCGGTCAAGCCAGTCCGGGTTGAACAGCGCCCCTTGATCATAGGCTGGCAGGTCGCGTTCGCGCACCACGGTGATGTTGCGCACATAGTCGCCCGTACCCGCGCGATCAGAGCGTTGAATGCGAATATCCACCGCGCCGGGACCGGGCTCAAAATCAAACGAGACCTGGTTTTTGCCATAGCGGACATTTTTTGCCCGCCCCCCCGCCTCGACGATGCCTTTGCCGTCAAAGCGCACGACATAGCGCCCCGAGAGGCTGTTGGCGGTTTCTGGCAGATCGTTCAAGAGCACGGTTCCAATGGAGCCAAGCTCGGGCGGAATAGCGAGCGGCCAGCCATCCGGGTCGAGATAGCCTGCGGCGCGCAGCTCTTCTTCGGTGACACCGCCCCAGCGCCCGGGCAAATGTCCGATCCAGGCGCGCGCGGTCTTGAAGTGATCGAGGAAAGGTGCCTGCGGGCTCCAATCGCGGATCGCGGCAAGGTTCATCGCAATCGGCTGCTTGCGTACAATCGGTTTCCCGGATGGCAGGGCAGCAACAGAGGTCTCGTCATTCAGGATTGCAGGCCCGGGCTCGAGCGGCAACGCGACAGGATCCGGTGGAAGCGTCATGCGCGCTTGTGATCCCGTGGCCGCGCCCGCCGCAATTTCCTGCAAGCGCAGCGCAAGATCGGCAGAAGGCGCCTTGTAGGGTGTGCCCCATTCGGTTTTCAGGACGCGTGGCAGGCCTTCGGGCGAGGTGCCGGTGAGCACCGCATATTGCACAAGCGCGAGGTAATAGAACCCGATGTCATTGGGGTGAATGTCGTCCGAAAAGACATCGTTGATCCTACTCAACCCCGGCACGGTGCCGGTTTCGATGGCGTCCGCGAGACGACCAAGGGCTTGCCCTGTGGGTAAGAGGCGAATGTCGCCGCCGGTGTTTGAGCGCACTTTTTCTACGACACCCTGCCAATGGGGCAGATCGTTGTCGAGGCGGCTGCGCCAGGCCACGTCGCCCCCGTCATCAAAGGGCACCTCTTCTCCGGTTCCGCTCAAGAGGCTGTGCCAGCCCTCCTGGACATATAGTGTCACATTGGGGTTCGACTGGGCGGCGACGCTATAGAATTTTTCTATCGCGCCTTCGGTATCGCTCCAGCGCAGATGATTGGCGAGCGGGATCGCCTCTGTCACGATCAGCGCATCCACCGGAGCTTCGGCGAGGCGCGTGCGGGCATTGACCCCCTGGGCCTTGTCGGCGTGTTCCCAATTATACCGCAGGGGCGCACCGTTGATGATCTGGAACTCGACCACGGGTCGGTTCTCTTGCCCGGCCTGAAGAAGCTGTTGCAGCATGCGCGGATTTTCAGGACCGATCAGAGAATGCCCAATCATCATCACGGCAGTGATGAGGGCCTCCGTGCTCATGATGCCTCCGATTTGGCACTTGCTACGCCGGTGCGGGGCAGGTGGGTGACGGTGCGCCATACGATGGATTGCAACTGGCGGGCGGTTTCTGCGTCGAGTGCTTTGAATTCCGTACCATCGGCAAGGGCTACCCTGTGGGGCAGGCCCTCAGGAGTGCGATGATAAAGCACCGCATAATGCGTAAGCGCGACGATATAGGCGCCAAGCGGGCTAAGATGGATCTGGTCGCGCGTGCCGTCCGGCAGCAGATCAAACAGCGCCTCGCGGTCTGAGAAGCCGTTGATCTCCCCGGCTTCGGCTGCGCGTGTAACGGCGGCAAGCACCTGGCCTCCGGGGATGAGATACAAGGGCTGGTCCGAGGCCGCGCGGTCATCGCGGGCAGCGAGTTCATCCAACCACAGCGCCTCCAGATCGGCGTCAATACGATTGAGCCACCCTTCGGCATCGTCGAGCCGGTGCCATGTCTCATACAGATAGAGCCGGGCGTTCGGGTTGCCTTTGCGTGCCAGATCGGCCCACCGATTGAGATAGCGTGCACCGTCGAAATACTTGATCGCATCGCGCAGCTCCACCATTTCGGTGAAGATCACAGCATCATAGTCCGTCGTGGAGAGCGCCTCTTTGGGGTCCCGCCAGATCGGAGCGGCGTTGACCTTGTCAAAGTCGAGGATCGGCTCGCTTTCTTCCCAATGCGCTCTCAGCGCTGTACCTGAGCCGCGCTGGACATTGTAGGCGTGGCCGGAGCCTGCAAACTGCGCCAGGAAATGCGGAATATCCGCGCCCACCAGTGAGTGTCCGAGGTGATACACCGTCAATGGGGCCTGCGGGGCTGGAAGTGGTGGGACCTCGACTGGGCTGGAGCCGCGCGATCCCAGAGACCAAAGCGTGAGCGCGCCAACCGGTAGGGCGGCGCAGATCAGCAGCAAAGCGCGGCGCGGCAGATGGCGCAGGCGATTCATCATGGGCACAGCTCATTCTTTGAGATTTCAACCGCGGTGATGATTACCCCAGTGGTGATCGCAAATCGACCCCGGAGGAGATCTCCGCTGCGGTAAGGCAATTGATCCGAGGTGAAACAGGCCGTGAACTGCCCTTTGTTTGTGTCAAAGACAAGTTCGAGCCCACTGAAGCCGAAAAAGCGCTCTGAACGGGAATACTGAGCCTTGTAGGCGGCTTCTTTCGCAGAAAACAGCAGTTTGCCAGCTTGGCCGGGGTCAGGCTGTGCAGCGATCCAGGTCTGTTCGGCGGGGCTTGCGATGCTGTCCCACAGGTCGCGCGACAGAGGGGTGTCCTCTTCGACATCGACGCCGATGCCGGTAAAGTCGCGTGTAAACCCAACCGCCGCCATGGCGCAGGAGGCACAATGCGTGATGCTGCCGGTCAGACCCTCTGGCCAAAGAGGCGCGCGTTTCGGCCCGATAAGGATCGGCGCACAGGGTTGGTCCAACGCGCGCATCGCCTGATGCGCCGAGGCGCGCCCGGCGGCAAATTCGCGCCGCCGCTTTTCCACGGCATTGGGCGACAAGCAGGCGCTTTCTTCGGCAAAGGGTTCCGGGAGGTCACCATGTGGGTCGCAGGTGGCGATTGCGATCGGATCTGACAAGAGTTGGCGCAGCGCGTGCTGGCGCTGCTGCGAGATATCCTGTGGCGCGGGTCGGGGTGCAATCATCCAGAGCGGGCTTTGCGATTGGCGCGCATTGCGCGGCGTTTGGACATGGTGTCTGCACGCCCTGCCGGGGCGGCAGGGGACGTCTCCGCAACCGTGGTGTCGCCGGTCTGCAGGTGTTCCAGGTGTGAGGCCAACCCGTCAAGGGTCGGAAAGCGGAAGATATCCGTGATCGACAACCGCTCGACCTCAAGCGCGCTGCGAATGTCGCGATGAGCCTGAACCGCCAATAGGGAATGCCCACCGAGCGCAAAGAAATTATCGCTTTTGCCAACAGCCGGCACGCCAAGGAGCGCCTTCCAGATCTCCGAGATCTTCTGCTGTACGGGCGACTGAGGTTCGGCAGAGATTACATGTGCTTCTTGTCGGCTGGGGGTTGGGTCGGGCAGCGCCTTGCGGTCGATTTTCTTGTTGGGCGTCAGAGGGAAAGCCTCAAGCACCACTATGTGTGACGGCACCATTGCCCCGGCGAGTTGCCGCGACAGTTGTGCCTTGGCCTCGGTCTCTGAGAAAACGCCGGATGCGGTGACATAGCCAACCAGCCGCTCGTCTGAGCCGACCTTGCGTGGGATCACAACGGCAGCGGTCACGCCCTCGACTGCGGTCAGCGCGGTTTCGATTTCGCCCAGTTCGATCCGCTGGCCGCGGATCTTGACCTGATGATCCGTGCGCCCGAGAAAATCGAGCTTGCCGTCCTCGCGCCACCGCACCAAATCCCCGGTACGATACATCTTTTGCCCTGACAGGAAGGGATCATCGGGGAACCGTTCGGCCGTGAGCGCGTCGCGCCGCCAATACCCGGCCGTCACGCCTGCGCCGCCGATGTAGAGTTCACCTGCCGCCCCGACGGGGGCGAGTTGCCCCTTGGCGTCGAGAACGTAGACAGAGTTATTGGCCACAGGCGTTCCGATCGGGGCAATACCCGTTGGGGCGCGTTCCAGCGTTTCAACCGTGGACCAGATCGTAGTCTCAGTGGGGCCATACATATTGTGAAGCGTGGCCCTGGTCTGCTCGCGCAGGGCGGCAACAAGATCGCCGGGCAAGGCCTCGCCGCCAACGAGAAGGTGTCGCAAGCGCCCGAGCGCGGGGCTTGCATCTGCATCAGAGGCAATCATGCGCGCCATCGAGGGGGTGCATTGCATATGCGTCACCCCGTGACGCACGATCTGCGCGGCGAGCGAGAAGTCATCATTTGCCAACTCTTGCACGCGATTGGAGCGGCGCAGGACTTCTGCAAGGGGTTTGAGCCCTTCAAGCACCACATGCGGTGCAATCCCATAATCAATCAGGCAGGCGACCTCATCGACGCCGATGCGCTTGAGATCCTCGACGCGCGCGACTGCGTCGTCGACCGTGCCAAAGAGACCTGACTCTTCGAAGTATCGCTCAAATGCGAAATCGAGGATGGCTTCCAGCTCCTCGCTGCTGAGACTGCCAAGATCCATTTCAAAGGGATTGTCGACGCCCTTTGGGCGTTTGAACGCTGGAAAAGCCCAGGCATACTGTTTAATGAGCCCAGCCGCAGAGCGCAGGTAGTCCTTCATCGGCTCGCGCGCCACCTCGCGGGCGGCCTCGCGGGTCTCGGCGAGATAGGTGTGCAACATGAGTGTCACGGTGAAATCCGCCGGGTCATACCCCGCCTCGCGCAGCGCGGCATGGTATAGCGCGATCTTGTCGCCGACCTCGTCGATACTCTGGCCTAGAAGATGCGTAAGCACATTGGCCCCCACGCGCCCAGCCTCGCGCCATGTCTCCGGGTTGCCTGCCGTGGTGACCCAGACGGCAAGTTCCTCTGAAACCGGGCGTGGTTGCGTGACCACCGAATGCTGGCCACCATCCGCGCGCGGGAAAGCGACTTCTTCGCCTCGCCAGAGCTTTCGCACTGTCTGAAGGGCTTCAAACAGCGCTGGTTTGTTGGCAGGCGGCGTGTTCTCGGGGCGCAAGATGAAGTCATCCGGCTGCCAGCCCGAGGCAAAGCCAATACCCGCGCGCCCGCCCGTCAGATTGTCGATGACCGCCCATTCTTCGGCGATGCGCGCGGGGTGATGAAGCGGCGCCACACAGGAGCCGGCCCGCACACCGATATTGCGGGTCACCGCTGCCACGGCGGCACCGGTCACGGAGGGGTTCGGGTAGGGGCCACCAAAGGCGTGGAAGTGCCGCTCTGGCGTCCAGACCGCATTGAACCCATGGGCATCCGCAAACTTGGCGCCCTCTAGAAGCAATTCGTATTTCTTTTCGCCCGCGCCGTCGTCATTGCCCCAGTAATAGAGATTGAAATCCATCTTGCGATCGCTGAGCCCGATGGGACCGTTGGCCAGCTGTAGGCGGCTTTCGTCGCTGGAGAGCACCAGTTTGAAGCCGCGCGCAAGCGTCCAGAAAAGCTCCAGCACCGAAATATCAAACGAGAGGCTTGTCACCGCGAGCCAGGCGTCTCCCGGCTGATGGGGGATGCGCGCATCCATCGCGGTAAAGAAGTTCGCCACATTGCGATGACGCACCATCACGCCTTTTGGCAAGCCCGTGGAGCCTGAGGTATAGATCAGATACGCGAGATCTTCGGCAGCACCTGCCCGGATCGGGTCCGCCTCGGTTGTGAGGTCGAGCGCGTCGAGATGCAGCTGCCTGGCATCGCTTTCGGGGAGTTCCGCAGCGAGGCTTTCATGGGTGACAATGACCGCGGCCTGACTGTCGGTGATGTAATGCGCGATACGGTCGGCAGGGTAGGTAGGATCAAGCGGTACATAGGCCGCGCCGGCCTTCAAAATACCAAGCGTTGCAATCACCAGATCCATGGAGCGACGCAGATACACGCCCACATGGCTGCCCGGTTTTGCACCGAGGTCATGCAGATGTCGGGCCAGCGCGTCAGCGCGTTGGTTCAACGCGCGATAGGTCAGCTGTTGATCTTCAAAAACGACCGCTATCGCATCTGGGGTTCTTGCCACCTGCGCCTCAAAAGCGGCGTGAATGGTTTGATCTGTGGGGTAGTCACAACCGGTATCGTTCCATGTCTCAATCAGGCGCGTCCGCTCTGAATCTGGCAGCATTGGCAGCGTGGAGAGCGTCGCTGCACCGTCTTCGGGCAGCGTGTTCAAGAGGCACTGAAGCCGCGCAGCCAGCATCGACAGCGCCTCGGGTGATAGCTGGCAAGAGCGCAGCTGCAATCGGCTATCCGACTGGATCAGGGCCAGTTTGGCCTGTGCGGGGGCGAGGTTCGTCCCAAGGCACAGCGCAACCTCTGGAGGTGTTTCAATCGTGACTTCCGGCGCGCGCAGGATGAGGTCGGTTGCAAAGCCCCCCATGTTGTCCAAGCGGTCCAGAACCTCGGCCGCGCGGGCCTCTACAGTTTTGATCTTTTCGTCGATCTCCGCGCTCAGCGGCACCCAGTTTGAAAGCACTCCCAAGTCGTCTGACGTTTGTAGATCCGGTAGCGAGAGCGCGATTGAGCCTGCGGTCTCACCGAGGCTCTGCAACAGCCACGCCAGCATTGCGGCCATCAGGGTCTGGGGCGCACAATCCGTCGGCAACTGGATGTCGGCAGTGGCCTCGACGTCGAGTTCCGCGCCCTGCAGTGGCACGGGCAAGGGTAGCATCTCAGCCAAAGAGCGGCGCCAATAAGGTTCCGCCTTTTGGCAGGTCTGCGCCGCCGCATTGAGGGCCTCCACCTCTTGATCGGAGAGGGTGGGCAGCACATCACCCACTTCGAGGAGGGCAGAGGGCTGCAACGCCCCTCCCGAGAGGGTCTTCAGGTCGCGCAGTTCTATTGCACCATCGGCGCAGGCGACGGTCAGAGCATTTGCGCTCACCGCGAGAACTTCCCCCGGAATACCCTCGCCTTCGGTGGCTTGCGCTGCACCGACCGCAGCGACCTGTCCCGGCAAGCGGATTTTGGCCGTGGTCAACGGGTTCCAATAGCCGCCCATATCAAGGCCCCGCACCAGACACAAAAGCGTGTCGCGGTTGCGGTCAAACCGCAAGAAGCCAGCCGCATCGGGGCGATCCTTGCGTGCATGATAGCGGCGATGGCTGAGGTCTTGCGGCGTGCGCTCTAGTGCGCCGCTCTCGAGTTGCTCGAGCACTTCGCCAAAGCTGTCGAGTGCAGCACCGTAGCATTTGGAGTTGAGGCTAAAGGCCGTCTCATCTGGTGCAATCGCAAACCGGCGCTGGGCCAGAATATCGCCCTCGTCGACGCCGCCTTCGATCAGGTGCCACGTGATGCCATGCTCTTCAGCGCCTTCGAGAATGGCCCAATTTGGCGTATTGAGACCCGCCCGGTCTGGCAGCGGGCCATCGTGAAAGTTGACCGCCCCCAGTCGCGCTTTGGAGATCACCGCCTCTGGCAGGACCTGCAGGTTTGCAATCGACAAAAGCCAGTCGAATTCAATGTCAATCTCTAGCGGCTTAGAATGTGTGTTCAAACCCTTGGAGGCTGCCCAAGAGGTGATCTCAGCATCTGTGCTGACGACGGCGCGAATATCATGACCGCGTGCCAGCAAGGCCTCGCAACAACCGATCAGCAGGGATTCATTGCCAATGACGACGGTTGAAATAGTCATGACTTGTTGTCCTCCAAGACGGGGTCAGGTGCAAAGGGCCGTGCGGGGCGCGGTGCGGGACGTGGCCGAAGCGCGCGTTTGACATGATGGCGCGTCAAGTCGCCATAAAAATGTGGCGCATCAGCCCGGGGCTTGTCGGATATCAGGCGACGCAAGCCATAAATTGACCCTCCGAGGAGCCGTGCGCAGGTCGCGGCAACCGCATAGAGCGCTCCGTGGCTCTGCGTGAAATAGTGAAGCCGCGAGTCGAGCCAGAACTCTGGCGTGCGCGCCCACGTCTTCATTCCGGTCGAGGCCGATCCGACATGGGTGATCGTGCTGTGTGGGACGTAATAGGTGCGCCAGCCCGCACGCGCAGCGCGGTGGCACAGTTCGGTTTCCTCGAAGTAGAGAAAGAACGTCTCGTCAAACCCGCCGACGGCTTCGATCACGTTGCGGCGGATCATCATGCTGGCTCCGGCGGTCCAGTCCACCTGTTGCACGGCAGATGGAATGTCCAAGGGCACGATGGCATGTTTCAACAAACGCGAAATGAAACCTGTACGCGCGGCCCCTTCAAATTCGCTTGCGATTGTTGGAAATCGAAAGAGCGTACAATGCGGAGTACCGTCCTCACCATGGACATAAGATCCTGCAAGCCCCGCCTCGGACGTCTTGAGCAAGAAGTCCCTCAGGGTGGAGATGCAGTCTTGTTCCGGAAACGCGTCCGAATTGAGCAGATAAAAGAAGTCCGGCCGCGTACCGTCCGAAAGCAATGCGCGAAAGCCGATATTCATGCCGGCACCAAACCCGCCGTTCACAGGGGAGGCCTCGATGCGCAACCGTCCGCTGTCAAGCCAGCCGCGCGCGGCGGCGCCTGCCTGCAGAGCCTCGAAAGATCCATCACCCGAGCCATTGTCGATTATCAGCACCTCGCCCGGCAGGTCTTCCATCTCCTCCAATGCGGCTTCTGCCGCTTTGAGGGTCATGGCAGGCGTGCGAAAATTCAGGATGATCGTGAGGATCGTGTTGCGCGCCATCAATTACTCCGCCGCCTTAGAGCTGTCGTGAGGCCGGGTCGCGCGACTGTTGGTTGCCGCCAGCAGATCGCGGATTTTCTTGCCAAGAACGCTGACGTTGGGCGCTAGCACCATGCCATCATGATCGCCGGGCACCTCGCATACATCCAGCGCAGGAGCGAACTGCTTCCAGTCATTGTCCGGATAAACATACTCGCGCTCGCGGCTCACCCACTGGCCGCCAGAGACCTTCCAGTGCTGGTCCAGCACCGGGCGATAGAGCGTGACCGGTCCATTCCAGGGCTGCACAGTGTAGCTGGCAACAGCGCGCAAAAATGCCAATTCGATCTTACGATTGTTGAAGCCTGCATTCTCTGCCCCTTCGGACGGGCGGCTCTGGCGTTTGCGGATTTCCCAGGCAATGCGGTTGCGCGCCCATTCGGTCACAAACCCGGGCCCTTTGGCGCGGATTTCGGCGATCTTGATCAGGGTCTTGTCGATCGGTTTCAGGTCGGGGCGCACCGGAAGCGGCGTATCAAGAAGCACAAGTGCGTCCACAGCGTCGCCGGAGGCCTTGAGCTGTTGCGCGATTTCATAGGCGGTGATGCCGCCGCCCGAGAAACCACCAATCAGATAGGGCCCCTCCGGCTGCACCAGCCGCATCTCAGCGATATAGTCGCGCGCCGCGTCTTCGATCCGCTCATGGGGTTCATCCGCGCCAATCAGCCCGCGCGCCTGCAGGCCATAGACAGGGCGATCTTCTCCCAGGATTTGAGCAAGATGGCGCAGGTTCAGAACGTTTCCGAACATGCCCGCAACGATGAACATCGGCGCCGCTTCGCCATTTTCGCCGGGCGCAAGGCGGACCAGGTGACTGTAGCTCTGCGGGGTGGTGGTTTCCGTGTCGCTGGTAGATGTGACCGTGACCGCCGGAGGGCCGGCCTCCTTATCAATGCGTTGCGCCAGGGCTCCGACAGTGGGGGCGTCGAACAGGACTGACATCGCAAACTCCACCCCAAAGCTGCGTTTGATCTGAGCAAAGAGACGGACTGCGATCAGGGAATGCCCCCCAAGATCAAAGAAGCTGTCCTCTACACCAACGCGCGAGAGGCCCAGAAGGCTTGCAAAATGCCCCGCGAGCGTTTCTTCGGTTTCGGTGCTGGGCGCCACATAATCCGTATCCAGATCTGGGCGCTCAAAGCTCTGACCTTCGCTCTCTGACGTGATTTCAGCCCCGTTTTCCGCCTGCGCGCGCAGGGCCGAAAGATCGAGCGAAGAGACAATGACCTGAGGCTGCTTTGCGGCGAGTGCGCGCTCGAGCGCTGCGCCACCCTCTTCACTGCGAATGCCATTCTCGAGATTGGCCAGCAAACGACGTTCATCCGGCGAAAGGGGCTGTATCTCCGCCTCCGAGGTGAGGCCAAGCGCGGCGGCTGTGGTGTCGGTGCGAGCGGGCAAGAGATCAAAGCCGCCGCTCAGCTGTTGCATGCGGAAATGCGAGATCTCGACCAGCACGTTCCCGGTCTCGTCGCAGAGGGTGATGTCAAAGAGCACGGAGCCGCGTTCGCCGCCTTCTTGCGCAAGGCGCACGTGGCTAAAGACGGTTTTCACCAAGGGCGCGTGGACCCGGATCGATCCATAAGACACCGGTACCCAGAGCGTGCTTGGCTCATATCCCGGTGCCAATTCGATGGCCCAGCCGGTTGCAAGGTCCAGCAAGCCCGGGTGTAGAAGTGTCCCGTCTTGGTCGGCCAGATCCGGCAGCGACAGTTTGGCGAGCCCCTCATCGCGACCAAGGGCCATGGATTGCAGCACATGCCACCGTGGACCAAAGCGCAGATTTGCCTCCTGTGGCGATGTCAGGCGCTCGCTTGCCGGATCTGCGGCTTTGGGTGTGCAGCGGGCGGCAATGGCCTCCAACGAAAGCTGCGGGGTCTCTGCGTCCAGCGCACGCGACACGACTTCGGCCTCTGCGGTGCGCGCGTATCCTTCCGAGGTTTCGGCGTGGATCTGGACGTCATAGCCGCCTTGAGTGGGAGCCAGATGCATCACTGCTTCGCGCGGACTGCCGTCCTCAACCACAAAGGGCTGCAAAAAATAGAGATCGCGGATTTCAAATGGTGGCGAGACGTCGAGCGCGGTCAGCCCTTCGGCTATCAACTCAACATTGCCCGTGCCGGGGATGAGGGCCCTGCCATCTTTGGTGCGGTGCTCATCGAGGAGCCAGTGTTTGTCCGCCTCAAAGCGGCTTTTGAATATGGGCGTGCCGTTCCGATCAAATCCTTGGGTTTGCCAGAGCGCGGCCTCTGAGGGCTGTGGTTCCGAAGGCGCAGCGCTGCCGCGCCGGGCGGCCATGGCGTCCGCTGCCATGCCGGTATCCGCCCAGATCCCCCAGTCCAGCGCCACCACGTGGGTTTGAGCGCCCTGTCGGGATTTTGCCCATGCATTGAGGAACTCATTGGCTGCGACATAATCTACCTGCCCTGCGGGGCGCGTGACGGTCGACGAGGATGAGAACAGCACCATGAGATCAATGGTGCCATCCGGGAAAACCTGATCCAGAACCCGCAAACCACTCACTTTCGGCGCGAGCACCTCAGCGATCTGCCGGTCGGTTTTGGCCAAGAGGGGCGCATCGGCGATAAAGCCGGCGCCATGGAAGAGGCCGGAGATCGGACCAAAGGCAGCAGAGGCGGCCTCGGCAGCATCCCGCATTTCTTGAAGATTGCAGACATCTGCGCTCAGCGTCAGCACCTCTCCGCGTCCGGTGGCCTCCAGTTTCTGAACCGCGCGGATGCGCTGCGCGATCCGATCGGACGGGCTGCGGCGGCGCAGCTCTCTGCCCCAGTCTGCGCGGGGCGGCAGCGTTTCGCGCGACAAAAGCGTCACTCGCGCCTCGTAAGTGCGCATCAGATGTTCCGCAATCGTTAGCCCAATGCCGCCGTAGCCGCCCGTCAGGAGGTAATGGCCACCTTTCTTGAGCGGCAGATCACGTGCGTCCGGCTCCGAGAGAGGAAGCGGGCGGTAGTCAAGCTCAAAGCGTTTTTCACCGCGCCAAGCAGCGCTGTGGTTGCCTGGCATGGCAAGCAGCTCTTCGAGGAGCCGCGTTGTGATGCATGCAGGGGCTGACCCCCCAAGGAGCGCGTTCCAGCCGGTTGGAGCTTGCGGTAATTCGATGTCGCAAGTGGCGACAGTGACACCTGGGATCTCGCGCGGGATGATCCCGGCAGGCCCGGAGATCATCGCCTTTTCAGGATAGGGCAGGGACTCGCCGTGGACCTGCATGGCACCAGTGGTCATCACGCTCAGATGCACGGAGTGCGGCAAATCGGCCTGCGCCAGCGCCTGACCTAATGCCGTAAGGGACATCAGCCCCATCTCAACGTTGCGGTCAAAGAACGAAGAGCCCGGCCGGTACTCTTCAGTTTCCGTGACCAGCCAGAAATGTGCGATCCGATCTGGGAAATAGCCCGCCTCGGTCAGATCCGCCAGCAGCGCTTCGGTTCCAAATCGCCCCTCCTCGGGAGCCAGTTGGTAGAGATCGGGTGCAAGCTGCGCATATGTATCACCTGCGCGCACGCGCGCGACGCGGTGCCCGGCTGCGAGAAGCGCCTCGGCGCAGGCGGCCCCCTGTCCCGTGGTATCTTCGAAAATGAGCCAGCTGTGCGGCTCAAGCGCGAGGTCGTTTTCAATGTCGAGTGCACAATCGGCCAGCCGTGGCCGCCAGGCCGGGCGATAGCCCCAGTCGGCCATGTCTTTGTGGTGTTCGGGCAGGGCGGCTTCGGGTTGCTGCACCGATTTCCCCGGCTCGATGAAGTATCGGTTGCGCTGGAACGCGTAGGTGGGCAGGCTCAGGCGGTTGCGCTGCGCGTCGCCCCAGACCTGCGGCCAATCCGCTTCGACGCCGCAAGCCCACAGGCGCCCGATTACGCCAAAGAAATAGGCATCATCTGCAATGTCTTGATCGGGGTGACGCAGAGAACTCAGCACCTGCCCCGGTGCCACTTCAGGAGACATCTGAGCCAGAGCGCTCAGCGCCTTGCCGGGACCTACCTCAAGATAGACGCGTCCCTTGGTGGCCCCGAGCGTTTCGATGCAATCCGCAAAGCGCACGGTATTGCGCAGCTGCTCGACCCAGTAGTCCGCGCTCATCGCCTGTTCCGCCGTGAGCGGCTGACCGGTGCGGTTGGACATCACCGGAAGGGTCGGAGGTTGCAGATCAAGGCGGCGCAGGAAATCACCATATGCGCCGAGGATAGGTTCGAGCATGCGGCTGTGGGCGGCAATATCGATGGGAATGCGCTGGAACTCCACGCCGCGCGCCCGAAGTTGCTCGGACAGGGCGTCGAGGCGATCATTGGGGCCGGAGACAGCGGTGAGTTCCGGGGCGTTGACGCTGGCGATGTCCAGATCCTCGCCCACCAGCGTCTCCACCTCTGCCAGCGGCAGCGAGATCGACAACATGCCACCGGGCTCGATCGTGTCGAACAAGCGCCCGCGCAGTTGTACGAGGTCGATGCAGTCTTCAAAGCGCATTACACCCGCGAGACAGGCCGCGGTATTTTCGCCCATCGAGTGCCCCACCATGGCGGCGGGCCGAACGCCCCAGCTGATCCATAGCTGCGCCAGCGCGTATTCCACGATCATAATGAGTGGCAGTTGCACCGAAGGTTTCAAGAGGGCCGCATTGGCGCTGGCCTCTTCACCCGGTTCAGGCAGCCACAGCGCGCGGATGTCAAAATCGAGGCTCTTTTCCAGGTGATCCAGACCCTGATCCATCCAATCCGCAAAGACTGGTTCGGTCTCATAGAGATCACGCGCCATACCCGCAAACTGCGCTCCACCGCCGGGGAACATAAAGACGGTTTCGGGCTGCGGACCGAGGTGATCATGGGTGAAGACCTCGCGTGGATTGGCCGCTTCCAACTTGTCAGCGGCTTCGGTGGCGGTTTCGGCCACCACAACGCGGCGTTTGGCGAACCCTCTGCGGCCTTCCTTGAGCGTAAAGGCCACATCGGCCAGTTCAACCTCGGGATTGGCGCGCAGATAGGCGATCAGGTTCTGGGTGTTGGCCTCGAGCGCGGCTTTGGTCTGGCCAGAGAGGCAGAGCACCTGAAACGGGAAATCGCTTTCCTCGGAGGCAGCGCGCACCGGGGCCTCTTCGAGGATGGCATGCGCGTTGGTGCCCCCAACGCCAAGTGCATTCACGGCTGCGCGGCGCGGGCCCTTGTGGGACATCCATGGGCGCAATGCGTCGTTGACCTGAAAAGGCGAGGTTTCAAAATCGATTGTTGGGTTCGGCTTCTCAAAGCCAAGCGAGGGCGGCAGGGTTTTGTGCTCCAGTGCCAGCGCGGTTTTTACAAAACCCGCCACGCCAGCGGCGGTATCGAGATGACCGATATTGGTTTTGACCGACCCAATCCGGCAATAGCCCTTGGCGTCCGTGCCGTCGCGATAGGCCTCTGTGAGGGCGGCCACCTCGATGGGGTCGCCGATATAGGTGCCGGTGCCGTGACATTCCACATAGTCTATGGTCTCGGGATTCACGCGCGCCGCTGTCAGCGCCTTCCGCACGGCGGCGGACTGCCCGTCTACCGAGGGCGCCAGATAACCGGCCTTGGCGGCGCCGTCATTGTTTATGGCAGAGCCTTTGATCACGGCCCAGATATGGTCGCCGTCCGCGACTGCATCGCCCAGTCGACGGAGCGCCACCGCCCCAGCACCCGAGCCAAAGACGGTGCCCTGAGCGCGATGATCAAAGGCATGGCAATGACCATCAGGCGACAGGATTTCGTTTTCCTTGTAGAGGTAGCCGCGCCCCTGCGGGAGCTCGATCGTCACCCCCCCCGCCAGAGCCATGTCGCACTCGCCATTGCGCAGCGCCTCGGCGGCGTAATGGATCGCAACCAGCGAGGTCGAACAAGCGGTCTGAACGTTGACCGATGGCCCTTTTAGATCAAAGACATGGCTCACACGGGTGGTGAGAAAGTCCTTGTCGTTGCCGGTGTGGCGCAAAAGGAACATGCCAACGTCATCCACCAGATCTGGGTTCGAGCAGATGTTGAAATAGAAATAACTGCCCATGCCGCAGCCCGCATAGACGCCCACCTGACCTTTGAGGCTCTCTGGGGTATGCCCCGCATCCTCCATTGCGCCCCAAGCCACCTCGAGAAACTTGCGATGCTGGGGGTCCAGGATCGCCGCCTCTTTGGGTGAAAACCCAAAGAACTCCGCATCAAATTCATCAAATCCATCTAGCGGCGCGCATGAGGGGACATAATTGGGATCGCGCAGCGTCTCCGCCCGCTCGCCAGCGGAAAGAAGACTGTCTTCATCGACGCTCTGGATCGACTCGATCCCATCGCGCAGGTTGGTCCAGTATTCCTGAACCGATGCTGCCCCCGGCAAAGCGACCGACATGCCGACTACGGCGATATCGTCCGGGCTGAACGCGTCGTTTGGTGTCTTCTTGTCCATTTCTGTCGACCTATCTCGGACTATGCCGACTTCAGTGTCACAAAATTCAGATGCCACATGCGCGCCACAATGGCGTTTGGGAGCCTGAGCGCTGGGCGACTTAAGTGCGGGTTACGAAACATCTTGGGCCGTGCTGAGGTGGGATTGTGGTCAAACTGAGGATCTGAGTGCCATGTTGCGCAGCTGCTTTAGTCCATCACCGGATGTGACTGGCCCTTTGTAGCGGGCATGTCTAATGCCTGACGTCCACCGAACAGCGCTTGACGGGGGGCAAAGCTCCTCGGGTAAAGTTCCCGTTCCGCATAGCCCAAAATGGCTCCCGCACACATCCAGGTGACCGGCACCAGCGTATCATTCAACAACATATCAATCATGGTGGCACCCAAGATCAGCGATATACAAGAGACATGCGGTGATATTCTGGATGTCTCTTGTCGTCGCATCGCCCAGTAGAGCAGGGCAAGCGTGCTCGTCAAAAGCCCCATCTCCGCGAGGTAGCCCACCCATCCGAAACTCCCAAAGGTGATGATCCACCGGCCGTCTGGAATGGAAAGGATGCGGCCGTCGTTTTCATCTCGGATCAGGTTCCTTCCCCAGGCGCCCCAGCCAAAAACGGGTTTTTCAGCAGCCCTTTCTAACAAAACCTCCTCGTTTTCAAATCTATAGCCCAAAGACTGCGCGCGATCCGGGCTGAATTCTTCGATCTTGGTCAAGACCGTCTCTAGTGGAATAACATGCGCGTTTCGCAGGATCGGGTAGATGCAACCAATCAGCGCGATAGCCAATGCCAGTTTAACCTGCAGGCGATAGGACGCCAGCGCGACAACGGGGGTAAAGGCGAGCCCATAGGCCAGCGATGCCATGCTTTTGCACAAAACCAGCATACAAAAGAGGTAGAACGCGGCCACGTAGAGGCGTGCGCGGCTGCCTGACTCTGCCACGCGGGCCAGCGACACGGTAGCGATCAAGGCGCTGAACATGAACAGAGCAAGCCAGAGCGCATGCGGCAGGAACACGATTGGCCGATAGCCCCCCATCCGAATCATCTGGGCAAAGTCATGTTGGAAAAATCCATAGATCCATACATTCATCTGCGGGCTGAAACGGATCTCGATCAGGGAGGGAATGGAATAGAACAGACCCGCAATGCAGAAGGCCAGTAGCAATTCGCGATGCGCGTCTGGCGTCGAAAGATGGCGGCGCGCGATGAAAAACGGGATCAAAACGATGACCTGCCCGATCATCACCGAACCCATATCGCGCCAGCGCAAACCGGGCAGTTCCGAATGATAAAAGATGATCGGCGCGGCGTCTTGCAGCGTTTCAAACAGGATCCGATCGGAATTGGTCAGCACGGTGGGGATCGCGCTGATCACAAATACGATGACCAGAATGCGCAGGAACAGCGCACTGGGTAAAAACGGCACCGGAGCTTTTGCCACGAAGACGCAGCCGACAAGCGCCATGATCGAACTGATCGAGAATTTGTCGAGATCCGGCACGAGCGGCAGGTCAAAGGCGGCGACAGGTGGCAAGATCAGGTAGCCCCCGATCAGACAGAGCAAGATTGCACGTTGCAAGGGGAGCCGTTGAAAAAACACCAGCACCGCAACTGGCCACACCAGCAACATCAAGTTTGCAATCGCGTTAGGCACTCATTCTCGCCTCACTTCGACCCAGATTCCCTAGTACGGTATACTTCAGATCGGGCACAAGTTTTTCGGAAATATGGTAAAAAGAAGTTTGTGCAGGCACCAAGAGAGCTGTCGGAATATGAATTTTCTGTTGATAAACAAAGCATTACGGTCAATGTCCCGAATTGGCGCATGTTGAAAGCCAAAATTTCGAACAGGTTCCATGAGCGCGACGGCTTTGCGCTGGCGACGATCAATCTCGATCATTTGGTGAAGCTGGGGCATGATCAGGCTTTTCTGACTTCGTATCAGGCGCAGGATTTTATCGTTGCGGACGGGCGCCCGATCACCTGGCTCTCCTATCTTGCGAACCAGCCTGTCGACTTGATGCCGGGGTCCGACATGGTGACGCCGCTCGCTGAACTGGCCGCATCTGCCAAGGCCAAGGTGGCGCTCGTGGGCTCTTCGGAAGCCGTGTTGCAAAAAGCAGGCGCAGAGCTGAGCCGCCGTGTGCCGGGGCTTGAGGTCGTCTATGTACGCGCGCCCAGCAGAGGGTTTGATCCGTTTGGCGCAGAGGCGCGCGGTATCCTGCAAGACCTTGATGCCCAAGACATCGGGCTGTGTTTTATCGCCCTCGGTGCGCCCAAGCAGGAACATTTTGCCCGTCTTGGCCGGGAGCTTGCGCCGCGCACGGGCTTTGCGTCGATTGGGGCAGGGTTGGATTTCATCGCGGGCGCTCAACGGCGTGCACCAAGGCTAATGCGAAAACTTGCGCTCGAGTGGTTCTGGCGCATGCTGAGCAACCCGCTCCGTTTGATGCCGCGCTATATCAAGTGCATTCTGATCCTGCCGGGCCAAGTCGTCCACGCGTTGCGCCTGCGGATGGACGCAAGCGCCGCAAGACGCGAAATCTAGGTCAATCCTCTGGTCGCCACTCACCGCTGAGCGGACGGAGACCGCTCGGTCGCCGCTGGCTGGGCAGCTATTTGTACTCGATTAAGTCCCGCTGGCTGCCACGCAGCCTGTTGAGATGAAACTCGATCACGCCGAGGGCTTCGGGGCATTTCCCGAGAACGGAATAGAAGGCCGCGATCGGCCTCATCCTGCGCGACAGGCGTAGGAACTGCAGCGGGTAGAGAAGGGCCAGAGCGGCTGCAAGCAGTGGCGAGACGACGGCGCTCAGCAGGATCAGCAATGGCAGCAGCGCCCCCCAGACAATCGCACGGCGTGTTTCTGTGACCCAATGCCGTTCAGGCGGCGCGCCATGCAGGAACGCGCCTTCGGCAAAGGCATGACCTGCACGACGCGTGCGGTTCCACCACTGCGAAAACCTGAACATCTGTGCGTCATGCAGCGTCATCTCATGATCCAGCCGCCAGACCCGCCAGCCGGCGTGTCGCAGGCGCACGCAGAGCTCTGGTTCCTCGCCTGCAATCAGCGTGTCACGGTATCCCCCCACCGCCAAAAGCGCGTCGCGGCGCATCAGTGCATCCCCTCCGCAGGCACGGGTTTCGCCAACTGGCGTGTTCCATTCCTGATCGCAGAGCCAATTGTACACGCTGGCTTCGGGTGCGCGCTCGCGCCTGCGGCCACAGACAACCGCCACATCCGGGTGATGGGCCAAGAAATCTGTGGCCTGGGCCAGCCAGCCCGTATCCAGCACGCAGTCACCGTCAATGAATTGCACCAGCCCAGGTGTCCCGGATACGCCAAGATGCTGAAGCCCCGCATTTCGGGCGCGGGCCGCAGTAAAGGGGCGTGACATGTCCAGCGCGACGACTTCAGCGCCACGCGCCTCTGCCTGCGCAACCGAACCATCGGTCGAACCGCTGTCGACATAGATGATCCGCTGCACCTGACCTGCGAGACTGTCAAGGCAGGCCAGCAGACGCGTGCCCTCATTGCGCCCAATGACAATGGCATCAACACGCAGGGGCCCGCTTGGGCGCGTGTCGCACTGGGAAGGTGGCGCAGTGCGCATGCCTTAATAATCCCGCTTGAAATACACCCCGAGCCCCGTCTCGCCTTCGCTATCGGCCTTGCCGGCCACGGTGAGGGATTTGGTAAGGTCGAGGTTGATCGACAGTTCGCTGTTGCCCTCGGCGGTCACGTTCACGTCCGTGTACACGTTGTCCGCAAGATACCCGCCAAGCCCCAGCTGCCCCACGCCGAGATTGTCGATGCCAATATCTGCATTGTCGGCGCCGGTGCTGTCACGCAGCGCCTTGTTCGCGCCACCGCCGCGACCGCTCAGTGTCAGGGCAGAACTGGCCAGCCGCGCAAGCGCGAGCGGTGAAATGTCTTGGATGTTGTCCCCAAACAGCAGCAGGGCCAGCGCCTCTTCGCTTGGTCGAGGTGGCTCTGATGTGACTTTGATCTGCGGGCCATCGAGGGGACCGGCAATAGAGAGGGTGGCAGTGCCCTGTTCGGTATTGGCGCTCGAGACAAACTCCAGATAGGGCTTGAGGTCGCCCAAGAGCGTCACGCGCCCTTCGTCGAGGTTCAGCCTGCGCCCCAGAATGTCAAAGGTGCCACGGATCAGACCCACTTGCCCGGAAGGCGCAAGATTGGCGGTGGTGCCACCCACCGCGATTGTGCCGCCCAGTTCCGCATTGAGCCCGCGGCCCCGCGCAAAGATCTTGTTTGGCGCACTGATAAGCACATCAAGTGCGATATTGCTGTTGCTCTTGGAAGCCGCAGATCCCGTCTCAATCAAGCCGGCGCGGGCTCTGGTTGCGATCTGTGCGCCCGTTTGGCCGACGTGGCGAATTGGCGGAATGGGCGCGGCTGATACAGCGCCCCCGGCTGTGTTGAGGTTGAAGTTGGTTTCGCCAATGTCGATCCGCCCGGAGAGGCGACTGTTTCCCGCAAGCGCGCCCGAAAAGCGCAGCTGCCCGCCAAGGGAGGTGTCAAATGACAGGTTGTCGGTCAGCACCACGTCAGCGAGCGAGATCCGCAGATCCCCTGCATAAGGCGCGGCAAGAGAGACCGGGCCATTGACCTCGATGCGCCCGCCGTCACGCGGACGGGCCGAAAGATTCACGGCGGCGGAACCACTATTCAACGAGATACGGGTGGAGATCCCCTCGATGGTCTGCGCTGCTTGGGGCAGAACCATCTGCGCGCCGGATGTGGTGATTGTGCCGCTCACCGAATTGAGTTGCGCCGGCCCGCGCAGTGCGAGATCAAATTCGGCCAGCCCCTTGATGAGATTAGGCTTCAAAAAGGCGTTGGCCCCTTCCAGCCGCAACGTTCCCTTGGCCGAGACATCCGCGATTGCCCGCGCCTCATCCCATGTTCCAGCCAGCCGTGAGGCCATTCCAAGTGGGCCGTCTGCGGTGCTCTCGACGGTCCAGATACCATCTGCGCGGCGGGCTTCCCCCTTCGCGCTCAGTGCCCCGTCCAGCCCTGGTACAATCTGCTGTAGCTCGCGCACCAGGGCGTCAAAGCGGACGCGGGCCGTGCCATCGGTTTCACTGAGCTCGACATCGAGGTCAGCCGCCGTTCCTGCGGGCCCTGTAACCTTGCCCCCTGCCGCCCATGCGCCAGCCCGCCGGGTAGCGGAAATATCCGCTGAGGCCCGCCCTGGAAGCGTTGGCGCGTAGGCGCGCACTTCTGCCACCTCCGCCTTCAGCTTGAGATCAAGATCGCCCGAGGTTTCAACAAAGCCTGCGTCAAAAGTTGCGGTGGTATCGCCGGGGGCCGTGACATCACCTTTGGCCTGCCACTGACCGTCCCGCCGGGATGCGATCAGTCTTGCCGTGGCCTGACCGGTGATGGCAGGGGCAAATTGCTCCACTCGCGCCAACAGCGCGGAGAGATCAAGGTCGATCGCGCCGTCGGCCTCATGAAATCCCCCCTTGATCCGGGCGCGCGTACCGCCGGTGGCAGTGAGCGTCATATCCCCGGTCCATTGCGCCGCGCGCCGAGTGGCCGTGCCAGTTGCAATCACCGGCGCCCCAGCGAGTTCGGGAACAAAGGCTTCGGGCGCACCAACAAAGGCCTCAAACCCAAAATCGGCTGCACCGTCAAGCGTGAAGCTGCCGTCGAGATCCATCGCGGTTTTCTGTGGCCCGCGCAAAGCGACAGTGCCGTCGAGACGGTTGCCACTGCGGTCGAAATTCGCCGAGAGCGTGAGCGGGCCAGGCAGGTCGGTCACAAACCGGTCGAGCCGTGCGAGCGTGGCATCAAGGCGCAGCGCGCCTTCGCCACTATCGAGCGTTCCTTGCCCGGTGGCGGATACTTCTGCGGTTTGCAGGTGAAATTGGTCAATCCGGATTCCAGCCGTGTCGCGCGCGGCCACCAGTTTCAGGCGGCTCTCTCCCACCAAGAGCGGGTCCACATTCGGGATTGCGGTGCCAAGATCGCGCCCCAGAAGCGCAAGATCGACCCCGAAGGCGCCGCTCAGAGGTTGGAAATGCCCGCTCACATCGGCCTCTGCCGATCCTGACAGATCCAGCCCGGCCAACACCGAATACCGGCTGAGGTTTTCTGCCAGAAGACTGAGCGTGGTGGCGATGCGCAGATCTCCTTCGAGCCTGTCAAAACGCAACTCGCCCCGCGCGCTATAAGAGTCGCCCTGCAGTTCGAGATCGCGCACCAGAAAATCGGCGCCGTCTTTCGTCGTCAGCTGTGCGCTGAGGCTGAGTTTGCTGCCGGTTGCCGCAGCCAGCGCAGGATCCGAAAGCACAAAGCCGCTGAGCCGCGCATCAAGTGCCCCATCAAGGTTAAAACCTGCGTCTTGGTCCAGCGCCCCTGCGGCGTTCACGACCGCGCGTTTGATGCTCAGGTCTGCTGTGCGCAGGCTGTCGAGTTCGGCGTTGATGGTCCAGTTTTCGCCTTCCGGCTTCTTCAAATCCATCGTCACGGCAGCAACCGTGGTGTCGGCGCCTGACACCGGAAGGATTACCGCGGCTTGCCCCTCGGGCGCTGTGATTGCAGCCTTGATATTGGCGGTCTGCAACATGCCCGCTTCTAGGCGTAGCGCGCCGGTCAGTTGCAAGGCGCGGGTACGCAGCACGAGGTTGTCAAGTTCGACACCGCCAGAGCTCAGGCTGCGCCCTTTGACATTGGCGCGCATGCCGGGGCCAAAGAAGGGGCGATATGCGGGCGGGAGCAGCGGGTCTATGTCGCCCCCGATGTCTGCCGAGAACGCCAGCCCCGCATCAGTATCGCTGTCGACATCTCCCAGGCCTCTCAGGCTCACGGTCCCTGTGATGCGGTCGTGGCTATTGCTGGCAAACCCGATGTCTGCCGTGAAATCTGTAAGCGAGCCTTCGCCTTTGATGGCGAGGCGTAGATCAGGGCGGCCGGGCAAGTCCATCGCGGTCGAGAGCAAGCCGCCGGGTGCCTCGTCGAGCGCAATATCCAGTGCGAGCTGTTCGGTGGTGTTGGAAAAAGACGCCGCAAGATGGAGCGCGTCACCGCGCCTGTCCAACCGTGCCACATTGAGGTCGGTCTCCAGCGCCCCATCCGCTAGTGTCAGCGCGCCATCAACCGACAGGGAGGCTGCTTGGCCGGTCAGGGCTTCGCCAAGCCGGATTTCACCTGCGGCGATGTCGCCGATCTCAATTGACACAGGCAATTCCGGGAGCCGGAAAGGTGTCGCCTCGGGCATGGGCAATTCCGGGTCTGCGGGCACCGGTTCCGGGCTGCGCGCCACGGTTATGCGATCTGCCTTGAGGTGATTGACCGAAAAGCGTCCGCGTACCAGTGCCAGGCGGTTCCAATCGAGCTCGGCTCCTTCGACCGTCAACCAGATGCCCTCTGCGTCAGAGACGGTTAGCTTGGCGATCTTTGCCTGCGAGGAAAACGCGCCCTCCAGACCCTCGACACTCACCGTGCGGCTGTCGCCGGAGAGTGTATCCTCGAGAAAGGACACCAAGAGGCCGCCAGATTCTGACGCGTCTTGTGCCAGGGTGGGCAGGGGAGTCAGGACCGGGCAGGTGGCGAGGCCACAGGTGAAGATGAGGCTCTGGAGGTTCTGTTTCAAAACGCCTGTCCTATGCCGATGTAAAACTGCAACCCGTCTTCGGTGTCGCCCGCCACCGGCATCGCGAGGTCGAGCCGGATCGGGCCAACACCGGTGACGTCATAGCGTACACCAATACCGGCCCCCGCATGATATTCGCTGTCGCCACTGATAAAACTGTCTTTGTCGACAAAGCCGACGTCGTAAAAGCCCACCAGCGAAATCGCATTTGTGATCCGCCCGCGCAGCTCGCCCGAAAGCGCAAGGTAGGCGCGCCCACCGGCTGTGCCGCCGGGGGTGTCAACCCCGAGGGATTGGAACTCCTGTCCGCGCACGGAGCCCGCACCGCCCGAGAAATACAGAAATGTCGGAGAGACATCGCTTGGGTCTGGACCGATGATCGAGCCAAGCTGCACACGCCCTGCAAGGACCAGACGATCAGAGTTGCCTAGCGCTTTGTAACCGCGGGCATCAATGTTGATCTGCACCCCGGGATCGCCACCCGATACGCCCACAAAGGGGACGATTTCCCCGTCGAGATAGTAGCCAGCCGTCGGGTTGGTCTTGATATTGCGCATGTCCTTTTCGCCCCGCAGACGTGCGGCCACATATTTGAACTCGCGGTTGCTGCCATAGGCGTCGTCCGCGTTGATGTAGCGCAATCCGAGCGCGCCTTCGACAAAGGTGGTGTCGGAAACGATGCGCCGCACCCCGACCGCTGCCAAGGCGCTGCGGGCGGTGTAATGCTCTTCACGCAACTGCTCGATCGAGGCGAGGTAGAACAGGTTCCGGTCCGTGCCCAGGGCAGCCGGGCGGTCCAGACGCGCGGTGATGCTGCTGTTGATGTCGCTGCTGCCGATGCCACTCACCGAAAAGTCGATTTTCAATCGCTCGGCGCCGCCAAACAGGTTCCGGTGCATCCAGCTGGTGCTGAGTTCCATCGCCTGCGACGAGGAAATCTCCACCCCGAACGTGAAACGCCGCTTGGGCAGATCTTCGACTTCGGCAATGAAATCGAGGCTGCCATCGGGGTTCGGCACGTCGGCCTGTCGCAGCGCAACGGTCGAGAACGCCCCCGTGCGGCGCAGGCGATTGGCGGCTTTTGAGACGAGATCGGGATGATAGGTTTGCCCTTTGGCAAAGCCTGCGATCCGCTGGATCGCCTGAGGTCGAACGTCGGATTCGCCTGTAATTCTGAGGTTGCCTAAGCGCAGCCGTGGTCCCGGCGCGATCCTGAGTTCGGCATCGAGGCGCCGTTTGACCGCATTGGCCGTAATGGATTGACCGGCAAGTTCTACCTTCGGGTGGCCGGCACGATCCCAGGCGCCAAGGCCCGCGTTTGCAGCCTCCTGAATGGCACCGGTGTTGGCGGGTTTGCCGGTCGCAAAGCCTTCGGGCAGGGACGCGGTCCCCCCCGCGGGCAGGGGGGTGACGACGGTACGGCCAAAGGTGAAGGCCGGGCCCGGATCGACGGTGATGGCAATGTTCTGCACGCGCTTTGGCGGGTTCAGCAGGTTGATCGCCGCAGCCTCGCGCCCATCCAGACGAATATTGACGACAGGCGCAAAATATCCCGCGTCATAAAGGACTTGAACCAAGGTCCGATAGTCCGAGAGCGATGCCGCAATGATCTCTTGTGTTTCCGAGTTTTGGCTCAGCCCAAGCGCCGCGCTTGCGCCGCGCAGCCGTTCGGCGAGATCGTCCGGTGCCTTGGGAGCGGCGAGGTTTGCATCCAGCGCCGACAGGGGGCTGGCCGATAGGGCGACACTCAGGCTCAAGGCCAGCGACAAGGGGCGCAGAGTGCGGCACAGGGGAAAGGCAGTCCGGCGCAATTGGCAAAATCTGAACATGAAATCTCCGGCAGCGGGCAGGCGGGGCGGTGCAGAACCGTGGCTGGCAGAAACAAGCCAACGGCATATGAATGAGGCTACACGCATGGCCGGTGACATAAAACCTCGGCCCGCCGGGTCGAGCCCATGTAGAGGAGAATTGCTGTAGTGGCGTGGCGAAAATGCGCCGATCAGACCTGGGGCTGCATCGCGCGCGCGACATCAAGCATCCGCGCCGAAAAGCCCCATTCATTGTCATACCAGCCGAAGATGCGCAGCTGCTGCGTCCCCACCATGCGGGTTTCGGGGGCTGCGATAATCAGCGATTCTGGCCGCGCCCGCAGGTCCGAAGAAACGAGCGGCTGTTCGGTCCATCCCAAGATGGGCGAGCCGTTGGCCGATGCCTTCAGGGCCATCAGGAGATCGGATTGATCCCATTCTGATTGCAGGGTTGCCACGAGATCCACCGCCGAAACGCTGGCGGTCGGAACCCGTACGGCGGCGCCGGAAATCCGCCCCTTGAGGCGAGGCAGAACGACGTCGATCAGATGCATTGCGGAGGTTGTCGTGGGCACCATGGACTGTGCGCCTCCCCGCGACCGGGCGAAGTCGCCGCGCGGTGTGTCCACCATCGGTTGCGAGTTGGTATAGCAGTGGATGGTGGTCATGTGACCGGTTTCAATTCCGGCGACCGCATCCACCAGCTGCACCAGCCCTGCAACCGCATTGGTGGTGCAAGAGGCGTTCGACACGATCTGCGCGCCTGCAAGGTCAGCATCATTGACGCCATATACAACGGTGACTTCGGCAGCCGGAGATGGTCCGGAAATCAAAACCTTGCGCGCTCCTGCGGTCAGGCCGCGCTGTGCCAGGTCGGTCGTGCGTGCAATGCCTGTGCATTCCATCAAGACATCCACACCCGCGAGGTCGAGGTTGGTCACATTGGCCTCTTGGTGAAGCGCGATCCGCCGTCCGTCGACGCAGAGCGTACCCGCCTCGAGCGACACCTCGCCCGGGTAGGGGCCAAAGGTGCTGTCGTATTGGAACAGATAGGCGCACATCTCCGCATCGGTGATGTCGTTGATGCAAACCACCTCGATCCCGGAGCCGCGCGGGCTGGTCAGGATCTGGCGCAAGATTGTACGGCCAATGCGGCCGAATCCGTTGATCGCTATCTTCATGGGCAAAGCTATGGCAGCGCTTTTTGCGCCCGGCAATCCACCCGCACAATAATGCGGCAGGCTTGATACAATCGCGTCTGGAGGGAGCCCGGGCGCAGAAAGGCTACTATTTGCGACAGAATGGGGATCGATTCCGTCTTGCGCCACGCGTGCCGCGCTGCTAGCGTCCGCCGCAGCACATGGGAGAACCGACCAAGAGGCTTGGCGCCTCGCTGATCGGTGCCGAAGGAGCAACCGCCCCGGAAACTCTCAGGCCACAAGGACCGTGTGCGCGTAACTACTCTGGAGAGAGCCCGACCAGATCGGGCCGCCGAAGGGATAACGATCTCAGGCGAAGGGACAGAGGGGGCATCAAAGCGTGCAGGCTCAGCCTGCGCAAAACCTTGGATGCCGGATGCCAATCGACGCGTTGACATGTTATGATTTGACCGCACCGGCCGCAGACGCGGAAGGCAGGCCGATATGTCGGATCTGAAGACCACTCCCCTTACTGAATTGCACGAGAGCCTCGGGGCCAAGATGGTGCCCTTTGCTGGCTACTCCATGCCTGTGCAATACCCGCTCGGGATCATGAAAGAACACACGCACACCCGCGAGAAAGCCGGGCTCTTTGATGTGAGCCACATGGGGCAAGTGATTCTGCGTGGAGAGAGCTATGAGGCCTTGGCCGCTGCGTTTGAAAAGCTGGTGCCGATGGATGTACTCGGGCTGTCCGAGGGGCGCCAACGCTACGGGCTGTTCACCAACGATACGGGCGGCATCGAGGACGACCTGATGTTCGCCAACCGCGGTGATCACCTGTTTGTGGTTGTGAACGCAGCCTGCAAGGACGCTGACATCGCCCGCATGAAGGCCGCGCTTGAACCCGAAGTAACAGTCGAGCCTGTCACCGATCGCGCGCTTCTGGCCCTTCAGGGCCCTGCCGCTGAGGCGGCGCTGGAGGCGTTGGTGCCTGGCGTTGCGGCGATGAAGTTCATGGATGTGGCAACCTTCGCATATGAAGGCGGAGAGCTCTGGATCTCCCGCTCTGGTTATACCGGAGAGGATGGCTATGAGATCTCCGTCGCCGAAGCCGGCGCAGAGGCCTTTGCCAAGGCTCTGCTGGCACATGCCGACGTTGAGGCCATTGGCCTCGGCGCACGAGATTCCCTGCGCCTTGAGGGCGGGCTTTGCCTTTATGGACACGACATCGACACTGAGACCCGCCCGTTTGAGGCCGCTCTTGGCTGGGCGATCCAAAAAGTACGCCGCCCGGGTGGCGACCGCGCGGGCGGCTTTCCCGGTGCGGATGCGATCTTTGCTGATCTCGGTGGCAAGGCCCCGCGCAAACGTGTGGGTCTGAAGCCCGAGGGCCGTGCGCCGATGCGCGAGGGTGTTGTGCTTTACGCAAGTGCCGAAGGTGGCGACCCTATCGGCACCATCACGTCTGGTGGCTTTGGTCCGACCGTTGGCGGCCCGGTCGCCATGGGCTACGTCACCGCAGAGCATGCTGCTCTGGACACACAGGTCTTTGGCGAGCTGCGCGGCAAGCGCGTGCCCGTCACTGTTGCAAAGCTGCCCTTCGTGGCGGCCAACTTCAAACGCTAAAACCGGTCCCCGCTAAAGCGGCCAACACAGGAAGAGAACCCATGAAATACACCGAAGAACACGAATGGCTGCAGGTCGAAGGCGACGTTGTGACTGTTGGCATCACCTCCCACGCGGCCGAGCAGCTGGGCGATGTGGTCTTTGTTGAGCTTCCCGAAGTGGGCAGCGAAGTCTCCAAGGACGACGAGATCGTGGTCATCGAATCCGTTAAGGCAGCGTCGGACATTCTCGCGCCGCTCGACGGTGAAGTGGTCGAAGTCAACGAGGCCATCGTGGACGCGCCGTCCAAGGTCAATGAGGACCCGGAAGGCGAAGCTTGGTTCTTCAAACTCAAAGTCTCCGACATGTCGCCGATGGACGACTACATGGACGAGGCTGGCTACAAAGACTTCATTGGCTGATGCGTTTGGGCCCGTTGCCGTGTGGTGCGGGCCCCTCTTTTACCTGCAAGGGCGTAACCGGGTTTGCCCGACCCAATGGTGCACGCCTTTGATCCCGAGATCTGACAGACCCTGAAGGAGGCAACGATGCCTTTCGAACCGACAGATTACCTCCCGTATGACTTTGCCAATCGGCGCCACATCGGTCCCTCGCCCGAGGAAATGGCCGAGATGCTCAAGGTGGTCGGCGCCGACAGCCTAGATGCGCTGATCGATGAGACCGTGCCGCAATCCATCCGTCAAAAAGCAGCGCTGGACTTTGGCCGCCCGATGTCCGAGCGCGAGCTGCTGTTTCACATGCGCGAGGTCGCAGGCAAGAACAAGGTAATGACCTCGCTGATCGGCCAAGGCTATCACGGCACCGTGACCCCGCCCGCGATTCAGCGCAACATTCTTGAAAATCCTGCCTGGTACACGGCCTACACGCCCTATCAGCCCGAGATTTCGCAGGGGCGTCTTGAGGCACTCTTGAACTTCCAGACCATGATCTCTGATCTGACCGGTCTTGAAATCGCCAACGCTTCGCTTCTGGACGAGGCCACCGCCTGCGCCGAAGCCATGACCATGGCGGAGCGTGTCTCCAAGTCCAAAGCCAAGGCTTTCTTTGTCGACCGCGACTGTCACCCGCAGAACATCGCGGTGGTGAAAACCCGCGCCGAACCGCTAGGTATCGAGGTGATCGTTGGCAACCCCGACAAGATGGATCCCGAGGCTGTCTTTGGTGCATTGTTCCAGTATCCGGGCACCTATGGCCATGTGCGCGACTTTACCGACCACATTGCCAAGCTCCACGAACACAAGGGCATCGCTGTTGTTTCTGCCGACCCGATGTCGCTCACGCTGCTGAAAGAGCCGGGTGCGATGGGAGCAGATATTGCGGTCGGCTCCACCCAGCGTTTTGGCGTGCCTGTTGGGGCAGGGGGGCCGCACGCGGCCTATATGGCGACCAAAGACGCCTACAAGCGCAACATGCCGGGCCGGATCGTCGGTGTGTCTGTCGATGCACATGGCAACAAAGCTTACCGTCTGTCGCTGCAGACCCGGGAGCAGCACATCCGCCGTGAAAAAGCGACCTCGAACGTCTGCACTGCGCAAGCGCTTCTTGCGGTGATGGCGTCCATGTATGCGGTCTTCCACGGTCCCAAAGGTCTGAAGGCGATCGCGCAACGCATCCACCGCAAGGCCGTGCGTCTGGCCAAAGGCCTCGAGGAGGCCGGCTTCAAAGTCGACCCGCAGGCTTTCTTTGATACCATTACCGTCGATGTTGGACCGCTGCAGGCAGCCGTCATGAAATCGGCGGTGGACGAAGGGATCAACCTGCGTCGCGTGGGTGAAACCCGTGTGGGGATCTCGGTGGATGAAACCACCCGCCCCGAAACCATCGAAGCGGTTTGGCGTGCCTTTGGCATCGTGCGTGCGGATGATGATTTCACCCCGGACTACCGCGTGCCTGCGAACATGCATCGCAAGTCGGACTACCTGACGCACCCGATCTTCCACATGAACCGCGCCGAGACCGAGATGATGCGCTACATGCGTCGCCTTGCGGATCGCGATCTGGCGCTGGACCGTGCGATGATCCCGCTTGGCTCCTGCACCATGAAGCTCAACGCGGCAGCGGAAATGATGCCGCTCAGCTGGCCAGAGTTTTCGACCATCCACCCCTTTGCACCTGCGGATCAGCAGGCTGGCTATGGCGAGATGGTTGAAGACCTTTCGAAGAAGCTCTGCGACATTACCGGCTATGATGCGATCTCCATGCAGCCGAACTCTGGCGCGCAGGGCGAATATGCTGGCCTCCTGACCATTGCCGCCTATCACAAGGCGCGCGGTGAAGGGCACCGTAATATCTGCCTGATCCCGATGAGCGCCCACGGCACCAACCCGGCCTCCGCTCAGATGGTTGGCTGGAAAGTGGTTGTGGTCAAATCCGACGAGCGCGGCGACATCGATCTTGAGGACTTCCGTGCCAAGGCCGAGAAACACGCCGACAACCTCGCGGGCTGCATGATCACCTACCCATCGACCCATGGCGTGTTTGAGGAAACCGTGCATGAGGTCTGCAAAATCACCCATGATGCGGGTGGTCAGGTCTATATCGATGGCGCCAACATGAACGCCATGGTGGGGCTGAGCCGTCCGGGCGATCTGGGGGGGGATGTGAGCCACCTCAACCTGCACAAAACCTTTGCCATTCCGCATGGCGGTGGGGGCCCCGGCATGGGACCGATCGGCGTCAAAGCGCATCTGGTCGAACACCTCCCGGGGCATCCTGAAACCGGTGGATCCGAAGGGCCTGTCTCTGCGGCGCCCCTGGGGTCGGCGTCGATCCTGACGATCTCCTGGGCCTATTGCCTGATGATGGGCGGTGCAGGTCTGACGCAGGCGACGAAGGTTGCGATCCTCTCGGCCAACTATCTGGCCAAACGGCTCGAAGGTGCGTTTGACGTGCTCTACAAAGGACCGACAGGTCGGGTTGCGCATGAGTGCATTCTCGATACGCGTCCCTTTGCCGACAGCGCAGATGTGACCGTGGACGATGTGGCCAAGCGTCTGATGGACAGCGGTTTCCACGCTCCTACCATGAGCTGGCCCGTTGCGGGCACTCTGATGGTGGAGCCAACCGAGTCCGAAACCAAGGCGGAACTGGATCGTTTTGTCGATGCGATGTTGTCGATCCGTGACGAGATCAAAGCGGTCGAGTCCGGCGAGATGCCGCGCGAGAACAATGCGCTCAAGAACGCTCCGCACACGATGGAAGATCTGGTGAAAGACTGGGATCGCCCCTACTCGCGCGAGCAGGGCTGCTTCCCGCCGGGTGCTTTCCGTGTCGACAAATATTGGCCGCCCGTGAACCGCGTCGACAACGTCTATGGCGACCGTCACCTGATCTGCACCTGCCCGCCGCTTGAGGACTACGCAGAAGCGGCAGAGTGATCCACGATCGCTCCGGCGACGTTAAAAAGCGAACTTGCAAAGCCCCCCTCTCTTGGGGGGCTTTCCTGTTTGGAGGGGCGGATTGCCTGCTCAGGCCGGTGTACGCTTTGGGCCAAAACATCTCGACAGGAGATCTGTCTTGCGACCAGCGGTATCCTTCGTCAGGTTTTGGTGGGCAACAATGCCGATCGGAATTCAGATCGCTTCTTTACAATGCAATGTATAATGCTGTCGCAGATGGACCCGGTTCAGTGAACCTCCCTGCTCACGAACTTGAGGCCACACGCACGGGCGCACCACCATATTGGCGGATCTTTCTGCGCAGCCTTTTCGACAGGATGCCTAGGGCGTTCCAGGCACCGGCAAATCAAGGGATAAGTCACCCCTGCTGCAAAAGGACGAAACCCTGAATGGTCCGGGATGCGACCGCCAACAAATTGTAAGAAAACAGAAATATCCTGTTTTGAGTGACGGGCTTGGTCGTGCGTCAACAAGCAGATACCGCATTGACAGGCCGGACAATGGCCGGGCCGGATGTCGCGTAGGTTCACGGGACCGTCCCCATTGAGCGCAGGGATAAGGCAGCAGACCAGCGAGCGGGCGCTTTTGGCCTGTGCATCCTGACAATGCTTCCAAGGTGCAGCGTCAACAAAATACCTAAAACCCTAAGCATCGCGCCCGGAGCAACTCTTTTCCGATATGCTAGGCGCGACGCCCGATCTGGCCCGATCCGGGGAGTCTCGACCCGACACGCAGGTGGAAAGGAATTGAGATGATTACAGCGATGCGCCCCTATGCGGGTGTGCCTTCAAACAATGTGACCCCCGTTGTGTTTACGGTCACCGACACGGTCGCTCTCTCTTCGAGCGACAGCGGTGCGACCGGTGCGGAATTTGCCAACAGCCGTCTGGGCAATTTCCTGAGTGATGACCCCGCGCCCAGAGACCGGGATCTCGACTCCCTCTTCAGCAGTGACACGCTGCCCGCTTACGAGAAATCTTCGTCGTCTTCTGCGTCTGCGAGCAGCATTGAGACGGAGGGACTGCTTTCGCCTCTGCCGCAGAGCTTTGACCCGATCAGCCTGCCGCCGCTGGAAAGCGCGCTGAGCAGCCAGATGCAGCAGGTCGCGCAGGACAACGTGTTCCGAGGGATCTCCTCGGGGAGCTTTGCACAGGAGATGTACACGAACACCCAGGATGTGCTGTCTCGAGTTGCTGCCTGATCAGCGTGTGCCTCCACTGAACAAGAAACGCCCGAAGCTTTTGCTCCGGGCGTTTTTTCATGATCTGAGGTGCGTACGGGTGTCAGCCGCCCAGAGCGCTGTTGCAGCGTCCACAGGTGCCGGGATGCGCGTGGCTGCCCACATCGGGTAGGATCTTCCAGCACCGCTGGCACTTCTCCCCTTCGGCTTTTTCAAACACCACAGACACACCATCGACCTCTGGCAGGCGATAGGCCTCTGCCGGACTTGGATCATTGGTGAGTTGCACGTCAGAGGTGATGCAGACGTCGGCAAAATTCACCGACTTCAGGGCCTCCAGAACGTCCGCCTCGCGCACATGCACGACAGGTGCTGCCTCGAGCGAGGCGCCGATAACCTTGTCTGTGCGCTGCACTTCCAGAGCGGCGGTCACGACGCGGCGCGCCTGACGGACTTTGGCCCATTTGGCTGCGAGCGGCTCGTTGATCCAATCACGCGGTGTTTCGGGCATATCGACAAGGTGCACGGAGCTTTCTTCGCCCGGGAACCGCTCGAGCCAAACCTCTTCCATCGTGAACACGAGGATCGGTGCCAGCCATGTGGTCAGGCGGTGGAACAGGATGTCCAACACGGTGCGCGCCGCACGGGCGTTCAGCGTGTCGCCATCGCAATAGAGCGCGTCCTTGCGGATATCGAAGTAGAAGGCCGACAGATCCACAGTGGCAAAGTTGAAAATCGCTTGCCATACACCATTGAAATCAAACGCTTTATAGCCTGCCTTCACGGTGCGATCGAGCTCGGCCAGGCGATGCAGGACCCATTGCTCCAGTTCCGGCATATCCGCAGGCTCTACCCGCTGATCCTCGTTGAAGTCGCTGAGGCTGCCGAGCATATAGCGCATGGTGTTGCGCAGCCTGCGGTAGCTGTCGGCAGTCCCTTTGAGGATTTCTGCCCCGATCCGCTGATCGGCGGTGTAATCGGTCTGCGCCACCCAGAGACGCAGGATGTCTGCGCCGTATTGCTTGACGATTTCCTCGGGGACGATGGTGTTGCCGAGCGACTTGGACATTTTCATGCCCTTCTCGTCGAGCGTAAAGCCATGCGTCACCACATTGCGATAGGGCGCGCGGCCTTTGGTGGCAGAGGCCTGCAGCAGCGAGGAGTGGAACCACCCGCGGTGCTGGTCAGTGCCTTCCATATAGACGTCGGCAATCCCGTCCTCGGTGCCATCCTCGCGGTCGCGCAGCACAAAGGCGTGGGTGGAGCCTGAATCAAACCACACATCCAGCACGTCAAAGACCTGCTCGTAGTCGTCCGGGGCCACGATGCCCTCGAGCACCTTCTCCTTGAAGCCGTCCTCGTACCAGACATCGGCGCCGTTTTCCTCAAAGGCGGCGATGATGCGGGCGTTCACCTCGCTGTTGCGCAGCAGGTAATCCGCGTCCGTAGGCAGAGCACCCTTCTTCGTAAAGCAGGTGAGCGGCACACCCCAGGCGCGCTGGCGCGACAGCACCCAATCCGGACGGTTTTCAATCATCGAATAGAGACGATTGCGGCCGGTCTGCGGGGTCCATTTCACCAGCTCGTCGATGGAACGCAGTGCGCGTTCGCGGATGGTGTCGCCATAGTCGCCCATGCCGTCGTCTAGCTTGCGATCCACACCGGCAAACCACTGTGGCGTGTTGCGATAGATGATCGGTGCCTTGGAGCGCCAGGAATGCGGATAGCTGTGCTTGATCTTGCCGCGCGCCAGAAGGCCGCCGACCTCGACCAGCTTGTCGATGATCGCCTTGTTGGCATCCCCTTCGCCGCCTTTGCGGTTCAGGATATATTTGCCACCAAAGAACGGCAGATCGGCGCGAAAGCCTCCGTCGTCCATGACGTTGTAGGTGATCATCTGCTCCAGCATGCCGAGATCACGATAGAGTTCGAATTCTTCCATACCGTGCGACGGCGCGCAGTGCACAAAACCGGTGCCTTCGGTGTCGGTCACAAAGGGCGCGGCGCGGAAATCACGGATGCCGTCCCATTCGCCTTCGGAGCCTTCAGAACCCGCGAGCGGATGCGCAAGGCCGATGCCTGCAAGATCCTCTGCAGACACATCTGCAACGCGCTTATATTGATCTTCCGAGAGACGCGCGCGTTTGAACACATCCGCGGCCAGATTGTCGGCAAGCAGGTATTTGTCGCCCACTGTGGCCCAGCACTCGTCCGGCGTACCTGTGACCTCGTAGAGGCCATATGCAATGTCCGCACCGTAGACGACAGCCTTGTTCGAAGGGATGGTCCAGGGAGTCGTGGTCCAGATCACCACTTGCGCCCCGGCCAGCTTGTGATCGGCAGGTTCAACCACCTTGAATTTCACCCAGATGGTGAAGCTTTCCTTGTCGTGATATTCGACCTCGGCCTCGGCCAGCGCGGTTTTTTCAACTGGCGACCACATCACGGGCTTGGAGCCCTGATAGAGCGTGCCGTTCATCAGGAATTTCATGAATTCCTCGGCGATCACCGCCTCGGCATGATAATCCATGGTGATATAGGGATTGGGCCAGTTGCCGGTGATGCCCAGGCGCTTGAACTCCTCGCGCTGGATGTCGATCCAGCCCTCGGCGAATTTGCGGCACTCCTGACGGAACTCGATGACCGGCACCGCGTCCTTGTTTTTGCCCTTCTTGCGGTACTGCTCTTCGATTTTCCACTCGATCGGCAGGCCGTGGCAGTCCCAGCCCGGCACATAGCGGCTGTCAAAACCCATCATCTGATGCGAGCGGACGATCATATCCTTGATGGTCTTGTTGAGCGCGTGACCGATATGCAGGTGGCCGTTTGCGTAGGGCGGACCGTCGTGCAGCACAAACGGCTGACGGCCTTCCTTTTCGCGCAGGCGGTCATAGACGCCGATCTTTTCCCAACGCTCCAGCCATGCGGGCTCGCGCTTGGGCAGGCCTGCGCGCATGGGGAAATCGGTTTTGGGCAGATTTAGCGTGTTTTTGTATTCGGGCGTGACTTCGGTCTTATCGGCGCACATATCGGTGGCGTCCTTTTGCATCAACGGGTCGATTTTGGGGATATTCGGTTCGGTGCGATCACTCAAGCACCTTTGCCCGGCGTCTCGTCTGTTCAGAGCGCCGGGGTCATAATTCGAATAATGAAGGCCACACGTTGTTTTGCAGTCGCTATCATGCGCTCGCTTATAGGGGCTTGTCGCACGAGGGTAAAGTGCAGCTGCGGCCACAATCGCTGCGACGTCATGCGCGCTTTAGATGGCCTGCCAATGCTGCTAGGCACGATGCGGGAAACCGGGTGAAGGACATAACCATGCAAGACGTGCAACCATTGGCGCGGTTCCAGATCTCCGCCGATGACATCAGGCGGGTGGTTTCGGTCTTTTACGGCGAAGTCCGCCGCCATCCGGTACTTGCGCCCGTTTTTAACGCGCATGTTGAGGATTGGCCTCAACATGAGGAGAAGATTGCCAATTTCTGGCGCAACGCGATCCTGCGCGAGCGGGTCTATGACGGGTTTCCGATGCGCGAACACCTGTCCCGACCTGATGTGCGGGCAGAGCATTTCCCGGTCTGGCTTGGTCTGTTCCACGCGGTTCTTGAGCGCGAGGTTACGGCTGAACAGGCGCTGCAATGGGGCCATCTCGCCGATCGCATCGGCGAAGGGTTCCGCACCGGGATCGAATCCATTCGCCAGCCCAAAGATGAGCCGCCGAAACTGATTTGACCCGATGTCACGTGTTGCTGTGTTATCTGGCAAATCCGCTGAGCGCGCGTTGAAGCACCTTCCCGAGGCGTGGTTTGTCTTCGCTCTCAAAGGCCATCGGGCGACAGACTTCCAGCGCCGCAAGGCCAACCCGCGCCGTGAGGGCGCCATTGACCAGCCCTTCGCCAAAACGCCGCGAGAGTTTGGATAGGACGGAAGCGCCCAGGATCGGTTCCAGAAGGTCATCCCCGATTGCAACGGCCCCGGTGGCCACCAGATGCGACAGCACCGCGCGTGTCAGGCGCCATGAGCTAAAGAGGCCCGAGCGCCCGCCGTAGATCTCTGCGATCCGGCGGATCATCCGCAGACTTGCAACGAGTGCCGTCAACACATCTGCCAGCGCCAGCGGCACCAGGGCAGTGACGCCAGCAACCTGACGGGCGGCGGCTTCGATTTCCGCAACGGCGCGCGCGTCCAGCGGACGCATCAGCTCTGCCTCTGCAAGGTCGATCAGCGCATCTGGATCTAGGATCTCTGACTTGCGCTCCTTGAGGTTTTTCAACCCCCATTCCAGATCCGCGCGTCCGTTGTAGAACCGCACCAAAGCGCCGACCTGGTTCTGAGCCTCCGCCAGCGTGCCCCCACGGGCCTCGCTGCAGGCTTGTCGCAAGCCCTCCACGCGCCGGACCCGGCCGACGGCGGCAAGTTCCTTGGCGCAGAACAACAGTGCCAAAAGAACCAGCCCTGCAAAAGCCAACGAGAAGATCAGCCCGAGCACCGGCATCCGGTCAAGGAGACTTGTGGCATAATCCCATGCGGCCACTGTTGCGAGGGTGGTGATCAATCCTGCAACTCCGCCCCAGATCCACCCGCCCCAACCGGAACGCGCGCGCGCGCCCAATAGGGTCGCGGAGGCTTGCACCGCTGTGGGGGTGTCGAGATCAGGCACCGGGGGCGCATCGCTGACATGCGGGGCGGCGGAGTCATCGTCTTCGACGTCGAAAACTATCGGGTCGCGGCTCATGTGGCATGCTCCATCTCTTTGACCTGCCAGCGATATTCGATGTCGGGCAGGCCCTCACTGTTGCGGTGACCATTGGTGCGCTGCGTTTCGACAAAGCCCTCGCGCCTGTAAAAGCGCTGTGCGGCATGATTGGCCTCAAACGTCCAGAGTTGCAGCTCGGGGCTTGTCTCCTTGGCCTGATCGAGCAGCTGTTTGCCAACGCCGAGCCCGGTGTGCTCTGGCAGCAAGTAAAGCGCGCAGATTTCCGGCCCGTCCTTTGCGCAAAAGCCGAGGATCTGCCCGGATGCGGGGTCCTGCGCGACTGTGATCCACCCTTGAGCGATCATGCGGTCGCAAAAGGCGATGGTCTCCGCCAGCGAGTGCTCTTTGGGCATCCAGGGTGTCTCATGCTCAAACCGATAGAGTATCTCGCCAAGCTTGCTGGCATCCAATGGTGTGGCGGGGCGCAGGACAGAGCTCACAAACGGTCTCCGATCAGAAATTCGGCCGCGCGATCCAGCCGAATATGCGGTGGCCCGTCGCCGGGTTTCAGGGTCAGCGGTTGTGGCGCGAAGCGCATGGAGGCGTAGCTGCCATCAAGCCAGGTATCAGCTCCTTGTCGGGCTGGCGTCAGCAGATGCCGCGGATCTTCGGGCAGGCGGCCGGGATAAAGCGCAGCCGGCTTGCCGCTGTCGGCTAGAATGCCGCGCACGCAGGGCAACTCCACCCCCTCATGCATGCGGAGCTCCTCAGTGGTGGCGCGCAACGCTGCCAGCGAGAGGGCCGCCGTCTCAGCGCCCGCAAATTGCGCCCGCTCACGGGCTTCATGAGTTAAGGCTTCGATGATTGCCGTGAGTTGCGGGTGTTGTTGATGGTGGAGGTGGTCGGCCTTGGTGGCGGCAAAGAGGATCTTCTCGACGCGTTTCCCCCGTAGCAACTGACTCAGAAAACGGTTGGACCCGGGGCGGAAGGTGCTGAGGATATCCGTCATGGCGCGGCGCAGATCCTCCATGGCGGGGGGGCCGGAATGCAGCGCACCAAGAGCGTCCACCAAGACCACTTGCCTGTCGATCCGCGAGAAGTGATCGCGAAAGAACGGGCGCACCACCTGCGACTTATAGGCCTCAAAGCGGCGTGCCATTTCGCGCGCGAGGCTGCCGCGCGGGGCCTCGCTCGGCGGCAGGGGGGCGAATGTCAAAACGGGAGAGCCCGCGAGATCCCCCGGCAACAAGAACCTGCCGGGTGTACAATCGTAATACCCGGCGTTGCGCGCCTCCTGCAGATAGTCTGCGAAGGCCTGCGCCAGCCCCTGCGCCAGCGGTTCGTCATGGCTCTCGGCGGGGGATGCAGCCTCTGCCGCGCGCAAGAACGCTTGAGCCTCCGCACGGGTCTTGATGCGGCGCAGCACATCCTCGGACCAGCTGAGGTAGTCCTTGTCCATTAAGGACAGATCCAAGAGCCACTCGCCCGGATAATCAATGATGTCGAGATGCAGGATGCGCGGGCCGGTCAGACCGCCGAACATACCGCCGGGGCGCATCCGCAGGCTCAGGCGCAGTTCGGAGACGGCCCGGGTGCTCTCTGGCCAATGTGGGCTCGGCCCGGTCAGGGCGGCGAGATGGTTTTCAAAATCAAACCGGGGCACGGTGTCATCGGGTTGGGGTTGCAGATAGGCAGCCTCGATGCGCCCGTCACGATGGGCCGAGAGCTGCGACATCCGTCCCCTGTCGATCAGGTTGGCGACCAGCGAGGTGATAAACACCGTCTTGCCTGCACGCGCTAGCCCGGTCACACCCAGCCTCAGCGAAGGCGCTGCAAATGGGCTCGTGAGGGCGTCGCCGAGTGTTTCTGCCCCGCGCAGCACGCCATCCGCCATCTCTGCGGCCAACCCCGTAACACCTGTTCCTCGCGACACATTCTGCTCCTTTTATGTCGGCGGGCGTGTGGGGCCTGTGTCCACGCGCGGATCACCGTCTTGTTCACAGAACATAAGGGGGCGCACCTTTGGTTGCCAGTGCTGCTGTGGATTGCGTTCAGGAGGTCTTGCCAGAATTGCCGTCGCGCGCTAGGCCGCGCCCATGCCGCGTTTTGCTCTCAAAGTTGAATATCATGGAAAGCCGTTTGCCGGTTGGCAACGGCAGAAGGACCAACCGTCTGTTCAGGGGGCGATTGAGGCAGCGCTCGCGCGGATCGAGCCGGGTGAGCACACGATTGCCGCCGCCGGACGCACCGATACGGGGGTGCATGGGCTTGGGCAGGTTGCGCATTGCGACCTCGAGAAGAACTGGGATCCGTTTCGCCTGAGTGAAGCACTGAACTACCACCTGAAGCCCGCCCCGGTTGCGATCGTGGATGCAGCCCTTGTGGACGACGAATGGCATGCCCGCTTCAGTGCGGTGGAGCGGCAATATCTGTTCCGCATCCTGATGCGCCGCGCTCCTGCGACTCACGATGAGGGGCAGGTCTGGCAGATCAAACATGATCTGGATGTCGCGGCGATGCAGGCGGGAGCCAATATGCTGCTTGGAAATCACGATTTCACCACGTTTCGCTCGTCGATCTGTCAGGCTGCCAGCCCGGTGAAGACCTTGGATGAGCTGAGAGTGGAGCGCGTTCAGGGACTATCGGGTCCAGAGGTGCATTTTCATGTGCGCGCGCGCAGCTTCCTACACAATCAGGTTCGCAGTTTTGTCGGAACACTTGAGCGTGTGGGCACCGGAGCATGGAGCCCCGAGGACGTCAAACACGCGCTTGAGGCCAAGGACCGCGCGGCCTGTGGTCCTGTGTGCCCGGGCCATGGGCTCTATCTGGCGCGGGTGGGCTATCCTGATCCGGTTTTTTCTAGCGACCGGGTGTAAGCTCGGCTGACGAGACCCAGCGCGTTTTGTGCAGATCTCATGACGGTTCGTGCGTGTTCTAAGTCAGGCGCGTGTGTTTGAGCAGGGCGAAGTTGATGCTTTTGCTGCGGGCGCGATCAGATGAACGCCTTGGCACCGGCATAGAGCCGGCTGGCCTCTCGGCCAGACATCTGGTGCTGAGTGCAGTGGGCGAGAAAGGCTTGCTGCGCGATGTCCCGATCACCAGCCGGAAGTGGGCTCGGTGCGGGCTTGTCGGAGGGGGCCACTTCCCTGGGATAGTTGGCGCCTGCAGCGGATTCGCGTAGCTCCGCCATGGCGCGCGCGAGTTGACGCGAGGCCATGCTATTGCTGAAATTCTTGTAGCCATCGACAGCAGAAAGCTGCCGTTGGTTGATCGACGGGCCGTCCTCTCTCATCGACATGATCGCACTCCTGCGCCAAGACTCGGAAACCTAACATATGTGTCGATTTTTACGGGTTATGCTTAATAGCCGGTTTACTGCGACTGCGTTCCGCGCTTTGGACCGGAAAATATAAGTAAAAACGCACGATCAACACGCCTCCGAGGGCAATCCGGAGGCGTCGGGGGCTCCAGCGCTGAGGAGGCCTGACCGTAGAATCAGTCGCGACTGGGCATGATTTGCTGGGCAATACCCACAAACAGCAAGTATACGGATGTCACCAGTAGCGCCCAGTGAACAAGCTGTCCGGGCGCAAATTCCACCCAAGCGGTCCAGCCCGCCAGGGCCGTCCAGACCAGCGCAACGGGCAGGGAGACACTGCGCCAGCGCTCTGTACGTACCGGGTGGATGAACTTCAGCGGCAAGAACTGAGTTGCCGACAAGACCAGCACCAGACCAAGGCTGACCCAGTGGTTTGGCTCCAGCGCAAAAATCACCAGCACAAGCATGTTCCAGCAGCCGGGAAACCCGGAAAAGGAGTTGTCCTTGGTCTTCATCCGCGTGTCTGCGAAATACATGGCGCTGGTAAAAGTGATGACGATGATTGCCGCCCAGCCAGTCCAGCCGGACATCAGGTCCGATTTGAACAATGCAAAGGCCGGAATGAACACATAGGTCAGATAGTCGATGATCAAATCCAATAGCACGCCATCAAACTGTGGCGCGTTCTGTTTGACATCGAAGTGCCGCGCAAGAGGGCCATCCACGCCATCCACCGCAAAGGCCACCACGAGCCAGAGATACATCAGATCCCACTCGGCATCGACTGCCGCTAGCATTGCCAACATGGCAAAGACAGCACCGGTGGCGGTGAGCAAGTGGACGGAGAGGGCACGGAGTTCAATCGTCATCTGCCCGTGATGACGAATTTCGAGGCAGGCCGCAACCCAGAAGCGCTGCCGTTTAACGGTGTTTTCCGATGGGAACTTCCCCGTTGCACGCTTGAAACGTGCCGGTTCCTCGCGATCTACGGGCTCAGGCCTTCGGGTGGGCGCGGGCGTAGACTTCCATGAGATGCGCCGTATCCACCGCGGTGTAGGCCTGCGTGGTCGACAGGGACGCGTGACCCAGAAGCTCTTGAATGGCGCGCAAGTCGCCCCCAGCCTCAAGGAGATGCGTTGCAAAGCTGTGGCGCAGGGCATGCGGGGTTGCTGTTGCGGGAAGACCCAGCTGCCGACGCGCGCCTGCCATTACGCCCTGGATCATGCGGGCATGCAGCGCGCCGCCACGGACGCCGCGAAACAAGGGCAGATGGGCTTCTTTGGGGTGGGGGCAGAGGGCCAAGTAGCGCTCTACCGCCTGTTGCGCCGCAGGCAGGACCGGCACCACCCGCTCTTTGCCGCCCTTGCCTTTTATCCGAAGTGTGGCTGGCAGGGGAGCGTCTTTGCCAAGAAGGCCGAGTGCCTCGGAGATGCGCAGGCCACATCCATAGAGGAGTGTTACAACCGCGACATCTCGCGCCGACACCCAGTCCTTCTGTGATTGCAACTCGACCGTGTCGATCATTGCTCGCGCAGCGTCCTGATCAAGCGGGCGGGGCAATTTCTTTTGGAACTTGGGCGCGCGGGTCGACAAAACGGCCGTGGGTTCGAACCCTTCGCGCTTGGCCAGCCAGCCGTAGAATTTTTTCACAGCGGAGAGTTTGCGTGCGAGAGAGCGCGCGCCCGTGCCCGACGACCGCGCCGAGGCCATCCAGGCGCGCATGTCCGCGGTGGTGATCTGGCGCAGGGCGCCAAGTCCCTGTGGGGCGCCAAAGTGAAGGCTCATGAACGACAGGAACTCCACGACATCGCCGCGATAGGCCGCGAGCGTATTGTCCGCCGCGCCTTCAAGCGCACCGAGACCGTCCAGCCAGCGCTGCAACGCATCGCGCGCCGCCGGAGAGATCAGCGTCGGGTCGCCCGCGCTCAAGACAGCCAACGGCGCATGCAGCGCTCGAATACACCACCAAAAAATGTCAAAAGGTCGGTGCCGTGTTGCGGTGTGAATTGATGGGGATCCTCGGCGCCAAAGACAAGCAGTCCGGGCAGGCGTCCTGCACCAAGGTCGAGGCGCAGGCAGGCCTCTGACCGAAGGTCAGCGCCTCGCTCACCGTAGAGTCGCGCCGGACCAGCCTGGATCTGCCGCAAGGTTACACAGCGGTCGCCACCATAGGCGCGCTCTTGCGCAAGATAAGATTGCACGAAGCCAGATTCGGTAAATTTCAGAATGTCGCCAACACGCTCTACCGCCGCTCCGGCCTCCTCTTGGGTGGTCTCAAGGATGAGGGCGAGGGCGTCGACACGCAGGATGTCCCTGAGATCGCCCCGCAGGACTTCCATGAACTCCGCAAAGCTCTCAGGGTCCAGAAGCCGCAGCACCGCGCGGTGAATCTGATTGGTGCCGGCAAGGTTTTCATAGGCCGCCGCAATCACCGAGCGATGGGTGTCTTCCAGCCGGTCAAGCCGCGTTTCCAGCCGCTCCATGGCGATGCCACGCAGGTCCACGATATTGGAGCCCATCGCGCGTTCATTCGCAGCCACCAACGCCCGCATCACGTTGGGGTCGTCCAGCACCACGCCGGGTTTCTCTATGATTTTCTTGCGCAGGCTGTCATCCAGCCCCGCGTTTGAGCTGCTCATCGTCTTGCCTCAACCTCTGCCGGGTTTTCGCGACTATAACATGGGGCGTCTCAGCGCGCGCGCGAAAAATCGCAAAAACGGCTCAAGTGGGCAATTCTTTGGGTCCGCAACAAAGCGCTGCCCCCAAAGAAAATGGCGCCCCGTTTGAGGCGCCATAAAATCAGTTTTGGTGCATCGTGCGATCAGAGAATTTTGATCCCGGCCGCTTTGATGTCGGCGAGGAATGCGTCCAGACCCTTGTCGGTCAGCGGGTGGTTCACCATCGACTTGATCACGGCAGGCGGTGCAGTGATCACATCAGCACCGATGCGCGCGCTGTCGAGGATGTGGTTCACGGTGCGGATCGAGGCTGCGAGGATCTCGGTCTCAAAGCCGTAATTGTCGTAAACGGTGCGGATATCTTCGATCAGATCCATCCCATCGAGGTTCACATCGTCCAGACGCCCGATGAACGGGGAGATGAAGGTGGCGCCAGCCTTGGCCGCCAGAAGTGCCTGGTTGGCAGAGAAACACAGGGTGACATTGACCTTGTGACCATCGTCGGTCAGGGTCTTACAGGCCTTGAGGCCGTCCCAGGTCAGCGGCACTTTGACGGTGATGTTGTCTGCGATCTCAAGCAGCTTGCGACCTTCCGCGATCATGGTCTCGGCGTCGGTAGCGGTCACCTCTGCGGAAACCGGGCCGTCCACGAGGTCACAGATCTCTTTGGTGACCTCAATGATGTCACGGCCGGATTTCTTGATCAGCGAAGGGTTGGTGGTGACGCCGTCGACCATGCCAAGATCGTTCAGCTCGGCAATGGCGTCGATTTCGGCGGTGTCTACGAAGAATTTCATGGGCTTTGGTCCTCTGGATGGCTTGGCCTCGGTGTGCCTTGGCTTTACCTGATAGGAGGTCTGGCGGAAAGTGCGAAAGACCATGGGGCAAAGCAGGGCGCGTCCGCGCGCATGTTAGCGTAAACAGCGGCGCGCGCCTACCGCCAGGTGCAGGAAATACAGAGCAGGGTCACACGCGGGATGAGTAAAGCAGGCGATAGCCCGGAGTTTTTTGCCCAAGGCGAGCGGGTCGGGGTGCTGACAGCGCAGCCGCTGGATCGTCTGTTGGACTATCGCGCGCCCGAGGGCGGCTGCTTTCTCGGAGCCTTTGTCGAGGTGCCGCTTGGGCCGCGCAAGGTGATCGGCGTGGTCTGGGGTCCGGGCGCCGGTGACTTTGATGCGGCAAAGCTGCGCTCGGTGATCCGTGTACTGGATCTCGCACCGATGCGCGCCGAGATGCGCGGCTTTCTGGAGCGTGCAGGTCAGTATACGCTCACACCGATGTCGATGATGCTCCGGCTGGCAACGCGCGCACCGGGTCTGGCGGACCCGCCTTCGATGCGCAAGATCCTGCGGCGCGGTGATCGTGAACCTGACCGCATCACAGACGCCCGCGCCAAGGTGCTTGATGTGATGCAGGAATATGAGGGCGGCGCGTTTACCCCGTCAGAGCTTTCTGAGCTGGCTGGCGTGACCACTTCCGTCATCAAGGGGCTGATAAAACAGGGGGCGATCCGCGAAGAAGAAGCGCCCCGGGACCTGCCATTTCCCCCTCTTGACCCAGATCTGCCGGGCAAGACGCTCTCTGAAGATCAGGCCGCAGCCGCCGCCGCCCTTGAGGCCGGTGTGGAATCTGGGCGCTACGGTACGACCCTTCTCAAGGGGGTGACAGGGTCGGGCAAGACCGAAGTCTACCTTGAGGCTGTGGCGGCCTGTCTGCGCAAGGGGCGGCAAGCCTTGGTGCTTTTGCCGGAGATTGCTCTCACTGCAGAGTTCCTGAAACGCGTGGAGGCGCGGTTTGGGGCGGTTCCGGCCGAATGGCACTCTGGCGTGACAATGACCGAACGCCGCCGCGTCTGGCGCATGGTGGGGCAGGGGGCGGCGCAACTGGTGATTGGTGCGCGTTCCTCTCTCTATCTGCCGTTCCGCGATCTGGGGCTGATCATCGTCGATGAAGAGCACGACACGTCTTATAAACAAGAAGAAGGGGTGCTGTATAACGCGCGGGATCTGGCGGTCTGGCGCGCGTCCTTGTGTCAGGCGCAGGTGGTTCTTGCGTCGGCCACCCCGAGCCTTGAAACCTGGGCAAACGCGGAGGCCGGGAAATACCAGCGCCTTGATCTGACATCGCGCTTTGGCGACTCGGTGCTGCCGGAGATGCGCGCGATTGATATGCGCAATGAGGAGCTATTGCCCTCCACGTGGATTTCGCCGACGCTCAAACAGGCCATGAAACTGCGCCTCGAACGGGGCGAACAGTCGCTTTTGTTCCTCAATCGGCGCGGCTTTGCTCCGGTGACGATCTGTCGGGCCTGTGGTGCGCAGGTGGCCTGCGACAATTGCGATGCGCGAATGGTCGAGCATCGCTTCATGAAACGCCTGATGTGCCACCAATGTGGTGAAACCAAACCCGTGCCAACCGAATGCCCCTCCTGCAAGGTCGAGGGCAAAATGGCCCCCGTTGGCCCCGGTATCGAACGTCTGGGCGAAGAAGCGGCAGCCCTCTTTCCCGAGGCGCGCATCGCGGTGCTGAGCTCTGATCTCTTTGGATCTGCACGCGCGCTCAAACAGCGGATCGAGGATATTGCCGCAGGTGAGGCCGACATCATTCTGGGTACGCAATTGGTCGCGAAGGGACACAATTTCCCCCTGCTCACGCTTGTGGGGGTGATCGACGCTGATCTCGGCTTGCAAGGCTCTGACCTGCGTGCGGCGGAGCGGACCTTTCAGCTCATGCGTCAGGTGGCGGGGCGCGCTGGGCGCGCTGAACGCAGGGGCGAGGCCCTGATGCAGAGCTTTCAGCCCGAACATCCTGTGATCCGCGCGATCCTATCGGGCGATGAGGAGAGCTTCTGGCGCGCAGAGGCAGAACAGCGACAGGCAGCGGGGGTGCCCCCCTATGGACGTATGGCGGGCGTGATCCTGTCGGGGACCGATCTAGCGCAGGTCTTTGATCTTGGCGGGGCCTTGGCACGCAACGATGGCCCCTTGCGGCAGGTGGGCGCGCAGCTTTTTGGTCCGGCGCCCGCCCCGATTGCGCGCGTCAGGGGGCGGCACCGTGTGCGGCTCCTGGTGAAAGCCGACAAAGGCGCGCCCCTTCAAGATGCGATCACCCGCTGGATCGCGCCATTCAAGCTCAAGGGCGATCTGCGCCTCAATGTGGACATTGATCCACAGAGCTTCCTTTAGGCTGTCACACAGTCGTAGCGCGCAGAAATGCAGAGGCGTCTGTGCGTGGCTTGGTACAATTCTTTTCTCGCCCACGCACAAAAAGCGCACTAAAGCCAAGCCATGTTTACGCCCATCTCTCTTGCGCAGGGCCGCACGCTGCCGTTCTGGCGCCGCCCCATCACGCTTTTGTTCCTCATGGCGATCGCCATGCCCGTCGCATTTAATACGTGGTCGGCACTGCTCAATAACTTTGTGATTGAGGTGGCTAATTTCGACGGCGCGGATATTGGCGTCCTGCACACGATGCGCGAGATTCCGGGGTTTTTGGCGTTTCTTGTGATCTTTCTGATCATCTTTATCCGCGAGCAGGTTCTGGGGCTTTTGTCTCTGGCGCTCTTGGGAGCGGCCACGGCAGTCACAGCGTGGTTCCCCACGCTTCAGGGGATCCTGATGATTACGGTCCTCAGTTCCATCGGCTTTCACTATTACGAGACGGTGGCGCAATCGCTGCAGTTGCAGTGGCTCTCTAAGGAGCGCGCGCCGCAGATGCTGGGCTGGCTTGTGGCCACGGGATCGGCAGCGACGCTTGTGGTCTATGGTGCCATCGTGGTCCTCTGGGAGCCAATGAACCTCTCTTATAATGTGGTCTACCTGGCTGCAGGCGGCTTTACGGTCCTGATTGCACTCTATTGCCTCTTTGCGGTGCCTCAGTTTGACGGCCCGACGCCGCAAAACAAGAAGATGGTGCTGCGGCGGCGCTACTGGCTCTATTATGCGCTGCAGTTCATGGCTGGGGCGCGGCGTCAGATCTTCGTGGTCTTTGCGGGCTTCATGATGGTAGAGCGCTTTGGCTTTGAGGTGCATCACCTGACCGGGCTCTATCTCATCAACCTCTTGGTCAACATGGTGGCGGCGCCATTTCTCGGGCGCTTTGTCGCCCGGTTTGGCGAGCGGCGCACGTTGATCTTTGAATACGCAGGTCTGGCCACTGTCTTTGCCCTTTATGGCGGGATCTATTGGTTCGGCTGGGGCGTGATGCTGGCGGCAGCGCTTTATGTGGTGGATCACATCCTCTTTGCCCTCGCCCTCGCACTCAAGACCTATTTCCAGAAGATCGCAGACCCCGCCGATATTGCCCCCACGGCCGCTGTTGCGTTTACGATCAACCACATCGCAGCGGTGTTCTTGCCGGTGATGCTGGGCCTTTTGTGGGTGGCCTCCCCGGCGGCGGTCTTTGGCTTGGCAGCGATGATGGCGCTGGTGTCGCTCTTGTTGTCGCTGATGATTCCGCGCCACCCCGAGCCCGGGAATGAGACCATCTTTGCGCAGTTCGCGGCCCCGACACCTGCGGAATAAGGACCGCTGGAGGGCGGCGCGGCTCTGCTCACCCCTTGACCAATCACACAAGGCTCGCGTAGGCGCTGATCAACCGCGCGCGACGCGCTCTATGTTTCGTTGGAGATCCCCATGCCCACATTCACCGCCCTCACCACGCTGTCCGAAAAAGCTCAGGCAGAGGCGCTGGGCGAGGCAATGGAACGTCTGACCCCCGAGCCCACGGGCATTGGCGTTTTCGAGGTCGAGGATGGCTCAGGCCTATGGGAAGTGGGCGGCTATTTTACCGAAGCCCCGGATGAGGCGGGGCTGGCGCTGTTGGCCGCAATGCACGATGCCAAACCCTTTGCCGTGTCCGAATTGCCAGAGACCGACTGGGTGGCCCATGTACGCCGCGAGCTTGCCCCGGTGGAGGCTGGGCGCTTTTTTGTCTACGGTAGCCATGACGCCGACAAGGTTCCCGCAGACAAGATCCCGCTTCTGATCGAGGCGGCCATGGCCTTTGGCACCGGGCATCACGGCACCACGCTTGGCTGCCTCAAGGCGCTGGATCATCTGCTTTGCGAAGGCTTCGAAGGCAAGAAAGTGGCCGATATTGGATGTGGCACAGCTGTCCTTGCAATGGCCGCTGCGCGGGTCTGGCCCACGGCGCAGATCCTGGCGAGCGACATCGACGAGGTCGCTGTCGATGTGGCAGAGGCCAACATGGACGCCAATGGCATGAAGGGCGCGGTCGCATGTCTGGAGGCCGCAGGCTTTGACGCACCAGCGCTAAAGGCTGCTGCACCGTATGATCTGATCTTCGCAAATATTCTCAAAGGCCCTCTGGTGGCGCTTGCGCCGGACATGGCGGCTCATTTGCGCGCAGGCGGGTATGCGATTCTCTCCGGGATTTTGAACGAGCAGGCCGATGATGTGATTGCGGTTTATGCACAAAACGGCATCAATCTTGTCAAAAGGACTGAAATTGGTGAATGGACCACTTTGATTTTGTCAAAGTAAATCAGAGGTCGGCGGCAATTTAGTCAAATTGCTGGTAATCGCCGTGACTTCGCCGATTTCCTTAAGTAAACTCTAATAATCCGCTGGTGGGGGCCAGTTCGGAGTGAGTTGTATGAGCCATCAACACGCGGAGTTCCAAGAGCGCCTTCGGCAATTGGATCGAAAGCATGGCAAGGCTGCGCATGGGTTCAGGGCGCGAATGCGCTCTGATGGGTTGATTGTTGTTGAGCCGCAAAAAGTGGTGCGCTCCCGCATTTCCGGAAAGGTGTTTATCCTGTTCCTGGTGGTGGGGTTGATGTTCAAAGGCTTTCTCGTGGCGGCGCTCGGCTATTCCAGCTACGATGCGCGCGTAGCGCAGTTGGCGCAGGGCTCGTTTGTCGAGCGCGGCGGGGCGTTCCTCATGCAAAGAGATCCGATTTCCACCCGCATTGCGGAAGAGTTGCGCCCCATTTTGCGCTGACCGCACGCCGTCTCATCGCAACAGGCGACCACGCCGATTTACACATGCAAAAACGCCGCGTCCCGGATTGGCCGGGCGCGGCGTTTGCGTTTTGGGGTGTGTGATGCAGGGACGCGTCAGGTTGACGTCCAGATCCGCATTCAGACCCGCGCTTAGACGAGCGGCGAATGCGCGTCGATTTGATCAATGTCGCCGCGGCACAGGCCGATATCGGCAAGCTCGCGGTCTGACAGCGCGCTGAGCGACTTGCGCGTCACGCGGGCATCATTCCATGCCATCAGCTTGGCAGATGTGGTGTACAAAAAAGCGCCGATACGGCCGATCAGGCCGGAGGTGCCTTGCGCGGTGCGGGTGGTGTCGATTGCAGCCATATCCAGGGTCTTTCTCAGTATGATCCGATTTCTCGCCCGATAGCGAGTGAGCGGCAGATAGAGGTCGAAACCGGCCCTCGCAAGGGGTGAAATTGCATGTGTCCCATGCGCATTTTGCATGCCTCACACCCCTGAAAAAAAGGGCTTTGAGGCGGTTGGGGGCTGTATTGGCGGATGCGTGTCGCAGCTGTATTTTACCCTGTCGCATTTGTCTCAAAAATTGCCCCGTATGGGGCGTTTTGTGCTAGGTGCCGCGCGTGCATTGTGGCTCTGACACAAATGCGTGAGGCGTGAATTCGATTGGATGTGTTCGCGTTTTGTGCTAGTGCTGGCCTCCAAGCAGACAATAAATAATCAAAGATCGGGCGGCGGAATGCGCATATTGGGAATCGATCCGGGGCTTCGGACCCTTGGATGGGGGGTGATCGAATCAAATGGCGCCCGTCTCAGCCATGTCGCTAATGGCCTGTGCCACTCTGATGGGGATGACCTTGGCGAACGGCTACTGTCGCTGCACAATCAGGTTACGGAAATCATCGACGCCTATCGACCGGATCAGGCTGCCATTGAGCAGACTTTTGTCAACAAGGATGGCGCGGGAACGCTCAAGCTAGGTCAGGCGCGTGGTGTCGCCTTGCTGACCTTGGCCAAAGCAGGTCTGCCGACGGGGGAATATGCGCCGAACCGCGTGAAGAAAACCGTGGTTGGGGTCGGGCATGCCGAAAAGGAACAGGTTCTGCATATGGTGAAGCTGCAGCTGCCGGGTTGTGCGCCCAGGGGCGCGGATGCGGCTGATGCTCTGGCGATTGCGATCTGTCACGCCTATTACGGAGGCAGCAACCAGCGGCAACTCAAAGAGGTGGGCGCATGATCGGCAAATTGACCGGGCGTCTGGATTACAAGACTCCGGACCATGTGATGATCGACGTGCGCGGCGTCGGTTATATCGTCTACTGCTCGGATCGCACCTTGGCGAGCCTGCCTGCTGTAGGCGAGGCGGTTCAGCTTTATACCGAGCTTTTGGTGCGCGAAGATCTCATGCAGCTCTTTGGGTTCACGTCCTTGGTGGAAAAGGAATGGCACCGATTGCTGACCTCGGTGCAGGGGGTAGGGGCCAAAGTGTCGCTTGCCATCCTGAGTGCGCTGGGGCCCGAAGGTGTCAGCCGTGCGATCGCCCTTGGCGATTGGGCGGCGGTGAAAGCCGCCAAAGGGGTTGGCCCCAAGACCGCGCAGCGCATCGTGCTCGACCTTAAAGATAAGGCACCCTCCGTGATGGCGATGGGGGGCACGGTTACAGAGGCGCTAGAGGGGCCGGAATTGGACGCAGTGGTCGAACCCGCAGCTGAGGCGCCGGCAAAGCCTGCGCGCAAAGCCGCCCCAAAGGCCCCCACCGGCGCGGCAGCCGCTTCGGCGGGGGCACTGTCGGCATTGGGCAACCTGGGTTACGGGCCTTCCGATGCCGCAGGTGCGGTCGCAGAGGCCGCCGCCAACAATCCAGACGCAGGCGAAGCGGAATTGATCCGTGCCGCGCTTCGGCTCTTGGCACCCAAAGGGTGAGGACGCTTTGAATGATTGATGCAGACCCCACCCTGCGCCCGGAGCCTCTGCCCGAAGACAATGATCGCGCCCTGCGCCCGCAGGGCCTGGGTGAGTTTATTGGCCAGGCCGAAGCCCGGGCAAACCTGCGGGTGTTCATCGAATCCGCCCGTCGCCGTGGCGAGGCTATGGATCACACGCTGTTTCATGGCCCTCCAGGCCTCGGCAAGACCACTCTGGCACAGATCGTTGCGCGCGAGCTGGGCGTAAATTTCCGGATGACATCGGGCCCGGTGCTTGCGAAGGCCGGAGATCTGGCGGCAATCCTGACCAACCTTGAGGCGCGCGATGTGTTGTTCATCGACGAAATTCACCGCCTGAACCCTGCCGTCGAGGAAGTCCTTTACCCGGCGATGGAGGATTTCGAGCTGGATCTCGTGATTGGGGAGGGGCCAGCCGCGCGTACGGTGCGTATCGAGTTGCAGCCCTTCACGCTTGTGGGGGCCACCACCCGGATGGGGCTTTTGACCACACCGCTGCGGGATCGGTTTGGGATTCCAACCCGGCTGCAGTTTTACACCATCGACGAGCTTTTTGAGATTGTCAGCCGAAACGCGCGCAAACTGGGCGCGCCCGCCGATGACGCAGGCGCGCGTGAGATCGCGCGGCGCGCGCGCGGCACCCCAAGGATCGCCGGACGGCTCTTGCGCCGCGTGGTGGACTTTGCGGTTGTCGAGGGCGATGGCACTATCACCCGCGAACTGGCGGATGGGGCTCTGACACGGCTTGGCGTGGATCAGCTGGGCCTTGATGGCGCGGACCGACGCTATTTGCGACTGGTTGCGGAGAATTATGGTGGGGGCCCTGTCGGCATCGAAACCATGTCCGCCGCCCTGAGCGAAAGCCGCGATGCGCTGGAAGAGGTGATCGAGCCCTATCTGCTGCAGCAGGGCCTTATTCAGCGCACGCCGCGCGGTCGGATGCTGGCGCAAAAGGCCTGGACTCATCTCGGGATTGCGCCGCCTAAATCCCAGAGCGATCTCTTTGGCTGACACCGTGGGTAGCGGCGCAGGCCGAAGAGTTTCTAGATCGATCACGGATCAATGACAGGCCGGCAACGCGCCTGATGCAGCCCAATGGCGGCGGGCCCATTGCAGAGACGATACCCCCGCGAGCCAAGCGCGCAGAGGGCCGCTCCAGGGGAGAAGGACACTGAGCTTCCCTCTTGCTGCGGCCTTTGCACGCCCTTAAAACCACTCGACAAATGATCACAATATCGAGGCCGCGCATGCCCGCCCTTATGCTGCCAGAGGAAATCGAAGCGCTCTTTACGCGTGAGGATGGCTCTTACGCCTTTGCGCGCTGGGGGCGCCCGATTGCGCCCATCGTCTTTGGCGTTGCAGACGAGACGCTGGCGATTGTGAAAGGCGCGGTCGAAGCCGTTGTCACCTTGGCCGGGCATCAGATGGCTGAAACCGATCCGGAGCTTGGAACGAACCTCATGTTCTTCTTCTTTCGCGACTGGGAGGAGCTTCTGGAGGTGCCCGACCTTGATCGCATGATCCCCGGGCTCGCTCCGCTCGTGAATCGCCTGTCGACCGAAGAGGCCAGCCAGTATCGCGCGTTTCGCTTTGATGATGAGGGCGCGATAAAGGCGGCATTTGTCTTCCTGCGCATGAAGGGCGAAATGGCGCAAGTGCCGGCAGAGACACTGGCGCTCACGCAGGCGGTGCAGGTGATGCTCTTGTGGAGCGAACGCGCTTTTTCCGAAGTTTCGCCGCTCGCTGTTCTGCCTGAAAATGGCAATACTATTCTGCGCCCCGAGATCGCGGGCGTCATTGCGGCGGCCTACGATCGGATGATGCCGGTGGCGGCTCAGGATGCAAGCCACGCCCTGCGCCTCTTTGCGCGTCTGCAAGGCCCGGCACCGGATCAACAGGAACATACCACATGAGCCACCAGTTTCCTGTCACCGTTTATTACGAAGACACGGATATGGGCGGCGTCGTTTATCACGCCAATTACCTGCGTTTCATCGAACGTGCCCGCAGTGACTATGTCCGCCGCCTCGGGGTGGATCAGAATGAGATGCGCGACAAGGGAATCGTCTGGGTGGTGACGCGGATTGAAGCGGACTACCTCGCGCCAGCACGGTTCGAGGATGAGCTGATCGTGGAAACCCAGCCCGAGAAAATGACCTCGGCTCGCCTGATGATGTCTCAGGTGGTGCGGCGCGCGGGGCAAGAGCTGTTTAGGGCCAAGGTGACTGCGGTCTGTATGGACATGTACAGCGGAAAACCTGTCCGGCTCCCGGCAGAAGTCCGCGCATCTCTGTAACAATAGGCGACAATCCCCCTGTTTCCTTGGCAATGTCGCTTGTTTTGCGCTAGCGTTCGCCCCAATTGGGCTGCGCAACCTAAACGACGCGGCAACTGGCGATAGAGCAGGCAGATGGAAGCAGAAACTCTGGCACTGGCACAGGAGATTGATTTCTCCATGTGGGGGCTGTTCGCACGCGCGACGCTCACCGTAAAACTTGTGATGATCATGTTGATCGTGGCGTCGATCTGGTCGTGGTCCATTATCATTCAGAAAGTGATCACCTATCGCACAGCACGTCGCGAAGCGCAGGTGTTTGAGCGCGCCTTTTGGTCCGGCAACCCGCTGGACGAGCTGTTTGAGGAGATCGGAGCCGAGCCCTCGGGCCGGTCAGAGCGCATCTTTGCAGCTGGCATGATCGAATGGCGCCGCAGTCACCGAACGGACGGAGCGCTGATACCGGGCGCGCAGGCGCGCATCGACCGCTCCATGGATGTGGCGATCTCCAAGGAGAGCGAGGGTCTTCAGAGCGGACTACAGGTGCTGGCGACCATCGGCTCGACCACGCCCTTCATCGGGCTTTTCGGAACGGTCTGGGGTATCATGAATGCGTTCATCGAGATCGCAGAGCAGCAAAACACCAACCTTGCCGTTGTCGCACCGGGGATTGCCGAGGCGCTTTTGGCGACGGGGCTGGGGCTATTGGCTGCGATCCCGGCGGTGATCTTTTATAACAAACTCTCGGCGGATTCTGATCGCATCATTGGCGGCTATGAGGCCTTTGCTGATGAATTCGCGACCATCTTCTCGCGCCAGTTGGACAGCTGAGCCATGGGAGCCGGTGTTCAGACAAAGGATGCAGGCGGTGGCCGCCGGCGCGGACGGCGTCGGTCGCGCGCGCGCCCGATGGCAGAGATCAACATCACGCCCTTTGTGGATGTGATGCTGGTGCTTCTGATCATCTTCATGGTTGCAGCCCCGCTGATGACAGTGGGCGTGCCCGTCGAGTTGCCGAAAACCGCCGCAGGCGCGCTGGCCGGGGATGATGAAGAACCGCTCACCGTGACCATGACTGCCGCAGGTGACATCCAGATCCAGACCACGCCGGTTGCGCGCGATCAGCTTGTGGCGCGTCTCCAGGCAATTGCGGCCGAACGCGACTCGGATCGGGTCTATTTGCGTGCTGATGGGGCGATTGCCTACAGCGATGTCATGCAGGTGATGGGCGCGCTCAATGCGGGTGGGTTTGCCAATGTGGGGCTTGTGACCGACCAGGGCGGCCCTGCACTCGACGGGCGGTCTGCCGCCCCGGCAGAGTAACACGGGTGCGGATGTGCAAACCGGCACAAAGATCTCTCTCGCGGGGCATGGCCTCCTGATCACCTGGGCGCTGGCTGGCGGGTGGCTCAATCCTGAGCCGCTACCCTTCCAGAGCCAGGATGTGTCGATCATTTCGGCAGAAGAGTTTGCACGACTGAGCGAGCAATATGCTGCTCCCGAGGTCTCTGACGCCCCTGAGGCGCCACAGGAACCGGCGATCACCGAGACGACCCCGTCGATCCCCGAGCGCCCGAGCCAGACGCCCGAGACCCCCGCAACACCTGCGCCGATTGAAACGCCGGTCGCAGACACGGCGGCAGAGCCTCCCGCGCCAGAGCCTGATCCCGAGGTGCCAAGCCGTGTGCCTGATGCACCAGAGCTGCCCGAAATCGTGACGGACCTGCCGCAAACCGCAGAGCCTCAGACTGCTCAGCAGACGGACCGTGTCGCGCCCGAGCCGGTGCGCGCGCCCGAGCCGGACACACAGATTGGCGATGTGGTGCAGGAAGAGGTTGCACCCGATGCCGAGGCAGAGGCCAATCAGCCCGTGCAGGAAGCCACGGCACCCGAGGCCGCAAGTGACCGTATCGTCACCGAGGCCGAAGCAGATGATGCCGAGCCCACAGCGCCTCTGGCGAGTGTTCGTCCGCGCGCGCGCCCGGCGCGACCCGCTCCGGAACCAGAGCCTGACCCTGAACCACAGACCCAAACCGCCGCCCGCGACGAAGAGCCCGCCCCGGATGCGGAGCAAAACCCCGAGGTCGAGCGTTCCGCTGTCAACGATGCGCTTGCAGAAGCGCTGAGTGGCGCGGGGGAGGTGGAGGCGCCCGAACCCTCCGGCCCGCCGATGACACGAGGAGAAAAAGATGCCCTTCGGATTGCGGTGTCGCAATGCTGGAACCTCGGCTCTTTGTCGAGCGAGGCGCTGCTTACGGAGGTTGTCGTGGGGGTCACCCTCTCGCGCGAGGGCGTGCCGGATATTGGTTCCATTCGCCTGCTGTCGAGCACTGGTGGGTCCGACAGCTCTGCCAAACAGGCCTATGAGGCCGCGCGCCGTGCAATCATCCGCTGTGGATCAAGAGGATTTGATCTTCCGGCTGACAAATACGCTCAGTGGCGTGATATTGAGATGACATTTAACCCCGAAGGAATGCGGATCAGATGAGAAACGCAATTGCGACAGTACTCCTTGGCCTTGCAATGCTGCTGCCCGTTGGGGCGGTGCAGGCACAGGATGGGCCGCTCCGGATCGAGATCACGGATGGTGTGATCGAACCGTTGCCCTTCGCGGTGCCCGATTTCATCGCCGACACCCCGGCAGCGGCGCAGTATGCGACGGACATTGCCCGTGTGATCGCCCAGGATCTTGTGGGCTCCGGGCTGTTTCGCGAAATTCCCAAGGTCGCCTATATTTCGCCCTACACCGATTTTGACGCTGAGGTGAATTTCACCGACTGGAAGGCGATCAACGCGCAGGCGTTGATTGCAGGCGCGGTGAGCCTGTCGGGCGATCGCATCACCGTGCGCTTTCGCGGCTATGACGTGTTCGCCGGGCAAGAGCTTGGCGCGGGGCTTCAGCTTTCGGGCACGACCGACGGCTGGCGGCGTATCGCGCATAAGGTGGCCGATACGATCTATTCTCGCCTGACCGGCGAAGGTGGCTATTTTGACAGCCGCGTCGTGTTTGTTTCGGAAACCGGCCCCAAGAATGACCGCAAGAAGCGCCTTGCGATCATGGATTACGATGGGGCCAATGTGCAGTATCTGACCAACTCGGACGCCATTGTGCTCGCGCCCCGGTTCTCGCCCACCGGCGACCGCGTGCTTTATACCAGCTATGAGAGCGGCTTTCCGCAAATCCATGTGCTGGATGTCGGCCGCGTGCAGCGGCGGGTATTGTCGGCGGGCAATGGCTCCATGAGCTTTGCGCCGCGTTTTGCCCCCAACGGCCAGACGATTGTCTACTCGCAGTCTCAAGGCGGCAATACCGACCTCTTTTCCATGGACATCAACTCTGGCAACCCGCAGCGCCTGACCAGTGCGCCGTCGATTGAAACCGCCCCGTCATTCTCGCCCGATGGCAGCCAGATCGTGTTTGAGAGCGACCGCTCCGGGACATCGCAGCTCTATGTGATGTCTGCGTCGGGTGGAGAGGCCAAGCGGATCAGTTTTGGTCAGGGGCGCTATGGCACCCCAGTCTGGTCGCCGCGTGGCGACTACATCGCCTTCACCAAGCAGAACGCGGGCCGGTTTCATATTGGCGTGATGCGCACAGATGGTAGCGAGGAACGCCTGCTGACGGCGTCCTTTCTTGACGAGGGTCCCACATGGTCGCCCAATGGTCGGGTGATCATGTTCACGCGCGAAACCCAGGGGGCCAGCGGTCAGGCGCGGCTCTATTCGGTGGATATTTCAGGTCGCAATCTGAAGCCGGTCAAGACGCCGGATGGGGCGTCTGACCCCTCCTGGTCCCCTCTGCAGAACTGATGAACCGCCCGGCCAAGAACCACGCGTGCAAGCCCGTGGCGTGGCCGGGTACAATATGCTAACACTTCGGTAAGAAATGTCCGAGCACACGAGGCGATTTCACATGAGCGGTATCAAGACAGCAATTCTACTGGTCGCGGGCCTCGCCCTTTCGGCCTGTTCCGACACGCGCTGGGACGACACCAGCGCGGGCAATGGCGGCTCCGGTATCGGAGTGGACGGCGGACTCGGGGACCCCTCGAGCCCTGCTTATTTCCGCGAGGCCGTGGGCGACCGTGTCCTGTTCCTTGTAGATCAGTCCAGCATCTCTCCCGAGGCGCAGGTGATCCTCGATGGGCAGGCGCGCTGGCTGCAGGCCAACCCAGCCTATGTTGTCACCATCGAAGGCCACGCCGACGAGCGAGGCACCCGCGAGTATAACCTCGCCCTCGGTGCAAGCCGCGCGAACTCCGCACGTGATTATCTGATCTCCAAGGGTGTTGCTGCCAGCCGGATCCAGACGGTGTCCTTTGGCAAGGAACGCCCGATCGAGATTTGCTCCGAACAGAGCTGTTATGAGAAGAACCGCCGTGCCGTGACCGTGCTGGCCGGCGGCGCGCTGAGCTGATCGACATGAGCGGTCTGCGGCAGATCTTGTTGGCGTCGGCGTTGGCAGTTGCCAGCGCCCTCCCAACCATGGCGCAGGAGCGTGAACAGACCTTGGCGGACATTCGCCAAGAGCTGACGGTCCTGCATGTGGAAGTTCAGCGCCTCAATCGGGAACTGTCGACCACGGGGGCCCCTTCGGCGTCGCTGGCGGGATCTTCGGTGCTCGACCGGGTCACCGCAATTGAGACCGAGCTGCAAAAGCTCACCGCCAAGACAGAGCAACTGCAGTTTCGCATTCAGAGCATTGTGAAGGATGGTACCAACCGGATCGGTGATTTGGAATTCAGGCTCGTTGAGCTGGAAGGCGGCGACCTCTCCACGCTGGGCGAGACCACGACGCTGGGCGGCGACATCGAAGGCGAAACAGAGCTGGGGCAGACCACGGTGCCTGGCACCGATGGGGAGAGCACGGTGGTTGGCGGAGGCGAGCTCGCCGTAGGCGAGGAAGCCGACTACAAGCTGGCAATGAGCGATCTTGAGGCTGAGAACTATCAGGCAGCTGCGGACCGCTTTGCGACCTTCAAAGAGGCCTATCCCGGCAGTCCGCTGACGGCTCAGGTGGATTTCGGCCGCGGCAAGGCGTTGGACGGTCTGGGCGACACCCGTGAAGCGGCGCGGGCCTATCTGGCGGCGTTTACCGGTGATACGGCGGGCGCCATCGCACCCGAAGCGCTGTTTGAACTGGGCGCGGCACTTGGGCGACTGGGGCAGCTCGATCAGGCTTGTATCACGCTGGCCGAGGTCGCCGTGCGTTTCCCCAATGATCCCGCCGTGACCGCAGCCGAAGCGGAGCGGTCCAAACTGGCGTGCTCCTGACACCGACAGAAGAGGCGCTGACCTCTGCGATCCGCGCCCGTATCGGTCCCTTGCCCGAAAAACTTGGCGTCGCTGTCTCCGGAGGCAGCGATTCCGTTGCGTTGATGCATGTGCTTGCGACCATGGCTCGTGCAGAAGACACAGCGCTGGCGGTGGCCACGGTGGATCACGGGTTGCGCCCCGAATCACGGCGTGAAGCCGAGTTTGTGGCGCAGCAAGCACATGACCTTGGGCTCTCGCATCAGACCCTGACATGGCAACATCCCGCTGACAGCGGAAACCTTCAGGCAGAGGCCCGCGCTGCGCGCTATCGCTTGCTGGGAGACTGGGCACGGACGCAGGGCCTCGGCGCGGTGGCGGTCGGGCATACCGCGGACGATCAGGCTGAAACCGTTCTGATGCGGTTGCGACGGGCCTCTGGGGTGGCCGGGCTCTGCGGTATGCCGACATGTCACCACCGCGACGGGATCGATGTCCTGCGTCCGATGCTGGATCTGCGCCGTAGCGATCTGCGCGCTTATCTTACGGCGCGCGATGTGGCTTGGATCGAGGATCCCTCAAACCTTGATATGAAGTTCGAGCGTGTGCGTATACGCGATGCGCTCAACGCGCTGGAGCCTTTGGGTCTGACCGTGGACGCGCTGACAGCGGTGGCTGACAATATGCGCATGGCCAATAGGGCATTGGACAGTGCGACACGCACCGCTGCCGCGTCGATCGGGCAGATCCGTCTTGGCATGGTGGTCCTTGATTGTGCAGGGTTTAATCGGCTTGAGACCGAAATCGCGCGTCGTCTTCTGGTGTCGGCACTTCTGCACACAAACGGCGCCGCATACCCGCCGCGCCGGGCGCCTGTTCTCGATGCATTGAAGGCGCTGAAAGAGGGGCGGGGCGCAACCTTGCAGGGCTGCCATATCCTCGTGCGGGGCGGTGCGATCTGGGTTGGGCGCGAATATGCCTCCGTGCAACACTCCGCATGCGCCCTCTTGCCCGGTGAGGGTGGTGTCGCAACGATGGATGCAACTTGGGACGCGGCATGGCACATCAAGGCGCCTGCCGGATGGAGCCGACGCGTCGAGATTCGCGCGCTCGGAGCCGAAGGCCTTGCCGAAATCCCCGATTGGCGCAGTCACGACGCCCCGCGCGCCCTTTTGAAATCTCTTCCGGGGGTCTGGTGTGATGGCCAGTTGATCGCCGCGCCGCTGCTTCAGGAGCGCTCTGGCTGGACGATTGCGGCAATTCGACAGCCTGAGACATGGGCACTGTCTGCTTTATCGCATTGAACCTCACCAAAACCTCCCTATTTTAGGTGCAACTTATGGTCGTCGCGTGCTAGGGCCGTGACGTCCTTGGAATTCTTGGGAGAGCCATTTTGGGCAACGCACGCAATATCGCCTTCTGGGTCGTTCTGTTTCTACTCGTTGTGACCCTGTTCAATCTGTTCAGCGGGTCCGGCAGCACACTACAGAGCCGCGAGAAGACTTATTCGGAATTCGTGACCGCTGTAGAGGGCGGAAACGTCAGCACTGTGACGCTGGACGGCGAACAGGTTCGCTACACGACTTCGGATGGCCAGAGCTACACCACGATCAAACCGGGCGACGCAGAAGTCACCCAAATGCTGATCGACAACAACATCCCCGTGCGCGCAGAAAAACAGCAGCAATCGACCTTCCAGTCCTTCCTGCTGACGCTTCTGCCGTTCCTGCTGCTGATCGGCGTCTGGATCTATTTCATGAACCGCATGCAGGGCGGGGGCAAAGGTGGCGCCATGGGCTTTGGCAAATCCAAGGCCAAGATGCTGACCGAGAAGCATGGTCGCGTGACGTTTGACGACGTTGCAGGTATCGACGAGGCGAAAGAAGAGCTCGAAGAGATCGTGGAATTCCTGCGCAACCCGCAGAAATTCTCGCGTCTCGGCGGCAAGATCCCCAAAGGCGCGCTGCTTGTAGGCCCTCCGGGTACTGGTAAGACGCTCCTTGCGCGTGCGATCGCGGGCGAGGCGGGTGTGCCGTTCTTCACCATCTCCGGTTCCGATTTTGTCGAGATGTTCGTTGGTGTGGGTGCAAGCCGAGTCCGCGATATGTTTGAACAGGCCAAGAAGAATGCGCCCTGTATCGTCTTTATCGACGAAATCGACGCCGTGGGTCGCCACCGGGGTGCCGGTTATGGCGGCGGCAATGACGAGCGCGAACAGACCCTCAACCAGCTGTTGGTTGAAATGGACGGCTTTGAGGCCAACGAGGGCGTGATCATCCTAGCGGCCACCAACCGCAAGGACGTGCTTGACCCGGCCTTGCTGCGTCCAGGCCGCTTTGACCGCAACGTGACCGTCGGAAACCCTGACATCAAAGGTCGCGAGAAGATCCTCGGCGTGCATGCCCGCAAGACCCCTCTGGGTGCGGACGTGGACCTGCGCATCATTGCGCGTGGCACCCCGGGCTTCTCCGGCGCGGATCTGGCGAACCTTGTGAACGAGGCTGCTTTGATGGCTGCGCGTGTGGGCCGCCGCTTTGTCACCATGGAAGATTTTGAAAACGCCAAGGACAAAGTCATGATGGGGGCCGAGCGCCGCTCCATGGTGCTGACCGCCGATCAGAAGGAAAAGACTGCCTATCACGAGGCAGGTCACGCTGTGGTTGGTCTGAAGCTGCCGGAATGTGATCCAGTCTACAAGGCGACGATCATCCCCCGTGGCGGCGCGCTTGGCATGGTGGTGAGCCTTCCTGAGATGGACCGTCTGAACTGGCACAAGGACGAGTGCGAGCAGAAGTTGGCGATGACCATGGCCGGTAAGGCTGCCGAGATCATCAAATATGGCCCCGGCCATGTGTCCAATGGCCCCGCCGGCGACATTCAGCAGGCGAGCCAACTGGCGCGGGCCATGGTGCTGCGCTGGGGGATGTCCGACAAGGTCGGTAACATCGACTACGCCGAAGCGCATGAGGGCTATTCCGGCAACACGGCTGGGTTCTCGGTCTCTGCCAATACCAAAGAGCTTATCGAAGAAGAGGTCCGCCGCTTCATCGAGGAGGCCTACCAACGCGCTTATCAGATCCTTGAAGAGAACAAGGATGAATGGGAGCGTCTGGCACAAGGTCTTCTGGAATATGAGACGCTGACAGGCGAAGAGATCAAGCGCGTGATGAACGGCGAGCCGCCGCAGGCGGATGATGACGCTGATGATGACGCCGACACCGGTGCCACCTCCGTCACCGCGATCCCGAAGGCAAAGTCCAAGAAAACTCCGCCCGAAGGGGATATGGAACCTGAGCCTTCTTCCTAAGTTTCTGATAAGAATTACGAAAAGCCGCGGTTCTGCCGCGGCTTTTTTTATATGCCGGGGCGCCCCATGCGGTTTACACAGCTGCGTCACAAAGCGGTTACAGTCCCCTTGAACCTGAACCGTTTCGTTCGAATATGCAGTGGCACCTTCATTAACTCGGTGCTGTCGTGTATTCCCAATCCCCTCAAGAGGTCTCCGCCTCCCGCGCAGAGGCTGCGTTTCACCCGCGTTCTGCGCCTTTTATATTCGCTTGCCTCATCACCCTCGCCGTGGGTGTGGCACTTTGGGGGGCGGCAGCCCACTATCCTGCGTTTCAGGATGCGTTACATGAGGACGGCCCGGTCGAGAAAGTCTCTGCGGTACTTTGGGGGCTCTGCGCTGTCATGGTGCTCTACTTTGTGGGCGGCACCGCGCTGCGCACCCAGTGGCAGCTCTCCGCGCTGTTTTTCCTACTGTGTGGCCGCGAGCTGGACTTCGACAAGCGCTTTCTGAGCGAGGGCATCCTGCAACTGCGGCTTTATTCCGGGGGCGCGCCTTTGTGGGAGAAGGTGATCGGCATTGCCATAATTGCCTTGGTGCTCTTGGTGGTGTGGCGTCTGCTGCGCGTGAACCTGCCCGAGCTTCTTAAGGGGCTGCGTCAACTGAGCCTCTGGTCCTGGGGTGGTGCACTTGCGGTGAGTGCAATTGTTGTCGCCAAAGGCGTTGATGGCATCGGACGCAAATTCGCGGATTTTGGCGTTATTCTGGATCCCACCCTGATCGCGCGCGCACTGGTCTACGAGGAGTTACTGGAGCTATTTGCTGCGGCGATCGTCGCGTGGTCGATCTGCCACTTTGAGGGTCAGAGACGACGCGCACGGGGCGGTCGGTCAATGGCTTGTTGCTCTTGAAACTTCGTCTAGACTGCCGACAAAATTTGACAGCAGGACGTGAGCATCATGCCGGTATTACGCGAAACCCAATTCAGCGCAGAGATCACTTGGTTGGGGATGGTTCCCGCCGATACAGGTATTCAGGCGCAGCCCCGCACTGAGTTGGATCTGCTGTTCAGTGGCGTCGCAGGCGAGCGGCACGAAGGGGCCCAGCGTCCCTCCTGTGTGCGGGTCAAGAACCTCTATGTCCCCGGCACCGAGATCCGCAATACGCGCCAACTGACGATTCTCTCCGAAGAGGAACTCGCGCTGATCGCGGCAGAGATGGGGCTTGAGGCGCTTGACCCGCGGTATCTCGGCGCAACAGTCGTGCTGCGCGGTATTCCCGACCTGACCCACCTGCCGCCTGCGTCGCGCCTGCAGGGCAAAAATGGGGTCACGATCACCGTCGACATCGAGAATCGTCCCTGCATCCTGCCCGGTCGCGAGATCGAGAAAGACCACACAGGCTTTGGCCCGAAATTTAAAACCGCCGCCGAAAATCGCCGCGGCGTGACCGCTTGGGTCGAACGCCCCGGTCGGCTCGCTCTTGGTGATCAGATGCGTCTTTTTGTGCCCGACCAGCCCGCTTGGGCGGCAGAGCGCTAAGGGTGCGACCCTCAGGCTTCGGTGTTAGCGATCAGCGTGCGAATACGAAGAGCGACGTTCTGGATCGCAATTATGTCGGAAACCAATGGCGCGGTTTGTTTCAGACTCGCTAATCGTAGAGGCATACTCGGTGTCCGCCACCGGGCTCTGCAACGCGACATTTAGGAATACCGGCTATGAGCTATAAGAGTGACATTGAGATCGCCCGCGCGGCGAACAAGCTCCCGATCCAGGAGATCGGCGCCAAACTGGGCATGAAAAACGACGACCTGCTGCCCTATGGCCACGACAAGGCGAAGGTGAGCCAAGAGTTCATCAACTCCGTGCAGGGCAATGAAGACGGCAAGCTGGTGCTGGTGACCGCGATCAACCCGACCCCGGCGGGTGAGGGCAAGACCACCACCACCGTTGGTCTGGGCGATGGTCTGAACCGTATCGGCAAAAATGCGATGATCTGTATCCGCGAAGCGTCCCTCGGGCCGAACTTCGGCATGAAGGGTGGCGCCGCCGGTGGCGGCATGGCGCAGGTTGTGCCGATGGAGGAAATGAACCTCCACTTCACAGGCGACTTCCATGCGATCACCTCGGCGCACTCGTTGCTGTCGGCCATGATCGACAACCACATCTACTGGGGCAACGAGCAGGAAATCGACATCCGCCGCGTTGCATGGCGTCGTGTGGTCGACATGAACGACCGCGCCCTGCGCCAGATCACGGCGTCGCTGGGTGGGGTGTCCAACGGCTTCCCGCGCGAAACCGGTTTTGACATCACCGTGGCTTCCGAGGTCATGGCGATCCTCTGCCTTGCCAACGACCTGAAGGACCTGGAAAAGCGTCTCGGCGACATCATCGTGGCCTATCGCCGCGACAAGACCCCGGTTTACTGCCGCGACATCAAGGCCGAAGGCGCGATGACCGTTCTCCTGAAGGACGCCATGCAGCCCAACCTCGTTCAGACCCTGGAAAACAACCCGGCGTTTGTACACGGTGGCCCGTTTGCGAACATCGCACATGGCTGTAACTCCGTGATCGCAACCAAGACCGCGCTCAAAGTGGCGGATTACGTTGTCACAGAAGCAGGCTTTGGGGCCGACCTCGGCGCCGAGAAGTTCATGAACATCAAATGCCGCAAGGCCGGCATCGCCCCCTCTGCGGTGGTGGTCGTTGCGACCGTGCGCGCCATGAAGATGAACGGTGGCGTGGCCAAGGCGGATCTGGGCGCGGAAAACGTCGAGGCGGTCAAGAACGGCTGTGCAAACCTCGGTCGTCACATCGAGAACGTCAAATCCTTTGGCGTGCCTGCGGTCGTGGCGATCAACCACTTCGTCACCGACACCGATGCGGAGATCAATGCGGTCAAGGAATATGTCGCCTCTCACGGCGTCGAGGCGATCCTGTCGCGCCACTGGGAGCTGGGCTCCGAGGGCTCCGCGCCGTTGGCTGAGAAGGTGGTCGAGCTTGTTGAGGGTGGCGGTGCAAACTTCGGTCCGCTCTATCCCGATGAGATGCCGCTGTTTGAGAAGATCGAAACCATCGCCAAGCGCATCTATCGCGCTGACGAGGTTCTGGCCGATGCCAAGATCCGCAACCAGCTGAAAGAGTGGGAAGAAGCGGGCTATGGCCATCTGCCGGTCTGCATGGCGAAGACCCAGTATTCGTTCTCGACCGATCCGAACCTGCGCGGTGCGCCCACCGGCCACTCGGTTCCGGTTCGCGAAGTGCGCCTCTCGGCGGGTGCGGGCTTTATCGTGGTGGTTTGCGGTGAGATCATGACCATGCCGGGTCTGCCACGCACCCCGGCGGCGGAAAGCATCTGCCTCAATGAAGAGGGCCTGATCGAAGGCTTGTTCTAAGGCACGAAATCGGCAATCTGCGGCCCGGGGCATATGCCTCGGGCCGTAGGAGTTTTGATAGAGAGATGACCCACCGCAAACCGCCGCAAGACTGTGTAGATATGACCGAGCTGCGTCAGGCGATCGACGCCATCGACGTGGAGCTGGTAAAGCTGCTTCGGGCACGCGTTGACTACATCGACCGTGCCGTAACCCTGAAACAGGCAAACGGATGGCCCGCGCGCATCCAGTCCCGGGTTGAAGAGGTGGTTTCCAATGCGTGTCAGACCGCCGATGAGGAAGGTCTCGATACGGAACTGGTGGAGCGCATCTGGCGCGATATGGTGGATTGGTCGATTTCGCGGGAAGCGCGTGAAATCCCCGAGATTTGAGCCGACTCACAATCGAGTTCGGCCCCCTGAGAAGGATAGATACGATGGCAGCAGAAATCATTGACGGGAAGGCCTTTGCGGCCAAGGTCCGCGGTCAGGTGACCGAGCATGTGACCCGCCTGAAAGAAGAACACGGCATCACTCCGGGGCTGGCGGTTGTGCTGGTCGGTGAAGATCCGGCCTCTCAGGTCTATGTGCGCTCCAAGGGCAAGCAGACCGTTGAGGTGGGCATGAACTCCTACGAGCATAAGCTCGACGCTGACACCTCCGAAGCGGATCTCCTGGCGCTGATTGACCAGCTCAACAAGGACTCCGAAGTGCATGGGATTCTGGTGCAGCTGCCTCTGCCCAAGCATCTCGACGAGGATCTGGTGATCAACTCCATCGCGCCGGAAAAAGATGTCGATGGCTTTCATATCTCCAATGTGGGCCTGCTTGGGACGGGACAAAAATCCATGGTCCCCTGTACGCCGCTTGGTTGTCTGATGATGTTGCGCGACTATCATGGCTCGCTGTCTGGTCTCGATGCCGTGGTGATTGGCCGCTCCAACATCGTGGGCAAGCCGATGGCTCAGCTCTTGCTGGGGGACAGCTGCACGGTGACGATTGCGCATTCGCGGACCAAGGATCTGCCCGAGGTGGTGCGCCGCGCCGACATCGTGGTGGCGGCGGTGGGCCGTCCCGAGATGGTTCCGGGTGACTGGATCAAGGAAGGTGCAACCGTTATCGACGTTGGCATCAACCGCATCGACGCTCCTGAGAAGGGCGAGGGCAAGACTCGTCTGGTGGGGGATGTCCACTATGAGAGCGCAGCGGCGCGCGCCGGGGCGATTACACCGGTGCCCGGCGGGGTTGGTCCGATGACGATTGCCTGTCTTTTGGCGAATACGGTCACGGCCTGCTGTCGTGCGAACAATCTCTCCGAGCCCGAAGGCCTGACGGCCTGATGCGGCCCTGAGGGGCCGCTGCCTCCGGCGGAGATATTTTTGAAAAGATGAAAAAGGCGTCGGGGCTGTTGCCTCCGGCGCCTTTTGGTTTTGCAGGGCGTTTGAGCCGGGACTATTTGACGATGACTTCGTCTCTGACAAACATGTTTGCCCAAGCGCGGTCGATCAGTTCTGGCGACATCTGATAGGGGATGCCTTCGAACTCGCAGATGGAGATCATCTGGTCGATCAGGAACACCGGCTGATAGTTTGCGTAGACATTGTCGATGGTGGGGTATTTCGTCTTCAGAAGATGCACCAGCGCGGCCTCATCGAGGGGCATGCCTTTCTTGCGCGCCACCATGGCAAAGATCTTGAGGAAGTTTTCCTGATCCGGCCCGTCGATTTTGATCTTGAAGAAGATGCGGCGCAGGGCCGCCTGATCGAAGATCTCATTGGGGTGGAAGTTGGTGGAGAAGATCACCAGCGTGTCAAAGGGGACTTCGAATTTTTCACCCGATTGCAGCGCGAGGATATCTTTGCTTTCCTCCAGAGGGACGATCCAGCGGTTGACCAGGGCCTGCGGGCTCTCGGCCTGGCGTCCAAGGTCGTCGACGATGAAAATGCCGCCGGTCGACTTGAGTTGCAACGGGGCCTGATAGGTGCGCGCGGTGGGGTTGTAGACGAGATCCAGCATCGACAACGATAGCTCGCCGCCTGTGACCACTGTGGGGCGCTCGCAGCAGACATAGCGTTCGTCAAAACGGCGCCGCTTGCGCAGGGCATTGGGGTCCACGGGCTCTGCTGCGACCTCGGTGTGGACGATCGGATCGTACACCGTGATGACCTGGCCGGCGTATTCAATCGCGCGGGGCACATAGACCCGGTCACCAAGCGCGTCCCGGATGCCATTGGAAATAGAGGATTTCCCGTTGCCGGGTGGACCATACATCAGGATCGACCGGCCTGCGCTTACGGCGGGGCCGAGGTGGTCCAGGAGGCTGTCGGGCAGGATCAGGTGGCCCATGGCCGAAGTAAGCTGCTGGCGCGTCACCATGATATTGCGGATCGACTGGCGCTTTACCTGTTCGCGGTACACGTCAAGCGGCACCGGCATTGCGCCAAAATATTCCGACTGCGACAGCGCATCGAGCGCGCGGGCCTTGCCCGCGTCGGTCAGCTGATAGCCCATCTCATTGCCGGAATTGGCATTGAGGGTCCCTGTGGCCTCAAGGAGCTTCTGGCCACGCGCGAGGTCGACAAGCTCTTGGGTGACAGACGTCGGCAGGCAGATCGCGCCGGCCAGATCGGTCACCATGTCGAGGTTCTTTCGAAACATCGTCTTCAGCAGGATGTCCCGCATCATCACCAGTGGCAGACGCATTTCTGCCAGCCCCTTGGGGGGCGGGGGAGCCATGACCGTCTGGTTCTGCATGTTCATCAGGCGAGCCTCTTTTCACGCGGGTTGGGACGGCGATGCCGTCACGTTTGATCTTGGAAAGAGACTATTCAACACTGTGGCAAGACCACGGCAGCCCTGCAGCAATTCCGCGAAGGACCACGGTGATTTTCAGGATATTTGCCCGACGTTTCAGGGCAGGGGGCTAGACTGGAACAAAGGCCGCTAGACCGAGGTAGATCGCAAGGGTCGCGCCAAGGCACAATCCCATTGGAAACTTCGCGCCCGTATTCCAGCTCTGCCAATGGGGTGCGAGGCGGCGCAGGGGGGTGTGGCGCGCAAGGCGATGGGCCAGAAAACCCGACAATAGCGTAATCGCAAAGATGATCATGATCAGCTTCAGGTCCGCAAAAGCCACATAAGGCGCTGCGGCACCTGCAAATTTTGCATCTCCCGCCCCGACCAGACCGCTGGCGTAGAACAGGTATCCGATGGCGATGCCGACAGGCAGATGCAGCAGCTGCCAGCCGTAGTCCGCCCATGTCGGCATCACCAGGAGGCCAAGCAGGATGTAGATCAGTCCAAGCGTGTCGACCGTCCAGTTCGGAATGCGCATGCTGCGCAGATCGTTCAGCGCCACCACATAGCACAGCGGCACAACGAAGGGCAGGAACCACAGGGCGGCCTCGGGCGGGAAATGCATCTGTCGCGGCTCCGATCAGCCGTTTTCGAGCGCTTCCAGCGCGCGGGCGGCAGCATCAAAATGCTGCGGGTGGGTCTCGATGGCTTCCCGCAGGAGGCCTTCACCCGTGCTGACATCGCCCTGTTTCACCGCAGAGAGCGCCATCGTATGCAAGAGCTGCGCACGCTCGGTCTGGGTCATTGCGATCACGGGCAGGCTGTAGTTGCGTTGCGCGCCGCGGGCCAGAACGAGGTTGTTCTTGGCGGTGAAGAGGCTTGGGTCCTGACGCAGCGCCTCGCCAAAGAGACGCTCGGCCCCGCTGAAGTCTCCGCGGGTGAGCTTGGAATAGCCCCAGTTGTTGAACACGCCTGCCGGTTTCGTCGTCAGGCCCACGGCTGTCTCGTAAAAGCTGTCAGAGGCCTTCCAGTTTTGTTCCGAATCCGCGACCATGGCCTCGAGGCGGTAGCGTTTGAAGGTCTCATGGGTGGGCGGCACGGTATCAAGCACCTGACGCGCCTTATCCCACTCGTTGTTGCGGATGAGGGCATCGGCGAGCTCGACGCTGTCGGCGCTTTGGGCCTCGGGCAGATCGACCACGCGCTGCCATGCGGCAGCTGCTTCGGTATAGCGCTTGGCCCGAATAAGCGAGCTTGCCAGTCCACGGTTCAGATCAATCCGATCCGGTGACTGTTTCACACTGCGCTGAAAGTACGAGACGGCCTCATTGGGGTCGGCACTGTTGAGCACGACACTGTTGAGGTTGCTTTCATCAACGACATTGACGTCCTGAAGCGCGCGGTCGACGGCTTCTTTATCAATTTCCTTGCTGCACGCTGTCAGGGACAGCGCCCCAATCAGCCCTGCGGCCAATAGACCCATGTGGCGCATTTTGCTGCGTCCTTTTCTGCTCTGCCTCTGGCGCTACGGTGTCGTTTCGATGAGGAACACGCCCCCGCCTTTTCGCACCAGTTTATCTTGATCGCCTGTGGGGGCAGTATGCCCTGTGTTGTCAAGATTTTCGAGAGCGAGGCGCAAATTATCGCGGATTGCGTCACTTTGGCCATTGTCGAGCGCATAGGCGCGGCGCAGGATCTGTTCGGCCTCCGCATATTCCCCCTTCTCGAGGAGCACGGTGCCGAGGTTGTTGAGCGCTTCGGGCCACTGGGGTTCCTTGTCAACGGCTTGACGCAAAAGCGTTTCCGCCTGTCCGAGCCGTCCCAGCCCGAGGTTGGCCGAGCCAAGACCCGACAGCACTTCGGCTGTGAGCCCCTCTTCGAGGGCGGCACGGTTGAAGGCCTCGATCGCCAGTTCGTACTGATCCGCGGCCAGCAACCTGTGCCCGACCTCCAGCGCCCGAACGCTTTCGCCGCGCTGATCGACGCCGGGGGCCCAGACACCATTTGGCGACACCGGCTTGAGGGGCTGTCCCTGTCCCGAAACACATGCCGCCATCAGTGCAAGGGCACTGATGGCGGCTGTGGGTGAAACAAGGCGGAAAAGGTGGGTGCGCCCGTTTCGAAACTGCATTTTGTTGGCCTATTTTCCTATGTTTCCCAGCCCCTGAACAGAAGGAGCAATCAGGATCGCCAGCAAGGGCGGAACTGTCAGCCCCATTGTGGCAAGGGTCATTTTGGTTGGCAACTTGTTTGCGGCTTCCTCGGCGCGCATCACGCGTTTGTCCCGCATTTCCCCGGCATAAACCCGGAGCGCATCGGCGATCGAGGTACCGAAGGCAGCCGATTGGATCATCACCGTCACAAAGGAGGCGACATCCTGCACGCCGCAGCGTGTGGCCATGTCGCGCAGAACCTTGTCCTTTTCCTTACCGGCTTTCATTTCATGGGCGACGATCTCGAATTCTTCTGCAAGCTCGGGGTAGGAGGCCTGCAGTTCCTTGCCGACACGTACAATGGATTGATCCAGAGACTGTCCGGCTTCGACGCAGACCAGCATCATATCAAGCGCGTCCGGGAAGGCGCGGGTGATCGCTTGCTTGCGCTCCTCGATGCGGCGCGTGATCCAGTAGCGGGGCAGGTAGTAGGCCGCAGCACCAGGACCGAGGACACGCATCGCAAGCTGGTTGGTCGTATATTCAACGTCGGCATTGAGGACGTAAACGAGAAACAGGCCAAAGCCCAAACCCGCCAAGCCAAGTGCAAACTGCAGGAAGTGAAAGAGCCGCACCGCATCCTTGGACTGGTATCCCGCCTGCCGCAGTTTCAACTGCATTGCAGAGAGTTCCTCGGCGTCCTGGGGCTCGAGGAAGTTGGCAAACTTTTGAAGCTGCTCGTTGCGGCTGGCCTGGCGCAGACGCTCATTCTGGGGTTTGGCGTTCTGGTCGGCGGAGAGGTTGCGCTGCAATTTCTTCAGCGGGTCTTCGGGCTGGTTAAACAGCAAGAAAGCGGCGACAACCACCAAGAGCAGCCCGAGAAATCCAACCGCCATCAGCGGGCCAAACTCACCTAGGTGCTGGATCAGGAGATCTTGAACAAGGGTCAACGGGTCCATGGCTGTCTCCTCAGACCTGGATGTTCGTCAGCTTGCGCATCACGAAGATATTTGCCGTCAGCATGCCGCCCACGATGAAACAGGCGGGCATGAACCACGGGTGGTCGATCACGTTGTCATAGTAATGCGGGTCTGAAACCAGCGTGCCAGCAAGCACGAAGAGCGGAAAGCCAGAGAGGAATTTGCCCGACCACTGCGCCTCGGCCGTGATCGCCTTTACGCGGCGAAACAGTCGAAAACGGGCGCGGATCACTTTGGCAAGCCCTGCAAGCACTTCGGCGAGGTTGCCGCCCGATTGCTGTTGGATCGTCACGGCGACCGCGAGGAAGCGCAGATCCTGCATGTCCAGACGTTCGGCCATTTCCTTCAGCGCTTCGCCCACGTCACGGCCATAGGCGCATTCATCGGCGATGATTCCAAATTCGGTGGCCAGCGGGTCTTCGACCTCTTTGGCCACGATCTGCACTGCCGAGGAAAACGGATGACCGACCCTTAGCGAGCGCACCATCAGCTCGACCCCATCGGGGAGCTGCTCTTCGATTTTGGCCATGCGTTTCTTGGCTTTGGAATTTACCCAGAAGAATACGGCCCCGACACCGATAATGACCGAGCCAAGAACGCGCACAGGAAGCGCGGCTTGTGTGCCGACGCTGAGCCCGATGAAGGCCACGCCGGTGAGACCGCACATGACGAGGATCAACTGGATCGGTGTAAAGGCGATGGCCGCCTTCTGCGCCTTCTCGGCCAGCAGGGAATAGAGTGGGATAGACTGAGATTTGAGGTGCTGCTGCATCTCCTTGCGGAGTTGCTCAAGCACCTGTTCCCGGTTGCCGCCCTTTTCCAGCATCTCGAGGCGACGGTTCACCCGGCTGTTGAGGCTGATGGATTTGCCAAAGGCAACCAGATAGATGCCTTCGACCAGCACCAGGACGCCGATGAAGATCAGCCCGTAGATAAGCGGTTCAATCCCGAATTCCATCAGCGGCTCTCCATCACGGTTGGCTCGTAGATCGACGCCGGCAGGTCATAGCCCCAGAGGCGGAAGCGTTCCGAGAAATGGCTGCGCACGCCGGTCGCGGTAAAATGGCCGATGATCTTGTTGTCGGGGGTAAGGCCCACGCGCTGGAAGCGAAAGATTTCCTGCATGGAGATAACATCGCCTTCCATCCCGGTGATCTCGGTGATGGAGGTCATCCGGCGCGAACCATCCTGAAGGCGCGAGGCCTGTACGATCAGGTTCACAGCCGAGGCAATCTGGCTGCGCACAGCCTTGATCGGCATCTCGATCCCGGCCATGGCGATCATGTTCTCGAGACGCGAGATCCCGTCACGGGCAGAGTTTGCGTGGATCGTGGTCATCGAGCCGTCGTGGCCCGTGTTCATCGCCTGCAGCATGTCGATCACTTCGGCGCCACGCGTTTCGCCGACGATGATGCGATCCGGGCGCATCCGCAGCGCGTTTTTCAGACAGTCGCGCGGGCTGACCTCTCCCTTGCCCTCGACGTTGGGCGGGCGGCTTTCCATGCGTCCCACATGGGTCTGTTGCAACTGCAGTTCCGCCGTATCCTCAATGGTCAGGATGCGCTCGGAGTTGTCGATAAAGCTCGACAGCGCGTTGAGCGTGGTCGTCTTACCAGAGCCCGTCCCGCCGGACACGATGACATTCAGACGGGTCGAGACAGCAGCCTGAAGATAGGCGGCCATTTCTTCGGTGAAGGCACCAAAGTTTACCAGATCGTCGATCTGTAACTTGTCCTTTTTGAATTTCCGGATCGACACCAGTGAGCCATCTACCGCAATCGGCGGCACCATGGCATTAAAGCGCGACCCATCCTGGAGACGGGCATCCACATAGGGATTTGATTCATCAACTCGACGCCCCACAGCCGAGACGATCTTGTCGATGATCCGCATCAGGTGCTTTTCATCCTTGAAGGTAATGTCGCTCAGTTCGAGCTTACCTGCACGTTCGATAAAGATCTGCTGGGGGCCGTTCACCAGAATATCGGAAACGGTATCATCCTTCAAAAGCGCTTCGAGCGGGCCAAGACCCGTGACCTCGTCATACAGCTCTTTCATGAGCTGCTGACGGTCTTCGCGGTTCAAAACGATGCTTTTTTCCTGAAGCACCTCATTGGAGATGGCTGCGATCTCGCTGCGCAGCTCAGATTCAGAGGCTTTTTCAAGCGCGGCGAGGTTGAGGTTCTCCAAAAGCTCTCTGTGCAGATCAATTTTGATCTCGCTCAGCCGTTCCTTGCGCTTGCGCTCACGGTCCTGCGGTGCGGCGGCAGCTGCGTTGCGCTGGTCGGGACGGCGCAGAACGGCCTTGACCCCGGCGGCAGGTGCGCTGGGGCTGGCGGCAGGTTTTGGAGCCGCGGCAGGGGCCGCTGCGGGGGCAGCAGGCGCAGAGGATTGCTTTTTGTACTTGGAAAACATTTCGATACCTTCCCGTGCTGTCGCGTTGCGACTTAGGCGGCTTCCGCCTCTGCCTGTCCCAGCTCATGCAGGTTCTTCGCCAGCTTGGCGATTTCCTTGCGCAGAGGGTTCTTGGGGGCAGAGATCGCCAGCGGTTGGCCATGATCACAGCTGTGCAGGATCGCTTTTCCGCCATCCGGGAGTTGCACGTCGATAGAAATGCCAAGACTTTCAGCAAGGCGCTTCACCCGGCTTTTGCCGTTGAGGTCGGTGAATCTCGGGGCTCTGTTGAGCAGGAAACGCAGTTTTTCAAAGGGCAGGTCTTCGGACTGAAGGGCCCGTTTGACGCGCAAGGCGTTCTGCGCCGAGCGCATATCCAGTTCGATCATCGCAAAATAGACATGCGCGAGGTTCAGCACCGTTTCGGTCCACTGCACCATTGTGTGCGGCATGTCGATGACCACAAAATCAAAGTGGCTCCGTGCCATCTCAACCACCCGCAAAATATCTTCGGGCGTGATGAACTCCAGCGGCACCATATCGGCCGGAGACGTGAGCACCTGCAGCTTGTCCTGAAAGGAAATCAGGGATTGGCCAAAGATGTCCTCATCCATGGCTTCGGTTTCGCTCAGCATCTCCATCACCGCCTCGCGGCGCGGAAGGTCGAGATAGGTCGACACCGAGCCGGTTTGCAGGTCGAGATCAAGCAGGCACACAGAGGGGCGATCGCCCGAGTTGAGCTCCGCAAGCTCCCAGGCGAGGTTGACGGCAAATGTGGACGCACCGGTCCCCCCGGCAAGTCCCTGCGTCACGATCACAGCGCCTTCGCGCTGGCTGTCTGCATGCAACTTATGTGCCCGCTGTGGCGCCGCTGCGGGTGCGGGCGCCTCTTCGGGTTTACGCAAGCGGTCAATGGCGGCCGCAAGTTCCTGTTCCGGCAGAGGGTAGGGGATGAATTCATCCGCGCCTTGGCGCAGCAGTTTGTGCAGCGCGGCGGGCGTCACATCCTCTGCCACCAGAATGACCTTGATGTTGCGGGATTTGGCCTGGGTGATGATCTCTATCATCAGCGGAAGATTGTCCTCATCCTCCGCGTCAATCGCAAGCGCCACGAACTCCAGAGTTTCGGCTTCGGGTTGATAGAAAAACGCGAGCGATTCAGTAAAGCCAAGGTCGCCCCAAGCCTCGCCCATAACCGCTTCCATGTCTTCGATCAGCAGATCGAAGTTCTGAACGTCTCGACTGATTGTGCAGGCTGCGATCGGCACAGCCTCCGTTTGCGAAATCCCACTCGTCATCGCCAGTATCCCCACATTGTTTGGCCCCGGCACCCAGCCGATGTTGGACCAGCGCCGGTTCCTTCACAAGGGACACGGCGCCTATGGGATCAGTGTCGTTCGCAATATGGGCGAGATTGGGGCCAAAAAACTCCGATTGTAGGGAATGTTAATCATGCCTAACAACTTGTTACCGCTTTGGCAGGCGGTGAACTGCCCGCCTGAAATCGGCGCGCAGCTCATTTGTCTCAGGCCCGTCCGGTCCGAGGATCACTCGTCCGTGAGCGCGGTTTTGGCCGAAATCGTAGTCGGGGAGACCGCACTCTCGACATAGTCGCGATAGATCACGGCGGCGTATTTGCCATCGAGTTCGTTCACCCGCGCCGCGACAAAGCCGCTGACTTCGGTGACGGTGCGCCGGTTGCGGCGTTCCCGCTGGTCGGTCACGATCAACGGCTGCGTCTCGCCAAAGGAGGCGACGGCCTCAAGCCGCGAGCGCGAAATGCCGCGCGAAACCAAATAGTTGACCGCAGCGCGGGCGCGCCTCAAGCCAAGGCGTTTGTTGTAGGTCTGGCTGCCCACCGCATCGGTGTGGCCATAGACCCGGAACCGCACCTCCGGGAACTGACGGATCCACTTGGCCTGTGTGTCCAGAACCCGGCGGGCCTCGCCATCCAGACGCGCGCTGTCAAAGTCGAAGTTGATTGTTGACGGAACTTCGTTGGCAAAACGGGTGGCAAGTTGCACCCGGTAGCTGCGATCACCCGAGAGCACGGCGGTGTTGTTGGCGTTTGCGGACCCAAAATACTTCGGATCAAGGGGCTCGCCCGCCTCTTTGTAGGCGCAGGCCCCGGTCGCCAAGGCCAATCCCAAAATTGCTGCATATTTCAACATCTGCGCCACCGTTTGTCTGGATCAATCAAGTAGATAGCCATAAGAGCCGTTGAAGTCCTGATTTGCAACTTCGCCTGCAGCCCCGGCCTGTGCGCGTTCGGTCTGTCCGAACAAGAACAGATTCTTCTCGCTCGGGGGGCGAATGCGATCTGTTGGCAGCGCCAGCGCTTCGCCGCGGGTCGGGGTCACCAGATGAGCCGAGACGATGATAACCAATTCGCTCTGGTTGCGGGCGTAATCTGCACTGCGGAAGAGGGCGCCCAGAACCGGCACATCGCCAAGCCAAGGCACCTGTGCGGCCCCGTCGCGGAACTCGTCCTCAATGAGACCGGCAATCGCAAAGCTCTCACCATCGCGCAGCTCTACCGTCGTTGCGGTTTCGCGGCGCGAGAAGGCGTTGATGGAGAACCCGTCAAAGGTCGCGGAATTGGTGGTGTCGATCGCCGAGACTGCAGCCTTGAGCTCCAGATTGATCAGATCGCCATCAACCACGCGCGGGATGAAGTTCAGCTCAATCCCGAAGGGTTTGAACTCAACCGTGATCACGCCATCTTCTTGCGCAACGGGGACCGGATATTCACCACCGGCGAGGAAATTGGCTTCTTGACCCGAAAGGGCCGAGAGGTTCGGCTCCGCCAGGGTGCGTACCAGACCTTTTTGCTCGAGTGCTTCCAGGAGCACGTTGAACTGCACCGCGCCAATGTCGAAACCGAACAGGGCTGCGCCAAGGGTCTCGCTCTGGAGCTGAACGGGGCTTGTGACACTGTCGCCAAAGATATTTCCGTTGCCGCCACGGTTCTGGAAGGAGCCGGTGGCAATCGCGCCATCCGAAGATCTGATCAGCATGGAGCCACCCAGCGACTTACTGACGGAGCGCTCCATTTCGGCAAAGCGGACCTTCAGCATCACTTGCTGAATACCGCCCACGGTCATCAGGTTGCTGACGCGATCCGGAGCATAGCGTTCTGCCAGATCCAGCGCGCGCTGCAGGCGTTGGGCACTGGAAACGGTGCCAGAGAGAACAATGCCATCATTGGCGGTGCGCACTTCGATCTTTTCATTGGGCAGGATCTGCTGCAGGCGCTGTTTGAACTCGCTCACATCCGCAGCGACGCGCACATCCACGTTGGTGATCAGCCCGCCAGAGCCGTCCAGCAGCGTCAGCGTCGTCAGGCCGGGCGATTTGCCCAGCACATAGATCGTGCGATCCGACAGTGAGGAAATATCCGCAATGCTGGGATTGGCGATGCTGAGTTCCGCAAAGGGCACATCGGCTTCGACCACCACGGCCCGGTTCATCGGCACATCGAGAACCGCGTTGGTGCCCTTTTTCAATACGCTGATCCCCTGCGCCACTGCGGGCGAGGGAGAATGAGCAAATAGGAGGGCCAGCCCCGTGAGGGCCGCCGCACAATACCGTCTAATTGACATGTGACCTGCCTTTCCGATCACGCCTCTGATGTGGGGTCTTTGCGCCCCGATTTTGCGGCTAATGTGCGCGACTTCGTGTTTCATTGCAAGAATCAATGACTTCGAGGCGTTTATTAAAGAGAAAGCTGAGGGGGCAGAGCCACAATAGAGGAGGCCCGCAGGATCAGATTGATCCGCGGGCCCGTTCTAACTGTCTGTTTATTTACGAAAAATCTAGTCGGTGCAGGGAATCGGGATTTCCACCACCTCTGCACCGCGTCGATTGCGAATAGTGCAGACCCTGTCTTCTTTCACCGGTTCCGCCGCTTCGAGGTCGCCAAGCCCGAAGAGGGCACGTTGATCAACCTCGACGAGGGACGCGATGGTGTCATCCTGCGCGCCGACCAAGGCCAGCGACAAACGGCCAGTGGCTTGTGCTTGTGCCAGACGGGCCACTTCTTCGGGCTGCGCCTTGACGGTGACGGTGCGCGCGATGATCGCGCTGCTGAAGTCGCCGCCCGACATCTGGTCGACCGCGATCAGCTCGATGTTGCTCTGGATCAGGCGGGTCACTTCGCCGCCGAGTTCCTGGCCACCGCGTGCGGGGGGCTGCCCGCTCCAATAGACGTCGACCCGATCTCCGGGACGCAGAAAGCCTGATACGCCGCTGGCGACGTCCACGCGGATGGCAAAGGCGCGCATGCCTTTCTCAAGCCGGGAGGTAATGCCTGCGTCCTCGCCGGGGGCGGTGACTTTGACGGCCAAGAGGGGTTCGTTCTTCTCCATGGTGCGCAGCACGAAGCGCGCGTCCTTGGGGCTGTCAGAGGGGAAAAGCTCCGCCTCCTCATGGAAAACGCCCTCGGGCAGAGCGTTCTCGGGCCACGCCACAGACCGCACACTTTCCTTGGTGAGCTCTTCACCGTAAGTCAGCGTCTTGTTGGCCACAAAGACGTTTACGGTCGGAACTGCGGCATCGCGGTTCGACCGTTCCTGGGCCAGAGCGTGTTGATAGGCCTCGATGTAGTTTTTCGCCATCATGACGGCGCCGCCAGCCAGGGCGACACCCACGATGAGCACTAATCCAAATGCGGCTCTCATGTTGGTCCCTTTCCGTGATGCTCAGGGCGTTTTGCACCGAGGGCAATGAATAGGTTGCGTGATACATGCGTCCCGGCGTCGGGCTAGAGGCCAGTAAACGGCCAGCCGAGGCTTGCGCATGTCGTCTGCCGTCTCAGAACGTGCCGTTATGCGCGCCTGTTACAAAAGCCTCCACGTCCCCGGCGAGCGTGCCGAGGAAGGCTGTGACTTCAGTGTTCATCGCGGTGCCCGCAAGGGCGCCGAGCGCGACAACCATTGCCGCCAGAACCACCCAATCGACGGTAACAGCGCCATCTTCGCTGTCTCTGAATGTCTTCAGTGTCTTCATGGATGTCCTCCAGCGAACGTGCCGCAATGGCATGTCCCGGGCCGTAAGCATGGCACGGCCCGGGACGGCATTCTGTCAGGCTAAACCAGTCGCGAAACGCGGTGGATTAGTAGCTGGAAGAGCCGTTGGCGCCCAGGAAGGTGCCGGTTGCAGCGGTTGCAGTCTCGATGCTGCCGGAGATCTGCGAGTACACCAGAGTGCCGAGAACGGCGACAGCTGCGGTCAGCACAACCCAGTCAACAGTCACGGCGCCGGATTCGTCTTTGCGGAAGTTTTTGATGAATTTGATCATGGTTCGTCCCTCCTGAGGATCGGTAAATGTTGGCATCCGGCGGGGCGTTCCGTGTCATCTGCTCTCTCACCTTCAGATGCTGTCCCGCTTTGGATGAGCCTGTTATCCCTACTCAGGGTGGCAGGAATTGGGCCGAAACCCGGAATTTGGCCGTTAAGCTTAAGAAAAGGTTACTGGGCCTGTTAACCGCATGTTTAGAAAAGAAAGTTTCGGCTTGGATTTCAGGTAAGCCCAGCGTGATCGTGCCAAATGGGGTGCAAATGTGGCGAAATGGGCCAAATCTGTCCGGCTGAACTGGATTTTCGGGCCTCGATGGCAGAGTGTGCTAGCACAAAGCAGACGATGAGCAGGCGAAATGAGTGTGAAACGGGGACTCGCGATATGCTGTGGCCTGGTGTTTGCAGCACTTGCGCAGGCGCAAGAGGCGCCCGCGCCGTTTGCCGACTTTGAGGCCAAACGTGTGCGCCCGCCCGCACCAGGCACCCAAAAGCGCATCACGGTTCAGATAGAACCCAAAGCCCCTAAGGTTGGTGAAGAGAGTGCAAGCCCTCAGGGTGAGAGCGATGTGGGCTCTGTCCCAACCGCACCTCAGGCGCGGTATGCGTGGTTCTGGGATGAGGTCGGGGCGGATCTCGCTGGGGCGTCTCCCGGACGGTTGCAGAGTAGTCTCGCGGTGCTTGAGGCGCGCAATGACATTGCCACGCCGCGACTGCAGGAGTTGCAGAGCATGATCTCCAACTATGGGGTGTCGCTGTTGACCTCGACAATCGGCACCGAAGTGTCCCCGGCCTTGGTGCTTGCGGTGATGGCGGTCGAATCCGGTGGCAAGCCTGATGCGGTGAGTCGCGTGGGGGCAGAGGGGCTGATGCAGCTCATGCCGGATACGGCGACCCAGTTCGGCGTTGATGATTCCTTTGACCCAAAACAGAACATCGCAGGCGGCGTTCGGTTCCTGGATCAGTTGATGCGGGATTTTTCGGGAGATCCGGTTCTGGTCCTGGCGGGCTACAATGCCGGGGCAGGGGCGGTGCGTGAGCATGGCGGGGTGCCACCCTATGCAGAGACGCGGGATTATGTCCCAAAGGTTCTTGCGGCGTACCGGCTGGCGCGAAATCTCTGCACGACGCCTCCGATCATGATTTCCGATGGCTGCGTGTTTCAAACGATGAAATGAGACGAGCGCTCCGCTTCGCCCCTGGAGCGGTGTTCTCGATTATACCGAAGCTGGAAAATGAGCTGAGCGGATCAGTCTACGGGGTCTGGGCAATCTGGTGACAGGTCGGATCGCTCTGCGATCTGATCGGGGCGGGGGCGCGGAGGGCTTCTGCCCTCCGCGCCCCCGCCCAACGTTTCACACTGAGCGCGTGCGATCAGTTGACGATGGTTGCCTCGGTTGCAGCCCGCAGCTCGTCTTCGGTCACGCCTTCGGCAACCTCGACGATTTTGAGACCACCCTCGACAACATCCAACACGCCAAGATTGGTGATGATGCGGTCCACGACGCCTTTGCCCGTCAGCGGCAAGGTGCATTCTTTCAGGAGCTTGGATTCGCCGTGCTTGTTGGCGTGATCCATGACCACGATGACACGCCCGACACCGGCGACCAGATCCATCGCGCCGCCCATACCTTTGACCAGTTTGCCCGGGATCATCCAGTTGGCCAGGTCACCGTTCTCTGCGACTTCCATCGCGCCGAGGATCGCGGCCGCGATCTTGCCGCCGCGGATCATGCCAAAGGAGGTGGCACTGTCGAAATAGGCCGTGCGGCGCAATTCGGTGATGGTTTGCTTACCTGCATTGATCAGGTCGGGGTCTTCTTCGCCCTCAAAGGGGAAAGGGCCCATGCCGAGCATGCCGTTCTCCGACTGCAACGTGATGTCCTTGTCACCCACGTAGTTGGCGACCAGCGTCGGAATCCCGATGCCGAGGTTTACATACATGCCGTCTTCGAGTTCCTGTGCCGCGCGCGCGGCCATTTGGTTGCGGTCCCAAGCCATGGATCAAGCCTCCTCACGCGGGCGGGTGGTCACTTTTTCGATACGTTTTTCGTGTTCGCCCTGGATCAGGCGGTGCACGTAGACGCCGGGCAGGTGGATGTGATCGGGATCAAGGCTGCCGGTGGGCACGATCTCTTCCACTTCGACCACACAGATCTTGCCGCACATCGCGGCGGGCGGATTGAAATTGCGGGCGGTCTTGCGGAACACGAGGTTGCCGGTTTCATCCGCCTTCCAGGCTTTGACGATGGACAGATCCGCAAAGATGCCGCGCTCGAGGATGTATTCCTCGCCGTCAAAGACCTTGACCTCCTTGCCTTCGGCGATCTGGGTGCCGACGCCGGTCTTGGTGTAAAACCCGGGAATGCCGCAGCCGCCTGCGCGCATGCGTTCGGCCAGCGTGCCTTGGGGGTTGAATTCCAGCTCCAGTTCGCCCGAGAGATACTGACGCATGAATTCCGCGTTCTCGCCCACATAGGACGACATCATCTTTTTGACCTGCTTGGTCTGCAGCAGGATTCCAATGCCAAAGTCATCAACGCCTGCGTTGTTGGACGCAAATGTCAGATCCTTGGTGCCCGCGTCTTTGATCGCCTCAAGCAGCAACTCCGGGATGCCGCAGAGGCCAAAGCCGCCTGCCGCAATTGTCATGCCGTCAAACAGCACCCCGTCGAGGGCCTCAGCGGCAGAGCCGTAAACCTTCTTCATGGAACTCTCCCTTCCATTTCCTCTGGGTCAAGCTAATCGCCCCAGTTGTGCTGTCGAGTCAACGAATACGCAATGGTCTGCGTATTTCTACCCATGCCAAAGGGGCCAAAGGGCCCCGTGCTTTTGGCGGGAATAGTCTGAAATAGAGGAAGAGGGTGAGACGCGTATGGCCCTAGGTGTGTGTCGAAATACACAAACGCCGCGCGAAAGCGCGGCGCTGGTCCCAACGGGAGGACCTGCATCCTGGTGCAGCGACGACGGGCGGGAGCGCGCCCCGCCTGCGGTTAATCGCCAGAGGCTTTGGCCTCTTTCTTTTTGGCGGGTGCTTTTTTCGCGGTGGTTTTCTTGGCTGTGGTCTTCTTCGCAGCAGCTTTCTTCGCGGGCGCTTTTTTCTTGCCGGATTTGGCGGCTTTTTCATTCAGAAGCTCAACCGCCATCTCCATGGTCACGTCCTTGGCCTCGGTGTCCTTGGGCAGAGTCGCATTGACCTTGCCCCATTTCACATAAGGCCCGTAGCGCCCATCCATGATGTTCACGGGCGCCTTGTCGTCCGGATGTTCGCCCAGCTCACGCAGCGGTTTTGCGGCAGCAGAGCGCCCGCGGCCCGGGTTGGCGCGTTTTTCCGCCAGCATCTCCACCGCGCGGTTCATGCCGATTTCAAAGACGTCCAGCGTTTCCTTCAGGTTCACATAGACCGGTTTTTCCTCGTCGGGACGCTGGTGCATGATGTAGGGGCCAAATCGACCGAGGTTCGACGACACCACGCCGCCCTCCGGGTGCGCGCCGATTTCGCGCGGTAGCGTCAGCAAGGTCACGGCTTGCTCGAGCGTGATCTCATTGGGGCCCCAGCCGGGCAGATAGTCCTTGCCCTGTTTCGGCAGCGAGGAGCGCGGCGGCTTCTTGTTTTCTGGCGTGGCCTCACCGCGTTGCACATAGGGGCCAAAGCGGCCGGACTTCAGGTGGATCTCGTCGCCGTCATCCTCGCCGAGGACGCGTTCATAACCTTCGGCGCCCTCGCCCGAGATCGGGCGGGTATAGTTGCATTCGGGGTAGTTGCCGCAACCCACGAAACCGCCGGTGCGCGAGGTTTTCAAATGTAGTTGACCGGCACCACACTTGGGGCAGATACGCGGGTCGCCACCATCTTCTCGCGGGGGGTAGAGCTGTGGCGCAAGCGCCTCGTCCAGCACATCCAGAACTTCCGAGATGCGCAGATCGGAGGTCTCGGAGATCGCCGCCGAGAAGTCGCGCCAGAAACTGTCCAGAAGTTCCTTGTAGTCCTTGCCGCCTGCACTGACATCATCGAGCTGGTTCTCGAGCGCGGCGGTGAAGTCATATTCCACGTAGCGCTTAAAGAAGTTCAGCAGGAAGATGGTCACGATCCGCCCTTTGTCCTCGGGGAAGAGGCGGTTCTTGTCCTTGCGGACATATTCGCGGTCCTGGATCGTGGTGATGACGCTGGCGTAGGTCGACGGGCGGCCGATGCCGAGCTCTTCCATCCGTTTGACCAATGTGGCCTCGGTATAGCGCGGCGGCGGCTGGGTGTGGTGCTGCAGTGCCAGCGTTGCGCCATCCTGCGACAGCACAGAACCGTCTTTGCCCGCTTTTTCCGCCTGAGCCGCAAGCGAACCTGCAAACTTCAGTGCTTCGCCTTGCATGATCTGCGGCAGACGCTTGTCGTCCTCGTCGACCACATCATCGCGGCCTTCTTCATACACGCGCATGAAGCCATCAAACATGACGACCTGACCGGTGGCGCGCAGCACCACCTGCTTGTCGTCAGAGCCGATGTCCACTGTGGTGCGCTCCAGACGGGCACCTGCCATCTGGCAGGCGAGCGTGCGTTTCCAGATCAGGTCATAAAGCTTGCGCTGATCATCTTCGGATACTTTGAGGCTCGCGGCGTCGCGGCTCATGTCGGTCGGGCGGATACATTCGTGCGCCTCTTGGGCGTTCTTGGCCTTGTTCTTGTAGATCCGCGGCTCGCCGGGCACATATTCCTGGCCATAGCGCTTGGCAATCTCATCGCGCGCGGCAGAGACCGCCTCCGGGGCCATGTCGATCCCATCGGTCCGCATATAGGTGATGAGCCCGGCCTCATAGAGACGCTGCGCGGCATTCATGCACTGTTTGGCGCCCATGCCGAACTTGCGGCTCGCTTCCTGTTGCAGGGTCGAGGTCATGAAAGGCGCAGAGGGGTTGCGCGCCGCCGGTTTGGCCTCAACCGACAGGACAGACATTTTGCGGCTGCTGACGGCCTGCACCGCCAGTTCTGCCGCCGTCGAGTTTGCGAGGCTGAATTTGTCGAGTTTTTCACCGCCGAGCACGGTCAGGCGCGCCTCAAACGATTGGCCGCGCGGGGTGGCAAGGTTTGCGCGGACGGACCAATATTCCTGCGGGTTGAACGCCTCGATCTCCATCTCGCGCTCCACGATGAGGCGGAGGCAAACCGATTGCACACGCCCGGCCGAGCGCGCGCCGGGCAGTTTGCGCCAAAGCACCGGAGAGAGGTTGAAGCCCACAAGATAATCGAGAGCACGCCGGGCGAGGTAGGCCTCTACCAGCGGCATATCGACATCGCGGGGGTTTTTCATGGCCTCGGCGACAGCGTCCTTGGTGATCGCGTTGAAGGTCACGCGTTTGACGTCGGTGTCCTTCTTGATGGAGCGCCGCTTGGTGAGCGCTTCTTGCAAGTGCCAGCTGATCGCCTCGCCTTCGCGGTCGGGGTCGGTCGCGAGGATCAATGCGTTGTCGTCCTTGAGCGCCTCTGCGATGGCGCGCACATGTTTTTTGGAGTCGTTGCCGACCTCCCATGTCATCGCAAAATCATCTTCGGGGTCAACGGATCCGTTCTTTGCGGGCAGGTCCCGGACGTGACCGTAGGATGCCAAAACAGTGTAGTCGGAGCCCAGATATTTATTGATTGTTTTGGCTTTGGCCGGGGATTCGACAACGACAACTGGCATGTAAGTGGGCACCTTTTCAGACGGGTTCAATCGCGCTCTATGGCCGGGCAAAATGTGTCGCGCAAGGGGAGAATGTCAATCCACGCGAAGAAATCAGCGCGTGGAGCTCGGGCGTGAAGGGGGGAGTTTTCGACTTTGAATTAGCGTTTTTTGATGATCACTCCACCCGGTTCCCGACCGATTTCGCCGGATAGCTCCAAGTCCGTCAGCACCGTGCGCACCTTGCGTGCGGGGCTGCCGAGATCCTTGATCAACTGGCCTTCCGGTGTGGGCGCGGCCGCGAGGCGATCCAGGATTTGTTGATGCAGTGCTGCGGTTTGACGCAGGTTGCGTCGCTCGGGCGGGGGCGAGGGCAGGTCCTGCACCGAGGGGCGTTGGGGCGGGCGGTGCGCATTGAGCGGAGGTAGCGCCTCGATCACGTCCTCGGCGTGGCGCACCAGCGTGGCGCCATCGCGGATCAAGAGGTTGCCACCGCTGGCCCGCCCGTCGCAGGGGTGGCCAGGTACTGCCATCACGTCCCGTCCCAAATCCAGCGCATCGCGCGCAGTGATGAGGCTCCCTGACTTTATGGCGGCCTCCACGACCACTGTTGCAAGGGCGAGACCTGCTATGATGCGGTTGCGGGGCGGAAAATGGCGCGCTTGTGGCTGCAAGCCCATGGGTTGTTCGGAGAGGCGCAGACCCTGCTCGGCAAGGGTCATGGCGAGCGGGGTGTTCTCAGAGGGATATATAATGTCGACGCCGCCGCCCTGCACAGCGATGGTGCCGCTGGCAAGGGCACCCTCGTGGGCACAGGCATCGATGCCGCGCGCAAGTCCCGAGACCACCACATATCCGGCATCGCCCAGATCTCGCGCCAGCCCATAGGCCATGCGCCGCCCCAAGGAGGACGCGTTGCGTGCGCCCACCAGTGCAATGGCCGGTCGCGTCACAAGCGACAAATTTCCGATCGCCCAGAGTGCCGGAGGAGGATTGGGAAGCGAGGCCAACGGGGCCGGATAATGGGGATCTCCAATGCACAAAAGCCGCGCATTGGCGGCTTTTGCGTTCTCGAACTCGGCGTCCAATGCATCTTTTGAGTATATTTTATACCCTTTGACGCCTGAAGTCGCTGCCAATTCAGGCAGCTTTTCAAGCACATTCTGTGCTGAACCATACTCGGCCAGAAGCCGATAAAAGGTCACGGTCCCGATGCCTCGGGAGCGCAACAGGCGAAGCCAGGAATACCTTTGATCTTCCGTGGTGGGTGGGAGTGGGGGGTGAGTGGAAGAATATGCTTCTCCGGTCATGCCCTCGCCTCGCCTTGTTGCAATATTAGGATTAAGGCCTGAGGGGTTAACAGGTGGTGAACATCCCAAAAGTTTATCGAGATTTTTCGGTACTTTTTGCTATGTCATTGAAAATAAATGATATGCGCTGGCGTGGCGCTGCGGAGAAAGTGTTTGGACCAGCATGCCCCAAGGCAAAATCACGTCCACAGACTGCAGTCAGGAAGGTGAAAATCCCTGATCTGTTAAGCATAAATAATGCCGCGGTCATTCTTTGCTGGCCCTAGAGCCCTGAAAAGAAAAGACGACTCCCAGAGTATCTGCGAGTCGTCCTATTTGTCGACTGATCTGGCGCGGTGTCGCGCCAGATCACTTGTGTCACGGATTCATCTGAGTGCTCAGGTCGCAGATCCGCCGACCGTCAATCCGCCCATGAGCACGCTGGGCTGGCCCACGCCGACAGGTACCCATTGGCCTTGTTTGCCGCAGTTCCCCATCCCGGGGTCAAGCGCCATGTCATTGCCGAGCCCGCGGATTTGCTGCAGCGCAGTGGCGCCGTCTCCGATCAGCGTGGCGCCTTTGACGGGGGCGCCGACCTTGCCGTCTTTGACGCGGTAGGCTTCGGTGCAGGAGAATACGAATTTGCCGTTGGTGATATCCACCTGTCCCCCGCCAAAGCCGACGGCCCAGATTCCGTCCTTGACCTCTTTGACCAGATCCTCGGGCGTCGCCTCACCGCCGAGCATATAGGTGTTGGTCATCCGCGGCATCGGCGCGTGTGCATAGCTTTGACGGCGCCCGTTACCGGTGGGCTCCACGCCCATCAGGCGCGCGTTCTGGCGATCCTGCATGTACCCTACGAGGATGCCGTCCTCGATCAATGTGGTCTTCTGGCTTGGCGTGCCCTCGTCGTCCACGGTGATCGAACCGCGCCGGTCCGGAATGGTGCCATCGTCCAGCACGGTAACGCCGGGGGCTGCGATGCGCTGTCCCATGAGCCCGGCAAATGCCGAGGATCCCTTCCGATTAAAATCGCCCTCCAGCCCGTGTCCGATCGCCTCGTGCAGCAGGATGCCGGGCCAGCCGGGGCCAAGTACCACGTCAAGCTCGCCGGCGGGCGCAGGTTCCGCGTCGAGGTTCACCAGTGCGATTCGCAGCGCCTCACGCGCTTTGGCCTGCCAGTCCTCGGGCGCGATCAGCCCATCAAGGCCAACCCGACCGCCACCGCCCGCAGTGCCACTCTCGCGCCGTCCGCCGTCCTCGACGATGATCGAGACATTCACGCGCGTCATCGGTCGCACGTCGCGCACGCGGGTGCCATCGGCGCGCAGGATCTCGATTTCCTGCAAGGATGCTGCCAGCGTGGCCGAGACCTGTACGACGCGCGGATCGAGGTCGCGCGCAAAACTGTCGATCTCACGCAGGGTCTCGACCTTCACGGGAAAGGCCTGCGCCGCGATCGGATCCAGATCGCCATAGAGTTTCTGATTGGTGGCCTGCGGGGCAGGGGCCATGGTGCCGCCGCCAGCGCCCACTGCGAGCCGTGCGGTTTCGGCCGCGCGGCGCAGCGCCGAGATCGACATGGTGGTCGAATGGGCATACCCCGCCACTTCGCCCCGCACCGCGCGCAGCCCGAATCCTTCGGCAGCATCATAGCTCGCCGTACGCAGACGGCCGTCGTCGAATACCAATGCCTCTGATTTTGTGCGCTCGGCAAAGATCTCGCCATCGTCGGCACCTGCCAGTGCGTCACGCAGGAGCGGCAGCGCCTCATCTTCGGGAAGTGTGGTTTCAAACGGGGAAAAAGCGGTTGTATCCATCAAATCGGCCTCGATTTTTTTGATCTAAGTCAAGAAAGAGACGCTATGACGCGCGCTACCCTCTTTATAACCTCCCGAGAATATGATTTTTAACGGCAACAAAGACAACGGGCGCGGTAGAGTTTTTCGAACGATTCCGCGATCCCAACCCATGCAACGATCAAGCGATCAGGAAACGACATGAAGAATGCTTTGACGCTTTCGGGCTTTATCGCCGCCCTTTCTAGCCTTCCAGCCATGGCGCAAGAAGGTCTGGAAACCATTGGTAAGCCGACGGACGGCAACCTCGGTTTTCAGCCGGCGGCGTCCGAATTGGCAGAGGGCATTCACAAGCTCGACTACATGATTCTCATCATCATCACCGCGATCTGTGTGTTCGTGGGTGGTCTGCTGCTTTACGCAATTGTGCGTTTCAACCGTCGCGCCAACCCCAAGGCAGCGAGCTTCACGCACAACACCCCGATCGAGATCGCTTGGACCGTGGTGCCGATCCTTATCCTGATCGTAATTGGCTCCTTCTCGCTGCCAGAACTGTTCCGCCAGCAGGAAATCCCCGAGGGCGACGTGACCATCAAGGTGACCGGCTACCAGTGGTACTGGGGCTACGAGTATGTGGATCACGACTTTGCCTTTGACAGCTATCTCATCGGCCACCCGGCGACGCTGGACGAATCCACGCGCCCTGCCGACGCGGATGTGACGCCTTTCGTCTATGACGAAGCGATGAAGCTGAAGCTCGAAGAAGCGGGCTACGCAGGCGACGAATTCCTTCTGGCGACCAACACTGCGGTTGTTGTTCCGGTGAACAAAACCATCGTGATGCAGGTAACGGCTGCTGACGTGATCCACTCCTGGGCGCTGCCGTCGTTCGGCGTGAAGCAGGATGGCATCCCCGGCCGCCTTGCGGAACTGTGGTTCAAGCCAACCAAAGAAGGCGTCTACTTTGGCCAATGTTCCGAGCTTTGCGGCAAGGACCACGCTTATATGCCGATCACCGTCAAAGTGGTCAGCGAAGAAGCCTATCAGGAATGGCTGAACGGCGCGATCGAGGAATACGCGGGTCTGCCGCAGCCCTACGACGTCGCTTCCAAGTGATCTGACTGGACCCTCGGCGCGCGTCCGCTATCTGCTGAGAGAGCCGCGTGCTGACGGATGAGACCAAGAGCGACCACGCGCTTTGCGTGGTCGTCCATGACCTGAAAGAGCCCGAGACATGACAGACGCTAGCATCAATGCAAGCATGACCCGCGAAGAGGAGGCTTCCCTTGGCGATTACTTCGCGCTGCTGAAGCCGCGGGTGATGTCCCTTGTCGTGTTCACCGCCTTTGTTGGCCTGATGGCTGCGCCCATCGGAGTGCATCCGGTGATCGGCTTCTGTGCGATCCTGTTCATTGCCATCGGCGGCGGGGCGTCTGGCGCGCTCAATATGTGGTGGGACGCCGACATCGATCAGGTGATGAAGCGCACCAAGGGCCGCCCGATCCCGGCTGGCAAAGTCGACAAGGGCGAAGCGCTGAGTCTCGGCCTTGCGCTGTCGGGCCTGTCGGTGATCATGCTGGCGCTTGCGACCAACGTGTTTGCAGGGGCGTTCTTGGCGTTCACCATCTTCTTTTACGTGGTGATCTACACCATGTGGCTCAAGCGGGCGACGCCGCAGAACATCGTCATCGGTGGCGCGGCAGGGGCGTTTCCGCCTGTGATCGGCTGGATCGCGGCCACCGGCAGCATGTCGGTCGAGCCCTGGCTGATGTTTGCACTGACCTTCCTGTGGACGCCGCCGCATTTCTGGGCGCTCGCGCTTTTTATGCGCAATGATTACGACATGGCCGATGTGCCGATGCTGACCGTGACCCATGGGCGGCGCTCCACGCGCAAGCACATCCTGGTCTACACCGTAATTCTCGCGGCCTTTGCGCTGACCACCGCCTTCACCAGCGTCGGAGGGCCGATCTATCTCACTACAGCTGTTGTGCTCAATGCGCTGTTCCTGAAAGGCGCGGTCCAGATCTGGCGCCGCGATGAGGAGATCTGCGAGAGCGACAACTTCAAGATCGAACGCTCCTTCTTCAAACTGTCGCTGCTCTACCTCTTCCTCCACTTTGGCGCGATTCTCGCCGAGGCGCTGTTGAAACCCTATGGGCTGGGAGGCTGGTAAGATGAGCCTGCGCAAGGAACATGAAATCCACAACCGCCGCAAAGGGCGCAACGTGGGTGTTGGCCTGTTGCTAGGGGGATTCGTCGTGCTGGTTCTGGCGCTGACGATGGTCAAAGTGACCTCCACCGGCTTCAGCTTCCCCGAAACCCAGGGCACGGAGTAATCTGATGGCGTTGAACGGACCTCAAAAAACAGTGGTGCAGCTGGTTGGCGTGGTTGTTCTGATGGGTGGCCTCGCCTGGGCGTCGGTGCCGTTCTATGACTGGTTCTGCCGGGTCACGGGCTTTGGCGGCGTTACGCAGGTCGCCGAGACCGGCTCCGATCAGGTGCTCGACCAAACCATCAAGGTTCGTTTTGACGCCTCCAAGGACCGCGGCATGCCGTGGGAGTTCAAACCCGTCGAGCGCATCATGGAGCTGAAGATTGGCGAGACCGGTCTTGCTTTCTATGAGGCTTACAACCCGACAGACCGTCCGGTTGCAGGCCAGGCGTCTTACAACGTCGCGCCGTTCTCGGCGGGCTATTACTTTGATAAAATTCAGTGTTTCTGCTTTAACGAGCAGGTGCTGCAACCGGGGGAGCGGGTGATGATGCCCGTGACCTTCTTCGTGGACCCCGAGATTATCGAGGACCCGGAGGCAAAATATGTGCATACGATCACCTTGTCGTATACATTTCATGAGATTGATCTGCCCGAGGGCTATGCCGCTCTCGACACCGGGGATACATCCGGGGCAGAGACAGAACTGAACTAAGGCCGCTTTGGTGAGGGACACTTAAATGGCGCATGCAAAAAACCACGATTTCCACATTCTGCCGCCTTCTATTTGGCCGCTTCTGAGCTCGCTTGGCGCCTTCGTCATGCTGTTTGGCGCGGTGCTCTGGATGCACGACTACACCGCCTGGCTGTTCTGGGCCGGTTTGGTTGCGGTGCTCTACTCTGCCTTCTGCTGGTGGTCTGAGACCATTGCGGAAAACAAGGCAGGCGATCACACGCCGGTTGTTCTGATCGGCCTGCGCTACGGCTTCATCCTGTTTGTGATGTCCGAAGTCATGTTCTTCTTCGCGTGGTTCTGGTCGTTCTTCAAACACGCCATGTACCCGATGGAAGAATACGTCGGCACCGAATATGTCGCGCCCGACATCTACCCGGTTGACGCCTTCCACCTGCCGCTCATCAACACGCTGGTGTTGCTGCTCTCTGGCTGTGCTGTGACCTGGGCGCACCACGCGCTTGTGCACGACAATGACCGCAAGGGTCTGGTGAACGGCCTCGCCATCGGTATCGCACTTGGCATCTTCTTCACTGCGCTGCAGGCCTATGAATATGTGCACCTGCTGCACGAAGGCTGGGAGTTTGGCGGCGACGAGTTCTACTCCAACTTCTTCATGGCCACCGGTTTCCACGGCTTCCACGTGATCCTCGGCACCATCTTCCTGATCGTGTGTCTGATTCGCGCGATGCGGGGCGATTTCACGCCGAAGTCCCACGCGGGCTTTGAGATGGCGGCCTGGTACTGGCACTTCGTTGACGTTGTGTGGCTGTTCCTCTTCGTGGCCGTCTACATCTGGGGCACCGCCGGTCTGGCGCACTGATCTCAATGTAGCGGGTACATGATTGCGGTTTTCCTTTCGGCAATCAGCACGTATCTAACGGGGCGCGCGGGGATCACCTCGCGCGCCTCTTGCCTGTTTTGCGGCAGGCCTTTGGGGCGCAGATTGCAATCGGATCTGGAGGGGTCGTTTGATGCGACGCGTGATCTTTCTTGGGGTGGTAGGGGGCTTGGGCTTTGTGGCGCTGGTCTCGTTGGGCCTCTGGCAGCTACAACGGCTGGCGTGGAAAGAGGGCGTCCTCGCCACCATCGAGACACGCATCGCAGCAGAGCCGGTCTCCTTGCCCGAGGCTCCAGACCCCGAGGCGGACCGCTACCGTGCGGTGCGATTTGAGGGTGAGATCCTACCCGAGGAGCTACATGTCTTCTGGGTCACAGAGGCCGAGGGGGCAGGCTATCGCGTGATCTCTCCCTTTGTGACGGACGAGGGTCGCCGCATCCTTGTGGATCGCGGCTACATCCGGGCCACGGACAAGGAAAATACCCGCCCCACGGGCCGCGCAGAGCTTACCGGAAATCTCCTCTGGCCGGATGAAGGCGACTGGACCACTCCGCCGCCTGAAGTGGACACCAACATCCTCTACGCCCGCGACATTGCCTATATGTCCGAGCGCCTGAACACTGAACCCTTGCTGGTTGTGGTGCGCACGGGGGCCGAAAAACCCACGCCTCTGCCTGTCTCGACCAAGGGCATCCCGAACGATCATCTGCAATATGTCATCACCTGGTTCTCGCTCGCCCTCATATGGGCGGCCATGACCGCCGCCTTTCTCTTGCGTACGCGCGCCAAAACCTGACAGGAACTGACGCCATGAAATATATCTCCACCCGCGGCCAAGCGCCCGAACTCACCTTCGAAGAAGCCATGCTGACCGGGCTTGCGCGCGACGGCGGGCTTTATGTTCCGGCAGAAATCCCGACGCTCTCGGCAGAGGAAATCGCAGGCTTTGCCGGGCTGCCTTATGAGGAGGTCGCGTTTCGCGTGATGTGGCCCTATGTGTCGGGGTCTTTCTCCGAAGAGGAATTCAAGGGCATCATCGCGCGCGCCTATGCCGGGTTTGAGCACGCCGCTCGCGCGCCGCTGAAACAGATGGCGCCGAACCACTTCCTGTTGGAGCTCTTTCACGGCCCGACGTTGGCGTTCAAGGATTTCGCCATGCAGCTCATCGGTCAGCTGTTTCAGGTCGCGCTCAAACGCCGGGGCGACAGCGTGACCATCGTGGGTGCCACTTCTGGCGACACCGGGTCCGCGGCGATCGAGGCGTTTCGCGGTCTGGACGCGGTCAACGTCTTTATCATGTATCCCCATGGCCGCGTCTCCGAGGTGCAGCGCCGCCAGATGACCACACCGCAGGACGCCAATGTGCATGCCCTCGCGGTGGATGGAGACTTTGACGACTGCCAGGCTGCGGTCAAAGACATGTTCAACGATTTTGACTTCCGCGATTCGGTGCATCTGGCGGGCGTGAACTCGATCAACTTTGCCCGCGTTTTGGCGCAGGTGGTCTATTACTTCACCGCTGCCGTGGCCTTGGGCGCACCGCACCGCAAAGTGTCCTTCACCGTGCCGACCGGTAACTTTGGCGACATCTTTGCGGGCTTTATCGCGCGCCAGATGGGGCTGCCGATCGATCAGCTGGTGGTCGCCACCAACCAGAACGACATCCTGCACCGCTGCCTCTCGGGCGAGGGCTATTTCAAAGGCGAGACCATCCCGTCGATTTCGCCTTCTATGGATATTCAGGTCTCTTCGAACTTCGAGCGGGCCTTGTTCTATGCCTACGATCAGGACGGCGCGGCTGTGGCGCAGCTGATGGACGAACTGAAGACCGGTGGTGGTTTTAACGTGAGCCAGGGGGCCATGCAGGCGTTGAGCGAAATCTACAGCTCAGGCCGCGCTTCCGAGGAGGAGACTTCCGCCACGATCAAATCCGAACTCGCGGCCTCAGGAGAGCTGCTTTGCCCACATGGGGCAGTTGGGGTGAAGGTCGCCAATGAACACCTCAAGGATGGGGTGCCGATGGTCACGCTGGCCACGGCGCATCCCGCAAAATTCCCGGCCGCGGTCGAGGCGGCCTCGGAGGTGCATCCGCCTCTTCCCCCTCGCATGGCAGACCTGTATGACAGATCGGAGCGCGTGACCCGGATCGCCAATGATCTCGGCGCGATTGAAGATCATATCAGAAAGCACATCGCCAATTGACCGTTAAACAAGACACCCTGCCCAACGGGTTTCGTATTGTCACCGAGTATATGCCGGGGCTGCAATCCGCAGCCCTCGGCATCTGGGTTTCGGCAGGGGGCCGCCATGAGCGGCTCGAACAGAATGGGGTGGCCCATTTCCTTGAACATATGGCGTTCAAAGGCACCAAGCGGCGCAGCGCGTTGCAGATCGCCGAAGCCATCGAGGATGTGGGCGGCTACATCAACGCCTATACCAGCCGCGAAGTGACCGCCTATTACGCGCGTATTCTCAAGGACGACGTGGATCTCGCCCTTGATGTGATCGGCGACATCGTTCTGAACTCGGTCTTTGATGAACGCGAGATCGAAGTGGAACGCGGGGTCATCCTGCAGGAAATCGGTCAGGCGCTTGATACGCCGGACGACATCATTTTTGACTGGCTGCAGGAAGAGAGCTATCGCGAACAGGCGATTGGCCGCTCGATCCTCGGCCCCGCAGAACGGGTTCGCAGCTTCAACAAGGAAGATCTGACCCGGTTTGTGGCCGAACACTATGGTCCCGGTCAGATGATCCTCTCAGCCGCTGGTGCGGTCGACCACGATCGGTTGGTGAAGGCCGCTACAGAAATGTTTGGTCATCTGGAACCCAAACAGCAGGACGTGATCGAATGTGCTCGCTTTACCGGCGGTGAAGCGCGCCACGACAAAGCGCTGGAGCAGGCCCATGTGGCGCTGGCCTTTGAAAGCCCAAGCTACCGCGCCGATGACATCTATGCCGCGCAGATCTATGCGGCGGCGCTCGGCGGCGGCATGTCCTCTCGGTTGTTTCAGGAAGTGCGCGAAAAGCGCGGGCTTTGCTACACGATCTTTGCGCAGGCAGGGGCCTATGAGGACACCGGCATGATGACCATCTACGCGGGCACCTCCGGGGCGCAGGTTTCGGATCTTCTGGGCATCACGGTTGATGAGCTCAAGCGCTCCGCAGATGACATGTCCGACGCCGAGGTGGAGCGTGCCCGCGCGCAGATGAAGGCCGGTATGCTGATGGGGCTTGAGAGCCCTTCGAACCGGGCGGAACGTCTGGCGCGCCTCGTCCAGATCTGGGACCGGGTGCCAAGCCTTGAGGACACGGTTGCAAAGATTGATGCGGTAACCACCGCGGATGTGCGCGCCATGGCGGCGCGGATTTCTCGCGAGGCACCGGCTGCGCTAGCACTCTATGGCCCGGTCGCCGAAGCGCCGCGCCTTGAGGAGATCGCCCGGAGGCGCGCTGCCTGATGCTTTTGGCCCGGCGGACGGTGAAACTGGAGACGGAGCGCCTGACGCTCCGCCCTCCCGTGCATGCCGATTTCCGGTACTGGGCCTTCCTGCGCCAGCAGAGCAAAGATCATTTGATCCCCTGGGAGCCCGCATGGTCCCCCGATCACCTCAGCCGTAAATCCTTTACCAACCGGGTCTATTGGGCGAAACGCTCGATCGCGCAGGGGTCTGCCCTGCCGCTGTTTCTGATCCGGCGCGAGGACGATCATCTGGTTGGGGCCATCACGCTCGACAACATCCGCCGAGGCCCCGCGATGGCGGGCACCATCGGCTATTGGACCGGGGTGCAATTTGCCCGCCGGGGGTATATGCGCGAGGCGATCGGTGCGGTGGTGCATCATGCCTTTACCCGCCTCGACCTGAGCCGAATCGAAGCAGCCTGCCTGCCGGAAAACGCGGCTTCGCGCGGCTTGCTGGAGCGCTCCGGTTTTAAATATGAGGGCGTGGCGCAGTCCTATCTGCAGATCAACGGGCGCTGGCGCACCCATGTGCTCTATGCGGCGCTGCGCAACGACCGCCGGGGCAAGACCACCGCCGGTCAGGCCTGAGTGTAGCAACGTCGCACCGCGCCATAACGGCCTTGCCTTTGGGCGGTGGATTCTGGATTCATGGGGCATGACTTTGAACCCCGCCACCCCCGCCTTTCTCGACACGCTCTCTGCTCGTTTGCCCGCCGATACCCTGCGCCGGCCGGAGGCGCGCCATCTGGAAGAGCCGCGCGGACGTTATGCCGGGCAGGCCGCCGCCGTTGCGCTGCCCCGCAGCGCCGAAGAGGTGGCCGAGATCATCCGCGCGGCGCATGCGGCACGGGTGGGAGTTGTTCCCTATGGAGGCGGCACCGGCCTTGTGGGCGGGCAAGTGATGACCGAGGGCGCAACCCCGATCCTGTTGTCGCTGGAACGGATGCGCGGCATTCGCGCGCTCTATCCAGAGGAAAACGTGCTGATCGCAGAAGCGGGCGCGGTGCTGGCGGATGTGCAGTCTGCCGCGGCCGAGGCGGGGCGTCTCTTTCCGCTGTCTCTGGCCGCCGAAGGCTCGGCGCAGATCGGCGGCAACCTTGCGACCAACGCGGGCGGGGTCAATGTGCTGCGCTATGGCAATGCGCGCGATCTCTGTCTCGGGCTTGAGGCAGTGCTGCCCTCAGGCGAGATCTGGCACGGGCTGTCACGGCTGCGCAAAGACAACACCGGCTATGATCTGCGCAACCTCCTGATCGGGGCCGAGGGCACCCTTGGAGTGATCACCGCTGCGGCGCTCAAACTCTCGCCGATCCCGGCCAACGCGGGCACGGCCATCTTTACGGTCCGCGATCCAGCGGCGGCGGTGGCGCTTCTGACGCGGGCGCGCGATGCAGTGGGCGAAGGTGTAAGCGCTTTTGAACTCATCCACCGGCAGGGTCTTGAATTCCTTGCCGAAAAACTGCCGGAATTGCGCCAGCCCTTCGAGAGCCACCCGGAGTGGTGCGTCCTGATCGAGCTCGGCCTGGGCAAAGGCCAGGATGCAGAGGCCGCGCTGGCCGACCTCTTTGAACAGGCGATGGACGCAGAGCTGACCGACGACGGCGTGATTGCACAATCCGAGGCTCAGCGTCAGGCGCTATGGGCTTTGCGCGAACATATCCCGGAGGCGAACCGCCTGATCGGGTCTGTCTCAAGCCACGACATTTCGGTGCCGATTTCGCGCATTCCCGAGTTCATTCCCGCGGGCTGGAAAGCGATTGCAAATCTCGATCCGTCGCTCCGGATCAACTGCTTTGGCCATCTGGGCGATGGCAACCTGCACTACAACGTCTTTCCCGCGCCGGGCCGGTCGCGCGCGGATTACGAAGACCTGCGCGGGGATGTGAAACGTATCATCCATGACCTCGTGTATGACTATGGCGGCTCCATGAGTGCAGAGCACGGGATTGGCCGCCTAAAGGTCGGTGATCTTGAACGCTATGGCGATCCGGTCAAGCTTGCTGCGATGAGAGCCATCAAAGAGGCGCTTGACCCTCATGGCATCATGAACCCTGGCGCCGTTGTGGTCTGATACAACGACGCCCAAAAGACACTGCCGATTGGCAACAGCGGCCCTACAAGAAAGGGGAGCCCGGAGGCCCCCCTTGTCGCCACGCCTAATGGGCGCGAACTGCTCACTTAGCTGCCTGGCATGATCACTTTGTCGATCACATGGATCACGCCGTTCTCGGCCTCGATGTCTGCCTGCACCACGGAGGCCTCATCGACCATCGCGCCATTGTCGAGATCGATGGTGATTTCAGAGCCCTGCACGGTGGCCGCCTTCATACCGTCGGTCAGGTCGGAGGACATCACCTTGCCCGGCACAACGTGGTAGGTGAGGATCGCGATCAGCTGATCCTTGTTTTCGGGCTTCAGGAGAGTCTCAACCGTGCCTTCGGGCAGTGCTTCAAATGCTGCGTCGGTCGGGGCAAAGACGGTGAAAGGGCCTTCGCTCTTGAGCGTGTCCACCAGATCAGCAGCAGACACAGCCGCGACCAACGTGTCGAAGTTGTCGTTGCCCGAGGCAATGTCGACGATGTCTTTGGAATGACCGTCCGCAAAAGCGGCGGTGGCAACGGCAAGGCTGGCGATGGTGCTGAGTGCAAACTTACGGATCATGAGATACTCCTCTTGTCTCTGTCACATTGGACGCCGCGTCGGCGACATCTGTGAAAGACAACGAAGCAGCTGCGCGTTTGGATGAGGCGGATCTATGCCGATGGGCGTTTGACACATGAAAAAAGCTCCCTAAGCCGGGAGCTTTTCCAAAATCCAGTCACGCCTGCGTGAGCAGCTGTGATCCGTCGTGACTGATCCCGGCGAAAAAAAACGCTCAGAGCCCCTCGAATTCGCACAGAACATGCACGTCCATGCCAAGGCTTTGGAGATGCTTGCGCCCGCCAAGTTCCGGCAGGTCGATGATGAAAGAGCAGGAGATGATCTCTCCGCCGAGTTTTTCGATCAGTTTGATGCCCGCACCCGCGGTGCCGCCGGTGGCCAGAAGATCATCCACCACGAGGATCTTTTCACCCGGTTGGATGGCATCCTTGTGAAGCTCCACCACCGCCTCGCCGTATTCGAGCTTGTATTCCTGCGAAATCGTGGCGCCGGGCAGTTTGCCCTTTTTGCGCACAGGCACAAACCCAGTGCCCAGTTGATGCGCGATGGCGCCGCCAAGGATGAACCCCCGCGCCTCAAGCCCCACGACCTTGTCGATGCGCTGGCCCGCATAGGGGTGCAGCATCTGGTCCACGGCCATGCGAAACCCGCGCGGGTCGGCAAACAATGTGGTCACATCGCGGAACATGATCCCCTCATGGGGGAAATCGACGATGGTGCGGATGTAGTCCTTGACGGTTTTGGAGGTGCTCATGGGGCTGTGATCCCTGATCTGGCTTCGCGATGGCGGGCGCAGTGGTAATGAAGTCCGCCGCGCCCAAACCCTAGCGGTGTGGCCGAAGCGGGGCGGTCATGCAAGTGTCATCTGCCTCAGAGCACGCGTCCTGCGACGGCATCCAGCTTGGCCAAAAGCGCCGGGTCCCGTTTTTCGGGCGCGGTCATGATGGCATACTCCAGCGCGCGGTCACAGCCATGGGGGCAGGGCGCGCGCTCTGCGCCCAGACGTGCGGGCAGGCCCTTGATCAAGGCGCGCCCTTTTTCAGAGTTGCCTTTGAGGGTGGCGATGACGGCGGTCACATCCACCTCGCCGTGGTCGGGGTGCCAGCTGTCGTAATCGGTGACCATGGCCACGGAGGCATAGCAGAGCTCGGCCTCACGGGCGAGTTTTGCCTCTGGCATATTGGTCATGCCGATCACATCCGCGCCCCAGTGCTCGCGGTACATCTTGGATTCCGCAAGCGTGGAAAACTGCGGCCCCTCCATCGCCAGATAGGTGCCGCCACGATGTGTGTTGATCCCGGCTGCGCCTGCGGCGGCTTCGACCGCATCGCTCAGACGTGGGCAGGTCGGATGCGCCAGCGCCACATGCGCCACGCAGCCCGAGGAAAAGAAGCTCTTGGCGCGCGCAAACGTGCGGTCGATGAACTGATCCACGATGACAAAATCGCCGGGCGCCATGTGCTCGCGAAAGGAGCCGCAGGCAGAGACGGAGATCACATCCGTGGCCCCGAGACGTTTCAGGGCGTCGATATTGGCCCGGTAGGGCACATCGCTTGGGGCATGCACATGACCCCGGCCATGGCGCGGCAGGAACGCCATTTTGACACCCTCAAGCCGCCCGGTGAGGATCTGGTCCGAGGGCGTGCCCCAAGGGGTTTCGACGGTGGTCCACGCGGCGCCTTCCAGCCCGTCGATCTCGTAAATGCCGGAGCCGCCGATCACGGCAATCAATGTCTCTGTCATGGGGGTCCCTCCTGCGGGTCTTTTTTGACCTATGGCCGAGCAGGGCGCGGCTTGGCAAGCATGGGATGCCTCCGGCGGAGGTATTTTGAAAAAGATGAAGGATCAGTCACGCCGGATAAGGCCGGTGAGGGCAGCAGCCCCCAGCGCGGTGACGATCCAGCCCAGGGTGGTGAAACCCCAGCGCAGCCACCAGAGGTGATACCCCCAAGGTCCGCGTTCGGTGGAAGGGGCCCAGGCCTCGGTCTGGCCAAATTCGACGATGGGGATCACGACATCAGCGGCATAGGCGTATCGGTTGAATGTCTCCCAGTCCTTGCCGGGGATGGCGTTGCGGTTCGCCCATTCGGCGGCGGGGTTTTGGATGTCGTCATCCCGCGCCAGCTCTTGCCAGCCTTCGGAGAGCAGAATGGGGCCTGAATTGGGGGCAAAGCTGCCTTCGTCCCAGGCCCATTGCGCGGGAAAGGTTGCGGCCGCGAACAGCAGAATGAGCGCATAGAGGCTGCGCTGCGGTTTGTAGCCATGGGCGGTGAGCAGCAGAGAGATGCTGTCCTTTCCGCCAAGGCAGAGGCGCAGAATATCGCGCCAGATGCTATGCAGGCCGGTACTCAGGTCACCATTCGGGGTGATACGCAGTTTGGCGCGAGCTTCTTGGCGTAGCTTGCATGCGAGCGTGATGCGGACCTGCCTCGCGTCAGCCTCGTGCCCCATGTCATGCAGGGTCTTGGCGAGCTGTTTGTAAGGCTGGGGGAAGAACTCTCCGTTCCAGCGGTCACCTTTGGCGAGCCATTCGAGCCGCGTCTTCGAGTCGGTTGATCCAATGATCCGGTCATAGGTGAAGCCATCCAAGATCAGCGCGCCAGTCGGCGGATAGCTGTGGGGATTGTCGACGAGAATAGAGGTTTTGGCATCGCTCAAATCAAGAATGCCCCGGATTTGAGTGATGTTGCTGAGGTAAAGACCGCCGGTGATTTCGGCATCTCGTAGGGTGAGGGCCATTCCTTTTGGTGTGTTGAAAGTCGTACCCTTACAGGACATCTGCCCGCCGACTTTGACGCCGCCGAGGTGAGCAGACCGATTGAGTGTTGTGTTTCGGAGGAAGAGGCCGCCCTTCACTTCAGTTCTTTGCAGGTTGAGGGCCTCGGCCTCTGGCGAGCTAAAGTTTACGGCCTCGCAAGACACTTGCCCACGAAACTCGGTGCCACCGGCCTTCAATCCGGGCAAGGCACAGGTTTTCAGCCGCAGGTCTCCGGCCCATTTCGATCGGGGTGCAAATATGCGCTATTCCAAGGGGCAATTATACAGGAGCAGGTTGCCGGGGATGATGCAATTCGTAAGATCGAGTGAGCCACTTATGTAAGCGCCAAACATAGCGACGCTTCGTTTCGTGACGTCGCATCCATCCCCATTGAGCAGGATCAGGCGCAGCACCTCGGCGCGGATGTGGCGGGCCTCTTGCGCTGCGGTCAGGGTTTGCCAGTTCGCGGGTTCCTCGGGGATTTGATCGCGGGGGCCGAGTTCGCACAATACGCCAGCCTCGGCGGCGGCTTTGAGTTGTTGCTCTGCCGCGTTTGGCGGCGGGGAAATGTCGTCCCAGCTTTTAAAATGCATGTGGCTGCTCTAAGTTTCCTGCTTCAATACCCGCAGTCTGCGGAGCCTCACACCGACGGGCAAGGGTTAAAGAAGGGTTCACGGTAGACAGCGCTTCTGACCTATTGTTTCGCACGCGAAACATTGGGGCAGGAAGGCTGACGTTTCTCTGGGGTTTCTGCCCACGCATGCGGCAGCGGGCGGGCTTTGAGGCCTTGTTTTTAGGCCTTGGCTTGTGTCACGCGGGCAGAGAGGCTAACAGGCGCTCAAAACAAGCTTCCCGAATTCACAGGTTTTGGTGTCATGACACGCGGCGTATTGGGCCTTTTGGCCAAGAATATCTCTCCTCCCAATCTTTCCATCATGCAGGATGAGGGTTTTACGGTGGCGCGTGTGCGCACCGAGCTGTTGTCCGGGCTGACGGTGGCCCTGGCGCTGGTGCCGGAGGCGGTGGCCTTTGCCTTTGTGGCTGGGGTGCATCCTCTGGTGGGGCTCTATGCGGCCTTTCTGGTGGGGCTGATCACGGCGCTCATCGGGGGGCGTCCGGGCATGATTTCGGGGGCGACCGGAGCGCTGGCAGTGGTGATGGTGGCGCTGGTGGCCGAGCACGGGGTGGAGTATCTCTTTGCCACCGTGGTTTTGATGGGCATCCTGCAGGTCATCGCCGGTGTCATGCATTGGGGCAAGTTCATCCGACTGGTGCCGCATCCGGTGATGCTTGGCTTTGTGAACGGTCTGGCGATCGTGATTTTCCTAGCGCAGCTTACGCAGTTCAAGCAACCCGGCACCGGGGGCGAAGAATGGCTTGCCGGGCCGCAGCTTCTGATGATGCTGGGGCTTGTGGTGCTGACCATGGTGATCATCTGGGGCATGCCCAAGCTGACCAAGGTGATCCCGGCGCCGCTGGCGGGGATCGGGATTACAGCGATCATCGTGATCGCCTTTGGTCTTGATGTGCCGCGCGTGGGCGACATGGCGTCCATCGAGGGGGGCTTGCCAAGCTTTCACGTGCCGATGGTGCCGTTCAACATGGAAACGCTGCAGATCATCCTGCCCTATGCGGTCATCCTGGCGGCGATTGGCCTCATCGAGAGTCTTTTGACCCTGAACCTTGTGGGCGAAATCACCGGCAAGCGGGGCGGCGCGAGCCAGGAGTGCATCGCGCAGGGGACATCGAATATTGTTACCGGTTTCTTTGGCGGCATGGGCGGTTGTGCGATGATTGGTCAGTCGATGATCAACGTGAATTCGGGCGGGCGCACGCGGATCGCGGCGATTGCGGCAGCCCTGTTTCTGTTGCTGTTCATCGTGGCGGCCTCTCCGCTGATTGAACAGATCCCGCTGGCAGCGCTCGTGGGCGTGATGTTCATGGTGGTGATCGGGACATTTGCGTGGAACAGCTTCAAGATCATGACCAAGGTACCGCTGACGGATGCCTTTGTGATCGTGCTGGTGACCGTGGTCACGGTGATGACCGACCTTGCGATCGCTGTTGTGGTCGGGGTCATCGTGTCGGCGCTGGCCTACGCGTGGAACAACGCGCGGCGCATTCACGCGATCACCCGCGACAGCGTGAGCGAGAAAGGCGCCAAGGTCTATGAGATCCAGGGGCCGCTGTTCTTTGGCTCGACCGACGGGTTCATCGAGCTCTTTGACGTAGAAAACGATCCCGACGTGGTGATCGTGGACTTTGCGGCCTCGCGGGTTGTGGATCAGTCGGCGCTGCAGGCCATCGAGGCTGTGGCCGGAAAATACGAGGCCGCTGGCAAGGCGCTGCAACTGCGTCACCTGAGCCGCGATTGTCACGAGCTCCTGTCCAAGGCCGGGCATCTGATGGTCGATAGCGACGATGATCCGGAATATGGCCTCGCGGTGGACTACTCGGTCAAAACCGGGGTTCTGGGCGGTCACTAAAGCCCCTACAGAGGTCTCAAAACGGTCGCGGTCCCCAAAGGGACCGCGGCTTTTTTATATGCATTGTCAGCTGGGTGCTGGCAGGGCTCGGCCCGGCGCCGTCAGTCGGGGGCGAGCGCTTCGAGCATGTCAAGATCGCCCGAGGTGATCGCAGGCTCGGCGCGCAGGATCAGATCAGCGGGCCAGTCCCACCATTTCAGCGCCAGAAGCCGGGCGATCTGAGGTTTGGAGAAACGGTGGCGGGCGATGCTGGCAGGATTGCCGGTCATGATCGCATAGGGCGGCACGGTGCCGCGCACCACGGCACCCGCGCCGATGATGGCGCCGTCGCCGATGCGCGCGCCGGGCAGGATCAGCGTGCCGTAGCCGATCCAGACATCATTGCCGATCACCGTGTCGCGGGTGTCGGGTTGAAACCCGGCCATCTGCGCGGGATCAAACACCGGAAACGGATAGCAGCTGAGGCCCTCTTGCGCGTGGTTGGCAGAGGCGGTGATGAACTTCACCCCATGCGCGATTTGACAAAACCGACCGATCTTGAGCTGCTCGCGCGCGCCCGCAAACAGATAGGGTGCGAGGTGGCTGCCCCAGTCGCGTGGTGGCTCGAAATCCGATGCATAGGTGTAGTCCCCGACAATGAAATTCGGGTTCTCCACCACACGCGCCAACAGCACGGTCCCGGCATGCGGAGTCCCGTCCGGCAGCACAATCGGATGGCGCAGTCTGGGGTCTGGCAGCGGCATGTCAGTCGTCCGGGCGCGAGAGGGAGAACGGATCGCTGACCTTGGCATAGTCACGATAGCCAAGGCGCGAGAGCGGTTGATACCGTGTCACGTCAAAAACCCCATCCACAAGGCAATCATCGCGCAAGTGCACGCCGACCACCTCGCCAAAGGCAACTTTGTTGGCCTCACCGGGAAGATCGACGATCTGGGTAAGACGACATTCCAGCGCAGCAGGCACGCCAGCAACGCGGGCGCAGTCGATGGTTTCGCACGGGACGGCCTCAAGACCGGCATGGGCGAATTCGTCGATGCCTTTGTCGAGTGCGGCAGAGGTTTTGTTCATCGCATCGCGCATGGCGTATTCGACCACATTGACGCAGAACACGCCGGTTTCGCGGATGTTGGCGATGGAATCCTTGGTGCCGTCCTGATCGTCCTTGGTCGAGGTCGAGGCAAACATCACCTGCGGCGGTACATAGGCAACCGCATTGAAAAAGGAATAGGGTGCCAGATTGTTGACGCCCGCGCCGGAGCGGGTGGAGATCCAGCCGATCGGGCGGGGGGTCACAACGGCGTTGAACGGATTGTGGGGCAGGCCGTGGCCATCCTCGGGGCGGTAGAACATTCTATGTCTCCAAGTGTTTGCCCCAGACTTACGCTCGTGCTAGGGCGAAATCCACCCCCGCGTCGCGTTGGCTCTGGTCACAAGGCGCAGCCGTTGGAGCCAAAGACTCGTGATCACCATCGCGCCAGAGACGCCAGAGGATTCCTGGGAAGTCGAAGCCCTTTACGACCTGTGTTTTGCACCGGGGCGGACGGCTTTGTCCTCCTATCGGCTGCGGGATGGGGTGGCGCCGGTACAGAGGCTCAGCCAGGTTGCACGCGACAGTGATGGTATTCTGGCGGGCGCAATCCGGTTCTGGCCCGTTCACGTGGGCACGCAGGACGCGCTGTTGTTGGGTCCGGTGGCGGTGCACCCGACGCGACAGGGCGAGGGCATTGGTGCCGCACTCATCCGCGACAGTCTGTGGAAAGCGGAAGACAGCCATTGGCAACGGGTGATCCTTGTGGGGGATGCGCCCTATTATCAGCGATTTGGGTTTGAGCGCTTGGACGGTGTTGAAATGCCACCGCCCACCAATCCCGAACGTGTACTGGGACTCGCACTCAACCCGGGGGCCTGGGGGGGCGTGCGCGGGCAGGTGACGCGCTGGAGCGGTGCGGCGCAGGGGTGACAGTCTCCCCGGTTGCGACGGCATAGGTCTTGAAACCAGAGCGCGGACTCCTGATCTCATACAAAGAAGCAACAGAGATGAGGTCATGCATGGGCGAATTGCCGGGTGAGATTCTGGAGCCAAGCGCGCGGAGCCTGTCCCTGCGCGATGTCGATGCGGAGCTTGATGCCATTGCCGTGCGATACCGCGCGGCTGGCAGCTTTGGCATGCGGCTTTTGAATGCGCTGGGCGGTCAGGGCGAGGATTTGATGCGCCGCCTTCCCGCACCCGTGCAGGGCGCGATCGAGGCCGCGGTATTGCAGGCGCTGCACCTGTCGGTGCGCGGCGCCGCGCTCAGTCGCCGCGTGGTGCCGGATCAGCCTGCAAGAACCAACCGTTGGGTCAGCACCACCATGGGGATGGTGGGCGGCGCGGCGGGCCTGCCGGGCGCGCTGGTGGAACTGCCCGCTACAACTACCTTTCTGATGCGCAGCATTCAGGGTGTCGCGCAGGACTATGGCTTTGACCCGAATGCCAAAAGCGTGCGCTTTGACGCGGTCGAGGTGTTTGCCGCCGCAGGCCCCATGGCGCATGATGATGGGGCCGACACCGGGTTCTTGACCCTGCGTCTTGGGCTCTCGGGGGCGAGCCTGTCGCAGTTGATCGCCGTTGTCGCCCCGCGTCTCGCGGTCGCGCTTGGCCCGAAACTTGCAGCGCAGATGGTGCCGGTGCTGGGTGCGGTCGCGGGGGGCAGTGTCAATTACGTCTATTCGGGCTACTATCAGGAAATGGCGCATGTGCATTTTGCGCTGCGTCGTCTCGCGCTGGAGGCAGATACACCCTATCCGCAGATGGTCGAGAGGTTGCAGCAGCGGCTGTTGACTTGAAGGCGTCACTGACGGGGGGCGTCACGCGTCATGGGGCGGAACTTCAGGAAAGGCGCGCTGAAATCATGGTAAATGAGCTGTTAACCATTGGCCGATACCCTCAAGACAGCCTAGGTGGATCACGCGTGGCGTGCCGACCCTCATTGACTGCATCTTTGATCGTGTGCCGGCTGATGGGGCGATGGGACAGTGAGGCAGGCTCCGAACACAACGGCAGCCCTTGCAAACCCCGCTCAACCGTATTTAATCGCGGCTCCCGAGCACGAGACTGGACATGATACGTTACGCACTGAAATGCGCCGAAGGGCATGGCTTTGAGAGCTGGTTTCAATCGGCGGCTGCCTACGAGAAACTGCGCGGTGCGGGCATGGTGGCCTGCACGCTTTGCGGCTCCACCGAGGTGGAGAAGGCTTTGATGGCGCCGCGGGTGCGCCCCGGCCGCAAGGCCGCGAGCGCCCCGGCCGGCGAAGCCGTGGCGACGCCGTCCGCCGGAAACGTTCCCTCTCAGAATCTGCCGGCCCAGACCGCGCCTGCGGCGCCCGCGCCCACATCGCTTGCGGCACCGTCAAACGAGCTGGAAGCGGCGATTGCTGAGCTCAAGAAGCAGGTGGAAGCCAATTCAGATTATGTGGGCAAGGATTTTGTGAAAGAGGCGCGCGACATGCATCTGGGCGATGCGCCTGCGCGCTCCATCCACGGAGAGGCCAAGCCCGAGGAGGCCAAGGCCCTGATCGAGGAGGGGGTGCCGGTGGTGCCGCTGCCCTTTGCGCCCACGCGCAAGACCAACTAGACGCAGGCCTCGCGCTCCAAAAGGAAGGGCGCAGGCCAAATGAGGCAGAGCAGGCAAAAGGAGACCGCCAATGCATGTGGTCGTGACAGGCAGCAGCCGCGGTATCGGGCGCGAGTTGAAGACAAGGCTGTCGGAGCGCGGGGACCGGGTGACGGGCACCTCGCGCGATCATTCCTCGGGCACGCGCCTTGATGTGAGCGATCCGGGCCAGCAGGCGCGCTTTGCGGCACAGATCAAAGGCGACCCGGTGGATCTCTTGATCTGCAACGCGGGGGTTTATCTCGATAAATCCATGGCGCTCAAGGACTATACGGCAGAGGTTTGGGCAAAATCGCTGGCGGTGAACGTCACGGGCGTGTTCCTGACCGTGCAGGCGATGCTGCCCAATCTCAAGCTGGCCGACGAGCCCAAGATCGCGATCATCTCTTCGCAGATGGCCAGCCACGCGCGCGCGCCGGGAGGCTCCTATGCCTATCGCGCGTCCAAGGCGGCGGCGCTCAACATCGGGCGTAACCTGGCCACCGACCTCAAGCCTGAAGGCATTGCCGTGGGGATCTATCATCCCGGATGGGTGCGCACTGATATGGGGGGTCAGGACGGTGACATCACCGTCGAGGAAAGCGCGCTGGGGTTGATCAACGAATTTGACGTGCTGTCGCTGGACACGACGGGATGTTTTCACACCTGGGATGGTCAGGTTCACGCCTACTAGGGCTGCCGGTCGAGAGCGCTGGGTCTTTGCCATCGCGGCAAATCCGGGCTATGTGCGGGGCGAACCCCATCTGAACCACCACCTCCGGCCCGCTGATCCGGCCCGGAAAACGGGATGACCGCATCATGACTGCCAGCAAACGTATCGTTCTTTCCAGTGACCACGCCGCCATCGCGCTGCGCCGAACCATCGCCAAGCACATCGAGGCTTTGGGATACACCGTGACCGATCTCGGTCCGACCACCCCCGAGAGCACCCATTATCCCAAGCACGGTGAAGCGGCCGCGCGCCATGTGGCTGCGGGCGAGAGCGATCTGGGCATCCTCCTGTGTGGCACTGGTCAGGGCATCATGATGGCCGCCAACAAGGTGAAGGGCATCCGCTGCGGCGTGTGTTCGGATACGTTCTCGGCGCAGATGATCCGCGCGCATAACGACGCCAACATGCTGTCGATCGGCGCGCGCGTCGTGGGTGAGGGGCTGGCGCTTGAGATCGTCGATGCGTTTCTCAAGACCGAGTTCGAGGGCGGCCGCCACGGCACCCGCGTGGATATGATCACCGAGATCGAGGGCTAAGAGCGCCAGACGCTGTCGCGCGGACGCCCCATCGTTCCAATAAAAAGGGCTCCCGAAGATCACTTCGGGAGCCTTTTGTCTGAGGCAGTCATGGGCTCGGAAGGGTTTACTCCCAGCAGCTGACCAGCGTGGTGAGGCCAGTGGCCTCTTTTTGCAGGATCGAGATGGGCAGCTCGCCGGTGGCGGCGGCCTCGGTCGCGGGCAAGCCCACGCCAGCCTGTTCGAGCGCCATGCGGATGACCTCGCCCTTTAGGGCAAAGCGCACGCCCTCGGGCAGGGTGGGGCCATTGGTGGCCTCCGGCAGCAGCATGCCATGCACGGTGCCATCCTTGCCAAGAAGCGGCCCGCCCGCATCACCGGGCTGGGCGGTCAGGTCCAGACGCGCCAGATGGCTTTCGCCTTGCAGCCCCTTGAGATCGCTGAGCGCGCCCCATGTGAGGCTTGGTGCGCCAAGGATTCCGCCGTAGGAGTAGCCCGACACGGCAAGCGCGCTGCGCAGGCGCGGCGTGTTGGCCGCAAGCGGCGCAGTCGCCATCGGGGCCAGTGCCTCGGAAGGTTTCAGCACTGCAATGCCTGCCTCGCTATCGCGCAACAGCACCTCGGCCTTCACATCGCGGTCTACTGTGACGCTGCCGCAGCCGTTCACCACATCGGCGGTGGTCACAACCACACCGTCGCCCGACACAAAGAAACCCGAGCGCGACAGGCGCGGTTTGCGGATCTCCAGCCCCGACACAAGGTCGATGGACTGCGCATCATCCATGCCGGCCGCCGGATCGAGCACGTTCTCCAGACGGGTAAAGCTCTCTTGCATGGCCGAAAGAACGCGGGCGCGGCGCGCCTCGTCCCCTGCGGGCCAGACCAGCGTGAAGCCTTTGATCTCGCCATTGTCGAGGCGGGCCTCGGTATAAGAGACGATGTCGCTGTTGCGGCCTTCGAGCGTGAAGCGGTCGCCGCTGCGTTCGCGTGGTCCCTCGAGCGGCACAATCTCCAGCGTCTGCATGATGTCATAGAGACCATAGAGCGTGCGGCGGTCGCCGGGCTGCGAAATCAGCAGAACCCGAGCGCCGAGATCTCCGGCCGTGTCAAAATGCGCAAAAGGCGGCTCATAACGGCTGAAGGCCACTTCGCCCAAGGGCAGATCCATGCGGATGCCCGCGCGCTCGTCAGTATAAGACGCCATGCCGGTGGAAATCAGCGGCGCGTTATACTCGTCCATCAGGGCCTGGCGCTGGGCAGTGGTCAGAACGCCGGTCGGCTCATACCCGCGTGCCACCTGCCAGTCAGACATGGAGGCGCGCGTGCCGCGGCCAAAGGCACCGTCGATGCCGGAGGTGTAGAACCCTGCCGCCTTCAGCGCGATTTGCAGATCCATGCGTTCTTCGCGTGTGAGGGCGCGTTCGCTCTGGCGCGCTTCGGCGGGGGTCTCATCCACCACGACCACCTCGGGCGTCACCTCAGACGTGGCGTCCTCCGCTGGCTCTGGCGGCGCGGTCTCGGCATCGGAGGTGGTCAGCGGCGCAGGGGCGGTGGTGCCTGTGTCGGCGTCCGCTCCAACGGGGTAAAACCGGCTGCGCAGATTGCTTGAGAAGGTGATGAAGCTGTCGCGCGGGATCTGGCCCTCAGCGCGATAGACCCGCAACACCTGCTCGGCATCGGGGCGAGCATAGGGGCCAATCACGATGCCATACCAGCCGCCGCCCAAGGCATAGCCCGACACATCGGGCAGGCGGGCCGCGAAATTGCGCGCCTCTTCCTGTGCCTGTTGCAGCGACGGGCGCGCGGCCACCTGAATCCAGACGCCTCCGGCACTGGATTGCTGCGCCTGCGAGGCGCCCGATAGCGCACTCAAGCACAGGATCACTGCCCACAACACCGAGGCAAATAGGTTCTTCATTGCTCATCCTCTGTACAACGAAATGAATTTTGTCGCCGCGCAGGTAACCATTTTGCGCCCCAAAAGGAAACGGCGAGATTTCGCACATGAGCCCGGAAATGGCATCTGTTTCTCATTCTCGACACATTGGCGCGAATTTTCCCCCTGTTGAGACGCGTGCGCGGGGTTCTGGCGCACGGGGCCGTTGACCCCGCCGGGGGGCTTGCATAGGAAGACGTTCGAACACTGCACCGCCGGTGCGGGCCTTGAGAGGCACGCATGCGGCGGGCGCGCCGATGCCCTAGAGGGGAAGAGACATGACCCAGACCACAGCCCCGCGTTCGTTTCAGGAGATCATCCTGCGTTTGCAGACCTATTGGGCCTCCAAGGGCTGCGCCATCCTGCAACCTTACGACATGGAAGTGGGTGCGGGCACGTTTCATCCGGCGACCACCCTGCGCTCACTGGGCTCCAAGCCATGGGCCGCGGCCTATGTGCAACCGTCGCGTCGCCCCACGGACGGGCGCTATGGGGAAAACCCCAACCGATTGCAGCATTACTACCAGTATCAGGTGCTGATCAAACCGAGCCCGCCGGATCTGCAGGAGCTCTATCTTGGCTCGCTCGAGGCGATCGGCGTCGACATGGATCTCCATGACATCCGCTTTGTCGAGGATGACTGGGAAAGCCCGACCCTCGGCGCCTGGGGGCTGGGCTGGGAAGTCTGGTGCGATGGCATGGAAGTCTCGCAGTTCACCTATTTCCAGCAGGTTGGCGGCCATGACTGTCACCCGGTTTCGGGCGAGCTGACCTATGGTCTGGAACGTCTGGCGATGTATATCCTCGGCGTGGATCATGTCATGGACATGCCGTTCAACGATCCGCAATCGCCGCAGCCCTTGAGCTATGGCGACATCTTCAAGCAGACCGAAGAAGAATATGCGCGCTGGAACTTTGACGTGGCCAACACCGAGGTGCTGTTGCGCCACTTTGAGGAGGCCGAGACCGAATGCGCCGCGATCCTCGCGCAAGAGCATACCGACCCCAAGACCGGCAAGCGCATCATCATGGCGCATCCCGCCTATGATCAGTGCATCAAGGCCAGCCATGTGTTCAACCTCTTGGACGCGCGCGGCGTGATCTCCGTGACGGAACGTCAGGCCTATATCGGCCGTGTCCGCGCACTGGCAAAGCAATGCGCCGATGCCTTTGTGCTGACCGAGGCGGGAGGTCACACCGAAGAGACCGCAGGCGAAACAGCCGCCTGAGCCGCGCAAAGGAGCATCTGACATGACCGGCAAGATCCTGTCGATCATCCTCATCGTCTCTGGCCTCGTGGCCGGGATCGCGATGTATTATCTGCAAGTCTACGGCTTTTACGACGAGGTTGTCGCAGAGCCCGGTCGCGATGTGGTGCTCATGCCTATCGGGGGCGAGGCGCCGCAGGCCATCGCCTATAGCGATTTTAAGGCCATCGACGCGGACAGCTCGCCCATTCGCTACCGCGCCTGTTTTGCAACGCCTCTGAAACCCGCCGAGCTGGCGCAGCTCTATGAGCTTTCCGAGGCGCGCGATCCGCGCAATGCGCCGGAGTGGTTCGACTGCTTTGACGCTGCCGCCATCGGCGCGGCCCTCAAGGACGGGCGCGCGCGGGCGTTTATCTCTGAAAAGAACATCGAATTTGGTGTCGATCGTATCGTGGCTGTCACCGAGGATGGCCGAGGCTACGTCTGGCACGAACTGAACAACTGTGGCGAGAAGGCCTATGACGGCACCATCGTGGGCGAGGAATGCCCCAAGCGGCCGCAAAGCAACTGATCCGGCGCAGCTCTGCCTGTCGCCACATCCCTTTATCGCCGTGAGCGCACGGCAGACCGAACCGTTGAGGACACGTCATGGCTGATCTTCTGATCGAACTTTTCTCCGAGGAAATCCCCGCCCGCATGCAGGCGCGCGCGGGCGAAGATTTGAAGAAGCGGATGACCGACGGTCTGGTCGAGGCGGGGCTGACCTATGCCGGGGCTCATGCGCTGACGACGCCGCGCCGCCTGACGCTGGCCATCGAGGGTCTCCTGGATCATTCCCCCACCGTGCGCGAAGAGCGCAAAGGCCCCAAGGTCGGCGCGCCCGAGAAGGCCATCGAGGGCTTTTTGCGCGGTGCGGGGCTGACACGCGACCAGCTTGAGGAACGCGACACCCCCAAAGGTGCGGTCTACTTTGCCACCATCGAAAAGCCGGGCCGCCCGGCGGCCGAGATCATTGCAGAGGTGCTCGAAGACACCATTCGCAATTTCCCTTGGCCCAAGTCGATGCGCTGGGGGGCAGGCGCTTTGCGGTGGGTGCGGCCGTTGCACTCCATCCTGTGCCTTCTGACCCGCGAAGAGGGCAGCGAGGTGGTCCCGCTGGAGATCGACGGTGTCACATCGGGCGACAGCACCGCGGGTCATCGGTTCATGGCGCCCGCGCGCTTTGCCGTGACGGGATTTGAGGACTACGCCGCCAAGCTCAAACGCGCCTTCGTGGTGCTCGACCCCAAGGAGCGCGAGGCGGCGATCTGGCAGGATGCCACAAATCAGGCCTTTGCCTCGGGTCTTGAGGTTGTCGATGACAAGGGTCTTCTGGCCGAGGTTGCAGGGCTGGTGGAATGGCCGGTGGTTCTGATGGGCTCGATTGATGCGGAGTTCCTCGACCTGCCGCCGGAGGTGCTGCAGACCTCTATGAAAGAGCACCAGAAGTTCTTCTCGGTAAAGAATCCCAAGACCGGGCGGATTGAGAAATTCATCACCGTGGCCAACCGCGAAACCGCAGACAATGGCGCGACCATTCTGGCGGGCAACCAAAAGGTGCTGAGCGCGCGTCTGGCAGATGCGAAGTTCTTCTGGGAGAACGACCTGCGCATCGCAAAATCCGAGGTCGGCGTGGAAGGCTGGCTCGAGAGCCTTGGCAATGTGACCTTCCACAACAAGCTTGGCACTCAGGCCGCGCGCATCGACCGGATTGCGGCGCTGGCACGCGAGATTGCCCCCGTTGTGGGTGCGGATGCGGATCTGGCGGAACAGGCGGCGAAGGTCGCCAAGGCCGACCTCAGCTCCGAGATGGTTTATGAGTTTCCTGAACTGCAGGGCCTGATGGGCCGCTATTACGCTCAGGCTGCCGGGCTGCCGCAAGAGGTCGCCAATGCCTGTGAGCTGCATTATTCGCCCCTGGGCCCCAGCGATGATGTGCCGACAGAGCCCGTTTCGGTCGCCGTGGCGCTTGCGGATAAGATCGACACGCTCACCGGGTTCTGGGCGATTGATGAAAAGCCCACCGGGTCCAAAGACCCCTACGCGCTGCGCCGTGCGGCACTCGGGGTTATTCGGTTGGTGCTCTCGAACGATGTGCGAGTGGGTTTGAAAGAAGTCTTTGCAAAAGCCTATGAGGGCGCGGATGGGTCGGATCTTCTGTCGTTCTTCCACGACCGCCTCAAGGTCTTTCTGCGCGATCAGGGGATTCGCCATGATGTGATCGACGCCTGCATCGCGATGGAGGGCAGTGACGATCTGACACTTTTGGTGAAACGCGCCCGCGCGCTTGAGGATTTTATGAAATCCGAGGATGGCGAGAACCTGCTGCAAGGGTTCAAACGCGCCAACAACATATTGTCGCAGGCCGAGGAAAAAGACGGCGTCGAATATTCCTTTGGCGCGGACAAGAAATTCGTCGAGGATCCTGCCGAGGCGGCGCTCTTTGAAGCGCTGGCTGCAAACGAGGCAGCGATCTCCACGGCCATCGAGGCCGAGGATTTCGCGGCCGCCATGGGCGGCATGGCCGCATTGCGTGCGCCGGTGGATGCCTTCTTTGAGGCGGTGCAGGTCAATTCCGACAATCCGGTAGTGCGCCGCAACCGGCTCAATCTCCTCAGCCAGATCCGCAAGGTCTGCGGTCAGGTGGCGGACCTGAGCCGCATCGAGGGCTGATCGCGCAGACATATTTTGCACGCTTCGACCCTCGCCAGATATGGCGGGGGTCGTTTTTGTAGCAGGGGCGACGTGCTTTTCCTTGCGGGACGGCCTGCGCGCATTATGCTCAGGGGCAGGGAGGATCGCTGCGTTGCAGAAACAGACAGGGGACGAACCGATGGACACCACCCCGAAGTCCACTTTGATCACCGCGACCGCACCGATCGCCAATCAGACCCATGGCGGGCGGGCCAAGTGCCTGCAGCGGCTGGTTCGCTTGGAGCTACCGGTGCCGCAGACCGTGGCGCTCTCGTTTGATGCGGTGCATGAGATCGCCGAGGGCTACATGGTGGATGTGAACGCGATCCTTGCGGATCTGCGACCCGGCGCGCTTTTGTGTGTGCGGCCCTCCTCCGAGGATCCCGACTGGGGCGGTCCCGGAGCGGTTTTGAACATCGGCATGAATGACGCGCGCTACGTGGAGTTGAGCGACACGCTGGGACCGGCGGCGGCGGCGGCGCTCTATTTGCGGTTTGTGCAGTCCTATGCGGTGCATGTGGCGCGGCTGGACCCGGATGTGTTTGAGGACGTCGAGGACGGCGGCCCCGATGCGCTGAGCGAAATGCTGCAGGCCTATGAGGCTGAGGCTGAAGAGCCGTTCCCCCAAGATCCGGGCGAGCAGCTGGCGGCGGTTCTGCGCTCCATGGCGCGCGCGTGGGAGGGCACGTCCGCGCGGCTGTTGCGCGCCGCGAAAGGCGCGCCCGAAGACGCGGGGCTGGGTCTCATTGTGCAAGAGATGGTGCCGGGGCTGGGGCAGGGTGAATGCGGTTCAGGCGTGTTGCAGCTTGTGAATTCGCAGACCGGGCTGCCGCAGATCACCGGACGCTATCTGAGCCAAAGCCAGGGGCGCGACGCGCTCGGGGTTGATGCGGAGGCAATCTATCTCGAGCAGGACGAACGCGGCCCCTCGCTTGAGGAGCTGGCGCCCGAGGCCTTTGCCGAGTTGAAGGCCCATGCGGCGCTGATGCGTAGAAAACTGCGTGCCGAAATGCAGGTGGAATTCGTCATCGAAAATGGCCGTGTGCATATTCTCGACGGGGTGCGGGTACCACGTTCTTCGCGCGCGGCGGTGCGGATTGCGGTGCGGCTGGCAGAGGACGGGATCATTCCCGCCGAAGAGGCGCTGATGCGGGTGGATGCCTATTCGCTCAACGAATTGCTGCACCGCCAGGTGGACCCGAATGCCAAACGGGACGTGATTGGCAGCGGCATTGCCGCAAGTCCGGGCGCGGCCACCGGGCGTCTGGTTTTCACCGCGACCGAGGCGCAGGCCAGCAAGTCGCGTGGCGAACCCTGCATTCTGGCGCGACGTGAGACTTCGCCAGAGGATGTGCGGGGCATGCATGCGGCTGCGGGTGTACTGACGGAAAAAGGCGGAATGACCAGCCATGCGGCGGTGATTGGTCGCGGGCTGGGGCTGCCCTGTATCGTGGGCGCGTCGCGCCTGCGGTTCGACAGTCGGCGCAAACAGCTGACGGCCCCGGATGGGCGAGTTTTCAAGGCAGGCGAGATCATCACCGTGGATGGCACCTCGGGCGAGGTGCTTGCTGGAGAACCCGCCATGGTCGAGGCCGCCGAGGATGATGCGCTGGTGACGTTGATGGCCTGGGCGGATGCGGCGCGCGACATTGCGATCCGCGCCAATGCCGACACGCCTGCCGATGCGCAGACCGCGCGCAATTTCAACGCCGAGGGTATTGGTCTGTGCCGGACCGAGCACATGTTCTTTGATCCGGGTCGCCTTACGGTGATGCGCGAGATGATCTTTGCCGAGACCTCTTCCGGGCGGGCGGCGGTTCTGGCGCGTCTCCTGCCGATGCAGCGCAAGGATTTTCGCGAGCTTTTCCGTATCATGGAAGGTCTGCCGGTGTGCATCCGGCTGTTTGACCCGCCATTGCATGAATTCCTGCCCACCACCACTGCCGGACAGCGCGAACTCTCCGAGGCTCTGGGCCTGCCGGTGAGCGACGTGACACGCCGGGTTGCGGAAATGGGGGAGTACAACCCCATGCTGGGTCTGCGCGGCGTGCGTCTCGGGGTGACGGTGCCCGAGATCTACGACATGCAGGCGCGCGCGATCTTTGAAGCCACGCTCGAGGCCTCGCGCGATGGGGCGCCAGTGGTGCCTGAGATCATGATCCCGTTGGTGTCTGCCAAACGCGAAGTGGAACTGGTCAAGGCGCGTATCGATGCGGTGGCCGCAGCCGTGAAATCCGAGCGCGGCGCCGATTTCACCTATCGGCTCGGTGTGATGGTCGAGACCCCACGGGCGGCCCTCCGGGCCGATGAGATTGCCGCGCATACGGCCTTCATGAGCTTTGGCACCAACGATCTCACGCAGATGACCTATGGTCTGTCGCGCGATGATGCGGGACGGTTCATGTCGGCCTATGTGCAGCAGGGCGTCTTTCCCGAAGATCCCTTCCATGTGCTGGATGTGGACGGCGTCGGAGAGCTGTTGCAACTCGGGGTGCAGCGGGGGCGGATGGCGAAGCCCGAAATCACCCTGTCGATCTGTGGTGAACACGGTGGCAATCCCGAATCAATCGCGTTTTGCCGCGAGGCGGGCTTTGATTACGTGTCTTGCTCGCCCTTCCGGGTGCCTGTCGCGCGGCTTGCGGCAGCACAATTGGCGATCGCGGATAAAACCGGCCAAATTGCGCCGACATACATAAAAAATTAACGATTTCAGGGTTCTTCGTCGGCAAAAGACACATCGCCGCATCAAGATGTACCTTGGGGCATAACGGGTATACGTTCGCTTGGGTGGACGTTTTGATACATTTCCGTTACCCGAAGCCGTCGCATGCGGACGAGACAGGCCGCAGGCAAATGGACCGGGGGTACCCTGAATGAAACGGAAACTGATGTGGGCCGCAGTGGTTGCGGCAACACTAGGCGGGAGCATGGCCTCTGCGGATATGGGGCTGGATGCGCTTTTCAAACAGGAGCAGTCGACGCTTCAAGCCGCACCCAAAGAGCGCATGCTGCGTTTCTTGGGCGGAAAACGCCAGACCCGCACCAATGGCGTGACGCAGGTGGAATTCACCCGCGACTTCCTCGACAGCCGCCCCGCCGCAACGGGCGGTAGCGAGTTTGAATGTCTCGCAGAGGCGCTCTACTTCGAGGCGCGCGGCGAGACCGTCAAAGGCCAGTTCGCAGTGGCCGAAGTGATCAAGAACCGGGTGCAAAGCGCCCAGTTCCCGAATACGTTTTGCGGTGTCATCAACCAGGGCACGGGCCGCAAATACCAGTGCCAGTTCACCTATACCTGTGATGGCCACAAAGAAGTGATTCACGAACCCCGCGCCTTTGAGCGCGTGGCCAAAGTGGCGCGGCTGGTGCTGGATGGGGTGAACCCAAAGCTCACCCAAGGGGCCACCTATTACCACACCACCGCCGTTAGCCCACGCTGGTCGCGCAAGTTTACCAAGACCGCGCGAATTGGCGTGCACCTGTTCTACCGGGACGAGCGCTACCGCACGGCCTCGAACTAAGACTGGCGCTTTTTGCCCGCCGGAGACCGGAATACGCCGCTTTCCGGCTCTGGCACGGCGGGTCTGAGCCTGTTATCCGGCTGGAACGGACCTAAGACTGTGACTCCTGACACAGCCTTTTTCCTGTTCCAAAGCCAGCCGGGGGCCACACCATGAGTTCTGACATCCATCTCGCCTTCGCGCATCCCTCCGAACGCTCTGCCGCGACGGCCCGTCCCGGCGCGCTGGACCGGATTTCCCTGCGCGATCACATCGTCGAGGTGGAGATCGGGGCTTTTCAACAGGAACGCGGCACCACGCAGCGTGTATGTTTCAACGTTGTGGTGGAAATCGCGCCACTGCCGGCGGATCTCGATGACGATGTGGATCGTATCCTGTCGTATGACAAGGTGACCGAGGCCATTGCCCACGAGCTGGCCCGCGAGCGGCTGGCGCTGCTGGAAACCCTGGCGGAGCGCGTGGCAGAGCGGATCCTCTGGGAGCCGCAGGCGGTGCGGGCCTTTGTGCGGATCGAGAAACTGGATCGTGGCCCGGGCAAGCTGGGGGTGGAGATCGTACGCTCTGCGGATCAGGTTTCGCACGAGGCCGATGAAGATGTGAAACCGCATCCACGACTGATGTTTCTCTCCAACGCTGCGATCGACAGCGACAATCTCACTGGTTGGATCGACCAGATGGAATGCCGCGAGCGGCCCTTGATCCTCTGTGTGGGGGCGCATGATCTGGCGCTGCCCCAGACCGGGCACAAATGGACCCAGCGCCGCATTGATTTGCTGGCAATTGAGCAAAATGCCTGGCGTCTGGCGGCGCGGGATTCGCGCTGCAAAGTGGTGGAAACCCGTACTGAGCTGGACTGGGCGATGAAAAATGGCCAGATCTGCGTCTGGGCGCCCTCCAAGATCGTGCTGGATGCGGTCGAAGGTCCCAGCGAGCCGCCATCAAATGCGGTTGCACTTGCGGCGTGGTTCGCTTCTACTTTCGAAGCAGAAGAAATGATCGTGATTGGCGCGGAGCTGCCGGAGAACCCCGGCGTGCCTCTGCGGGCCCATGCTGAGGAGCAACATACCCTGTGAGTTACTACCGCCCCCTGGTTCGTCATGGAGATGCGCGCCCCGAGGGCGCCATTCATCTCGCCGGCAGCGCGCTCTGGTTCACTGAAGTCGAAGTTCTGGATCGCAGCGCGCCACCGCGTATCGTGCCAGCGGGCCTGTTGCCCGAAGAGATCAGGTTTCGCCTGATGAGCCGCCGCGCAGCGATTGCAGGGCTCGACATGACGCAGCCGCAGATCATGGGCATCCTCAATGTGACCCCGGACAGTTTCTCGGATGGCGGCCAGTTCGACGAAGTGGATGTCGCTTGCGATGCGGCGCTGCAGATGGTGGCGGATGGGGCGTCGATCATCGACGTCGGCGGCGAGAGCACCCGCCCCGGCGCAGCAGAGGTCGAGGAGCTTGCAGAAATCACCCGCACCGCTCCGGTGATCGCCGCCATTCGCGACCAAAGCGATGTTGCGATCTCCATTGACACGCGCAAAGCCACCGTGGGCATGGAAGCGCTGGAGGCGGGGGCATCACTCATCAATGATGTGTCGGGCTTTACGTTCGATGCGGCCCTGGCGCCGCTGGCGGCACAGGCCGGGGTTCCTGTCTGTGTGATGCATGCGCAGGGCGATCCCAAGACCATGCAGGACAATCCGCACTACGAAAACGTGGTGCTCGACGTCTATGATTTCCTTGCCGCGCAGGTCGACCAGCTCGAGGCGATCGGGGTGCTGCGCGAGCAAATCGTGATTGATCCCGGTATCGGATTTGGCAAGACGGAGGCGCATAACCTGGCGCTCCTGCGCAATCTGAGCCTGTTTCACGGCATTGGTTGTCCGATCCTTCTGGGCGTGTCGCGCAAGGGATTCATCGGCGCGATTGGCAAAGAACCGCAAGCTGCACGCCGCGCGCCCGGATCTATTGCCGTGGGGCTTGCGGGTTTTGCTCAAGGCGTGCAATTGCTACGGGTGCATGATGTGGCAGAGACGGCGCAGGCGCTGCGCCTGTGGCAGGCCACACGATAGAAAGAGATCACGGCAGCAGTTGGAATGTCCGGCGCTGCGCTGGGCAGGGGAGCAGCTTTGATGCGGAAACTCTTTGGAACCGATGGCGTGCGTGGCAAGGCCAATATGCATCCGATGACCGCCGAGATGGCGCTTCGGATCGGGGCCGCTGTTGGGCGCTACTTCCGGCGTGAAAACGACACCGTGCACCGGGTGGTGATCGGCAAGGACACCCGCCTCTCGGGCTATATGTTTGAAAACGCGCTGACGGCGGGGCTGACCTCGACAGGCATGAATGTGCTTTTGCTGGGGCCCGTGCCAACGCCTGCCGTGGGTCTGATGACCCGCTCGATGCGGGCAGATTTGGGCGTGATGATCTCTGCCAGCCACAACCCGGCCGAGGACAATGGCATCAAGTTCTTTGGCCCCGATGGCTATAAGCTCTCGGATGAGGTGGAACTGGAGCTTGAGGCGCTGATTGAGGCGGGTGTCGAGCCTGCACAGGCGCAGAACATTGGTCGCGCCAAACGGATCGATGATGCACGGTTTCGCTATGGCGAGCGGGTCAAGAGCTCTTTGCCGCGTGACATGCGTCTGGATGGCCTGAAGGTTGTGATCGATTGCGCGAATGGGGCCGCCCACCGCGCCGCGCCTGAAATCCTGTGGGAGCTGGGTGCAGATGTGATCCCCGTCGGGGTGTCGCCCGATGGGCTCAATATCAATCGCGGCTGTGGCTCCACCCAGCCGGCGGCGGCGGCCGAGACGGTGGTGGCGCATGGTGCCGATGTGGGGATCTGCCTTGACGGTGATGCCGACAGGGTTGTGGTGATCGACGAGACCGGCACCGTCGCCGACGGCGATCAGCTGATGGCGCTTCTGGCCTCGGCATGGTCTGCGGATGGGCGGTTGAGCGGCGGCGCACTTGTTGCAACCGTCATGTCGAACCTGGGTCTCGAGCGGTTCTTGAATGAGCGCGGCATCGGTCTTGAGCGGACCGGCGTTGGGGACCGCTATGTGGTGGAGCGCATGCGGCAGGGGGGCTTTAACCTCGGCGGTGAGCAATCCGGCCATATCGTGATGAGCGATTATGCCACCACCGGCGACGGTCTGATGGCGGGGCTGCATTTCCTCGCCGAGATGGTACGGCGCGGGCAGAAGGCCTCGGAATTGGCGCGCCAGTTTGAGCCGGTTCCGCAGCTGCTCAAGAATGTGCGGTTCGAGGCCGGGCAGGCACCATTGGAGGCGGATCAGGTGCAAACGGCGATTGCAGAGGCTGAAAAGCAGCTCAATGGCCGCGGGCGGCTGTTGATCCGAAAGTCTGGCACCGAGCCGCTCATCCGCGTGATGGCCGAGAGCGAGGACCCGGTGTTGCTGAACCGTGCTGTCGACGATGTGGTTGCGGCTGTAGAGGCGGCAACGCAGTAGGCACATGCGGCCCGGGCTTACGGTCGGCGGCGCAGGGTTTGCTTTGGTCCCTTCATGGGGGGCTCTGTCTCCACAGGCAGAGTCGTCACCCCGAGATCTTGTCGAGAAAATAAAGAGGTGTCAGCTCAGGCCAAAGAGACGCTTCAGGGCGCCGTATTGGCTCAGCGCGACGCCTGCGAGAATGAGTGCCAGAGACCACAAGAGAACGCTGGGGAGGGCTTCTTTCAGGAAGAGTGCCCCAAAAAGCACCGCACAGACCGGCACCAGATAGTTGGTGAGGCTCATGAAGGTGGGGCCTGCGCCGCGAATGACCAGCACGCGCAGGAGGTTTGCGCCTGCGGTCGGAATCAGGCCGAGGATAGCAAGCCACATCCATGTCTCTGAGGAGATGGCGGGCGGGGGACCTTCAACCAGCCAGGCCGCAGGCAGAATGCCCAGAGCGCCGATCAGCAAAAGGACCGCCGCAAGCCCCACCGAGTCGACCGCCGGAAGGCGGCGCACCGAGATCGAAGAAACCGAGTAGCAGGCAGCGGCGGTGAGGCAGGCCAGCCGCCCGGCCCATTCCAGATCGGAGCCATTGCTCTCGAAGGCCTGACCGCCAATCAGCAAAGCGACCCCCAGAAAGCCGATGATCACACCGAGCAGTCGGCGCGGGGTCAGCGGCTCGGCGGCAAAGAAATGCGCAAGTGGCAGCACCATCAGCGGGATGGCCGCCATGCTGACGCCTGCAAAGCCCGAAGTCACATGTTGCAGACCCCAGCTGATCAGGATGAAGGGCAGGGTGGAGCTGAGCAGGCCCACGAAGATCACCACGGGCCAGTTCGCGCGGGTCTCAAACAGGCGAAAGCCGCGCAGACCCCAGATCGAAGTAAGCAGGAGCGCGGCAAAGCCGATCCGCCCTGCCGCGAGCCAGAAGGGTGTGATGCCGCGCAGCGCCAATTCCACCACCATGAAGGTGCCGCCCCAGGTGAGACCCAAGGCGGCCACCATGGCCCAGTAACGGGGTGCGATTTCCGGCATTGTGGTCTCCTTGGAGTGTTGCTGTCAGCAGGTCAGAACCGTCTGGGGCGGCGGCGCGCGGCAGCCCTGTGACGTGGAGAAGGCGCCCCGGTTTCCCGAGGCGCCCTGCAGAGGTCCGGGTTGTGGAGCCTGAGCTCCGCAATCGCAGGCCTTAGTTCTTGGACTTGTCGACCATCTTGCCGGCAGAGATCCAGGGCATCATTTCACGCAGCTTGGCGCCGGTGGCCTCGATCGCGTGCTCGTCGTTGGCACGGCGGGACGCTTTGATGGTGGGCTGGCCTACAGCGTTTTCCAGCATGAAGTCGCGTACGAATTTGCCCTGCTGGATGTCGGCGAGGACTTCTTTCATGCGGGCTTTGGTCTCGTCGTACTTCAGGATGCGCGGGCCGGTGACATACTGGCCGTATTCCGCAGTGTTGGAGATCGAGTAGTCCATGTTGGCGATGCCGCCTTCATAGATCAGGTCCACGATCAGCTTCACTTCGTGCAGACACTCGAAATAGGCCATTTCCGGCGCGTAGCCTGCCTCGACGAGGGTTTCAAAGCCGCAGCGGATCAGCTCGACGAGACCGCCACACAGGACTGCCTGCTCGCCGAAGAGGTCGGTTTCACACTCTTCGCGGAAGTTGGTCTCGATGATGCCGGAGCGACCGCCACCAATCGCGGAGCAGTAAGACAGCGCAGTTTCAAGTGCAGAGCCGGATGCGTCGTTGTGAACGGCCACGAGGCAGGGCACGCCGCCGCCTTTGGTGTATTCGCCGCGCACGGTGTGGCCGGGGCCTTTGGGCGCCATCATGATGACGTCGACGCCTTCTTTGGGCTCGATCAGGCCGAAGTGCACGTTCAGGCCGTGGGCGAATGCAATCGCCGCGCCCGGCTTGATGTTGTCGTGGACGTATTTCTTGTAGGTCTCTGCCTGCAGTTCGTCGGGCATGGTGAACATGATCACGTCACACCAGGCCGCGGCTTCGGCGATACCCATGACCTGCAGGCCTTCGGCTTCGGCTTTCTTGGCGGAAGGGGAGCCTTCGCGCAGGGCGATCACGAGGTTCTTGGCGCCGGAATCACGCAGGTTCAGCGCATGCGCGTGACCTTGCGAGCCATAGCCGAGGATGGCGACTTTCTTTTCTTTGATGAGGTTCACGTCGCAGTCGCGGTCGTAGTACACACGCATCGGATCAATCCTTTGACCTGAGTTTCTAATCTGCTGACGAGCATAGGTGGCAGGCCGCGGAATACGAGAGCGATTGCAGTATAAATTCACAAAGATTCGCGATAGCTATTCTCCAAATGCTGAATTATCATAATATCTATGCTTGATGACCTCGACCGACGCATATTGCGCAACCTTCAGGATGACCCGACCCAATCGCTTCCGGATCTCGCAGACCGGCTTGGGCTGACGTCGTCACGGCTGTCGCGCCGTCTTGAAAAACTGCGCGAGGGGGGCGTGCTCTTGGGGGTGCGGGCGGTGATCGATTGGCAGGCTTTGGGCTACGCGGTGGAAGTGTCGCTGCGGGTGACGCTCGACAAGACCAATCCAAGGGCCTTTGACGAATTCATCCCGGCGGCGCGCGAGATTCCCGAGGTGCTGGAAATCCAGACATTCCTCGGTCAGGTTGATGTGCGTCTCAGCGTGATTGCCCGCGATATGGCCCATTATCAGGCGCTTTACCGCGACCACATCCTGCAGCTGCCAAATATCACGGATATTGAGGCGCTGATGCATGTGGCGCGGATCACCACCCGCACGGCGCTGCCGCTATGACCGGGCTGGATGCAACCGATCTGGCTCTTTTGCGGGCGCTGTCGCAGGACGCCACCCAGACGGCCGGGGCCTTGGGGCGGGCGCTTGGCCTCAGCCAGCCTGCCACATGGCGGCGGATCAAACGGCTGGAAGAGGCGGGAATCCTGTCGCACCGCGTGCTGGATCTGGACCTGCAAAAGCTGGGGTTTGGCGTCACGGTCTTTGTGGGCGTAAAACTTGCCACCAAGGGACGGGTGAGCCTTGACGATTTCGAGCGCGCAGTCTCGGCCATTCCCGAAGTGCAGACAGTCGAACATGTGCTGGGGTTTTATGACTATCGCCTGCGGGTCGTGGCGCGCGACATCGCCGATTTCGAACGCGTCCTGCGGCGGCGGATCATGACGCTGCCGGGGGCGGGTAATGTGGACGCCAATGTGCTCCTGTCCGAAGAACGCCGCCCCGGCCCCCTGGGCTGAACCGGATTAATCGGATTGTGCGACAAGAGCTGTAGCCACGTGGCGCTTGAGCCAGCAGAGCGGCTCTGCCATGACAGGGGCAACCGGCCTCAGCCAACACAATTGCAGCAAGGAGATTTCACATGGCCCTCTTGGAGACAGTCGACCCCGATGGTCTGGATGAGTTCTCGGTGGTCTTCACCGACCGCTCCCTCAATCACATGTCAAAGGAATTTCAGCAGGTGATGCTGGACATCAACGCCATGCTGAAAGAGGTCTACAAGGCCGACGCCACCGCATTGGTGCCCGGCGGCGGCACCTTCGCAATGGAGGCGGTGGCCCGCCAGTTCGCCCGCGATCAGGATGCGTTGGTGGTGCGTAACGGCTGGTTTTCCTACCGCTGGAGTCAAATTTTTGAATCCGGCGGCCTCACAAAATCCGCAACCGTTCTCAAGGCGCGTCAGATTGGAAATGGGGCGCAGTCTCCTTTTGCACCCGCACCCATTGAAGACGTCACCAAGGCAATCCTGGAGCAAAAGCCCTCCATCGTCTTTGCCCCGCATGTGGAAACGTCTGCGGGCGTGATCCTGCCCGATGACTATGTGACCCGGATGGCGACCGCCGCGCATGAGGTCGGCGCATTGATGGTGCTCGATTGCATCGCCTCTGGCTGCGCCTGGGTCGATATGAGGGCTACAGGCGTCGACGTGCTGATCTCGGCCCCGCAAAAGGGCTGGAGCGCCTCCCCTTCAGCGGGTCTGGTGATGCTCTCAAAACGCGCGCTTGCGCGTCTGGAGGAGACCACCTCAGACAGTTTCGCCATCGACCTCAAGAAATGGCGTGCGATCATGCAGGCCTATGAGGACGGCGGCCACGCCTATCACGCCACCATGCCGACGGACGCGCTGCGTCAATTCCGGGACACGATGGCGGAAACCAAGGCTTATGGCTTTAAGCGCCTGCGCGAGGCCCAGTGGAAACTCGGCAATGGTGTGCGCGAAATGCTTGCCAAAAAGGGCGTCACCTCCGTCGCCGCCGAGGGCTTTGGCGCGCCGGGTGTGGTCGTAAGCTACACTGATGATCCCCAGATCCAGAATGGCAAGAAATTCTCCGATCAAGGCATGCAGATTGCTGCGGGCGTGCCGCTTGCGGTGGACGAACCCGATGGCTTCATGACCTTCCGCCTTGGGCTATTTGGTCTTGATAAACTTTATGATGTGAACGGCACGCTCTCGCGGCTTAAAACCGTGCTCGACCAGCTGCTCTGACAGCGCTTCATCTTTTCAAAAATATCTCCGCCGGAGGCGCGGGCCTGCCCTTTGGGGCAGGCCCGTTTTCTATCGCACGCCAAGCCCCATCTGCATCAGCATCTTGCGCACCTGCGGCAGGGAATAGAGCGCGTTGAGTCCTCCGGCACGCAGATCGCGCAGAGGCCGCGCCTCCATCATCGACGCGCGATTGAGGAGATCAATCCCGCTCACACGCAGCTTGATGTCGCTGTGGCGGGCCTTTTCATAGGCGTTGAGCATCGCCTGATCGCCCAAGCCCTCTGGACGCGCATCCGCAAGGTCCATCAGAACCCGCAGATCCGCCAGCGACATATTGAGCCCCTGCGCCCCGATGGGCGGCACCACATGCGCAGCCTCCGCCATCAGGGCCAGACGCTCCCCGACAAGGCGCGAGGCGCGCTGGCTGATGATGGGCCAGAGCGTTCGGCGCGACGCCAGGCTCAACTGGCCGAGAACGCCACAAGAGCGGATGTTCATCTCCGCCTCAAAATCCACCTCATCCAATGCAGCAAGCCGGTCGGCATTGGCACTGGTCTCCATCCAGACTATTGCCGAGGAGGGGCGCCCCTCGAGATCCGGCAGCGGCACCAGAGTGAACGGGCCGCCTGTGCGATGGATCTCGGTCGAGACGTTTTCGTGAGGGGTGTCGTGCGTGACGGCAAAGGCCAGCGCCTTCTGGCCATAGCGGGTGGTCTGCACATCGATCCCCGCGGCCTCGCGCATGGGTGAGGCGCGCCCATCACAGGCCAGCACCAATTTGCAGTGCACACGACTGCCATCGGTGAGGGTCACACGCGCCTCGTTGGTTCGGGTGAACAGGCTTTGGGTGCCGACGCCGGGCCTGAACTCGGCATTGGCGAGTTCAGCAATCCGCCCCAGCATCTCGCGCCGCAACAGCCAGTTCGGCAGGTTCCAGCCAAAAGGCAGCTCGGAAATCTCGGCAGCATTGAATTCACGCACCACACGGGGCTCTGGGTCTGCGCCCCCAGCGTCAATGATGCGCATGATCTGCAATGGCGCCGCATGAGGCGCAAACCGGGACCAGAGCCCCGCCTCTTCGAGGAGCGACTTGGCCGGCTGCAAAAACGCGGTGGTGCGCAAGTCGGCCCCCGCGTCCTCACGCGTGGTGACCGGGGCTGTGGGATCGACACAGATCACCGAAAAGCCCCGCGCCGCAAACCCCGCAGCTGCCGTCAACCCGGCAATGCCGCCTCCGGAAATCAGGATGTCACATGTCTGGTTCATCACCTCGGCCCCGCGCAATGTCTATGGGAGGAGACATAGGGCGCGGGGCGGGCGAAACACAAGCGGCGCTGTGCCGCAGGTAGGGTCAGCCGCGCGAAATCAGGATCAAAAGGATCCATATCACCGGCACCAGCGCCAATGCCGGCAGATAAAGGCCGGGCAGGCCAAACAGCATGACAGAGATGCCCCAGAGGCTCAGGAAGGTCGCGATGGCATAGTAGATGTTTTCTTCGTCGCCATAGCTGACTTCCTTCCAGATCCGTCCCAGAAGCGGAACGCGGAACATGATCCGCTCAAAGGTGCTGAGCTTGGGGGGCAGTGTGTAAGCAGTCATGGCAGGCTCCGTGATATCGTGTCTCTGCGCGATATAGGGTGCCAAAGATGACTGCGACATGTGCATTTTCGTCGCTGCGACAGGCTACCGCAGTTGACCGAGAAAAGCGGTCAGATCTTCGGTGTGATGGTGGATGTGATCGCCCGGGTGGGCCTCGGGCGCCACATGCACCGTGCGCATCCCCATGGCGTGTGGCGCGTTGAGGTTGCGTGGATCATCCTCGAACATCGCCGCCCGTGTGGTGTCGACACCGGCCCGTTCAAACACCCGTTCAAAGGCGCTGCGCTCGGGTTTGGGGCGATAATCTGCATGTTCGACGCCAAATATCCCGTCAAACAGCCCCGTCAGCCCCCGCGCGGCCAGCACGCGCTCTGCATAGGGTGCAGAGCCGTTGGTGTAGACGATCTTGCGCCCCGGGAGTGCCTTGATGTGACCTGCGAGCGTCTGGTCCGGCTCCAGATGGTCGAGCGAGATGTCATGCACCGCGACCAGAAACGGGTCGGGATCGATGTCATGTTCCTTCATCAGCCCCGCCAGCGTGGTGCCGTGATTGCGCCAATAGTCGCCACGCAGCTTGTCGGCGGCCCCGTGATCGATCTGGAGGGTCTCCATCACATAGGTGATCATCTTGGCCTCGATCTGATCAAACAGACGGGCAGAAGGGTGATAGAGCGTGTTGTCGAGATCGAACACCCAGTGTTCGACGTGAGAGAAGGATTGCTTGACCATGGCCCGAGACCTAGGCGCTATGCCTTGGATTCGCAATGCAATAGCACGCGCGACCTTGGGGCTCAGGCTTGATTGCCCCGCAGGCAGGGCGTAGAACATTGTGGTGCAATGGAGAGCGACACGCCGATGAGCCAGACGAAGAGCAGCACCCAGAAAGACGCCTATGGGCTGATCCTCGATGCCATCGACGTGGGCATGTTCAAACCCGGCGACCGCTTGGTCGAGAATGATCTGGCGGATCGTTTTGGGGTGTCGCGCACGCCCATTCGCGAGGCATTGCAGCGGCTGGAAACCCAGAGCCTTCTGGAGCGTGATGGCCGGTCACTGATCGTGGCCTCGCTTGATCACAACCAGATGGCAGAGCTTTATGTGGTGCGCCGCGAGCTGGAGGGGCTGGCGGCGGCGCTGGCGGCCCGCCATGCCACCGACGAAGAGGTGCAGGTTCTGCGCGACATGGTCGAGGCCGACGATGCGCTGATCGACAACCCGGTCGAACTTGCCAAGGCGAACCGGCGGTTTCACCAGCAGATCCATCTGGCCTCCCACAACCGCTATCTGGTGCAGCAACTGGATCTGGTGCATCGCTCCATGGCGCTGATGGCCACGACATCGCTGGCTGCCGAGGGGCGCGGGCGCATCGCGCAAGACGAGCATAAGGCGATTGTCGCGGCGATTGCCAACCGGGATGAGGCGGCGGCAGGGCAGGCGCTGAAGGATCATATCTCGGTGGCCTTCACCACGCGATTGAAACAGGACGCGGGCGCACGCGGCGGCTGAGGTCAATGCTCTGTGGTGCCGCCATGATCCCCATGCGCGGTCTTGTCCCAGAAAAACGGCGCTGCGAACACCTCCCAGAGGGCTTTGTAGGCGGCAAAACAGCCAAGTATGAAATAGAGAGGCATCAGGGGCGCGCAGAACGCGAGGACTGGCCGCCCCGAAGCCCGTGCGCCGCAATACCAGATGCACAGGTTGAGCACCTCAAAGAACACAAGCGCCCCGACAGCGACAGACAGCATATCCCGGGGCAGTGACGCTTCGAGCGGATGCGATACTCCGAGCGCCACCAGCCAGAAGCTCCAGAGGACTGGTGCCAGCAGGAATTGCCCGAGGGTGCCCAGAAAGAACGCCTGTAGCCCCCAGAAACGCCGCCACCCGACATCCCGTAACAGTGCCTTTGGGGCGCGCATGTGGACCAGATAGGTCATCATGAACCCCTTCAGCCAGCGAGACCGCTGTTTGATCCAGGGCGTGATGCGGCTGTTGGCTTCTTCATAGGTGGTTGTGGGCAGCATTTCGGTGCGATAGCACGCGCGCGCAATCCGCACGCCAAGGTCGGCATCCTCGGTGACGTTATGTGCATCCCACGCGCCCAGCTGTTCGAGCGCGTCGCGGCGGATAAACAGCGTGGTGCCTCCAAGCGGGATCACCAGCCCCAGCCGCGCGATGCCTTGGAGCAGGACGCGAAACCATCCCGCATATTCGAGCGTAAAGCAGCGCGAAATCAGATTGCGGCTGGGATTGTAGAAATCGAGAATTCCCTGAAAGCACACCACGTCGGGGGGGGCATGAGCAAAGGCGCTGGCCGCACTCTCGAGTTGGTCTGGCGCTGGGGCATCTTCAGCATCCCAGATCCCGATGATCTCTCCCCGGCAGAAATTCAGCGCATAGTTCATTGCGCGCGGCTTTGTGGTGAGCGTGCCGTCGCCCGGCACCTCGACCACCCGGAACCAATCGGGCAGGTCTGCGCATTTTACGGCATTTCGGGTCACATCGTCGTTTTCCTCAAGGACAAGCAATACCTCAAGGCGGTCGCGCGGATAGGTGAGGCGGCACAGGCGGCGCAAGAGATGCTTGCCGATTTCCGCCTCACGATAGAGCGGCACCAGCATCGACATCTGAGGCAGATCCTTGGGTGTTTCGGATTTCGGCTGGTCCGGGCGTGCCGCCGCCAAGAGGCCGGAGATCCTGAGGGCCGTGAACATCAGCAATGTCACAAGCGACGCTACAGCCAACACCGCAGTCACAAGATGCGGCGCGAGAATGGAAAACAGACACAAAAGCGTCCCCGTTGCAAAGGCTGGGGCGCGGGCAGCGCGGTAATCAAAGCTGCGGCAACTGAGGGCGGGGGCAACGCTGCGCGCAGCCTCCCGTGTCATCTGTGCCTGAAGCGCCCTCAGCAAGATGGCCTCAATCTCTGCCGCGGGGGTGGGAATTGGGATCACCTCATCAAATTGACCCCGAAGATCCTGCCTTAGGGCGGCAAGGCTGGCGGGATCGGCCATCAGCACCAGTGCGGTTCGGCCAAGCATTTCCAGTGGCACCGCTTGATGCCTGATCCAAAAAGCGGGTGGGCGCAGAGACAGGATGTCCTTGTCAGGCTCATCAATCCCAATCCGTTGCACAGCTGCCTTCTGGCGAGTGCGTTCCAGACGCGCGATATTGTCGAGGTGCTGCCTGTGGAGGTCCCCAAGATCGGGCGGAGCCGCTGCAGGGGGGCGCACCCCACCTGCACGCGCAGACCGGCGATAAAGGACGCGGCTGCGCCGGTGCAGATCCATTTGGTTTTGGCCCATGCGCCGAGGCTAGCAGAGCGCCGGAAGCGACCGTAGTTAAACACCCGCAATAGATGAAAAGCCGCCGCAAAAAGACACCGCCCGATTGCATGGCAACCGGGCGGTGTCAGAACTGAAACGGCGGCTCGATCAGGCCTTGCGCGCGGCCATCGCCTCTGCAAAGCGCTCGAACAGATAGAAACTGTCCTGCGGGCCGGGGCTGGCCTCGGGGTGGTGCTGCACGGAGTAGACCGGGCGATCGGTCATGCGAATGCCGCAGTTGGAGCCGTCAAACAGCGAGACATGGGTCTCTTCGACGCCCTCGGGCAGGGTTTGAGCATCCACTGCAAAGCCGTGGTTCATCGACGTGATCTCCACCTTGCCGGTGCCGTGTTCCTTGACCGGGTGGTTGGCGCCGTGGTGGCCGTGGTTCATCTTGGTGGTCTTGGCCCCCAAAGCGAGTGCGAGCATCTGGTGGCCCAGACAGATCCCAAAGACCGGCAAGTCGGTCTTATCCAGGATTTCCTTGATCATCGGCACAGCGTATGCGCCGGTTGCGGCCGGGTCGCCGGGGCCATTGGAGAGGAACACACCATCAGGGCCATGGGCCAGTACCTCTTCCGAGGTTGCGGTGGCCGGCAGCACGGTGACATCGCAGCCCGCCGAGGCGAGGCAGCGCAGGATGTTGCGCTTGGCACCATAGTCGATGGCGACCACCTTGTGCTTGGGCTCTTCCTGACGGGTGTAGCCCTCGGGCCAGGCCCAACGCATCTCATCCCAGCGGTAGGACTGCGCGCAGGTCACGTCCTTGGCGAGGTCCATGCCCTCAAGGCCGGGCCAGGCGCGGGCGGCGGCGACCAGCGCCTCAAGATCGAAATTCCCGTCCGGGTTATGCTCCATCGCCACATGCGGCGCGCCCTGCTGGCGGATCGCGCGAGTCAGACGGCGGGTGTCCACGCCGCCGATGGCGATGCGGCCCGTGCGGGTGAGCCAGGACTTCAGCTCTTCGGTGGCGCGCCAGTTGGAGGACAGCGTCGGATCCCATTTCACCACCATGCCTGCGGCCACCGGGTCGGCGGTTTCGTCATCCTCGGGGGTGACGCCGGTGTTGCCGATGTGGGGGAAGGTGAAGGTGACGACCTGACCTGCATAGGAAGGGTCGGTCATGATTTCCTGATAGCCGGTCATTGCGGTGTTAAAGCACAGCTCGGCCACGCATCGCCCGGTGGCGCCAAACCCGTGTCCATAGAACACGGTGCCATCTGCAAGGGCCAGGCAGGCGGTTGGCTTCGGCGAAACGGTTTCGACCATGACTCGACTCTCCATGCGGGCAAAATTCGCGCATCAATAAGTCCCGCGCCGCGCGGGGTCAAGCACCGATAGGCCGATACCGGCCCTGCGTCTCGCACAATTGGGGGAGCTTGAATATTGCGGTGGATTTGAATAATACTGCCTCTTCTTGCTCCACCTGGACGAAGAGAAAACATGGATACGCGAACTCGGGTCAACGAGGCCCTCAAACAGGCGATGAAGGACAAGGCGATGGAGCGTCTCTGCACTCTGCGCCTGATCAATGCTGCCATCAAGGACCGTGAAATCGCTGCGCGCGGTGACGGGGAAGAAGGCGGCATCGGCGATGAAGAGATCCTCGCCATCCTCGGCAAGATGACCAAGCAGCGCAAGGAAAGCGTGCGCGCCTATGAGGAGGGCGGACGGCTCGACCTCGCCGAGCGCGAGATGAACGAGATTGAGATCATTGAGGAATTCCTGCCCAAACAGCTCTCTGAGGATGAGGTGTCGAACGCAGTGAAGGCCGCCGTTGATGAAACGGGTGCTGAATCCATCCGCGACATGGGCAAGGTCATGGGCGCGCTCAAGGCCAAATACACCGGCCAGATGGACTTTGGCAAAGTGGGCCCGATGGTCAAGGATCAGCTCTGCTCGGCAGGGGGCTGCTGAGGCCTTCGATTGCCATAACTGGCGTGGACATCGCGACGACAGATGAACCCCGGCTCTGACCCCAGAGCCGGGTTTTTTGTACCTGTGGCTTCGATGGGCTAGCGGCTGTCGGACTGTCGAATCGCGTCGCGCAGATCGTGGTAGAGCGCCTTGCGCTCATCTTCGGAGAGGAACGCACCGATTTCCACCTCGCGCCCGGCGCCGCGTAATGTCACATAATTGGGCACCGGACCGCGATCAGGGTGCAGGGACACCTGGGTCCAGTGGCGATTGCAGCGCCAGGACTGCTCGCTGCCGCGTGCGTCACGCCGGATCAGTTCGGCCTCTTCAGGGCCGAGGCGCAGAACCTCAATGATTTGCGCATGGCGGCGGTTCTGATCGAGCGCATATTTCATGCCAAAGACGGCCAGCGTCAGAAAAGGGATCAGTCCCCAGAACAGCGGTGTGCCCATCAGCGGCAGCAAAGGCACCGTGATGAGCGCGGCTGTCGCCCCGATAAAGCGCATGTAGCCTTCGGGGGGGAGCGATTGATGCGGCCACAGATGTAGCTCGCCTCCATGATCGCTGGGGGGCTGGGTCCAATCATAGGGCATGACGCATAGTTTAGTCTGGCGATCAGCCCTGTCGAGTAAAATGACCCGGTTTTGCGGGCGGTGGAAAAGACCCTGCGCGAGAAAAGAAAACGCCCCGAAGCCTGTGGCTCCGGGGCGTTTTGGTTTCAGCTCAAGCCGGTCTTAGTGGCTGTGGCTTTTGTCCCAGTCTTCCTGCTTGGGCAGGATTTCAAAGGTGTGCTCCGGCGGCGGAGAGGGCAGGGTCCACTCCAGCGTGTCGGCGTATTCGTTCCAGTAGTTGTTCTGGGTCACACGCGCGCCACGCAGCAGTGAATAGATCACCACACCGAAGAAGAAGATGAAGGAGGCAAAGGACAGGAACGCGCCATAGGACGAGATCTTGTTCCAGTATGCAAAGCCTTCGGGATAGTCGATGTAGCGACGCGGCATGCCCTGACGGCCCAGGAAGTGCTGCGGGAAGAACGTCAGGTTTGCACCGATGAAGAACATCCAGAAGTGAATCTGTGCGCCCAGTTCGGAGTACTGACGGCCGGTCATCTTACCAAAGTAGAAGTAGATGCCGGAGAAGATCGCAAACACCGCACCAAGGCTCATCACGTAGTGGAAGTGTGCCACCACGTAATAGGTGTCATGATAGGCCCGGTCCACGGCCGCCTGCGACAGCACCACGCCGGTCACACCGCCAACGGTGAACAGGAACAGGAAGCCGAAAGCAAAGACCATGGGGGCTTTGAACTCGATGGAGCCGCCCCACATGGTTGCGATCCACGAGAAGACCTTCACCCCTGTGGGCACGGCGATCACCATGGTGGCCAGCATGAAGTAGGCCTGCTGGTTGAGGCTCATGCCGACGGTGTACATGTGGTGCGCCCAAACGACGAAGCCCAGAACACCAATCGCGATGATCGCCCAGACCATCGGCAGGTAGCCAAACACAGGCTTGCGCGAGAAGGTCGCGATCACGTGGGAGATGATGCCAAAGCCCGGCAGGATCACGATGTACACTTCGGGGTGGCCGAAGAACCACAGGATGTGCTGGTAGAGAACCGGGTCCCCGCCGCCTGCGGCATCAAAGAAGGTGAAGCCGAAGTTACGATCCATCAGCAGCATGGTGATTGCGCCTGCCAGAACCGGCAGGGACAGAAGGATCAGCCAGGAGGTGACGAAGATCGACCAGCTGAAGAGCGGCACCTTGAACAGGGTCATGCCGGGGGCACGCATGTTCAGGAAGGTGGTGATCATGTTGATCGCGCCCAGGATCGAGGAGGCACCGGAGACGTGCACGGCGAAAATCGCCAGATCCATCGCGATCCCGCCTTCCTTGACGGAGAGCGGCGGATAGAGAACCCAACCCACGCCAGCGCCCAGCTGGTTGTTGCCGCCCGGCGCATAGACCGAGGAGACCGCCAGCGCGGTGCCTGCAACATACATCCAGAAGCTGAGGTTGTTCATCCGCGGGAACGCCATATCCGGCGCGCCGATCTGCAGCGGCATGAAATAGTTGCCAAACCCGCCGAACAGGGCCGGGATGACGACGAAGAACATCATCAAGACGCCGTGGCCTGTAATCAGCACGTTCCAGAGATGGCCATTCGGCGTACAGGGGTCTGCGGCAAAGCCTTCCAGACACATGTACTGCACACCGGGATCCATAAGTTCGAGTCGCATGTAGACGGTGAATGCGACGGAAATGAAGCCGGTGAGCGCCGAAACGATCAGGTAAAGGATACCGATATCCTTGTGGTTCGTGCTCATAAACCAGCGGGTGAAAAAGCTCCGCTCGTCTTCGTGGCCGTGACCTTGAATGGCTGCGTCTGCCATTTGGGTGCCTCCTGTTTATACTCCTCAGAGACCGCACGGGGGATTCCCCGTCGGCTCTGGACTCTTGGTGGTTTTAGAATGGCCTGCGCGGCCCTTCAATGGCGGAGTTTGATCTGGATCAAGAATAATTGTCGCGCCCTCTTGAGTTTTGGGTCTCAATGACGGTGAAATATTCATCCAATTGCGTCTTTGGCGCCTTGCCATGTCCTCTGCGCGACGCGAACCTGCGACGTGACGGGGCTGGTTGCTTGACCCCGCGCGCGTTGGCTGCGACACCCAATCCTGAGATCCGCTTTCGGTTGATACGGAGAGAGAACCCGCCATGACCGCCTATGACAACGACAATATCTTTGCCAAGATCCTGCGCGGAGAGATCCCCTCCATGCGGGTTTATGAAGATGACGACACGCTTGCGTTTATGGACATCATGCCGCGCGCGGACGGGCATCTCTTGGTGATCCCCAAAACCCCTTGCCGCAATGTGCTGGATGCCAGCGCCGCGCAGCTTGAGGCGGTGATCCGCAGCGTTCAGAAACTGGCGCAGGCCAGCAAGGCGGCCTTTGATGCGGACGGGGTGACGATCCAGCAGTTTAACGAGGCTGCCGGCGGGCAGGAGGTGTTCCACCTGCATTTCCACGTGCTGCCGCGTCACGAGGGGGTGTCGCTGCGCGCGTCGGGGCAGATGGGCGATATGGAGGCCATTGCCGCCCACGCCGAGAAAATTCGCGCGGCCCTCGCGTAATCGCATCCATCCAAGACCACAGTTATGCCGGAATCTGCGCGGGTCCGGCGCTATAACCGCTGTTTCAAAAACGGAGATTTCAGTGACCAAACTTGCCCATAGCATGATCCGCGTCCTCGACGAGACTGCCTCCGTGGCGTTTTACAAGGCGGCGTTCGACATGGAGATCGCAGACCGGCTCGATTTTGATGATTTCACGCTGATCTACCTGACCGCGCCTGAGGGCAGCTTTGAGTTGGAGCTCACAGTCAACAAATCCCAGACCGAGGCCTATGATCTGGGCAATGGCTATGGTCATCTGGCTGTGGTGGTCGAGGATCTGGAAGCGGCGCGCGCCAAGGTCGAAACCGCAGGCGGTGCGCCACGCGACATCGTGGATTTTCGCCCCGCAGGCGAGCGCGTCGCGCGGTTCTTCTTTGTGGCCGACCCCGATGGCTACCAGATCGAAGTGATCGAGGCGGGCGGGCGTTTCAAGTAAACGCTACGGTTCCTGCCCCGCATTCTACCGATGGATAAACCCAATTAGCGCGCAGGTCAGCTCGTGCGCTCTTTGGGGGCGCGCAGCCGGTCCCAGATCACATAGGCCATGGCGCCAAAGAACAGCACCGCCATCGCGTACCATGTGAGCGCATAGCTCAGATGGGTGTTGCGGAAATCAAGCTGCGTCATGCCTCCGCGTGGCCAGTCGGCTGCGGCGCCCTGATGCGCTGCATCAATATAATAGCCCGCCGCCTCGATGCCGCGGTCGGCGGACATCAGCGCCAGATCGGCGGACACCCAGCGGTCCCGGTCGGGAAGGTTCTGCTCAAGGAGCGTGCCGCCGGGCTGGTCGCTGCGGATGAGGCCGGTGATCTCTTGCAGGCCCTCGGGGCGGTTGATCTCGTCTAGGCGCATCTGCGGCGGCACAAAACCACGATTGACCCAGACCGTCTGCTCTGCGCCCTCAATCGGGGTCATCACCCAGGAGCCGGGACCGATTTCGGTCACCGCCTTGATGCGCAGGCTCAGGTCGTGGCGAAAGACGCCCTGCAGGGTGACGCGCTGATATTCTGGTGCTGCTCCTTTGATAGGGGCGGCCACCGGCGGGCCAAAGGCGCGTGTTTCAACCTGCTCGATGAGGTCAAGCTTCCATGACAGGCGCTGCATCTGCCAGTTGCCGAGCCTCACCATGGTGACAAAGACCCCAAAGGCCAGCGCGAGGATCACCGCATCGACCCAGAAAGGGCGGCGTCTGCCGCCGCCCTCCGTGCTTGTACCTGTGCTCATGGCAGGTTCCTGACCCGTTCGATCTGTTCATGTGCGGGCATCATGTTTTCATGCAGATGCGCCATCACCCAGATCGACCCGGCCAGCACGATGATCAGCAAGATCCCCGTGAACACCAGCGACATCACCTGCCAGCCATCCTCGGCCCCATAGGTCACATGCAGAAAGTAATGCATGTGGACGATGATCTGCACCGCACCGAGACCAAAGATGACGGCAATTGCCGTGTTGACGCCGATGTCCACCTCTCCCAGAACCAGCCAGAAGGGGATCACGGTCAGGATGACCGACAACACAAAGCCGATCGCGTAGGATTTGTAAGAGCCGTGTGAATGGGCGCTCATAGCAGTACCCCCGTGAGATAGACGAATGAGAAGACCCCGATCCAGATCAGATCAAGGAAGTGCCAGAACATGCTGAGGCAGAGGATGCGACGCGTATTGGCTTCGGTGAGACCATGCATCTGAACCTGCACCAAAAGCACCACCAGCCAGATCGCCCCGGCCGTGACGTGCAGGCCGTGGGTGCCGACCAGCACCCAGAAGGACGACAGGAAGGCGCTGGCACCGGGTCCGGCCCCGAGATGCCACAGGTGTTGGAACTCCAGGATCTCCATCACCAGAAAGCCAAGGCCAAAGACCAGCGTAACCCCAAGCCACAGCATCATGGCGCGCTGCTTGCGCTGCTGCATGTTGATCACCGCAAACCCGTAGGTGATGGATGAAAACAGCAGGAAGAAGGTCGCCAGCAGGATCTTGTCAATCTCGAACAGATCCGCAGGCGAGGGTCCGGCGGCATAGCTTGTGCCCACCACCGCATGCACCGCAAAGAGAATGCCAAAGATCAGGCAGTCGCTCATCAGGTAGATCCAGAACCCCAGCATGGTGCCGGTGTCGTGGTGGTGATCCCCATGACCTGCATGGGGATCTTCGGTGACATAGAACTCCAACGCCTCTGGGGCGGGTGTCGCAGCAGAATGTGACATGTTTTACTCCGCAGGCGTGGCGACTGTTCTCTGCCCGGTCTCGATTTCAGAGACCTCTTCGGCGGGCACGTAATAGTCGCGGTTATAGTTGAAGGTATGGGCGATCCCATAGGCGAGGCTTGCAAGGAACATCAGCGCCGAGAGCCACCAGATGTGCCAGACCAGTGCAAAGCCCATTACCGTCATCAGCCCCGCCAGAATGATCCCGCTTGCCGTGTAGTGCGGCATGTGGATCGGTACGAAGCCCGAGGTCGGCGCCTTGGCGTCATGGGTTTTCATATGGTGCCAGGCGTCGCGCTCGTAGACGCGCGGGGTGAAGGCAAAGTTGTAATAGGGCGGCGGCGAGGTGGTGGACCACTCCAGCGTGCGCCCGCCCCAAGGATCATTGCCCACCGCCAATTTCTCGCGGTTGCGGATCGACACGAAGATCTGCACGAGGAAGGCCAGAAGCCCGACCGCGATCATCAGCGCGCCGATGAGGGCGGTAAAGAAATACCCCGCATAGATGGTGTCTTCAAACTGGCTCAGACGACGGGTGACGCCCATCAGGCCGAGGAGATAGAGCGGCATGAAGGCCACCCAGAACCCGCCGACCCAGCCCCAGAAGCTGACCTTGCCCCAGAAAGGATCGAGGTGGAAGCCAAAGGCCTTGGGCCACCAGTAGGTGATGCCCGCAAAGATGCCGAACACAACACCCCCGATAATCACATTGTGGAAATGTGCAATCAGGAACAAGGAGTTATGCAGCACGTAGTCCGCAGGCGGCACCGCCAGAAGCACGCCGGTCATGCCCCCGACCACAAAGGTCAGCATAAAGGCGATGGTCCACATCATCGGAAGTTCAAAGCGGATACGCCCCTTGTACATGGTGAAGAGCCAGTTGAAGAGCTTGGCCCCCGTGGGGATCGAGATGATCATCGTTGTGATCCCAAAGAAGGAGTTCACATCCGCACCAGCCCCCATCGTAAAGAAGTGGTGCAGCCAGACGATGTAGCTCAGGACCATGATGACGCAGGTCGCATAGACCATGGAGGCATAGCCAAAGAGGCGTTTGCCGCAGAAGGTCGCGACGATCTCGGAAAAGATCCCAAAGATCGGCAGGATCAGGATGTAGACCTCCGGGTGGCCCCAGATCCAGATCAGGTTCACATACATCATCGGGTTGCCGCCCATCTCATTGGTAAAGAAATGGGTGCCGAGGTAGCGATCCGCAGTCAGCAGCGCGAGGGTCGCGGTGAGGACCGGGAAGGTCACAACAATCAAGATGTTGGTACAGAGCGTGGTCCAGCTGAAAATCGGCAGCTTCATCCAGGTCATGCCCGGTGCGCGCATCTTGACGAGGGTCACAACGAGGTTGATGCCCGAGAGCGTGGTGCCGATCCCGGCAATGTTGAGCGACCACAAGTAGTAGTCCATGCCGACGCCGGGGCTGAACTTCAGGCCCGAAAGCGGCGCGTAGGCCAGCCAGCCGGTCGCGGCAAACTCCCCCACAAAGAGCGAGATCATGATCAGCACCGCACCCGACACCGTCAGCCAGAAGCTGAAGTTGTTGAGGAACGGAAAGGCCACGTCGCGCGCCCCGATCTGTAGCGGCATCACATAGTTCATGAAGCCGGTGATAAAGGGCATCGCCACGAAGAAGATCATGATCACGCCATGCGCGGTAAAGACCTGATCGTAGTGATAAGCGGGCAAGAAGCCCACATATCCCGCCGAGGCCAGCGCCTGATGCAGCCGCATCAGCACTGCATCGGCAAAGCCACGCACCAACATCACAACCGCAAGGATCATGTACATGATGCCGATTTTCTTGTGGTCCACCGTGGTGAACCACTCGTTCCACAGATAGGGCAGAAGGCGGTAGTAGAGCACTATGCCGACCACCCCGGCCGCAAGGATACAGGTCCCGATAAAGGTGCCAAAGATGATTGGATCGTAGAAGGGAAAGATGTCCCAGCCGAGCTTGCCCCAGAACCAATGGGTCTGGTTGAGGGCGTCACTGGACTGAGCGGCTGCTGTTGCAGCAGGAATCGTAGCCATGTGTCAGTTCGCCTCTGTTGTGTTGGAATTGGGAAGCAGGTCACCTGAGGTCAGGGTCATGGCCTGCAGAATGTCTTCGCGCTGCTGTTCTTCCTGAATGTCAGGCCGCAGCATCGCCAGCAGCGCTTCGGGGTCGTCTGCCGAGCAAATCCCGCGATAGAGCTCTCGATTGTAGAGCCCCGCCAGACCGCCACCGCCAAGCGCGTCAACCATCATCATGTCGTTGAGGCACAGCGCATTGGGGCCAGCGCACATGTTGAGGATCTTGTCCCAGAGCCCGTCTTCGACCGCGCCGAAATACTCGACCTCATGGGCTACGCTGGGCTGTTCGAGCACCGCATAGGAGTCCTGATCAAGCGTCATGCCGCTTGCACGGACCTCTTCGATCCAGGCCTCAAAGCCCGCTTCATCCTCGGCGATGAAATCAAACCGCATGTGAGAGAACCCATTGCCGCTGTAGTTGGCCGAAAAACCCTCAAACGTGCCGGGTTCGTTGATCACCGCGTTGAGCTCGGTCTCCATCCCGGCCATCGCATAGATCATCCCGGCCATTTCCGGGATGTAGAAGGCGTTCATCACCGTAGAGGACGTGAGTTTCCACTCCACCGGGCGATCCACGATGGCTGCAGCCTCGTTGACGGTTGCCACGCCGTATTCGGGATAGATGAACAGCCATTTCCAATCGAGCGCCACCACCTGAACCTCCATGGGTTCCACATTGGGGTCGATGGGCTTGGTCTCGGAGACGCGGCGCAGATCGTCATAGGGCTCCAGCCGGTGGGTCGCCACCCAGGTCAGCCCTGCCAGACAGATGATGATCGCAAGCGGCACAAACCACACCACGATCTCGAGACTGACGGAGTGATCCCAGTCCGGCTCGTACCGGGCGTCCTTATTTTCTGCCCGGTATTTGAAGGCAAAAAACACCGTCAGCGCCATCACAGGAATGATGACGATGAGCATGAGGACTGTGGAGTAAACGATGAGGTCGCCCTGCTGCGCGGCGATGTCGCCGGAGGGGGACAGCAATACGAGATTGCAGCCCGACAGCGTCAAAAACGCCAAAGCACAACACAGGAAACGAAGATACCGCATGGGGTGCCGCCCTTCTGATAGAGTAGAATTTGCTTTGGGCTGCTACCTATTTCGGTTTGATTTGCCCGCAACTGCGACACAATGACGGGATCGGGCCAAAACCCACATTTCAGATGCGACATTTGTTCGCGCTGGCCCGTTGAGGCACTGGTTTGGGTTGTTTGGAAGGCATCGGGTGCTAGCTCTACGCTGACTTTCGAGGAGACTGACATGACAACAACTGAGGCAAATGCACAGCATTCTGATGTCACGTTTGACGACGTGATCATCACGGTGGTGATGGCGCGCGTGACAGATTTTTTCGGCTTTTTTGTCTACGCCATTGCCTCTGCGCTGGTGTTCCCGGCGGTATTTTTCCCGCATCTTGACCCGATGATGGGCACGCTGTGGTCTTTTGCGCTGTTCTCGCTGGCGTTTCTTGCGCGCCCCATCGCAAGCCTTCTGGGGCGGCGCCTCCAACTGGTGATCGGTCGTGCGGGCAAAGTCACGGTGGCACTTATGATCCTGGGTGTCTCGACCGTCGCCATCGGTCTTTTGCCCGGCTATGAAGCCTGGGGGATCGGCGCGCCAATTGCGCTGGCGGCGCTGCGCTTCATGCAGGGGCTCGGCCTTGGCGGTGCATGGGACGGGATCACCCTGCAGCTCAAGGCGGCGGCGCCCAAAGGGCAAAGCGGCCTGTACAGCATGGTGCCGCAAATCGGCGGGCCTGTTGGATTTTGCGTCGCGGCGGCGCTGTTTTATGTGCTGACCGGATTCCTGAGCGAAGAGGAATTCCTCACCTATGGCTGGCGCTTTGCTTTCTTTGCGGTGATGGCGGTCAATGTGGTGTCGCTCTTTGCGCGGCTCCGGCTCCTGTCGACGAATTTTGCGGGCGATGACGAGGTGGTGCTGCGCTCGGCGCCGCTTGGAGAGTTGATGTCACAGGAATGGCGCACCATTGTCCTGTCGGCGCTCCTGCCACTGGCGAGCTACGCGCTCTTTCACATGGTGACGGTGTTCCCGCTCAGCTATTCTCTGCTCTTCACCGAAAGCAACCTCTCCAGCATCCTGTTGCTGCAGCTTGCGGGCGGCACCCTCGCCATCGTGACCGTAATCCTGTCGGGCGTACTGGCGGATAAATTTGGTCGTCCCGTGGTGTTGTGGATCAGCAGTGCCCTGATCCTGTTGCTTTGCCTCAGCATCGGCACGCTCGAGCGGGCACCGGCGATCTACATCATCTTCGGCTTTGTGGTGCTGGGTCTGGCCTACGGGCAATCGAGCGCGATCGTCCCGGATCGCTTCAAGCCGCAGTATCGGTATTCGGGTGCGGCGATGGCCACCAACCTGTCGTGGATTCTGGGCGCAGCCTTTGCACCGCTTTGCGGGTTGGTGCTGGCGTGGACCTTTGGGCTCTGGGCGGCGGCGCTCTATCTGCTGTCGGGCGTGATCGTGACTGCGGTGGCGCTTGTGCTGTTGCAGCGGCAGTAGTCCGCGCCTGCAGCAACGTCATGCACAGTAACAAAAAAGGACGCCCGACGGCGCCCTTTTTTATCTTTGATGTGACGTGTGTCAGTCCACGTCTTTATAGGAAATCTCGCGCGAATCCGCGCCTTCGCCCATCTTGTCGCGGCGCACGATCAGGCGGTTGAGCGCGTCAATGTATGCCATCGCAGAGGCCACAACCGTATCGGTGTTGGCGCTGTCGCCGGTGGCGATCACGCCGTCTTCTTCAAGGCGCACAGAGACGGTTGCCTGCGCGTCCGTGCCCTCGGTCACGGCGTGCACCTGATAAAGCTGCAGATGCGCGGCGTTGGGGTGGATCTTGCGGATCGCCTTGAATGTGGCATCCACCGGTCCGTCGCCCTCGGCGGTTTCCGTCACGTCCTTGCCGTCAACTTCCATCTCGACGGTGGATTCCGCCGGACCACCGGTGCCGCAGACCACTTTCATCGACACCAGCTTCAGGTGATCGTCCTCGTCGCCGCTGGTGCGCATGAGCGCGATGATGTCGTCGTCGAACACCTCTTTCTTGCGGTCCGCGAGCTCCTTGAAGCGCACGAATACATCCTTGAGCTGGTTGTCTCCGATTTCAAACCCGAGGCTCGAGAGCTTGTCGCGCAGCGCGGCGCGGCCGGAGTGTTTGCCCAAGGGGAGCGACGTTCCAGCAAGGCCCACGTCTTCGGGGCGCATGATCTCGAAGGTTTCCTTGTTCTTGAGCATGCCATCCTGGTGGATGCCGCTTTCGTGGGCAAAGGCATTCTTGCCGACGATCGCCTTGTTGAACTGCACGTTAAAGCCCGAAACCGTGGCGACGCGGCGCGAGATATGCATGATCTTCTTGGTGTCGATCCCGGTCTGGAACGGCATGATGTCGTTGCGCACGCGCATTGCCATCACCACCTCTTCGAGCGCGGTATTGCCCGCACGCTCGCCAAGGCCGTTGATCGTGCATTCGATCTGGCGCGCGCCCGCCTCGACTGCGGCCAAAGAGTTCGCGGTCGCCATGCCAAGGTCGTTATGGCAATGGGTCGCAAAGATGATCTCGTCAGCGCCGGGCACGGTTTCAATCAGGCGCCGGATCAGGTCGGCGCTCTCGCGCGGCGCGGTATAGCCAACCGTGTCAGGGATGTTGATGGTAGTCGCCCCCGCCTTGATCGCGATCTCGATGACCCGGCAGAGGTAATCCCATTCGGTGCGCGTGGCATCCATCGGCGACCATTGCACATTGTCCACGAGGTTGCGCGCATGGGTCACGGTGTCGTGGATGCGCTCGGCCATCTCATCCATGGTAAGGTTGGGAATGGCGCGGTGCAGCGGCGACGTGCCGATAAACGTGTGGATGCGGGGCTTCGCAGCCTTGCGCACGGCTTCGGCGCAGCGGTCGATGTCCTTGAAATTCGCACGCGCCAGGCCACAGATCACAGAGTTCTTGGAGCGTTCCGCGATCTCGCTCACGGCCTTGAAATCGCCCTCCGAGGCAATCGGGAAACCGGCCTCGATGATGTCGACACCCATATCGTCCAGAAGCTCGGCAATCTCGAGCTTTTCATCATGGGTCATGGTCGCGCCGGGGCTCTGCTCGCCATCGCGCAACGTGGTGTCAAAAATGAGAACGCGATCCTGCTGGTTCACGGTGTCGGTCTTGCTGGTCATGTCAAATGTCTTTCTTGCTCTGATCCCCGGGGACGTCAGGCATGTTGTTCGGGGGGTAGGGTCCAATCCATGGCGCGCATGCACATCCTCTGAGCGGGCGCGCCGGATGGCACGCTCAGAGGCGGATTAGGAGCAGTAGGCCACGCGAAAGCGCGCCGCAGGAAGCAGCGTCGGCAATCTGGATATGCAAAAACGTGGTCATGGCCCGTGTTATACAGGCCAAGCGGCGAATGGGAAGGGCCAAAATTCTCTGCGGTGCAGCGATGGCGGGTGCTGGGCAAGGTGGCGGAGCTGAAAATTTCCAAGAACTTTCTGACTGCGGGTGGATTTTCCCGCCCACTGCGCCAGTTAGCACGATTATGACACGGCTTGTTTTGGTGCTGGGGGACCAGCTTTCAGAAGGGTTGTCGGCGCTCAAAGCGGCAGACCCTGCACATGATGTGGTGGTGATGGCGGAGGTGATGGACGAGGGCACATATGTCCCGCATCACCCCAAGAAGATCGCGTTGGTGCTGGCGGCGATGCGCAAGTTTGCGCAGCGTCTAGAAGGGCAGGGCTGGCGTGTGGCCTATCGGCGTCTGGACGAGGATGGCGCGGAGAGCATCGTGGGCGAACTCTTGCGCCGGGCCGAAGAATTTGGCGCCTCGGAGGTGCTGGCCACCACGCCGGGCGAGTGGCGGCTGATCCACGCGTTGAAATATGCCCCCCTCAAGGTTCATTTTCATGCCGACGACCGCTTTCTCGCCACGCGCGAGGATTTCACCGAGTGGGCCGAGGGCAAAAAACAGCTCCGGATGGAGTATTTCTATCGCCTGATGCGCAAGAAAACCGGCCTTCTGATGGAGGGAGACACCCCGGTTGGCGGCAAGTGGAATTACGATTCAGAGAACCGCAAGGCGCCCCCCAAGATCATCGACCACAAGGGGCCACCCCGGTTTGAACCGGACGCCGAGGTCGAGGAGGTGCTGGATCTGGTGGAGGCGCGCTTTGGCACTCATTTCGGGGATCTGCGCCCGTTCTGGTTTGCCACAACCCGCGAAGAAGCGCAGGAGGCGCTTGCGCATTTCATCACCCACGCTCTGCCGCAGTTCGGGGACTATCAGGATGCGATGATGACGGATGAGCGCTGGCTCTATCACTCCATCCTGTCGCCCTATCTCAACATCGGTCTGTTGACCCCGCTGGAGATCTGCGAGGCGGCCGAGGTCGCACATCAGGACGGCCATGCGCCGCTCAATGCGGTCGAAGGTTTCATCCGGCAGATCCTCGGGTGGCGGGAGTATGTGCGGGGGATCTATTTCCTCGAGGGGGAGGATTACCCCACGCGCAACGCACTGGAACAAACCCGAGCGCTGCCCGCGCTCTATTGGGGGGCGGAGACGGACATGCATTGCCTCTCGCAAGCGGTGGAGCAGACCGGGCAGGAGGCCTACGCCCACCACATCCAGCGGCTGATGGTGACCGGGAATTTTGCGCTTTTGGCCGGGGTTGATCCGGCACAGGTGCACGAATGGTATCTCGCAGTGTATGCAGATGCGTTTGAGTGGGTCGAGGCGCCCAACACCGTCGGCATGAGCCAGTTTGCCGATGGCGGCATCATTGCCTCCAAACCCTATGTCTCCAGCGGTGCCTACATCGACAGAATGTCCAATTATTGCGGAAGTTGCGCCTATAAGGTGAAGCAAAAAACGGGCGAGGGCGCCTGTCCGTTCAACCTGCTGTACTGGGATTTCCTGAACCGCCACCGGGCACGGTTTGAGGGCAACCCGCGCATGGGCAACATGTATCGCACCTGGGACCGGATGGACGAAGAGAAACGCGATGTGATTTTGCAGGAAGCGAGCGCGTTCCTCGCAAAACTTGACGCGGGCGAAAGAGTTTAGAGCCCGGCGTTCATCCAATACCTGCGCCATCTTTCTTCGGTTTGTGGTGAAAGCTCCGCATCAGGCAATGCCTCAGGCGCAAGCTTCGAGAGGTCCTTGACCAGCTTTTGCGGCGCGCGGGCAGAGCGCTCCATCATGTCCAGAGCGATATTGGCCCAGACATTGCGCCCCTCTGGGGTCGGGGCCGCAAAGGCGCAGAGATAGGCGAGATAGCCAAACTCCGTCCCATGCCCAAGCCCGCGTCTGAGCGCATAGGCTTTGGCTTTTAGACGCAAATGCAAGGGTTTGGGCGGCTCTGTTATAGCAGGCAACTGTGCTGCCAGCGCGGTGTTCACCGCCCCGCCGGGTGGAAACATTGCCTCCAGCCGCCCTTGGTAGACATGTCGCATATAGCCCTGATACCGCTGCACTAGGTCGTGAGAGAATCGCAATTCCTGTGCGTTTTGCGCAAGGAGCGCGCATAGGTGGATTTGTTCGAAATTGTCAAAAATATTGGGAATGCGGGGCCAAAAAGAGGGGCTCAATGATTGATTTATGAAATCCAAATCTGAGGGCGAAAGCCCCAAAATGCCCGTATCGAAGACCTCTGTGCTGGGTTGGATCTGTTCTGAGAGGGCAGAGTCCTTGCAGGCGTCAATAATGGGGCTCCATTCCGGTCGAGACGTGAGCCAGCCGTCCCGGTCAAAAAACAGAGGCGTCTCTGGCGTGATACGCTCCAAGAGCCGAGCTGGCGCAGCGGTGAATGCGCTATCGGTCGAGGCCCAGCACACCGGCCCGCCTGTCTCCCGAAGGGCCAGATCCAGGGCATGAAGCTGCGCGCGCGCTGGTCGGCGCCCGCCGTCGGTCCATTGCGCGATCTGCTCTGGCGAGATCACAACATGGCGCAGGGGCAGGTCGGGGCGGCGGTTGGCCGCATCGCAGATCAACACCAGATCGACACCGTCTACACCGTGCTTGAGCGCGGACAATACACTGTAGGAAAGCTGCTGTTGCTGCTGCACGGCCGCGCCGTGAACAAGATAGAGAAGCGTGGCCATCGGGCGATTTAGTTGCTTTCGTCCCCAGCCGAGCCTGCCTCTGCGTCAGGCGTCTCCTCGGCGGCCGGATCCGTGCTCTGATCCGCCTCAGAGGCCGCGGCATCTGGTGTGGTAAGCGCGCCATTGTTCCAAGTGCCCGAGGCCTCCTGGCCGGAGGCATAGCGCATGGTGCCGGGGCCCTGACGTTTGGACCCCACAAAGCTGCCCTCGTAGATGTCGCCGTTGGCATAGGTCGCAATGCCTTCGCCTTCGATCTTGCCTTCGACCCATTGGCCTTCGTAGCTGAACCCGTCTGGGCGGGTGATCTTGCCAAAGCCATGGCGCTGGCCATTTGCAAACGCGCCCTCATAGACCGATCCATCGGCATAGGTCACCTTGGCCTCGCCATGGCGCAGGCTGTCCTTCCAGCCGCCCTCGTAACGATAGCCTTCGGGCGATGTCATTACGCCCTGACCGTCGTTTTTGGCGTTCTTGAAGCTGCCCTCATAGATGGCGCCATTGGCGTAGGTCGCCTTGCCGTTGCCTTCGATCACGCCAGCGACCCATTCGCCCTCGTAGGTGGAGCCATCGGGGTAAGTGATCTTGCCAACCCCATGCGCCAGATCATCGCGGAATTCGCCCTCATAGACGGACCCATCCGGGTAGGTGACCTTGCCCTGACCCTCGATCTGACCGGCCTGCCACTGACCGCTGTAGATATAGCCGTCGGTGCCAGTAAAGGTGCCCTCGCCCTGACGCAGATCATCGTCGAACTGGCCCTCGTAGACATCGCCATTGGCATAGCGCAGCACGCCCTCGCCCTGACGACGACCGTTGACCAGCGGGCCCTCGTAGACGTCGCCATTGGGCTGCGTCAGGACGCCGGTGCCATTCATCTGATCGTCGGCCCATTCGCCCTCGTATTTAAGGCCATCAGGCATCACCAGCGTCCCCAGACCATGCAGCTTGCCGTCCTTGACGCCGCCCTGATAGGTGGTGCCATCGGGGTAGGTGATCTTGCCAGTGCCTTCCTTGCGCCCGGCAACCCAATCGCCCTCGTATTGGTAGCCGCCGGGGTTTTGCATCACCCCGCGCCCGTCATGTTTGGCGTCCACAAAAGACCCCTCGTAGCGCACCCCATTGGCATAGATCGCAATGCCTTGGCCATTGATCACACCGTCTTGCCACTCGCCTTCATAGGTGCCGCCATCGGCAAAGGTGATCTTGCCCAGACCTTCGGGTTTCCCCTTGGAAAACTCACCCTCGTAGACTGATCCATTTGGGAAACGGGCAACCCCCTTACCCTTGATCTCGCCTTCGACCCACTGGCCGGAATATTCATAGGCGTTTGGCAGCTTATAGGTCCCTTGACCATGTTGCAGGCCGCCCTTGAATTCGCCCTCATAGACGCCACCGATCTCGTCTTGTGTGGTCAGAACCTGTTCGTCCTGCGCAAAGGCGGGGGCGCTGAGCCCTGCGGCATTCAAAGAGAGCAGGGAGGTCAGGAGCAGAGTAGAGTTGATACGGATCATAAAAACCTCAGTTGCCTCAAGTTCGTCGAGAGCGGTCTGTCAAATGGGGTGCTTACCCGAGAACCTATGTCAGTGCGGGGCCTGTCGCAATGGTTTTGCCCCCCGGAGGCTTTCCCTTCGGCGGGGATCTGATACATGGCAGGGTAAGAGATGTTTTCGAGGACCCCGATGATGGCCGATAGTTTTCGCATCACCCTTGCGCAATTGAATCCGACGGTTGGGGATTTGGCGGGCAATGCCGCCAAGGCTCTCTCGGCCTGGCAGGAGGGTCGCGCGGCGGATGCGGATCTCGTGGCGCTGCCGGAGATGTTCATCACCGGCTACAACACGCAGGATCTGGTGATGAAACCGGCCTTTCATCAGGCTGCGATCGCTGAGGTCGAGGCGCTTGCGAAGGCCACTGCAGAGGGTCCTGCCTTGGCCATCGGCAGCCCCTGGGTCGAGGACGGCAAGCTCTACAATGCCTATCTGATCCTCAAGGGCGGCAAGATCGCCTCCAAATGCCTCAAGCACCATCTTCCCAATGAGACGGTGTTTGACGAGGTTCGGATCTTTGACGCAGGCCCGCTGGGCGGGCCGTATTCCGTGGGCAACACCCGCATCGGCAGCCCGATCTGCGAGGATGGCTGGCACGAGGATGTCGCCGAGACGCTGGAAGAAACCGGCGCTGAGTTCCTGCTCATTCCCAATGGCTCGCCCTATTACCGCGGCAAGATGGAAACCCGCATCAACCACATGGTTGCTCGGGCGGTCGAAACGGGCCTGCCGGTGATCTACCTCAACATGGTGGGCGGTCAGGACGATCAGGTCTTTGATGGGGGCAGCTTTGCGCTCAACCCGCATGGGGCTTTGGCGGTGCAGATGCCGGTCTTTGACGAATGCATCGCACAGCTTGATCTCGAGCGCACCGCCGATGGCTGGCGCATCAAAGAGGGCGAAAAGGCGCATCTACCCGATGCGTGGGAGCAGGACTATCGCACCATGGTGCTGTCCTTGCGCGATTACATGGGCAAGACCGGCTTCAAAAAAGCGCTGCTGGGCCTCTCGGGGGGGGTGGATTCCGCCATCGTTGCGGCCATCGCCGTCGATGCCTTGGGCGCGGAAAACGTGCGCTGCGTCATGCTGCCGTCGGAATATACCTCCAAGGAATCACTCGAGGATGCAGAGGCCGTCGCCAAGGCGCTGGGCGTCCACTACGACTATGTGCCGATCTCTGAGGGCCGCGAAGCAATCACCAACACGCTTGCGCCGCTCTTTGCGGGACGGGACGCGGATCTCACCGAGGAAAACATCCAGTCCCGCCTGCGCGGGCTTCTGCTAATGGCCATGTCGAACAAATTTGGCGAGATGCTCCTGACCACCGGCAATAAATCCGAGGTCGCGGTGGGCTATGCCACCATCTACGGCGATATGAACGGCGGTTATAACCCGATCAAGGATCTCTACAAGACGCGTGTGTTTGAAACCTGCCGCTGGCGCAATGCCAATCACCGCGACTGGATGATGGGGCCAGAGGGCGAGGTGATCCGCCCCAATGTGATCGACAAGCCCCCCTCAGCCGAGCTGCGCGAGGACCAGAAGGACAGCGATTCCCTGCCGGACTATCCCGAGCTCGATGCGATTCTCGACATTCTCGTGGATCAGGAAGGATCAATCGCCGATTGCGTCGCCGCAGGCTTTGACCGCGACGTGGCAAAACGGGTCGAACACCTGCTTTATATCAGCGAATACAAGCGCTTTCAGTCCGCTCCCGGCGCGCGGCTGACCAAGCGGGCCTTCTGGCTTGATCGGCGTTATCCGATTGTCAATCGCTGGCGTGATCCCAGCTGAAAATCCCTGCCACCGTCTCGTAAAACACCTGTGTTCTGGCCGTGATTGAGGCCCCGAGAACACAGGCTGCGGGAACCGGTCAAATGAGCTTCATGCGCGGCTGGACCCGCTGTTTGACACCGGACTAGAACGGGCCCATGCCCGGACCTCAGCTGCCTCACTTCAATTCGGACCGCGTGCTGCCCAAAGCGGTTGATGTCGTCATCATCGGTGGCGGTATCGTTGGTGCATCGACCGCGCTGGAGCTCGCAGAGCGGGGCCATTCCGTGCTCCTGTGCGAGAAAGGCCAGATCGCGGGGGAGCAGAGCTCGCGCAACTGGGGCTGGGTTCGCATGTCCCAGCGCGATCCCCGCGAAATGGAACTGATGACCCACTCCCAGCGCATCTGGGAAGGTCTGGATATGCGTACAGGCTACGCCACCGGCTATACCAAATGCGGCATCATGTTCACGGCCCACACCCGCAAACGCGAGGCGGAGCTCTCGGCGTGGTCAGAGCATCTGAAGGCGATTGGTGGCGAGGGGCACATGTTGCGCGGCGAGTCACTGGAACAGCTGACGCCGGGCTATGGTCACCGAATCCGCGCCGGGTTCTACACCCCACAGGATGGCTGCGCCGAGCCGCAGATGGCCACGCATGCAATCGCTTCCGCTGCGCGGGATAAGGGCGCGGTGGTCATCACCGGCTGCGCGGTGCGACGGCTGGATGTGGAGGCGGGGCGCATCCGGGGGGTCATCACCGAAAAGGGCCGCGTCAACGCCACCGCCGTGGTGGTGGCAGGCGGTGCGTGGTCACGCTTGTTCCTGCGCAACGAGGGCCTGTTCCTGCCCCAGCTCAAGGTCCTCAACTCCGTGATGCGCCTCTCCCCGGTCAAGGGTGTGCCGGAAACGGCACTCTGGGCGGCTGGTTTTGGCCTGCGCAAACGTATGGATGGGGGCTACACGGTGGCCTCGGGCGGCGAGAACACCTTTGACATCGTGCCCGACACCTTTCGGATCGGTCATCGCTTTATCCCGGCCTTTCTGCGTGATGTGACCGCGCTGCGCTTTCGCGTCTCAGACCGCTGGCGCATCGAGAGCGCCGAGGCCCGCCCCTGGAGCGGTCAGGATCGCTCTCCGTTTGAAGAGACCCGCGTGCTGGACCCGCAACCTTCGCAAAAAGCGCTGCGTCGCGGTCTTGCGGCGGTTCGAGATGCCTTCCCGGCGCTGGAAAAGGCCGATGTGACCCAAAGCTGGGGCGGGCTGATCGACGTGACCCCGGACGAGATCCCGGTGATTTCCGAAGTGATCTCCCGTCCGGGGCTGTTTGTGTCCACCGGCTACAGCGGACATGGCTTTGGCCTTGGCCCCGGGGCCGGTCGGTTGACGGCGGATCTGGTGACGGGGGACGCGCCCATCGTGGATCCGCGCCCCTTCCGCCTCAGTCGTTTTGGCGCTTAGCCCATCATCTGATAGCTGACCGGCACAAAACGGAACCCTTCGCCGCGCCGCTCGACATAGCCGGCGGCAGGGAAGGGCATGTGATAGCCGATCATTGGCGTGCGGCTGTCAGCGAGCATTTCCAGCACCCGCCGCCGCGTGGCCGAGGCCGCATCCTTGTCGGTGTCAAAGCTGGTCTGCCACTCGGGATGGGCAAAGGGGAACACATAGTGATTGGCCAGATCGGCCGTCAGCAGCAGCTGCTGCCCGGCGCTCTCGATCATATAGACCATATGGCCCGGCGTATGCCCAAAGGCTGCCATCCCGGTCACGCCCGAGGCCACCGCCCCACCATCGTCGATAAAGCTCATCTTCTCGGCCTGCGGTGCCACCTTGGCGCGCACCCGATCCGCGCCGCCATTGCCTTCGGGCATTGCGGTCCAGTGGTCATATTCCGCCGCTGCCGTCACATAGCGCGCATTGGCAAAGGTCGCCGCGCCGCTGTCGTCGGTCATGCCGCCGATGTGGTCGCCATGCATATGGGTCAGCACCACCACATCCACTTCTTCCGGCGTCACGCCCGCATCCGCCAGCGCTTTTGTGATCCCACCTGCATTGAGGCCGGTGTCAAAGAGGATCTTCTCCGAGCCGGTGTCCACGAGTGTCGGCGTAAAGTAAAACTGAGCGCTGGTGTCAGAGATGAAATTCTCTGCCGCGACTTCGGAAAACGCCTCATCAGAGGCTCCGCCGCCAAAGATATCCTTCACACCGTCGCGACCGGTGCTGCCCGCCAGCAGACTGTGAACCGTGTAGTCGCCCACCTTGAACGCACGCGCATGCAGAGGCGCCTTGGCAGCTTCATGGCCGGCCGCGCGGGCAGGGGCCGCAACCGCCGCGGCGATCGGGGCAGCCGCAACACCGGCAAGAGCCGCGCGGCGAGATAGCTTCAACGTCATGATGTCAGTCTCCCAGTTGTTTGATAGGTGGTGAAACTAGAGCGCCCGCGCTCGAAATCCGTGTAACTTAGATCACGAATGCGTGCAGGGTCTCCGACCCCTTCATCTTTTCCAGAATAGCTCCGCCGGAGGCCACGCCCCGCAGGGGCGCACGCAGAGGGGCACACCATGCGAAAACTGGACAATTCCGCGCGCCTGTGACAGAGCAGGCGCAACAGGAGATTTGCGATGACCACCACCCGTTTTGCGCCGTCCCCCACCGGCTATATCCATGTGGGCAACCTGCGCACTGCTTTGATGAACTACCTGATCGCTCGCAAGGCGGGCGGCACCTTCATTCTGCGCATCGACGACACCGACCCCGAGCGCTCCAAGGAGGAATACGTCGACGCGATCAAGCAGGATCTCGAATGGCTCGGCATCACCTGGGACAAGGTGGAGCGCCAGTCCGAGCGGCTCGACCGCTATGCCGAGGCCGCCGACAAGCTGCGCGAGATCGGCCGGTTCTACGAGGCCTTCGAGACCCCGACCGAACTCGATCTCAAACGCAAAAAGCAGCTCAACATGGGCAAGCCGCCGGTCTATGACCGCGCCGCACTGGCGCTGTCGGATGCGGAAAAAGAGTCCCTGCGCGCCGAGCGCGGCAATGGTGTGTGGCGCTTCAAGCTCGATCAGGAACGCATCGAGTGGACCGATGGCATCCTTGGTGACATCTCCATCGACGCGGCGTCTGTCTCGGACCCGGTGCTGATCCGCGGCGACGGGCAGGTCCTTTATACCATCGCCTCTGTGGTGGACGACACCGACATGGGCGTGACCCATGTTGTGCGCGGCTCTGACCATGTCACCAATACCGCGACGCAAATTCAGATCATGGCTGCGCTCGGCCATGGCCATCCCGAGTTTGCCCACCACTCGCTGCTGACCGGCCCGCAGGGCGAGGCGCTCTCCAAGCGTCTTGGCACGTTGGCGCTGCGCGATCTGCGCGAGGCGGGCGTCAAACCGATGGCGCTTCTGTCGCTGATGGCGCGTCTAGGGTCCTCTGATCCGGTGGAATTGCGCACCGATATGGCCGAGCTGGTTGACGGTTTTGACATCAACCGTTTCGGCTCTGCGCCGACCAAGTTCGACGCCGAGGATCTCTATCCGCTGACCGCGCGCTACCTGCAGACCCTGCCGGTTGCGACAGTCAAATCCGAGCTCGACGCCATTGGCGTGCCCGCAGACACCCAAGAGGCCTTTTGGGCGGTGGCCAAGGAAAACATCACCACGCTCAAGGATCTCGAGGGCTGGTGGATCTTGTGCCGCGACGGAGCGGAGCCGCTGATTGCCGACGAGGACAAGGAGTTTATCGCCGAGGCGATGACCCTTCTGCCCGAAGGCCCCTACGACTCTGAGAGCTGGGGCAAATGGACCGCAGCAGTGAAGGAAAAGACCGGCCGCAAAGGCAAGGGGCTCTTTATGCCGCTGCGCAAGGCCGTCACCGGCATGGAGCGTGGCCCGGATATGTCCGCACTTCTGGCCTTGATGCAGACCGTGCGCGCCCGCGGCTGATTGAAACCACCGCGCCAGGCGCGGCGTGGATCACGTCACAATTTATGAACGGGCAGGGCCAAGGCGCTGCCCGTATTTTTATGAATTCTCAAAGTAGTCCTGCCGCATCTCTTGCGCAGCCCGCGTCATGGCCGCATTGGGGTGATGCTCAAGCGCCTTGAGCGAGGTCTGCATCCAATCCATGACTTCTGGCGCATCCCCGGCATAGAGCGCGATCGGCGGGAAGCTGGCCTTGAGCAAGGCGGATGCAGTCACCGGCGGCAGGTGAATATGTGGAAAATCCGCGTCTGATTTTGTGGCCTCGGAGTCCTCGGGCAGGTTCTCCCACAACAGACGCGTCAGACGACCCATGACCTCATAGGCGGTGCCCGGATCATTGACCCCGGGCGAAAGGGCGCGTTGCGCGGTTTCCGCCAGGAGCGTCAGCCCAAAGGTCGGGTCTTGTTCGAAACTGCGCACATCGCCGACATCAATGAGGCCGCTTGCCTCTTTACAGAAGGCCTCATCGGCCCCTTCGGCCATGGCCACCGGGCGGCCGCGCAGGACAAATTCGCCGGGCAGGCGGGTCAGGTAGAGCGTGACACCGGCCTCCTTGGCGCGCCGGTTGAGCGCGGCCATATCGACAAAACGCACAAATCCGCTCTGGCTTGCGGGAATGGGGCTGGCACTCGATGGGGGCTCTGTCTTCAGACAGCAGCCGCCAAGGCAGGGGGTCTCTTTGCGCGCGCGCAGGCTGCTGCAGCTGCGGCTTTCGATCAGGCGCAGCGTGTGGTCCATGCTGCCCAGATCCGAGAGGTGATCGATCCAGCGCAGGATTGCCAGAACGATCAGCATCACCACCAGCGCCGTCATCACAAAGACCACAAAGGCCGATCCCGGCGGATAGATCCCGGCGCGAAACAGGATCACGGCACTCAGCGAATAGACAAAACCGCCGGTAAAGGTCGCCAGTACACTCTGGGTGACGGTGTCCTCGAGCAACAACCGGTAGACGCGCGGCGTCGCCATGCTGGAGGCGGTGCGGTAGGCGCTGACCATGACATTGAGCGAAAACGTCGTCACCGCCAGCATGCCGGAGGCAAGGATCGTCAACACCGGCAGAACCGCCTCGCGACCAAACCGGTCCTCCCAGGCTGGCGGCAGGATCGGCGCTAGCAATGGGGCGATCGCCAGCGCCAGAAGCGAGAACAGGGAAATCGCAACCACCCGAAACCAGAGCTGGCGCGTGATGCGCCGGAGCAGCAGGAGGCTGCGCGAGATCATTCTCCGCCCGCCAAAACCTGTGCGCCAGCCTCGGCAATGAGCGCATCGTGCAGGGCGTGTTCATCCGGGGTCATCACCTGATGGCGAGGGTAATAGGGGGTGGCGCGATCATTGAGGATCGGCGTGTCCCACCCATCCGTCGTCGCCATAAAGGCCTCTGCACCCGTATCGCCGAACACCTCCCGATAGCCGCGCAACACCACGTCGAGATAGCTCAGCAGGATCTTGTGATCGCGCGCGTTGCGGTCGTGGGACTCCTCTGGCACCTGATAGAGCGAAATCTGCGGGGCAGGGGCCATGTCATGTGCCACCTGCGGCGTGACATCGACACGCACATAGCCGGTTTCGCGTTCATCAAGCGCCGCCCAGTCGCCATTGGGCACCGCCGCCAAAAGGCCCTCGATGACGTGGCCGGGTGCGGGCGTGACGCTCAGGAACGCCATGGAGCGATCGGGGGTGCGCACCCAGGTGCGCCGCCAGCCTTCCAGCCGGGCGGGGCGGGTGTTTCCATAGACATGGGTGGCGGTGTTCACGAGGCTGCCGAAGCCGAAGAAATGCGGGGTCATGAGGCCTTGTCGTTTTTTGAGCGAGCTTTGATGTATGTCAAACCGCTTTTTGCCATAGTTTGCAACACTGGGCCATCGCCGCCAATGGGAGAGGGCCGCAGACATGCGTATCACCAAAAGAACCAACATCGCGGTCCGACTGTTGATGTATTGTGCTCTCAATGAGGGACGCCTTGTCACCAAATCCGAAATCGCGGCGCGTTGCAATATCTCGGAAAACCACTTGGCGCAGGTGGTGAACCAATTGAGCCAGCTTGGCTTTCTCAAGACCCAGCGCGGACGCAATGGCGGACTGGCGCTCGGTCGCGCCGCTGCCGACATCTGCATTGGCGATGTCTTTCGTCAGGTCGAAGGTGGGCTGCCGATGGTGGAGTGTTTTGCCGATGTGGACAACACCTGCCCCCTGGTGGAGGCCTGCCGTCTGCGCGACGCGCTCACCCGGGCGGGGGAGGCGTTTTATGGCGCGCTCGACGGGATCTCGCTCGAGAGTCTGACCTGCGACAACATTGATCTACAGCGCATCCTGTCGCCGCTCTCCTGCCCCAGCCCGGCGAAAACGCCCGCCTGACAGGCGCGCGCTTTCTAGTCGCGCGCCCGCAAGACCCGAGCCGGTCGCGCCGCCAGCGGGCGCAGCGCATAGGCCAGTCCCGCAAAGAGTGTCACCAGAATGCCGCCGCCGATCACCCCGACCGCATTGGGCCAGATCACAACATAGTCTGTCTCCAGCACAAAGTGGCTCACCGACCAGGCCCCAAGGATGCCTGCCAGAAGCGCCACGCCCCCCGCAGCCGCCCCGAGGATCGCGGAGCGCAGCGCAAAGCTGCGCAGGATCTGACCACGCGGCGCGCCCAGTGTTTTCAACAGGGCCGCCTCGTAGCGTCGCGCAGGCTCTGCTGCTGCCGCTGTCCCGAGCAGCACCAGGAACCCTGTGAACAGCGTTGCCGCAGCGCCATAGGCGGTGGCGGTGGCCAACTGGCCGAGGATCTCGGACACCCGGTTGATCGCGTCCCGCACCCGGATCGCGGTGATATTCGGCATCTCGCGGGCCACATCGCGCAGGATAGCGGCCTCCGCGTCCTCTTCGGCATAGACGCTTGCAATATAGCTATGGGGCGCGCCACGCAGGGCGGCTTCGTTCATGGTGAGCACAAAGCCCATCCCCGCATTGGAGAAATCCACCTCACGGAAACTGGTGATGGTGCCGGTGATGTCACGTCCCAGCACATTCACCGTCAGCGTGTCTCCGAGCGCGAGACCCATTTCCTCGGCCTCTTCGGCAGCAAAGGAGATCTGTGGTGGCCCGGTGTAATCCTCGGGCCACCAGGCGCCTGCCGTGACATTGGTGCTTGCGGGTTTGGCAGCGGCATAGGTGACGCCGCGATCCCCGCGGATCACCCAGTGGTCGCCCGCAACCTCTTTGGCCGGGCGGTCGTTGATGCGGGTGATGACACCACGCAGCATCGGCGCATTGTCGACCTTGCTCACCTGCGGGTCGCCTTCGACGCGCTCAAGAAAGGCGGGCATCTGGTCGCGCTGAATATCGACAAAGAAATAGGAAGGAGCCACATCCGGAAGGTTCCCGGCGATGGCGCGGCGCATGTTGCCGTCGATCTGCCCGATTGCGGCCAGCACCGTCAGCCCCAGACCCAGTGCCAGCACCGCAGGCATGGCGCCATCGCGCGCCGAGGCGATGGAGGCCAGCGCCCAACGCAGTGCGGGACGCCCCCGCGCCATACGATTGCCCATGCGCGCCAGACCTCCGATGGCGGCTCCTGCAATCAGCAGCACCACAAGCGCGCCGATCAACCCGCCCGCCGTCCAGAGCGCCAGTTCTGGCGCGCCACTGAATAGCGCGGCGGCAGCAATCAGCAGGCCGAGCGTCGCCAGCGTGGCCAGAATGTAGCGCGGGGCGGGCCATTGCAGCCCGCCGCTCACCGCATCACGATAAAGAGCGGCTGCGCGGATGCGCTCCGTGCGGGCCAGTGGCCAGAGGGTGAACAACAGTGCGGTCAACACACCATAGAGTGCGGATTCCGCAAGCGCCGCAGGGTAGATCGAGAAAACCGCCGGAAACGGCAACTGTGCTGCAATCAACGGACCGAGCAACAGCGGACCCACCCCGCCCAATATCAGCCCCAGCGTGATCCCGCAGAGCGATAGCACGCCGATCTGCAGAAAGTAGGTCAGGAAAATGACCCGCCGCTCTGAACCAAGGGTGCGCAGCGTGGCGATGGTCTCGGTCTTGGTGGCGAGATAGGCGCGCACCGCTGTTGAGACCCCGACACCGCCGACCGCAAGCCCCGACAGACCCACAAGCACCAGAAACGCGCCCAGACGCTCTACGAAACGTGCAATCCCCGGTGCGCCGTTGCGGGCATCGCGCCAGCGCATGCCGCTCTCTTCGAATCGGGCGCGGGCGTCCTGTTCCAGTGCCGCCAGATCTGCATCGGGCGGCAAAGTCAGCCGGTATTTGGTGGAATAGAGCGTCCCCGGCGCCAAGAGGCCGGATTGCGCCAGGGCCTCGGTACGCACCAGGGTGCGCGGCCCGATGGAGAACCCCGATCCCGCCGCATCGGGTTCCCACTCAAGGAGGCCGCTCAGGCGAAATTCCTGTGTGCCAAGGCGAAAGACGCTGCCCTCGCTCAGACCCAGGCGGTCGGCCAGCACCCGTTCCATCACCGCGCCGGGGCGGCCATCTGCCGCTGCGAGCGCTTCATGAAGCGGTTGGCCCGACATGAGGCGAAAGTCACCGCGCAGCGGATAGGCCGCGTCGACGGATTTTACCTGCGTCAGCGCCCGCTCGTCGCCGACCACGGCCATGGAGCGAAACTCCACAACTTCGGAGCGGTCGCGGGCGATCTCGTCCATCCAGGCGATCTCGTCCGGGTTGGCAAAGCGATAGGTGAAGGTCAGCTCCGCATCGCCGCCAAGTAGGCTTGCCCCCTCGCGCGAGAGCCCCGCCTCGATGGAGGCGCGGATCGAACCGATGGCGGCAATGACACCCACCCCAAGGGCGAGACATGCAAGGAAGAGGCGAAAGCCGCGCAACCCACCGCGCAGTTCGCGCAGTGCAAAGCGCCAGGCGAGGCGAAAAGACGATTTCTGGCTCATTCCGCGGCCTCGCGCTGGGCGTCGGTCAGGATGCGACCGTCGCGCAGGCGGATGGTGCGATCGCAGCGCTCGGCCAGTTCGGGCGCATGAGTCACCATCACCAGTGTCGAGCCATGCCGGTCGCGCAGATCAAAGAGCAAATCCATCACCTGTGCGCCGTTTGCCTGATCGAGATTGCCCGTGGGCTCATCCGCCAAAAGGATCTCGGGGCGCGTCACGACGGCGCGGGCCAAAGCCACACGCTGCTGCTCACCGCCCGACATCTGTGCAGGCATGTGATCGCAACGATGCCCCAGACCCACGGCTTCCAGTTCATCGCGGGCGCGGTCAAAGGCGTCGCGCGCCCCGGCCAGCTCCAGAGGCGTGGCTACATTTTCCAGCGCCGTCATGGTCGGGATCAGGTGAAAGCTCTGAAACACCACCCCCATGTGGGCGCGGCGAAACCGGGCCAGCGCGTCCTCGTCCAGCCGGGTCAGATCCTCTCCCATGGCGCGCACTTGGCCGCCGGTGGCCTGTTCCAGCCCGCCCATCACCATCAGCAGCGATGATTTCCCCGACCCCGATGGGCCAACAAGGGCCAGCGTCTCGCCGGATTGGACCTCGAGCGAGATCTCTTCGAGGATCCGCACCGGGCCGGTATTGCCATTCAACGACAAATGCACATCTTGAAGCGTAAGAATGGGGCGGGCATCGGTGCTCATCTGTGGGTCCCTATCTCTTTTGATCTCGTTTGGATATGGAGTGTCCCGAGCCATGCGCAAGTTTCTAAAGCAAATTGTGGTCAGTTTGGTGAGCATTCCATTGCTCCTGGGCGTGGCGCAGGCGGAGCCCGTGCGGATCACCGCTTTTGGCGATAGCTTGGTGCAGGGCTATGGGCTGCCCCAGGGCGAGGGTCTGGTGGCGCAGCTGCGGGACTGGTTCGCGGTGGAGGGCTTTGATGTCGCGCTGACCAATGCGGGGGTCTCTGGCGACACCACCGCCGGCGGCGCGGCGCGCATCGATTGGACCCTTGCGGAAACCCCGGACGCCATGATCGTGCTCCTGGGCGGAAATGACCTGCTGCGCGGACTTCCCCCCGAAGACACCCGCGCCAATCTCAGCCGGATCATTGAGGCCGCGCGCGGGGCAGGGGCCGAAGTGCTGCTCATCGGGATGCAGGCGCCGGGCAATTATGGCGCCGACTACAAGGCCGCTTTTGACAGTATCTATCCGGATCTGACCGCGACGCATGATCTTGTGCTGCACCCGTTTGCCTTTGCCGGGATGGCCGCAGAAGCAGGAGAGGATCCGGCCCAGATGGGCGCCTACATGCAGGCGGATGGCATCCATCCCAATGCGCGTGGTGTCGCCTTGAATATCAAGGCGATGGAGCCCGCCCTTCACGCGCTGATGGCGCGGCTTTCACAACCTGAGGACAGCGCCAACAACTAGGACGTGCCGTCAAAACAGCACAATCCGCCTTGCTGCGGTGATGTGGCGCTTGACCTCGCGCATGGGATTGCCCATGGCACCCTAAAGCGGCCTGCAGGCCGTCCACTATCCCCTATGGCCCACGTTACCCCAAGGCACGTCCATGACCATTACCCATCTTGTGACCCATTCTGGTGGCTTTCACGCGGATGAGCTCCTCTCCACCGTCATCCTGAGCCGCCTCTATCCCCATGCCGAACTGGTGCGCACGCGGGACAAGGCATGGATTACCCCCGCCGAGGGGCGGATCATCTATGACGTGGGCGGGCAGTTTGATGCTGCCGCGCGGATCTTTGACCATCACCAGCGGCCCAACCCGCTGCGCCCCGATGGCCAGCCCTACAGCTCCTTTGGTCTGATCTGGGCCGCATTTGGCCAGGACTACCTGCGCGCGCTGGAGGTTCCGGAGAAAGATCTCGACCGGGTTCACGCCGCGTTTGATGCGGATTTTGTGCGTCCTGTCGATCTCTTGGACAATGGCGCGGTCGACAGTGCCGAGGCCGGGCCGCTGTTTGCAGGGCTGACGCTGCCGGTGCTTCTTGAGAGTTTGAAGCCGGTGTTTGATGATCGCCGGGATGGTGCTGACGATGCGGCATTTGTCGACGCGCTGGCCATCGCGCGCGCCTTTGTCGAAGCCCGGCTGCGCCACAAGGCGGCCAAATTGCGGGCCACGGATGTGGTGCTGCGCGCCATTGAGGACGCGGGCGAGCGCCGTGTGCTCGAGCTCCCGATGGGCATGCCCTTTCGGGGCGCGGTGGAGCAGGCCGGAGCCGATCATCTGCTGTTTGTGATCCATCCGCGCGACAGCGACTGGGCGCTGACCACGATCCGCACGGGCGATGATACCTTTGAAACCCGCGCCGATCTGCCCTTGGCTTGGGCGGGTCTGACGGATGCGGCTTTTGAGGCGGCGTCCGGCGTGCCCGGTGCTGCCTTCTGCCACAATGGCCGGTTCCTGGCGATCGCCCGTAGCCGTGAGGCGGTTCTGGCTCTGGCGGAGCTGGCAGTGGCAGAGGTCTGTGCCACTGCCTGATCGGCAGGCCTGAAAGACAGATCCGAGCGACAGACCCGCGGCTTTAAAAGGCCGTCTGCATGGGTCATGGGGCCTTGTTATCGCATAACAGCTGCCTCCCTGCTAAGATTGCGGCATCAAAAAATGGATTGCCGCAATTACAGGACGATATTCATGTTCCGCCTTTCCCTTACCCTGCCTGCCCTCGCGGTCCTTGCCGCCTGCGCCACACCCCAGGAGCGTTGCATCCGCGAAGGCGCCTCCGAACAGACGCAGCTTCAACGCCAGATTACCGAGAGCGAAGGCAATATCGCGCGCGGCTATGCCATCCATCGCCAAACCGTCCCGGAGACAGTGTTTCACAGCTGCCGACGGGTGAAGGACGGCAAGGTGGTGGGCTATTATCCGTGCCCCGAGACCTATTATCGCACGATTGAAACCCCGGTAAGCATTGATATGGATGACGAACGCCGCAAGCTGCGCCGCCTCAAGGATGCGTTGCCTGCCGCCCAAAAGCGTGCCGCCGAGGCGGCCGCTCAGTGCCGGGTGCTTTATCCCGAAAAATCCATCTGAGCCCTGTGGCGCAGACCTCTAGCCAAATGTTGTGACCACGTCATACATCACTGGCTCGAAGCTGCGGCAGAGCGCATTCAGCTCCCGGTTGCGCTTGCGCATTTCCTGCGAGCGCAGCATCGCCATAAAATCCTCGCGCCGATGCCACTGCGAGTAATTGGCGATGCGGGTTTGTGCGTCATTCACATGTAACCCGGCCGCTATAAAGCCCGGCTGGAACGAGATGAATTCAGCGTATGCGGCTTCCAGCGCATCAATGAGATCCTGGCAGGTGCCCGGCGTGACCTCAAAGGTGGTGATGACGGTTTGGCGGTCGTCGGATTTCTGGATTGTCGGCATGAAACGTCCTCCCTTATTCAGAGCGTAATCCAATGCGCTTGAAAGTCTACCATGCGTTGCTCTATCATAGGGAGAGTGGGTGTGATTTCAGAAGGCTTTGCCAATGCGTCTGCCCCTCGTCCTGTCGTTGGTTTACGCCCTTTCCACGCTGCCCGCGCTCGCTGGGGCGTGGCTTGAGGCGGAGGGGCGCGGTTTCACCTCAAGCGCGCTGCGGACGCGCGGCTCCGGGCAGGAAGTCAGCGGCTATATCGCCTATGGGGTCTCGCAGCGGCTGACCTTTGGACTCGATCTCAATCAAAGCACGGACGCCCAGAACCAGAGCGCGCATGCGCTCGTCTTTACGCGCCTGCCCCTGCGCCAGTCGGAGACGGGCTGGCAACTGGCCTTTGAGATGGCAGCCGGGTTTGGGCGTGTCGAGACACAATGGAGCGGCATGAAACGGCTCGGTCTTTCGGCAGGGCGGGGGCTCAGTTGGCCCACGCGCGGAGCTTGGGTCAATTTCGACCTGATCCGAGAGTGGCGCGAGGAAGGCCTGGCAAAGGCGTGGAAGCTCGACGGTGCTTTTGGTTTTGAGCGCAGGTCCGGACCAGCGGTGATCTTTCGCGGCGAGGTTTTTCAACCCGACGCGGGCGCGCGGATCTGGAAGGTTCTGCCCGGTTTGCGCTGGCGCCTCTCCCCCAAGCGTGAGCTGTTGACGGGGCTGGAGTGGCGCTCTTTCGGGCAGGAACGGCTTGGCCTGACGCTGGAGTTGTGGCAGAGGTTCTAGACAGCAGACCTACCGCCTCGCCAGCCGGATTTCGATCCGCCCGCCCGGACACATTTACAGATCGGAAACGTGCGAGCATGCCACAAGATACCCCACCCTCCGAAAAACCGACCTCTCCAATCCGCCCCACCGATGATGAGGCGCGCACGCTGGCCCAGAGCCTGATCGCAGAGGCAGATTTTGCCGCGCTCGCAACGCTCAGTGATGAGGGCCACCCGGTCCAGAGCCGCGTCGCCTTTGCGCTCGATGCGTCGGGTGGGCCGATTTCGCTCGTCTCGACACTGGCGCAGCACGCTCAGGCGATGGCGGTCCGCCCGCAGGTCTCTCTCCTTGTGGGAGAGCCGGGCGAGAAGGGCGATCCGCTGACCCATCCGCGCCTGACACTCAATGGGACGGCCGAGATCCTGCCCAATGGTTGCCCCGCGCATGAGGAGATGGCCACGCATTATCTGCGCCGCCACCCCAAGGCAAAGCTCTACATTGGATTTGCCGATTTTCATTTTGTGCGTTTCCAGATCCGGGAGGCGTTTTTGAACGGCGGCTTTGGCAAGGCCTATCAACTCACGCCGGCGGATCTGGGCCTCGTGCCCTAGCGGTCGATCCGGATCAACGTGCGCACGGTGCCGCGCACGGCCTGTTCCCAGACGAGATCGATCTTGTTGTTGCTGCCGCCTTCCTGCGTGCGCACGTAGTGGCCGGGATAGACCACCGAGCCGCCGCTGTTTCGAAGCGAGCCTTCCACGATCACCGCATCCACGGCGCGGCTGTGGCCGTCAAACGGCAGCGCGCCGCCCGTCGCGATGGTCCAGGTGCTTGCGGCGGTGTTCTGGTCGAATTCCACCCTCAGGGGGTTTCGGCTCTGGGTGGTGACGTTGTGGAAACTGTTGGCGTCAAAGAAGACGTCCTTGGCGCGGCTGAAATCAAGGTCGGCAAAGCTCGTATCGACTCGTTCGGCGCGGTCGATGGTGCCGTTGATCGAGCGGAACTTGTTGCCGGTCACGGACACCCCGTTGAGGAAATGCCCGCTGCCATATGGCTTTATCACGATGTAGCTGAACCAGCTCGCTACATCGCCGCTGAGGAAGACATTGTCGGTGATCGACATGGCCGCAAAGGAGAACCCGCCATTGAAATCGGGGTTTGCGTCATATTCGTTGGTCCACTCGATAAAGCAGTTGTCGATGTAGTTTTCCGAAATCGTATGCGAGGCATAGGTGTCTGTAACCACGATGCCCGCCGTGCGGATGCCACCCGCCACGCTGTCACCCTGAAAGAAATGGTTGCCGGTCACCGTGTGGTTCGATCCGGCCATCACCGCCCAATGCAGGAACCGCGTGGCGCGGTTGTGGCGCAGCTTCACATCGTTGGAGTTCACATTGAGCGCGATGGTCTCGCGATCCGCCACATCCGCTGCATCCTCGTCCGACAGGAACTGGCAGTTGTCGACCAGCATACCCTGACAGCCGCTGCCAATCGAGGTGATCCCGCGCGCGCTGGGACGGGTGAAGAAACAGTCGTGCAGGGCAAACACGGTGCCCGCAGGCGACAGCCGTAGCGCGCTGGCGACGCCATTGCATTGAAACTCCACGCCAGAGATGCCGAATTTCTTGAGTGAGGAGAATCCGGAAAAATCCAGCATGTATTTGAACGCGGTGAAGGTGAAGTTCTGCGTGCCTTCGGCGTCATACAAAGGCTGGCTCAGGGTCAGGCGGCTTGCACCTAAGTTTTTGGCCGTCACGTAAACCTCGCGGCCCACGCCCGCGCCCTCGACCAGCGCCCCCACGGGGATGGCGGAAATATTGGCCACATTGGTCAGCGTTTTCTTGTCAGAGGCGCTATAGGTCGCCTGTGCGGTGATCACGTTGTGATCCCACGCCGCCCCCGCTTGCGCCGCAAACTGGCCGTTGCGGATATAGCGGCGGGTGGCGTAGCTGGTGCGATTTGGCACCGCCGCCTGCATGTCGATCGGACCACTGAGCGCGATGCTGCGCCCGCCGAGATCGAGGCTTTCGTGATCGACACTGTTCAACAGCGCCTGAAACGCCTTCTTGAAGGCCAGCTCCTCATCGCCAAACGCCGCCGCATAGGTCGGATAGTCATAGCTTTTGGTCAACAAAAGCATGGCGTTATCAGGCATCGACAGCGTGCCCTCAAAGATCACATCATGGTTGAGCGAGAGCGTGCTGTTGATCCGAAATTCGCCATCGGGCACCAGAATGCGCCGACCATTGGCGGCATCATCCGCGGCCTCAAATGCCGCGTGGCAGTCGGCGGCTCCATCGCCCACGGCGCCAAAATCAGTCACATCAACGACGCTCAGCATATCGCGCAAAAAGACGCTGGTGATGTCCTCGATCACGAAGTCGTCCACCCGGATCACACCACCATTGGCGCCGGTGAGGTTCAGCCCGAGATGGCCATAGGCGGCGTCCAGCCCCCAGGGCATATCAACGCCGGATCGGCTGCCGGTGCCGACGATGGCCTGCACCTCGACCACCTCGCCATAGGCGCTGAGGGTGGTGCCCGGCCCGCTCTCGATGACGCCGGAGACATGGCTGTTGTTCGCCGCACCGGCCCAGCCTGCAATGCGCACTGTCGGAAGGGCACCGCTCATGGCTTTGACGCGGGCGGTCACGCGCAGATAGCAGCCCGGCAGGATCGGGGTCTCGCCCATGTAGCGCAGGCGCTGGGTGCTGTCGGTTTTCTGCAGCTCAAGGCAGCCGCCAAAATCAGCATCCCCCGCCACAAGTGCCGCATTGGCGGCGCCGTCATAAGTGTCAGAGCCGGGCGTGCCATCGCCGCTGGACCAGACGCCAAGGCCCTGAGAAAACGCGGGCGGCATCAGTTGCAGACCGTCGGTGATTGCCTTGTTCATATGTAGACCCTTTCCTGTTCCACCACGTCGGGAGTGAGGAAAGGTTCTAGCAGTCCGGTCTTAAATCCCGCTCAGGAGGGCGTACGCAGCCCGCGCAACACCCGGCGGGGTCTTGGCCGTTTCAGACGTTGGCGCCCGGGGCCTTGATCAGCTGTACAGCGTTGATTTTCCAACCTGCTTCAGTCTCAATCATCTGATAGTCGAGCATGTGGATATCGCCATCGGCATCGGTCACCATGACGCGTTGCCAGAGATTTCCGGCCACCTCGCGCAGTTCGAGGTAGCGCACATCTGCCGGACGCCAGACCATCGGATAGCCCTGTTCGACCATGGTGGCGAACCGTTCCGGCGTGCCAAACAGCGCGCGAATATTGGGCGAGGCAAACCCAAAGGCGGTCCCCATATCATTGGCTTGGAAGGCCTCGATCTGGGCTCCAATGACGCCGGTGATCGGCTCCTTTTGCGCCTTGGCCGGCGTGCCAAGCGTCGCCACCGCCAGCGCGGCCACAAGGCCAAATGTCACCATCATCCGCATCACAAAACTCCTCCGTACCAACACCCGATACGAGATGAGATAGCGTGTCGGCGTATTCGGTCAAAAAACGGGGAGGGTGTGGAGGCAAGCGCAGCAGGGATCGCGTGCGGCGAGACGTTTGTCAGGCCTTTCGATCTGAACCTGCCTGCAGGCAGCTCCGCAGCTGATGTGATGGATTAACGGAAAACGGCCAACGGAAAACGGGCGCCCACTTGGGACGCCCGTTGTATGATTATTGGTGTTTGTAGGTCTCAGACCAGATCGCCCGCCAAGGCGCTTTCGATCAGCGTGATGGTGTCCTCGACGCCATAGAGCGCGATGAAGCCGCCAAAACGTGGTCCCTGGCTTGCACCCAGAAGCACCTCGTAGATCGCAGAGAACCAGGCACGAAGGGGCTCGAACCCGTGGATCTTGCCAATCGCAAAGACCACCGACTGCAGGAACTCTTCGTCGGCAAAGTTGGCCTCGGGCAGCGGATCATCATTGCCGACCAGTTCGTTTTTCTTGGCGATCGCGGCCAGTGCCGCCTCGGAAGAGCGCAGCGCATCGGCCAGATCCGTGAGCGCAGCGCGCTCCTGATCGGTGGGCAGGCGGTAGGTTTTTGCGGGTTTCACAAAGTCGTTGAAATAGCGCACTGCATGGCCTGCGGCCTGATCCATGCCGGGGTGGGTCTCGGCAGTGGCGTCGGGCGCGTATTTGTTGATGAAGCCCCAGAGGGTTTCCTTGTCTTCGGCGTTGGAGACGCTGGCGATGTTCAAGAGCATCGAGAACGGCACCACCATATCCGACTGCGGGACGTTGCCGCCGTGGATGTGCCAGACCGGGTTGCTGAGCTGCGCCTTCAGGTCCTGACCGTGATAGGCCCGCAATTGCTGGTGATATTCATCCACTGCCTTGGGGATCACGTCAAAATGCATCCGCTTGGCGGTCTTGGGCTTTTGATACATGAAATACGCAAGGCTTTCGGTCGAAGCGTAGGTCAGCCATTCGTCGATGGAGACGCCATTGCCGGAGGTCTTGGAGATCTTCTGGCCGTTTTCATCGAGGAACAATTCATAGGTGAAATGCTCCGGCGCGCGCTGGCCCAGCACCCGGCAGATGCCGTCATAAATCGGTGTATTGGTGGAGTGGTCCTTGCCGTACATCTCGAAGTCGACGCCAAGCGCGGCCCAGCGGGCGCCAAAGTCAGGCTTCCACTGCAGTTTCACATTGCCGCCGGTCACCGGCAGGGTCCACTCGCGACCGTCTTCATCGTCAAAGGTGATGGTATAGGTCTCGGCGCAGACCTTTTTCATCGGCACATAAAGGACGCGGCCGGTCTCGGGGTGGATCGGCAGGAAGATCGAATAGGTCTGGCGGCGCTCTTCACGCAGGGACTTCAGCATGATCGCCATGATGTCATCGTATTTGTCGACCGCGCGCTTCAGCACTTCGTCGAACTGGCCGGAGCCGTAGAACTCGGTGGCGGAGTAGAACTCATACTCAAAGCCGAAGGTGTCGAGGAAGCGGCGGAGCATTGCGTTGTTATGGTGGCCAAAGCTCTCATGCGTCCCAAACGGGTCCGGCACCGAGGTGAGCGGCTTTTGCAGATGCTCGGTGAGGCTCTCGGCGTTGGGCACGTTGCCGGGGATCTTGCGCATCCCGTCAAGGTCATCGGAAAAGCAGATCAGCTTGGTCGGAATGTCGGAGATCACCTCGAAAGCGGTTTTGATCATGGTGGTGCGGGCCACCTCGCCAAAGGTGCCGATATGGGGCAGGCCGGAGGGCCCATAGCCTGTTTCAAAGAGCACATAGCCCTTTTCCGGCGCGCCCTTGGCGTAACGTTTGAGAATGCGGCGTGCTTCTTCAAACGGCCAGGCTTTGCTCTTCAGAGCTTCTTCGCGCAGAACAGACATGATGTACTCCAGTCAGCGTCTTTTTCAGGGATGATCAGTGGCACCACGCACACTGACGCGTTTCTCTATTGTGCCTGTGCAGCATGAGTCAACAAGCGCCAGCCGTGAAGCGTGGGCGGAAAACCACTTTTCGCAAGGGCTCTTGTTGTATGCGCGGCAGGGCGGGCTTATCCTAAGGGCGCGACAACGCAAGGACTTCGGCACAAAGGACGCCCAAGATGACAGAAGAAACGATCCAGCTGCTGACCCCACAGGACTGCCTTGTGGCGGTAATGGTTGCGGTGTCGGCCTCGGACGAGGACATTCGCACCGCCGAGCTGGTGAAGATCCAGAATGCGATCAACATGCTGCCGATCTTTGCCGAGTATGACGCGGACCGGATTGCTGCTGTCTCACGCACCGTGTTTGACCTCTTTGAGCAGGAAGATGGGCTGGATGCGCTGTTTGGGCTGGTCCGTGAGATCCTGCCGGAGCGTCTGAATGAAACCTGCTATGCGCTGGCCTGCGATGTGGCGGCGGCAGATGGCAAACTCAACGAGGGCGAGCTGCGGCTTTTGGAAGAAATCCGCTACGAGATCAACGTGGACCGCCTGCATGCGGCCGCGATCGAGCGCGGGGCGCGTGCGCGCCACATGGTCTGAGCCGCGCGATCGGAGACGGGATGCGAGGCTCTGCCTCGCGCTCCGGGATATTTGCGGTTAGAAGAATGAGCAGAACAGGGCGCGGGATGGCGCCCTTTTTGTTCCGGCTTGGTTTAGAACAGGGTGACGTGCCGGCGGCTGGGGTTCAGGAGCCGTAGACCTGTCCCCACCGGTCCAGCAGGTTTTGCTGTAGCTTCTTTGCGCGTGTGTTCCAGCTGCGCCCTCCGCGCGGGCGTTCACGTTCGGCACGGCTGATCTTGGCGCGGGCGCGCTGGTCGGCGCTGAAGATTGCAAAGACAAGCTCGCCGCCATCGGGCGTGTTGATAAATCCGCCAAGCCCCGAGACAAAATTGAGCGTGCCGGTTTTGGCCGCGATCTTCACAGGGTGGGTTTTGATCGGGCGGCCCTTGGCATCGTTGAAATAGTAGGGCTTGAGCAGTGGTTTCAGCGCACCGGTGCGGCGTGACGCAAGCAGCGCGCGCACCATGTCATTGGCGCTGAGACGGGATTCTTCGCCAAGGCCCGAGTGGTCCACCATCTTGCAGTGCTGCATGCCGAGGGCGCTGCGCGCCCAGTCGCTCATTCTCTGCCCCGAGGACTTGAGGCTTGAGGGGCGGGCGCCGCGCTGCAGGGAGGCCGTCATGCCGATCATTTCGGCCATCAGGTTGTTGGAGTATTTGAGCATGGCGCGCAGCAGGTCCGGCAGCGGCGCGCTCTGGATCTGGGCGACCACGGTGCCGCCGGGCAGGGTCGCGGTGGTCTTTGGGCTCGGCAAGGCGATCCCGTTGGCACGAGCGAGGGTCTGGAACACATCCCCGGCATAGAGCGCGGGATTGCGCACCGGCAACCACCGCGCGCCCCCATTGCCGAGGGCGCCGCTGGCGACGGTCCAATGATCGATGCCCGCCTTGTTCTCATAGCTGTAGACTGGCAGATCGCGCCGCGCGACGGCCATTTTCGAGGTATAGACGTCGGGGCGGTACTTTTGTGTGCGGGCATCCATCGTGATGGCCCAGTTGTTGCCCGCGCGCTTCCATTCAAAATGAACCCGGTTGAAGTTCAGCGCGATGCCACTCACAGAAGGGCTGTAGCCGATATGATCGGGCTGGTCCGGGTCGATCGACCGGATATAGGGAAGCATATCCTCCCAGATCAGCAGGCGGCCAGTGACGCCCCGCACGCCCGCCGTCTTCATTTGGCCGGCGAGATTGGCAAGCCCATCCGTGTCGAGCGTTGGATCGGCGCCGCCAACCAGCACAAGATCGCCCTGAATGATCCCGTTCTTGAGCGGGCCAGTGGCCACCAGGCGGGTTCGAAACCGGTAGCCAGCACCAAGCGAGTCGAGCGCGTAAAGCGCCGTGAGAACTTTTGCCACGCTGGCAGGGGGTAAAAGCGCGTCGCCCTCCACACTTTCGAGGACCTGACCGGTGCGCGCGTTGGCGACTACGCAGGTGCTCTGCCCTGAGAGCCCCGCGCCACGCAGGATCGCGTCGAGACCATCTGCGCCGGGGGTATAGGGGCTGAGCCCGCGGGCCTTGGGGCGAGGGGTGTAGCCGGGGGCATTGGCCAGCGCGGGGGCCGCGGCAAGCCCCGCGAGGGCGGTGCTGAGAAAGTGACGACGTGAAATCATATTGAGTATTTTGGAGCAAATTCCCGAACAGAGCGCAAATGCTTTGATGGTTTGCCAGCAAGAAGTTTATGTGACGTGTCGCTTCGACGGCGCAGCTCTAGCCTGTCCACGCTCCGCGCTTGCGAATTTCGGTCGAAGAGGCCTTTGTCATCGGCACGTTCAAGAAGCACCAGGCCGGGGAGGACGCGCGCGCCAGGAGGTGACTTTGCCCGGCGGGAATGCGGTGCTGGCTGTAGATGCGCGCCGCGCGCGAGAGCCGGGCCGAGATCCGGTCGCCGGGGCGGGCGAGGACGCCTACGGGAACGCTTTCCATGATGCCGCGCCAGTTCTTCCAGCGGTGAAAATGTGCAAGGTTGTCCGCCCCCATCAGCCAGACAAACCGGACCTGTGGATAGAGTTTGCGCAGCTCGCGCAGGGTTTGCGCGGTGTATCGGGTGTTGAGCCGCGCCTCGATGTCACTGATGCGCACGCGCGGATGATCCATGATCTCGCGCGCGGCCTTGATACGGCGGGTCATGGAGGCAGGCGGGTTTTCCTTTAGCGGATTGCCGGGTGTCACCAGCCACCAGAGCTGATCAAGGTCGAAGCGTTTGAGCGCGGCGCGCGAGATCTGCACATGGCCTTCGTGTGGCGGATCGAAGGATCCTCCCAGAAGGCCCACGGTCATACCGGGCGCAAGATACGGGTACGCATGTCTCATCCAGGGATTGATGCGCAGATTTGGCAGGGGAAGGCAACGGTTAGCATACGCTCTGGGAGGCTATGCCGTGTGGTGCGTCATGCGCGCGAAACCGAGTAAACCGCATCCTTCAATGCGATCAAGCTGCACGCCACACTGGCTGCTCTTGGGGCATCAGCTGGTCGCAGTCTCTTGTGATGGCGGGGATTGCCAATAGGGTGTCCGGCTCCGCAAGAGATGCGTGAGCACCGTGATGCTCAATGTGCTGAGGGCCCCCACGAAAGAGTACAGCAGCAAGCAGATCCAGAAGGACAGATCGAGTGCAAAAAAGCCAATCGCTGCGCACGTCAGTCCGGCGATCATGCCGAGCAGCAGTCCAGCCAATGCCATGATGCACTCTCCTCCGTCTGTCATGTCGTCGCATTTGAAAGAGCGGGCGGTGCGTTTGCCGGCTCTCTCCCGTCCGCGCTGCCAAAGAAACGTGGTTTATTTCAGCAGAGGAGTATTTAGGAAAGGTTAATAAGCGGGCCCTGCGCCCTCCCTGTGCTGACTGGCGTATAGGGGCAGACCATCTGGGACAGCGTTGGGGTGAGGCCGGAACCGGCCGGAGAGTCCCTTCATGAAGGAAAGCGCGCAAAGAAAGGCTCGCAGTGGCCCGATCGCCGCCTTGGGTCTGGTTATAAGAGGGGTCAGGCGTGTGCGACCGCGCGCTCTTCGGAGGGGGTGTCGCTCTGGCGGCGAGACTGCAGGATCACGCCCACAAAGAGGGTCATGACGCTTACGAGAAGTCCAGAGCCAACGTAGACCGCGCTGCAGAGCAAAAGGCTTGCCCCGAAAAACACTCCGGCGCTCACGGCGCTGACGCTGCCGCCAATGACCCCGAGTATGAGTGCTGCCACGATCATAATGGTCTCCTGTTGTCTCTTTCTGAGTGGCGCAGCCCTGACGCGCGCCGCTGCGGACTGCTTGATCGTAAGATTAAAGATAAATGTGGTAAGAATATGGTCCACCCCACGGCCGCAATTTTTTGCGCTGGTCGGGCTGCGGTCATGTTGCAGGCAGAGGCGGCCCCAAAGCCTGCGCATTGCAGCGATTGCTCCTGCGTCGCGCACGCGCTATCACAGCGGCCAAACTCTTTCCCCTAATGACGGAGCAATCCCATGGCCTCCTACCAATACGTCTACCACATGCAGGGTGTCTCCAAGACCTACCCGGGTGGCAAGAAATGTTTTGAAAACATCCACCTGTCCTTCCTGCCCGGCGTGAAGATCGGTGTTGTCGGCGTCAACGGCGCCGGTAAATCGACCCTGATGAAGATCATGGCCGGTCTCGACAAGGATTTCACCGGCGAGGCCTGGGCGGCCGAGGGCGCCAAGGTCGGCTATCTGCCGCAGGAACCGCAGCTCGACGAGAGCTTGAGCGTGCGCGAAAACGTCATGCTTGGCGTCAAGGAAAAGAAAGACAAGGTCGATCGCTTCAACCAGATCGCGGTTGAGATGGCTGAAAACTACACCGACGAGCTGATGGAAGAGATGACGGCCCTGCAGGACGCCATCGATTCCGAGAACCTCTGGGATCTCGACAGCCAGGTCGATGTCTCCATGGAGGCGCTGCGCTGCCCGCCGGATGATGCCAAGATCGCTGATCTTTCGGGCGGTGAGAAGCGCCGTGTGGCGCTGTGCAAGCTTCTCTTGGAAGCGCCCGACATGCTGCTTTTGGACGAACCGACCAACCACCTGGACGCGGAAACCATCGCCTGGCTGCAGCAGCACCTCATCGACTACAAGGGCACCATCCTCTGCGTCACCCACGACCGCTATTTCCTCGACGACATCACCGGCTGGATCCTGGAACTCGACCGCGGGCGCGGCATTCCTTACGAGGGCAACTATTCGAGCTGGCTGGAGCAAAAGGCCAAACGTCTGGAGCAGGAAGCCCGCGAGGACAAGGCAAAGCAGAAAACGCTGGAGCGCGAACTCGAATGGATGCGTCAGGGCCAGAAAGCCCGTCAGGCAAAATCCAAGGCCCGTATCGCCGCCTACAACGAGATGGCCAACACCTCCGAGCGGGAAAAGGTCGGGCGCGCCCAGATCGTCATCCCCAACGGTCCGCGTCTCGGCGGCAAGGTGATCGAGGTCGAAAACCTCGGCAAACACTACGGCGACAAGCAGCTGATCGAAGACCTGTCCTTCTCGCTGCCGCCGGGTGGCATTGTTGGTGTGATCGGTCCCAACGGCGCGGGTAAGTCGACGCTGTTCAAGATGCTCACTGGTCAGGAACAGCCCGATCAGGGGTCTGTGACCTATGGCGACACGGTAAAGCTCTCTTACGTTGACCAGTCCCGCGATGACCTCAACGACAACGACACCGTCTGGGAAGCGATTTCCGGTGGTGCCGAGATTATTGAGCTGGGCGATGCGCAGGTCAATTCGCGCGCCTATTGTTCCTCGTTCAACTTCAAGGGCGGCGATCAGCAGAAGAAGCTGAACCTTCTCTCTGGGGGTGAGCGCAACCGTGTCCACATGGCGCGCCTTCTGAAAGAAGGCGGCAACGTCTTGCTGCTCGACGAGCCGACCAACGACCTCGACGTGGAAACCCTGCGTGCGCTTGAAGATGCGCTGGTCGATTTTGCCGGCTGCGCGGTGGTGATCTCGCACGACCGTTTCTTCCTCGACCGGATCTGTACCCACATCCTCGCCTTTGAAGGCGACGCGCATGTGGAGTGGTTCGAGGGCAACTTCGAAGACTATGAAGAAGACAAGAAACGCCGTCTGGGTCCGGACGCACTTGAGCCCAAGCGCCTGAAGCACAAGAAGTTTGTGCGGTGAGATAGGGTGAAACACCTTGTCCTGTGACACTGGTTGGGGCGCTTGAGGCGCCCCAACGCGTTTGAGTAGGTCACACTAAATACTCAAGTGGATGTAATAAATGAGCGATATTGATGCGTTCTTTCATAATGAACAAGGTAATTACACTGTCGATGATGGAGGTAGAAAGGCGGTTTTGAAAATCTTCTTGATACTTCTTGCATCATCCTTGATCGCTATCCCTTTAATGTCGGGGGATCACTTTAGCCAAAAACGCTCCGTGTTATTTTTTCTTTCCCCATTTCTATTTTTGGCAGCTTGGTCAACCTGGGCGTCTTTGAAGAAGGTGCATCACGTCGTTGTACATGAGGACAAAGTTGAGATACTGCCTTTGGGATTAGCGTTTTATAAGAAAGACTTGGTCGCAGCCGGGATCAGATCGTTCGGCAAACAAGAGCGGTTGATTGAATTGAAAACTTTTCGATGGTCTTTCAAATATTATATGCGGTCTCTCGTCTGGATCGGCAATTGTGTGAGTATTCCGATTGAGCGATAGGTTTTTGAAAAAAACCAGGGTTTTCCTATGCTGTCGCGGCACATGTATTATCGCTGAGTTGTCGCGTGAGATACGGACGCTGCTAATTAGAACGTCGTAAAGCTTGTTTTTCTTGTTTGGGTATCCCTCGCGATTAGTCTATTTGAAAATGGACGGTCGGTATGCCCAACCCTCATGGCTCCAACTGAACAATCGGCCCCCCTGCGGCCTCGGCGTCTGCGGCATCATGTGTCACCATCAGCACCGGCAGCGCGCGGTCGCGGGCGAAGGTGTACACCAGATCGCGCATCTGGCTGCGCAGGGTGGCGTCCAGCCGGGAAAACGGCTCGTCCAGCAACAAGAGATCCGGCTCGGAGAGCAGCATGCGCATCAGGGCCACGCGGGCTTTTTGACCGCCCGAGAGCGTCTCCGGGTCGCGGTCGTGAAAGCCCTCTAGGCCGATTTCTGCCAGCGCGTCTTTGATGCGCGCGCGACGGGTGCGGCCTCGGATATGGGGTGCAAGGCCAAAGGCGAGGTTGGCCCCAACGCTCAGGTGCGGAAACAACAAATGGTCTTGGAACAGGATGCCGACACGGCGCGCCTGCGGGGGCAGGGGGCAGAGGTCGCGGCCATTGAGGAAGATCCCGCCCTCAAGGCTGAAATCCGTGCTCATCTGTCCGGTGATGGCCGCAAGCAGGGTGGATTTTCCAACACCCGAGGGCCCCATCACGCTCAGGATGGTGGCGGGGGGCACGGTGAGGTCGAGTTCCAACAGGGGATGGTCGCCCCGCAGGATGCGCAGGGCACGCAGGCTCAGGCCCTCAGCCATGATGAAGTCCTCTTCGGTTGCGCCAGACGAACAGCGGCAGGGCCAGCGCCAGCACAAAGGGCAGGAGCGCCGCAGCCGTCTGCACCAGCCCGTATAGGCCAATGGCGCGGCGGTCGCCACCGGCGGCGAGGGCGACGGCTTCGGTGGTGAGGGTCTGGATGCGTCCGCCTCCGACCAGAAGCGTCGGCAGATATTGCCCGACCGAGACCGCCATGCCCACGGCCACTGCGGTCAGGATCGGCGCCAGCAGCATCGGTAGTCTGAGTTGCAGAAAAATCCGGTTCCGAGAGGCCCCCATGGCCGCGCCCACGGCCCCAAGCCGCGGATCCCACGCCTTGTAGGGGCCTTCGAGCGACAGGCGCAGGTAGGGCAGCACAAACACAAGATGCGCCAGCACCACTGCCCAAAGCGTGCGGTCGATGCCAAACCCCAGCAAAAGCGTCTGCATGCCGGGCAAAAACGCGGTTTGCGGCACCAGGAGCGGTAAATACAAGAGCCAGAGCCCCTTGCGGGTGAGGCGCAGGTTGCGGCGCTCCTCGGTCTCAAGACAGCCGAGCGTCAGAACGAGCGCTGCAAGCGTGGCCGCACCGGCGATGGCAAAGGTGGTGGCGAGTGTCTCAAGTGCGGCGGGGCTGTTGCGGCTCCAGCTGCGCAGGCTCATTCCGTCGGGCAGGAGGTCGGGAAAGCTCCACCGGGCGGCAAAGGACCAGACCACCAGCCCCAAAAGCCCCGCGAGCACCAGCCCGACAGAGGTCGCGGCTGCGGCCAGTCCAAGCGCGCGCCAGAGGCCATCGCGCGAAAACCGCCACCCGCGATAGATCAGACCCGTGCCAAGCGCGGCGATCCCCCGTTCTGCGCCGCGCCACAGCAGAAGGGCGCCGATCACCAGTGCCAGTTGCACCAGCGCACCCGCCGAGGCCAGCGTGCGCAGCGTGAGATCAGGCTCTGCCATCCAGCGCACGATCTGCACCGAGAGGGGCGGCGGCGTATTGGGGCCGAGGATCACGGCCACATCCACCACCGACATGGAGTAGGCCAGCACCACATAGATCGGCAGGCGGATGCGCTGATATAGGGCTGGCCCCACCGCGAAGATCCACGCCGCCACACGCCCGTAGCCAAGCGCCATGGCGACACGCAGACGGCCTTGGCTGTCGATCTGGCCCAGGGCGGCGAGGCTGATGAGCAACAGGAAGGGGACTTCCTTGACGACAAGCCCAAGCGTCATCGCAAGGCCCCAAGGGTCCTGCACCAGCAAAACATCAGGCGGGCGCTGCCATCCGGTGAGCCAGGGGCTCAGGGCGCGGGCGATCCAGCCGGAGGGTTGGATCAGGAACAACAGGCCAAAGGCGGCTGCCGCATGTGGAACGGACAGGAGCGGCGACAGCAGCCGCAGCACCGCCCGAAAGGGCCGGGTGCCGGACCAGCCCGCCAGCAACAGAAGTGTAATCAAAAGCGACAGGAGTGTCGCCAGCACACCCGTGACGAGGCTGAGGCGCACCGCTGGCCCAAGGCCGGGCCAGTTCCAGAGCGCCTCAAACGGCTGCAGCGACGGCCCGTAGAGCCCCGCCACCGGCAGATGGCCGAAGGCGGCGCTGATTGTCCCCCACAGCCCCGCCAGAACCGGCCCGATCAGGACCAGGATGGTCAAGACGGGCAAGACCGGAGGCAGGGCGAGGGGGAGGCGCACAGGGAGTGATCTGGGGATCAGTTGCCAACGCCGTAGCGCGCCACCCAGTCCTCGGAGATGCGGGTCATCCAGCTGGGGTGCGGTTCAGGCTGCACAGGGCCGAGTTCCTCGGGGGTCAGGGTGGCGATCCCGAGATCGAGCGTGCGGAAGGCCGCGCGGTCCTGCACCGAGAGCGCATTGAGATCGAGCACGGTGCCATAGCCCAGAACGTCCGGGTCCTGGGCGCGCAGTTGGGCCTCGGGCGACATCAGGAAGTTCGCAACCACCATGGAGGCCGCCTTGGAGCCGGAATTATAGGGGATCGCCACAAAGGATGCATTGCCGATCGTGCCCTTGTCGAGCACGAAGGTGCGCACGCTTTCGGGCAGCTGGTAGTTGGCGATGGCGGTGCTCGCTTCGCCGGGGCTGAAAGAGATCGCGAGATCAATCTCGTCGTCATTCATCAACTGCAGCTGACGCGGGCCAGTGGCGGGATAGGCGCGCCCCTCGCGCCACAACAGCGGCGTCAGCTCTTCGAGAAAGGCCCAGAGCGGGGCAGTGACCTCTTGGTAGTTGTCTTCATTCACGGGCTTGGACAGCGCATCGGCATTGTCGCTCAGGTCAACCAGTGCCTGTTTCAGAAAGGTGGTGCCGAGGAAATCCGGGGGCTGCGGATAGGTGAAGCGACCGGGATGTTCGCGCGCCCAGTCCAACAGCGCCTCCATCGAGCCAAGCCGCTCGGGCAGGTCGGCGGTGTCATGCATGAAGACCACCTGCGCCATCGCCCATGGGGACTCGTAGCCTTCGGTGGGGACGGTGAAATCATGCTGCAGCGTCTTGTTTTCGGTGTCGGCCAGCTGCCAGTTGGGCAGGGCCTCGGCAAAGGGGCCAAACAACAGATCGGCGTCCTTCATCGCGGCGAAATTCGCCCCGTTGATCCAGATGAGATCCACCGCGCCATCGTCATCCTGGCCCGCGGATTTCTCGGTCAGCACCCGCGTGACCGCATCGGCGGTGCTTTCGAGTTTCACATGGTTGAGGGTGATGTCGTAGTCGTCCTCAAGACGTTCGCCCACCCAGGCGATAAAGTCATTGGTCGCGGTGGAGCCGCCCCAGGCATGCCAATGCACCGTCTGCCCTTTTGCATCTTCCACCACGGCGGGCCAATCCGCCGGATCGGGTGTGGCCCAGGCCGAAAGCGGCGCAAGGGCGAGGGCAAGGGACAAGATGCGTTTCATGGCGATCCTCGTTCAAGGGACAAATCCGGCTGCAGTCGGCGTCGCCTCCGGGGAGCGCCCCTGCAATCCCTCTCTGATTGCGCCATCCGCGGCGCAAGGTCCATGGGCATGACGAAAATGTGACGCTTGGTGTGATCTGAGGGTGTGGCCTGCTTGCACGGATGTGGTCCTGCGGGTATGCACGGGCGCATGCTCGCAAGGAAGATGCGAGGTGTAACCGGGCGCAAGCGCGTGTGTGCAAACCCGTCCGATTTTTTGGTGCCGTTGCGATACGTCTGCGGCCCGCGACCATATGAAGGGGAAAACCCAGCAATGTCGCTAGATATTCCCGTGCTGCGCAGTGAATTGTCTCAGCACTACGATCTCACTCCGAACCCCGAACTCGCAGAAGCCATGTCTGATGTCTATCAGCGCATGTCGCGCGTGGTGTCGCCCGTCGATTGGGTGCTTTATGCGCCCTACGTCAAGGCCATCAATGAGCTCAAGGCCAAGCGCAACGCCGTGATCCTCGGCCACAACTACATGACGCCCGAGATCTTTCACGGCATCTCCGACTTTGTGGGCGACAGTCTGCAGCTCGCGATCAAGGCGACCGAGGTCGAGGCCGATGTGATCGTGCAATGCGGCGTGCATTTCATGGCCGAAACCTCCAAGATCCTGAGCCCCTCCAAAACGGTGCTGATGCCCGACATGGATGCAGGGTGCAGCCTTGCGGAGTCGATCACCGCCGAAGGGGTCGAGGAGATGCGCCGCCGTTACCCCGGCGCGCCGGTTGTGTCTTATGTGAACACCACCGCCGAGGTGAAAGCGGCCTCCGACATTTGCTGTACATCCTCCAACGCGGCCCAGATCGTCGGCGCAATGGAAAGCGACACGGTCATCATGACGCCGGATCAGTATCTGGCGCAGAATGTGGCCCGCGATGTGCCGCACAAGAACGTGGTCTGGTGGGAAGGCTCCTGCATCGTGCATGAGCAATACACCGCCAAGGATCTGCGCGATTTCCGCGAATGGAACCCCGGCACCCGGCTGATCGCGCACCCCGAATGTCCGCCGGATGTGGTGGCAGAGGCCGATTTCTCCGGTTCCACCAGCGGCATCCTCAAATACGTGACGGATGAGAAGCCGGAAAAGGCGCTCCTGATCACCGAGTGTTCAATGGCCTCGAACATTGCCGACGCATTGCCCGAAGTCGAATTTGTCGGCCCCTGCAACATGTGCCCCTACATGAAGAAGATCACGCTGGAGAAAGTCCTCTGGTCGCTGCACTCCATGGAGGGTCAGGTCGAGGTCGAGCCCGAAATGGCCGCCAAGGCGCGACACGCGGTGCAGGCGATGATCGACCTGTCGCGCAAGCTGGGCATCTAAGCGCAGCATGGAAAGCTCTCAGGACATCCAAAGCAACCGCATCGTCATCATCGGTGCGGGGCTGGGGGCGCTTTATGCGGCGTTGACGCTCGCGCCGCGCCCGGTGGTGATGATTTCCCCGGATCCCTTGGGGCAGGGGGCCAGTTCGGCCTGGGCGCAGGGTGGTGTTGCGGCAGCAATGGACGTGAGCGACAGCCCTGCGGCGCATGCGCGCGACACCCAACGCGCTGGGGCGGGCACAGTGGACGCGCAAGTGGCGGATCTGGTCACACGCGAGGCGCGCGAGCATATCCTTGATCTCACCACATTGGGCGCGCCTTTTGATCGTACTGCCGACGGCAGCTATGTGATGTCGCGCGAAGCGGCGCACAGCTATGCCCGCGTGGTGCGCGTGAAGGGCGATCAGGCCGGCGCGGAGATCATGCGCGCCCTCATCGAACGGCTCCGGGAAACGCCCTCGATCCAGGTGATCGAAGGGGCGATGGCCGAAGGGCTGGAACTTTCGGATGGCGCGGTGACGGGGGTGCGACTGGCCTCCTCCGCACCCTCTGGATCGGCACCGCTGGTCTTGCGCGGTCAGGCCGTTTTGATGGCCGGGGGCGGCAGCGCCGGGCTTTATGCCATTACCACCAATCCGCCCCGTATCCGGGGGCAGGCGCTGGGCATGGCGGCGCGCGCGGGCGCCGAGATCGCCGATGCGGAGTTCATGCAGTTCCACCCCACGGCGATGGATGTCGGCGAAGACCCGGCACCGCTCGCAACAGAGGCCCTGCGCGGTGAGGGCGCAATCCTGGTGAACGCAGATGGTGCGCGCTTCATGCTGGACGAACATCCCGACGCAGAACTGGCCCCACGCGATGTGGTGGCGCGGGCGATCTTTGCGCAGTCCATCGCAGGAAAACGCCCGCTTCTGGACACGCGGGCCGCTTTGGGTGAGGCCATCACCACCGTGTTTCCAGCCGTCAGCGCGGCCTGCGCGCGCAATGGTATCGACCCCACCCAAGACCCAATCCCGGTTGCGGCGGCCGCGCATTACCACATGGGCGGCATTGCCACCGATCTCGACGGAAAGAGCTCGCTTCCGGGGCTCTGGGCCTGCGGTGAATGTGCCTCCACCGGGCTGCATGGCGCCAATCGTCTTGCCTCCAACGGGCTTCTGGAGGCGCTGGTTTACGCACGCCGCGCCGCCCAGGACATCGCACGCACGCTGGGTCCCCTCAAAGAGGCCACGTCTGTGCGCCTTGAATTTGCGCCGGGTGGTGCAACAACTGATCCAGCCCATGTCGCGGCCCTGCGCCGTGCAATGACACAGAATGTGGGCGTGGTGCGCGATGCAGCCGGGCTGCGCGCGGCCCTCAGCGAGATTGCGGCCCTCGCAGCAACGCAGCCCGACTGCGAAAGCTTTCAAAACATCTGTACCGCCGCTACCATGATCGCCGCCGCCGCCTTGTTGCGCGAAGAAAGCCGTGGCGCGCATGAGCGGTCCGATTTTCCCGAAACCCTGCCTGCGCTTGCGCATCGCTCCCGCCTCACGTGGGAGGCAGCCAAAGCGCTCCGTGACAGCCTGTGTGATGCCAGTGCATCCGACCCGGAGACCCCATGAGCTTTGCCACTTTGCCCGACCTGATCCTTGAGCCATTGGTCAAATCCGCCCTGATGGAAGACCTCGGCTCTTATGGCGATGTGACCACCCGCGCGGTGATCCCCGATGATGTTACCTATTCCGCCCGCCTGCGCGCCCGCGAAGAGGCGGTGGTCTCTGGCATGCAGGTGGCCGCGCTGGCATTCCGGTTGGTGGATGCGACCCTTGAGGTGAAGACCCGCGTTGCAGATGGCGCTGTGTGTCAGCCCGGCGATGTGCTGATGGAGATCGAGGGCAAGGCGGCGTCGATCCTGATGGGGGAGCGGGTTGCGCTCAACTTTGCGGGGCGTTTGACGGGGATCGCAACGCTCACGGCGGCCATGGTCGCTGAAACCCGTGGCACACAGGCACGTATCACCTGCACCCGCAAGACCACGCCGGGGCTGCGGATGGTCGAAAAGCTGGCGGTATTGCATGGCGGTGGCTTCAATCACCGCTATTCGCTCTCGGATGCCATCCTCATCAAGGACAACCACATCGCTGCAGCGGGTGGTATTCGCGCGGTGCTGGATGCCACCAAGGCGCATGCCAGCCACATGATGGCGGTGGAAATCGAAGTGGACACGCTCGATCAGTTGCGCGAGGTGCTGGAGGTCGGCGGTGCCTCCGTTGTGCTCTTGGACAATATGACGCCTGCTGAGCTGCGTGAGGCGGTCGAGATCAATGCCGGACGTCTGGCGCTCGAGGCCAGCGGCAACGTCAAACGCGACACAGTGGCGGAAATTGCAGCCACGGGGGTGGATTTCATCTCCTCGGGGGCGCTCACGCATTCGGCGCGCACCGTCGATCTGGGGCTTGATTTCTAAGCGCTCAGCCCACAGCCCTTGCTGGATGACAAGGCCTGAAGCACCGGGTCCGCGCGCAGCCGGTCGCGGGCAAAATCGATAAAGCTGCGCACCTTGGCTGGGGCGCGCCGTCCTTCGGTGTGAACCAGATGAATCGGCATGCTTTCTGGCTCATAGTCTTCGAGCAGGCAGGTCAGGTGCCCCTCCGCGACATCGCGTCCGGCCTGATACGAGAGCATCCGGCACAGCCCCCAGCCTTCGCGCGCCGCGTCACGCCCGGCTGCAACGGTGCTCACACAGAGTTGCGGCGCGATGCGCACGGCGATCTCTTGTTGGGCGCCGAACCGCCATTCGGTCGCAGAAGAGATCACATTGACAGCCACGATGCGATGCGCGCTCAGATCCGCCGGAGTTTCTGGTGTGCCGTACCGCTCCAGATAAGCGGGAGCCGCGCAGAGCACCCGGCGCACCGCTCCGACCTTTACCGCCGAGAGCGTCGAGGAGGGCAGATGGCCGATGCGCAGGGCCACGTCGAAGCCTTCTTCGACGATGTTCACCACCCGGTCCAACAGGACCAATTCTGCGCGCATGTCGGGATAATGATCGAGATAATCCAGCAGGATCGGCAGGATGTAGATGCGACCGAATTCATTGGGGCAGGTGAGACGTAACAGACCCACCGGCGCGCTGGCCGCGCCGCGCGCTGTATCGTCTGCCGCCTGCAATGAGGTCAGGATATGGCGCACGTCCTCAAGGTAGCGCTGCCCCACGTCCGTCAGATGCAGCCGCCGGGTGGTACGTGTAAAGAGTCGCGCGCCTAGCTGTGTCTCAAGCCCGTTGATCGCCCGCGTGGCCGATGGCGCGCTCAGCCCCATCCGGCGCGCGCCCGCGGCAAAGCCCTCTTCTTCGGCGACGGCGACAAACACCTGCATGCTTTGAATGCGGTCCATGCATTGGCTCCGATTGCTATCAAAACGTGAAATTATCTCTTTCTGACACGCCGTATTATTTTACACAACGGGTTGATTTATCTCTCTCGACAGAGGCGAACACCCGCGCCGCCACATCGGAGATAGAGATGACATCCACAGCCCGCCCGCCGCTGCCGCCCTTCACCCGAGAGAGCGCCATTGAAAAAATCCGTCTGGCCGAAGATGGCTGGAACAGCCGCGACGCGGCCAAGGTCAGCTTGGCCTATACGCCTGACAGCCGCTGGCGCAACCGGGCAGAGTTTCCCGTTGGGCGCACCGAAATCGAAGCCTTCCTGACCCGCAAATGGGCGCGCGAGCTGGAATATCGGCTCATCAAGGAGCTCTGGGCCTTTGACGGCAATCGCATCGCTGTGCGCTACGCCTATGAATATCGCGACGACAGCGGCCACTGGTTCCGCGCCTATGGCAATGAAAACTGGCAGTTTGATGAGAACGGCCTGATGGAAGAGCGCCACGCCTCCATCAATGAGCACCCCATTTCTGAGGCGGATCGCAAGTTCCACTGGCCGCTTGGGCGTCGTCCTGACGACCATCCGGGCCTCAGCGACCTTGGCCTCTGAGCCACGACTTTCCCGACAGATTGACCTCACAGATAGACCTCAAGGATACCCAAATGAACGCCGAATTTGCCTCCTCCTCCGCACCGATCAAACTCTATCGCCACCCGCTCTCGGGGCATTGTCACCGGGTCGAGATGATGCTCTCGATCCTCGATCTGCCCTATGAGTTGGTCGACCTCGACCTGCTGCAGGGCGCGCATAAGGCGCCCGCGTTCCTGGATCTCAACCCGTTTGGGCAGGTTCCAGTTCTGGACGACAACGGCACCATCGTCAGCGATTCCAATGCGATCCTTGTCTATCTTGTCGAGGCCTACGGCAAAGAGACGGGTTGGTTGCCCCGCGCGCCCGGTGTGGCCGCCGCAGTTCAGCGCTGGCTGTCGCTTACGGTATCGCATCTGGCAACCGGTCCCGCGCGGGCGCGTTGGCGGACCCTGACCGGCGCGAGCGACACGCCGGAAACGGAGACAGCGCGTGCCATCAGCCATGCCTTTCTGGAGCAGATGGAAGGTCTGATCTCGGGTCAGCACTACCTGGCAGGAGAGGCGCCTACGATCGCGGATGTGTCTGCCTACGCCTATATCGCACACGCGCCCGAGGGAGGTGTGAGCCTTGCGGCCTATCCAAAGGTACGGGCGTGGATCGATCGGGTCGAAGCGCTTCAGGGGTTTGTGCCGATGCAGGCCTCCCCGCTGCCAGAGCTTGCGCGAGGCGCCTGAGATGTCCCGCTCTGAGCAGGTTTTCCACGCAGGCGAATTGATCCTGCAAAACCGCGCCGGTGTCGCGCCAAGCTATCGCGAGCGGGTGGCCCATGCCATCCGCCCGCAGATGCCTCAACAGCATCGCGATTTCTTTGAGAGCCTGCCGGTGCTCTTTCTGGGTTTGCTTGACGCGCGTGGGCGAGTCTGGGCGACACCTGCGGTGGGTGAAGTTGGCTTTCTGCGTTCGCGCGACCCCGGTCATCTGGCGGTCGGGGCGCGCCCAGTGTTGGGCGAAACGCTTTGGCTGGATGTTCGCGCCGGGGCCAAGGTGGGCGCGGTGGGCATGGAAATGGCCAGTCGCCGCCGCAACCGCATGAACGGCACCATCACTGCGGTCAATGGAGAAGGATTTGAGATCGCGGTGGACCTGAGCTTTGGCAATTGCCCGCAGTATATCCAGACCCGCGATCTCGTATGGCCCGCCAATCCGCCAGCGCCCGAGGCCGTGGCGCTGCCCGATTGGGAGTCGCAAAGCCGCGCGCTGGTCGCGCAGGCCGATACCTTTTTTATCGCGTCGCGCGCGGCCGAGATGTCAGCGCGCCCCATCGATGGGGTTGATGCCTCGCACCGTGGCGGGCGGCCCGGTTTCCTGACGATCAACGACGACAGCTCGCTCTCCTTTCCCGATTTTGCCGGAAACCGGTTTTTCAACACGCTCGGCAACATTGAGGCCGATGGGCGCGTAGGGCTTTTCATCCCCGACTTCAAAAGCGGTGCGGGGATCTTTGTCACCGGTCTGGCGACGGTCGACTGGCGCCCTGACCGCGTGTCCCACTTCAAAGGGGCGGAGCGGATCGTCGACGTGCAGCCAGAGGAAATCTGGTACTGCACGCATGCTCTGCCCGGGCCTGCGCCCCTGGTCAGCACATGGCCACTGCTTGCGGAAACAGGCGTCTGGTAGGGGGGCGAAATCCTGGTGCGACTCACGGCAGGGCAGGCTCAGACGGGCCTGCCCTTGGCCCTTGATATTGGCAGTGACGCGATTTTGAGCGCTGGGAACGCAGCGCCTGGCGCGCGAGGGATCTTCCGGAGTGGATTTATTATGAATTAAAATCAATTATTTAGGTGTTGGTTTTTGGATTTCATCAGAGCGATGCGCTCGAGGGCCTCGCAGTTAATGCTTTAAAAATAGAAATTTCAAGCTTGAAATTGTTTTGAGATGCGCAGAACCTGACTTCATCAATAACCGATGTGGGAATGAGGATCAGATGCGCATTGCATGCTTGGGAGGGGGGCCAGCGGGCCTGTATTTCGGGATCTCGATGAAGCTGCGTGATCCCAGCCATGAGGTCACGGTGATCGAACGCAATCGGGCCGATGACACCTTTGGCTGGGGCGTGGTGCTCTCGGATGAGACGCTCGACAATCTGGCAGCCAATGACGCCAAGAGCGCCGAGTCGATCCGGTCTCATTTTGCCTATTGGGATGATGTCGCGCTTCTGTTCAAAGGCACGCGGCAGGTGTCCTCTGGTCATGGGTTCTGCGGCATCGGGCGCAAGAAGCTGCTGATCCTTCTGCAGGAGCGCGCCCGTGAACTGGGCGTCAAGATGCAGTTCGAAACCGAAGTGCAAAGCGCCGAGGACTATCGCAAGGATTACGATCTTGTGGTCGCCAGTGACGGGCTCAATTCGCGCACACGCAGCCTGTATGCCGACACCTTCAAGCCGGATGTGGACACGCGGCTTTGTAATTTTGTTTGGCTTGGCACCCATCAGACCTTCAAGGATGCGTTCACGTTTATCTTTGAGGAAACCGAGCACGGCTGGGTCTGGGCGCATGCCTACCAGTTCGACGACGACACCGCGACCTTCATCGTGGAATGCACGCAAGAGACCTTTGACGCCTTTGGTTTTGGCTCCATGAGCCAGCAGGAAAGCATCAAGACCTGCGAAGAAATCTTCAAGGATCATCTGGGCGGCCATGCGCTGATGACCAATGCCAACCATATTCGCGGCTCCGCCTGGATCCGCTTCCCGCGGGTTTTGTGCGAAAAATGGAGTCACGAGAATGTGGTCCTGATGGGCGACGCGGCCGCGACGGCGCATTTCTCGATTGGGTCAGGGTCCAAGTTGGCGCTGGAATCCGCGATTGCGCTGGCCGATCTGCTGCATGAAAAGCCTGATCTGCAAAGCGCCTTTGACGAATACGAAGACCAGCGCCGTCTTGAGGTGTTGCGCCTGCAGTCTGCGGCACGCAATTCGATGGAGTGGTTCGAGCGGGTGGAGCGCTATCTGGATCTTGATCCGGTGCAGCTGAATTACTCGATGCTGACTCGCAGTCAGCGGATCAGCCACGAAAACCTGCGCGAACGGGACAAGGACTGGCTTGAGAGCGCGGAGCGCTGGTTCATGGATCAGGCGGGGGCGCCCAAGGATGCGCCGCTGCGGGCGCCGATGTTTGCCCCCTTCCGCCTGCGCGAGATGGACCTCAAGAGCCGCATCGTCGTTTCGCCCATGGCGCAGTACAAGGCCAAGGATGGCAGCCCGACCGACTGGCATCTGGTGCATTACGGCGAACGCGCCAAAGGCGGCGCGGGGCTGGTCTACACCGAGATGACCTGTGTATCGCCAGAGGGCCGGATTACCCCCGGCTGTCCGGGGCTCTATGCGCCGGAGCATGAGGCCGCATGGTCGCGGATCACCGATTTTGTGCATGCCGAAACCGACGCCAAGATCTGCTGCCAGATCGGCCACTCGGGACGCAAAGGCTCCACCCAGCTTGGTTGGGACGAGATGGATGCACCGCTGCCAGAGGGCAACTGGGATATCGTCAGCGCCTCTGCGATCCCGTGGTCTGGGCAGAACGCCACCCCGCGCGAAATCACCCGCGCCGAGATGGACGAGGTGCGCGATCAATTTGTGCGCGCGGCTCAGATGGCGGATCGTGCGGGCTTTGACATGATCGAGCTGCACGCAGCCCATGGCTATCTGATCTCGTCGTTCCTGTCGCCGGTCTCGAACCAGCGCGGCGATGACTATGGCGGCAGCCTTGAAAACCGCCTGCGCTATCCGCTCGAGGTCTTTGCCGCGATGCGCGCGGTCTGGCCCGAAGGCAAGCCGATGTCGGTGCGGATCTCCGCCAATGACTGGGTGGGCGAGGATGGCGTCACCCCGGACGAAGCCGTCCAGATCGCGCGTGCCTTTTGGGAGGCCGGTGCGGATCTGATCGACGTGTCTGCCGGTCAGACCACCACCGAGGCCAAACCCGTCTACGGCCGCATGTTCCAGACGCCGTTTTCGGATCAGATCCGCAACGAGGCGGGCATCTGTACCATGGCTGTGGGCAATATCTTCGAGGCCGATCATGCCAATTCGATCCTGATGGCAGGCCGCGCGGATCTGGTGGCCGTGGGCCGCCCGCATCTCTCGGATCCGTATTGGACCCTTCACGAGGGCAGCAAGATCGGTGATCGTGCAGCCCCCGACTGGCCGCTGCCCTATCTGGCGGGGCGCGATCAGAGCTGGCGTCTTGCGGACAAAGAAGCGGAGACCCTGCGCGCATGAGCCAAGATCCACGCCAAGAACATGTCCTGATCACGGGCGGCGGCACCGGTGTTGGGGCCGCCTGCGCCCAGGCCTTCGCGGCCCAGGGGGCCAAAGTGACCCTGATGGGGCGAACGGAGAAAACGCTTGCAGAGCAGGGGCTTCCTTATGAGGTCTGCGATGTAACGGATGCGCCAAGCGTCACATCCGCGGTGGCGCGCGCAGCCGCCGCGCGCGGGCCGGTGACTGTGGCGATTGCAAATGCGGGCGCGGCCGAAAGCGTGCCTTTTGCCAAGATGCAGCCAGAGCTTCTCACGGAGATGATGGCGGTGAACCTCGGAGGCGTCGTGAACCTCTGGCAGGCGGTGTTGCCGGGCATGAAAGAGGCCGGGCGTGGGCGCATGATCGCGGTGGCCTCGACGGCGGGGCTCAAGGGCTATGCCTATGTCAGCGCCTATTGCGCCGCCAAACACGCGGTGGTCGGGCTTACTCGCTCGCTCGCCAAGGAACTGGCGCGCACAGGCGTGACGGTCAATGCGATCTGTCCGGGGTTTGTGGAAACGCCGATGCTCCAGCGCAGCATCGACAATATCCGCGCCAAGACCGGGATGACATCCGAGGAGGCCGCAGGCGCCCTCAAGGCCGACAATCCCCAGGGTCGTTTTGTGCAGCCCGAAGAGGTCGCGGATGCTGCGCTCTGGCTGGCGTCGGACACTGCGGGATCGGTGAACGGGCACGCGTTGGCCCTGACGGGGGGCGAGATATGAGCGGCACCGCAGCGCAAGCTGATCTCGGCGACACGGCCTCCAAGGCGCGGCTGCGTCTGTGGCTGAAGCTCTTGAAGACGTCAGGCAGTATCGAGTCCGAGCTGCGCCGTCGCTTGCGCGATCGCCACAACACCACGCTGCCGCGGTTTGACGTGATGTCAGCGCTTTCGCGCAATCCCGAAGGGCTCAAGATGAGCCAGCTCTCGCAATTTCTGCGCGTGTCCAACGGCAATGTGACCGGCATCGTGGACCGGCTGACCGAGGACGGTCTGGCGCTGCGGGTTGCGGTCCCCGGCGACCGTCGCGCCCAGGTGGCGCGGCTGACCCCTGCAGGAGAGGCCGAGTTTGACCGCCTCGCCGCCGAGCATGAGGCCTGGATCGGCGAGATGATGGCGGGGCTTGGCGCAGATGAAATCACCGAAATGAGCGCGCTTCTGGACCAGATCCAGCCGGTTGCGGCGCCCCAAGAAGACAAAGGATGACCCGACATGAGCCTCGATGAGACAACGCATTTCAATTGCACGATTGAGGGCGGCATCGCGCGTATCTCGCTCAATCGGCCGGAGCGTAAGAACCCGCTGACCTTTGAAAGCTACGCAGAGCTGCGCGACTGGTTCCGGGCGTTGCCCTATTCGGACGAGGTGCATGCGGTTGTGATCGTGCCCAATGGCGGGAATTTTTCCTCTGGCGGGGATGTGCACGACATCATCGGCCCGCTCACCAGGATGAACATGAAAGAGCTCTTGGCCTTCACCCGCATGACCGGGGATCTTGTGAAGGCGATGCTCAACTGCAGCAAGCCGGTGATTTCGGCGGTGGATGGCATTTGTGCGGGGGCAGGGGCGATCATAGCGATGGCCAGTGATCTGCGCATCGCCACACCTGAGGCCAAGGTGGCGTTTCTCTTTAATCGTGTGGGGCTTGCGGGTTGTGACATGGGCGCTTGCGCCATGCTGCCGCGTATCATCGGACAGGGCCGCGCGGCGGAGCTGCTTTATATGGGTCGGTCGCTGGGCGCCGAGGAAGGCGAACGCTGGGGGTTTTTTAACCGGCTCGCGTCCGCTGAGGCGCTGGAAGCCGAAGCCATGAAGATGGCAGAGCGCATCGTTGAGGGGCCGACCTTTGCCAATGGCATGACCAAGACGATGCTGGCGCAAGAATGGTCCATGAGCCTTGAGCAGGCGATTGAGGCCGAGGCGCAGGCGCAGGCGATCTGCATGCAGGGCAATGATTTCCGCCGCGCCTATGAGGCCTTCGTCGCGAAAGAGCGACCAGTGTTTGAAGGCGACTGAGAGCGCCGAATTTCGCCTTCGGCGAGGATATTTGACAAGAAGATGAAGACAACGGGGAAGATAACGTGGCGGACCAGAGTTTTCTGAATTGGCCCTTTTTCGACGAAGAGCATCGAGCTTGGGCTGCCAAGGTCGAAGCTGTGGCCGAGGGCCTTGAGGTGGATCACAGCGATACCGATGCGGCCTGTCGCAGGCTGGTGGCGGACCTTGGCGCGGCTGGGGTGTTGCAGCCGACTGCGGCTGCGGGTGCCTCGAAGAGCCTCGATGTGCGCAAGCTGTGCCTAGCGCGTGAGATCCTCGCCCGCCACGATGGGCTTGCGGATTTTGCCTTTGCCATGCAGGGGCTTGGCACAGGCGCGATTTCGCTGTTTGGAACCGACGCGCAGAAAGCGGAGTGGCTGCCGAAAACCCGCAGCGGCGCGGCGATTGCTGCTTTTGCGCTGACGGAGCCGCAGTCGGGGTCGGATGTGGCGAACTCCACCATGACGGCGGTGCGCGATGGTGATGACTATGTGCTGAATGGTGAAAAGACCTGGATCTCCAATGGGGGGATCGCCGATGTCTACACGCTGTTTGCCCGCACCGGAGAGGCACCGGGCGCCAAGGGGCTCTCGGCCTTCATAGTCACACCGGATCTGGACGGGTTTGAGGTGGTGGAGCGGCTCGAGACCATCGCACCGCACCCGCTGGCGACCTTGCGGTTCAGCGATGTGCGCATCCCCGCAAGCGCCATGATCGGTGCGCCGGGGCAGGGGTTCCGTATCGCCATGTCGGTGCTGGATGTGTTCCGCTCTACCGTGGCGGCGGCGGCGCTCGGCTTTGCGCGCCGGGCATTGGACGAGGCCTTGTGGCGTGTCACCGAGCGTCATGTGCAGGGCGCGCCGCTCTTTGATTTGCAGATGGTGCAGGGGCATATCGCCGATATGGCGCTGGATGTGGATGCGGCCGCGCTGCTGGTCTACCGCGCGGCCTGGACCAAGGACAGTGGTGCGGCGCGGGTCACGCGCGAGGCGGCAATGGCCAAGCTGTTCTCGACCGAGGCGGCACAGGTCGTCATCGACAAGGCGGTGCAGCTCTTTGGGGGGGAGGGCGTGCGTTCGGGCGCGATGGTTGAAAAACTCTATCGCGAAATCAGGGCGTTGCGCATCTATGAGGGCGCGAGCGACGTTCAGCGCGTGGTGATCGCGCGGCAGGCGATGATGGCATTGGAGGGCAAATGATGACGCTCGGAGCATCCGCACATACCGATACATTCACCCGCGACGCCTTGCCGCCTGCGGATCAGTGGCCCGATTTTATGCTTGAGGGGTTTGAGTATCCCGAGCATCTGAACGCGGGCGTCGAACTGACCGATGCGATGGTGGAGCGCGGCTTTGGCGACCGTACTGCACTGATCGGCAACGGGCGGCAGCGCACCTATAAGGAGTTGGCCGACTGGACCAACCGGCTGGCGCATGCGCTGGTTCAGGATCTGGGCGTCAAACCGGGCAATCGCATCCTGATCCGTTCTGCGAATAATCCGGCGATGGTGGCCTGCTGGCTCGCCGCCACCAAGGCGGGCGCGGTGGTGGTCAACACCATGCCGATGCTGCGCGCTGCAGAGCTAAAAAAATATGTCGAGAAGGCGCAGATCCAGTTTGCGCTCTGTGATACGCGGCTGATGGAGGAGATGGAGGCCTGCGCGGCCCAGTGCGATGTGCTTGAGCGTGTCGTGGGCTTTGATGGGACCTCCAACCACGACGCTGAACTTGACCGGCTGGCACTGGAGAAACCGGTGCAGTTTGAGGCGGTAGAGACCGGACGCGATGATGTGGCGCTCCTGGGGTTCACCTCCGGGTCGACCGGAGAGCCCAAGGCCACCATGCATTTTCACCGCGATCTATTGATCATTGCCGATGGCTATGCCCGTGATGTGCTCAATGTGGTGCCGGAGGACATTTTTGTGGGATCTCCGCCACTTGCCTTTACCTTCGGGCTTGGCGGGCTAGCGATTTTCCCGTTACGGTTCGGGGCAACCGCGACGCTTTTGGAACAGGCCACACCGCCCAATATGATCGAGATCATCGAGAAATACCGCGCGACCGTGTGCTTTACTGCGCCGACCGCCTATCGCGTGATGCTCTCGGCGATGGAAGAGGGCGCGGATCTGAGCAGCCTGCGCGCCGCTGTCTCTGCGGGCGAGACCCTGCCCAAACCTGTCTATGACGATTGGATGGCCAAGACCGGCAAGCCGATGCTCGATGGGATCGGCGCGACCGAGATGCTGCATATCTTTATCTCCAACCGGTTTGACGACCACCGTCCTGCCTGCACCGGCAAACCTGTGCGCGGCTACGAGGCCAAGGTGGTCGATGACGAAGGCAACACTGTGCCCGATGGTGAAGTTGGCCGCCTTGCGGTGCGCGGGCCGACGGGCTGTCGCTACCTTAATGATGATCGGCAGGCGGGCTATGTCGCGGATGGTTGGAACATCACCGGCGACAGTTTCATCCGCGATGCGGACGGCTATTTCCATTTTGCTGCGCGCAACGACGATATGATCGTCTCGGCGGGCTACAATATCGCTGGCCCCGAGGTGGAAGCTGCGCTTCTGGCGCATGCGGCGGTGGCGGAATGTGCGGTCATTGGCGCCCCGGACGAGGCGCGCGGACATATCGTGCAGGCGCATATCGTGCTCAACGCGGACTTCGCGCCGTCTGAGACGCTCATCAAGGATCTGCAGAGCCACGTGAAGGCGACCATTGCGCCCTATAAATATCCCCGCTCGATCATTTTTGCCGAAGAACTGCCAAAGACGCAGACCGGCAAGATTCAGCGGTTCCGGCTTCGTTGAATAATAAAACAAACCAACCACAAACAGGGAGTTTGATCATGAAGAAGCTAATGTTGGCCACAGCGGCCGCGGCGCTGGCCGCGGGCGGAGCGATGGCAGAGGTCAAAGTCGGGATGATCACCACGCTTTCGGGCGGCGGTGCGAGCCTCGGCATCGACACGCGGGACGGGTTCATGCTGGCGATGGAAGCCGCAGGTCGCGATGATGTCGAAGTGGTCATCGAGGACGACCAGCGCAAGCCCGACATCGCCGTGCAGCTTGCCGATAAGATGATCCAGTCCGAAAAGGTCGACGTGATGACCGGTATCGTCTGGTCCAACCTTGCAATGGCCGTGGTGCCTGCGACTACCGCGCAGGGGCTGTTCTATCTTTCGACCAACGCGGCCCCCGCACAGCTGGCGGGCAAAGGCTGCAACGCCAATTATTTCTCGGTCGCCTACCAGAACGACAACCTGCATGAAGGCGCGGGCGCCTATGCAACGCAGGCGGGGTTCAAGAACACCTTCATTCTCGCACCGAACTACCCGGCGGGGATCGACAGCCTCACTGGCTTCAAACGTTTCTATGAAGGCGATCTCGCAGGGGAGGTCTACACCAAGCTCGGCCAGACTGATTACGCGGCTGAAATCGCGCAGATCCGCGCATCCGGCGCCGACAGCGTGTTCTTCTTCCTGCCCGGCGGCATGGGGATTTCCTTCCTGAAGCAATATTCTGACAGCGGCGTCGACCTGCCCGTCGTCGGCCCGGCCTTCAGCTTTGATCAGGGCATCCTGCAAGCGGTGGGCGAAGCGGCGCTTGGCGTCAAGAACTCCTCCACCTGGTCCAAGGATCTGGACAATGAGGCCAACGCGGCCTTTGTTGCGGCCTTCCAGCAGAAATACGACCGTCTGCCGTCGATCTATGCGGCGCAGGGCTATGACACCGCAAACCTGCTGCTGTCGGCCATCGACAAGGCGGATGTGAATGATGACGCAGCCTTTGCTGCGGCCCTCAAGGAGGCCGATTTTGCCTCTGTGCGCGGCGAATTCTCCTTTGCGGCCAACAACCACCCGATCCAGAACGTCTATGTGCGTGAGGTCATCAAGGAAGGCGACGTCTACACCAACAAGATCGTCGGCACCGCTCTTGAGGATCATGCAAACGCCTATGTGGACGAGTGCAAGATGTAAGTGAGGCGCGCCCGGCTCGCAGTCTGTGCGGGCCGGGACACACCTGAAAGAAGACACATGTCCACGATACTTATCATCGAGCAGGTGCTGAACGGGCTTCAGTCCGGCGTCATGCTCTTTCTCATGGCGGCGGGGCTGACGCTGATTTTTGGGGTCATGGGCCTCATCAATCTTGCCCATGGCTCGCTCTATATGGTTGGGGCCTTTGCCGCGGCGGCCGTGGCGGGCGTCACGGGGTCCTTCGTGCTGGCGCTTATCGCGGCGCTTGCGGCGGCGGCGCTTGCGGGGGCTGTGATCGAGGTTGCGGTGATCCGCAGGCTCTATGACAGCGATCACCTCGATCAGGTGCTGGCGACCTTTGCGCTCATTCTGATTTTCTCCGAAGGCACGCGCTGGGTTTTTGGCTCTTTTCCGCTGTTTCTGGACATTCCCGATGCCTTGTCGGGGCCGGTTACCCTGCCCGGAGGTATCCAGTATCCGCTTTATCGTCTTGCGCTCATCGGGGTGGGGCTTCTGGTGGCCTTCGGCCTGTGGCTCCTGATCGAGCGCACCCGGATCGGCATTCAGATCCGTGCGGGCGAGAACGACCGAGAGATGATTGCCGCCCTGGGTGTGGACATCTCCAAGCTCTATACGCTGGTCTTTGCCCTTGGCGCCGCGTTGGCCGGTCTTGCGGGGGCGCTGGTTGGTGCGATCCAGTCGGTGCAGGTCGGCATGGGCGAGCCGGTGCTGATCCTTGCCTTCGTCGTGATCGTGATCGGCGGTATCGGATCCATCAAAGGGGCCTTTATCGGCGCATTGCTGGTGGGGCTCACGGATACATTGGTCGGGATCTTCCTGCCCGAAGTGCTCAAACTCTTTATGGACGCGGCCCCCGCAACATCTGCCGGATCGTCGATCGCCTCGATGTCGATCTACATCCTGATGAGCCTTGTACTGGTCTGGCGTCCCTCTGGCCTGTTCGGAGCCCGCGCATGACACGAGAAACCTATTTTAACGCAGCCCTGATGCTGGGCCTCATTGCCGTGCCTGCATGGGCGCTGATGAGCGATGAACCTTTCACCATCACGCTTGCGACCCGTGCAGTCATCCTCGCGCTGGCGGCTGCCGGCCTCAATATTGCTCTTGGCATTGGCGGCCTTGTAAGCCTTGGCCACGCGGTGTTTTTTGGGATCGGCGGCTATGCCATGGGCATCCTGGCCCACCACGCCCAGAGCTACACGCCGCTGATGGAGTGGCCCTTCCTGATCGAAGGCACCAAGTTCATGCCGGTGATCTGGCTTCTGGCTGTTGTGGTCTCGGCGCTCGCAGCGCTGGTCATTGGCATCCTGAGCCTGCGCACCACCGGGGCGTATTTCATCATGATCACGCTCGCCTTTGGCCAGATGTTCTACTACTTCGCGATTTCCTGGACCACCTATGGTGGTGAGGACGGTATGTCGATCTATGTCAGGAACGATTTTCCCGGCCTCAACACATTGGCGCCGATCCAGTTCTACGGGCTGTGTCTTGCGATCCTCGTGGTGGTGCTGATCTTTACCGCGCGCCTGCGCCGCTCTCCCTTTGGGCTTGCGCTCAACGCAGCGCGTCAGGTGCCCGCGCGGGTCGAAGCGGTGGGCATGGATCCCATGCGCCTCAAACTGGTGGCCTTTGTGATTTCCGGTGTCATCACCGGCCTTGCGGGCGCGCTCTTTGCCGATCTCAACCGCTTTGTCAGCCCGACGATGTTCAGCTGGCAGTTCTCGGGCGAAATCATGATCCTGGTGATCCTTGGCGGCGTCGGGCGGCTGTTTGGGCCGGTCGCGGGGGCAGTGACCTTTGTGGCGCTTGAACACTTCCTCGGCGGGATCACTGAATTCTGGCACATCTTCCTCGGGCTGATCCTTCTTGCGGTCGTGCTCTTTGCGCGCGGTGGCATCACCGGGCTGGTGGCCGGGAAGGAGGCAACCCATGACTGAGACGATCCTCGCCACATATGGCATCAGCAAATCCTTTGGCGCGCTCAAGGCCAGCCGTGACATCTCGATTGACCTGCGCCCCGGCGAAATTCACGCCATCATCGGCCCCAATGGCGCAGGAAAGTCGACATTGATTGCTCAGATCTGCGGATCGCTCACGCCGGATGCCGGACGTGTGGAGCTGATGGGGCAGGATGTGACCGGCCTAAGCACAGACCAGCGCGCGCGGGCGGGGCTGGGACGGACGTTCCAGATCTCTGCACTCGCGATGGAGGACACGGTGCTCGAGAATGCCACCCTTGGCGCGATGGGCGCCAGTGGTCGGCCGTGGCGGTTCTGGGCATCCGCGCTGGGTGATTCTGCGTTGCGGGATCGTGCCGAGGCGGCGCTCGAGCGCGTGGGCCTTGCAGAAAGCAAGGCCAAGCGCTGCGCTGACCTCAGCCATGGCCAACGCCGACAACTCGAGGTCGCGGTGGCCCTCACGCTTGCGCCCAAGGCCTTTGTGATGGACGAGCCCATGGCGGGGCTCGGGGCGGAAGGGTCGAAGAACCTCACCGGGTTCCTGGATGGCCTGCGCCAGGAGGCCCCGATCCTTCTGGTTGAACACGACATGGACGCGGTGTTTGCGCTCGCGGACCGGATCAGCGTTCTGGTCTATGGCGAGGTGATTGCCACGGGCAGCGTCGATCAGATCCGCACCGATCCGCGCGTGCGCGAAGCCTATCTGGGAGAAAGCGCATGAGCCTTTTGTCCGTAAAATCTCTCACTGCCTCCTACGGCGTGAGCCAGGCCCTCTTTGGTGTCGATCTCGACATCAACCCGGGCGAGGTAGTGGCTTTGATGGGCCGCAACGGCATGGGCAAATCCACCACCGTCAAGGCAATCTGCCGCATGATCAACGCAGGCGGTACGCTGGAGTTTGATGGCCAGAACCTGCACGCTCTGCCCAGCCACAAGGCCGCACGTCTTGGCCTCGGTCTGGTGCCGGAGGGGCGGCGCTGTTTTCGGGACCTCACGGTGGCCGAAAACCTTCTGGCCACCAGCCGTCCCGGTGACTGGGACATGGCCCGCGTCACGCAGCTTTTCCCGCGGCTGGGCGAACGCCACAGCCAGCTTTCGGCGTCACTGTCGGGCGGGGAGCAGCAGATGCTCGCGATTGGTCGCGCGCTGATGACCAACCCGCGTCTCCTCATCCTGGATGAGGCGACAGAGGGCCTTGCGCCGATCATCCGCCAGGAGATCTGGGCGGCGATCAACCAGCTCAAGGCGGACACCGACATGGCGATCCTCGTGATCGACAAGACGCTGGCCGAGCTGGCGCAGGTCTGCGACCGCGCCGTGGTGCTGGAGCGCGGCAAGACCGTCTGGAGCGGTGCCATGGCGGCGCTGACCCCGGACATCAGCGAACGCTACGTGGGGGTCTGAGCCATGTATGAGATGCCACAGAAAGTATTGTTCAAACATTGCGACCCGGCGGGGATTGTCTTTTTCCCCCGCTACTTCGAGATGATGAACGATTGTGTCGAGAGCTGGTTTACCGATGTTCTTGGCTGGCCCTTTGAGGACATGCATCAAACCGCAGGTGTGCCCACGGCAAACATCCAGACCCGCTTTTCCGCGCCCAGTCGTCACGGGGATCATCTGGTCCTGCGCCTTCGTGTCACGCGGCTGGGGACGTCTTCGCTGACCTACGAGATGACCGCACATTGTGGCGAGGAGCTGCGGTTTTCGACGGAAACAACCCTGGTGCATATCAATGCCGAGGGGCGCTCAGCGCCCTGGCCCGCACCGATCCGAACCAAAATTGAGAATGAGATGAAAGGGCAGATATGACCCATAAAACCATCCACCCCGAAGGTTGGGCACCGGCCAAAGGCTATGCCAATGGCATGCTGACCCATGACGGCGTGCTGCATATTGGCGGCCAGATCGGCTGGGACGAAAACAAGGAATTTGTCGGTGATGATTTCGTAAGCCAGATGCGTCAGGCGCTGAAAAACATCGCGGCCATCGTCGACGCGGCCGGAGGCAAGCCCTCTGATGTGACGCGCCTGACGTGGTTTGTCACCGACAAACAGGAATACCTGGCACATCAGGCCGAGGTGGGCGCTGCCTATCGCGAGGTGTTCGGCAAGCATTTCCCGGCAATGTCGATGCTGATCGTAGCAGGGCTTGTCGAGGATCGCGCGCTTGTTGAAATCGAGGCCACCGCGCATATCAGCTGAGTACCAGTGTGCTTCAATTCACAAAAAGGGCCCCATATCTGCGGGGCCCTTTTTGTTTTGTGTTCGGCACTCAGATCTTCAGGATCGCGTTTCCAACCAGGGTGCCTGCCTCCACGGCCTCATGTGCGTCAACGATCTCCTCAAGCGCAAAGACGCGGTCAATGCGCGGCGTCAGCTGACCCGCGGACAGGAGCGCGTTGATGTCTGCAATCGCCTCTGCTTTGGCGCTGTCACTCATCGAGTAGACAAAAACTGGCTGGATCTGAATGTTGCGAAAGGCCAGCGGGTAAAAGGGCAGGGCGGGCGTGAGGTTACTGGCGGAGGCATAGGCCCCGACCGAACCGTTGAGCTTTAGGATCTGCGGGTAGATCTCCATATGCGCGGCGATATCCACGTCGACGACATGGTCAATACCGCCTGCGCCCACCAGTTCGATCAGCTGATCCACCAAAGGCGTGCTCTTGTAGTTGAGCACCTCATCGGCGCCTGCTGCGCGGGCGATCTCAGCCTTCGCGTCGCTTGAGACGGTGGCGATGACGCGCGCGCCTTTGGCCTTGGCAATCTGGATGGCACTGTGCCCGACTGCGCCTGCGCCGCCGGTGATCAACAGGGTCTTGCCCGCGACCGATCCGGCCCACATCACTGCGCGATGCGCTGTCATTGCGGGCACGCCGATGCAGGCGCCGGCCTCGAAGCTGGCCGCATCCGGCAGATCCACCGCAAGATGTGCTGGCACAATTGCGAATTCCGCCGCTGTTCCAAGCGGGCCCTGACCTAGCCCATCCGCAGAGCGGTTCACATTGTAGAGCCAGACCCGACGCCCGATCCGGGCCGGTCCGACACCGTCGCCGACGGCCTCGATTACGCCTGCGCCATCGTTGTGAACCAAGACCTGCTCGGCCACCATCGGCCCCTGCGCGCCAGAGCGCAGCTTGACATCCGATGGGTTGACCCCAGAGGCCCGCATCGCGACCAGCACCTCTCCGGGGCCGGGGGTCGGGGTCTCTGTTTCGGTCAGGACCAAGGTGTCCCGCGCGGTGCCGCGTGCGGTGTGAACTATGGCTTTCATGCTCGCTCCTGTTTCTGGTTTGGTATTTCGCACCGTATGAGCCCCAAAATGCACTGCAAACGCAAGGGGGACAGCGCGCATTAAGCAGGGGCTGCGCCGGCTTACGAAAAAAACGCGCGACATTAGCTTTTCCGAAAATATATCCGGCTACGGTCAGCCCGGTGTTGTATCGAGTGGCTGTGTAGGAGGCCTGACGGATGAGCCTGCGGCAGGCGCTGGTGTTCTTTGCCCTTATCCTCGCGCTTCAGATCGGGGTGTCTTTTCTGGGATATCGCTATTTGACTCTGGCGAGTGAATACCGCCAGCGCAACCTTGTGCATCTGAACCTCGTGCATGAGTCCCTCGATGTTCTAAACGAAAACCCGGTGCTTGGAGCGCAGGCGGCGCAACAGCTGCACGCGCTTCTTGAAGGTGCGCGCGCGCAGGCGCGGTGGTGTCTCGACAACCTGTCCGACTTTGAACGCCGGGCCGTGTTGCGCCTCGGTGCGGGGCCGGCCTTTGACATCTGCCAATCAGCGCTGACTGCAACGTTTCAAACGGATGAGTTGCTGTTGGCGACTGCACGCGGCGACAGGCTCCTCGTCGAGGGGATCGAAAGTCCCGATGACCTGAACAGGGAACTGACAGCAGGCGTTGAGGAGCTTCAGCACCTCAGCCTCTCGTTTCGTCCCTACGTCGATCTGATCGAGGAACAACTGGTCCGAATTGTCAAAACCGGCACCGCTGTGATCAGCCTCTGTCTGGTGTTGTTCTTTGTGTTTCTCGCCCGTCAGATGGCGCGCGCGTGGCATCTCCATATGGAGCAGGCGCGTCAGTTGAACCGGATGTCGCAGCGCGTGACGGCCGCGATGGAGGCCTCCAAAGATGGCTTTGCGATCTTCGACGAAGAAAACCGTCTCGTGACCTGCAACGATCGTTATCGAGAATTGAGCCATGTTCACCCCGACAAAGTTGTGCCCGGCATGACCCTCACGGAGATCCTCGCTGACGCGGTAGAATCCGGGCACTATTTGCTGCGTGGGGTTTCGGCCAAGGATTACATCCAGAATTACAACCAACGCATCGTCAACCATGGCTTTTGTACAGAAACCCAGCTGGAACTGGCTGGCGATCGCCATATCGTGTCACGGGTGAATGAAACCGATTTTGGCGACAAGGTGGTGACACGCATCTGCATTACAGATCTGGTGCGGAATGAACGGGAACAGCGCCGCGCCGCGCAGGCGCTCAGAGAGACGAAAGACCGGTTGGAGTTGCAATCCCTCAGCGATCCACTGACGCATTTGCCCAACCGGCGACACCTGGATCGCGAGCTGAGCCGAAGATTGCAGACAGAACCCGTTGCTCTGGTGCGGATCGACCTGGACCGGTTCAAGAAAATCAACGACATCCTCGGCCACGAGGCCGGGGACTATGTGCTTTGCCACGTGGCGGATGTGCTTCGGGCGCACACGAAGGCGGGGGATGTTCCCGCGCGGGTGGGAGGCGACGAATTTGTCGTTCTCTGTCGATCCGGGACAACGCTCGAGCAGGCGCAAACCCTGGCGACTCGGGTGCTTCGGGCGGTGCTAGAGCCTGTGGTCTGGGGCAACAAGCGCTGCAATTTCGGGGCAAGCTTTGGGGTCGCGCATGGCGTTCCCGGTGAAATCACGGCCAGCGAGTTGCTGAGCAATGCGGATGCGGCGCTCTACCGGGCGAAGGCTTCGGGGCGCGGCGCGGTAGAAGTTTTCACATCCGAGATGCGGGCAGAGGTACTGGAAGAGCGCGCGCTCTCGGACCGACTGCCCTATGCGATCGAGGCAGGCGAAATAACGCCCTATTATCACACGCAGCATGATGCTCTGACCTGGCATCTAGCCGGGGTTGAGGTGCTGGCGCGCTGGGAGCATCCCGACCGCGGTGTACTGCCCCCCGACAGGTTTCTGGGCATTGCCAAGCAGCTTGGGCTTGAGGCGGAGTTGGATGGCTGCATCTTTGACAGGGCGGTGGCGGATATGCGCAGCCTGCGCGCCGAGGGCATTCTGGTGCGGCGGGTGGCATTCAACGTAAGCGCGGCGCGCATCATGCAGCCGAGCTTTATCGAAACGGTCCGCGCACGCATCCCCGATCAGCGCGAGAGTTACGCGTTTGAAATTCTGGAATCGATCTCCTGCGAGGATGAGGGCGAGGCGCTGATCTTCTGCATCGATGCGCTGAAGGATCTTGGTTTTCAGATTGATGTCGACGATTTCGGATCCGGCCATGCGTCGATCAATGGCGTCCTCAACATCGAGCCGGACGCCCTGAAAATCGACAGAAATATCATCTTCCCGCTTGGAAAAAGCGAGCGCGCGGAACGAATGGTGGCGTCAGTTGTGGACCTTGCACACACTTTGGATGTGAAGATCATCGCCGAGGGGGTGGATACCATTGAAAAAGCAAAAACACTCGGCGCCATCGGTTGCGATATATTACAGGGGTTTTATTTCTCCAAACCACGTAGCTTTGCAGAATTGAAAAAGAACCTCGAAAGGTTGGATCTCGGCGATCAGGTGTCCAACCTGTGAGGTTTTCTCTCTAAGCGCTTTCACAGGCTTTGGAATTGTTTTTGGTATGCATGCCTATTTGTCCTGCTCGGGTAAAGTCACCAAGCACAAACCATCCATGATTTTGGAAGAATCGGCGCCGCGGCCACCATTTGTAGAAAATCAGAAAATCTATCTGCCAAGGTGAAATTTGCAAAACCAAATCGCGCGCCCATGGCGTCGCAACAGCTGGACCATACCCGACGTGGGTGAGCACAAAGGGTCCCTGACGTGGTGGATGTCACTTGGGCATGGTCTTTGGGGGCGTGGCCATCGGACTATGGCGATTTGAAACGGGGACGATTTCAAGTCTGTCCCGGTTGGCAAGGTCCAACTTTCGGCTCAAGGGATCCCGGCCGCAACCAGAGCAGTCATGCTCCCGGGGGTAGCGTGTGGAACAAGACGCCCCGCGCTACGTCCCGGTTTCCACCATCATGCGCTCAACCTCTTCGATGGCAGTGGTTGCCTCGCCGTTCTCATACTCGAGAGCGTGGTCTTCCTCGTGCCCGGCACGCTCTCGCGCGCAATCATCCACATATCGCCGCAACAACTCTGTGTAGAACTTCAGCTCGACGGTTTCATCCTCGATCTTGCGCAAACGAGAGCGCACGGATTCCGTGGCATTTCGATTTTCAAGGATGCGATCCAGGTGCGAGGCGATATTGCTCAGAGGCGTGCAGATGCTGTCGAGCGCCTGCACCGCAGCGCGCTCCCGATGGGGCAGCGGCATGTGATGGCTTAACTCATCGCGGCGAAACAAACCAGACATCGCGCCGATGAAATAGGCGAAACGCACCGTGATGTGACGCCCCCCATCCACCGCCTTGTTAACGAGCATGCGCATCCGCGCAACCACGGCGCCGCCGAACGACTGGATCACATCCGGGTCGGTCAGAACCATCGGGGCCTCGACCGCGCGGGCGAGCAGATTTTGCAGATAGTCTGCGAAGTCCGGGTGGAACACGTCGGAGATGCTGCGCCGTCCCGAGAAGTGCAGGGTGTTTTTCAGTTCGTCCGAATTCAACGTCACCGCAGCAACTGTCTGGTCGCGTCCGCCTGCCGCCTCCCGGATCTCGACTGTCAGCATGTTGCCGGCGTACTCACTTACCTCATACACAGGGGTCACCATTTAATTGGAGGAACACTAAGTGTCTAAATTAAAGGCGGTATTTGTCAAAACAAGACTAGACAGATCGAAATAATCATGTGTGTGAATTGGCGAACAAGTGCGCTGCCAAACGATTATTGATGGATTATTGTTTCAAGCGACTGAGGCATTTGTTTTTTGTAGAAGGTCCACTCGCTATTTAGAGGGATGCGATTAATTTCGAGGCGTCGCGCAATTTTTCTACGCCGCACCCCGAGTCGCAGCTCTGCGGGTTTGGCCGCGCAAGAACCCTCGAAGGTGATGCGCGATTCCCAGGCTAAGATTATGCGATTCGTTCTACAGAACGGTGACAGTGACACCGATGGTTTCCTGGGTGACGCCCTTTTGAATCGGTGTGAAAGTCAGCGTCTTTGACCAGGTCTCGTCATTGACCTCGAGCGTGCTGCTCTCGCGGGTGCGGAAACACTCGGCCACCTTGGAAACAAGATGCGCCAGCCCTGCACCATCGGTGCAGGCGCCGATATGAGTGCCGTTTGGGGGCAGCTCGGAGAGGCCAAAATGATCGATCGCTGCTGCCGAGGCATGCCTGATCTGCAGGGCCGGGTCGACCAGCAGCGTCGGGTAGGGGGTCGCCTCGAGAACAGCGGCCAATTCAATCGAGAGTTGTTGCAGCTCGGTGGAGTTGATCTGCATTTCCTCGTTGACGGTGATCAGCTCTTCGTTGGTGGCCTGAAGCTCCTCATTCGAGGTTTCGAGCTCTTCATTGGTGGCTTGCAGTTCTTCGTTGGTCGCCTGCATCTCTTCGTTGACGGACTGTAGTTCCTCGTTCGAAGTTTGCAGCTCCTCGATGGTCTGCTGCAGCGCCTCGCGGGTGGAGGCGATTTCGTCCTCGATCTGGCGCACATAGACCATTCGGTCGTCGATATTCATGTCCTCGGTTGCGACGGTCCGAGGCTGGGATTCACGCTCTTCGATCGAAAACAGCACATGGTCTTCACCCTCGCCATCCATCAAGAGCGGGAAGCAGGTCATACGCAATTGGATCAGGTCCGACCCTTCAACATCGTGCCAGCGCCCTGATCGAGTCGATTTGCTGCGCAGGCAAAGAGTGATGAGGCTCGCCGCTTCGGCGCGCAGCTCGGATTTCAGGATTTTGGTCGACATGCGCGGCAGCGCGCTGCTCTCGTTGAGTTCAGTGGCGCTGGAAATATCACCGATTATGCGGATGATAACGTGGTCCTGCGTGGCAATAAACCCATTTGGTGCCAAAGTCCGGATGAGCGCGTCGAACATGTCGAAGGTCTGCGGCGGCGTTGATGCACGGCTCTGTGCAAGCGGGCCGCGATGCAGGGCCGTAAGGGGCAGGAAATTTGCCGTGGCTTGCACGCTCTGCCGCAGGCCGCGTTTGGAATAGATCTTGTCGGGCAGGGAATAGGTTTCGAAATGCCCATGCATCGAGCCGACGGTTTCGGACGACCCCAGGAAGAGTTTCCCATTGGGAACAAGGGCATAGGCCATGCGTGACAGGACTTTTTCCTGTAGGGACGCGCCAAAATAGATCAACAGATTGCGCAGACTGATCATGTCCATGTTGATGAAGGGCGGGTCCTGAATAAGGTTGTGCCGTGAAAACAGCACCACCGACCGCAGATGCTTGTTGACCTCCAGCGCGTCGCCTTCGAGGTTCATGTAGGTCTCAACATATTGGCGCGGCACGTCGTTGGCGGCCGAGAGCGGATAGATCCCGCGTCGCGCGACCTCCAGCGCCTCGGTGTCGATGTCGGTGGCAAAGATCTGAATGCGCTCTTTGCTGATTGCCTTTAGTCCCCCCATCGCCTCTGCAAAGAGGATGGCCAGAGAATAGGCTTCTTCGCCGGTGGCGCTGCCTGCAACCCAGACACGGATCTGGCGATCTCTGTTGTCATCCACCAAACCCTGAATGACCTTGGTGAGCTGGTTGAACTGGGCGTGATCGCGGAAAAAGCGCGTCACTGAGATCATCATGTCCTTGTAGAGCGCATCCACCTCGGTTGCGTTCTCACGACAGAATTCGACATAGTCCTCATAGACGTCGATGCCCTGCGCAACCATTCTGCGCGCGATGCGGCGGTTGATGGTGGTTTCCTTGTACTCGCGGAAATCCACGCCGGTGCGCGCAAGTAGGATATGGTAGAGATCGAGCAACCCGCTGGGGTTGCCGGTAAATCCTCTGAGTTCGGAAAAATCCCGAGGGTTCGCGAGGATGCTGTCGAGTTGCTGGCCGATCATATCCGGCGACATGGTCAGATCGATACACCCCGTATGCACGGCCGAGGAGGGCATACCCTCATATTTGGCGGTGCCGATTTCCTGCGCGATGGTGACCCCACCGGCTTCGCGAATGGCGCGGATACCGTAGCTTCCATCGCTGCCGGTACCGGACAGAACGATCCCGACGCAGCGTTCGCCACATTCGTCGGCAAGGCTTTTGAATAGCCGGTCCGCCAAGGGTTTCGGCGTGCCGGGATGGCCGCTGGGATCACGCAGGGCCAGTTTGCCGTTGTCCACGATGACATCGTAATTGGGCGGCGCGATATAGATCGTGTCGGGCTCCGGGACCAGGTCTTCGTCCGTGAGTTCGATCACCGGCAGTTCGGTTTCTCGCCCGATCAGGGACCACAACAGGCTTTTGTGAGTCGGGGACATGTGCTGAGCGACGACATAGCTGGCATTGGTCTGCGACGGCAGATTCTTGACCAGCGACGTGGTTGCCTCCAACCCGCCGGCCGATGCCGCAATTCCAATGATCACTGGCAGCTCTGCCTTGGCCATGAGCCTGTCTCCTGAATTGGGTATTGCAAAATACGATACCACGATTTGACAGTAAGATGCTGTCAGGGGAATTGCTATCCGCTAAGGGATCTTCTCTGAGTTGTTTCAGATTGTTGGACGATTTTCCAGTGAAGAGACAAGCGAACGAGTAGCTCGTTCGAGAGGAGACTGCAGTTTCTTTAAGCTTAAAGCTTTTTTCTTGCGTCCGGTCCGGTGGCACAATACCGTCTGGCCGACGCTGTCCCCTGACGGGCGATCCCAGATCGGGCGCCCGTGATCCTGAAAGAGAGGTCCACCATGAGCGATTCCGCCTATAATCCCGGCCAGGACGGGGCAAAGATGGGCTTTGCCGATGCCATGTCTTATGGCGATTACCTGCATCTGGATGCGCTCCTGGATCAGCAGCACTGCAAGAGCGATGCCCATGACGAGATGCTGTTCATTATCCAGCATCAGACCAGCGAGCTATGGATGAAGCTTGCCTTGCACGAGCTGCAGGCGGCGCGTGAGGCCTTGCAGCAGGGGCAGACTGCCGAAATGTTCAAGATGCTCGCGCGGGTGAGCCGGATTTTTGAGCAGCTCAACAGCGCCTGGGATGTGCTGCGCACCATGACGCCCGCCGATTACACCCGATTTCGCGAGGCTCTGGGGCCGTCCTCGGGGTTTCAGTCCTATCAATATCGTCTGATCGAATATGTTCTGGGCAATCGCAATCCCAACATGCTGCGCCCGCATGAGCATGTGCCAGAGGTGCATGCGCTCCTCAGTGCGGAGCTGGCGCGCCCGAGTTTTTATGACGAGGTGAACCGGTATCTGTTTCAGACGCTGGACGGTCACACCGAAAACCTCCCCGCGCCGAGACTGGATGCGCCGCATGCTCTGGATGAGACGATCCAAGAGCGCTGGCTCAAGGTTTACGGCGACATCGACACCTATTGGACCCTTTATGAACTGGCCGAGAAGCTGGTTGATCTTGAGGATTATTTCCGCCGTTGGCGTTTCAACCACGTCACCACGGTGGAGCGCGTGATTGGCTTCAAGCGCGGCACCGGCGGCACCTCTGGGGTGCAATATCTGCGCCGGATGCTGAGCGTGGAGCTGTTTCCTGAACTTTGGACCCTGAGAGGCGATCTCTGACATGACAAACCTGCCCAAAAAATACCTCTTCGATATTCCCGAGGGCATGATCTATCTCGATGGAAACTCGCTTGGCCCCCTGCCAAAGGGCGCGGCAGAGCGGGCCGCCAAGGTGCTGACCCAGGAATGGGGCACACAGTTGATCAAGGCCTGGAACACCGCCGACTGGATGGCGCTGCCGCAAAAAGTGGGCGATCGTATCGCGGGGTTCATCGGCGCAGCACCGGGCAGCGTGGCCACGGGCGATACGCTTTCGATCAAGGTTTATCAGGCGCTCGCGGCGGCGCTCAAGATGCGCCCCGAGCGCCGGGTGATCCTGTCGGACACGGGCAATTTTCCGACCGATCTCTACATGGCGCAGGGGCTGATCTCCACCATCGGCAAGGACTATGAACTGCGCACCGTTGCCCCCGAAGAGGTCGCGGATGCGATCACCGATGATGTGGCGGTGGTGATGCTGACGGAGGTGGACTATCGCTCTGGCCGCCGTCACGACATGATGGAGATGACAGCACGCGCGCATCAGAACGGCGCGGTGATGATCTGGGACCTCGCCCATAGCGCAGGCGCGCTGCCGGTGGATCTGACGGCCTGCAATGCAGAATTCGCGGTGGGCTGCACCTACAAGTATTTCAACGGGGGACCCGGTGCGCCTGCCTTTATCTATGCGCGGCCCGACATTGTGCTTGAGGTGGACCCTGCGCTTGCGGGCTGGCTTGGTCATGATGCGCCTTTTGCGATGGAGCCCGATTATCGTCCGGCGATGACCACGGAGCGTCTGCGCGTTGGCACGCCCTCGATTGTGCAGCTCTCGATCCTTGATACGGCACTGGATGTTTGGGACGGGGTCTCGATGGAAGAGATCCGCGGCGCGTCCGTGGCCCTGTGCGAGACGTTCATTGCCGAAGTCGAGGCCCGCTGCCCGGAACTGACGCTTGCCTCCCCCAGAGAGGCAGCGCTGCGAGGGTCGCAGGTCTCCTTTGCCTTTGAGGATGGCTATGCGGTGGTACAGGCGTTGATTGATCGCGGCGTCATCGGCGATTTCCGCGCGCCCAACATCATGCGCTTTGGTTTCACACCGCTCTATCTCGATCAGGCGGATGTGGTGCAAGCCGCCGAGATCCTTGAGGATGTGATGAAGCGAGAGAGTTGGAAAGATCCCAAGTATCAGGTGCGCTCGCGCGTGACCTGACCTGCGATGGCACACCCTTCGGAACAATAAAGCGTTGCGGCCGGGCGGGGATGCTCCCGCCCCCGTGCAGACCCTTGCTGGCGCAAGTCTCCGCTTGGGGGTGGGCCGGGCAGCCTGTCCTTTGGACAGGCTGCAGCGCTGGATCTCCACATCGGACGCCGCCGCGACTGACAGAGACGCGGATCTGGAATGAACCGCCGAGCGTCACGAAAAATGGCTGGGGTCAGCGCAGGCGTTCCAGCATGTAGATGTCCATGATCCAGCCATGATCGCGCCGTGCGCGGGCGCGCACTGACAGGATCTGGTCCTGCACGTCGGAGAGACGCCCGGCGATATTGATCTCGTTTTCCATCCCCGCATAGGCGGACCAGTGGATCATGACCTGTTCGGGACGGTCGACGCTCTGGAACGAGCACTCCCCATCCAGCATGATGACCAACGTGTCACAGCCCGCGGGCCAGCCCGCATCGCGGAGCTGGCGTCCGGTGGTGATCTGCACGGGCGCGCCGATCCGGTTGAGGGGCACCCCATGCGCCGCCGTCAGCGCTTGCACCGAGGTGATGCCGGGGATCACCCGCATCTGCATTTCCATGCGCTGACCAAGACGCTCGGCAATGCGCATGGTGCTGTCATAGAGTGAGGGGTCGCCCCAAACCAGAAACCCGGCTTGCCCGCCTTTGGGGAGATGTGCAGCGAGTGTGGCCTGCCAAACCTCTGCGATGGCGTCGTGCCAGTCCTCGACCCGCTGGCGGTAATCCGGAGTGGCCGGATCACGCACGGGAAGGTCGAATTCGACGATCTTGGGCGCCGATGCCGCGCCCGCCAGGACATCGGCGCAGATCGCTTGCCGCAGCCCGGCAAGGTCGTCCTTGCCTGCGCCCTTGTTGGGTATCAGGATCAAATCCTGCGCGCAGATTGCCTCCATCGCCTCGCGGGTCAGGTGCTTGGGGTTGCCGGTGCCGATCCCGATCAGACTGAGCTGGAGCATAGAAGGCTCTCCATCCGTTAAATCCGTCGCCCCGCAATGGGACGCCCGCGCAAAGAGGTCAAGAGTGCCCCATCAGGGGGCACTCACGACAACGCGCGCCTCGACCGGCACGCCGTCGACGGCGATGGTGCCATGGCTGTTGGAACTCAGAGAGACTTTCACCTCGGTCTCGCCTTCGGGCAAGGCCGCAAGATGCAGCCAGGACCCATAGAGGCGCGTGATTTTCTCGCCGTTCACATAGACATGTGCATGGCCCTCGCCGGGTTGATCGGCCCCCGAGGCATGCTCCGGGGCGAAGCGAAAGTTCTTGGTCTCCACTTGCAGGTTCCAACCGGACATCGCGTCGGGCGTGACGTGGATCTCGACCGAGGGCGCCTCTGGACCAGAGGGGGAATTCACCAGTGCGGAATGGTCGTGCGTGGCCACGCCGGATCCGCCACCGTGGTGCGCAGGATCAGAGTGATCATGCCCATCCAGGGTGACGCCGTTTCCTGCGGCGGTCAGAAATCCGATACCGCCCCCAAACACAAGGCCAATGGCAAACAGAGCGAGCGAACGGGACATGGAAGGTCATTCTCCGGAAAGTAAACGTATTTGAGGCTGCAGCGCAGTCTCGCAGGCTGTCCCCGCTGCATGCAATGACGCAGCGGGGACAGCCTGGAGAGCCGCCTAAGTGTTGGCATCCGCATGTGCGGCTTCGGTCTGCCAGAAATAGGCACAGAACACGCCGAGCAATGCCCATGCCGCCATGCCGATCCCCAAGGCGCGCGCCGCAAAAAGGGCGCCGATCTCGGTTGGCACCGGACCTGCAAAGGTCTCGGGCTCCGGCGCGCCGATCACATGCGGCGCCATCAACAAGAGCGCGGCCACCACATAGGCCACCAGATTACCGCCAAAAGCGATCAGCCACATGGCAACACCTGCGCTCGCCACTGTGGCGGCCCACCAGATCTGACGGGCGCCCACATCGGCGGCGGCAACGCCGGGCACTTCTGGTGCGAGCGAAAAACCGGGCGCAAAGTGAAGCGCCACAAAGCCTGCCAATCCCCACAGCAAGCCCTGTCCGGTGCGGATTTCATGGCCTTGCCGCTCCGCAACCGACATCAAGGCCACCAGGATCAGCGCGTAGCCAGTGTAAATCAGCATGGTGAAGAGGATGCTGAGCAAATTGCGCATCGGCTCGTCAAAGATGCCCGGCAATTCGGGATGGGCGGATACGGTCTCGCCGCCGAAATGCACAAGCGCGCCCGATTCATAGAGTTCGGCATGCAAAAGCACCGGCTGCACGAAGAAAAGCTGCAGAAGGGCGGCAATCAGCCCCGCTGCAGCACCAGCGAACAACGCGCTGGTCAAAATGCGTGCGAACATCTGCTTAGTGGCAGGGGAAGCCGGTCGCGTGGCGCACATCATGCGCAGCATCATGCAGGGTGGAGGCCTGCACATGGCCGGTCACGGTGATGATCCCCAGACCCAGTACCACGGCGAAAAGAACCGGGATGATCTGGCTGGCAGAAGCGGTCGTGTTGAGCGTCTTGGTCGTCATAATTCGTCCTCCGTGTCGTCACACCCGACGACACATTCACTGTCCTCGTTTCATACGGCCGGTCTCCTGACTCGCGGGTCGCGGCGATCATTCTCCTTCCCGGCCCAGCGGCCAGTGGATGCTGAATGTCGCTCACCGCTCACAGTCGCGGGGGCGGTTGAGGCTTTGGCGCCGCGATTGGGTCCGCCGTTCCTCATTCCCGTTTCAGTCCCGGCGCTTTGCGCTCTGGGACACCGTATGCCGTCGACAATGCGGCGCGCGCGCGCGATCGGTCAAGCATGAAACCGCCCTTGGAGCGCGCATTCGCGGCATTTTATCACGCAGGTGGTCTCTGACTGGCAGCCTCACTCCTCGGGAGAGGCGGCGGAGCCAGTTTGTGACGCGGCGGTAGTTTCGGGCAGGGGGGCAGGGATGCGCGCGATGGCTTTGAACCTCAGCTCGCCAATTGGGCGCGCATCCGTGAAGGTGCCATCGGCGCTTGCCTCGTAGAGCCGCAGAAACCTGAGTATATCGGGTAGGTCCGCTGCTGTGATCTCCCCAAAGAGATAGGCTGTCTTGCCGCTTTGGCGCACCGAGAGGGTCTGCGGGCGTGCACAACCCGACATGCAGTCAACCGATTGCAGCAGGGCCCTTGGATGAGCCTCCCGCAGCGCCGCTGCCAATTGGGGCAGCAGCGCGGGATCGGCATCTTGGCAGGTCCGGCACAGCGAGATCACCGGTGCGGTCATTGCGACACGAGCGCGTCATCGTCGGCCAAGGGGCCATAAAGGATCAACACTGGCGCGGGGGAGATGATGGCCTCCAGGAGGTCCGGCAGGGCAGCCACTGTCACCCGGTGCAGCTCTTGGGCGGGGGTCGAGACCCCAAGCGCCACCAGCGCCGGTGTGGTCTCTGGCAGGCCTGCCTCAAGAAGCAGCTCAAGCAAAGTCGCAAAGGTGCGTTTGCCCATGTAGACCACGGTTGTGGCCTCGGGGTCTGCAAGAGCGGTGAGGTTCATATGCTCGGGCAGGCCGCCGGTCACGTCATGGCCCGTGATAAACTGCAGGCGCCGTGCCGTCAGCCGCCGCGTGAGCGGAATACCCGCCGCCGCAGCGGCTGCCGAGGCGGCGGTGACACCGGGAATGATCTCGTATTTGATGCCAGCGGCGCGCAGCGCCACCATTTCTTCTTCGAGGCGCCCAAACACACCTGAATCGCCCGATTTCAGACGCACCACATGGGCGCCGGACTGGGCGTATTCCACCAAGAGCTGGCTGACGTGGTCTTGCTTGGGCGAGGGGCGCCCGGCGCGTTTTCCGACGCCAACCATATCCGCATCCGCGCGCGCATGGGAAAGGATCGGCCCGGACGACAGATCATCAAACAGCACCGCGTCAGCCGCCTCCAGCCGCTTGACCGCCTTGAGGGTCAAAAGCTCGGGATCGCCCGGCCCGGAGGACACAAAACTGACAAACCCGCTCATGGCTGCTCTCCGGTGATGAGGTGAAAGAACGTACCGGTGACATGGCCTTTGACGGAGCCGGTCTCGGGCACCGGGTTGCCGTCGGCGTCCATCACCCGGGCCAGTGGGGCGTCTGGCTCGTCGAGGATGGTCGAATAATGGAACTCATGTCCGCGCAGAAACGCGCCGCTGTCAAAGCCCGGCATCGGCGCTTCTAGCGCTGCGCGGCGATACCCGAGGTGGAACTTGCGCTTTTCATAGGATGTCACAAGCCCAAGGAGCCCCGCCATCTGGTGCCGCGTGCCGTCCTTGTCGATCAAGGCCTCGCCAAGGGCCATGTAGCCGCCGCACTCGCCATGCACCGGTTTGGTTTTTGCGTGTTCTGCCATGCCTTTGCGCCAGATGTCGGCTGCGGCGAGGGTGGAGCCGTGCAACTCGGGATAGCCCCCGGGCAGCCAGACCAGATCGGCGTCCTTGGCGGGGGCTTCATTGTTGAGCGGCGAGAAGGGCAGGATCTCTGCTCCGGCGGCGCGCCAACCCTCGAGAAGATGCGGATAGGTAAAGGAAAACGCCGCATCGCGCGCCAATGCGATGCGTTGTGCGGGCGGACGCGGCAGGGCGCGAGGGGCCGGTGCTGCGGCGGAGCTGGCCACCGCCCGGATCGCGTCAATGTCGACGTTTTCGCGCAAGAAGGCCGCATAGCCGGCGATTGCGGCCTCAAGATCGGGGTGTTCAACCGCCTGAATGAGGCCGAGATGGCGTTCGGGCAGAGCCAGATCGCCGCGTCTCGGCAGGGAGCCCAGCACCTTGACGCCCGCCCGCTCCATCCCAAGCCGGGTAAGCCGGTCGTGACGGGGACTCGCGACCCGGTTCAAGATCACTCCGGCAAAGGGCAGATCGGGGTTATACATCTTGAACCCCAGCGCGGTGGCCGCCGCCGACTGCGCCTGACCGCCCACATCAATCACCAGCACCACCGGCCAGCCCATCCTGAGCGCGGTTTCCGCGGAGGAGCCAAAGCCGGACTGACCGCGGGTGGCGACTCCGTCGAAGAGCCCCATCGACCCTTCGCCGACGCAGATGCCCGCGCCTTGGGCTTGGGTGGTGACAGCGTCTAGCAGCGTGTCGTCCATGGCCCATGTATCAAGGTTGAAGGACGCCCGTCTGGCGGCAGCAAGGTGGAAGGCCGGGTCGATATAATCCGGCCCGCTTTTGAACGGCTGGACGGTCAGGCCATCGTCCTTGAGCGCGCGCAGAAGGCCCAGCATGACAGTGGTCTTGCCGGTGCCGGAGGAGGGCGCGGAGATCATCAGGCCTTTGGGGAAGGGGATCATTTCGTTACCTCATGTCCTGAGATCTCTTGCCCGGTCGTCGAGCCGGTCAGCGCCCGCACCCAGGCTCCGGCGCTGTCCTTGGTGGCCCACATCATGCGATCAATCATCGCCTTCGCTCCATTCCGACCAGGGGCTGTCGGCACTTTGCGGACGATAGCGGCGGTCATATTCCGCGCCATAGAGGCAGCTTTCCGCAAAGTCCTCCGCGCCGAGGGCGCGCCCGACGAGGATCAGCGACGTGCGTCCGCGAGCGCCGTCCGTCGCCTCGATGACGGTGCCGAGCGTGGCTTTGACGATCTTTTGATCCGGCCAGCTGGCGCGCCAGACGATCGCCACGGGGCAGTCCGCGCCATAGGCGGGTGTGAGCCGGGCCACCACATCATCAAGGACATGCACCGAGAGGTGGATCGCGAGGGTGGCGCCGGTGGCGGCAAAGTTCTCCAGCGTCTCGCCCTCGGGCATGGCAGAGGCACGCCCGGACGTCCGTGTGAGCACAAGCGATTGCGCCACGCCCGGCAGCGTGAGCTCGGTGCCAAGTGCGGCAGCCCCTGCGGCAAAGGCTGGGACACCGGGGGTGATGTCATAGGGGATGTCGAGATCGCGCAGCCGGCGCAGCTGCTCGCCCATCGCCGACCAGACCGACAGATCACCTGAATGAAGCCGGGCGATGTCATGGCCTTGGGCATGGGCGCTTGCGATTTCTGCCATGATCTCATCCAGCGACAAGGGGGCCGTGTTGATGATCTTGGCGCCCTCGGGGCAATGGCTCAGGAGAGCTTCAGGCACCAGGGAGCCTGCATAAAGACACACAGGGCAGGCCGCGATCAGATCACGCCCGCGCAGGGTAATGAGGTCGGCGGCGCCGGGTCCGGCACCGATAAAATGAACGGTCATCTTGCTATTGTCTCCGCAAGCGCCACGGTGGCAAGCCCATCCGTGGTCACAAATCGTCTTTGGATTAGGCGCGCGTGTTTGCCCGCTGCCACAAGGGCGCAGGCTTCGGCGACAGATCCGGTGTCAAACCGCGCGTGGATGCGCGGCGAAAGGGTCGGGGTCTGGGCCCCGGAAATCTGATACTCCTCGAGGGGTTCCACACGCAGCCCCTCTGCAAGGGCAAAGGCGCGAAACACCGGGCTCTTGGCTTTGTTGCGCAAAACGGCCACCCAATCCGGGCGCCTGTCCAATGCGGCAAAAGCCTCGGCAAAGCTGGCCTCAGAGGCGCGGTTTGAAAAGCCAAAGCCTGCAACGATCATCGGGTCACGCTCCATTGGATCACGGGGCGCGCGCGCTCCCATCCGCGCAGTGTGCCCAAGGGGCCCGCTTCGGCGATCTCCACCTTCAGCAAATGGCCTCCAAGGCGCGCATGGGCCTGCATCAGGAGAGTCTCCGTTTCCAGCGTGACCCCATTGGCGACGAGGCGCGTGCCTTGCGGCAGGATCTGCCAGAGGTAATTCAGTAACGCCTCCGAGCCGCCGCCCCCGATAAAGACACAATCGGGCAGAGGTTGGTTCTTCAGGACGTCGGGCGCACGGCCTTCTACCGGGGTCAGGCGATGCTCAAGGCCAAAATCGCGCCGATTGCGGCGAATATTTTCGAGCCTGTCTGCGCGCGCTTCAAAGGTGGTTGCCGTGGCCCCTTGGGCCGCCAGGCACCATTCCACCGATACCGAGCCAGAGCCGCCGCCAATGTCCCACAGATGCGCGCCTCTGCGCGGCGCAAGCGCCGAGAGGGTCAGCGCCCGGACAGGGCGTTTGGTGATCTGCCCGTCGCTGGCAAAGAGCGTATCCTCAAGGCCGGAGGCCTGCGGCAGTCCCTGACCTCTGGCGTCGATTGCGGCCAGCACGGGCGCGTCGACCTCAGGAAGGTCAAACCCCGCGGCGGTGGTGTGCCGGATTCGAGCGTGTGGTCCGCCAAGGCGCTCCAGAGCGGTGAGGGAGCTGGCGCCAAACCCAATTTCGCAAAGATAGGCCGCAAGTTCCGCAGCGGCGGCACCATCCCGCAGGGTACAAAGGACCCGCTGGCCCGCCTCCAAAAGCGGCCGCAGGCGCGCAAAGGGCGCTGCATGAAGGCCAAGGCATAGCGTGTCTTCAAGCTTCCAGCCGAGGGCATTTGCCGCAAGTGCAAAACAGGAGGGCGCCGGGTGCGAGACCCATTCAGACCGCTCTAAATCACGCAGAAGGCTGCCCCCGGCGCCGTGCCAGAACGGATCGCCAGAGGCGAGCACCACCGTGGGGCGCCCGCGCGCAGCCAGCACCGGCGCGGTGGAAAAGGGCACAGGCCAGCATTGGCCGCGTGTGCCTGCGCCTACCAGATCCAGATGGCGGGGCCCTCCGATAATGATTTCCGCCCTAGAGAGTGCGGATCGGCTTGCATCCGAGAGCCCATCAAGGCCATTTTCGCCAAGCCCGATCAGGGTGAGCCATGGGCGCGAGGGGCCCTTTGTCAGAGGATCAAACATGAGAAAACTTCTGCTTCTGGGCGGCACCACCGAGGCGTCGCGATTGGCTCAGCACCTGGCGCAGAGTTGGGTCCGTGACGATCCGGTGGCCGGGCGTCAGGCGGTGTTTTCCTACGCAGGCCGCACCGCGCGCCCGGCGCAGCAGCCGTTGCCCTGCCGGATTGGCGGCTTTGGGGGCGTGCCCGGCCTGGTCGCCTATCTCGAGCGCGAAGAGATCACGCATGTCGTGGACGCCACACATCCTTTTGCCGCGCAGATGAGTCTCAACGCGACCCAGGCCTGCGCCGAGGTGGGTGTGCCACTGGTGGCCTTTGAACGCCCGGCTTGGCAGCCGCATCCGGGCGATCATTGGACTCATGTGCGCGATATGGCGGGGGCCGTGGCGGCCTTGCCCGAGGCCGGCGCGCGGGTGTTTCTTGCAATTGGCAAGCAGCATGTGGCGGCGTTTGCGGTAAAGCCCGAGAACCACTATCTGCTGCGGTTGGTTGATGCGCCCGAGGACGCGCTGAGCCTGCCCAAGGCCACGGTGGTTGTGGCGCGCGGCCCCTTTGATGCGGCAGGGGATGAGGCTCTGATGCGCAGCCATCGGATCACCCATGTGGTCGCCAAGAACGCGGGCGGCGCGGGGGCCGAAGCCAAGCTCAGCGCCGCGCGCAGTCTTGCGTTGCCGGTCATTATGATCGACCGGCCCGAGGGGCCCGCACGCGAGGTGCTGGGCTCGGTGGCAGAGGTGATGCGCTGGCTTGACCACGGGGCTTAAGCGTCCTTTGTGGCGGTGTTGGCGGCTGTGTGATAAGCGGGCTGGTGTCCAGGCTGGTGTCCGGGTGCAAACCGCGGGGTGTAGACATAAGAGCCGACGCGCCGGGTGTCGCGATTGCCGACGATCACGACAGTGCGCATATCCGCCATCTCGGGGCGGGCATCGCGGAGCGGCACGGTCAGGATCTCTTGCCCTGGTTTTGTGACATCGCGGGCAAAGCTGATGAGCGTGTCGTCCCCGCAGGCTGCGCGCAGCACCTCTAGTGCGCGCTCGAACTGATGCGGGCGGGATTTGGAACGCGGGTTGTAAAACGCCATCGCCAGCCCCGCTTCGCCCACAAGCTGCAACCGGCGCTCGATCAGCTCCCAGGGTTTCAGGTTGTCGCTGAGGTTGATGGCGGCAAAATCATGCCCCAGAGGTGCGCCAATCGCAGCGGCCGCAGCGAGCATGGCGGTGATGCCGGGCAGCACGCGGATCTCGAGGTTGAGCCACGCAGGCTGCGTCTTCGCGCCTTCTTCGAGCGCCTCAAACACCGCTGATGCCATAGCAAAGACACCCGGATCGCCGGAAGAGACCACCACCACGCGTTGTCCCGCTGCGGCCATTTCTAGCGCTTGGGTGGCGCGGTCGACCTCAACCCGGTTGTCGCTGGCATGAAGCGTCAGCCCCGCGCGCGGCGGGATGCGTTTTACATAAGGGATGTAGCCGACCACATCGGTGGCCTCGGCCAGCACGTCCTGGACCTCGGGGATCACCATGCTCTCGGCGCCGGGGCCAAGGCCTGCAATCACCACCCAGCCTTTTGGGGTGTCATTCATGGGCGGCGTCCTTCTCCGTGCAGGATCACGATCGAGAAATACGGCACCTCGCCGTCGACATCGGTGAGCTTTTGCACCGTCTGGGCCGGCATGGTGCCGCGCTCCACAAGCCAAGCGTCCTGCAACCGGCCAGCAGCCTCGAGTGCGCGGCGCAGCTTAGGCAGGTTGCGACCGATTTTCATGACGACCAGCGCGTCGGTCTGCCGGATGCGCTGGGTCAGTTCGTCTTCGGACAGCGTCGCCATCGCGACCGTCAGGACATCATCGCCCCAGGTGATCGGCTGACCGGTGGCGGTCCAGCAACCTGACATGCCGGTGATGCCGGGGATGATCTCGACCTCGGCGCGTCCTTCGAGCCGGGTATGCAGATGCATGAACGATCCATAGAGAAAGGGATCGCCTTCGCACAGCACCACCACGGTTTGCGTGGCTGCGATCTCGGCCAATGTGTCGGCCCATTGGTCATAAAAGGCCGCAAGCTGGCGGTTATATTCCGGGTCGGAGAAATGGATCTCTGTGGTGACCGGGTATTCCATTGGGTATTCGGTGACGCCCGCAGGCAAGAGGCCCTCGACGATGGCGCGGGCTTGCCCGGCGCGGCCTGCCTTGCGGAAATAGGCCACATGGGTCGCGCCTTGCAGGGCGCGCCAGCTTTTGACGCTCATCAGCTCCGGGTCGCCCGGGCCGAGGCCCGCACAGATGACTTTGCCGGCTTTGGGCACGTTCATGATCGGTCCTTCCCCGTCATTCTTTCCAGGAGGCAAGCGCATTGACCGCTGCCACGGTGATGGCAGACCCACCAAGACGTCCTTCGACGATCATCGACGGCACAGGCAGGTCCTCCATCAGGGCGTCCTTGGATTCGCGCGCGCCGACGAATCCCACCGGGCAGCCGATGATCGCTGCGGGACGCGGACAAGCGGGGTCCTTGAGCATGTTCAGAAGATGAAACAGCGCAGTTGGCGCATTGCCGATGGCGACCACTGCGCCGTCGAGTTTGGGGCGCCAAAGCTCCAGCGCGGCGGCAGAGCGGGTGTTGCCCATCTCACGCGCCATCTCAGGAACCTTGGGGTCGCGCAGAGTGCAGATCACCTCGTTGTCCGCAGGCAGGCGCGGGCGGGTGATGCCCTCAGAAACCATGTAGGCATCACACAGGATCGGCGCGCCGTCTGCCAGCGCGGCACGGGCGGTTTTGGCCATGCCCTCTGAAAAGCGCACGTGCTCTTCGAGCCCGACCATGCCTGCGGCGTGGATCATGCGCACGGCCACGACCTCTTCATCCTTGGTGAACCGCGCCAGATTGGCCTCTGCGCGGATGGTCGCAAAGCTCTCGGCATAGATCTTGGCGCCGTCGGTTTCATAGGTGTGCAGCATGTCAGGTGTCTTTCGTCAGGATGTGCGGCGCGGCGCGCAGGGTGCGCGCAGTGAGGTCGGAACGCAAGGGGGCGTCGCTGGCGCGGCCCTTGCGGATGAGATCAAAGCGGTCTGTGCCGGTGGCGGTCAGGGTCACATCGGCAGGCCGGGGATGGGCGCAGCCCTTGGCGCAGCCGGAGACGTGCAGGTGGGTGCCTGCCTGCAGATGCGGTGCGAGGTCGCGGGCAAGGTCGCGGGTTTGCGAAAGCGCCTGCAGGCACCCGGGCGCGCCGGTGCAGACGCTCACGTGCAGGCGCGGATCCGTCGCACCCAGAATAAGGTCGGGCAGGGGCGTGATGTCCCGGGCGTCTTCGACCAGCAGCATGCGCCACGGCGTGAGGCGCAAGGCACCATGTTTGGCGAGCGCCGCGAGGGTCGTTGCGTGGATCTGGCCAAACTCGAGGGCCACGAGCGCTCCGTTTCTGGTAAGGCCGGGGGCAGGCAGGGGGGCACCCTTGGCCACATCTGCGCCATGCGTGTCGGGGGCGCCGCGGCGCGAAATCAGCGCGTGCATCCGGCCTCGACCCTCGGACGCGCCGCCTTGCTCGAGGAACCAGCGGGCAAGTGCGAGGGCCTGGGCCGCGGCCTCAGTCTCAGTGACCTCAAGCGCCACATCTGCGCCATCAGCGCGCAGCATGAGGCGGTCGCCGTCGCCTTCGATGCGAATGTCGGCAGCGGTCGCTTGCAAGACGGGCGCCTCGCCTGCATCCACTGCAAATCCAAACTTGCCGGGCAGGTCGAGGGTTGTGGCGTCGGACAGAAGCGCGGCAAGACGCTGCGCGATCTGGTGGCTCCGGTCGCCGCTGCGCCAGAAGGGGGTGAGCAGGATATTGCGCCGCGCTTCGGCGTTGGCGTCGGCTTCTACAAGGCCCAAATCCTGCAGCGCTGCAATGAGGTTCGGGTGATCGTTCTCCTGGATGCCGCGCATCTGCAGGTTTGCCCGTGCCGAAAGGTCTAGGAGACCATTGCCATACCGCGCGGAAAGCTCTGCCACCGCCCCGGCCTGCTCCGGCGAGAGCCGCCCCATAGGCGCGCGAATGCGCACCACAAGCCCGTCACCGGACATCATCGGCCTGAGCGCACCGGGGCACCAGCCATAGACTTTGGGCGCAGGGGCGCTCATGCCGCGCCCTCCAGTGAGGCCAGAATGAAGTTGCGTCGCGTCACCCAGAGACCGGCATCGCGCAGGGCGCGAAAGCGATCCCACATCGCCTGCAGCGCGGCGGGGTTCTCGCGTTCCAGAAACGCCACCAGATCCTCACGCCCAAGAGTGGCCTCGAAATAGAGGTCAAAGAGATGCGCGGGCACCACCTGCGCAAGATGCGCAAAAGCGGCCATGTGATCGAGCGTTGCCGCAATCTCTGCCGCGCCGCGAAACCCGTGGTTCATCATCGAGGTGGCCCAATGCGGATCGGCAGCCCGGGCGCGGGTCACGCGAGCGATTTCTTCTTGCAGGCTGCGCGCCTGCGGGCGGTCCATGCGGGTTGCGTCCATGTGATAGAGCGAGGGCGCTTTTGCCCCAAGCCGCTTCATCGCCGCTGCAAAGCCCGCCTCATGGGCGGCATAGTCAGAAGCTACCAGCACATCCGTTTCTGCAAGATCCTGGAGATGCACGAAACTGTCCGCGTTGCGCAGGCGTTTTTCCAAGGCGTCGCGTGCCTCGGTGATCTCACCCTTGGCATCGATCGAGTGGGAAGAGGCCGCAAGCCACGCCTCGCCAGCCGCCGCGCGGGCCTCGTCGGAGTAGTCATCCAGATGCTGCGTCATCCCCAGCCCGTAGAGACCCGGTTTGGGACCAAAGACACGCGGCGTGGTCTGAAGGTAGGGGTTGTCGCCTGGGTCTTCTTCGCGCGCACCGAGGGCGGCGGCGGCGGCCTCGAACATTTGCGCAAGACCCGGAAAGACATCACGAAAGAGGCCGGAGACGCGCAGGGTCACGTCAATGCGGGGCCGCCCCAAAAGCGCCAGCGGAATGATCTCAAAACCTGAAACGCGCTCGGAGCCTTCGTCCCACTTCGGCGCAAGGCCCGCAAGATGCAGCGCCATGGCGAATTCCTCGCCCGCGGTGCGCATGGTGGCAGAGCCCCAGAGATCGACAACCAACCCCGAGGGCCAATCGCCATGATCCTGAAGATGGCGGCGCAACAGCTCTTCGGCGAGTTTGACCCCTTGCGCCTGCGCCGCCCGCGACGGAACCGCGCGGGGATCGGTGGTAAAGAGGTTGCGCCCGGTGGGCATCACGTCCGAGCGCCCGCGGTAGGGCGACCCGGACGGCCCCGGTGCCACCAGCTTTCCCCGGAGCGCGCGCAACAGGCCCTGCATTTCCTCGGCGCCATGTGCACCGCGCCCAAAGACATGCAACCCCTCACCGTATTGGCTTTCCTTGATGTCGCAGACAAAGCGGTCAATGCGGGTGATGGCCTCTGCGGCAGAGGCCTCGGTGGGGATGCCGAGATCCTCTTCGACGCCGGTGCCCTGGGCTTCGGCGCGGATGTCGGCAATGAGCCGATCGCGGCGCGCCGGATCAAGACCATCGGCGGTGGAATACTCGTCCAGAAGGCTCTCGAGCCGTCCCATTCCGGCTGGCAGCGTGGTTTCAGCCAGCGGCGGAGGCATATGGCCGAGGGTGAGCGCCCCGATCCGGCGCTTGGCCTGTGCGGCCTCGCCCGGGTCGTTGACGATGAAGGGGTAGATCACGGGCAGATCCCCCGCGAGCACCTCGGGCCAGCAGGCCCCAGAAAGTGCCACGGCCTTGCCCGGCAACCATTCGAGCGTGCCATGTGCCCCCACATGCACAAGCGCATCCACCTGTTCACGCAGCCAAAGGTAGAAGGCAACATACCCATGGCGGGGCGTGCGCTCGAGGTCGTGATAGTCGTCATCGCGGGCTTGCACGTCGCCGCGTTCCGGTTGCAGCGCGATCAGCGCTTTGCCGGCCCGCAGCGCGCGAAAATGGCAGACGCGATCGCGTACGGCTGGATCCTGTTCGGGCGCCCCCCATGCGGCCTTGAGGTCATCGCGCAAGGCTTCGGGCAGCTTGTGGAGCGCCGCGATATAATCCGAGAGGGGCCAGGTCAGCGTGTGGTCGGAGAGACGCGCGCCGAGGTCCGCCTCAGGGGCGACGTCATAGCCATCCCGCGCCAAGGCGCTCAGGATCTCTGAGGTTGAGGCGAGCGCATCCAGCCCGACCGCATGAGCGAGGTTGTAGTCGCGTCCGGGATATGTCGACAGCACCAGCGCAAGGCGTGTCTCGGCGCGTGTTTGTCGTGCCAGCCTGAGATGCGCCTCGATCCGGTCGAGTGCTGCGGAGATGCGTTCGGGATCGGCGCGATGGGTGAAGCGAGAGTATTGCAGATCCGGGTCGCGTTTTGTCGGCGCCTTGAAGCTGACCACTCCGGCAAAGAGCCTGCCGTCCACTTCCGGTAACACCACATGCATGGCCAGATCCGCAGGCGAGAGGCCCCGGTCCGCCAGATCCCAGTCCTTGCGTCGCGCGGTCGAGAGCGCGACCTGGAAGACGGGACATCCTACAAGGCTCAGGGGCGAGGCGCTGCCATCGCGCCCCTGCGCCGAAAACGCGGTGGCATTGATGATCGCAACCGGCGCGCGCTGCGAAAGCTCTGCCCGTAGCCATTGGACAGCGGCGGGGGCTTTGAGGCTGGGGGCGAAAGCACCAAAAGCCGCATAGCCACGCGCGCGCAATCCCCGCAGGATTTCATCGATCGGAGCCGTATCAGCGGAGGTCAGATAGGAGCGATAAAACGTCACCAGCACCAAGGGCTTATGGGTCTTGGGCAGGGCGCTGAGCGCGCCGTCGTCGGGATCGTAATAGCCAAAATCCGGCACCGTCTTTTGACCAATCACGGGGCTCGCATATAGCCCCGACGCCAGTGCCAGTTGCGCCAGCGCGGCCTGCGCGGCCACGGCCCCACCCGCATCGCAGAGCGCCTGAAGGCGGCGCAGGGTAGAGATCGGCAGGGTCGAGAGCTCGTCAAGGCGGGGATCTTCCTGGCCATCGGCAGGCAGGACGGCAAGCGCAATGCCCTTGCGCCGGGCCAGGTCCTGAAGCGTCGCCAGACCGTAGGACCAGTAGCTCTCGCCACCAATCAGACGCACCAAGACGCCTTTGGCGCCTTCGAGGGTTTGCTCGGCGTAGACATCCACCGAGAGCGGATGTTTGAGCGCGACCAGATTTGCGAGCCGGGTCGAGGGCAATTTGCCCGCCGCGCGGTGCCAGCCTGCCGCAAAGGCGCCAAGGTCGCTGTCGGAGAACGACAGCACCACCAGATCGCCGGGGGTCTGCCCGACGTCATAGGGGGTGTCTGTTTCTCCGAGCCCGTGGCTCTCGCGGAAGACGACGTGCATGGGGTGGTCCGCTTCGTTCAAATCGGAGAGGGCAGCGTCAGACCCTGTATGGGTGCAAAGCGCCCTCCCGGGGGAGGGTCGGGCGGGACCTCACGGCGAGAGGTCAGCGCCCTTGGTGTGGAAACTCAGGCCCCGAGATCGGCGTGGATGCCTGCTGTGTCGACGTTATCATGCTCGGCGATCACCACCAGCTGGGTTTTACGCTCCTGTGCGCCCCAGGGTTGGTCGTATTGCGCGCGCAGACGTTCGCCCACCGCTTGTACCAGCATTCGCATCGGTTTTCCTTCCACGGCCACATAGCCCTTCACCCGCAGGATGTTGCGGCTGCGGGCCATCTCGATGATCCGTTTTTGCAGGTCTTCGGGGTCGGATACTTCGCCCATTTCGACCACGATCGATTCAAAATCGTCATGTTCGTGATCGTGATGTCCGTCGTGATGGCTCGGGCGGGCATCAAGGTCGTCTTCGGCCGCAGCTTCCAGTCCGAGGATCACGCGAGGATCGATCACGCCTTCGGTCATCGGCAGGATCGGCAGTTTGCGCGGGGCCTCAGATTCGATGATCGCGCGGGCTTTGTCGACACCGGCCTCACCGGCGAGATCGGCCTTGGACAACAGTACGATATCGGCGCAGGCGATCTGATCTTCAAAGACTTCGGAGAGCGGGGTTTCGTGATCGAGGCTCTCGTCTGCCTCGCGCTGGGCCTGCACGGCGTCCAGATCTGGGGCAAACTGGCCCTTGGCGACGGCCTCGGCATCAGCCAGAGCGATCACACCGTCAACGGTGATGCGCGAGCGGATCGCGGGCCAATCAAAGGCCTTGAGCAGCGGTTTGGGCAGCGCCAGGCCAGAGGTCTCGATAACGATGTGTTCGGGCGGTTCGGGCAGCGCCATCAGGCTCTCGATGGTGGGGATGAAATCATCCGCCACGGTGCAGCAGATGCAGCCGTTTGCGAGCTCCATGATGTTCTCTGCGGGGCAGTTGTCATCCGCGCAGGATTTCAGGATGTCGCCATCCACACCGGCGGTGCCAAATTCGTTCACCACCACAGCGAGGCGCTTGCCCTGCGGGTTCTGCATCAGGTGACGGATCAATGTGGTTTTGCCCGCGCCCAGAAAGCCGGTGATGACGGTGACGGGGATCTTGTTCAATGAGGTCATGTGAGATCGGCCTTTCGGATCAATCCTTTGCGCTTTGCAACGCAGGTGTGTCTGGGGTGTCTTCGGTCTGAGCGCCGGGGGCTTGTGTCGGCGTGAGCGCAACACTTGGCATGGAGACGGGCGGGATGCGGGCGATGGATTGCTTGCGAAACACCACGGGGCGCTCGCGCCAGGGCACGAACCCATCCTCGGTCGAGGCATAGGCCGTCGCGCCGGCAAGGATCTCGTCGAGATGCGCGTCGGGGTCGAGATCGCCGTAGATATAGCCCCAGCGCGCAGGGCCGCCCGATAGATGCAGCGTGCAGGACCGCTTGCAGGCCGAGAGACATTCCACCCCACGGACGGTGACGCCTTCGGGCAGGGCGCTGCCTGCCAGCCGGTCCGCCAGAATACGTCCCGGGCGCGGAGCCTCGGGGTCGCTGCCTTCTGGGCGGCAGGTGGTGCAGACGGTCAGAACGACCGGCTCCGGACCTTGATCCTCTGGGCTTTGATCGTCCGGGCTCTGATTGGGGATCTCTCCCATGCGGCCTTTTCTCCTCCTCTGGGGCGAAGCGGGGCAGGCCAGATGGGGGCGCGCGCAAGTGCTGGCAGGCCCTCAACCGGTCGCGGCACACCCCGTCCGCCGGTTCTCACGCGTTGGCAGGTCTCCCGGCTTGCGGATAGATCCGCCCCGAGTGGGGCGCGAACGGTCTCCCTGCCTTCCCGGCCTGCCCACAAGGGGCGCGCCAGTGGCGTTGGAAGACCTCTCCGGTCACGGTCGCGGGGGCGGCTGTGTTTGGAGCAAGGATGATCCCGGCCCGACACATTCCCTCTTCGCCCAAAGGCTGTCACCTTCGGGAACCAACGAAATTTCCTTGCGCCATGGGGCATGTCTTTGTCAAGAGATGGGCAAACCCTGGGTCAGACCCGCAAGGAGCAAGACAGTGAGCGACCAGACATCCCAAAAGTCCGAAACCGGCATCTCAGAAGAAGAAGCGGCACGCCATGCCTCGAAGATGGCCAAAAAGAAGGCCGCGCGGGACCGGATGATGAAGACGAAAGATGGCGAAAAAGGTCTGATTATTGTTCACACCGGCCCGGGCAAGGGCAAATCCTCTTCGGGATTCGGTATGATCATGCGCTGTATCGCCCATGGCATGCCCTCGGCGGTGGTGCAGTTCATCAAGGGGGCCTGGCAGACCGGCGAACGGACGCTGATCGAGGAAAACTTCTCGGATCTCTGTCAGTTTTACGCGATGGGCGAGGGGTTTACCTGGGAGACGCAGGACAAGGCCCGGGATATTGCCGCTGCGCGCGCGGGCTGGGAAAAGGCCAAGGAGATGATCCTTGATGAGAAGAACACGATGGTTCTGCTCGATGAGATCAACATTGCGCTGCGCTATGAGTATCTTGACCTTGAGGAGGTTCTTGAGTTCCTCGTCGAGCACAAACCGGCGATGACGCATGTGGTGCTCACCGGGCGCAACGCCAAGGAAGAATTGATCGAGATTGCAGATCTGGTCACAGAGATGACTCAGGTGAAGCATCCCTTCCGTGCCGGGATCAAGGCGCAGAAGGGCGTGGAATTCTAAACCCCAAACGCAGGGCGCGGGGTGGGGATGCGAGGCGCTGCCTCGCGCTCCGGGATATTTTTCGTTAGAAGAAGAGGGGCCGCGGGCCCCTCATTTTTGTTTTCCGTTGAGCTTTTAGCCGGTGATGCGCGCCTCGATGTAGCGGTTGACGGCACCGCGAGCGTCTGCATCGAGACGCAGGCCGAGTTTGGTTCGGCGCCAGAGGTAGTCCTCTCCGGAGCGCACCCATTCGTTTTGAATGGTCCAGTCCAATTCGCGCGCGGTGATGGTCGCGCCAAAATCCTCCCCGAGATCCGACGGCGTGGTCGCATCGCCCAGAACATCCCAAGCCTCGGTGCCATAGGCGCGGATCAGGCGGCGCACGGCATAGGGGGTGAGGAACGGATAGTCTTGCGCGAGTTTGGCACCCAGTTCCGTCACGCCCTCGACGGGGAAGTCGCCACCGGGCAGAGCGACACCGGCCGTCCATTTCTCAGGCAGCTCTGGAAAGACTTCGTTGATCTTCTCGAGCGCGGCTTCGGCGAGTTTGCGATAGGTGGTGATCTTGCCGCCAAAGACGTTGAGCAAAGGGGCTTGGGCGGTGTCGAGTGTCAGCACATATTCACGCGTCGCTGCCGACGCCGAGCTGGCGCCATCGTCATAGAGCGGGCGCACGCCCGAGTAGGTCCAGACGATCTGCTCGCGCGTGACGGGGCGCTCGAAGTAGTTCGAGGCAAAGCGCACCAGATAATCCTGCTCTTCCTCGGTGCAGACGGGTTTTGTTTCGGGATCTGGGTGATCTGCATCCGTGGTGCCGATGAGGGTGAAGTCTTCCTCGTAGGGGATGGCAAAGATGATGCGCCCATCCTGACCCTGGAAGAAATAGCAGCGCCCATGATCATATAGCTTGGGCACGACGATATGGCTGCCGCGCACGAGGCGTACGTTTTCGCGGCTGTTCTGGCCCAGCTTCTGGCGCAGCACATCTGCAACCCATGGGCCACCGGCATTGACGAGCATCTTGGCGCGGCGCGTTTCTTCCTCGCCGGTGGCAAGATCCCTGAGGCGGATCTCCCAGTGATCGGCGTGGCGGGTGGCGTTGATGACTTCGGTGCGGGTCAGGATCTCTGTGCCGCGGCTTTCGGCGTCGCGCGCATTGAGCACCACGAGGCGAGCGTCCTCGACCCAGCAGTCGGAATATTCAAAGGCCTTTTTGAATTTTGATTGCAGCGGCTTGCCTGCCTCGTCACGGGTCAGATCCACCGTCGTGGTGCCGGGCAGGATGCCGCGTTTGCCAAGCGTATCGTACATGAAAAGGCCCAGCCGGATCAGCCACGCAGGGCGGCGGCCTTTCATCCATGGCATGAAGGTGGTGAGCAGTTTGGAGGTTGGTGTGGTGTTGTCGAACCGCATGTCTTTGTGAAAGGGCAGCACAAAGCGCATTGGCCAGGAGATATGCGGCATCGCACGCAGCAGTACTTCACGTTCGATCAGGGCTTCCTGGACGAGGCGGAACTCGAAATATTCAAGATAGCGCAGCCCGCCGTGAAAGAGCTTGGTCGAGGCCGAGGATGTCGCGGACGCGAGATCGTTCTTTTCCGCGAGGGTCACGGAAAGCCCACGGCCTGCTGCGTCGCGCGCGATGCCACAGCCATTGATGCCGCCGCCAATGATGAAGAGATCGGTGATCTCGGTGCTTTGCGAGGAATCAGTCATTTGCGCTGCTTTCGTTTTCTGCGCCGCCGTCTGCGATGAGGATTCGTGTGCCAGCGGCCTCTGCGGCCTCGGCAAATTCCGCGGGAACGGGGCGGTCGGTGATGACAAGGTCCAGCTCGGCCAGCGCGCAGATGCGCACTGGGGCAGAGCGGTCGAATTTGCTGCCGTCGCACATCAGGATGCGCGTGCGGGCGTTTTTGAGGATCGCGCGGGCGACGGATACTTCGCGCGCGTCGTGGTCGAGGATGGCACCGTCGGCGTCCATGGCAGAGGCGCCGATCACGGCGTAATCGACCTTGTATCGATTGATGAACTCGACGGCCTCTTCGCCGACGATGGCGCCGTCGCTTTGCCGGATGGAGCCGCCAACAAGGATCAGGTCACGCGTCTCCATTTCCATCATCATATTGATAATGTTGATGTTGTTTGAGAGCACCGTGAGGCCCTTGTGGCCAGAGAGTGCACGCGCGACCTGTTCGGTGGAGGTGCCGATATTGAGCGCGATGGAGCAGTTTTCCGGGATCACCTCAGCCGCCAGAGCTGCCATCGCGCGCTTGCCGGTCGCGTTGAGGCTGCGCCGTTCGGCATAGCCGCGATTTGACGCCGAGCTGATGCGCATCGCGCCGCCATGCACGCGGCTGAGCTGCCCTCGGGCAGAGAGGTCACGCAAGTCTGTTCGCACCGTCTGCAAGGATACGCCAAAGCGCTGCGCGAGGTCTTCGACCTCGACGCGATCCTGCTGGGTCAGCAAGGAAAGGATTTCGTTTTGGCGGTCGTTGGCGTCCATTTGCTTTCCTTTTCCCGAATATCTTTAGGCGAATGCAGGTATATTGTCACTATTGATTTTCGTTTTGGTATTGGGTGGCATCAAAAAGAAAGCCCCTCGCAAAAGGGCAGAGGGGCTTTGTATCGGTGTTTGACGCGAATCTGCTTAGGGCTGGCGTGGTGCCGATGCCGCCGAGGAAAGGGCGATGAGGTGGTTGTCCCAAGCCAGGGGCGCCTGCGTGAGCGTCGTTACCTCTGTGCCGATCTGAGCCATGATCCCGGTTCCGGTGCTCACCAGAAAACCGTCTTTCAGGGGCGCCAAACCGCAGACATCCGAGAGGGCATGTTCCGCCTGCAAGGCACCGCTCGTGCAGTCCATCACCTGCACCACACCGCCGCGCGGCGAGGTCACAGCGATTGCGGTCTCATCTCCTGAGAACGCAATCGAGCCACCATAGCCATTGAGGTTGCGCAGGCGCGGGTCATCCTCAGCCATCAAGCGCGGTGCGCTGCCGGGTTGATGCAGGCCGACAATGGGCACATCAGCGCCCAGATCTCCCTGCCATTGCATCGCAAAGCCCACCGCGCCATCGCTGCGCACCGCGATGTGACGGATCGAGTTCTTGTGCAGATCGGCGGGCAGTTCCATTTGGTGCTGTATTTCGCCCGAAAGCCTCAGATAGCTGAGATTGGGGCGCATGAAGGGGATGTTGAGTTTGGCGCGGCCGCTCTCGGGGTGGGTTTCGATGCCCCCATTGGCCACCACAAGACCGGGGGCGTCGCGGCGCAAGAGCATCTCGTGCGGGCCGATGCCTCCCGAGGAAAACTGGCCAATGCGGTGGTAGTCGCCTGCGTTCCAGACACCGATCACGCCCGCACCGCGCGCATAGTCGTTCTCGGTGGTGTAAAGCACCTCCCCTTCGGGCGAGAACACGCCGTGCCCATAAAAATGATGCCCCTCGGGGGGCTCAAGGCGAGCCAGCTGCGCGCCGCTACGGCAGTCGATCACATCGGCAAAGCGCCCGGGGCGGCGGGCAAAGGCCACCGCTTCGGGGCGTGTGGGGTGAGCGCTGGCCGCATGGCCGCGATCGGGCAGCGGGTGGCGAAACAGCACCTCGCCCGCCGCCGAAAGCCCGGCCATCACAAACAGCCCCAGCGCGTCCTTGCCCGCAGAGAGATAGGCCGGCGCGCCGACATCGGCCCATGTGGCGGTTGGCGTCACGCTGCTGGCCAACAGACCTGCAAGAAAGCCGCGTCGAGAGGGCATGTTGAAACTCCTGTATCAGTGCAATGCGACACGTGGTCAGTCGCCATCCAGCGCGTTGAAGCCGGCCTCGACACCCAGTTTGGGGCCGAGATCACGCAGGGCGATTTCTTTGATCTCAAAGACGTCCTGTTGCAGTGTCTCCAGCAGAAAGCGCTTTTGCGGATCTGTGATGCCCGCAAGGCTTGGATCGTCCGAGAGCTGGTCTGCGTGGCGGTCGGCCTTGTCAAACACCTGGGTCAGATGCTCGGTCAGTGCCCCGTCATTGGCCGACAAGAGCAGGGCCAGTTCCCGCAGGCTCTGGAGTTGGATCTCGATATGGCGCAGGGAGCGGCCAGAGCGACGGGCCTCGGCGCGGTTCGGCTTTGGCGCATCAAAAGTACCAAGCGGGCGCCCGATCCGCATGTCGGCGAGGATCTCAAGCCCGGTGGTCAGCGCCTTGAACAGCTCCTGATGCGCTTCGGTCTCGCTGCGGTAGCGCGCTGCCGGGGTGCGCAATTGATCGGCGTAGTCCTGCTCCCAGTCATCCAGAATAGCGGCGCTGTTTCGCGCAAGGTCCCGTGCAACCGCTTGAACAAATGCGCAGGCATAGTCCGGATCGCCGAGATCCGCGTAAGCCGGATCAAAAAAGAGGTATTCGAGCGCGTAGAACCCGCGCACAGCGACCGAAGCGGTGGCAAAATCCTCGGGCGTGTCCACCACCGGGCTGCGGTTGGTCAACAGACTGCGCAGCGCTTTGGGGGTCTTGGAGCGGCTGTCGGGCCAAAAGGCGATGGCAAAGGCCCGATTGTCCACCTCTGAGGGGCCAAAGCGCAGATGACTCGCAGCGACCCAGGCGTCAAAGGCCGCTCCCCAGGCATTGCGCACAGCCTCTGAGGTGGGGGCGCAGTCGCTCTGGGCGAGGGTTGCAAACTCGGCGCTCTCGGACGCGAGCTGGGCGTAGGTCGGCAGGATATGCTGATCGATCACCGCCTCTGCAAGTGCGTCCGCGCGGGCGGCGCTCGAAAGTGCCAAGACGGTGCAGGCAACGGTGCAGGCGGTGGCGGTGAGGCGGTATAAGAGGGGCATCAAAGGGACTCCAGGAATGAAATAAGCGCCGCGCGGTCGGCAGGGGGCAGGGCCACCACCCGGTCGCGGGCGGCTTGTGCTTCGCCGCCGTGCCAGAGGATCGCCTCAAGAAGGGTGCGGGCGCGGCCATCATGCAGGAACGTGGCGCGAGCAGAGACCTGTTGCGTCAGCCCGATCCCCCAGAGCGGGGCGGTGCGCCACTCGCGCCCCGTGGCGCGCGCTTCGGGGCGGTTGTCGGCCAGCCCCTCACCCATATCGTGAAGCAGCAGGTCAGAGTAGGGCCAGATGAGCTGAAAGCTCTGCTCGGGGCGGTCTATCAGGCGGTGGGTGACAAACTTCGGGGTGTGGCAGCTGGTGCAGCCGATCTCGTAGAATACGGATTTACCGCGCAACACCTCTGGCGCATCCAAGTTGCGGCGGGCCGGTACTGCGATATTGCGGCTGTAAAAGGTCACGAGATCCATATTGGGCTGGTCGATTTCAGTGCCCCGCAAGTCTTCATCGCCATGAGGGGCAGCGCGGCAATCAACCTGCTGAGCGGTGCAGTCCCCGTAGGGCTGGGGAAACAAAGGGGTCGAGATGCCGATATCGCCAGAGAAGGCCGCCGCGGATTGTTCGTGAATGGTGGCGGTCCCGGCTTTGAGGCCAAACCGACCAAGCATGACCTGGTCGAATTCCTTCGACCATACGAGGTTGGCGCGCCCCGAGATGCCATCGCCGTCCAGGTCGTCCGGGTCGGCCAGCGCGAGGATGTCGGCGGCCGGGATGGCCTCCAGAAGGCCGAGCCCGATCATCGGTGGAGCGACGCGCGGTGACAGCATAGCCTCTGAATCAAGCGGGCCGTATTTGAGCGCAGACGCCTCGAATTGGGGTTTGCGCAGATGCGCGACCTCGCCGCCATTCAGGGCAATTTCTTCCTCGGTAAAGGTGACGGACAGGCGGTATTCGGGATCTACGCCGGGGGCAGAAAAATCCTGCAACTGCCAGCCATAGGTCGGCTCTGGCACCATGCCGATATAGTCTGGAATGGCGCGCAGGTGCGGTGGCACCGGGCCCGGGATCGATATGCGCAAAAACGTCGAGGCAGAGCGATAGTCCGGCCCCTCTGGCAAATGACCACGACCGTCGCGGATATGACATCGCTGGCAGGCGCGGGCATTGTAGACGGGGCCGAGCCCATCTGACGCCAGCGTCGAGGCCGGAGAAAACACCCATAGTTTGTCAAACAGCGCTTCCCCGAGATGAAACTCCAACCCTTGCTCAAAGGTGAGGTTTGCGGGCGGCTGGCTGAAGGCATCGCGATCATCTGTGTGCGGCAGGGTCGCAGTTCCGGCAGAGTTTTCCTCGAACGCTTCGGGTGCAGCAAAGTCCTCAGTGGGCGCGGTGACGCGTTCCACCCGACGGGTTTCATGTGTGGTTCGGGGCAAGATCGACAGATGCGGCTCTGCCAAACCAGGCGCCGCGGGGGCAGGGCGGTCCGTCGCATGAAGCGGTGCGGCCAGCACCAGAGCGAGGGCCGCACCGAGAACTGGTACCGAGTTACTCGGCTTCGTCCATCTTGGAGGCGTTGAGCTGCGCGTAGTTTTCGGCGCCAACGCGGTCGTGCAATTCAAGCTGGGTCTCCAGGAAATCAATATGGCCTTCCTCGTCTGCGAGTAGCTCTTTGAACAGCTCCTCAGACACGAAATCACCATGGGTCCTACAGTATTCTGCCGCTTCTTTATAAAGCGCGCGGGCTTCTTGTTCGGCGGCCAGATCGCATTCTAATGTTTCCTTGGGGGATTGGCCGATGCGCAGCGGGTCGAGTGTCTGCAGGTTGGGATGACCTTCGAGAAAGATGATCCGGTCGATCAGCTTGTCCGCGTGGTTCATCTCTTCGATGCTTTCCTCGCGGCTCTTCTTGGCCATGTGCCCAAGGCCCCAGTCCGCCTGGAGCCGGTAGTGCAGCCAGTACTGGCTGACAGCAGTCAGCTCGCTCCTAAGTGCCTTGTTGAGATATTCGATGACTTTGGGGTCGCCCTTCATAATTGCTCTCCGGAGAAATGGCTGTACGCAAGTTCTGCAACTGTGCAGGTACAACCACCTTAGCGTTGGCGCGCATCGTGTCCAGAAAGAGCGGCATGCAGCCTCCGCATTCCGCCTGCTTGCCCAAGGCGCGGTAGATTTTCCCAGGAGTGATAATGGTTTGTGGGTCAGAGGCACGCATCCAGTCAATCGCTGCATGAATGTCGTGATCCGAAATGGCGGTGCAGTGGCAGATGATCATGGCGGGGCGTCGATCCCAAGAGATTCTGTAAGCTACAGGCTTTGAATCAATATCCGAGTAAAAGAATAAGCTTTCAAGGGTAAATCGGACTGTTTTGATCAGGAAATTGTGAGCCGCAGTTGTAAAATGGGCCGCATACAGGCTTTGGGTGGCAAAAACTCAGGTCCGAGTATCAAAAATGGAGCCGCGCCAAGGCGCGACTCCGGACAGATCGGGGACCGGACCTGCGTTAGTGAAAGACCGCCGAGGGGTCGTCCAGCGAATCCGAGCCCTCAATGGAGACGGCGTCGAGTTCCAGCGCCGCCACCACACGTTCGATTGAACGGGTCTGGTCCACGAGCGCGTCAACGCCGCCCATGACCAGGGCCTCGCCCGCCGTGCTGCCCTGCGCGAGCATCTGGTCATAGGAGAAACCCGCCTCGGCAGCGGTCTTGATGCGACCGAGCTTCATCATGGTGGTGGCGAGCTTGGCGGTGAGTTCGCTGTTCAAAGCGGGATCGGCGGCTTCGACCAGATCCGCGAGCGCGGCACCAGAGACCAACGCACCGTTCACCCGCACGTATTCACCCAGATAGACGTTCTGGATGCCCAGCCCATCGTAATAGTGGCTGTTGTGGGTGTTGTCGGAGAAACAGTCATGCTCTTCCTCGGGATCGTTCAGCATCAGGCCCAGACGCATGCGCTCGCCAGCCTGTTCCCCATAGGACAGTGAGCCCATGCCGGTCAGAATTGCGGTTATGCCCGCGTTCTCGTCAGAGAGCACCTCGGCGCGCGCGGCGCCCCCCTCGGCCCATTGCGCAGTGATCCACTCGAGATCCGATACCAACAGATCGGTGGCCGCTTTGAGGTAAGCGCCCCGACGGTCACAATTGCCGTTGGTGCAGTCTTCGCCAGTGGCGTAATCGGTCCATGCCCGCGCGCCGGCGCCATGCTCGGTGCCGTTCAGGTCCTGCCCCCAGAGCAGAAATTCAATGGCGTGGTAGCCGGTGGCGACATTTGCTTCGACGCCGTCCGCTTCGTGCAGGGTCTCTGCCAGCAGCTCGGGCGTGATCTCGGACGCATCGATCGCCTGGCCTGACAGGCTGAAATCGGGGTTTGCGACCACATTGAGCACTGCTGCGGCGTTTTCATCCGTGGGGCCGCCATAAGAGGCATCCACATAGTCGATGAGACCCTCATCCAGAGGCCATGCGTTCACTTTGCCTTCCCAGTCGTCAACGATGGCATTGCCAAAACGATAGACTTCAGTCTGCTGATAAGGCACCCGGGCAGCCAGCCAAGCCTTTTTGGCAGCGGCGAGGGTCTCGGCGGAGGGCGCGTCGATCAGGGCCCCAACCGCCGCCTGAAGCGTCTTGGCCGTGATCAGGCTGTCCTCGTATTTTGCTTCGGCGATATTGGCGTAGTTGATCAGCACTTCGCCCTTGGACGTGGCGAATGCAGCAGAGGTCCCTGCGGCCAGAGCCAACACGGCAGCACCGGTGAAAAGCGGCGTTTTCATAAAATCATCCTCGTTGGAATTTTGAAAAAGAGGCGCGGGGCGCCTGTGGGGTCACTTGGTCAAAATCAGCTTGCCCGCGCGGGTGATCCGCAGCGAATAGATCTGACCATTGAGAAGAATGCGCGCCTGCACGCCCCCGCGCGTGAGATCCTCGGCGTGGTAGGTCGGATAGGTTTCCGGCTGCGTGGCGGCGGTGATGTCGGCTTGGGAAATCGGTTTCAGGTTGCTCATCAAAGAGACCTCTGTCTGTGCGTGTTCTGCTCCACCTTGTCGAACAGCCACTCAACGCATGAATTTTGCTGGGGCAATTCTTCCGACAGGACGGTCTGCCACAGATCCGCAACGGGCTCTGGGTCGGCATCACGGTCGGTGCGCATGGGGATTTGGCCAGTGAAGTTCAACATGTGCGGGACGCAAGGTTCAGGTTGTCGGCTGGCCTGTATCACACAGGTTGGCTGGATTGCCTTATTCCTGATTTATTTGGTCAGATATGTCAATCGGCTAATTCTTCCCTTGGCAAACTTTGATTTTTCCAAAGTTGCGAATGGGGGATGGGCAATGAAAAAGGCCGCCCGGGTGGGGCGGCCTTTGATGCGGTGGAGCGTGCGGTGCGCGCCTTAGGCGCTGCGACCTCCGGCAAAGCGCTCTTGCCACTCTTCGCGCTGCTCATCGGTAATCTTGGCAAAGAGCACCTCCGGCACCGTGAAGGCATGGCCTGCGGGCAAGGCGGCGAGTGCGGCGGCAACGTCTTCGGGCCAGCTGCGATCCTCGGTGCCGAGAGCGGCAAACAGGCGATCGGAGGCATCTGGAATGAAGGGCGCCGACAGAACCGCATAGAGACGGATCAGATTGAGGCCGAGGCGGACCTGACCTGCCGCGCGCTCGGGGTCTTCCTTGAACACCGACCAAGGCGCGGCAGATTGCAGGTATTCATTGCCCGCAACCCAGATCGCGCGGAGTTCCTGCGCCGATTTGCGCACCTCCATCGCCTCCATATGGCGTTCAAAGGCGCCGATGCGGGTGGAGAGCTCTTCAATGAGGGTCTGTTCCTGTTCGCCCCAGGTGCCGCCATCGGGCACCTCTTCGCCAAATTTCGAGCGGCAGAATTTGGTGATGCGCGAGACAAAGTTCCCAAGCACATCCGCCAGATCCTTGTTCACCGATTGCTGGAAGTTCTCCCAGGTGAATTCGGAATCGGAGCTTTCGGGGGCATGGGACAGCAGCCACCAGCGCCAGTAATCGGCAGGCAGGATCTCGAGCGCCTGATCCATGAACACGCCGCGCCCCTGCGAGGTGGAGAACTGACCGCCATCATAGTTGAGGTAGTTGAAGGATTTCAGATGATCGACCATCTTCCACGGCTCGCCCGACCCCAGCAGGGTCGCGGGGAAGGACAGGGTGTGGAAGGGAACGTTGTCCTTGCCCATGAACTGCACATATTTGACGTCATCCGCGCCCTTGTCGGTGCGCCACCAGCGCTCCCAATCGGCATCGGTTTTGCCATGGGCCTCGGCCCATTCGCCAGCGGCTGCGATATATTCAATCGGTGCGTCGAACCAGACGTAGAAGACCTTGCCTTCCATGCCAGGCCAGTCCGCGTCGCCTTTTTTGACCGCAATCCCCCAGTCGAGGTCACGGGTGATGCCCCGGTCCTGCAAACCGTCGCCATCATGCAGCCATTTCTTGGCAATCGAGGTGGTGAGCACCGGCCAGTCGGTCTTAGAGTCTATCCACTGGTCCAGTTGGTCGCGCATTGCGGACTGGCGCAGGAACAGGTGCTTGGTCTCGCGCACCTCAAGGTCGGTCGACCCCGAGATCGCAGAGCGCGGGTTGATGAGGTCGGTCGGATCGAGCTGTTTGGTGCATTCCTCGCATTGATCGCCGCGCGCCTTCTCAAAGCCGCAGTTGGGGCAGGTGCCCTCGATATAGCGATCAGGCAGAAAGCGGCCATCGGCGTTGGAATAGACCTGTTTTTCCGACACTTCGGTAATCAGGCCAGCCTCTTCGAGCTTGCCCGCAAAATGCTGAGTCAGCGCGTGGTTCTGCGGGCTCGAGGAGCGGCCATAATGGTCAAACGACAGGCCAAACCGCTTGGCGATGTCGGCCTGCACGGCGTGCATTTCGGCGCAATAATCGGCCACGGGCTTGCCGGCTTTGGCTGCGGCCAGTTCTGCGGGGGTGCCGTGTTCGTCGGTCGCGCAGAGGAACATGACCTCATGGCCGCGTCCCCGGTTGTAGCGGGCATAGAGATCGGCAGGAAGTTGGCTCCCCACGAGGTTGCCGAGGTGCTTGATCCCATTGATATAGGGCAGTGCCGAGGTGATGAGAATTCGGGCCATATCGTCCATCCACGTCGCTTGTCTGGCAGCCCGTCTATCCCATGCGGGAAGGTACGAAAACCCCATGATCCAGTGCAACGCAAAGAAACCGGTGAAACGCTCGGGTTTCGGGTGCATCCTGCCTTGACCGACGGCACCGCATCGGGGAGGTTCGAGGCGAATTTGACGCCCAAGCCCTTGAAACCTCGCGCATGCGTGAACATATCGATTTGCATACAATGGCATACATATTGGACTATATTTGCAGATGACAGATCTTCTTCTCGACGGGGCCTTTGCCCCATTCACCGTGGCTCTTGCGCTTTTGCTCGGTCTGGTGGGGATGGAAGTTCTGGCATTGCTCTTGGGAGGCAGCCTCCTTGGAGGTGACAGCGATGCCGATCTGGATGGCCCCGGCGGGCCTGAACTGGATGCGGATCTCGATATGGGGGCTGTGGATCTGGATGCGCTGGATAGCGCGGATCTGGAGGCTCTGAACTTTGAGTCAGTGGAGGGTCTTGAAGCCGACACGGGTTCGGCCGCGCCTGACGTCACTGGCGGGGGCGGTGTTCTGAGCTGGCTTGGCATCGGCCGCATGCCCTTCCTGATCTGGATCGGCTGTCTGTGTTTGGCCTTTGGCCTCTCTGGTATGGCGTTGCAGCTGGGCGCGCGGAGCCTCTTTCAGAGCTTTGCACCGGCCGGACTGGTTGCGATCCCTTCAGGTGTGTTTGGTCTCTGGTTCACGCGTGGTTTTGGCGCCGTTTTTGCGCGCATCTTGCCACAGACCGAGACCGAAGCCGTCTCGGAGGGCGCATTGGGCCGCAGACGCGGCGTGATCACCCAAGGCACCGCGCAACGCGGTCGCCCCGCCGAAGTGCGCGTCACCGACCGCTATGGAAACGCGCACTACCTGCGCGCAGAACCCCTGAGCGATCAGGAAAAGATTGCGCAGGGCACCGAGGTGCTCGTGATCCGGGATCGGCGGAGCAAACGATATGTTCTGGTGCCGCTCTCTGAATAAGCGGCGCTCAGACTTCAAATCGATACGAACTATTTGAACAAAAAGGAGAATTGGGATGGATGGATCTTTCCTATTGGTGCCTGTCATCAGTATCTTGGCGCTGGTTGCCCTCATCGGGCTTGTCCTTGGACGGCTCTATCGCCGGGCCACCCGTGAAGTCAGCCTGGTAAAGACCGGCTCTGGCGGCAAAAAGGTCATTATGGACGGCGGTACGGTTGTGGTTCCGCTGCTGCATGAAATCAGCCCGGTCAACATGAAGACCCTGCGTCTGGAGGTGCAGCGCTCGGGTGAGGCGGCACTCATTACCCAGGACCGCATGCGGGTCGATGTGGGTGTGGAGTTCTACGTCTCGGTGATGGCCACCGAAGAAGGGATTTCGCGCGCGGCGCAGACGCTTGGGGACCGCACATTCGATGTCGAGCAGCTGCGCGAGATGATCGAAGGCAAGCTCATCGATGGTCTGCGCGCCGTGGCGGCCCAGATGACGATGGACGGGCTCCATGAAAACCGCGCCGATTTTGTGCAGGAGGTGCAGAATGCCGTCTCCGAGGATCTGCTGAAAAACGGTCTGTCGCTTGAATCCGTCTCGCTGACCGCGCTCGACCAGACACCCTTTGAGGCGCTGGATGAAAACAACGCCTTCAACGCGGTCGGTATGCGCAAGCTGGCAGAGGTGATTGCGACCTCCAAAAAAGAGCGCGCGCAGATCGACGCAGAGGCAGAAGTCGCCGTGCGCCGCGCCGCAATGGAAGCCGAGCGTCACAAGCTGTTGATCGAGCAGGATGAACAGCAGGCCCGCATCGAGCAGATGCAAAAGGTCGAGACCATGCGAGTCGCCCAAGAGGCGGAGATCGCAGCCCGGACCGAGGACTCGGTGCGCGAAACAGAACGCGCGCGGATCGCCCGCGAAGAAGCCATCCGCGCCGCCGATATTGAGCGCGAGCGCAAGATCCGCGAGGCCGAGATCACCAAGGAGCGCGAACTGGAGGTGGCCGAGCAGGAACGCCAGATCATCATTGCGCAGAAATCCGAGGAAGAAAGCCGCGCCCGCGCCTCTGCCGACCTCGCCCGTGCCGAGGCCATCAAGGCGACCGAGGCCGTCGCGACCGCGCGTGAGGTGGCCGAGGCCGAGCGTCAAAAGCAGATTGTCCTCATTGAGGCTGCGCGAGAGGCAGAGCGTCAAGCCACTGGCATCCGTCTGGCCGCGCAGGCCGAAAAAGAAGCCGCCGCCGACCGCGCCGAGGCCCGTCGCGAGGAAGCACAGGCCGAGGCAGACGCGCTCAATATTCGCGCGGAGGCCAAGAAAAACGACATGCTGGCCGAAGCGGAAGGTAAACGCGCCCTTGTGGAGGCGGACAATGCGCTCTCGCCGGAACTGGTGCGCATGAAGGTTGACCTCGCTCGCATCGAGGCGATGCCCTCGATCATTGCAGAGATGGTGAAACCGGCCGAGAAAATCGACTCGATCAAGATCCATCAGGTCGGTGGCGTGGGCGGCGGCGCGGCCTACAGCAGCGCGGGCGCCTCTGGCGACAAACCCGTGGTCAATCAGGCGCTCGATTCCATCATGGGCATGGCGGTGCAGATGCCGGCGCTCAAAACACTGGGGCGTGAACTGGGGATCTCAATGGAGGACGGCGTGTCCGGCGTGGTGAACGGCATGCTGGAGGGCAATGACATCGCCCCCGAAGTCGCCGCCGACCCGGAGGCAACGGATCAGGCGAAGACCTCAGAGGTTCACTAAGCGCTGATGCGCTGAGACATCGGAAAGGGCTGGCCGCGCGCTGGCCCTTTTTGTTTTGGGCGCGATGGAATGTGAATACGGGTTTGGCAGCTTTGAGCCCATACCTCCTGAATGCTGCACAGTGCCCAAATGGCTGCTTTCGCTCATCACCCGCTTGCCATACCGGCAATCATTGCGCCGAGTGCGACAAGGTGTACAAGCATGAGCGCCTTGTCATTCCATAGCGCGCCGACGGCGAACCACCCTACGACTCCGAAAAGAAACAAGTAGAGATTCCAAGGTGTCCAGCCAAACCCCGTTGCAGTGTATCCCATGATCTGAACGGCGGATGCGCCCCACTTGACCGCGAAGACAAGGCGCTCGCGCGTCGATACAAGGGCCAAGGTATCAGACGGCACGGGTTAACCCTCCGTCGATACACAGGTTTTGTCCCGTCATGTAGCCACCATTTTCCGAGGCGAGCCACGAAATGAGAGAAGACACCTCCGAGGCGAAACCGTAACGTCCCATTGGAATACGTGCTTTGCGGTCTTCGGTCTCAGGCAGGCTGTCTATGAAACCCGGAAGGACGTTGTTCATGCGAATGTTTTCTGATGCATACTTATCCGAGTAGAGCTTTGTGAATGCGGCAAGTCCGGCCCGGAAGACGCCAGACGTTGGAAAAAGGGGATCGGGTTCGAATGCCGCGAAGGTTGAGATGTTGATGATCGCCCCGCCGCCCTGCGCTTGCATCACAGGTGTGATCAGCCTTGTCGGACGGATAACGTTCATCAGGTAGACTTCCATTCCTTGATGCCAATCCTCGTCACTGATCTCGAGAACCGGACCTTTTGGTCCGTGGCCAGCAGAGTTCACCAAGACATCAATGCGGCCCCAACGATCCTTCGCACCCTCGACCAATTCGTTCAGCGCTTCTCCATCAAGATTGGAGCCCGTTACGCCAAAGCCGCCAAGTTCACCGCCAAGCGCTTCGCCCTTGCCAGACGAAGACAGGATGCCAACCTTGAACCCATCATCTGCCAATTTGCGCGCAGCGTTCGCGCCCATGCCGCTGCCACCCGCCGTAATCAGAGCTACTTTTTCTACTGTCATATCGATCATCCTTTCTTGCTTGAGGCATAAATCGTGCATTTTTTGGCAAACTTGGATTCAGAATTGATGTTATATGACAGTAGAATTACTATTACAGAATGACCGAACTTCCCCCGCTCAACAGTTTGCGTGCTTTTGATGCAGCAGGCCGCCGCCTCAGTTTCCGTGCAGCCGCTGATGAGTTGGGTGTCACGCAAGGGGCCGTTGCGCAGCAGGTGCGACAACTCGAAGCGCATTTTGATGTGGTCTTGTTTGAACGGGTGCCGAAGGGCCTGGCTTTTACGCCAGTCGGGCGCAGCTATCACAACCGGATTGCCGGAGTGTTCGCAGACCTTCGAGCCGCAACTGCCGAGTTGAAGCCAGAGCCGAATAAAGTTCTCATCAGTGTCACGCCAACCTTTGCTGCGAAATGGCTGATTCCCAATCTTCCCGACTTCGCTACAGCACATCCGAACATCGATTTGCGGATCATGGCGACCGAAAAAGTTTCCAGCTTCCATAGTGACGGGATAGACCTTGCAGTGCGCCAAGGATCGCCGCCGTTTGGCGCATCACTGGACGTAACCCTTTTATTCAAGCAATCGCTAGTCGCGGTCGCCGCGCAAAAGCTTGCGGACAAGGGAGGCACTCCTCTTGATCCAGAAACCCTTGCCAAACAGCCGAAGGTCCATGACGCCCATGACCTATGGCCCAGCTATCTGGCGCATTTGGGCGTACAGGACCAGTCTGCTCGGCACCTTCGTCTGAGCCAGACGTCTCTTGCGGTAGATGCAGCTATCGCAGGGCAAGGAGTGGCCTTGGTAAGCCGGTTTCTGGTTGCTCATGACCTTGCAGCCGGACGTTTGGTCGAGGTTGGCGAAGCCTGGGCCCCAGACAGAAATGACTTCTATGTCCTCATGCCGCGAACCGCCAAAAACAATGCGCCGACGACCAACGTCTTGACGTGGCTCAAGTCGCGCTCCGCCAAAGATACCTGATGCCTTGAAACAAAGCGGCCATTTAGATCACTCGGACGAACGGAAACAAGGTCCCAATCTCAGACAGACAGGTTTGCCTCGCGTTTGACAGTTGGGCACTCTCATTGCCGCCCCTCACGGGCGCGTTTCAGCATCTTGCCGATCGTGAATGACGTGCGCGGCGCATAGACGTAGCGGGTGCGTTCGGTTGGGGTGGCGCGGCTGCGCATCCTTGCAAGGCCAAAGACGATCAACCCCGCATGCCCCACTGCGATAAAGACAAATAGCGCCCCTGGCCCGAAGGCCTCAATGAGGGCCGAGGCGATAAAGGGTGCGGCAATCGCGCCCGTGGCGTAGAAGAACATCAAGGCCGCTGAGAGTTCCACCCGCTCTTCGGAGGTGGCAAAGTCATTGGCATGCGCGGCAGAGACAGAAAAGATCGGCACTGTCGTCAGGCCGAAGAAAGCCGCCGACGCCATGATGGCAATCGTGCCGCCACCGCTTGCAGGCAGGGTCACGGCGCAGGCAATCATCGAGACGCCTGAGAGCCAGATGAGCACCCAGCGACGATCGAATTTATCCGCAAGCCAGCCCACGGGGTACTGCGCGAGCGCGCCGCCCAGAACGAAGGCGGCAAGGAAAAAGGCGATCTGGTCGATCACCAGTCCGACTTCCTGACCGTAGATCGGGCCAACCATCCTGAAGGAGGCGCCACTCAGGGCGGAGACGATCACGCCGGCCACCCCGAGGGGTGAACAACGCCAGGCCAGACGGGGTCTCAGGCGCGGGGCGGCGGGCATCTCGGGCTGGCTCGCGCGGGTCATCATCAGCGGCAGCAGCGTTGCGCAGCACAGGATCGCCAGCAGGTTATACGAGATGTAATGCGCAGGCGGCAGCACCGCGATCAACAGCTGCGCCGCCAGAGACGCACTGGTGTCGGCAATACGATAGAGACCGGAGGTGCGGCCCCGGTTCTCATTGGTGACCTTTGCGTTGATCCAGGCCTCGATGACCGTGTAGCAGCCCGCGACACAGAGGCCAGATGCGATGCGCATGGCGGCCCATGCGTAGGGATCGTCCGTGAGCGTATGCGCCAAGAGGCCCATCGCGCCAAGTGCCGTGCAAACCGCAAAAGCGCGCGAATGTCCGACACGACCCATAAGGCGCGGGGTCCACCAGCAGCCGATAAAGAAGCCAAAGAAATGCGCCGAGCCCAGAAGGCCGATCTGGCGGTTGTCAAACCCCATCGCAGCGCCGGAAATGGCATCCAGCGGCCCCACACCTCCGGTCGAGAGCTGAAGCAAAATCACGGAAAGAAAGAGGGCGGCAAAAGAGAGGATCGTGCGCATAGCAGGGCTGACCATAGGGATTTGCCAGATCGGTGCAGTTGCGTTTTCGACGTTCGGGGGTCGTTTTTCATGTGCTGTGGCCAATGCGGCGCAGATCGCAGTGTGGCGCTGGCCTGTGCAAGGGGGTGTCGGGCATGCAAAGGGGAAAGGACCAGATTTGAGGCAAGTCGGTAAAAGGGTGGGCAACGCGCCCCAGGAGCGCCGTTCAATGACTTGCATCCGCTCCCCGGCGGGCTAGGGTCCGCGAGGAACAGAACATCAGGAGAGCGCGAGATGAAGAAGAACCGGCTTGGCCGCACAGATATGATGGTGACCGATCTGTGCCTTGGGACCATGACCTATGGCACTCAGACCGATGAAGCGGATGCGCATGCGCAGATCGACATGGCGCTGGAAGCGGGGATCAACTTCCTCGATACCGCTGAGATGTATCCAGTGAACCCCATTCGGGCGGAGACCCTTGGTCTGAGCGAAGAGATCATCGGCAACTGGAACCAAAAGACCGGCCGCCGGAAGGACTATATCCTTGCGACAAAACACTCAGGCGAGGGCTCCGTGGCGCGCGACGGGGCGCCGATCACAGGCAAAACCATTGCGGCGACCGTTGAGGCATCGTTGAAGCGGCTCAAGACCGACTACATCGACCTTTATCAGTTTCACTGGCCAAACCGCGGCAGCTACATGTTCCGCAAGAACTGGAGTTATGATCCGACCGCTTCTTCTTATAATCGCGCGCAGGTGATCGCGGATATGGAAGAATGCCTCGCCGCGTTGCAGGCGCAAGTCGAAAAGGGCAACATCCGCGCCTTTGGGCTTTCCAATGAAAGCGCCTGGGGCACTGCGCAATGGCTGCGTCTGGCGGAAGAGGGCAAGGGCCCGCGGGTTGCCTCGATCCAGAACGAATACTCTTTGCTGTGCAGGCTTTATGACACGGACCTGGCAGAGCTGAGCCACTATGAGGATGTTGGCTTGCTGTCGTTCTCTCCTTTGGGGGCCGGGTATCTCACCGGGAAATATCAAGAGGGTGCGGTGCCGGAAAAGTCGCGCAAGTCGATCAACCCGGAGATGGGCGGGCGGCAGTCTGATCGGGTAGAGGCGGCCGTCGCGGCCTACCTGACGATCGCGGCCGATCATGGGCTGGATCCGGTGCATATGGCGCTGGGGTGGTGCCGGACACGGCCGTTTATGGCTTCGGCGATCTTTGGTGCGACCGATGTGGCGCAGCTCGCGCATATCCTTGAAGGTGCGGATCTTGAACTGGCGCCCGAAGTTCTGGCTCAGATCGATCAGGCCCATCGCGCCCATGCGATGCCGTACTGAGGCCAACGGAGGGGGCGCTGCCCCCTCTTGCCCTGATCGGGCAATTCACCCCCGGGATATTTGTGAGAAGATGAAGGGCTAGTTGGTGCTGTGGCTGGCGTGGCTGGTTGCCTTGAGCACAGGGTAGCTTGCAAACGCGGTCTCGGCGCTGTTCTGGCGTAGCTCTCGCGCCGAGAGCCCATGCGCGGTGCGAAAGGCGCGCGCAAAGGTGGATTGCGACGTGAACCCCGTCGCCACCGCGATTTCCATCAAGGGCAGATTGGTGTCTGTGACCAGTCGGCGAGCCTCTGCCAGACGCAGTTGCAGATAGTGATCCTGTGGCGTTGTGTTGAGGCGCAGGCGGAATTGCTGTTGCAGGCTGCGGGGGCTGGTGCCGAGCACCTCGGCGATTTCCGCCAGCGGTTTGGGGTCATCCAGCGCGGCTTCCATTATGGCGTTGGCCTTCGCGGTGAGGGCGTTGTGCTTGTGATGACCAAGGCGGCTCTGGCTGCGCTGGGGCGAGGCGGTGCCGTCATAAAGGAAGAGACCTGCCACTCGTGAGGCAAAGCCATGCCCGTGACGCGCGCCGATGATATGCAACATCATCTCGATTGCCGGCGTCGCCCCGCCTGAAGTCATGCGCCCCTCAGAGACGGTAAAGCGATCCGTGCGACAGTGAATATCGGGGAAGCGGGCCGAGAAATTCTCCAAATCTTCCCAATGGGTCGTTGCCGCATGGCCGTCCAGCAGCCCGGCTTCGGCCATGAGCCAGGGGCCACCGTCGATCCCGGCGATGGTGGCGCCACTGCCCGCAATGCGGCGCAGACCGGCCAGAAGGCTTGGTGTGGCATGGCGTGCCAGTTGAAAGCCGGCAACGACAATCAAGAGGTCACAGTCATCCAGCCGCGCCAGCGGCGTGGTCGGCACGGTGAGGCCTGAGGTGAGCATCGGCGGCTCGGCTGAGGCGCTGACATAGTCCCAGTCAAAAGCCGCCCGCCCCGCCAGCCGATTGGCGGCGCGCATGGGGTCGACTGCTGCGGCAAAGGACAATGTGTTACACTCATCCATCACCAGAACGGCGGTCTTGAGGGGGCGGTTCTCCGGCTGGAGGATGTTTTTTGCGGATTTCATCAACTTCGATTCGCTTCGCGTCAACTCTTGCTGCCAAGGCTGAGCCAGACTGCAGATCAGCGCAAATTGGAATCCGGGGAGAAGCCTGGGGATAACCCGGGGCACAACCCTGTACATCAGAGGGAAAACACAAAATGCCGCTTTCCATGAACCGAGAGGTCTTTATCACCTGTGCAGTGACCGGCTCTGGGGGAACGCAGGATCGCAGCCCGCATGTGCCTCGTTCGCCCAAGGAAATTGCAGAAAGCGCGATTGCCGCCGCCAAGGCAGGGGCCGCGATTGTGCATTGTCATGTGCGCGACCCAGAAACCGGCGCGCCCTCGCGGGATCTTGGTCTTTATCGCGAGGTCACCGACCGCATCCGCGAGAGCGATACCGATGTGGTGTTGAATCTCACTGCGGGCATGGGGGGCGATATCGTCTTTGGCGGGGTCGAGCGCCCGCTGCCCGTGACCGAAGACGGCACCGACATGATCGGCGCAAGCGCGCGTGTGGCGCATGTGGCGGAATGCCTGCCGGAGATCTGCACGTTGGATTGCGGCACCATGAATTTTGCCGAGGCCGACTATGTGATGACCAACACGCCCGGCATGTTGCAGGCGATGGGGCAGATGATGACGGATCTTGGCGTGAAGCCCGAGATCGAAGCCTTTGACACCGGGCATCTTTGGTATGCCAAGCAACTGGTCAAAGACGGCGTGCTGAAATCGGATGCTCTGGTGCAGCTCTGCATGGGGGTCCCATGGGGGGCGCCCAATGATCTCAATACTTTTATGGCGATGGTCAACAATGTGCCCGACGACTGGAACTGGTCGGCGTTCTCGCTGGGGCGTGATCAGATGGCTTATGTGGCGGCCTCAGTGCTGGCAGGCGGCAATGTGCGCGTGGGGCTGGAGGATAACCTCTATCTCGACAAGGGCGTGCTGGCCGAAAACTGGCAACTGGTGGAGCGCGCTGGCACCATCGTGTCCAACCTTGGCGCGCGTGTGATCACGCCGGCAGAAGTGCGCGAGAAGCTTGGCCTGCAGAAACGCGCCCCGATCACCAAGTAATCGGGAACGAAAGCCGGGGGCAGGGGTTAGAGTTGAAAGATATTTTGCCCCCGGAGGTCCGTATCATGATTGCAGTTGCTTTTCGCTCCACACTCGCCGCCACCCTGGTTGCTCTTACACTCGCGGCACCGGTGCAGGCTGCAGAGTATCGCGACACCGATGTTGCGATGACCGTGCAAGAGGATCTGGACCTGTCGCGCTATCTTGGCACTTGGTACGAGATCGCGCGGTTTCCCAACCGGTTTGAGCAGGGCTGTGCGGCGGTGACCGCAGAGTACAGCCCGCTTCCCAAGGATCGCATCAAGGTGGTGAACAGCTGTCGCAAGGGGGGCGTGACGGGACCGCTGGAAACGGTCGAAGGCGTGGCGCGCGTCGCGGGGCCTGGCAAGCTTGAGGTGAACTTTGTCTCCTGGTTGCGGCTCTTGCCCTTCACATGGGGGGACTACTGGGTGCTGGACGTGGACGCGGACTATCAGGTGGCGGTCATCGGCACGCCAAAAGGCAAGCAGGGCTGGATTCTGGCCCGCACGCCCAACATCAGCGCGACAGAGCTGGAGGCTGCAAAAGCGGTCCTGCGCAAGAATGGATATGACACCGGGGCCCTGGAGATGGTGCCCCAGAACTAGGGACAACGGGATATGACAAAAACAGCAGCAATCATTGGCGGTGGCGTTATCGGCGGCGGTTGGGCCGCGCGGTTCTTGCTCAATGGCTGGGATGTGCGGGTCTTTGACCCGGATCCCGAAGCCGAGCGCAAGATTGGCGATGTTCTTGCCAATGCCCGCCGCAGCCTGCCCGGGCTTGGCAATGTGGCGCTGCCACCCGAAGGAAGTCTGAGCTATCATGAGACCCTCGCGGAAACCGTGCAGGGCGTCGACTGGGTACAGGAGAGCGTGCCCGAGCGGCTCGATCTGAAACAGAAAGTATACGCAGAGCTCGAGGCGCATGCGCCCGGGGGCGCGGTGATTGGTTCGTCGACCTCGGGCTACAAGCCCTCGCAATTGCAGGACGGGTTCACCAACGCCGCACAGATCGTTGTGGCGCATCCTTTCAATCCGGTCTACCTCATGCCGCTGGTGGAGGTGGTCACAACTGATGTGAACACGCCCGAGATGATTGCCAAGGCCAAGGCGATCATCACCGAAATCGGCATGTATCCCTTGCACTTGAAAAAGGAAATCGACGCTCATGTGGCGGACCGGTTCCTTGAGGCGGTCTGGCGCGAGGCGCTGTGGCTGGTAAAAGATGGCATCGCCACCACCGAAGAGATCGACAACGCGATCCGCTATGGCTTTGGCATCCGCTGGGCGCAGATGGGGCTGTTTGAAACCTACCGCGTTGCGGGCGGCGAGGCGGGCATGAAGCATTTCATGGCGCAGTTCGGCCCGGCTCTCAGCTGGCCCTGGACCAAACTGATGGATGTACCCGAGTATAATGATGCGTTGGTCGACCTGATCGCAGGCCAGTCGGACGCACAGTCAGGGCAGTATTCCATCCGCGAGCTCGAGCGTATCCGCGATGACAACCTCGTGGGGATGATGCGGGCGCTGGGCGCAAACAACTGGGGTGCCGGGGCGCTTCAGAATGCTCATGACGCCGCGCGCCTGTCAGAGGCGGGGCTTGCGCGCAGCATGGAGGACGTTGCCGATCTGTCGCAGCCCATCCTCACCCAGAGCCGCGTCGTGCCGCTCGATTGGACCGACTACAACGGCCACATGACCGAGAGCCGCTATCTGGATGCCTTTGCCCAATCCACTGACCGGCTGATGGAGATCATCGGCTGTGACGCCGACTATATCGCCTCAGGCGGCAGCTACTTCACCGCCGAGACCCATATCCGCCATATCGACGAGGTCCACGCGGGCCACCCGGTCCAAGTCCGAACGCGGGTCATAATGGGCGCGGGTAAGAAGATGCACCTCTGGCACGAGATGTATGAAGGCGACCGCCTCCTGGCGACCGGCGAGCATATGCTCTTGCATGTGGATCTGAAAACCCGCCGCTCGGCACCGCCGGCCGCGCATATCGAGGCCAATCTTGTGAAGCTCGCCGAGGCACATGCGGCGTTGCCCGCACCCGAAGGGCTGGGTCGCGCCATCGGTGCGCCTCGCTAATGCGCGTTCTGGTGACGGCGGGCGCGTCCGGTATCGGGCGCGCCATGGCAGAGGGCTTTGTCGCGACGGGCGCCGAAGTCTGGGTTTCCGATGTGGATCGCGACGCCCTGGCCGCGCTGCCCGACGGGTGGAACGCGCGGCAGGTCGATGCCACCGACGAGGTCGCGATGCGCGCGCTCTTTGCCGAGATTGCGCAGGCAGGCGGGCTTGATGTGCTCTGCGCCAATGCTGGCGTGGCCGGGCCGACCGCCTTGGTGGAAGACATCCAGCTGGAGGACTGGCGCGCCTGTGTCAGCGTCAACCTCGAGGGTGCCTTTCTGGCGGCGAAATACGCGGCACCGCTCATGAAAGCGGCCGGGCAGGGCAGCATCGTGCTTACATCGTCTACGGCGGGGATCTACGGCTATCCCAATCGCGCGCCCTATGCGGCCGCGAAATGGGCTGTGATTGGCCTGATGAAAACCCTCGCGATGGAGCTCGGCCCCTTTGGTATCCGCGCCAATGCGATCTGCCCCGGCGCGGTCGAGGGGCCGCGCATGGAGGGCGTTCTGGCGCGCGAGGCGGCACTCAAAGGCATGAGCCGCGATGCGGTCCACGAGGGCTATGCCGCGGGCACGTCTATGCGCACCTGGGTCACGGCTGAGGATGTGGCCAACATGGCGGTGTTCCTTGGCTCCGAAGCTTCGCGGCGCATCTCCGGTCAGGTCATTGCGGTGGATGGCCACACGGAAAACCCGGATCCGAAGGTATAGGACCGGCGTCAAACACGGAGCGTTTTGGTCACTCGGATCAGGTGCCGCCAGCCGCCCGGATGGCGCAGCGCTACGTCGCCACCCCGATCTGTGCGCGCAGTGCGCGCAGGCGCCCGGGAACCTGCCGGGCGGTGATGTCTGCCTCGCGCACCAGGCGATCAAAATGACCGGTGTAGGTTTCTACCCGCGCGCGATCTCGAAAGGCCATGTAGTGACTGCCGGCATAGAACACGCATAAGAGCGGCCCAAACACCGTCAACGGCGACGAATATAATCGCTTTGCATCGTAGAGATAGACCCGCAGGCGCGGGTATAGCTGCGTGGTCAGCCGCTCCAGATGCTCAAGCTGCTCGATGCGGATTTCAGCCGATAGTCCCTCGTAATAGCCTACCCCTTTGGCAAAGCTGTCGACCTCATAGATGGGCAGCGCGATCTCGTAATCTGACCCGGCCTGCCGCATCCAAGTGAGCCGGTCCTCGGAAGCGCCGATGGCCTGATCGGCGGTGCGCCCCAGGTGTGGCGCATATTCCCATTCGAGCACCGCGCGCGTCTTGAGCATATCGGGCAGCGTCGCGGGCACATGGCGGATCTTGTAGCCGGCGGCCTCGCGATGCCACTCGTAAATCCGTTCATCCACCAGCGCGCGTGGCGCTTCAGTCATCGCAATAGAGGAGGCCAGCAGTTCCGCGGCGCTTTCTGGGCGCTCCGAGAGGCTCAGCAACCAATCGGCCGACACACCCAATGCCTCTGCGCAGGCGCCGATCACATGCGCATTGGGCAAGCGCGCGCCATCGTCCGTCAAGAGCTGCGAAATTGTCGAGCGATCCACACCGGTGGCGCGCGCCAAAGCGCTCTGACTGAGGCCGCTGTCGCGCAGCGCGCGCTCAAGGCGGTCCCGAAACTGTACCGCCCGGAGGCGTTTGTCGATTTTATCCGTCATGTGATGACAAATATCACATCTGATGAATTTTGTTAATCACATACAGAATTCTGCACAGTCTGCCGTTGGCCTAGTTTGCAGGTGTAGCAAACATTGGAGGACCTATGGAAACGCGCGGGCGCTCCCTCGTGAAGGCGATTGTGTGGAATGTGATCGGGCTGATCTCGATGACGGCGGTGGGGTTTATCGCCACCGGCTCCTTGAGTGCAGGTGGCATGATGGCGGGGATCAATACCGCGCTCGGCTTCCTGAGCTATCTGATTTACGAGCGGGTTTGGGCGGGCATCCGCTGGGGACGTCACCATGCATGACATGAGTGCCATGCAACCGGCATCAAGGACAGCCGAGAGCGCGATCGGGATGCCCGAGAACTTGCTGGAGGTCCCGCCCGCGATCGACGTCGCCGAAGCAGAGGCCAGAGCGGTCCTGCCCAAACATCCGGAATGGGGAACTTTCCTCCTGATTGTGGCTTGCTATCTCCTTTGGGCAGGCGCTCTCTTTGGTCTGGCGCAGGTATCGCAGGCTCTGGCCGTCGTGGCGGCGGGGCTAATGGTGGCGTTGCATTCCTCGCTCTGCCATGAGGTGTTGCACGGGCACCCCTTTGCGAGGCGCGCGCTTAACGAGGCGCTGGTGTTTTTGCCGCTCAATCTTTGTGTGCCCTATGGCCGGTTTCGCGACACGCATCTTGCGCACCACCAGGATGAAAACCTCACCGATCCCTATGATGATCCCGAGAGCAATTTCATGGATCCGGAGATCTGGGCGCGCCTGCCAAAATGGCGACAGAGCCTCTTGCGTGTGAACAATACGCTTCTGGGGCGCATACTCTTGGGGCCAATGATCGGGCAGATCTGCTTTATGCAGACGGACTGGCGGTTGGCACGCAATGGTGTGTGCGGGATCGGACGCGATTGGCTGCTGCACGGGATCGGAATCCTGTTGGTCTTGGGGATCGTGAGCCTCTCGGAGATGTCGGTTCTTGCCTATCTGGGCGCTGCCTACATCGGACTGGCATTGCTCAAGATCCGTACCTATCTGGAACACCGTGCCCATGAGGACATGCACGGCCGCACGGCAATCGTGGAGGGACGGGGAGTGCTCGGCTGGATCCTGAGTTTTCTGTTCCTGAACAACAATCTCCATATTGTGCATCATCTCTATCCCGGCGTACCGTGGCACCGGTTGCCCCGGCTTTATCGTCAGCACCGCGCGCGCTTTCAGGACCGGAATGACGGCTATGTGCTGCCCAGCTATGCGAGCGTGTTTCGCCAGTTTGCCTTTCGCGCCAAAGACCCGGTGCCACATCCGCTCTGGAAATCCTCCGAGTAAAGGCGCATAAGGGCGGTATGCGATAGTATACCATAAGGTCAGCCCATGCCGCTCTGGATCCCCGTCACCCTCGCCGCTGCCAGTTTTCAGACCGTGCGCTTCATGCTGCAAAAGGTCCTGAGCAGCGTCACCCTGAGCGCGGCGGGGGCGACGTTTTCTCGGTTCGTCTATTCGGCGCCCCTGATCTTGCTGCTGCTTTGGGCCTATGTGGGCGCAACGGGCGCCGAGCTGCCGGCCCTGAGCGCAGCGTTCTGGGGTTTCGCCATAATCGGCGGCCTGTCGCAGATCCTGGCAACAGTCTGCGTCGTCGCGCTCTTTAAGGAGCGCAATTTTGCGGTTGGCATCACCTTCAAGAAAACCGAGGTGATCCAGACCGCGATCGTGGGTCTGGTTATTTTGGGCGATGAGGTCTCCCCGCTGGGGTGGGTTGCGATCCTCATTGGACTGGTGGCGGTGCTGGTGTTGTCAAAGACCAAGGACGGACCCAAGGGGCTTTGGGGGCAACTTACCGGGCGCGCGCCGCTCTTGGGGCTGGGGTCGGGGGTGCTCTTTGCCTTTTCCGCTGTGAGCTATCGCGGCGCCTCACTTGAATTGCAGGAGCCGGACGCCGTGCTGCGGGCGGCGGTCACACTAGGGGTGGTTGTCTGTTTGCAGACCGCGATGATGCTTGTGTGGCTGCTGTCGCGAGATCCCGGCGAGATCCTGCGGGTCTGGGATGCGCGCCGGGTCGCGGTTTGGGTGGGGCTCACCAGCATGGGCGGCTCTTTTTGCTGGTTCCTGGCCTTTACCTTGCAAAACGCAGCCTATGTCAAAGCGCTGGGCCAGGTGGAACTTCTGCTGTCTCTCCTCGCATCCCTTCTGGTCTTCAAGGAAGAGGTGACGCGGCGGGAGATCATTGGCATGGCCCTCCTGGTGCTCTCGATCCTCGCGCTTATTCTGGCGCTCTGAGCGCGCCCGACCCGCTGCGGATGAGCTCAATCCGCCTGCGACATCGGGCGGCCATGCAAGCGCAAAAAGAGGCTCTCTTCATCATCATTGCGAAAAAAGGGCGTGCTCTCCGGGGGGCTTTCGTGGCGCAGGTTGGCGGTGACCTCTGCCAGCACGACCTCGGTGATGAACGGCAGATCAAAGCTGCGCACCTGGCTGAGCGGGATCCACTGCAGGTGGGATAACTCGTCGGAGGCGCGGGAGAAGTCATCTAGATCGCCGCGCAGATCCTCCGCTTTGAGCAAGAAGAACCGTGCATCAAAGCGGCGCGGGCGACCCGGCGGGGTCAGGGCGCGAAACACGAATGTCAGCGCCGAAGCATCCGGAACATGGCCCGTTGCGGCAAAGCTCTGCCAATCCTTGGGCACCTCGGCGGGCCAATACCCCGGCTGTCCAAGGATCAGCCCTGTTTCCTCCCAGAGTTCACGGGCTGCGGCCACGCAGAGCGCGCGCCAGACCTCTGCGCCCCCATCTTCTTGCAGGCGGTTCCGGCAGGGCGCACCAATGTCACCGGCCAGGGCAATCTCGCGATCGCCCAGATCCATTGCGCCACCGGGGAACACAAATTTGTTGGGCATAAACGCGGCCTTGGCGCCACGCTGGCCCATCAGGACCTTGGGGTCGTCGCTTTTGCTATCGCGCACCACGATCACCGTCGCGGCATCGCGAATCGTGGTCTTGTCTATGCTTGTGTCGCTTGCACCGGTCGCTGCCATCGCTGTGCCCTCTGACATGAAGAAAACGGCCCGCAGGGGCGGGCCGTTTGCAGTGTCACGTCTTTGACATGGAAAGAAAAGGGGGCGATCAGGCGGCGGAGGTCTTTTCTTTTGGCGTCTTGTCGAACCCATGCATGCGGCGGGCCCATTGATAGGCAACCACCACGCCCTTGAGATGCGGCAGCAGATAGAGCGAGGCCGCCAGACAGCCGGTCGAGAATACCGACGCCATGACCCAGGGCGAGGGCCGCCACTCAAACGCCATATAGTGCATCAAAGGGGCCATCAGGTGTCCCACGATCAGGATCGTCAGATAGGCGGGGCCATCGTCGGCACGGTGGTGATGGAACTCCTCACCACATTCAGAACAGCTGTCGTTGACCTTGAGATAGCTGTGCAGCAGTTTGCCTTCGCCGCAGTTCGGGCAACGTCCGCGCCAGCCCTTCCAGAGGGCCGGTTTGGTCTGACGTTCCTCATCAACGGAGGCGTGCTGCGGGGTGAGGCCTTGCGTGTCTGTCATCTAAATACTCCGTGACCTATGCGCGCTTGGGTAATAATTCGTGTGCAGTGGTCGTGATTACTTCAATGGTTTATCCCAAATATGCAAATCACAGATGTATTACGCTGTGACCGGGTGACGCGGGGGGCAAAACCTCCGTAAAAACTTACCTTTCCGAGGGCGACATAGAAATTTCGACAATCTGCGACGGAAACTGCGGGGGCGCGCGTTTTACTCATACATCGGGCAGCATGGTGCTGCTGCGGCTCAACGAAGGAACGATGTCATGAAGAAACAGATCCTGATCGCCTCTCTGCTGACGCTCACCACCGCTCTGGCGGGGGGGCAGGTTCTGGCCAAGCAAGGCTTTGGCCCGCGCCATGAAAAGCCCACGTTTGAACAGCTGGACGCCAATGGCGATGGCGCGCTGACCCAAGACGAGCTTGCGGCGCGCGGGCAAGCGCGGTTTGCCGAGGCTGATCAAAACGGGGATGGCGTGCTGAGCGCCGACGAGTTGAATGCCCGCGCGCAAGAGCGGATGGCCCGTCGCACCGCCAAGATGATCGAGCGGTTTGACACTGATGGGGATGGAGGCCTGAGCGCCGAGGAAATGCCGCGCCGCCACGGTGCGATCAATCTGCTGGAAAAGGCGGATACCGATGGCAATGGCTCCATTTCCAAAGCGGAGTTCGATACCGCGCAGGCTATTGTCGAAGAGATCAGAAAGCGTCAGCATCATCGCGGTGGGCCCGAAAAGCATCGTGCAGGTGCGGGCCAGGACTCGGAGTAAACCTGATCCAAACGACACAGTGCATATGGGTGCCAAAAAACCGGTGTCTCCGCTTGCGAGCGGAGCACCGATGACCGCCGAGACGGGCGTTGATCGTGCGCATGGCGCGACGCGGGCCACCTTTGTGGAGCCCGCGCTCAGCGACGAAGCCTTGCTGATCCGCTTCGGCAATGGCGATCCTTCGGCGGCGACAGAGCTGACCCGGAGGCTTGCGCCGCGGGTGCTGTCACTGGCGACACGGGTATTGGGCAATCGCGCAGAGGCCGAAGACGTGACCCAGGAAGCGATGCTCAGGCTGTGGAAAATCGCGCCCGACTGGCGAAATGGCGAGGCCCGCGTCTCTACTTGGCTCTATCGTGTGGGGATGAATCTTTGCATCGACCACAAACGCCGGGTTCGTGGCGGGCATGTGGATCTGGACGCGATCCCGGAACCTCCTGACCCTGCGGCCGGGGCGGCGGAGGCTCTTCAGGAGGGGGCGCGCCGGGACGCGCTGCAAGATGCGCTGATGACCTTGCCCGAGCGGCAACGTCAGGCCGTGGTGCTGCGCCACATAGAGGAACTGACGAACCCGGAAATCGCCGGGGTCATGGAGATCAGCGTGGAGGCCGTGGAAAGCCTGACCGCACGGGGCAAACGCGCTTTGGCCGCAGCATTGGCGGGTCGGCGCGAGGAATTGGGGTATCAAGATGGGTAACAAGCTAAATAGCCAGACCGAAATTGACGATCTCGACGCACTCTTTGCCGAGGCGCGCGCGACCCGTCCCGAGGTGCCCGCCTCCCTGATGGAGTCCATCCTCGCCGATGCAGCCGACGCGCAGGCGGGGCACCTCAGCAGCACCGCGACAGAGCCTCCTCGGCGTGGCCCGATTGAGGTTCTGATTGCAGCGCTGGGGGGCTGGCCGTCGCTGGGGGGGCTGGTGGCCGCGAGTTGCGTCGGGCTCTGGGTCGGGATCAATGCACCGGACCTGATGCTGGAAACGCCGGGCTTGCAGACGCTGGCCCGCACAGGCAGTGAGACAACAGACTATGCGGCCTATGAAACTTTTGATCTGGCCACGGTGCTGGCTGAGGATTTGCAATGATACATACAGCTGAACCCAAGGGGATTTCGCGGATGCCACGCTGGCTGAAGGCCGTGTTTGCGCTGTCGCTTGCGGGCAATCTCGCGGTGGTGGGGATCATGGTGGGTGCCGCGCTGCGCGAGGGTCGTCCCGGTCCGCATCGCCACAAGGCTCCACCTCCTGCGGCGGCAGATGCAATCGGGGCGGTGATGTATCGCTCCTTTGATGATGCGGAGCGGCGCGCATTGCGCAGGCTCGCAAGTGGCAAGCACGGCGACATTGTCGAGCGGCGGCTGGCCGAACTCAATGTGCTGCTGGAGGTGATCCAGCAGGACCCGCTTGATGCCGATCGCCTGCGCGCCGAGATCGACGCCCAGAGCCAGTCCGCGCAGGCCTTCCGCAGTTCCATGCATGAGGTCTGGATTGCAGAGCTGCAGAAGATGACGCCCGCAGAGCGTGCAGGTTTTGCCGAAAAGGTAAGGGACCACATTGCACGGTTTCGCAAGCCACGCGAAGATCGTCCATAATCCCGGAAGGACGCGTGATCTGCAGATCTTATGGATGCAGAGGGATCAGGCGGCGGCGCTCTGTGTGAGCCCCTTGATCGCGGCCTGGTTACGGCCCGCGTGCTTGGCCTCATAGAGCGTGCGGTCCGCCGCCACAAAGAGATCATCGGCGCTCAACGGCTGCGTGCCATGCTGCGCGACGACGGCGCCGACGCTGATTGTAACCTCGAGAGGCTGAGCGCAGCCTTTGACCACAAAGGGGCTGCCGCTGATCGCGCGGCACAGTCGGTTGGCCACGGTGCTTGCCTCGTCGGGGTGCAGATCCGGCAGCACCAGCATGAACTCCTCCCCACCGATCCGCGCCAGCAGGTCGCAACCACGCAACTCCGCTTGAAGGCGACGCGCGGCTTCGATCAGCACCGCATCGCCCACCGGGTGGCCATAGGCATCGTTGATGCGCTTGAAATGGTCCAGATCCGCAACCATCACGGCGAAATTTGATCCCGCAGATTGGGCGTCTTGGGTCACCTGTTCGAGGAACGGGCGTGCGTAGCGGCGATTGTAGAGCCCGGTCATCGGATCACGCATCGCCGCACGATAGCCATCACGCAGGGTGTTGCGGATCATTTCGGCGCGCTGCTGATGTGCAAGCTGCGCGGTGATCCGTAGGGCCAGTTCATCCACCTGAAAGCCGCAGTGCAAGACGTCATGCGCACCCCGGTCCAGCGCCTCTGCCGCGATGCTGGCATCGGCGGGGTTCGGCACCGCGATCACCACACTGTCGCGGGTGCTGATCCGGGCACGCAGATCCGCCAACAGACGTAGCGCCATGCCAGCCGAGTGTTCGTTAAGCTCGATCACGATCACATCCGGCACCGGCGTGCGCATCAGATCCTGGATCGCGTCGACATTGTAAGCTTTCAGACGGAAGTCCACGCTGGCGCTGAGGCGGGATTTCCACTTTTGCGCCGTCTGCAGATCATGACAAACCAATGCGACAGTCGCATCCGATTGTGTGATCTGCACGGCGGTGGTGTCCTTCAGCGGTACGGAGAAGGCGGCAACGCCCTCTTCGCGCAGGTGCAGTTCGTCGTCTTGCATGCGCATGCGCAACAGGCTGCGGATGCGCGCCTGCAGGATCATGTCGTCCACCGGAAGCGGCAGCACCTCGTCGATCCCCGCCGACAGCGCCATGATGCGGGTGCCGCGATCGTTTTGCGGGCAGAGCGCAATCACCGGCACCCCAACGCCATGGCGCACCCGGTCCAGGGCGCGTTTGACATCCGCGGCATCGCCGTCCGGCAGGGTCATTGCAGTGAGGACGAGATCCGGGCGGTTGTCTTTCATCAGGGCCATCGCGGCCGACAGGCTGTCGGCCTGCAGCACCTGGAAACAGGCTGCTGTCAGTTGCACCTTCAAGATGATGCGATTGGTGGATACCCCATCTATGACTAGGATCGTGCCTTGCACGTTGAAAACACCTTCATTCCCGGCTTTTGCTTGTGTTTGAGTGTTGTTGAGACTGGTTAACAAACCCTTTCGGGGGTAGTGCAAATTGACTTAAAAATGTCGACAAGGAGGCCGTTATGCCATTTTCCGCCGATCGCGCCGAAGTTCTGGGCCTAAAGGCGCTCACTTGGCTGGCCGGGAACGAAGAGCTCTTGCCAATCTTTCTGGGGTCCAGCGGAGCCTCGCTCAGTGATTTGCGCGACCGCGTGAACGACCCGGAGTTTCTGGGCGCAGTGCTGGACTTTCTGCTGATGGACGATTCCTGGGTGATGGCGTTTTGTGACCATGAGGGCGTGCCATATCCGTCGCTTGTGGAAGCCCGCGCGACGCTGCCCGGGGGTGAACAGGTGCACTGGACGTGATACACGCTGCCAAACGGATTTTCCCAAGGACTTCTCATGACTCTCTCTGCGCTTCTTTTCGACAAGGACGGCACGCTTTTTGACTTTGCCCAGACCTGGAATGGCTGGGCGCTGGGGATGCTCACGGAGTTGGCCGGTGAGGACACAGGGCGTCTGGGCGCGATGGCCGAGGCGGTGCGCTACGATTTGACCGAACGCGCCTTTCATCCCGACAGCCTGGTGATCGCAGGCACCAATGACGAGGTGGCCGAGGTGTTGTCGCCGCATGTGCCGCAGATGAGTGAGACTGATCTTGAGCAATACCTGATCCGCACTGCGGGTGAGGCCGAATTGGCACAGGCGGTACCGCTCGCGCCGTTTCTGTCGGACTTGCGCGCGTCTGGCCTGAAGTTGGGCGTGATGACCAATGACGGCGCGCATTCGGCGCAACGGCATCTGACCCGTTCTGGCGTCTATGACCAATTTGACATGGTGATCGGGGCTGACAGCGGATTTGGCTCCAAACCCGACCCCGACCCGCTCCTGGCCTTTTGTAGCCATGTGGGTGTCGCCCCCGGCGCAACTGCGATGGTCGGCGACAGTCGCCACGATCTGATTGCGGGGCGTGCAGCGGGGATGCGCACCATTGGCGTTCTGACCGGTTTGGCTCGCGCCGAGGATCTGGCCGATTTGGCCGATGTCGTGCTGCCCAATATCGGTCATATCCCGGACTGGCTTGCGCAGGCCTGAGACTGGAACGCACTCCGGCGGCATCACGAAGGGCAAATGCGACATGAGGTGTCGGTATTGGACAGGTGTGTCTGGTGTCATCCGGCCCAATCTGGACGGGTAAAAATCCGTCGCAGGAGAGGGAATCCCATGTCGCAGACACAAGCGCGCCGACGCCGGGGAGGAGGCCGGGCCGGTGCAGCCGCCCGTCGGGGAGCCGCCACTTTGGAGCAGATGCCATGGAAGCCTCCGGTCAATATTGACCGCCCGGTCGAGCCGCTCACCGCAGAGGGTATTGCCGCAATCCATGATGGCGCGATGCGCATTCTCGAGGAGATCGGCGTCGAGTTCCTGAACGACGAAGCGCTTGAGATCTTCAAGGAGGCGGGGCTCAAGGTGGATGGCGCTTTGGTGCGCATGGACCGCGAGTTTGTGATGGAGATGGTGGGCAAGGTCCCCTCGGAGTTCACCCTTACGCCGCGCAACCCAGAGCGCGCCATTCGCATCGGCGGCAATTCGATCGTCTTTGGCAATGTGTCCTCGCCGCCGAACTATTGGGATATGGACCTGAACAAGAAGGTCCCCGGCACCCGTGAACACTGCCAGAACCTGCTGAAATTGACGCAGTATTTCAACTGCATCCATTTTGCGGGGGGCTATCCGGTGGAGCCTGTCGATCTCCATGCCTCGATCCGTCACCTCGATGTGCTTTATGACAAGCTCACGCTCACCGACAAGGTGATGCATGCCTATTCGCTCGGCAAAGAGCGGGTCGAGGACGTGATGGAGATGGTGCGCATCGCGGGTGGTCTGAGCCATGAGGAATTCGACTCCCAACCGCACATGTACACCAACATCAACTCCACCTCGCCCTTGAAGCATGACGAGCCGATGATTGATGGTGCGCTGAGGCTGGTGCGGCGGGGCCAACCCGTGATCGTGTCACCGTTCACGCTGGCAGGCGCGATGGCTCCGGTCACCATGGCGGGGGCCGTGGCGCAGTCGCTGGCAGAGGCGCTCTGCGCCATTGCCCTGTTCCAATATGTCCGCCCCGGCACGCCCTGCGCGATCGGAACGTTTACCTCCAATGTCGACATGAAGTCCGGAGCACCTGCATTTGGAACTCCTGAATATATGCGCGCGACTCAAATGACCGGGCAGATGGCACGATTTTACGGATTGCCGATGCGGTCCTCCGGCGTTTGCGCGGCCAATGTGCCGGATGGGCAAGCCATGTGGGAGACGTCGAACTCGCTCTGGGCAGCGGTGCAGTCGGGCACGAATATGGTCTACCACGCTGCGGGCTGGCTCGAAGGCGGGCTGATCGCCTCTCCAGAGAAATTCATCATGGATTGCGAGGTCTTGCAGATGATCCAGCGCTACATGGACCCGGTCATCAATGCCACCGGCCCCGAGGAAATCGCGCTCGATGCGATCCGGGAGGTCGGAAATGATGGACATTTCTTCGGCATCCAGCACACGCAGGATCGTTATGCGACAGCCTTTTATCAGCCGTTCCTGAGCGACTGGCACAATTATGAGGCTTGGGAGGCCGCGGGCGGAACCTGGACCGCGCAGCGAGCAAACGGTCTCTTCAAGCAGATCATCAACGAATTCGAGGCTCCGACGCTTGATGAGGGCATTCGCGAAGAGCTGCAGGCCTTCGTCGCCCGCCGGAAGGAAGAAGGCGGAGCCCCCACAGATTTTTAACCATTGTTACTCAATTGACGCGGCGCAAGCAATTTTACGCGCTTCCACAAGGGGAGCGGGCACTATGGGGTTGGAGCCTCCATGGTGCTTACGGTATGATAGGCGCAGATACGATTGAATGGGGTAGGGGCTGAATTCGTTCAGAGCTTTCGAATCTTGAAATTCGCAAGCAGTGTAACTGAACAGTGCGCAGCGCGTTGAAACTACAAGTCTTGGTGGTGGTATTGGGCCGTGGGAGACATCCCGCTGCCGGTTTTTTGCTTGTGCCACCGGCATGGTGTCCCGCTTGGTCTGAGAAAAGTGACGCAATGCGCCGAGTTTTTTCGGTTCAAGCCCGTCGATGTGGGGAGGTCTTTGGGCTTTCTTAAGTTTGTTTGCTTAAGAAAAAACAGAGGTGAAATAGGGAAGCAACCGTATGCACGGTTTGATCAACAGGGCTGTTCAGGCTTTTGTCACAAGCACTTATGGTGACAAGCGCTGGGCAGACATCATGGATGAAAGCGGGCTCGGGTTTACCGAGTTCGAGGCCATGCTTGTGTACCCTGAAGATCAATCGATTCGAATGCTGCGCGCGGTCGAAGCCAAACTCGAACGCCCCCTTGATGAAATCCTCGAAGATGTGGGGACATTTCTGGTCTCCAACCCTCAGGTCGAGGCTCTCAGGCGCCTGCTGCGCTTTGGTGGCGTGAACTACGTTGAATTCCTGCACTCGCTTGATGACCTGCCGGATCGCGCCCGCCTTGCAGTGTCGGATCTGCATTTGCCTGGGCTTGAGTTGATCGAACAGGCGCCGGGTCAGTTCCAGTTGCTGTGCCAACCGGGCGTGCCGGGCTATGCACAGGTGATGACGGGGGTTCTTCGTGCGATGGCGGATGATTACGGCGCTCTGGTGATCCTTGATCTCGTGGGGGAGCAGGAAGGCTCCGACGTGATTTCGATCACCCTCGTGGAAAGCGATTTCAGCGAGGGGCGCGCGTTTGAACTGGGGGCGCATACATTATGATGACCTTCGAACAGCTGACCGGCCTTGCCGACCAACTCTGCCCAATGCATGTGATCATTGACGCGGATGGCCTGATCGTGAGCCACGGTCCGACCCTCGACAAGATCCGGGGCGACAATGGCTGGTTGGGCAAACCGGTGCTCGAGGTGCTGGACCTGCAGCGGCCTCGCTCCGTCAAAGCCGTTGCTGATCTCATGAATACCGCTGGCAGCAAACTGCACTTTCAGCTTCATGACGCGCCGCACACCCGGATGAAGGGCGTGTTGGTTCCGCTCCCCAAGGGGCGGGGCGCATTCATAAATCTCTCTTTCGGGATTTCGGTGCTGGATGCGGTGCGCGACTTCAACCTGACCAGTCAGGATTTCTCGCCCACGGATCTCACGATCGAGATGCTTTACCTGGTGGAGGCGAAATCTGCCGCTATGGAGGCGTCGCGCCAGCTGAACCTGCGCTTGCAGGGGGCCAAGATTGCCGCCGAGGAGCAGGCCTTTACCGATACGTTGACCGGGCTGAAGAACCGTCGCGCCATGGACCATGTGTTGAACCGCCTGATCAGCGGCGGGCGCGACTTTGCCCTGATGAATGTCGATCTCGACTTCTTCAAATCTGTCAATGACACCTACGGTCATGCCGCAGGTGATGCGGTGTTGCAGCGGGTGGCCTCCATCATGGTGGAGTGTACACGCAAATCTGACACCGTTGCGCGCATCGGTGGTGACGAGTTTGTGCTGGTGTTTGAGGGGTTGATGGATCGCAACCGGATCAATGATCTGGCCTGCCGCCTGATCGAGCGCCTTGAAGAGCCGATCATGTATGGCGCGGATGAGTGCCGGATTTCCGCCTCTGCAGGCACCACCTTGTCCACGGATGTCGCGCAGCCTCTGCCGGCGACGCTATTGCATCAGGCCGACCTTGCGCTCTACGCCTCCAAACGGGCGGGCAAAGCGCAGCATATGTTCTATACGCCCAGCCTCGAAGATGAGATGGATCTGGTCGAGCAAAACAGCAAGTCTGCCTGACAGCGCACATACCTCTCCGCGGCGCCGCTTTCGCGCAAAGGGTTTCTGGCCCATACGGATTTCTTCCGTGTGGGCCTTTTCGATTTGGCATGGCTCGAAGTCTAAAATTGGACTGCTCTTTTTATCGGATATTGGCGCTTTTGACAGGGCTTCTTTTGCACTAGCCGGAGAGGACGCCAAAAGTGGAGCCTTCGATGTCCAGACAAGCCAGATCCTCTCAAGACACGCGTGTCGTGCCCAGCGTTTGCCCGTTGGACTGCCCGGACACCTGTAGCCTCAGCGTCGAGGTAACGGGCGATCAGATTACTGCCGTACGCGGGTCAAATGCCAATCCGTTTACGGCCGGTGTGGTCTGCAACAAGGTCACGCGCGCCTACCCTGACTTTGTACATGGTCCGGCGCGGCTCACACATCCGCTGCGGCGGGTGGGGCCGCGGGGGGCTGGCACGTTTGAACGCATCAGTTGGGAGGATGCGCTGGATCTTGTGGTCGAAGGGTTTCACGCTGCCATTGATGCGCATGGCGCGCAGTCGATCTTGCCGCTGAACTATGCTGGACCTCACGGGGAGCTGGCGGGGGGCTCGCTCGATCGGCGATTTTTCTACCGTCTGGGCGCCACGCGAATGGATCGCGGCCCGCTCTGCGGCGGCGTGCGCAGCCTCGCCTATGAGAGCCTCTATGGCAATGCTCCCGGCATGCCGCCGGAACAGGCCCAGCATGCCGATCTCATCGTGGTCTGGGGCAACAATGTGACGGTCTCCAACCTGCATCTGACACGGATCGTCAAAGCGGCCCGCGCCAAGGGTGCGCGTCTGGTGGTGATTGACCCCAAGCGGATCAAGATCGCAGAGCAGGCCGACCTCTATCTTCAGGTGCGACCCGGAACCGATGTGGTGCTTGCCCATGCGCTTGCGGCTGAACTCGAACGGCGCGGCGCATTTGATGCGGAGTTTATTGCGCATTGGGTGCATGGCGTTGACGAGTATATGGACGAGGCGCGCAAGCACAGCGTTGAAAACGCTTCTGAAATCTGCGGCCTCGCTGTCAGCGATATCCTCAAGCTGGCGGATTGGATGCAGACTGCGCAGAGGCTGGCCACCTCCACCGGCAATGGGATGGAACGGGGACGCTCCGGAGGTTCGGGGCTGCGCGCGGCGATGGCGCTCAATGCGCTCCTGGGACAGCACGGGCGACTGGGAGCCGGGGTGGTGGCCAAATCCGGACTGGCCTCCCCCAAGACACGCGCCCGGCTGCAGGGCGATCATCTGATCGACCCTGAAACACGGGTGGTGAATATCCTTGATGTGGCACAGCTGATGCTTGATCGCGAGCAATCCACACCGATCAATGCCGTCATGATCTACAACCACAATCCTGTCGCGACACACCCCGACCAGACTCGGATGATTGCGGCGTTGAGTCAGCCTGAGATCTTTACCGTTGGCTGCGACGTGGTGATGACCGACAGCATGGCATATTGCGATGTGATCCTGCCCGCAGCCACCCACTTTGAGCACGATGAGATCTTTGCCGCCTATGGTCAGAACTATGTCCAGCGGGCCGAGCCCGTGATCGCGCCCATCGCGGAAAGTCTGCCGAACACGGAGATTTTCCGCCGTCTGGCCGCGCGTTTTGGCTATATCGAGCCAGAGCATCAGGCTTCGGACGTGCAGTTGATGGATGACGCGATGGATGCCAGCCATCCGCAATTTGAAGGCCGCCCCCCAAGCCAGATGCCGGTGGATCGCGCGTTGGAAATGCAAAAAAGCGATGGCGCTGCTCTGGTCCTCTGCGAGACGGTGACGCCCGACACAGAAACAGGCCGGATTGAGCTGTTCAGCGCCGCGCTCGAGGCGGAGACCGGCTTTGGCGTGCCGCGCTATGATCCGGTGTCGCAGGACCTGCCTTTGGTGTTGATTACCCCGAGTTCGGACAAACGCATCAACGCCACTTTCGGCAGCGCGCCGCTTTCCGCAGGGCCCGAGAGCATCGAGGTGCACCCCGAAGACGCCGCCGCACGGGGGCTGCAGGATGGTGATTTGGTCGAGGTTGCCAACGCCCGCGGAAGCGTCACGTTCCGTCTCAAGATCTCGGATGCGATGCAGCGCGGTGTGACGTATGCCCCCAAGGGTACATGGCGCATCAGTTCCAAGACGGGCCTCACCGCAAACGCTCTGATCCCGGTGGAGGTACGCACCGATATTGGCGACGGGGCCTGCTATAACGAGACCTTCGTTGAGCTGCGCGCCTATGCCGGGGTGCGCGCCGCCGAGTGAGTGCGCATCTGGGAAAGACAGGGGCCGGGCGTTGTGCCCGGTCTTTGCTTGTCTGTCGATTGGCGCAGGCATAACGTTGCCAAGAGGACACTCTGATCGGACCAATTATGCCAAGCGATTTGCCCGCCTTTATGCCGGATCGGCGTTCTGATGTGCCGATCTTTGAGCAGATCTGCACGGCCTTGCGATCTCGAATTCGCTCTGGGGCTCTTGCCACCGGGGCGCGGCTCCCGGCAACGCGGGCGCTTGCAGGGGATCTGGGGGTGGCGCGTGCGACGGTCGTGACGGCCTATGAGCAGCTGGTGGCCGAGGGCTATCTCATGGCGCGGCGCGGATCGGGTTATACCGTCTGTGCCATGGGCGAGGTGGAGCTTCCGGCGAAAGGGACGCCCACGCCACCTGCGGACCTCAGCGAGCGGGGAGACCTGCTCTTGGAGGCTGGCCAGCCGGACATGCGTCTCTTTCCGCACCGCGCCTGGGCAAAAGCCGTTGCTCGCCTCTGCCGCACACGTCCAGAAGATATGTTGATGGGCTGCGGGCGCTTTGGTCATCCGGACCTGCGCCAGGCCATTGCCGCCCATGTGAACGATTGGCGCGGGATCGCCGCGCGGCCGGATCAGGTGCTGGTCACCTCTGGCGCGACCGAGGCGTTGGATGTTTGTCTCGCGGCGCTGGCCTCGAGCACCGGAGCGGTTGGGGTGGAGGATCCCGGCTATCCCCCGATCCGACGGTTTGCGCAGGCGCAGGGGCGTCGCATCCGAGACTTGGCGCTCGATTCCCAAGGGGCCGAAGTCCCTACAACTGGCGATGGCACCGATGTGGTGGTTCTGACGCCGTCGCATCAATACCCGCTTGGTGGCGCGATGAGTGCGGGCCGGCGACAAGAGTTTGTGCGCTGGGCGGCGCAGTCACAGGGCTGGATCATCGAGGACGATTACGATTCGGAATTTCGCTATGCGGGCCGACCGATTCCCGCGCTGGCAGGTGTCGACGGGCAGGGGCGGACAGTCTACATCGGCAGCTTCTCCAAGATTTTCTCGAACAGCTTGCGGATGGGGTACATCGTGGCCCCCGAGGCGCTGGTGGAGCGCCTCGTGCGGGCGATGCGTCGCAAGGGTGCGCGTGCCAGTGCCATGCCCCAAGCGGCTCTGGCGGAGTTTATGCAGCACGGAGAGTTCTACCGGCACCTGCGCCGGGTGCGCCGAATCTATGCGGAACGGCACCGGACCCTGATCGCGCGGTTGCGCTCGGATTTCTCTGATGTGGGCCATGTGGAGGATTATCAAGCTGGCATGCAGGTCGTGCTGCATCTGCGTCCCGAAATTTGCGATCAGACCGTGACAACAGCCGCACGCGCAGCCGGTGTGGGTGCGGAGGCGCTCTCAAGCTACAGCCGCCGCGCGGGCGCCTTCAATGGGGTGGTTCTGGGCGCCTGCCTCAATGATCTTGATGAGCAGGCAGAAGCCCTGTCGCGCCTGCGCGCGACGATTTCCTCAACAGGATAATCCCCTGCTTCTCGGCGGTGCGTGAGTGGTGGAATGCGCCAATTTTTCAGAGAGAAAAATGGTACTCCGTAGGGGAATCGAACCCCTCTTTCCAGGTTGAAAACCTGGCGTCCTAACCGATAGACGAACGGAGCACTCTTGGTGTGAGCGGGTGTTTACTGAAGCACGCGCGGCCGTGCAAGAGGAAAATAACACAAATCCCAAAGTTTTTGAGAAGCTCCGCACATTCAGACAAAAGGTATATTTATCAATGCAGTACGACGCGAGCCGCAAAAAGGGTGCGCACGCTGAGACTCGCAGCCTAGCAGCGAGGTCATGTCTGATCTGCAATTCTACGGGAGAGTAAAGTGGTACTCCGTAGGGGAATCGAACCCCTCTTTCCAGGTTGAAAACCTGGCGTCCTAACCGATAGACGAACGGAGCACTCTTGGTGTGAGCGGGTGTTTAGGGTTTTGCGGCGGGCGTCGCAAGGGAAAAAAACATCTACAGCGGAAAATTCTTATCCACAGGCGAAGTCCTCGCCATTTCTAGCGAGGTTCAGGCCTCGGCTGCGTCCTCCAGTCGCAATTGCGCGCTTTGGCGCCCGCCCCAGGTGTTGACCTCTAGCCGTCCGGAGACATGAAAGCGCGCGCCTCCGTGTTCGAGCAAGCGCGGCCCGAGGTTGGTGTCAAAGGCGCCAAAGGCGATGGCGTCGATATTGCCGCCCATCCCATCGGTGAAACTGACCTTGAGATGCGATTCTCCAACCCGTTTGGCAAAGCGTACGGCGACGTCAGGAAACCCATAGCGGGGGGCAGGGGCCCCAGCGCCAAACGGCCCGGCCTGTTCGATCTGCTCGATCAACTCCACGCTGGCGGCGCCGGGCATCAGCATCCCGTCGAGCTTCAGATCCGCGGGGCCCAGATCGCCTGCGCCCTGTTTGTCCAAGAGCTCTGCAAGGCGGGCCATCGCGGGTTCCAGCTGGCCGCGCGCCACCGTGAGGCCCGCAGCCATCTTGTGCCCGCCGCCCTTCAAGAGCAGCCCTTCCATTGCGACCTTCTGGATCGAGGCCCCAAGGTCGATGCCCGAGACAGAGCGTCCCGATCCTTTGCCCTCTTCGCCGTCTAGGCCGATGACCACCGCAGGTCGGCCCGTTGCTTCCTTGAGGCGCGAGGCGACGATGCCGACCACGCCCGGATGCCAGCCTTCCCCCGCCGCCCAGACCAAAGGCGCGTCAAAGCCGCGCGCCTCGGCCTGTTCCAGTGCGGCAGCACGCACCGCGTTCTCAATGTCGCGCCGCTCCGTATTGAGCTGGTCAAGCCGTTCGGAGAGCGCAGCAGCCTCATGCGGGTCATCCGTCGACAGCAGGCGCGCACCAAGGTCCGCCTTGCCGATCCGCCCGCCCGCATTGACCCGCGGCCCCAGGAGAAAGCCGAGGTGATAGGTTGAGGGCGCCGCATCCATCCGGCTCACATCCGCGAGGGCAACCAGACCCGGACGTTGGCGTCGCCCCATCACCTTCAGGCCTTGGCGCACCAGCGCGCGGTTCGCGCCGATCAGGGGGGCCACATCTGCCACGGTGGCCAGCGCCACCAGATCGAGCATCGCCATCAGATCAGGGCCTGCGCCAAGCCCCTTGTCGCGCGCCTGACGGCGCACCTCGACGAGCATCAGGAACACCACACCAGCGGCGCAGAAATAGCCCAGATCGCCGTCCTCATCCTGCCGGTTGGGGTTCACCACTGCCACGCAGTCGGGCAGGGTCTCGCCGCCAAGGTGGTGATCCAGAACCACCACATCCGCGCCCTTCGCCGCTGCGATGGGCCCGTGCGAAAGTGTGCCACAGTCCACGCAGATGATAAGGTCATGATCGCGCGCCAGCGCCGCCATTGCCGCATCATTGGGGCCATAACCCTCATCAATGCGATCCGGAATATATAGTGTCGCCTGCTGGCCCATCTGTCGCAGGTACACCAGCAAAAGCGCCGCCGAAGAGCCGCCATCGACGTCATAATCGGCAAAGATCGCAATCCGCTCGCGCCGCTCCACGGCTTGCAGAAAGCGCGCTGCTGCGGTCTCCATGTCCTTCATGCGGCGCGGATCGGGCAAGAGATCCTTGAGCTGCGGCGTCAGAAACCCGGTGGCCTCATGCGCGGGCACGCCCCGGCGTGCGAGGACCTGACACACCGCAGGAGGTAGCCCGGTTTCCTGCGCCAGATGCTCGCTTGCGCGGGCCTGATCCACACCGGGTCCCACCCAGCGGCGTCCGGTCAGTGAGGTCTCGACACCCAGAAAGCTCAACTCTATTCCCTCGTCTTCTGTGTAAAAAAGGCCGGACCCGCGCGGGACCCGGCCTTCATCTTTTCCCAAATACCTAAATCCCGCTCCGCGCTGCAAGCGCTGAGGTTTGTTCTGGGTTACTGATGCGCGCTCAGAGGTGTGCGATAGCTCATGCGGCGCACCGAGCCGGTCTTGGAGCGCATCAGCAGTGTGGTGGTCTCGACCCAGCCCGGCTCACGCTTGATGCGCGGCAGCAGCGAGCCTCCGGTGACGCCGGTAGCGGCAAAGATCACATCCTGTGTCACCATCTCGTCGCGGGAATAGACGCGGTCCAGATCGGTGATGCCGGCCTTGGCGGCGCGGGCTTTTTCGTCGTCGTTGCGGAACAAGAGACGGCCAAAGATCTGACCGCCCATGCATTTGAGCGCCGCTGCCGCCAGCACGCCTTCGGGCGCGCCGCCTTGGCCCATATACATGTCGATGCCTGTGACCTCTGCTTCTGCGCAATGCATGACGCCCGCCACATCGCCGTCGGTGATCAGGCGGATTGACGCGCCGGTTTCGCGCACCTCAGCGATCATCGCCTCATGGCGGGGACGTTCCAGGATGCAGACAGTGATGTCCGCGGGTGTGCAGCCCTTGGCCTTGGCCAGCGCCTCAACGCGTTCGCGTGGCGACATGTCCAGAGAGACCACGCCCTCGGGGTAGCCCGGACCCACGGCCAGCTTGTCCATATAGGTGTCGGGCGCATGCAGCATGGAGCCACGTGGACCCATGGCGATCACGGTGAGCGCGTTGGGCATGTCCTTTGCGGTGAGCGTGGTGCCTTCGAGCGGGTCCAGCGCGATGTCCACGCCGGGGCCGTTGCCGGTGCCCACTTCCTCGCCGATATAGAGCATCGGCGCCTCGTCGCGCTCGCCTTCGCCGATCACCACCACACCGGCGATGTCCAGAAGGTTCAGCTGTTCGCGCATCGCGTTTACGGCGGCTTGGTCTGCGGCCTTTTCATCGCCGCGTCCGATCAGCGGGGCAGAGGCCAGAGCAGCCTGTTCCGCAACTCGGGCGAGGCCCAGGGACAGCAGGCGGTCGTGAAACGGCGCGTCGGCGGTGGTCGAAGTCATTCCCAGTAATCCTATCTCAAACTTGCGCGATCTCGCCCGGCATAGCCCGCCCAGCCCCACGGGGGCAAGGCTGCAGCGCGGCTGATGTCGCTAACAACATATATTTTGCGCCTTGAGCGCGCCCTTGGGCATTTGCACCCGAGCGCGCGCACGCGGCGCGTTTCAGAGGTTCTGCCTCACAGCTCTTCGATGCGCAGCGCCACGGGGGCGCCTTCAACCACGCCTGTTGCGGCCAGCGCCTCAAGGGCCTGTTCCAGCATGGCAGACGTGCATTTGTGAGTCACGATCAACACCGGAGCCACTGTGGTGGCGTGATCATACTGGCGCATCCGGTGGATAGAGACCCCCGCATCCCCCAATGCTGCGGCGACTTTGGCCAGCGCGCCGGGTTTGTCCTGCAGCGCCATACGCACATAATAGGGCGCAGGCAGGCCGGTTTGTGCGGCTGGTTCTTTCGAGAGCGTCGTGGCCGGCTGGCCAAAGGTCGAGATCCGCAGGCCGCGCGCAATGTCGAGCACATCGCCCATCACCGCACTGGCGGTGGGGCCTTCGCCCGCGCCGGGGCCGCGCAGCACCACTTGTTCGATGGCGTCGCCCTCGATCACCACCATGTTGGTGCCGCCCTCAAGCTGCCCGAGCGGAGAATTCGCGGGCACCAGGCAGGGGGTCATGCGCTGCTCAAGCCCGCGCGCCGAACGCTGTGCAACGCCCAGAAGCTTGATCCGATAGCCCATATCGGCGGCGTGGCGGATGTCTTCAATGGCGATGCGCTGAATGCCTTCGAGTTTGACATCGTCAAAGGCCGGTTTGGTCCCAAACGCGATAGAGGCCAGGAGCGCCAGCTTGTGGCCGGCATCAATACCGCCCACGTCCAGCAGCGGGTCGGCCTCCAGGTAGCCAAGCTTGCCGCATTCCTCAAAGAGAGCGTTATAACCCCGGCCTGTGGCTTCCATCTGCGTGAGGATATAGTTGCAGGTGCCGTTCATCACGCCCATGACGCGGGTGATTTCATTGCCTGCAAGGCTCTCGGTCATGGATTTGATCACGGGGATGCCACCTGCAACCGCCGCCTCAAAGCGGATGACGCTGCCATTGGCCTCTGCGCGTTCGGCCAGATCCTGGCCGTGGATCGCCAGGAGCGCCTTGTTTGCGGTGACCACATCCTTGCCGGCTGCCAGCGCAGCCTCCGTTGCAAGCCGGGCCGGGCCTTCGTGCCCGCCCATCAGTTCGACAAACACATCGACATCATCGCGCGTGGCAAGGGCGACTGGATCGGTTTCCCACGCATAGTCCTTGAGCGACACGCCGCGATCCTTGGTGGCGTCGCGGGCCGAAACGGCAGTGATCACCACCGGGCGGCCAGTTCGCGCCTCCAACAGGGCAGCATGGCGGCGAATGATCTTCACCACGCCAATGCCGACCGTGCCCAAACCTGCAATCCCCAGTCGAAGCGGTTCAGTCATAGTGGAGGTCCTTATTGTCTTGACGATCTATGGGTTCGATGCCGCCTTAGCGGCTCTGGCCCTTTGGTGCAACGCTCAACAGGGTGAGCGGGGGGTCAGAATTGGCGGCGGCGCAATTCTTCTGCGCGTCTGCGCAAACCTTCGGCGCGCGCGTCGAGTGCCTCCGAGAGCGCGGCGCTTTCATCTTCGGGCAGCGGCTCATCGCTGAGAGCGGTCTCCAACGGCAAAAGATCCGGGTAGGGCTGGCTGCGCAGATCCGCCGGGAGACGGTCCTCCAGTTCCGGCACGCGCGAGCAGGCGGTTGCGAGGCTCAGTAGGGTGCAGGCGAGGAGCACCCCGAGGCGCGTCGAGCGCGGCGTAGGTGCAAAAAACAGGCGGGCAGCGGGTGTGGCGGTCATGGGCGTACCGGAGTTTCCGTCGGGGCTTTTGCCCTTGATGCACAAATGCGCCTGTGGGTACAAGTTAATCCGCGTCGCCCGTTATGCCGCTTTTATCTGAACATATGTTCAGATACTCTGTATATATGGCACGTACTCAAGGTTCTCATTCCGACATCACCGGCCCGCGTATTCGCGCAGCGGCGCAGGAGCTGTTTGCCCGTCATGGCTATGCGGCGGTCTCCATGCGTCAGATCGCCGGGGCGGTGGGCGTGCAGGCGGGCGCGCTTTATAACTACACTGCTGACAAGCAGAGCCTGCTGTTTGACTTGATGCAGGCTCATATGGAGGGGCTTCTGACGGCCTGGGCAGCGGAGGATCTGCCTGAGGACGTAATGGGGCAGTTGGAACGGTTTGTGCGGTTTCACATCCGTTATAACCTCGAACGCCCTGATGCGGTCTTTATTGCGTATATGGAGTTGCGCAACCTGACCGATGAGAACTTCGCCCGCATCGAAGAACGCCGCCGCACCTATGAAAACCAGCTCGAAGGCATCCTGAAGGCCGGGGTCACGCAAGGGCTGTTTCAGGTGCCCGATACCAAGATCGCAGCACTTGCGGTGATTGCGATGCTGAACGGGGTTTTGACGTGGTATCGTGATGGCGGGCGGTTGTCGCTTGTAGAGGTGGAGACGCTCTATTGGGATATGGTGCGCAAATCTGTCGGGGTGTAGCGCGATGGAGCTGAAGGATCTGAAATCCGGGCGGTTGCATGCAACGGAGCCTGTGCAGATGACGGCGGCGGATCGCGAGGCCTTGTTCGCACCGGAGGTTGTGGCGTTCCTTCCACCGGGGTTTCAAAACCTGGGGTCCGATGCAGCGCGGCGTCACCTCATTGACGCGCTGCAACAAGAGGCCGAGGTCGTCGCGCTGAGCGCTCAAGATCAAGAGATTGTCGGTCTCGTAATCCTGTCTTTTGCCCATGACGCCGCGGGCCAGCGCAATCTGGGCTATCTCTTTACGCGCCGGGCATGGGGGCAGGGCTATGCCAGCGAGATGCTGCGCGCGCTGCAAGATCAGCTGCGAGGAACGCACGTGGTGTTGTCCGGTGGCGTGATGGCCGAGAACGCCGCCTCGGCCCGTGTCCTCGAGAAATGCGGATTTGAACCCGGCGAGAAAACTGCCTCTGGTGAGATGACCTATGTTTGGGATGCCGCACAGGGCTAAGCTTGCAAGGCGTCACAAAGTGGAGCGCTTCCGCGCGGCTTTTGTTCAGCAGGCCTTGAGGCGATGGAAGATCGCGGACGTCCCGTTTGGTGCGGGTGTTTGCGCGTTTGGGCTTAGACGGCCCTGAGGGGCAGGTCTGCCCTCAGGAGCCTTTTCAAGTTTCAATTGACGTCGGCGCGTCAAGGGCACGCCGCCCGTGCCGGGCTGGGCCGCTGGGCCCCTTGACCCGATCCGCATTGGGTGTGGACCCAATCTGGGTTTGCCATCCTGTGGCCTGCACCGCCCCGAGAGAAAAGGGGGGGGGCGGTTCTCCCTATCAGTGAGCGGGTTTGATGAAGGTTCCGTTGCGCAACTCGGAGAAGGCTTTTTGCAGCTCGGCCTGTGTGTTCATCACGATCGGACCATGCCATGCCACTGGCTCCTCGATCGGTGCGCCAGAAATGAGCAGGAAACGCACGCCCTCGGGGCCGGCCTGCACGGTGATCTCTTCGCCAGTGCCAAAACGCACCAATGTGCGATCTCCCGAGAGATCGCGGATGTTGACCTCCTGGCCGGCAACCTCTTTTTCCAACAGGACACCCTGCGGCTGGGAGGCATCCGCAAAGGCGGCTTGGCCTTCAAAAATATAGGCAAAAGCGCGTCGGTATGTGTCGATCTTGAACGTCTTTTTGACACCGGCGGGGACATAGACGTCGAGATATTGCGGGTCGGCGGCGATGCCATCAACGGGGCCGCGCTTGCCCCAGAATTCGCCCACGATCACTTTGACGCGGGTGCCGTCATCGTCGATCACCTCGGGAATATCCTTGCCCTGGACATCCTGATACCGTGGGGCCGTCATCTTTTGGGCGGACGGAAGATTGCCCCAAAGCTGGAAACCGTGCATCTGCCCCTTCTGGTTTCCGCTCGGCATTTCCTGATGCAGGATACCCGAACCGGCGGTCATCCACTGCACATCCCCTGCGCCCAGCGTGCCAGTGTTGCCGAGGCTGTCACCGTGGTCAACAGAGCCCGCCAGCACATAGGTGATCGTCTCGATGCCGCGGTGTGGGTGCCAGGGAAATCCCTGCTGATACAGCTCCGGATGGTCGTTGCGGAAATCATCAAACAGCAGGAAAGGGTCCAGCTCGCTTGGATCCTGAAACCCAAAAGCGCGGTGCAGATGTACGCCAGCGCCTTCCATGGTTGGCTGGGCTGAACGTTTTTCCAAAATCGGGCGCAGGGACATGAAACTTCTCCTGATGAGAGGGTGTGTCCCAAGAATAGGTGAGATGTCGGATTAGGAAAATCTGCACTGGCTCACTGCGTCTGTGCAGGAATGCAGGGTGATATGCGCCCGATTTGTAGTCAGGCGCATATCCTTGTGAGTATTACTCTGCGGGGTGCTGCGCGGCTTCTGCGCGCACGGTGTCAGCCGCTTCGGCCTTGGGTGTAAAAAGGCCGGTCCATGCGTAGAAGATCCCAAAGACCGGGGCCAGCCAGCAGGCAAAGGACAGCGGGATGTAGAGCAGGTTTTCGATCTTGCCGTCCGAGACACCCAGCGCGAGGGCCGAGATCACAAAGGCGCCACCGGCGTTCCACGGGATCAGCGGCGAGATGATGGTGCCGCCTTCCTCGGTGGCGCGTGCCAGGTTCAGGCGCGAATAGCCGATACGGTCGTAGACCGGCTTGAACATCCGCCCAGGCAGCGCGATCGAGAGATAGGGATCGCCCGCCACGGTGTTGGTCGCCATGGAGGACAGGATCGCCGAGGTCTGCACACCCGCGATGGTTTTCACCCGCTTGGTCAAAAGCTCGATGATGGCCGCAAGGCAGCCCGTGCGCTCCAACGCGCCGCCAAAGCCAAGCGCGATCAGGATCAGAGAGATGGTCCACATCATCGACTGGATCCCGCCCCGGTTCATCAGCGAGTCCATTGCGGCGACGCCGGTTTCGACCGAATAGCCGTAGTTGGCATAGGTGAAAACGTCATGCAGCGATGCGCCCTGCACAAAGATCGCAATCAGAGACGCTACCACGACACCGATGAACAGAGTCGGGATCGCCGGCATGCGCATCATTGCAAGCCCGACCACCAAAAGCGCGGGCAATAGCAGCCAGGGCGTGATGTCAAACGACCCCTCCAGCGCGCCCTTGAAGCTCTCGATGCGTTCAAAGGAGGGCGCGCCGTCACCAAGGTTGAACCCCATCACAGTGTAGATCGCCAGCGCGATCAGCATCGCGGGAACAGTGGTCGGCAACATGTTGCGGATGTGGTCAAATAGCTGCGTATCAGTCACGGCCGGGGCCAGGTTGGTGGTATCCGAAAGGGGCGAGATCTTGTCGCCAAAGAAGGCGCCTGAAACCACCGCGCCTGCAGTCCAGTAGGCCGGGATGCCAAAGCCTTCGCCGATGCCCATCAGCGCGAGACCCACTGTGCCGACCGTGCCCCAGGATGTCCCGAGGGCAAGCGAGACGATGGAGCAGAGGATCATCCCCGCCGCGAGAAACAGCTCTGGCGAAAGCAGCGACAGCCCGTAATAGATCAGCGTGGGAACGGTGCCGGAGGCGATCCATGTGCCAACGATCATGCCGACAAGGATCAGCACCGACACCGCCGGGAAAGACACTGCGATCACATGAAAGGCGCCTTTTTCGATCTCATCCCAGCTCAGCCCTTCGATCAGGCCCACCACCGCGGTGAGGGCGATCCCGATTGCAAGTGGGATATGGGGGGTGAAATCCCCAAAGTAAAAGATCTGCACCCCAAGAATGGCGAGCGTCAGCACGATCGGCAGCAGCGCTAGGCCGATGGAGGGACGGATGTCCGTTTTCTGCAATGGCATAAAAGATGTCCTCTTTATCGTGAAGAAGGCCGACCCCCAGGGCGCTGTGATCCGCCAAAAAAAAGGGGCTGGCCGTTGGTGAGTACGTGGGAGGGTGGGTCAACCCGTCGCGTGGCGTTCGAGTGGGGGAACTGTGCGGAGCGTGCAGAGAGGCCCTAACCAGCCGAGAGTTTCTGCGCGGTGGCGCGGGATCACATCCCGATCATGTTCGGCTCGCTTTGGCCGGTGGCAATCTAAGCAGCAAGAGCGGGGAATTGGGGTCATCACATGATCCTGAAACACAAAAACACACTGGGAATGAACGAACTTGGACATTGTGAGAGGGCACTACGGCCCAGTTAGGGATGCGGCCCCTGCCTAGGGCGTGCGTCTGCGTCGGACTGTCTTGGAAACGCCGCAACGGGCGCGAGGACCGCCATCAGGCGACCCGGCGAGGCTCAGGTTTGGACTGCGTACTGCGGGGTTGGGCCTGGCGGTGTAGGCAGGTTTCATGGCTATTTGCTGGCCTCGCCTGTGTTGGTCATGCATACTTTCACCCAAATCGATCTCGCTTCCGGCCTATGGGAAATTTTTGGTAAAATAAGAAAAAATATGTCTGAAACAACAGGAAAAGAGTCTTCGTTTTCCGCCGACACGCATTCGGCGGTGCTTGATGAAGGAGAAAAACAGCGCATACGACTTGAACTCGGCAGGCGAGTCAAAGGCTTACGCAGCGCTGCGGGGATGACGCTCGAGCAAGCTGCTGAACGCACGCGACTTGCCGTTTCGACGATCTACAAGATCGAAAACGGCAAAGTATCCCCGAGTTTTGAGAATCTGCTGCGACTCGCGCGGGGCTATGGCGTTGGACTGGAAAAGCTCATCGCTGAACCTGAAGACGAGGTTCACACCACCCGGCTCACTGTGACGCGGGCGGGGCAGGGGCGCTCGGTCGAGGGCAAGGTCTATGATTATGAAGTGCTGTGCAACGGGCTCACCGGGAAGAAGATCATCCCGCTGATCGGCACCATCTGCGCCAAGGGCGAAGGCGTGCCTGCCCACTTGGACCGCCATGATGGCGAGGAGCTGTTGCTGGTGCTCGAAGGGGAGGTCGAACTGCGGGTGGAGCATTACGAACCAGTGATCCTCGCCGCCGGAGACTGCGCCTATTACGACAGTACCCTGCGCCATGGTGTGCGTAGCACCGGCCCTGACAAAGCGCGGGTGTTCTGGGCCTGTACCCATCTCGGGGCCCTGAGCTGATCCGTCGCGCGATCACCAAAAGGGCTGTTCGATCCCGGTGTTTTTCGCTAACCCATCGCCAGTGATCCGAGGGAGACCGTAAATGAGCCACGAAATCGACAGCGGCGAAGTACTCGCCACCGTGGAAGCATCGCCAGCCCGCCGGGTGATTGGCGTGGCCATGTTGATCGGGCTGGGGCTGATGACCCTCTATGTCGCCATGGCGAGCACACCGGGCGTGGCATGGCAGGGGTTCCTGATGCTTGTGTCGGGCTTGGCGCTCTGGATGGGCTATCGCATGTGGCATGCCACCGCGCATCGCATCGAGCTCACGGCGGCGGGGCTGCGCTGTTCGGATGGCACCGAGATCATTCGCATCCAGGATCTGCAGCATCTTGATCGCGGCTTTTTTGCGTTCAAGCCTTCAAACGGGTTCCTTATGCGCAGCACGACATCTGCAGAGCGCTGCTGGTATCCCGGTCTTTGGTGGCGCATGGGACGGCGCATCGGTGTGGGCGGGGTGACTCCCGGCTCCCAAACCAAGACCATGACCGAGATTCTTGCGGCACTGATGGTCGAGCGCGACGCAGGCTGAGCGGCTGGTGACCGCGCCAAAGATCGCACCACAGATGATGCGCGCCTTTTTAGGGGCTTATCCGGTCTTTGGCATCTGGCGCGCTGCATTCCAGTCCTGCGCCCAGAGCAAAAAGCGCTCCTGATCCATCGGGCGGGCAAAGGCAAAGCCTTGCAGCACATCTGCGCCTAGCTCCGACAGAACCTGTGCCTGCGCCTCCGTCTCGACTCCCTCAACCACCGTTTCTGCCCCAGCACTTGCGGCCATCTCGATGAGGCCGCGCATCAGATCGCGCCTGGCGGGTTTTTCATCAATACCGGAGGTGAACATCCGGTCGATCTTGAGCCGGTCGGGCTTCAGGGCGAGCACCCCCGCGATGCTGGCGTGCCCGGTGCCAAAGTCATCGATTTCAATTGCGATGCCCATCGCCTTGAGCGCGGCAATCTGGTTGGCGTAATTCTCGGTCAACTGATCGAGAAAGACCGTTTCAAGGAGTTCAAACGCCAATCCATCTGGTGGCAGATCCTCGCGCTGCTGGAGTTCCTTGATCAAGTCGGGGTGCCCCAGCCGCTCCGCCGAGACATTCACCGAGAGGCTGGGAAGCGCGATGCCGTGGCTCGCAAAATTCCAATACGCCGCAAGGGCAAGATCGAGAATTCGGCGATCAAGATCGGCCAGCATGTTCACTTCTTTTGCGACGGGTACAAAAACATCCGGACTCACGATGCCGCGCACGGGATGGTGCCAGCGCGCCAGCGCCTCACAGCCGGCGATTTCCATGGTCTTGCCATCGATCTGCGGCTGCAGCGTCACCTCGATTTCATTATTGGCGAAAGCCTGTTTGAAATCCCGTATGAGGTTCATCTTTTCGTCATGAGCCGATCCGATGGAGGCGGAATAGGCGTTGACGCAGGAGCGTCCGTCAGCCTTTGAAGCATAGAGCGCAAGATCTGCGCGTCGCAGCGCCGCGCCGAGCGTTTCGGGCGGCTTGCAGAGGGCAAATCCAATGGAGGCACCGACCTGCAGATCGGTTGCTTTGTATCTGACGGGTTGCAGCAATTCGAACAACAAGTCCGAGCAGTATTCAAAAGCGTCGTCTTGGGTGCCCGCAAACTCCATGAGGACTACAAACTCATCACCGCCGATGCGGAAGGCAAAATCACGCCCTGTTCTGATCTTTTCGGAGAGCCGCTGGGCAGTGTGTTCCAGCACCACATCTCCTGCCTCATGGCCGTAGGTGTCATTGATCTCCTTGAACCGATCTAGGTCGATCGCAATGAGCAATGTCGCGCCAAGTGGTCCGGTGCTGGTCTCGACCGCAACCTCTTCGAGGTACTTGCGGTTGCCAAGTCCGGTGAGTTTGTCATGCCGCGCCGACCAGGCGTTTTCTTCTTGCGCCTCGCGCATGGATTCAAACGCCTCTTCGGCCAAAAGGCGGCTCATGCGTTCCTTGCGGATCGAGTCGACACGTGCGTTGATTTCCGCCTCCACCCGGTCGAGAACCCGGTTGTAGCGGTAGGCAAGCACACCGTATTCGGTGGACCGGTCGATGCGTACGCGGCGGCTGAAAGAGCCGGAACGCTGATGCCGTTTCATTTCGGCCAGCAGGTCCATAAGCGCGTTTCGTTGGTTGTTTTCGGTGAGATTCAGCCCGCGCACCTCGTCCTTGGGGTGGACGCGCAGCAAACCTCTTGCGCGCAGCAGCAGGATCAGCGGCGCCATCGAGCAGACCACCCATCCGCCAACTGCAGTGATACCCAGCGCCTGAATGCCCAGCTGTGCCAGCCGGCTGCCTGCGGGCAACAGGTCAACCGGGGCAGTGAAGGCAATCGAGAGCGTCCCGATCAACCCCGCGGCCAGATGCACGGGGACGGCGCCCACAACATCGTCGATCTTGAGCGCGTCGAGTATATCGCGGGCGATGATTACGGTGACTGCGCCAAGGGCGCCGATGCCAAAGGCAACTGTGCCTGTCATCAGGTGCACCCCGGCGGTGCCCGCGACCAATCCTCCGAGAAAGCCGTTCACCAAAAGCTCTGCCCTGACGTGCCGAAAAAGGCCAAGCCCGATGGCAATGCTCGCCACCCCTGCGCCTGCCGCCAGCAGCATGGTGCGCGCAATAATCGGGCCAACACCGGTCCCAAACGCCATAGCGGAGCCGCCGTTGAACGCACCCCAGCCGACCCACAAGAGCAATCCGCCCAGCGTGACCAGAGAGATCGAGTACTCATCAAACCGACGTTTCTTGGGGCCATATCGCCCGAGCCTCGGCCCGAGGATGATAATGGTCACCAGAGCGGTCCATCCCCCCACGCTGTGTACAACCGTCGCGCCTGCAAAATCGACAAATCCCATCTGGCGCAGCCAGCCCGCCTGGTTCCAGATCCAATGCCCGACAACCGGATACACAAGGGCGCTGAGCGCAACAGAGACCACCATATAGCCCAGAAATCGCTCCCGCTCGGCAACTGCGCCCGAGACGATCGTGGCTGCACTTGCCGCAAAGGCCATCTGAAACAGGAAAATCGACGCCGCGTGACCGCTGTCATTGTCGAGCGCGAGCCAAAACTGTGTGGTTCCAAAGAGGCCATTGAAGCTCTCGCCAAACATGAGGCCAAAGCCGACCAGCCAGAAACAGGTACTGACGATGCAGACATCGGACAGGTTTTTCAGCGCGACATTGGCGGAATTTTTCGCCCGAACGGTGCCAGCCTCAAGACAGAGGAAGCCAGCCTGCAACAGCAGCACAAGAAGCGCGCAGACCAGAATCCACGAGGCGTCGAGGTCAGACATCAGGGGACATACCCAAAGAAAAAGATACGTTTTCGACAGTCACCATAGCCGCGTGCGGTCAAGAAACCGTTACTACCTCCTTTACGCAGCCCTTACGTCCCGTGCCGCCATTGGGCTTGACGCAGGGGACGCGAGGGCCTAGCGAAAGACGAGGGAGCAAGCCCCTGCCGCCCGCTGGCCATTCTGGCCTTGGTGAAGTCTTGCATACGGATATGTCTTTTGATCATCCTCCACGCCTGTCGCGCGGGTGGTAATGCGGGTCCCATCCAGTTCTTGCGCGATACCTGCAAGAGGAGATCGGGGATATGTCTACCTCCCCTCCAAATCGATTTTTGACCGCCCGCTTGGGGCCGGTTTATGCAAAAACTGCGTTGCCCATCATCTTTGTGATGGGGATGAACGGCTTTTTGACCGTGGCGGACGCGCTGTTTCTGGGGCATTTCGTCGGGCCCGAGGCTTTGGCCGCTGTGACGCTGATGTTTCCCGGCTACATGTTGGTTGTGGCTCTGGCAACGCTGGTGGCCAGCGGCATGTCCAGTCGGCTGGCCCGTCATCTCGGTGCGGGCGATACCGAGGCGGCGCAGGCCGATTTTGCGGCGGCGCATGGTCTGGCGCTCTCGGTCGCGGTGGGCCTCATGGCGGCTTTTGCGCTCTGGGGGAGCGCTGTGGCGCATGCCGCCGCCGGGGGCGACCGCCTCCTTGCTGACATGGGGCACACCTATCTGCGGATCACTGTGGGGTGTACGCCGCTCCTGTTCGTGCTCTCGGTGAATTCCGACGCCTTGCGTAACGAGGGCCGGGCCGGACTGATGGCCCTCATGAGCCTTGTCGTCTCGCTGTCGAATATTGCGTTCAACTATCTGCTGATCGCCCAAGCGGGATTGGGCGTGGCGGGATCGGCGTTGGGAACGGCTTTGGCACAGGTTCTGGCGCTCTCGCTGATCGTGGCGTTTCGCCTGCGTGGCGATACAGTTTTGCGGCCAAGCTGTCTTTGGCGACAGAGCCTTTGGGGCGGCTGGGGGCGGATGCTTGCGCTGGGCGCGCCGCAGAGTCTCAACTTTATCGGCATCGCCTTGGGGTCGGCGGTGATTATGTTTGCACTGCAATGGGTTGATGTCTCTGATTATGCAACAACGGTGAGCGCCTATGGGGTCATCACACGACTTTTGACCTTCACGTTCCTGCCGCTTTTGGGGCTGTCGCATGCGATGCAGAGCATCACCGGGAACCTGTATGGGGCAGGTCAAATCCTTAGAGTGGGGCAAAGCCTCCGGTTCGCGGTCGTGAGTGCCTTGATCTATTGCGCGGTGATGCAGGCCGGTCTGACGTGGGGCGCTGCATGGATTGCAGCGTGGTTTGTGGACGATCAGGGCGTTATCGAAGACGTTGCGCGCATCCTGCCCATTCTTGGCGCTCTTTTTGTGCTCGCGGGGCCGCTCATGATGGTGGCAATGCATTTTCAGGCGATAGGAGATGCCCCGCGGGCTGCGCTTCTGGGGCTCTCCAAACCCTATCTGTTCTCGATCCCACTGACCTTTATGCTTGCTGCGCTTTGGGGGGAGCCCGGGATCTGGCTTGCTGCGCCCGTTGCCGAGGCGGGGCTCCTTGTGCTGACGGGGCTGGTTCTGCTGGACCTTCGTCGCCGGCGTGACCAAGTGACCTCCAAAGTGCAGGAGCGCCGCGCATGACCGAGAATTTGCCAACGATTGCACAGGCCAAAGCCATGGCTAGAGAGTGGCGCGCAGCCCGCCAGCAGGCGGGCGAGAGCCTGCGCCACGGCGCGGCGCTTGAACATGTGGCCCGGCAGCTGGGGTTTCGCGATTGGAACCTATGCGCTGCGATGCTGTCGCAGGCCGAGGCGCAGCGTTACCAGCCCGGGCAGGTGGTCCGGGGGCGCTACCTGTCGCAACCCTTTTCCGCGCGCGTGCTGCGGGCGACCGCGGTAGAGGGGCGCGTGGGCTGGGTCAGGCTGGAGCTGGATCTGGAGGTGCCGGTTGACGTGGTCACATCACAGCGGTTCTCCAGTTTCAGACGCCGGGTCAACGGCGTGATTGGCCCTGAAGGCTTCAGTCGCGAGCAGACCTCTGACGGGCAACCGCATCTGGTGATCGATCCTTAATCCCGCGCGGGTCATCCGCGTCCCATCTTTGACAGAGCAGCAAAGGCCGCCGGGCTCAAGCTCCGGCGGCCTTTGCAATTCAAACTCGAACGCTTGCGCGCTGCGGCGATCAGGAACCCGTGTCCGTCACGTCATCGTCATGCACCGTGCCATCGCTTACGACGGTGCCTTCAAAGGCCACCAAGGAGGCGAAACGGGGACGGGTGAAGATCAGATTGTAGATTTCACGCTGCCCGATCCCGATTTTGAACGCCGGGTCGACGTTGTTCCATGTCTCGACCACGATGACACGTTCCTGATCGGGCATGGTGGGGAGCTTGTCGTTGATCGCGGTGACGGTGGCATCCGTCCAGATGTCGAGCTGGTTGCCACGTTCGACGGACCAATCGACATAATAGCGATCATCCGCAGCGTCCCAGCGGATCACCGAAATGCGCATCGACATATCAGAGCCCGCGCGCGCCATCAGCTTGCCGAGGGTATAGATACTGTTGATGTATTCGTCGTTTAGCGCCGTGGTTTCCCGCGAAATCAGGTCTGAGACGGTATAAGCGGCCTTGGTGTTGACGGTTTCCTGACGGAACAGGTCAAACAGCGTGTAGGTCGCCGCAAAGACAAACAGCAAGAGTGGCAGGTAGAGCGCGGCCTCGACGGCAATGTTGCCCTCTTCATCGCGGCGAAACGCCCGAAACTTATGTGCGATTTTTCTGAACATGGATCACTGAGGCTCCTGAACAAAGGCGCTGGAGGCAAAGAGGTTCAGGCGGCCATCGTCATCTTTGCGAATGGCTTTGCCGAGACCCCAATGCGGAAACAGCGCTTCGATGCTGACGCAGGCGCGCAGATACATCAGGTCATTTGAGGCCCCGTTGGTGAAGGTCAGAACCGGATCGACCTCTTCGACACTGTCGACGCAATCGGGCTCGGGCGGGATGCCCGCCCAGTTGAACGGATCCAGGCGCACCATCTCCAGCTTCAGGGACACATCGCAAGAGGCTTGATCGATGAAACTGGTGCGTGCGCAGATCGTGTCGCGAATGTCGTCATGCTGCATGTCTCCGCCGGTACCGAGGCGAATGTCGCGCACGGTCATGTCCATGGCACGATCCAGCATGATCTGACGGAAAGTGATCATGCCGAGCTCCACCGAGGCAAAGAGCACCATCAGCATCAGGGGAAAGAGCATTGCAAACTCGACGGTTGCATTGCCTTCTTCATCGCGACGGAACTGCCGGAGCGGTTTGGATATAAAACGCAGATGGATCATTCTGTCAGCCTCAGTTGGCGGATCGCGGAGGCAATTGAAGCGAAGGCATCGGAGATCTCCAGCCCGTCAACATCGTAGTAATGGGATGCAGAGCTTGCGCAGGCCTGCAGGACTTCCTGGCCTCGACTCGGAGCCTCAAACCCGATGGTAAAGACCACAACGCCCTTGGCTTTGGCCGCTTCACAGATGTCCAGCGTGCGCGCGTCCTTTGTCGTGGAGCCGACAGAGCTGAACAGACCGGAGAACCAGTAGTAATTCGCGTTGCTCATCCAGTCGCCGAACAGGCGATCCCGCAGATACCTGAGCGAGGTGTCGGCAAAGAGATCAGGATAGCTCAGCTGTACGGCCGTGCCGGGCTCGTCCACGGTGCGGGTCTGCCAGGACCCGTAATAGCAGTTGCCGTAGTAGAGCGTGCCGGTGCAGTAGGTTTCCTCGTAGGTGCCGTTGCCATAGGGGTGATCCGCCCACCGCTGCAAGTTGTCCCAGTAATAGGGTTTTGAACCGCGGTTGGGGTCATAGGTGGAATAAACACGCTCTTGGGCGTTGTACCAAACCGGGCTGTCGCCCTCGCGGTAGCTGTTCCTGAGGTAGTACTGCGACGTATTCTGACCGTCGGTCATCATCACGATCACCTTCAGCGTCTCTGTATCCGTGTAGGGGACGGGACGGTTGGCAAAGCGCGATGCGATGGACTGATTGGGATTTGCATCATCAGCCAGCGAGGCAATCACGGGCTGCACGGATGGGTCGAGAAGGGCAGAGCCCCATTTCATGCCGAGGTCAATCGATGTGTTCTCGGATGGGACAAAGGCGTCGATGTAGTTTTGCAGCTGCGTGACATTGTCCGACAACAACAGCGCGGTGCGCTCTGGGTTGTCGGAATGGGCGGCACAGGTCGGCTGACGAACGAGGCGGGTTCTTGAGCGATAGTCGCCGCTGTTCCAGACGGTGAAGTGCATGGTGCGCTCGTAGGCCTGGGTCGTGCTGATCCCGGCGTTGTTGAAATCGGACCCCGAGAAGTTGATGCAGTGGGAGTAATCGTGCTCGCTGCTGACGTTCAACTCATCAAGAAAGGCCTCCGGCATGGAAACCTGTGTCGAGTAGGGCACGATGGAAATGCTCATCTTGCCGTCTTCGGTGTTGTCATCCATCGTCTGGACGAACTCTTTGGCGGCGCGTTTGAGGTTCACCAGGCGATCATTGCTGCGCATCGATCCCGAGACGTCCAGCACCAGCGAGATCTCGACGTTGCCGATGCTCTCCACCGCCGTTGAGGACGCCAGCAGCGGGAGTGTGATTGGCTCAAGCTGGTAAGTATCGGGATTGCGGATGTAGTCGTCGTAAAAGACGTTGTTCATCCAGGATGCAGTGAAATTGGTATCGACGCTCGCCTTTACGCGCTTTGCCGTGGGTGAAACCTCAGGGACGACCACCGTGGTGTAATCGCCAAGGCCCGACTTTGACATGTAATCGAGAACCACTGCCTCGGGATCGAGGGGCTGGTCGAGATCCGCTGCCGCAAGTACCGCGCGGTCCAGAGTGTATTGCAGTTTGGTACGGTCGCGTTCGAGGCGTACCATATCCATACCCAGACCGCCGATCATGAACATCAAGACCACGATCATAATCATCGGCTTGGCAAGGACACCACTTTCGTCCCTGCGAAACTGACGCATGCGGTCCACAATGGCCCGGCGACCGAGCGCACCGGTCAGGGCCGATGAAGTCCAGAAGTTTACCTTCATGTTTCCGTCTTTCCTTCTGTCCGCGGGCACGGCGCACAGCGCTCAGGGGCGAAAGCGGGCGCGCGCAGGAGGACGTAAAATTACTCTTCATTATTCGTTGACGAAGGTGGCCGAACTGGGGCGAAAACCGGCCCAAATTGGCGTTTCTGGTGCAAGTTTGAGCTTAATTGTATCGGAGTTTGGGGGTTGTTGGCGGGGTTGAAACAATCTCGACGCCTCGCGCCCGGCGAGCGGGCGGGCTTCACACGATTCGTTTTCAGAAAAGTTCACAAACTGCCAAAAAATTGTGCAAAATCGGGGAATATCAGTCGCAGTTGGTAACGTTCTCTGCATAGATGGGACGCATAGTAACCACTTGAGTCGTTTCAGAAGGACGGGATCACCCCATGAGCAATCTCAAAGAACCAAGCTTCCGTGAAAGTGTGGATCTCATGTTCAACCGCGCCGTGGCGCTGATGGATTTGCCGCCGGGGCTTGAGGAAAAGATCCGCGTCTGTAACGCCACCTACACGGTCCGCTTTGGGGTGCGCCTGCGCGGGCAGATCCACACGTTCACCGGGTATCGCTCGGTCCACTCGGAGCATATGGAGCCGGTCAAAGGCGGCATTCGTTACGCGATGGGGGTGAACCAGGACGAGGTGGAGGCGCTCGCGGCGCTGATGACCTACAAATGCGCGCTGGTGGAAGCGCCCTTTGGGGGCTCCAAGGGCGGTCTGCGCATCGACCCGCGTCAGTATGACGAACACGAGCTAGAGCTGATCACCCGTCGTTTTGCCTATGAGCTGGCCAAACGCGACCTGATCAACCCCTCGCAGAACGTGCCCGCGCCCGACATGGGCACCGGCGAACGCGAGATGGCCTGGATGGCGGACCAATACGCCCGGATGAACACCACGGACATCAACGCCCGCGCCTGTGTCACCGGCAAGCCGCTCAATGCTGGCGGTATTGCAGGCCGCGTCGAGGCCACGGGCCGGGGCGTGCAGTACGCACTGCAGGAGTTCTTCCGGTACGAGGAAGACAAGGCCAAGGCCGGTCTCTCTGGCACCCTCGATGGCAAGCGCGTCATCGTGCAGGGCCTCGGGAATGTGGGCTATCACGCGGCCAAGTTCCTCTCCGAGGAAGATGGCTGCAAGATCGTTGCGGTGATTGAACGCGATGGCGGTCTCTACGATGAGAACGGGCTCGACATCGAAGACCTGCGCGCGTGGATCGAAAAGCATGACGGCGTCGATGGCTACCCGTCGGGACGCTACATCAAGAACGGCGCCAAATACCTCGAAGAGGACTGCGACATCCTGATCCCGGCGGCGCTTGAGGGGGTGATCAACCTCTCCAACGCCGAAAACGTGAAGGCCAAGCTGATCATCGAGGCTGCGAACGGTCCTGTGACCGCGGGCGCAGATGAGATCCTGCGCAAGAAGGGCACGGTGATCATTCCGGACATGTATGCCAACGCCGGCGGTGTGACGGTTTCCTACTTTGAGTGGGTCAAGAACCTCTCGCATATCCGCTTTGGCCGGATGCAGCGCCGTCAGGAAGAGGCACGCCACCAGCTTGTGGTCGATCAACTGGAAATGCTCTCTGAGAGCATGGGCAAGACATGGTCGCTCGATCCCAAGTTCAAGGAAAAATACCTCCGCGGTGCAGGTGAGCTGGAGCTGGTGCGCTCGGGTCTCGATGACACCATGCGGATTGCCTATCAGTCCATGCGGCAGGTGTGGCACGAACGCGATGACGTCTCTGATCTGCGCACCGCCGCATATCTCGTCTCCATCGACAAGGTTGCCTCGAGCTACCGCGCCAAGGGCCTCTGAGCCCTATTCATATCTTTGGAAAGCGGCGGGTGTTATCCCGCCGTTTTTCTATGGGCGACGATCACGCGACAGGCCCGCTGCGCCGTCTTGTGACCCGAAACAGAACTCAGGGCTGCGGCCAGAGCCCAAACTGGCCGAGATGCGCATAGACCAATGCAACCGCGCCAGCAGCAAGCGCCAAATAGGGCCAGAGGCTCGCTTTGAACCATGCGTTGGGATCGCGAAACCCGGCAAAGGTGGCAAAGTTCGAAGCAAGATTGACGGTCAGATGGATCAGGATCGCGGGCAATATCGAGCCGCCTGACAGCGTGTATGCCGCGCCGATGATCACGGCATAGAGCAGACAGTGCGCGGCAAACAACGGCAGGGTGATCTGGGAATGTGGCGTGTCGATCGTCCAAAGGGGCAGGTGCCAGATCAGCCAGACCACCCCGATCAGAAGCGATGCCGAAAGCCACCCGATCCGTGGATTGAGGTCTGCCTGCATGATGCCGCGCCAACCGAGTTCTTCGCCGAGTGGCCCAAGGATCAGATTGAGCCCAACCATGGCTGCGATGACGCCCGGCCCGACCGGACGCCGCTGCTCGGGCGCGAAGGGGCGGAGCATGAGCAGCATCAGGAGCGGTGCAAGCACCAAGATCCAGACGACCGGCGGGACGGTGGAGAATTCTATGCTGTGCAACAGCAGAGCGGGCAATTGACCGTTCTGCGCACTGATAAGGATGGCCGCGAGCGATGGCCCCCAGACCATGACGAGCCAGAAAGGCAAACCTGCAGCGCTTTCGGGCGTTCGGGCCGCCGGGATCGCAACAACGCAGGCAAAGCTCAAAAGCGAAATGCCAAAGGTTAGCGCGAGAAAACCGATCAGCATCAGGATGTCGCCGCCACCCGCTTCAGTTCTGCGATGACCGGCTGGAGCTCCGCTTGCGATGTCAGCAAGGGCAACAGAGCCCGAAGCGCTGTCGCGGTAAATCCCGCTGCCTCTTCTGGGGGCCACTCGTTCAATATGCGGCGGCGGTTGATATGAGCGGTGATCGTCAAAAAGAGCTCGGCGACATGGGCGGGGGCTGCGCCCTCAGCGGTGTGGCCCCGCAGTCTTTCGTGCAGGACCGGGCCGAGCTCTGCGGGTATCGCCTGTTCAAGGCTCGACAGGTAAGCGCGTTTCTCCTCGGGCGTGTGAAGATGCGAGACCAGACCGGGATCATTGCCAAGGTCGCTTGACCCTACGCGAAGAAGCGCGGGGATCGGAGAGCCTTGCGCGGCTTTTAGCTGGTCTGCAAGACGGCGCACCTCCTCTGCTACCAGCGCATCAAGGACCGCATGCTTGTTGGCAAAATGATGATAGAGCCCGCCCCGTGAAATGCCGCTGGCAAGGCGAATGTCTTCCATCTCGGTGCCACTGAAGCCACGCGCGGCGATCAGCTTTTGGGCGTTTCCTAGGATTTCGGCCCTGCGGGCACTGCGGGAGAGGCGGGTACGCATACACTCTATTACCGACATTAGTCGGTAATGGCAATCGAGACGGGAAAGAACGGCGAAAACAGAGGGCAGTTGCATGGAGATGAAATTGCACTGGACATAAGTGCCTAGTTCGTGCCCACCTAGCGCAAATAGACTGTGGTTTTGTCGCCCGTGGGCTAGGAGCGCAGGCTCAAACCCGCTAGCACTTGGCACAGAGATTGCGGTGTGTATCAGTGCTGCACATCGTCGAGACACCGTTTGAGGAGTGGGCCATGGGGTTTTCGGAAAAGTTTTCCGGCTGGCGCGTTTTGAAAGAGGGGCTGACCGGCAACAAAGGCTGGACCGCTCATTGGCGCGACCCGGAACCCAAGCGCGAATATGACGTGGTCATCGTCGGTGGAGGTGGGCACGGGCTGGCTACGGCTTATTACCTCGCCAAGACTCACGGGCTTAGGAATATTGCGGTTCTTGAAAAGGGCTACCTTGGCGGCGGCAATGTCGGGCGCAACACAACCATCGTGCGCGCCAACTATTATCTGCCCGGCAATTCGGAGTTTTATTCCCATTCTCTGAAGCTCTGGGAGGGGATGGAGCAGGATCTCAACTACAACGCCATGATGTCCCAGCGCGGCATCCTGAATGTGTTTCACAACGACGGTCAGCGCGATGCCGCCGTGCGCCGCGCCAATTCCATCATCAATCAGGGTGACGATGCAGAGATCCTCTATCGCGATCAGCTGAAAAAGCTGGTGCCGTTCCTGAACTACGACAACAACCGCTTTCCCATCATGGGCGCATTGCTGCAGCGCCGCGCGGGGACGGCACGCCATGACGCGGTGGCCTGGGGCTTTGCGCGTGGCGCAGATCAATACGGTGTCGATCTGATCCAGAATTGCGAAGTAACCGGCATTGATGTCGATGGCGGAAAGGTCACCGGCGTGCAAACAGTGCGCGGCCCGATTAAGGCCAAGAAGGTTGCATTGGCGGCGGCGGGGCGGTCAAGCCAGGTAGCGGCGATGGCGGGGCTGACGCTGCCCATCGAGAGCCATGTGTTGCAGGCTTTTGTGAGCGAAGGGCTGAAGCCGGTGATCGACCATGTGATCACCTTTGCGGCAGGGCATCTCTATATCAGCCAGTCCGACAAGGGCGGTCTGGTGTTTGGCAGCTATCTGGATTTTTACAGCTCCTATGCGGCGCGGGGGAACCTAGCGATGCAGGAACATACGATGGAGGCGATCACCGCCATGGTGCCCGCCGTCACCAAGGCGCGTCTGTTGCGCAGCTGGGGCGGCATCATGGATATGACGCCGGATGGCTCGCCCATCATTGATGTGACGCCGATTGATGGTCTCTATCTCAATGCAGGCTGGTGCTATGGCGGCTTTAAGGCGACGCCCGCCTCGGGGGATTGTTTCGCGCATCTGATCGCTACCGGTCGCCCGCACGAGGCGGCCACGCGGTTCAGGCTCGACCGGTTCCGCAGCGGCTTTGGTCTGATGGACGAGGAGGGCACCGGTGCGCAACATAATCTGCACTAAGCGCTTTTCGCGCAGCTGGGGAGCCTCCGGCGGGGATATTTTTAAGAAGATGAAGGGGCGGTTTTCATGAGGATCACCTGTCCGCTGTGCGGCGCGCGCGACCACCGCGAGTTTACATATAGGGGGGCTGCCTTGGCAGTGCCTGCGCTCGACGCCGGAGAGGCCGCGTGGGACGCGCATGTGCATCTGCGCGACAATCCGGCTGGACCACATGAGGAGCTTTGGCAGCATTCGATGGGTTGCGGGGCATGGCTGAAGGTACGGCGCAATACTGCAACTCACGAGATGCTAGATGTGATGTTGGCTGAGGACGCGGAACTCGCAGTGCCGGGGGAGGCGTCATGAGAGTATCTGGCAAGGGGCTTCTGTCCGGCAACCGGACTGTGAATTTTTCCTTTAATGGCAAGGCCTACATGGGGCTGGAGGGGGACACGCTGGCCTCGGCGCTTTTGGCCAATGATGTGCACTTGGTGGGGCGGTCGTTCAAATACCACCGCCCGCGGGGTATCCTGACAGCAGGCTCCGAGGAGCCCAACGCGCTGGTGAGCGTGGGACGCGGGGCAGCGCGAGATCCAAATATCCGCGCCACCCAGCAGGAAATTTTTGAGGGGCTGGCAGCGCAGAGCCAGAACTGCTGGCCTTCGGTCGAGCGCGATGTCATGGCGGTGAATGATCTGGCAGCGCCCTTCCTTGGGGCGGGGTTTTATTACAAGACCTTCATGTGGCCAGCGCCCCTGTGGGAGAAGTTCTACGAGCCGATCATTCGCCGGGCGGCGGGGCTTGGGGCCTTGTCCGGGGCGGCCAACAAGGACCCTTACGAGAAGGCCTTTGCCTTTTGCGACCTGCTGGTGATCGGGTCTGGCCCAGCCGGGCTGATGGCTGCACTGACGGCAGGGCGTGCGGGGGCGGATGTGATCCTCGCCGAGGATGACAGCCGGATGGGCGGGCGTCTTCTGGCGGAGATCGAGGAGATCGACGGCAAGCCCGCGCATGTCTGGGTGGCAGAGGTGCTGGCGGAGCTGGAGGCCATGGAGAACGTGCGTCTGATGCCGCGCACCGCGGTCACCGGCGTCTACGATCAAGGGACCTATTCGGCGCTCGAGCGGGTTTCGCACCACCTTCCGCCGAGCCAGTCCCTGAAGACCGCGCATCGCCCGCGCGAGTGTTTCTGGCGCATCGCCGCCAAAGCCGCGGTGCTGGCGGCGGGGGCTATTGAACGCCCCATTGCCTTTCGCAACAACGACCGCCCCGGCATCATGATGGCGGGGGCGGTGCGGGCCTATCTCAATCGCTGGGGAGTTGCGCCGGGCGAGCGGATCACCGTGTTTGCCAACAATGATGATGCCCATCGCACCGCGCGGGATCTGGTGGCGGAGGGCGTGCATGTCACCGCCGTTGTCGACAGCCGCCATGACGCGCCCGACAGTGGCGAATTCCCCGTCATCAAGGGCGCGGTGATCTGCGACAGCGCCGGGCGGCAGCGGCTGGAGAGTGTCACCATCCGCAGCGTCAATGGCGAGGAAAAGCTGCAAACCGATTGTCTGGCCGTATCTGGCGGCTGGAACCCCTCGGTGCATCTGACCTGCCACATGGGCGCGCGCCCGGAGTGGAACCGGGAGCTGACGGCGTTCCTGCCCAAACCGGATGCTGTGCCGGGTATGGTGGTCGCAGGGGCTGCCAATGGGGTGTTTTCTACCCATGGTGCCCTTCGAGACGGGGCCGAGGCGGCCGCGACGGCATTGGGCAAGATCGGGAGGTCTGCTGCTGCGGTGGCTGTCCCCGAGGCCAGTGATGCGCCTTACCAGATCAGCCCTCTGTGGGCAGTGCCGGGCAAAGGGCGGGCGTGGCTGGATTTCCAGAACGACGTCACCGTGAAGGATGTGGCGCAGGCAGCGCGGGAGAACTTCCGCTCGGTCGAGCATATGAAGCGTTACACCACACAGGGCATGGCCACCGATCAGGGCAAGAACTCCAACGTGGCGGCCTTGGCGGTGCTGGCCGATGCCACCGGGCGCAGCATACCAGAGACCGGTGTGACGACGTTCCGCCCGCCGTTCGTGCCTACCTCTATCGCCGCAATGGGGGCAGGGGCCGAAGATCAGGGATTTTTGCCGCAGCGGTTCTTGACCTCGCACAAGGCATCGCTGGCGCGTGGCGCCGCCAATATCGAGGTCGGACTGTGGTATCGCGCCAGCTATTTTGCCAAGGACGGCGAGAGCACCTGGCGGCAATCCTGCGACCGCGAGGTCACCATGGTGCGCAATGCCGTGGGGGTCTGCGATGTCTCGACCCTTGGCAAGATCGACATTCAGGGACCAGACGCGGCAGAGCTGCTGGATCTGGTGTATACCAATCTGTTCTCCACGCTGAAGCTGGGGCGCGTGCGCTATGGTCTGATGCTGCGCGAGGACGGCTTTGTCATGGATGATGGCACCACCGCGCGGCTGGGGGAAAACCACTATGTGATGACCACCACCACCGCGGCGGCGGGGCAGGTGATGGCGCATCTGGAATATCTCACGCAGGTGGTGCGCCCGGACCTTGATGTGCGCTTCACGTCTGTGACCGATCAATGGGCGCAGTTCTCGGTGGCTGGCCCCAAGGCGCGCGATCTGATCGACGCGCTGGTGGATGAGGACGTCAACGGTGAGACCTTCCCCTTCATGGCCTGCGGGGTGATCACCGTGCTGGGCGTGGCCGGGCGGCTGTTCCGGATATCGTTTTCGGGCGAGCACGCCTATGAGATCGCTGTGCCCGCGCGCTACGGCGAGGCACTTTATGAGCGGCTGCTGGAGCGGGCTGAGGCGCTGGGCGGTGGACCCTACGGGATGGAAGCGTTGAATGTGCTCCGGATCGAAAAGGGCTTTATCACCCACGCGGAGATCAATGGCACGGTGACGGCCTTTGACCTTGGTATGCAGGGGCTTGTGTCGAAAAACAAATCCTGCTGGGGCAAGGCCTTGTCCGAACGGGATGGGTTGATGCATGACGACCGGATGCGGCTTGTGGGCCTCAAGCCCGTGGGCGCGGCACAAGAGATGAGCGCAGGGGCGCATCTCTTTGATCCCGACGCCACTGTCGAGCGGGTCAATGACCTTGGCTATGTGACATCGGTGGGGTTCTCACCGACGCTGGGGCATATGATCGGGCTGGCGATGCTGTCGGGCGGGCCGGACAGGATGGGCGACACTATCCGTCTGGTGGATCACACCCGGGGCATCGACACCCTGTGTGAAGTGGTGAACCCTGTGTTCTTTGACCCTGAGGGAGGGCGCGTTCGTGGCTGAGATCAAGATGCAACTTGCCGCAAAATCCCCCTGTGAGGGGCTGTTGCCGCTGACCATAGGTGATGTGACCCTTACCGAGGACATGCCCGCAGCCATGACGTTGATTGCGCCCTACAAGGGGCGCAAGGACGCATTGAGCAAGGCTCTGAACGCGGCGCATGGCATGGCGTTTCCTGCGCCAAATCGCGCGACCGGCAAAGTCGGAGGGCGTGCCATCTGGTTTGGCCGGGCGCAGGCTTTGCTGATCGGGCCCGCGGCTGATCCGAGCCTTGCAGCGCATGCGGCTCTGACCGATCTCAGCGATGGCTGGGCGGTGGTGCGCCTAGAGGGGGATCAGGCCGAGAATGTGCTGGCCCGTCTCATCCCCATTGATCTGCGCGCCACGGTGTTCAAACGCGGCCACACTGCGCGCACCGAGATCAAGCACATGATGGGATCGATCACGCGCATTGGGCCAAAAGCGTTTCAAATCATGGTGTTCCGGTCGTTTTCTGAGACGCTGATCCATGATCTGAAAAGAGCGATGGAAGCCGTGGCGGCACGGGGCTAGATTGAAAGGGATCACGAAACTGATTCCGGAGCTGATCCATGATCCGCAACATCTTCGCTGCCGCGTTTGTGGCCGCGCCCCTTTTCGCCTCTCCTGCTAGTGCCGATGACTACGGCAAGGAAGACAGCTGCAAATATCAGGGGCAAGTGATGGCCGCCGTGCAGGCCGCGCGTCTGGACCGGGTGCCCGAAGCCAAGGTCGAAGAGACCATTCGCGCCAGCAATCCAGAGTGGCCGGAGAATTTCTCCAATGCGATTCCGCAACTCACCCAGCATGTCTACCAGATGAAGCGCCGCGATCTGAAAAACATCGACTTGGGTGAAGTGTTTGAAACCCAGTGTGTCGAGAACTGGGATCAGATCCAGGAAATGAAGAAGAACCTCTCCGGAGGCTAACGCCCGCATCTGTGCAGCCCGGCCTGCCGGGCTGCATTTTCCTCTGAGCACTGGACCTTTTGTGAATGTCGCTGCCCCCCGGTTTCCTTGATGAATTGCGCACCCGCATCAGCCTGTCTGACGTTGTCGGGCGCAAGGTCATGTGGGATCAGCGCAAAAGCCAGCCGGGCAAGGGCGACATGTGGTCTCCGTGCCCCTTTCATCATGAAAAAACCGCTTCTTTTCATGTGGATGATCGCAAAGGATTTTACTACTGCTTTGGCTGTCACGCCAAAGGGGATGCGCTGAAATTCGTGCAGGAGACAGAGAATGTCTCCTTTATGGAGGCGGTAGAGATCCTTGCGGGCGAGGCCGGGCTGGAGATGCCCAAGCGCGACCCCAAAGCGGCTGAGAAACAGGACCGTCGCACGCAGCTTGCTGAGGTGATGGAACAGGCGGTGAAATACTTCCGCCTGCAACTCAAGACTCAAGCCGCGAGTGAGGCGCGCGCCTACCTCGCGCGTCGGGGGCTTGATGCGGCAGCGCTGGACCGCTGGGAGATCGGCTTTGCCCCCGATGGCTGGCAGAACCTTTGGGATGCGCTCAAAGGCAAGGACATCGCGGATGATCTGATCCTCGGTGCCGGGCTGGCCAAACCCTCGAACAAGGGCAAGAAGCCCTATGATGTGTTTCGCAACCGGATCATGTTCCCGATCCGGAATGCGCGGGGCCGGGCGATCGCCTTTGGCGGCCGGGCGATGGATCCCAATGACAACGCCAAATACCTGAACTCGCCGGAAACCGAGCTGTTTGATAAGGGGCGCAATCTCTATAACCACGGGCCCGCGCGCGCGGCCTCGGGACGGGGCAGCACCTTGATCGTGGCCGAAGGCTACATGGATGTGATCGCGCTGTCCGAGGCGGGGTTCCAGTCGGCGGTGGCGCCCTTGGGTACAGCCGTCACCGACAACCAGCTGCATCTTTTATGGCGCATGTCGGACGAGCCGGTGATTGCGCTGGATGGGGATACGGCTGGTCTGCGCGCGGCGATGCGGCTGATCGATATGGCGCTGCCTCTGCTCGAGGCCGGGAAGTCCTTGCGCTTTGCCATCATGCCCGAGGGCAAGGACCCAGATGATCTTATTCGCGCCGAGGGACCAGAGGCGGTGCAGGCGGTGCTGGATCAGGCGATTCCGATGGTACAGCTGCTCTGGCGCCGCGAGACCGAAGGGCGGGTGTTTGACAGCCCCGAGCGCAAAGCGGCCCTGGACAAGTCCCTGCGTGAAAAGATCAAATTGATCCGTGACCCTTCTATTCGCCTGCATTACGCCAATGATATCAAGGAGCTTCGCTTTCAGCTCTTTCGCGGTCAGCGTGGCGGTGGCGGGCAGGGGGGCACCGGCTATGGCCAGCGGTACGGCGGTTTCAAACCGGGCTCCCGCATGCAGGGTGGATTTCGCGACGGCGCCCGCATGCCTTGGGGTGCGCCGCCCCCGCCCCGCAGCACCACACGGGCCTCGATGGTGGCCTCCTCCGAGGAACAGGACTTTGCCCGCGTGCGCGAGGCGGTGATCCTCGCCACAGCAATCACCACGCCCACGGTGATCCCGGAATTCGAAATCAATCTTGAGCGCATGCAGTGTCAGGACATGGAACATGCCCACCTGCGCGATCTGGTTCTGCGCTATGGGATCGAGGCCCCGGAGCGGTTGCGCGACGAAATTGCCTATGCTCTTGGGCCGGACGCTCTTGAAAACCTGCTGTCGCTGCGCCATGTGGCTATTAGCCCCTGCGTGCGCAAACCTGGCGACCTGGATATGGCCAGCCTGACCCTGGCCGAGGAATTCGCAAAACTCGAGAGCATCGCGGGGTTGAATGCTGAGCTGGCGGAAGCCGAGGAAGATCTGGATGGTCTGGCGGATGAGGCCCTGACCTGGCGTTTGCGTCAGGCGGCAGAGGCCCGCAACCGGGCTGTGCGCAGCGAAAATGAGGATAAGGCAACTTACGACGTGGGGGAGAACGGGGCGCGGCTCAACCGGGATGAGCGCGATGCCTTCGGAGACCTGCTCAAGCGAATCGGTTTCAACAGCAAATGACGCAATGAGCACGATTCGCGGGCTCAACTGTGTCCGCGACGCCGCGATGTGACGTTTTGCTAAAGAAGCCTATAGAAAAATTGGGTAAACGGGGTGACGAATCACGAGAGCACTCTAAAGATTCGCTCCACTCGAATCGCCCGCAGCCCCTTAGAGGAGCAATGAATGGCCGCCAAAGATACTGACGACCGCAAGCCTGACGATCAGGACGCCGAAATTTCGCTCGATATGAGCCAGGCGCAAGTCAAGAAGATGATCGCCGAAGCCCGCGAGAAGGGCTACATCACCTACGATCAGCTCAATCAGGTTTTGCCGCCGGATCAGGTCTCCTCCGAACAGATCGAAGACGTGATGTCTATGCTGTCGGAAATGGGCATCAACATCATCGAAGATGAAGAGGCCGAGGAAGAAGAGAACAAAGGCACCACCGAACTGGTGACCACGGAATCCAACCGTGAAGTCGCAGTGGCTGGCGCTGCGACTGAGAAGCTCGACCGGACCGACGATCCGGTCCGCATGTACCTGCGCGAAATGGGCAGCGTCGAGCTGTTGTCGCGCGAGGGCGAGATCGCGATTGCAAAGCGCATCGAGGCCGGGCGCAACACCATGATCCTCGGGCTCTGCGAAAGCCCGCTGACATTTCAGGCGATCACCATCTGGCATGACGAACTCCTCTCCGAGGATATTCTTCTGCGCGATGTGATTGATCTTGAGGCGACCTTTGGCAATCAGATGGACGAGGACGGTGACGTCGCCGAGCCGGTTGTCGATCCCTCTGCAGTGTCTGGCGCTGCAAAGCCAGAAAAAGACTCCGGGCCCGAGCTTGATGCCGATGGCAACCCGATCCTCAACAACGACGACGATGACGACGACGACGATGATCAGGCCAACATGTCCCTTGCGGCCATGGAAGCGGCGCTCAAGGATCGGGTTCTGGAAACGCTCGAGCGGATTTCCAGTGACTTTGCGATGCTGTCGGAAATGCAGGATCTGCGGATCTCTGCGACGCTCAATGAGGATGGGTCCTTTTCGGCTGATGACGAAGCCAAGTACCAGCAGCTGCGCTCTGAAATCGTGGAACTGGTGAACGGTCTTCACCTGCACAACAACCGCATCGAGGCGCTGATCGACCAGCTTTATGGTATCAACCGCCGCGTCATGCAGATCGATAGCGCCATGGTCAAACTCGCTGACCAGGCCCGTATCAACCGCAAGGAATTCGTCGAAGCTTACCGTGGTCGCGAACTCGACCCCAACTGGCTTTCCGAGATGAGCGAAAAGCCCGGTCGGGGCTGGCAGATGTTCATCGAGCGCTCGACCGAGAAGGTCGAAGAGCTGCGCGCCGACATGGCACAGGTCGGTCAGTACGTCGGTCTGGACATCTCGGAATTCCGCCGCATCGTGCAGCAGGTGCAAAAAGGTGAAAAAGAGGCCCGTCAGGCCAAGAAGGAAATGGTCGAGGCCAACCTGCGCCTCGTGATCTCAATCGCCAAGAAATACACCAACCGGGGCCTGCAGTTCCTCGACCTCATTCAGGAAGGCAACATCGGCCTGATGAAGGCGGTCGACAAGTTCGAATACCGTCGCGGCTATAAGTTCTCGACCTATGCAACCTGGTGGATCCGTCAGGCGATCACCCGCTCGATCGCCGATCAAGCGCGCACCATCCGTATCCCGGTGCATATGATCGAGACCATCAACAAGCTGGTCCGCACCGGCCGTCAGATGCTCCACGAAATCGGCCGCGAGCCGACGCCGGAAGAGCTGGCAGAAAAGCTGCAGATGCCGCTCGAGAAGGTCCGCAAGGTGATGAAGATCGCCAAGGAGCCCATTTCGCTCGAGACTCCGATCGGGGACGAGGAAGACAGCCAGCTGGGCGATTTCATCGAGGACAAGAATGCCGTGCTGCCCCTGGACAGCGCCATTCAGGAAAACCTCAAGGAAACCACCACGCGGGTTCTGGCCTCGCTCACCCCGCGCGAGGAGCGCGTGCTGCGGATGCGGTTTGGTATCGGCATGAACACCGATCACACGCTCGAAGAGGTGGGCCAGCAGTTCAGCGTGACCCGCGAACGGATCCGTCAGATCGAGGCCAAGGCGCTCAGGAAGCTCAAGCATCCGAGCCGCTCTCGCAAGCTGCGCAGCTTCCTCGATCAGTAAAAAGTGTTAACGTAAAGACGCCCCCGGAAGGGGGCGTTTTTTGTACGACCCTCTGAAAAAAATGGGCTGGTTGAGCCGCTGCCTTTTGCGTCCACTCTGGGAGTCTCGCAAGGTGCCGAGGTGTTTTGCGAAGAATTCATTCTGACGGCACCTGCAAAGGGAGGCATGTTTGGCCCAATCATACAGCGTGCGGGATCCTGCACCCCCTCTGTTATATGGGCGCAGCATGTGATCTGAACGTGCGAAAGGTATTGTCCAAGGTTTTGTCGAAAGGTCAAAATGACATGACATCCATATTCAAAATCGCCCCGATATTTGCGGTGTTTATTGCAGCCCCGGCGTTATCATGTCCGCAAGGCGCGACCCCTCTGGTATCTTGCAGCTTGAAATCCGGCAGCGCCTATCTTGAGACCTGCCGATTGGGCAACTTCGCAACCTATGCCTATGGAAAGACGGGACAACGTCCGGATCTCGCGCTCGCTCGTCCCGTGCAGGAGGTGGAGATGACCCCATGGCCCGGCGTGGGGCGTAGCATCTGGGAGGACTTCCAGTTTCGCAACGGAGATGTCTCTTATCGGGTCTTTTACAGTATTGATCGCTTCTCGGAGGGCGAGCCCGCTCTGACCGCGGGGGTCATGGTCGAAAAGGGTGAGGAAACCTTGGCAGAGCTGGATTGCGATCCTGGCACAATCGATGCGGGCTATCCGTTGCCCCTGTGGGACGCGCAAGAACTGGCCGCGCAGGCCCGGAATTGACCGACACCTCTGGCCTTTCACGGTAGACTCACGAGCGCGGCGCAAAGCGAACTTCTGGCTATGCGGACACGCCGCGCCGGAGCGCGCATTTTGTTAACCAATTCCCCCGGTTTTGTTAACTATTATGACCGTCGGAATATTGATTTAAGTTTTCGATAACTTATTTTCGCTTCGAGTTCCTATGATACATTCAATCCATACACCGGGGGGTGACGATGAGTGGAACGAACGAAATGAAAAACGCGCTGAGCGAATTGGATGAAAAGCTCAATGCTTTGGATACGATGACAGAGGTGAATTCCTTTCTGGTCTCGGCCCTGCGCGAACATGAGCAAGAACTCATCCGGATGAGCCCGCAGGAAACGCGCGATATGCTGCGCCAAAAAGCACGGGTGCGCTACCGGGCCGATGGTGGGGAGACGCCAAATCCACAAGCTCTGGACATGTTGGAAAAGACGCTGGGGAACGGCCATACCGCCGAAATCATCAAATTCCCAAGCGGTGGACGTGCCGGGCGGGCATAATTATGCGAACAAGGCAGGCAATCCGACGTCGGATCGCAATTTACGAATGAATTCTGATTTCTAGGGGATCCCTTGTTCCCGGCTGAGGGCTGAACTACATTTTGGCCAAACGGCCAAAGGGAGGCCCTCCATGCGCCAGAGCTCTCACTCCATGACCCGCCGACTTATGCTGCCTGCGCTGGCAGCCACAGCCGCTTTGGCGGGATGCGCGGATATTCAAAGCACCGGGCCGCAGGCTGATTACTTCTCGTCCCGCGCGCTAGCGCGGATCTACGCGCTTGAGGATGGCCGTTTCGAAGTGGTGCCAGAGATCGGTGCCGAAGGCGCTGCATATTGGTGCGCCGCCTCAGAATATGCCCGCAGGGCTCTCGGCGCGGGCTGGTCACAGGACATATATGTTGCCAAAGGACGCGCACCCAGCACGGTCAGCGGGCGCATTGATGCTGTGACATTCTCCTTGTCTCCGGTGCCAAGCGTCACGGACAAGAGCCCCTTCATCAAGACGTTCGGTTTCAAGCCCGGCGACAATTTCAGCGTTTCCACCGGCGAAAGCCTCTGTCGAGACATTGAGCCGGTGTTCTTCTTCTGATCGCATGAGCAACATCCAACAGCGCACCTTTACGCTCTCTACCCACGGCCAGGGTCTCTACGAGATCACCGATGAGATCCGCAGCTTTGTCCGCTCAAGCGGTGCTGTTCAGGCGCTGCTCACTCTCTATGTGCGCCATACCTCTTGCTCGCTCCTCATCCAAGAGAACGCAGACCCGGAGGTGCAGGGGGATCTCAAGGCCTATTTTGCGCGCTTGGTGCCCCCGACGACCGATCCGCAGATGTCCTACCTGCGCCATACCTATGAAGGCCCCGACGACATGCCTGCGCATATCAAGGCGGCGATGATGCCGGTGAGTCTCTCGATCCCCGTTTCGAGCGCCGAGATGGTCTTGGGCACATGGCAGGGGATTTATCTTTTTGAGCACCGTGACGCTCCACATCAGCGCCAAATCGTTGCTCATCTGGCCTGACAACTGGGCGAACCCCCACCGGCGCCACCAAGGTCTTGGGGTCGCATTTCCCCTCTACCCAAATCCTAGCTGGTCCCCTATAGTTGTGGATAAATGCGCAAACCTGCGCACAAGAACAATTTATCGCGAGGGGAGGGGCCAGAGGATGCGTTGCCCATTTTGCGGAAATGTCGATACGCAAGTAAAGGACTCGCGTCCGGCAGAGGATCACGTTTCGATCCGCCGACGCCGGTTTTGCCCTGCCTGCGGTGGCCGTTTTACCACGTATGAACGGGTGCAGCTGCGCGACCTCGTGGTGATCAAGACCAACGGCAAGCGCGAGGATTTCGACCGCGACAAGCTAGAACGCTCCATTCGCATCTCGATGCAGAAACGCCCGGTGGACCCGGAACGGATCGATCAAATGATCTCGGGCATCGTGCGCCGTCTGGAGAGCATGGGCGAGACGGATATTCCTTCCAAAAAGATCGGCGAAATCGTGATGGAGGCTCTGGCCCGCATCGACACCGTCGCCTATGTTCGCTTCGCAAGCGTCTACAAGAATTTTCAGGCGGCCGACGACTTTGAGGATTTTGTGCACGAGCTGCGCCCCCCTGCGCCGCCCGAGAGCTGAGATCCCGGCCTCGCTGCCTGCGCAGAGTCTGGCAAAAGGTCTGATCCATTGAGCAAAAGCGACGACCACCGTTTTATGGGGCTCGCCCTGTCGCTCGGGCGGCGAGGGCAGGGTCGGACTTGGCCAAACCCGGCGGTCGGCTGTGTAATTGTCCAAAAGGGTCGCGTGGTGGGCCGGGGCTGGACCCAGCCCGGAGGCCGTCCCCACGCCGAACCCATGGCGCTGGCGCAGGCGGGAGCCGCAGCGCGCGGCGCCACTGCCTATGTGAGCCTCGAACCCTGTGCCCATCACGGCAAAACCCCCCCCTGCGCGCAAGCGCTGATCGAGGCCGGTGTTGCCCGTGTCGTCGCCGCCATCGAAGACAGCGACCCGCGTGTCAGCGGTCAGGGCTTTGAGATGCTGCGCGCGGCGGGGATTTCCGTTACCACCGGAGTGCGCGCCGAGGAAGCTGGCTTTGATCACGAAGGGTTCTTTCTAAAAACGGAACAGGGCCGCCCTTTTGTGACGCTGAAACTCGCCGCGAGTTTTGATGGTCGTATTGCCACCGGCTCCGGTCAAAGCCAGTGGATCACCGGGCCGGAGGCGCGCCGTGTGGTGCATGCGATGCGTGCGCGTCACGATGCTGTCATGGTCGGGGCAGGGACGGCACGCGCGGATGACCCTTCGCTCACCGTGCGCGATCTGGGGATTGACCAGCAGCCGGCGCGGGTGGTGGTCTCGCGCCATCTTGACCTGCCGCTCATCAGCAAGCTTGCGCGCAGCGCAGCGGAGGTCCCGCTCTATCTTTGCCATGGCACAGGCGCGGATACCGAACGTCTGCGGGCCTGGGACGGGCTGGGAGCGCATCTGTTGCCGTGCAACGCTCTTGGCACCCAGCTTGACCCGCATGATGTGCTGCAGCAACTGGGCAGCGTAGGACTCACACGCGTGTTCTGCGAAGGAGGAGGCGCGCTGGCGGCCAGCCTGCTGGCGCATGACCTCGTGGATGAGTTGGTGGGCTTCAGTGCTGGTCTGACGATCGGTGCCGAAGGGCTGCCCTCCATCGGGGCGCTTGGCATTGGCCACCTTTCAGAGGCCCCAAGGTTCGACCTTCATGAGACACGCCCGATTGGCGCCGACATCCTGCACCGCTGGCGTCGCCCTCAGAACTGAGCGGATAGCGCAGGCTTTCTTCTAACTCAAATATCCCGGAGCGCGAGGCAGCGCCTCGCTTCCCCCTCAGCGCCAGAGCGGAGCAAATGAGGCAAAGAGCCCCTGCAATTTCGAGAGGCTGCTGTTCAGGGGGCTGCGCGCAGGCAGCTCTCCGGCAATCAGCCGATCGACAGCAACCTCGGGCGCGCAGGGCAGCTTTGAGACCGGATCAAAATAGCGCGGATAGTCGATGAGCGCCGCATGGGCGAGCCCAAGGATACCAGGGCGCGCATCGCGCCAATGGGGCGCCTGAAGCCGATCCCGCGTCAGCCCCCATCCAGCATAAAACGGCAGCCCCACACAGGTGACCGGCACCCGCCGCAACAAAGCCTCAAACCCCAGGAGCGACGTCATGGTCCAGACCTCATCGACACTGTCGATCAGCGCCGCCGGGTTGGCATGCTCTGCCACCACATCCGCCCAGGCCTCGGCGTGGCTGATGCGGCCCTTGCGCAGGCCTGCCTCCACATCCGGGTGCGGTTTGTAAATCACGACCGCATTCGGGCGCGCAGCCCGCACGGCCTGCAACAGCTTCATATTGGTGTTGATCTTACCCGCTCCGAGCCGCAGGGAGGCATCATCCTCGACCTGGCCGGGCACCAGAACCCGATGCCCTTTGGGCAAATCGGGCAGTGCGCCATCGAGATTGTATTTTGTCACCTCATGTTTGATGAGCCGCATCACCAGCGCCTCGATCCGGCGTTCCTGCTGCGGGCTCAGCGTGACGCGTTCGCGGATCAGGTCATCCAGATCACTGTGACGGGTCGGGTCATAATAAATGCCCTGACGATCCAGCACCAATGACAAGGGCGGCACCAGTTCAGCCCCGAGCCCCCGCGAGCGCAAGAATCCATCTTCCAGATGATGCGCCCCGGCGTGATCCTTGGTCGCCTTGCTGGCCCAGACCATCCAGTTCTTGCCGCTCTTTTTGGCAGTTGCGGTTTTTTCGGTGAAACTCATGCGCTTGTGGCGCCCGAAGAACTGCTGCAAGGGCGCGCGCTTCCACAGACGCATCTCTGAGGCAGCCCAGCCAGCGCGGTCTTCGCGCCAGGCCCGGACCTGCGCCTCCAGAGAGTCGATCACGTCCTCCAGCTCGCAAAGCCGGTCGTGATGGGGATCATACCAGGTGGGAAAGAGGATCATGGCCGCCGCAAAAAGCTGTGCGCGGGTCAGGCGACGATGACGCCCCGCGGGGGGGAACTCATCCTGCGTCAGGCCCCATCCGGCATAGAAAGGCTGGCCAAAGATACGCGGCCTGTGCCCGGAAAGGATGGCCTCGAACCCGAGTTGCGACGACACGGTATAGACGCCCACAGCGCCCTCGAGCAGCAGATGTGGCGAGACTGGCGCATCAAAGAGTTCCACCTGATCATTGGTGTCACGCGCGTCGAAATAGCCGGCACGGTGGCCCTTGGTGGTTTCCGGATGGGTCTTGATCAATACGCGCGCGCCGGGGTTTTCTTCGCGCGCAAAGGCCAGCATTTCCTGAAAGCGTCCCCGGTCCGCGCCGGGGAAGGGGATCGAGGCCTTGACGGACGCATCGTCGCGCAATTGATCCACCACCAGCACGTAGCCGGGTTCTGGTGGGGGAACATCGGGATGGAAGGCGTTGTATTTGCTCAGATGCGCGTCCTGAAGCCTTGCCATGGCGTCGCGCGCGCGCTTCATCAAGGCGCTGTCATCGAGTGGGTGTTCTTTCAGGAGCGTGATGAGGTCGCTTGGAAGGGCCGGGTCAAAATGCACGCCAGCGCGGTCAATCAGCAATCCCATCGGGGGCTCGCCATCGCGGCCCGGATGCACCGAGCGCAGGAACGCATCCTCAATGCGCACCAAGGGCGCGTTATGCTCTTGGGCAATCTTGCGGCCGCGATGGGCGGTGGGGCTGTTGCCCCAGATCCCGACCAGATCGCCCTCTTTGGGCAGGCCCAGACGAATGTCATAGCCCGCTAGATCAAGAATGCGCCGGACACGGGACTGGGTCAGAAACCCTCCGTTATACACAAACAACCGGGAGCGTTTGCTCCCGGTTCTGGTCTCGTCCAGATGCGGCAAAGGCCCTTGCATCATTGCTGCTTAACTGCCGCCGAACAGGGTCTCGACACTTGCAGCCGTGGACAGCGGGCTGGTCAGAAGAGACAGCGTCTTGGTCCATTGGGCATAGGGTGCTTCGGTCACATAGATGGTGTCGCCATCGCGGATCACGAAGTCGCGGGCAATGAAGAGACCGTTGGGCTGAGTGAGGTTCAGCACGTAGATCATGCGCTGCGCGCCGATCAGATCGTCACGCCCAAGCACCTGATTTGAGATCGCTTCAGGTTCATTGCGGAAGACAAAGACACCGGTGGGATCGGATGCCGTGGCGATCAGGCCGCCGACCTGTGCAAGAGCTTCAAGCGCCGAGAGGTTCTGGCTCTCGAAAGGTACACGGGCCTGCGCCGCGGTCGCTCCCAGCGCGGTAAAGGAGCGCGTATCGCCTTCCACAAGGATCTTGTCGCCATTGCGCAGCGCGATGTCCATCTGGGGGTGGTCGTAGAGGTCCTCGAACCAGATCGTGCCAGTCTGCCCTTGGCGGGTCACAGAGACCTGCGCAATCTCGGGTTCGATCGCCACGCCGCCAGCTTGCGCCAGCATGGTGGCCAGAGTGCGCGTCGGACGTTCGATTGGATAGACCCCCTGCGCGCCCACCGCTCCGGTGAGGCTGACTGTGGCGCCATCGCCGGCAAGGCGGCGCACCTGAACCTGCGGGTCGGGCGTCTGGTCTTCGAGCTTCTTGGTGATGGCTTCGCGCAACTGCTCTGGCGTATTGCCCGAGGCGCGCACGCGGCCTGCGTAGGGCACAAAGATGAAGCCCGCACCATCAACCTGCACTTCTTCGAGAAGGGTGGCATTGGCGCCGGCGCTGGCAAGCAGCCCGTCGTCGACGTTTTCCCAGATCGTCAGGCCAAGGATATCGCCGGGGCGAATGATGTCGGAGGTAAGAACCGATGCTTTGGTGAAGGCGTCGGAAAACCCAAGTGCGGGTACCACGGCTGTTGCCCGGGCAACGCGGTCGTTGACCGAGACCACAAAGGCATCGCCCTGTTTTTGTACCGACCCTGCAAAGATCTCACGTTTGTTCGGGCCCACCTTGGGCAGCCCGCATGATGCTGCGAGGGCAACCGCAGCCAACAAGGCCACGGGGCGCGCCCACCGTAAAGTCATGGGTTTCACTGCTCGGTCTCCTCGACCTATGTTTATTTTGCCTCAAGTTTTGCGCCCAAATTAGCGGACTGTCACGCAAAAATCCAGTCGCGCTTGCATCTGGGGTCAGCTCACGACACGCAAGTGTTGCCGTGGCGCTGCTGTGCCGCGCAGGAGCGCGTCATAGGGATCGTCGGCAGCAAGCATCATATCCACCACTTGCCGCAACAGCTGGCGCCGCCCGGAGCGCGAATAAAACCCGCCAGGAAACTGAGAGGTTTCCAAAAGATAGCGGCGATATTGCTTGTAGGCGCGCCCATCGGGGCGGGCGGGAGCGGCAAAGAACTCCGGCAGGCTTTGGGTCGAGGAGAATTCCGGTTTGTCATAAACCGCGCGGCCAAAGACCTTGAGCGGCAAGCCCCGCCACAAGACCTGTTGGCCTGCCGTGGAGTTCACGGTGACGGCGGTGCGCGCCTCATTCAAAAGCGCGGCGAGCTTGCCGCCGCGCACATAGTGCACGCGCCCCTCGACGCCATGTTCCGCGGCCAGACGTTTCAACGCCCGTCGGATCGGGGCGCGTCCATCCTCAAGCGGGTGCGCCTTGAAGACAAGGTGGTGGTGGCGCGGCGCGCCCTCGGCAAAGCCGGCAACAACCACCTCGAGGAATTCGGTGATGGTCGAAAAAGGCGAATGGGCTTGAAACGCGCTGTCATGTTCCAGCTGCAAGAGCGCCAGATGATAGGGAAATCCGCCGCGCTGAATGCGCATCGTGGCCAGACGGCGGTGCAAGGCATGCAAGGGCATCATCAGCAGCCGGTTGAGATAGAGCTGGAACTCCTTTGTGACCGGCAGGGCGCGATGGGGGCGGAAGTTGCGATAGCCCCGGTTCAGAAACATGACGAACCAATGATAAAGCGCGCCGTAAATCACATGTTGGCGTGTGTCGCCCCAATGCGCCGGAGGCATTGGCATTTCGAGGTCGCTGTTTGCCAGCGCTTGCTCCATCTCAGGGACCGGCATCTGCATCAGGCGCGAGTTGCCATTGGTGCCGTCGCGCTCATAGGTGACCCAGTAGGGGCGCAGATAGCCTTCTTCGAACGTATGGACTGTGATACCGCGTGCCTTTGCGATCGCGATTGCATCCGCATGGATCGGGCGGGTGTCGCCATAGAGCACGATATCGGTGATCGCGCGCTGATCCAGGAGCGCGCCAAACCTTTCCGGCCAGGCCTCTGGTGTATCGCGATAGGCGATATAGCTTTGCCGGTCCGGCCAGAACACGCGGTCGCCCGTGTTGAACCCAACCCGGTGCACGCTGCAGCCCGCTGCGCGCAACATACGCCCCAGAGCTGCAAAAAACGGCCCATGAGGCCCCTGCAGAAACAGGAAGCTGCGGGCGTCAGCTGATCCATTTTTCGATCTCATTGGCATTGGTGCTCGATCCAGTGCTCTCACCGGCGGGGGCGGAGGGTTTTTCTCTCTTCCTGAGGCCCGCTCGGTCGCGTGTCGGAATGTTCGTTTTATCTGCCGAAAGTCATATCGTGGTAAAGATGGTTAGACTAAAACTAGAGCAAAAGTGTGACCAATTACCTTATGCGCCGCAGCACGCCCCTTGAGCCCGAGGCGGGCAGGGGCTAGCTCTGGTCGAGAAGCACCCGCACCGCGCGGGCACGGCACTATCAAGGAGTTCACCCATGTTCACCGGGATCATTACCGATGTGGGAACCATCACCGAGCTGGAACAAGCTGGCGATCTGCGCGCGCGTATCCAGACCGCATATGACACCAGCAGCATCGACATGGGGGCCTCGATTGCCTCGGACGGCGTATGCCTGACCGTGGTGGCTCTGGGGCCAGATTGGTACGATGTGCAGATTTCGGCGGAAACCACGTCGAAAACCAACATCGATGCCCGCGGCACCCACAAGGGCTGGTTCGTTGGCAAGCGCGTCAATCTCGAACGCGCACTCAAAGTCGGTGACGAGCTTGGCGGCCATATCGTGTCGGGCCATGTGGATGGCGTGGCCGAGGTGGTGGCCATGCGCGATGAAGGCGACAGCACCCGGGTCACCCTGCGCGCCCCCAAGGAGCTTGCGCGTTTCATTGCCCCCAAAGGCTCGGTTGCCCTCAATGGCACCTCGTTGACGGTAAACGAGGTGGAGGGCTGTGACTTTGGGATCAATTTCATCCCGCACACCAAGGAGGTCACCACATGGGGTGATGTGGCGGTGGGGGATCTCATCAACCTCGAAATCGACACGCTGGCCCGCTATGTCGCGCGGCTGCAAGAGAGCCTCTGATGGGGGGGCGTCCGACGCTTGGATCGGTGCCGGGGCTTGGCCACAACGGCGGCCCCAGTCTGGAGCCCGGCGCGCTCTGGCGCACCCATGCCTGGCGCTCGGCGCAAAAGAAACTGATGCCCAACACACTCCCAAAGCTGGTGCTGCAGATGCGGCTGAAGCGAGCGGCGGAGTTGGGCATGGATTACAAGACCTACGCAAAGGTGCGCCAGACTTCGGGGCAGGATGTGTTGGGGCTATTGTTTTCCTCCAATGCGCTGCGTCTGTTGAAAGACCCCCGCTTGCCGGAAGTGGAGCGCGCGCGCTTGGCGCATCTTAAACGGGCGGAGCGCTTGGCCCTGACCTACCCGCCGCTGCGCCCGTCAGAGGTGGCTCGGGTCAACCCCGAGATTGATGCCGCCGACACCGCCCCCGTCTTTACCGAGGGCTGGACAGAGATGCGCGCAAAGCTCCAAGGCGTGATGCGTCAGCGCGGACTGTCAGGGGCGTCGGTGCTGGTTATCGGTGATGCCCCGTTGGAAAACGAATGGGCCGCCGCTGGTCGGGCCGCAGCCTATCTGAGCGCTGCAGAGTATTTTGGCGCCTCTGCCCGGAGGCCCTGATCGATCGCGTCCTCGGGTCATTGGGGATGCGAGGCTCTGCCTCGCGCTCCGGGATATTTGGAGTTAGAAGACGGTACGGGATGCCCTGTTTCTTCTAACATAAAGTATCCTGGGATGAATTGGCCGAAGGCCAAGAGGGGCAAAGCCCCTTCGTGCGTGCCGCTCGCGAGAGGGCATATGCCGTTTGCGGGGCTGGTATTTGCACAGCGCGTGGTCTATCCCGGCAGGGACGACAGCGGCGCGGGCAAGGGCTTCTTGACCGTGCGGCCCCACGAGCGAAAGGCCTGTTGCATATGAGCTATGAGACGCCCGGTCCAGTCGAGTCTGAGTTGCGCGACGCCATCAGTCCGATTGAAGAGATCATCGACGCCGCGCGCGCGGGCAAGATGTATATTCTTGTCGATCATGAGGACCGCGAAAACGAGGGTGATCTGATCATCCCGGCGGAGTTTGCCGACGCGGATGCGATCAACTTTATGGCCACCTATGGGCGTGGACTCATCTGCCTCCCAATGACGGCCGAGCGCATTGATCGTTTGGGCTTGCCGATGATGGCGGTGAACAATTCCTCGCGTCACGAGACGGCCTTTACCGTGTCGATCGAGGCGCGCGAAGGGGTCGATACCGGGATTTCCGCCGCGGATCGTGCGCTGACCGTGGCCACGGCGATCAATGAGCAAAATACCATGGCGGCGATTGCAACGCCGGGCCATGTTTTCCCGCTGCGCGCAAAACGCGGCGGGGTTCTGGTCCGGGCCGGGCACACCGAGGCCTCTGTCGATATTTCGCGCATCGCGGGCTGTCACCCATCGGCCGTGATCTGCGAGATCATGAAAGACGATGGCACCATGGCGCGACTGCCGGATCTGGTGGAATTTGCAAAAACCCACGATATGAAAATCGGCACCATCTCGGATCTCATCGCCTACCGCGCCAAGAACGACAACCTCGTGGATGAGACCGCCCGCTCTACCGTTACCTCGGAATATGGGGGCGACTGGGAGATGCGGATCTTCACCGATCAGACCCATGATGTGGAGCATGTTGTCCTGATCAAGGGCGACATCACCACGCCAGAGCCGGTGCTGACTCGCACTCATGCGCTGCATGAGGCGTCCGACTTGCTGGGGCTTGGTCCCAAACCCGCTGGGGAACTGCCGCGCGCGATGGAATTGATCGCCGACGAGGGGCGCGGGATCGTCTGCCTGTTCCGCCAGCCGCGCAACGCGCTCTATGCCTCCGACGAGGAAGGGGTGCGCACCATCAAACAGACCGGTCTCGGGGCGCAAATTCTGAATAAACTCGGCGTTGAGGAACTGATCCTGCTCACCGACTCGCCGCAAACCAAATATGTTGGGCTGGATGCCTATGGGCTGTCGATTGTCGGCACCCGTCCCATCCTGTCCCGAGACAGCTAAAGGAGTCCTCCGCCATGGCCGGACAAGAAAGCCACTACATCCTGCCGCGCCCTGAGTTTGACAAGCCGGTAAAGCTGCTCATCGTGGTCTCGCCCTATTACAAGGACATCGCTGATAATATGGTTGCCGGTGCCGTGGCCGAAATCGAAGCCGTCGGCGGAACCTATGAGGTTGTTGAGGTCCCGGGTGCGCTGGAAATCCCCACTGCGATCGGGATCTCGGATCGGGCCTCGAACTTTGACGGCTATGTTGCGCTGGGCTGCGTGATCCGGGGCGAAACAACCCATTACGATACGGTCTGCAATGACAGTTCGCGCGCGATCCAACTGCTTGGGCTACAGGGGCTTTGCATCGGCAACGGTATTCTGACGGTAGAAAACCGAAAACAGGCCGAAGTGCGCGCGGACCCTGAGGATCAAAACAAGGGCGGCGGCGCGGCAGCTGCGGCCTTGCATCTGATCGCGCTCGCGCGTAAGTGGGGCGCCCAGACCAAGGGAGTTGGGTTTAAACCTGCCTCCGACTCGTACCGGCTCGCCTGATTTCAACAACGGATCCCTCGCTCATGACCTCCAAAGACGCCCCGAAACCGGGAAAGAACAAGACGCAGGCGCGCTCTGCCGCGCGTCTTTATGCGGTGCAGGCGCTGTTTCAGATGGAGCAGAGCGATCAGAGCACCAACAAGGTGATCGTGGAATTCGAAGACCATCGCTTTGGCGCGACCTATGAGGGTGACGAATATGCCGAAGGCGATACCAAGCTGTTTCGCCAGCTGGTCAATGATGCGGTGAACCATCAGGCCAAGATCGACCAGATGACCGACCGTGCCCTTGTGGCGAAATGGCCGATCGCGCGGATCGACCCAACCCTGCGGGCGTTGTTTCGCGCTGCCGGAGCGGAATTTGTCGAGAGTGATACGCCGGTCAAAGTGGTGATCAACGAATACGTTGATATTGCGCGCGCCTTCTTCCCGGAAGGGCGCGAGGCGAGCTTTGTCAATGCGGTGCTGGATCACATGGCACGTGAGGCAAAGCCCGAAGCCTTCTGAGATAGAGCGCAAAACAGCAGTAAAGAGGCGTATGACGATAAGTCCTGCGCCTTTTTTTGTTGAAACCTGAAGATCTGGGACCAGTTCATAGGCCTCATCTGACGCAATCTTCGGGTTTTCCCGGAAAATTTGCGTCAATCGTGAAAAGGTGTCAGCTTAAGAGTACTGGACAGACCTGCCTGTGAAATGTGCAGCGGCTGTCCTACCCGGAAACGAATAGGCCCCATCGGGGCCGCAAGAAACAGGAGGGGACATGTTTCAAAAAATAGTCGTGCCAGTGGATCTGGCACATGAAGCCGCCTTGCAGAGAGCCTTGGATGTGGCGGCTGCTATGGCAAAAACGCATTCCGCCGACGTGTGCTATGTGGGGGTGGCCTCGGCCAATCCGGGGGCGGTGGCGCGCAGCCCGGAGGAATATGCCTCCAAGCTGGAGCAGTTTGCCCAAAGCCAGGCCGCACAACACGGGATCACCGCCAGCGCCCATGCCATTATGAGCCATGATCCCGCCGTTGATCTCAACAAGGCGCTGGAACGCGCGATTTCGGATCTCAAGGCAGATCTGGTGGTGATGGCGACCCATGTGCCGAATATCTCAGACTACATCTGGGCCGGTCACGGGGCGCATGTTGCCGCCCATAGCGCCGCATCGGTGCTCTTGGTGCGTGATTAACGAATAACAGAACTGAAACTCCGAAACGAAAGGCGGTAGTTATGACCGACCAAACGACGGAAACGCCCGACGGCATCCCAAGCCCGGACGGCGCAGCACATATCATTGATACGGATTATGAAATCGGGCAGGACAACGTCGAGGGGTCCGTTGGCCCCTTTGGCTTTGACATCCACAACCCGGTGTTTGCCATCTCCGGGATCGCGGTTGTGGCCTTCGTGTTCTACACGCTCGCACTGCCCGAGCAGGCCGGCAACGTGTTCTCCTGGCTCTTTAGCGCAGTGACCAAGGGCTTTGACTGGTTCTTCCTCGGTGCCGCAAATATCTTTGTGATCTTCTGCCTGTTCCTGATCGTGACGCCCTTTGGCAATGTGAGGCTCGGCGGCACGGAGGCAGAACCCGACTATAGCTACATTGGCTGGTTTGCGATGCTGTTTGCAGCCGGTATGGGCATCGGTTTGATGTTCTATGGGGTTTCCGAACCTCTGAGCCATTTTGCCTCTTCCATCGGGGGCACCGCATCCGAGGGCGGCGTGCGTACCGACTGGGCACCACTTGGGGCCGCAGGTGGTAATGAAGCCGAGGCCGTGCGCCTCGGGATGGCGGCGACGATCTTTCACTGGGGGCTTCACCCTTGGGCGATCTATGCCGTTGTGGCGCTTGCGCTGGCCTTGTTCAGCTACAACAAGGGCCTGCCGCTCACGATCCGGTCTGCTTTCTATCCGATTTTTGGCGATGCCGTCTGGGGTTGGGTTGGCCATGTGATCGACATCCTTGCTGTCTTTGCGACCCTCTTTGGCCTGGCAACTTCGCTCGGATTTGGCGCAACGCAAGCCAATGCGGGCCTCAATGAGCTGTTTGGCATCTCGATCGGGTCCACCACTGAGGTCATCCTGATCTCGGCCATCACCGCAATCGCACTGGTTTCTGTGCTGCGCGGCCTTGATGGCGGTGTGAAGATCCTGTCGGAGATCAATATGGGTCTGGCCTTTGTGCTGCTGGTCTTTGTGCTGCTGGTGGGGCCGACAGTGTTCCTGCTGTCGCTGTTCTGGGACTCGCTGATGGCCTATTTCCAGTATCTCCCGGCGCTCTCGAACCCGGTCGGACGTGAGGATGTCAACTTCATGCAGGGCTGGACGTCGTTCTACTGGGCGTGGTGGATTTCCTGGTCGCCGTTCGTGGGCATGTTCATCGCCCGCGTCAGCCGTGGCCGGACCGTGCGTGAATTCATCATCTGCGTGCTGTTGATCCCGTCGATGGTCTGCGTCCTTTGGATGAGCGTATTCGGCGGCACTGCGATCCATCAGGTTCTCTCTGATGGCTACACCGTAGCGCAGGATGCGGCGCTGGAGCTGAAGCTCTTCAAGATGCTGGATGTGATGCCGCTTGCCGGGATCACCTCGCTGGTCGGCATCGTGCTGGTGATCGTGTTCTTCGTGACCTCCTCGGACTCGGGGTCGCTGGTGATCGACACCATCACCGCTGGCGGCAAGGTAGATGCGCCGGTACCGCAGCGGGCCTTCTGGTGCGTCTTTGAAGGTGCGGTTGCGATCGTTCTCCTCCTGAGCGCCGGCGGCCTGCAATCGTTGCAGTCCATGGTGATCTCTACGGGCCTGCCGTTCACGGTTGTGCTGTTGGTGATGTGCTATGCAATCCTGCGCGGCCTGATGAGCGAGCGAAAGGCGACCTAAGTGAGGGCCGCTGAGGCCCTCAGATCACGGAAAACAGAAACGGCGCCTCCCATGCGGGGGCGCCGTTTTGCATTTGGGTTTGCGGATAGGGTCAGTCTGGACAGGGCGGATCGGTCAGCCTTTCAGCGGCTTGCCGAGGATCGCCTCCAGCTGCGCGCGCGTGGTGTCGTCGAGCCGCTCCAAATGCACGGTTAGGCTTTTGCCGTCCATGCTGGTCTCGGTGGGTGGCAGGTTGCCCGATTGCCCCGGCGCGATGGCATAGGGATGCACGTCGCGCGTGATGCCCTTGAACTGCATCGGCGGCATGGGGGTGGCAGCCACGAAGTCGCGCACATGGGCATAAGTCTCATGGCTCATCACGATGCCTCCCGGTTCCGCTGCCGCCTCCAGGCGGGCGGCCAGATTGGCCTCCGCGCCGATGATGGTGTAATCCATCCGTTCTTCCGAACCGAAGTTGCCGACGTTGCAATAGCCCGTGTTGATACCGATGCGCGCCCGGAAAGGCCTGTCGATGCCACGCGCGCGCCATTCTTTTTCCAGCTCTCTCAAACGCTCCTGCATCTCCAGCGCCATCCGCACGCAAGCCCGCGCGTCCTCAGCAGTGCCCAGCGTTTCAGGATCACCAAAGAAGGCCACGATGGCATCGCCGATGAACTTGTCGATGGTCGCCCCATGTTTGGCCGCGATGGCGGACATCTCGGTGAAATACTCGTTCAGAAGCGCCGTCAGCTCCTCCGGCTGCAAGGTCTCTGCCGTCTGGGTGAAATCCTTGATGTCGGAAAAGAACACCGTCAGTTTTTTGCGTTCGGTGGAGATCGAGGCGTCCTTTTCGCCGGAGAAGATCGACCGATAGACCTGCGGCGACAGGTAGCGCGAGATCTTCATCGAGATCCCGGCGAGGAATTCATTGTTGGAGGACAGCTCCTCGCTTATCTTGCGAAACCGCTGTGCCAGTCGCAGTTGATGCAGTGCAAAAAACGCACCAAAGCCGCCAGCGACCACCATATAGGCCAGCAGGTGGCTAAAGGAGAACAGGCTCACCGCCACCGGCTGCACAATGCTGTAGGACTGCACGCCGCGAATGTCGCCAACCGCCCAATCGGTTTTGGGGCTGTCGGAGTGGTTGTTGTGGCAGGCAACGCAGGCCTCTTCCATCACCACAGGAGTGATCATCGTTACTGCATGTGTCAGCAGCCCGGATTCTTCGCCCCGGTAGAACAGGTAGTGATCGTCCACCCCCTCGCGAAACCGGCTCAGCGCGTGATCCTCCGCCCAGGTCAGCTCTGTCGTCTCGCGGCCATGAAAGGGATAGTCCGAGGCAAATCGGTACTGCACGTTCAGACCATGGGTGCCGATCTGATCGCCGAGCTCGATCGCCATGGTCGCGGGGATCGGGATGGCCCCGTCACGGTCGTGATAGTCGTGGGTGGCAAAGGTCGACCCGTCCGGATTCAAGCGGCCAATCACATTGCGGGCATAATAGCTGCGCACGGTGTCCAAGACCGCGTCCAGAGCCTGTCCCTGGCGGCGCAGCGATTGATCGGTGATCGCCATCAGGTCCATCCAGACCACCACGGGCAGGGCAACAATCGCGGCGCCGATGCCCCAGTTGATCAGATGCGGCTGGTTGACCAGAAAACGGCCGATGCGGCGGGTGATCTTCATATCTGTCGCGTCCCTGTGCCTTTCCTTGAGCTCTGCGTTCACGGGTTTGCTCCTGCTTTGGCAAGCGGATGCCTGCGCAATGGTTCAGATTATACGCAGCATACGTGCAAAATCGTCGCACTATCTTATGCGTTCTGGAAAGAGATGCTGAGGCATTCTACCTTGATGGTGTGACACACCTGAGGAGGATGCCATGCCTGAACTGATCAAGCTCTACATCAAAAGCGCCCTTTGGGGGCTGGTGCTGGCCGCTCTCTTTGTTGCGATCCTGCTGTGGTTCAACATTGCCAATCTCGGCGCGCTGGTCTTTGGCTCGGATTCGGGCGTGATCGCCGTTCTGGCGCTGTGGATTTCCAACGCAGTGGTTTTTGGCGGTGTGCAGTTTGGCTTTAAGATCATGGCGATGGCGGAGCGCGATGATACTCCGCGCGGGGGCACATGGGTCGGCCCCGAGATGCAGCCCGTGCCGATCCCGGCCAAAGCCTCCAAGCCGCAGCGCCGGACCCTTCGCTGATAGCCAGCACTGTCTGGCGTCGTCATCACCCGACACCAAAAGGCCGCGCCCAGTTTGCGCGGCTTTTGAGTATCTTGGGGGGAGAAGCGGCGGGAACCACCAGTCAACCGTGCGGCGTTGATTCCCGAGGACCTGTATGTACAGGTGGGCGCCAGGTAAACGGACCAGGATCCGGACAGAGCCAGCTCCCTCGGAATTACTTAAGGCCACTGGAATGCTGCCTGTCACGAGAAGGGGAGAACCCGCCTGCGCCATAGGTAGTGCGCAGCGCGCTTGTGCACAAGGGGGCGGGCGCAGATGTTGTGCTTGATTCTTGTTCACTAATTGTTCACTTTTGGATCATGACAGAGCAACACAAAATCACCGAAGGTTTCGACACCCAAGCCCCAGATCGGTCTGAGGCGGAGGGGCGCCCAGCCGAAGAGGCGGATCAGGGAGAGGTCGGAACAGGCGATATGGATGCAGATGCGGCGACTTTGGCGCTCATGCAGCCGGGGCAGCGTCTTGCCCGTGGCGTCAGTCGCTACCTCCGATCCATGGGGTTTGCGGCGCTTGAAGAATTTGTTCCGCAGCGCGGTTTGCGGGTCGATGTGATGGCCTTGGGTCCCAAGGGGGAGCTCTGGGTCATCGAATGCAAATCCAGCCGCGCCGATTTTCAAAGCGATGGCAAATGGCAGGGCTACCTTGAGTGGTGCGACCGGTATTTCTGGGCGGTGGATGTGGAGTTTCCCACCGAGCTTCTGCCCGAAGGCACCGGTTTGATCCTCGCGGATGCTTATGACGCAGAGGTGGTACGCATGGGGCCTGAGCAGAAAGTGGCGCCAGCGCGCCGCAAGAAAATGACACAGAAGTTCGCCATGGATGCGGCCCGTCGCCTGCAACGGCTGCGTGATCCACGCCCCGGACGTGAGGCCTTTGCCTTTGCTGTGTCAGAGGAGGACTGCGACAGCTGAGGCGAGACTCGCTGCGCTGCGCCTTGCGGGTATATATCGGCCAGACCGCACCGGCGCCCAGGCCTGTAGAATGCGCGCGGGATCAGGCCGTCAGATCAATCGCCGCCTGCGCCGGAGGCACAATATAGATGATGTCGTGATGGCCATCCAGCTGTAGCGCGAGGATCTGCTGCTCTTCCTGGGCCTGTGCCGCCTCGCGCTGCGGGTCGCGGGCATACGGTGCTGCGGCGGCAATCAGCGGATCATCATTGGCCGCAGGGCGCTGCGACCCGGCATCAGGTTGCGCCAGCTCCGCCGTCAGGATGCGCGGCACCGGAGCCCGCTCCGGCCGGTCAGGGGCGCTGAGTTCAGGCGACTCGGACAGTGCACCGGTGAGGCCCACATTCTCGTCAGAAATCAGCTCTGCCGCTTGTGCATCCCGAGGCTGAGCCTGATAGGCGTAGGCCTTTTTAGCCAGCGCGATCAGATCAGCGCTGGCACGTTTCTGGTCTTCGGTGAGGGGCAGGCTGATCACGGTATTGGCGGTCATGGGTGCTCCTGATTGCGGGGGCTGCAGAGGATCGGCACGTCCTGCCGCATCAGTGCTGTTGTCGCGCGAGGCGGGGGAGGCCGCCTCAGCGGTCCCGGTGGTGGCGTCCGCTTCGGTTTGGGGGAGGCCGATGATGACAACGCCGTCATTCATCACGTAGATCACCCGCGGCTGCGAGGAGGCCAGCGCCTGAGCGCTTACATTGGGGTCCTGAGGGCCAGCTGCGGGGGGGGCTGCCGGATCGGACGCAGCGGTTGGGGCCGCCGGGGCTTCTGCCACCGACGGTGGACTGTCTGGCGTCCTGCCAGACTGCTGCATTGCGACGCCGGAGGGGTAGACCGCAAGCGGATCTGACCCTGTCGCCGGGGACGCAGGCAAGGCGGAAACATGAGAACGCAGGAGATCGAGGACTTTCTCCATGTGGTCGACGGTATCCGAGATCTGATGCATCGCGGATTTCCAGCCGGGCTCCGGTGGCCGACTGACTTGCTCGATCATCTTGTCACGAGCGCGACGGGCCTCGGACAGCTGATTGTGCAACTGATTTGTGGTCAGGCTCTCACTGTCAGAAATGGAGACGGCGGCAGCTTGGGGGCCATTCGCGGTGGCGATGGCGCTCGGTAAGATCACGACTGGTCCCAACGGCGGGGTTGTAAAATGGTACATCACTTACGCTCCAAGCAAACACTTGACGTCCGTTAATCATTTGGAGGGACAGGTTAACACGGTCCTAACCTCCGTAAACGGAGCCCCTAAAATGCTATTGATTTTGCAGCATAGCTTAGCCGCGCGCGTGATCGCGCCGGTGCTTGCGGTAACTTTATGGGCAAGAGTGAGATGGGCGCGGCAAGAAGGCGGTTACCGTGACACAGAAAAGCCGGGCGCAAGGCCCGGCGATCTCGTCGGCTGTGTGCGAGGGATCAGGAGCTGACGGCGCGGGCGGCCTGCGCGGCTGCGCGGATTTCGTCAGCGATTTCCTCGGCTTCTTCGGGATCGAAGTCCATCGGGATCTCTAGCCCATCGGCTTCGATAAAGATGCGGACCATCCCGACATCAGTAGGGCCGATCTGCATGTTCGCCTCAATGTCACGTTCGGTGTTGATCCCCATGTCGAGCTCCTTCGGGTCGCGGTGAGCCAACGTGCTAGCCTGCAACCCTCTAAAATGCAAGATGTCCGCCTCATCGGTGCATTTGAGCGCAGCAGCATAAATCCAGAGCGCGACACGGCCCAAAACAAGGGAATCACCATCCCGCTGGCGCAGGTGTTTTGCAGCGCAGAACAGGGATCCTCCGGGCTCCATCGAAGTAGTGCCTGCGTGACCGCCAAGTGGTGCTTGGAGAAATCCACAAGAATTTGCCGCCGCGCAAAAAAGTGCAAAAAACTTGTGACATGGGCTCTTGCACTCCGATTTTCTGTGATGTAAATCGCCCTCAGTGCCGCCTTAGCTCAGTTGGTTAGAGCGCTTGATTGTGGATCAAGAGGTCCCTGGTTCGAGACCAGGAGGTGGTACCACCCTCCCCAGATTGCTAAAAACCTTCGCGTGCGACATTCAGGCATCTTGCCGATTGGTGCGGGATCAATGCTTTGCCGCGCTGGCGGCAAAGCTGTCGGGTTTGGTCGCTTGGGCGAGGCCTAGTCGATCTGAATTTGCTGGCGCAGGGCGCCGGTTTCACTGTCGAGGATCAGGATCTGATCTTCTGTCGTTACCACCGCCAGCCAGCCGCTGCCAAAGGTCACGGCACGCGCGGTGGCGCCCTCGGGCAAGGAAATATCTGCCGGCACTTGCGGTGCGTGGGTATCATCCGACAAACGGATGACAAGCAACGCAATAACCACTAGAACCCCGCCCACCATGATCACGGTCAACGTGGTCACGAGACGGCGCAGGAAACGCAGCTGCGTCGGTTCGGTAATGTCTTCAGGTTCGGAAGGATGTGTCATGGCCAGCCGCCGCATTGAATTTGTGATCGCGGACAACCCGCCCAAGCGGCTTGATAAAGCGATTGCGCGCGATGTGCCAGAGGAAGCGAACCTGTCGCGCACCCGTCTGGCGCGTCTGATCGAAAGCGGAGGTGTCTTTGTGGATGGCGCCCGCGCCAATGATGCCAAGTCCCGCGTTGCCGAGGGCGCCCTGATCGTCATCACCGTCGAGGAGGCCGAGGACAGTCATATCGGCCCCGAGGACATTCCGCTTGATGTGATCCACGAGGACGCCGACCTCATCGTCATCAACAAACCCGCCGGCATGGTGGTGCATCCCGCGCCGGGCAGCCCTTCCGGGACGCTGGTCAATGCGCTTCTGCATCACTGCGGCGCGGATCTGTCCGGGGTGGGGGGCGTCAAACGTCCCGGCATCGTGCATCGGATCGACAAGGAGACCTCGGGTCTCTTGGTGGTGGCAAAGTCGGATGCCGCGCATCAGGGTCTGGCGGCGCAGTTCGAACGTCACACGGTGGAACGCTATTATCAGGCGGTTTGCTATGGGGTGCCCGACGGCAATGATCCCCGTCTGCGCGGGGTGCGCGGTACCAGCTTCGAGCCGGGCAACATCCTCAAGATCACCACGCAGCTTGCACGCCATAAAACCGACCGCCAGCGTCAGGCGGTGTTGTTTGAGGGCGGGCGCCACGCGGTCACTCGCGCCCGGATCATCGAGGCCTTTGGTGCGCCCGCGGCTGCTTCTTTGGTCGAGTGCTGGCTTGAAACCGGACGCACGCATCAGATCCGGGTGCATATGGCGCATGCGGGCCATGGGCTCTTGGGGGATCCCACCTATGGCGGCAAGCGCAAGATCTCTCCCAAGGCGCTGAGCGCGGCCGGGCTTGCGGCAATCAACAGCTTTCAACGACAGGCATTGCACGCGGCCGTTCTGGGCTTTGAGCACCCGGTGAGCGGCGAGATGATGCGCTTTGAAGCGCCGCTGCCCGAGGATATGCAGGCCTTGATCGCGGCGCTTCGGATTCCGGCCTCGGTCTAAGGCCCGGCCTGCAACTTGAGCTCCGGGCCTGCACGGTCCATCAGAGCGCATCCATGCAGGCTGGCTTGATGTGCCTGCGTTTCTGTGTGACCAGCGTTTCTGCCGCATGTATGCGGATACTTGGCCCACACCAATAGGGGTGCAGGCGGGCAGATCACTCGAGCGCGAAGTCTGGCAGGCTCTCGAGCGCGTTTTTCAGCGCATCGCCCCAGCCCTGAGAGATCAGCTGCAGATAGGGATTGTCCGCATCGATACGCCCCGTGGTGTCGAGCTGGAGCGAGTCCTTGCGATAGAAGTGAAAATCAAACGGTGCTCCCACCGACAGGTTGGCTTTGACGGTGGAGTCAAAGCTCACGAGGAGCAGCTTGATCGCGGCTTCAAAGGACATTTTCGGATCATACGCCCGGACCAGAATCGGGCGGCCGTATTTTGTTTCGCCGATCTGAAAGAAAGGCGTATCCGCGCTGGCCTCGATAAAATTGCCCTCGGGGTAGATCATGAAGAGGCGTGGCGGCCCGCCTTTGATCTGACCACCCAGAATCAACGTGGCCCCAAAGGCGCTGTCGGCCTGTTGTCCCGCAGCATCATGCTGTGCGATCACCTCGCGCAGCGTATCCGCCACCAACCGAGCGGCCTGGAACATCGAGGGCACGCCAAGGATCGACGGGTCGCGTTCGCCGTGCGCGTGAGGGCGTTCCTCCAGAAGGCTCACAACGGCCTGCGTGGTGGCAAGGTTGCCCGAGGACAGCAGGGTGATGGCCCGCTCGCCGGGGGCCTCCCAGGAGGTCATCTTCTTGAAGGTTGAGATATTGTCTAGCCCTGCATTTGTGCGGGTGTCGGACATGAAAACCAGCCCGGCATCGAGCATCATTCCCACACAATATGTCATCTAGGCCTCACTGTTGCGCCACTTCGATCTGAACGTCGAGCGCTTCGCCCGCGCCTCCAATTCGCGTTCCAGATACAGGGGCCGCATCAGAATAGTCCAGCCCTGTTGCAACACGCACGTAGCGCGCATCGGGTGAGATGCCGTTGGAGACGTCAAAGCCGACCCATCCGAGTCCCTCGACATGAGCCTCCGCCCAGGCGTGCATGGCATCCTGAGTGGTGCGATCGTCGAGCATGAGGTAACCCGAGACATAGCGTGCCGGCAGGCCAAGCTTGCGCGCGCAGGCGATAAAGACATGGGCATGATCCTGACAGACGCCATGCGCTGACTGGATCGCGTCTTCCGCGCTCCAGCCAAGCTCCGAGACGCCGATCTGATAGGTGATGGCCTCGCGAATGCGGGCGGACAGCTGGTGCAGCATGTCGACAGGGTTGCTGTCGTCGAGATCGCGGATCAGCTCTCGCACCCCCGCGCGTGCCTCTGTCAGCACAGTGGGCCGGGCATAGAGCCACAGGGGCGAAGGGCCTCGGTGACGCCCCACCACGCCGTGAGTGTCGGTCAGTTCGACCACGCCCTCTGAGACCAGCTCCAGCTCCGTCACGCCGGGCTCAAAGCTGATAAGTTCCGTCACATTGTGGTGGTGGTCGTCAAAGGAAACCTCCTTCTGGCCCCCGATAATACGGGTTTGCCATTCCACAACCTGTTGGTTGGTGTTGGTTTTTGGCGTTTTACGAAGCTGTTGCAGGCCAAAGGAGACCGGTTCGTCAAAGCGATAGCGGGTTGTGTGATGAATGGTCAGGCGCATGGCTTACTCATAGAAGCGATAGTCGAGTTGGATTTGATGTGCGAGTTCCAGGAGGAGTTCGAGCATCTTCTCGATGAATTCGTGCAGGCCGTAGTCAAAGACCTCTTCGATCCCATGAGACAGGTAGGTGTTCTCCAAATGGGTCACGAGCTCTTGGGATGGCGAGGGGGTCGGCTGTCCTGCATTGAGATAGCGCAGGTTGTCTTTGATTTTGCTGACGCAAAACGCAAGGCTGCGTGGCATGCGCTTGTCGAAAATCAGGAAATGCGCGATTTCCTGCGGTCCGCCATCGGCGCCGTATTCCATGCGAAAGCCGCCGCGCGCAGAGACCGAGCGCAGGATGCTCTCCCATTGCACATTGTCGATGGAACTGCCCACGGCGCTCACGGAGGGCAGCAGCACGTAATATTTCACATCGAGGATGCGTGCCGTGTTGTCGGCCCGCTCAAGGAAGGTGCCGATGCGCAGAAAATCGTAGATGTCATTGCGCAGCATCGTGCCATGGACCATGCCGCGCATCAGTGCGGTGTGCTGGCGGATCGACGCCAGAACATCCGGCAGGTCGCGTGCGCTCACTTTGCGTGCGAGCAGGTCGCTTGCGGTCATGTAAGTGGCATTGATCGCTTCCCAGACCTCTCCCGTGATCGCCGCACGCACCAGCCGTGCATTCTGGCGGGCGGACGCAATCGACGACATGATGGAGGAGGGGTTGTCCTTGCCACGCAGCATCCAGTCCACTGCCGCATCCTGGCCATGGGTGTCATAGGCCTCTCGAAAGCCGCCCAGTGACCCGGCCGATTGCAGGATGGAAACCCACTCATCCTCGGCGCTTCCGAGCCGTGTGAGCGCGATGCGCTGACCTGTTTCGATCAGGCGTGCGGTGTTTTCTGCCCGTTCAAGGTATCGCGACATCCAGAACAGACCATTTGCGGTTTTTCCCAGCATTGCGTCAGTCCTCCAGCACCCATGTATCCTTCGTGCCACCTCCCTGCGAGGAGTTGACCACGAGCGACCCTTTCTTGAGCGCAACCCGGGTGAGACCACCGGGGGTGATATGCACCTTGTTGGGGCTGCACAGGACAAAGGGTCTGAGATCGACATGCCGCGGGCTCAGCCCCGCGCGCGAAAAGATCGGCACGGTCGAGAGCGCCAAGGTCGGTTGCGCGATATAGTTGCCCGGCCGCGCCTTGAGCTTGCGACGGAAGGCGGCAAGATCCTTCTTGCTGGCAGTCGGCCCGATCAGCATCCCATAGCCGCCGGATCCATGCACTTCCTTGACCACCAGATCCTCGAGATTGTCGAGCACATAGGCCAGCGCATCAGGCTCCGAGCAGCGCCAGGTCTGCACATTCTGCAGCAGGGGGCGCTCGCCAGTGTAGAATTCGACGATCTCCGGCATGTAGCTGTAGATCGCCTTGTCATCGGCGATGCCGGTGCCGGGCGCATTGGCGATCGTGATGTTGCCTGCGCGGTAGACATCCATGATCCCCGGCACGCCCAGCGCGCTCTCGGGATTGAAGTTCAGCGGGTCGAGAAATTCGTCATCCACCCGGCGATAAAGCACATCGATGGGTTTGTAGCCTCGGGTCGTGCGCATGGCGACGCGCCCGTCGATCACCCTGAGATCCTGCCCCTCGACAAGCTCGACGCCCATTTTGTCGGCCAGAAACGCATGTTCGAAATAGGCGGAGTTGTAGATGCCCGGGGTCAGCACGGCGACCACGGGTTTGCCGGTGCAACTCTGCGGTGCGCTTGCCGCTAGAGACCGGCGCAGATCGGTCGGGTAATTTGACACCGGCTGCACCCGGTTCTGACTGAAAAGCTCCGGGAACATCTGCAGCATGGTTTCACGGTTTTCGAGCATGTAGCTCACGCCAGAGGGGGTGCGGGCGTTGTCTTCCAGAACGTAAAACTCGCCCGGGCCGGTGCGCACCAGATCGATGCCGACAATATGCGTGTAGACCCCACCCGGCGGCTCCACCCCGATCATATGGGGCAGGAAGGCGTCATTGCGGCTGATCATCTCTTTGGGGATCCGCCCCGCCTTCACGATTTCCTGCTTATGGTAAATGTCATAGAGGAAGGCATTGATCGCGCGCACGCGCTGCTCAATCCCGCGTGACAGGCGCGCCCATTCGCTGCCTGAAATGATGCGGGGGATGATGTCAAAAGGGATGAGACGCTCTTCGGCCTCGGCCTTTCCGTAGACGTTAAAGGTGATCCCGGTCAGCCGAAACAGCTTGTCCGCGTCCCGCTGTTTCTTGCGCAGGCGGGCCGGATCCTCACTGCCAAACCAATCGTGAAATTCACGATAGGGCTCCCTAAGAGACCCACTTGTTCCCCACATCTCATCAAAGCTTGTTGGTTGTTCCATGGTTGCTCTCAGATCGAAGTTCTCAACCAAAAGCATATAAGAAAAAGGGAATTTTTAAAGGGCATGCGTATCATAACACGGCTGCAACGCCGTGATCGGCGGGGAAATCGAGAAACTGACTAGATTTTAGGCACCTCCTGCACGGCGCGGCGTCAAGAGGATTTACCCGTGCTATTCCGGGCCTTTGCAATGCACTGCGCGCGGGGAGGGATGTCCGCGTTTCGCGCTGCGGTGCGGCCGCCGGGGGCAGGTCGATTTACGCTACGTCACGATCCTCCTGAGAGGCGCGGGACATGGTTGCGGCGACGTATCTGAGCTGGGTTGAAACTGTGAGCGCCCGGCTCAGAACCGGGCGCATTCTGTCTCAGGTCGGCGGTTTGCCGCGATATTTTACGGTTAACTCAGCGGGGACGTCCTCAGGTTCATAGACCCCAAGCAAAATGCCTTTGCCGCGTGAAGCGCCGCGCCCCGCAATGATCTGCGCGTCCGAGCGGGTGATGCGTTGCGACATGCGCCGCCCCCACTGACCGAGGCGCGCATACATCATATCGATCACCTCGGTGTGGTCTGGGCTGCGGCCAAGGTCGTGAAATTCCTGCGGGTCGTTTTCCAGATCAAATAGCATTGGCGGCAGGCCGCCCTCGGCGTGCATGAATTTCCAGCGTGTGTCCGTCACCATAAACAGCCGCGCATCGCGGGGGGCGCTGCCAAGCTTCACACTCATCGGCGTGCCGGAATAGTCGTATTCGCTGATTGCGTAGTCCCGCCACACCTCGGGTGTCTGACCATGCAGCCATGGTGTAAGCGCGCGCCCCTCCAGAATGTGATCTGCGACCTCGCCGCCTGCGGCCTCCACGAAAGTGGGCAGCAGGTCGATGTTTTCCACCAGCGCGTCGCAGGTGGTGCCTCGGGTGGCGTCGGCGTCGGGGCGGGGATCATAGATGATCATCGGCACTTTGACGGAGGGTTCGTGAAAGAGATCCTTCTCGCCCAACCAGTGATCGCCCAGATAGTCGCCGTGGTCAGAGGTGATCACGATCATCGTGTCATCCATCCGGCCGGTGTCCTCAAGGTACTCAAACAGCCGCCCCATCTGGTCGTCGCATTGCTTGATGAGGCCCATATAGGCGGGGATGGCGGCCTGTCGGACTTCCTCGCGCGAGAAGGCCTGACCGATGGCATTGCCCATGAAGGCACCGTAAACGGGGTGCGGGTCTTCGCGCTCCGCGGGGTCTTTGACGGCGGGCAGCACATGCTCCGGTCCGTACATGTCGTGATAGGGCGCGGGCACGATATAGGGCCAATGCGGCTTGATATAGCTCACATGCGCGCACCATGGCCCCTCGGCCTGTTCAATGAACTCGATGGTCTTGGTGGTGAGCCACGGGGTTTCGCTGTCTTCCTCGGCAATATTCGCGGCCTTCTGCGCATTGGCCATGAACCAGCCGGACGCCATTTCTTCGCCCTCAAGACCCGCATTGGCGAAGTCGTGCCAGGGGTTGTGGCCCGCGTAACCTTTTGATTTAAGGTATTCATTATAGGGGCTGCGTTTTTGGTCATAAAACCCGTCCGGCCCCTCGGCCCAGAGGCCATCGTCGCGGATCCAGACGTCAAAGCCGCATTCGGCCTGGCGTGCGCCAATCACGCTGTCGGGGCTGAGGCCGAGGCGGGCCATGCCCTCGCTGTCGGCATTCATATGGGTCTTGCCAATGAGCCAGCAGCCCATGCCCGCCATGCGCAGGTGATCCCCCATGGTCCATTCGCCCACCCGCAAGGGCGAGTTGTTCCATTGCGCCCCGTGGCTGGACACATAGCGCCCGGTATAGCAGCTCATCCGTGCGGCGCCGCAGATCGGGGATTGCACATAAGCGTTAGTGAACCGCACGCCGCGCTCGGCCAGCCGGTCGATATGAGGCGTCTTGAGATGCGGGTGGCCCGCGCAGCTCAGGTAGTCGAACCGGAGCTGGTCGAACATGATAAAGAGAATATTCATAGCGCATGCCTTGTTCCGAGTGCCAAAACGACGATAGGTTAGGTCGGGAGGCACAAAAACCCTTTGGCAAAACATGCCGCTGGGTGGCATGACGAGATATGCTGAAAGAAAATCGCTCTCTGGATCGTGGTATCGAAATTCTGGAAACCCTCGCGCGCGAGGGAGCGATGTCGCTTGCGGATCTGCACCGGGCGACAGGCCTGCCCAAGAGCACGCTGCGCCGTCTTTTGCAGACCTTGATTGCGCGCAAGATTGTGCGCCGTTCCCTTGCAGACAAGCTCTATCGGACCTTGGTTGTATTTCCAGATATTTCGGGCGAGGTCATGCCAAAGGGGATGCTGCATATCTCAGAGGCGGCGATCCCGCGGGCGCTTGCGTTGACCAAGGAGATTGGCTGGCCGTCCGACATCCATATCCGCGAAACGCGTGCGATGCGGATCATCGACAATACCCGCCACGCCAGCACCTTTCACGTCGAGCGCGGCCAGATCAACCAGCGTGTCAGCCATTTTGGCTCGGCCACTGGGCTCGCCTGTCTGGCAGAGATGAAAGATGCTGAAATCGCTACCATCTACGAGGCCTTCAAGCCCGATCTTCAGTGGGGTCCGGTGCGTTTTGGGCTGGACCTCGCGGGGCTGATGGCGCGGATCGAACAGGTGCGCCAAGTGGGCTATGCGGAGCGCCTCTCTGCGCCGATGAGCGATCCGGATTGGGACACCGATTTGCGCGCCATCGCCGTCGCCATCAAGGCCCGTGGGCGCGTGGTGGGCGGTCTGTCGGTGCTCTGGCTCAGGCCCTACAAACCTGTCGAAGAATTCGCTCGCCTGCATCTTGAGGCACTGCAAACCGCGGCCGCCGAGATCAACGCCACGCTTGATGCCGTGTGGGAGGACGCTGCGACCTGATGCGCCCCGGAGTTTCAGGTCAGCGCGCGTCTTACGTGCGCCCCGCCTGGTGTCAGAGAATGCTCTCTGCCGCCTGTTTGGCGAGAAACGCGCTCCGATAGAGCTGTGTTTTCACAGCGCGCCCCCTGTCCGGCACAAGGTCAGAGATCGGCAGCGGCAGGCTCTCTTCGGGTGCGCCGGCAAAAAGATCCGCCAACGCCCGGCCAAACAGTGTCCCGGTTGTTATGCCACGCCCATTATAGCCCACCGGTGCATAAAGCCCTTCGTCGAGGCGGTGGATGCGAAACAGATGGTCCGGAGTGAAGGCGATCTGCCCGTGCCACGCATCCTCAAAGTCAAGCCTACCAAGATCCGGAAACAGGCGACGCAACTTGCGTTCCGCCCACCGGCGCGAGAGCCCTGCGGTGCCGCCCACGACCGACCCCATGGAGCCGATGATCAGCCGCCCCGCACGATCGCGGCGCAGAGAGAACATGATCTTGCCGGTGTCCCAAAGGCCCTGACCATCGGGGAGGATCGCGCTGGCCTCAGCGCCCAAGGGGGCCGTGGCAAGTTGGAAGAAATGGATTGGGGTAAAGCTCTGCGCCAGTTTCGGCCAGAGGTCCGCGCTGTAGGCATTAGTGGCAAGGACCACGCGTCCAGCGGTAATCACGCCGCGATCGGTCTCCACTTTCCAGTCCGCACCGTCTTTCTGCAGCGACAGTACCTTGGTCTGCGTGGAGATCTCGGCCCCGGCGGCCCGTGCGGCGCGGGCCAATCCGCGCACATACCCCATCGGATTGATGGTACCCGCGCGGGCATCCAGGAGGCCCCCGTGAAATTTGACGGTGCCGGTCTTCTCGGCGGTTTCTTCGGCCGACAGCAGCCGCACCGGAGCGCCAAGTGCCTGCCAGCCTGCGGCGCGCGCTTCGAGATCGCGCAGGCCCGAGGCGGCGTGGGCCGCGTGGATCGTGCCCGCGCGAGTTGCCTCGCAGCGGATCTGATGGTGCTCGATCAGCGAGAAAACATAGTCTGGCATCTCGCCCAGCGTGCGCACAAGGGCGCCGCCGTGCGTCTTGCCCAAGAGGTGTTCCACTTGCTGTGGCGGCAGCCAGAGCCCGGCATTGACCAACCCGACATTGCGCCCGGAGCCTCCGTGACCGATTTCTGCGGCTTCCAGCACATGACAGGACAGCCCCTTGAGCGCGCCATGGAGCGCGGTCGAAAGACCCGTGTAGCCACCTCCGACGATCGCCACGTCAACGCGGCTTTCACGGGCGTTTGGATTTGCGTAGGCGGGCTCCTCGGACGAATGGTCCCACAAAGAGATTGGCTCGGCGTTGGATTGGGACAGGGATGTGTCTGCGCGCACGCTGGGCTCCTCGAGTGTTTTGGGGGTCTGCCGAATGGGCGCAGTCGGCCCGGCGTCGAGGCGACACTGGGGCAGGGCAGGGCAGCTGTCAATCGCTGTGAACAGCAGAGCGCACGGCGTGGCGCAGGCGGGGTGGTCTTGCCGCCCCGCGCCTCCTAGAGTGTTGAGGTCAAACGGTTCAGGAGGCCTTCATGGCTCAGCTCAAGACCTCATCGGCACAGATGGTTGCCGCCGCCCGCGCCCGCATTGCAGAGATCGACGCCGCCGCCGCCATTGCGCTGCATGATGCGCCCGATGTGGTGTTTGTCGATCTGCGCGATGTGCGTGAGCGTCAACGCATGGGATTCATCCCTGGTAGCTTTCACTGTCCAAGAGGCATGCTGGAGTTCTGGGTCGATCCCGACAGCCCCTATTTCAAAGAGATCTTTGCCGAGGAGAAGCGGTTTATCTTCCATTGCGCCTCTGGCTGGCGCTCGGCGCTCTCGGTTGCGCTCTTGCAGGATATGGGGTTCGAGGCCGCGCATATCAGCGATGGTTTTTCCGGCTGGCGCTCTGCTGGCGGGCCGGTGGTAGAGCCTGTGGACGAGTCCTGAACTGCGCCGGCAGAGCCGCATAAGGCGTTCAAAACACGCCCAAAACAGGGCTATTCCAAGGCAGCGGAGTCGGGCTTTGCGCGCATCTGTGGCGCGGCTGCACTAGTGGGGTGCTGCGAGGATGGTTAATCAGATGTAACCAACCAAAGACCCTCTCCTCCAGCAGGTACACCCATGATCCGATCTCTTGCGCTGGCTCTGTGCGCCGCGATTGCGCTTTCTGCGACGGGCGCTGCATTTGCAGCCGATCCGGTCCGAGCAGAACCTTTGAAACGTCATCGCATTGGCTATGGTCACCTGATCGACAATGATCTGATCGGGGATGGAAAGGACCGCTGGCGCACCGGTTCGGTGGCGTCGTCGCGGATCTATGGCTTCGGGTGGGACGGTCAGGCTCCTGCGGGGTTCGGCGAACTTCTGGAACTGCGTTTCCTCGGTCAGATTCTGGCGCCAGATAACCTGCGCTCTCCGGCAGCCGGAGAGCGACCCTGGGCTGGGGCGTTGTCGCTCGGGGTGCATACCCATATGCAGCGCGGCACGCTGGAGCTCTCGCTCGGTGGGGATCTCGTATTCATCGGCCCGCAAACAGGACTCGATGACTTTCAGGATGCGCTGCACGACCTCGCCAATACCACGCGCCCATCCGACGCGGTACGAGCGGCGCAGGTCTCCAATACCATTCGCCCGACCCTGGTGGCCGAGGTTGGCAGAACCATTTCTCTTGGCCCGCGCAGTCACCTTCGCCCCTTTGTCGAAGCGCGGGCAGGGGATGAGACCTTGGTGCGCATTGGCGCGGATTGGACCTTCGGGTCGGCCGGCATCGGCGAGCTCATGGTGCGCGACCCTGTCACCGGACAACGCTATAGAACCATGTATGAAACGCGCGGCATCAGCTTCACGCTTGGGGCAGATGTGGCGCATGTGGCGCAATCCGTCTACCTGCCCGAGGGACGGGGCTATGATCTGACCGGACGCCGCGATCGCCTGCGCGCGGGGCTGCATTGGCAAGGCGATGGGCGCGACTTCTTTTACGGGATTACCTATCTGGGCAAAGAGTTCTCCAGCCAGCCCGAAGGGCAACTGGTTGGCTCTCTGCGTCTGCGCTGGACCTTTTAAAGTGATTTTTTCGCCACGGTGCGCGTGTGAAAAGGACCCTCTGGTCAGACATTAAGACTTTCGCCCAGGGGTCTGATTTGTTAACGCTTCGTTAAGGATTGAGATCAACTCAACTGAGGCAGGCTAGAGCGGATGAAGACGGGCTTTCGAGGCACGTTTGTCATCTCTTGGACGCAAACGGAAATTGATGGGCTCGATGCTGCACCTGTTGCGGCACTCGACGTGGGAGCCGCGTGGTCATGGCATGGCGACGCCCTGCGCGTGGATGGACCCTCAGAGCTGCTGCGTCTGGATATGGCAGATGGAGAACAGGACCTCCGACGCCGTGCAGCGCGCACGGTAAGACGCCTTGTGGGCGCTGCCGTGCAGAATCGCAGCGATGTTCATGCGATCGAGATTGACGATCCTGTGTCCGACAGCAGTTTCATTGTCACCAACGGCGTGCAGAGCTACACCGTGACGGTGATCGAGGCGGGGCGTGGACGTCCGCCACTCTTGATGTTTGTCGATGACATTCCGCCGCGCAACACGGATCTCTGGGTGGTCCATCACGCGCTTGGCTACATGGGCGCGGACCAAGCTCCACAGAACCCGGGGGTAATCTGTTTCACCCCGGGCACGCGCATTGCCACCCCCGAAGGGCCAAAGCCCGTCGAAAGCCTGCGCGAAGGCGACCGGGTTCAGACCCGCGACAACGGCGCCCAGGTCGTGCAATGGATCGGGGCGCGCCGAATGAGCGGTGCGCGTCTCTTTGTGATGCCCGCGCTGCGTCCGGTCCGCATCCGCGCCGGAGCCCTGGGCATTGACCGCCCGGAGCGCGAATTGCTGGTCTCGCCAGAGCATCGGATGCTTGTGCGTGGTGCGGCGGCACGGGCGCTGTTTAACGAATCCGAGGTGTTGGTGGCGGCGCGGGATCTCATCAACGGGCATACCATTGATGTGGACACCACCGTGCGCGAGGTGACTTATGTCCACCTGCTGCTGGAACAGCACCAAGTGATCTGGGCCAATGGCGTCGAGACCGAGAGCTTCCACCCCGCCCATGCAGCCCTTTCCGCGCTTGATGATAAGGATCGCAAGCGCCTGTTGCGCAGATTGCCTGCGATTGAGCATGACCCCGCAAGCTACGGGGCATTTGCGCGGCGCAATCTGTCAGCCTCTGAGGCTGCGATTCTCAGACATAGCGCAGCCTAATGGGGCGCCTGTGGCGCACAGGTTTGCTTATGTGCGAGGCTCTGCCTCGCGCTCCGGGATATTTGGCGTTAGAAGAAGTTCCTCTGCATGTGGCTTCTTCTAACCCAAAATATCCTGGGGTGAATTGGCCGCAGGCCAAGAGGGGCAACGCCCCTGCGAGGGAATTCCCCGGTATTTGGGCCAAAGCCTGAGCTTCGCGCTTGACACCCTCCCGCGTTCCTGTAGAAGCGCGGCTTCATTGGTGTTGGTGGCCCCCGTGAGGGGATGCCTGTCAAGGTCGAGGATCATCTGATCCAAATCCAAGAGGACAACGCCCTTCGTTTGTTGCAGGTTTTCTGGAGCAGGTGGACGCTGACGGTGCAATGGCAGACGCGATTGTAAGCCGAAAAGTGGGAACCGGTTTTCGGATTTACCTTGCAATGCCATTAAAGAAGGAGATCAGCCGTGACCAAACGCACGTCTGCCAAGTACAAAATTGACCGCCGCATGGGCGAAAACATCTGGGGCCGCCCGAAGTCCCCGGTGAACCGTCGCGAATATGGCCCCGGCCAGCACGGTCAGCGCCGCAAAGGCAAACTCTCTGACTTCGGTATCCAGCTGCGCGCCAAGCAGAAGCTCAAGGGCTACTACGGCGACCTGACCGAAAAGCAATTCCGCCGCATCTACGGCGAAGCCGAGCGTGTTAAGGGCGACACCGGTGAAAACCTGATCGGTCTGCTGGAGCGTCGTCTGGACGCCGTCGTTTACCGCGCGAAATTCGTGCCGACCGTTTTTGCGGCCCGTCAGTTCGTGAACCACGGCCACGTTCTGGTGAACGGCAAGCGCGTCAACATCCCCTCCTACCGCGTGAAAGAGGGTGACGTGATCGAAGTGCGTGAAAAGTCCAAGCAGAACGTTGCCGTTCTCGAGGCTGTTCAGCTCGCCGAGCGCGACGTGCCTGACTACATCGAAGTGGACCACTCCAAGCTGACCGCCACCTTCGTACGCGCACCTGGCCTGGCTGACGTTCCGTACCCGGTCGTCATGGAACCGAACCTCGTGGTCGAATTCTACGCCAAAAACTAAGTCTGCAGCGCCGTTTGGGCGCATGCAGAGACATTGCGAAAGCCGCTCCGATTGGGGCGGCTTTTTGCATTTTGGTCATTTGTCCGCTGTGCGTGCAGCTAAGGCTTGGGGTTCAGGGGTTTTGCCGCTTAGGGTGGCGTAAAAGCCGGGGCATCGCAGCCAGGACTGTGCCCCTTTGAAATTGGGGAGACCACCATGTCGAAGATTTCCACCCTGTGTCGCGCGTTGGCGGGGGCCGCGACATTGACCGTTGCACTATCGGCCGTAGCTCTGGCTGCGCCATTGAAGCTCACGCCGGCTGATCCGCAACCCTCAAATCTGAAGCCGGGACTATCCGTGCGCTACGCCTATCCGGCCGACGTCAAAACTCTCTCTGCTGCGCGCAATGCGCTCAAATACAAGGTTGAGCAGGGGGCGCCTCTTGCGGGGTTGGATTATCGCGATACCGAGCTTGGGCAAAACGTGCTGACTGCCAAACGAGCCGAGCGCGTGGTGGCGGATATTCGCGGCTACGTCCGGTTTGAAAGGCCGGGGGTGTATACGATCGACTTTCTGACCAATGACGGGCTGCATGCCACCGTCGGTGGTCAGGTGGTTGGGGAGTATGATGGGCGCCAGCCCTGCGAGGAAACCTTTGCTGTGGAGGTCGAAGTCCCGAAAGCGGGCTGGTATCCGCTCAAGGCGCTGTGGTTCCAGCGCACCAATACCGCCTGTTTGCACATGCGGGCAGGGCCAGCGGGGAAACGTCCGAAGTGGATGCCGAACGCGGCGTTTGGGCACTGAAATCGAAAGGGGGCAGGGGAGGTGCGCCGCGATCTGCGCCCCTCATTTTTCACGTAATTCATCGGAAAAAAATGATAGCCATTCGACCGGCCGTGTCAGCGGACGCCGAAAGCATTGCCGCCGTGTTGGAGGCCCTGCGTCAGGCGGGGAATCGCAAGACCGCAGGAGACGCGGCATTTATACGCGAGACTTACATTGAGAATAGCCACCGCATCGCCTGTTCGGTCGCGGTTGATGCTGCGGGTCGACTGCTGGGGTTTCAGTCCTTGCAGATCGCGCCGGAGGGCAATCCCTATGGTGCGCCGGCGGGATGGGGCGTGATCGGCACGCATCTCCATCCTGAGGCGAGCGGGCAAGGGATTGGACGCGCCTTGTTTGCGGTGACGCGCGCGGCGGCGGAGGCTACGCATTTGCCCGCGATCGAAGCCCTGATCAGCGCCGATAACGCGCAAGGTTTGGGCTATTACAGTGCCATGGGATTTGTTGATTATCGCGAGACGCCGACGGCGGTGGGCAAGAAGCTGGTTCTCACCCCTTAAGGTCATGCGGTGTGAACACGCGTTGTGGTGACGGGCGTGTGCCCCTCAGACCGGCAGCGGGCGTCCTTCGGCAATGGCTTCCATGGCGAAATAGGACGTCACGCTATCGAGCTCGACGCCCGCGATCAGCCGTTGGTAGACCTTGTCGTAGGTCGCCATATCCCGAGTCACCACCTTCAGCTGGTAGTCGTAGTCGCCCCCGATGCGGTGAAAATCCACCACTTCCGGGATCGTCAGCACATGGCGGCGAAACTGCGCCAGCCACTCTGCGGAGTGATGCCGTGTGCGCAACATGACAAACACCACCAGACCGAGATCGAGCTGGCTGCGGTCCAGCTCGGCCCGGGTGCCGCGCAGGATGCCCTTGTCCTGCAGCGCCTTGAGCCGTCGCCAGCAGGCATTCTGCGAAAGGCCGACTCGCTGCGCGAGGTCGCGTTGCGAAAGGCTGCCATCACGCTGCAGGGCGCGCAAAAGGTCGCGGTCAATCTGATCTAAGTTCTTCGACATTCATCGATCATATGAAATGGATATACCGCTGTCACCCGTGAACTTAGGTGAAAATGAACGCTCATAGGTGGTCTATCATTGCAGAAATAGCAATGAGGGCGCGCATATGATCTTTGATGAGTTCAAAACGTCGATCAAAAACACAGCGGACGCGGGGCAACTGGCCGCGACATTGATTGGCGAAGGGGTCATGATCCCCGGCCTCAGAGGTGATGTGCCGCTGGTCTATGCAGACTATGTGGCCTCTGGGCGCGCGATGCGCCCAGTCGAAGACTTCATTGCCGAAAAGCTCCTGCCGTTTTATGCCAACTCGCACACCGAAGCGTCCTATTGCGGGCAGTATGTGACCCGGATGCGGCGTGAGGCGCGGGCAGAAATCGCGCGGCTGACGGGTGCGGGGGACGACTGCGAGGTGATCTTTGCAGGCTCCGGTGCCACGGCGGGTTTGAACCGGTTGGTGAAGCTTTTGGGGATTGAAGAGGCCACGCGCCCGGTTGTGTTTATCGGCCCCTATGAGCATCACTCCAACATCCTGCCGTGGCGCGAGAGCCGCGCCGAGGTGGTCGAAATCCCCGAAGGCCCTGATGGCGGCGTGGATCTCGCAGCCCTCGAGGCGGCCTTGGTTGCGCATGCGGAGGCGGATCTGAAGATCGGCAGCTTCTCGGCGGCGTCGAACGTGACGGGGATCATCACCGATCCCGACCCGGTCACGCGGCTGTTGCGCGCGCATGGCGCACTTGCGGTTTGGGACTATGCCGGGGGTGGGCCCTATCTGCCCATCGACATGGGCGCGCATGGCGCCGAGCCTAAGGACGCTGTTGTGGTTTCGCCGCACAAATTTCCGGGCGGGCCGGGGGCCTCTGGCGTTCTGGTGCTGCGCCGCGATGCGGTGCGGGCGCAAAACCCCTCATGGCCAGGGGGGGGCACGGTGAGCTTTGTCTCGCCTTGGTCGCATCGCTACGCTGACAGTCTCAGCGCGCGAGAGGAAGCCGGCACGCCCAATGTGGTGGGTGACATTCGTGCGGCGCTGGCGTTTTTGGTCAAGGAAGCCGTGGGGCAGGAGCAGATCGAGGCCCGCGAGGCGCAGTACGCTGCAAAGGCGCGCGCGGCCTGGGCGGATGTGCCGGGGCTGACGCTTCTGGGGCACGCGCATGCCCACCGGCTGCCGATCTTTTCCTTTACCGTGGAAGGGGCCTCCGGTGCGCCGGTGCATCAGCAACTCTTCACCCGCATGCTCAGCGATGTTTATGGCATTCAGGCGCGTGGTGGATGCGCCTGCGCGGGACCTTATGCACACCGGCTGCTTGAGATCGACGAGCCTCAGTCTGAGGCCCTGCTTAGGGATCTTCTTGCCGGACGGGAGCTGCAGAAACCGGGCTGGGTGCGGTTGAACTTCTCTTACCTGATGGCCGAAGAGACCGTGGATTATGTGATCGAGAGCGTGAAGGCGCTGGTGCTGGAGGCCGAAAATGTCGCCTCTGCTTATGATGCGGATCCGAGCACCGCGCGCTTTCAGCCACGGGCAGCCTGACGAATACCCTGTCTTTGATGCCGGGAAGAGATTCTAGGCACAGGATGTTTCGCCTCGGGCTTTGCCCGAGGCGACCCGCGTCGCGCGCCCTCAGGGCGCGCGACGCCCCCTTTCGAAACGGGGGCTTTATCGAGGGGCAGTCTGAGCGCACTGCCTGACGATGTGTCACGCCGGAAATGCCGGCAGCAGGCGAAGATGAGCCGGCATTGAATATTTGCCGCGAGACATCAGCTGTTGACCAAGCGCTTGAGGCCGGCGTTGATCGCGGGCCTGCTGGCGCGGGTGGATACGGTGATCGCGGTGTGAAGACTGCGCGCTCCAAAGCGCTGATCCGGTTGCTCACGCAGTTGCGCCTTTTCCCATCGCGCTCTTGGCGTTATGAGGAACAGGTTCGCCAAGGAGCTCAGACGATATGACCCAAATCACGCCGCAACCCGGTATCATGGACATCGCGCTTTATCAGGGGGGCGCGGCCCACGTGGACGGGGTGAGCAATGTGACCAAGCTTTCCTCAAATGAGAACCCGCTTGGGCCCAGCCCGGCCGCAGTTGAGGCTATGGCCGAAGCCGCAGCCACGATGCATCGTTACCCAAGCTCCGATCATGCCACCTTGCGCGCCGCTATCGCCGAGACTCACGGGCTTGATGCCGAGCGCATCATTTGCGGTGCCGGAAGCGACGAGATTATCGCCTTCCTGTGCCAGTGCTATGCCGGGCCCGGAGACGAGGTGCTCTATACCGAGCATGGTTTTGCCATGTATCGCATCTCGGCGCTGGCCGCCGGGGCGACCCCGGTGGAGGTCAAGGAACGCGAGCGTGTAACCGATGTGGATGCGCTCCTTGCGGGCTGCACGGCGCAGACCAAGCTGGTGTTTATCGCCAATCCCAACAACCCCACCGGCACGATGATCTCTGAGGCAGAGGTTGCCCGCCTCGCTGACGGTATCCCGGAGGATGCGATCCTCGTTCTGGACGGCGCTTATGCTGAATATGTCGAGGGGTTTGACGCAGGTGCTCAGCTGATCGCCGCGCGCCACAACGTCGTGATGACCCGGACCTTTTCCAAGATCTACGGTCTTGGCGGTGCGCGGGTGGGATGGGCCTATGGCCCACAGGAAATCATCGATGTCCTGAACCGTGTGCGCGGGCCGTTCAATGTTTCGACAACGGCGCTTGCAGGCGCTGAGGCTGCCGTGCGTGACACTGACTATGTGCAGCGCTGTCGCCTTGAGAATGCCAAATGGCGAGGCTGGCTGGCGGATCAGCTGGCAGAACTCGGGGTGCCCTCGGATACCTCCTGCACCAATTTCATTCTGGCGCGGTTTGCCTCGCAATCCGAGGCCGAGTCCTGTGATGATTTCCTCAAGCAGCGCGGGCTGATCGTGCGTCGGGTCGCGGGCTACAACCTGCCCACCGCGCTGCGGATCACCATCGGGGATGAGACCGCCTGTCGTGCGGTGGCCGCAGCGGTGAAGGACTTTAAGGCCGGGGCGGCAGAATGAGCGAGATCACCGCCAAGCCCGTCTACAACCGCGTGGCGCTGATCGGTCTTGGGCTGATTGCCTCGTCGATGTTCTGGGCCATCAAACGCGCAGGCCTTGCAGGCGAAGTCACCGGCTACGCCCGCAGCGCGGAGACCCGAGACACCGCGCGTCGGATTGGTCTGTGTGATCGGGTCTGCGACACGGCAAGCGCAGCGGTGGAGGGCGCGGACCTCGTGGTGCTCTGTGTGCCCGTGGGGGCGATGGGGGCCGTGGCCGCCGAGATTGCCCCGGCGCTGATGCCGGGAGCGACCGTTTCGGATGTGGGATCGGTCAAGCGCCATGTGATCGAGGATGTGGCACCCCATATCCCCGAAGGCGTGCATTTTGTGCCCTCCCACCCGCTTGCGGGCACCGAGCATTCCGGTCCCGAGTCGGGCTTTGCCGAGTTGTTCGATAACCGCTGGTGCCTTCTGGTGCCAGTGGACGGCAGCGCGCCAGAGGCCGTTGCGCGGCTGCGCGCACTCTGGGAAGGCATGGGCGCGCATGTGGACGAGATGGACGCCGACCACCACGATCTGGTGCTTGCGGTGACAAGCCACACGCCGCATCTCATCGCCTACACGATGGTAGGGGTGGCGGATGACCTGCGCCGCGTCACCGACAGCGAAGTGATCAAATACTCGGCTGCGGGGTTTCGGGACTTCACCCGGATTGCGGCCTCGGACCCGACCATGTGGCGTGATGTGTTCCTGACCAACAAGGATGCCACGCTCGAAATTCTTGGCCGCTTCACCGAAGAGCTTTTTGCGCTGCAACGCGCGATCCGGACCGGGGATGGTCAGCATCTGCATGACTATTTCACGCGCACCCGCTCGATCCGGCGCGGCATTATCGAAGCGGGTCAGGACACCGCGGCACCCGACTTCGGTCGCGGGGCGAAAAAGTGATCGCGTGGGCGCGGCATACGCTGGCCGGGCTGGCCCTGGCCTGTGTCGCGTTCACGGGTATGCCTGTTGTGGCTGCCCCGGAAACGACGCTGCGTCCCCCTGCCGTGCGTGGTGGAGCGACACCTGAGGCTGCACGCGTTTCCGCGATGCCCACCGCTGCGATCTTGCCTCAATCCGCACCCGCTTTGCGCCCACAGCTGCGCCCGGTATCGGCTCAGATCCTCGCCGCCGCAGCCCGCCCGACAGAGCAAATCCCGGTTGCACCCGATGGCACCCTTCGTCCCATGATGCGCACACCCGAATTCACCCAACAGGTGCTGTTTGGCCGCGCAAAGCGGCGCCGGGGGGCCGTTTGCGGCGACATCGATATTCAGGGCGAAGAGGCGGGCAATATTGCCGGAACGCTGCAGGGATGCGGAGCGCGTGATGCCGTTCGCGTGCGGTCTGTCTCGGGCGTCGGTCTCAGCCGGCCTGCATTGATGACCTGCGAGACTGCAAAGGCTCTCAACAAATGGGTGTCGCGCGATGTGGAGACGGCCTTTGGGCGCTCCAACCGGGTCGTGGAGCTGCGGGTTGCGGCGGGTTACAGCTGTCGCACGCGCAACAACCGTCCTGGCGCCAAGATCTCGGAACATGGGCGTGGCCGTGCCATCGATATTTCGGGCTTCAAGCTCGAAGATGGGACCGTGGTGAGCGTGCTCAGGGGCTGGGCCGATGCGTCGACAAGCAGAGCGCTCCGGCGGATCTGGAAAGCGGCCTGTGGTCCGTTTCGCACGGTGCTCGGGCCGGAGGCGGACATCTATCACCGCGATCACTTCCACCTTGATGTGGCGCGTCATCGCAGCGGGCGCTACTGTCGCTGATCCAACCGGACCTTGTTTCGACACCTGCGCATTTGTGCGGGTGCGGGCATGACAGGCTTTTCGCTCAGTTAGCGGATGATCAGTCGCGGCGCCGGACCGAGGGGGATCGGGCCGATCGTGATGTTGCCATTGCGAAAGCCCAGCGTAATGTCGAGATCCTCCGGGTTGCCGCTCGCACGCGCCATCACGGCCACAACCCGGCTGGCCTGCTCGCGCAGCGTCGGGCTCAGCAATCCGGAATCTTCCGCCAGTGCCAGAAACTCCGCCCAGGCTTCCACCTGAAGGGCCACTTCTCCGGTGGGAATGCCAGCCTCGTCCACCTCGAGCGCGCCCGACATCTTGAGGCGCATCTCGCCCCAATGAGCCTCCAGCAGCGCAAGGTCGATCTGACGAGGCTGGGGGCGGCGGTGTTCCAGCACGGAGAGATCCCAGGCTTTGTCAAAGGTCACATCCATCGCAAGGCTAAGGGTTTCAAAGGCCTGCGGCAGTTTGGGCGCGGCGCGCAGCAGGCGGCGCAGCGCCTTGCCGGGGCGAAAGGCGCGGGCCTCGGCGCTGATTTCATAGGACTCGGCCACCGATCCCTGCACCATGCGCAGGCTCAGGTCATCCGCCGAGAGCGTCGCTTCAGCGTCGTCGCCAATGCGCCAGCTCCCCGAGGTGAGCCCCAGTTCTTCGAGCTCCAGTGCAAGGCCTGGCGCGAGGAACAGATCGGCCTGCAGTCCCTGGGTCGTGATCACCGCGGTCTGATCATAGTAGGAGAGGCGCTGGTCGCCGTCGGCAAAACGCAGGCTTTGGTGGCCGGGCCAGATCGCGGGGCTCTGCAGCTCCAGCCAGTCCGCACGCCATGCGGCCCCGGTGCCGGGATCGGCGAGGGCGGGCTGCGTGATCTGGGTCACATGCCGCCAGGGATAGCCGCCAAGCCCATCCCCCGCGGTGATCTCTTTGACCTCCACCTGCCAGCCCCGCGCTGCCTGTTCCTCGAACCAGGCAGCAACGCTCTGTCGTAGTCCCCATGCGGCAACGGCCCAATAGAGCGACCAGACCACACAAAGCCCAAACAGGATCTTCAGACCGCGTTTCATGCCGTGGAACCCCTTTTGCTTGTGGACGTTTTGCTGTTTATAGGCGCTCGCAGCAAAGGACCAGTAATATGACGATGTGGGTATTTGGATACGGCTCTCTTCTGTGGAACCCGGAGTTCCCGGTTGCGCGCCGCGAGGTGGCGACGCTGCATGGCTATGCGCGCTCCTTTTGTATGCGATCAATCCACCATCGTGGCAGCGAAGAGGCTCCGGGGCTGGTACTGGCGCTCGACGAACAGGACGAGGCCCACTGTAAAGGGCTGGCCCTGAGTGTGGAGGCAGGCCACGAGGAGGCGACCCTTACGGCCCTGCGCGAACGTGAGCTGATCTCTTCGGCCTATGTGGAGCGGTTCCTCGATGTGGACCTCGAGAGCGGCGAGCGTGTGAACGCCGTGGTCTATGTGATCGACCCCCATCATGTGCAATATTGCCATCTGGAGCTTGAAGAACAGGCGCAGATTATCGCCCATGCGGTCGGTGGGCGCGGTCCCAACAGCGAATATCTCTTCAACACTGCGGGCCATCTCGATGAAATCGGCCTCAGCGATCCGGACCTCAACTGGCTCACGGAGCGGGTCCGACAGATTTTATCATAAATCCTTGGCGACCATGGGACTTTCGGTCTAGGCTGCAGGCGCAGAACCAAGACAAAGCCTATCGGGAGCCGCAAAGAAATGGCGCATCACGAACGCGAAGGCCGGCCACAGTTTTCACAGCCGGTGCGTCAGGTTGTCATGATGCTGATTGCATTGGGACTGGCGGGGGCGGGCGCTTTTATGGCGTTGCCGCGGGTGATGCCGGTCTTTGAAGCCAATCCCTATCTTAATGGCTTTATCGCCTTTGTGTTCATCGTCGGGGTTTTGGCGACCTTCTGGCAGGTGATGCAGCTCATCAACTCGGTGCGCTGGATTGAACGCTTTGCCGCCGGGGTCACCACCGACGAGGATCGCGCGCCCTCGATGCTGGCGCCACTGGCTGCGCTCTTGCGCTCTCGGGGCGCGCGGATGCAGCTTGGCTCGGCCTCGACCCGCTCAATTCTGGATTCCGTTGCAGAGCGCATCGACGAAGAGCGCGAAATCACGCGATATATCGTCAACCTTTTGATTTTTCTTGGTCTTTTGGGGACGTTTTACGGTCTGGCGACCACGGTACCAGCTGTTGTCGACACCATCCGCAGCCTTGCGCCCCAAGATGGCGAAGAGGGTGTCGCTATCTTTAACCGGCTGATGACGGGACTTGAATCGCAGCTGGGCGGTATGGGCGTGGCCTTTGCCTCCTCGCTTTTGGGGCTGGCGGGATCGCTCATCGTGGGCCTGCTCGAACTCTTTGCGGGTCATGGGCAGAACCGCTTTTACCGCGAACTCGAGGAATGGCTGTCGTCCTTCACCCGTGTGAGTTTTTCCTCGGGCGAGGAGGGCGGCACCGGCGACAGCAACCTCGTGGCGGGCGTGCTTGATACGATGGCGGAGCAGATGGACGCGCTTCAGGCGATGTTTGTGGAAACCGCTAAGGGACGCGCGGAGGTCGAAGGCAAGCTCTCGCGCCTGATCGACACCATTGAGGACATGAACCGCCGTCAGGATGATGTGGCGTCGATCTCCGGTGCGCTCGAGCGTGTCGCGGTTGGTCAGGAGACGCTCGCCGAACTGATGCGGGCCCATGGTGACGTTGGCATCGACGCCGAGAGCCGCATGCGCCTGCGTTCGATCGACGTACAAATGCTGCGCATCCTCGAGGAAATCTCCGCCGGACGGCAAGAGAGCCTCTCGGAGCTGCGCAAGGACATCGACCTGCTGGTCAAAGCTTTCGCAGGCCCGCGTGGCATGGATCGCGCGGCGCGGAAAGAGAGCTAACCCATGGCCCTCAAGCGGCGCACTGGTCAACGGTTTCAAGGCTCGATCTGGCCCGGTTTCGTGGATGCGATGACCGGACTTTTGCTGGTTTTGATGTTTGTTCTCACCATTTTTATGGTGGTGCAATTTGTGCTGCGCGAGACGATCTCGGGCCAGGAATCCGAGCTTGATGAACTCTCGACCGAGGTGCGGGCGCTGGCAGAGGCACTTGGCGTCAAGGAACGCGAGGCCAGCCAGTTGCAGGCCCGACTGGGCGCGCTGGGGGCGACGCTGTCCTCAACGCGCTCTGATCTTGATGCCGCGCGAGAGCAAATTTCGAACCAGACCGCGCGGATCAGCGCCCTGACGCAGGAACGTGATGCCGCGAGATCGGATCTTGCAACGGCCCGCACGCAGATTTCCGACTTTGAGGCGCAGGTGGCGGCTCTGATCGCTGGTCGTGAAAGTGCCGAGGCGCAGATTGCCGATCTCACCGCCGAGCGGGACGCGCTTGATGCGGCACGCAGCGAGTTGCTCTCAGAACAGGAGGCGCTGAACCTTGCATTGGCCCAACTGCGCGAAGAGGTGGACGCGGAGGCCGAAGCCGCCCGTCTTGCCGCCGCTCAGACCGAGGCCCTGCAGGCGCTGGTGGAGGATCTGCGCGCAGAAGGGGCGGCACAGTCTGAACGCGTGAGTGCGCTCGAAGAGGCGCTCTCTGAAGAAGAGGCGACCCGGCTGGCTGAGGCCGCTGCGGCAGAGGCCCTGCGCGCGCGGTTGGAAAACGCGGATGCCGAACTCACTGCAATGACCCTTGCACTGGAAGAAGAGCGCAAGAAGGCCGAGGACACGCTGACGCTTCTGGCGGCTGCGGAGGCGGCGCGCGACCAGCTTGATACGGAGCTTGAAGAGGCCTTGGCCGCGATTGAGCAAGCTAAGGCGCAGGTCAATGATCGCGACGAGTTGGCAGAGCGCCTGACCCGCGTTCTGGCCCAGATGGAAGTCACTGAAAGCACGGCAACGGCGCGAGTCTCGGCGCTTGAAGCGGAGCTGGAACGCGTCAGAAACGAGAATGCTGCAACCCGCGAGCGTATGACTGCAGACTTGGAGACGGCGCGCCAGGAGGCCGCAGATACGCGCAGCCGCCTTGAGGCGGAGCTGACCCGACAGCGGGCGCAGACGGTGGAAACCGAGAGCCAATATCAGGCCCAACTGCGCGCCGCCCAAGAGAGTTTTGACGCCGAGCGCCGCGCGTTGGAAGATCGCCTTGCGACCCTCGAGGCACAGGCCGATACCACGCGGCGTGACCTGGAAGACCAGCTTGCCGCGCTGCGTGGTCAGGCAGAAGAAACCCGCAGTGGGCTTGAAACGCGTTTGGCGCGTGCCGAGGCCGATCTGGCTGCAGCCCGCGCGGCTGCGAGTTCCACCGCAGAGGAACGCGCTTCGGTTGAACAGCGTTTGCTCATCGCGCTTGAGGCGCTGGAACGGGCGCAGGCTGCGGCAAGCGATCAGGAGGTTCTGCAGAGCCGTCTTCTGGCCGCCTTGGCGCAAAAAGATGATTTTGCACAGGAGATTTCCGAACAGCGCACCCTCGCAGAACAGCGCGCGGATCTCTTGGCGCAGGCCCGCGCTGCACTTGCGGAGGAAAAACAGATCTCGGAAGACGCCCGCCGCGAGACGGCCTTGCTCAATCAGCAGGTGGCGGCGCTGCGTGAACAGCTTGGTGGGCTGCAGTCGCTCCTGGACGATTTCAAAGAACGGGACGCAGCACAGGGAATTCAGCTCCAGAGCCTGGGTCAGGATCTCAATACAGCGCTTGCGCGTGCCGCCGCTGAAGAGCGCCGCCGCCGCATGCTCGAAGAACAGGAGCGCAAACGTCTTGAGGCAGAGCGCGAACGTCTCGCCAATGAAGCCAAGGATCTGGAGCAATATCGCTCCGAGTTCTTTGGTCAGTTGCGCAGCGTCCTGGGCAATCAGGAAGGTGTACGCATCGAAGGCGACCGTTTTGTCTTTGCCTCCGAGGTGCTGTTTGCACTGGGAAGCGCCGAGCTCTCAGAGGCCGGCAAGGCCGAAATCGCCAAGGTGGCGCGCATCCTGCAAAACGTCGCCGCCGCCATCCCGGATGACATCAACTGGATCATCCGTGTGGATGGGCACACGGACAACCAGCGCTTTGTTGGGGCGGGCAAATACGCCGACAACTGGGAGCTGAGCCAGGGCAGGGCGCTTTCGGTTGTGCGCTACATGATTGATGAGCTGGGCATCCCCCCGGGACGTCTTGCGGCCAACGGATTTGGCGAGTTCCAGCCGGTCAATCCAGCTGACACGCCTGAGGCGCGCGCGCAGAACCGCCGAATCGAATTGAAGCTTACGGAACGCTGACAGGCGGTGGCGTCGTTTTGGATAATCCACCATAAAATAAGGCTCCGGCAGTGTGACCTGCCAGAGCCTGCATGCTGAAAATGGGAATTTGAAATAAGGACGGCACCACCACTCACGGCTTAATTGGTTTCGCCCAGCCAACTTTTAGCACAACTCAGGCGATTTTCCAATAAATTATCACCCGTGAGAGTTTTTTCTGCTGCGCTTTGTGTTACAGTTTGGCATAGGGACGTGTGTTTGACCGCAATATGAGCGGTTTGGTTTCAGGAGAGACGTTTTTGGACAGATTGCGCGCGATATTCGAACTGCGTGACATGCTGCGACAGATGGAGCGTGATATCGGGCTGGAAAGCCTGAGCCCCGCTGAGAAGGACGTTTTTCAGGCCGCGCATCGTTTGACAGATGTGCCGGGCCAGCTTGTCGTGTCCGACCAGATCCGCCAGCACCCCCTGACCCAAGGCATCGCGCAGGCGACGTTCCACCGAGCGCTTCGGTCGCTCCTGGAGCTTGGCTTTCTAGAGCGACCAGAAGGCGCACGGGCCAAGCACTACATGGTGCGCAAGGATCTGCTGCACGACTAAAACCTGATCTAGAGCCGCAAAATCTGACGCTTCATTTCATTATGTTACCGTAAAACAGTTTCCTCAAGGTCGTCGCCGAGAGGAATTGCCACCGCGCGTATTCGCCTCTACAGCTTGGGTATGAGAGGATCTGACGGTTTTGCCCCTGGTCTGAGCGGATTTGGATTGATCGCGCTGACCTACATCGTTTGCCACGGCGTCACGATTTGGGTGATCGCCCCTGCGCAGCGTTTCTTTCTCGATGATGTGTCGGTGATCGCAAGCCTGGCCTATCTGCCGCATGGCGTCAGGGTTCTGAGCATCTGGCTGGTAGGTTGGCGCGCGATCCTCCCGCTCATTGCTGGTGCAGTGGCCGCCAACATGATCTTTACCAGCTCGCATATTCTGGACTTGATGCAGGGCAAGATGTCGGTGTCGATCCTGATGAGCGTGTTGTCCGCCTATGCCGCGTTTGAGGTGTTGCGCCTCCTTGGGGTCGCGTCTTATGCGGGTGGCGGGCGCAGGGTGAACTGGCGGACACTGCTGCTGACCGGGCTGTTGGCATCGGTCTTCAACTCGGTGTGCCAGACGCTGATTTTCTCGGGCATCATTGCGCCGGATGGGACGCTTTGGGAATTGGCATCCTTTGTTGTCGGAGACATGATCGGGCAGATCGTGCTGATGATCGCACTGATGATGATCTTTCGCGCCCTGCGTGGGCCTGCAACCCGCGCCTGATCTCTCGTTTTTTCTTCGAAAAGCGCCCGCGACCGCGGTTGGAGCGTGTGCCGCGGCCTCTTCGGCGCAGCATCGACCTTGTCGCGGCCTGCGGCAGTTGAGGGCATGATGCAGTTGAGGGCCTGAGGCATTTGAGCCGTGCGTAAGAGAACGCCCGCCGTCTGAGGTCAGAGGCGGGCGCGTGATCTTGCTGTGTGGTGCCGAAGCAGCGCTATTCCGCAGTCAGGAGCGGTGGTTTGTTGCCGCTCAGGCGGGGCTTGCCTGGACCCTCGATCCGAAGATCAAGTTTGCCGTCCTTGATGCCGACCTGAACCACACCGCCCTTGGAGAGCTTGCCGAACAAGAGCTCTTCTGCAAGCGGCTTCTTGATGTGCTCCTGGATGACGCGGCCCAAGGGGCGCGCACCCATCTTGTCATCATAGCCTTTGTCCGCGAGCCATTCAGCTGCCTTGCGGGTAAGCTCAATCGAGACGTTGCGGTCCATGAGCTGCGCCTCAAGCTGCAGAACGAACTTCTCGACCACCTGCAGGATGACCTCCTTGGGCAGCGGCCCAAAGGAAATCGTGGCATCCAGACGGTTGCGGAATTCGGGGCTGAAGGTGCGCTCGATGGCAGCTGTGTCTTCACCCTCGCGCCGGTCGCGGCCAAAGCCGATGGCGGATTTCGCCAGTTCCGAGGCGCCCGCGTTGGAGGTCATGATCAGAACCACGTTGCGGAAATTGACCGTGCGGCCGTTGTGATCCGTGAGCTGGCCATTGTCCATTACCTGCAGGAGGATATTGAACACATCCGGGTGCGCTTTCTCGATCTCGTCGAGAAGCAGCACGCAGTGGGGATGCTGGTCGACGCCATCTGTCAGAAGACCACCCTGGTCAAAGCCGACATAGCCCGGAGGCGCGCCGATCAGGCGGGAGACCGCGTGTTTCTCCATGTACTCCGACATGTCAAAGCGCAGGAGTTCCACCCCAAGCGTATCTGCGAGCTGCTTGGCCACCTCGGTTTTGCCGACACCGGTGGGGCCCGCAAAGAGATAGTTCCCGATGGGTTTTTCCGGCTCGCGCAGCCCGGCACGGGCCAGTTTGATCGCTGAAGACAGCGCATCGATGGCTGCGTCCTGACCAAAGACCACGCGCTTCAGGCTCGCCTCGAGGTCCTTCAGCACCTCGGCATCGTCCTTGGAGACGTTTTTCGGCGGGATGCGGGCGATCTTGGCCACCACGGCCTCAATCTCCTTGACGCCGATGGTCTTGCGGCGCTTGCTCTCGGCCACAAGGTGCTGCGCGGCGCCGGCTTCGTCGATTACGTCGATGGCCTTGTCCGGCAGCTTGCGGTCGTTGATGTAGCGCGCCGAAAGTTCCACCGCGGATTTGATCGCATCCGATGTGAATTTGATCGAGTGATGGTCCTCAAAGTAGGGTTTCAGCCCTTTGAGGATCGCGATGCTGTCTTCGACCGAAGGCTCGTTTACGTCGATCTTCTGGAAGCGACGCGACAGCGCGCGGTCCTTCTCAAAATGTTGACGGAACTCCTTGTAGGTGGTGGATCCCATGGTGCGCAGCTTGCCGCCCTGCAGGGCAGGCTTCAGCAGGTTTGACGCATCCATTGCCCCACCCGAGGTGGCACCTGCACCGATCACGGTGTGGATCTCGTCGATGAACAGCACCGCATCGGGATGTTCTTCAAGCTCGGTCACCACGGCCTTAAGGCGCTCTTCGAAGTCACCGCGATAGCGTGTGCCGGCCAAAAGCGCGCCCATGTCGAGCGAGTAGATGGTGGTTTCCGACAGAACCTCGGGGACTTCGCCCTGCACGACCTTGCGGGCGAGACCTTCAGCGATGGCGGTTTTACCAACGCCGGGATCCCCCACCAAAAGCGGGTTGTTCTTGCGGCGGCGGCAGAGCACCTGGATGCAGCGCTCGACTTCGCTGTCGCGCCCGATCAGGGGATCGATGTCGCCTTCGCGGGATTTGGCGTTGAGGTCGACGCAGTATTTCGCCAGAGCCGACTCTTTTTGTTCGCCCTCTGGGCTGCCCATGGACGGACCGCCGCCGATTTCTTCTTCGGATTCGCTGGCGCCTGTCACGGGGCGGTTCTCGCCGTAGGCGGGATCTTTGGCAACGCCGTGCGCGATGAAGTTCACCGCGTCATAGCGTGTCATGTCCTGGTCCTGCAGGAAGAAGGCCGCGTCGCTCTCGCGCTCGGCAAAGATTGCCACCAGCACGTTCGCGCCGGTCACTTCGGTGCGGCCGGAGGACTGAACATGGATGGCTGCGCGTTGAATCACGCGCTGGAAGGCTGCGGTGGGCACGGCTTCGGAACCGTCGATGTCGGTGACCAGATTGGCCAGATCCTCGTCGACAAATTCCAGCAGGGTCGATCGCAGCTCGTCGAGGTTCACGCTGCAGGCACGCATGACGCGTGCGGCATCCGGCTCCTCGGTGAGGGCCAAAAGCAGGTGCTCTAGGGTTGCAAATTCGTGACGCCGTTCATTCGCCAGCGCCAGCGCCGCGTGAATGGCTTGTTCCAGTGTGCTCGAGAATGAAGGCACGGGCGTGCTCCTCTGTCTTGGGTTATGGGGATCGTCCGCCACCGGGCGGGCCGGTCCTGTCCCATAACCGTGTCCTCATAGTGTTAGAGTTTGGTTGATAGATCGTAAGCTTCAAGGGCTTTTTGCGCGATTGTGGTCACAATTCCCGAGATTGTGTTCACATATCTTGTGTGGCGATGCACATCTGACCACAAACTGGTGTCAGAACTTATCCTTCGCCACACGGATATGGGCAAAGACCTCTGCGTCTTCAACCCCTTCCAAACCAAGCGTTTTCTTCAGGTTTGGATCGCCAGCTCGCAGGAACGGGTTGGTCTGTTTTTCGAGCGACAGAAGGGCAGGGACGGTCGGTTGGCCGTTTTGACGGGTTTTGGTGATTTCATCCATTCTTTTTTGCAGTGCTGCATTTTCCGGCTCCAGACTGAGCGCAAAGCCTGCGTTGCTCTCGGTGTATTCGTGACCGGAATAGATCAGCGTCTCGTCAGGGAGCGCAGAAAGCGTGGTCATGGTCTGCCACATCATCGCGGGCGTGCCCTCAAAAAGGCGTCCACAGCCCATCACCATGAGGCTGTCGGCGCTGAACAGGGCCGGCGCCTCGGGATAATAAAAAGCGATGTGGCCGAGCGTGTGGCCCGGCACTGCAAGCACCTGGCAGCGCCCGGCACCGGTGCCGCCTTCAAAGCCGGGCTCCAGTTCCATATCCAGTGTGACCCCCTGGGCTGCGATCTTATCGGCTTCGGCCTTGGGCCCCATGACCGGGCAGCCGAATTTTTCACGCAGTGCGGCGACACCGCCCACATGGTCGTGGTGGTGATGGGTAATCATGATGACCCCAAGCGACCAGTCCCGCGCCTCCAGAGCGGTCAGGATCGGCTCGGCCTCGGGCGCATCGATCAGCGCCACGCCATCGGGTCCTTTGACGAGGTAGGCATAGTTGTCCGCAAGACACGGAACCGTCACGATTTCGAGGCCATTTGCCACGGTGGAGGGGAAAGAGGTCTGATCGGGCATGGTCATTCGCTTTCACATTGCTAGACTGCCCCAGAGTGACCGAAGCAGTGAGCGTCTGCAATGCATCTGGATGTGCAGGATCTGAGGAATTTCTATTACCGCAGCACCTTGGGGCGCGCGGCGCAGGCCTCGATCCGGGGGCAGCTGTTGCGGATGTGGCCGGATGCCACCGGTGAGACGATCGCGGGATTTGGCTTTGCGGCGCCACTGCTGCGCCCATACCTGAGCGAAGCGCGCCGGCTCATGGCGCTGATGCCGGGGCCGCAGGGCGTGATGCAGTGGCCAGCCGGGATGCCCAATGTATCCGTACTTTGCGAGGAGACCTCATGGCCGGTGGAAACCGGGCGTGTCGACCGTTTGGTGCTGCTTCATGGGCTTGAGACCTCCGAGCAGCCTTCGGCCTTGCTGGATGAGTGCTGGCGCGTGATGGGGCCGCGGGGCAGGGCGATCTTTATTGTCCCGAACCGCGCGGGGCTCTGGGCGAGATCGGACGAGACGCCGTTTGGCTACGGACGCCCTTATACGCTCACCCAGTTGGAAAACCAGTTGCGCGCACATCAGTTCACTATCGAGCAGCATGCGGCGGCGCTCTACCGATTGCCGAGTTCGCGCCGGTTCTGGCTCAAGTCGGGCGCGATGATCGAGCGGGTCGGACGGCGCTTGCCCGCGATGATGGCGGCGGGCGTGTTCCTTGTGGAGGTCTCAAAGCAGACCCACCCCCAAAAGGGCCACATGACACGCGCGCGCCGCACCAACCCGATCCGGGTACTAGAGGGGCTCTCCAACCCGATCGCGGAACCTACCTGAGATGAGACAGACGCCCAATCGGTGCGCCTTCTGCGAGCCCAAGCGCGCGCCTTCGGGCGGCGATCCTTGCGTCCGGGCACCGTTGTCGACACTTCAGGCGTGAGATTCGACATTGTGTACGTTTGTGTACCAAAATGACGCAAATTCGGGCCTCGGAATCGTGTAGCGATAGGCAGGGGCGCGTAATTTTTTTCCAATAACAGCTGCGTCAAACCACCATAGTTTTGTTAAGTCATTGAAAACGTGTGACTTCGGTTTTCGCAGCTTCGGACAGAGGGAGTTGCTAGGTCGCAAAGGCTCTGCTACATCCACGCTGATTTCGATGCCCGGCCAAAATCGGGCGACCTCACGCCCCCGGATGCTACCTGCCAGGACGCATATAAACCGGGGCCAAAATAATATCGGAAGGGTGGACGTGTCCGAACCAGCTTCGATTTCCGCAGGCATTGCCGACCGCTATGCCACAGCGATCTTCGAGATCGCTGCCGAGAGCAATGCTCTCGACAACCTCGAGACTAGCATCAACGATCTGGCAGCCTCCCTGGCTGACAGCGAAGACCTGCGTACTCTCATCACCTCACCGCTGGTGTCGCGTGAGGAACAGGCCGCTGCGATCTCTGCCGTAGCGGACAAGATGGGGCTTGTAGATGTACTGCGCAACTCCCTCGCGCTGATGGCGGCCAAACGCCGCCTGTTTGTGGTGCCCGCCCTGATCGACGCGCTGCGCGCCCGTATCGCAGAAGCCCGTGGCGAAGTGACCGCCGAGGTCGTCTCCGCCAAGGCGCTGACCAAGACGCAGAGCGAAAAACTGGCCAAAACCCTCGCCGAGCGCGTGGGCAAGAAGGTCACCATCAATGCCACCGTCGATGCAAGCATCATCGGCGGTCTCGTCGTTAAAGTGGGCTCGAAGATGATCGACAGTTCGATCCGCTCCAAGCTCAACTCCCTACAGAATGCAATGAAAGAGGTCGGATAAATGGGTATCCAAGCAGCGGAAATTTCCGCGATCCTTAAAGACCAGATCAAGAATTTTGGTCAAGAAGCCGAAGTGGCCGAGATTGGTCGCGTGCTCTCCGTCGGTGACGGTATTGCCCGTGTCTATGGCCTCGACAACGTCCAGGCGGGCGAAATGGTCGAATTCCCCGGCGGCATCATGGGTATGGCGCTGAACCTGGAATCCGACAACGTCGGTGTGGTTATCTTCGGCTCCGACCGCGACATTAAAGAAGGCGACACCGTCAAGCGCACCAACTCCATCGTGGACGTGCCTGCTGGTCCCGAGCTTCTGGGTCGCGTTGTCGACGGCCTCGGCAACCCGCTCGACGGCAAAGGCCCGATCGAAGCCAAAGAGCGCAAGGTTGCAGACGTCAAAGCGCCGGGCATCATCCCGCGTAAATCCGTGCACGAGCCGATGGCAACCGGCCTCAAGTCCGTGGACGCGATGATCCCCGTTGGCCGTGGCCAGCGCGAGCTGATCATTGGTGACCGTCAGACCGGTAAGACCGCGATCGCTCTGGACACCATCCTGAACCAGAAGTCCTACAACGACGCTGCAGGCGACGACGACTCCAAGAAACTCTACTGCGTCTACGTTGCTGTGGGTCAGAAGCGTTCCACCGTGGCGCAGCTGGTGAAAAAGCTCGAAGAGTCCGGCGCGATGGAATACTCCATCGTTGTGGCCGCAACCGCGTCCGACCCGGCACCGATGCAGTTCCTTGCCCCCTACGCGGCGACCGCGATGGCCGAATACTTCCGCGACAGCGGCAAGCACGCGCTCATCATCTATGATGACCTCTCCAAGCAGGCTGTGGCCTATCGTCAGATGTCCCTGCTGCTGCGCCGCCCGCCGGGCCGTGAAGCTTATCCGGGTGACGTTTTCTACCTCCACTCCCGTCTGCTCGAGCGTTCCGCAAAGCTGAACGAAGACTTCGGTGCAGGCTCGCTGACCGCGCTGCCGATCATCGAAACCCAGGGCGGCGACGTGTCTGCGTTTATTCCGACCAACGTGATCTCCATCACCGACGGTCAGATCTTCCTTGAGACCGAACTGTTCTACCAGGGCATCCGCCCCGCCGTGAACACCGGTCTGTCGGTTTCGCGTGTGGGCTCCTCGGCTCAGACCGATGCGATGTCTTCCGTTGCGGGCCCTGTGAAACTGTCCCTGGCTCAGTACCGCGAAATGGCGGCCTTTGCGCAGTTCGGTTCCGACCTCGACGCCGCAACCCAGCAGCTGCTGGCCCGTGGCGCGCGTCTCACCGAGCTGATGAAACAGCCGCAGTATTCGCCGCTCACCAACTCTGAAATCGTCTGCATCATCTTCGCGGGCACCAACGGCTACCTCGACAAAGTCGACGTCAAGGAAGTGGGTCGTTATGAAGCCGAGCTTCTGACCTTCCTGCGCTCCAAGAAGGCCGACTTCCTGCAGTGGATCACCGATGAGGATCCCAAGTTCAAGAAGGGTGAACCGGTCGAGAAGATGAAGGCTGTTCTGGACGAATTCGCAGCAGACTTCGCGTAAGGAGAGAGACAGCACATGCCTTCTCTCAAGGACCTAAAAAACCGGATCTCGAGTGTGAAAAACACTCGTAAGATCACCAAAGCCATGCAGATGGTCGCGGCGGCGAAACTTCGCCGCGCCCAGGAAGCGGCTGAGGATGCACGCCCCTACGCCGAGCGGTTCAATGCCGTGATGGCGGGGCTGGCAGCTTCTGTCGGTCAAAGCGATACCGCGCCCAAGCTCCTTGCGGGGACGGGTTCGGATCAGGTGCAGCTCCTGGTGGTCATGACCGCCGAGCGCGGCCTGTGCGGTGGCTTCAACGCCAACATCGCCAAGCTGGCGCGTCAGAAGGTTCTCGACCTTCAGGCCGCGGGCAAGACCGTCAAGATCCTCACCGTGGGCAAAAAGGGCCGTGATGTCCTGAAGCGTGAGTTCGGCGACCTGTTCGTCGGCCATGTGGATCTGACCGAAGTCAAGCGCGTGGGCTATGTCGACGCGCAGGGCATCGCCAAGGACATCCTTGCACGCTTTGACGCGGGCGAGTTCGACGTTGCCACGATCTTCTACTCGAAGTTCCAGAACGTCGTGACCCAGATCCCGACTGCCCAGCAGATCATCCCGGCGGAATTCGATGCCGAGGGCGCCGAGGCGACCTCCGGTGTGGTGGATTACGAGCCCAGCGAAGAGGCGATCCTTGCGGATCTTCTGCCGCGCGGCGTCGCCACCCAGATCTTTGCGGGTCTGCTGGAAAACGGGGCGTCCGAACAGGGGGCCCGGATGAGCGCGATGGACAACGCCACGCGGAACGCGGGCGAAATGATCGACAAGCTGACCATCGAGTACAACCGCTCGCGTCAGGCCGTCATCACCAACGAGCTTATTGAAATCATTTCGGGCGCCGAGGCGCTCTAAGAGACAACCGGAGACGAAACATGGCAAATGCAAAAGGCAAGGTGACTCAGATCATCGGCGCCGTTGTGGACGTCCAGTTCGACGGCGAGCTGCCGGCGATTTTGAACGCCCTCACCACCGACAACAACGGCAAGAAACTCGTTCTCGAGGTTGCTCAGCACCTCGGCGAGAACTCTGTCCGTACCATCGCGATGGACGCGACCGAAGGTCTCGTGCGTGGTCAGGAAGTGACCGACACCGGTGCTCCGATCTCGATTCCGGTCGGCAACGCAACCCTGGGCCGCATCCTGAACGTTGTGGGTGAGCCGGTTGACGAAGGCGAGCCGATCGTTGCGAAAGAGACCCGCGCGATCCACCAGCCCGCGCCCGAGTTCAACGACCAGTCCACCGAATCCGAGGTCCTCGTGACCGGCATCAAGGTGATCGACCTTCTCGCGCCTTATGCGAAGGGTGGTAAGATCGGTCTGTTCGGCGGCGCCGGCGTTGGTAAAACCGTTCTCATCATGGAACTGATCAACAACATCGCAAAAGTGCACTCGGGTTACTCCGTGTTCGCGGGTGTTGGCGAACGGACCCGTGAAGGCAACGACCTTTACCACGAGATGATCGAATCCAACGTGATTAAGCCCGACAACCTCGAAGAGTCGCAGGTTGCTCTGGTTTACGGCCAGATGAACGAGCCTCCGGGTGCGCGTGCCCGTGTTGCCCTGACCGGTCTGACCCTTGCAGAGCAGTTCCGTGACCAGTCCGGTACCGACGTTCTGTTCTTCGTGGACAACATCTTCCGCTTCACGCAGGCCGGTTCCGAGGTGTCCGCACTTCTCGGCCGTATCCCCTCCGCTGTGGGCTACCAGCCGACGCTGGCGACCGACATGGGTGCGATGCAGGAGCGTATTACCTCCACCAAGAACGGCTCGATCACCTCGATCCAGGCTGTGTATGTTCCCGCGGACGACCTTACCGACCCGGCACCTGCAACAACCTTTGCCCACTTGGACGCGACCACCGTTCTCAACCGTGCGATCTCCGAGCTCGGCATCTACCCCGCTGTGGACCCGCTCGACTCCTCGTCGCGCCTGATGGACCCGCAGATCGTTGGCGAAGAGCACTACAAAGTGGCCTCCGACGTTCAGCAGATCCTTCAGCGCTACAAGTCGCTGCAGGACATCATCGCGATCCTCGGCATGGACGAACTCTCCGAAGAGGATAAGCTGACCGTTGCGCGTGCGCGTAAGATCCAGCGCTTCCTGTCGCAGCCGTTCGACGTTGCAAAAGTCTTCACCGGTTCCGACGGTGTGCAGGTTTCCCTCGAGGACACCATCGCGTCGTTCAAAGCCGTTGTGGCTGGCGAATACGACCACCTTCCCGAAGGCGCCTTCTACATGGTTGGCGGCATCGACGAAGTGATCGCAAAAGCCGAGAAAATGGCTGCTGACGCGGCCTAAGGAGGGCCCTCATGGCTGATACGATGCAATTCGATCTCGTGAGCCCGGAGCGGAGCCTTGCTTCGCTTCAGGCCCGCGCGGTCCAGATCCCCGGTGCTGAGGGTGACATGACGGCGATGCCTTTGCACGCGCCGACACTGACCACCCTGCGTCCGGGCATCCTGAAGGTGGACGCACCGGAAGGCACAACGGAGTATCTCGTCACTGGCGGGTTTGCCCAGATCACTGCCGAGGGCCTGTCGGTCCTCGCGGAGCGGGCGATCCCCATGGACGAGATGACCCGCGCCCATCTGGACGAGCTCATCGAGGAAGCCCGCACCATGTACAAGACCGCGCAGGAGGACAACTCTGAGCATGGTCTGGTGGAAGACGCGGCCAAGATGCTTGCAGACATGGAAGCGCTCGGGACCCACATGAGCCTCTGATCCTCCGGGAACAGATGAAACCTATAGAAACCGGCCCGCAGATCTGCGGGCCGGTTTTCTTTTTGTTAAGCATCATTTTGATATGAGTAATTTTAGATGTTTTCACACATCACGAGGTTGTTCCGTGCGCAATACGACATTTCGCAGCCAACGCACCGGCGTCGCGCAAGGGGATGTTGAGGTGTTCTCCGAGTTCGATTCCGGTGGCTCCATGTGGACCGGCTCTGGCGGGCGTGAACGCCGTTTGAACGTCCGTTTTGACCATCCTTTTCGCGCGATACCCGCAGTGCAGGTCACCGCTTCTTTGATGGACATGCATCAGGACACCGCGCATCGATCCGAACTGGTGGCCGAGAATATTTCCGAAACCGGCTTTGACGTGGTATTCCGCACTTGGTCCGACAGCCGCGTCGCCCGCGTCCGCGCTGCCTGGATGGCGATCGGCGATCTGCCGTTTGAGGATGATTGGGACGTGGAGTAGGGGGATCTCGTGGCGAAACGAGAACCACTGACATTCTGGCAGTGGCATTTTTCGAAGACGAAACGGTTCACGATCCTTCTTTTTGGTGCCAATGCGGCTGGCCCTTTTTGCTTGTGGCTGCTGCTGAGCGGTGCTGCCGCGACCTCTGGGGATGCCTCTGTGGCGCGTTTACAGATGTCGCTTGTTTTATGGGTTGTCCTCTTGGCGGTGCTTTATTGGCTATTTCGCAAGGAAAGGCAGATCACGCCCGCCAAAATCTCCCAAGGCGATAAGATCCGGTTCAGGTCTATCCCGAGCGATTTGGACGCAGACCATATCCTGCACCCCATCGAGCCTGCCACAAATGGCATGCCTCTGACGCAGCAGAAGATTTTCTCCTACTTGGTGACATGCGGCGATCATTTTACGGTCTATGACAGTGCCGCAGCGGGGGGCAAGGAATTGCACCTGAAGCTGTGTGTTGAGGATCGGATGCAGACCTACGTGGTCCCGGTTCCGGTCGACGACAGTTGGTATGTCTCGCGCTATGCTTGAACCTAACCCTGCAGGCACGATAATCACCACGTCCAGAAGGCTGTTCTCTGTTGGCGGCAGAAAATCTCGTATTTCCTTATTAGCACGCAGCGACCCTACATAAGGGCCAATCGCGCAAGATCCGCATAGGGGGGATCACACCATGAGCCATCCCATCCCGGCCACTCTTTCGACCGAAGCCGAGCCCTGTGCGCGTTGCGTCGGGCGTGTGGATCGCATGGGCGCCGTCTCCAAGTCACCTTCGCGACGGAGTGCGTGCATGTGCAAATCAAGTCGGGCGTTGTGACACTCTCTGAGTCTGCTTGGACACGCCTGAGGCGCGCAGTCGCGCGCCCCAGGCTGAGGATGCGTGGTCTCAAACGGGCGTCTCAGCACCACGATGAGGGGCCTGACGTCGATAGCGCGCGACCGCACCCGCCAACTGCAGAACGCAGAAAGTTATCTCCACGGTCAGGAAGAACCACAGGAGCGGCGTTGCGCCGTGCATCAGGGCGTTGATCATCGCAATGCTGTAGAGAAACCGCCCCGTTCCATCGACCACCGCCAACCGCACGTCCGCGAGATAGAGCCGCAAGAGGGCCCAGAGCATCACGATCGAGCCGTAAAAATTGGCAAACATCGCCCCATGTGTCTCAAGTGGCTCAAGCACCCCAAACCCCAACGCGGCGTTGAGCGGGATCATCACATAGCCCCATGTCAACGACAGCGTAATCGGTAGGGCAAAGGGAACCGACATGGCCAGATCATACCAAGCCGAGGCCAGGTAGACCTTTTTGTTCATCCCATCGCAAAACATGATTCTTCCTTTCCTGTTGCGTTGGGGCTCGGTATAGAGGTTGGACTATAGTCTAAGGTCAAGCAGATGTTGAAAATCGGGGATCTGGCACAGCGCACCGGGGTCAGCGCGGATGCGCTTCGGCTCTATGAGCGGCGGGGGTTGATCCGCTCTGAACGTATGGCCAACGGCTATCGCGTGTTTGATCCCGAGATGGAGCGGCTGGTGAAACTGATCCGACTGGGCCAGAGCATCGGCTTTACCCTGCGCGAGATGGAGCATGTGATAGCGACCCTGTCGAGTCGCGATCTGAGTGCCGCACAAACCGCCACATTGATCCAGGATCGGATTGACGCGGTCGATGTCAAACTGGCTGAGCTCACCGAGCTGCGACGCCTGCTTGTGGATCTTCAGGATCAAGCCTGCCCGCTCAGAGGGTGACCGGGGCAGCGGGTGTCCTGCTGCCCACCGGCGCAAAATCTTCCCTCGGGGCAGGGTAATTCACCCAATATGGCGTGTTGTGGGAAAAATCTCATATTCCCTCTTGAGCTTCCAGTGACCGGAACCCCTACATGGAAGACAACAGGCCATAACGGAGTCGCTTCATGACCCAACCGATCACCGCCCGCCTCTCGATTGAAGGAATGACCTGCGCCGGATGCGTGGGGCGCGTCGACCGCACATTGGCGGCCCTGCCGGGACTGCGGGACGTCTCGGTGAACCTCGCCAATGAAACCGCGCAAATCACTGCCGAGAGCCCCGAGGCCCTGCAACAGGCCGACAGCGCCCTGCGCGATCTTGGCAAGCCTGCGCGCCATCAGAGCGTGCAGCTCTCGATCGAGGGCATGACCTGTGGCGGTTGCGTCGGTCGGGTGGAGCGCGCGATCAAGGCGCTGCCGGGAGTGGTTTCGGCCAATGTGAACCTTGCCGCCGAGAGCGCGCAGGTGGAGATCCTGCAAGGTGTGGTGACGCCCTCTGAGGTGGCCGCGGCCAGCACGCAGGCGGGCTATCGTGCGCGCCCCGCAGAGGCAACAGACACCGAGGACCGCGCCGCCCGCAAGGATCGTGAAGCGCGCGACCTGCGCCGTCAGGTCATGATCGCCGCCGCGCTGACGCTGCCTGTATTTTTGCTCGAGATGGGCGGTCATGTGGTGCCAGCCGTGCATCACTGGATTGCGCAGACCATCGGCATGCAAACCTCTTGGGTGATGCAGGCCCTGCTGACCACGGCGGTTCTGTTCCTGCCCGGACGGGCGTTCTTTACACTGGGCCTGCCTGCCTTGCGCAAGGGCGCGCCGGATATGAACAGTCTTGTGGCGCTTGGGGCAGGGGCGGCGTGGATCTATTCCCTTGTGGCGACCTTTGCGCCCGCGCTGTTGCCCGCCGATGTGCGCGCGGTCTATTTCGAGGCCGCGGCGATGATCGTCACCCTGATCCTGATCGGGCGCTGGCTTGAGGCGCGCGCCAAGGGCCGCACCGGCGCCGCCATCCAGGCGCTTGTGGGTCTCCAGGCCCGCCATGCGCGGCGTCTCACCAAGGACGGCCAGCCTGAGGATGTCGAGGTCGAGGACCTTGCACCCGGCGACCGCATCTTGGTGCGCCCCGGCGAACGGATCCCGACCGATGGCACAGTGCTGGAGGGCACCGCCCACGTCGATGAGAGCATGATTTCCGGCGAGCCGATCCCGGTTGAGAAAACCGAAGGCGCGCCTGTGACCGGCGGCACCGTGAACGGCGAGGGCAGTCTGACTGTTGCTGTGACTCGCACAGGCGCTGAGACCACGCTGGCCCAGATCATCCGCATGGTCGAAGACGCCCAGGGCGCCAAACTCCCGATCCAGAGCCTCGTGGACAAGGTCACCCTGCGCTTTGTGCCGGTGGTGATGGTTCTGGCGGTCCTAACGGTGGGAGTCTGGCTCTTGGTGGGGCCAGAGCCAAGATTGACCAACGCCCTTGTGGCGGGCGTGTCGGTGCTCATTATTGCGTGCCCCTGTGCCATGGGGCTGGCAACCCCCACCTCGATCATGGTGGGGACGGGGCGCGCGGCAGAACAGGGGGTGCTGTTTCGCAAGGGGGACGCGCTGCAATCGCTTCATGAGGTCGATATCATTGCCTTTGACAAGACAGGCACGCTCACCGAGGGGCGTCCGTCGCTGGTGGCGCTGCGTCCGACCGAAGGGTTCGAACGGGCAGAGGTGCTGGCCTCGGTGGCGACAGTGGAGGCCCGCTCGGAGCATCCCATCGCCCGCGCTTTGGTAACGGCGGCACAGGACGAGGGCCTGAGCCTTGGCGAGGTCAGCAATTTCCAGAGCCTCACGGCGCGTGGCGTCACGGCTGAGGTGGCGGGGCGCGAGATCCGGATCGGCAGCGCGCGCCTGATGTCTGAAGCCGGCATCAGCGTCGATGCGCTGGCCTCCGAGGCGCTGGAACGCGCCGGGCGCGGTGAAAGCGTGCTCTATGCCGCCATTGGCGGGCAGTTGGCGGCGCTCCTGGCGGTTGCCGACCCTATCAAACCCACCAGCGCCGAGGCGATCAAGGCCCTGCGCGCCATGGGCAAGGATGTGGCGATGATTTCCGGCGACGCGCCCGCCACGGCAGAGGCCATCGCGCGCGATCTCGGCATCAGCCATGTGGTTGCGGGCGTCGCGCCCGAAGGCAAAGTATCCGCACTCAGGGATCTGGCCTCGCGGGGGCGCAAGCTCGGTTTTGTCGGCGACGGGATCAATGACGCACCAGCCCTGGCACAAGCGGATGTGGGGATTGCCATTGGCACCGGCACCGATGTGGCCATCGAGGCGGGGGATGTGGTCCTGATGTCGGGCGACCTGCGCGGTGTCGCGACAGCGATCCAGATCTCGCACAAGACGCTGGTGAATATCCGGCAAAATCTCGGCTGGGCCTTTGTTTACAACGCAGCGCTGATCCCGCTGGCGGCAGGGGCTCTCTATCCTGCTTTTGGGATCTTGCTCTCACCGGTCTTTGCAGCCGGGGCGATGGCGCTTTCTTCGGTGTCGGTGCTCACCAATGCGCTCCGGCTCAGACGCGCCTGACCCGGACCCTGCGCTCATAACGATGCGCGATGGCCCATCATGGTCCACCTGCGGGAGGCGAATATATCTTTGGTTAGTCCCCTCCCGCGTGTACACTCTTCCTATTCGACATGTATTTTAAGAGTTGGAGAGTTTTTGATGAAAGCCTGTTTCCCCTTTGCGACAGCAGTGATCGCAGCGACAAGCCTTGCGGATGTGGCGCGCGCGACTGACATGGCCGTCGTGACCTCTGATGACTGCATCCTGACAATTGGCCGCTCGGCCGATGTGAGCCCGGGCTTTGCCTTGCCGGTGCGCTTTATCGACATCGAACGTCCCGAGCCGGCGGCGGATGGTGCCAAGAGCGCGCTGACGCCCATCGCAACCGCACTGGCGGTGAAACTGGTCGAGACAGCCTTTGAGTCCGGTGTGAGCTATCTGAACAAAAAGGCAAATCCTGACCCCAAGACCGCCGAGCGGATGATTGGGGTCGATATGTTCCGGGTTGCAAACGAGATGGAGGTTCTCGCGCCAACCAAGGACGACCCCGAAAAGACAAAGACGGTCCGCCCGGTGTTTCTGAACCCGGCGCTGAGATGCCTGACCGTTGTGACCGCGTCGGCTCCGATCCAAACCGAGGCCGGGGCGATCAGGACGGCTGACCTGCTGCAGCGAATCGCGCAGGATCAGGAAACCGTGGAGGCATGGACGCAGGAAACGGAGACCAATGGGCTTTCGGATGAAACGGCGGGTTATCGTCTGGCCAAGGCGGGGATCGCGGTGCTCGAGGGGGGCTCACTGGGCACGATCCTTGAGCTGCGCCTTGAGGTGACCGCCGATGGCAGCGCGTTTCGGTATGTGCCGGTCTATTTCGACGTGATGAACTTTGCCACCGAGGGCAAGGAGAAGCGCGACATTGGTGTCACGATCAAGGTCTCAAGCCTCGGCACGTCCTCCGACAATACCGTCGCTCTGGCAAGCTTTCATGCCAATCAGCTGTCAGCAGTCACCGGTTCGGGTGGCAATGTGGGGGTGAGCGTCCAGTCAAGCAAAGCCTTTGGCGGCTTTGGCCCGACCACCGTCGAGGCGGTGCTGGGGCGGGGCGCTTGGTCGAAATTTGCGATGCCAAGCGCGGCTCTGCCTCAGAGTATCCAGGACCTTTTGAACCTGGGATCATTGGATGGTTTGCAGGGCAACGCCGAATTCACCCCCTTCGTGAACGAGGTCCAGCGCCTGCAGACCGCCCCTTTTACCTACACGCCGGTGAACATCTCGGTGTCGTTTGAAGAAAGCACCGAAGCCTCTCGGGTGGTTACTTTCCTCGATGATTTTGTCAAAGACAACGACGCCCTGAAGGATCAGCTGGAAAAATCGACGCTCAAGGCGCTGGGGCTGCAATCCGACGCAGATGCGCTGGCAGAACTTGTTGCGCTAAAGCAAAAGGAAATCGATGCGGCCGAGGCCCATCTCGCGGTTTTCAAAGCGGATCCGGACAATCTCTTGGACGCCAAAAAGGAATGGTTCGACAAGGTTGTTGCCGATCGGGAGCAGCAGATTGCAGAGAAGAAGGCAGAGCTTGCCGCGTTGCAATTCGGTCAGGACACTTATGTGCCGACATCTAGTCTTGATCTCACCGAGCCGGATGTGGACTGAGCCGCATCTGCGAGACCCTCTTGGAGGATCCGGTGGCGGGCCAAGGCGCGCCGCCTCACCGCTCAGAGCGGCGTCGCGCGCTGATGGGCCAGAAGCGAGCCAAACCCTGACAGGAGGATCAGCCCAAGACCACAAAGCGAAATCACATCGGGCCACTCGCCAAAAACCACGACGCCCAGCACAGTTGCCGAAATCAACTGGCTGTAGACCAACGGCGCAATCAGAGAGGCCTCGGCGGTTTTGTTCACGACCACGAGAATATAGTTCCCGACTGCCGAACCGAGCGCGCTCAGCGACAGGAGCGTAAAGATCGTCCAGTCAAGTGTCGGCATCTCCACGCTGAGCCCCATCGGGGTCAGCAGCAGCGTGCCGATCAGCAGCTGCGACATCAACAAAAGTCGCGGTCGATAGCTGCCGGCCACGGTGCGGGTCATTGCCAGATAGGCGCCATAGAAACACCCCGCCGCCAGCGCGTAGAACAGCCCAAAGCTCACGCCGAACCCGGGTTTGACCACCAGCATGACGCCAATGAACCCAAGCCCCAGCAGCAGGCTGCGCAGCGGCGAGGGGCGCTCGCCCAGGAACAGGACCGCAATCACATAGGAAACGCCGGGCCCCACAAAAAATGCGCCAAACACATTGGCGATCGGCTCTGTGCGCAGCGCGGTCAGAATGCAGGAAATCCCGGCGGTGACAAAGCCTGCCCTGAGCCAGACCCTCCAGTCGCGGGCAATCGACAGCTCGGTAAGACGCAGACCACTCAGCGGCAGGAGCACCAAAGCCCCAAGTCCAAAGCGTGCCCAAGCGACGATCACCGGATCCACACCGCCCGAGGTCAGCACTTTACCTGCGGTATCGCCAAGCACAACACAGGTGACGGCGGTGAAAACCAGAGCGGCAAGGCGCAGAAGATCAGTGGTGTGCATGGGGAACCGTAAGGTGGACAGGGTATCACCTGCCTATCAGCTGCGGCTGGAGATCCAAAGCGCTCACTATGTTCTGGTGTGCAGTGTCATATCGCGGGGCGGACAACCATGAGCCATAGCAGCGCAACAATCGCCAGGAACGCCGGGACGCCGCACGCGAACCAAATGCGATACAACAGCATGTAGCGTGCTGACAGCGGTGTCGCTGTTTGGGCGGATGTACGGGCCTCGTCACGCATTTTGATTTGGATCGACACGACAGGCAGCCAAAAAAGCCCAATAAATACATACAGCGCGAGCGAGACTGCAATCCAACCTTCCCAAAGGGGCCACCCATAATAGCGAGCCAAAACGAAGCCTGTGATAGGTTGCGCTACCGCAGCCGTTGCCGTGAACAGCATGTCAGCGATGACAACAATATGGGCTGTATGCGCGATACTGGCCGCATCCCTGGTGCGATGAGCCATGACCATAAAGAACGCGATCCCGGCTCCGGTGCCGATCAAAACACAGGCGCCAAGGACGTGCAGCAAACGCACAACATCAATCCAGACAATCATCGCGTTTCCAGTGCAATACGGGCAACCAAAGCCAAAGCAATACTTGGCAGGACTTTTATCATCGGGCCGAGCGGATCAAGCCATAGGTGCGGTACAAAAACCGTTGATGCCCCCAAATAGAAAAGACTGACGCCAACGGCGCACCAACACGCCTTTTTCGCATAGGGACGGTAGGCAAATGCCGCTGCTATAGCGAGATCAACGATTGACCAGAAAAGCACGCTGGTCGCTGCCAAGGCATGTGTCCAGCCGACGTTTTCAAGAACAAGCGCAGCCTCCCCTATTTGGAGGAGTCCAATGACACCAGACAAAAACCAAAAACTAATGAGCGTAGCAATGATGATGGGAGTAAGCAGTGCCATTCGAGCAAACAGTCGATCCTCAGCTCGCGCTGGCATACTCGCCAAGGTTTGCGAGAGTGATCTGACGGGAGACAACCCAAACCGAGAGAGGTCAGTGGGAACTCCGGTTACGCCATCGTCCAGCACTTTGATCGCAGTGCTTCTCAACGGCGATCGCCATCCGAGCCTTCCCAATCCATCTGCAATCTTCGACATTGATATTGTAAATAGACTTGGGATCAGAAACTCATGTTTTGTTGGCGCAAATCCCAACCAAGCGCGGATTGACGCCACCACGTTGCGCAACGAATGAGTTTCGGTTTCCACCAGATCGCCAACAAAGCCATTGGGAATATCACCTGCAAGTGCTGCGCTTACGGCTTTTGCGACATCATCCAATGCAACCGTCTGAATCTTGGCATCGGGCACTGCAAGAGGTTGTACCAACGGAAATGCGGCCAACATGCGTAGCATGGTTGTTCCACCATAGCTATGTCTTGCCAAAACGAGCCCGGGTCGAAAGATATGGTGATCTTTGCCTGCTCGCTGAACCGCAGCATCACCGCGTCCCTTTGATGCAAGAAATGGCGTTGCCGCATCCTCAGAGGCACCTACCGCCGAAATTTGAACGAGTTTCACTTGTGAGGTCGCACAAGCTTCAGCCAAAGCGGCCACGGCGTGGTGGTGGACCACCTCGAGGTCATCCTCGGGCCCGTCCTGTAGAGCGCCGGAGCAATTCACGACGGCATTGATGCCTTCCAAGAAAGGTTGCCATGCGCTCGCTTTGGTCAATGAGCGAAGATCTGCGGGAAGCCAGTCGATTGTTGGAATGACGCGTTTCCCGGTGTCGGTATCGCGACCAAGCCCGATGATCCTATGTCCGTCGCGCTCTAAACGCTGCGCGACCCCACACCCGATGAGGCCATATGCGCCAATGATGAGCACCGTCAGTTCTAGAGGGGTGTTTGGTTTAGAGGCGTTCATGCAAATTCTCTGTTGAAAAAACGATTTGAGCATCGAACCGCACGATATCTGTTTCGCTTCGGGTGTGCGTTGGCTCGCTTGTGCGAAACGTATCTATTGCCGAAAGGCGGCATTCATTCAATCCGCAGCCTCAGTGGAATGGTCACAAAGCCCGAAGTCGTCGCGCGAAGGACCATAGTGCGCTGTCCTAAAGCATACTTTGCCTCGCCCGGTGGTACCCTTGCGCACTTTTAACAGGGCGCGGACAGGGCGTACCGCTGCCCCTGGTCTCACCTTCGTCCTTTGAAAACCATTGAACAGACGTGGCCATGTGCGGTGCATTTTTTCGACGCCCACAAAAAAACACCCCACGACATCTCGCGGGGTGTTTTGGTGAAATCCGAGCGATCTTAGCTCTGGCTGTTGTAGAGCGACTCGTAGATCGGGATCAGGGTCTTATCCTCAAACAGCGAGGACACCGAGGTGCCGTGCCAGATGTTGAGGATCGCCTGCGTAAAGAGCGGCGCGGTGGGCACGATGCGGATATTGGGCGCGTCGAGGATCGGCTGAGTGGGCTGGATCGAGTCCGTCAGCACCAGCGATTTCATCACCGAATTGGTCACACGTTCCACGGCGGGGCCGGACATCACGCCGTGGCTGATGTAGGCGTGGACTTCCTTGGCGCCATTGTCGAGCAGGATCTGCGCGGCCTTGCAGAGGGTGCCGGCGGTGTCGCAGATGTCATCGACGATCAGGCAGATCTTGTCTTTGACGTCACCGATGACGGTCATCTCGGCAATCTCGCCCGCCTTTTCGCGGCGCTTGTCGACGATCGACAGGGGGGCGTTGATGCGTTTCGCGAGCTCGCGGGCACGCGCCACGCCACCCACATCGGGCGAAACCACCATCAGGTCGTCCATCTGGTCCTTGAACTGCGCCTTCACGTCCAGCGCAAAGATCGGGCTGGCATAGAGGTTGTCCACCGGAATATCGAAGAAACCCTGGATCTGAGCGGCGTGCAGATCCATGGTCAGAACCCGCTCGATGCCCGCGCCGGTCAGCATATTGGCGACCATCTTGGCTGAAATCGGTGTGCGCGCCTTGGTGCGGCGGTCCTGACGGGCGTAGCCGAAGTAAGGGATCACTGCGGTGATCCGCTGGGCCGAGGAACGGCGCAGCGCATCGGCGATGATCAACAGCTCCATCAGATTATCATTGGCCGGGTTCGAGGTCGGCTGGATGATAAACATATCCTCGCCGCGCACGTTCTCGTAGACTTCGACAAAGATCTCGCCATCGTTGAAACGCTCGACACGGGCGTTCACGAGGTCTTGGTCGACACCACGGTGCATGCTCATGCGGCGCGAGATCGATTTAGCGAGCGGAAGATTGGCGTTCCCAGAGATCAACTTGGGTTCGTTCAAGGTCGGCATTGGCTGTTTTTCCCCAGGCAGCAATGTGACAGATTCGTGATATTGAACCCCGCTTAACACGCACATAGGGTCAGGCCTAGTTCTAAGCACGAGGAATTCTCGCCATGACCGCCTCTTCCCTGTCAATCGACTACTATTTCTCAACTTTGTCGCCCTTCAGCTATCTGGCTGGGCAGCGGCTCGAGGAAATCGCGGCCCGCCACGGTGCTGCGGTGACCTACAAGCCGTTTGACATCATGGCGCTCTTTGCCCGCACCGGGGGCACGCCGCCCAAGGACCGTCATCCGGCGCGGCAGGCTTATCGCCTTATCGAGATGGAGCGTCAGTCCAAGCGCACCGGGTTGCCCTTGAACCTGAAGCCCGCCCATTGGCCGACCAATGCAGCGCCTTCGTCTTATGCGATCATCGCGGCGCAAAAGGCGGGCGGCGGGGATCTTGGCGCACTTGTCCATGGCACATTGCGGGCCGTCTGGGCCGAGGAGCGCGACATCGCGCAGGATGATGTGGTGAAATCGCTGTTGGAGAGCGCCGGTTTTGACCCCGCGCTTGCGGATAGCGGCCTTCTGACCGGCGCGGAGATCTATGCGCAAAATCTCGAGGATGCGGTGAACGCCGATGTCTTTGGCGCGCCGTTTTATGTCACATCCGACGGGGCGAAGTTCTGGGGGCAGGATCGTCTGGTTGATCTTGACGAGCATCTTGCGGGGCAGGGCGCGTGAGCCTCGATCTGAGCGCGCTGCCGCAAGAGGTCTATCACCGAAAGTTTGGCACCGGGGCGCGTCATCTGGTGGCGGTGCATTGCTCGCTGGCGCATTCGGGGGCCTGGCGGGGGCTTGTTGGGGCCTTGGGCGAGGACCGTGTCAGCTGCACCGCATTTGACATGCTCTCGCACGGCAAGAGCCCGGATTGGGACGGGCAGGGCCTGTTGCAGCGTCGCAATGCCGAGGCCGGGCTGTGTCTCTTGGAGGCGGAGGTGGCAGAGACGGGTGGGCCGGTTGACTTGATCGGGCATTCCTTCGGGGCGACGGTGGCGCTGGCCATGGCCGAGATGCGCCCGGACCTGGTGCGGAGCCTCGTGATGATCGAGCCGGTGCTTTTTGCTGCCGCCAAGGTGCAGAACCCGGACGCGCTCGAGCAGATGCGTTCCGATCACATGGCGGTGCGGAGCCCCTATGCGGCGGGCGATGTGGAATATGCCACCCGGCTCTTTAACCGGGCCTGGGGAACGGGCCATCCGAAATGGCCGGATCTGCCAGAGCATGCCCGCGCCGCCATGGTGCGATCGTTTCCGGCGGTGATGGACTGTGACAGCCAGGTCTATGACGATGCGGCCGGGCTGCTTGCGCCGGGTGCGCTCGAGGCGCTCGAGATGCCGGTGCTGGTGATGCAGGGCGGTGCGACGCAGCCCATCATGACCGCGGTTACCGACGCGCTGTCGGCGCGGATGCCAGAGGCGCAGATCAGCGTCATCAAGGGCGCAGGCCATATGGTGCCGGTGACACATCCCGAAGCGGTGGCCGAGGTGTTGCGGGCGTTCTGGTCTCAGAGATAAGCCAGTGCTGATCGGCTCTGGGGTCGGTCAGCGCTCTCCGGGCGTATCCTTAGACCGGTTCCTCGATAATGTAGTCTTCCCATTCCTCCAGCGGCGTGTCGAATTCCGACACCGTCATGCCGCGCACCGAGACCCCGGCGCGATGCACGCTGTCCGGATCGCCCGTCACCAGCGGGTGCCAGTCGGGCAGGGATTTCCCTTCCCAAAGTCGGCGATAGGCGCAGGTCTGGGGCATCCAATAGGCGTGGGTGTCCAGGTTTTCAGGTTTCAGCACGATGCATTCGGGAATGAAGCTGTGCCGGGTCTCGTAATGCGCGCATTGGCAGCTCTGATCGTCGAGCAGGCGACAGGCCACACGGGTGAGCGCAACCTCGCCGCTGTCCTCGTCCTCCAGCTTGTTGAGACAGCATTTGCCGCACCCGTCACAGAGCGCCTCCCACTCGCGCTGCGAGAGTGTCTTCAGGGGCTTCTTCTCCCAGAACTTCGGCGTCAGCCCGTTGCGGTCGATCTGATTGGTCATGTCACCCCCTCAGAGCGATGTGAGGATGGCGCGGGCCTGATCGCAATCGGCCTGCATCTGCGCGATGAAAGGCTCGAGCCCGTCGAACTTCAGCTCGGCGCGCAGGTAATCCACAAGACCCACGGAGAGATGCGCGCCATAAAGGTTGCCCTTGAAATCAAAGAGATAGGTCTCGATGTTGGGCTGCTCGCCATCAAACATCGGGCGCACGCCGACCGAAGCTGCGCCATGATAGCTGCCCTTGTGCGGCCCATCGAGCACATCGACCAGCACCGCGTAGACGCCAAAGGCCGGCGGGTGCAGGCCGTCAATGGACTGATTGGCGGTGGGAAAGCCCAGCGTGCGGCCGCGCTGTTCGCCGCCGATCACTTCGCCTTCGATACGGTGCCAATGGCCCAGCATGGCGGCCGCGTCGCGCGGGCGGCCTTCGCTCAGCGCGGTTCGGATCGCAGTCGAGGACACGGTGTGTTCTGAGTACCCCATCAAAGGCGCGATGGTGACGCCGAACCCCATGTCCTGCCCGAAGCGTTGCAGATCTTCGACGGTGCCTGCGCGGCCCTTGCCGAAACAGAAATCGGCCCCCACGACCACATGCGACAGGCCGAGTCCCTCGGCGATCACATTGCGGGCAAACTCCTCGGGTGTCAGCGATGAGAGCGCGTGGTTGAAATTGAGCTGATAGAGCTTCTCCACGCCGATCTTTTCCAGCCGATGTGCCCGTGCCTCTGCCGACATCAGCCGGAAGGGCGGGGCATTGGGGGCAAAGAACTCGCGCGGATGAGGCTCAAATGTCATCACGCCGAGGGGCGCATCGGGCGCGGCCTTGCGTGCCAGATCAATGACCGAGCGGTGTCCGCGGTGAACGCCATCGAAATTGCCGATCGCAACGGTGGCCCCGCGATCCTGCTCTTCGACGAATTGATAGTCCCGAATGATGCGCATGGCGCTTCCCTAGCTCCGAGTGGGGGATGGCGCAAGGGTGCTGTGTCCTGACCACAGGTTGCGCCGCTCTGATATGTTGAAATGAGGTCTTTATGAAAAAGTGAAAACTGAGAGGTCAGGCATAGGAACGCTCGGCAAAGGGGACGGTTTCGAGGCGCTCGATCAGAGTGGTGAGCAGCGTTTCCTCGGCGCGGTTGCGCACGGTTGTCGGGTTCCAGATCAGATAGACGTCGACTTCGGGCAGGTCCTCGAACGGAGGGACCTGCCACAACAGACCATCCTCGATGTCGCGCGCGACCACATGTTTGGGCAAAGGCCCAATGCCAAGCCCTGCCATGATCATACGGCGGACCTCCTCGAGGTTTTCAGAAACGCCCGTGATCTCGGGTGCGAGGGCGGCGCGGGCCCGTAAGAGGGTGACATCCTGCAGCGCGTCCTGCAGGCGGTCATTGTCAAACACCACCGCCGCATGGCCCTTCAGGTCCTCAAGGGTCAGATCGCTGCGGCCAAAGAGCGGGTGACGGGGGCCACAGAACAATCCGAAGGTTTCGCGGTAGACAGGCAGATAGCGCAGGTTTGGGTCCTGTTCGCGCACAAGGGCGAGGGCAAAGCTCACACGCTTGGCCGCCACGGCGGTGATCGCATCGCCACTGGTGATCACGTCAATCGCAAGGCTGGCCTTTGGGTGCGCGGCGTAAAAATCGCCGATCACACTGTCAAACAGCGGGCAGAGCACATGGCTCGCCACCGCGATTCGCACATGGCCACTGATTTCAGGGGTGACGGTGCGCATCAGGGTCGCCAGCCGCAGGATGGAGCCGTTGATGTTGACCGCCTCGCGGTAGAGCATCTGGCCGGCCTTGGTGAGGGTGAAATGCCCCGGCGAGCGATCTATCAGGTGCTGCCCTAGCTGGTCTTCAAGCTTCTTGAGCGCAACCGAAACCGAGGGCTGTTTCAGGCGCAAACGCTCTGCTGCCTCGGTGATGGAGCCACTCTCGGCCAGCACTACAAAGGTGCGCAGGAGGTTCCAGTTCATCTCGCGGGTCAGACGTTCCGGGTCGATATGGGGGCGGGGATGGACCTGATCTGGTGGTGTCATGTTTTTAAAATCAAGGGTTTGAGAGTGGGTCTGTCGGCCCTGAGTGTGAGCTGCCAGATGACGTATATTCAGGACCATTATCAGAATCTATGCAGGGGTAATCAATTATCTATTTGATCTATTTGCTATCCCTTCGCAAATTTCGCCGAAGCTTGGCGTTGAACCCGGCCTTCTTCAGAAGCGGCAAAAGCCGACAGAGGGGCCACCAGGGGACGCGTCACACTGACAACAGGGAACGGAGTTTTTCTCATGCGTAAGTCACTTTTGACCACCGCAGCCACGGCGGCTGCTTTCACCCTGTCGCTCGGCGCTGCAGACGCGGCAGACATGCGGCTCAAACTCGCCGGGGTCGTCCCGGTCGAACACTTCGGCAATGACATTCTGAAGCAGATCGAAGCGGATATCGAAGGCGCTGATGTGGGCCTCTCGGTGACCTTGTTTGAGGCGGGGCAGCTGGGCTCTGGCGAAGAGCTGTTCGAGGACGCCGCGCGCGGCAACGTCGATCTGGTGCATTCCGTGATCTACGCGCATCGTGACCCGGTGCTGGAGATCAACTCCTTGCCTTATCTGGTGTCGAGCTTTGATGAGATGGAAGACATCTATCTCAACAAGGACAGCGCCTTTAACGAGATTTTTGCCGAGCGTCTGGAGGGGCTGGGGCTGAAACTTCTGGCCAATGCACCCGAAGGTTTCATCGGCGTTGTGGCCGAGAACCTTCCTGAAAACGCCACCTCGGTCGGCGACAAGGACGTCAATATTCGCGTCTGGTCGAGCCAGGTGATCAAAAACACCGTCGAGGCCATGGGCTTTAACGCCACCACGATGAACTGGGGTGAGGTTTTCCCCGCGATCCAGTCCGGCGTCGTGGACGGGGCCATCTGCTGCACCGCGCAGCTGGCCTATAGCGCCTTTGCCACCTCGGATGTGGGCAAGTATTTCATCCCCTATGGCGCAGTGGTCGAGAACACGACCTATTACGCCTCCATGGAAACATGGGAAGAGATGAACGACGAACAGCGCGCCGCCGTACAGGCCGCCTTCGACAAGGCCGCACAGACCTATTTTGCCGAGGCCAAGGCGAATGAGGCGGGCTATATCGATAAGCTTAAAGAGACCGGTTACGAGGTCGTTGAAGTTTCTGACGCCGAACGCAGCGCGATTGCTGAAACCGTGCGTAAGGACGTCTGGCCCGGCATTGCCGAGATCGTTGGTCAGGACGTCATCGACCGCCTGATGACCGCCAAGAACTGATCGCCCTGATCTCAGTATGTGCAGGCCCCGTTTTGCGGGGCCTGTGACCTTATGATCCTCAAATGATCTTTGGACGGTGACCGCGTCATGAAAGACCTGAGCCAAGATTTGCCCGCAGGGCTGGCCAAGCTGGTCCGCATCCTGTTGCGGCTTCAGACCATCTACGTGTGCTTTGGCTGTATCGCCATGGCGCTGACGTTCTTCTTTGTGGTGGTGTTCCGATATGGCTTCAACGCTGATCTGTTCGCCTACGAGGAATGGCTGCTCATCATCTGTTTCTGGCTCTATTTCATCGCGGCCGCCATCGGCACCTGGGAGGGCGCGCATGTAAACGCCGATCTCCTGGATTTTGTGATCCTTGATCCCGTCAAGCGGCGCGCGCGGGCGATCCTCATTACCGCGATTGAACTCCTGGTGACCTTGGTGCTGTTTTACTGGTCCACGGTGATGATGATCGAGGAAATCGGGGATTACCCGCGCTATCAGACCACGATTGCCTTGCAGATCCCGTTCTTTGTGCCGCGTGCGGCGATCTTCTTCGGCTTTGGCTTGATGGGGCTTTATAGCGCGCTGCGGTTCTTTGTTTTCCTGAAACTCCCGGCGACGCGGTTTGCGGTCTCTGCCGACAGCGACCCCGCCCAAGGAGCCTGAGCCCATGATTATTCTCGGCAGTCTTTTTATCCTGTGTGTGCTGCTCCTCATTGGGGTGAGCGTGCCTCTGGCCTTTGGTGGCGTGCTGGTCTTTATCGGCGTCTTTGGCGGCCATGATGTGACCGGGTTCCTGCCCACGGGGCACTGGAAGATGAATTCCATCGTGCTGCTTGCGATTCCGCTGTTCATTCTGGCAGGTGCTATCATGGAGCGGGGGCGGATCGCGGCGCCGCTGGTGTCGGTGGCGGAGCTTCTGGTGGGGCGCATCCACGGGGGGCTCAGCGCGGCGGCGGTGTTCGCCAGCGGTATCTTCGGCTCGATCTCGGGCTCTGCGGCGGCGACGCTGACCTGTATCGGGTCGATTATGATGCCGCACCTGAAGGCCGCGAATTACCCGCGCGGCCCGGCGGCGGCGCTGATTGTGGCGGCCTGTCCCTTGGGGCTCCTGATCCCGCCGTCGTCGTCGCAGATCCTTTATGCGTGGGTGGCGCAGCAATCGGTGCTGAAGTGTTTCCTTTCGACCGTGGTGCCGGGGCTTATCCTGATTACGCTTTTGTGCATGGTGAACTACGTACTGATGCGCAAGGCGGACCTGAAACTGCTCGAACGCCCGGCAAGCTACCCGCAGGAATTCGTGCGCCGCGGTGGGCGGGCCTTTCCGGCGCTGTTGATGCCGATCATCATTCTTGGCGGTATCTACGGCGGCATCATGACCCCGACCGAGGCCGCAGGCGTGGCGGTGATCTATGCCATTCCCGTTGGCCTGTTCATCTATCGCGGCCTTACGCCTCAGAATATCTGGCCGACCCTGCGCTATGCGGGCACCACCATCGGTGTGGTGATGCTGATGGTCTTTGTGGTAGTGATCGTCAGCCGCTTTCTGGTCTTTGAAGACATCCCCGGGATGGCCAAGGATCTGATCTTCTCGATCTCGGACAACCCGATCGTGATCTTGCTGATGGTCAATCTGGTGATGATCCTCATCGGTATGCTGATGGATGATATTTCAGGGCTGTTGCTGTCAGCACCGCTCCTGTTGCCCATCGTACAAAGCGTCGGAATGGACCCGGTGCATTTTGCCGCCGTCCTTGGCGTCAACCTCGGCATGGCCAACATCACGCCGCCCACGGCACCGCTGTTGTATCTAGGTGCAAAGGTCACCGACACACCCGTGAGCGAGATGCTGAAGCCCACCTTCATCATGATCCTGTTTGCATGGCTGCCGACGCTGCTGATCACCACATTTGTGCCCGAGGTGGCGCTGTGGCTGCCCAATTTTGTCTTTGGCTAAGGCCGCAAGGAGACCCCGCATGAAAGCGATCTATGATCCCCGCCAACGCGCCCATAACCCCAGCCAGTTCATGGCCTTTGGGGTGATGAAGCCCAATCCCGAACAACCCGAACGCACCGAGATCCTGCGCAGCGGCGCGGAGGCGGCAGGCTGTACCTTCACAGCGCCCGAGGATGCGGGCCTTGGCCCCATCGCGGCGCTGCATTCGCCGGAATACCTGACCTTCCTGCAGACCATCCACGCCCGCTGGAGCGAGATCGAAGGCGCAGGCCCCGAGGTGATTTCTCATATCAAGCCGGGAGATCGCCGTGACAGTTATCCGCGGTCTGCGCTAGGGCAGGCGGGCTATCATCAGGCCGATACCTCCTGTCCGATCAATGCCGACACTTGGGGCTCTGCCTATTGGTCGGCGCAGACTGCGATCACCGCCGCCGACCTGATTGCAAAGGGCGAGCGCGCCGCCTATGCGCTCTGCCGCCCGCCGGGGCATCACGCGTTTGGAGATATGGCGGGGGGGTTTTGTTTCCTCAATAACTCCGGCATCGCGGCGCAGCTGTTGCGGGATCGGGGCCTCAGGCCCGCAATTCTGGACGTGGATGTCCACCACGGCAACGGCACGCAGGGGCTGTTTTATGATCGCGACGACGTGCTGACGCTCTCGATCCACGCCGACCCTGCGGACTTCTACCCGTTCTTCTGGGGCCACAGTTCTGAGCGCGGCGAGGGCCGGGGGCGGGGCTATAACCTCAACCTGCCGCTGCCGCGTGGTACCGAAGATGCACCGTTCCTGGATGCACTGGACACCTGTCTTGACCGGGTGCGCGCCTTTGGGTGCGATGTGCTTGTGATCGCGCTGGGCCTTGATGCCTCCGTGGACGATCCGTTTCAGGGCTTTCAGGTTACCGGCGACGGGTTTTCGCGCATTGGCGAGGCAATTGCCCGCGCCGGCCTTCCAACGCTTTTTGTGCAGGAAGGCGGTTACATCTCCGACAGCCTCGGTCATAACCTCACCCGCGTGCTTGGCGGATTTACCTCTGCTGCACGCTGAGATTTCCTTTAATCCTCAAACCATAAGAGACTACTATGAGCGATATCACCTACGCCCACACCACCCAGCGCATGAGCCAGATCGTCACCCATGGCGACACCATCTACCTTGCCGGTCAGGTCGGCACCGCGGGCGCAAGCGTCACCCAGCAGACGCAGGATTGCCTTGACAAGATCGACGCGCTGCTGGCCGAGGCGGGCTCCTCCAAAGAGCGCATCCTGCAGGCCACCATCTGGCTCGCGGATATGAGCGATTTTGCCGAGATGAATGCCGTCTGGGATGCCTGGGTGCCTGAGGGGCGCGCACCGGCGCGGGCCTGTGGGGAATCCAAGCTCGCCACGCCCGATTTCACCGTGGAAATCCTGATCATCGCCGCCAAAGGCTGATCTCAGCGCGTCATCGCGCCTTTCGATTTTACAAACACCAACCGCGCCCGCTGCCCCTGGCGGGCGTGACAGAATATCTTTTGCCTTGAGGAGCCTGCGCTCATGTCCGAAATTCTGGTTCTTGGTGGCGGAATGGTGGGCATCTCGACGGCGCTCGAACTGCAGGCGCGCGGGCACGCGGTCACGGTTGTGGATCGCAAAGCCCCCGGGCAGGAGACAAGCTATGGCAATGCGGGGCTCATTCAGGCCGAAGCGGCCGAGCCCTACGCCATGCCCCGCGCGCTGCCCGAGATCCTTGGTATTCTGTCTGGACGCAGCAACGACGTGATCTGGTCCCTGCGCGGCGTGCTAAGCCAGCTGCCCGCGCTCTGGCAGTATTATCGCTACTCGCATCCGCACCGCCATCTCGCCCTGTCGCAGCCCAACGCGCATCTGATCCGCACCGCCTGCGCCGATCATGATCGTTGGATCACCGCGGCGGCGGCACAGGATCTGATCGCGCAGGATGGCTATCTGTCGGTCTTTCAGGATGCGGCCATGTTTGACAGCCTGGCCTCTGATCTCGAGCGGCTGCGACAAAGTTATGGCGTCGAGGCAACGGCCATGAGCGGGCCGCAGCTTTGCAAGATGGAGCCGTTGTATCAGCGCCCACCCGTAGGGGGCATCCATTGGCGCGACGTCTGGAGCTGCGCCGCCCCCGGCGAACTGGTCGCGCGCTATGCCGCATTGTTCCAGAGCCGGGGCGGAGAGATTTGTACCGGCGATGCCAGCACTTTGCGCCCGGAGGGGTCGGCCTGGGCGCTCATGTCAGAGGCCGGGCGGCTGCACGGCGAGCATGCCGTGATCGCGCTCGGGCCATGGACGCCGCCGATATTGGCCCAACTGGGCTACCGGGTGCGGATGATCATGAAACACGGCGCGCATCGCATGTATCCCACGGGGCCCAAGCTGCGCCGCCCCGTGCATGACGCCCAACACGGTATTGTGCTCTCGAGCATGAAAGGGGGCTTGCGCATGACCTGTGGCGTGGCGCTGGAGGCCTCTGGCCGGGTGCCGGATGCGCGCCAGCTGGATCGAGGCGCCAAAGGTCTTGCCGCCTATATGGATCTCGGCACTGCCGAGGGCGGACCGATCTGGCACGGCACGCGTCCGTTTCTGCCGGATATGCTGCCGATGGTCGGTGCCGCCCCACGCCACGACCGCCTGTGGTTTCATTTTGGGCATGGGCACCAGGGGTTCACCCTTGGCCCCACCACCGCACGTCACCTTGGCGCGCTCATCGACGGCGGTGACAGCGCCGGTATCGCGGCGCTCCTGCCGCAGAACCGACCGGCTGTTTTGTCCTAGGCGCGCAGCCGCTCGCCCTTGGGGTCAAAGGGCGGCTCGGCGAGGATCACGGCACGGTGCGCGCGCCCCAGCACCATCACCTCGACGGTATCACCGGGCTTGGCGTCTTTGACATAGCCAAGAGCCAGAGACATGCCGACCGTGTATCCATAGGTGCCCGATGTTACCCGCCCGATACCGCGTCCGTCCTTGAAAATCGGCTCCCCCCCGGTGGCATCGGCGTCAGAGGCCTCCACATCCTCGGCAGTGAGATGCAGCAGCACCAATTCCTCGCGCGCAGGCGTGCCCATCGCGGTCTCGGCGGCAGATTTGTTGAGGAAATCCTTGTCCATTTTACACAGCGGCTGAAATCCCACCTCATGCGGGAAGTACTCGGGGCTGTACTCGCGGCTCCAGGAGCCATAGCCCTTCTCGACGCGCAGCGACATCAGGGCGCGACTGCCCACGGGGCCGGCGCCGAACTCTCGGCCTGCTTCGATCAACGCGATATAAAGCTTTTCCTGATCCTCTGTGGCGCAGTGCAACTCCCAGCCGAGGTCCCCCGTGAAAGAGACGCGCAACGCCACAACATTGATCCCTGCGAGCATCAGTCGTTTGCTGCGCATGAAGGGGAATGAGGCGGTGTCCAAAGGCTCATTGGTCATGCGCTGGAGCATCTCGCGCGACTTGGGGCCTGCCACGTTGAAACCGCAGACCTCCTGGGTGAGGCTCTCAAACGAGGTCCCTTCCGGCAAGGGCACCGCACCAAAGAACCGCTTGTGATAGCGCTCCGCCATGCCGGAGCCGATGACCCAGAATTCATCCTCCGCCAGCCGTGTGACGGTGAAATCCCCGGCGATCCCGCCGCGCTTTGAAATCAAGGGCGTGAGGCACGACCGCCCCACCGCCTTTGGCATGCGATTGGCAAATACCGCATTCAGCCAGTCCTCGGCATCAGGGCCTTTGCAGCGGTATTTGGCGAAATTCGATATGTCGATGATGCCGGCACGCGCGCGCAGCATCTTGCATTCTTCGCCCACCGGCCCCCACCAGTTCTGCCGGGTAAAGCCATTGGTGTCCTCGGCGCCGGGCTGATCCGCAAACCACAAGGGGTGCTCCCATCCGGCATTGAGCCCAAAGACCGCGCCCATCTCGCGCTGCATCTCATAGATCGGGCGGGTGCGGGCGGGGCGGCCTGCGCTGCGCTCTTCATTTGGGAAATGGATCGCAAACCGATGCGCATATTGATCCTCTACGCGCGCCTTGGTGAATTCCTTTGTGGCCCAGTCGCCAAACCGCGCCACGTCCCAGTTGAACATGTCAAACTGCGTCTCGCCCTCGATCATCCACTGCGCCGCCATCAGGCCCATACCGCCGGACTGCGAAAAGCCGGGGATGATGCCATTGCAGCAGAAATAGCCCGAAAGCTCCGGCACCGGGCCAAACAACACATTGGCATCGGGTGACCAGATCATTGGTCCGTTGATCACGCGCTTGATGCCCGCATCCCCCACCACAGGCACACGTTCGATGGCGTTCATCATGTTTTCTTCGATGCGCTCGAGGTCGTCGGGGAACAGGTCATGCGCAAAATCCAGGGGCGTGCCGTCCTCGGCCCAGAATTTCATGCCCTTCTCATAGGCACCCACCAGAAGCCCCTGTCCCTCTTGGCGCAGGTAATATTCCCCGTCGCGATCCGATACAGATGGCAGGCGACGCTCCATTCCGGCGATCTCCGGAATCGTTTCGGTGACAAAATACTGATGCTCGGTGGGTTGCAGAGGCAACTCGAGGCCCGCAAGTTTTGCCACCTCCCGGCCCCAAAGACCCGCTGCATTCACCACCCAGTCGGTGTGAATGTCGCCCTTGGGGGTTTTTACAATCCAGGTGCCATCAGGCTGCGCCTCTGTGGCCGTGACCGGCGTGAAACGATGGATCTCGGCGCCGCGTTGCCGCGCGCCGGTGGCGTAGGCTTGTGTCACACCGGAGGGGTCCACATTGCCGCCATCGGGCTCATACATGACACAGCGGATCCCGTCGAAATTCACCAGCGGGTTGAGTTCCTGAGCTTCCTCGATGGAAATCTCGTAGAAGTTCATCCCGTAGAGCTTGGCCTTGGCGGCCTGCAGACGCAGCTGGTGCGCGCGGTCTTCGGTCTGCGCCAGATAGAGAGATCCGGGCTGAAACACGCCGCAGCCCTGGCCGGTTTCCTGCTCGAGCTCCTTGTAGAGCGTCATCGTATAGTGCTGGATGCGCGAGATGTTGGTGCTGTCGTGCAGGCCATGGATATTGGCCGCCGCGTGCCAGGTCGATCCCGAGGTCAGCTCGTCGCGCTCCAGCAACACCACATCGGACCAGCCGAGTTTGGTCAGGTGATAAAGGATCGAACAACCGATGACCCCGCCGCCGATGACCACGGCCTTGGCTTCTGTACGCATGATGAGGGTGCCTTTGCTTTGCTGCGGGGAAGGGGCGTTGGGGAAATGTTCCACCGCCGCCCCACCTTGGGCAACCTCGATAATTCTCATGCTCGCATGAGATGAGGTAAACCGAAGCCGAAGGCCTCAGCTTATGATGTCGGGCGAGACAGCATCGGCCCGCTTGCAAGGTTGCGCCGTCCCAGGGCGCGGAGCCTGTTGGCGCAGCTCACGATCTCGTCCTTGAGGCGCAGGCGCTGACGTTTGAGCAACTGCAACGTGGCGCTGCAGGGCGAAGGACGCTTCATCTCGCGCGCAATCCGCGCCTTCAGCGTCTGATGCTTCAAGCGCAGTTTGGTCAACCGAACTTCAAGCGAGAACGCTTTGACCTTGGGGCTGTCTTTCATAGGGAACCTCCATTTTGTGGGACACATGTAACGGGGGCAGCCGTCATGGTTCCCTCGATATGGGGGAGGGCTTGCCTTGATCCAATACAATCTTATTGTGAAATAGTATTGGAAAAAACTATCAATGGAACCTGTGGGTATCATATGCCAGAGCTGAGCCTGCGTCACTTGCGATACTTTGCGGTTCTGAGCCGAGCGCTGCAGTTTCGACGCGCGGCGCGGCAATTGGGGATCAGCCAGCCCTCGCTCAGCCTTCAGATCGCCGCGCTTGAGGAAATCGTCGGCGCGCCGCTGCTGGAGCGGCGGCGCAATGGGTTGATCCTGACCGCTGCGGGGCGAGATGTGGCCGCCAGGGCGGAGCGTATTCTGGCCGATTGCGAGCTGCTGGTGAACGCGTCGGCCACCCGCCGCGCAGGGTTGAGCGGCACATTGCGGTTGGGATCGTCTCCCACCATTGGACCCTATATTCTGCCACAGGTGCTCAAGCGTCTGCATGAGACCTATCCCGATTTCCGGCTCATCATTCGCGATGGCCCTTCGCGCGATTTGTTGGAGGATCTGGTTGCGGGCAAGCATGATCTCATCCTGACCCAAGCGCCGATCCAGCGCGATGACATCCGTTTTCACCCGCTGTTCCGCGAGCCGCTCTATCTTGTGGTGCCGCGGGGTCATCCGCTTGCAACGGCGGGTGTCGCCCGCCGGCGTGATCTGGGGCAGGAACAGTTTCTCAGCCTCAACCCCGCCTATGCGCTGCGGCGGCAGGTGGAGGGGCTGGCGCAGACGGTTGGCGCGCGGATGCAGGACGACATTGATGGCACCAGCCTCGACGCGATCCGCCAGATGGTTGCGCTCGGCATGGGGGTGACGCTGATGCCGCAGTCCTACACGCGCTCCGAAATCGACAACCGCAAGGATGATGTCTGCGTGGTCACCCTGAAGCCAGGCCTAGAGCGCCATATCGGCCTTGCGTGGCGCGTCTCCAGTGGCAACCCGGCGAGCTTTGAAGAACTGGCAGAAGCCATTGCTGTGATGGGCAAAACAGACCCCAAGGCCGCCATCACTTGAAGGGGACCATCCAGTAAACGCGCCCATGCGTTAAATGGCGCCCGGGGGAGGTTATTGTTCGAGCGGCCAGGCGCGCCCATAGGCCACAAGCCGGTGGTTCAGCTCTTGGGCGCGCGCCACGCCTGCTTCCAGCGCAAAGACAAAGGCCTGCGTCAGAAAGAAACAGGCTGCATCAGTGTCGCCCTCGGCCTCCTTGCCGTCCGCCGCAATGGCATAGAGCTCGACCAGCTGTGCCAGATCATGCTTGGCATGGGCGGCCAGAATGGCGTGGTGCAGGGCAGCCGCCTCTTGCGGTGAGATCTGCAACTCGACAGCACTCATGAGGCGCGCGCAGCCTCGATCTGGGTGGCAACCCAATGGTGAAAATTATGCGTTGGCCCGTCCATCGCGGGGGAGAAACGCCCGCCGTCGAACATCGGCCCATGCCGCCCCTTCTGCATGCCCTCGACCACAAAGACGTCTTCTTCAAAAACGGTCTTCCAGAGCTGCGCATTCTGATGGCGCAACGGGTCCAGCTCGGGTGTCTCGGCGCTTGATTTTGCGTAGTAGAGCTCGATGTGCTCGACCGTTTCCTCGCATCCCTTGGGCTCCAGGACGATTGCGAAACTATGGTCGCGCTGAACCCCCAAGAGGACGTTGGGATAGAGCGCGACATATTCTCCGCCGGTCTCCCATTTGTCGCTGAGCCCTTCGAAATCGGGAAAGACTTCATCCTCGGCCCCGCGCAGCTGGCGATAGACCAACGTTCCTTGGCCGGAGTATTTTCCTTGTTTTTCAATATTGTAGTGATCTTCTAGTCGCGAGTAGCTGTTGAGACCAGGATGCACCCAAGGCAGATGATAGCTCTCGCAGTAGTTTTCCACCGCGAGCTTCCAGTTGGTTTTGACTTCCAACTTCAGCGAGCTTTCCGGTCCGCCGTGGTGCAAGGGGCGGTCGAATTCCTGCCAGCGTTGCAGAAGGTCCGCATGCACCTCCTCAAAGGGCGCGGCCTTGCCGTCGATATTCACAAAGATCACGTCCTGCCAGACATGAGCGCGAAAAGAGACGAGGCTCAATTCGTCCATCTTTACGTCGGCATGGGTGTTCTGGCCAACCCCGCCCACATGGGGTGCAGCGCGCAGCTTGCCTTTCAGGCTGTAGCACCAGCTGTGATAGGGGCAGCGGATGGTGCCACGGATGTTCTTGGCTTCTTCCACAAGGATCATGCCCCGGTGCCGGCAGGTGTTTTGATAGACATGGACACCGCCATCGTGATCGCGCACCAGCAACAGCGGCACACCGAGGAAATCCACGGGCTTTGCATCGCCGGGGTTGGGGATGTCCTTGCCAAAACCCACGCCGGACCAATTGGCAAACAGCACTGCAGCGCGCTCCTCGGCAAAGACCACCGGGTCGATGTAATGCGCATTGGGCAGCCCGTTGGCGCGATTGACCGACGTGAGGACAGACTGAAGTGAGACTGGCTTGGTCATCCGGCGCTCCTTTGAACGGATGTGGCAAGGATCTTGAGCCGAGGATGTGGCGCAGCGCGGGCGCCCTCAATATCAGAAAATCTCACTCACACGTTAGCAGGGCTCATCCGTGATCTGGCTGGCCTCTTCGATGATCCAGTCGCGCAGCAATCTGGCGCTGGGCGTCAGCTCCTCGTCGGGTTTGCTGACGAGGAAAAACCGCTCTGGTGCGGGCAGGACATGCGGGCCGATGATCGCTAGGTCGCCCTGTGTGATGAGCGGCGAGATCAGCCGCTCCCAACCCAGCGTCAGCCCGGCGCCATCGCGCGCCGCCTGCAGCGCGATAGAGTAGTTGTTGACCCGGATGCCCGAAGCCACCGGACCGCTGTAGCCAAGCTGGCGGAACCAGTCGTGCCATTTGGTCCAACTGATGTCGTCGCCCTCCAGATGGATCAGGCGCTGGCTGGCCAGCACGTCCAGATCCGCGCCTGCCAACTCGGCGGCCCGCTCCGGGGCGGCAACAGGCAGCAGGCGATCGCGATAGAGCGGAAACTGATCCAGCCGCTGATCCTTTTCGCGGCCATACCAGATATAGAGATCAAGTTCTGCCGAGGTGGTGAAAGCCCGGTCGCGCACCACCTGGTTGATGTTGATCTCCGGGTGGTCGCGCCAGAACCGGATCACGGCAGGCGATAGCCACATGGCCGCCATCGCCGTGGTGGAGCCCACCGTCACCACGCCTGCGCTGCTCTGGTCGCGGATGGACTGCAGGCTTTGTGAGATGCGGGTCAGGGACCCCGCCAGCGTGTCGTAGAGGGTCTGCCCCGGCACCGTCAGATCCACGCCGCGATGCTTGCGGCGAAACAGCGCCACGCCCAATTCCCCCTCCAGCGCTTTGACTTGGTGGCTGACCGCGCCCGGTGTCACCGAGAGCTCCTTGGCGGCGTCCTTGAAGCTGAGGTGGCGCGCCGCCGCTTCAAAGGCGGTGAGCGTGGTCAGGGGGGGCAGATTGTAGTGGCGGCGAGACATGCGGGCGGCTCATGGCTAGGGGTGATGTGACTATGGGCTTCGCGCAGGCACTTGGCGAGAGGCTTCCCGACAAAAGCCCGGCCGCTACCGACATTTGGGTCTGGTCTTTCCCGGCAACCGCTGGCAGTCATATGCCATGACAAAAAGCCCCATACGTGTTGAGCCCCCCGTCGGGGATACGCAATGGCCCGAAGTCGCGACAGCCGGCTTTGACGGCGTGGTGGTGCGCTTTGCCGACCGGCTGAGTGAGCCCGCAAATCGCGCAGCACTTGCGTTTCGTGCGGCGGTGGATGTGGCCGGTTGGGCTGCGGTTGAAGAGACATCGACCTCCTTGGTGTCCACCTACCTGCGTTTTGACCCTCTGGGGACGTCACATGCCGAGATGATTGCCCAGGTCGCGGCGCTGCTGGAGACCCGCGACTGGTACGCCGCCGCCTTGCCGCAGGGGCGCAAGCTCTGGCGGGTGCCGACGGTGTTTGGCACCGAACTCGCCCCCCAGCTCGAAGAGGCTGCGGCGCGGGCCGGCCTCAGCGCAGGTGAGGCGGTCACGCAGATTTCACAGACCCGGCTTCGGGTGCAGACCATCGGCTTTGCCCCCGGCCAGCCTTACCTGGGCGAGTTGCCGCCCGCCTTTGACATCCCGCGCCAGACCGAGCTCACCCCCGAAGTCCCCGAGGGGGCCGTGGTCGTGGCGATCCGCCAGATCGTGCTGTTTTCTGTCACGACCCCAACCGGCTGGCGCCACATCGGTCAGACCCGCTTTCGCCTCTTTCGCCCCGACGCGCCAGAGCCCTTTGTGCTGCGTCCGGGCGATGAAGTGCTGTTTGAGCCCATCTCGCCCGAACGCTACGCCGCGCTCGAGCGCGCGGGAGTGGATGGTGGCGCCACCTCCGAGGTGCTGACATGAGCGTGCGCCTTATTGTTCACCGCGCAGGACCGGGTCTGAGCATTCAGGATCTTGGCCGTAGCGGCTATCTCGCCTTTGGTCTGTCGCGCGGTGGCGCGGCGGATCGGCTGGCGCTTTATGAGGGCGCGGCGCTCTTGGGACAGGAACCAAGCGCGGCGGCCATCGAGATGGCCGGGCTTGGCGGCACATTTGAGGTCACAACCGATACCCGTATCGCCCTCACAGGTGCGCCGATGAAGGCCACGCTACAGGACGGCTCGGAATTGCGCTGGAATGCCAGCCACCTTCTTGCGGCCGGGATGCAGCTCAGCATTGGCGCAGTGCGGGCGGGGTCGTATGGCTACCTTCATGTGGGCGGCGGCATCGCAAACGCGCTGCAGCTTGGCGCGCGCAGTGCGCATCTCGCCTCGGGGCTTGGCGCACGTCTCCGGGATGGGGCGGAGCTGCCCCTTGGTGACGATGCAGGGGGTGCAGTCAATATGACCCTGACCCCCGAGCCGCGCCTGGACGGCGGCACGCTGCGCATGGTGCCAAGCCTGCAAACCAGCCTTTTTGGCGCGGCAGAGGTGGCCCGCTTTCAAGAGGTACGCTTTCACCGTGACAGCCGCGCCAATCGCATGGGGGTGCGGCTCTTGCCGGAGGGGCAGGGGTTTGCGCTTGAGGGGGGCTTGAGCGTTCTTTCCGAGGTGATCGCACCCGGTGACATTCAGGTCACCGGCGATGGCACGCCCTATGTTTTGATGAGCGAATGCCAGACCACCGGCGGCTATCCCCGCATCGGCTCTGTTCTGCCTTGCGATATGCCGCGCGTGGCACAGGCACAGGCAGGAGCGGCGTTTCGCTTTGAACAGGTGACACTTGAGGAAGCGGTCGAGATTGAACGGCGGGCCCGCGCCGAGCGCGAGCGTCTGCCCTCCCGGCTGACGCCGCTTGTGCGTGATCCGGCCCGAATGCGGGATCTTCTGTCCTATCAACTGGTGAGCGGCGTGACCGCCGGGCGCGATCTTGATGAGGCGCTCTGAGCGCGCTGCGGACGCAAACGAACGAAGGAGGGCCATGGGCCATGACATCTACCGTAGATCTGAATGCCGACATGGGCGAGAGCTTTGGCCCGTGGGTGATGGGACGCGATGCCGAGGTGCTGGACGTTGTGACCTCGGCCAATGTGGCCTGCGGTGTACATGCGGGCGACTGGGACGTCATGGCGCAGACCATGGCCGATGCGGTGGCGCGCGGCGTCGGCATTGGCGCGCATCCGGGCTTTCCCGATCTTCAGGGCTTTGGCCGGCGTAAGCTGCACTTGCCGCATGAGAGCCTCGGCAATCTGGTACAGTACCAGGTGGGCGCCGCCCAGGCGATGGCAGAGGCCGCCGGGGGCAAGGTGCGTCATCTGAAACTGCACGGGGCCATGGCCAATATGGCCGCAGCCGATCATGACATGGCGCGCGCCTGTTATGAGGCTGCTCTGCGGGTCGCGCCGGAGATCATCATCATGGTGATGGCAGGCACTCAGCAGCAGGCCGCAGCCGAGGCGCTGGGCTGCAATGTCGCCTGCGAGATCTTTGCTGACCGGGCTTATAACGCCGATGCCTCGCTGGTGGATCGGTCCTTGCCGGGCGCGGTGATCCATGATGCCGAGCGTGCTGGCGCGCGGGTGGCTCAGATGGTGCAGGACGGGGCAATTCTGGCCGAGGACGGCAGCCGTATCCCGGCGCGCATCGACACCATCTGCCTGCACGGCGATACGCCCGAGGCGCTGGAGATCGCGCGCGCGGTACGCCGCCAGCTCGAAGATGCGGGCGTCACCTTGCAGCAGTTCGACGGCAAGCCGCTCTGATCAGGCGCTGATCCGGGCCTGATTTGGGTAGGCTACGGCGGGGAGGCTCCCGCCCGTCAGTCATGCCCCACCTTTTCAAGGTGGGACCCGACCTCCCGTTGGGCCGGGCGCTGCCCGCGCGCCTAAAGAGGCGCACAGGCAGCGCAGCGGGTGGCCACGGCTGCGCTCAGGCCTCTTCTGGTGCGGTGTCCTTCAGTGGTACATAGAGTTCACCGCCTTCGCGGAATTTTGCCGCCATCGCCTCAAACCCTTCTTTCTGGGCTTCGGCGCGGATGTCGTGGCTGATCCGCATGGAGCAGAACTTTGGCCCGCACATGGAACAGAAATGCGCGACCTTGTGGGCCTCCTTGGGCAGGGTCTCGTCGTGGAAGCTCTGCGCGGTCTCCGGGTCGAGCGAGAGGTTGAACTGATCCTCCCAGCGGAATTCAAACCGCGCGCGGCTCAGCGCATCATCGCGCCGCTGCGCGCCGGGCAGACCCTTGGCCAGATCAGCGGCATGGGCGGCGATCTTGTAGGTGATCACCCCGGTTTTAACGTCATCGCGGTCCGGCAGGCCCAGATGTTCCTTGGGCGTCACGTAACACAGCATCGCGCAGCCAAACCAGCCGATCATCGCCGCGCCAATCCCGGAGGTGATGTGATCGTACCCCGGCGCAATATCCGTGGTGAGCGGGCCGAGCGTGTAAAACGGCGCCTCGTGGCAGCACTCCAGCTGCTTGTCCATGTTCTCCTTGATCTTGTGCATCGCCACATGGCCCGGCCCCTCGATCATCACCTGACAGTCCTTGGCCCAGGCGATTTTTGTGAGCTCGCCCAGCGTTTCCAGCTCGGCAAATTGCGCGGCGTCATTGGCATCGGCAATCGACCCGGGACGCAAGCCATCACCCAGCGAGAAGCTCACGTCATACTGCCGACAGATGTCGCAGATCTCCTCGAAGTGCTCATAGAGGAAGCTCTCGCGATGGTGATGCAGGCACCATTTCGCCATGATCGACCCACCGCGCGACACGATCCCCGTCACGCGTTCCACGGTCATCGGCACCATATGCAGCCGGACGCCCGCATGAATGGTAAAGTAATCGACGCCCTGTTCCGCCTGCTCGATCAGCGTGTCGCGAAACACCTCCCATGTCAGATCCTCGGCGATGCCGTTCACCTTCTCCAGCGCCTGATAGATCGGCACGGTGCCGATGGGCACCGGGCTGTTGCGGATGATCCATTCGCGGGTGTTGTGGATGTTGCGGCCCGTCGAGAGATCCATCACCGTATCTGCGCCCCAGCGGATCGCCCAGACCAGCTTGTCCACTTCCTCCTCCATCGAGGAGGTCACCGAAGAGGTGCCCATATTGGCGTTGATCTTCACCTTGAAATTGCGGCCGATGATCATCGGCTCCAGCTCCGGGTGGTTGATATTGGCGGGGATGATGGCGCGCCCTGCGGCGATTTCAGCGCGGACAAACTCTGGCGTCACGTAGTCGGGGATATTGGCGCCAAAATCCTCCCCGTCGCGCGCACAATGACAGGGCGACAGATCGCGTAATTGGTTTTCTCGGATCGCCACGAATTCCATCTCGGGCGTAATGATTCCTGCGCGCGCATAGGCCAGCTGAGTCGGAGCGGCCCGCTGCCTCCCGCGCAGGGGCGCCGGTTTTACAGGAAACTCAGGCACCAGCCGATCGCCTTCGACAAAGCCATTGTCTGCAGCGGTCACATCGCGGCCACTATAGGCCTCAACATCGCAGCGGGCCTTGATCCACGCCGCGCGCAACGGGGCCAATCCCTCGCGGATGTCGGTTGACACATCGGGGTCGGTATAGGGGCCGGAGCTGTCATAAACCGGTAGCGGCGCCTCGCCCGCAGTCGGGTGGGTGGCGATTTCGCGCATCGGCACGCGGATGCCTTCATGCATCTCGCCTGCCACATAGATCTTACGGGAGGCGGGCAGGGCGCCCGTTGTGACGTTGGGGGTCGGGTGTCGGGTTGGGGTGTTCATCTTGGTGCTCCTCGAGTCCATTCTCAAAAACACCAATTGAGCCGGGCCTCAGGAAAACGGGGCAGGGTGTTCAGATCCTGCCGTCTCAGATCAGCGCGAACGCGCCCTGAACGGGGGCGGTGCGCGACTGTCCTAGCTTCCTCCGCCAGTATCAACTGGGTCAGGTTCAAAGGGTCGCGTCACCGGGATCACTCCCCGTCCGCCTCTCAGTCCCCTTGGGTTGGGACTCCCCTGCGTGCTGCAAGGGGTAGAGCAGCCCCCAAAAAGCGTCAAGCGATTCCCGGCGAGTGTGCTAAGATGAACTCGCGCTATGGGTGTGAGTGCGTCTAGGCATAGTGATTAAAATCAGTGTATTACAGGAAAGTTGTCATGCTGGTGTCTCGCCCGCACGCCTTTTGGCACAGCTCTTGCGCGATGCGCCGCGCCATCCCTGCGCAGGTCGGGCTGCGACAACAGCCCTCTGGTCGGCGCAAGCCAACCGCGCTACGGTTGCCGGCAAAAGACACAAAGGATACCCCATGTCTGCTACCCCCATGTCGGATGACCCCACATCGCTTGCGCCCATGCAGCTGACCTATGTGATGACAACAGAACGTGGCGCCACCGACCGGCTTCTCACGGCCTTGGCCGAGCAACTGGCCAGCAAGGGGATCCGGACTGCCGGCATCGTGCAGACCAACACGGAATGCTACGACAATAAACTCTGCGATATGGATGTGCGGGTGCTGCCAGAAGGTGAAACCATCCGCATCTCGCAGTCGCTGGGCGAGGGCGCGCGCGGCTGCCGTCTCAATCCCGACGCACTCGAACGCGCGGTCGGTCTGGTCACCAGCTCCCTCTCTCTCTCGCCTGCGCCGCAGGTACTGCTGGTCAACAAATTTGGCAAACATGAGGCCGATGGCCGCGGCATGCGCCCGATCATTGCCGAAGCGCTGGCGATGGGGGTGCCGGTCGTCTGTGGCGTGAACAGGATGAATGTCGAGGCCTTCCAGAATTTCGCCGAAGGGCTCTGTGAAGAAGCCAGCCCGGATCTCGATGCCCTCGTAGCATGGGTCGAACGCGCGATTGCGCATCCTGCCTGATCCCTCCGGCCCGCTTCAGCTTTTCAAAAATATCTCGGGGTCCGGGGCAGCGCCCCGGCGCGTTCCGCCAGTGGTCACAGTTTCGATGAAATGATCCCGGTGGCAAAACCACCCTGACGCAGTTCACCAAAGAGGCGCTGATACTCGATTTTTGGGCATCGGTTCTGGATCACGGTGAGGCCGCGCGCCTCGGCTTTTGCGGCGGCCTCTGCGTGTTCCACCCCGATCTGCATCCAGATCGTCTGGAGCGCGGGAAACACCGCCAGCGCCTCGTCCACAATCTCCGGCACCGCTTCGGGACGGCGGAAGATGTCGACCATGTCGACGGGGGCATCAATGTCTGACAGGGTGGCGCGGATCGTCTCGCCAAAGAGCTCCTTGCCCGCGTGGCCCGGATTGACGGGGATGACCCGATACCCCTTGAGGGACAGGTATCTGGCGACATAGTAACTGGGGCGCACCGGGTTGGTTGAAACCCCAACCACGGCGATGCTGTGCGTGCGACGAAGAACGTCTTTGAGAAGCGTATCCGAATACATGCCGCCACTCTGGGTCGCCTGCGATTGCCATGCAAGCCCTTCTGAAAGGGGCTCACGGATTTGGCACCAATGCCTCGACAAGAAAAAAGCGCCCGAATGGCTTCGGGCGCAAGGTGTGGAACGAGGGACAGTGAAAAAGATCTACGGCGGTTCCAGCGCCATAGTCTGTGATACTAGGTGGGGCTCAGCCCGCCGGGTTAAAGGGATCTCGCGATTTTGTGATCACGACCGCCGGGTTGCGCCTTGACGAATCGGCCTCAACCTCGCGGCCAGGTTGTAGGGGTCACGATACGCGCCGCATTGCTTGCGCGGGTCAGGCCTCAGCGCTCATTGGGCGCGCAGCGCCTCCGGCCAGGACGCCTGCGCAGCTTTGAGCATCTGTTGCCTGTCTTCTTGCCACAGGCTGCGCCCGCGCGCAGAATTGAAAAGAAACAGCTGCCCATCCACGATCTCCCAGGTCTCCGGATCGCCGACCGAGGCGTGCCCGCGTGAGAGCCCATAGGCGCAATGCCCGCCGAACCTTGGCGCAAAGGCCCGCGGATCGGCTTCGAACCGGGACCGGTTCTGCGCGGAGTGGAACAGCCACACCGCCCCTTTCCACATCAAGGCATGATCTTGGTGACCGCGCAAAGGGGCCTCCGCCTCGTGGAAGGACACCGGATCATAGCCCCCCATCGCATAGCCATCCTGAACCGCAATATAAATCGGTCCCGCCGCAGCCTTGGACACGGGCACAAGTGCCACCATCAGCGCCAGCCCGACGGCCAGACTCGCAGAGCGCAGGGCAAGTGTCAGAGGGTGTGTCGGCACGTCCAAGGGTCTCCGTCCGGGGTCAGGTTTCTGCGCGATGAGATGCGCCAACAATGCCCAAGGCCGCGCCCCGAGAAAAGAGAACATACGAGAATTTGAACATGTTGTGAGCAGCGACAGAAGCGACTGCTACCGTGAAGACACAGTAAATCGGCGCATCCCGCCAGCAGTCTCAGTCAAAGATGTCCTCGATCACGTCAAAGACCATCTTCCACGAGGATTTCTTTTTCTTCTTACGCTTCTTCATCAGCTTGGCTGATGCCAGTTCATGCGCAAGCGTGCTCCAGTCGCCCGATTTTCCCGACTTTCCCGGTTTGCCCGTTTTGACGGGCTTGGGTTTTTTGACCTTTGCCGCTTTGTCATCTCTGCCATGGGGCTGAAGGGTCGAGGCGTTGGGCAGCTTTGCGCCCTTGTGATCGCTCAGCGGGCGTTGCTTTTGCGCCTTGAGGGGGGCGCCGCAGGTGCCGCACACCAGCGCATGAAGTGTGGCGTCCGGCACAAAGGCGGATTGCACGCCACAATAACAACAGACAATCAGCTTGCCTCCGGGAATACTGTGATGTGCGATGGGAGCCTCCTCTGCGTCCTAACCCTTCAAAGATGCATATAGGGAGAGTGCAGCGGCATTTGAAACATTCAAGGAGCCAAAACCGCGCGCGGCATCGATTTTGACAAGCTTGTCCACGGTTTCCTTGGTTTTTTGTCGCAGACCGGGACCTTCGGCGCCCAGGACCAGCGCGATCGGCTCTTTGGTGCGCCCGGCGACCGCCTCCTCGATGGTCTCTTCTGCCTCGCCATCAAGGCCAAGCACCAGATACCCCATCTGCTGCAGTGCCACGATGGTATCGGAGAGATTGCGCATTCTGAGATAGGGCTGACGTTCAAGCGCGCCCGATGCCGTCTTGGCGAGCGCACCGGTTTCCGGTGCGGAGTGATGCCGGGTGCCGATCACCGCCGATGCACCCAGCACCTCTGCAGAGCGCAGGATCGCGCCGACATTGTGCGGATCAGTTACCCGGTCCAGAAGGATCACGCGCGGCACTTCGGCCCCGATACAATTGTCCTCAAGCCCGCCCCAGTTCAGAGGCTTGACCTCGAGTGCAGCGCCCTGATGTACAGAGCCCGGATCAATCGGTACCGAGAATTTGCGCGGGTCCACCACCTCGGGCGTGATGCCAGAGGTCGCAATGGCATCCTCCAGTTTGTTCTGCGCATTGAGCGTCACCACAAGGCGTAGCTTCTCACGTTTGGGGTTCAAAAGCGCATCCCGCACCGCATGCAGACCAAAGAGCCAGACGGTCTCGGATGCCGCCGCCTTTTTGGCCTTTTCCTTCTCCACGACCCAAGCGGGTTTCTTGTTGGATTTCTTGTTCATGGCATGCTCCGGAAAACAAAATGCAAGGCAGCGGAAAAAAGTTGCGTTTTTCCGGTTGACGCCCGTTTGGTGCGCTAGTAATCACGCCTCCACGTCAGGTGCAACAAGCTTCTGACAGTGGGCGACAGGCCGCAAGGTGTGGCAGGGGACTGTAACTCCCTCGCGGAGACGCACGCCTGGTTCGATTCCAGGGTCGCCCACCATCTCCTCCCTTTGTATATCACTAATTCATTGAATTACCTCGGTATATATCGGGAACGGGAGAGGGTGCGCCTGCGTGCCGCCATAGGAAGACGCGCGCATTATCCTGCCCCAATCGCCCAATTCTACCTCCCTCATGATCACGCATGAAACTGTGCCAGCGCTCCACTTTTTGCGCGCGTTGGCGGGGGCGTCATTTCGTGTGCTCAAAGCGCCCAGAGAGAGGGCTCTTGCAAATTCCGCGGTTTCTGAAATAAGGCCCGCCATCCGGTCGCAGCCTACCCGGACATCAAAACAAGGGCCCCAGATATGAAAACACTTGTCATCTGCTCTGGCGGACTCGATTCCGTGTCGCTGGCGCATATCACCTCCCAGAAATACCAACTTACCCGTCTGGTTTCCTTTGACTATGGTCAACGCCATCGCAAGGAACTTGACTTTGCCCGCGCCGCTGCCACGCGGCTGGGCGTGCCGTTTCACCTGATCGACATGCGCAGCATCGGTGGCGCGCTCTCCGGGTCGGCGCTCACCGACGACATCGACGTCCCCGATGGGCATTACGCCGAGGACACCATGCGGATCACCGTGGTGCCCAACCGCAATGCGATCATGCTTGCGATTGGCTTTGGCGTCGCGGCGGCGCAAGGGGATGAGGCCGTGGCCACCGCCGTGCATGGCGGGGATCACTTCATCTATCCCGATTGTCGACCCGGCTTCACCCGCGCCTTTGAAACGATGCAGCGCGCGGCGCTGGACGGTTATGCCGATGTGCGCCTGCACACGCCCTTTGTCGAGCAGAGCAAGGCCGACATCGTGCGTGCCGGCGCCGCTCACAACACGCCCTTTGCTGAAACATGGTCCTGCTACAAGGGCGGTGACATCCACTGCGGCCGTTGTGGCACCTGCGTGGAGCGGCGCGAGGCTTTCCATCTGGCGGAGGTTGCGGACCCCACGGTCTATGCCGACCCAGACTATTGGAGCGCGGCCATTGCCGGGCGGGAGGCAGAGTGATGTTTCGCATTCGCAAGGAGTTTCACTTCTCCGCCTCGCACCAGTTGTCACATCTGCCTTTGGATCACCAATGCGCGCGCCTGCATGGGCACAACTATATCGTGGTGGTGGAGCTGGCCGCCGAGAGCCTCAACGCGGATGGTTTTGTGCGCGATTATCATGATCTCAAACCGCTCAAGACCTATATCGACGATCACTTCGACCACCGGCATCTCAATGATGTGATGGACAGCCCGTCCACGGCGGAAAACATGGCACGCCATTTCTACGAGTGGTGCGCCGCGCGCTGGCCCGAAACCAGCGCGGTCCTCGTGAGCGAGACCCCAAAGACCTGGGCGGAGTACCGGCCATGACCCTCAGGATCGCAGAGATTTTTGGCCCGACGATTCAGGGCGAGGGGGCCTTGATTGGCGAACCCACGGTCTTTGTGCGCGCGGGCGGCTGCGATTATCGCTGCAGCTGGTGCGACAGCCTGCATGCGGTGGACAGCGCGCACCGCCACAGCTGGGCCGCGATGGAGACCGAAGCCGTCTGGCAGGAGGTGCGCCGCCTCTCGGGAGACCAGCCCCTGACCGTGTCGCTCTCGGGCGGCAACCCGGCAATCCAGGACTTCGGCCCGCTCATCGCGCGGGGAAAGGCGGCGGGCTATCGGTTTGCCTGCGAAACCCAAGGCTCGATCCCGCGACCGTGGTTCTCCGATCTTGAGACGCTGGTGCTTTCGCCCAAACCGCCCTCCAGTGGGGAAGACGTGGATTGGGGCGCCTTTATTGCCTGTCGCAAAATCGGCGCAGGGGCGCGCCAGCAGGTGATGAAGATCGTGATCTTTGATGAGGCCGACTATCTCTGGGCGCGGGAGGTTCACCGCCGCCACAGTGACCTGCCGCTGTATCTGCAGCCCGGCAACCCCGAGGTCGACCCCGAAACCCCTGTGGATCTCAATGCACAGGCGGAGCGCCTGCGCTGGCTCACGGAACGGGCCATGGGCGAGCGGTGGTTTGCGCCTCGTATTCTGCCGCAACTGCATGTCCTCATCTGGGGCAACAAACGTGGCGTCTGATGTGATGGAGAGTTCAATGTCTGAAGATATTTACCAAAACCTCAAACAACTGGGCGGTGAGACCCGCATCCCTGCCAGCCCCGAAGAGGCCGAGCTGGAACGGGTGGCAAACCCGCAGGCAGATGTGGCCTATAACGTGCGCTTCACCGCGCCGGAGTTCACCTCGCTCTGTCCGATGACGGGCCAGCCGGACTTTGCCCATCTGGTGATCGACTATGTTCCTGGCCCGTGGCTGGTGGAATCAAAGTCGCTCAAGCTCTTCCTGACCTCCTTTCGCAACCACGGCGCCTTTCACGAGGATTGCACCATCTCGATCGCGCGGCGGCTGGTCGACTTTCTCGACCCGCAATGGCTGCGGATCGGGGGCTATTGGTATCCGCGCGGCGGTATCCCGATTGATGTCTTTTGGCAGTCCGGCACGATCCCCGAGGGTGTCTGGATTCCCGATCAGGGTGTGCCGCCCTATCGCGGTCGGGGCTGAGGGCCGCCCTCGGTTTTGATAGAACTGCACCCGTTGCGCCGGGCCGTGTCCCGGCGCGTCGGGGCGCTCTTGCGGACCGCTAGAAACGGCTTTCCTCCTCCCTCTTTGTGTGAAACAAAGGGGGAACACGGAGGCGCTGCTGAATGGCCCGATTAAAAATAGACAATCGAACCGCCCGCAGCCTGTGGCTTCAGTTGCATGGCCTGGCGCAGACGCCCACCGGGCCTCTGGATGTACTCGGGCTGATCGAACAGCTTGGCTTCGTGCAACTTGATACCATTCAGGTGGTGTCGCGCGCGCATCATCACATCCTCTGGAGCCGCAATCAGAATTACCGCGAGCCGATGCTCGACCCGCTGCTGCGCACGCACCGACAGGTGTTTGAGCATTTCACCCATGATGCCTCGGTGTTGCCGATGGCGTTTCTGCCCATGTGGCAGCGGCAGTTTGCGCGCAAAAAGCATCAGGTGAGCCGCTCCAACTGGTTTGGCAAGCATCTGGACCCCGAGCTGATTTCGGACGTTTTGCGCCGGATCACGGAGGACGGCCCGCTCTCCACCAAGGACTTTGAGACCAGGCGTGCGGACAGGACGGCCATGTGGACCCGCCCGCCGCACAAGATGGTGCTCGACTATCTCTGGTATGCGGGCGAACTGGCCACCTCGCATCGGGAGGGCTTTACCAAATACTACGATCTGGCCGAGCGCGTGTATCCGCAAGACGTGCCTCAGCTGAGCGATCAGGCTCAGGTGCAGGGGCTCTGTCATGCGGCGCTTGATCGGATCGGCTTTGGCACTTTGGGGCAGATCCGCAAATTCTGGGAGGCGTGCGCGGTCGAAGAAGTGGCGCGCTGGGCAGAAGAGGCGGCGCCCGATCTGATCGAGGCCGAGGTCGAGGGCGCGGATGGCAGCTGGTCCAACGTGCTGGCCTGCAGCGATATCGAAACCCGCATTGCGGCGCTCTCATCGCCCACCTCGCGGCTGCGCATTCTGAACCCGTTCGACCCGGCCATCCGCGATCGCAAGCGGCTGGCGCGGCTGTTTGGCTTTGACTACACAGTTGAAATGTTTGTGCCCGCCGCCAAACGACAGTGGGGGTATTACATCTACCCGCTCTTGGAGGGCAGCCGCCTGGTGGGCCGCGCCGAGATCAAGGGCGATCGCAGCAAGGGTACGCTCACGCTCAGCAAACTTTGGATGGAACATCCGCATTTGAAGACGCCCAAACGCCTGCAGAAACTTGATGCGGAACTTGGCCGCCTTGCACGACTCGCGGGTCTGCAGAGGGTGATCTGGGCCGTGGAATAGGCGGCTTTGCACTCGGTCCGCTTTGGGCCGCGCGCTTGGCCCCGACGCTTTTGCGCCTAGCCTTTGGGACGGGCGGCTTTCTCCGCAAGGCCGCTCAGACCCTGCCGCTCAGCAAGCACAGTCAGAACATCGTCCAACGCCACATCCCGCGCTGCCAGCATCACCAGAAAATGGTAGAGCACATCCGCGCCCTCAGAGGCGAGCTTGGCTTTGTCGTCCTTCACCGCTTCGATGATGGCTTCGATGGCTTCTTCGCCAAATTTTTCGGCGCATTTCTCCGGCCCCTTGGACAAGAGCTTCGCGGTCCAGCTGGTGTCGGGATCGGTGCCCTTGCGGGACAGAATGGTCTGTTCGAGGTCGTGCAGCAAGGTCATTGGAGCCTCATCGGGATGCCATTGGCGATCATGTGTTCCTTGGCTTCTTGCACCGTGTATTCGCCAAAGTGGAAGATCGAGGCCGCCAGCACCGCGCTGGCGCCACCTTTGGTCACACCGTCCACGAGGTGATCCAGGGTGCCGACACCGCCCGAAGCAATCACCGGCACATTCACCGCATCGGAAATCGCGCGGGTCATCTCGAGGTTGAAGCCCGATTTGGTGCCGTCGCGATCCATCGAGGTCAAGAGGATCTCGCCCGCGCCCTTGGCGGTCACCAAGCGGGCGAATTCCACCGCGTCGATGCCGGTCTCGCGACGTCCGCCATGGGTGAAAATCTCCCACTTGCCGGGGGCGACGGATTTGGCGTCGATGGCGCAGACGATGCACTGGCTGCCGAACTGGTCGGCGGCCTCGGCGATCACATCCGGGTTGGCCACAGCGGCGGAATTGAACGAGACCTTGTCGGCCCCCGCCAGCAATAGCGCCCGCACATCGTCCTTGGTGCGTACGCCGCCCCCCACAGTGAGCGGTACAAAGCACTGCTCGGCGGTGCGGCGGACCATGTCAAACATGGTGCCACGGTTCTCGTGGGTTGCATGGATGTCGAGGAAACAGATCTCGTCGGCTCCGGCCGCATCATAGGCGCGCGCGGCTTCTACCGGGTCGCCCGCATCGCGTAGGCCAACAAAATTCACGCCTTTGACCACACGGCCATCGGCAACATCGAGACAGGGAATGAGACGGGTCTTTAGCATAGGGGCCTTATGGACCGGAACCGGCGGCGGGAAAAGAGGGCATAGCGCCGGGACGCGGGAAATCCGCGATCCTCTGTCAGGCTGTTAGACCATCGGGCTGGGGCCAGACTGGTGGAGCGTCAGGTCAGATCTGCTTGGCGGCCTAGCTGACAGGAGCAAGCGGCGCGCTGGCGCGGGCGATCCGGCGCATGGAGTCGCGCACAATCAGAATGTGAAACGGCATCACTGCCACAAGATAGGCTCTCCCCAAGAGATTGTTGCGATGTACCCAGGTCGCCATATGGATGCGTCCGGCCTCGCGACGGATGCAGATGCGAAAGTCGAGGTGGCTGTCGTCTGTCCCAAGGATGATCTCGCTCTCGTCTTCATGCGTGACCGGGAAAATGGCCCCTTCGCCGGTATCGCTGGCCTCGGTCTTGAGCCCCAAGGGCGCAACAAGACGATTGCGCAGGGCCAAAAGCGCGCTGGCCCAGCCGGGCATGCTGAGGCCAATTTCCATTGCCTCCCGAGGGGAAAGAGCGCTTTCGACGGCATAGCCATCGATAAAATCCTGAGGCTGCACCCGCTGCCATAGGGTCGAGGTCTTGGGCAACGGGCAGGATATGACTTTGGACTGGGGGGAAGATTGGGGCATGGCGCGGCTCCTGTGTTGCACGCACTATGGCGCCCCTTACCATGTGTGCCCAGAGGTCAAGGTGCCGCAGAGCGCCGCCCTCCCGACAGCGGGCGCAATGCCCAGAAAAGAGAAAGCTCCCGCCCCCAATACGATCCCCGCTTCTGGCGTGGATCTGTTGGCGTTGGGCCGGGCGCGGTGGCGCGTGTCCAATGGACACGCGCCACCGCGGTCGCTTCGGGCGAAGCCCGAAGCGAAACCCCTCTCTCTCAGCGGTCGATCTCGGTCTGAGCGTGGGAAAAGACTGGCACCGCAGCGCCATTTGCCTTGGCGTGTTTAGCCCTTCAGGACGGCCAGCGCCTCGGCGAGATCAATCGCACCATCATAAAGCGCCCGACCAGAGATCGCGCCGTTGAGCGCCGCACCGCAGGACTTGAGTGCATGCAGATCTTCAAGGGATGACACCCCGCCCGACGCAATCACCGGGATAGAGACCGCATTGGCCAGCGCTGCTGTCGCGTCGATATTGGGCCCCTTCATGGCACCGTCGCGCATGATGTCGGTGTAGATGATGGCTGCAACGCCCGCGTCCTCGAAGGATTTCGCCAGATCGGTCACCTCGACATCGGTTTCCTCGGCCCAGCCCTTGGTTGCGACCTTGCCATTGCGGGCATCAATCCCTACGGCGACCTTGCCCGGAAAGGCGCGTGCTGCCTCGCGCACGAGGTCGGGGTTTTCCACCGCCACGGTGCCAAGGATGACCCGCGCCAGCCCCTTGTCGAGCCAGCGCTCGATCGTAGCCATGTCCCGAATGCCACCACCCAGCTGCGCGGGCACCTTGCATTGCCTCAGGATCTCCTCAACGGGGGCCGCATTTACAGGCTCGCCCGCAAAGGCTCCGTTGAGATCCACCAGATGCAGCCATTCGCAGCCCGCCGCCACAAACTCCAGCGCCTGCGCGGCGGGGTTGTCGTTGAATACGGTGGTCTTGTCCATGTCACCATGCAGAAGTCGCACGGCCTGGCCGTCCTTGAGGTCAATGGCAGGGTAGAGGATCATCAGTGCGCCCTTTTGGTGATGGTGGAATATCTTTCGGCTGCCCTTTTGCCCAAGCCGCAGGTGAATTGCAACGTAGCCCGCGCCTTCTGGCGCCTCAATTGCCCCGCTTTCATGTGTGGTTCAACTGGTGGGGGGAGGCAACGCGGGAGGTCAGGGGCGAATTGCGACGCACAGAATGTCCCATGGCGCGAGCGCCCTGTCGGGGTGGCGCCCGGTCCTGAGCGCACGCAGTGCCGAGGGCGACCCGAGGTCAATCTTGCCTGAATGCGCCTGCCTCGGTCAGACTTCACCTCATAGGGAGGACAAGACATATGAAACAGATACTCGCGAGCATTGCGCTCATAGTTGGGATGAGCACTGCAGCCTTTGCTGCCGACCCCATCGAGGGCACCTGGAAGACACAGCCCGATGACGGCTCTTACGCACATATCGCGATGAAGCCCTGCGGTGCGGCTCTCTGCGGCACCATCGCACGCACCTTCAACGACGGCGGAGAATACAGCTCCCCCAACCTTGGCAAAACGCTGGTGATGGACATGGTCCCGCAAGGCGGCGGCGCCTATGAGGGCAAGGTCTGGCGCCCGTCAAACGATAAAATCTACATCGGCAAGATGGATCTCAACGGCAACAGCCTGCGTCTGCGGGGCTGTGTCGCGGGCGGCCTGATCTGCTCGAAACAGACCTGGACACGGGTGAAATAAGGCGCGCTTTCACAGGGAGCCAGCAGGAAACCATCAGCGGGCTTGTGCGTTCAGAACAGGCCCATCTGCACCGGGATCGGCACAAAGCCACGCTTGACCTGTCGCTCCCGCGTGCTCTCGAACAGGGTTTCAGCCTCTCCGAGGGTGGGGCAATAGTTGCGCCGCTCCTGGCCACCTGGTTGTCCAATCGGACCGGTGGATTGGATCACGCACCAGTCCCCAAACAGCGTCGGCGTAAGGCTCAGCACCAGATAGCGATGCTGCCCGTCCCGGTGACTGAATTTTTCGAAACGTAAGTACAAGAGTGCGTGGGCCTGACCGTAAAACTGGTCAGGCCCATATGCCTTCTTGGTCAGGCGATGTCCATTGCTCTTGGCCGTTTCGGGGACCGGTGATGCAGCTGGGATGCAGAGGTGCGCTCAGACCGCGCCGGTGTATTCGCCGCGCGCCGGATAGGAATTGGCAATGGCAAAATCTAGCGCCGCCACCAGTTCCGAGAAATGCGGGCGCACAAAGGGCATCGTCTGCACAGAGCCGTAGTACAGCGTCTGCTCGGGTGTCACCATAAAGAGGCCCGGCTCGGCAAAGAGCGCAGGCTCTTCAATGCCAATCGATGTCTTGCCCCGCGAGGTGGAGATATAGAGCCCCCAGTCCTTGGCCACGGAGAGCGGCAGATCATAGGCAAAGCGCAGGTTTTCGGCTTCGATCTTCTCTGCCATCTGGCGGGTGCGCTCCTCGCCGTCAGAGCTGATGGCGATGGTCTTCACGCCGCGCTCGGCAAAGTCGGCCACGCGCTTTTCGAACTCCTTGAGGTAGTTGGCACAAATCGGGCAGTGCAGGCCACGGTAAAAGCAGATGACGGTGCCGCGTTCAGAGGCCTCGGAGGCCAGATCAAACTGGCCGCCACCCAAGAGAGGCAGGGTAAGGTCCGGGGTTTTCTGGCGAGGGATCAGCATGATGTGTCTCCGTATGTGGGTCAGTCTTGAGGGGTGTCTGATGTGACACTGTCCCGGCGCGCCGGAACAGCTCTGCAGAGGGTATCGCACGACTCTGGGCTTGATAATTCCGAAAAAGCTGACCAATATTCCGAAGTCTACACGCAGTGAAACACGCTGTGAGATATTCGGAGCAGCGCATGGACCGTCTCACGACCCTGATTGACCGCTTTCGGATGCGGGTGGTTCTGGCCGCGCGCGGGGCGGGCAACCTTTGTGTGATGCAGCCGGAGGCAGGGCGTCAGATCCTTGTGTTCACCCCCGAAGGGTGGGTTGAGGACACCGGGGCAGAGGGGGTCGGTCTGGCGCTGCGTGTGGATTGGGACGGGGCGCATAATCCGCTTGTGGCGGCGCTGCCGCAGCGGGTGGAGGTGGATCTTGCCGAGGCCCCGGCCCTTGCGTCCGTGCTGGCCTTGTTGCGTCAGGAACGGGAGGCGCACCGCTGTGGGGCGCAGTCTGTGGTTTCGAGCCTCGGTCAGGTCCTGATGGTGCGCCTCCTGCGCCATTTGATCGAGGCCGGCACGGCAGCGCCCGGTCTCCTTGCGGGTCTCGCCGACCCTCGATTGGCCCGCGCGATTGTGGCGATGCATGATGCGCCGGGGCGGAGCTGGACCACCTCGGATCTTGCGCAGGAGGCAGGACTGTCGCTTTCGCGCTTTTCCGAGCTGTTCTCGGCGCAGATGAACGAGACCCCCATGGGGTATCTCAGGCGTTGGCGGCTGACGCTGGCGCGTCAGGATCTCATCCGAGGCGACCGGGTTGAGGCCGTCGCGCGCCGCTATGCCTACGACTCGCCAGAAGGGTTTGCACGGGCCTTTCGCAAATTCTACGGCGTGGCCCCCGTTTCATTGCGGCAGAGCACCGCGGCCTGAGGCAGAGCACCGCGGCCCGAGGCGGAGCGCGTTTGGCCTGCGATCGGGTCCGATCCGGGTGTGGGCTTCGCCATGAGACGAGGGCTGTGAGACATGACATCGACGCCAAACGCCGCGCGCCCGCCCCTCGATGGGGCGGGCGCGCGGCGCTTCCGGTGGCGCGCAAGCAGCCTGTCGCCTCTTGCGCGTGCCGCCCCAAGGGGCGGCTTGCGTCCAGATTAGAGCGGGAGACAAAGCAGGATAAGGGCAGGGGTCAGGGTTTCCAGGTGAGGAAATTGCCGATCATCTTGAGCCCGACATGCTGGCTCTTTTCGGGGTGAAACTGCATGCCAAGCATGGTGTCGCGCCCGATCACTGCCGTGACATCGCCCGCATAATCCACATGTGCCAGCCGTTCGTTCGGGTTGGCGACGCGGAAATGGTAGCTGTGCACGAAATAGCAGTGATCCCCGGTCGAGATGCCGTCAAACACCGGGTGCGGGTGATTGATCACCAGATCGTTCCAGCCCATATGCGGCACCTTCAGATGTGCCTCTGCCGGGGTGATTTTCACCACATCCCCGTCGACCCAGCCAAGCCCCGGCGTGTCCTCATATTCGTGACCGGTGGTGGCCATCAACTGCATGCCAACGCAGATCCCGAGGAAGGGACGGCCCTTGACCTCCACAGCCTCGACCATGGCGTCATAGATGCCCTTGTGGCCGCGCAGCTCTGCGGCGCAGGCGGGAAAGGCACCGTCGCCGGGCAGCACCAACCGATCAGCGCGGGCCACCACATCGGCGTCGGATGTGACAACCACATCCCCCGCGCCGACCTCTGTCGCCATGCGCTGAAAGGCCTTCTCGGCGGAGTGCAGATTGCCGGACTCATAGTCGATGATGGCGGTCAGCATAGGTAAATCCTCGGGATCTTATGCGCCCCGGCCCGGCAGCCCTCTTAGGGCACGCGTCTGGGCGAGGCAAAAGCGGGCGAGAGCCTGGGGGCTCTTCTGGAGCGTGTCAGAGCGCGCCTTTGGTGGAAGGGACGGCGTCGGCCTTGCGGGGGTCGACCTCAACCGCGGTGCGCAGCGCGCGGGCCACGGCCTTGAAGGCGGCCTCGGCGATGTGGTGGCTGTTCACCCCATGGATCTGGTCGATATGCAGGGTGATGCCACCATGGGTCGCCAGCGCCTGAAAGAACTCGCGGACGAGTTCGGTGTCAAAGCTGCCGATCTTCTGCGTGGGCAGATCCACATTCCAGACAAGGAAAGGCCGGGCGGAGAGATCGAGCGCCGCGCGCACCTGCGCGTCATCCATCGGCAGGTGACACTCGCCGTAGCGGTTGATGCCTTTTTTGTCGCCAAGCGCCTGCACCAGGGCCTGACCCAGTGCGATGCCGGTGTCCTCGACGGTATGGTGGTCGTCGATGTGGTAGTCGCCCTTGGCGCGGATGGTCATGTCAATCAGAGAGTGGCGCGACAACTGGTCGAGCATATGGTCAAAAAAGCCAACGCCGGTCTGATTGTCATATGTGCCGCTGCCATCGAGGTTGACGGAGACGGAGATCTCCGTCTCGGCGGTGGAGCGGGAAACCTGGGCTGTGCGCATGGCGAAATCCTCAATCTGTTGGCTAGGCTTATAGGGCTGAGAGGTGCTCAGGCTCAAGGGGGCAGCGCCGATTGTCGGGGGGATGTGGTGTCGCGATCGGCCTCTCACAGTGCGGCGTTGGATTTGCCGGGATTGCCCTTTCTTGCGCCACATGCGAGGTTGCAGGCCAACCAGACCTGACAGAAGCTGAGGCGAGAAATGTCCACCTGTGTCTTTATCCAGATCCGCTGCAAACCCGGCACCACCTATAAGGTGGCCGAGGATATTGCGCTGCATGAAATCCACTCGGAACTCTACTCCACCAGTGGCGAATATGATCTGCTGATGAAGCTCTATATCCCCTCCGGCGAGGATGTGGGAAAATACATCAACGACCATCTGCTTCAGATCCCCAATATCGAGCGCTCGCTGACGACGATGACCTTCAAGGTCTTCTGAGGGGGGCCAGAAGGAGCGCCGTGCGGCGCGCAGGGTGTGCTTTTCCCTATGGGAAAAGCCTGTTGCGAGGCGCTGCCTCGCGCTCCGGGATATTTGTAAGAAGATGAAAAGGCGCCCGATTCGATCGCGGCGCCTTTTGTTTTGGATCAGCTGTTCAGGAGGCCTTCGGATCTCAGGGCCTCGTAGGCAGCATCGACACCGGCCTTGGTGCGTTTGAGCATCTCGTCCACCTCTGGCTTTGTGATGATGAGCGGCGGGCAGAAGGCCAGCGCATTGCCGGCCACCGCGCGCAGGATCACGCCCTCGGTCTGGCAGGCTTTGACTGCGGCAGCACCACCCTTGCCGCCTGCGATGGTGGCGCCGGTGGTCTTGTTTGAAACCAGTTCGAGCGCGGCGATCAGGCCTTTGCCGCGCACCTCGCCCACCAGCGGGTGATCGGTGAAGGTCGCGCGCAGTTGCTCTTGCAGGTAGGTGCCGACCTCGGCGGCGTGGTCAAAGATCTTGTCGCGCTCGTAGATTTCGAGCGTCTTCAGGGCCGCAGCACAGGCGGCGGGGTGGCCCGAGTAGGTGTAGCCATGGCCAAAGACGCCGACCTCATTGGTCTGATCCACCATCGCCTTGTACATCCAGCCGGGAATGACGGAGGCGGAGATCGGGAAATAGGCCGAAGACAGCTGCTTGGCAAAGGTCATGAGGTCCGGTTTGATGCCCATGGTGGTGCAGCCAAAATCGGCGCCTGTGCGACCAAAGCCGCAGATGACCTCATCCGCCCAGATCAGGATGCCATGTTTGCGCAAAAGCGCCTGCAGCCCCTCGTAGTAGCCTTCGGGGGGCACGATTACACCGGAGGCGCCGGTGATCGGCTCGATGATCATCGCGGCGATCGTGTCGGGGTCCTCGGCGAGGATCTGGTCTTCGAGGTTTTGCAGGATGCGCTCGACAAACTGCGCTTCGGTCTCATTGCCTTGGCGGCCGGTGTAATAATGCGGCGCATCGGTGCGCAGGATCGAGAGCGCCTCAAGCGGGGCGTCGAAATGGGCGAGGTTCGCAGGCAGGGAGGTCAGCGATCCCGCCGCCACGGTCACGCCGTGATAGCCGCGCTCGCGAGTGATGATCTTGCGCTTGTGCGGCTTGCCGATCGCGTTGAAGTAATAGCGCAGCATCTTGTAGTGGCTGTCGTTTGCGTCCGAGCCGGAATTGCCAAAGAAGAAATAGGCGTCCTCGACCGGCACCATTGCCTTCAGCTTTTCGGCCAACTCCATCACCGGCGCGTGGGTCTTGCCGCCAAACGTGTGCTGGAAGGGCAGGCGTTTCAACTGCTCGGTGATGGCCTCGACCACCTCGGTGTTGGAATAGCCCAGCGAGGTACACCACAGGCCCGCGAGGCCTTCGATATATTGTTTGCCGGTGTCGTCATAGACGTAGATCCCCTCACCGTGGGTGATGCAGAGCTGCTCCGTCGCGGTGAAATTCGTCGTCGGGTAGATCACGCTCGCCATCTGGCCAATCCTTTGCTGTCACAGGTTGGCGTTAGGATTGGCGTGCATTTGCGGGGCAGTCAAAGGGTTTTGATCAAAAGTCGCAAGTCTTTGTTCAATAAATGCAAAAGGCTCTGAAACGCGAAAGGCCGCGCCCGAAGGCACGGCCTTTTCGATTTCGAATGGAGCGGGCGAGGCGATTCGAACGCCCGACCCTAACCTTGGCAAGGTTATGCTCTACCCCTGAGCTACGCCCGCGCTGCCATTCGGTGACGCGGGGTTTATGTAATCCCGTCTCTGGCTGCAAGAGGAAAATCGCCTCGTTGCTCTAAAAAATGTCCACTCCGAGTGGTCGGTGGGGGGGCACCGAAGCGATGTGGTGGGGAGTGGAAAAGCGAAAGGCCGCACCCGGCGGCGCGGCCTTTTCGATTTCGAATGGAGCGGGCGAGGCGATTCGAACGCCCGACCCTAACCTTGGCAAGGTTATGCTCTACCCCTGAGCTACGCCCGCGCTGCCATTCGGTGAGGCGGGGTTTAGGCAATCCCGTCTGTGGCTGCAAGAGGAAAATTACGGCATCCCGGCAAAAATTGCAGACGCTCTGAAGCTGCAGAGGATTACCTTGTCGACATCGGCGGGAGGAGAGCGCGGCGGGCCACAAAGCGAAAGGCCGCACCCGGAGGCGCGGCCTTTTCGATTTCGAATGGAGCGGGCGAGGCGATTCGAACGCCCGACCCTAACCTTGGCAAGGTTATGCTCTACCCCTGAGCTACGCCCGCGCTGCCATTCGGTGTATGGTGTTTATGCCGCGTCGCGCGGGGCTGCAAGAGGAAATATGGGCGGATCCGGGAAATTTCAAAACGCCGGTCGGGTTGCCCCCTCGGGCCATACGGGCCTCCTTCCCGAGGGGATTATTGAAAGGCGCAACCGGCCTGACGCAGGTTGTGACGTTTTTGAACGCGCGTGGGATAAAACGGCCCGATTGCGCAAATGTGATTGGCAGCGTCCGTGCGGGGGCCGCTAAGGCGGGCAAAGCACTCGCGCTATGCACAGTCAGGAAGATCTTCGCCATGAGACAGCCGCACCGCCCCGTGATCCGTTTTGTTCGCCTGTCCGAAATCGACCCGCAAGAGATCACGGCCCATATGTCCGATCCTCTGATGGCCGAGCACATGCCGCTCTTGGAAGGGGTGGAGTGGAATGCCGCGCAGACCGAGCAGTTTGTCGCAGCCAAAGAAGCCTGCTGGGCGCGCGACGGCCTGGGGCATTGGGGCATTCTCTCGGATGATGCCTATATCGGGTGGGGCGGTTTTCAGAAAGAGGACGAGGAGTGGGATTTCGGGTTGGTGCTGCGGCACAGCGCCTTTGGTCGGGGCATACAAGTCGCCAAGGCCGCCCTTGCGGTGGCGGCGCAGGACACGCGCATTCCCTTTGTGACTTTTCTTTTGCCGCCATCGCGTCGTCATCTCGGAGCGCTGCGGCGTCTGGGGGCAGAACGTCTGCCGGATGTGGAGCACGCAGGCAGGCCGTTTATGAAGTTCAGGCTGGTGTTGTGACTATTTGAAGGGAATTTTTGAGGCGCACATATCGGGCCGATCGTGGGTGTAAGATTGGAAGACGTTTCTGGTGAAACGCTCGACTTTTGCGAAGTCGGTTTTTGGCCCGACCATGATCTTCTGGATGGCCAACGGATGTGTGAGCGGCCCGAGGATGTCGTCCGGTGCCGGCGCCAAGTGGAATTTGCGGCGATCGTGGTTGCCGACAAAGACTACGTGTTGGCTGTTACCTTTGTCGTTGCCGTCATAGGCATGCCCCCAAATTCGATACTCTCGTTCTTCGGCAAATGCGGGATGTTTGCGGTGCTTCATCCAATGGGCCAAGTAATGCGTCCACTTGAGGTGAAAGTCGGCCGAGTAATCCTCGTTTGAAAGTGCATTTGAAAGTTGCGGGAAATTTCTGAAGGCATAGTCAACATTGCTTGGCCCTTCAAACCCACCTGAGGCGTTTTGCTGGATGTGCGCGGTCGAAGATTGAAGCGTTGCATCGCTTGGGCCACAGAAGGTTTGCAGGTCTGCAGCGCAAAACCCGATCGCCACTGCGCCATTGCCGCCGCCATTGGTGAGCTGACCGTATCCGCGCCACATCGACAGGGAATCCCTTGCGCTGGACAGACAGATCATCTGACCGTGCAAGAAGCTAGATTCCAGGTCCTCTATGATACGCTCCTCGTTCTCTCGGATTGCTGCAGACACGGGATCTGCAAAGCCTTCAGTGGTGTTCCAAGTGTTGTGAGTCCCAAACGCGTCTCGCAGGGCTTTGAAACCAAACAGGATTTCCTCGCGGTCGTTGGTGTCGCGAAAGTCGCTGGCCAGAAGGCATTGAGAAGTAAGAATCGCCGTAAGCGTATCGAATGTCGTGTAATGCCACAGAACATCCGGGAGCTGTCCGGTCGTCTCTTCGCTCATGTGAATTCCCCAAATGAAAAAGCCGCAGCCCCGATGGGGAGCTGCGGCTGAATTTTAGCATGGGGCCTGGGTCATTCCAGTTCGACCAGCAGATCCTTGGCGTCGATCTGACCACCGGGCTGGACGTGGACGGCCTTGACCACCGCGTCGCGCTCGGCGTGCAGGCCGGTCTCCATCTTCATCGCCTCGATGGTCAGCAAGAGATCGCCCTCGTGCACCTGCTGGCCCACCTGAACCCCGATGGAGGCCACAACACCCGGCATCGGCGCACCGATGTGGTTGATGTTCCCTACTTCGGCCTTTGGGCGCTGGGTGGTGGAGGATTTCACCAGACGGTTGGGCACGCGGATGACGCGCGGCTGGCCGTTCAGCTCGAAAAACACCTTCACTTCGCCTTTTTCATCCGTCTCGCCAATGGCTTGCAGGCGGATTTCCAGCGTCTTGCCGGGGTCGATCTCAGCGGTGATCTCGTCACCGGGTTCCATCCCGTAAAAGAACGTCTTGGTCGGCAGCGCGCGCACCGGGCCGTATTGGCGATGGCGGCCCATGTAATCGAGGAACACCTTCGGATACATTAGATAGCCGTTGAGATCCTCGTCATCGACCTTGAAGCCTTCGAGCTCTTTGGAGAGTTCGGCGCGGGTGCTCTCGATGTCGACCGGCTCCAGATGCGCACCGGGGCGCTCAACATTGGGGGCTTCGCCTTTCAGCACCTTCTTGACGATGCTTTCGGGGAAACCGCCCGGAGGCTGGCCCAGGTTGCCGCGCATCATGTCCACCACCGAGTCGGGGAAGGAGACTTCGGATTTGGGATCTTCGACCTGCGCGCGGGTAAGCCCCTGAGAGACCATCATCAGCGCCATGTCACCCACCACCTTGGAGGAGGGGGTCACTTTGACGATGTCGCCAAACATCTGGTTCACATCCGCATAGGTCTGCGCAACCTCGTGCCAGCGCTCCTCAAGTCCAAGGCTGCGGGCCTGTGCCTTGAGGTTGGTGAACTGACCGCCGGGCATCTCATGGAGATAGACCTCAGACGCGGGCGCTTGCAGCCCGGATTCAAAGGCGGCGTATTGCGCGCGCACCTGCTCCCAGTATTCCGAGATCTCGCGGATGTTGCCAATGTCCAGACCGGTGTCGCGGTCTGTGTTCTTGAGCGCCTCCACGATCGACCCCAGACAGGGCTGCGAGGTGCCGCCGGAAAACGCGTCCATCGCCGCATCGACCGCATCAACGCCCGCATCTGCCGCGGCCAGAATGGTCGCGCCCGCGATGCCAGAGGTGTCATGGGTGTGGAAGTGGATCGGCAGGCCGACCTCTTCCTTCAGCGCCTTGATCAAGAGCTTGGCCGAGGCTGGTTTCAACAGACCCGCCATGTCCTTGAGGCCCAGCACATGCGCGCCTGCGGCTTCCAGTTCCTTGGCCATGCCGACGTAGTATTTCACGTCATATTTGGCGCGGGCCGGGTCAAGGATGTCGCCGGTGTAGCAGATGGTGCCTTCGCAGATCTTGCCGCTCTCGACCACGGCGTCCATGGCGACGCGCATGTTCTCGACCCAGTTGAGGCTGTCAAACACGCGGAAGACGTCGATACCCTTGGCCGCTTCCTTGACGAAGAACTGCACCACGTTGTCGGGATAGTTGGTGTACCCCACCCCGTTGGAGGCGCGCAGCAACATCTGCGTCATCAGGTTCGGCATCGCCTCGCGCAGGTCGCGCAGACGCTGCCAGGGGCATTCCTGCAAAAAGCGATAGGCCACATCGAACGTCGCCCCGCCCCAGCACTCGACCGAGAACAGCTGGCTGAGGTTCTGTGCATAGGCAGGCGCGACCTTGATCATGTCGATGGACCGCATGCGGGTGGCGAGCAGCGACTGGTGCCCGTCGCGCATGGTGGTGTCGGTCAAGAGCAGCTGACGCTGCGCTTTCATCCAGTCGGCAACCGCCTTTGCGCCCTTTTGCTCCAGCAGGTTCCGCGTGCCATAGGGCAGGTTGCCCGTATCGGCGCGCGGCGCGCGCGGCTCTTTGAGGTCGGCAGCTGGCGCGGCGCGGCCTTCGGTCTCGGGATGACCGTTAACGGAAATATCCGCGATATAGGTCAGCACCTTGGTGCCCCGGTCGCGCCGCTTGGCGAATTGGAACAGCTCCGGCGTCTCGTCGATGAATTTGGTGGTGTATTCATTGTTGAGGAACGTGGGGTGCTTCAGCAGGTTCTCGACAAAGGCGATGTTTGTGCTGACACCGCGCACCCGGAACTCGCGCAGCGCGCGGTCCATACGGGCGATGGCCTTCTCCGGCGTTGGCGCTTTGGCCGTTACCTTGGTCAGCAGGCTGTCATAGTAGCGCGTGATCACCCCACCCGCATAGGCGGTGCCGCCATCCAGACGGATGCCCATGCCGGTGGCCGAGCGATAGGCGGTAATGCGGCCATAGTCCGGGATGAAGTTGTTGAGAGGATCTTCGGTGGTCACACGGGTCTGCAGCGCATGCCCGTTGAGCGAAATCTCTTCCTGGCTGGCCTTGCCGGTGGCCTCTGCGAGGGTCTTGCCCTCGGCAATCAGGATCTGCGCCTGCACGATGTCGATGCCGGTGACTTCTTCGGTGACGGTGTGTTCCACCTGCACCCGCGGGTTCACCTCGATGAAGTAGAACTTCTCCGTCTCCATATCCATTAGGAATTCGACGGTGCCCGCACATTCATAGTTCACATGCTGGCAGATCTTGCGGCCCAGATCGCAGATCTCGGCGCGTTGCGCATCCGTGAGATAGGGCGCGGGCGCGCGTTCCACGACCTTCTGGTTGCGGCGCTGCACCGAACAGTCGCGCTCATAGAGGTGATAGATCTCGCCGTGCTTGTCGCCAAGGATCTGCACCTCGACGTGACGGGCGCGGGTGATCATCTTCTCAAGATAGCCTTCGCCATTGCCGAATGCGGCTTCGGCCTCGCGGCGACCTTCCAGAACCTTTTCCTCGAGCTCGTCCTCGGAGTGGATCGGGCGCATCCCGCGTCCGCCGCCGCCCCAGCTCGCCTTGAGCATCAGGGGATAGCCGACCTCTGCCGCTTCTTTGCGGATCGCGTCCATGTCATCGCCCAGCACCTCGGTGGCGGGGATCACTGGCACGCCCGCCTCAATGGCGACGCGGCGCGCGCTGGCCTTGTCGCCAAGGGCGCGCATGGTCTCGGCCTTGGGGCCGATAAAGGTGATACCGTTGCGGGCGCAGGCATCCACAAAGTCGGGGTTCTCCGACAAAAGGCCATAGCCCGGATGGATCGCATCCGCGCCGCATTCCTTGGCCACGCGGATGATCTCGTCAATCGAGAGATAAGCGGCGACCGGGCCAAGACCCTCGCCAATACGATAGGCTTCGTCCGCCTTGAAGCGGTGCAGGCCCAGTTTGTCCTCCTCCGCGTAGACAGCAACGGTGCGTTTGCCCATCTCGTTGGCGGCGCGCATCACGCGGATGGCGATCTCACCACGGTTGGCGATCAAGATTTTGTTGAACTCAGTCATCTTTCCCCCGAGGTCTTGCTAGGTTGGGCAAGTGGTAACGGCTGTATGACACGCAGACCATCCGTGGTTCTGGGTATCTGCGGCATGATTGCGCTCACTTGCGTCCCTTATCTTGAATTTCGGCGCCGGAGGCTGCCGAAATGCGAAACTTTGGCCGGGGCCTCCCGGTTTTAGCCGCCACTCAAAGCCATTTTGGTCAGCGGGCTGACGACCTTTTAGCCACAGGCAGGCCTCAGCGCACGCTTTTTTTGCACTGCAGCATTTCGCGACTGCCCTTTTGGGCTGTTAACCACTCTTTAGGATAGTTCTTCTGTTCGAGAGAATTTCGGATAAATTTTATTCAATCGCAGCGGATCAGCAAAACGGTGATCCATTTGGACCGGGGGGGCAGCAACGTCAGTCAGGGTCCGGGATATTTCAAACCAAGGAACATGCACGATGCACCGCTTTGTTTATGTCAGCACCGCCAAACAGGATCTCACCGCGCAGCAGATCGCGGATATCGCCGGCGCTTGTCATCGCAACAACCGTCGCGCGGGTCTGACCGGCATGCTGGTGGCGCATCAGGGTCGGTTCCTGCACATTCTCGAGGGCGACGAGGCCGCAATCCGTCGTCGCGCCGAGAAGATCCAGCACGACCCGCGCCACGGTGATTTCAAGGTTCTGCAAGCGCGTGAAATCCAGATGCGCGCCTTCCTGGACTGGGTTTTTGTGCATGAAACACCCGCTGCGCTGCCTCTCTTTGGTGGCGTCAAAGTGCAGCCCCTGCGCGCTCTGCTGCCGATCAACAGCCCGCTGCGCGGCCGCGATCTGACCGTGCGCCACCTGGTGCGCGACTTCCTTGCGAGCTTCAAGCAGTTGCTGGCAGCCTGATCGGGCGCCCGCAGAGGGCAGATCATAAGACCAGTCTGATCCGGGGGGACAGACGCAGGGCGCGGTCCAGAGGGCTGCGCCCTCGCTTTTTGGCGCGCACCGCGCGGTCCTTTGCGGCACGCTGCCTTTGATCGAGCCGCCTTTAGTCGAGGCTGAGCCGCTTCAGGTCGCGCACCTCTGCCAGGGTACGGATGCCAAGCTGGCCCATGTTGGCGGTCAGATCTTTGCTCAGGATGTCGTGCAGATGTGCAGGGCCGGCCGCGCCCAATGCTGCAAGCGCATAATGCCAGGCCCGACCCAGCATCACAAAATCAGCCCCGAGCGCCAGCGCGCGCAAAATATCAAGCCCGCCCTCGATACCACTGTCGAGGATCAGCGGCAGGGTGGTGGCCGCACGGATGTCCTCGAGCACCTCGATCGGGGCAGGGGCCGCATCAAACTGACGGCCCGCGTGGTTGGAGATCCAGATCGCATCAGCCCCTGCCGCCTCCAGCCGGGGCGCGTCGCACGCATCCAGAACGCCCTTGACCACCAGCGGCCCCTCCCAATGATCGCGCAGCCATTCAAGGTACGCCCAATCGGGCGCAGTCCGCAGCAAATAGCCAATATGGGCGGTAGAGGACAAAGCCGAGGCCGCGCCCTCGATGTATTTATCAAGGGTGCGCATATGCGGCATGCCCCCTTCGCCGCGATGCTGCCGCGCCATCCCCAGCGCCCACGCCGGGCGGATCGCCACCTGCGCCAGCAGGCGCGGTGTCAGACGCGGCGGCTGCGTCAGCCCCGAGCGGGTCTGCCGCTCCCGGCGCGACGCCACCGGCACATCGACTGTCAGCACCAGCACCTTGAAACCCGCCGCCCGCGCACGCTCCAGCATGTCCTTGCGGATGCCTTCATCTTTGGGCGGATACATCTGGAACCAGCCCTGCGCGCCCAGATGCGGGGCCAGATCCTCGGGGCTTTGGCTTGCCACCGTCGAGAGCCCATAGGGGATATTGGTCTGCGCGGCATGGCGGGCCAGATGACCCTCGGCATCGGGCCAGATCAGCCCCGACATCCCCACCGGCGCAATGCCAAAGGGGCGCGGCAACGGGGTACCAAACAAGGTGGTGCCAAGGTCCACCTCCTGCGGGCCACCAAGGATTGCGGGCATCAGCCCGATCCGGTCAAGGCAGAGCCGGTTGCGCGCCTGCGTGGCTTCGCGCCCGGTGGCGCTGTCGAGGTATTCCCAGACAAATCGGGGCAGACGCGTGCGGGCCTTGGCGCGCAAATCATCCAATGCGGGGTAGCGTTGATCCAAAGTCATGCCCGCCATCATTTGCAAAACGCTGGCGCTGTCTATCCCCTTTGCGCGGGGAAGACCGCACAAAGACATCTGCGCCGGATGAGTCTCGGCGGTTTGGCTCTCTATGGGGATTGGGTCGGGGGCCTCAGATCTCAGGAGCGATCTTTCTGAGGGGCGGCTGCTGGCGTGCAAAACGCAAGCGGGCTCAGGCGGCGTCCAGTTCCGAAAACCGCGGCAACAGATCGCCAAGGGTCTGGCGCGAAGGGGCGACAGGTTCATCCGCCAGATCAAAAAGCGCCGACAGGGCTTCATGCATGTCTTCACTCACCTCGCCCGGCAGCATCAATGCCATTGGTTTGTTGGGGAAATTGCGCATATTGGTCGGCACGTCGCAGATGATCTGGATGTTCTGATGGCGCGCGTCACGCCGGATCGCCTCGAACCGGGCGGTCACCGCCTCGGACGGGCCCTCCAGCAGTTGCAAGAAACGCCCCTTGTCAAAAGACAACGCCCCGGTGAGCCCCATGCTTCCGTTCTTGCGCCGGGATTTCTCCGCGATGGCGGCGACTTTCTCGTCCGTCATCAGGGGGCTTGCGTCGCTGGTGTATATGATACGTCTCATCTTCATGGCCTTTCCGCGCCATTGGCGCTTGTGCCCGGCGTAGCACAAACGGCGCCTGCGCGCGATCCTGTTGAAGGCGAGCGGCCTGTTCATTTCGTGTGTCCGACCTAGCCTTTGGTACAGGAGGCAGGCACGCAGACCCGCTTTATTGTCGCAGAAGGCACTGCTATGGCGGTGTCACAACATCCGCGCAGCAAGGGTGGGAACGGAGCGTGAACAGACCTCTTCCCGTCCTTTGTGAAACAGGTTAGGATCGCCGCATGAGCACATTTGACGAAATGGACGCCTTTGAGGGCGCATCATTGTCCGCCCGCGCCATGGCCGCGCGTCCCATGCCCTATCTGGATGGTCTCAATCCGGCCCAACGCGACGCGGTGGAGACGCTGGATGGGCCGGTGTTGATGCTGGCGGGCGCGGGCACCGGCAAGACAAAGGCGCTGACCACCCGGATCGTGCATCTGTTGAACACGAACAAGGCGCGCACCAACGAGATCCTCGCCGTGACCTTTACCAACAAGGCCGCGCGCGAAATGAAAGACCGCGTGGGCCGGATGCTCGGTCAGCCTGCCGAGGGCATGCCGTGGCTCGGCACCTTTCACTCGATCTGCGTGAAGCTCCTGCGCCGACATGCGGAACTGGTGGGGTTGAAGTCCAACTTCACCATTCTGGACACCGACGATCAGATCCGCCTGCTGAAACAGCTCATCCAGGCGGCGGGCATCGACGACAAGCGCTGGCCCGCGCGGATGCTGGCAAACATCATCGACGACTGGAAAAACCGCGCTCTGACGCCTGCCAAGGTGCCTGCGGGGGATGCGGCGGCCTATAACCATCGCGGCACCGAGTTCTACGACCAGTATCAGACCCGCCTCAAGGAGCTGAACGCGGTTGATTTTGGCGATCTGCTGCTGCACTGCGTCGAGATTTTTCAGAACAACCCGGACCTCCTGGCGCAATATCACCGCTGGTTCCGCTACATCCTCGTGGACGAGTATCAGGATACCAACGTCGCCCAATATCTCTGGTTGCGGCTCTTGGCGTCGGGGCACAAGAACATCTGCTGCGTGGGCGACGATGACCAGTCGATCTATGGCTGGCGCGGCGCCGAGGTGGGCAACATCCTGCGGTTTGAAAAGGATTTTTCCGGCGCCAAGGTGATCCGGCTGGAGCAGAATTACCGCTCCACCAAACACATTCTTTCGGCAGCCTCCGGTGTCATCCGGGGCAACGAAGGGCGGTTGGGCAAGGAGCTCTGGACCGAGGCCGAGGGTGGCGAAAAAGTCCGCCTCATTGGCCATTGGGACGGTGAGGAAGAGGCCCGCTGGATCGGCGAGGAAATCGAGGCGATGCAGCGTGGCACCCGGGGGATGCGCCAGTATGGCCTCAATGAAATGGCGATTCTCGTGCGTGCCTCGCACCAGATGCGCGCCTTTGAGGACCGGTTCCTGACCATCGGTCTGCCGTATCGTGTCATCGGCGGTCCGCGCTTTTACGAGCGGTTGGAAATCCGCGATGCCATGGCCTATTTCCGCGTGGTGATCTCGCCCGAAGATGATCTGGCCTTTGAGCGCATCGTCAACACGCCCAAACGCGGCCTTGGCGACAAGGCCCAGCAGACCATTCAAACGGTGGCGCGCGCCAATGGCGTCTCTCTCCTTGAGGGCGCGCGGCTTGCGGTCGAGGATGGCCTCATCAAGGGCAAGGGCGGGGCCGCCTTGCGCCGTCTCGTTGAAAACATCGCCCGTTGGGGCCAGATGACCCGCACCGTGCTGGCCGACCCGGACGATCCGGACGCGGTGGTCGAGGGCGTGCAGAGCTTTGAGGCGTTTCAGGCCCGTACAGAGGTCTCGCATGTGGAGCTTGCGGAGATCATCCTGGATGAGAGCGGCTATACCTCCATGTGGCAGGCGGACAAGAACCCCGACAGCCCCGGCCGGCTCGAGAACCTCAAGGAACTGGTGAAGGCGCTGGAAAACTTCGATAATCTCCAGGGGTTTCTCGAACACGTCAGCCTTGTGATGGACAATGACAAGCAAGACGCCGAGCAAAAAGTATCGATCATGACGCTGCATGCCGCCAAAGGGCTGGAGTTCCCGGCGGTGTTCCTGCCGGGGTGGGAGGATGGGCTCTTTCCCTCGCAGCGCTCGATGGATGAAAGCGGCCTTAAGGGCCTCGAGGAAGAACGCCGTCTGGCCTATGTGGGCATCACCCGCGCCGAGAAGGTCTGCACGATTTCCTTTGCGGGCAACCGGCGGGTCTTTGGCCAGTGGCAGTCGCAACTGCCTTCGCGCTTTATTGACGAGCTGCCCGAAGAGCATGTGGATGTGCTGACCCCTCCCGGCCTCTATGGTGGCGGGTTTGGGGCCGCTGCGCCTTCGGCCTCTGCGGTTGCCGAGCCAGCGGTGCGTTCCACCATCGAGGAGCGGATGAGCAACGCCGATGGCTATAACTCGCCCGGCTGGAAACGGATGCAGGCCCGCACGGCGGAACGTGGCTACAGCAAACCGCGCAAGAGCGAGGCGCAGACCATCGACCTGGCGGCGACCTCCAGCTTTACGGTTGGGGAGCGGGTGTTTCACCAGAAATTCGGCTATGGTGCCGTGGTCGGGATCGAGGGCGACAAGCTCGAGGTGGATTTTGAAAAAGCCGGCCCCAAGAAGGTGGTGGCGCGCTTTGTTTCCGCCAGCGATGACATCCCGTTCTAAAGCGCAGGCTTAGAGATTGAGACGGTCGGATCGCTTTGCGATCCGATCCGGGCGGCGGGGCCGCAGCGGCAGGCGCCCCTGCGGCCCCGCCGCCATACCCCAGTATCAACTGCCGGGGATCTGCAACGGAGCGCAGCTGGCGCTATGGCCGCGAGCGATCTCTTGCGGTGCACGAAGCCCGTTGGCAAAATCCTGTGACCTGAAATCTGTGACCTGAAATCTGCGATCAAAGACTCCTCAAACCGGGGCTTTTGCGCGCGTGAAACAGCGCAGGCGTCCGCGCAGAACATGACGCGGGCACAACTTTAACAAAGAGGGGGAAGATCCTGTTCCTAAAACAGGAAACGGCGGCGCCCAGGGAGGAGGAGGGGGCACCGCCGTTCTGTTGCACATCAGGTTAAAGGGAGGAGGAAACCTGATGCATCTGGTCCCGGCTTCTGGCCGGTATAGGGTGCGGTGGCATCAGGGAGGAGGAGGATGCCACCGCTTAGGACAGGCCCTTAAGGGAGGAGGAGAAAGGGCCTGATCTCGTTTGATCCTTACTTAAGCTCTCCATAGGCAGCTTCAAGAGCAATGCCTTTCAGCATGGAGCGGCTCAGCCCCAGATCTGCGAGCTCGCGGTTGCTCAGCTCGCGCAGTTCGTTCAGGGTCGCGCGGTAGACGCGATACTGCGCAAAACGGGCACGCAGGCCTTCGATCATCGCGGCAACACCACCGGAGGTGAGGGACTTGGGTGCGTGGATCGTGTTCAGAATTGCCATCGTTTCGTCTCGCTTCTCTGTCGTCTGGACCGTGTGTCCAAATGACTGTCTGTCTCTGTTGATCCTTAAGATAATGAAATGCTGCGGACGCACAATCCGGGGATTGGTCATTTCTGCTATGCAGCAAGTGCATGGGTAGATAAGATATTTTTTCTCGACTGCTTAAAGGCTGGGCGACAATCTTTCAGATTGATGTATGCGTGGGCAACAATTGATCCGCCGGGGTGCCGCTCTGGGCAATTTGATGCTTGGGCCGGGAGCGTCGCGTGTCTATATCAGCTCTGGCCCCCGAATACGGCAGAAACAGGAGTTGCCCGCATGCCCGTCACACAGGAAGAGATTCGCGCCGCTTTGGACCGTCTGGAGCTTCCGGGTGGGGGCACATTGGTGTCACGCGACATGCTGCGCGCCCTCTCCATCGAGGGCAGCACAGTGAGATTCGTGATCGAGGCGGCCTCACCGGAAGAGGCCTCCAAGATGGAGATGCTGCGCCGGGCGGCAGAGGCTTCGGTCAAGGCGCTGCCCGGTGTCGAGACGGTCGCGGTGGTGCTTACGGCGCATGGTCCCGCTGCGCCGACCAAATCGGCGCAAAAACCTGCGCCGAGCCTCAAGCTGGGTGGCCATCCTAAACCGCAGGCTGCGCCGATGAAACCCTCGGGCGTGAAACGCATCCTCGCGGTGGGATCGGGCAAGGGTGGCGTTGGCAAATCCACCGTGAGCGCCAACCTCGCGGTGGCGCTGGCCCGGCAGGGGCGCAAGGTCGGGCTCTTGGACGCTGACATCTACGGCCCCTCGCAGCCACGCATGATGGGGGTCTCCGGTCGCCCCGCCAGCCCCGATGGCACCACCATCGAGCCGCTCCATGCCCATGGGGTCACGGTGATGTCGATCGGCCTCATGGTGGAGGAGCGCAAGGCCGTGGTCTGGCGCGGCCCGATGCTTATGGGCGCACTCCAGCAGATGCTGGGGCAGGTGAACTGGGGCGAGCTTGACGTGTTGATCGTCGACCTGCCGCCGGGCACAGGCGATGTGCAACTCACGCTCTGCACCAAGGCCGAGCTGTCGGGGGCCATCGTGGTCTCCACCCCGCAGGATGTGGCCCTTCTGGATGCGCGCAAGGCGCTTGATATGTTCGACACGCTCAAAACCCCGGTGCTGGGCCTCATAGAGAACATGTCCTTCTTTACCTGCCCCGATTGCGGCGGCACCCATCACATCTTTGGCAACGGCGGTGTTGCCGCAGAAGCCAAGGACCTGGGCCTGCCGCTCCTCGGGGCCCTGCCGATTGATCTGGAGACCCGGCTGGCGGGCGACAGCGGCACGCCCATCGCAGCCGGAGAGGGCGTCATGGCCGAGGCCTACGCGCGTATCGCCAAGGGGCTGGTCGAAGGCGGCATGGCGTGAATGGTCAGGAGAGACGCGGATGGTGTTTTCAATGGTCTGGGCATGGTGGAGGCAGCAAGCCAAAGGTACGCCCACAATAGGTTCTGTGAACGCCCGCAGGTATAAAGGTATCAAAGAAAGAGGGATGCAAGCTCTCCTGAATTGGTCATCGTATGACCAAATCTCGCAGATGGAGAGTTCACTCACTGTGCAGCTTTTGCAGATGTCCGTTTTTGACTTTCATTCATCTATAGATCGAGGCGAAATGAATGACGCGCGAGTGGCGCGTCTGCGCGACAGGGACATTGAGGCGCTGCAACAGATTCCAGATTTGGCGCAGGTCTTCATCTTGCATCACGATGGATATGTGCGCGAAGCGGCACTCAAACAGCTTGACGGTTCAGTCGGCGCTCCGGGATGCATCTACGCCCTGTTCTGGCGCACAAATGATTGGGTGCATGAGGTGCGTGAGGCGGCCCACGAGGCTTTGGCGCGGGTACTGCCTCAGACATCTGCAGAGGTCATTGTCCCGGCCATACGGGCGGCTCTTCCACGGATTGCCAGTTGGGGGCGCTGGTCGCAGGCAGGGCCAGGGAGGATCACGACACTCGCCCAAAGAGACGACGTGGCCAGCGCGTTGGTTGACGATGTGATTCAATCCGAGGGCGCGGCCCTCACGGTCGTGTTTCGGGAACTGTGCAAGACCCCCAAGATTGACCCCCAGCTTGAGCGGATCTTTCGCAAAGCCCACCAACCGCATATCCGGGGGATGGCTCTTCAGATCTTATTGTCGGGCAAGGCCAGATGGCCTTTACCTCAGCGCCGAAAGGTCTGGATCGACAAACCTTCGGGGCGCTCTCGTATGGAACTGCAATTCCAGAGCCGGGACATCACGGTCGACGCCGACGTCCTCGGGCTGTTGCAAAGGGCTGTGACAGATCACGCCAGTATCGTGCGCAAACATGCGCTCGATGGGATGATCGCTCTGCGCCATGACCGCGAGATGGCGCACACATTGGACACGCTGGTCGCGGGGCTTGAAGACGATCCCAACATCGGCGTCCGGTCCCGCGTTGCGTTTTTTCAGTGCAAGCGGCGAGAAGAGAACCCGTAACAGGTCCTTTCCCGTTGCGCCCCCACCGCGCGCTCTGCTCAGGGTGTTTTCACCCCATTGCCCTATGCTGGCGGGTGTCGCGACATATTACCGGAGACCGGCCCCCAGAGACCACCCCCTCATTGGGTGCAGGGCGGGTCCGATTGAGGCTCACAGGATCTGACCTTTCGGGGTCAGCCGATGCTCCGCCCCTATGGCGGCGCCGTCATCCTTTAAAAGCGAAGCCGCGCCAAGGTGTCCCCCGCGCGGCTTTCATAGCTCAGAGAGAAACAGACGCTGCAGCTCAGGCCGCAAGCGCTGAATTAGCGTGGGTTAGCGCACCTTCAGTGTTGCCAGGCCGATCATCGCGAGGATCAGCGAGATGATCCAGAAGCGGATCACGATGGTCGGCTCTGCCCAGCCTTTTTTCTCGTAGTGGTGATGGATCGGGGCCATCAGAAACACCCGCCGGCCGGTGCGCTTGAAGTAGAGCACCTGAATAATGACCGATAGCGCTTCGACCACAAAGAGCCCGCCGACGATGGCCAGCACCAGTTCGTGTTTGGTCGAGATCGCAATGGCCCCCAAGGCACCACCAAGCGCCAGCGAGCCGGTGTCGCCCATGAACACCGCAGCGGGCGGGGCGTTGTACCACAGGAAGCCAAGACCCCCGCCAAAGAGCGCCGAGGTGAAGATCAGGATCTCGCCTGTCCCCGGCACGTAATGCACATCGAGATATTCCGAGAAATCCACACGCCCCACCGCATAGGCGATGATCCCAAGCGTGCCTGCCGCGATCATCACCGGCATGATCGCAAGCCCATCGAGCCCATCTGTGAGGTTCACCGCATTGGCGGCCCCCACGATCACGCAGATGCAGAAGGGCACATACAGATAGCCGAGGTTCAGCAGAACGTCCTTAAAGACCGGCATCGCCAGCTGGTTCTGCAGCTCAGCCGGGTGGTTCCAGCTCGCCCAGAGCGCGGCCACGATGGCGATCACAAACCCCAAAAGCAGCCGCACCTTGCCCGACACCCCACTGGTGTTCTGTTTGGAGACCTTGGCATAGTCATCGGCAAACCCGATGAGCCCAAAGGACATGGTCACAAACAGCACTAGCCAGACAAACGGATTGTCCCAGCGCGCCCACATGAGGGTGGAAAACAGCAGCGCCCCGACGATCAACAGGCCCCCCATGGTGGGGGTGCCGACCTTCGCGAGATGCGCCTCGGGGCCATCGTCGCGGATCGGCTGGCCCTTGCCCTGGCGTTTGCGCAGCACGTTGATCAGCGGTTTGCCAAATACAAAGCCAAAGATCAGAGCCGTCAGAAAGGCCCCGCCTGCGCGGAAGGTGATATAGCGGAAGAGGTTGAAGAAATCTCCCCCGTCCGACAGTGCGGTCAACCAATAAAGCATGCCAGTGCGGGTCCTGTCTTAAGTGGGTCTATCATTACGAGTCACGAAGGTGCGTTGCCTTGACCGATTTCGCGGATCGCGTCAACCACGCGGGCCACCGCCATGGACAGCGACCCCTTCGCCAGTACCACATCGCCCCCTTGGATCTGCGCGGGCAGGGCAGAGGCGGCCTCGGCCGAGGTTTCGACCCAGGTGCCGCGCTTGTTCTCCGGCAAGGCCGCGTAGAGATGTTTCATCAGGGGACCGATGCAATGTACCGCGTCAATCTTTGCCAGCGCCGGATGATCGGCCAGGCCCGCGTGCAGTCGCGCCTCTTCGGGGCCGAGTTCTTTCATATCAGCGAGATAGGCGATGCGGCGCCCCTCGGTGGGGGTCGCGGCAAGAACCGTGAGCGCCGCCCCGATGGATGTGGGGTTGGCGTTATAGGCGTCGTCCAGCACCGTGACGGGACCGGAGGGCAGCCCCACGGTAAAGCGCGCGCCGCGCCCTTTGACCGGCGACCAGCCCTGAAGCCCGGCAAGCGCCAGTTCCAGATCCGCGCCGAGCGCCTCAATGGCGGCCAGCGCGCCCGTGGCGTTCATGGCAAAATGTACGCCAAGCGATTGGATCTCGGCCGAAAATTCACGCTCCGCCTGTACGATCCGCGCGCGCGTGACGTCGCCCGACAGCTGCGCCTCCTGCAGGCAGTAGTCATCACTCGTCTGGCCAAACCAGCGCGTTGCGACGCCCGCATCTTGTGCCACGTCGCGCAGCACCGGGGTTTCCTCAAGATCGGCGTTCAGCACCGCGATGCCGCCGGGTTCCAGCCCTTCGATGATGGCGGCCTTCTCGCGGGCGATCCCCGCCACATCCTCAAAGGCCTCAAGATGTACGGCAGCCACGGTTGTCACCAGCGCCACATGCGGGCGGGCCTGACGCGAGAGCGGCGCGATCTCGCCGGGGTGGTTCATGCCGATTTCGATCACGGCATATTCGGTGTCGGCAGGCATCCGCGCCAGTGTCAGCGGCACGCCCCAGTGGTTGTTGTAGCTTGCGACCGCCGCATGGGTGCGTCCCTGCGGCGTGAGCATCGCGGCGAGCATTTCCTTCGTTGAGGTCTTGCCCACCGATCCTGTCACCGCCACCACGCGCGCCTTTGTGCGGGCGCGACCCGCGCGCCCCAGCGCTTCCAGCGCGGTTTGCACATCCTCCACCAGCAGGAGCGGGGCATCCTCGGCCACGCCTTCGGGGATATGCGACACCAGCGCCGCTCCGGCGCCTTTTTCCAGGGCCTGCGCCACAAAGTCGTGCCCATCGCGGGCCGCCTTGAGCGCCACAAAGAGATCCCCGGGTTCAATAGTGCGGGTGTCGATGGAGATACCGTTCACCTGCCAGTCCGAGGTTGCACGTCCTCCGGTGGCGGCGGCGGCCTCCTGTGCGGTCCAAAGGCTCATACCATTCTCCCGTCAAGGGCGGCGACGGCCATGCTGGCCTGCTCCACGTCGTCAAAGGGCAATACATCGGTGCCGATGGTCTGGCCGCTCTCATGGCCCTTGCCGCAGATGAGGAGCGCATCGCCAGCCTCGAGCATATCGACGCCGCGCAGGATCGCTTCGGCGCGGTCGCCCACATTGAGCGCGTCCGGCGCGCCGCCCATGACGGCCGCGCGAATGGCGGCGGGATCTTCAGAGCGGGGGTTGTCATCGGTGACGATCACCGCATCGGCATTGTCCTGCGCTGCGGCGCCCATCAAGGGGCGTTTGGTTGCATCGCGATCCCCGCCCGCGCCGACGATCGCCACAAGGCGGCCCAGAACATGCGGGCGCAGCGCCTTGATCGCGGTGGCAACCGCGTCGGGGGTGTGGGCGTAATCCACAAACACCGTCGCGCCATTGTCGCGGGTTGCCGCAAGCTGCATCCGCCCGCGCACCGTGCTGAGGTGAGGCAGGGTGTCAAACACCTGCTCGGGGTCCTCGCCGCTGGCAATCGCCAGACCCGCCGCCACCAGCACGTTTTCCGCCTGAAAGCCGCCGATGAGGTTCAACCGCTTGGCAAAGGGGCGGTCGTGCCATGTGAACCGGATGTCCTGCCCGGTGGCATCGACTCGCATACCCATCAGGGCAATGTCACCCAGACCGCGCCCAACCGTAATGATCTCCTGCCCGCGGGCGGCAGCAATGGCGCGCATCTCAGCCCCTTTGGGGTCGGTCATATTGATGACGGCGACGCCATCTTCCGAGAGCACACGACGGAAAAGCCCTGCCTTGGCCGCAAAATAGGCCTCAAAGGTCTCGTGATAGTCGAGGTGATCCTGGGTGAAATTCGTGAAACCCGCCGCCGAGAGCTGTACACCGTCCAGCCGCCGCTGATCCAGCCCATGCGAGGAGGCCTCCATCGCCGCATGGGTGACGCCCGCCTCGGCTGCTGCCGCAAGCGCGCGGTGCAGGGTGATCGGCTCGGGCGTGGTATGCGCCAGCGGATGTGACCATGCGCCCTCGATGCCGGTGGTGCCAAGGTTCACGGCCTTGTGGCCAAGCTCGGTCCAGATCATGCGCAGGAAGGTCGACACGGAGGTCTTGCCATTGGTGCCTGTCACGGCTGCCATCACCGGGGGCTGGGCGCCAAACCAGAGCGCCGCTGCACCCGAGAGCGCCTGCCGCGGGTCTTCGGCCACCACAAGGGCTGCGCCCGCTGCGGCAATGGCCTCGCCTGCGATCTCGGCGCCCTTGGCGTCGGTCAGAATGGCCACCGCGCCCTGATCGAGCACCTGTTCGACAAAGGTTGCACCATGCACGCGCGTGCCGGGCAGGGCGGCAAAAACAAAACCCTCGCCAACCTCGCGGCTGTCCACCGCAAGCCCCGTGATCTGCGGGTCCAGGCCCGCTCTTGCGGTCAGTCCCAACTGGCTGAGCTTGAGCGCTGGTCTCTGTGTCATGGCGTCCCCACCTGTTAGTTTGAGGTGAGGGTTACACCAGAGATACGGGCAGGTTCAATCTGTGGTCTGAGCCCAAGGAGCGGCGCAAGGCGCGCGATCATCTCGGCGGCGACGGGCGCGGCGGTCCAGCCGGCGGTGCGGCGGTCCTCGCCATAGGCGATGATCTCGGGTTCATCCAGGGTCACGATCAGCACATATTTCGGCGCATCCGTGGGGAAAACGGCGGCAAAGGTCGCGATCACCTTGTCTTCGTAATAGCCGCCACGGGGCTTGGGCTTGTCAGCGGTGCCGGTCTTGCCGCCCACGCTGTAGCCTTCGACCTCGGCCATGGAGGCAGAGCCGCTGCTCACCACCCTGCGCAGCATCTCGAGTGAAGCCTCGGCAACCTCTTTGCTGAGCACGCGCTCCCCGAGGCGGGGGCCGGTCTGCTTAAGGATCGTGGGTTTCACGAGCCGGCCGCCATTGGCAATGGCCGCATAGCCCGCCGCCAGATGCATCGGCGTGGTTGAAATCCCGTGACCATAGGAAATGGTCATGGTCGACAGCTCCGACCAGTTTCTCGGCAAGAGCGGCTGGCCGCCCGACGCTTCGACGATCTCAAACGGGGTCGGCTCCAACATGCCAAGCTCTCCGAGGAAGGCGCGCTGGCGTTCGGCTCCGATCTGCTGCGCGAGCCGCGCGGTCCCGATGTTGGAGGACTTTTCGATGATGCGCGAGACGGTCATCTCGTTGCCGTAGTTGCGAAAATCCCGGATGGAGAATTTGCCCCAGCGCAATGGGCCGCGGGTGTCGATCACGGTTTCCGGGTTCACAAGGCCAAGCTCGATGGCCTGAGCCGCGGCAAAGATCTTGAAGGTCGAGCCAAGCTCATAGACGCCCTGAACGGCACGGTTGAAGAGCGGGCTTTCGGACGGGTCAAAGCCCGAGGTGGGCGGGCGTGGGCGCTCGTTGGGATCAAAATCGGGCAGCGAGGCCACCGAGATCACCTCGCCGGTGTGTACATCCATCAGGATCGAGGTTGCGCCCTTGGCGTTCATCAGCTTCATGCCGCCATAGAGTACTTCTTCGGTGGCGTGCTGCACCGAGAGATCGAGGCTCAATTCCAGCGGCTTGCCGCCATTGGCCGGGTCACGCAGGTAGTCATCGAACTGTTTTTCCACGCCTGCAACACCGATCACCTCGGCGGCGTTCACGCCTTCCTTGCCAAAAGAGGCCCCACCCAGCACATGTGCGGCGAGCTTGCCGTTGGGGTAAAGGCGCATCTCGCGCGGGCCAAACATCAGGCCGGGATCGCCGATGTCATGCACCGCCTGCATTTGCTCGGGGCTGATTTTCTTCTTGATCCAGAGGAACTTGCGGCTTCCTGTGAAATCCTTGACCAGACGCTCGTGATCGAGATCCGGAAAGATCGAGACCAGTTTTTCCGCCGCCACCAGCGGCTCCACCATCTGCGGCGGCTGGGCATAGAGCGAGAAGGTCTCGAAATTGGTGGCGAGGATGCGGCCTTCGCGGTCAACGATGTCGGCGCGCTGGTTGGCGATGGCGCTGCCGCTCACGGAAACGGGCTCTGCCGGCTCCGAGGTGGCCATCATCGCCATCCGTCCGCCGATCGCCACATAGGCGCAGACAAAAAAGGCCGCGAGCACCAGAAGACGCCCCTCGGCGCGGGTGCGGGCACGGGCTTCCATCTCGCTGTGGCGCTGGGCGAGGTTTTCGCGCTCGATGAGGTCGGGGTTCTCGCCGCGCGCGCGGGCGGGCAGGATGCGGGCGAGGGGGCGCAGGGGCGTGCGGATCATTGATCGGCCTCCTGTCCATAAGAGGAGACCTCGACGCCTTCTTCGATCACCAGACCCGAGGGCGGAAAGGACACCTCGTCCACGCGTCCAAATTGTTCCGGGCGCAGTGGCAGCAGGCCAAGGCGCTCAAAGTTGAGCTCGGCCAGGTCCCGCAAACGGTCGGGACGGTTGAGATAGGCCCATTCGGCGCGCAGCACGCTCAGGCGCACCTGCGCATCGGCGATGTCACTGCGCAGGACGCGGGTTTCCTTGAGCACCTGCTGGGTGGCGTAATTCTCGCGGTAGGCCCAGAACGCCAGACCAAAGACCGCGAGGATCGTCATCATATAGGCGAGGGTTCTCATCAGCGCGTCTCTTTCAACTGCGGCATGCTCAGTTCCTTGGCGGTGATCTCCACCGGAGCGGCATCGGTGCGCCGCCCCACCCGCAAGAGCGCCGAGCGCGAACGCGGGTTTTGCGCCAGCTCGTCCTTGTCGGGGCCAACGGCCTTGCGGGTCACAAGCTCAAACTGGCTGGGCTGCTCTTCCATCGCGGGCGCATATCGGTTGGCATTTCCGGTCTTGTTTGCGCGGTGCTGAAAGAAGCGTTTGACCATACGGTCTTCGACCGAATGGAAGGTCACCACGGCCAGGAGCCCACCGGGTTTGAGCGCGCGTTCGGCGGCCAGAAGCCCACCCATCAGCTCTTCATACTCGCCATTCACCGCGATGCGCAGCGCCTGAAAGCTGCGGGTCGCCGGGTGAGACTGGCCGGGTTTGGGGCGGGGCAGGCAGCCCTCGATGATTTCGGCCAGACGCAATGTGGTGGTGATCGGCTCCTGCGCGCGTTCCTTCACGATGGCCTTGGCGATCCGGCGCGAGGCGCGCTCTTCACCAAAACTGTAAAGAACATCAGCGAGTTGCACTTCGCTGAGCTCGGCCACCAGATCCGCCGCTGAGGGGCCATCTTGCGACATGCGCATATCGAGCGGACCCTCCTTCATGAAGGAAAAGCCGCGCTCCGCCAGATCCAGCTGCATCGACGACACCCCAAGGTCCAGCACCACGCCATCGAGTTCCTGCGCGTATTCATCCATGCGCGAGAACACGCCCTGCTGCAGCACCAGCCGGTCGCCATACTCTGCCGCCCACGGCTGCGCCATCTCAAACGCCAGCGGATCACGGTCGACGCCGATGACCTGATCGGCCCCCGCAGCCAGAAGGCCCTTGGTATAGCCGCCCGCGCCAAAGGTGCCATCGAGCCAGCGGCCCGTGACCGGCGCCACCGCTGCAAGGAGCGGCTTCAGCAGGACAGGAATGTGGGGACCGGAGGGGGCAGCGGTGCGGTCCGTCATATCTTATGCGCCTCCGGCGCCGTCTAGGAATTCAAGGGGATCGAAGTCATCCGGCAGCTCGTCCATCAGCTTCTCGGCCTCGGCCATCTCGACCTCTTCGTAGGTCTCCGGCTTCCAGATCTGGAAAGTGTCCCCGGACGCAATAAAGAAGGCCTCTTTGTCGAGGTCGATCTTCTGGCGCAGTTTGGCCGGAAGCACAAGGCGGCCCGTCTCATCCACCGTGGTCGGCAGGGACTGGCCGTTGAAGATGCGTTCGAGGATCTTGCGGCCCTTGGAGCCACGGGGCAGGGCGGCGATCTTGGCGTCCACTTCCTCGATGGCTTCCATTGTGTAGCATTCGAGGTACTGACGGCGGTGATCGCCATAAACGATCACCAGTTCGGGCGCGTCACCGGGCTGCCAGTTCGGGTCGGAGGCTTCCAGCACACGGCGAAAGGAAGCTGGGATAGACACCCGCCCCTTGCTGTCCACCTTGTGGTGGCTCTCGCCTCTGAACCTGCGACCCAATGTGCCGCCCTTTCTCGCGTCCCGCGTTTTCCCCGGTTCCTCCTGAACGCGGGGCCTGAAACCAAAAGGGGCGAGTTGATCCGCTGCCACTGATCAACCCGCCGCCTTGACCCGCCTTGCGGGGTGTCCGACTGCGCGCGCCACCTGGGGGGATGTCTGCTCGCTCGCGCGCCGGATCTCTCTTTTTGATGAAAGCGAAGGCCTGTATGAAACCTGCCGTATTGTGACGTTGGGGTCGTTTTGTGCCCCGTGCTCTTCGTGTTCATCTGATGAAATATGGATACTATGGGAAAGCATGGTACCGCAAGGGATTTTTAAGGATGTTGCGGGGGTGCTGGGTCTCTGAGCGCTTGCGGATGACAGGCTTTCTGCGCATTTCGAGGGCGTATGTCGCCCGATGTAGTGTTTGCGTGGTGATATGCTTCTATATCTATGGCTTCTTGTGGCGTCAGAAAACTTCCCCTATTTTCCCGCGATTCTTGGGGTACGCTTTGTTGGCGCGGTATTTGTTTTTGTTTTGTTCTGGTTTGGGGTGGGTTTTTGGGCGGTCATTCCCAAAAGTAATCCGCATGAAAGTGATTCGTTTTCCCAAAATCCCGCCTAGGTGCCATGCTTTCCCATATGTCCCATGAATTCCCACGGTGGGGGCGGTTGTGTTTGCGAACGTGGATGTAGCTGTTGTAGCGTGACGGACTTTTTTGCAGTGATTTACAGACTTTTTTACAGCAACCAGTTTTTGGGTTGAGGCGGGATTGAAGGGGCGTTTAAGCCCCTTCAAAGGGTTGCTTCAAGCGAGGGCCTTTTTCAGATCAAGGTACGCGCGTGCCGCAGCCATTGGCACCACCCCGTTACCGGCTGCAGCGGATCGGTCCAGCCCGAAGGCCACCCCATCATCCAGTCCGTGAAGGCAGGGTTTAAGGTTAGGGGATGATCCGAGTATTTCTCCCCATTCAGCAAAATCACCCGGAAGCGGTGGGAAGACCGGAACCGCTGAGGGGTCCAACCCGCCGCCATCATCAAGTCCCACATGAGCGTCCAGGCGGTTGCGGCGGTCTTGATCCCGATCTGTGAGCCGGTCTGGTTCTGATCGGTCTTGAACTGGATCCCCTCCGGGCCCCCAGCGATGCAAGCGCGATTGCCTGAGCTCTTGAACGTCGGCGTGGGCCAGAATGAACAGCCTTCACGGGTATGCGTCCCGCCGACTTCCGCCGCTGATAAGACGCGCGCTGCAACCCGGTAGCCCATTGCCTGAAGATCTCGGGTGACGTCTTGGAGGTCAGTGTCGCCGGATCGCGGGCGATGGTCTCGCCAGCGGTTCTTCTGCTAGTGGTCAACCGCAACCCCGCCGGTGCGCGTCACATGGCAGAGAGTCACCTTTTCTTAGGTATGATCGCCTATCGTGATCGGTGCGAGACGTTGTGCGTCTGTGTTTTTGGTTACCAAAAGACGCGCCTCACACCCTGGGGCACGGCCTCCTCGCTGGCGTTGGTTTTGAAGGAGGACATCTGCCCATGTCTCTCGAACAGAAACGCCTGCTCGATCAGGTGGAGCAGGCTGTCTTTGTCCTAGAGCCGGATGCCGAGGGGATTCCGCGCTATACCGCATTCAACAGATATGCGCTTGGTCATATCCAGCGACGCGAAGCGGAGGTCCTGGGGCTGACGATACGGGATCTCTTTCCGGGGCGCTATGGCGAGACCATCTATGGCCACCATCTTCGGGTGCTGCGCGAGGGCAGGCCGTTTACCTATCAGGCGCATCTGCCGCTCCACGGCGCAGAGCATCGGATCGAGGTCACATTGCGTCCCTGTCTCGACGATTTCGGTCGTGTGACGCATATCGTTGGCACCACCAAGGATATTTCCGGCCTTGGACACCTTCAAAACCTGCAGCTCGGGGCCGAAATGTTTCATGCCGAGATCGAGGATTTCGTCAGCCTCGCAGCCCATGATCTTCGCACGCCGATGCGCCATGTCAGAACGATTGCCGAGATGCTGCGCGAAGATTTTGAAGACATGGGCGATGGCAAGCTCGAACTGATCGACATGCTGGAACAGATCGGCACGCGGGCAACGCAACTTATCTCTGACATTCTGGCCCATGCGCAGGCGACCACCACGCAATCGGACGTGCGGGCGTTCTCCTTTCGCGATCTGGTGAACGAGGTGCTTGCCCTGCTCGACCCGATGGGGCGCTGTGTGTGCAACATCAGCGGCGATCAGGTGGTAGGCGATCGGGCGGCCACGCTTATTGTTCTGCGCAATCTGATCGACAACGCGTTGAAATACGGTCGTAGGGCAGACGGCAGCCCCTTGCATGTGGACATTAGCCTCTCGGCCGAACCGGATGATTTCTATGCCGTCGAAGTGAAGGACAATGGCCCCGGCCTGCGTGATCCTGCCGCGCTGCTCCTGAATACCGGGACCCTGCGCACCGATGGTGGCTTTGGTCTGCTGGGGGTTCACCGACTGGTGAGGGCGCGCGGCGGAACGATTGACGCGCGCAACAATGAAGACCAGCCCGGTGCGGTGATCCGCTTTACCCTGCCGGGGCATCTGCCGTCCGCTGCTGCTTGAGGTCGAGGTCTCGTTCCAGATCGCTGGCCCCAAAGGTTGCGCCGGGCGAATTGGGCGTGTCATACCGGCACGGTGTTTTGCACGCCCGGTGTCAGCGGGGCTGTGGGTCAGCGGGGCATCAGGGGTGCAACCGGCTGCGCAGAAACGCGATAATCTCCTCGACGGCCTTGACGGTTTCTGTTCCGGCTGCATCGATCAGGTGCTGTGTGACAACCGAATGCGGTGTTGGCACATGGGCGTTGAAGAAGGGCGCGGGAGACGGATTGGCGGCGCTGTCGGGCAGGGTTTTCTCCGTGAGGCGGTCCCCAAACCGGTCGAAATAGGCCGCGAGCCGCTCCGCGCGGCAGAAGCTGTCCCCTTCGAACCGGTAGAGCTGTGCGGTCAGATCGTCCTGATCCATGCGTGCGCGGACGGCGGCGGCTTCTTCGTCACTCATGGCAATGGCGCCCGGATCGTCAAGCGGGAGCGATGGCTGGCAGAGCACGGGGGCCTGCATGGCGGGTTCGATCATCATCGAGAGCGCGAAGTTTCCAGTGAGGCACATGCCAACGGCGCCGACGCCGATACCGCCACAGGCCTCATGAGCCTCGCTGGCGAGGGCGCGCAGCCATGCCACAACCGGGCTGGTGCCCATCCCCGCCATGACCCGAAACTCGCGCGAGATGCAGACTCGTTTAAAGACCTCTGCGCCTTCGTCGGCCTGTGCGACGGCGCCATCGCGCCCAAAAAGCGAGGGCATGTAGACGGTGAAGCCGGCCTCCCTGACCCATCGCGCAAAGCGGGCCACTTGCGGCGAGATCCCCGGCAGCTCGTGCATCACGATCACCGCGGGACCCGCGCCCGCCACATAGACCGTCTTGGTGAGGCCGAGAAGCGCGACCTCGCGGCGCTCGAAATCCTCAAGCGGGTCATCCTGGTCGATGGGGCGCGCGGCGGGCGTGGCGGGGATGAAGCGGGTGGTCATATGGGGCTCCTCGGTCTAAATTATGTACTCAGATTGTCGCGTAGAGAGCCTAAGTCCATATGTCAAACTCAGATGTGCCTCCTCCCGCCAGCCAGACACCCGTGGTCGACCCTTCTGTGCGTGCGCGCGCACCCGTTCGGATGGACCGCTGTGGTCTCGCGCAGGCCGCGGACATCCTGGGCGATCGCTGGACGCTGTTGATCCTGCGCGAGGCGTTTTATGGCGTGGTGCGCTTTGCCGATATGCAGGAAGACATCGGAGTGCCGCGCTCGATCCTGTCAAACCGTCTTGCCAAGCTGGTCGAGGCTGGTTTGCTCTGCCGGTTCGAGTATCGCGAGAACGGGGCGCGGGCGCGGCATGGCTACCGGCTGACGGAGCGCGGTCGCGATCTCGCGCTGACGTTCCTGGCGATGAAACAATGGTGGGATACAGAGCAAAGCACCACGCCGTCGGTGCATTTTGCGCCAAAGGGCAAGACCGGTGCAGTGCGCGTCGCGCTGCTTGATGAGGACGGTCAGGAGGTCGATCCCGAAACCCTGCGGGTGGTGATGGGCTGATAGCACTGAGCGAATATTCGGCAGTTTGGACAGGGCGCGCGGGGTCGGGGGCCCAGTGTGCGCTGCGCGCGGCATTCGTTAAAACGCCTGCCCGGCAGAAATTGCGGCGGGGCAGGCGCGCTCCGTTCAGTTTTGCCAAGGCGAGGCGAGGCCCTTTGGGTCAGGTCAGCCGGGCAGGGGCGGCAACCTGCTGCGCAGATAGGCAAAATGTTTGGCCGCCATCCCCTGATAGGCGCGCCAGCCATCGGCGGTGTTCTGGGCCACAGCATCCGTGAGGACCGCGAGGCGTGCCCCGGTGGAGCGGGCGAGAATCAGTGTTTGCGCAGCCTTTTCAAAGAAGTAGAGATCCTCGAACGCCTCTGCCACGGTGTCGCCCACGATGCTGACCCCGTGATTTCCCATCACCAGCACGGATTTGTCGCCAAGCGCCTCCGCCAGGCGTTCGCCTTCCTCGGTGGCATCCGCAATGCCGCCAAAGGACATGTCATAGGCGGTGCGCCCGTAAAAGCGGGCGGTATTGTTGTCGATTGGAACCATGGTGGGATCCTCGAGGCAGGCCAGCGCCGTTGCATAGGGCGAATGGGCATGCAGCACCACGCGCGCATCGGGCAGGCGGCGGTGCAGAGTGCCATGCACGCACCAGGCCGAGGCATCGACATCGGGGGGCGTCTCTGCGGTGCGGCTGTCCAAAAGCAGCAGATCCTCGGGCGCGATGGTGTCGAAGTGCTGCCACTTGGCGTTGAGCAGGAATGACTGCCCGTCAGCGGAGACGGCCGCGCTGAAGTGGTTGCCGACACTTTCGGACCAGCCCAGCATGTGACAGATCCGAAAGGCATCTGCGAGATCGGTCCGCAACTGGGCCTCGGCATCGGGGAGGGCGCGTGTGAGGGTCATGCCTTGAACCGTCCTTCGCTGACCAATGCACGATAGGTGGAGCGCATCTCGGAGCGATCCACGTAGCAGCCGCGCAGATACCGGTCACCACTGGAGGCGGTATAGGCGGCGCGGCCATGCACGATGCGATGGTTGTCAAAGACCATGCATTCACCGCCCTTCATCAAAAAGCGCATCATGTATTTCTCTTCCTGCAGCATCCGACCAAAGCGGCAGAACGCGGGGTAGTAGTCATCGAGCAGTTTCTGATCGAGGTCGAAAATATCGGCCATATGCTGACTGATCGTGAGCCCCTCGACTTCGCCGTGTTGATCCAGCTCGATCACATATTGGCGCGAGCGCGCATCATAAGTGTCGTGTTCGCAGTAAAACGGGATCGGCACTTCGCTGAGAAGCCTGAAGCCCTCTGGGTCGCGCTTGCGAAAGTCATTGGCCACCGCCACCCCATCGGCATAGAGGCTCTCGCCACCGTCAACCGTGTTGATGCGGCAATGGAGGAACTGGATACCCGGCGCAAATTCCTCGGCCGGGGTGTCGGTGTGCAGCTCTAGTGCGCCCGCAGTATAGGCGGTATTGGTGGGGTTGATGTGGGTTTTGACATCAAAATAGGTGCCAAAGAAGGTGGGCCGCACAAAGCCCATGAGCTCTGCCGTCTGGGTGAGCGCCGCATCGCTGTCGGGCATGTCGGTCACGATCGTGAAACCATGCACCAGCATCGCCTCGATCCATTTGGCGCGGGTCGCGTCATCCGAGACCAGATCGGGCTGCGAGAACCGCGGCACCGATGGGTAGTGATCGCCAAACCAGGCCACGCGCGACAGATCGGCTGGGTCGGGGCGGCGCTGCCCACCCGCATAGGCATTGAGCCAAGAGAGCGGCATGCGGGTGATGTGGTCTTCGTCCTGCCAGTCGATCACCAGCGCGTCCCCGTCAATCTCGGCCGTTCTTGCGCGTGGGGCGGTCTCCAGATGAAAGATGTCAAAGCTGCGCTCGCGGGTCATGGCGCTAAAGGAGCTGGGGCAGTTGTCGCGCAGCCAGTAGTAATTGAAATAATGGGTCGCGCCGTCGGCCAGGGTAATATCGAGACCTTTGTCACCAAGGCCCGCAATGGTCGCAACCGTGGGGGGAGAGCTGAGATCATTCATGGCTGGATTGCCTTTCCTGAGGAGTGTCTTTGCCGCAGTATTTCACCACGGGAGGGCTTGACGACAGCCTGTTTCGGGTGAAGATAACTTAATCTAAGGATTAAGTTAGAGATGGATCATCTACCCCCTTTGCGCCTGCTTGTGACCTTTGAGGCGATCTCGCGTCACGGGTCGATGCGCGATGCTGCGCAGCGGCTCAATGTGACCCAACCGGCGGTCAGTCAGGCGCTCAAGGCGCTGGAGGATCACGTGGGCGTGGCGCTCTTTGATCGCAGTGTGCGCCCGGCGCGTCTGACCGACGCCGGAGAGATGCTCTCGCGGGCGGTACGCGAGGGGCTTGGCCGGATTGCGGCCACGCTCGAAGACATCCGTGCCCTGCATGCCATTGGCGAACGGCAGGTAACGGTTTCATGCACATTGGGCATGGCGACCTATTGGTTGATGCCGAAATTGCCAATGTTTTATGCGGACTACCCGGAGCTTACGGTCAACGTGCAAGCCCCGGCAACCGATCTTCCGGTGCTGAGCCCAGGGATAGATGTGGCGCTTCGCTATGGCCGGGGCGGCTGGCGCGAAGGGCGCACGGAGAAGCTCTTTGCTGAGGTGATCTGCCCGGTTGGCGCGCCGGCACTGGTGGAGCGCCTTCTTGCGGAGGGCGCCACATTGGCTGAGGCGCCGTTGATCCATGTGCGCAATCCGCACAATGACCACTGGGCGGGTTGGGAAGATTATCTTCAGGCTCGCGGTATTCAGCGTCCGCGCGGGGGCGGACAGATCTTTAACAATTACGTCCAGGCGGCGCAGGCGATCTATGATGGGCGCGGGCTTATGCTGGGCTGGCGCTCGATCACCGGTCAGGCGGAACGCGACGGCGCCCTCCGGGCCTGGCCCGATGGCGCGCTGGATCTCGGGACGAGCTATTTTGTCACCATGCCCACGACGCCCTCGCAGGACACGCTTCTGTTTGTCGATTGGGTCCGCAAGGCGGCCGCGACCGTCTAGAGCCTCTGCGTCAGCAGCCAGTCCACAAGTTTGCGCAGACCCGGGTTTTCCCTCAGGTCGTCGCGCTCGACCAGAACAAAGCTCTCCTGCATCGGCAGGCTCAGATCAAAAGGCGCAACCAGGCGTCCCTCGCTGAGCGCCTGACGGGCGAAACTGCGCGAAATCAGGGCGCAGCCGCGCCCCGCCGACAGGATCTGCAGGGCGATCAGCGAGGAATCGGCCTTCATCCAGTGTCGCGGGCGCGGCGTATCGATCCCGCAGAGCCGCAGATAGCGGTCCCAATCGGTCTCGGAGCCCACGATCTGCACAATGTCCGCTGCCCCGAGCCATGCCGGATCAAGCGCGCTGCCAAGCTGCGCGGCATAGTCCGGGTGGCAGACCAACGTGGCCTCTTCGACCGGAAGCGGGTGGACGTTTTGCTCCGGCCAGCAGGCGGCGCCGTAGCGAATATCGAGATCCACCCCGGCGCCCTCCATCCGATCCGACCAAACTGCGGTCGAGAGTTCGACGTCGATGTCGGGATGGATTTCGGCGAAGTCGCGCAGGAGCGGTGCCAGGATCAGCGCCGCAAAGCTGATCGAGCAGCGCACGCGCAGCACGGATTTGCTCTGAACCCGAAACAGCCCATCCGTGGCTTCTTGCATCTGCACAAACGACTTGCGCACCGGGATCGCATAGGCCTGGCCAATGTCGGTCAGCTCTACCCCTTTGGGCAGGCGTTTGAAGAGCTGAAACCCGAGGTGGTGTTCGAGCTGCCGGATTTGCTGGCTCACTGCGGCGGGGGTCAGGTGCAACTCTTCGGCTGCGGCGCTGAAGGAACTGTGACGGGCGGCGGCCTCGAAGGAGCGAAGCCAGGTGACATGGGGCAGCCTGCGCATGGGGGCTCCGGTTGTTGTTTGCGCCCATCATGGGCGCGCGCCTGACACGCGACAAGCCCAAATGAGACAACAGAAATCAACTCGGTCGACTGGCACAAGGCCGCGCCCACCCCGCGCTGCACAGGATCACGCGCGAGGACTTTAGAAGGGCGTGCCGGGAGGGCTCCGCACGTTTTCAGACACGCGCCACGATGGATGGGTTGAGCCCCAACAGAGAGGTGCGCTACCCGGCTGGCGCCTTGGCGAGCGGGGCGGAGAGTCCGGTTGGCACAACCTCATACCCCGGTTCTTCGGGCTCATCATCGACCATTTCCGCAGGAAAGCCCGGTGCGGTGATCGACAGCCCCGTGGCCTCTTCGAGGCGGCGGATGATATTTGGGGAGAGCTCGCGTTCGCCAAACCTGGCGATCCCATCGGTGAAGATCTCCACCAGCAGCGGGCTGATTTCCAGTGGCACCCCATGGGCGTCGGCGATGGTCTGGAACAGGCTGATGTCCTTTTTCACCAGATCCATCGTGAATGAGATGTCGCGCGACCCGTTCAGGATCACCTGGCTTTCGGTTTCATGCACGAAGGAGGTCCCGGAGGAGATCTTCATCGCTTCATAGGTGGTATTGAGATCAATGCCCGCGGCCTTCATCGTCACCAGCGCCTCGCAACAGGTCAGCAGGTTCGCCGTCGCAAGATAGTTGGTCATCACCTTGAGAATGGAGGCGCTGCCGATGTCGCCGGTGTGCAGCACGCGTCGCCCGAGGGTCGTCAGGGTCGGCAGCATGCGTTCGAATGTCGCGCGGTCGCAGCCTGCAAAAATCGAGATATTGCCGGTGTCGGCGCGATGACAGCCACCAGACACGGGGCATTCCATCGCACTGCCGCCCCGTTCAGAGACAAGGGCCGCCAGCCGTTTGACCTCGGCGGCGTCGGTGGTCGACATCTCCATCCAGATCTTGGAGCTGTCCACTGCGGGCAGCATCTCCTCGACCACGGTGGCGCAGGCGGCGGGCGAGGGCAGGCAGGTGATGACGGCGTCGCAGGCCCGCATGATCGCCAAGGGCCCGGTGCCGGGCTGCGCGCCTTTTTCGACGTATTCCGCAACCAGATCAGGGTTGAGATCATAGACCGTGAGATCAAAGCCGTTGCGCAGCAGGCTGCCAGCAAGCTTGCCCCCCACATTGCCGAGGCCGATAAAGCCGATTTTCATATCGCGTGTCCTTTTGAGGGCTCTTTGCCTCACATTGCCCGGGGCGCGCGCTGGGGTGAAACAACGGCTGTTGGGCCTAAGGGGGGGCTGGCGTTGCAGCTGGCGCATCGGGGCGGTGGAGACGGACAATCGCGTGCGGCATCTGCAGACTTGACCATACTGGGGTGGGGGCCTTGCGCGCGCCGGGACCTCGCAGGCCTGTTCCATCCAGCAGTGGACGGGCAGATCAAAAGAAGGGGCCTGTTGGCCCCTTCTTTTGAATTCGCTTGATGGACAGGTGCCGGGAGGCGCACGGCGCGCCCCTTGCACAAGGACGAGAGACCTCAGGCCGCAGCGGCGCTTTGGGTCTGGTCGGCGGCGCCCGTCTCGAAATGCGCCATCAACTGTGCAAGCCGCTTTGAGTCCGAATGCAGCAGATGACTGGCTGCGCTGACCTGTTCCACCATGGCCGCATTCTGCTGGGTCACCTGATCCAGCTGGCTCATCCCGGTGTTGATCTCGCCCAGCCCGGAAGACTGCTCTGCCGCGCTGGTGGCGATGCCCGACACAAGTTCAGAGATCTGCTCGACGCGTTCAACGATCTTCTCGATCGCCTCGCCAGCCTGACCCACCAGATCAACCCCGTGATCAACGTGCTGGGAACTCTGCGAGATCAGGCTCTTGATCTCGGTTGCGGCATCAGCCGACCGCTGCGCAAGCGCCTGCACCTCGGCGGCGACCACGGCAAAGCCTTTGCCGGCCTCGCCCGCACGGGCGGCCTCGACCCCGGCATTGAGCGCCAGCAGGTTGGTCTGGAAGGCGATGTCGTCGATCACGCTGATGTTGCGCGCAATCTGGGAGGAGGAGTCCTCGATCGCGCTCATGGCGGAGACCGCATCCTTCACGACGCCACCGCTGCTTACGGCTTCGGAGCGGGCATCATCCATCGTGCGCTGAACGCTGAGCGCGCCTTCGGCCGAAGATTTGACGGAAGTGGTCAGTTCTTCGAGGGCGGCCACGGATTGCTCCAGCGTCGCGGCCTGGCTTTCGGTGCGGTTGGAGAGATTTTCAGAGGCCTGATCGATGTCCGTCGCGCCTTTGCTGAGGCGATAGGTGGCGTCTTTGACCTGTTCGATGGTGCCTTTCAGCGTATCGACGGTGGAATTGAAGCTCTCCTGAAGCTGCGCATATTCCTGTGGGAAAGAGGTGTCGATCTTGCAATCCAGCCGCCCGGCGGCGAGTTCACGCAGATGATCGCCGACGATGCTGACGACGCGCTCGGCGTTCTTGTGGCTTTGCATCGCGAGGGCTTCGGCGCGTTCTGCCGCTTGCGCCTGATGTTCGGCCGCGCTCTGCTGGGTTTTCAGCTCCGTGTCGGCGGCAAGGCTCCTGAGCATGCTGAGCAGCAGAACACCGGCTTCCAGAAGCACGATCACCGCATGCATCACAGTGCGTTGCAGGTTCTCGGCAATGCCGCCACCCGGATAGACGAGAGAGGGCATCAGGACGCTGAATGAAATGTGGTGCAGCGCGATCAGAACCGTTGCAAAGATCAGCGCGCGCGGACTTGAAAGGGTCGATACGATGGCCAGGGCGGCAAAGAACATCATATGCGTATCAAGCTGCCACGCGTGACCGCTGAGCGAGGCGGTGAGCAAGATACAGTGGGCGATGAAGCAGAAACTCAGCAGGTAATCGCGCGTCGACTCCGGCAGTTTGCGGGAGACCCAGGCCATGGCACCGAGCACAAGGCTCAGCGCGGCAAAGGCCCACCAGAGGGGGAGCCCGTTGACAAAATACGCGGCCGCGGCAGGCAGGGGGACCAGCAGCCAACTGGTGACCCGCTGAATTCGTCGCTTGTTCGCCGCCTTTGCAATGGGGCGAGCAGGGCTATCAATGGCTGAGGTGTCCGCGTGCGGCTCTCTTAGCTTTTGCATAGTTCCAAAACTTTCTTTCCGTCTGTAATCAACCAGGCCCCTTCACGATAAAGCCGGTCAATGCTGTCTGGCGTCTCGAGCAAAACAAGAGCACCAATGGGAGCGCGTTCTGGCGTGACATCTTGCAGCCCCGCGCCTGTCACGATGTCGCCCGCGGATTTGCCCCAGGGGGGCGCAATCACCAAGGCGACATCACCGGCAGTGGGCCGGCCCTGAGCAACCAATGCGAGAACCGGTGAGCAGATCACGACGGTTGCGGCGGCAAGAATCAGTATTGCGTTCTGCATGAACTTCCCCTTCCGAAGGACGTTAATCGGAATTCCTTTAGAAATTATTCTCCACCCGCCGCCTCGATGATCTGTGTGTGTCGCGGACTGCTCGCGCGGACCTGCTCTTGGTCGTGGGGGGGCTGTCGCCATGGTAGGTGACGCAGGATTTCCTTATTAAGCGCTTGGATTGGAAGGAATTCTTTTGGGTGAGTTGCGCTGCGCCGCGCACTCTTTATGGTTGTTTTGCTCTCAGATTTGCCTATAATTTCAGCGTAAATCGTTAAGGGCCGCGCAGAACTTTGCCGCGCTCCGGCATTGGGCGACACGCTGTGACGCTGCGCCCGATTTTGAAAGACCAAAGATATTTTCGAGCGACATCTTCTTGGGAGATATGACATGAGGACCTTGAACCGCAGAAATCTGTTGAAGGGCAGCGTTGCGGCGGCCTGTTTGACGGTGCCCGCCGTGCGCGCAGTTGGGCAGACGAACTCGCTCTCGGAGATCGGCAAGTTGTTTGCACCGGTGCCTCGGGCAAAGATCTTCACCGCGCGCGATATTGTCACGCTTGACCCTTCTCAACCCTCGGCCGAGGCCATCGCGGTTGTCGGCACGCGAATCCTCGCGGTGGGCGCGCTCAGCGAGGTGCAGGAGATGCTCGGGGATCAACCCTTTGATGTGGATGACAGTTTCGCCGACAAGGTCATCGTGCCAGGGTTTATCAGCCAGCATGATCATCCGGTTCTGGCGGCGCTGTCGATGTCGTCCGAGATCCTGTCGATCGAGGAGTGGGCCTTGCCGACGGGCACCGTGCCTGCGGTCAAGGACAAGGCGGACTTCATGAAACGCCTCACGGCAGCCGTGGAGGCGCGTACCACCCCCGGAGAGCCGGTGGTGACCTGGGGGTATCATCCCGCCTTTTACGGTCCTTTGACACGCGCGGATCTCGACGGGATCAGCACCGAGCGCCCCATTCTGGTGTGGGGTCGCTCCTGCCACGAGATGATCCTCAATAGCGCCGCCCTGACGGCCGGTGGGGTGACACAGGCCGCGGTGGAGGCCTTCGACGCGGCCTCGCAGAAACAGGCCAACCTTGCGGAGGGCCATTTCTGGGAGCAGGGGCTTTTTGCGGTTCTGCCTCATATTGCGTCTTTGGTGGCCACGCCCGAACAGCTGCGCGCTGGGCTCGAACTCAGCCGTGACTTCATGCACAGCAAGGGCATCACCTTTGGCAACGAGCCCGGCGGCATTCTTGCAAAACCCGTGCAGGACGGAGTCAATGCGGTGTTTTCCAGCCCGGATATGCCGTTTCGCTGGTCGTTCATGGTCGATGCCAAGAGCATGGTCGCCAGTTACGCCGATGACGGCGAGGTCATTGCCCGGTCAGAGGCGCTTCAATCCTGGTACTACGGGATGACAAGCCTCGCGCCGCGCCAGGCCAAACTGTTTTCGGATGGGGCGATCTATTCGCAGCTCATGCAGGTGCGCGCGCCCTATCTCGACGATCACCACGGCGAGTGGATGATGGAGAAAGAGCTGTTTGAGCGCGCGTTCAGGGTCTACTGGGATGCGGGGTATCAGCTGCACATCCATGTCAACGGTGATGCCGGGTTGGATCGTGTGCTGGAGACGCTCGAGACCAACATGCGTCGCAATCCGCGTTTTGATCACCGTACGGTCATCGTGCATTTTGCCGTCAGCGCCTTTGACCAGGTGGAGCGGATCAAGGCGCTCGGGGCCATCGTGAGCGGCAATCCCTATTATGTCACGGCGCTTGCGGATCAGTATTCCGAAGTGGGTCTTGGCGCCGAGCGGGCAGACAGCATGGTGCGTCTCGGGGATCTCTCGCGGGCCGGGGTGCGTTGGTCGCTCCATTCGGATATGCCGATGGCGCCAGCTGACCCGTTGTTCCTGATGTGGTGCGCGGTGAACCGGGTGACCACGTCGGGCCGGGTGGCGGCGCCGGAACAGGCGGTGTCCGCCGAGGACGCGCTGCGCGGCGTCACCATCGAAGCGGCCTATTCGCTGCAGATGGAAGAAGAAATCGGCAGCCTCGTGCGTGGCAAGCGGGCGAATATGACGATCCTTGCCGAGAACCCGCTCGAGGTGGATCCCATGGCGATCCGCGAGATCGAGGTCTGGGGCACGGTGATGGAGGGGCGGGTGCTGCCGGTCCGTTCGAGTGATCGAGCCGCAGCAACGCAGCAGGACGCCTCGGCTGGTCCGCGTGAGGCGGTTTCACCAAATGGAGCGCCAGCCTTTGACAAAGCTGCCCTTGAGCATGCCCTGAAGGTCACGCACGCGCATCATCTCTGATACGGCGCGTGCGGTGTTCTCTTTCAGGCCTTGCAATTTTTTGGGCGCATCTGCGGCAAGGCGGAAAGCGAACACTTGTGGTGCCTCGGCGCGCGCGTTCAACGAGGCGTCCGCAGGGGGGATTCCAACACAAGGAATCGTTTCGCAGACTGCCGCGGACCAGTGTTCGAGAGCATCCTTTGGGGTGGGCCCTGGCGACGGGGCGCGCCCCGATCTGCGCGGCAAAATGGGTGGAGACCTCTTTCTGGCGCGTCCTGTTTGAAATGTGCCCTGTTTGAAATGCGCCGTCTTTGAAACGCGTCTGTGGTGCTGCGCCACGGACTTGGGTGGCGCGAAGATGTTCTGATTGCGGTGCGCACAGCGCAGAGGTTAAACGCCGTCTGAGGCGTTGAAGGCTTGGGGAGCCTGCGTCAATTCAGCCCCTCTGCTGGGACCAGACTGTCTTCGAAAACAGATCAAGCGAGCGTGCGCGGCGGCTCACATGTGGTCCAGTAGCGCTGGAGCGTGTCCAAGATGCTGTTCATCGCTGCCTTGCCGTGAGGTTTGACGATGTAGCCATTGGCGCGCTCCTGATAGGCGCGGGCAATATCGCGCGCACTTTCGGAGGTCGTGAACATGAACACCATCGTGTCGGAATGCTCTGAGCTGGCGCGCAGCTCCTTCAGGAATTCATGGCCGTTCATCCGGGGCATGTTCACATCAAGGAGAATGAAATAGGGATCTTCCACGCGGTTTGATTGCACGATTTCAAGCGCCTCGACGCCATCTGTCGCTCTGATGAGATGGGCGTCCGGGGCCACCTGGGCCATGGCGCGCTTGATCATCATCGCGTCGAGGTCGTCGTCTTCGACCAACAGGATATTCATTTGACGAGTCATGTCAGGCTACGTTCTCCAAGTCCATGCTGCTCTGGCTGCGGTCTTTGGGCCAACAGAATGAGAATTCTGCGCCATGGCCCTCGGATGAGGTTACTGTGATATCAAACCCGTGCCGCTGGATCGCCTTTTTCACAATCGCCAGACCGATGCCGGTGCTTTCGGGTTCGGTTCCCTTGCGTAGGGTTTGAAAGACGTCAAAGATCTTGTCGTGAAACTCCGGCGCAATGCCGTTGCCGTCGTCCTTGACGCTCACTGTCAGGCGATCTCCGCGATCCTTGATTGCCACCTCGACTTTGGCGGCGCGCGGGTGAGGGTGGTATTTGAAAGCGTTGCCGATCAGGTTCTCCAGAACCCGCCGGAAGTTATGGCTGTCGCAGGCGATTTCACTCACATCCGAGGCCAGATGGACTTGCTTGGGATCAACCTCAAAATCAGCCACGCAGTCCTCGATCAGGTTGCTTACAGGCAAGCGCGGCTCTCCCTCGGAGCCATAGTGGCCGACGCGCGAAAATTCCATGATGCCCTTGGTGAGATCATTCATACGCGCCACGCGGTCGCGGATCATATCGAGCTGCATCTGCAGTTCGCCGCGATTTTGGGCGGATTTGAGCACGTCCTCGAGCTCTTCTTCGATCACATCCACAAGGAACCCGATGCCGCGCGCGGGGGTCTTCAGGTCATGCGATGCCACATAGACAAATTGTTCGATTTCGGCATTGGCCTTCTCGAGGTGTTTGGTTTTGGCACGCAGTTCTGCGGTGAGGTCGCGCGCGAGACTATGCGCCTGCTTGGTCGAGCGCGAGAGCATCACCAGCAGCGAGATCACCAGGATTTCGATGACCAGTCCGCCGGCAAGGATCAGGCTGGGCTGTGCAGAGCTGTTCTGTGCGCGAAAGGCCAGGTTTGTACGCAGATTGACCGTCCACTTTCGCCCGTACATGTCGACCACGACCGTGTCGGTGAACATCGGGTCCACGTCATACAGCGGCTCGTCGGGGCCGTGTTCGTCATAGATCACCGCCTCGCCATCGCTGAGGCTGAAGCGTACATCCCGCAGATCCTTCGAAAGCAAGCCCTCCACAAGCTTGCGCACCACAAAGGGCGCATAGACAACGCCAAGGAACCGCTCCCGGCGCTCGGCGACGGTGGTGGGCATTTGGCCTGCGTAGAGCGGGGTGTAGAACAGAAAACCGGGTGTATTGCCGCTGTCCTGCACAAGCACAATCGGCCCGGTGATGCGCGCGCTGCCGCTGTCGCGACTTGCAAGCAGACCCGTGCGCCGGTTGGTTTCATGCGCCACATCCAGACCGATTGCAGCCGCGTTGGCGGCTTCGGGCTCGATGTAGGTGATTGGCAGCAGGTACTCGAGATCATGCTCCGGATAGATTTGGATCGGCCGCCCTTCGCTGCTCCTTGCCTCGTGGTAGGCGGGCAGGTCAGTGCGCTCTACATTGTGAATGAAGCCAATACCGTTCACACCGGGGTATTTCTCTTCGATGTGAAGCGTTTCGGAAAACGTATGCCAGTCGCGCGCGTTCAGCTCACCGCTCAGGGAACGGGCGTGCGCGACGCCGGACCACAAGGCATCCTCGTAGCGTGACATGCGATCCACGATGAGGTCGACGGTGCGATCGCGCGAGGCGATGAAACGGGCCTCGATCTGCTTGTCCACTTGGTGTTTCGAATAGAGCCAGGCGCCGATTGTCATGGCGAGAGACAGGCCAATGACGAGCATGTGCAGGGTGGAGATCTTCTTATGGTGAGGGGCTGTATGTGCCATGATCGCTACCTCTTACCCGCAGATCCGCCAGAACTCTCGAGATCTGTGATTATACACGCTGTTATAGTTTGCGGACACACTCCTTAACTTTTGGTGACCAAGGCCCATAAAACGGCGTCATTGCTTTGCTGCGGAGCAGAGCGTGTTTTGCGCTGGTTTAGCGACAATTGGCGGAGCGGGCAGCACGCGGGGCCCGCCCGGCGACTGCGTGAAGGGCAGTGTCCCTTAAGAGCGGAGCAGGCGATGACCCGCGGATTTGGTATGAATATTCTGCAAAGTGAAATTTGTGCTGTTCCTCTGTGGGGGTGGTATTCGCTTCCGTTGCGTCACGTTTTGGTTCGTTTTGCATGGGAATCCTACTGATTCTGTCCTTTATGGTCATGTATATAAAGCCATTATTGAAATTTTCACGCCTTGGTTGAGCGCAGTTGACGGGTGCCAGATGGTTGTGTTCTCGATAAGGGGTGACACTATTGAATGTGAATTTGTGAAAGTTAGGGGGTGAAATGAACGCAGGGGACATTGCATCCACAGAGCAAAGCCGCGCGGCAGAGCTCGAGGCGGCGGGCGGACTTCGGGTGCCGCAGTTGTTTAGCGACCTGCCAGAGGCCGTGATCGTGGCGGATCATGCGCGCAGGATCTCTTGGGTCAACCCGGCCTTTGAGCGACTGTTCGGCTATGCGCTCAGCGATGTACGCGGGCGAACCACCGAGTTCCTTTATGCCTCACATGAGAGCTATCTTGAAAAAGGCAGGGCGCATTTCAGCGCTGTGCCTTCGGCATCGGACCACAGCTATGAAGTGACCTATCGCAGGCGCAATACCGAGACCTTCCTGAGCCAGACCACCGGTGGCCCGATCCGGGGCGCAGATGGGGCGCCTGTTGGCTATCTTGCTGTGATCAAAGACATTTCCCAAACGCGCCTGTTTGAGACCTTGCTCAGGGTGTTGTTTGACATCACCACCAACCAGGCGCTGTCGCGCGATGAAAAGGTTCATGAAATCCTCAAGCTGGGATGCGAGCGGTTTCAGACCATGTCCGCGATTATCAGCTGTGTGCAAGGGCAGACTTATACGGTGTCGTATTGCTATTCGCATGAGGCGCCGGTCGAACCGGGTACCCGATTTGAGCTCGGCGAGACCTATTGCGCGCAGACGCTCACGGGCGAGGGGCCGGTTGCCTATCATCGCGCTTCGCAGTCCGGGATCGCCTCGCACCCGTGCTATGACATGTTCCTACTTGAAACCTATATCGGGGTGCCGTTGATCGTGGATGGCCATGTCTTTGGCACGCTCAACTTCACGTCACCAGAGGCGCGCGCGCCCTTTGAGCCGATGGACCTGGAGCTAATCAAGCTGTTTGCGGCCTGGGTGTCGCAGCAGTTGAGCATCGATGCGGCGCTCTCGGCTGCAAAGCTGAGATAGAAAGCGTGCAAGGGCTCGGACGTGCCGGGTCGGATGGCCAGGGCTGCCCCGGGAGAGGCGCGCCCGATCAGATCGCGTTTTGGACGTTCTGTGCCGTGTTGGATATGGCCTGACCTGCTTTTTGCAAGTCACGACCTGCGCCTTTGGTGGTTTCACAGGCGGCAAGGCCAAAGATCATAAGCGCCATCATCAGGGGGCGGATCATGCTCGGTTCTCCATCGCGGGGCAGAATTTCGGATGGCCCCAGCAGGGACCGTGTTGATAACATTACCGTTTCCGAAGTTGGCAAAAAGCGCAAGGCCCAAAGCGGCGCGACCTCGCGCGACCAGGGTGCACATGCAGCATAGAATTGTCGCTTCTTTATCGCCCTGCGGTTGCGTGTTTTCTGTAATGTGGCTTGGGTGAGCTTCGGGATTCGCAGCCCGACCAGACCCCTTGTTTCGCCGCGCGTCCGAGAGGGCGCCGCCCGCTTGGAGCGCGTCCCGCTTTTGGCCGGTGATCCCTGTGTCTGCGCGCTCTGAGTTGTATCGGTTTTTTTGTTTTGCGAGGAGAGACCATGGATTTCAACGTTCAAAGAAAATGTCTCGAGACCCGGCTGAATGCGCTTTCGTCGGGGATGCTGGCGGGGCAGGGTTTGTCGGCCCTCGCGCGCGACGGCGTGACGATCGACGATGAGGTGAACCTGCTGACGCGACAGAGCAAAATGACCTCCTTGATGGGCCGCGAAGTCAAAGCGATCTTGACGGCGCTCGACCGGATGGAGGCAGGCGAATACGGCTATTGCCGCATTTGTGGTGCGGATATTTCCTCAGAGCATTTGAGTGCTCACCCGGAATCTCCTTTCTGTGAGTTCTGCTCGGCCTGAGATTTGTGGCCAGAGTGTCCGCCTGACCCCTAGAGCATCGTTATCGAAACACCGGCGTCGACCGCGTCACGGGCATTTGTCTATGCGCTGGTTCATGCGGCGGCTGTCTGGTTGGGTCTGGGTCGGGCCGGTGTGACCGGCGTTTGGATGCATCGGCTGGCGCGTTCACGCGCTGTGGTCCCGTTTTGCGATCCAGATCCTAGAGTTTGCAGTTGGCGGCAGGTCGGGCGCCAGGGTGCGCTTTCGCGGTGCGGCCCAATTCAGCGCAAGGCGCGGGCGGCGCAGCAAGGGCGTTACGAGGACGGCCTGCCGTGGAGGGCTGTTGTGATGTGAGCGGCTAACTTGCCGCCAGAATGGAACGCGCCTGCCGTTGCGCAGGGCACTTCGCGCGCGATCAGGCCATGCAAACAGAAGAGTGCAGGCAACAGGTTTGCCAAACCTTTGCTATTGTCAAAAGGGGCCGTTGCCGCGCGGGTGGCGATGTGGCAAAACCCACTCGAATGCCTGAACATATGAGTTTAGCAGATGACTGATTTCTCCGACCGCCGCCGCATGATGGTAGACACCCAGATCCGTCCGGCGGATGTGACCAAATACCCGATCATCGAAGCCTTGCTGGCCATTTCGCGCGAAAAATTCGTCCCGGATTCCCAGGCCGAGGTGGCCTATGCCGATCAATCCGTACCGCTGAGCACGGGCCGCGTGGTGCCTGAGCCGCGCACGCTTGCCAAGATGCTGGACGCGCTTGATGTGCGGCAGGATGAACTGGTGCTCGATGTGGCCTGCGGCTTTGGCTATTCCACCGCCGTGGTTGCGCGTCTCGCGCAGATGGTGATCGGGGTGGAAGAAGACGAAAGCCTGGCCTCCGAGGCGCAAGAGATCCTGAGCGCCAGCAACGCCGACAATGCGATCGTGCATCAGGGTGATCTGGCCGAGGGCGCTGCCGAACATGGCCCTTATGATGTGATCATGATCGAGGGCGGCGTCGAAGAGGTGCCTGAGGCGCTTCTGGCGCAGCTCAAGGATGGTGGTCGCATCGCGGCCCTGTTCATGGACGGCGCTCTGGGCGAGGTGAAAATCGGCTACAAGAGCAATGGGCGCGTGTCCTGGCGTTTTGAATTCAATGCCGGCGCGCCGGTGCTGCCGGGCTTTGCCAAGCCGAGGGTCTTTTCGCTCTGAGGGCGGCGATCCTGTCGCGCTCGAGTCTTTTTGGCCACATCTGCAAGGCAGGCTCTTTTCAAATTGGTGTGACGTTCACATATGTGTGACGCAAACGAGATTGATAACAGGGCGCAAAGCTCTTCCGGACATCGAGGCGACAGGATGCAAAAACTATTGAAATCAAAGCGTATTAAGGCTTTTGCGACAATCGGCGTCCTCGCCACGGCCGTCTTGAGCGCCCCGCAGGCGCGTGCGGATAATGTCACCGACGCGATGATCGGCGCCTATACAAGCAGCGGCCTTCTGGAACAGAACCGAGCCCTGCTGCGTGCCGCAGACGAAGGGGTTGCGGCCACGGTTGCGCGGCTGCGTCCGGTGATTACAGCCACCCTCGCGATTGCACGCGATTACAACCGCACGGGCTTTGGGACTGGGGGCGCGCGCTCCAGCCACAGCACGGGTGCCTCCTTGCGCCTCGGCATGGAGTGGTTGCTCTTTGACAATGGTGCCACGCAGCTCGATCAGGCAGCGGCGCAGGAAACCGTCCTTGCAACCCGGCAGACCCTTCTGGACGTGGAGCAGCAGGTGCTGTTCGCGGCTGTGCAGGCTTATGTCAACGTCCTGACTCAGCAGGATATCGTTGCGCTGCGTCAGAACAACCTGCGCTTGCTGCAGGAAGAGCTGCGCGCTGCCAACGACCGTTTCGAAGTGGGCGAAGTGACGCGCACCGATGTCGCTCTGGCCGAAAGCCGGGTGGCTGAGGCACGTGCCAACCTGACCGATGCACGCGGTGCCTTGCTGACCGCACGCGCCACCTATGAAGAGGTGGTCGGACGCGCGCCGGGGGCGGTGGCGTCCTATCCGCCGTTGCCGCGCCGCGCGGCATCGCTTTCGGATGCACAGGCGCTGGCGTTGCGCAGCCATCCGAGCCTGCGTGCGCAGCAGCATTCGGTGCGGGCGGCGCAGCTTACCGCCGACAGCTCTTTGCGCGACATGGGCCCCAATGTGAAATTCACCGCCAGTGCGACTCATAGCGAGGTGCACAGCAGCGACTCCAATGCTGACAACTTTGATCTCGGCCTTTCGCTCAACCAGACCCTTTATGCGGGTGGCGCTCTGGCTGCCGCGCGCCGGGCGGATCTGGCACGCCTCGATGCAGAGCGCGGCGCTTTGATTTCGATTCAGCGCAGCATCTCCAGCAGCGCAGCAAGTGCCTATACCGCGTTTGAAACCGCCGCCGCGAGCCTTGTGTCCTCGAACCAGCGCGTGCGCGCAGCGCAGGTCGCTTTTGACGGGATCCGCGAGGAAGCCACGCTGGGATCGCGCACCACGCTTGATGTGCTTCAGGCCGAGCAGGAGCTTCTGGATGCACAAACGGCCCGTTTGTCGGCGCGTGCCAATCAGGCGCTGGCGGCTTATCAGCTGTTGCAGGCGCAGGGTTTGTTGACGGCTGAGAACCTCAATCTCGCGGTCGAGCGATATGACCCCGAACTCTATCACAACCAGGTGCGTTCGGCTCCGGCCTTTGTCACCAAGCGTGGGCAGGATCTGGACCGCGTGCTCAAGGCTCTGAGAAAAAACTGAGATTCTGACGTTGCTGTTGTGTGATGCGGGCAAGCTGGCTACACTTGCCCGCAAGAGGTGAGCTTGGCCCATAAATATGTCTGATCCCGTTACCCATTCAGAAATCGAGGACGTTCTGTCCTCCATCCGCCGACTGGTCCGCGAGACCGGGCGCGAGGAAACGCCGTCTGCGCAACCCAAACCTGCGTCCCGGCTGGTGCTGACGCCAGCGTTGCGGGTGCATGAGCCTGAGGCGACCCGCGCGCCCCAAGCCTCGCAAGAGGGGCGCTCTGATACGGGATCGAATGGTGCTCAGGACAACGCGGCGACGCGGGCCGCTGCAAGCGACGCTGTTTCAGTTTTGCGCGAAAAGAGCGCCTCTGCTGAAAAAAGCCGGGTGTTGCACCGTGCCCCCGCCTACGACACAGCCCCCGCCCAAGACACCGCCTCCGAAGGTTCGCCGCACGATAGAGCAGCGGCCCCGAATGAGGCGCGCCAGAGCCATGTCGCAACGCCTGAGCCGACACCCGTAGCCGCACCCGAAGAGCCGATTGCCGAAGCGCCCTTTGTGGAGGTTGATGAGGCCGGGCTGAAGGACGTGCTTGACGAGGCACCAAACGCGCCGATCCCGCTTGATGCGGTGCGCCGCGCAGAGCCGCAGTACGCTGCGCCTCAAGAGACACTTGATGAGGCTCAGCCGGAGCACATGGGTGAGGTCGCGCCGCAGGTGAGCCCTGCGAGCCCTGCCGATACCGCAGCTGATGCGCCGATCGAAACACCTGTTGAGGCCCCTGCGGATGCGCCGTGGCGGGACCCCGGCGCGCGACTGTTTGACAGTCTAGAGACCGGTACGCCCTCGAAGCCCACTGTGGCGGAGAATGCGGATGCCGCACCCGCGCCCGCGCAGCAGGACGCTGCAGAGACCACCGCCACACCTACGGTTGCAGGCGATGAGGCCGTGACTTCCCCGGGGCAGAGCTCTCGGGTGGCGGCTGTGGTGCGCCGGATTGCAGAGCTGGAAACCGCTGGGCGCGTTGAGGCCGCCGGCACGGATGAGGGCCGCAACCGCGCGCCTGAGATCAATGAAGATGACATCGAGGCGGTGCCCCACAGCGGCCCTACCGTCGAGACGATCCAGTGGGAAGACCATCAGGACACTGCGCCTGAGCCTGCATCCTTTGCCGAGTCCGCACAGGACATGACGCAGGATTCGCTCACCGAGGCGACCATGAACCGTCTTGCTGCCAGCGAGGAATTCATGGACGAAGAAGGCCTGCGCGAGCTGGTGACCTCTATCGTGCGTGAGGAATTGCAGGGGGCGCTCGGCGAGCGGATCACCCGCAATGTGCGCAAATTGGTGCGCCGCGAAATCCAGCGCGCTCTGTCGACACAAGAGCTGTTGTAAGCGAAGTCTCACACCCCTAGCGTCGATCTGCACCTCATGATGTGCACCTGATGAGCCGGAACGGGTGATCTGGGCCCTGTGGTTTACACCGTGTGACTTAGCGCGGGTCACTTGGGCCGATCGTATGTATTGCTGACACGACCTGTGCTGCGCCGGAGTGGGGTCTCGGTCTTTTTGCCTTGGCCAGTGACTGTAACTGTAACTGTAACTGTAACTGTAACTGTAACTGTCGCGCCCTTCGCCAGTATCCTTCACTCCTCATCCTTCACCCGTCCGGCTTGTTTTTCACAACCCGTCGTTTGGTTGGGCCGTGCTGGCGTCAGTCGCTCTGGGCATCTCAGGATTCAGGCACAGGAATGGGTTCGGCCAGTTCGAGCAGGCCTTCCACATCCATATATTGTTCAAGATGGGCTGCAAGCTCATCAAGCGTCGCCTCGACCCCGGCGTCATAGTCCAGATCGGACTGGTGTCCGAGGTCGGAGAGGAACTGTGCCCGAAACGCGTCCGATGTAAAAAGCCCGTGCAGATAAGAGCCGCGCACACGCCCATCGGCAGAGGTCGCCCCCTCCGCGCGGCCTTCGAGCGCGAGCCAGGCCCGCGCGCAATCCGGCCCCGTGGTGCGGCCCATGTGGATCTCATAGCCAGAAACAGGCAGATCCCCCTCGAGTGTGCGCGCCGCGCTCAGGGTGACGCGCTTGTCTCCGGCCATAACAGTGTGGACATCCAAGAGGCCAAGCCCCGCGACTTTGCCGGGATGGCCATCGACACCTTCGGGATCGTCGATACTCTGGCCGAGCATCTGATAGCCGCCACAAAGCCCGAGCACATGTCCGCCGCGCCGGTGATGAGCGAGGATGTCGATGTCCCAGCCCTGCGTGCGCAGATAGGCCAGATCGCCGATAGTGGATTTGGAGCCGGGGATCAGCACCAGATCCGCATCACCGGGCAGGGCGCGCCCGGGGGGCACGATCTCGACCGTCACCGCAGGTTCTGCTGCAAGCGGGTCGAGGTCGTCGAAATTCGCCATGCGTTCAAGCTGCGGCACCACCACCTTGCAAGCGCCGCCCTTGTGGGAGGCGATGTCCATCATATCCTCGGCCGGCAGTTTCCACGCATCCCAGAACCATGGCACCACCCCCAGCGAAGGCCAGCCCGTCCAGCGCGCAATGTCATCCCGCCCGCCATCAAAAAGGCTAAGGTCGCCCCGGAAGCGATTGACGGCGAAGGCTTTGATCCGCGCGCGGTCGCTTGGCTCCAACACCGTATGGGTGCCAACGATCTGCGCGATCACCCCGCCCCGATGGATGTCGCCCACCAGCAAGACAGGTACGCCTGCAGCTTCGGCAAAGCCCATATTGGCGATGTCGCCCTTGCGCAGATTGGTTTCTGCCGGAGAGCCTGCGCCCTCGATGAGGACAATGTCATGCTGCGCTGCGAGGCGGTGAAAGCTCTCGAGCGTGGCTTCCAGAAGGCCCGCCTTGTCGCGCATAAACGACCCCGCCGCGCGGGTGCCGCGCCGCTTGCCCTGCACGATGACCTGCGCGCCGGTATCGGTTTCGGGCTTCAGGAGCACCGGGTTCATATCCGTATGCGGCGCAAGCCCCGCCGCGCGGGCCTGCAGGGCCTGGGCGCGGCCGATCTCCCCCCCGTCCGAGGTGACGGCGGCGTTGTTGGACATGTTCTGCGGTTTGAAGGGCGCCACCGAGAGGCCGCGTTTGCGCAAGGCCCGTGCTAGCCCTGCCACCAGCATGGATTTTCCGACATTGCTGCCGGTGCCTTGGATCATGAGGGCCTTTGGGGTCATTGCTGGTCTCGTTTGCTGAGGTGTCTCGCGCAGGGTTGCAACGCCGCCGTCCAAAGGTCAATCGCGCAAGCGTCGCCCAAGGAGAGCAAAGCGGCCATCAGCAGGGTCGGGCCGGGGGCGTATCAAAAAGGAAGGGCGCAAAAAGAAAAACGCGCCCCCCAGGACGCGCTTTTCTCTAAAGCTTGGCAGCTGATTTTGCGTTCAGGCCGCTTCGGCCTGCGCCGCATTACGACGTTCACTTTCTTCGCGCGACAGCGCGACAGAGGTCCGTACACCACGACCAACGAATTCCATCAGGCCTTCGACCACACGTTCATTGGGGTCGATGCCTGCGCAGGTCAAAACTTCGCGCCCATCGCGCGAACGTGCCCAGCGGGCGATCTGCTCGGGGCCGTTGCCGTATTTCTTGTCGTCGGCAATGGCATCATCCAGTGCAGCCAGTACAACCGCCGCAAACAGTTTGCGTGCTCGGTTGCCCTGTTCGTTGTTGTATGCGGTGCCGTCAACGAAATCTCGCATCTCGTTTCCTTTGTTGTTCTTGCTATTGCATTTTCGGCGTGACGCTCCTTATGGCGGAATTGTGACGATTCGGGTAGCCCAAAGATGCATATCTTTTATGCATCTTGTGCATGCCTATTTCGCGGTCACTTCTCCTCGGGACACGATATATCGTCGTCTTGTCAGCCTTCCACCCGCCGGATATAGGGGTGATTAAGCTGTCATCAACCACCTGAAAGAGTTTTCCATGCCCAAGATCAACGGCAATGAAATCCGCCCCGGCAATGTTCTGGAGCACAACGGCGGCCTCTGGGCTGCGGTCAAGGTCGATCACGTCAAGCCGGGCAAGGGCGGCGCCTTTGCTCAGGTTGAAATGAAAAACCTGCGCAACGGCTCCAAGCTCAACGAACGCTTCCGCTCTGCCGATAAGGTCGAGCGCGTGCGCCTCGAGCAAAAGGATCAGCAGTTCCTATATGAAACAGACGGGATGCTGGTGTTCATGGACACCGAAACCTACGAGCAGATCGAACTGCCCGCGGACCTTCTGGGCGACCGCCGCCCGTTCCTGCAGGATGGCATGACCATCGTGGTCGAATTCTACGAGTCCGAGGCGCTGAACGCGACCGTGCCGCAGAAAGTGACCTGCAAGATCGTCGAGACCGAGCCGGTGGTCAAAGGCCAGACGGCTGCGAACTCCTTCAAGCCTGCGATCCTCGACAATGGCGTCAAGGTCATGGTGCCGCCCTTCGTGGGGCAGGACGAGATGATCATCGTCAACACCGAGACCATGGAATACTCCGAGCGCGCCTGATCCGCGCCGGTTCAGACCTGATACCAGACCTGACAAAGCCCCGCTCCATAGATGGCGCGGGGCTTTTTCGTGCGCAGGCTTCGGGGGATCGCGCCGCGCAGCGGCGCCCGGCCCAACGGGAGGGATGGCATGTTCATGCCGTCCCGACGGGCGGGAGCGTTCCCCTTATCGTACTATTGCGGGATCTCGAGAGAATGGCCGCAGCTGTCCATCATCTTGCCATAGGCCGCGGTAAAGCCTCGCATCGAGGCAACATAAGCCTCTGTGCTGGCGCGATAGGCGTCGAGTGCGCGCACTTCCATGAGCGAACCCGCCTTCATCCACAGGAGCATGTTCTTTGCATCCTGCCAACGCGGTGAGGCCGCACTCCAAGCGATGCCATCGTCGTCATATCCGCCCTCGGCGACGCCAAAGAACACACCTTGCCGGTCAAAGACAAAGGCAACGCCCTGCGCATTGCCAATGAGGGGGCGATGGCCGCGTGGAACGCTGGAGAAATAGGTCGGGGTGGGAAAGTGATGCGGCGGGCCGGCGTCCCCATCGGTGATTTCGAGCCGGATGCTCGGCATTCCATCGCCGCCCGTCATCGCAAGGCAGGTGCGGCGCAGATCCTCGCCTGTATCGACGTCGGTAATGAACACGCGCCAGTCGCCGTATTCCCAATACTCTTGTGCCGAGGCGACAGAAGTCGCCCCAACCAGCCCCGCCCCAACCAGTAGGGTTGTCAATATCGCCTTGGAGAATAAGCGCCGCATTCTGTCCCTCTCTGTGATCCGCGCAGGCGTGCGCTTCTGGGCGCGACGGTCTTGCGGGTTCTATTTTATAGTCGATCCCGCGAAGGTAGAGCGCAAGGGTTAAGCAATTGCCTCACTCGGCGGGCGCCTCGGGCCAGCGCAGCGCGGTGCCTTCGGCCTCGAGCGCGCCCTTGGCGCGATCAAAGCGCAGGTAGGCGATCGCCTTTCCGCCCGATTGCGTAAAAACCTGACCCACGGCTTTGCCGCCAGCGGTGATCTGTGCGCCCACCGGGACGGTGCCGTCGATCTCCACCTGTGTCAGGCCTTTGCGCAACTCGGTCTTGTGCTTCATGCGTGCGGTGACCTCTTGGCCGACATAGCATCCCTTGCGAAAATCGACGCCGTTCAGCCGCTCAAACCCCACCTCGAGGAGATAGCTGTCGGGCGTGAGTTCGATGCCGGTTTCGGGGATCACATGCGTCACCCGGATCACGTCCCAGTCGCTGCCATCGTCAAACGTCTCTTTGCCATACTGGCGCCATCCAAGCGCAGGATGGCGGGGGTCGGGCAGGGCCCCCTCGGGGGCGTCCCCGGTGCCGCGGCGCAGCTTGAGGTCGGTCTCCTCAAGGGTCACATTGGCGCGTAGCTTATACATCTTGAGCCGCTTCACGAGATCATCCGCCAGCGCCTCTGCCACATCCAGGAGAACTGCGTCCCCATCCGCCGCAAGGAAGAAATCCGCAAGATATTTGCCCTGGGGCGTCAGGATGGCTGCATAGACAAGACCGTCCTGTACCTTGTTGACATCATTGCTGACCAAGCCCTGCAAGAAACTGCGGGTGTCTGGGCCCTCAAGGCGCAGGATGCGGCGGTCGGCCATGGATGTCTCCCTTCAAGACTGGATGTGTGAGGGCAGAAGATGCCCCTCTGAGCCGCGGAATTCAAGCCGGGGAGATGCAGACTCGGTCGCCCCCGATCCTGCCCGGCTCAGCCAAAGAGGCGGCGGGCAAAGCGGCGTAGAAGGCCGGTTTCCTCGCGTGCGTTGCGATTGTCGTTCTGCGCGATCTGGGCGTTCATCCCATCGGTGTCGATCACGGTTTTCCCGTCCTGGAACTGCAAACGATAGAGATCTGCATAGATCCCGCCGCGCTCCAGCAGCTCCTCGTGGCGGCCCTGATCCATCACGCGGCCGCGCTCCATCACCACGATCTTGTCCGCCGAGCGGATGGTCGAAAGACGGTGCGCGATCACGATTGTCGTGCGCCCACCAGAGAGTTTCTCGAGCGCCTTTTGCACCACTTTCTCGGATTGAGCATCCAGCGCCGAGGTGGCCTCGTCCAACAGCAGGAGCGGCGTGTCCCGCAAGAGCGCGCGGGCGATCACCACGCGTTGACGCTGCCCCCCCGAGAGCGCCGAGCCGCGCGGGCCCACGCGGGTTTCGAGCCCTTCGGGCAACTTGTGCAGAAAGTCCGACACATGAGCGGCATCCAGAACCTCTGCAAGGCGTTCTTCGCTCACATCCGTGCGCCCCAGAAGGATGTTCTCGCGCAGCGTCTCGTCAAACAGCAGCGCGTCCTGGGTGACCACGGAAAAGAGATCCCTGAGATCGCCCAGATCAAGATCCCGCACCTCAGTGCCATCCAGGGTCACAGAGCCGGTCTGGGGATCAACAAGCCGGGTCAGGATGTTGAAAATGGTGGATTTCCCGGCACCGGAGGCGCCCACCAGCGCGGTGGTCTTGCCGGCTTCGGCCACCAGTGACAGATCGCGCAGGATATGCGCCTCGCCATAATAGAGGTTCACGTTATCAAGACGGATTTCGGGCAGCCCTTTGGGGGCGGGCTTGGGGTGTTCCGGGGACACGAGCGTGATGGGTTCATCCATCAGCTCCTTGATCCGCTCCATCGCGGCGGCGGCGCCCTGCCAGATGCCCATGATAGCGGCGAGGCGGCGCATCGGGTCAAAGGCGAGGCCGATGGCGGTGAAAAAGCTCATGAATTCGCCGACGGTCTTGTCGCCGTCGATGATTTCGCGCCCGCCAAAGAGGATCACGCACATGACCCCGAAACCAGCCATCAGATCCACCATCCCCGTGGTCGAGGAGGCGCCGAGGGCCGCCTTGATCTGCGCCCGGACAAAGGCCGCAGTTGCCGAGCGGTAACGCCCGCTCTGGTAGTCCTCAAGCCGGTTGAGCTTGATCGGGACGATACCGTGGAAGACCTCGTCGAGACGGGTCGCCTGCACTGCGCCAAGGTCGCGAGCAAGGCTGGCTTTCTTGCGGACATACCGCTGCACGATCGAGAGCGGCAACACCAGAAGCGGCACGCCGATCAGCATGATCAGGGTCCAGCGCCAGTCGACGCTGATAGCGACGGTCAGCACTGCAACAAGCTGCGCCACATCGCGTCCCGAGCCGGTGATGATCGCCTGCCAGACCTGGTTGATCGCCGCGACGTCAGTCTGCACGCGCTGGATCAAGAAGCCGGGCGGGTGATGCTGGTGAAAGCTCGCGTCCTGATGGATCAGCCGTTCGAGCATATCCGTGCGCATATGCGCCTCGGACCGCTGGTTGATCGTGGCGAGGATCACCCGCTGCGTTACCGAACTGAAGCCGCGCAGCACGAAGATGGCAAAAAACGCAACGCTCACCCAGATGAGGGCGTTTTCGCTGCCGTCCACAAACACGAGGTCAAACATCGGCTGCATCATGTAGCTGAGCCCGCCCACGGAGGCGCCCTCGAGCAGCATGAAGAAGACAGCAATCGCCAATAGTCCGACGTGGTGCCGCAGGTAGCCGCGCCAGAGCCAGCGCAACAATTTGCGCGATGACATGTATTGCGTACTCATTGGGCCGTCCCTGTCTGTCGATCTGCGGTCTTTGTCGGCACGCTGTGCGACAAGTTTCGACATTTAAGCAGCTTAGCGACAGCACGCAAGCGGTGCGGGCGGCATGTAAATGACGGACGCATCGGCAATTGACCTTGTCGGATGCTACGCTAGGCTGCGCGCAATTGAAAACTGTGTCGGGCCGAGATGGACCCATTAGGGACGGCCGGGGCACTCAGCAGGACAATTCCACATGCGCGATTCCGTGAAACTCTCCTCTGGTCGGTCTTATCTGGCGATTCCCGGGCCTTCGGTGATGCCTGATCAGGTGTTGCAGGCCATGCACCGCGCCTCGCCCAATATCTACGCGGGCGAACTGGTGGAGATGACCGGTACGCTGCCCGCGGATCTGCGCCGCGTGGCGCGCACGCAGCATCATGTTGCGATCTACATCGCCAACGGTCACGGCGCCTGGGAAGCGGCGTTGTCCAACACTTTGCAAGAAGGCGACAAGGTCCTGGTGCCCGCATCCGGACGGTTCGCCTATGGCTGGAGCGAAATGGCCGAAGCCCTCGGGATCAACGTCGAGGTGATGGATTTTGGCCTGCAAGCGCCCTTTGATCTTGCGCGGGTGGCCGAGCGTCTGGCGGCGGACAAGGCGTATGAGATCAAGGCGGTTTTGGGCGTTCACACGGATACCTCGACGTCGATCCGGAATGATATCAATGGGTTGCGCGCCGCCATGGATGAGGTGGGCCATCCGGCGCTGTTGATGGCGGATTGCATTGCGTCCCTGGGCTGTGACCGGTTCGAGATGGATGCCTGGGGCGTCGATGTGATGGTGACGGGCTGTCAGAAAGGGCTGATGGTACCAGCGGGGATGTCGTTTGTGTTCTTCAACGACAAGGCGGCAGAGGCCCGCGCGCGCCTGCCGCGGATCAGCCGCTACTGGGACTGGGTGCCGCGGGCCAACCCGGAGTATTTCTACCAGTTCTTTGGCGGCACCGCCCCGACGCATCATCTCTATGGTTTGCGGGCGGCGCTGGATCTGATCCATGCCGAAGGCATCGAGCAGATCTGGACCCGCCATGAGACTCTGGCCCGCGCGATCTGGGCCGCCTGTGACCGCTGGAGCGAAGGCGGGGCGCTGGCGATGAACGTTGCCGATCCAGCGTTGCGCTCCCACGCGGTGACCGCGCTGCGCTTGCCGTCGCCCCGCGCCACGGATCTGCGGGTCTGGCTGGAGGAAAACCTTGGCCTCACGCTCGGCATCGGTCTTGGCATGGCGCCGCCGGACAGCGCAGAGTGGCACGGGTTCTTCCGGCTGGGCCATATGGGGCACGTCAATGGCCACATGATCATGGGGCTTTTAGGAGGGATCGAGACCGGGCTTCGGGCGCTCGACATTCCGCATGGCGCAGGCGCGCTGGAGTCGGCGGCAAAGGTGCTGGCAGGCGCGCCGTCCTGAGATCGCGACAGGCGCATTCCGGACCGCATTCGGGAAAACGAGGGTTTTGATCTGGGTTTTAAAGCAGATTTGAGAGCCGGTTGGAAAACGCGGGTTAGAAAATACGGGGTGGACGGGTTCAGGTCCGCCTGCCACCCAAAAGTTGCCAAGCACTCTGGGGTGATCCTGCTTCCAGCGACGCGAACGCCCAGGAGCGGCCAATTTGGGCGCAGGGATGAGGGCGAGGAAGCGCCTCAGACGCGCCTGTCCAATGTGCGGCCCTGACCTTTGCCTGCGCGTTGCTCGGCGCGGATCATGCGCACCTCAAGGCGGTTGATCATATGATTCATTGTCACCGCCAGCAGCAAGACCGGGACCATGCCAAACAGCAGCCAAAGTGCAAAGAAGATCCACAATAGGTTCACGGCCAGAAAACTGAGCGTGGCAGACAGGAACTCGGTGTTGTCATGGTGCAGGTTGTGGCGCTTCATTCTTACCCCTCCAGGCAGGCAATGTTGAAACAGCCTAGCCTGAAAGGGGTAAACCGGCGGTAAAACAGGGTCTCTTTTGGCAGGATTTACCGTTTGCCTTGCGCTTTAGGCGCCGTTCTGCGCGTCTTTGAGGGCCAGCGGCAGGGCCTCGGCAAAGGCGCGGCGCTCTCTTTCGGGGCCGCAGCTGACGCGGATGCAGCGGTTTTGCGGGGCTGCAAATGGCATGCGCACAAAGATGTCCCGCGCCACCAGCGCCTCCAAGACCGCCTTGGCAAAGGCGCCATCGCGACCGCAGTCTATGGCGACGAAGTTGGTCGCGGAAGGCAGCGGTGTGAGGCCGTTTTCGCGAGCGATGCGCGAGATCTCTTCGCGTGCGGTGGCGATCTCGGCCTGCACATGAGCCAGCCATGCCTGATCCTTGATGGCCTCGGTTGCGCCGATCTGTGCGCAGCGGTTCATGCCAAAGTGATTGCGGACCTTGTGAAAGGCGGAGATGACTTCAACCGCCCCCATGGCATAGCCGACGCGTGCCCCCGCCATGCCATAGGCCTTGGAGAGGGTGCGCATGCGGATCACGCGCGGGTCGGTCACATCGACCGGGGCGGCGGTGCCTTTGGGCGCGCATTCCACATAGGCCTCATCCAGCACCAAGAGGCTGCCTTCGGGCAGGTCGTCAAGTGCGGCGACAATATCTGCACCGCGATGCCAACTGCCCATCGGATTGTCAGGATTGGCGAGATAGACCAGCTTTGCGCCCACCTCATGTGCCTTGGCCATCAGGGCTTTGATGTCTTCGTGGTCGTCCTTGTAGGGCACAGTGTGAAGGTCGCCGCCAAAACCGGCCACATGATAGTTGAAGGTCGGATAGGCCCCCAGCGATGTCACCACAGCATCGCCGGCGCCGACATAAAGCCGCACCAGATTGCCCAGGAGGCCGTCGATGCCCTCGCCAACCATGATGTGTTCGGGTGCAATGCCATGCAACGCCGAGAGGGCCGCGCGCAGCTCGTAGCTCTCTGCATCGCCGTATTTCCAGATCTCTGCCGCTGAGGCCTGCATGGCGGCAATCGCCTTGGGGGAGACGCCAAAGAGGTTCTCATTTGCACCGAGCCGCGCCACAAAAGGCGCGCCGCGCTGGCGTTCATGGGTCTCGGGGCCAACAAAGGGCACCGAAGCGGGCAGGGATTGGGCGAGCGGGGTTTGGCGGCTGTCTGTCATGGCCCAAGACCTAGCGGCGCGCGCGCAGGCGGGCAAGGGCAGATCGGGCGAGATCAGGTCGCGGTCCGGGAAGGATCCGGTCCGGCGTGCCCTCGCGTCAGGCTGGAAAGCACGCCCGAAGCGCGGCAAGCTGCACGCAACATTAAGACGACACCCAGAGGGAGGAGCCGTGATGGCAGAGGAAAGCGCGCGTGTATCTGTCGAGATCCGCGACCATGTGGCCCATGTCACCCTGACCCGCGCCGACAAGATGAACGCGGTGGACAAACACATGCTGGCGGCCGTGATCGCCGCCGCCAAAGAGGTTGCCGCCTCTGATGCCCGTGCGGTGGTGCTCTCTGGCGCGGGTAAGAGCTTTTGCGCGGGCCTGGATGTGATGAGCTTTGCCGCGATGGGGCAGATGCAGGACACCGGCTGGATCATGGATCGCACCGAGGGGGAGGCCAATGACTTTCAGGCGGTGGCGATGATGTGGCGCGCGCTTGAGATCCCGGTGATTGCGGCCTTGCAGGGGGCGACCTTTGGGGCGGGGCTGCAGATTGCGCTCGGCGCAGACATCCGTATTGCCGCGCCCGATGCCAAGCTTGCGGTGATGGAGATGAAATGGGGGCTGGTCCCCGATATGGGCGGCATGGCGCTCTTGCCGCAGTTGGTGCGCTCGGATGTGCTGCGTCTGCTGACCTACAGCGCGACCCCCATCGAGGCCACCCAAGCCGAGACCTGGGGACTGGTGACGGAAGTGGCCGAGGACCCTCTGGCGCGCGCCGAGGCGCTTGCGGCAGAGATCGCAGGCAAGGGCCCGCGCGCCATTCGCGCCGCCAAACGCCTGATCGCCTATGCCGAGAGCGGGGCCAGCACGGCGGATGTGCTGTTGCGCGAAAGCGAAGAGCAGGCCGCCCTGATCGGCAAGCCAGAGCAGATGGAAATCGTCATGGCCAATATGCAAAAGCGCGCGCCCGTCTTCAAATAAGACCAGCGCGCGGCCCCCGGGCAAAGCAGATCATGGGGAGGAGGAGATCTGATGCGTTTGAAACTCTTGCTGTCGCACCCTTCGGTGCCAGTGATGCTCGCAGCGGTGGCGCTGGGCATCGCGATCCTGTGGGCTGAGGGCGCGACCTGGCAATGGGGCTTTGTGGTGCTGGGGGTCGGGCTGCAGATGCTCAATGAATATGGGCTGCATCGCTATATCTTCCACCTGAAGCCACCGCGTCAGCAGTGGGCCTTTGACCTGCTATATCAGGCCCATTACGGGCATCATGATTTTCCCACCAACCACAAGCTGTTCTTTGCCCCGATCTGGGTGGCGGTGCCGATGCTGGTGGTCAACTTTGCGGTGATCTTTGGTCTGTTGTGGCTGGTGCTGCCCGCCTATGCGCTGTCGCTTGCCGCCGCGATTGTGCTGGTGGGGGGCGTGGCGACCTTTCTTGGCTATGAGTGGTTTCATATGACGGCGCATCTGACGGTGACCAAGACCCGCGTGGAGCGCCATGTCACCCAGTTGCACAATCAGCATCATTTCCGCGACTTTTCCAAATGGTTTCATGTTTCCCCTGGCGGCGAGGTGATCGACCGCGCCATGGGCACCGCCATTGATCGCGAAACACTCAAGTCCCAGCAACGGATCGAGTTCATCCGCACCCTTGGAATGACGCCAGATGATCCCCGGCTCGTGGCTGCCAGAGACCGGTTTGCCCACCGCTACGGACTAAGCGCGGAGGAACGCGCGCGTGCTTGTCGCGCGTGAAATTTATCCCATCCCTTATTCACGTCTGCGCTGAGCCTTTTGAGGAAAACCGCGAGGGGTGAACATGCGCAGGCCTCATGCCCTGTCCCGATCCAAATTGGCGAAAATAGCGCAAATCTGACCCAAACGCACATCTGAAATACGTATTTCGGGCCGTTTCTGGGGTCCCGAATCACCTGAGGCCAAATTTCGCTATCGGGTGTGATCAAAGAGCTGGCGCGTGTTTGTTTGGCGACACCGACTGTCATGAAACAGGTTTTTTGCACGTTTAACGCTTGGTTTTTTGCGCGGGTAAACCGGTGCAGGCGAAATGTTCAGATTTCGTTTGGATCTTCTCCATAACGCTCATGCCCCATATCCCAGACTTTATCGGTAATCTTACGAACGCTGGGTGGGAGTTGCTGCGGAGGAGTAGCTTATGACATTTGATATGAACGCATTACTCGCGACCTACGATCTGGACGGCGCCAATCAGGCGCTGCTTCAAAAACGGGCCAAGATGATCCTTGGGCTTTTGCCGGAGGTTCTCGACCACTTTTATGACCGCGTCGGACGTGAGCCGGAGATGGCCGCGTTTTTTAAGACCGAAGCCATGATGGAGCGTGCCAAGGGCGAGCAACTCCAACACTGGTCGCGCCTGTTTTCGGGCGACTTTGGCGAGGACTATATCCAGTCCGCGCGCAACATCGGTCGGGTTCATACCCGCATCGGGCTGCCGTTCTCCTTTTTCAATGCGGGCTATGCCCATGCCAATGCGCATATCCAAGCGCTGATACTCAAGCGCCATTCGGGCGGTTTGATGCGGCGCGCGACCGAAACACATGCGCTGCTTGGGGTTCTGTCGCGAGCCATGGCGCTCGATATACAGTTGATCTTCGACGCCCATGCCGAGGCGATGCAGGAGGAGCATACGCGCGGCGTGCGCTATATCACCGAGGCGATCGAAGCGCTGGCAGCGCAGGATCTGAGCCATGAAATGCCGTCGGCACAAACTGGCGATTTCCCATCGGAATTCAACGGCGTGCGCGAGAGTCTCAATGCGGCCTTTGGCGCGCTGCGTCAGGTGATCCAGGGAATCCGCAGCACTGCGCAGCAATTGGACACCGGAGCCGCCGAGGTGTCACATGCCTCGCAGGATTTGTCCCAACGCACGGAATCCCAGGCCGCGACACTTGAGGAAACCACCGCGGCGGTGGAGGAGATCACTGTCAGCATGCGCGCCTCTGCCGAGGCCACGCAGCAGACCCGAAACGCGGTCGATACCACTCGCAGACGGGCCGAGGAAGGCAGCGCCGTGGTGCGCAATGCGGTTGAAAAGATGAACGAGATCGCGGACTCCTCAGTCCAGATTTCCAAGATCATCTCCATCATCGATGACATTTCGTTCCAGACCAACCTGTTGGCGCTGAATGCCGGGGTGGAGGCTGCGCGCGCCGGCGAAAGCGGGCGGGGCTTTGCGGTGGTGGCCTCGGAGGTGCGCAATCTTGCGCAGCGCACGGCTGATTCCGCCGCCGAAATCAAAGGGCTGATCGACATCAGCAACGATCACGTCGAAAGCGGCGTCGAACTGGTCGGCAATGCGGGTCGGATGCTGGAGAGCATCGTGCGCCACATCAAGGAAGCCTCCGAACTGACAGAGCAGGTCGCAAGCGCCGCCGAGCAGCAATCGACCGCTTTTGGAGAGATCAATATCGGGATGTCCCAGCTCGACACGGTGACCCAGCAAAATGCCGCGATGGTAGAACAGAGCACGGCAGCGCTTGTGGAGATGCGCAACGACGCCTCTGCGCTCAACGCTCTGGTTGAAGTGTTTCGGCTGCGGGCAGGGGAGCAAGGGGGCGGCGGACAGGAGATCGCGCTGCGTGCCGCAAGCTAGTCCCAGTTAGATATGAAACAGAAAAGGCCGCAGCAAAAACTGCGGCCTTTGCGCTTCTTTCAGGCTCGGCGCTTAGAGCGAGGCGTTATAGATCTTGTCGATATTGGAGCCGAGAGCGGCGTTATACTCGTCATCCGACATCGCGACGTTGAGCCCTTCGGTGAGCGCACGCGAGAAGGACGCGATCATCTTGCTGTTCTGGGACAGGCGCGCGCAGGCGTCATCGGTGCTGTAACCGCCCGAGAGTGCCACCACACGCACCACGGCGGGGTGATCGGCAAGGCTGTCATAGAGGCCGGCTTCGCTCGGGATGGTCAGCTTGAGGGCGACTTGGGTGCCTTCCGGGAGCGCGTCGAGCTGTGCGGCGATCTCGCCTTTCAGCAAGGCTTCGGCCTCGTCTTTGGTGGCGGAATTGATGTCCACTTCGGGCTCGATGATCGGAACCAGACCCGCGCGTGCGATCTGCAGGCCGACCTCGAACTGCTGTGCAACCACGGCTTTGATGCCGTCTGCGTTGGCTTCCTTGATGACCGAGCGCATCTTGGTGCCGAAGATACCGGCTGCAACCGCGCGCGACAGCAGCGCGTCGAGCTCTGGCATGGGTTTCATCAGCTGGACGCCGTTCGCTTCATCCGCCAGGCCCTTGTCGACCTTGAGGAAGGGCACAACGCCGCATTTTTCCCACAGGTAGACAGGAACAGCTGTGCCGTCGATGGCATTGTCCATGGTCTTTTCAAACAGGATCGCGCCGAGGATCTTGTCGCTGTTGAAATCCGGTGCGGTGATGATGCGGGCGCGCATCTTCTGGATCTCGGCAAACATTTCGTCGTCGTTGGAATAGGCGTCTTCCATCACGCCATAAAGCGCGAGCGCTTTGGGGGTGGAGCCACCGGACTGGTCCAGAGCGGCAATAAAGCCCTTGCCGGTTGCAATGCGGTCAAACTGTTGCTGTTGGATTGCGGGGTCTGTCGCCATGACGCGCGGCCTCCTTGGGAAATGCACGGATAATGTTGTTGCCACTTCTATACCGTGGCCCAAGACAGAGACAACAAATGCTTTGCAATGGTTGCGCTAACGCCCTGCGGTTTCAGCGAAAAAACGCTTTGCGGGCATCGCGTGCCATATTGTAGCGCATTTCCAGATCAGCAAGTTCCGCCATCGCCGCTTTGCGGGCGTCGGGATCGGTGATCTTGGGGTAGGCCGCGCGGGCGGCGTCGAGCTGCTTCTTCAAAGGGAATTCTTCCGGGACGGCGCCGGCCTCGGCCATGATGCGCACACCGGCAGCCAGGCCCGGGTCGACCAGAGCTTCGCCACTTCGGTCGGGCAGTGGCTTGCCTTCGCCTTCCAGCCCGGAGAGCTGACCGGATTGGGCCGCCTTGGCCATCTGACGTTCGATGAGGGATCGAAATGCGCGGATCATGGCGCGACGCTAGCGCAACTATGGGGTTGCGCCAAGCCCATTCCGCCCGCGGGCTGAGGGGCATGGCGTGGCTTTAGGCGGCCAGAGAAGAGCCGATAAAATGTTTCAAGGCCTCATGCGGCAGGCGTTTTTCACGGCTGCGCCCGGCCAGTCGAACGGTGTCAAACAGGATGGTGAGGGTCATATCGGTGAAAGAGATGCTCCAGTAACGCGCATCCATTGCCGCCCAGCGTGCGGCTTTCTCGCTGCCGCAGATTTCGGTCATATTCCAGGCCGAGACGGGGTAGGGCGAGTCAGAGAGTTCGTCCACATTCATTGGATCCACCCGAAAATCGAGCACCTCGTCGAATTCGAGAATCGCAAGGCCCCCGCCCTCGATGGCGGCGACCTCGTAACACAAGAGCAGCTTGTCCCCGTCAAAAAATACCGCGGGGACCTCTTCGGTTCCGATCACCGGAAATTCTTCGCGGGGCTCTTTGCTCGTTATGGTGCCCGGTTCTGGCATCGTCGTCTCCAGCGGCCATTCTGTGCCGCGTTTGGTCGTCACTTCGACTCAGGAGCATAAGAGAAACCGGCTGATAAATTGCTAACGAAACAGGCGCGCCCCGAGGGACGCGCCTGATTTTTTGGGTGATATGCGCAGGGCTTAGACCAAGCGGGATGTGTCCTTGGCCGCGCGTACAAAATCCTTGAACAGCGGGTGCGGATCAAAGGGCTTGGACTTGAGTTCCGGGTGGAACTGCACGCCGATAAACCACGGATGATCGGTCCATTCCACGATCTCGGGCAGGCGGCCATCCGGGCTCATGCCAGTGAACTTCAGACCACAGGCTTCGAGTTGCTCGCGGTACTTGATGTCCACCTCATAGCGGTGGCGGTGACGCTCCTCAATCGCGTTGGAGCCATAGACCTCGGCCACTTTGGAACCTTCGGTAAGCGCCGCATCATAGGCGCCAAGACGCATGGTGCCGCCTTTGTCGTCATCGGCGCTGCGGCTCACCTTGTGGTTGCCCTGCACCCATTCCTTGAGGTGGTAAACAACGGGCTCAAAACGCTTTTTGCCCGCTTCATGGTCGAACTCTTCGGAGCCTGCTTCCTCGATGCCGGCCACGTTGCGGGCAGCTTCGATCACGGCCATCTGCATACCGAGGCAGATACCGAGGTAGGGCACCTTGTGCTCGCGGGCATATTGCGCCGCCTTGATCTTGCCTTCGGTGCCGCGCTCGCCAAAGCCGCCGGGCACGAGGATCGCGTGAAAACCCTGCAGATACGGCGTTGCGTCTTCCTTGTCGAAGAGCTCTGCATCGACCCATTCGATACGCACCTTTACCCGGTTCGCCATGCCACCATGGGTGAGCGCCTCGGCGATGGATTTATAGGCGTCTTCCAGCTGGGTGTATTTGCCGACGATGGCGACTTTGACTTCGCCCTCGGGGTTGTAGATGCGGTCGGCCACGTCTTCCCAGGTGTCCAGCGTCGGGCGCGGGGCAGGGGCGATGCCAAAGGCGTCCAGAACCGCCTGATCGAGTCCTTCGCGGTGATAGGCCAGCGGCGCTTCGTAGATGGATTTCAGATCCTGCGCCGCAATCACGCTGTCGGCGCGCACGTTGCAGAAGAGCGCCAGCTTTTCGCGTTCTTTCACCGGGATCGGACCCTCGGAGCGGCAGACCAGAATATCGGGGGCCAGACCGATGGAACGCAGCTCCTTCACGGAGTGCTGGGTCGGTTTGGTTTTCAACTCGCCAGAGGCCTTGATGTAGGGAAGCAGCGTCAGGTGCATGAAGATACACTGACCGCGCGGCTTGTCCTGGCTGAACTGGCGGATGGCCTCAAAGAAGGGCAGCCCCTCGATGTCACCCACGGTGCCGCCGATCTCGCAGAGCATGAAATCGACCTCATCCTCTCCGATGGAGATGAAGTCCTTGATCTCGTTGGTGACATGCGGAATCACCTGGATCGTTTTGCCGAGGTAGTCGCCGCGGCGCTCTTTCTCGAGCACGTTGGTGTAGATCCGCCCGGAGGAGATCGAGTCGGTCTTACGCGCTGGCACGCCGGTGAAGCGCTCGTAGTGGCCCAGATCGAGGTCGGTTTCTGCCCCGTCGTCGGTCACAAAGACCTCGCCGTGTTCAAACGGGCTCATGGTGCCCGGATCGACGTTCAGATAGGGGTCGAGTTTGCGCAGGCGCACGGAGTAGCCCCGTGCCTGCAGCAGCGCACCCAGCGCAGCAGAGGCCAGTCCCTTGCCCAGAGAAGAGACGACACCGCCAGTAATAAAGATGAAACGCGCCATGTTTTCGGCTGCCCCCGTGAGATCGTGTCAGGTCCAAATCGGTTCAGTCGTGATCCGGGGAAGACCCCGCATCTCTTGCTGCCCGGCGGTAAGATCAGCGTGAAATTTCACACCTCAAAAACCGCAGCATCACGGGACTTAACAGTTATCAGATTCGCAAAGCATGCGCAAGGGAACCGCAAGATGCTGTTACGGTTCCCTCAAGTCTATCAAGGTTTTGTATGTCAGTCGGCGCTGGGTACCAGCGGCGCGTTCTCGCCCGAGCTCGGCGGCAGCAGATCGCTGCCCAGCGGCGACGTCGGTACATCCGCCGTGCCATCCTGCGAAGCGGGCGCGAGGCTGTCGGTGATCGAAGAGCCCCCGGATTTCTGTGCTGCCAGCACGGTCAGCGTGATCGACGTCGCGATGAAGGCAATTGCCAGAAGCCATGTGACTTTGCTCAGCGCGGTTGCGGCTGCACGACCGGTCATGGCGCCACCGCCACCACCGCCACCCATGCCAAGGCCACCGCCCTCGGAGCGTTGCAGAAGAACAACGGCAATGAGGCCGAGCGCAAGAAGAAGATGGATGATGAGAACGACGTTTTCCATAGGACCCTGCGGCTGTTGGCTGAGTATCGGGCGGTTCATAGGCAAGATTGCCGGTCGGGGCAAGGGCGGAGTTTTTCTGTCTTGCCCTGAGGAGCGGAAAACCTCGCGCCAACAGGATTTGATTGTATGCATCACGATTTGCAACTGGACAGGGGCACGCCCCTGCGGCCAGCATCTGCGCATGCCTCATGATCATCACGACCACCCGCACAGTCTTCTTCCTTCTGAACCTGCCCTGCGCGTCAAAGCGCTGGAGACGATTCTGACCCGCAAAGGGCTCATTGACCCGGCCGCGCTGGACGCGATCATCGACACCTACGAAAACAAGGTTGGACCCCAAAATGGCGCGCGTGTTGTGGCGCGGGCCTGGTCGGACCCTGCGTTTCGCGCCGCATTGCTCGAGGATGCGGACAAGATCCTCGATGAGATGGCGCTGAACGGGCGGCAGGGGGAACATGTTGTGGTGGTGGAGAACACACCCGAGCGGCACAACATGGTCGTATGCACCCTGTGCAGCTGCTATCCATGGCCACTCTTGGGCATTCCGCCGGGCTGGTACAAATCCGATGCCTATCGCGCCCGCGCCGTGCGCGAGCCCCGCAAGGTGCTGGCGGAATTTGGCGTCACCCTGCCGGCGGACACATCGGTCAGAGTGTGGGATTCCACAGCCGAGGTGCGCTATCTGGTGCTGCCCATGCGTCCCGAAGGCACCGACGGCTGGAGCGAAGAGGCGTTGATGACCCTGGTCAACCGCGATTCGATGATCGGAACCGCCCTTGCCACCCCAGCGAGCGAGGCCCCTGCATGAGCCGAATTCACGATATGGGGGGGCGCTATGGCGATGGTCCGATCACGCCCGAGCCCCTGGACGCGCCGGTCTTTCCCGAGGACTGGCACGGCCGCGCGCTTGCGGTGACCTTGGCCTGTGGGGCGCTTGGGCAGTGGAATATCGACATCTCGCGCCATGCGCGCGAATGCCTCAGCCCCTCGGACTATATGAATTTCAGCTACTACGAGAAATGGCTGGCCGCCTTGGCGGATCTCTTGGTGGCGCAGGGTGTATTGCGCCGCGAAGACCTCAGCGATGTAGATGAGGCCGCAAATGACTCTGACGCGGCGGAGCCTGCCCATCCGCTGGCGGAGCGCTGTTTGTCCGCCGATCGCGTGGCCGCGGTTCTTGCGGCGGGTGGGCCTGCGGATCGCAAAAGTCCGGTCGCCGCGCAGTATCAGCCCGGGGATTTTGTGCGCACGCGGCTGAGTGGCAACCGATTGGTCGCGGGCGGTCATACCCGTTTGCCCACCTACGCAAGCCACGCTCAGGGGCAGATCCTGCGCCTGCATGGCACGCATGTTTTCCCTGATTCCAATGCCCACGGTCAGGGGGAGGCGCCCGAGCCCCTCTATGCGGTGGCCTTTGCCGCGCGCGACCTCTGGCCGCAGGCAGAGCACCCCAATGATGAGGTGGTGTTGGATCTCTGGCAAAGCTATCTGGAGCCGGTTTCATCATGACGGTGCCCGAGACCAAGCTGAATACAGCTGATCAGATGCAGCGCCCCGAGCCCGCGTTCGAGGCCCCCTGGCACGCACAGGCCTTTGCGCTGGCGGTCCATCTCAATGAAAGCGGGCGCTTTACCTGGCCCGAGTGGGTGGAGCGTTTTTCTGCCGCACTCAAAGAGGCCGGTCTGAGTCGCGAACTCAATGGCGGCGACGATTACTTTACCGTTTGGCTTGCCACGCTTGAGCGTCTGATGTCCGATCAGGGTCACACCGACCCTGCGGAGGTTGCCCGCGTGCGCGAGGACTGGGCAGAGGCCTATCTGTCCACGCCACATGGTGCTCCGGTGCATCTGCCCGAAGGTCGCGGCTGACGCACAGATGGGACGTGGCCCCGACGGCGCTGACCGTAACGGGGGCGGCCCTCCCGTGATGCGTTCTCGTCTAGCGCTGACAGCGAAGGGCGCGGCCTGTGATTGGCCCTTTGGGGGCGGGTGGGATCCTGCCCTCTAGGTGGGTTTTGACCTGTCCCTGCGCCGCTCAGGCAGATTGTAACCGTCTTGCGACGAGATTCCGGTTTCCTCGCCCGCGCCGCCTCGCTATACGGGGCGTCGGTTTCAACCCAGCATGCAAAGGACCTGAGATGGCCAATGTCGTGGTAGTCGGCGCCCAGTGGGGCGATGAAGGTAAAGGCAAGATCGTGGATTGGCTCAGCGAGCGCGCCGATGTCATCGCGCGCTTCCAAGGCGGCCACAACGCCGGCCATACGCTTGTCATCGACAAGAAGGTCTACAAGCTGCACGCGCTACCCTCCGGCGTTGTGCGCGGGGGCAAGCTCTCCGTGATTGGCAACGGTGTGGTGCTGGACCCCTGGCACCTGATGAAAGAGATCGAGACCGTGCGCGCACAGGGTGTGGAGATCACGCCCGAGACGCTGATGATCGCGGAAAACACGCCGCTGATCATGCCGTTCCACGGTGAACTGGACCGTGCCCGTGAAGAGGCCGCCTCCAAGGGCACCAAGATCGGCACCACCGGTCGCGGCATTGGCCCGGCCTATGAGGACAAAGTGGGTCGTCGCGCCATCCGTGTTGCGGATCTCGCTGATGACGCCACGCTTGAGGCGCGCGTCGACCGCGCGCTGCAGCATCACGATCCGCTGCGCAAAGGTCTCGGCGTGGAGCCGATCGACCGCGACGCGCTGGTGGCACAGCTGAAAGAGATCGCCTCCGAGATCCTGCCCTTCGCAGCACCCGTCTGGAAGGTGATGAACGAGAAGCGCAAAGCAGGCAAACGCATCCTCTTTGAGGGCGCACAGGGCGCGCTTCTGGACATTGATTTTGGCACCTATCCCTTTGTGACCTCGTCCAATGTGATCGCAGGCCAAGCCGCCACCGGTGTTGGCATTGGCCCCAACTCGATCGACTATGTGCTCGGCATCGTCAAAGCCTATACCACCCGCGTGGGTGAGGGCCCGTTCCCGACGGAACTGCTGGGCGCGGATGGCAAACCCGATGCCGATGGCGAGCGTCTGGGCACGCGCGGCCATGAGTTTGGCACCACAACCGGCCGTCAGCGCCGCTGCGGCTGGTTTGACGCCTGCCTCGTACGCCAGACCTGCGCGACCTCCGGCATCAACGGTATTTCGCTGACCAAGCTCGACGTTCTCGACGGGTTTGAAACCCTGAAAATCTGCGTCGGCTACGAGCTCGACGGTGAACGTCTCGATTACCTGCCCACGGCCGCAGACCAGCAGGCGCGGTGCAAGCCCATCTATGAAGAGATGGAAGGCTGGAGCGAATCCACCGAGGGCGCGCGCAGCTGGGCAGAGCTGCCTGCCAATGCGATCAAATATGTGCGCCGCGTCGAGGAGCTGATCCAATGCCCGGTTGCCCTTCTGTCCACCAGCCCGGAGCGGGACGACACCATTCTGGTGACGGACCCGTTTGCTGACTGATGGCCAAGGAAGGTCTGAGCTACCGCGCCCGCCGCATCTGGGCCCTGGTCATCCTCCTGGTCGGGATGCCGCTCTATATCGTGCTGGCTGTGACCATCCTCAACCTGCTTGATCGCCCGCCGATCTGGCTCGAGTTGCTCGTCTATGTGGGCCTAGGGGTGGCTTGGGTGTTGCCCTTCAAGTTTGTTTTCAAAGGCGTTGGGCAGAAAGATCCCAACGCCCTGTACGACGAACATCCTGACTAACCCCGGCTGCACTGACCTGAGCTGAAAGGACAAGGCGTTCCTTTGGGCAGTGTTTGCGCGCAAGCGCTTCCGCCCAATGGCCTGCCCCTTGAACAGGGACCTATCCATCGCTTGGGCCCGGCGCCGCGCTACCCGCAGGGAGCGCGGCGCCGGTCGCTTTGGCCCTAGCCCAAAGCGAAAAACCTCATGTGTTATCACTGGAAAAGCACGGCTCTCTGGATTGGCTTGCCCACTCCCTATCCGAGGGGAGTGGGCGTCGCGCTTTCATCTCTAAGCTTCAGGGGCACATGCAAAAACACCGCCCCTGGGGACGGCGTCTTAGGAATCTCACGCAGTCTTGGGCTTGCAGGTGTCAGCCCGCGGCGCGATTGCCCGGGCGAAAGCCGATCTGCGAGGAGACCGAAAAGCGTCCGTTGGAGGCTTTCTTCAGTTTCCCTTCGCGCAGCAATTGACCAAAAAAGCGCAGGCTGTCTTCACGGTTGAAATCGCTCTGCCCGTCAAGCGTGCGCACCTTGTTGATCAACTGAGGGCGCGAGAAGCTCTCGCGGCCTTCGACAAAGCTCATGTAGGAGGCGGCGGCTTCAAGAAGTTCATGCAGCTCCACTGCGCCTTTCTCGCTGGCATAGCTCGCAAAGGCACCGTCTTGCTGACGGGTCGCGGGCGCTGCGTCTTCTTCTTCGGAGGCGGCCAGCACGCTGGAGACCCGGCGTGGGCGCACCGGTGCACTTGCGGCGGCGGGCGCCATGGTCGGCGTATTCTCTTGCGGTGCGGGATCAATACGTTGCTCGGCCACCAGCTTGAGCGGCGCTGGACGGCTGGTCGCGGTACCACGGCCAGAGCCGGGTTCTGCCGAGGCCGCACGGGATGGGCGCACCACGCTTGCAAGATCATCGCGGAAGGCCCGTGTGCGGGCTTCACGGCGCTGCTCGTCGGAGTCGCCCGGGTCCGCCTGGGCCGCGGCGACCGCTGCGCGCAGCTGGTTATAGGTCTCCCGGGAGGAGGCCGCATCTTCATCGCTCAGGCGATCATCCGCAGCCGCCATCAGGCGCGACACATCGCCATCGGGCGAGCCGCCTCGAGAGGTGAGGATCTCACGCGCCGGGCGCTCGGTGGCGCGCGGTGCTGCCGGTGCGGCTGGCGCGACAGCGGGGCCCCCATCGTCAAAGGCATCTTCACCGTCGGTCTCGTCCTGCTCGGGAACCTCATCCGTATCTGTGGTAGAGGCCATGAGTTCCGCCTCGACAGCCGCCAGTTCCGCCATCAGTTCTGCCTCGTCATCCTCGGAGAGGCTGGTGGAGACCGGAGGCGTTGCCTCAGGGCGCTGTCGCGGGGTCACGTCCTCAGCGGTGGCATCAATCAAGCTCTCATCGGCCTGTGCCCGCTTGACGCGGATGACCCGGCCACGCACCGGACGGCGCGGGCGGACAGGCTCGCTGGGCGCGGCCTCAGACGCCGCTTGTTCGTTCGAGGGCTGCTCGCCAGACGGTACCGAGACAGCCGTGTCATCCCCCAACCGGAGGGGGGGAGCGGGTTTCGGCGTTGCTTTAGCGGTGCTGGCGGTCTCGGGAGTGTCGGAGGGCGCCTCGGCGGGGCCTTCGGTCTCGGAGGTTGCGCGTTTGGGCATCACGCGAATGGTGCGCGGACGCTGAGGGCGCTCGGCGGCGGCAGGTTGCGCCTCTGCTTGCGCTTCGGTGTCTTCCTGTGACGGAGCGGGCTCTTCTGCCGTGTCGCCATGCGCGGTGTCCGCGCGATCATCCGTTTCAGCCTTGCGGCGCGTCCCGGTCAGATCCAGACGGTCGAGAATATCGCTGACGGTTTCCTCATCGGAGGCCACATCGGCGTCCTCAGCGTCCTCTTCCCCGTCGTAGTGGTCCTCGTAGAGCTCGGCGGTGGTCTCTGCTGCGAGATCGCTCGCGTCGGTTTCAACCGCATCGGCATGTTCGTCCTCGATGAACTCTTCATCCTGATGCGGTGCCTTGGCCACCACGGCGCGGATGCGTTGCAGTTTGGCGGCAATGCTGTCGGCGGCAGGAACCGTGTCCTCGGCCTCGGGCTCGGCGACATCTTCTGAGACATCAACAGGAACTGTTGCTACGGGCGCGTCGGGGGCCTCATTTAGAACCGCAGGTTGCATCTGAGGCGCGGCCTCGGGTGTGGTCCGAGGCGAATCAGACGTCAGATCATCAGTGCGGGCGACGGCTGGGGCGGTGCTTTGATCTTCTTCGGGCGCAGCGGGTGCCGGGGGCGCGACGGAGGCTGGAGCGGGCGCAGGCGCGGCAGTGGGTGCAGTTGCAGGTGCGGCGGCGCGCAGGTGGATGCCACCTTCGCCACTTCGGGCCTCAACCTGGCGGGCGATTTCGCGCTGGGCGATCCGGGCCATCATCTCGGCGTCGGGCTGAGGCGGTTCGGCCCCGAAATAGCGGTCATCCGCAGCCAGATCACGAAAGTACTCGGCAATCGCTTTCATCGTGTCAAAGGAGTCTTCAAACCCCTCAAGGGTGCATGAAAACGTTCCATAAGAAACGGTTAAAACTTTGTTATTCTGTACCATTCGTCGGCTCGTCCTCAGCAAAGTCGCAAGGTCCACACTATTCATCTTCGGGTCAAATTCGGCCCGACTCCTAGCAATTGTTCGTATAATTTTGTGTTTAGATTGTGGCTTGTTTCCATTTCTGCGAAGTATCCTCCATGACCGAGGCAATTGTTCGTGAAACCGCCCCGATAACGCTGATTGGCGGAGGCGATGTCACCAGATCTGATCTGGCCGAAGCGCTGGCGCATGCGCCGGTTCTTGTGGCCATCGACGGGGGCGCGGATCAGGCGCTGGCGCTTGGGGCGCAGCCACAGGCGGTGATCGGCGACTTCGACTCGGTGTCAGACCACGCCCGCACGGCGCTCTCACAGAGTATACTGCATCTTGTCGCTGAACAGGAAACCACTGATTTTGACAAGGCGCTGCGCTCTGTCGAAGCGCCTCTCGTGCTGGCTGTCGGAGTGCTTGGGGCGCGGCTTGATCACCAGCTGGCGGCGCTGCATGTACTGATGCAGCCCCATGCCAAGACCTGCATCCTGATCGGCGCGCATGAGGTGGTCGTGCATCTTACCGCATCGCTCGAACTGGAGTTGCAGGCGGGCGATGTGGTGTCGCTGTTTCCGCTGTTGCCGGTGTCCGGGCGCTCAGACGGGTTGGAGTGGCCGATTGATGGGCTTGAGCTCTCGCCGCTCTCGCGCATCGGAACCTCCAACCGCGCCACCGGGTCGATCCGTATCGAGGTCGACGGACCAGGGCTGTTGGCAATCCTGCCGCGCCACTGTCTCGGCGCGCTTATTCAGGTGATGCAGGCAGGCCCGTCTTGCTGATCGGTGTCGGATCGACTTTGCGCGCAGCTCGGCTCACCTGGCGTTCGCGCATCACGGCATAAAGCCCCGCCGCCATCGTGAGCGCGATGCCGCAGGCGGCGATCGTGTTGGGCAGTTCCGCAAAGAACAGCCAGCCGACAAAGACCGCCACGGGGATCTCCAGATATTGCATCGAGGCGAGGGTGCTTGTGGGCGCATAGCGCAGCGACCACGTCATCAGGAGATGCGCGATGGTGCCAAAAAGCCCTGCCAGGAGCAGCAGGTTAATCTCGGGACGCGCGGGCAGGTTGGTCGCCAGCTCGGCGACCTCGAATTGCGCCCCAAGCACAAAGAGTATGGCCATCAGCACGGAGGCAATGCCGCCAGAGACCGCCTGAATGGCAATCGGGTCGGTGTCGCGCGCGATGGTGCGGGTGACCATCATGAACACCGCAAAGATGACCGCCACCGCCAAGGGCCAGAGCGCGTTGAGCCCGACGGCCGCAAAGCTGGGCTGGATCACCAGAAGCGTACCCGCAAAGCCCACGACGCAGGCCAGAAGACGGCGCAGGCCGACCTCTTCCTTGAGGACGTATTTGCCCAAAAGCAGCATGATGAAAGGCATCACAAAGGCAATCGCCACCGCATCCGCCAGCGGCAGGAAGCGCAGCGCCATAAACATTGCAGTGATACCACCCATTTGCAGCAGGGTGCGCAGCAACACGATGGGCAGAATGCGGCGCGGCAAGCGCAGCGAGATCCCTAGCATCAGCGCCACCGGCGCCAAGATTACACCCTGAGCGGCGAAGCGGACAAACACGATCTGCCCCACCGGGATTCGTGTCGACAACAGCTTTGCCACCGCATCTCCGAGCGGAATGAGGGCGCAAAACCCAAGCATCAGGGCAATCCCCAAAAGCGGGCGGTCGGTGGTGTCGGGTGTGGCTGAGGTCTGCGTCATGCGGCGACGCTAGGGGCGTCCTTGGAGCTTGGCAAGTGGTGAATATGTTCAGGACTTCATCTGCCGGTCCCCCCCGGGAGATCAGGCTGCGCCGGTGCGCGCCTCGGCAGCGTCAGGAAACATCAGATCCTGCCACGCGGCTTCGCATCCTGCGCCGAGGCAGCCCACATGGCCAAGTGTCCCGAGGCCATAGTTTGCGGGATCAAACAGGCGCAGTTGAGTGCGGTCGGGCGCAAAGTGCGCAGCATAGCGCCTGACGGCTGCGGGCGGGACCATGTCGTCATCACGCGCCACGCAGAGTTCCAACGGCGGTTCCGTCGCGTTGAAGTTGGGCTGGGGCAGGCTCTTGCCGATGTCACGGGCAAAGAAATCCCGCCGTGTACACCAGCGTCGCCATTGCCAGTAGACGCCCGACGGCAGATCTTCGCCAAATCCGAGCCGCCGCCCCGGCAGGTAGCCCAGCGCCCCGGTTGCAACTGGGCCGATCAGGAACCAGAACGCCAGCGCCTTTGGCAGGTAGTGCCAGGGATGATCCCGGTAATGGGTCATCCCTGCGCCCATTGTGATCACCCGCGAGACACGCTCGGGGTAGCGGTGAAAGGCGATGCCGAGCCCGCCAAGCGAATGCCCGAGCACCCAGAGCGGCCCGGTCGGGGCCAGTTCGGCCAATTTGTGTTGCGCTGCATCCTGATCTGCCACCGCCCAATCGGCCATACGGGCCGGGCTGCTGCGGGTGGCCCCCGTCAGGGACTCGCCAAAGTCACGATAATCATAGGTGAGAGTGGCAATGCCCTGTTGCGCGGCCCAATGGGCAAAATGGCGATAAAAGCGCTGCGGCACGCCGGTCGCGCCATGCACAACCATCGCGGCCCTTTGCGGCCCGTGGGCGGGGTGCCATTTGCCCACGAGGGGCGCCTGGCTGGAACCAAAGGAGACGACATTGGGCGCTTGGGACATGGCAGGCCTCTGAAGATGACTAGACCGGTCGGTCTAATCATAGGTGTAGACCAATCGGTCTACTGTGGCTATTGCTTTTTCATGAAGACGCCAGACACCCGCCTGACCTTGATCAAGACCGCCTCGAAACTCTTTCGGCGCAAGGGCTATTCCGGGGTGGGCCTCTCCGAGATCTTGACCGCCGCGGGCCTGCCTAAAGGCTCTTTGTATCACCATTTTCCGGGCGGCAAGCCGGAGCTCGCGGCGGCGGCAACACGTTGGGCGGGGGCGTGGATCGAGTCGCTGGTGCAGCGCTCCTTTGAGGGGGCGGAGACCTTTGAAGAGGGCGCACAGGCAGCTTGCCGAGATCTGGCGGCGACGCTGGTGCAGGTCGATCACATCGAGGCCTGCCCGGTGCTGAGCGTGTTGCAAGCGGCGTCTGACACGCCAGTCTTGCAAGAGGCGGTGCAGGAGGTCTATGCGCGCTGGACCGCAGAGCTGGCGCGCGAAGCGCGCAGGCTCGGACGGGCGCAGCCCGACGCGGTTGCGCAATCGCTGCATATCCGCCTGCAAGGCGCCTGGGTCATGGCCTATGCCCAACAGTCACAGGCGCCGTTTCTGCATTTGGCAGATGAAATCGCGGCAGAGGCAGCGCGCAACCCCGCAGAGCCATGATCCGGCGGTAAGCCCGCGCCACCCGCTCAGCGAATGGCGCGGGAGAGCCTGCCTCAGCAGTTGGGGACGTTGACGGCGAGGCCCCCAAGCGAGGTTTCCTTGTATTTCTCGTGCATGTCGGCCCCGGTCTGGCGCATGGTTTCGATGACGGCATCCAGCGGCACAAAATGCTGCCCGTCGCCGCGCAGCGCCAGGGACGCTGCCGAAACCGCCTTGATCGCGCCGAGACCGTTGCGCTCGATGCAGGGCACCTGAACCAACCCTTTGACCGGGTCGCAGGTCATGCCGAGGTGGTGTTCGAGCGCAATCTCGGCCGCGTTCTCCACCTGTTCCGGCGTGCCACCCATCACCGCACAGAGCCCCGCCGCCGCCATGGCAGAGGCAGAGCCGACTTCGGCCTGACAACCCGCTTCGGCGCCAGAGATCGAGGCGTTGTATTTGACCAGCCCGCCAATGGCGGCTGCGGTCAGCAGGAAATCCTCGATGTGTTTTTCCGACGCGCCCGGCACGTGATCAAGGTAATAGCGCAGCACCGCTGGCAGGACGCCCGCCGCGCCATTGGTGGGGGCCGTCACGACCTGTCCGCCTGCGGCGTTTTCCTCGTTCACGGCCATAGCATAGACGCTCATCCAGTCGTTGATGGTGTGCGGCGCGGTCAGGTTCATGCCGCGCTCGGCCATCAGCGCATCATAGATACCCTTGGCGCGGCGGCGCACGCTCAGACCGCCGGGCAGGATGCCGTCACGCTCCAGCCCGCGGTTGATACAGTCGTTCATTACCTGCCACAGGCGCTGTGTACCCTTGGCAAAACTCTGCTCGCAGCCGCGCGAGACTTCATTGGCGCGTTTCATCTGGGCGATCGAGAGCCCGGAGGTCTTTGCCATCTCGAGCATCTCGGCGGCGGATTTGAACGGGTAGGGGACGGGGTCGCCTTCATCCGTGGCCTTGCCCTGTGCCAGCTCTTCCTCGGTCAGCACAAAGCCACCGCCAACGGAATAGAACACCTGCCGCAAGGTCACGTCGCCCTGCGCATCCAGCGCCATCAGAACCATGCCGTTGGCGTGGCCCGGAAGCGCGTGATCATAGTCAAATATCATATCCGCCTTGGGGTCAAAGCGCAGCGTGCCGAGATCCTCGAGCACGATGGTCTTGGTCTCGGTGATCGCCGCAAGCGCGGCCTCGGCTTTGTCGTCGTCATAGGTGTCGGGCAAAAAGCCAGCAAGCCCGAGAATGGTGGCGCGGTCGGTGGCATGGCCGACGCCGGTAAAGGCCAGCGAGCCGTGCAGCGATGCGCGCAGCCCGTGAAAGTCAAAGGGCGAGGCCCGCATCATGTCGAGAAAGCGTGCCGCGGCCACCATCGGGCCCATGGTGTGCGAGGAGGACGGGCCGATGCCCACTTTGAACATGTCAAAAACGGAGAGGAACATTTAGGTGGCTGATCCTTCTGGAGGGGTGGCAAATTTCGGGGTGGTAAAGGGCGTGGGGCCAAGCCCCTCGGCGGTCTGTGCCGCCTTGGTGCTGGCGCGGCCCTCGGCCCGGTGGCACAGAGCGTGCAGCGCCGGGTAGGACGTCAGGTCGAACCAAGGCTTCGGGCCGCGATTGGCGTAGAGCTTGGTCCAGCGCAGGAGGCACGGCAGATAAAGATCAAGAAGCGTCGGGTCTGCCTCATCTGTGAGGCCGGGCGTTCTGACAAGGGCTGTGTCGATCATACCCAGATGCTGATGCAGGCGGGACTGCAGCACGCGGCGCAGCTGGTCCTGATGGGTCTCTTCGGGGCCAATGATTTTTTCAGGGTAGAAATACTGGCGCAGATCGGCGTGCAGCGTGTTGGAGCACCAAAAGAGCCAGGTCAGGAACGCGCCGCGCTGGGCGGAGCCGGGCTGCGGGGCCAGCGCGGCGTTCTGGTCCGCCAGCCACAGCAGGATCGCCGCTGTTTCAAACAGGGGACCATCCGGGGTCTCGAGCACCGGGATTGTGCCATTGGGATTGAGTTGCAGATAGGCCGCGCTTTTCTGGGCGGCTTTGCGGCGATCGACCAGCTGGCATTCATAGGGCAGGCCAAGCTCTTCGAGTGCCAGTCGCACGATGAGCGAGGCATTGTCAGGCGCGTAGTGTAGGCGAAGCACTTTGGTCATGATGTGATCTTAGGTCTGAGGCGCGGATGGTGAGTGATTGAAACCGACGTTTCCGATAGGAAACGCGCTTGCGCACCCTATGATTTTGGCGCGCCGTTGCAACCAATCAGTTGTGATGGGGGCGATCACGGATTTTCAAAGACGCGACGACGCCGAGAGTGTTTCGCTTCGGGTTCCCCGAAACGACCGGCGCCGCGCTTGCCGAGCGGCAAGCGCGGCGCACGCAGATCGCCCCTCGCGCGAGACTTGGAAAGCGCCTATAACGGGCGGGCTGGCAGCGGGCGGTTTGTCCAGACGCCATGCCACATCCAAAAATGCGGAGGTCCATTCCCATGAGCGGCGATCTATCCCCCATCGACAAGGCGAAATTCGTGGCTGCCAAACGCGCGGCAGAGCTGGTGGAGGACGGCATGCGTGTCGGACTGGGCACCGGGTCCACCGCCGCGTGGCTGGTGCGGTGTCTTGGCGAAATGGTGCGCGAGGACGGGCTCAAGATCACCGGCGTGCCGACCTCTGCCCGTACCGCCGAGCTGGCGCGCGAGGTCGGGATTGAGCTGATCACCCTGGATGAGGCGCGCTGGCTCGACCTCACGATTGACGGTGCGGATGAATTCGACAGCGAACTCAATCTCATCAAGGGCGGGGGAGGCGCGCTCTTGCAGGAAAAGATCGTCGCGACGGCCTCCGATCAGATGGTGGTGATCGCCGACAAGGCCAAGGAAGTGGAGACGCTGGGGGCCTTCCCGCTGCCCATCGAGGTAATCCCCTTTGGCTGGCAGACCTCGCAGGCGCTGGTGGAAGAGACGCTGATCTCGATGGATGTAATGGGGCGCAGCTCGACGTTGCGGATGAATGGTGCCAGCCCCTATGTGACCGACGAGGGCAATCACATCCTTGATCTGCATCTCAACCGGATCGGCAATCCGCGCCAGCTGGCGTTGGTGCTGAACCAGATCCCCGGCGTGGTTGAGAACGGGCTGTTCATCGACATCTGCGACACGGTGGTGATCGGCTATGGCGATGGCAAGGTCGAGGTGCGCGACATCAACGAGGGCACTATCGAGACGGACCGGATCGATTTTGTCGAGACCGACAATCTCTTTGCGGATTTGAACGACTGAAGGCAGATACGCCGCCCCCAGGTTTAGGGCGGCTCTCTGTGTGCTCTGGTGGGGGCGCCGCAGCCTAGTGTTGCGCGGCGTGGTCCTCCTGCCATTCTTTCAGGGGAAACAGGCGGTCATAGGCCCAGTTAAACCCAAACGCATAGACCATGTAAAAGAGCGCAAAGGCCACATCCATCACAAAGGCCTGCCAGAGCGAAACCTGCAAATACCAGGCGATGAAGGGCATCAGCACGATGAGCAGCCCGCCTTCAAAGAGCACCGCATGCAGCACCCGGAGCATCGGTGTCTTGAGCGTGCTACCCCGCCAGTGCTGCAAAATCGCATCAAAGCCCCAGTTGTAGATCAGGTTCCACAGGGTCGCGAGCGTGGCGCTGACGATGCCGACAGCCCCGATTGCGTGCAGGGGAAAGTGAAACACTGCGGCCCCAAGGGGGACGATCAACAACAGGGCGATGATCTCGAAACTCAGGGCGTGACGAAGACGGTCAAGGGGGGAGCGCATAGGCGACCTCATGTCTGTGGTCGGGTCGTCCCGATAACGAGGCAACGGTCACGCCTGCACGGCGCAGCCATTGGCGGGGTCGTCCCCTGCGAGGCGCAATCTGGGGGAGGGGGACGCCCGTTTCAAGGCCCTGTTTTGCTTTGCAGGGCGGCTATGTGCCTTGACAGGATGCCGATGTGTGGCGCACCCAAAGCGGGAATAGTTTTAGCATTTTGCACTTTGGATTTGACGCCGATGTATTCCGAGACGCCGGATGGGCACGATGGGTCACCCACCGCAGATGTCCCGATGAGGGACAAAGTTCCCAATTGGGGCATTCTTCTTCTATTGCTCACAACTCCGCAGGTTATGACCTTCCTTCTGCCAGAGAGTATCCTCGCGCGGTTCTCTGGACCTCAATACCTGCGTGAAATCTGGAGCATCGCGAGCTTTGTGACGATCATGGCGCTGAGCTCTGAAGGCTCGTGGAACGATCGCTTTTTGCGCGTGAACGCCTGGGGCATACATTACGGGAGAACGTACTCGCGGGGGAGCGGCTGGGGTACATTTTGGGCGAGGAAGGAAGGGACGGTCAACGCGCTGCGCTGGGCGGATGTCGTGTCTGTCACCTACTTTCCAAAGAGTATGCTCACCGGATATGCGCGGCTGCGTGTGCGGGCACAGGTGCCGCTGGGGGCGCGCTACGATCTGACCTTTAAAACTGTGTCCCTTGATCCGAAATGTGCAAACCCAGCCGATCCTGAGGTCGCACGGGTACAGCTGGCTCTGGATCGGTACTGGCCTGAGTGGCGCGAGGGAAACTAGCGCGCGGGGCGTTCACGCCTCTTTCACGGTTTCGCGAGACAACCGCCTGCATCTGTTTGAAAACGCCGACCTGAGCCCCACTTGCGAGTCTGGCAATTCACCGCGCGCTGTGGGATACCTCGCGCAAGATATAAGAAGGGCGACGCATATGAGCTTTGATTACGATCTATTTGTCATTGGAGGTGGCTCCGGTGGGGTGCGCGCGGCGCGGGTTGCCGCGGCAGGCGGCGCATCGGTGGCGCTGGCCGAAGAGGACCGCTATGGCGGCACCTGCGTCATCCGGGGCTGTGTCCCCAAAAAGCTGATGGTCTTTGCGTCGGAATACTCCGGTATGGTCGAAGACGGCCGCGCCTATGGCTGGGATCTGGAGAACAAGGGCTTTGATTGGGATCACTTCAAGCAGAAGCTCAACACCGAGCTGGACCGCCTTGAGGGGATCTATCGCAACCTTCTGAAGAACTCCGGCGTGGAGAGCTTTGATGCGCGCGCCAAACTTGCCGATGCCCATACGGTTGAATTGTCGGACGGGACGCGCAAGACCGCCAAACACATCCTGATTGCCACCGGCGGCCGTCCTTGGGTGCCGGAGTTTCCGGGGTCGGAGCTGGCGATCACCTCGAACGAGATGTTCCATCTCGAGAAGCTCCCCGAGAGCATTCTCATCGTGGGGGGCGGCTATATTGCCTCAGAATTTGCGGGCATCATGAATGGTCTTGGCGTCAAGACCACGCAGTACTACCGCGGCGCCCAGATCCTGCGTGGTTTTGATGACGAGGCACGCGGCCTTGTGGCGCAGGAGATGATCCAGTCCGGCATCGATCTCAAGCTCGGAACCAACGTGCTGGAGATGCGCCGCGAGGGCGACAAGATCTGGGTCAAGGCCACCAATGGCGACGAGGGGCTGTTCGATCAGGTGATGTTTGCCACCGGACGCAAACCCAATGCCGACAACCTCGGGCTGGAGGAGCTGGGCATCGCGCGTGGCAGGGGCGGCGAGATCGAGGTGGATCAATACAGCCAGACAGCTGTGCCGTCGGTCTATGCCATCGGCGATGTGACCGACCGGGTGAACCTCACACCGGTGGCGATCCGCGAGGGCATGGCCTTTGTGGAAACCGTGTTCAACGGCAACCCCACCAGCCCCGATCACGATCTGATCCCGACCGCTATTTTCACGCAGCCAGAGATGGGCACCGTTGGCCTCAGCGAAGAAGAAGCGGCCAAACAGGAAACCATCGAGGTCTACGCGACCTCTTTCAAACCGATGCAGCAGAGCTTTGCCGGGCGGGCGCAGAGAGTGCTCATGAAGCTGATCGTGAGTCAGGCGACCCGCAAGGTGCTGGGCTGTCACATTGTCGCACCGGGCGCCGGTGAGATGATCCAATTGGCGGGGATTGCCGTAAAAATGGGGGCAACCAAGGAAGATTTCGACCGCACTGTTGCGGTTCACCCGACCATGTCGGAAGAATTGGTGACGCTAAAAACCCCTGTGCGGACGATCTGAACCAATTTCAGAGTTTGGTCGCGACGCTGATCTTGAATTTCAGCGCCGTGACCACAGGTTACAGGGCAATATCCGCTGTATCAGCGGGGAGAGATGGATAGGAGACTTATGGCTGGGAACAGTGGTGGCCCCTGGGGGGGCGGCGGTTCCTCCGGCGGCGGAGGCAACCGGGGAAACAACGGCGGCAACAACGGAGGCGGCGGCGGTGGCCGGCGTCCTGATGATGGCCAGATCCCCGAGATCGACGAGCTGGTGAAGAAAGGCCAAGAGCAGCTGCGCGTCCTGATGGGCGGCCGTGGCGGCAATGGCGGCAACGGGCAGGGACCGCAGGGCGGTGGCTCTGGCGGCAGCCCCTTGTTCACCAAAGGCGGGCTGATGCTCGGCGCGGTCGCTGCGGTTTTCCTCTGGGGTTACAACAGCTTCTACACCGTAAAGACCGAAGAGAAATCCGTCGAGCTGTTCCTTGGCGAGTTCTCCGCGGTGGGCAATCCGGGTCTGAACTTCGCACCCTGGCCTGTGGTCACCTATGAGGTAGTCCCGGTCAGCGTGGAACAGACCGAGAGCATTGGCGCAGGCGCGCGCGGCTCTGATGCGGGTCTGATGCTGACGGGCGATGAGAACATCATCGACGTCGACTTCCAAGTGGTCTGGAACATCAACGAGCCCGACAAATTCCTCTTTAACTTGCGCGATCCAAAGGCGACCATTCAGGCCGTGTCTGAATCCGCGATGCGAGAGATCATTGCACAATCGCAGCTGGCGCCGATCTTGAACCGTGACCGCGGTCTCATTTCGCAGCGCCTCGAAGAGCTGATCCAGTCCACCCTCGACAGCTATGACGCAGGCGTGAACATCGTCCGGGTCAACTTTGACGGGGCCGATCCGCCTGAACCGGTAAAAGACGCCTTCCGCGAAGTTCAGTCTGCCGGTCAGGAACGAGACCGTCTGGAAAAGCAGGCTGACGCTTATGCCAACCGCAAACTCGCGGCGGCGCGTGGTCAGGCCGCACAGACACTCGAAGAAGCAGAAGCCTACCGCGCGCAGGTCGTGAACCAGGCGCAGGGTGAGGCCTCGCGCTTTACGGCCGTTCTGTCGGAATACGAGAAGGCACCGGAAGTGACGCGCAAGCGTCTCTATCTGGAAACCATGGAGGACGTGCTGAGCCGCGTGGACAAGATCATCCTTGATGACAACGCCGGGAGCGAAGGCGGACAGGGCATCGTGCCGTATCTGCCGCTCAATGAAATCCGTCGTTCCGGAGGGAGCAACTGATGAATCGCTCTGTTATTCTTCTCGTCCTTCTGGGCGCTATTGTCGTGGGCGCACTGTCCTCGCTCTTTATCGTGGACGAGCGTGAGAAGGCGCTGGTTCTGCGCTTTGGTCGTGTCGTGAACGTGCAGGAAGACCCCGGTCTGGCCTTCAAGCTTCCGTTTGTGGACGAAGTCGTGAAATATGACGACCGTATCCTCAGCCTCGAAGTCGGGCCGCTCGAAGTGACGCCGCTGGATGACCGCCGCCTTGTCGTGGACGCTTTTGCACGCTACCGCATCACCGATGTACGTCGCTTCCGCGAAGCGGTCGGCGTTGGCAGCGAAGCCGCTGCCGAGAGCCGTCTTGACAACATCATGCGCGACCAGACCCGCGAGGTTCTGGGTACTGTGAGCTCCAACGATATTCTGTCGTCGGACCGTGCGGCGCTGATGCTGCGGATCCGCAATGGCGCGATTGCGCAGGCGCGGGATCTGGGGCTCGAGGTCATCGACGTGCGCCTGAAACGCACTGACCTGCCGCAAGCAAACCTTGAGGCGACCTTTGCCCGGATGCGCGCCGAGCGTGAACGCGAAGCCGCTGACGAGATCGCCCGCGGTGAAGAAGCCGCGCAGCGTGTACGTGCGCAGGCGGATCGTACCGAGGTGGAGCTTGTGTCTGAGGCGGAGCGAGAAGCCGAGGTTATCCGCGGTGAAGCGGATGCCGAGCGCAACAACATCTTTGCAGAGGCCTATGGCGCGGACCCGGAGTTCTTTGAATTCTATCGTAGCCTCACCGCCTATGCGCGCGCGCTTCAGGGGGGGAACTCCTCGCTGGTGCTGTCGCCGGACAATGAGTTCTTCAACTACCTGAAGTCTTCCGATGGTGCAGGCCGCGTGCAGCAATAAGCTGCTTGGCATAAAGCATTGAAAAGGCCGCCCAGTTGGGCGGCCTTTTTTGTGTCTCTGGCGCACATCGTTCGGGCCTTGGACGAAGGACCGTTGCCGACGGAAGGCGCTATTTTCTTGGAGCGCCCGCCGCCATAAGCTGCGCCTTGAGCGCCTCTTGGAAGTCGGCTGTGAGACATCTTTTGGGCAGCAGGTAGCTCTGAGCAGGCAAAAAAGCCGGGTAGATCAGCCAGCTCTTGCGATCCTCAGAGACGGCCTGAACCTCGGTCCATTTCACGATCGCCTCGCCGTGTTGGCTGCGTTGAATCAGGCCCTCTGGCTGAACCTCATAGGTAAATTCCGATCTCAGAGCGGGGGACGCCGTCAGCGCCCGCCTGCCGTGAAGCGCAATGGATACCCTCTGAGACAACCAGAGCCCGCCGATAAGCGCCGATGGCATCAGGAGAGATGCGATCTTGAGCATCTCGCCCCGTTGCGGAGGTTCAGTTGTAAAGGTCAGGAGAGCAACCGCCGCCACGCTCCCGAGGGCCAAAAGCGCCCACCGTTTCTTGTCGCGCCAACTCTGGCGCGTGGAGAGCTTCTGCGCTTCGATGAAATCTTGGGTTTTATAGGAAAGAGTGACGCTTGGCATGGTCCGCCTTTTGAAATGATCTGCGCCGACGCTACGCGAGACGTCGTCGCGAGACAACGCGCGAGGGCGGCAGGTCTCCCTCGGAGGCGGCCCCTTCAATCGGGGAGCGCCTGAGGGCGGTGTGACCGGGCAGTCTGATCGGGCGATGTGATGGGCGCGCTGCACCTCGACCCGATGCAAACCGCATCTCAACTTCAGCGCGCGCCGGTCTGTTGCCCCATCGGCGCAGTCGCGCGGCCTTCACCGGCCTTCACGTCAAATTGAGATGACAGTGAGCCCCATTGCGGATGCGCGCAGAGAGGCTACATTAGTCGCATCTAGTCGCACCCCCAATGCGTTGCGCCCGCGTCGGCGTCGCGCCTGAGGCATGGGTGCCCCCTTTCCCCTTTCGCGATGGGGCGGGCGGAGACAGAGTTGACAGGCCAATTCAAGGAGTATGTCCGTGCATCCAATCTCATCATCCAAGGCAATAGGCCGTGCGCGCGTCCATGAGGGGGCGCACAGCGGCTGGCGCTTGTTCTGGATCAGCGTCCTCGGGACCGCGCTGTTGGTCATGCAGTCGCTTTCGGCGGCGGCCCGTCCCGAAAGCCTCGCGCCACTGGCCGAAAAAGTCAGCCCGGCGGTGGTCAATATCACCACGTCGACCGTGGTCGAGGGCCGCACTGGCCCGCAGGGGATCGTGCCCGAGGGCTCCCCGTTTGAGGATTTCTTTCGCGAGTTCCAGGACCGCAACGGCGGCGGCACGCGGCCACGTCGTTCCTCGGCGCTTGGCTCGGGGTTCGTGATCTCGGAAGACGGCTACATCGTCACCAACAACCATGTGATCGAGGGGGCTGACGAGATCGAAATCGAGTTCTTCCCCGGTGAAGGCCAGCCTGCTGACCTGCTGCCAGCCACTGTTGTTGGCACCGATCCCAACACCGATATTGCGCTGTTGAAAGTGGACGCGCCGATGCCGCTGAGCTTTGTGAAGTTCGGTGACAGCGACAAGGCGCGCGTGGGCGACTGGGTTGTCGCCATGGGTAACCCGCTGGGGCAGGGATTTTCGCTCTCGGCAGGGATCGTATCTGCACGCAACCGGGCGCTTTCGGGCTCTTATGACGACTACATTCAGACCGATGCGGCCATCAACCGTGGCAACTCGGGCGGTCCACTCTTTAACATGGATGGCGAAGTCGTTGGCGTGAACACCGCAATCCTGTCGCCGAACGGCGGCTCCATCGGGATCGGCTTCTCCATGGCGTCAAATGTAGTGACCAAAGTGGTGAGCCAGCTCAAGGAGTTCGGGGAAACCCGCCGGGGTTGGCTTGGCGTGCGCATTCAGGACGTCACCGATGATCTGGCCGAAGCGATCGGGCTGGCGAGCGACGAAGGTGTGCTGATCACCGATGTCCCCGAAGGTCCCGCCAAAGAGGCTGGTCTCCTGGCACGCGACGTCATCACCAGCTTTGACGGGTTTGAGGTGAAAGACACCCGCGATCTCGTGCGTCGCGTGGGCGACACCGAAGTCGGCAAGACCGTGCGTGTCGTGGTGTTCCGCGATGGCAAAACCGAGACGATCCGCGTCACGCTGGGACGTCGCGAAGATGCGGTGGGCAACGGCACCGAAGGTGGCGGCGCTGAAGCCGTTCCGGATGAAGGCGAAAAAGAGCTCCTCGGGCTGACCGTGGGCGTTGTGCGCGACGACATGCGCGAGGATCTGAACCTCGATGCGGGCACCACTGGTCTGGTGATCCTCTCCGTGGATGAGACCTCTGGCGCGTGGGAAAAAGGTCTGCGTGCAGGCGACGTGATCACTGAGGCAGGCCAGAACAAGCTCTCTTCGATTGCCGATCTCGAAGCGCAGATCGCCGCTGCCGAAGAAGGCGGCCGCAAATCGATCTTCCTGATGGTGCGCCGTGCTGGTGAGCCGCGCTTTGTCGCGCTCAATCTTGAGGACTGATCTCGCGTGCCAACGGCATTTGCCTCAAGTCGGGGCATCTAAGAAACAAGACCGGCCGGCCCCAAGGGGTCGGCCGTTTTCTTGAAAGACAGCACAGAAGAGACTGCTCGCAATACCAAAAGAGCCATGCGTCGGGCGGACACATGGCTCTCGATGGGACGGACGATCATTGGGATGGATAGGAGAATGACCGCCTTGTCCGCGTTATGTCAGAGGCCGTGGGCGGGGACTGTGAAACAGGTTACATTCATTGCATTTTTTTTGAGCAGTTCGTGTTTTTTTGTGATCCCATTTGGGGGCTCATGAGTTGGGCCTTGAAAGCGGGACGCGCCACGGAAGGCTCAGACCAAGCAAAGAGCAAAAGCCTCAGGTCAGGCCGGAGCGCATGAGGGCCTGTTCAAACCTTTTGTGGTTGGCCGTCTGCAAAGGCAAAGCGGCGCCCGTCGCGCTGATAAACGGCAAGCGTCACGTCTGGATATTGCGCTTTCAAAAGCGCAACCGCTTCTTTGGCCTCCTCGGTACGGCCCAACGCCAAGAGGGAGCCTACCTGATAGGCAAACCCGGCGAATGTCGGGCTCGCAGCGCGCGTGATTGCGGCAAGCGCCTCCTCATATTGGCTCGCCACATAGTCGGCGAGGGCAATAATTTCCCAGTACCAGCCCGAGAACATCGGGTTGAGCGCCATCGCCTTGTTGATGAGGTCATGCGCGCGCTGGGGCTGTCCGATAAACGCAAAATGCTCGGCCGATTTCGCGGCGATATGGGCATCACTCGCATTAAGCTCGAGCGCCTTTTCGATATGCAAAGTCGCGCGGTCAAACTCATGCAGCGCACGACAGACGGCGCCTGCGATACGATGAGCCTCCGCCTCTGCCGGGTCGAACTCCAGCGCCTTGAAGACATCCTGTGAAACCTGATCGAACTGATCTTGCCGCACCGGGAAATCCCACGTGCGTGAGAAGGAACAGGCCCGCCAGGCGTAGGCGCGTGCAAAGTCGGGCGCCGCGTCGATCGCCTCTGAAAAGGCTGCGACCGCACGTGTGGCCACGCGTGGGCTGATATCACCGCTTTTGTGCAGGTCCTGCCCGACAAGAAGCGCCTCATAGGCGGTTAGGTCTTGGCCGGCTTTGGCCTTTGTCCGCCGGGTCTCGGCCAGTTGAACCTCGCCTGTCATGCAGGCAGCGACAAGGCCGGAAATCTCGTCGAGGACCGCGAATATGTCGGCGTCGGCACGGTCGAAGCGCTCGGACCAGATTTGCCGATCTTCCAGCGTCTCATAGAGTTCGACCACGACTCGGATACGGTTCAATGCGCGGCGCACCGTTCCTGACAGAATGAAGTCCGCCCCGAGCGTTGTTGCGATCTCCTGAGCTGGTCGCTCTGAGGCATTAAACTGAAAGGACGACATCCGGGATGTGATCCGAATGGCATGAAACCGCGATAGCTCGGTTGTGATGTCCTCCGAGATGCCCTCGGCAAAGACCGTCTCTTCGGGCTCGGCAAAGTGAAGGACGCGAAAGGGCAAAACCGCAACCACCGGCTGCGTGAAGGCGCGTTCGGGCGTGGGCGTCGGCGGGTTTTGGGGCTGTGCATCGGAGGCGTCGGTTTCAGCACTCCGGCTTCAAAGCGCGCAGTGTCGATTTCATAGTCCTCGAACGCAATCCTCATTCCTCCAGTGTGGCAGAAGACCTCGCGTTTCAAAGATGTGTTTCGTTTGTCTTGTGTGTTTCGCCGCCGCGCCGCTGGCGGCAAGGGGCATTTGCGGATCGCGCGTCAGGTCCAGCGGCCCAGAAGGGGCAGCATCGCAACGAGGATCGCTAGGCGTGACACCGCACGGCACGAGCCTTTGGTCACGTTACGGGCGGCGTCATGGGCGGCCTGGCTGCGCTAATAGGCGGTGTCGATGGAACCATCTTTGCGCGAGCGGATGTGGGATGTGTCGGTCATGTCTGGTCTCCGTGTTGATGAGACCAATGTGCCGTCTGCGCGCTTGCCGCGCTTGAAGAGAGCCTTTTGGGCGCCTGGAGACTTCTAAAGACCGACCGCAAAACTGCCCCAAAAGGGCGCGTGATGCCGCTCAGGGTGTGCGGTTGGGGTGTTTAGATGCCTTCGGGGTCGGCCAGAACCGCCAGCCCGCCGCGATCTTTGAGGTGCAGTCCTCCGCGGCTGATCTCGATGAGGCCCGCCTTGCGCCAGTTCGACAGGGTCTTTGAGACCGCTTCGCGGGTGGCGCCGACGAATTCGGCCAGTTCCGATTGCGAGAGGCTCAGCTGGCCGTTGCCATCCGCGGGCGTGAGATAGAGGAGCTTGCGCGCCAGACGCACCGGCATGGGGAGGAACACTTGCTCATTGAGTTGTGTATTCATCCAGCGCATGCGCTGCCCCGCGAGCTTCAGCATATCACCCGCAAGTTCGGGATGCTTGGTCAACTGCGCCAGCACGTCCCTGTGACGCAGGCGGCGCAGGTGGCTTGGTTCAGCGGCGGTGGCGGTGGCGGTGCGCTCGCCGGGATCGAACATTGCGATCTCACCAAAGATCGCCCCCGGGCGCATCATATCAAGCGAGAGCTTGCGCCCCGCTGCGGAAAGGGTGGAGATCTCAAGAGCGCCAGAGATGATCGCATAAAGCGCGTCGCCCTCGTCGCCGCGCTCAAAGAGCACATCGCCCGTTTCGAGATGAACATCTGTGGCTTGGCTGTCGAGCATGGCCCGCAGGCGCTCCGAGGCCCCGGACAGAAAGCTGGAGGCAGGGAGAGGAGCGGCAGCCATGAGAAATCTCCGAGGGGCAGATGAGTGATACTGGCCCCGGGGTTGTAAGCGGCTAATCGCGCCCGCGCAAGCTGGCAGGTGGGATCTTGAATGTTTGCGCTGACGGTGGCGGTGGGCCTGCGTGCGTTTTAATCATCCAATGCGACGGCGCTCAGCCCCAGGCTGCGCGCGGCCTGCAGCGAAAGCGTGTCGCTCTGGATGTCCAGTGACTGCTGATACGCGCGCACGGCCGCGCGGGTATCGACGTCGAGCCTGCCGGTGATGTCTCCCACATAGAGCCCGCGCGCCGCCAGCGCCCGCTGCAGCGAGGAGATATATTCCGGCGTCAATTCCTCGGGGCAGGGGGTTTGAAAATAGGTTTCTTCGCGCGGGCGGGTGATGACCTGGCGGGTTTCGGTGGCAAAAACCGCCGGTTTGCCGGCATTGCCATCGGTGCCCGCTTCTGCCGGGGAAACCATCACCTGTTCGGTGATCGTCTCGATGCGGGCGGGAATGATCACCGGCTCCCAGCAGGTGCCGGGCGGCGCGCCGGGGGGCGCGGGTCGGCCCACCCGTTCAAACGGGGCTGGGGTCATGCAACCCGCAAGCAGTGCCGCAGCAACCCACAGCAATGCGTGTCGTCGAAGCGCAGAAGGCAGCGGCGAGCCGATGGGGGAGAAGGCCGAGCGGGACGCAGACCGCAGCCCGGAGGCAGCAGGGTGCTGAGACGGCGATGCAGGCATGTGCTCTGGCGAGTCCTTGGTCTTGGGGGCGAGATTTGGCGCAGCGCAGGCCTTGTCCCGGTTTGCGCCCACGCTAGACCAATTCGCAGCGCAGGCAAAGCGTGTCAACGCGGCTTTGACCATAGCTCTGGCTCGAAGCTGATCCAGAAAAAGCAGATCGAAATCGCCAGCGACGCGCGGGATCTGTGAAATGGGGCTGGCACGGTGCAGGCGTCAACGCTACACACGTTATCGAGTACCGAAAAAGGGAAGACGGATCATGGCAAAAATCACCTACATCGAGCACAACGGGACTGAACATGTGGTCGACGTCGCCAACGGGCTGACCGTGATGGAAGGTGCGCGTGACAATAATATTCCGGGGATCGAAGCCGATTGCGGCGGCGCTTGCGCCTGTTCTACCTGTCACGTCTATATCGCTCCGGACTGGGTGGAAAAACTGCCCGCAAAGGACGACATGGAAGAGGACATGCTGGACTTTGCCTTTGAGCCCGATGCTGCGCGGTCGCGCCTGACCTGCCAGATCAAGGTGACCGATGCGCTGGATGGTCTGGTGGTTCACATGCCTGAAAAGCAGATCTGATGGGATCTGGGGGCAAAGCGCGGCGGCTTCGGGCGCGCGTGTTGCCCCCGATTCTACGCCGCGCGGCGCAGATTCTGTCTGTGTCGCTGGCGGTGCTGGCGCAGGCGGCACCCGGCGCCGCGCGTGAACACTGGCGCGTTCTGGGCGCCGAGTTTTCCGAGCCGACCACCCGCTATGGGCATGCTGTTCTTGGCGATGACGTGGAATACGGCAGCCTGCTGATCCGCCGCGTCGAGACCGGCAGCACCGCCACTCAGACGCTGGAGATCAAGCTGCCGCTGACCCATGTCTTTGAGGATCTGGAGCCGCGCCTCTGGGATGTCACCGGAGATGGTCTGCCCGAAGTTGTCGTCATCGAGACAGATATGAGTCGGGGTGCGCAATTGGCAGTCTACGATGCCGAGGGCAATAAGCGCGCCGCCACCCCTCATATTGGCCAGCGCAATCGCTGGCTGGCCCCGATCGGGGCGGCGGATCTGGATGGGGACGGGCACATCGAGATTGCCTATATCGACCGCCCACATCTGGCCAAGACCTTGCGGATCTGGCGCTATGAGGGCCACAATCTGGTGGAGGTCGCCTCTGCCACGGGGTTGACCAATCACAAGATCGGGCAGGATTTCATCACCTCCGGCCTGCGCGACTGTGGTGCGGGGCCGGAGCTCATCACCGTCAGTGCGGGTTGGTCGCGCATCATCACGTCGCGCCTTGAAGGTGGGGCCGTGATCTCGCGCGATCTGGGGCCGTTTGATGCGGAAAAAGGGCTTCGCGCCACGCTCGCCTGCGCGGCCAACTAATGGACGCTGCGGCGCATCGTGATTGAGGTCGGTCATAGCCGCTGTGCGTGGTGGTGCCGCACCGCTCAAAACCAAGACGTGCAAAGGCTTCGTGGTTCTCGACCAGCTCGATCCGCGTCTGCAATTCTACCGCATTCAGCCCCATGGAGCGCGCCCGCGCGAGGGCGAGTTCCACAAGGGTGCGGGCCAGCCCAAGACCGCGCAGATCTTCCACGACCGCAAGTTTGCCCAGATAGAGCACATCGAGGCGCGGTGTCAGCACTACCGAGGCCACAACAGGCGCGCCAATGGCCCAGACTTCGCCCGCCACCGCCTGTTTGGAGAGCGCCTCGAGCGTGAGGCGGTGCATGGAGGAGGGCGGATCAACCCGCCCGTCCATATAGGCAAAGCACTGCCGGATCAGGTCCAGAACCTCCCGCAACTGCGGGCTGTCCGGGGCAATCTGAACCGGTGTGCGATTCATCGCGGGGTCAAAGCGCGCGCCAGCCGATGTCGCGGCGCACGAAGCCCTCGGGCCAGTCGATCTGATCGACCATGGCATAGGCGCGATCGCGCGCCTCAGAGAGGCTCTCGCCCCGTGCAGTCACATTCAGCACCCGGCCACCATTGGCGAGGATCTTGTCGCCATCGGCCTTGGTCCCTGCGTGAAAGACCATATTCATGCTGTCTTCGGGCAGAGCATCAAGGCCCTTGATCTCGCTGCCTTTTTCATAGCTTCCCGGATAGCCTGCCGCAGCCATCACCACCGTGATCGCGTGGTCATCAGCCCAGTTGACGCGGGCGTCCGCAAGGCGACCTTCGGCTGCGGCTTGCATCAGGTCCAGGGCCTGCGCGCCAAGGCGCATCATCAGCACCTGACATTCGGGATCGCCAAAGCGGACGTTATATTCCACCAGACGCGGCTGGCCGTCCTTGATCATCAGGCCTGCATAGAGCACGCCTTGGTAGGGCATGCCACGCTCGGCCATCACCCGCATGGTGGGCTTCACGATCTCTTCCATGGCCTTGGCTTCAACCTCGGCGCTCAGAACCGGTGCAGGAGAATAAGCCCCCATGCCGCCGGTATTTAGGCCAGTGTCGCCTTCGCCGACGCGCTTGTGGTCCTGTGCGGTACCGATGGACAGGATTTCCTCACCATCACAGAGCACAAAGAGCGATGCCTCTTCACCTTCCATGAATTCCTCGATGACAACCTCTGCGCCCGCCCCACCAAAGGCACCGCCGAACATATCGTCGATGGCATCGAGCGCAGTCTGCTCGTCCATCGCCACGATCACGCCCTTGCCTGCGGCCAGACCATCGGCCTTGACCACAATCGGCGCGCCGTTGGCACGGACATGGGCCTTGGCCGCCTCGGCATCAGTGAAGTGGCCATAGCCCGCAGTGGGCGCATTGGCCGCGTCGCAGATCTCCTTGGTGAAGCTTTTGGAAGCCTCCAGCCGGGCGGCGGCCTCAGAGGGACCAAAGACCAGAATGCCCGCATCGCGCAACCGGTCTGCCACACCGGCGGCCAAAGGCGCCTCGGGGCCGACGATCACAAAATCAATGGCGTTTTCCTCGGCGAATGTCACAACCGCGCCGCCATCCTCGGCGTTGAGGCTGGCGCAGTCGGCGATCTGGGCGATACCCGCATTGCCCGGCGCCACAATGAGCCGGTCGCATTTGGGGTTCTGCATCACCGCCCAGGCAAGTGCATGTTCCCGCCCGCCGCTGCCGAGGATGAGGATATTCATGAGCCATTCTCCGATCTGCTTGGCCTTGGTTGATGGGCGTTCTATGCTGAGTGCGTCCCATAAACAAGAACACCCTTGCCGGGGGCGCCCTCTGGTGGCAGGTGTCGGAGCCGACACCCCCCTCCTCTGATCAAACCGGAGCCTTCTTTTCGATGTCCGACCTCCTTGATGATCCAACCCCGGGCCAGAACGCACCGGAGTTTTCCGTCTCCGAGATTTCCGGCGAGGTCAAACGCACGCTTGAGGGCACCTTTGGCCGCATCCGCGTGCGGGGCGAGGTCGGGCGTGTGTTCAAGGCGCGCTCCGGTCATCTTTATTACGACATCAAGGATGATCGCTCGGTGCTGGCCTGCACGACCTGGAAGGGCCAGATTTCGGGACTGTCCGTGGTGCCCGAAGAAGGGCTTGAGGTGGTGGTGACCGGGCGCCTCACGGCCTTTGGCGGACAATCCAAATACAATATGAATGTCGATGAGGTCGCGGTTGCAGGCCAGGGCGCGCTGATGGCGCTCTTGGAAAAGCGCAAGGCGCAACTGGCCGCTGAAGGGCTGTTTGCACCCGAGCGCAAGAAACCGCTGCCCTATCTGCCGGGGATCATCGGCGTCATCACGTCGCCTTCAGGCGCTGTGATCCGTGACATCCTGCATCGGCTTCGGGATCGCTTCCCGCGCAAGGTGCTGGTCTGGCCCGTGGCCGTGCAGGGCAGCAACTCGGCCCCCGAGGTGGCGCGCGCCATCGATGGGTTCAACGCTCTGACGCCCGGCGGCGCCTTGCCCCGGCCGGACCTGATCATTGTCGCGCGCGGCGGCGGGTCCATCGAGGACCTCTGGGGTTTTAACGAGGAGATCGTCGCCCGCGCCACCGCCGCAAGTGACATCCCGCTGATTTCGGCGGTGGGCCATGAGACGGATACCACGCTGATCGACTACGTTTCGGATCTGCGTGCCCCCACGCCCACGGCGGCGGCAGAACACGCGGTGCCCGTGCGGCTCGAGTTGTTGGGCTGGGTCGAAAATCAGGGCGCGCGCATGGCCAATGCCGCCAGCCGCGCGGTGCAGCTGCGCCGCCAGCGGCTCGGAGATATGGCGCGCGCTCTGCCGCGCCCGGATACGCTCTTGGAAACCCCGCGCCAGCGGCTCGACAGAGTCTCTGACCGGCTGCCCAATGCGCTGATTTCGGGCGTGCAACGGCGCAAACTCACGCTCAGCGACCGCGCCGCCTCCCTCAGACCCGCCACCCTGCGCGGTCTTGTTTCCAGCCGTCAGGACAAGCTCAAAAACCTTTCTTCGCGTCTCACCCTACGCCCGATCACTCAGGATCTGGGGCGCAAACGAGACGCGCTGGACCGCATCACCAAGCGCCTTAACACTGCCCAAAGCAGCCGCATCGACCGCCAGATTGATCGTCTGTCAGCCACGGCGCGACAGCTTGATATTCTGAGCTACAAGGCCACGTTGCGTCGCGGGTATGCTGTGGTGCGCGATGGCGCGGCCCTGGTCACATCCACCGAAGGCGCCCGGAAGGCCGCTGAACTCTCTATCGAATTTGCTGACGGCACGTTTGATGTCGCCAGCGCCCCCAGCACCACAAAGAAATCCGCGCCCAAACCGGCGGCCCCGAAGGCGCCCAAAACGCCCGGAGAGCAGGGCTCTCTATTCTGACAGGCAGGGCTTTCTTCTAACAAAAAATATCCCGGAGCGCGAGGCAGCGCCTCGCTTCTGCGCGGGCCTCAGACGCCGACTTCGGGGCCGAGACAAACCATCTCGTCACGCACGGAGAGGCGCTCTCTCAGCGTCAGCACCGACCCGTCGTCGCGCGCGATGGAGACGCTCAAACCGTTGTCGCCGATGTCAAAGCGCCAGCATTGCGGCTCTGGGCGATCCTCATAGACAAAGCAGATGTCACCAGACTGCATATACCATTCGCCAGTGACGCAGCGGCCATCCAGAAACGACCAGATCACGCGCTGGCCGGGCAGGTAGCGCTCTGCGCCATAGGCCTGACCTTCCCAACTGAAATGGATGGTGCGGCCCTGCGTGTAAGAGTTGAACTCTTCGGCATCATTGGCGCTGAGCGGCACGGCACTCAGAAGAGCGAGGCCCAAGACTAGGGCGGTGCGAGAAAGGGAATAGCTGAACATGCGCCCACCATGGCGCATGCATCGCGCCCAGCCAAGACCGCTTTTCAGCTTGGGTAGCCCAAGGGTGGCGCAAGGTCAGCTTTGACCTTTGTGTCCCCGTCGACGCACCCTCGCGACATGCTTTTGGGGACCCCGCGATGATAAACGAATCCGCCATGATGCTTGAAACCGTCACGCTGCTGCTGGCTGGCGGTTTTGCGCTTGGCTATCTGTGGCAGGTTCACGCAGACGAAAGCTGGTCGCGCTCTGGTTTCAAGACGGCGTCGGTTCTGAGCCTTGCTCTTGTGGCGGGCCTTTCGACGCCTCTGCTTGCGGTGGCACTGGGGCTTTGTGCCTTTGGCGATCTGGCCTTGTCGCGACCGGGGGAACGTGCCTTTCTCGCGGGTGTTGGCAGTTTTGCAGGGGGTCATCTGGCCTATGTGGGGCTGTTCCTCTCGCTGCCTGATGCGGATGTAACGCGGCTCTGGACTGCGCCAGCGGGCTGGGCGGTGATTGCGCTCGCGGGTGTTGCCTTGGCCATGATGTCGCTCTTGGCGCGTTTCGCGGGCGAGATGCGCGTTCAGGTCATGGCCTATGTGCCCGTGATTGTCGCCATGGGGCTGGCAGCATTGACCCTGCCCACGCCGCTCATTTGGTGCGCGGCGGTCATGTTCATGATCTCGGATATGGTGCTCGCGGTTGAGACCTTTGTTCTGCCTCCGGCGCATCCTGCGCGCCGTCTGACAGCCCCCGTGATCTGGCTTCTTTACTGGGGCGCGCAGGCATTGTTTTTTGCAGTGCTTATCTTGTGAAAGACCTCATTGCGCTTTGCATCCTGTGTCAAAGCACATTAGGTGAAGGTCAAACGACCCTGCGGAGACCCAGATGGCGCTTTTCTCAAAGCTCAAGGAGCGGCTGCTGAAATCCTCGTCCCGCCTCGGAAAAGAGGTGGATGCGATTGTTGAAGAGGGGGCGGTCGCCCCTGAACAGGCGCCAGATCCTGCCCCGGAAACGGCGTCTCCGGCGGCGCCTGCAGCGCAGCCCGCAGAGCGCGCGCCGGGTCCTGAGCCTATTGAGGCGCCGGCGGCACGGGCGTCCACGTCCGCGCCAGCTCCGATCGTACCATCCGCCCCTGCAGAGGCGCCGGAGGCCTCCAGACCCGGCCTATTGGGGCGGCTCATGGGGCGCACCAAGCCCTCCGAGCCGCGCCGGGTGCTGGATGACGATATGCTGGAGAGCCTTGAGGAGATGCTCATCGCCTCTGATATGGGCGTCGACACCGCGTTGCGCGTTACGGCAAATATCGCAGAAGGGCGTATGGGGCGTCGGGTCTCGGGCCGCGAAATCCGCGAGCTTCTGGCAGCCGAAATTGCCCGCGTGATGGAGCCAGTGGCCCGTCCGATGCCGCTCTATCCCTCCAAGCCGCAGGTGGTGCTGGTCGTGGGCGTCAACGGCTCTGGCAAGACCACCACCATCGGCAAGCTGGCAAGCCAGTTCCGTGCGGCTGGAAAATCCGTGGTGATTGCCGCGGGTGACACGTTCCGCGCCGCCGCTGTGGAACAGCTGCAGGTCTGGGGCGACCGCGCCGGGGTGCCGGTCTTGACCGCGCCCGAAGGATCGGATCCCGCCAGCCTTGCCTTTGATGCCATGACCAAAGCCGAGGCCGACGGGGCGGATCTTTTGATGATCGACACCGCCGGACGCCTGCAAAACCGCGCGGACCTCATGGAAGAGCTGGCAAAAATCGTGCGGGTCATTCGCAAGAAAGATCCCAATGCGCCGCACAACACGCTGTTGGTTCTGGATGCGACCACCGGGCAGAATGCGCTGTCGCAAGTCGAGACCTTCCGCCAGCTAGCGGATGTTTCGGGGCTTGTGATGACCAAGCTCGACGGCACCGCCAAAGGGGGCGTTCTGGTGGCGCTCGCCGACAAATTCGGTCTGCCGATTCATGCGATCGGCGTGGGTGAGCAGATCGATGACCTCTCGCCGTTCGATCCCGAAGAATTCGCGGCCGCGCTTACCGGTCTGGAAGAGGGCGCGTGAGGGAACCGCGATCCCGCGCCTGCGCAAGGGCGCCGCGCCTGATGGCTAGGGGCGCTGCATGCTGAGCGAGTGGTTGATCTCTCTTGAGGGAACCGAAGCCGGGCATCAGGTTGCGCTGATCCTTGCCGTGTCCGCCGCGTTTTTACACGCAGTCTTTGGCGCGCTTCAGAAAGGGCGCCATGATCCCTGGCTGTCGCGGGGCGCAATCGACGCGTCTTACGGGCTGATGGCCGCACCCTTTGCGCTTTTTGTGGTGCCCTGGCCCGAGCCGCATATGTGGCTGATTTTCCTCGGGGTCTGGGCGATCCATGTGGTATACAAGATCCTGCAGGCCATGGCCTATACCAAGGGGGCCTATACGGTCGTCTACCCGGTGGTGCGCGGCACCGGGCCGCTGTTTGCGGTCATTGGCGCTTATCTCCTCTTTGGGGAGACCTTCACGCTGGTGCAATGGCTTGGGGTCGGGGTGCTTCTGGCCGGGATCTTTGGTCTTGCGGTTTACAACTATATTTTTCTGGTCACCGCGCGCGAGACCTTGGGGATTGCGCTTCTGCTGGCGCTGGCAACTGGCCTGTTTGTGGCGCTTTACACGACATATGACGCCTATGGTATTCGCGCGACGGCGGATCCCTTCACCTTTTTGGCGTGGTTTTTCATGATCGACGGCATGACCATGCCGATCTACGCCTACTGGCGCTGGCGGCGCATGGGCACAGATCGTCCGACTGTTGGGCCGTTGATGCTGCGCGGGTTCTTCGGCGGGCTGGTGGCCTTTGCCTCTTTTGGGTCGATCATGCTGGCCACCCGGCTCGACAAGGTGGGCGAGGCGGCGGTGCTGCGCGAAACATCGACGGTCTTTGCCGCCCTCATCGGCTGGCTGGTTCTCAAAGAAACCGTAGGTCCGCGCCGCATTGCGTTGATGGCGTTGATCGCTGCAGGTGCGGTGATTGTTGAAATGGGGGGCTGAGGGTGCCATCTGAGAGGGATGATTTGGGACAGGAGAGGCCAGCAATGAGCGAACAGACAAGTGATCCAAGCCCGGCGGCGCGCAAGATAAGCCCCCTGGTCAAGAACTTATTGGAGTTCGGCCCGGTTGTTCTGTTCTTCGTGGCGTATCTGAGGCTCAAGGATCAGGTGTTTGAGATCGGCGGCACCTCCTATGAGGGGTTCATCGTTGTGACCGCAGGCTTTGTACCGCTGATGATCCTCTCGACGCTGATCCTGTGGCGGCTTACGGGCAAACTCTCGCGCATGCAGGTGATGACGCTGGTGCTGATTGTGGTCTTTGGCGGGCTCTCGGTCTGGTTCAACGACGAGCGCTTTTTCAAGATGAAGCCGACGATGATCTACCTGCTCTTTGGCGGCATGCTGGGCGTGGGGCTTTTGCGCGGTCAGAGTTACCTGCGTGTGGTGATGGAAGAGATGATGCCGCTTCAGGACGAGGGGTGGATGATCCTCACACGTCGCCTCTGTGCGTTCTTCTTTGGGCTGGCGGTCGCCAATGAGGTGATCTGGCGCATGATGAGCACGGAAACCTGGGTCTATTTCAAGACCTTCGGTCTGACGGCTGCGATGTTCCTGTTCTTCATGACTCAGGCTCGGCTGTTCCAGATCTACGGGCTCGAGGAACAGGGCGAGGCCGAGTAGGCCACATCATCTGAGCGCGCGTCGCCCGAATCTATGCCTGAGAATTGACCGCCTCCGAGGGGGAGCGATGCGCATCGTGACCGGGCGTCGCTGGTCGCCCGGCCTCATGATCCTTCGCCAGCCTGGCTCTGCCCTGACAAAACGGTGCGGGCGCGCTCCCGACGCGCCGGAGGCTCGCATCAAGGGCGCCGTAGGCTCAGCCCAGCTCGATCCGCTGCCAAATCGGCACCGCACCGGGCTGCGGGCGCAAGCGCAAGAGACGGGACCAGCGCGGTTCGGGCGCTGTGGGTACAGAGCTTTGGATGCGGGTGAGAGGTATTTGTTCCGGATGCCGCATCAGCTGGCGGTAGAGGCGCAAGGCCCCTGGCCGCAGATATGTGGACCGATGGCACACCCGTCGCTCCGGCAGGCCGAGGGGGTGGCCCATCCGCGAGAGCTGCTCCAGCGTCTCGAGGCAGTCGATCTGCAGCGTGACCGCATTGGGGGCAGAGATGCCTTTGCTGATGGCGCGATCATTGCGATTGGGCCTGCGTGTCAGGGTTTCGAACAGGAAATCAAAAGTATCGTTTTCGCGGCTGGTGATGTTGAAAAACTCGACAGCGCGTCCAGCGGGCGTCGTAAGCGCTGAAGTGGCCACGCTCTGATAACTGGCCCCGCTCAGAGAAATCACCCTCTCAACGGCACCAACCGGCAGATCCTTGAGCGCCCTGAGCACCACCTCTGAGCCGAGAGAATGCCCGATCAGGTGGATTGGGCGTGCCGGTGCTTGGCGATGCAGCACCTCGACAAGCCTTGCCAATGCGCGCCCTGCGTCGATCGCGCGGGCTTGCGCGGCGGCGAGTCTCCCACGTGAGTTCCAGCCAAAGGCCACCGCAAGCCCTTCGTCACCGCGCCCCATGCCAAAACCAAGCTGGCGCGGCCAGGAGGGCGCAAGCCAGGGCATGTGGTGGGGATCGAGAGACAAGATGTGGCGATGTGGGCAATGCGCGGGCAGGCCCGGCTTGTAGCTGTAGCCGTGGATCATGACGATCACCGGACCCTCGAGCGGTCCAAGGCGTGCGATCTCCTCCTCGAGGGGGCCGGGGCGCGCGTGCACCACCGGCGTGTCGCCGACTGCGTTGATACGGATCACTGCCATAACTGCCCCCAGAACATGACTTTGGCTTTGCTCTAGCTGGGCGTGGTGACGACAGGGTGACGGCTTGGTAACGGTGCGGTGACGTCTTCGCAGATGCCGCGACAGATACCGGATCTTTCCTAAGGCGCCCGGCGAAGGCACGAGAGAGAGGCGTCGAGCGCTTCAGTGTCACGCAGCGAGATTGCAGGTTCTTTTGCGCTGCAGGCACCAGCGATGCCGCGCAGCGCATGAGGCGGGCGACCTCCGCCCTCTTGACGCTTGGCGCAGGGGGGAGTATGAGCGCGGCACAAAGGGGCCTCCATTGGCCCATCAAGACCCCGTGGCGATTTGTTTACCGGATTGCGGGCCACGTAAAACAAGCCGCTAAAGAGGTCAGGACGACGGGACTCCCTTTCGCTTGGCCGAACGGGAGTTTTTTTATGCGCGGCACGGCCCCGAGGGGCGCTGACCGGCGGAGGCAAGACGATGACAGAGAGCTGGAACAAACGCACCAAACTGGTCCATGGCGGCACCCGACGCAGCCAGTACAACGAGGTCAGCGAAGCGATCTTTCTGACCCAGGGGTTTGTGTACGACAGTGCAGAGCAGGCGGAGGCCCGGTTCATCGAGACCGGCGCGGATGAATTCATCTACGCCCGCTATGGCAATCCGACCGTGGCAATGTTTGAAGAGCGCATCGCCCTTTTAGAAGGGGCCGAGGATGCCTTTGCCACCGCATCGGGCATGGCGGCGGTGAATGGCGCGCTCACGTCGATCCTGAAAGCGGGCGACCATGTGGTCTCTGCCAAGGCGCTCTTTGGGTCCTGTCTTTATATTCTCGAAAACATCCTGACCCGGTATGGGGTCGAGGTGACATTTGTCGACGGCACGGATCTGGACCAGTGGCGCGCTGCCGTGCGCCCGGACACCAAGGCCGTGTTTTTTGAGAGCATGTCGAACCCAACGCTGGAAGTCATTGATATTGAAGGCGTTGCCGAGATCGCCCATGCGGTCGGCGCGACCGTTGTGGTCGATAATGTGTTCTCTACTCCGGTGTTTTCCAATGCCATCGCGCAAGGCGCGGATGTGGTGGTGTATTCGGCCACCAAACATATCGACGGGCAGGGGCGTGCGCTTGGCGGCGTGGTGCTTGGCACCAAGGATTACATTCGCGGCACGCTCGAACCCTACATGAAACATACCGGTGGCTCGCTGAGCCCGTTTCATGCCTGGATGTTCGTCAAGGGGCTTGAGACCATTGATCTGCGCGTCAATGCTCAGGCTGCCAGCGCGCTCAAGATCGCCGAGGCCTTTGAGAGCCATCCAGTCTTGGCTCGCACCATCTATCCGGGCCTGAAAACCCACGCGCAGAATGCGCTGGTGCAGCGCCAGCTTGGAGGCAAGGGTGGGACGGTGCTGTCGCTCGACCTCAAGGGCGGCAAGGAGGCGGCCTTCGCCTTTCTCAATGCGCTCTCCATTCCGGTGATCTCCAATAATCTGGGCGATGCCAAATCCATTGCCACCCATCCGGCCACCACCACGCACCAACGTCTTTCCGAGGCGCAGCGCGCAGAACTCGGGATCACCGATGGTCTGGTGCGGTTTTCGGTCGGGCTTGAGGATGCGGATGATCTGATCGCGGATCTGTCACAGGCGCTGCAAACGCTGGCGTGACCCTGGAGCTTCGTGTGGCTCGCGCCCCGCGGGGCGCCGCCACATTTGGAGTTTGACATAAAATGTCCGGACCCACTTTGGTGCAAAAGGTCAGATCAGTGACCTTTTGGGGCGTTTTTTGGTGATCTACTTTGTGTTTATTGACGTACTACCCTAGATGATTGTGAACAGGCATTTGCTGCTGGGACAGGAGTACGGGTTATGAATATTCATTCTCGTGATGTAAACGAAACGCCAGATCGCTCGGACGCGGAACAAGCGCTTGCGGTGCTGCGGCGCTGGGCGGGCGAAGCAAGCGAGACCGAAGTGGCGCAGCTCGACCCTGCGATTGCGCGCCTGCTGCCCGGGCAGGAATTGCAGAATTACCCCGACCTCAAGCGCCAGTACCCGGACGACTTTGATGCAAACGAGTCCTACCGCGCCACGCTCCCGGATCTTCAGAACGGCCCTTCCAGCCTGATCCGCGGCGCCAAGGAGCAGATCCAGCATGTCGGTATCTCCAATTTCCGCCTGCCGATCCGGTTTCATACGCGGGACAACGGTGATCTGACGCTCGAGACCAGCGTAACCGGCACCGTCAGCTTGGATGCGGAGAAAAAAGGCATCAACATGTCGCGCATCATGCGCAGCTTTTACAAACATGCTGAGAAGGTCTTTTCTTTCGACGTGATGGAAGCAGCTCTTGAGGATTATCTGAGCGATCTTGAGAGTGGCGACGCGCGGCTGCAGATGCGGTTTTCCTTCCCTGTGAAGGTGCAGAGCCTGCGCTCGGGTCTTTCGGGCTATCAGTATTACGACGTGGCGCTGGAACTGGTGCAGATGGCTGGGCAACGCCATCGCATCGTGCATCTGGACTATGTCTATTCTTCGACCTGCCCGTGCTCGCTTGAGCTTTCGGAACATGCCCGTCAGGCGCGTGGACAGCTGGCGACCCCGCACTCGCAGCGCTCTGTTGCGCGGATTTCCGTGCAGATGGAACAGGATGGCGGCTGTTTGTGGTTCGAGGATCTGATCGACCATTGCCGTCGCGCGGTGCCGACCGAGACGCAGGTGATGGTGAAGCGCGAAGACGAACAGGCATTTGCGGAGTTGAACGCGGCCAATCCGATCTTTGTGGAAGATGCGGCGCGCCTCTTTTGTGAAGCGCTTCAGAGCGATGCGCGGGTGGGGGATTTTCGGGTTGTGGCGAGCCATCAGGAAAGCCTGCACAGCCATGACGCGGTCTCTGTGCTGACGCAGGGCACGATGTTTGCGGCGCCGAGCCTCGACCCGCAGCTATTCTCGACTTTGATCCATCGCGGTTAGGGTCGGATGCGAGGGGCGCTGCCCCTCGCGCTCCCCGAGGTATTTTCAAAAAGATGAAAGCATAGGCCCTCCCGGGAGGATGGGCTTGTTTTTGCCGCGGTGCGGCATTTTTCTGCCGCTGCGAAGGGATCTCGTGTTAACGTGAGTCGCAAGGGGGCGCTTGCGTCGGCTGAGCGGGCGCCTGGCCTGTTTATGTGCGACAATGATCGACCCTGAGGAGATCTCATGATCCGGTTTGAAGGTTTTAAGGACATCCCGACCACCCCGCAGGCATGGGCTGGCTATGCGCTGGGGCGGCAGTTGAGAATGATGCGAGCGCTGGCAACACTGGCGGCAGACGCGCCGCAGCGTCAGCTTGAAATGACGCAGGCGCTGTTGAAAGCGCAACAGGAATGGATCAGCGGCTTGCCAAATGCGACGGCGGCAGTTGGAGAGGACGCAGTTGCGCCCGCCCGGAAACCGCCTGAGCCGCGTAAACCTGCGGCCCGCAAGCCCGCAGCCCGTAAAGTGAGCACACCTACGGCGTCCACAAAGACCACGTCGAGAAAGACGACTGCGAGTAAGGCCACGTCGACCAAGGCCAGCTCTGCAAAGACTGCGGCGCCGCAAACGCCCGCCCCCAAAACACCCGGCCCCAAAACACCCGCCCAAAAGGCACCTGCTCGAAAGACAACGGCGCGAAAGGCTGCGGCAGCGAAAGCTCAGCCCGCCTCAGCGTCGGGGCAACCCACCGCAGTGGCCGCGCCAGCGTCACCTGCTGAAAGCTCTGCGCGCAAGACCCCGCCCGCGACAAAGGCCAAGGCGGATACGCCCGCTGCAGCCGAACAAAAAACCGCGCCAGAGGTGAAAGACGTGTCCCGGCCCGAGGGCGCGGCTGCAGCCTCCGGCACAACGCAGGCGCCCGCGCGCAAACGTCCGCGCGCCCCGTCGGCACCGCCAGCGATGCCTGCGACAGCGGCGCACAACACAGAGGACACAAAGAGCGAGTCGTGATCGCTTTGGCTTGACAGTTCGAGCGGGGGTTGCCAACGCTGCCCGTCATGTTGGATCTGCGCCCCGTCGGATATGTCATTGGCCTGCTCGTCGTCATTTTGGGCGGCACCATGGTTTTCCCACTCCTCCTTGATCTTTACGATGGCAAGGGGGAGTGGCCTGTGTTTCTCGAAAGCGCCCTCTTCTGTTTTCTGGTCGGAGGGGTTTTGGCCTTGACCTGCGCCAATGGGGTAGGGCGGGGATTGTCGATCCGCCAGACCTTTTTGCTCACCACATTGGTCTGGGTGGTGCTGCCGATTTTTGGCGCGTTGCCCTTGATGCTGGGGGCAACCGAACTGAGTTTCACGGATGCTTTTTTTGAGGCGATGTCGGGGCTGACGACCACCGGGTCAACGGTGATCTCGGGGCTTGATGATCTGCCGCGTGGTCTGTTGCTGTGGCGGGGCATCCTGCAATGGCTGGGTGGCATTGGTATCATTGTGGTCGCCATGGTGTTCCTGCCGGAGCTCCGGGTTGGGGGCATGCAGATCTTTAAATCCGAAGCCTTTGACACGATGGGGAAAATCCTCCCGCGTGCACAGGAAATCGCCAAGCAGATCTCGGTGATCTACCTGGTGCTCACATTGGTCTGTGCGCTGGTTTACACGGTTCTGGGTATGGGGCTTTTTGATGCGGTGGTGCATGCGATGACCACCATGTCGACGGGCGGGTTCTCCAATTACGACGCGTCTTTTGGCACGTTTTCCGGTCCGGCGGAGTATGCCGCCGCCATCTTTATGGTGGTCGCGGCTCTGCCGTTTGTGCGCTATGTGCAGATGGTCAACGGCAAGACCCTGCCGCTGTTTCAGGACTCGCAGGTGCGGGCCTTCATGGCGACGATCCTTTTGCTTGTGGCCATCACCGCCGGGGTGCTTGTGACCATCTTTCCGCATCATCCCGAGCAGGCCGTGCGCGAGGCCCTGTTCAACATCATCTCCATCATGTCCGGAACCGGTTATGCCAGTGTCGACTACATGGCCTGGGGGCCGTTCCTGATCATGATCTTCTTCTTTATCGGGCTCATTGGGGGCTGCGCGGGCTCGACCGCCTGTTCGGTGAAGATCTTCCGCTACCAGCTTCTCTTTGCCTCGATCAGGGTGCAGGTGCAGCGCATCCGCTCGCCCAACGGGGTCTTTGTGCCGCGCTATGAGGGGCGACCGGTCACGCCCGATGTTCTAAGCTCGGTGATCTCGTTTTTCATGTTCTTCGTCATCACGCTGGGCATCGTGGCCTGGGCGCTCGCGCTGACGGGGCTCGACTTCATCACCGCCATCTCGGGAGCAGCAACAGCGGTTGCCAATATCGGTCCCGGTCTTGGAGATATCATCGGGCCTGCGGGGAACTTCGCCCCGCTCAATGACACCGCCAAGTGGATTTTGGCCATCGCAATGCTGATCGGGCGACTGGAGCTGATGGCGGTTTATGCGATCCTGACGGTTCGTTTCTGGCGCAGCTAGGCCAATCCGGGGCTGAAGGTTGCTCAAAACGCCCTGCGCCTTGAAATAAAGGGCTGGGCCATCTTGCTCTTGCGCGGGCGCTCGCCTAAGAACGCGCGAACCTTAACCCCGCAAGCGGAGGGAAATCACACCTCATGCCCCTACTTGTGATGAAATTCGGCGGCACATCCGTCGCCAATCTGGACCGCATTCGCCGCGCTGCCAAACGCGTTGGTGTCGAAGTGGCCAAAGGCTATGACGTGATCGTCATTGTCTCCGCCATGTCCGGCAAGACCAACGAGCTGGTCGGTTGGGTGGGGGAGACCTCGCCGCTCTATGATGCGCGTGAATATGATGCGGTTGTATCCTCTGGTGAGAATGTGACCGCGGGCCTCATGGCGTTGACGCTGCAAGAGATGGACGTGCCCGCGCGCAGCTGGCAGGGCTGGCAAGTGCCGCTCAAGACCAACTCGGCCCACAGCCAGGCCCGGATCGAAGAGATCGGCACAGAGAACATCAACCAGAAGTTCGGCGAAGGCATGAAAGTGGCCGTTGTTGCGGGCTTTCAGGGGATTTCTCCCGAAGGTCGCATCACCACCCTCGGGCGCGGCGGCTCTGACACCACAGCGGTGGCTTTTGCGGCGGCCTTCGGGGCGGAGCGCTGCGATATCTACACCGATGTGGACGGCGTCTATACCACCGACCCGCGCATCTGCGAAAAGGCACGCAAGCTCGACAAGATCGCCTTTGAGGAAATGCTGGAGCTGGCATCCTTGGGCGCCAAGGTGCTGCAAACCCGCTCCGTCGAGCTGGCGATGCGCTACAAGGTGAAACTGCGCGTGCTCTCGAGCTTTGAAGAACAGTCCGACGAGGCCGGAACCCTGGTCTGCGACGAGGAGGAAATCATGGAATCCAATGTTGTTAACGGCGTTGCCTACTCGCGGGATGAGGCCAAACTGACCTGTCTTTCGGTCGCGGACCGTCCGGGCATCGCGGCGACCATTTTTGGCTGCCTCTCGGATGCCGGCGTCAACGTCGATATGATCGTGCAGAACATCTCTGAAGATGGGCGCACGGATATGACGTTCTCTTGCCCCACGGATCAGGTACAGCGCGCGGAAATGGCCCTGAACGCCTACAAAGAGAAGGGCGAGCTGAACTTTGCTGAACTCGTGGCGGACACCGGTGTTGCGAAGATTTCGGTGGTGGGCATCGGCATGCGATCGCAGTCCGGTGTGGCCGCCAAGATGTTCAAGGTCCTCTCGGATGAGGGCATCAACATCAAGGTGATCACCACCTCCGAGATCAAGATTTCGGTGCTGGTGGACCGCAAATACATGGAGCTCGCCGTGCAGGCCCTGCACGACGCCTTTGAGCTCGACAAAGCCAGCTGATCACGACTTTTGTGCAAAGACAGAAACGCCGGAGGGAGACCTTCGGCGTTTTTTGTTTCGGGCTAATTCATTGAGTTTACTCACTCTCTTTGCTGCAGTGCAGCTAAGGATGCGAGGTTGAAACGACCGCGCCGAACTCTTGGGCAAACTTCTCCGGCAACGCCGCGGAAGCAGGAAAACCTCTTGCAAGCGCCCCGGTCTGCCGACACATTGCCTTTGACCTTGCGGTGCAGTGTTCGCAGTTGATGCGCATAAGCGTCATCTGCTATTCAGAACGCCGGACCGCGAGCGGGTGAGAAACAGGGCATCCGCAGTGTCGAAGAAGAAACCCGGGAAAGGGCCCACATGGTTGAGAACACGGAATCCGAAAGCCGCAAGCTTCTGGGTCGTCTGCGCGAGGCCATGGCAGGGGATGACGCCGGACAGGCGCGCCTCGACAAGATTACGCAGCTGATAGCCGACAGTATGGGCACCGAAGTGTGCTCTATCTATCTGTTTCGCGACGAAGATACGCTCGAACTCTGCGCCACCGAAGGGCTCAACCGCGAGTCCGTGCACCAGACCCGCATGCGCGTGGGCGAGGGGCTTGTGGGGCGTGTGGCGCGCACGGGCAAGGTGATCAACACCCCCGATGCGCCAAGCGCGCGGGGCTTTCGCTATATGCCGGAAACCGGCGAGGAGCGCTTCTCCTCATTCCTGGGTATCCCCATCCAGCGCCTTGGCGAGATGATGGGCGTTCTTGTGGTGCAATCCAAGGAAAGCCGCGAATATTCCGCGGACGCGGTCTATGCCCTTGAAGTTGTTGCAATGGTTATCGCCGAGATGACCGAACTTGGGGCCTTTGTGGGCGAGGGCTCTGCCATGTCGCCCCTGCACCAGCAATCTGTGCTCTTGAAGGGTATCGCCGCGCAGGAGGGGGCCGCCGAGGGCAATATCTGGCTGCATGAGCCCCGCGTTGTGGTGACGAACCCGATTGCGGACGATCCGCATCGGGAGCTGGAGCGCCTGCAGGAGGCCGTTGAGGAGCTGCGGGTGGGTGTCGACAAGATGCTGCAGGTCTCATCGAACGGTGACAAGGAACAGGCACAGGTCCTTGAAACTTATCGCATGTTTGCCAACTCCAAAGGCTGGATGCGGCGCATGGAAGAGGACATTGCCCGTGGCCTGAGCGCCGAAGCTGCAGTTGAAAAAGAACAATCCCTTGCAAGAGGCCGCATGGCGCAGGTTCAGGACGCGTATTTGCGTGAGCGCCTGAGCGATCTGGACGATCTGTCGAACCGCCTGCTGCGTATTTTGACCGGTCAGGGCAAGGATACCGGCGCAGAACTGCCGGAAAATCCCATCCTGGTCGCGCGCAATATCGGTCCGGCCGAATTGTTGGAATATGGTAGGTCTTTGAAGGGAATTATCCTTGAAGAGGGCTCTGTAGGTTCGCATGCGGCAATTGTAGCGCGGGCATTGGCGATCCCATTGGTGGTGCGTGTGGCCCGGATCACTACCGAAGGGCTGAATGGGGATCATGTTTTGGTGGACGGGGACAACGCTGTTGTGCACCTGCGCCCCGATGATCCTGTCGTCAGCGCCTTTCGCGATAAGATTGCGATGCAAGCGAAGGCCCAGGAACGGTATTCGTCGATACGTGAGAAACCTGCGATAACGGTCGATGGAAAAAGAATTAACCTGATGATGAACGCAGGGTTGATGGCAGATCTGCCTTCGCTCGAGAATTCTGGCGCAGAGGGGGTTGGTCTGTTTCGCACTGAGCTGCAGTTCCTGGTGCGCAATCAGATGCCCAAACGCTCCGAGCTCAAGGGGCTCTACCAGCGTGTGCTGGAGGCTGCAGGTGGCAAACGGGTGGTGTTTCGCACCCTCGACATCGGGTCCGACAAGGTTCTGCCCTATATGAAGCCCACCGACGAGCCGAACCCAGCCTTGGGATGGCGCGCAATTCGGGTTGGATTGGACAAACCCGGTGTGATGCGGATGCAGCTACAGGCGCTGATCCGCGCGGCCAACGGCGGGCCTCTTACGGTGATGTTCCCATTTGTGGCACAATTCGAGGAATACCGCCTCGCGCGCGAGGAGGTGAACAAGACCATCGAACGCGAGCGCCGTTTGGGACATGTTCTGCCCTCCACGCTCGAGATCGGCGCCATGCTGGAGACCCCATCGCTTGGGTTTGCACCGCTCAAGTTCTTTGAGGAAGTCGATTTTCTGTCGATTGGCGGCAATGATCTCAAGCAGTTCTTCTTTGCGGCGGACCGTGAAAACGAACGGGTGCGACGGCGCTATGACACGCTCAACGTGAGCTTCCTGAGCTTTATCGAGCGGATCGTGGAACGCTGCGACATCTCCGGCACGCCGCTGAGCTTTTGTGGTGAGGATGCCGGCCGCCCGATCGAAGCCGTGTGTCTTGCAGCCATGGGAATTCGCACCCTTTCGATGCGTCCGGCCTCGATCGGCCCGGTCAAATCTCTGCTGATGCGCGTGGATCTTGGGGAACTGCGCAAGATCATCTCTGATGCGCGTCATCGCGGTGATCAAACGGTGCGACCGGCGGTCATGCAGTACCTCCGCGAACTTTGATCCATTGGCCGCCATCCTGCCCCGGCCTGTGGACGGCGGTTATGTCTTCTTAAGGAAAATGTGGTTGTACCTTTGCCTCGAAGAGGCGGGTATTTTGCGGCCAAACGATGCCTTTTGGCACGACTGGGCGTTCTCCTAATCATACAATTTCTGGAGTAATTCCGCTCAAAGTCGAAAGAAGTTTACAAATTTATACAATTTCGAGGTTTTGGGGATTCAGTTGCGGAACGCGGAAAATTGCGGTTATTTGGGTCCGGATCGGACAGTTCGCGCGCTTCTGAGACGGTCAAATGAGGGCAAAATCAGCTTCGGTTTTTGTCTCGAAGGACAGTATGGATTTTTCCACTTTGAGAACGCCCCTCAAGTGGTTGCAATTTAGTTAAAATTCATAAGATATCCTCAGATCCGCATGTCTTATCCACAGTCATTCCCAAGGCCATGACGACACATGGGGTGTGTATTCGTCACTTTGACGAACTTTCCGTAAATTTGGCGAAACCACCTTCGGCGGGGCTAGGATTGAGCCCGCCAATGGATATGATCGCGCCGTTCAGGAGAGGAAGACGAACAGATGTCCAGCGACACAGCACAGCCCGCATCCGCCTCGCGTCGTAGCGGTGGCAGAGTTCTTGCAGATCAGTTGCAGATTCTAGGGGCAGACACGATTTATTGCGTCCCCGGTGAGAGTTATCTGGAGTTGCTGGACGGGCTTCACGCCCACCAGGAGAGCATCAACGTGGTGACCTGTCGCCACGAATCCGGTGCCTCAAACATGGCCGATGCCTATGGTAAGCTGACCGGAAAGCCCGGCATCTGTGCTGTGACACGCGGGCCGGGAGCGACCAATGCCTCTAATGGGGTCCACACCGCGTTTCAGGACTCGACGCCTATGATCCTTCTGATCGGGCAGGTGGGGCGCGAGATGGTGGATCGCGAAGCGTTCCAAGAGATTGATTACCGGCGCATGTTTGGCCAGATGGCCAAATGGGTAGCGCAGATCGATGATGCAGCCCGCATCCCAGAATATATGGCGCGCGCTTGGAAAACCGCGCTTTCTGGTCGTCCCGGGCCGGTGGTTTTGGCGCTGCCAGAGGACATGCTGACCGATGAGGTCACGGTCGCAGATCTGCGCGTGACGCCGCCCGCGCGTCCGGCCCCTGCCGCGCATGACATCGAGGCACTCTCGGCTATGATCGCCCGTGCCAAAAAGCCGATGCTGATGGTAGGCGGGCCAAGCTGGAGCGAGGCCTGTGCAGACAAAGCGCTGGCCTTTGCCGAGCGTTTGGGCCTGCCGGTCACGACATCCTTTCGCAGTCAGGACTATGTAAACAACGGTCACGACAATTATGTCGGCCCGGTTGGCATCGCCCCAATTCCCAATCTTCGTAAACGGTTGCGTGAAGAGGTTGATCTTCTGATAACGGTTGGCCCGCGCCTTGGCGAGATGACGACCCAAGGCTACGAGCTCATCGATATTCCGCATCCGCAGATGACCTTTGTGCATGTGCATCCGGGTGCTGAGGAGTTGGGACAAGTCTATCAGCCCGATCTTGCGATCCAGTCCGACCCTGAGCTGTTCTTTGACGCCGCCGAGGCGATTACTCTGCCGAGCCAGCCCGAAGGCTGGGCCGACTGGGTGCAGCAGCAGCGAGCGGATTACCTCGCCTTTCAGACCCCAACCGAGGTGCCAGGGGATGTGAACATGGGCCATGTGGTGCGCCACATGAGCGAAACGCTGCCCGAGGACACGATCTACACCAACGGGGCGGGGAACTATACAGTCTGGCTGCACCGGTTCCATCAGCACCGCGCCTATCGCACGCAACTGGCGCCCACCAGCGGCTCCATGGGGTATGGTGTACCGGCGGCGGTTGCGGCCAAGCTCGCGCATCCCGACCGCACTGTGGTTGCGATGGCAGGCGATGGGTGTTTCATGATGACCTCGCAAGAGCTGGCCACCGCGGCGCAGCATGGTGCTGATGTCATCTATGTTGTCGTAAACAATGGCATGTACGGCACCATCCGCATGCATCAGGAACGCCATCACCCCGGCAAGGTCATGGCCACAAAGTTGGTGAACCCCGATTTTGTCGCCTATGCCGCGTCCTTTGGGATCGCGGGGGAACGGGTGCTCCGCACCGAGGATTTCCCGGCGGCGTTGGAGCGCGCCCGCACAACCAAGGGCGGCTACATGATCGAGATTGTGGTTGACCCCGAAGCCTTGACCCCAAACCAGTCGCTTTCGGCTGTACGCGCCGAAGGACAGGGCAAGGCAAACGCCTGAGGCACGTTCTGCCTCTGGGTGCGCCAAACAATTCGTGACGGTGACTTGATTGACGCGGCCCCTCGGGTCGCGTCACTCTGCGCTGCAGAAACGACTCGCGGAGACCCTCATGATCGACCTATACACCTGGAACACCCCCAACGGGCGCAAGGTCTCCATCCTGCTCGAAGAGTTGAACGTACCTTATACCGCACATGCGATCGACATTGCGACGGGCGCGCAAATGGCGCCCGCGTTTCTTGCGATCAGCCCGAATAACAAGATCCCGGCCATCCGCGATCAAGAGACCGGTGTCACCTTGATGGAGTCAGGCGCGATCCTGATTTATCTTGCTGAAAAACATGGTCAATTCTTGCCGCCTGAACAGCGGATCGAGATCTATGAATGGCTGATGTGGCAGATGGCTGGTTTTGGACCGATGCTGGGGCAGGCGCACCATTTCCTAAAGTACAACCGTGGCGCCTCCGACTATGCAGAGGAGCGCTATGGTGCCGAGGCGCGGCGTCTCTACGGCGTTCTGGATCGCCGTCTTGAGGGGCGTGACTATATCGTCAACGACTATTCGATTGCCGATATGGCCTGCTGGCCATGGGTGTCGCGCTATGAATGGCAGGACATCGATCTACGCGATTTCCCCAATGTGCGCAGATGGTACCAGGCCATTGCGGCCCGTCCGGCCGTGCAGCGCGGATATCATTTGCCCGATCATGTCAATGAGATCCCGCAGGGTTGAGGCCCCGTTGGTCTGACGTTCTCTAGTTTGAGAGCTCTCCCATGACCTCCCGGGCCATGCGTTCGATGGCCGGGCGGGCCTCTTCTGCGCTCATTCCGACCCGAAGACGCCGGTCGTAAAGCATCTGCAAGAGTTTCTCATCATGGCTGGTGAGGCGGGCAAACTCGTCGTCGTCGTTGAAAATCGATGGCCGTGCCTTGGGGCTGTCATTGCGCAGCCCAAGCCCCTGGGCGATTTCCTCGTGGATACAGCTCTCCCGCATCAAATTGGGCTGCTCCGCGCGGATCAGGGCAACACCGCGGGTGTAGTTCAGCGGATCGCTCTGGGGGCCGCCTGCAAACACCAGACAATAGAATTTACGCGGCGGTGTCGCAAAGAGTGCCACATCCCGGTCCGACAGGTTTGGCAGCAGGCGGCGCACTTTGGTTTCGACAAAATCCGCGTCATCAATACCGGCAAAGAGCACGGTAAAGTTGCCGCTCGTGCCGACGGTGATCGGATGCCCGGTGATCCGTGCCAGCCGGGCGGCATAGGCGGTCAGGGAGGCGCGGTCACGCGCTTCCTGCGCCGGCGTCACCGACGGGCCAAAGACAGGGACCAGCTGCACGGGCCGTTCCCAGCGTCCCATACCCCCAGCACCGCCATCAGTGGCGCTCGCGTATTCGTCGTAAAACGCAAGGGTTTCAAAGCGTTCTGCGAGATCTTCGGCGTCATAGGGCGTCTCTGGCCCGCCGCCATCCGTGCGCAAGAGCCCACGGGTCAAAAGATCCTGCTCGAGATCGGCATAGTATTTCGCCAAGGTCTGCGATTCCACCGACGGCGTATAAACCGGCGCAACAGGGCGTGGAGTGGGGCGCGGCGTGTCCTTGGGGCCGGGCGCCAGCGCCAGACACCCGCCAAGCAAGAGCGCAGCCCCCATGGCGAGAACCGCGCCCAAGGGGCGCGGCCTCAATACGGTATCGGTGTCGGGATTCACGCGGGCAGGCTCACTTTGGAACCGAGGTGGCCGCCGTGTCGCCGACCCCATCCTTGCGCGCTTTGGCAGCTGCCAGCGTGTCGCGCAGCTCGGCTTCCATTTTCTTCAGATCGGCCTCGGCCTCGGCCCGCTTGCGCTTGCCCTCATCGGCGATCTGCAGGCTTTCCTCGATGGTGCCGATCAGGTCGGCATTGGCCTGTTTGACCGCTTCGATGTCAAAGACGCCACGCTCCATTTCCTCGCGGATGACCTTGTTGCTCTCGCGCAGGTTTGCGGCATTGGCGGTCAGCAGTTCATTGGTGAGGTTGTTGGCATCGCGCACCGCATTTGCGGCCTCGGCAGACCGCTGGATCGTGACAGCCTGCGCCAACTGGGTCTCCCAGAGCGGCACGGTATTGACGAGCGTGGAGTTGATCTTGGTGACCAGAGACTTGTCGTTTTCCTGCACCAGTCGGATAGAGGGCAGGGACTGCATCGTCACCTGACGCGTGAGTTTCAGGTCGTGCACGCGGCGTTCCAGATCGTCGCGGGCCGCGCGCAGGTCGCGCAGCTCCTGCGCCTTGATGACCTGATCGTTCTCAGCCGCGGCTTCCACAGCTGCCTCGAGCGCGGGGATTTCGGTGCTGTCGAGCTCGGCCAGCTTTGCCTCGCCCGCCGCAATATAGAGCGCCAGCTCGTCGTAGAAATTCAGCGTCTTTTCATAGAGAACGTCGAGGGACTTGATGTCCTTCAGGAGCGTATGCTCATGCGCCAGAAGGCTATCGGTGATCTTGTCGATTTGCCCCTGCACGCTTTCATAACGGGCGGTGAACTTGGCAAAGGGGGCCGCGCGCCCCAGAAGACGTTCCCAGAAGGTTGGTTTGCGGCGCACGTCGAGTTCAGAGACGGAAAAGCCGCGGATGGTGGTGACGATCTCGCGCAGGGAGTCACCTGCAGGCCCCACGTCCTTGTTGCGCACATCCGTCAGCATCGCCTGCGAGATCTGTTGCAGTTCACCCTGCGCGGCAGAGCCAAAGGAGATGATCGAATTGGTATCGCCCATGTCGATCTCGTCGATGCGGCGGCGGATCGCTGTGGTGGTTTCCGGGTCGGCGGCCTCGAGCGTGGCCAGCTCGCCCTTGGGGTCGGGCAGGGACACTTCGGTTACTTCCTTCACCAGCGTTTCGGCTTCTACTGCTTTTTGTTGAATCGTTTCAGACATCGGCCAGGCCTTTCCTGTCAGGTTAAGAGGGGCGGTCCAACTGGACGCCTTCGCGCTCCAGCCGGGCGCGCAACACATCAATTTCAATATTCAGATCGCCCCGGTCCTCCAGCAGGAGTTTTTCATTCCGGGCGGCGAAATTCTGTTCCAGATCGTCGAGCAGCGCGAGGTAGTCGGCGCGCGCCTCGGTGCTGCCGCTGCGGGCAAAGATATCGGCAAATTTGATCGTCGCATCCCGCGCTCCGAGCAAGTAGACGGTGAGGTACTTGCGCGCAGCGGTCAGGTCGCGGGGGTCTTCTTCGACAGTGCGGCACAGATCGCGTGCGACCGCCTGAAACTGGTCCACGCGCAGCTCGACCGAGCGGTCTTTGGCGCGCAGTACGGCGTCTTTCATGGCGGCCAGATGGGTTTCGGCCTCATCGACCACGCGCGCGACGCGGGCGCTTTGGAAGTCATCAATGCCTTCGACGCCTTTGTCGCTGAGGGGATCAAGGCCAAAAGCCGCAAGATGCAGCCCAACGCAGGCGACGCCATAAAGCGCAGCAGTGATCACGCCCGGCTCGCTGGACCACGCGCCGACCGCGCCGCCCAGACCGCAGAGGCTGGCGGCAAGGATCTTGCGCGGCAGGGCAGGGCGGCGCGCCACTTTGCGGTCGTCATAGGCGGCTTCGGCCTTCAGGCCCTCGCGCAGCATCACGGCGCTTGCCGCCCAGAGCCCTGCACTGATCAAGCCCAGCACCAGACCGGCGGCGCCCGAGGCCAGCGAGAAGAGCATCATCACGGCCGCAGGCACAAACATCAGATTGGCGCGGAGCCCCACAGGGTTCACCCGCGCGGTCGCCGTCATACGAGAAGAGCTGGTCGGGCGTCCGTCGGGGCGTGCGCCATCTTGACCAGAGGGGCTGTATTTGCCGCCAAACCGCTGAGCCATGCGTCAGACCCCGACAATCCAGCCGGTCCCGATGCCAAGCATCAGGATCAACAGCGCGACATATGCGACGGTTTGCACCTCTTTCGCCCCCAAAAACGTTCCCCAACCTCTTGAAACCTAGGAGATTGCAGGCGCTCCTGCTAGGGGGAAGTCCGGCAAGGGGGGCTCAGTCCTGCGGTTTTTTGCCAAAACGGCGCCCGCCGGGGCTGAATTTGCCGCCGGATGCCCCACCGGATGCGCCATTGGGTTTACCGGATCCTCGCGCGCCCGAGCCGCCGCCCTGTTTGGTCCCAAAACTCTTGGGACCCGAGGGTTTGCCGCCCTGGCCCTTATGAGCCGCAGGTTTGCCAGCGGTTTTGCCGGTGGTTTTGCCCGAGAAGGTCTTGCCAGAAAAAACTCTGCCTTCGGGGGCTTTGACTGCGCCTTTACCTGTCGGGCGAGCGTTGGGCGCGCCGATGCCTTTTCCAGCAGTCTTTGCGCCAGGATTGCGCGGGCCGCGTCCGGGGCGGGTGGGTTTCTTCTTGGCTTCGCCATCCCCTTCGGGTGCGGCGAGACCCAGTTGATCCCGCACCACGCGTGGGCGCAACTCCTCTACTTCGCCTTCCTTGAGCGTGCCGAGCTGGAACGGCCCATAAGAGATCCGCAGAAGCCGGTTTACCGGATAGCCAACCTCTTCCATGGCGCGGCGAATTTCGCGGTTCTTGCCTTCGCGCAGCCCGATGGTGAGCCATGCGTTGGCGCCTTGCTGGCGATCGAGCGAGATGGTCATCGGCTGAAAACGCTCGCCGTCGATCACCACGCCTTTGCGCAGCACGTCAAATTCATGATCCTGCGGGCGGCCATTGATCCGCACGCGGTAGCGGCGTAGCCAGCCTGTCGAGGGCAGCTCCAACTGGCGTTTGACGCCGCCGTCGTTGGTCAGCAGCAGCAGGCCTTCGGAATTGAGGTCAAGCCGGCCCACTGTCATCACCCGCGGCAGGTCCTCGGGCAATGCGTCAAAGATCGTCTTGCGCCCTTTCTCGTCGGAGGTCGTGGTGACCAACCCGTTGGGCTTGTAATAGAGCCAAAGCCGCGGGGCCTCGGCCTCGGGCAGCGGATTGCCATCCACCACGATGCGATCCAGATTGGTCACATTGAGCGCGGGGCTGTCGATGACCTTGCCATTGACCGCAACGCGACCCTCCGCAATCATCCGTTCCGCCTCGCGACGAGAGGCCACGCCTGCGCGCGACAGCACCTTGGCGATGCGGTCACCGTCTTGCGAGGGCCGCGCGTCTGCGGGTGCGCCTGCCTGCAGGCCCTTGTGTGCGCGCGGCGTCGCGGAGGGGGTGGCCTTTGGCCGGGCAGCGTTGGCGGCGCGGCGCGCGGGCGGTTTGGATGGGGTTTTCTTGCTCATGGCGCTGCCATAGCCTATTCGCGAGAGCGGCGAAAGCATCCATTACACCGGCCAGCCGCACGGACGTCCCGCGATGATGGGGCCGGAGCGTGCCAACGGGCATTGGAACGGGCGACAAAAGGAGCAACGCAGAGGTGGAGTTTCGATCCTTCATGGCAGAGGCGCTCGACGAGGCGCGCGCAGCGGCCGCGCGTGGCGAAGTGCCCGTAGGCGCGGTGCTGGTGAGCCCAGAGGGCAAGGTCGTCGCGCGGGCGGGAAATCGCACCCGGGAACTCAATGATCCGACGGCCCATGCCGAGGTGCTGGCGATCCGCGCCGCCTGCGCCGCACTGGGGAGCGAGCGGCTCTTGGGGCATGATCTTTACGTGACGCTGGAGCCCTGTGCCATGTGTGCGGCTGCCATTGCAGCGGCCCGCATCGCGCGCGTTTATTACGGTGCCTCTGATCCGAAATCTGGCGGAGTTGCCCATGGCGCTTGTGTGTTCGACCATCCGCAGTCCCATCATGCGCCCGAGGTCTATGAGGGCTTCTCGGCGGCCCAATCCGAGGCGCTGTTGCGCGCGTTCTTTGCGCTACGCCGCAAATGAGGCCGCCGCCCGAGGCGCTCTTGCGGCGCTTTGATCTCAGAGATCCTGATTGGGTTGCGGGCACCCGGCACGCGCAGGTCTGGAAGGTGCGGTTGCGCTCTGGCGATTGGGGCGCGTTGAAACACTATCCGGCGGGGCACTTGAGCAACGAGGCAACAGGCCTTTTGTTTCTCGAACGCGCAAATGGGGAGAGGTCGCGGGATGCGGCGCCAGCACGCAGCTGCACTGGGCGATCCTGAAGGTGTTGCTGTCGATGCTGTGGTCCGGTGAGGAAAACCCCCGGGAGCGCCTGCTGCTGCGACAGATGCTGAAGGTTTCACAAGACGGATTGCTAAATTAGGCCACTTGCCCTAAAGGGGTCTAGGACGAGTGACCTAATAACGATCAACGCCTGCCAATTGGTGATGTTGCCGAACTTTTGAGGGGATGTGTACCCATGGCCCAGACCAGAGAGCGTATTGTCGCGCAGGCGGATGAGCTGTTCTACACGCGCGGTTTTGAGGCCACGTCCCTGGCCGACATCGCGGCACCTCTCGGCCTGTCGCGCGGGAATTTCTATTATCATTTCAAGACCAAAGACGAGATCCTTGAGGCGGTGATCGACCTTCGGCTGGAGCGCACAGCGTTGATGCTGCGCGCCTGGGAAACCGAGAGCGACACGCCGCTTGATCGCATCATCTGTTTCATCCGGATTCTGATTCAGAACCGCAGCAAGATCATGGCTTGGGGCTGCCCGGTGGGCACTTTGGTAAGCGAGCTCTCAAAGCTCGAGCATGTCGCACATACGCATGCGGCAGAGCTATTCCGGCTTTTTATCGACTGGCTTGCCGAGGAGTTTCGCCGCGCCGGTCGCACGCAGGACGCCGAGGCGCTGGCGACTCATCTGATGGGGCGCAGCCAGGGCGTCGCGGCACTGGCGCAGGCTTTTGCGGATCCGGCACTGATCGAGGCAGAGGTGCAGCAGATGACAGACTGGGCGCGTCAACAGATCGCCGCGCCCGCCTGAGATACAATTCATAACACGAAGGAGGATCACCATGTTTGTGATCTGTTTGAAGTTGACCGCAGACAGGGAGCGTATCTCTGGCGTGCTTGAAGCGCACAAGGCTTGGCTGGCGCAGGGATTTGAAGACGGAGTCTTCCTTCTGGCGGGCGCGCTGGATGATGGACCGGGTGGACTGATCCTGGCAGTTGGCGAGGACCGCGCCGCGTTGGAGGAGAGACTTGCGACAGATCCTTTTGTGCGCGACGGGCTGGTTGCGGTGGATATCACCGCCTTCACCCCCTCTCAGGCGGATCCGCGGCTTTCATTCCTCAAGGTGGCGGCATGAGCCGCGTTGTTACAGGCGGGGATGGCCGCACGCGCTGCGCCTGGTCTGCCTCGGCCCCGGAGTTTGACGCCTACCATGACACAGAGTGGGGTTTCCCCGTGGGGGATGACCGGCGGCTCTTTGAAAAGATCTGCCTTGAGAGTTTCCAATCTGGGCTGAGCTGGCGCACGATCCTAGCCAAGCGCGAGAATTTTCGCGCTGCCTTTGATGGTTTCGACTATCACGCGATGGCGGCCTACGGACCTGAAAAGGTCGCGGCGCTGCTGCAAGATGCGGGGATCATTCGTCATCGCGGCAAGATCGAGGCGGTGATCAACAACGCAGCGCGTGCGGTGGAGATGGAGCAAAGCGAGGGCGCGCTCGCGGCGTTTTTCTGGCGTTACGAGGTGGAGACCCCACCCGAGCCGCAGACGGTCTCGACCTGTCCTGAATCGGTGGCCCTGTCAAAAGAGCTGAAGACGCGCGGCTGGAAATTTGTCGGACCTACGACCTGTTTTGCCTTCATGCAGGCCATGGGGCTGGTGAATGACCACGCGGAGGGCTGCTATTGCCGCCCGATCGCGGCCGCAGCTCGTCAGGGTTTTGCCAAACCGGTCTGATCAGCACGCCGAACTCCTGCGGTTTGAAGCCAAGGGATTAGAGACACGTCGAGGGTGTCATTTGAGGGTGTCGCTTTGTGCTGTGCCCAAAGCGACCCGCGCCGCGCGCCCTTTGGGCGCGCGGCGCTTGGCCCAACGGGAAGTGTGGTTTTTTATAAACAACGCTGACGGGCGGGAGATCACCCGCCTGTCAGTGTAACCGACTGGTGAAAGCGACGAATTATTTCACCACGATTTCACGCGGGACATCCGCCAGAGGCTCACCGCCATTGGGGGTCACCACGAAGGTCTCGGTGATGGCCATGCCCCAATCGGGTGTCCAGAGACCCGGCATCAGGTGGAAGGTCATGTTTTCCTCAAGCTTGGTAGTGTCACCCGGACGCAGTGACATGGTGCGCTCGCCCCAGTCCGGCGGATAGCTGAGGCCCACGGGATACCCGGTGCGGTTGCCCTTGATGTAGCCCGCGCGACCAAAGCTCTCATAGACGCAGGCCGCAACCTCTTCGCAGGTGACACCGGGTTTGGCGACGGCAAAGGTGTCCTCGATGGCCTGCAGGATCGCGTTTTCACCACGGCGGATGTCTTCGGGCGGGCTCCCGAGGAACAGCGTGCGGCTGATCGGGCAGTGATAGCGGCGCACACATCCCGAGATTTCGAAATAGGTTGCCTCGCCGGGGGCCAGGGGGCGGTCGTTCCAGGTGATATGCGAGGCTGAGGCCTCGATCCCCGAGGGCGCAATCGGCGAGATTGCCGGATAGTCGCCCGCCAGAAGCGGCAGCCCTTCGATACCTGCGGCCTGCACCCGCGCCACCAGCGCGTTCTTGGCGATGCCTTCGTTGAATTCCGCGCGCAGTACCCCGTGCATATGCGCCGAGAGCTTACCAGCGGCTTGCATCAGCTGCAGTTCCTGCTCGCTCTTGACGGCGCGCTGCCAGTTCACAAGGCCGGTAGCATCGGCAAAAGCATCGCGACCAAAGGCGGTCTCGAGGATCTCGTGGCTGCGCGCCGAGTAATAGTAGTTGTCCATTTCGACGCCAATGGCCTCGGTCCAGCCAAATTCCCGCAGTAGATCCACCAGCGAGTCAAACGGGTGGTGATCCGGGTGCTGGACGTGTTCTTCGGGCCAGTCAAAGAGATGATCCGCCTCAAGCCAGGTCGTAAGCGCCGCACCGGGTTTGTCCTGGGTGCGGCCCCACCACATGGGCATGCCGTCCTCATGGAGAATCACGGCCTGAGGCACATAGAAGCTCCAGCCGTCATATCCGGTGAGCCATGCCATGTTCGAGGGATCGCAGATCACCAGTGTTTTAAGACCCTTTGCGGCCATGGCGCGGCGGGTCTTTTCCAGTCTGCGGGCGTATTCGGTTGTGGTAAAATCGTTGGCAGGCATTAGAGTTCGATGTCTTTCATAATCTGTGGCTCGATGACGTTGACGCCGGGAAGCCCATCAATCAAGTCTTGTGCGCTCTGTTCCAGCAATGGAAATGTTCGGTAGTGGCAGGGGATGACCGTTTTAAAGGCAAAATAGCGTTGCGCGGCATAGGCGGCGGCCTTCATATCCATGGTGAAATGCCCCCCCGCCGACAGAATGCCGATCTCGGGTTTGTAGTAGTCCCCCATCCAGTCCATGTCGGCCATGATGTCGGTGTCGCCCGACACATAGAGCGTCTTCCCTTCTGCCCGGATCATGTAGCCCACTTCGCTGCCCGCAGTGCGCAGCCCGTCGCGGGTGGAAAACGTGTTGGAATGGGAGGCCGGCACCATTGAGACGCGCGTGTCCCCGACCGTGACAGTGCCGCCCTTGTTGAAGCCCACGGTCTGCACGCCTTCGGTTTCGCCCCAATATCCCATCAGGTCATATTGGCCAACGATCGGCACCGAGAGGTGTTTTGCCAGCTCCAGCACATCCGCCACATGATCAAAATGCGCATGGGTCAACAGGATATGGGTGGCCCCTTGGGTTGCCGCGTCATGTTGACTGTCTTCGAGCATCGGATTGCCGGTGAGCCAAGGGTCGATAAGAAGGGTGGTCTCGCCTGTTTCCAGACGAAAGCCGCCATGACCGAGCCAGATCAGTTTCATGCGCCATTCCCCGCGTTGTGTCTGCAATGAGTGGAGTGAGTCCTGATCCACCCTTATCACGACATTCAAGAAAATCCATGCATCTCTGCAAGCCCTTGATAGAAATGCCGAAGAACGGGAGGAGGGCGCCCGCGCTTGGGTCCGGGGCGAGCCCGTTTTATCGGTTGCGAGGCTTGACCAATTGAGGCTGGCGCGCGGACAGCTTTGCTGTCTGCGCGGGTCGCATCGGGCAAAGCCCGATGCGAAACAGCTCGAAACGTCACTCTGGGCTTTCATGCGCCTTGGGGTCTGCGGCCTGCGGGGCGCTTTGATGCGGCGTTTTTCATCTGCTGGCGGAGAAATCCCAAGGCAGGCTTGCGGCGCGCTGGCGCGAGCGGTAAACGCGTGGACAAGACGAGATGAGGGTTATTGATGTCGATTGACCAAAGCACAGCCGCGAAAGTGGCCAAACTGGCCCGGATCAAGGTCGAAGAGGACGCTCTGCCTGCGCTGGCAGAGGAGTTCAACACGATCCTCGGGTTCATCGAGCAACTGAACGAAGTAGATGTCGAGGGTGTCGAGCCGATGACCTCCGTCACCCCGCAGCGCCTCAAGCGCCGCGAGGATGTGGTCACCGATGGCAACCAGCAGGACAAAGTGCTGGCCAATGCCCCAGATGCCCGCGAAGGCTTCTTTGCTGTGCCCAAGGTTGTGGAGTAAGACATGTCTGACCTGAACAAACTGGGCCTTGCAGAGGCCCGCGATCTGCTGCGCAAGGGTGACACCACCTCTGTGGAACTCACCGAGGCCTGCCTCAAGGCCATCGACGGCGCGGATGCGCTCAACGCGTTTGTGCATAAGACCCCCGACGTCGCTCTGGACCGTGCGAAGGCGGCGGACGCGCGGATTGCCGAGGGCGATGCGCCCGCCATGTGCGGCCTGCCCATCGGCATGAAGGACCTCTTCTGCACCAAAGGCGTCGACAGCCAGGCGGCGTCGAACATCCTCAAGGGCTTCAAGCCCGAATATGAATCCACCGTCTCGCAGAAACTGCAGGACGCCGGTGCGGTGATGCTCGGCAAGCTCAATATGGACGAATTTGCCATGGGCTCGTCGAACGAGACCTCCGCCTATGGCAATGCCATCAGCCCATGGCGGCGCGAGGGGGACGAAACCCCGCTGACGCCCGGTGGCTCTTCTGGTGGCTCGGCGGCGGCTGTGGCGGCAGACCTGTGCCTTGCCGCCACCGGCACCGACACCGGCGGCTCGATCCGCCAGCCTGCGGCCTTCACCGGCACCGTTGGCATCAAGCCCACCTATGGGCGCTGCTCGCGCTGGGGCATCGTGGCCTTTGCCTCCTCGCTCGATCAGGCTGGCCCGATGACCAAGAATGTGCGCGACGCCGCCATCATGCTCGAGGCCATGTGCGGCCATGACGCGAAGGATTCGACCTCTGTGGACCTCGCGGTGCCGAACTTCGAGGCGATGCTGACCGGCGACATCAAAGGCAAGAAAATCGGCATCCCGCGCGAATACCGCATGGACGGTATGCCCGCCGAGATCGCCAAGCTCTGGGATGAGGGCGCCGCGATGCTCAAGGCCGCGGGCGCTGAGATCGTAGACATCTCGCTGCCGCACACGAAATACGCGCTGCCCGCCTATTACGTGATTGCCCCGGCTGAGGCCTCTTCGAACCTGGCGCGGTACGACGGTGTGCGCTACGGCCACCGCGCGACGCTCGCGCAGGGGGACGGCATCACCGAGATGTACGAGAAAACTCGCGCCGAAGGCTTTGGCCACGAGGTGCAGCGCCGCGTGATGGTCGGCACCTATGTGCTGTCGGCAGGGTTCTACGACGCCTATTACAACCGCGCGCGCAAGGTCCGCACCTTGATCAAGAAGGATTTCGAAGATGTCTTTGCTGCGGGTGTGGACGCGATCCTGACCCCGGCGACGCCCTCCGCGGCTTTTGGCCTTGGCGAGATGAACGACGAAGATCCGGTCAAGATGTACCTCAACGACGTCTTCACTGTCACCGTGAACCTAGCGGGCCTGCCCGGGATTTCGGTGCCAACCGGCGTCGACACGCAGGGGCTGCCGCTCGGTCTGCAATTGATCGGACGTCCATGGGACGAGGGCGATCTTCTGAATACCGCCTACGCGCTGGAGCAAGCGGCCGGATTTGTGGCCAAGCCCGCCCAGTGGTGGTAAAAGGACCTCCAAAGCAAGACTGAGCAGACAGGTGGCAGCAATGCGAGTTCCAGCAATCTTGGTCGCGGTCAGCGCGATTGCACTTGTGGCTTGTAGCCCGCAAGTGCCCGACAGCGCAGCAGGGGTGGGGGATGCAACAAGCCCCTTCAACGCGCCGCCCGAAGTCGAGGCGGGGCGTACCCTGAACGGCGACCCGCTGGTACCTGCCACCCAAATCTCGGACGAGAGCACCGCCACCAATACCAACTGGCAGCAGCCTCGCCCCTCGGGAGGGGCTGCCGCATCTGCAAGTGACGACATTGCGCGTGAAACCGCTGCTGCGCTCTCTGCGGCAGGGCAGAATTCGGGGCGCGCACCGCTCGAGGCCAGCCCCTCCAACCCCGCGCCTGCCCTGGTGGGCAACCCGAACCTGTCGGATGAGAACAGTTTTGAGGCGGTCTCTGCCCGGCAAACCATCGAAAGCGACGCCGAGCGTATCGCACGCCAGCGCGCGCAATATCAGGTGGTGACGCCAACTGCTGTGCCGGACCGTCCAGAGGATCTGGCCCCCAATATCGTGCGCTACGCCCTCTCGACGTCAAACCCGCGCGGGCAGCGGATCTACAGCCGCACGGGGATCAATCTGCAGGCCCGCTCGGCCCGCAACTGCGCCGAATACCCCTCTGCAGACCTCGCCCAGACGGCGTTCCTCGAGATGGGTGGCCCCAAACGGGACCGCAAAGCGCTTGATCCCGATGGTGATGGCTACGCCTGTGGCTGGGATCCCGCGCCCTTCCGGGCTGCCGTTCGCGCGGCGGGCAACTGATCTCTTACCATGGTCTCTGCTGACCCCATCTGGCACCCGAGCCCCAACTTCGGGGCCCGGAGGGACGGGCTGCAGCCGCATCTCATTGTTCTGCACTACACGGCAATGGAAAGCGCCGAAGCCGCGCTCCAGCGGCTCTGTGATCCCGCCTTCGAGGTCTCGGCGCATTATCTGATCGGCGGCGATGGCCGTCTTTGGCAGATGGTCGCAGAAGACCACCGCGCCTGGCACGCGGGCCAAGGAGAATGGGCGGGACTTTCGGACATCAACTCGCGTTCGATCGGCATCGAGCTCGATAATCGCGGCGACCACCCGTTTTCAGAGCCTCAGATGTGCGTGCTTGAGACGCTCATGGCGCAGATCATGACGCGCTGGACCATCCCGGCCACCGGTGTGATCGGTCACTCTGACATGGCGCCGGGGCGCAAATGGGATCCGGGGCCGCGCTTCGACTGGCAGCGGCTCGCCACCCTTGGTCTTGCGCGGCCCAATGGCCAGCCGCTTGCCGCGCCCGCCGCCACGCCTGAGGCTTTGCGCAAGGCCGCGCAGGCCTGTGGCTTCACCGCCGAGGTTGACGACGCCACGCTTCTTCAGGCTGTACGCCTGCGCTACCGCCCCTGGGCACGCGGCCCCCTCTGCGGCGAGGACATTGCGCCACTTCTCTCGTAGCTCTTCTTCTAGCGCCAAATATCCTGGGGTGAATGCGCGCCCGCGCAGAGGGGCAAAGCCCCTTCACCCCATAGCATCTTGACGCACCCTGCGCGCAGGCGTAGGCAGACCCCGCGCAGAGAGCCGGATGGCCGCGTTGGGGCATCTGCCCCCGCGAGGAAAGTCCGGACTCCCTGAAACGACGGTGCCGGGTAACGCCCGGGCAGGGCAACCTGACGGAAAGCGCCACAGAAAAGAGACCGCCTCGCCGCTCTGGAGGTTCGCCAAAGGATGCGACGGGGTAAGGATGAAACGGTGGGGTAAGAGCCCACCGCACCGCTGGCAACAGGGGTGGCACGGCAAGCCCCACCGGGAGCAATGCCAAATAGGGCCTCCGCGCGGGCAGGTCGGGCAACCGAAACCGCCGCTAGGGATGTTTCACCCGAGAGAGGCCGGGTTGGCAGCTAGAGATGTCCGGCAACGGGCATCCCAGAAGAATGGTCATCGAACCCTGTCTTTTGGGGCAGGGGGAACAAGATCCGGCTTATAGGCTCTCTGCGCAAAACACGCCCCCTAGGGGCGAGACGGTATCGCCCCCTCGCAAGAGAGGCGATTTTAACAAGAGCTGCAATTTAGCCGGGCGAATCCTATTGACACTCGCCACCACAAAGGTAAAAGCGCACGCTCATATAGGAATTAGACCCGAGAGGCCCCCTGCCTTTTCGGACGCAGGAGAAGCACAATGGCGAAGCCGACGACCATCAAAATCCGCCTGAACTCGACCGCGGGCACGGGCCACTTCTACGTGACCAAGAAAAACGCGCGTACGATGACCGAGAAAATGACCATTCGTAAGTACGACCCGGTCGCGCGCAAGCACGTCGAGTACAAAGAAGGCAAAATCAAGTAAGCCTTTCGAGGTCGATCTGATCTCAGATTTTGAAAAGGTCGCGCATCTGCCGCGGCCTTTTTTCGTGTTGGAGTGTCTTTGAAACGTCTTTGAAAACGCGCCACGCCGAGGCCCGCGCGCCTCACCCCCTCCAGAACCAAAGGCATCTTGATAGGCCATCTGGGCACCCCATGCTGCGTGATGGCATATCCATTTATCTAAAAAACAAGATATATATGAGCCCCGCCTCCCCTTGAATTGCACATTTCTGCCGCATTCTCCCGGCATTCATGATGCGTGGAGTGAATATGTGTAAGGGGTGGTTTGCCATGAAAAAACTGTTTGGATTGTCTGCGCTGTTGCTGCTTATGCCTGCAACCGTGGCCCTGACCGATCATAGCAAGGCCGATGTAAACCTTCCGGCCCCGGTCGCGGTCGAGGTGGCGCAACTCTGAACCAAGGGGAGGAGGAGCGCGTGGCGCAGTCCTCCTCTGCCGTATCTCCTCCTCGCCCGTATCTCCCCTGTCTGGGGCGTTTTACCCCGACTTTCAGCAGGCTATATCGCTTCCTGCGGCGATGTCTCGGATGTCGGCTGAGAGGGCTCCTGAGAGGCCTCATCAGAGGGTCTGCGCCATTCTGCCATGGTCATCACCGGCTCCAGCCCAAAGTGGCGCATCAGCGCGGCTGAGGCCGCGTTGAAGGGCGCATAGGTGACGCCGATCACATCCGCGCCCTTGGCCAGCGCGTCTTCTTTCATCTGGGTCATTAGGGCTTTGCCCACACCGATACCGCGCAATGGCGCGGCGACGGCGATGTGATGCAGCATGGCACGCGTCTCAGCCGGGCGCACGGGCAGGGCCGGGCGCTTTTCGATGTCATAGATCAGATAGCCCATCAGCGCCTCCTGCGGGCTTATGGCCGCAAGCGCGTGGACATTGGGCTCTGCGAGCCACTCCGAGAGCCACACTGAGAGATGCGCTGGATCAGGGTTCGGTGTGTATCGGTCCCTGTGATGCGCGACATGCACCGCATGCAGATCCTCGAGCAGCGGAACAAGACGCACGGCCCGATCCGGGCCAATCGGTTCAATTTTCATCGTGGAGTCCTTGGAACGTCAGAATAAAATCGGGGGTCGGAAAAAAGAAAAGGGGCGGATCGATGTGATCCGCCCCGTCTGTCTGCAAGTTGGGAAGATGCGGTTATTCGCGGTTCCCGAGCAGCTGGAGCAGCATCATGAACATATTGATGAAGTCCAGATAGAGGCTGAGGGCGCCCATGATGGCGGCTTTGCCGAGCCACTCCTGGTCCCCTGCATGTGCCATCTGCAGGTAGTCGTTCTTGATGCGCTGGGTGTCATAAGCAGTGAGACCTGCAAAGATCAGCACGCCGATCACGGAGATCGCAAAGGCCATCGCCGAGGAGGCGAGGAAGATGTTCACAACCGACGCCACGATCAGGCCGATGAGGCCCATGATCAGGAACGACCCCATGCCGGAGAGGTCTTTCTTGGTGGTGTAGCCCACCAGCGACAGACCCGCAAAGGCGATGGAGGTCACAAGAAACACCTGCGCGATGCTTTCACCGGTGAAGGTCACGAAGATCGAAGAGATCGACAGACCCATCAGCGCAGCAAAGGCGTAGAACACGACCTGGACGCCCGCGGCGGAGAGGCGGTTCACGGCGGCGCCAAAGCCAAAGAACACAAAGGCCAGCGGTGCGAACATGATCACCCACTTCAGCGGCGAGGCATAGATCGCGTAACCGAAGTTGGTCAGGTAGCTGTCAGAGCTCAGCTGCGCGACGGCATTGGCCGGGTCAGAGGTGACCGACAGACCGGCAATCGCCCAGGCCGCAAGGAATGTGATCAGTGTACCTACGGACATGGTGCCGTAGACTTTGTTCATGTGGGCGCGAAGCCCTGCGTCGATCTCGGCGCTGCGTGCGCCGGCAGCAGACCGAATGCTGTCAAACTGTGCCATGAGTCATGGTCTCCGTCTAGATTCTCCCTCAGAGCACATCCGCGACGCGAATATGCCTGTTGCGTCAAATATTGGCGTTTGAGCCCGCAGGTTCAAGGGGTTCCGGGACGCAGGAGGGCGAAAATGGACAGCAGATTTACAAGTTTTTACCGGACCCGCTGCGCCACATCAGGGCAGGGCGGGGCCGGTTCGGTTTTGACAAGGGTCTGGATCGGCACAGAGGTGACCTCAGCTCAGCCAGAAGTTCGGTGCATCCCAGGCTTTGCGGCGGGCTTCGGCCTCGGCCTGATCGCGGGTCACACCAATATCCTTGAGCTGTTCATCGCTCAGACGATCGAGATGCTGCCGCTGGCGGCGCAAGGCGATCATCTGGGTGATCGTGGACAGGAGGGAGGGACGCCGCAGGGGAATGGGACGGCTGTGTTCAATGCAGTTGGCCATGAGGAGCTCCATAATTTGAATTGTGATGGATGCGCTTGATTGCATCACTGATCTTGATATACGTTGGGCGGGCTCATTCTCAAAACGAATGATTTTGAACTAACCCATCAAGAGGTGTGATGATGCGGAACTTGGACATAACCACCCTGCGCTCGTTTGTGGCGGTTGCAGACACCGGCGGTGTCACCCGTGCGGCGTCATTCCTGCACCTGACGCAATCGGCGGTTTCCATGCAGCTCAAGCGTCTTGAGGAAATGTTGGGTGTGGAGCTTCTGGACCGTTCAGGGCGCAACATCGGCCTGACCTCGGCCGGAGAGCAGCTCTTGGGCTTTGCGCGCAAGATGCTCAGCCTCAATGACGAGATCATCACCCGCCTGACCGATCAGGCCTTTGAGGGCGAAGTGACACTTGGTGTGCCTCATGATGTGGTGCATCCGGTGATCCCGATGGTGATGCAGCGCTTTAATGTGCAGTTCCCACGGGTGAAGGTGAACCTCTGCACGTCCAATACGCGCGATCTCAAGATGGATTTTGCCCAGGGGCGGTTTGATCTCATCGTGACCACTGAAACCACCGCAAGCGAGGGCGGCGAGGTCATTCACCAGATGCCGCTGCGCTGGATTGGCGCGCTTGGTGGGCAGACCTGGCGGCAGCGCCCGCTCCGGATCGGGTTCTGTCGCAATTGTATCTTTCGCGGACTGGCGACAGCGGCGCTTGATGATGCGGGCATCCCGTGGGAGATGGCCGTGGACAGCGAATCCGACCGTACCGTGGAGGCCACGGTCAGCGCCGATCTTGCAGTGGGCGTCTTGCTGGAAGGCACGCAGCCCGCGCATCAGCAGGTGATCGACCACGGGGGCAGCCTGCCGCAGCTGCCGGTGCAACACATCAACCTCTACGGCGCTGAACGGTCAAGGGCGCAATATGTCGACCACCTCGCAAGCCTGATCCGTCAGGGTTTTGCCGGGCTGTCTCAGCCGGGGTTGCGCGCCGTGGGCACAGAAATGGTCAGCGCACCCGTCCAGCTTGGGGTTGTATGATCACCTTGCCGGTGGCGGCGCGGCTGCGGATCAGCTCGAGCCCGGCGTCCGTCTCGCTCAGGGGGAGGCGGTGGCTGATGTGAGGCGTGATCCGCCCCTCCGCCAGCCAGCGCATCAGGGTCTCGAACGTCTGCTGCCCCAGCTCAGGGCGCAGTTTGATCAAGCCACCGATATAAAAGCCGAACACAGTGAGGTTTTTGACGAGCAGGTGGTTGGCGGGGATTTGCGGCACCGCTCCACCGGCAAAGCCGATCGGCAACAAACGCCCCCCCGGATTGGTGGCGCGAAAGGCAGCCTCCCACGTGTCGCCTCCCACCGCATCATAGACCACATCCGCACCGCCCAGATCCTTGACGCGCTGGCGCAGGTCGTCTGAGGCGTCAATCAGGTGATCCGCTCCGGCTGCCTTGGCCACCGCGAGCTTTTCTGCCCCACGCGCCTGCGCGATCACCTCTGCGCCCATGAGCTTGCCGATTTCGACTGCGGTCAGGCCCACGCCACCGGCGGCTCCGGTGACAAGCAGGCGCTCGCCGGGCTGGAGCCGGGCCAGATGCTCCAGCGCCAGAAGGCTGGTGCCATGCGCAATCAACGCGGCCGCTGCATCCTCGTAACTGACAGTGTCCGGGATCGGCACCGCACGAGCGGCATCAAAAACGCCGATTTCGGCCAATCCGCCTTGTCCGCCAAAAACCGCAACACGGTCGCCAATTCGGAAATTCGAAATTTGCGGGCCAACAGCGGTGATCCGTCCTGCGCATTCCAGCCCCGGGGTAAACGGAAGGGACGGCGTATCCTGGTAATTCCCCTTGATCATCAGCAAATCGGCAAAGTTCAAAGCGCAGGCATGTATTTCAATTTCGATTTGACCTGGTCCGGGGGGCGCGAAAGGCGTGTCGCAAAGAGTCCCATTTGTTCCATGTTTTACTATACGAAAGGATAGCATTATGGTTATTCTCTCAGTCTGTGGCCTGTATGATTCGAATCATGTACGGGTGGTTCAATACCGATTTCATGCCTCACCATTTATGGTGAGTGGCTGCAAACCGTATTCTGATCGCCTTTCGCGATAATTTTTGATGCATGAAATCATATATTTGCCTCCAGAGGATCGCAGGGCGCGTGTTGGGTAACTTGTATTCAACTACGAAGGGCGTACACTTTCCACATAACTGAACTTCTCACCCTAACCAAACGATACCGATGACGGATGTCACGCCATCGGATTGCGGGTCCGGGACAAGGGTTTTCGACGCCTTTGGGCGCGTCATCCACCCGATTTCGGAGGCCGTAGCTGGGAGATACTACATATGGCACATCCCGTCGACATTCACGTTGGCAAACGCATCCGGCACCGTCGCTGGCTGATCGGCATGACGCAGCAACAATTGGCTGAGAAAGTCGGAATTAAGTTTCAGCAGATCCAGAAATATGAAACCGGTGCCAACCGTGTGAGCGCGTCGCGCCTTTGGGATATTTCCGACGCACTCGATGTGAATATCAGCTTCTTTTTTGAGGGCCTGCAGGACGAGACCAAATCGGTCCCTGACAAAGCCCGTGTCCCAGCCGATCTGATGGGCGATAAAGAAGCGCTGGATCTCGTGCGGTCCTACTATGCGATCCCGGAAAATCAGCGTCGCCGTCTCTTTGAACTCGCTCGGGTGCTGAGCGACGTCGCCTGAGCACGGGCTGGCCCAAGTCCGGGTGACCGCGATCTGCGCGGTGTTTCCTGCTTACTATACAGAGGTCGCCTTTGGGCGGCCTTTTGCTTTGCGTAACTGCGCCTCACACGGCCCTCTGCGGAGCAGGCGGAAGGGCTTTCACGCGAAGAGCGCCCGACCACAGATCCCGGACCAATTGGCAGGGGCGCAGGCCGCGCAACCAAGCCCGGTGGGCAGATTTGGCTTGAAAGCGACTGCGTGGCGTGGCACCCGATCCGGGCCTGCCACCTCAATCATCGGGGCTTTTTATGACACATCCTTCGACGCTGTCTGATCTGGACGTTGCCCGCCGCCTTGCCGAGGCTGCCCGTGCAGCAATCCTTCCGCATTTTCGCAACAGCGCCACGGCAGCAGACAACAAGCTGGAGGCAGGCTTCGATCCGGTGACGGTTGCAGATCGCGCTGCCGAAGAAGCAATGCGCGCGGTCCTGCGCAAGCTGCGCCCGGACGACGGCGTGCTGGGCGAAGAGTTTGCGGCCACCACCGGCACCAGCGGGCGGACATGGGTGCTCGATCCTATTGATGGCACACGTGGATTTATCAGTGGCACCCCCACATGGGGTGTTCTGATTGCGCTCTCGGACGCAAAAGGTCCAATGCTGGGGATCATTGATCAGCCCTATATCGGCGAGCGGTTCGAAGGCTGCCGCGGTCACGCGCAGGTGGTGGGGCCGCATGGCACCCGCCCGCTCCTGACACGCAAGACCGAAGCGCTCTCCGAGGCGATTTTGTTCACCACATTCCCCGAGGTTGGAACAGAGGCAGAGCGCACGGGCTTTGAACAGGTGGCACAGCATGTGAAACTCACGCGCTATGGCATGGATTGTTACGCCTATGCGCTCTTGGCGGCGGGGACCGTGGATCTTGTGATCGAGGCGGGGCTCAATGCTTATGATATCCAGGCACCGATTGCCGTGATCGAAGCCGCAGGCGGTCTGGTGACCAACTGGCAGGGCGGGGCGGCCCATGAGGGTGGGCGCGCCTTGGCTGCGTCCAATCCGACCATCCACGCCGCGGCGCTGGAGCTGTTGCGCGAGGCTTGAGACCTCGCATTGCCCGTTCCGGGGGCTGGCATGAAGGGCGCAGGGCAAGGACTTGATGGCAATCGCAGAAACAGTTTTTGCCATTGGCTGACTTGCCCTGAGGGCGCGGGCTGAGCTAGCAATACACCCGCGCCGAGTCCTTTGCCCGTCTTCCGTCGGCGATCCTTCACCTCCACCATATGAAACGGGCAGAATGGGGAGCGTGAAGCTGTGACTGACTTTCTTTTGAAAAATGCCCAAACCGTCTTGACCATGGACGACGACCGACGCGTGCTTCACGCGGTCGACATCCGGGTACGCGCGGGGGTGATTGCCGAGATCGGCCCCACGCTCGGGGGCGCTGAAACCAAGGTGGATGTGAGCGGTGCGGTGGTGACACCGGGGCTCGTGAATACGCATCACCATCTCTATCAGAACCTCACGCGGGCGGTGCCGGGGGGGCAGGATGCGCTACTCTTTGGTTGGCTGCAGACGCTCTATCCGATCTGGGCGCGCATGGGGCCGGAGCATCTTGAGGTCTCCACCCAGCTTGGTCTGGCGGAGCTTGCGCTTTCGGGGTGTAGCCTTACATCGGATCATCTCTATCTCTTTCCCAATGGGGGCCGGCTCGAGGATACCATTCACGCGGCGGCGGAGGTGGGCTTGCGGTTTCATCCCACCCGCGGCGCCATGAGCATCGGCGAAAGCGATGGCGGTTTGCCGCCCGACAGTCTGGTGGAGCGCGAGGCGGACATTCTCGCGGACATGATCCGGTTGGTTGACGCCTATCACGACCCGAGCGATGGGGCGATGTGCCGGGTCGGACTTGCGCCCTGTTCGCCCTTTTCGGTGAGCCGGGAACTGATGCGCGACACGGCGCTTCTGGCACGGGACAAGGGGGTGATGCTGCATACGCATCTGGCCGAGAATGACGAGGACATCGCCTATAGCGAGGCCCAGTTTGGCTGTCGCCCCGGACAATATGCGGAGGATCTCGGCTGGACCGGCGATGACGTCTGGCACGCGCATTGCGTGAAGCTGGACGTGGAAGAGATTGACCTCTTTGCCAAAACCCGTACCGGCGTGGCGCATTGTCCCTGTTCCAACTGTCGCCTCGGTAGCGGCATCGCACCCGTGCGCCAGATGCGCGATGCGGGCGTCAAGGTGGGGCTCGGCGTCGATGGCTCGGCCAGCAATGACATGGCCAGCCTCTGGGATGAAGCCCGTCAGGCACTGCTGCTCCAGCGGGTTGCCAATGGCGCCGACGCCATGTCCGCCTATGAGGCGCTGGAGATCGCGACACGCGGCGGGGCCGACGTACTGGGGCGGCCGGACTGCGGCCGGATTGCGGTCGGAAAACGCGCCGATATCGCGGTCTGGGATGTCTCCGGGCTGGCGTCCAGCGGCAGCTGGGATCCAGCGGCGCTGGTTCTGGCCGGTCCGCGCCAGGTGCGGGATCTCTTTGTCGAGGGGCGCCAGGTGGTGGCCTCTGGTCGGTTGACCACGGTTGATACGGCGGCGGTGATCCGCCGTCACGGTGCCTTGGCGCAGGCCTTGGCGAACGGAGACTAAGCGTCGCGGTTGGGCGCGAGCGGGGATGCGAGGCTCTGCCTCGCGCTCCGGGATATTTTGGTTAGAAGAAGAGGGGCGCGCGGCTGCGCCCCTTTTTGCTAGACCGCTTTCTGCCCGTTGATGCGGACCTCGGCAATGGCGCGGTCATCGCCCATCATCAGCGTGGGAAAGAGGGCCTCCCAGAGGGTCTCTGCGCGTGTCGCACGCTGGGCAATGGCCGGGGTCGAGGCAAGATCAAGCACCACAAGGTCGGCCTCCCGTCCCACGGCGAGATTACCGACCTTGTCCTGAAGCCCAAGTGCCGTGGCCGACCCGAGGGTTGCAAGCCACAGGAGCTGTGCCGCGTGCAAAGGCGTGCCCCGCAGCTGGGCGACCTCATAGGCGGCGGCCATGGTACGCAGCATCGAAAAACTCGACCCGCCGCCGGTGTCGGTGGCAAGGCCGATCCGGTGGCCCTCGCGCATGAGGCCGTTCATGTCAAAAAGCCCTGAACCGATGAAGGTATTGGAGGTGGGGCAGTGGATCAGGCTGGCGCGGGCCTCCAGGAGGCGGGCGCGTTCGCGGGGTTCAAGATGGATGGCATGGCCAAAGAGCGCGCCTTCGCGCAGAAGACCGTAGCGCTCGTAGGTGTCAAGGTAGTCGCGCGCCTCGGGAAAGAGGGTTCGGACCCATTCGATCTCGTCCAGTTGCTCGCTCAGATGGGTCTGCATCAGGCAGGTAGGATGCGCCGTCCAGAGTGCGCCGAGCGCTTCGAGTTGTTCTGGGGTGGAGGTTGGTGAAAACCGTGGCGTAATCGCATAGATGAGCCGCTCCCTCCCATGCCAGCGCTGGATCAGCGCGGCGCTGTCGTCATAGGCGGATTGCGGCGTATCGCGCAGGCCTTCGGGCGCGTTGCGGTCCATGCAGGTCTTGCCGGCCACCACGCGCTGCCCGCGGGCCTGCGCCGCCTCGAACAACGCATCAACGCTCTCGGGATGGATGGTGCAGTAGCTCGCAACCGTCGTGGTGCCGCAGGCGGTGGTCAGATCCAGGTAGCGCGCTGCGATCTCTGCGGCATAGGCCGGGTTGCCAAACCGCATCTCCTCGGGAAAGGTATAGGTGTTGAGCCAGTCGATCAGCCGCTTGCCCCAGCTGGCGATGATCGCGGTCTGCGGATAATGCACATGGGCATCGACAAAGCCCGGCACGATCAGCTTCTGCCCGTGATCGACGATCTCTGCCTCTGGCAGCACCTTGCTGAGCGCTGCCCGGCTGCCAAGCGCCACGATCTTGCCCGCGCGCAGGGCAATGGCTTCGTGTTCCTCGACGGCCGCCTCGGGCCCATCGGGCGCGAAAGGGGAGGCGCAAAAAGACAGCACTCGGCCCAGAAGAATGAGATCTTGTTTCATTGCGATGTCACATTCGTTGTCAAATCAGCTCTGCACAGGATAGGGCGTGGGGCGGCAGGGGTAAATTGCTGATGGGCCGTTGTTTTTGCCCTTCCGCATCCTTTAGACAGGGAACTCAGGTAAACCGGAGGGCGGCGAATGACCACAGGCGAGAACACCCCCGAAGCAGAAACCATGGGCGAGGACGCCTACGAGTTGGACAGAAAGCGGGTCGCGCAGATCCTCTTTGCGCTGGATCGCGACGACCGCGATGCGCTTGTGGAACTGATGGATCCACTGCACCCGGCTGATATTGCGGACCTTCTGGAACAGATCAACGCTTACGACCGGGGCCGACTGATCCGCCTCTATGACAAGGAGTTTGACGGCGACATCCTGTCGGAGCTGGATGAATCCATCCGCGAGGAGGTCATTGCGGCGCTGAACCCCGAGGTTCTGGCCGATGCGGTGCGCGATCTCGACAGTGACGATGTGGTCGATCTGCTCGAAGATCTCGAAGAGCCCCAGCAAGAGGCGATTCTCGACGCGCTGGAAGACAGCGACCGCGTCGCGATCGAGCAATCTCTGTCCTACCCTGAAAACTCTGCCGGGCGTCTGATGCAGCGTGAGGTGGTCACCGCACCCGAGCATTGGACCGTTGGGCAGGCCATTGACCACATGCGCGAGGCCGAGGAGCTGCCCGAACAGTTCTATCATGTGGTGATCGTGGATCCGCGCATGCATCCGATCGGGCAGGTCACTCTTGGGCGATTGATGAGTTCGCGCCGCACCAAACCGCTGATCGAGATCCTCGAGGAGACCTTTCAGGTCATTCCCGTGGGCCAGGACGAAGAGGACGTGGCCTATGCCTTCAACCAGTATCACCTGATATCGGCGCCGGTGGTGGACGAGGGCGGCCGTCTGGTCGGCGCCATCACCATCGACGATGCGATGGCGGTTCTGGACGAGGAACACGAAGAAGACATCCTGCGTCTGGCCGGTGTCGGCGAGGGGAGCCTGTCGGATCGGGTCTCCGAGACCACCAAGCAGCGCTTCCCGTGGCTGGCGGTCAATCTGGTGACGGCGATCTTTGCCTCTCTGGTGATTGCGCAGTTCGAGGCGACGATTGCGCAATTTGTGGCGCTGGCGGTGCTTATGCCCATCGTGGCCTCGATGGGCGGCAATGCAGGCACGCAGTCTCTTACGGTGGCGGTGCGCGCGCTTGCCACACGAGATTTGACCGGATCAAACGTCTGGCGTGTGATCCGACGCGAGGTACTGGTGGGGCTCATCAATGGCGGGATCTTTGCCGTGGTAATGGGCGTCATCGGCGTTGTGTGGTTCGGCACGCCGATGCTCGGTGTGGTGATCGCTGCCGCAATGGTGATCAACCTTGTCGTCGCCGGGCTCGCAGGGACCGTGATCCCGGTTATTCTGGACCGAATTGGGATCGACCCGGCGCTCGCCTCGGGGGCATTTGTGACCACGGTGACGGATGTTGTGGGATTTTTTGCCTTCCTGGGCCTTGCGGGGGCGGTCTTGATCTAACGCGACGCAGGGACATCAGCGCATGAGTGACACGGATCGGGACGCAGGCGATTTGACCGCCATCAAGGCAGCGGCGCGCAAGGCCGCCTTCGTGCGGCGCAAAGGCGCCTTTGAGACGCAGCGCCCCGGAGCGGCGGGCCATCTGGCCGAGGTGCTCGCAGGATATCGCGGCGTGCCTCTTGCGGGATATATGCCCATTCGCACCGAGATTGACCCGCTGGGTGTGATGGCCGAAGCCGCCGCCCACGGACCCGTGGGGGTGCCGGTGATCCAGGGCGCAGGCCTGCCGCTCAAATTCAGCCGCTGGCAGCCCGAAGGCGCGCTGCGCGACGGTCCTTTTGGCGCTAAGGTTCCGGAAGTAGACGATTACTTCGATCCCGAAATCCTCATTGTGCCGCTGGTGGCCTTTGATGCGGCGGGCAATCGCCTGGGCTATGGCGGCGGGTTTTATGACCGGACGCTGGACCGGCTTCGGGCGCAGCGTGCGACGCTGGCGATCGGGTTCGCCTTTGACGCCCAAGAAGCCGAAGGCCTGCCGCTCGAGCCTACCGATCAGCCGCTCGACATGATCGTGACCGAGAGCCGGGTGCTGGATTTCAAACGCCCCTGATGCGACTGACGCGACTGACGCCTCTGGCACAGGCGCTTTTCCCGCTGTGGGGACGTTTTTCTCAGGCCCCCATTGCGCGCCGATCTTGAGCATGCCGGATCACGCAGATCCGGCGGATCCCAGAGGGTTCGTCAGGGCAGGCGGGCCTCAGGGGCAGGGCGGGCTCAAAACCCCAGCTTCTCCAGACGCCACGCAAGCTTGCGGTGGAGCACCGGCGGCAAGAGGTCTTGCAAGAGCTCACGCCGCGCCACCTGCCGGTCGCGCTGGTCCTTGGTGCCGGGGCGCGGTTTAAAGAGCGTGGTGTGGCTCTTGCGGGTGCTGTCCCATGTCGCGGTGTAGTAATAGAGCGCAATCGACATGCGCGGCTCGCCATCGGGGTGGTTCACCGGCTCGGGGTTGCCATGCCAGCTCTCGGAGGAGGTGGAGAACATGCACATCCGGTTAAAGAGCGGCACGTAACTGGCAAGCTTTCCAGCCATATTCTCGTCCCAGACCTCGAAGGAACCGCCATATTCCTCGCGCCAGTCCTTGTTGAGGTAGATCAGCAGGTTCACGCGACGCTCGAGGTTCAGGCCCGCGTGGTGATTGAAATCTGCGTGAATATCCAGATGCCCGCCATTGGCCACCACATGAACGCCGCCACCTGCAAAATAGGGATCGGGGATCAGCCCCTTGATACCGGTGAGTTCCTCGATGAACGCCAGCATCGGGCGCGAGTTCAGCGCGTAAAACAGTTGCCGCGTATACATCGGCAGGCGTTCGGGCACATAAGAGGTCTTTAGTCGCTCCTGCGGGCGATCATAGCTGTTGGCTGCTTCGGGCAGTTGCTTCAGCTCCTCGCGGACACGCTCGAGGATCTCTGGGTTCAGGAAGTTGTCATAGCCACCGTAGTTGAAGGGGCCGCGGCCCTGATACTCTGCCGCATAGGGTGCGGCTGCAGCGCGGGCGTCTTTTGAGGACATCAAAAGCGTGTCGGGATCAAGGTTCAATACGGGTGTGGACATGATGAGGACTCGTCTGAAATGGCGTGAGGCGCCCCATCGGGTCGGGCGCGGCTCTGTGTCCAGACTTGTCGGCTGCCGGCCTGATCGCAACTCTTTTATTAAAAAAGGCGACGCTGGCGGGGATATATCCTCAAAACCGCATGCAATCGGAGGCAATCGGGGAAATTGTTTGCCGCGCTGGAACAGTCGCGCCCTCGGCGTGACATGCCCTGACGTGCCTTGGCATACACGATATGGCGTGGCCTTCGCATGATCCGGGCGTTAGGCGTCCCGGCGCGAGGTCTTCGCTCTGGTCAGGGCGCAGAGGCGATGTGTTTGCGCCGTCTCAGCGGCATTGCCCCTTGTGGCGGGCGGTCTCTGCGCCTATTGCGGGGACATGCGTATACTGTTTCTTGGCGATGTCATGGGCCGCGCGGGGCGTGCGGCGATAACCGAAACCCTGCCGCGTCTGCGCGACGAATGGCGGCTCGATTTTGTCGTGGTGAACGGCGAAAACGCCTCCAACGGCATGGGGCTGTCTGGCGAGCACGCCAAGATCCTGTTCGAAGCAGGGGCGGATTGCGTGACGCTTGGCGATCATGCGTTCGACCAGAAAGACATGCTCCAGTATATCGAACAGGACAGCCGTATCGTGCGCCCATTGAACTTTGCCAAGGGGGCGCCGGGGCGGGGACATCGGCTGTTCACCGCGCGCGGCGGGCAGAAGGTTCTGGTGCTGCAGGCGCTGGGGCAGGTGTTTATGAAACGCGCCTTTGATGATCCTTTTGGAGCGGTCGAAGGCGTGCTGAAATCCCATCCTCGCGGTGGGCTGGCGCAGGCGATCATTGTCGATATGCATTGCGAAGCCACCTCGGAGAAAATGGCGATGGGGCATTTCTGCAATGGCAAGGCCTCGCTTGTGGTGGGCACCCATACGCATGTGCCAACCGGGGATGCACAGATCCTTGAAGGCGGCACTGCCTATCTGACGGACGCGGGCATGTGCGGCGACTATAATTCCGTGATTGGCATGGATAAGGCGGAACCGATGCGTCGGTTCCTCACTGGCATGCCCAAAAGCCGCTTCACCCCGGCAACCGGGGCGGCAACGCTTTCGGGCGTCTATGTGGAAACCGATGACCGCACCGGCGCCGCCAAACGCATCGAGATGGTGCGTCAGGGTGGCCTCTTGCAACAAGCCGCGCCCTAACCGCGCGCCCGCCACGCAAAACCGGGGCGCTCCCGCCCGTCGTCATGCTTTTTGAAAAAAGCCCTCCTCCCGTTGGGCCGGGCCGCGCACGCTTTGCGTGCGCGGCCCGGCCCATCTGAGACCGTTTCTCTGGCGCAGGCCAGAGCAGCGTGTCTTGGGCGGGAGCGTCCCCTCGTTTGAGAGGCGCGTTCCGACCGGCCGCCACTGGATCGCCACTGGATCGTCACTGGATCATCACTTGGCCGCAACCGGACCGAAGCAACGTGAATGCCTTGGATCTGCAGGCGCGGCTTTGCGATCTTCAAAGTGGAATGTGACAGCCAGCAGGTTTGCACGCGCAATACCAAGCGGCGGAACATCCTCATGCGCCACGCCTCCTGCGAGGACGCCCGCAAGTGGTGCGGTCAGGCTGACAGGGCCGCCGCAACCGCCGCATGTTCTGCAACCCCTTCAAGGGTGCCGTCGGTGAAACTGGCCACGGTAACAGGCGGTGACAGGTCGGGGAAATGATAGACTGCGTTGACGCTGAAGGGGCCTGCGCCGGAATGGCCGATCATGCGCCCGGCCTCCCCTGCGCGCCCACTCATGAGCCCCAGCGCATAGCCGCATTCGGTCCAGGGGCGCCCCTCGATTACCCCGCCGAGGGGATGGCTCTTGCGCATCTCGCGCAGCATCTCCGCATCAAGCAGCGTCCCCTCAAAGAGCCCCTGCAGGAGCCGCGCCGCATCTGCGGCTGTGCCCGTCAGGCAGCCATGATAGACCCAGCCAGGATGATAGCGCTTTGCGGCAGCCCAATGGACGCGCTCAAAATCGCGGCGGGTCTGGGCAAGCGTGATCGAACGCAGTTCAAGCGGGGCGCAGATCAACTGCTGGAGGAGATCTGAGAATGATTGCCCGGCCACCTCCTCAAGCAGGTCCCGCGCCACCATGAACCCAAGATTGGAATAGGACCAGCCCGTGCCGGGGGCAAACAGCCGGCCTTGCGCCATGGTGGCCGCGCGCAGAGCCTCGGCAGACCAGGGCTCCTCATTTTGCGCCACAGCCGCCCCATACGCGGGCAGGGTGAAATAATCCGGCAGCCCCGCAGTATGATCAAGCAGGTGTCGCAACGAGAAATCAAAGCCCGCCAGAGGGGCGTCGAGGTCGAGCCGACCGTCCTGCACCATCCGCAGGGCGCAGATTGCGATCACCGTCTTTGTAAAGCTCCAATAGGGGAAAATCTCTCCCGCGTCAGCACGCGGGCTGTCCGATCCCGAGGCAGAGAGACGATGGGTGAAAACAGGTCGATCCGGGGTCATTCGGCCACCATAAGACCTCGCGGAGCGAGCGCAATCTCCCGCAATGAATTGAGAGGCCAGCAGATAGGACCTGATACCTGCACGGGGTGAAGGGCCTGCGGTTTCGGGGGGTGATGCGGGGATCTGCGCATCCACCTGTGACGCAGGTGCCAATCTCGCCGCATCTGCCGAATTTTGCTGATACAATTGCTTGCTGCACGGCCTTTGATCGGTGAATATGTCCGTTGGCTGAAGCCTCGCCCCAAAATGCGGCGGGAGCACCCCAAACAGTGTGGATTTGAATGTTTCTCTTTCAATCGGGTGACACCACAAGCGCCATTATCGCGTTGTTGATCGTTCTTGCGATGTTCGTGGCCTTTTTGCGCGAAACCTATCCGACCGAGGTGGTGGCGATCTGTGGCGTCTCCTTGATGCTGATCACCGGGGTGCTGCCCTATGCCGAGGCGCTGCCGGTGCTGGCGAACCCGGCGCCCTGGACCATTGCGGCGATGTTCCTCATCATGGGGGCCCTGGTGCGCACCGGGGCGCTTGATGCCTTTACCTCTGTGGCCCGCAAAAAGGCCGAAGTGAGCCCGAAAATGGCAATCGCGCTCCTGATGGGCTTTGTGGTGATCGCCTCGGCCTTTGTGTCCAACACGCCGGTGGTGGTGGTGATGATCCCGGTCTTTATCCAGATCTCGCGCACGCTCAATGTTTCGCCCTCCAAGATGCTGATTCCGCTCTCTTATGCAGCGGTTCTGGGCGGCACGCTCACCTTGATCGGGACCTCTACCAACCTGCTGGTCGATGGGGTGGCCCGCGCGCAGGGTCTTGCGCCATTCTCTATCTTCGAGGTCACGCCCTTGGGCATCGTGGTTGTGGTCTGGGGGCTGATTTATCTGCGCTTTATCGCGCCGCGCCTGCTGCCGGAACGGGACAGTATGGCGATGATGCTCTCGGATCGCTCGAAGATGAAATTCTTTACCGAAGCGGTGATCCCGCCTGACAGCAACCTCATCGGCCGCGAAGTCACGGGCGTGCAGCTCTTCAAACGCCCGGGCGTGCGGCTGATCGACGTGATCCGCGGCGATGACTCGCTGCGGCGCAACCTGCAGGGCGTGGAGCTTCAGGTGGGCGACCGGGTTGTGCTGCGCACCCAGATGACAGAGCTTCTGAGCCTGCAGCGCAACAAGGAGCTGAAGCGCGTCGATCAGGTCTCGGCTGTGGAAACCAAGACGGTCGAGGTGCTCATCACGCCTGGCTGTCGCATGGTGGGGCGCAGCCTTGGGGCAATGCGCCTGCGTCGGCGTTATGGCGTCTATGTGCTGGCGGTACACCGGCGCAACCAGAACATCGGCGTGCAGCTTGATGATCTGGTGGTGCGCGTGGGGGATACGCTGCTGCTGGAGGGCGCGCCGGGCGATATCCAGCGCCTTGCGGCAGAGACGGACATGGCCGATGTGTCCCAGCCCACGCAGCGTGCCTATCGCCGCAGCCACGCGCCGGTTGCAGTGGCCGCCATGGTCGGCATCGTGATCGCCGCCGCCTTTGGTCTGGCACCGATCCTGATGCTGTCGATCCTTGCGGTGGCGCTGGTGCTGGCGACCCGCTGTATCGACGCGGATGAGGCGTTTTCCTTTGTGGATGGGCGGCTTCTGGCGCTGATCTTTTCCATGCTGGCCATTGGCGCGGCGCTTGAAAGCTCCGGCGCGGTCGAACTCATTGTCAACGCGATCTCCCCGGCCTTGGTGGATCTGCCGCCCTTCTTTCTGGTCTGGGCGGTATATCTTCTGACGTCGGTGCTCACCGAGCTTGTGTCCAACAATGCCGTTGCCGTGGTGGTCACGCCGATTGCGGTGGGGCTGGCGCAGGCCATGGGGCTTGATCCGCGCCCGCTGGTGATAGCGGTGATGATTGCAGCCTCGGCCTCATTTGCCACGCCCATCGGCTATCAGACCAATATGCTGGTCTATGGTCCGGGGGGCTACAAGTTCTCGGACTTCCTCCGGGTGGGCATTCCGCTCAATCTCTCGATGGGGCTTTTGGCCTCGGCCGTGATCCCGCTGCTCTGGCCACTCTGACATCGGGATGCGCGCCTTTTCGCGCATCCCACCTGCGTTGGATGCAATTCCCCTTGTGGTAGAGCGTCCCGCTTCCCACTTTTGTTTTCGATAGAGACAGAATTGGGAATGGGACCCATGATGACAACCCGAAGAGCTTTTATCGCCGCCGTTCTGGTAGCAGCCTCCGCCATCGTGATGGGCGCGCAGACCCGCGCGACCGAGCCAGCCACTCCGCCGCTGACCGATACGCAATGGACCCTGAGCGAGATTGAGGGCAAAGCCCCGCTCGAAGGTCGTGATCTCGACCTCATCTTTTTTGAGGATGGTCGTTTTGGTACCAGCGCGGGCTGCAACCGGTTCATGGGCGAGGTGGAGATCGAAGGCGATGAAATCACCTTTCCCGACAAGATCGCCGGCACCATGATGGCCTGCCCGGAGGGCCTTGCAGAACAGGAAGAAAAGCTGCTGTCGCTCCTTTCCGAGGTGACGCATTACCAGATCGAGCCAGACGCGCTGATCCTGATGGACAGCGACGGGCAGGCGCTTCTGCGTTACAGCCGAGAGGTCGAAGAAGAAGGTCTGGTTGAGACCAGTGGCTGATGTTGGCGGGCACATCCGAGACGAAATACCCCGGGGAGCGTTGGTCTCAGCGGTCCTCGCCCGTCCCTGATTTGGACCGCCAGCGCCGCCTCATCAGCGATTCAGCGCCGCCGCATCCTCAGCCAGTTCACCCCGAACCCGCATCAGGATCCGGCCCAGCTTGTTGAGACCCAGCCCATCCGGGCCGCAGCCCCAATAGGCATCCATAGGCGCGTTCTCCACCAATGGGGCATCGCCGGTGCCAAGAAGCAACTGCCGCGGCGCGCCATGGGTGCGAAACTTGCACAAGACCGCCGCATACATGATGTCATCCTTGACCTCCTCCCAGTCGGCACGCAGGGGGATCTTGCGCGTCATGCCAAGGGCTTTGGCATCCTTGGGTTTTTGGCACCGGCGAATGCGTGTGCGATAGGCTGCATCGTGAAATTTCATCGCCTGAAAATAGTGTTCCACCGTCGGCCACCAAATGTCCTCAAAGCACACCCCATAGGGCGCGAAGTTTGAAAACTCCGCATAAGGGTCCGTTTGCGCGTAAAAATAGATCGTATCTGGAGAGGGCGGTGTCATCGCGGCTGCCTAGCACACGTTTCCGCCCAGATCACGCGATCTGATCCGAACGCCCAGCCTGACGCCCCGAAAAGAGGCAGCCCCCCAGAAACGTGCCCTCAAGCGCATTGTAGCCGTGATACCCACCCCCGCCAAAGCCAGCCGCTTCGCCCACCGCAAAGAGGCCGGGCAGGGGCGCCCCGTCTGCGCCGATCATCTGACTCTCCAGTGTGGTGTGCAGCCCGCCCAATGTCTTGCGGGTGAGGATACTGAGCCGCACCGCGATCAGCGGCCCATTGGCGCGGTCCAGCAACCGATGCGGTTTCGCCGTGCGAATAAGCCGGTCACCGCGATAATTGCGCGCCGCGTGGATCGCCTGGATCTGGCGGTCCTTGGCAAAGGGATTGTCGACCTGCGCATCGCGCGCCTCGATCTGGGCGCGGATATGTGCCTCGTCAAGCGGCACATCCGCGATCTCATTCATGCCGCGCACAAGGTCCGAGAGCGTCTCGGCCACCACAAAATCCGCGCCATGTTTCTTGAAGGCTTCGACCGGGACGGGGGCCTTGCCGCCGGAAAAGATCCGCGCCCGGAGCACTTCGGCCCATGTGCCGGACGTGAGGTCTGGGTTCTGTTCCGAGCCCGACAGTGCAAATTCCTTCTGGATGATCTTCTGACTGAGGATGAACCAGCTGTAGTCCTGCCCGCTGGCCAAGATTGCCTTGAGCGTCCCAAGCGTGTCAAACCCCGGCAGCGCCGGATCGGGCAAGCGGGTGCCATGTGCGTCAAACCAGAGCGACGACGGGCCGGGCAGGATGCGGATGCCGTGGTTGGGCCAGATCGGGTCCCAGTTTCTCAGCCCCTCGCAATAGTGCCACATGCGGTCGCCGTTGATGATATGGCCGCCCGCCGCCTGCGCGACCTTCAGCATGCGCCCGTCCACATGGGCCGGCACGCCCGACACCATCCGGCTGGGCGCCGGGCCAAGCCGCTCTGTCGGCCAGTTTTCGCGGACCATCTCCAGATTGCCGCCGATCCCCCCCGAGGCCACAATGAGCGAGGGCGCGTAGACTTCGAACTCGCCGACCTCATGCCGGTTGGTTTGTGCGCCGATCGGGCCCTGGTCATCGGCCAGCACCTCGCCCGAAACCCCTTTGATGTGACCGCCCTGCTGGATGATATGGCTGACCTGATGGCGAAAGCGCGCGTCGATCCGTCCCGTCGCAACATGGGCATGCACGCGCTGGGCAAATGGGGCGACTACGCCCGGCCCGGTGCCCCATGTGATATGGAACCGCGGCACGGAGTTGCCATGCCCTTCGGCGCGCCCATCGCCGCGCTCGGCCCAGCCCACGACTGGAAACCAGCGCAGGCCCAGATCATGCAGCCACGCGCGCATATCGCCTGCGGCAAACTCGAGATAGGCCTTGGCCCATTGACGCGGGCTCTGATCCTCGGGACGGTCGAACTGCGCGCTGCCCGCCCAGTCGCGCTGCGCAAGATCCAGACTGTCGCGGATGCCCATGCGGCGCTGCTCGGGGGTGTCCACCATAAAGAGGCCGCCAAGGCTCCAATGGGCTTGCCCGCCGATGAAATGAGCCGGCTCCTGTTCCAGCAGGATCACCCGCTTGCCGCGATCCGCCAGCTCATTGGCCGCAACCAGACCTGCCAGACCGGCCCCGATCACGATGACATCGGCGTGGTTGTCGCGCTGTGCGGCGGCCATGGCGCTCCTCCTTCAGTGGCGTGCCTTTCCTCCAGAGCCTAGGCGCAAGGCGGCCAGTCGCGCAATCTTTGCGTGTGGGGCTGCCGCAAGGGCAACGCATGGTGTGATGGGACACCCCGGCCAAGGGCACGCCGTCGCCGGTCGTGAGGCGTGCCTCAGACCCTCGGCAGCGGGGCGCGCATCGCGCGGCGTGCTTGGGGCGCTTCAGAGGGGCCAGAAGAACAGGATCGCTGGGATCGAGACCGCGATCACAAGGATCTCGAGCGGCAGCCCCATCCGCCAGTAATCGCCGAACTTATAGCCGCCGGGGCCAAGCACCAACGTGTTGTTCTTATGGCCGATGGGGGTGAGGAAAGCCGCCGAGGCCGCCACCGCAACCGCCATCAGGAAGGGGTCGGGCGACACATTCAGCGCCTGAGCCATGGAGATCCCCACCGGCGCCGCCACAATCGCGGTCGCCGTGTTGTTGAGCACATCCGACAGCGTCATTGTCACCACCATCAGCACTGTCAGGATCGCCCAGGCGGGCAGCCCTGTGGTCAGCTCAACAAGCCCATGGGCCAGAAGCTCGGTGCCGCCTGACGTTTCGAGTGCTTGTCCCAGCGGGATCATCGACCCCAAGAGCACCACCACAGGCCATTCCACATGGTCATAGATCTCTGCCACAGGCAGGATCTTTAGCAAGACATAGCCAATCGCAACCAGTCCCAGCGCCACCGGCAGATAGACCAGCCCCACCGACGCCGCCAGAACCGCCGCGGCAAAGAGCCCGATTGCCCACCAGGTCTTGTCATTGGCCGTCACCGAAAGACCGCGTGCCGCGAGTGGCAGACAGCCCAACCACTCTGCAACCTCTGCCCCGCGATCGCGCGGGCAGAGGATCAGCAGGATGTCTCCGGGCGCCACTTCGGTCTGGCGCAAATGTTTGGTCAGCCGCTCGCCCTGACGCGCAATGCCAAGGAGTACCGCGCTCTGGCGCCAGGCGAGTCCGACGCCCTGCGCGCTGCGGCCCGCAATACGGGAATATTCTGGCACCACCACCTCGATCAGCTCGAGCCCTTCGCCCGCAGCCTTCAGCTTTTCTTCGCGCGCGGCATCGGAAAAATCGAGTTTGAGCGTGGCGCGGAATTCATCCAGCGCATCCGGGGTGGCCTCCAGCACGATGGTATCGCCCGCCTGCAGTAGCGCCCCCGCTGCCCGGCCATAGCGACGTTGCCCGCCGCGGATCAGCCCCAGGATGGCCACATCGGCCTTCTCGGCTTCCGGATCCAGACTGCCAAGCCGCTGGCCAATCAGATCGCTGTCTTCTGGCACTGTCAGCTCTGCGATATAGGGGGCAAGCTGGCTCTCGGTGGCGCCCGCCGCGCCCGAACGATCCGGGATCAGCCGCCAGCCCACCAGCGCCACAAAGGCCAGCCCCGCCGCTGCCGCCGCCAACCCCACGGGGGCAAAATCGAACATCTTGAACGGTTCGCCCAACGTGTCATGGCGGATGCTGGCGATGATGATATTGGGCGGGGTGCCGATCAGCGTCGCCATGCCGCCAAGAATGGTGGCAAAGGACAAGGGCATGAGGCTCTGACCTGGCGTGCGCCCTGCCTTGCGTGCCGTCTGGATGTCCACTGGCATCAAGAGCGCAAGAGCGGCCACATTGTTCATAAAGGCCGACAAGACCGCGCCCACGCTGCCCATCAGCGCAATATGCGCGCCAAGCGCCCGGCTCTGGTCCACCAGTGTCCGGGTGATAAGATGCACGGCCCCGGATTTCACCAGCCCGGCCGACACCACAAGCACCAGCGCCACCACCAGGGTGGCCGGATGACCAAAGCCCGCAAAGGCATCTTCGGCCTTCACCAGCCCCAGGACCACCGCCACCATCAGTGCGCCAAAGGCCACCAGATCATAGCGAAACCTGCCCCAGAGCAGCAGGCCGAACACGGTCGCAAAGAGGCCAAAAAGCAGGGTTTGATCCAATGTCATTCGGGGCTCCGCCGCATCGTGATACGCCACCGAAGAAGCTCGGATGTCGCGTGTCTCAGAACAGAAGTGCAGCCTCATGCATGGAAAATCAATAGTTTACTCTGGTGGCTTCCCTCTAGGGCATGATCTGACTGGCCCGATGCGTCGCGCCCAAAATCTCTGGAACGCTCTCGCCTTGGTATGTCGCGGCGCGCCCCTTGATCCACGCCATGCGGCTGAGGCGGCGTTCGGTAGGGGGGCGGAGAAAGATCGCATCGCCGACGATACTCTGCGTGAAAGAGGCAGTGGTCCCTGCACGATGCGACCGACGGGGCTTGAGCCCTGGACGCAGCAGTGTCGCGGCCCGTCTATGGGGCCGGAAATCGGGATGCGCGCAGAAGAAAAACAGCCCGCGCTTGAAAGCCTGCGCTCTCAGAGGCTATATGAGCGCCAGTTTCTGAAATCAAAACACAGGATGCACCATGGCAGGCCATTCCAAATGGGCAAACATCCAGCACCGTAAAGGTCGCCAGGATGCTGCGCGGTCCAAGCTCTTCTCCAAACTTTCCAAAGAAATCACCGTCGCCGCCAAAATGGGCGACCCGGACCCTGAAAAGAACCCGCGCCTGCGCCTTGCTGTGAAGGAAGCCAAGTCGAACTCCGTGCCCAAGGACGTGATCGACCGCGCCATCAAGAAGGCGACCGGGGGCGATGCGGAGAACTACGACGAGATCCGCTACGAGGGTTACGGCCCCAATGGTGTCGCAGTGATCGTCGAGACCATGACCGACAACAAGAACCGCACCGCCTCCACCGTGCGCTCGACCTTCTCCAAGAACGGCGGCAACCTCGGTGAAACCGGCTCTGTCGGCTTCATGTTCGAACGCAAGGGCGAAGTGACCTATCCAGCCTCTGTGGGCGATGCGGACACGGTGATGATGGCCGCAATCGAAGCGGGCGCCGAGGATGTGGAAAGTTCTGAAGACGGGCATGTGATTTTCTGCGCGGATACCGACCTCAACGAGGTGTCCAACGCGCTTGAGGCGGAGCTTGGCGAATCCGAGAGCACCAAGCTGATCTGGAAGCCCACCACCACCACCGAGCTTGATCTCGAAGGCATGCAAAAGCTGATGAAACTGGTGGATGCGCTGGAAGACGACGATGATGTGCAGCGCGTGACCACCAACTTTGAGGCCTCCGACGAGGTGATGGCCCAGCTCTGATCTTGGGATCAGGCAGGCTTGTGATACCGGCCCCACGTTTTCAGGCGTGGGGCCGTTTTCTTTTCTGGGTGGCCTGTGCCGGTCGGGGGCATCGCGATCCTTGCCTTGAGTGAACAGGCACGAGTGAAAAGACGCGCGCCTCGCGGGGTGGGGGACGGAACCGCGTCCCCGCAGATCTGCCTCTGGATCCTCCTAAGGGGCCCTTCATGCGTGGTTGTTTCGCTCGCGCAGCGGTGTTCTACGGGGACGTTAGAACCCCTGCGGCGCGCAGTTCAGCATGATCGGGGTACCACATCTCTTCGGGGGGGCGGTCAAAGATCCGCGCCGCAAACCCGGGCTGCATTCCCTGCGCCAAAAAGAAGACGCGGTCTTTTTCCTGCGCCGCATCAATGTCATAGCCGGGTAAATGCACCCATTCACTGAGGCCGTAGCCGTGAAACCCGAGCCGCGCCTGCGGGTCGAGGTGGCGCCGTGTTCCGGCCATGAACAAAAGCGTGCAGGCCGAACTGCAGGCTTCACTCACCGTTGTCTCGAGACCCGCGCCCATGATCACCTGCGCCGCACCGCGCGCTTCAAAGACATGCCCACCCGGACTGCCGAGATGGATCACGCGCAGATCCGGAGCGTTCTCTACGATCTGCGCCAGCCGCGCCTTCAGCCCATAGGTGATCTCGCCCTCAAATTGCACTGTGCGCCCATCGGCGCTGAGGGTGAGTTGATACAGCGCTTCGCGCGCCCGGCGCATCTGTTCGCTGTGCTGTTCCTCGGGGGGCGGCATGTTGGCGATCAAAACCGTGTCCCACCAGAGGGTTGCGCTTGATAACAGCGCCAGCAGACACAGCAGATACCCGCCCCAACTCGGCGCCATTGCGCCGGTGTCGCGGATATGGGCTTCGGCGGCCTGATGATAACGCCAGAGCTGCCAGACCAGAAACCCCGCATCCAGAACCGCTGCCGGGTAGACCAGCCAGATCGGCAGCTGCAGGCTCTGATTCATGGCCCAGAGCGCGGCAAGAACTGCGGCACGCGGCAACACCAGATGCAGCCAGACGCTATGGGCAAACGATCCTTTGGGGAGGTGGGGCACTGACAGCATAGGCCAAGCCTAGCATCAACTCACCCGCCACGGCCAGCACGCGCGTTGGAGGCCTTTGGGGGCGGATGCAGATTGGCGCTGGCAGCACGGCGCACGGCTTGGGTGATCTCTACAAGCGCGGGGGCCATGATCCGACTCACATGCCAATAGAGTGGTGTTTCAAGCGGGCTCTGTGGGATCAGTTCGACCAGGGCACCAGAGGCCAGATGCGGTTCGGCCAGTGTCTCGGGGTTCATGCCCCAGCCGAGCCCCGCGGCCGCCGCATCGAGAAAGGCCTGCGTCGATGACAACGCATGTGAGGGCGGTGTGAGGCCGGGGGCGACATGGCGCGCAAGCCAGCGGTGTTGCAGCCGATCCTTTGCGTTGAACACCATGCAGGGCGCGACGCTTGCGGTCTCTGGCGTCACGCCACCCGGAAACCAGCGCGCCATATAGGCGGGGCTGGCCGTTGCGACATAGCGCAGATGCCCAAGCGCATGCACATCGCAGCCCGCAACCGGACGCGGCTCGGCGCTGACCGCCGCCGAGACCACCCCGCGGCGCAGCCAGTCGGTGCTGTGGTCCTGATCGTCGATCACAAGATCAAACAGCACATCCCCCGCCGCTACCATCGCCTCGACAAACCAGGTCGCAAGACTGTCCGCATTGACCGCCAGCTTGAGCCGCGCGGGTGTTTCGGCGCCCTCGAGCGACAAGTCCCGGCTAAGGCGACGCTCAAGGAGCGCGACATCCTCTGCATGTTTGGCAATCCGAAGCCCGGTTTCTGTGCCAGTGCAAGGGCTTGAGCGATTGACGAGGGGCGTGCCGATGCGATCCTCCAGCGCCTTGATCCGCTGTGAGATCGCCGAGGGTGTCACCCCAAGCGCCGCCGAGGCCGCATCAAAGCTGCCAAGGTCGAGCACCGCCGAAAGAGCCGCCAGTTGAAGGGGATCGTATCGCATTAGCCAGTCTTAATATGCCACAGTATCTTTAATTTGATTACGCCACCCCGGCTGGTTAGTCAAAGGCAGCCGCAGGACTGCGGCGCACACAGCCCAAAGGACAGACGCCATGCAGCCCCTCCCGATGACCCCAGACATGCTGCCAATTCTGATGGCAGGCTTTGGCCTTGGCTTCAGCCTCATCCTTGCGATTGGCGCGCAGAACGCTTTTGTGCTGCGGCAGGGGATACGCGGCCAGCATGTCTTGCCAATCGTGCTGACCTGCGCTCTGTCGGATGCGCTGCTGATCACGGCGGGGGTTGCGGGCTTTGGGACGCTGACCTCTGCGTTGCCGTGGTTCGAGCCCGTGATGCGCATCGGCGGCGCGCTGTTCCTGACCGGCTACGGGCTGCGGTCGCTGCGCTCGGCGTGGACGGGCGGGGCTGCGCTTTCGACCGAGGGGCAGGGGGTTCAGACCGCGCTCTGGCCAGCGGTTCTGACCTGCCTCGCCTTCACCTGGCTCAATCCGCATGTCTATCTCGACACGGTTGTGCTGCTGGGCGCGATCTCGGCGCAATATACGCCGGCCTGGGTCTTTGGCCTTGGTGCGGTGACGGCCTCTTTTGTGTTCTTTTTCACGCTCGGGTATGGAGCGCGGCTGCTGGCACCGATCTTTGCCCGCCCCCGCGCGTGGCAGGTGCTGGACGCGCTGATCGGCGTGGTCATGCTGGCGCTTGCGGTCAAGCTCGCGCTGATGTGAGACCCTGCGCAGACCCTGTGCAAAAGCAAAGGGCTGCCAGAACGCTGTCTTTCGCCTAGCTTGAAGGAAAGCGGCGAGGAAAGGACAGATCCATGAGCTGGAACCCGACACTTGAACCCATGTGCCCCGAAGCGGGCAATCTCGACAGTATCGAGACGCTGGTGGTGCCCCGCGCGCGCGACATCGGTGGTTTCGAAGTGCGCCGCGCCCTGCCTGCGCCCCGGCGGCAGATGGTGGGGCCGTTCATCTTCTTTGATCAGATGGGTCCGGCAGAATTCCTCACCGGCGCGGGCATCGACGTGCGCCCGCACCCTCACATCGGCCTTGGCACCGTAACCTACCTCTATCAGGGTGAGTTTGAGCATCGCGACAGCCTCGGCACCCATCAGATGATCTATCCGGGCGAGGTGAACTGGATGGTGGCTGGCAACGGCGTCACCCATTCCGAGCGCACCTCGGAAGCCACCCGCAAGGGCCAGAGCAGCCTCTTTGGCATCCAGACCTGGATCGCGCTGCCGGAAAACAAGGAAGACATGGCGCCAGTGTTTGAGCATCACGGCAAAGAAGCCCTGCCGCATCTGCTGGGGGAAGGCAAAGAGGTGCGCCTGATCCTCGGCACCGCCTGGGGAGAGACCGCGCCTGTCACCATGCACTCGGAAACCTTCTACGCGGACGTGATCCTGGAGGCGGGGGCAAAGCTGCCGATGCCCGACAACCACGAGGACCGCGGGCTGTATATCACCCGTGGTGCAGTCGAGATCGCAGGCCAGACCTTTGGCGCCGGGCAGATGATGGTCTTTCGCCCCGGTGATGCGATCACGGTCACCGCAGGTCCCGAAGGCGCGCGGCTGATGGCGCTCGGCGGTGAGACCATGGGCGGGCCGCGCCACATCTGGTGGAACTTCGTCGCCTCCTCCAAGGAGAAGATCGAAGAGGCCAAACAGGCCTGGGCGCGCGGCGATTTTGCCAGCAATCCCCGCTTTCAGCTGCCACCGGGCGATGACAGTGAATTTATCCCGCTGCCCGAGCGCTGAGACGGCAGCACGAGGCGGCGGGTGAGAGCGATCCGGTCAAGGAACGCGCTGTCGTGGCTCACCACGATGAGCGCACCGTCATACCCCAAAAGCGCCGCCTCCAGTGCCTCCAGCCCCTCAAAATCAAGGTGATTGGTCGGCTCGTCCAGCACCAGAAGCGGCGGCGGAGTTGGACGTGCCAGCGTGCAGGCGAGCCCCGCCCGAAGCCGCTGCCCGCTACTGAGCGCCGCGGCCTGCCACAGCGCCTCGGAGGCGCGAAACCGAAACCGCGCCAGCGCCGCATGGGCATCCTGCGCTCCCACACCGGGGTTGAGCCGAAGGTAATTTTCCAAGAGCGTCTCGTCGCTCTTCAAGAGGCTCAGATGCTGATCCAGCAGTGCCGCCTCTGCCGGGCGCGTGATGTGCCCGGCGTGTGGCTCAAGATGTCCGAGGATCAGTGACAACAGCGTGGTCTTGCCACAGCCATTGGGGCCCATCACGGCGATCCGCTCCGGCCCGGTGATCTCCAGTGAAAAATCCCGCAAAACCGTATGGGGGCCATAGCCCGCGGTGATGTGCTGCAGCGCGACGAGGCGCGTCTGGTTCCGCAGGCCGGTTGCGGGGATCTCCATCTGGATCGGTTCAAGCACCTCTATGCGCTCACGCGCATCAGCAAGGGCGGCCTCGGCCTCGGTGCGCCGGGCCTCGCGCAGCCGAACGCCCGCTCCCTTGGAGGCCTCGGCACGTTCTTTTGCCTTGTCCAGCAACACCTTGGGCTGACTTCCTGACGCCCGCGCCGCCCGGCCTTGGCTGTCGCGCCGGGCCTTGCGCTCTGTGGCGTCCTGGGCGCGGCGCATGGTTTCCTTGCGGGTCTTCTCGGCCTCATGAAGGTCCTGATAGGCCGCAGCCAGCTCCATGTCCCGCTCGGCGCGATACTGGCTGTAAGGGCCTGCATAGCGCTGGGCGCCACCCGCCCGCAGCTCCACGATCGCGTCCATCTCTTCCAAAACAGCGCGATCATGGCTCACCACCAGCGCAAGGCCGCGCCAGTCGCGCAGCAGCCTCCGCACCATGGCGCGCCCCTCGGCATCAAGCGTGTTTGTGGGCTCATCCAGAAGCAGAATATCGGGTGCCTGAAAGATCTGCGCGGCCAGCGCCACACGCGTGCGCTGCCCTCCCGAAAGCGGCGCGAGCGGCTCTTCTGGCGCGACGGACACCCCGCAGCGTTGCAAGGCTGCCTCAATGCGCGCGGGCAGCGTCCAATCTGCCTCGGCCAGGTCGGTGTCCGTGGCCACGCCGCGCTCGATACGCCGCAACCGCGCAAGGGCAGGGGCTACCCCAAAGAGATCAGCCACCGTGAGATGCGCCGCGCTGGCCACCTCCTGTCGCATCCATCCCAGACGGCCAGAGACCTGTACGCGCCCGCCCTCAGGGGGCAGGTCGCCTGCAATCAGACGCAGAAGTGTTGTCTTGCCAGAGCCGTTTCGGCCGACAAGACCCATCCGTCCGGATTGCAGATGAAGGGTAAGATCAGAGAAAAGCGGTCGCGCGTCAGCGGCGGACCAGCGCAACCCGTCGAGCAGGACGCAAGCGGAGGGAGAGGACATGACAAAGGACCACGTGCAGCGACACAAACAGGGCGAATGCGGCAAGGGTCTGGATCATGGATCGGGTCTTCCTCTGCTGGTTACGACCAGAACTATATGCGCCTCTTTCGCAAAGGCAAGCACCCATCGATGCAACATCACGTCAGGCAGAAAGCCGCCTGCCAGGGCGCCGTCAGTGCTGGGCCCCGCGCAGCTGCCGGTCAGGCCGACGCACAATTGCATCCCTGAAAGGGGTACAATATTTCACAAGTGAAGGGTTGTCTTGCCGCCGCAATAGGTGTCTTTTTGCGCGCATGAGCGATGTATCCCAGACCAAAGCCCCGGCCACAGAGCCCACCTCCAATCCGATGCGCGGCGTGTTCTGGATGCTGGTGACGGGGCTGAACTTTGTCGCGGTCACGGCGCTCGTCAAATACATGGGCCCACGCATTCCCCCCGCCGAGAGTGCCTTTCTGCGCTATCTGCTGGGGCTGGTGTTCCTGATCCCGATGATCCGCTCGATCAAGGCGGTGGAGTGGACGTCCCAATTGCATGGTCTCTTTGCGCTGCGCGGCGCGGTCCATGCGCTCGGTGTGATCATGTGGTTTTTTGCCATGACCCGCATCCCGCTGGCCGAGGTCACAGCGATGAATTACCTCTCGCCCGTCTATGTGACACTGGGAGCGGCGATCTTTATGGGCGAAAAACTCGCCTTTCGCCGCATTGCAGCCGTCGGGGTGGCGCTTCTTGGGGTGGTGGTGATCCTGCGCCCGGGCTTTCGCGAGGTGTCGCCGGGGCATCTGGCAATGCTCATCACTGGCTTTGCCTTCGGACTCTCATACCTCTTGGCCAAAACCATGGTCGGGCGCACCAATCCCACCGTTGTGGTGGCGATGCTGTCGATCTGGGTGACCATCGGACTTGCGCCCTTTGCACTGGCCAACTGGGTCACGCCGACCCTCTTTGAACTGGCGCTGCTCTTTGGGGTCGCCTGTTTTGCCACCGCTGGCCACTATACGATGACGCTGGCCTTTGCCTCGGCGCCGCTGACGGTGACACAGCCGGTGACCTTCCTGCAGCTGATCTGGGCCACGCTTCTTGGCGCGCTGGCCTTTGGCGAAAGCGTCGATGTCTGGGTGGTCGTGGGCGGCACCATGATCCTTGGCGCGGTGACCTTCATCACCTGGCGCGAGGCGATGGTAAAGCGGCGCGCCATCACCCCCGCCCCGCATGCCACAAAGTCCTGATCACGATATATCACCGTAATATCATGGAAAAAGCCCGTTAAGGGCCGCTGCACCTGTCGTCAGAGTGTTACACTTCTGTCATAGATGTTTGCATCGTGATGTACAAAATGATCCCTCATGTCGTTCCCGGCTGTTAGGCGCCTGTGCCTGCTGGCCGCTACGCTCGCCTTGCCGTCTGCGGGGCAGGCGGCGCTTGACCTGTGCAACGACACCACCGCGGCGCAGCGGGTGGCAATCGGCTTTCAGGAGGCGGGCGACTGGACCTCAAAAGGCTGGTGGGATCTGCCTGCTGGCAGCTGTACAGAGGTGCTCTCTTCCGCGTCGACAAGCCGGTTTTATTATCTGCGGGTAGAGACCGAGGGCTGGGCCTTCACCGATGACAGGCTTGGGTTTTGCGTTGCTGACACGGATTTTGAAATCAAGGGCGAAGATGGGTGCGCGCGCCGTGGCTTTCGCCAGGAGAATTTCGCACGGATCGACACCAGGGGCGCCGCTGCACCCGACCCAACAGCCCAGACGCGGCCAGCCGCAGATCCGGACACTGGGTCCGACGCCGCGCGCAGGACTTTTACACACCACCTCAGCGCCCATCTCACTCCGATCAAATCCGACGTCCCGGCGCGCCATGTGGTTCAGTCCGGGTTCAGCACCAAAGCCGTGTTTCAAGGCTGTGATGCGGAAACCACCGCCTATGCCAGCTTTTGCACCTTCATCGGCGCCGGGCGGCGCTATCTGGTTTATGACGACGGGCGCACCTCCGCCGCGCTCTGGCAGGAGATCCAGCAAGCCATCCGCGGGCGACGCTACACGCTCGAGGGTTTGCGAGAGGATCTTTTTGACACCACGTCAGAACTGGTTCTGCGCGCCATCCGACCAGAGCCCGAGGATCGCTCGGATCAGCTCTTGGCCAGCCTGCAGGGTCTCTGGCGCTCCACCATCGATCCCAATGACAGCTTTCGCGTCAGCGGGGCCGAGCGCATAAACGCCTATGCCGGGGCGGAAACATCGGTCGAATACCTCTCATTGCACAAACCCTGCGCCGAGGCGGGCGACGTGGGTCCCTTCCTTTTTACCTGGGACAACAATTCCGGCACCAGCCTGTGCTACGCCATTGCCCGCCTCACTGACACCGAACTGGCGCTGATCTACCTTCCGCGCGGGACCGAACTGGTCTACCGCCGCGAGGGCTGAGCCCGCGGCCTTCTTCTAACCTCAAATATCCCGGGGTCCGGGGCAGCGCCCCGGCGCATGGGCTGCGCCCTGCGCTTAGGCCGCCAGCGCGCGCGAGGTGACGAGATCCACCACCCGATGCGCCGCAGTGCGGGCCGCCTCAGTGTCCAGCGGCTGTTCCGATTGCGCGGCCTGCAGCCAGACGCCATCCATATAGCTCTGCAGGGCCTGGCGCGCGGTTTCCACCTGATCGGCGGGCACCAATTGGCTCAACTCGGCGACAAAATGGCTGCGCACCCGCGCGCGGTTGATCCGGTGCAGCCGGGCAAGACTGGGAGAGTAGGGCGCATTGGCCCAGAACTGCATCCAGATGCTGCATTGCGGCACGCTATACAGCGAATCTGCAAAGTTCGCATCCATCACTGCATAGAGCCGCTCCAGTGGTGATCGGGCCTGCGCATAGCCCTCGACCATCGCCTTGCGCAGCTTGCGCAACAGATGTCGCATTGTGGCTTCCATCAGCCCTTCCTTGGAGCCGAAATAATAGCTGATCGACGCTGCCGAAGCCCCGGCTTCACGCGCGATTTCCGCCATGGTTACAGTCCCGTAGCCACGTTTGTGGACGGTGATGATCGTTGCTTCAATAAGCTCTTCGTTGCGGATGTCGCGAATGCGTTTACGTGCCATAAAATCAGACTGCGCCACTGCGGCGGATTATTCAATATTTGTCCTCGAAAAACCAAAACTTGAATGACCATTCAAAATTTGGTTAGTTTATTCAGGCGAGGGCGTTCCAGGCCGTCGCTGCCAATAACAATAACATCGCTCAACGCGGGCACCAGAGGGACCGCCTGCGACAAACTTCACTGGGAGGTGAAAAACGAATGACCTATTTGATCTCCGCAGGCATTCTGCTGGCCTTTGCGCTGGTGGCATTCTGCGTCATCAAGTGGTGGAACCTGGAGGTGGTCGGTGTCACGCCCGTGCCGCTGTTCACTTTCATCGCAATCCTGTTCACATCCGGCCTCGACGTCGGGCTCGTGATGTTTCCGCTGGCGTGGGATTTCCCGCTTTATGCCGACACCGCAACCGAGCCCGCCTATGGGTTCACAAACCCGCTGGCGCTTGAATTCGGGTTCTGGGGCTTCCTGATCTGGGGCTTTTATTTCCTGACCACCTTCTACTTCTGCGTGATCGAACCGCGCGTGAAGTTCTTCGAGATCCCGGTGGTCAAGTGGATCAACAACATCGTCATCATCGGCACCTGTGCCTTTACCGGTGCGCTGTTCCTGATCTATCTGCCCTATTACGCCACCTTCATGGGCGACGGCGAGACGGTGATCCCGGCCTTCTACGTCATCACCTTCCTGGTGATCCTGTTTGCGGCCTTCTCCTCGACCGACATCAAATATGTGCGCATCCTGTCGCTGGGCTCCACCGGCCTTTTTGCGCTGCTGATCCTCGGGATGTGGGCCTATTCCGGCATGGGGCTGGGCGAGTTTGCGGGCACCGCCTCCAACATCGGCGGCTATTTCGCCAATATCCACAAGTTCGTGCTGCCACTCACCGACTACCATGAGTTCTACCTGTTCTGGTGGTTTGCATGGTCGATCATGATCGGTCAGTTTACCTCGCGCTTTGTGGGTGGTCTGAAGACCTGGCAGGTGCTGGCCGCGCTGCTGATCTTCCCGTCGATCCCGCTCGGCGTGTGGTTCTCGGTGCTCTACTACTACCACCTCAACGAGATCCCGACGACGCTCGTCATCAATATCTCCATGGTGGTTGTGGGCGTGATCTTTGTGATCAACTCGTTTGACTCGTTGATCCGCCTCTATACCGACAACCTGAACCTCACCAGCAAACGCTTTGGCAAGCTGCCCTATATCCTGGGCAATGCGGTTGTGCTCTTTGCGCTGACCGTCGCCTTCCAGAGCCAGTGGCTGCAGATCCAGTGGATCGGTGCCGTGGTGATCGGTCTTTATGTGGCCTGTCTGATCTATATCTTCGTCAACAAGCGCGAAGAGGTCATGGCGATCAAAGCCAGCCCCGAAGAAAACGACCTCGATTTCTCCAAGATCGAGACCGTACACTAAACACGCTGGCAGCGTCCCCGCATGTGGGGCGCTGCCGTCCGACCCATTCACGAGAGACGCCGCGGCGGCTTTCCTGCATGTGCCGGTCCCCGAAAGAAACCGCACAGCTTCGCGTGCCCGAGAGGTCCGCGAAGGCCTATTGACAGCGCTCCGCACCCTCGCGGGGCATTCCGTTGACCTCGAACATGAATGAGGCGAAAGACATGACACATCCGGCCCAGCCCAAAGCCAGCCATTTCATCAATGGCGAATATGTCGAAGACACCTCCGGCACCCCGATCCCGGTGATCTATGCTGCCACTGGCGAGACCATCGCCACCGTTTACGCGGCCACACCTGCAATCGTCGAGCAGGCGCTGACCGCCGCTGAGGCTGCGCAGAAAGAATGGGCCAAGATGTCCGGCACCGAGCGCGGCCGGGTGCTGCGCCGCGCCGCCGACATCATGCGTGAACGCAATCACGAACTGTCGGTGCTGGAAACCTATGACACCGGCAAGCCCCTGCAGGAAACCCTGGTCGCGGATGCCACCTCTGGTGCGGATGCACTTGAATATTTCGGGGGCCTCGCGGGCAGCCTCACCGGCGAGCACATCCAGCTTGGCGAAGACTGGGTCTATACCGTGCGCGAGCCGCTTGGCCTCTGTGTGGGGATCGGCGCGTGGAACTACCCCACCCAGATCGCCTGCTGGAAGGGCGCACCGGCATTGGCCTGTGGCAACGCCATGGTGTTCAAACCTTCCGAGACCACGCCGCTCTGCGCGCTCAAGGTGGCCGAGATCCTGATGGAGGCCGGCGCGCCAGCCGGGCTTTACAACGTCATTCAGGGCATGGGCGAAGTGGGCGGCAAACTGGTCACGGACCCGCGCGTCGACAAGGTCTCGCTCACCGGCTCCGTTCCGACCGGCAAAAAGGTCTATGCGGCTGCGGCTGAGGGCATGAAACATGTAACCATGGAGCTGGGTGGCAAATCCCCGATGATCGTCTTTGAAGACGCCGACATCGAGAGCGCCATCTCCGGTGCCATCAACGGCAACTTCTATTCCTCGGGTCAGGTCTGCTCGAACGGCACCCGCGTCTTTGTTCACAAGGACATCAAGGAGAAGTTCCTCGCCCGTCTGGCCGAGCGCACTGCGACAGCCAAACTGGGCGATCCGATGGATGAGAGCGTGAACTTTGGCCCGATGGTCAGCGAGCGCCAGATGGAGATCGTGCTCGGTTATATCGAGAAGGGCAAATCCGAGGGCGCGCGCCTGATTTGTGGTGGCAACCGCGCTGATATGGATGGCTTTTTTGTGGAGCCCACGGTCTTTGCCGATGTCAAAGACGATATGGTGATCGCCCGCGAAGAGATCTTTGGCCCGGTCATGTGCGTTTTGGATTTCGAGAGCGAAGACGAGGTGATCGCCCGCGCCAATGATACCGAATTTGGTCTCTCGGCAGGGGTCTTCACCAAGGATTTCACCCGCGCGCACCGGGTGATCGGTCAGCTTGAGGCCGGCAGCTGCTTTATCAATTCCTACAATGACGCACCCGTCGAGGCGCCCTTTGGTGGCGTCAAAGCCTCTGGCGTGGGGCGTGAAAATTCCAAGGAAGCGATCAAGCACTTCAGCCAGGTGAAGTCGGTCTACGTGCGCATGGGCGACTGCGAAGCAGCCTTCTAAAGGCGACACACAACTGTAAGGGCGCGTCCTTTTGGGCGCCGCCCACCCACCCGCCCCGTCCCCCAAAAGGACGCGGGCGACCAGAGAGGTTATGTCCTGCGGCGCCGTGAGGCGGGGCAGGGCAGGGTCTCAGCCGGTGATAGGAGAAGAGACGCGATGAACGCGGATTATGTGATTGTTGGGGCGGGCAGCGCAGGCTGCGCCATGGCCTACCGTCTGAGCGAGGCGGGCAAATCGGTGCTGGTGATCGAGCATGGTGGCACGGATGCGGGCCCCTTCATCCAGATGCCCGGCGCATTGAGCTACCCCATGAACATGTCGATGTATGACTGGGGTTACAAATCCCAGCCCGAGCCGCATCTGGGCGGGCGCGAGCTGGTGACGCCGCGCGGCAAGGTCATTGGCGGATCCTCTTCGATCAACGGCATGGTCTATGTGCGCGGCCACGCGGGCGACTATAACCACTGGGCCGAAACGGGCGCGACCGGCTGGTCCTATGCCGACGTGCTGCCCTATTTCAAACGTATGGAAACCTGGGATGATCGCGGCCATGGCGGCGATCCCGACTGGCGCGGCACCGACGGCCCGCTGCATGTCACCCGTGGCCCCCGCGACAACCCGCTACATGATGCCTTTGTGAAGTCCGGGCAGCAGGCGGGGTATCCGGTCACCAAGGATTATAACGGCCAGCAGCAAGAGGGCTTTGGCCCGATGGAGATGACCGTCCACAAGGGCCGCCGCTGGTCTGCCGCCAATGCCTATCTGAAACCTGCGCTCAAGCGCGACAATTGCGATCTGATCCGCGCGCTGGCCCGCAAGGTGGTGATCGAGGATGGCCGCGCCGTCGGTGTCGAAGTCGAGCGCGGCGGCAAGATCGAAGTCATCCGCGCCAATATCGAGGTGATCCTCGCGGCGTCTTCGCTCAACTCGCCCAAGCTCCTGATGCTCTCGGGCATTGGCCCCGCCGCACATCTGGCCGAACATGGCATCGACGTCATCGCGGACCGGCCCGGCGTTGGCCAGAACCTGCAGGACCATCTGGAGTTCTATTTCCAGTTTGCCTCCAAGAAGCCGATCACGCTCTATAAATACTGGAACCTCTTCGGCAAGGCCTTGGTCGGGGCGCAGTGGCTCTTTACCAAGACCGGGCTCGGGGCCTCGAACCAGTTCGAGAGCGCGGCCTTCATTCGCTCGGACAAGGGGATCGACTATCCCGACATCCAGTATCACTTCCTGCCGATCGCCGTGCGCTATGACGGGCAGGCGGCGGCCGAGGGCCACGGCTTTCAGGCCCATGTCGGCCCGATGCGCTCGCAGTCGCGCGGCGAGGTAACGCTGGCCAGCGCCGATCCCAACGCCGCGCCAAAGATCCTGTTCAACTACATGTCTACCGAGCAGGACTGGATCGATTTCCGCAAATGCGTCCGCCTCACGCGTGAGATCTTTGCACAGGATGCGATGAAGCCTTTTGTGAAACACGAGATCCAGCCGGGCACCGACCTGCAAACGGACGAGGAGATCGACGGATTCCTGCGCGAACATGTCGAGAGCGCCTATCACCCCTGCGGCACCTGCAAGATGGGTGCGGTGGATGATCCGATGGCGGTGGTTGACCCCGAATGCCGGGTGATTGGCGTCGAGGGGCTGCGGGTGGCGGATAGTTCGATCTTCCCGCGCATCACCAACGGCAACCTCAACGGGCCCTCGATCATGACCGGCGAGAAAGCCTCCGATCACATTCTGGGGCGCCGTCTGCCTTCGTCGAATGCCGAGCCGTGGTTCAACCCGAACTGGCAGACCTCGCAGCGTTGAACCCTGCACTGTTAGTCACGCCTAGCCGCCCCCTGCATCCGCAGAGGGGCGGTTTTTTATAGACATGCCTGAAAGTCATTGTGGTCGGAAAGCGGTATTTAGTTGCCGTTGAGCGAAATGGCCCGAAGCTCTGTTACGACCCCTCTTGCCACGATCTGGCCGCCTTCATAGCAATTGAATTTTAGACCAACCGATATCCGTTTCCGGTGGTAGCACACCATTTCTCTCACCAAGATGTGCATCCAAGCCTTGTATGTTCCTACAAGCGGGATGCCCTTCTGAATAGGTGTGCCTTCGGTATCCAGAAAATTTGGCCAAATCATGTAGATTTCTGCATCCAGATTGCGCTCTGGCTCTAGAGGATTGTCCTCTGCATAGCCGAAATCCCAGCGAATGTAGTTGTGTGGCGGCGTTTGGCGCCCTCGCTGCTCTTCGGTAAGGATCGTAATCTCAGCTTCGAAGTCAGGCTCGGTCAAATACAGGTCTGTCATGGAAGAAACGGCTCGCATAATCCGAGCCAGCGAACAACGCTTTATAGCTGTGAAGGGCTCAAAGCAGACCACCCCGATTTGAAAGCTGTCCTTTTACTCCTCTCCCTGTGCCCGATCAGAGATCTGCTCCTTGTCGGAGTGGGGTGGAGCAGCTGCACAGCTCTTCACACGGCTGCAACCTTTGCCACCACAGGGAATAATATGTTGCGGTGCTTCAAATCGGGCGCTGGTGCGGCACCTTGACTTGAGGCCCGGATATCGCAGCGATGCTGGCCGCACGTCATTTGGGGTTTGGAATTCCCCAAAAACTTGATCCCGGTCAAAGTTCGTCTGCGAGTCATCTTCTAAGCTCCTGTCAAACAACGCATTGAAGGAGCAAACAAGATGTCCCATACCCCTCATGAACTGGCCGAGGAATTCCCCGAAAAAGCCGCTCTGATGAGCGAACTCAAGCAGTCGGACGCGCATTTTGCCAAGCTTGCGGATGAGTACCACGAGGTGAACCGCGCCGTGCACCGGGCCGAAACCAATGTGGAACCGGTGTCCGAGCAGGCCGAGAACGACATGCGCAAAAAACGCGCTGCTCTCAAGGATGAGATCTGGGGCATTCTGGCCAAAGCCTGATCTCAGGCGATGACGCATCACGGGCCGCCCTCACGCGGGGTGGCCTTTTTGCGTTCAATTGACCCGGTAGGGCAACACGCTGCGCTCGTTGGTGTCCACCGAAAGTCGTCGCTCCAGCGGCGGCACCGAGCGCTGGTGACAATGCTGGCGCTCGCAAATCCGGCAGGAGATGCCGATGGGTTCAAAGGCCGAGGCCTGCGTCACATCAAGCCCATCCGCAAAGACCAACGCATCCGCGTGGCTGACTTCGCAGCCCAGCGAGATCGCATAGCGCCGCACCGGTGCGCCGAAGGATCCGCCCGGTTTGGAGACATCCCGCGCCAGCGAGATATAGCGCACCCCGTCGGGAGTCTCGGCGAGCTGTCGCAAAAACCGCCCCGGTGTTTCAAAGGCGCGGTGGACGTTCCACAAAGGACACGCGCCGCCAAAACGGGCAAACTGCAACCGTGTGGCCGAATGGCGCTTGGTGATCGTGCCCGCCTGATCGACGCGCACAAAGAAAAACGGAATGCCCTTGGCGCCGGGACGTTGCAGGGTCGACAGGCGATGCGCCACCTGCTCGATCGAGGCCCCAAAGCGGATCGACAACAGCTCCAGGTCATGCCGGCAGGCCTGTGCCGCCTCCAGAAACCTTGTGTAGGGCATCAGGGCTGCGCCGGCGAAGTAATTTGCAAGGCCGATCTTTGCAATCGAACGGGCCTCATCGGTCTGGAATTTTGCAAAATCGAGCGTCGCCTCCAGAAGATCGCCGTAGCGCAAAAGCGCCAGTTGCAAGAGCATCTGAAACAGCCGCGTTTGCGGCGCGGAGCGATGCGACAGCGCCAGCACTTTGGTGTCGGGATCATAGGCGCGCAACCCCTCCATGTCGCGCAGGGTCAGGGTCACGCCGATCTCTTGCAGGGCGGTCTCCGCGTTTTGGCGGGTGTCGCCACTGCCCGAGAACCGCTCGGCCGCGCGGTCCACGGCGTCGATATAGTTGTCGCAGTAATGAAAGAAGTCGCGCACCTCTTCCCAGGGGCTGGCCTGAATGCGCGCATCGGCACGCCCCAGCGCCTCATCCAGCGAGGCAAGCCGCTCGTGGGTTTGACGGTAAGCGCGGTGCAGGCTCAGGAAAGCGCGGGCGAGGGCGGGGGCGTTTGACGCAGTGAGGCGCAGATCGGCCAGGGGCGGCACATCATCGGCAAAGACCGGATCGGCCATGGCCTCGCGCATGTCAGAGATCAACCGTTCGCTATCTCCAGACGACAGCTCTGTCACATCCAGCCCGAACTCCTGCGCCAGCGCCAGGACGACCGTGGTGGACACAGGCCGGTTGTTGTTCTCCATCTGGTTCAGATAGGGCAGCGAGACGCCGAGCTTGGCGGCAAAGTCCTTTTGCGTGAGGCCGATCCGATTGCGCATCTCGCGCAGCTTCGCCCCGGCATAGAGCTTTTGGGTGGCCATGTGGCTTGCCTTTGCAAATTGAGCTGAGTTCATTTGTATAACTGCAAACTCACTCTGGCAAGCCGCACTGGTTATAACCGTGCCCATATTGAGCTCCCCGAAAGGGCGAGGGGAGACCTCCCGCCCACGGCCCCTGCTTTGAAAAAGCAAGGCCCGCAGTTGGGCCAAGCGCGCAAGCGCGCCCCTACCGGGGCGCGCTTGCGCGCGGGTCGCTTCGGGCAAAGCCCGAAGCGAAACACTTTATGTTCAGTCGGGGCGTTCCGATCTCAGGCCGCAAGCCCAAGCTGGCGTTCGCGCCGCATCACGTAAAGAATGGCCACCAACCCAAGGCAACCGCTGGCAAACATGATCTCAAGCAGAGGTGCGGCATTGGAGCCGGGCACCAGGAGCCAGCTGGCCGTGGCCGACAGCGCCGCACCGGCGCCGATCATGATCGCCGAGGACAGTCCCGCCGCTGTGCCGGCCAGATGCGGGCGGACGCTGATCGCACCGGTGGTGCCATTGGGGATCGCCATGCCGTTGCCAAGGCCGACAAAACACATCAGTCCAAAGAAGGTCCACACCGTGTCCATGCCCGCAAGCGTAATGCTGAGCGAAAGCCCGACGCCAAAGATGTTCACGATCGCGCCCCAGAACACCATCGTGTTGATGCCAAAGCGCTCCGAGTACCGTCCGGAGAGGAAATTGCCGAGGAAATAGCCCACCGCAGGCGCGGAGAAATAGATCCCGAGTTCTGCACTGTTGAGCCCATAGACATTGGTGCCCACAAAAGGGCTGCCGCCGAGGTAGGCAAAGAAGCTACCTGACGACAGGCCCGCCGCGAGCGAGTAGCCCCAGAAGCGGGGCGAGCGCAGCAGTGCTGGGTATTCGCGAAACTGTGCGATCAACGGCTTGCCGCTCGCCGTCGCGGTCTCGCCGAAATCGGCGTAGAAAATCACCAGCGTCACCGCCGCGGTGGCAAAGAGCAGCCAGAAGTTTGCGTGCCAGCCAAAGGCCTGATCCAAGATCCCGCCAAGTGCCGGACCCACCATCGGTACCACCGTCATCCCCATGGTGACATAGCCGATCATGCTCGCGGCCTTGGGCCCTTCATACATGTCGCGCACCGCGGCGCGGCTCAATACCATACAGGTGGCCACCACCGCCTGCGCCATCCGAAAAGCGAGAAACACCTCGGCCGTGGTTGCAAAAATACAGCCCAGCGTGGCCAGCAGAAACAGCAGCAAGGAGACCATCATCACCGGACGGCGGCCCATCTTGTCCGAAATCGGCCCGACAACGATCTGGATCACCGTGCTTGCGGCCAGGTAAAACGGCACCGAAAGCGCGATCAGGCGATACTCGACCCCAAAATAGGCCGCCATACCAGGCAGGGACGGCTGAAAGATGTTCATGCCAAGGGCAGAGAGGCCGGAGAGCAGGATCAGGGTCCAGATGGTCGGTGGGGTGCTGCGTGTCACTATACGTCTCGGTTTAGTTTGCGTGTTAACCGTTTAGGCTGCGGCGGGCGGCTTGTCCAACATTGCTGCCCGAAGGGTACAATCTAGACGCGCTTCACCTAGCACGTCTGTGTTGCAGATCACGGAGTGGCACGTTTCTTCCGGCTTTCGCGCTGCTGCCTGCCCGGTGCCTGCCCGGTGCCTGCCCGGTGCCCGCCCGGTTCGTGACGGGTAATTAGCAGATTTGCCATTTTGCACGAGGGTTATGCATTGTATTTGCAAATTTGCCACATTTGCCTTGGGTGCCAGCCTGCGTCAGGCTAGGGTCGCACACAAAGAACCCGGTTCAACCCGTTTGAAACCGTGGGCCCAAACTGATCAGGGGGCATTTGCCATGAAGGATATTCTTGCCGAGCTCGAGGAACGCCGCGAAAACGCGCGCCTCGGAGGGGGACAGAAACGTATTGATGCGCAGCACGCACGCGGCAAACTCACCGCCCGCGAGCGGATCGAACTGCTGCTGGACGAAGGCAGCTTTGAAGAGTTCGACATGTTCATCAGCCATCGCTGCACGGATTTTGGCATGGAGAACAACAAGCCCGCAGGCGACGGTGTGATCACCGGCTGGGGCACCATCAATGGCCGTCAGGTCTATGTGTTCTCGCAGGATTTCACCGTGCTGGGCGGCTCGGTGTCCGCAACCCACGCGCAAAAGATCTGTAAAATTCAGGACATGGCGATCCAGAACGGCGCGCCGATCATCGGGCTCAACGACTCTGGCGGCGCCCGTATTCAAGAAGGCGTCGACGCGCTGGCGGGCTATGCCGAGATTTTCCAGCGCAATATCATGGCCTCCGGCGTGATCCCGCAGATCTCCGTCATCATGGGGCCCTGCGCCGGTGGTGCGGTCTACAGCCCCGCGATGACCGACTTTATCTTTATGGTGAAGGACACCTCCTACATGTTCGTGACCGGCCCGGATGTTGTAAAAACCGTGACCAACGAACAGGTTACCGCCGAGGAGCTGGGCGGGGCCTCCACCCATACCAAGAAATCCTCCGTCGCCGATGGTGCCTTTGAAAACGACGTCGAGGCGCTGGCCGAAGTGCGCCGTCTGGTGGACTTCCTGCCCGCCAACAATCGTGAAAAGCCGCCCGTGCGCCCGTTCTTTGACGACCCCGCGCGGATTGAGGACAGCCTCGATACGCTGATCCCGGAAAACGCCAACACGCCGTATGATATGAAGGAACTCATCACCAAAGTGGCGGATGAGGGCGATTTCTACGAGATCCAGGAAGACTTCGCCAAGAACATCATCACCGGGTTTGTGCGCCTTGAGGGGCAGACCGTGGGCGTGGTGGCCAATCAGCCGATGGTGCTCGCAGGCTGTCTTGATATTGACAGCTCTCGCAAGGCGGCACGCTTTGTGCGCTTCTGCGACGCCTTTGAAATTCCGATCCTGACCTTTGTGGATGTGCCGGGCTTCCTGCCGGGGACCGCACAGGAATACGGCGGCGTCATCAAGCACGGCGCCAAGCTCCTGTTTGCCTATGGTGAGGCGACGGTGCCAAAGGTCACGGTCATCACTCGCAAGGCCTATGGCGGTGCCTATGACGTGATGGCCTCCAAACACCTGCGCGGTGATTTCAACTATGCCTGGCCCACTGCCGAGATCGCGGTGATGGGCGCCAAGGGCGCAACCGAGATCATCCACCGCGCCGATCTCAATGATCCCGAGAAGATCGCCGCCCATACGGCCGACTACGAGGACCGCTTTGCCAATCCCTTTGTGGCGGCCGAGCGCGGGTTCATTGATGAGGTGATCCAGCCCAAATCCACCCGCCGCCGCGTGGCGCGCGCCTTTGCCAGCCTGCGTGGCAAAAAGCTCGCGAACCCGTGGAAAAAGCACGACAATATTCCGCTCTGAGCCATTTTGCGCTAGGCAAAAGCTCTATTCAACCAAGGAGCGATTTATGCGTTATCTTTTCGCGTGTCTTTTGATAGCGGCGGCCTTGCCTGCCGCTGCCGCACAGCCTTCGGCAGCCTGCAAGGGGCAGCAGTCTTACGCGCTGTCGGATGGAAGCAGCTGGTGCTTGCTGCACTCTGATAAAACCACACTGACCTCGACGCTGTCGCGGGATGATGGAAACTCGAAATCGAATTCCAGTCAGGCGCATATTTTTGTGGTCGCCATGAATGGTGCTTTTTCCAAGCGCATGGGGACCAGCGAAAAGCGGATGAAAGAGATTTGTCAGGTGATGCGTTCAAAATCCCCGGACCTCTTTGCGGGCCGAACACGCGACAGAAACATCATTGTCAGCATGCTTTGGCCCGAAAAAGCAGCGGCAGAAGGTCTGTCGAACCTGGACCACCGCTTTCCCAATCAAGCGGCGGCGATGACAAAGAAATGCAGCGCGCTGCGCCATTTCGGGGTGCGCTCGCGGTAATGGTGGCAGGTGCCACATATCACTGGAGGCGCGCGCCGCAGGGCCGTGCGCGCGCCTTCGCCTTGTCGGCGTCCGATCGGGGGCAGGCATGAGTGCGCGCTGGCATATCACGCGCGGGGCGGGGGGGCTGACGCTGTCGCGTCAAATGCCCGCGCGCTTTGATGTGGTGGCCAGCACCACTCTACCTCAGGGCGATCCCCTGCGGCTGGCGCACCAGATCCGGCAGGATATGTGGCGCAAGCTGCAGAAGGTGCGGGGGTTTTCCCCGGTGGTGCAGCTCACCCGAGAGGGTGACGTGATTCGCGTTGAGGCGGGCGGGCGAGTCGCCGCGCCGGTGGCGCCGGGTCTGAGCGGTGAAATCGCAGATCTCTTGGCGTGCCCGGCGCATCGCGCCCGGTGGGTGGCACAGGCCACGCGGTCTGGGAGGCGGCTCTGATGACCTCGATCCTGCGTAAAATCACAGGCTTGCGTAAAACCACGGGGCACTTGCGTCAAAACTCCAGCGCTTTCGCAGGGATCGCGCCGGATGGAGACCGCAAGTTCGCAGTCTGCGCGCAGAACGGGCGCTGCGCGCTGCTGCTGCACAAAAATCTAACAGTATTTGACACAGAGGCCGAATCAGTTGCATGCTCCGGCTCATCCAGACCGAGTATAGCGCGCGCCCTAGGCGCTGCGCCCGCAGCCCCGGCAGGAGGAGCCCAATCTGATTGGGGTCGGGGCTGCGGCAATTTGGTCCGGGCTTTCATACATCTTCGGGTTGTGAAGTCGGTGCTTGCTCAGTCGTCAGGACATGGGACCGCAGCAACGCCCCGGTCAGTTTTGGGGTCCGTCTTCGGGACATTTGGCGGCGCGAAACCAGCGCCTGTCACGACCCGTGCTCTGCGCCGCGCAGGCGTCGGTCTTTTTACGGCGCGTTTGCAATGCGCACTCCTGCTTGCCTTGGTCTGCGCCTCCCCGTTGTCGCAGGCGCATGCAGCCTCCGAGGGGGCTGAAGGGGCGGACGGCGGGGCGACAGCGTCCGATGAGGCGCAGGCCAGCCTCCCGGTGCCCTCTGGGCAGCCTGTGACACTCTCCGAGGTGCTCTTGGACGATGCGCCCGGCGCGCTCTGGGCCCGCTTTCGCTTTGTCGCGCCTGAAATGGCGCAGATGGCCGACCAGACCACAAGCCTTGCGGATATGGAGCATCTCTGTACCGCCGTTGCCGTGCCCTATCTCAGCTATCATGACATCAAGGCCGAGCGCGTGGTGGTGTCCTTTTCGGATCAGAACCTGCCCTTTGGCCAGCGCGCCCCGGATGTGACCCAATACTTTGAAACCTACCGCATCGAGGACGCCGCCTGCGTCTGGGAGGGGTTTTGAGGATGGCAGCCCCCAGATATCGGCATTTTTCTGCGATTTTCGCGCCACAGGGCGTTTGCAGCGCAGAATATACATATATCCTTGAAACCAATGGCGCTATGCTGCGCACGGGACGCAAATATGCGCCTCGGCCCTTTGGGGGTGTCTCCTTTGGGCTGGCAGAGGTGCGGGCGCATGCCCGCGCAGGTTTCAATTATGATCTTAGGAGACAGACATGTCCAAGAGCATCAAATTCATCACCCTTGCAGGTCTTCTGGCCGCCGTCGCCGCATGTGCCGGTCAGCGCGAGGAAGAGTTCGTCGTGGTTGAGCCCGAGCCGATCTCGCAAGAGCCGGTCTACACCGGCAAGTACAAGTAAACACTTCAGGGGTCCGGCCCTGTGGCCGGACCTTTCCGACCTGCGGGGTGCCGGACCGGAGGCACTCTCATGTTGAAACATCGCGGCTTTCCCGGCCGTTTACCCGGCACCGATTTCCAATTCGTCATCCGTCGCCCCAATCCCAAAGGGGTCACGCCGATCACCCGGCGCGAACGCTTTCGGGACCGCAAGCCTGCCGATCGGCGTGCTGATGCGGGCTTTATGAAGGCGCTGTGGGAGAATTTTGGCGATCAGCCGTTTGAGCGCGGCAATCTCGACGCAGGGCGGCTTAGCTGGCTCTTCGGGCGCGAGGTGGTTGCGGTCGACGATCCCTTTGATCCCGAAAGCTATGAGTCGCTCCTGGTGATCGACGTTGAGGTGGCGCGGCGTTCCTTCCCCGAGGCCTTTGAGGGGTAAATGCTGCAAAAAGAGCGTCATATCACCGATACGGCTCCGTCAGGGCAGCGGAAATCCGCGTGCGGATGGACACGTCAGGCGTGTGTCGGCGTCTTTTTGCTACCGGCTTGGGAATTTGCGCGGCCTGCTGCCAAAAATCCCGAGGCGGCAACGCAGCCATTTGCACGGGCCGCCGGTGCTGTCACCTTGGACCGGCCTACGCAGCCTTTTCGTCCCTTCTGGCTGCTGTTCTGGCCCCAAAACCTGACTGGGCAGCTGTGCGCCCCCCCGCGCCAGCTGCCCGCTTTTGGGCTCAGACCGTCTCGGCTTCCTCGCTCCTATCCCCTGCGCGCAGCGCCTGCGCTTGCGACGACATATTTGTCCCGCCAGCAGCGCGCAGATGCGCCCCGGATTTGCGCGAAAGCTCGCCTTTCACGCGGATGTGACGGGCGATCTCTCGCCCATGCGGATGATATGTGCTCAACGGATCTGGACGATCTGCGTCGTATTGGCACATTTGCAGCCAAACGTGCTGAAAGACCCAAAGGAGCATCCCGATGCGTAAAACACTCATTTCTGCCCTGCTTGCGGGCACCGCGGCGCTTGCAGCCTGTGGCGACACCACCGGCGAACAAGTGCTCTATGGTGCTGGGGCAGGGGCCGCAGGGGCGGCCTTGCTCAACGGCAGCCTTGTCACCGGCGCGGCCGTTGGCGCTGCGGGCAACCTCATCTACTGCAAGGAAAACCCAGGCCGCTGCTAATCCGGCCTCGGGCGCGCGGGCCTTCCGCGCCGCTATGACATCTCGCTTTGATGCGGGCGCACCGTCGCCACGGGACATCCCCGTGCGCGGCGGTTTTTTGTGCGCGCGTCTGACACATCAACACGGACCACAAGGGACAGCCCATGTTTGAGAAGATCCTGATCGCCAACCGGGGGGAAATTGCCTGTCGCGTCATCAAGACCGCGCGCAAGATGGGCATCAAGACCGTCGCCATTTATTCCGACGCCGACCGTCAGGCGCTGCATGTGCAGATGGCGGATGAGGCCGTGCATGTGGGCCCTGCGCCTGCCAACCAATCCTACATCGTCATCGACAATGTGATGGCCGCGATCAAATCCTCGGGCGCGCAGGCGGTGCATCCGGGCTATGGCTTCCTGTCGGAAAACGCCAAATTCGCCGAGGCGCTGGAGGCCGCAGGCGTCGCCTTTGTTGGCCCGCCCAAAGGCGCGATTGAGGCGATGGGGGACAAGATCACCTCGAAGAAAATCGCCCAGGAAGCAGGCGTGTCGACCGTGCCCGGCTACATGGGCCTGATCGCGGACGCCGATGAGGCGGTGAAGATCTCCAACGAGATCGGCTATCCGGTGATGATCAAGGCCTCTGCCGGGGGCGGCGGCAAGGGCATGCGGATTGCCTGGACCGACGAAGAGGCCCGCGAGGGCTTTCAGTCCTCCAAAAACGAGGCCGCGAACTCCTTTGGCGATGACCGGATCTTCATTGAGAAATTCGTGACGCAACCGCGCCACATCGAAATTCAGGTGCTCTGCGATGCCCATGGCAACGGCGTTTACTTGGGCGAGCGCGAATGCTCCATCCAGCGCCGCAACCAGAAGGTCGTCGAAGAGGCGCCGAGCCCCTTCCTCGATGAAGAGACCCGCCGCGCCATGGGCGAGCAATCCGTCGCGCTGGCCAAGGCCGTGGGCTATGCCTCTGCGGGCACCGTGGAATTCATCGTCGACGGCGACAAGAACTTCTACTTCCTCGAGATGAACACCCGCCTGCAGGTGGAACATCCCGTGACCGAACTCATCACTGGTGTGGACCTTGTGGAGCAGATGATCCGCGTGGCCGCCGGCAAGGAGCTGTCGATCACTCAGAATGATGTCAAACTTACCGGCTGGGCGATTGAAAACCGCCTTTATGCCGAAGATCCCTATCGCAACTTCCTGCCCTCCATCGGGCGTCTCACCCGCTATCGTCCCCCGGCAGAAACCGCGGCCTACACGCCCGGCGTCGCGCCCGGAGATGCGGGCGATGTGGTCGTGCGTAACGACACCGGCGTCTATGAAGGCGGTGAGATTTCAATGTATTACGACCCGATGATCGCCAAGCTCTGCACCTGGGCACCGACCCGTGATGCGGCGATCGAGGCGATGCGCGCGGCGCTTGACAGTTTCGAGGTCGAAGGCATCGGTCACAACCTGCCGTTCCTTTCGGCGGTGATGGATCATCCGAAGTTTGTTTCGGGCGAGATGACCACCGCCTTTATCGCCGAGGAATACCCCGAGGGGTTTGACGGCGTCGATCTGCCGGAAAGCGATCTGAAGCGCATCGCGGCCTCTTGTGCGGCCATGCACCGGGTTGCCGAAATCCGCCGCACGCAGGTCTCGGGCCGCATGGACAACCACGAACGCCGGGTGGGCAACACCTGGGTGGTGGCCATTGGCGGGCAGACCTATGAGCTGCGTGTTGCCGCCGATCCCGAAGGCGCAACCGTGCGCTTTGAGGATCAAAGCGAGATCCGCGTGAGTTCCGATTGGACGCCGGGTGACAGCCTTGCCCATGTGGATGCGGATGGCACGCCTCTGGTGCTGAAGGTCGACAAGATCACCCAAGGCTTCCGCGTGCGCAGCCGGGGCGCGGACCTCAAGGTGCATGTGCGCCGTCCGCGTCAGGCCGAACTGGCCGCCTTGATGCCCGAAAAACTGCCGCCCGATACCTCCAAGATGCTTCTGTGCCCAATGCCCGGTCTTGTTGTGAAGATCAACGTCGAGGTGGGCGAAGAAGTGCAGGAGGGGCAGGCGCTCTGCACCATCGAGGCGATGAAGATGGAAAACATCCTGCGCGCCGAGAAAAAATCCGTGGTCTCCAAAATCAATGCGGCGGCAGGCGACAGCCTCGCGGTGGACGATGTGATCATCGAATTCGAATGATCCTGTGACCCGATTGGCCCGCATATCCTCCCCTGACAGCCCGCCGCCTCGCGGCGGTGGGCTGCTATGGGAGAGCGGGCCAAATTTGCAGCAAAATTTCGGTTTTGAATCAGCAGCGTTAAGGCTTTCTGAAGGGGCCGCACATAAAGCTGAACCATATGCTTTGTTGCAGGCTTTGGCCTGCGAATGTGCTCATTGTGCCGATCCTGCCGGAGAGATTTTTCGTGTCCTTGCCTCACCCTCCGTCTCGTCCACGCCGTCTGCTGCGTGCCTTCGCCGGGGTGGCTCTGGCCGCGGTTGTGACAGGCTCCTGCAGTCTCGACCAGGAGGAACAGGTGCGCGCGCAGGTGCAGGATTGGGTGAAACTCGGCGAGACCTATTATTTCTTCTCGCGGGTCAACTGCACCGCCGCCCTCTTCGAGGTAAAGGCGAGCCGGATCAGCTCCAAGGTCAAGAAGGTCCGCGACGTCGAAGCGGGCATGCGCGCAATCTCCGAGGAGATCGCCGTTGCCTTCGAGGTGGAGGGTTTGTCGCCCACCGAGGTCACGGAAGAAATCATGAACCGGGATCTGCCGATGGGGATCGGGGTTCTTTCTTCTGGCACCGGCGGCAAGGACTGCATGGCGATCGAAATGGAAGAGGCCTATTTCAACGCGCTTCTGGATCCCACATCGGCGCTGATCTATCACCCGACCGCCAAATTCACCGTGGTCTTCGACCGGCGCAACCGGCGCATCTTCTATTCTCGCGGGCGCACCTCCTAGGAGGCGCACCAAGAGGTGCGACACAAGAGAGTGGCGCGAAACAGGACAGTGTCGCGACACATGACGTGGCTTGCTGCGGGCGGCGTGCGGCGCGACATACACGCGGCAGCGCCGAGGCTTACCCTTCCCGGCGCGCTTCGATCTCCCGCTGGCGCATGGGCATCTTGTCGATGGTACGGCTCAATTCGCGCACGCTCCAGGGCAGCGGTTTGCGCAGTTTCACGCCGCCGTCCTTGCCGAGCAGCACCAGCATAAACCCCCGCGGGCGCAGCTTTTTGCGCAGCGCCGAGCGCGCCTTCGGGTCGGTGTCGACAAAGACCACCACATCCCGCGTCATCAACGCCGGGATGTCCTGCAACAGCTCGTCGATCTGCTCCTGGTATCGCGGGTCTGCGGGGCTGTCGGCAAAGACCACCACCGGGCGGTGGGTCCATTGGTACTCGGCAATATCCACGTCATATCCGTCGCGGATTTCAAACGCGGGTGCGGCCTCTTCGGCGCTCAGATCCGCAGGCGCGGCATCTTCGCTCAAGGTGGCATCCGGGGCAGGGCTTTGGCCCTCGGCCTCTTGCGCAGAAACGGACTGGGCCAACGGCAAGGCGGTCAGGGCGGCGAGCAGCGTAAGACGTTGCAATCTGTTCATGGGCACTCCTTTGAGCGTAAATATATGTGCTCTCGACGTAAAAGCGACCGCTGAAACCCTGCGGCCACAAAAAAATCACCTTTCGTTAAGCGTGAGGGAACCCCTTTCGCGCATGGTTTTGGGCAGAGCTTCACGCCTGCGCAAGGAGAACCTGCGATGAAAGTCATTCTGCACATCGGTGCCCACCGCTGCGCCACCCGCAGCTTCCAGAATTACATGACCCGCAAAAGCGATACGCTATCGCAATATGGCATCGCCTTCATGGGGCCGGAGCGCACCCGCAACGGGCTCTTGCACGGGATCCAGCCGGGCGCCATTTCGGTCACCGGACGCGACCCGATGGCGCGCGCGCGGGGCCGGATCGCGCTGCAGCTTGCGGGTCTGCAGAACGCGGGCACGGCCTCGGTGGTGATCTCGGATGCGTCCATGCTGCAACCGCTCGAGCAGTGTTTTGCCCTTGGCGCGCTCTATCCCGCCGCTGGCGAACATCTGGCGCGGCTCGATCATGCTTTTGACGGGGCGGTCAGCGATGTGATGCTCAATATTCGCAGCCCGGAGATGTTCTGGGCCTCTGCCTTGGCGGTGCGGCTCGAACATTCCTTGCGGATGCCCAATGCCGCCACGCTTTCGCGGATCGCAGAGGCGACGCGCAGCTGGCGCGATGTTATCCAGGACATCTATTGCGCCATGCCCGGTGCCCGCATCCGGGTGTTCCCCTACGAGGTGTTTGCCACCCAGCCCGAGGCGCAGCTCTCGGCGGTGACCGGGGTGGACTGCCCCCATGCGCGCGGGGCGTTCCGTCTCAATGCTTCTGCACGCCTGCCGGAACTGCGCGCCGAACTGCCCCCGCGGCTTGCCAAGCTTCTGCCCGAGGACGAAGGGCGCTGGATGCCTTTCTCGGAGGCCGAGGCCGCGCGCCTGCGCGAGAGTTACTATGACGACATGATGTGGCTGGTCGGCGGTGCCGATGGCCTCGCTGAACTGGTCGAAGATCCAAACAAAGCGGACGCGACCGCAACTCCCCCTGCGCCCGATCTTGTGGTGCAGGAAGATCTGACAAGAGGACGAATGCATGACCCAGACACCGGACGATTGGCGGGCACTGGCTGAAAAAGAACTGCGCGGACGCCCGCTCGAGGATCTCACCTGGCAGACCCTCGAGGGCATTGACGTCAAACCGCTTTATACGGCCGAGGACACCGCAGAGCTTGGCCATATGGGCACACTGCCGGGCTTTGGCCCGTTCACCCGTGGGGTGAAGGCCACCATGTATGCAGGCCGCCGCTGGACCATCCGCCAATACGCGGGCTTCTCCACGGCCGAAGAATCCAACGCCTTTTACCGCCGCAACCTTGCCGCTGGTCAGCAGGGGGTCTCGGTGGCTTTCGATCTCGCCACCCACCGCGGCTATGACAGCGATCACGAGCGCGTCGTCGGTGATGTCGGCAAGGCGGGCGTTGCCATCGACAGTGTCGAGGATATGAAGATCCTGTTTGACGGCATCCCGCTCGATCAGGTTTCGGTCTCCATGACCATGAATGGCGCGGTGATCCCGATCCTGGCGAGCTTCATCGTCGCAGGTGAAGAACAGGGCCACGACAAGGCGCTCCTCTCCGGGACCATCCAGAACGACATCCTCAAGGAGTTCATGGTCCGCAACACCTATATCTATCCGCCAGAACCCTCGATGCGGATCATCGCGGACATCATTGAATACACCTCGAACGAGATGCCGAAGTTCAACTCCATCTCGATCTCCGGCTACCACATGCAGGAGGCGGGCGCGAACCTCGTTCAGGAACTCGCCTATACGCTGGCGGATGGGCGCGAATACGTCAAAGCCGCCATCGAGGCGGGCATGGACGTGGACAAATTCGCAGGCCGTTTGTCGTTCTTCTTTGCCATTGGCATGAACTTCTTCATGGAGGCGGCCAAGCTGCGCGCCGCGCGTACGCTCTGGCATCGGGTGATGACGGAATTCGGCGCCAAATCCGACCGCTCCAAGATGCTGCGCACCCATTGCCAGACCTCGGGCGTGAGCCTGCAGGAGCAGGATCCTTACAACAACGTGATCCGCACCGCCTATGAGGCGATGAGCGCGGTTCTGGGCGGCACGCAAAGTCTGCACACCAACGCTTTGGATGAGGCGATTGCGCTGCCCACCGATTTCTCTGCCCGAATTGCGCGCAATACCCAGTTGATCTTGCAAGAAGAAACCGGCGTCACCAATGTCGTCGATCCGCTTGCCGGCAGCTATTATGTCGAGAGCCTCACCGCAGAGCTCGTCGACAAGGCCTGGGCGATGATGCAGGAAGTGGAGGAGATGGGCGGCATGACCAAGGCCGTGGCCTCCGGCATGCCGAAACTGCGCATCGAGGAAACTGCCGCCCGCCGTCAGGCGATGATCGACCGCGGCGAAGAGGTGATCGTCGGCGTCAACAAATACCGCAAGGACAAGGAAGACCCCATCGACATCCTCGATGTGGACAACGTCAAGGTGCGCGAGAGTCAGATCGCCCGGCTTGAACAGATCCGCGCCAGCCGCGATGCGGCGGCCTGCGAGGCGGCGCTGGCCGAACTCACCCGCCGCGCGTCTGAGGGCGGCAATCTTCTGGAAGCAGCCGTCGAGGCCGCCCGCGCGCGCGCCACTGTGGGGGAAATCAGCATGGCAATGGAAAAAGAATTCGGTCGTCACCGCGCCGAGGTCAAAACCCTCGCAGGCGTCTACGGCGCCGCATACGAGGGCGACGAGGGCTTTGCCGCGATCCAGAAATCCATCGAGTCCTTTGCCGAGGAAGAGGGCCGCCGCCCGCGTCTTCTGGTGGTCAAGATGGGGCAGGACGGTCACGACCGGGGCGCCAAGGTGATCGCCACCGCCTTTGCTGACATTGGCTTTGACGTGGATGTGGGACCGCTGTTCCAGACCCCGGCAGAGGCCGCGCAGGATGCCATCGACAATGATGTGCATGTGGTCGGTATCTCCAGCCAGGCGGCGGGTCACAAGACGCTCGCCCCCCAGCTGATCGCCGAACTCAAAGCCGCCGGGGCGGAGGACATCATCGTGATCTGTGGCGGGGTGATCCCGCAGCAGGATTATGACTTCCTCTACAAGGCGGGTGTCAAAGCGATCTTTGGTCCCGGCACCAATATCTCCACCGCGGCACAGGATATTCTCGAACTCATCCGCGAAGCGCGCAGCTAAGGCGAGGGCCGCAAGATGCGCGATCCAGCCTTCAAAGGCCGCGTGTACCTCTCGGGTCACCTCTTCTGCGCTTCGGCGCAGGAGCAGGCCCTGGTGGAGCAATATCTGCCGGAGCACATCCGCCTCACGCGGGCGGAGCCGGGGTGTCTGTCCTTTGAGGTGACGTAGACCGATGATCCCTCCGTCTGGCGGGTGGAGGAATGGTTTGCCGACCGCGCGGCGTTTGATGCGCATCAGCTGCGGGCAGGGGCCTCCCTCTGGGGGCAGAAAACGCAGGGCATACGCCGCGAGTATAAAGTCACCGAAGATTAGGCGCTGGGTCTCATCTTGGCGGTGGCAGCCGACCCTCCTTGCGAGGGTCGGCTGCGCGCGTCGCACCCTATGGGTGCGACGCGCCACGCCCAACGGGCGTAGTGGCATGTGCCATGCCACCAGGGCGGGCGGGAGCCGTACCGGGTATTGCCCAGCAGTCTCGCGCCGAGAGATCAGCCCAAGATTTACGCCTGTGACGCCCGGTTTTGCCAATCACTATAGCTTTGGACGCCAAAGGCCGGATCCGCCGCGTCCTCCAGCATATGCAGCATCTCGATCGAGTGGCCGTCAGGATCCTTGAAATAGACCGAGATCGCGGGCATCCAGCCCAGCACCACCGGCTCTGTGATCGGATCTCCGGTGAACCCCAGCGGTGTGATGCCCTGCGCCGGCAACTGCGTGCAGGCGCCAAGCACTGCCGCCTTGGTGGCGCGAAAGGCAAAATGCAGGGACATCCCAAGGGGCGCACTGCCCGCACCCCATAGCCCCAGCATCCCCACCTCCTTGGGGCCGGTCCACAGAAATGCGACGTCGCGTTCGGGTAGGCGGCGAGCGAGCTTCAGCCCCAGCTGCCCGGTGTAAAACGCCAGCGAACGGTCGAGGTCGCGCACGGGCAGGTGGGTCTCGTATATGCCAAGGATATGCTCAGCGGCCCAATCCTCGGGCGTTTGGGGGGTATTCATCGCTCTGCTCCAGTCTCAGATCTGCCCGCCCCGGCTCTGCGGGTCACACGCGGGGCGGCAGGAACACCGTAATTCCTCAAGCTCACTTTAGATCAAGCGTAAAATATCGCGACACGGCATCGGGTTAGGCTAGCGACTTGAACTGACGATATTGGCAGGTCCGTGCTTTTCATTGTGGCGGGATTTGCTAGGGTGTCGCCGAGATATGCGCCGCGCCACAAGGACATCGCCATGGAACTTGATCACTTTGCCATTGCCGCCCCCACACTTTCAGAGGCCACGGCCTATGTCGAGGAGGCGCTTGGCGTGCCCCTGCAGCCGGGGGGCGCGCATCAGGTCTTTGGCACCCACAACCGGCTCCTTGGGCTTGCCGAAGGGCTCTATCTGGAGGCCATCGCCATCGACCCGGAGGCCACGCCGGAGCGTCAGCCGCGCTGGTTTGATCTCGACCGCTTTGAGGGCGCGGCGCGGATTTCCAACTGGATCTGCCGCAGCACCGATCTGGAGGCCGATCTGGCGGCGCTTCCCGTGGAGGCGGGCACGCCGGTTGCACTTACGCGCGGGGATCTCGCGTGGCAGATGGCCGTGCCGGCCACCGGGTGCCTGCCCTTTGACAATGTCTTTCCTGCGCTGATGCGGTGGCAGGGGCCACATCCCGCGCCGCGCCTCACGCAACAGGGCTGCAGCCTGCGCCGCCTTGTGGTGGCCCACCCCGAGGCCCGCGCGCTCGCCGAGATGCTGCCGCTTCGGGACGCGCGCGTGGTGTTTGAACTGGGCCCCGCCGCGCTCCGGGCAGAGATCGACACGCCGCATGGGCTGCGTCACCTCTGATGGCACCCCGGATCAGGGCTGCGCGTGACGGCGACACCGAGGCGATCACCCACCTGCAGCGCCACATCATCGACACCACCCTTGCGACCTTTGCCACCGAGGGGCGCTCGCTCAGCGATTGGCAGGACGACATCCTTTATGGGGATCCGCCCATTTTGGTGGCAGAGGCTGAGGACGGGCAATTCCTCGGCTATGCGACCTACTCGGGCTTTCGCTCCAGCGAGGGCTATCGCCACACGGGCGAGCATTCGATCTATCTGACCGAGGCCGCGCGTGGACAGGGCGTGGGGCATAAGCTGCTCTCAGAGCTTGAAAACCGTGCCCGCGCCGCCGGTATTCACGTCATGGTCGCCGCCATCAGCAGCGCCAATCCCGCCGCCGCGCGGTTTCATGCGCGCTGCGGTTACGCCGAGGTAGGGCGGATGCCGCAGGTAGGGCGCAAATGGGATCAATGGCTGGATCTGATCCTGATGCAGAAAATTCTGCGTGAGCAGGGGACTGCGCCGCCTGACAGCGCGCAGCGTTCCCGCTAGACTGCAGATATGTCGATCTGGACTCGCATAACCGAAGCGCTTGCGGCGCTGACGCAGGGGGAAAGCCTTGCGCAGGTCTTTGACCGTTTGCGCACGCCACCTGAACGCACCGTCGGCTTTACCATTGCCGTGATCGCGCTGGGCGCGAAGATGGCCAAGGCCGACGGGCAGGTCACGCGCGACGAGGTGGCCGCCTTTCGCGAGGTGTTCCAGATCGCAGCCGAGGATGAGGCGCAGGCGGCGCGGGTCTTCAACCTCGCGCGGCAGGACATCGCGGGCTACGACGATTATGCCCGCCGCATCCGCGCGATGTTCTCGGACGATCCTGAAACGCTCTGCGACCTGATGGAGGGGCTGTTCCACATCGCCATTGCCGATGGGTTCTACCACCCCAACGAGGATGTGTTCCTCGAAGAAGTCAGCCGTATCTTCGGGCAGACCGATGCGCAGTTTCGCTCGCTTCGGGCGCGCTTTGTCGAGGATGCGCCCAAGGACCCCCACGAGGTGCTCGGCGTCTCGCCCGGCACCCCGCTTGAGGACATCCGCCGCATTTGGCGTCGCCTGGTGCGCGACAACCACCCCGATGCGATGATGGCACGGGGCGTGCCCCCGGAGGCGGTGCAGCTGGCCGAGAAACGCATGATCGACATCAACCGCGCCTGGGAAGAGATCAGCGGCAAGGCACAGGCCCGCGATCATGCGCCTCAGCACGTATAACATCGAGTGGTTCGAAGCGCTCTTTGACGCGCAGGACCAATTGCAGCTCGACAGCGCGCCCTCGGCCCGACACGAGATCAGCCGCGGCGCGCAGGCCGAAGCGATCGCGGATGTGCTGCGCGCCATCGACGCCGATGGCATTGTCATCATCGAAGCCCCCAACAGCGGCAAACACCAAAGCACCGAACGTGCCCTTGTGCGCTTTGCCGAATGGGCCGGTCTGCGCACCCGCGACGTGGTTATGGGCTTTGCCAATGACACCCGTCAGGAAATCGCGTTCCTGTTTGATTCCAATGTGCTGACGGCCGAACATGCCCCATTGGACACAGCACGCGCGCCGCGTTTTGACGGCACGTTTGAAATGGATCTCGACGTGGACGCCAAGGCCGATCTGGTGCGGTTCTCCAAACCCCCGATGGAACTTCTGGTGACGCCGCGCACAGGTCCGCCCTTTCACCTTATCGGCGCGCATCTGAAATCCAAGGCCCCGCATGGCGCGCGCACCCCGGAGGAGGCCCGCGCCATGTCCATCGCCAACCGTCGCAAGCAACTGGCGCAGGCGGTCTGGCTGCGTGCGCGGGTGGAGGACCGTCTGGAGGCGGGCGCGCCGCTGGTGGTGATGGGGGACTTGAACGACGGGCCCGGCCTTGACGCCTATGAGGCGCTCTTTGGCCGCTCTTCGGTAGAGATCATCATGGGACAAGAACTGTTCGACCCGCACGCGCGGCATCTCCTGCGGCCCAACCAGCAAGGTCTGCCCACATCAGCCCGCTTTTATAACCATCTGGAAGGGCGCTATTTTCAGGCGCTTCTGGATTACATCATGATCTCGCCGCCGCTGCAGGCCTGCGCGCCGCGCTGGCGCATCTGGCACCCGTTCGAGGATGCCGCCTGCTATGGCACGCCGAGCCTGTGCCACGCACTTCTGACGGCCTCGGATCACTTTCCGGTCACGCTGGATCTGGACCTCACGCAGGCCAGCCGCCCCGAGGATGGCGGGGATTTGCAGATCTGACGCAGGTCTGGAAACTCTCACCTATGACGCTCGTGCGGGCGCGCTATACTTGGCTCATGATACAGCATCGACATATCACCTCTCGCCTGGGCCTTGCGCTTGGGGTCTGTCTCGCGCTTGCGGGTCCGCCGCTCTCGGCGCAGGAGGCGCCGACAGAGAACAACGGGGCTGACGGCCCCAGTTTGATGGAGCGCGGGATGGAGCTGTTCTTTGAGGGGCTGCGGCGCGAGATGGAGCCGACCCTCGAAGAGGCCGCGCGCCTCCTTTCGGAGGTCGGCCCCTCGATGCGCAGCTTTCTGGCCGAAATGGGCCCCGCGCTGGCGGAGATTGCGGATCAGGTGGAGGATTGGAGCGTCTACGAGATGCCCGAAATCCTGCCCAATGGCGACATCATCATCCGCCGCAAGGACCCCAAACCCGAGCCCGCGCCAGCCCCTCAGCCCGACGACAGTATCGAGCTCTGAACAGCGCTCTGTTGCGTGAAACTCCGTTGCGTGAAACTCAGGAGCGTGCGGGGTGCAAAGGGCGCGCTCAGTCGCGCGCGTCTTTTTCCAGCAGCGCGCCGCGTCGGCCTGCAACGCTCACACGGACTTCGGCCTTGAGTGTGTTGACGAGGGACATCAGCCGCGACTGCGCCACCTCCCCAAAGAGCGCCGCGCTCTCTGCGGGGAGTTCCACATGCAGCGTGCGTTTGCGCGGCTGCCAGCGCAGGCGGCCAATGTCCTGATCCTCGCCCACCATCAGCATCGCGCCAAAGCGCATCGCCTTGCCTAGAATTTCCGCCTCTTTCTGCTTTTCGGACGGCAGCAGATCATAGAGATGCTCAAAATGGGTGCCCTGACGCTTGTTGCGATAGCGATGCAGCAGCGCCAGCCCCAGAAAGATCCGCTCGGAATGTTTGAGCCCACCAAGGTTGGCGCGGGTGGCGTTGTCAAAACAGACCTCCGCGCGATAATCGGGATGCGCGCGCCAGCTTACGTCATGCAGCACGCAGGCCGCTTTGACGAGCCGCATCTTGGCGTAGGGCGCGCCGGAAAACAGCGGTTTTACAAAGGTGTAGAGCGTCTTCCCAAAGCCCGGAACTCGCGCGTCCTTGGCCTCGGCAAAACGCGCCGCTTCAATGAGCGGATCGCGTTGGCGCAGCCGATCCGGCATCTGCTCATACAAAAGCCCCTCGCGGATGCCATAGCTGGAAATCGCAATGTCCTTGGGGCGGAACGTCTTGATGAGACGCGCCAACACGTCGATTGCATAGGGCACAAGCGCCATCCGCGCCGAGGAGACCCCGCAGTCAGAGCGCAGTTTCTCAAGGTCGTTCTGTTCGATGAACTTGATCGTCTCGCGCACGTCCTTGGCGGTCATGCGGTATTCGTGCTGCACCGTCAGCGGATAGTTGCGCCGCAGCATGTCGAGCCGCGCAATCGCACGCCAGCTCCCCCCCACGAGGAACAGGCGATCCCGCTGATCGCCCAACTGGTCGCGCAAAGAGGCCATCACCTCGTCGATATGCGCCTTGCGTCCCTTGCGCCCGCCCTTGATATCCTTGAGCTTCAGGGGCCCGAGATTGGAGGTCACGCATCGGCCGACCTCGCCGTCCTGAATTTCCGCAAGCTCCATCGAGGATCCGCCGATATCGCAGATCAGCCCATAGGCGCCGGGCCAGCCCAAGAGCACGCCTTGCGCCGAGAGCCGCGCCTCTTCCTCGCCGGTGATGACGCGGATGCGCAGGCCCGTGGCGGCCTCGACCTCGGCGCAGAACTCCGGCCCGTCGCTGGCATCGCGCACCGCCGCGGTGGCCACCACCGTCAGCGGGTCGCTCAAGAGCCCCTTGGCCAGCATCTGGAACCGTTTCAGCGCCTCGAGCGCGCGCGCGCGCCCCTTGGGGTTGAGCTTGCCGGTCTCAGAGAGGCCCGCGCCCAGGCCGCACATGATTTTCTCGTTGTAGAAATAGGCGGGGCTGCGGGCGGCGCCGTCAAAAACCACCAGGCGCACAGAGTTCGACCCCACATCGACCACACCCACCCGGCTCAGGGCGCGGGCATCGGGATCGTCAAAAAGCGGGCGACCAAACGGCCCCCAATCCTCTGCCGCCGCATCAGGCGCTGCGGCCTCCGGGGCATCCGCCACAGGGGGCGTCGTGTCGAGGTCGCGGTGCGGGGCATCGGGCTGAATGGTCATGCAGACTCCGGGGCGTTTTTGCTGGGGTGAGGATGGTCTATCGGGGCGATCAGGTCAATTCGTGCGCAGCGAAAGGCGCCGAAAATCGGGAGATGCTGCGGGCATGGCGTGGCACTTTCGCCAATCACGGTCATTGCTTGGCAGGGCAGAGGTGCTGTCCGTCCAAGCATCGGCGTCAGCCCTTCTGGTCGCTGGACATCAGGCGGATTGCCAGCGCGCGGCTGAGGGTGCGCTGCTCTGCAAGCGCCAGCCGGTCCAGCTGTTCCACCACCGCGGCGGCCGCGGCAAAGCTGCGATCCATGCGTCCCACCAGATAGGGAATCACATCCGGTTTCGGCGTGATCTGGCGGTCATTGAAGAGTTTGGCGAGCACCACCGCCAGCAGCGCATCATCGGGCGCTTCGAGCGCGGCATGAGTCGCCGCCTGCACCCGGCTTTGCAGATCCGCGAGCCCAAGCCCCCAGAGGTTCGGCGCCGGACGGCCCGTCAGCATCAGCCGATGGCCATGGGTCAGAACCATGTTGTGCAGGTGAAAGAGCGCCTTTTGGGCAAGCGCATCCTCGGCAATATCGGGCACGTCCTCGATCGCGACAGGGCCGCTTGCAAGCTCTGGCACATCTGCCTCGGTGAGCGCATGGGCCGGAACCACCCTGGCACCGCTTTCCTTGGCCCAGACATGCGCCAGGTGCGTCTTGCCCGACCCCTTTGGTCCCGTCAGCACCAGCTTGCCCGACGGCCAGGCAAAGGCCGGGTCAATCAGCGCCACTGCCATTGCGTTGGAAGGGGCGACAAAGAAATCATCGCGCCCCAGCGCGGGTTTCGCCGGGAGATCAAAGCTCAGCTGTTCGGACATGGGCAGTCTGCTTGTTACATGCGGGAGAGGGGCTGTGGCTTGCGGGGCGCGGTTCAGATGTCGGTCGGTGTATCCTCGGAGGTGCGGACATTCGCATCCCGGTGTGACAGCCCCTGATAGAGCCGACTGTGCAGATACTGCTCTACTGCGAAACGTGCAACCACCCCGATCACTGCCGCCACCGGCACCGCGACCAACATGCCGACAAACCCAAAGAGCGCGCCAAAGACCGACAGCGCCAGCAGGAGCCAGACCGGGTGCAGCCCGACCGAGTTGCCCACGAGCTTTGGGGTCAGGAAGTTGCCTTCGACCATCTGGCCGATGGCAAAGATCCCCGCCACCAGCGCAATGCGCAGCCAGTCGGTGCCCTGGCGGATCATCTCGCCGTCCGCGCCCTCAAGCGCGCCCCAGAACTGGAACAGCGCCAGACCAATGGCGAGCACGCCGCCGATGATGGCGCCGAGGTAGGGAATGAAGGTCACAAGCCCCGCGACAAAGCCCACCGCAAGGCCAAAATTCAGCCCCACCAGCATCAGGGCCACCGCGTAATAGGTGCCAAGAATGACGCAGACCAACCCCATGCCACGGATAAAGGACGATAGCACCCTGTCGATCTCGCTGGCCAGATGACGCACCACCGGCGCGTGATCGCGTGGCAAGAGCTCGTCAATGCGCGCCACCATCCGGTCCCAGTCCACCAGCAGGTAGACGGCCACCACCGGCACGATCACCAACAGAACCACGATGTTCAGCAGCGACATCGCCGAGCCGACAAAGGTCTGCAGCAGGGTGACGCTCTTGTCCTGAATGATCTGCCACAACCCGGCAAGGGCCTCGCGCAGCTGGCTGTTGTCTTCAAACAGCGACGGAAAGCGCTCCTGCGCAAAGGCGCGCAGGTTGGAGAGCGCCTGCGGCAGCGTCTGCACCAGATCAATCATCTGGTTGATCAGCGCCGGCACGATCAGCAGCAGCAGGATCAAAAAGATCAGCACGGCCCCCACCGTGATCACCGCGGTTGCGCCCTCACGGCTGAGGCCCGCACGTTCCAGCCGGTCGGCCAGCGGGTCGATGATATAGGCGATGGCGCCGCCCAGGATGAAGGGCATCAGCACATTGCCGAGCGCCCACATGACGACAGCGAACAGAACTGCGGCAATGCCCCAGTATTTCAGTTGTTTGCGGGCGGGCAGAGCCATGATGCGGCATCCTCGCGATGGCAAGATACGGATGCGTCAGTGATCGCCCATGCGCTGTGCAGTTGCAAGAGAGAGTTGGCCGCTGGGCGGCTTGGCTCTCACGCGCGGGACGGGGGTTCGAGAAGCAGCGGCGACAGCACCCGCATCAGGTCGGATTGGCGCAGCGGTTTGCCGATCCAGGCATCAAAACCCGAGTCCAGGTAATGCTCGACCTCTTGCTTTTCGGTGCTGCCTGTCACCGCGATACACAGCGCGTCATGCGCCTGATGGCGCGGATCCGCGCGCAGCTTCTTGACCACCTCGGTGCCGGTCTGGCCCGGCATGTGGATGTCCAGCAGCAACACATCATAGGCCCGCGCCACCGCCCGACCGAAGGCATCGCCACCGTCAAAGGCCTTGTCCACCGTCGCGCCGAGGTTCTCGAGCATCTTTTGCAGCACCAGCCGGTTGGCCGGGCTGTCATCGGCGATGAGCACCCGTTTGCCGGACAAGGGCGCATTGGATGGGGCAGGCGGGGGAGATGCAACAGGCGCGGTGTCGCCGATCCCATCCCTTGCCGGGTCATGCACTTTTTCGGCTTCGGGGGCAGATGTGGTCAACGGCAACGGCAGATAGAGGTGAAAGACGGTGCCCCGACCGGGCACGCTCTCGGCGCGGATCCGCCCCTGCATCAGCTCGACCATCTGGTGCACGATCGTCAGACCAAGGCCCGTGCCTCCCTTGGTCTGCGCCACATCGGCACTGGCTTGGGTGTAGGGCAGGAACAGTTTGTCGAGACGGTCCGGCGCAATCCCGCAGCCGCTGTCGCGCAGCGTGAGATGCAGCGCATCCGGGGTGCCATTGATCTGCAGCGATACGCTTCCGTCATCGGTGAATTTGATGGCGTTGCTCAAAAGGTTGCCAAGGATCTGCGCGAGCCGGAACCGGTCGCCATAGCGCTGTTCCTGCGCCTCGATGCCGCGAAAGCTGTGGTTCAGCTCAACGCCTTTCTCGCAGGCCTGGGCCGAGAACAGCTTCATCACGTCATCAACCGTTTCATGCAGGTCAAAGGCCGCTGGGGCCAGTTCGAGCTTGCCGGCATCGATCTTGGCAATGTCGAGCGCATCATTCAGCAGATGCTGAAGGTTGCGCGCAGAGCGGTTGATGGTGCGCAACAGATCGTTCTGCTCGCGCGGGTCCAGATTGACGCGGGAGGCTTCGCGCAGCAACAGATCGACCGAGCCGATGATGCCATTGAGCGGCGTGCGGATCTCGTGGCTCATGTGGGCAAGGTAGGTCTTACGCGCCTCGGCTTCGCGTTTGGCAGTGCGCTCTGCCTCGGCGGCGAGTTCGCGCGCATGTTTCAGGGCGATGACATTGTCGACGGCCACCGCAAGGTGTTGCAGGGTCTTGAGATTGTCCGAGCTCCACTGACGCGGCACGCGATCAATGACGCAGAGCGCACCAATGGGCGTTCCATCCGGCAAATGAATCGGCACCCCCAGATAGGCAACCATCTTGAGGTCGATCACCGCCGCATTGTCACGCAGCTGGGCGTCATTGCGGCTATCGGGCACGATCAGAGGCTGGTTGGCGTCCTGCACAAATTGGCAAAACGAATGAGAGAGCGGTGTCTGACGCAGCACGCTCGACAGCTCGGGCAGGCCCACGCAGCTTTTGAAGAATTGACGATCAAGGCTGCGCTGCACCACAGAGACCAGCGCCGTTGGCGCATCCAGCACTTGGGCAGCGAGCCGGGTCAGATTGTCGATGTCGGAGTCGGGTTGTCGTTGAACGAGGCCAAGTTCGCGCAGCTGCACATCATAGGGATCAGGTGTCAATTTGGCGGCTCGGGTCATGACAAAGCATCTTTAACATCAGGGCATCGGACAAAAACGGGCAGGACGCCCGGCGAGGGAGTGTAAATTCCATTCCTTGAATACGCAAATTTCTACTGAATGTGCCAAAAAACTATATTGAATTGAAAGTATTTTTGCTCTCGGGAATTTCAGCAAGCTGGGATCTGGATGGAGGGCCTCACCAAAAAGCGCGAGGGCACAAGCGTTTATACGGTTTCTTATCAGTGTCCGCTTGTGGGGGCTCAATCGCGGTCGCGGCCCCCGTTATCCAGTATCGAGATCAAAGACACGGGGAAAAATTTGCCGTGTTAACCAGAATCGACTGTTTGGTTTAGTTTGCAACTGGCGCGCATTCACCCGGTTCAAGCGCGCAAAGCCCCGGCTCAAGTCAAGCGCAGTGATGTCTGCGACGGGGGCGACTGGATGACCCGGTCCGCTTGTGGAGCGCAGAGAAACACGCCTGCGTTAATCTCTGCCTTTTCTGAAAAATTATGGCGAGATTCTCATCGCGACGTCGAAATTTGCGCCGATGAATTGAATGCGGCTTTGATAATTTGCGACACAAAAATGCAATCTGCCCTGAATTTGTGCTGGGTGGAGCGTATTTCAGAAAATGAAAACAGATTTCTGCTTTTTGCATTTAGCGAATTATTTCATCTCAAGATTTGAGTTGCGATATTTTTGCGCAATCGCTGCTCAATTCACAGAACCGCGCGGCGTCTGCCCCGGCGAGGCAGGCGCAGGCTCAGGTGCGGGGCCTGCGCGATGCGGGCTCTGGCTGTTTGGCTTGATCTCAACCCTTGTCCGCACCTGCTGCAGCCACTAAACCGGGCAAAACATCTTTCACCGCATGGAGCCATTATGCGCCTGTCTCGCTATTTTCTGCCCGTCCTCAAGGAGACCCCCTCCGAGGCGCAGGTCGTCAGCCACCGTTACATGCTGCGCGCCGGCATGATCAAACAGTCCGCCGCCGGGATCTATTCCTGGCTGCCTCTGGGCTACCGCGTGCTGAAAAAGATCGAAGGCATCGTTCACGAAGAGCAGATGCGCGCCGGTCACATCCCGATGCTGATGCCCACCATCCAGTCGGCTGACCTGTGGCGCGAGTCCGGGCGCTATGACGCCTACGGCGAGGAGATGCTGCGCATCCGCGACCGCCATGACCGCGACATGCTCTTTACGCCAACCGCCGAGGAACTCATCACCGACATCTTCCGCGCCAATGTCTCAAGCTACAAAGACCTGCCGCTGACGATGTATCAGATCCAGTGGAAGTTCCGCGACGAGATCCGCCCGCGCTTTGGCGTGATGCGGGGGCGCGAATTCTACATGAAGGACGGTTACAACTTCGACCTCACCAAAGAGGACGCGCTGCACGCCTACAACCGCCATCTGGTCACCTACCTGCGCACCTATGAGCGCATGGGGCTACAGGCGATCCCGATGCGCGCCGATGGTGGCCCGATTGGTGGCGACTACACCCACGAATTCCTCGTGCTGGCTGAAACCGGCGAATCGGAGGTCTTTTATGACAGCGAGATCACCGATCTGACGTTCGGCGCCCGCGAGATCGACTATGACAATGTTGAACAGTGTCAGGCGGTGCTCGAAGAGTTCACCTCACGTTACGCCCGCACCGACGAGACCCACGACGAGGCGCTGTTCAACGCGGTCCCAGAAGAGCGCCGCCGCGTCGCGCGCGGGATCGAGGTCGGCCAGATCTTCTACTTCGGCACCAAATACTCCGAGGCGCTGGGCGCCACCGTGCAGACCGCCGATGGCCAGAGCGTGCCGGTCCACATGGGCTCGCACGGGATTGGTGTGTCGCGTCTTCTCGGCGCCATCATCGAGGCCAGCCACGACGACAAGGGCATCATCTGGCCCGAAGGTGTGACCCCCTTCCACTGCGGCATCGTGAACCTCAAGCAGGGCGACGATGAAGCGGATGCCGCCTGCGAGCAGCTCTATGCGGCGCTCACCGCCATCGGTCTGGAGCCGCTTTATGATGATCGCAAGGAACGTGCGGGCGGCAAATTCGCCAGCATGGATCTCATTGGCCTGCCATGGCGCATCACCGTCGGCCCGCGCGGTCTGAAGAACGGCGTCGTCGAAGTGACCAGCCGCCGTACCGGCGAAAGCGAAGAAATGAGCCCGGAAGACGCGGTAAAGAAAATCGCCGCGATCTACGCCAACCACCCCACGCCGCGCGGCTTCTGAAGCCACCGGCACATACAGAATTGAGGCCCCGCCCGACAGGTCCGTCGGGCGGGGTTTTTCTGTGCCGCATGTTATGTAACAGTCCGAGCATATTACAGTTCGGATATTCCCACGATGCAACTTTCACTTGATGATCCGCTTTGGGACCATTTGCCCGGCGCTCACGGCGTGGAGGATGTGCGGGGACCTCTTTCCAGCCTCCTAGCGGAATGGGACCCGGAGCTGTGCAACATGTTGCTGTGGGACCGCCTTTATCATCAGGAATCGCTCTACCCGGCCACTTGGGCGGCATTGCCGTGGCTCTGGCAGATCGCAGGTCGCCACGCGGATGCGGTGGCACCGCTCTTTGATTTTTTCGCCCATCTTCTCGCTCTGGCCAAACGCACGCCTGCAAGCTACTGCGCCTACGAAGGATTGCCGCTCTCGGGGGCGGATCTGGGTCACTGGCATGTCTCGGCCCCACCCGCGATGATCCCGCCTGCGGATGCGCTGTTTGAGGCGCTGGTGGTTTGGATCGAACCATGGGCCGTGCAGGTCTGTCGTGCGTTGAACACGTTGATCGAGGGCGCAGATCGCGCGCAGGCTGCTCACTACTTGCGCGGAGTTACCGCTTGGGAGCATCCCGAGCACGAGAGTTTTGAGCGGGCGCTCGGGTTTCTGGCCGATGGCTGGTCAATCGAAGAGATGCTCGAAACCTTGGAGGCAGACGAGGACGTGCCGTTTCACATGAGCGCGCGCGACATCAGTTTTGCAGCGCAGGAGGCCGCGCGTTTGCAAGGACTGTGCCCTGATTTGGCCACAGATATCCGTGCGCTGGTTGATGCTGTGTCGACGGACCGTCCCGAGACACCCACGCAGCCGCACCCGGATCAGAAGTCCTTGTTCAGGTAGCTAGCCGCGACGTTGCATCAAAGGAGAGGGTGTCTTTTGTTTTAGGGTATGGCTTGCAACAGCACGCTCTCTTGCGCGTTGCAAAAGCTGGTGCCATGTCATTGTGCGCCCGCTTTGATCTCAGATTGTAAGAGGCTACGACCAGCACAAGCGCCCAGTCAAACCGAGACGACGGAGCCGTGAGCAAGCGCGTCTCTGGTCTGTGTTCCTCAAACGCAATCAACGTGAAATCAGCACGCGCTTTGCTCGATCAATTCTGAAGGCGGTTGCAGTCCAAATCTCACAAAACTCGAGGATCTACGGAGCTTTCGGAAAGTGGGCTCATGAAACTTCTTGCGCCAACTTTGCGTGGCGTGGAAGGCCGTTCGCCATTTGCAGGCAGCGCTCGTTGAAAGTATCCGCACAGATCCCCTTTTCCCCTCCGGTCCCCAGTTTCCCCTCCGGTCCCCAGTTTCCCCGCCGGTCCCCAGCTCAACGCAGAAATGGGCCGGTATTTCCCCTTTACCCTTCACAGCGGTGCGCGCCCGTTGCGCCTGACCTACGCGCCTGCTAGCGTCCTTCCACGCAAGAGGAGTGCCCTGACAGTGACCAAGTAAGTTCCACGACAATCAAAGCCCACGGGCTTTACTGGAACTCTCACGCAGGAGCACAGCATGCATCCCGTCATCTATGATGTCGCCGTCTCGCTCGACGGCTTTATCTCCGGTCCGGCCGGAGACATTTCGAAATTCGCCCATGAAGGCCCGGTCGTCGAAGACTACTACAACCGGCTCGGTGGCTATAAACTGGCGCTCATGGGGCGCAAGACCTACGAGTTCGGATATGAATTCGGTATGGAGCCCGGTCAAAACCCCTATCCGCACATGCGGTCGATTGTGGTTTCCGACAGTCTGCAATTGCCCGAGACCTCCGAGGTTACTGTCCTGAAACGCCCCGGCGCCGAGGGCCTCCGCGCCGAGATCGCGCGCGCCGAGGGGCCTGTCTATCTCTGCGGGGGCGGCGCCTTTGCGGGTTGGATGCTCAAGCATCAGCTGATCGACAGGCTCATCCTCAAACGCGCGCCCTGTGTCTTGGGTCAAGGCGTGCCGCTCTTTGGCGCAGATGCCCCGGCGGTGACAATGGAGCGCACCGCGACGACCCCATACCAGAACGGCTACCTCCTGGAGCGGTTCTTGTTGCGCTAAGCCCGGCGCAGGTTTTGCAACACCGATCCCGTCCGGCGTATGCGCTGGGCGGGGCATGGGGCGGGATGCCGAACCGCGCTCGGCCTGAGCGACGGTGCGCAATGGCATCATTTCTGGTATGCTTTGCTTGGCATGAACCGCGGGGGCTTACCCCTTCGGCCTCGCCCACTGATCATCAGAGGGCCAGGAGCGAAAGGTATCAACATGGACAGGTCCCCATACTATGGCACCGACAAGATCATGGCGCTGCAACGCGCACGTGACGCGCAGGTCGCTGACTTTGCCGATCTTGCGGGTGCCGTGATCCATGCGCGCACCTTCTCGAGCGATGACCCGGCTGCGCTGGGATGGGACTATCTGAAAAAGGTGATGGCCGATGAAGGCATGGTCACCTTGCGCGGGGCAGATCAGGCGACGATTGCGGCGGCCAAATCCGAGCTGAGCGACTTTGACCCCAGGCTTCACGTCTGGGACCTGTTTATGGCCGATGCCGAAACCATTCGCAGGGTCTGTGACCCCATCGTTCAAAACAGCCTTCCTGCCGGCATGAGACAAATCTCCGAGGCTGAAATGACCCCAGAAAAAGCCAGGGAGGTTCAGGTCTTTTTGACCCAGCAGGGGGTCTCGCCTTTCTCGACAGATGCGCTTTTGGGGAGGTTGTTTCCCGCCAGATTAATCGCGCTGCAAAACGCAAGCGACAGGATCGCCGCCGCTGGATTTGCAGCCATGACGCACAATCGCCATAGCCCGTTCTTCAACTCGGCTTGGGTGGGACTGATTGCGGTTGATCCCGAACTGCGGGGGCTCGGGCTTGGGAAACATGTGGATGCGATATGCAACCTCGTGGCCGTGACTGAACTTGGCGCGGCCGCCACGATGGAGTTTGTTGCGCCGGACAATGCCCCCTCACGGGCCATGCTCGAAAGCTGCGGCCTGAGGCAGGTTGAAGGCAAATCGGTGGTTATGTTCTCCACATCCACCGACCGCCTCACGCGCTAGTCCCCGATCTTTTCAGAGGAGAAACCATGCCAGCCTTTCTGTCTTTTCGCTCCGTCGTTGATCCTGCCGATTGCGATTTTCTCGGGCATATGAACGTCTCACGCTATTTCGCGGCCTGCTCTGATGGGGTGTTTGCCATACAGTCGGAGATGGGTCTGACCGCCTCCGATATGCGCGAGGGGCGGCGGCTCTCGTTTGCCGTGGTGAACGTGCAAAGCAACTTCCGGGCAGAGCTGGCGGCAGGGGATGCGATCCGGCTGGAAACAAGCATCATCGATGTGGGAACAAAATCGATGACATTTCGCCACCGTATGTTCCGCGCCGATGAAAATCTGCTCGCCTTTGAGACGGTCTTCAAATGCGTGATGTTTGACCTTGAGGCGCGGATCTCCAGAGACATCCCGGACGAGGTGCGTGCCCGAGCGTCACAATTTCTCGAGGAGGCCTGAAGGCCGCATCAGGCCCTGTTCGCCGATGCCGCTGACCCGGATCGGCCATGATGAGAGGCCGCTTTGCCGGGGCCGCGTGGCCTTGGGTCGGGCGGTGGCGCGGTGTTTCTGACCCTTCGCAACCAGCCCCAGCCAGACCAGCCCCAGCCAGAAATGGGCCTGTTTTATCCCCTTTCCCCCTTCACAATGGCGCGGGGCGCGCGTTTCATGGCGGCCTCTGCCCCAAGGCGGAGCAGCAAGAACGCTAAGCGGTGCTTGGGGCGGCAAGAACAACGAGGGACGGCGACGATGATCACGCGGATGGTGACACTCTTGGGCGGCGCGGGCGCGGGCTTGGGCCTGTCGCAATTCCCGGCCTATGCGCAGGCCTATCTGCAACGTCTCGGGGGCCATGTGGATGCGCTGCGACGCACCGTGGCCGAGTTTGACGCCGATGCCGCCGCGCTTGGGCTTGAGCGGCACGCGGCCCTTGTGCAGCTTGCGCAGGGCGGAGAGATGGGCGCCGCACGGGCCGAAACCATGGCGGCCACCATCGACCGCTATGGCAGGCTCTCGTCCGATCTGCACGAGTTGAGCGCCATGGCGCCGGTGGAACGCGCGCTGCATCTGGGCCGCTTTGCCGAGGCCGAGATCGCCTCTGCCACCCTCAGCGCCTTTGAACCTGCGGTTGCGGTCTCGTTGGATGCGCTGCTGCTGGCGGCCATTGGTGCGCTCGTGGGGGGCGGTCTGATCTGGGGGATGATGGCAGGCGGGCGGCGTGTCCTTGCGCGGCGACCGGCTGGGCGCGACAGGCTTGCTTGACCCGGTCTCTGCACGCCCCTAGGGTCTGCGCGAGATCTGCATCGCGGCTGCGATGCCCTATGTTCACCGCGAGAGGAACACCTCCTAAATGGCTGCGACTGCGCCTTTTTCCCGTTTCGAATGGATGATTGCCTGGCGCTATCTGCGCGCCCGCCGCAGCGAAGGCGGTGTCTCGGTGATGACCTGGATTTCCCTTATTGGGATCACACTGGCGGTCTTTGCGCTGATCGCCACCCTTGCGGTGCGCTCGGGCTTTCGGTCGGAATTCGTGGGCACCATTCTGGGCGCCAATGCCCATGCCACGGTCTATGCTCATGGCACGGTCACGGCGGCTGGCACGCTGGATCGACGCATCACCGATTATGCGGCATTGGCTGAGGCAGTGGGGCAGGTGCCCGGCGTGTTGCAGGCCGCGCCCTTGATCAAGGGGCAGGTGATGGCCAGCCGGGGGGATCGCAACGCCGGCGTGCAGGTCTATGGCATCCACGCCGAAGACCTGGCCAAAATTCCGGGTGTTGCCCAAAGCGACGTGGCCTATGGCGATCTTGGCCGCTTTGACGACGGCATCGCGCTTGGCTCCGGTGTGGCCCGCACGCTGGGCCTTGGGATCGGGGACAAGGTCAAGCTGATCTCACCCAACGGGGTCAAGACCGCCTTTGGCACCAGCCCGCGCGTGAATGCCTATGAGGTGGTCTATGTCTTTACCGCAGGGCGCTATGACATCGACAACACCCGCGCCTATCTGCCCTTTGCCGAGGCGCAGAGCTATTTCAACCGCGAAGGTGTTGCCGACGAGATCGAGGTCATGGTGGCCGATCCCGAAGCTGTCGATCAATATGTGCTGCCTTTGCTGCAGGCCGCAGGGCAGGGATATGGCGTCTGGAGCTGGCGCGACAGCTCCGGCGGGTTTCTGCGCGCCCTGGAGGTCGAGGACAACGTGATGTTCGTGATCCTGTCGATCCTGGTGCTGATCGCGACGATGAACATCGTCTCTGGCCTCATCATGCTGGTGAAAAACAAGGGCCGGGACATCGGCATCCTGCGTACCATCGGCCTCAGCGAAGGGTCGGTGATGCGGGTGTTCTTCATCTGCGGGTCGATCACCGGCGTGATCGGCACCGTGCTGGGCGTGATCCTCGGCTGCCTTTTTGCGATATATATCGACCCGATCTTTTCTTTTGTGAACTATGTGATGGGCGGCGGGGTCTGGGATCCGTCGATCCGGGGCATCTATGCACTGCCTGCGGAACTGCGCGCAGGCGATGTGATCTCGGCCGTGAGTCTGTCGCTGGGCTTGTCGTTTGTCGTGACCATCTTCCCGGCCCGACGTGCGGCACGGCTCAACCCGGTGGAGGCGCTGCGCTATGAGTGAGGTGACGCTGAAAATCGAAGGCCTGAGGAAGACCTATCTGGCTGGCACCCCTGGTGAGGTTGCGGTTCTGCGCGGCGTGGATCTGACCCTGCATGCGGGCGAGGTTGTGGCGCTGGTGGCGCCCTCGGGGGCGGGTAAATCGACGCTTCTGCAGATTGCCGGGCTTCTGGATGTGGCCGACGCAGGCCGGGTGGAGATTGCCGGGCAGGACATGGCGGGCGCGCGCGATCGCAAACGCACGCGGGTGCGGCGGCAGGATGTGGGTTTTGTCTATCAGTTCCACCATCTGCTGCCGGAGTTCTCGGCGCTGGAGAATATCGTGCTGCCGCAACTCGCCAATGGCATCTCGCAGCGGGACGCCGAAGCGCGCGGCGCCGAGCTCCTGGCGCTTGTGGGGCTCGAAACCCGCGCCGCGCATCGCCCCGCGGCGCTTTCCGGCGGCGAGCAGCAACGGGTGGCGTTCTGTCGCGCCCTGGCCAATCGCCCGCGGCTGTTGCTCGCGGATGAGCCAACCGGAAACCTGGACCCGGCGACGTCGGATCAAGTGTTCGAAGTGCTGATGCAATTGGTGTCCGAGACGGGTCTTTCGGCGCTGATCGCCACGCATAATCTTGAGCTGGCCGCAAGAATGGACCGGGTGTTGCATCTTGAGGACGGCGTTCTGGTCGAGCGCTGAACGCGGTGCTCTCTGGCGTGTGGCAGGATGCGAGGCTCTGCCTCGCGCTCCGGGATATTTGTGGTCAGAAGAAGGCCGGCGCGCGCCCCACTTCTTCTAACGGAAAATATCCCGGGGGAGGCCCGCAGGGCCGGGGGCAGAGCCCCTCCAAGACAGACGCTTTGCCTCAATCGCAGATGCCGGCCACTTTGGCATCTTTCCACGGCAGATACACATCGCTTTCGCGGCTTTGCGGGAGGTCAGAGACCGGCATCACCCTTGCGAGCATCGCGTGCAGGCGCTGGGTGCGGGCAGCGTCAGGGGCGAGGGCGCGGCAGCAGACGTATTCTTCGACAATGGTGCCTTGCTGCTCGTAGCCGTAGGCGAGGAAATCCGCGGGCCCGTCCAGATCAAAGAGATAGGGATCGCTGGAGCGGCTGTGCTCGCCAAGCGCCTTGAGCGGGGTATAGCCGGTAACTGCGCGGTTTTGCCATTGCCAGACATGGGTGGCCTCATGCGCGAGGAGCATTGCTTCGACGAGGTGGAGCGCCTCCGGGTATTCGGGGGTGTAGTCTGGGAGGAACCAGTCCCGCGTGAAGAAGATGTGGTTGAACAGCGCCAATGCGGCGGGAGAGGCGGTGACCAGCTCGCCAGCCGGGCGCGGCGGCAGGATGCGTTCGCGGCAGGTCACGCGTGGGCGCTGAGGGCGGCGAAAGGTCACCGCGCGCAGGGGCGCCCCCTCGACGAGGCGCAGGCGGCTGTAGTCGAGACTCTCACCGTGGATCTTGCCGAGAAACATCTGTTCGCGCTCTGTCGGGCTGCGTCCACAGGCCGACAGAAGTAGGGCGAGGAGGCAAAATGTGAGGCTCAGTCCGAGCCATGAAGCGCCCCTTGAGACGCGGCGCGGCTGAAACCGTGCGAGAAGGAGAGAGCATTTTGATGCAGGCGCAGGGGGCATGAGGATCCGGTTTGGCAAATGCGGCTTGGGAAGAGCGAGAGCGACCAGAATGCGGCGCAACAGAACGGAGCGCAACCTGCGCCTAGCTTGCGTGCTCAATTGCGCGGGCGCGCGTCACGGGGCGACCAAAGCCCGGGCGCGGCGAAGCGGCCATGGCGCACAGCGCGCATGCTGAAACCACTGGCGCGCGCGCCACGGCTGCGCCAATGAGGCCCGTCGAGACAGACGCGCCTCTTCTGCCCGGTTGATGTGATCGATCCGCTGGTGGTCTGCCGGTCGGTTGTCTGGGTGCCCCGTCGAAGTGCCGGATCTCTGTGGCGGGGGCGTTTGGTGGCTGAGATCAGCCCGGAAGGCATAAAGAGCGAAATGGCGGCGCCGCCACCAGAGATGCAATCCCCGGGGAGGCGGAGAGATGGTGCGGGCGAGGCCCGCATCTGGTCCTGATCCCCTGCACCCAATGAGGGGGTGGTCTCTGGGGCCTGTTCTCCTTGGGCTGTGGGGTGTCAGGCCACGGCCCGGTATCGCGATCCCTTCACAATGACAGAGGCTGCTTAATTTCTGTTCAGGACAGCGTGCGCTGGCGGCGCAAGGGGCTCTGTGCGCGCTCGATCTCGGTGAAGCCCTTGCAAATAAGGGGTGCAAGGCGTCAGGCTGGGGCTGTGACGCCCGTGCCAAACGTTTGCACCGCATCAGGTTGCCGCCCTTTGGGCGCGCGGCGATTTCATAAAATCAGGATGAAATTTCTGCAACGCAGCAAAAATTACTTGAAATGCTGCGGTGCGGCATGCATATTGGGGTCAACGGCGGGGATGTCCTGCCAGGACCCCACCGGCGCGTCGCCGGGGACACGTAAATAAGGAATGAGTACGATGGCTAAGACCCAAGATTTTTCCGCGATGATGAAAGACATGATGGCATCCTTCCCTGTGGACACCTCCGCAATGGAAGGCTTCTTCAAAAGCTCCGCAGCCCTCAACGAGAAACTCTCTGCAGTTGCTCTGGATGCGGCTGAGAAAAACGCCGAGATTTCCTCCAAGTGGACCAAAGACACCCTGACCAAGATGGGTGAAATCTCCAAAGCAAAGACCGAGCCTGCGGATTACGCCAAAGCGGCCACCGACTTTGCATCTGCTTCCGCTGAAGTTGCTGCCGAAAACATGGCCGCCTTTGCCGAAGTTGCAAAAAAGGTCCAGATGGACACCGTTGAGCTGCTGATGGCGGCTGGCAAGGACATGTCCGAAGAAGCAAGCGCTGTTGTGAAGAAGGCCACCGAAGAGGTCTCCACCGCAGCCAAGAAAGCAGCTGCTGCAAAGTAAGCGCTGCCCGGAAAGTCCGGGGGCTTGTTTAGCTCTCCTCCCTAGAGACAATCCCCCGAAGAAGAAGGGCAGGCCCAGCGCCTGCCCTTTTTGTATGGCTGATTTTGTGAGGTTGCGCGGGTCTTGGGCCTTGGGCCATGGCGCGCGATGGGGGCAAAGCGCGGCAGGGCAGAGCGTGCAGCTGCAGCGACGCCCGTGTTCCCCGGCATAATCCTGTGCTGTCCTGCGACGGCATCGGCGGCATCTCCTTTTGCTTTCAGCACTTTCTTTTTGAGACAGGCTCGCCTAGGGTTTTCTGCAACGCGCAGATGTTCGGGAGAGAAAAGAATGGCGGAACAGGATAAGCCTCTGCTGATCAAACGCTATGCCAGTCGCAGGCTCTACAATACGGAGACCAGCGATTACGTGACACTGGAAGACATCGCCGGTTTTATCCGCGATGGGCGGGAAGTGCAGATCATTGATCTCAAGACCGGGGATGACCTGACCCGACAGTATCTGCTTCAGATCATTGCCGAGCATGAGAGCCGGGGCGAAAATGTGCTGCCGGTCAATGTGCTGAATGATCTGGTGCGCAGCTACATGGTGCCCGGAGGCGGGGTGATGCCGCAGTTTCTGCAGGCTTCTTTTGACATGTTTCGCGACAGCCAGTCGAAGATGATGGAGAACATGAATGCGATGAACCCGATGGCGCAGATGCCCGGGTTCGAGGCAATGAAAGCCCAGCAGGAAGCGTTTCTGAAGGCCATGACCGGCGGCTTTGGCGGCGGCTGGACCGGCGGCGGTGGCGAGGACGGCAGCCCTGCGGCAGAGGGCGAAGAAGATCTGGGCGACATCAAACGCCAACTAGCCGAGTTGCAAGAGAAGCTCTCCAAGCTGAGCTGAGACGGCAGAGTGCCACCCGTGATAAGAAAGCCCCGGATAATCCGGGGCTTTTTTGCGTTTGGGGGTGCGCGTGGACATGCTGCGCGGGAGCGCTCCCGCCCGCCTGCGCCACATCAAGATGTGGCGCCGCCCGTTGGGCCGGGCGCCGCGCTGTCGCGCGGCGGGGGATCGGGCGCTGATGTAGGGTCTCAACAAGATAGGGCCGCGCTCTGACGCGGCCCTATTGGGATGGTGCAAGGGGGGGCTGCCTCAGGCGGCGGCGCGGGCCATGGTTTCCTCGACCGAGGACAGCAGGATTTGGGCGATCACGTCCAACTCGTCTTGCGTCAACCGGACCGGCAGGCGCACATCGCAGGCGCGCATCAGCATGGCGCGGGTTTCAGGCAACTCTGGCAGATCCTTGAGGAACTGCCAGTTCCAGAACGCGCGCGCGTTGTCCGTCGAGCGGCCAAAGATCTGAACCTTCACACCTTTGTCGGCGGTGGCCTTTGCAAAGGCCTCGATCTGCGCATCATCCATGCCCACCAGGTTGAACTGGATCGAGTCCGGGGCGCGCCGCTCCGGCGCCAGCGGCGCGGGGACGTGGAAATTGGCATGCGCATTCAGTTTTGCCGCCACATAGTCGTGGTTCTTCAGCCCGTCCGCGACCCGGCGCGCGAGCTCGGGGATCTGGGGGCGAATGACCGCGGCCGAAAGGTTGCTCATCCGCAGGTTATAAAGCGGCAGCAGGTTCTGCCAGCGGCCAAAAGCCTCTGCCAGCGCGGTGCCATTGTCGCCACGGGCGGGTTTGTGTTTCTGCCAGTTGTGCTCGTAGGCGCCGGACATGATCACCGCGCGCGCCACCACATCGGCGTCATTGGTCACGAGGATCCCGCCTTCGCCGGCGTTCAGCATCTTGTAGGACTGAAACGAGAAACAGCCCACTTTGCCGATCGTGCCGATGTTGCGACCGTGCCAGGTGGTACCAAGCGAATGGGCCGCATCCTCGACTACGGGAATGTCGCGCGCCTCGCAGAGCGCCATGATCGCGTCCATGTCCGAGGTGTGCCCGCGCATGTGTGAGATGATCACCGCCGCGATGTCCTGATCGAGCTTGGCCTCGAAATCGGCCATGTTGATGCGGTAGTTCTCTCCGACCTCGCAAAGCACCGGCACACAGTCCGCATGGACCACCGATGACGGCACCGCCGCAAAGGTAAAGCCGGGGATCAAGACCCGCGCATCCCGGGGCAGATCCAGCGCCTTCAGCGACAAGAACAGCGCCGCCGAACAGGACGACACCGCCAGCGCATATTTCGACCCCAACAGCTCGGCAAACTCTGTCTCAAGGAGCGAGACCGGCGCATCCTGCGGCGCGGTATAGCGAAACAGATCGCCTGATTGCATCAAGGCCTCGATCGCGTCACGCGCCGCCTCAGGGATCGGTTCGCCCTGGTGCACGTTTGGAACCTCGGTGTTCGGGACCTGTGGAGAGGATGCCTGCTTCATATTTCAAAATCCTGAATTTACCTTTTCAAAATTATAAAACAACGGCGCAACAATGCCAAGGAGTCCCCCGCGTTCCGGGGTTTGGTTGACAGGAATTTCACGAAACTGTTGCCTTCAGACGGGGGATTTTACCCTCAGAAAGCGCCGGGCGACCCGCCGCGCAAAAAAGCAGATTCGCTGGATTTCGCTCTGCTTCATCTTTTCAAAAATATCTCGGGGGTCCCGGGGGCGGAGCCCCCCAACAGACAACAACCTTGGGCAGAGCCCCCGAACTTTTAGACTGTGGGCAGAGCCCCCGGGCATCTCAAACTGCGGGCAAGGCCCCCGACGTCAGGCCGGATCAGATCCCCAACCGGTCGCGCAAGGAGAACCACGTCATCGCCAGCACCAGAAGCGGAGAGCGCATCCTGGGGCCACCCGGGAAGGGCGTCGTGGGAATGCGCGCCATCGTGTTGAACCCCTCGCTCTGGCCTGCGATGGCCTCTGCCAGCAGCCGCCCCGCATGGGTGGCGGTGCCGACCCCATGACCGCTATACCCTGAGGCCGAGAGGATCCGCGGCGACACCCGCGCCAGATAGGGCAGACGCTTCATGGTGATCCCCAGGGTGCCGCCCCAGGCGTAGTCGATCTTTACATCATGAAGATGCGGAAAGATCTCCGTCATGGGTTTGCGCACCTTGGCGGCAATGTCGCTCGGGAAGCGATAACCATAGCTTTCTCCGCCGCCAAACAGCAGCCGCTTGTCATGGCTCAGGCGAAAATAGTTCACCACGAATTTGCTGTCCGCCACGGCCACATCGCGCGCCAGAACCTGCGCGGCGTCATCGCCCAGAGGCTCGGTGGCGGCGACAAAATTGTTGATCGGCATCACGCGTGTGGCGACCTGCTCGTTGAGCCCGCCGAGATAGCCGTTGCAGGCCAGTATAACGTGATCGGCCCGCACGGTGCCCTCGCCCGTGCGCACTTCCACCTGCGGTCCGTCCTCGATGGCAAAGACTTCGCTGCGCTCATAGATCTGCGCACCGGCCTCTGCAGCGGCCCGCGCCAGACCCAGCGCAAAATTCAACGGGTGCAGATGCCCCGCGCCATGATCCAGAATACCGCCCTTGTAGGCCGGGGAGGGGCACATGGCGTGGCAGGCGTCCTGATCCAGAAACTCAATCTGATCATAGCCATAGCGGTCTTCAAGGTGGCGACCGTAGTCATGAAGATGCGTCACATCGCCCGAACGTTCCGCAGTCCAGGCCACGCCCGGCTTCAGGTGGCAGTCGATCTGGTGCTTGGAGATCAGGTCTTTGACGAGGTCCTTGGCCTCTTCGCCGAGGCGCCACAGGTGGGCGGCATCCTCGGCGCCCACCATTTTCTCCAGCACCTCCTGGTCCTGGCGCTGGCCGGACCCGAGCTGCCCACCATTGCGCCCGGACGCCCCAAAGCCCACACGCTGCGCATCCAACAGCACTACGGAGCGGCCCGCCTCGGCCAGATGCAGCGCCGCCGAGAGCCCGGTGTAGCCCGCGCCCACAATGCAGACATCCGCCCTGACCCCACCCGTCAAAGACGGGTAATGCACCCCCGGCGTTGCGGTGGCGGCGTACCAGCTTTGGGGGTATTTTCCGGGTCGGTCGTTTGCATGCAGCAGGTTCAGCGTCATCGGGTCGGCCTCGTCTTTCGCCCCGGCAGGCGGCACAGGCCGACCGGGGACTTCATCTTTTGATAAATACCTAAAGCGCTGCGCCTTTGACCGGGCGCAGCGCTGATGGATCAGACGTTGAGCAACAGGTGCTCACGCTCCCACGGCGAGATCACTTGCAGGAACTCTTCGTATTCTGCGCGCTTCACCGTGCTGTAGACCCGGGCGAATTCGGGGCCGAGCACCTCGTGAAGCGCCTTGGACTCGTCAAAGAGATCGAGCGCCTGACCCATGACCTGCGGAAAGTCACCTTCGCCCTCATAGGCATCGCCTTTGAACTGGCGGGTGGGGCGGCGCTCTTCCATCAGGCCGAGGTAGCCGCAGGCCAGCGATACCGCGATACCGAGATAGGGGTTGCAATCCATCCCGGCGATGCGGTTTTCAACCCGGCGCGAGGCGGAACTGGAGAGCGGCACCCGAATGCCGGTGGTGCGGTTGTCGCGCGCCCATTCCAGATTGATCGGCGCGGCGTGGTTCTTCACATAGCGGCGATAGGAATTCACATAGGGCGCCATCACCGCGAGACCGGCAGGAAGGTGGTTCTGCAGCCCGCCGATAAAGTGATAAAACGCATCCGTTTCACCACCTTGGGGACCGGAAAAGATGTTCTCGCCGCTCTCGATGTCGATCACCGAGTGGTGGATATGCATGGCAGAGCCCGGCTCATCAGCGATCGGTTTTGCCATGAAGGTGGCAAAGCAATCATGGCGCAGCGCGGCCTCGCGGATCAGGCGTTTGAAGTAAAACACCTCATCGGCTAGCTTCACCGGCGAGCCATGGCGCAGGTTGATTTCCAGCTGCCCGGCACCGCCTTCCTGGGTGATGCCGTCGATTTCAAAGCCTTGCGCCTCGGCAAAATCATAGATGTCGTCGATGACGGGGCCAAATTCGTCCACCGCTGTCATCGAATAGGCCTGACGCGCCGCCGCCGGACGGCCAGAGCGGCCCATCATGGGCTGGATGTCGCGCGCGGGGTCGACGTTGCGGGCCACGAGATAGAATTCCATCTCCGGCGCCACCACGGGTTTCCAGCCCTGCGCCTCATAGAGGCTCACCACATGTTTCAGCACGTTGCGCGGGCTGAAGGGGATCGGGTTGCCGTCGCGGTCATAGGCATCGTGGATGACCTGCAGAGTCCAGTCGCCGGTCCAGGGGGCGGCGGTTGCGGTGCTCATGTCCGGGCGCAGCAGCATGTCCTTTTCGATCCAGCCGTCCTCGTCGGCGGCTTCGGCCCAATCCCCGGTGATGGTCTGATAAAAGATGCTGTCGGGCAGGTAAAAATAGTCCTGCTTGGCAAATTTCGACGCTGGCACCGCCTTGCCCCGGGCGATGCCCGGCAAGTCCGAGATAACGCATTCAACCTCGTCGAGACGACGGCCCTCCAGATAGGTCGTGGCAGCTTCGGGCAGTTTTTCCTGCCAGCGCGTCGGGGTCGGCATCAGGTCCTCACTTTCTTGAAGAAGTCGGCAATCTCTTGTGCAATTTGGGTGGAGTCGGTGGGGCGGTCGAGGGAGGCCTCGGCCGCGTTCAGCTGTGCGTCGGGGACCACGCCTTTGCCGCGCGTGCGCAAGAGCCCGTCGACAAAGGTGTTTTCAAATTCGGGATGCGGCTGCGAGGTCCAGATGTGGTCGCCATAGGCGAGAAAGGCATTGGCGCAAAAATCGCTCTCGCCGATCACGCGGGCCTCGGCGGGGCGTGTCACCACCTGGTCCTGGTGCCAGGCATTGAGTTCAACCGGCGCGCCATGCAGGCGGTATTGCGTGTGGCCCACGCTCCAGCCGCCGCTGAATTTTTCGACCTTGCCGCCAAGTGCCTGCGCGATGATCTGATGACCAAAACAGATGCCAACAAGGGGCATCTTCCGCGCGTGGATCTGGCGGATCAGATCCTCAAGCGGCGGGATCCAGTCGTGGTCTTCATAGGCACCGTGTTTGGAGCCGGTGATGAGCCAGCCATCCGCGGCCTCGGCGCCCTCGGGAAAGACACCATCCAGTACGGGATAGGTGTCAAAGCTGAAGCCATGCCCCGCAAGCAGCTTGCGAAACATCGCATCGTAATTGCCGGAGGTGGGCTTCAGTTCGTCGGGCGCGTGGCCGGTTTGCAGGATGCCGATCTTCATAAGTCACCAAATATGATCAAAACATGGACGTGAGACGCAAGGGGCGCTCCCCGCGTCATACGGCCTCCAGCCACGAGAGCCAATGGCTCTCGGGGGGGCGCTCGGCAAAGCCCTTGAGCTCTTGGCGCTTTGTCATCACCAGATTGCGGATCGCCATCGGCGGCAGGATGCGGGCGATGAGGGGGCTGTTTTCAAAGAGGTCGATCGCCTCGGCCCAGCTGCCCGCAAGCTGCGGCAGGCCGTCGATGTCATAGATATTGCCCTCAGAGGGCGGCGGCGGCGTGGCGCCATCCTCCATGCCGATGAGGGCTGCGCCCAGCACGGTGGCCAGCATCAAATAGGGGTTGATGTCGCCGCCGGAAACCCGGTGCTCAATCCGCCGCGCCTTCGGGCTGCCGCCGGGAATGCGGATGGCCGCAGTGCGGTTCTCATAGGCCCAGGCCGCCGAGGTCGGCGCATGGGCACCCGGCACCAGACGGTCGTAGGAATTGCCATGCGGGGCAAAAACAAGCGAGCTGTCGCGCATCGCGTTGATGCAGCCCGCCACGGCGGCGTGCAGGGCAGGCGTGCCCTCGGGGCCGCCATTGTCAAAGATATTGACGCCGTCTTTGTCCACCACCGAGAAATGCACGTGCATCCCATTGCCGGATTCCTCGGCATAGGGCTTGGCCATAAAGGTCGCGGCAAAGCCGTGCTTGCGTGCAACGCCTTTCACCAGCGCCTTAAAGAGCCAGGTATCATCGGCGGCGCGCATCGCGTCCTGATGGGTCAGGTTGATCTCGAACTGGCCCAGACCGGCCTCGGAAATTGCATCCTGCGCCGGGATGCCCATTGCCTCAGCGCCGTCATAGAGATCGGTAAAAAAGTCGTCATAGGCGTCCAGTTCGGCAATCGAGAGCACCGATTGCTGATCGAGCGCGCGCCCTGTGAGGGGGTCGATCGGGGGCAGGGGTTCGGTGCCCGCGTCATCGACAAGGATGAACTCAAGTTCGGTTGCGGCGGCGACCTGCCAGCCTTTTTCGGCGTAGCGGTCCAGCACATGCGCCAGCACCTGACGCGGATCGCCAAGGAAAGGGCGGCCATCTTCATGCACCATCTTCATCGGCACCAGCGCCGAGGGGGTCGCAAGCCACGGCATCGGCACCGCGCCGCGTTTGGTGGGCAGAAGGATGCCATCGGCATCGCCGGTTTCAAACACCAGCGGGCTGTCTTCGATGTCACGCCCCCAGATGTCGACGTTCAGAACCGAGAACGGCATCCGCGCCGAGCCTTCGCCCAGCTTTGCCGCCATGCCCGCAGGCAGTCGTTTGCCGCGCATCTGCCCGTTGAGATCACAGGCGGCGATGCGAATTGTCTTGAGCGCAGAGAGATCCATGCGCGTGCTCCTTGTCTTGCTGGAGACACATTGGCGTGAGCAGCGGGCGCTGGCAAGAGAATTTGATCAAAAATTATTCGCAAGACTGCGCCCTGCGCAAATATTGCGCTCGGCAGGGCTCAGGCAGCAGGTGGCGAAGAGAGCTCCGTTTCCGCGGCCCGTTCAATCGCATCTGCCATCAGTTTCGCCACCCCCGGCAACGCACCGAGGACCGGGAGCAGGTCACCTTCAAAGCCCGCCTCAGCAAGGGCCGCGGGAATGTCTTCACGCACATGCGCGCCGGTCTGTGCAAAGAACGGCAGGCACAGGGATTGCGCGCCGCAGTTGCGCGCGGCCTCGGCCACAAAGGGCGTCTCTTCGACAAATCCGGTGGTCAGGCGCAGCTCTGGCATCTGCGCGCGCAGGGTGCTGGCAAAGGCCTCGGCGGCCTCAGCCGCCTTGGGGCCACGGGCAGACCCATGGGCGGCCAGCAGCACCTCAGACTCCGCCACTTTCCAGCCGCGCGCGTGCAAGGCGCTGCGGATTGCGGCCACGGTGAGCGCCGGCAGCGCGGGGTCAAGCCCGAAGGGTGTTGCCATGCGGTAGCGCCAGCCCTTGAGCCTGCCGGGCAGCACCTTGCCGGTGAACCAGCCGCGCGCCATGAAAAACGGGTAAATCACCGCCCCATCCTCGCGCATGGCGGCCTCCAGAAATCCTTTGGAGGACAGGGTGGCCGAGCGCACCTCCCAATCGGGCAGGTGGTCCTGCACGGCAGCGGCCACCGCGGCAAGATGGATCTCGGGCGGGGGTGGCGCGGACGGCTGACCATGGGACGTGAGGATGGCGATGCGCGGGCGCGCGGAGTGTGCGGTCATGGCTGGCTGCTGGGGTCCGGTGGCTGAGAAATCGGGCGGGGTCGCGTGTTCCCTGAACCTAGGGTGCAACCGCAGGACGGGAAAGGGCAGGGGCACAAATACTTCGCGGGGGCCTGTCTGCGCGTTTCTGGCAGGCCTGTGTCTGCGCGGGTTGGCCTGCCCGAGATCCCTGCCGCGTCTGCTGGCCCGTGACCGTAGATGCGACCGACGCTACGAGCGCCGCGCAGCGCCTGCGTCTGCGCGATATGTGCTCTTGAGTGTTCATTGCCGATTGGGGATGAAAAATCCCGGATATGTGGTTGACGCCCCAAAAACCTTCACATAAATCACGGGCTACGAAGCGGGTATGGTGAAATGGTATCATAAGAGCCTTCCAAGCTTAAGGTGCGGGTTCGATTCCCGCTACCCGCTCCAAATTCTCTCTGAAATGGCTATACCGCTAACACGATAGCAGGGGCCAAGCAGCGATGCGCAGTGTGGTCCACGTGGGCATGCCCCATGAGGCCGCTGATGGGAACTCTGCGCGTGCCGCGTTTGGGCGTGGTGCTGCACCGAGGGGCACCCGGGGGGAAGGGGCGAGCCGCCTGATGCCCGGGGCAAACGGCCTCTGCCATTTGCCCCACACCCGCATTTGAAACCGTCTGCGTTTGATGCTGTCAGAGGGCGTTTTCGCCTTGTCTGATGCGCCAGACGGGATGCGCCTGTTGGCGCGGGTCAGACAAAGATGAAGGCGTCCACATTGAGGAAATCGGCGGAGGTTGCATCATTGTTGCGCAGCGGGTCCGAAGACCGAAAAGGCTGTGTCACGGAGATCGTGCCTTCCAGACCGTTGGTCCCGACGATATGGGCCTCGAGGTAGTCGCCATCGCTGCGCATGCGGTCAAAGGTGATATTGTCGATGCTCACACCTTCGCCCCAGATGTCCGACCGCACGACGATATAATCCTCTTCGCCGTATTGCCTGAAATCATTGAGCCGGATCCAGAGCGCATAATTCGGGTCGACGGGAGGCTGCCACACGAAATAGTCGTCTCCGGTCCCTCCGTAGTAGGTGAGGCTGGAATGCAGTTGCATGTCGATGATGTCATCACCGGCACCGGCGCGGACCTGTCCCCTGTACAAGTAGTTGTCCGCACGTCCGTCGTTGCTGATGAGGTCGGCGCCGGAGGTGCCAGAGATCAGATCGTACTGGAATGTGCCGTAGGAATCCAAAACGTAGCGTTCCCGTGTCGGCGTCCACTCCAGCGGCGTCAGGGTCTCGGCGAGGTATTCGTAGTAGGTTGCGGGGGTCCGGACTGCGACACCTTCGAGATCGACGAGATCCGCATCTTCGCTGCTGTCAAAGAAGATCGAGCGATCGCCGATGCCGTCCCCGTCAAAGTCGATGTCATAGCCCAAGCCATCCCCGCGCGTGCGGACGGAGGATGCGCCACCGCCCGCAAAACTGTCCTCGACGAAATAGCTGTCGATATTCAGCGCGGAGAGATCGAGGATATCCCCGTCGTCCATCGTGCCGCGGATGCGCAGATCCCGGTCACCCTCGGGGCCTGCGATGATGATCGTGTCGATGCCGCTTCCGGCCCTGACCACATCGCCATCAAAGCCCGTGGTGATCGTATCGTTGCCACTGCCGCCGATCAGTTTGTCGCGGCCTTCACCACCGTCCAGGACGTCATTGCCGCCGCCGCCTTTGAGCACGTCTCTGACATCGCCCCCGGACATGGTATCATTTCCGCGTCCGCCGATGAGCTTGTCACGCCCGCCGCCGCCGTTCAGCGCGTCGTTGCCGCCATTGCCTTTGAGCACATCCTTGCCGGCGCCACCGCTCAGGATGTCATGCCCGCCGCCGCCTTTGATGGTATCATTGCCACCATTGCCAATGAGCTGGTCCGCGCCCCCCCGTCCCACAATGAGATCTGCGCCGCCGCGCCCATCAAGGAAGTTTTCGCCTGCGGTGCCGGTCAGTCTCTCGTCTGAGCGGTTGCCGAGTTCCAGGGTTTCATAGCTACCGAGACTGACCCGCCAGTCCGCCGACCCGATGAAGTTCGAGTCCACTTCGAGCCAGGCTGCGCCGGTGTAGTTCGGCTGCCAGATCGCATAATCGGGGGCCCGCACGGTCTCGGTGGACACCGAGTTATGAAAGCTAGCGAACATCGAGAAGGGGCGGCCATCGCTGTAGTCGAAGCTGGCAACATAGTAGCGCCCCTCTTCGACACCGCCGACGATTTCCATCCAGTCGCGATCGCCAAAGGGTTCGGCGGCGCTGATCTCGTAATAGGGGTTCAGAGTGCCCGACTGCCAGCCCCCAACGGAGATCGTGCTTGGCGTGAGACGGTTGTTGCCGTGATCGTCATCGGTCGGAAGGATCTCGATCTCATATCCGCCGACGGAATATCCACCGGTTTGGTAGGGGCTGACTTCGCGATTGGGGTCATAGATGCTTTGGATTGAAACGCGCACGTCGATCTCTTCGCCCGGCTCGAGGAGAAGGCTGCCAAACCCATCTCCGATGCGCACAGAGGTGATCGTCTGCTCCACATCGCCGGTCGACATGCGGTCGACATCCGATTCAAGCGTCCAGGAGCTTGCGCCATTTTCCTCGCTGACGGTGACCCTGAACACCCCCGGGCTTTCGCCGGATTGTGCGCCGGTGGCGCCACGCACCACCACATCGTAATGGAAACCTGCGCGCAGGGTGAACAGATACTCGTCGACGTCCGGCGTACCTTCGAGATCCTCCAGCTCTCCGGTGATGATCCCGGAGGCGTCTTCTGGCGAAACCTCCAGGGCGTCTGGTCCCGTGCCGACGGTGTCGATCTGCGGCTGCGTTCCGGCGACATCGCCTTCGACGATGCGGATAAAGAAACTGCGGTCAGAGCCGGGCAGGTCGGACAGGTCCTCGCCGGTCCGATATTCCTGCAACCAGCCGTCAAATCGCACCGCCATGCGGACCAGCCCGCCATCATAAAGAGTGGTGATGAGCCTGTCGCCAGGATCCCAGTTGCGCACCGAATACCCGTCCTCGAGCGTCACCATCGTACCGTCGGGGGCGGAGAATCCGAACTCGGTATTATAGCCCGGCCAAGTCGGGGAGGGCAGCCAGAGGGATTGATCGATGGCGTCATTTGCCGCGATCACTTGGACCGTGTAGGTCGTGAAGGGGTCCGCGTAAAACTCGAAGTAGTCGTATTCGGGGTTGCCGAACGTGGCCGCCGCATCAAGCTCGGCCTGGGTCAGTCTGACTTCATACGGGCTGCCTACGTCCAGGCGCACGGCGCTGCCTGGGGTGTCGGCAAAAGAATCGTAAATCGTAGGCATGGGCCACTCACAACCGGTAAAATCGGAATCCTGAATATACCAAATTGTTCTGAATTTCTCGCAGAAATGGGCCGCTGCACAAAATTCGTGCACCAAAGTTGGCGGGGCGGTGCCGCGGTGCTGTCTGCGCAGAATGCGCCGCAGCGGTAGCCGTTCTCCTGGGCTGCCACGCAGGACTGCCGACGCTGCGCCCGGGGGCCGCGCGATGCGGTGGAAGAGCGATGTCCGGAGATGAGATCACGTCTTGATCACGGAATTGAGAGCCTCAGGAACAACATTGGATGTTGCGTGTTGGTGGGGTGTGACGAAGGCGCAAGCCTTTATAAACACACTGCGATCCTGAAAAGGAGGACAACACAATGAAACGTTTTGCACTGACCACCGCCGCAATCTCTGCCCTGATGGCTGCCCCGGCAATGGCCGATCTGAACACTGCGGCTGCGCAGACGTTCACTGAGATGAAAGAGGCCTATCCCGCGATCGACCGCAAGATCTTTGAGCAGGTCGACGTGAACAAGGACGGTGTCGCCGATATGGCAGAGGTTGATGCGGCCGAGCAGTCGGGCGTGCTGAACGATGACATGAGCGCAGCAGAGGCCACAGGCACCTACGACCCCTCGCCATATGGTGTGGAGGAAGCCGGTGCGCTGACCTTCGCTGAGCTGAAGGACGCCTATCCGTCGCTCACCAAGAAAGTCTTTGAAGAAGTCGACGCGAACAAAGACGGCGTCGCGGATATGGCGGAAATCGATGAGGCCGAGCTCTCTGATGTTCTGGAGCCGGGGATCGGGAACACGGCTGAAGGCCAGTCCTACAACCAAGGGTAACGCCCCCGGCTGGGCCACGGCGCAGAGCTGATGGCGCATACCAGAGATGCCCCCTCCCGCAATGGGAGGGGGCTTTTTGTTTGTCACGTTGCCACGCGTGCAGTGTGTCTGCGCGTTTGCCCCGAGCGGGGCGCCTTGCGTCGAGACCTGAGGCGAGAGAGCAGGAGTGCCGCCACCTGCTGTTTCGTCAGAACGCGACCGCGCGGGGGGCTGCGCCTGAGGGGCGACAAGGAGGCTAGCGGCGGGCGTTGGCGCAGCCTTGTTGGAAGCCGGTATTGCAATGCGCGATCAGGCGCGCGGTGTCCTCGGGGGACCAGTCTCGCGGCGCGGTGACTTGCAACCACGGTCCGATATAGTCGCGCGCATAATAGGCGTGCCCGTGGCCGGGTGGGGCACCAAAAGACAGCGCGATGTCGAGCGCGAGCTGGAACTGGGTCACGACGGGCATGAAGATGAAATGTTCCGTCATGTCTGCGGCGGGCGGATCCCGCATCCATGGCGGTGCGCGCCAGAGCGAGCGCGGATCATAAAACACAACGGGATCGCTGGAATACTGCAGGAAAACGATGCGCATCTCGCCCCACTCTGCCGCGGCCTCGGACGCATCTGCCGTGTGTGAGGCATAGCGGACCAGCGACCCGTCGCCGATTTCCGGCAGCACCCAGGGCGTGCCCGGATTGCGCCGGTTCTGGACATAATTCCAAAAGGTCGACGGAAAGGGGGGACCGGCCCAGAAGGCGCCGTCGATCGGATCGTTGAGCAGCCGGAACATGTTTGTGGCATGCATGGAGGACCAGGCCCCAAGGCTCAGCCCGTGGGCATAGAGACGGGGGCGTGCGTCGGCGGGGAGAGTCTTCCAGTATCCGTGCACGGCATCCTGCAGCGCGGTGGCCTGTTCAAGACCCGTGCGTGTCTCGAGGATCAGGGCGAGCGGCGACTGCAGGTAGGAATACTGCACGGCCACCGTCGCGATATTGCCACCATGCATGTATTCGACAGGGTCGTGGGATCCGGGATCCATCCAGCCCGTGCCGGTGGGGCTTGTCATGATCAGAACGTCGCGGGCAAAGGCGTCCTGCCGGATCAATTCGGCCAGCGCCAGTTCGGCGCGCGCCTCTGGCGTCTCTGCGCTGGCGCGGCCGACATAGACCCGGATCGGGTCGCGCGCGGGCTGGCCGGTGAAGGCCGAGATGTCCTCGGCGGTTGGACCGGAGCTGATGAAATCGCGCCCCGGCTTGCCGATGGATGCCCAGTCTACCAGCGAGGCGGCGCTGCCGGTCAGGTGTGGCGCAGCCGGGGGTGGTGGGGCTTTGTCGAACAGCTCTTGAGCGGCCTCGTAGCTTTCGTCGAGCCCGGTGACGAGCCGGTCGATAATGCCATCGCGCGTGCCCAAAAACAGGATCAGCACCACTGCGACGACCCCCAGCACATTGGCGCGCCGAGGCGGCATGATGCGATAAAACCACGACCGGATCAGGCGAAACAGCGCGGCGACGAGACGCCCGAGCGCAAAGGCGAGTGTAAACGTCGCAAGCGCGATCACGAGGATCGTGGCAAGCTGAAGCGCGTCTGCTTCTTCCATGCCCATCTTTGCGCGAATGTCGTTTTGCCATCTGAGGCTGGACCCCAGCACCCAGAGAAAGACCCCCGCAAGCACAATGGCGATCACCTGTGTGAGGCCTCTTTCTGCCCGCCGGGGCAACCGGGGGAGATCGGCCGCGCGCCACAGGAGGCCAACGATGTGACCGATCAGATAGCCGATGGCCATCACCAGCCCCCCAAGGATGCCCTGCGCCATTGGTCCGCGCGGGATCAAGGAGGGGGTCAGCGAGGCTGCAAAGCACAAAAGCCCCAAAAGGACGCAGGGGATGGAGACCTTGCCGGTGATCCTCGCGATCCGAGTGTTGTACATGTTGTGCCTCAAAACCCCGATTTGCTGCCCTCGGCGTGAGGGTGTCACAGCCACGCCGAAGGCGCAAAAGCCTTTCGCAGAGGGCTTTCATTTTTCAGGCCACTGCGTTTTCAGGCTGCGCGTCTGGTGCGGGGCCCGTTGGCATAGCTTGGCTGCGCGGGCAGGCGCTGTTGGCTGAGAACAACCCTAAGCTGCGAAAGAACTTTCTAGGTTGGATCAGTCTGACGTATAAGCGGAGCATGAAGACATTTCTGCCAGCCGTTGCCCGTTCGATATCTGTGATCCTCTGCCTTGGCGGTCCATTTGGCGTGATCCCCGCGCCACTGGCGGCCCAGTCTGAGGCTCAATCGGAGGCCCAATCTGAAACCCAGTCGGAGATTGAGGTTGCAGAGTTTCCCTATGTCACGCTCCGGAACCGGACCGGATCTGATGATCCGGCGGAGTTCTACGCAGGTGAGCGCAGTGATCCCAAAGCCGGCCGCTGTCGCGTCGAAGAACTCGACCTTGGCGTGCTTGCGCCCCTTGCCGGTGTCGCTCCGAATTTCCTGCGCGAGGAGCTGTTGCGCGTTCAGGCCATAGAGGAGGCCCCCACCGGCGCCATTCTGGACCAGCTCGAAGCGACCGCCGGGGCACAGGGGCCTGCGCTCTATGTCCATGGCTACTACATCAGTTTTGAAAAAGGCTGCCGCCGGGCTGCGCTGTTGCAGCAGAACGCGGACCTTGAGGGGCGGCTTTTGTGGTTCAGCTGGCCCTCGGATGGGGCCGCCGCCTATTACACGCACGATGAGGTCGATCTCTATTGGAGCCTGCCGGACCTCGCGGACACGATTATCGAATTACACGAGCGCTTTGGCCCCGGCGAGGTTGCGGTCATGGGGCACAGCCTCGGGGCGCGCGGGGTCGTGCTGGCGCTGGCCGAGGTGGCCAATCGGCGCCCCGATATGCAGCTGGGTCAGGTCGTGCTGCTGGCGCCGGATATGGACTTTGGGATCTTTGAACGCATCCTGCCACGCATTCGCCCAATCGCAGAAAACCTGACCATCTATGTCACCAGCGGTGACCGACCGCTTGCGCTTTCGGCGCAAGTGCATGGCTACCCGCGGCTCGGGGAGGCGGGAAACCCGGTGTCGCGTCTCACGGGCGTCGAGGTGATCGATCTGAGCGACTTGCCCAGCGAAGGCCCGACGGGGCACCTCTATCATATCTACAGCCAGATCGTGGGCGCGGATCTGAGCCGGCTTTTGCGCAGCGGCGAGGGGGCGTCCGAGCGTCCGGGCCTTGTGGCTCAGAGCAAAAACCTATGGCGCCTCAGGCCTGAAAAACGCGAGTAGTTGCGCAATCCCCGCGGGGCCAGCGCCAACAGGGCCTCAAGAGGCCAGCGCCTCAGTGGATGATGTGCTTGAGATTGGCGAGCAGCAGGCCGACCCCGCCGGCAAATCCCGCCCCAAGCAGTGCCGGGAGCAGGCGCCGATCCAGAACCCAACCGGCGCGCCCACCAAGAAGCGCCAGCAGTGTCACGCACATGACCTGAGACAGAAACAGGGCCGTTTCCTCGCCGATCCAGCCCTGCCAGGCCGCCAGAAACAGCGCGGTCGGCACATTGGCGACGGCAAGTGTCGGCGTGCTGTGGTGCCAGGCGGCGCGCCAGCTGCCGCGCGTCATGCGCTCTCGTGTGTCCAGCGCGTGCGAGAGAAGTTCGGCAAACGCCTTTGCCAGCGTGATGGCCAGGACCGAGCCGAACAACACGATGGCGGTTTCCAGCGGCGGGGTCGGGTGACCGCCCTGTGCCAGCATGATGCTCAGCACCATGATCGCACCGTAGATGATGCCAAATGCCGCCTTGTCGAAGCGCTGCCAGCCACTGGTTGTCCCGTCGCTCATGATCTGTCCTCCTCGTGCGCCTCCGCGCTATGAGCAAGCATTGCACGATCGGCCATGATCGGGCCACCGGGTTTCCAGCCCTTCCAAACCAAAGGCGGAGGCATCTGCCCCCGCCTTTTCCTGCAGTTAGTCAGCTTTCCGTGCCATGACCGATGATGTTTGAACCCTACCGCCGCCGCATACGACAGGCGCAGGGTCCTCGCCCCGGGCGCTGTTGGTCCCGTTGGGATCAGCGCCCATGCCAGAGATGATCCGGCAGGTTCGAGATCTCTTCGGGCAGCAGCGGATTGGGGATGTCGAAGCGAAGGCGGTTGTCGATCTGTGCCTGCTCAAACACCGACTGGATATTGGGGTGGCTGTTGAAGTGCGCCATGAAGCTGCCGTCTTCATAAGCGCGCTCCAGCCCCTGCAGAATGATGTCCGCGCGTTCCTGATCCTCGGGCCCTGTAAAAAAGAACGTATCGAAGGGATAGACGATCATCAGGCTGCTATCCACGCGCAGGTTCGGGTGGCTCTCGGACCGCTTTGTCACCTCCGCAAAGGGCTCTGCCACGCCGCGCGCGTAGCCCTGAACCCGGCCCTTGTCCGTCATGGTGAAGAGGTTTTCATAGGCTGCGGCGCTGACGTTCAGACCCGCGCTTTCGAGGATTTCGGTATCCGGCCATCCGGTGCCGGAGCCGATGCGAATTTTCTTCAGATCCTCAAATGTTTCGACAGTCTGCAATGCGGGCAGGCTGTCTTCGTTCGAGATCAGGATGCGATGGCCAAGGAGGCCGCGCTGCAATGGGATCGGGACGATCGTCAGGCTTTCGTAGCGTTCCTTGCTGACGCCAGAGAAGATGACGTCGAACTCCTCGGAGCCGGCAGCCAGCTGCGCCAGCAGGCGGGTCTGGTTGGAATTGCCCGGGTCAACGAGGGTAAGCGTATGATCTCCATCCGCCTTGGAGAGCGCCAGCTCCATCAGCTCGAGCTCGTAGGAGTGACGGTCTTTATCAAGTCCGGATGCGGTGATCCTGAACTCCAGCGCCGAAACACTGCTGGCGAAGGCCGCGATTGAGAAGATAGCTTTGATTGCAACAGAACGAAACACGTGTGTGTCCTCCACTAGGTATGTGGCGCTTCGTTAGCGCAAACACATTAAGCGGTGGTGAATACAGGCGTGGCAGGCCCGCGTCGATCAGCTTTTACCGATCCGCAAAATCACTTGCCCATGCCGCCTTGGGACATCTGTGGCGGGATGTTTCATGTAAGCTATTGAATTTATTCAGACACTCTTCTCGCCACAGGGCGCAATAACTGATCGTTGGCTCAGGGCGCTTGCGGGCGGGTGGGGCAGGAACTGCTCTGGGCAGTCAAAAGGCCCGATCTTTCATGCGCTTGTACGGTCAAGCTGCGGCGATTGTTCTCGGGTCTTGCCGCAATGCAGCCTTGACCTGCCCTTGGTGCGGGGCCATGACACGCAGTTGACGGGCGCGCTCTGCGTGCCGGACGCGGAGGACGAGCAAAGGAGCGCTCATGGCACGAGGTGCAGTGCAGAATACGGCCAGCAACGAGGAACGCGAGACCTCGCGCAGGATCGGAGTCCTGAAGGCGCTTTGGCCGTTCATGCGTCCGTATCGTGGCTTGATCTTTGCCGCGCTGGCTGCGCTCACCCTGACGGCAGGCGTGTCGCTGTCGCTGCCGCTGGCGGTGCGCCGGGTGGTGGACAACTTCCGCATCACCGATGCCGCATTGCTGAACCAGTATTTTACGGCTGCGATGATCATGGCGGCGCTGCTCGCGCTGGGCACGGGGATACGCTATGCGCTGGTGACCAAGCTGGGCGAGCGGGTGGTGGCCGATATCCGCAAGGCGGTGTTTGACCGCATCATCGGCATGAGCCCCGCGTTTTTCGAGCGTATCATGACGGGCGAGGTGCTGAGCCGGATCACCACCGATACCACGCTCATTCAGTCGGTGCTTGGGTCTTCTGCATCCATTGCGCTGCGCAACCTGTTGATTTTCCTCGGTGGTCTGGTGCTGATGCTGCTCACCTCGGCCAAGCTCACGGCGATGGTTCTGCTGATCGTGCCGGCGGTGATCGTGCCGATCCTGTTTCTGGGGCGGCGTCTGCGGGTGATCTCGCGGGAGAACCAGGACTGGATCGCGGCCTCGTCGGGGAATGCGGGCGAGTCGCTGGGCGCGGTGCAGACCGTGCAGGCCTTTACCCATGAGGACCTGAGCCGGGCGCATTTTTCCGAGATGACAGAAACCTCCTATGAGGTCTCCAAGCGGCGCATCCAGACCCGCGCATTGCTGACGGTGATCGTGATCTTTCTGGTGTTTTCGGGCGTTGTTGGCGTCTTGTGGATCGGGGCCAACGACGTGCGCTTTGGCTCCATGAGCGAAGGCGCTCTGGTGCAGTTCGTGATCTATGCCGTGATGGTGGCGGGCTCCGTGGCGGCGCTCTCGGAGATCTGGAGCGAGTTGCAGCGTGCCGCAGGCGCGACGGAGCGGCTGGTGGAGCTGTTGCAGGCCGAGGACAGCGTGCGCGACCCTGAGGTGGCGCAGGTGCTGCCAGAGCCTGTGCGCGGTGAGCTGACTTTTGACACCGTGTCCTTCACCTATCCCTCGCGGCCGGACGTCTCGGCGCTGGATCAGGTGAGCCTCACCATCGCGCCGGGCGAGACCGTGGCCTTTGTCGGCCCGTCGGGGGCGGGCAAGACCACGATCATTCAGATGATCCAGCGGTTCTACGATCCGCAATCGGGCGAGGTGCGTCTGGACGGTGTGCCGCTGCAGGCGCTGGCGCGCGATGATTTCCGCCGCCACATCGCGCTGGTGCCGCAAGATCCGGTGATCTTTGCTGCCACCGCGCGCGACAATATCCGTTTTGGCCGTCCCGATGCGAGCGACGCCGAGGTCGAGGCCGCCGCCAAGGCCGCTGCCGCGCATGACTTCATCATGAAGCTGCCCGAAGGCTATGATGCCTATGTGGGCGAGCGCGGGGTGATGCTGTCGGGCGGGCAGAAACAGCGCATTGCGATTGCGCGGGCGATCCTGCGCGACGCGCCTGTGCTGCTTCTGGATGAGGCGACCTCGGCGCTGGATGCCGAGAGCGAGCGTCTGGTGCAGGCCGCGTTTGAGGACCTGAGCCGGGATCGCACCACCATTGTGGTGGCGCACCGTCTGGCGACGGTCAAAAAGGCCGACCGGATCGTGGTGATGGATCAGGGCCGCATTGTTGCGGTGGGCACCCATGAGAGCCTGGTGGCCGAGGGCGGGCTTTATGCGCGCCTCGCGCGGCTGCAGTTCACCGACGGGCAGGCGCAGGGGTAACCCGCAGGCAACCCGGCGCTTTGCCCCCGGCAGAGAGACTGCGAGAGCGGTGTCGCGCGGGGGCATCCGCCGGGCGGATCAAAATGGCGCAGCGTCACATTGCGCCTTACCTTAGGTGAATTTGCCGTCTCGCTTGCGTGGTCTTTAAATTCCAATCATCTTGGTCCAGAGGACGATCACAAGGCCTTGGCGCATGGTCTGGGGCCTCTCGACCACGATGTCGGAGGGGGCTGAGCTGCGCCGGGGCCATAAAATTTGAAGATTGGGGGCGCCTTGCATCGCGCGAGACGCTTCAGGGGAGGAAATCGAATGGCTTTTGCAACTGTGGCAGATGTCGCGGCGATCGAGCAGGAATGCACCTGGCAGGAGCGCGACATCCCGCGCACGCTTTATGGTCTGTTGTCACGCACGGCGGAGCGGTTCCCGAACAATCCCGCCGTCAGCTACCAGATCTTTTCCGGTCCCACGGACAAGGCGGAGACGCTGACCTGGCGCGAGCTCAAGGCCAAGACCTGTCAGGCGGCCAACCTGTTTCGCTCGCTCGGGATCGGAGAAAAGGACGTGGTGGCCTATGTGCTGCCCAATTCCAACGAGACGCTGATCACGCTGTTGGGCGGTGCGGTGGCGGGGATCGTGAACCCGATCAACCCGCTTCTTGAACCCGAACAGATCGCGTCGATCCTGCGCGAGACCGGCGCCAAGGTGGTGGTGACGCTCAAAGGGTTTCCCAAGACCGACGTGCCGCAAAAAGTGGCCGAGGCGGTGGCCCATGCGCCCAATGTCAAAACCGTGCTGGAGGTGGATCTCAACCGTTATTTGACGCCGCCGAAATCCTGGATCGTCCCGCTCATTCGCCCCAAGGTGAACAAGGCCCATGCCCATGCGGACTACAAGAATTTCAACCGCGAGTTGGCAAAGCAGCCGACAGAGCTGGCCTTTGCCGACAGCGAAGGCGACCGGGTGGCCTGCTATTTCCACACCGGCGGCACCACCGGCATGCCCAAGGTGGCGCAGCATACCTATGAGGGGCTGATCTACAACGGCTGGCTCGGACATACGCTGCTGTTCTCGGAAGAGGACAACATCATGTGTCCGCTGCCGCTGTTCCATGTCTTTGCCTGCCATGTGATCGTGATGGCGGCGGTGTCCTCTGGCGCGCATGTGGTGTTCCCGACCCCGCAGGGCTATCGCGGCGAGGGGGTGTTCGACAATTTCTGGAAGCTCTGCGAGCGCTGGAAGATCACCTTTATCATCACTGTGCCCACGGCCATCTCGGCCAAGATGCAGCGCCCGGTGAACGCTGATGTCTCGACGGTGAAGACCGCGTTTTCGGGCTCAGCACCGCTGCCGCTCGAGCTCTTCCGGCGCTTTGAAGAAGCGACAGGCATCACCATTGTCGAGGGCTATGGTCTCACGGAGGCGACCTGTCTTGTGTCCTGCAACCCGGTTGAAGGCGAAAAGAAAGTCGGCTCCATCGGCATTCCCTTCCCCTATTGCGATATCAAAATCGTCAAAGGCACACCGGAGGGGCTGCAAGAATGTGGCGCGGATGAGATCGGCGAGATCTGCGTCCAGACGCCGGGCGTTTTTGCCGGCAATACCTATACCGAGACCGACAAGAACATCGACCTCTATTATCAGGACACCCATCTGCGCACCGGCGATCTGGGGCGGGTCGATCCCGACGGCTATCTCTGGATCACCGGACGGGCCAAGGATCTGATCATTCGCGGCGGCCACAATATCGACCCTGCCGACATCGAAGAGGCGCTTCTGGGCCATGATGCGGTGGCCTTTGCCGGGGCGATCGGCCAGCCGGATGCGCATTCGGGCGAGCTGCCCTGCGCCTTTGTGGAACTGGTGGATGGCGCCTCTGCCACAGAGCAGGAGCTTTTGGATTACTGCAAGCGCCATGTGCGCGAGCGCGCCGCGATCCCGAAGCACATGACCATCCTGCCGGAACTGCCCAAGACTGCTGTCGGCAAGATCTTCAAACCGGATCTGCGCCGCCATGCGATCACGCGCATCTATGACGGCGCACTCAAGGACGCAGGTCTTGCGGCGCGTGTGACCTCGGTCAGCGATGACAAGAAGCGCGGTCTTGTCGCTCAGGTCAGCCTGAACGGCAGTGACACAGCGGCGGTGGGCGAGGTGCTCTCGGTCTACACCCGCCCGTGGGAAGAGGCCAAAGGCTGATCCCCCCCCGATCGAGACACAGAAAAGCACGCCGCGTCTGGCGTGCTTTTTTCATTTTGCCGTTTTCAACGGGGCTGCGCGGTCCTAGGCTCGAAGGAGAGAGACGACGCCTGCGAAGATGTCAGAGACGGTGAATGTGATGGACTATGAAAAACTGATCGACGAAGAGACGTGGAATTTCATCCGGGAGACGGGGCGCCACTACCCCGACGACACGGTGGATTTGACGATCGACGATCAGCGCGCGGTCTATAACAAGATGGCCGCTGCCTTTCGCAAACCCCGCGCCGAGGTGGTGGATGTCACCGAGCGCAGCGTCGGGCGCGTTTTGGTGCGGATCTATGAGGCGGGCGATCCGACCCGCACGGTGATGTATTGCCACGGGGGCGGCTTTGTGGTGGGCGATCTCAACAGCCATGATGACGTCTGTTCCGAGATTTGCGAGCAGACCGGCTATCGCGTGGTGTCGGTGGATTACCGGCTGGCGCCCGAGCACAAGCATCCCGCCCAGTTCGAGGACGCCTGGACGGTGCTGGACTGGATCTGCGAGACCTATCCGGGGGGCGTGGTGCTGGCGGGAGACAGCGCGGGGGCGATGCTCTCTGCCTGTGTGGCGCATCACGCGCGGGGACGTCACGAGGGCGTGCTGGGGCAGGTGCTGATCTATCCGGGGCTCGGGGGCGACCACGCCTTGCCCTCTTATCGCGAACATGCGCAGGCGCCGATGCTGACGCTTGAGGATGTGAAATACTACGCCGATGTGCGCGCGGATGGCACGCCGGTCGAGAATGATCCGACCTATGCGCCGCTTCAGGACGATGATTTTGCAGGGCTGCCGCCCACGGTGATGTTCTCTGCCGATTGCGATCCGCTGCGGGACGATTGCCTCGTTTATCGCGATGCGATCCACGCGGCTGGCGGTCTGGCGGAGTGGATCAATGAGGCGGGGCTGGTGCATGGCTATCTGCGCGCCCGTCACAGCGTCGGCCGGGCGCGCGACGGTTTTGAACGTATCGTGCTGGCAATCGAAGGTCTCGGACAGGAGATCTGGCCCTACGACGACTGAGGCGCCTGCAGGAAGGGGTGCGCGTGACGAAGCGCTGTCAGCGCCCTGTTCACCCGGCGAACTGGGCGCACCGCTGCGGATAGGCATCAACGCGATACCAACCTGCGCTCTTGAGGTGCCAGTCGCTGTCATGCACCGTCACATAGCTCCAGCCGCCCACTGGATAATGGCCGTAGTTGAGCGTGTCTCCGGGCAGGACCTGCCCTATCACATCCGTATTGAGGCCATGGCCTGCGCGCAGGGGCAGGGGATCGCCGCGCCAGCCGATGCAGGTGCTTTCCAGCCCATCTGTCACCGGAAGGTCCACCAGCCGCTGCCGGTAGCGCAGGTCCAAGACATCGAGCCTGCTGCGGCTGGTATCGACCCGGCATCCGGCTTCGCGTTCCTGCGCTTTGAGCTTGGCCACCCGGGTCGCATCCATCTCTGAGAGGGTGACAGAGGTCCCGATGCAATCGCCATTGTCAAAGACATGTTTTCCAAGAGAAGAGCCAAAGCAATAGCCCGCCCGGTCCATGATGGCATTTCGGGTGAACCACAGATCGTCGCAATAGGAGTCGGCAAGGGCCGGCGTGGCAGCGGCCATTGCCAGCAGAGCAAGGAAATATTTCATAACAGCCTCGTCAAAATTGGATCCGAGGCCGGAATGAATGACCTCAGCGCAAGAATGCCTCGGCTTTCATGGTCTCTGCAAGGGGCGCGCCAAGGCGGCTCAGGATTGTGGGGGCCAGTTGCAACTGGTCGATCACGTCATTCTCTGCCGGGCCATCCGCATCGCCAAAGTAATACAGCGCGGTTTCCTGTTGCAGCGGGTGGCGCCCGCCGTGGTGGCCACGCTCGTCCTGACCATGGTCGGCGGTCACGATCACCTCATAGCCCATGGCACGCCAGCGCGGGATGAACGGCGCCAGCATCTCGTCCATCACAAAGCAGGCTTTGTCCATCTCGGCACTTTCGTGAAAGAAGCGATGCCCCATGCTGTCGAGCGTGCAGGTGTGCAACATGCCGTAGTCGAGATCAAAGCGCCCGCAGAGGTTGGTGAGCGTGGCAAAGAGATCCACATCCGAGGGCGTCATCTGGTTGTCGTGGCCATAGCCCGTCATCGAGTGAAAGCGCCCATGGTTGATGGTCTTGCTTTCGGGCTCGTCATATTCGATGTCGCGCACATAATCGAAGGGGGAGCGATTGAAGAACTCCGACCAGAAACTATGCGCGACCGCCCCGGTGGTGCCGCCGGCCTTGCGCACTTGGGAAAACACATCGTCGTGGCTCAGGCGGAAGACATTGCCATTGCCGGTGCAGCCATGCTCCTGCGGGGTGACGCCCGTGTGGATTGAGGCATAGCAGCTTGCGGAGATCGAGGGCAGCACCGCGCGGTGCTTCCAGACGCGGGCATCACCAGAGGCGACCCAGCCCTCGAGGTTGCCAAACAGGCGGCGAAAATTGCGATGGGGCACGCCATCAAGGATGATGAGCAGGAGTTTGCGGTCCATGGGGGAGGTCCTGGGCTGGGGGTGGATTTATGGGCGCTCAGGTCAGCGCCCGAGCCTAGGGTGGGCGTGAAGCGCCCTCCCTGGGGGGAGGGTCGGGCGCTGTCCGGCCTTGCGGCCGAACAGGGCTTCTATCGTCTTTCGCCCGCACCGTGCGAGCGCTGCCGGTTGGCAGGAGCCGGGCATCAGTTGCCCGCGCTCTCCATCTTGCGGTTGGCGATCACCTCTTCGAGCCAGCCGAGCTTCATCTCCGGCACCGAGCTCAGCAGAAGGTCGGTGTAGTCGTCAAAGGGCGGGCTCAGCACCTGCGTCTTGCCGCCGTAGCGCTGCACCTTGCCCTTGTACATCACCGCGATGTTGTCAGAGATCGCGCGCACCGTCGCGAGATCGTGGGTGATGAAGAGAAACGCCACATCCTCGATCTTTTGCAGGTTCAGCAACAGTTTCAGGATGCCGTCCGCCACCAGTGGATCGAGCGCCGAGGTGACCTCGTCACAGATGATCATCTTGGGCTTGGCCGCCAGCGCCCGGGCGATACAGACACGCTGTTTCTGCCCGCCCGACAGCTCTGCCGGGTAGCGGTCGATAAAGCCTTCCCCGAGTTCAATCTCGTCGAGCAACTCGATGATCCGCTTGCGCTTTTCCGCGCCCTTCAGGCCGAAATAGAACTCTAGCGGCCGGCCGATGATGGTGCCTACGGTCTGACGCGGGTTCATCGCCACATCCGCCATCTGGTAGATCATCTGCAACTCGCGCAGATCCTCGCGGCTGCGGTTGTTGAAGTCCGGCGTGAGCGTGCGCCCGTTGAAGTAGATCTCGCCTTCGCGCGGGGGCAGAAGGCCGGTGATCACCCGCGCCAGCGTCGATTTGCCCGAACCGGACTCGCCCACCACGGCCAGGGTCTGACCGGGGTAGAGATCGACGTTCACGTTGTGCAGCACGTCGAACTTGGTGCCCTTGTAGCGCGCAGTGATGTTGCGCACCGACAGGATCGGCTCCTCGGTGGGGGCCTTTTCCTCGTGCTCGATCGAGCGCACGGAGACCAGCGCCTGCGTGTACTCTTCTTGCGGGTTGTTGATGATCTGATCGACCGAGCCGTATTCCACGGTATTGCCGTGGCGCAGCACCATGATGTCATCAGAGACCTGTGCCACAACCGCAAGATCGTGGGTGATATAAAGCGCGGCCACACCGGTGTCGCGGATCGCTTCCTTGATCGCCATCAGAACGTCGATCTGCGTGGTCACATCAAGCGCCGTGGTGGGCTCGTCAAAGACCACGAGATCGGGTTCCGGACAGAGCGCAAGTGCGGTCATGCAGCGCTGCAGCTGACCACCGGACACCTGATGCGGATAGCGGGCGCCGATGTTGTCGGGGTCGGGCAGGCCCAGCTTGGCAAAGAGCGCGCGGGCGCGGTCTTCGGCCACTCTGCGGGAGAATTTGCCCTGCTCGACCGAGGCTTCGATCACCTGTTCCATGATGGTCTTGGCCGGGTTGAACGACGCGGCGGCAGATTGCGACACATAGGTCACCTCACCCCCACGCAGCTTGCGGATGTCGCTCAGCTTGGATTTGAGGATGTCGCGCCCGTTGACCCAGACTTCGCCACCGGTGATTTTCACACCGCCCCGGCCATAGGCCATGGACGACAGACCGATGGTGGATTTACCTGCACCGGATTCCCCGATGAGACCCAGCACCTTGCCTGGCATGAGGTCAAAGCTGACGCCATGCACGATTTCGATGTCATGGGGTTTCTCGCCCGGCGGATAAACCGTGGCGCCGATTTTCAGGTCGCGGACCTTGAGGAGTGGTTCGCTCATCCCCGGCCTCCTTTCAGCGATGTGGTACGGTTCAGGATCCAGTCCGCCACCAGGTTCACCGAGATCGCAAGGGTTGCGATGGCAAAGGCGGGGATCAGCGCGGCGGGCACGCCATAGACGATACCGTCCTTGTTTTCCTTCACGATGCCGCCCCAATCAGCCTCGGGGGGCTGCACGCCCAGACCCAGGAAGGAGAGGGTGGACACAAAGAGCACCATAAAGATGAAGCGCAGCCCCATCTCTGCCACCAGTGGCGACAGCGCATTGGGCAGGATCTCGCGGAAGATGATCCACGCGGTCTTCTCACCGCGCAGGCGTGCGGCTTCCACAAAGTCCATCACCTCGATGTCGACAGCAACGGCGCGGGCGAGGCGGAACACGCGTGTGGAGTCCAAAAGACCCATCACGAGGATCAGCATCGGCACGGTCACAGGCGTCACCGAGAGCACAACAAGCGCAAAGATCAGTGTCGGGATCGACATGATGAGATCGACAAAGCGCGACAGTGTCTGGTCGATCCACCCGCCGGAGACGGCTGCAAAGATCCCGAGGATGGATCCGGTGGTGAAGGAGATCAGCGTCGCCATGGTGGCGATGAAGATGGTGGTGCGCCCGCCATAGATCATCCGCGACAACAGATCGCGTCCGATATTGTCGGTGCCCAGCCAGTAGTCGGCGCTGGAGGGTTCCCAAACGTCGCCGACCACTTCGGCCATGCCATAGGGGGCCAGGAGCGGCGCAAAAAGTGCGCCGAGAAAGTAGAGGGCCGTGAAAAACAGCCCGATCAGAGCGGATACGGGGATATTCTTCATTTCGGATGCCTCAGACGCGGGTTCGACAGGATCGACACGATATCGGCAACCATGTTGAGGCCGATATAGACGGTGGCAAAGATCAGACCACAGGCCTGCACCACCGGCACGTCACGTTTGGAGACATGATCCACCAGATATTGCCCCATGCCGGGATAGACGAAGACCACTTCGATCACCACGACACCAACCACAAGATAGGCGAGGTTCAGCATCACCACATTCACGATCGGCGCGATCGAGTTGGGGAAGGCATGACGCCAGATCACCTTGAAGGTCGAAAGCCCCTTGAGTTCCGCAGTCTCGATATAGGCGGACTGCATCACGTTGAGGATCGCCGCACGGGTCATGCGCATCATGTGGGCAAGCACCACAAGCGTCAGCACCGCGACGGGCAGGGCGATGGAATTGAGCTTCTGCCACAGGTTCATGCCGTCGTTGATCATGGCGACAGAGGGAAACCAGCGCAGTTTTACGGCGATCAGATACATCAGAACGTAACCGATCAGGAATTCAGGAATGGAGATCGACGCCAATGTGACGCCGGAAATCAGCTTGTCCGGCCAGCGATCTTTGTAGCGCACGGCCAGAAGACCGAGGAAAATCGCCAGCGGCACGGCGATCACAGCGGCCCAGAACGCAAGGAACAGCGTGTTCGAGAGGCGCGATCCAATGGCGGAAGTGATGTCCTGACCAGAGGTCAGAGCGGTGCCAAGATCGCCTTGCAAGGCACCAAAAAGCCAGTCGAAATAGCGCGTGAGGGCGGGTTCGTTCAGTCCAAGCTCGGCGCGCAGGTTGGCGAGCGCCTCGGGGGTTGCGGATTGGCCGAGGATGGACTGGGCGACGTCGCCGGGCAGGATCATGGTGCCCGCAAAGATCAGCGCCGAGATCATCAACAGCAGGAAGAGACTCAGCGCAATGCGCTGAGCCAATAGTTTGATCACCGGATTCATATCAGGCTTTGACCCACATTTTCAGGGGCGCGTAACCGTTCATGAGAGCGTGACCTTTGACGCCGTCTTTCCAGCCGTCCAGACGATCCGACGTTGCATCGACAAAGTCGTTGAACATCGGGCAGATCAGGCCGCCTTCGTCGCGCACCATGGTCGACATATCTGCATACATCTGGGTGCGCTTGGCTTCGTCGAGCTCGCCACGGGCCGCCAGCAGTGTCTGGTCGAACTGCTCGTTCTTGAAACGGGTGTCGTTCCAGTCTGCGGTCGACAGATAGGCGGTGGAGAACATGGAGTCCTGCGTCGGACGGCCACCCCAGTAGGAGGTGCAGAAGGGCTGCTTGTTCCAGACCTCGGACCAGTAGCCATCGTTGGGCTCACGCTTGATCTCGAGGTTGATGCCTGCCGCTGCCAGCGACTGCTGGAACAGCGCCGCCGCATCCGGGGCTCCGGGGAAGGAGTTGTCGGAGGTGCGCAGCAGGATCGGACCGTCATAGCCCGATTTTTCCATGTGGAACTTGGCCTTCTCGGGATCGTACTCGCGCTGCTCCAGCTGGGTGAACAGCGGGTAGGAGGCGTTGATCGGCGAGTCGTTGCCCACGGAGCCAAAGCCGTTCAGGATCTTGTCGACCATTTCCTGACGGTTGATGCCGTATTTCAGTGCGAGGCGCACGTCGTTGTTGGCAAAGGGATCGGTGTCGCAATGGGCGATGAACACATAGTGGCCCGGACCCGCAGTGGAGTGCACGGAGATGTTCGGCGCGCGATCCACCAGTTTCGCGGTGCGCGGCGGCACGCGGTCGATCATGTCCACCTGACCGGCCTGCAGTGCAGCCACACGGGCGGTATTGTCGTTGATGACCACGTACTCGATGGTCTGCGCATTGCCCAGATCGCCCCAGTAGTTGGGGTTCTTCTCGGCCACAAAGCGCACGCCCATGTCCACGGCTTTCAGAACATAAGGACCGGTGCCGATCGCGGCCGCCGGATCGTCCTTGCCGCCGTTGGGCTGGATCACCAGGTGGTAGTCGGTCAGCAGGTAGGGCAGGTCGGCGTTTGCGTCTTCGAGCTCAAAGACCACCGTATCGCCATCGGCCTTGACGTTGGAAATGGAGCGCATGATGCCAAGCGCACCGGATTTTGTGTCCTCACCGGAGTGACGCTCCATGGTGGCGACAACATCCGCCGCCGTCACCGGCTGGCCGTTGGAGAAGGTCAGGCCGGAGCGCAGCTTGAAGGTCCAGGTTTTTGCGTCTGCCGAGGCTTCAAAGCTTTCGGCGACGGCACCCACGAGGCCGCCTTCTTCGCCCAGTTCCACCAGCGGCTCACCCCAGAGACGGATCACCGAGAGGGCCACCTGGTTTGTCGCCAGAGCCGGGTCGAGGCTGTCGGTGGTGGAGCCCCCTTGCAGACCCACACGCAGGGTGCCGCCTTTTTGCGCGCCTGCCGCTTTGGCCGCAGAGGCCAGCAGCGAGTTCGCGCCCAATGCGGTCACACCCAGCGCAGCAGCGCGGCCGAGGAACTCGCGGCGGCCCATGCGGCCCAATGCGGCTTCCTGTGCGAGGTGTTTAAGATAGTCGTTCATTCGTTGTCTCCCTGTCGAGGTTACGGGTTGGCCCCGGATTTTCTTGAATGGTGATACAAGATTTGCCGATTTGGCACATCGGGGCAAGGAATAATGATAGAAAATTGCGCGCGCATCTGTGTCAGGCGCCCAAAACAGGGGGAATGCTCTGACGCTTGGCCCGCAATTTTCCGGCTCATGCGGGGTTTCTACCCCGATCCGGCTGACGTGTTGCGACGGTCATCTGTGTCCAGCCAGAGCGTAACAGGACCATCGTTCACAAGTGAAACTTTCATGTCAGCGCCGAATTCTCCTGTTTGCACTGTAAGCCCAGTCTCACGCATTTTCGCGCAAAAACAATGATAAAGCCGCATTCCCTCATCCGGTGCAGCTGCTTTGGAAAAGCCCGGACGGGTACCGCTGCGCGTGTCGGCGCCCAGGGTGAACTGGCTGACCACAAGAACGGCGCCGCTGGTATCGCTGACCGAGCGGTTCATTTTGCCCGCGTCGTCTCGAAAAATCCGCAGACGCGCAATTTTTTGCACCAGTTGGGTGGCCTCGGCCTCAGAATCTCCGCGCATGGCACAGACAAAGACCAAAAGACCGGGGCCGATTTCGCCAATAACCGCATTGTCGACGGTGACACTGGCGGCGCTGACACGTTGCAGGAGGGCACGCATGCCTATCCTCTCAGACTAGAATCATGGGCGGGGTGGGCACAGCGGGCCAGCGCGCGACGGGCATTGTCGCGGCCGTGATCCCTCGGGCCAGTCCCATGAGGAGGGGTCGCCCCTCGTGCAGAGGCCGGGACATCTGGCACCCGTTGCGGGTGGATGGAATGGCGGCAAGGTCCTTGGTCGAACCCGCTCAAAGCGCTGTTGGACAATGTGCTGTCTCCCCCGGATTTGGCGCGAACATGCCGGGGGTGTCGCGAAAAGGCAAGTCGATGTCGGAATTTAACTCTGTGACGCCAGGTAGGCCACGCCTGCCGCCAGGATCAGGCCGACGACAACCGCGCCTGCGATCTTCCAGGCGGAAAAGGGGCGTTCGCCCTGCACGCGCCCCGACTGCCCGTTGACCACAAAGCGATAGCTCTGCCCGCGATATTTATAAGCGGCCATCCACACCGGCAGCAGCACATGTTTGAATGTGACCGCGCTGACGTCCGTATCGACCGAACTGATCCGCTGGCGGTCGCCGCCAATGTCGAATTTGATGTCACGCTCGATGATGCGGTCCATTTTTTGCCGCGCATCGGCAAAGCCGGCTTCAAGGTCGATGGTATAGGCCTCCGCGCGAAACCCTGCGAGATACTTGGGCTGATAAGGCGCAAGCTGCGACAGGTCCCAGGGCTCGAGGCCTTCGGTGTATTTGCGCGGCAGGCTTTTGGAGGCGAGCACCAGCACATCGTCAAAGAATCGCTGCACCCGTCCACGCACATTGGACCAGCGCACGCGGATTTCGCTGCGCACCTGGGGTTTGCCATCCACCATGACGGTACGGCTTACGGTATATTCGGTGCCGCGCTGGCCGGTGTATTGGCTGTGGGTCTGGGCGTCATAGGTCCAGTAGGGGACATAGATCCCATCCATCTTGCGCCCTTTGCGGGCGTATTCCTTTAGCCCGTTGGGCGCGAACCACAGCTTGCCGAGCCAGTCTTCCATCGCCTGATGTGCGGCGCGTTCGTCAAACTGAAAGGGCAGCACGCCCTTGGGTTTGATGTGGCGATTCTCGCCGGTGTCGGCCACCACGGGGGTCGCGCAGAAGGGACATTCCAGCGCATGCACCGCCGGGTCGAATTCGACCTGGGCGGCGCAGTTGGGGCAGGAGGAGACGCGCGTGACTTCCATTTCGGCAGCGGGAAGCTGTTCACGCAGCGCTTGCAGGAAGTCGAGTTCCTTCAGCGCCCCACCGCCCCATGGGCTTTCGATCAGCTCTTTCTTGTGGCCGCAATGATCACAGACAAGCCCGCCCTCCGCCGGGGCAAAACGATAGTCCGCGCCACATTGCTCGCACGGAAAACGGTGGGTTTCCTCGGCATCTTTCGGGGTCATATCCGGAGCGGGCGGGGGCGGCGGTGTCTGGGTCACGGCGATCGGGCTCTTTGCAGTGCGAGAGGGCGATGGTGCAGTCAGGGGCGGCAGCACGGGGGCAATCTGTGCTTGCCCCCATAAGAGGGCCGGGCACACTCACGGCGCCCGGCTGCCATTGATCTATCCTGCGGGCGTTAGCCGCCTGCGGGCGGGGGCGGCGGTGGGGGCGGCGGCAGGATGGTGAAGAGCTGTGCCAGCTCGGTCACATCGCCCGCGCGCATCCAGCCGTCCTGACCGGGGGTCCATACATGGGTGTCGCGCGTCAGCTGGCCTTCTTGCGCCATGCGCCCCATGCGCGCCTTGGAGTATGGACCCGAGGTCTGACCGTTTTCCGCGATGTGCCAGACATGCTCCACCGGCGGGGGCGGCGGTGCCATCGGTGCGGCCTGAGCCGCAGGTTGCGGCGCAGCGGGTGCGGGCCGTGCGCCCCATGGCCCGGTCGGTTGACCCGCTGCCTGAGGTGTCGCGCCTCCTTGCATCGCGTGGCCCATCTGCTGTGCCATTGCCATGCCCATTCCCATCCCAAGCCCGGCGCCCATGCCGCTGTTGGGCGTTTTGGCAGCCGCTTCCATGGCTTCGGCAGCCTTGAATTGCGTATAGCGGCCGAGATCGCCGATGATGCCCATCTGGGTGCGCTTGTCCATCGCCTGCTCGACCGCGGGCGGCAGGGAGATATTCTCGACATAAAGCTCGGGGATCGCGAGGCCGTATTCAGCCACCACGGGGCCGATCTCGGCGGCGACCAGCTTGCCCAGATCGGCGGTATTGGCGGCCATATCAAGCACCGGGATGCCAGAAGCGGCAATCGCGCGCGAGAACTCCTGCACAATGATATTGCGGATCTGGTAAGAGATCTCATCCATGGTGAACTCACCATCGGTGCCGACGATTTCCGTCAGGAAGCGGGCCGGGTCCACCACCCGCACCGAATAGGTGCCAAAGGCGCGCAGGCGCACCGGGCCGAACTCCGGGTCGCGACACATGATCGGGTTCTTGGTGCCCCATTTGAGGTCATTGAACCGCGTGGTGGCGACAAAATAGATCTCGGATTTGAACGGCGACTGAAACCCGTGATCCCAATGCTGAAGCGTGGTCAGCACCGGCATGTTGTTGGTTTCAAGCATATAAAGCCCGGGCGTGAACACATCCGCCAGCTGGCCTTCATGCACAAACACGGCCGCCTGACCCTCGCGGACCGTCAGCTTGGCCCCGTATTTGATCGCATGGCCCTCGCGCTCGAAACGCATGACCATGGTGTCGCGGGTATCATCGGTCCAATGGATGACGTCGATGAATTCGCCTTTGAGAAAATCAAAAATGCCCAAGCTGTGCCCTCCCACGGCTGTTTTGCAAGATGTAGCAACCCACCGGGGCCGAAACCAGAGGCAGCCCGCCCAAAGGCGCGTTTTTGCAGAGGAGACGCGCAGTTTCCCCGCAAACTCAGCCAGAAGAGAGAGCAACGCGGGCCGCCCCCAAAGGAGACGACCCCTGGTCAGAGCGCCTTAGCGGGTTTGCACCCAAAGCCGGGTCAGCCCATGGAAATGGTAGGTGTTGGAATACTGGGGCGGCTCGGCCAGTTTCAACTCCGGGCAGCGCTCAAAAAGGATCGGCAGCGCGATCTCCATCTCCATCCGCGCAAGCGGTGCGCCGACACAGAAATGCAGCCCGCCGCCAAAGCTCTTGTTCACCTTGGGCGGGCGCGTGGGATCAAACTGATCGGCGCGCTCCAGCGCCTCCGGATCTCGGTTGGCAGCCGCCAGCATCAGAGCCACCTGATCGCCCCGCCGGAAACGGTGGCCCATGATCTCGATCTCCTCATAGGCGTAGCGTGTGAACATATGGAGCGGTGGGTCATAGCGCAGGATTTCCTCGACGAGCCCGCTGATGCCATCGGGCTGAAGCCACTCGGAAGACCAGCCCTGTTCGAGCATGGTTTTCACCCCGTTGCCGAGCGAATGCACCGTGGCCTCGTGACCAGCATTTAGGAGCAGGATGCAGGTGCCGATGAGCTCGTCCGTCGAGAGGCTTTCGCCATCTTCCTCGGCCTGAATGAGCCGGGTGATGAGATCCTCGCCCGGGGTCTTGCGGCGCTCGTCTACGTAGTCGGTCAAAAAGGCGATGAACTCGGCGCTGGCCTGTGCTGCGGCATGTTCGGTCTCGGTGGTCTTGGAGGCCTGATACATCGCCACCATCTTGTGCGACCAGTCGAGAAGTTGCGGCGCCATGGCCTCGGGTACGCCCAGCAGGCGACAGATCGCGATCACCGGCACCTGCGTGCAATAGCTGCTGAGCAGATCAAAGGGCGCATCCTTGGGGAACGCATTGATCAATTCGTGGCAGAGCGTCTCTAGCCCCGGCGCAAGCGCCTTTATCTCGCGGCTGGTGAAGGCGCGCAGCACCAGTTTGCGCAGCCGCGTATGGCGGGGCGGTTCCGCATCCAGAAGCGAATGTGCCTCTACTTGCAGGAAGGGCGCCAGATGCGCCGGGCCTTCGGTGGCCATCTCGGCGGGGATTTCGCGCCCAAAGCGGCGGTCGCGCAGCAGCATGTGCACCACGTCATGACCAAAGGCCGCCATCATTTTGTACTCTTCCCAATACCCAAGTTTGCCGGCCGCGCGGGCCGCGTCGTAAAACGGGTAGGGGTTCTGGACAAAGTCCGGGTCGGTCGGGGATTGGGTCAGTGTTTTCATAAAATCGGTTTTTGCCGAGGTCTCTGGTCTTGGCAAGGGGGGCTTTGTAATGTGGCGCAATGTTAAATCCTCGACACCCCCGTCTCGCGCTGGTCGCCAGTGTTGTGCTCTTCATTGTCGTGCTCTCTGCGGTGGTCTGGTCTTCGGCCTATCGACAGGCGCTGACGGCGCTGGCCGAACGCAGCGCCTCTGATCTCGCGCTGGCCTCGGATCGGGTGAGCACGCAGTTGCAGATTTTCCGCGAGCAGGCGGTTCTGGTTGTAGAGCACCCGGCGTTGCAGGCGCTCGAAACCCGCGAGGGACCGGCACGCGCCACAGCGCTCTTGCGCCGGATCGCGGATAAATCCGGCGCACTTGATGTGTTTTACGCCGATGACTCGGGGCGCGTGCTGGCCGCCGCCGAAGGCGTGGCTGGTTCAAACGTCTCGGGTCGGCGGTATTTTCGGCGCGCGATGCAGGGGGCGATGGGCACGGAGCCCATGGTGCTACCCGAGAGCAAGCGACGGGCCTATTTCTTTGCCGCGCCGGATTTCGGCCCGGATGGGCGCGTGCGGGGCACATTGGTGGTTGTTGCGGACATCGAGCTGGTGGAGCAGACGTGGCGCGGCACCCTGCCGCCGGTCTATTTCACCATCGAGGACGGACGCGTCTTTATCTCCAACCGGTTTGAGCTGCTGTTCTGGCGACTGGATGACGACAAGACCGGGCTGATGACCGCAGATGGGGGCGATTTGCCGCTCGAGGTGAAAAAAGTGGGCGAACACGAGATCTGGCAACAGCGTTGGAGCCCGTATTTGCCCGATGAGGCGCTTCATCTCGGGATCGGTCTGCCCGCCATCGGGATGCGCGGAGAGATCCTCGTGGATGTGACCCCAGCGCAGCGGATCGCGGCGCTGCAGACCATGGCGATGGCTGCGGTCTGTCTTGCGTTTGGCACCATCCTGTTCTGGCTGGCAGAGCGGCGCCGCACGCTGGCAAAGGCCAATGCGGAACTGGAAGAGCGTGTCGAGACGCGCACCCGGGCGCTGTCGGACACCAACCTGCAGCTGCGCCGCGAGGTGCGCGAACGCAAGGAGGCGGAGGCCGCATTGAAACAGGCGCAGGCCGAACTGGTGCAGGCCGACAAGCTCTCGGCGCTGGGGCAGATGTCGGCTGGCATCAGTCATGAGCTCAACCAGCCCTTGATGGCGATCCAGCAGTTTGCCGAGAACGGTCAGGCCTTTCTGGAGCGTGGCAAATCGGAACGCGCGGGCGAGAACCTCACCCGGATTGCGCAGATGTCGGCCCGGATGGCGCGCATCATCAAGAATCTGCGCGCCTTTGCCCGCAACGAGAGCGAGCCGGTGGGGCGCGTGGATCTGGTGCAGGTCATCGAGGCGGCGGTGGAACTGACAGAGACCCGCCTGCGCGACCATGACGTGACGCTGGACTGGCAACGCCCGGAGGCGCAGTCCGTCTGGGTGCGCGGTGGCGAGGTGCGGCTGACGCAGGTGTTTGTGAACCTCATCAACAACGCCGTGGATGCGATGATGGGACAGGAGGAGCGCCGCGTGCGGATCGTCATCAACGATGGCGCGCGGCTCACGGTGGGCGTGCGCGACATTGGCCCCGGTCTGAAACAGCCCGAAAAGGTCTTTGAGCCGTTCTACTCCACCAAGGCGGTGGGGAGTTCGGAAGGCATGGGGCTGGGGCTGTCCATTTCCTACGGACTGGTGCAAAGCTTTGGCGGCAATATCCGGGGCACCAACACAGAGCACGGCGCCCTGTTCACGGTCGAACTGGACTACTGGAAAGAGGAAACCGCCGCATGACGCGCAAGGTGCTGTTGGTTGATGATGATGCGGCCGTTCGCGAGGCGCTGGGCCAGACGCTCGAGCTTGCCGATCTCAACGCGGTGACGGCGGGGTCGTTTGTGGCCGCAAAGGACCACATCACCCCGGATTTCGAGGGGGTGATCCTGTCGGATATGCGGATGCCGGGGCGTGATGGGTTCCATCTGTTGTCCTACGCACAAGAGGTGGATGCGGAGCTGCCGGTGGTGCTGCTGACGGGCGAGGGCGACATTCCCATGGCGGTGCGGGCGATGTCCGAGGGGGCTTTTGATTTTCTCGAAAAACCCTGCGAGGCGGCCACGCTGATGACGGTGCTGGAACGTGCGCTGAAGACGCGCGCGCTTGTGCTGGAAAACCGCCGCCTGCAACGCCAGCTGGAGCGGGGGGACCCGGCGGCGCGGATGATCTTTGGCGTCTCGCCCCAGATCCAGGAGCTGCGCGCGCGGGTGCGGGCTGCGGCGGCGACCGACGCCGAAGTGCTGGTGAGTGGCGCGCCCGGCAGTGGCATTCCCAAGATCGCCGAGGTCGTGCATCTGATGTCGCGGCGCGGGCAGGGGGCGTTTGTCAAACGTCCGGCGGCGGGGCTGACCCCTCAGACCTTCGAGGAGCTTTGCCAGACCGCCGAGGGCGGATCCCTGTTCCTCGATGAGCTGTCGGCCATGCCGCAAGAGACGCAATATGCGGTGCTTGCGCGGCTCGAGCAGGGGGGCGGTGCGCGCATCATCGGCGGTTCGACCGTGGATCTGTCGGAACGTGTGGCGGGCGGCAGTTTCAACGCCGAGCTTTACTATCGCCTCGACGTGATGCGGGTGCGGGTGCCCTCGCTTGCCGAGCGGCGCGAGGATATTCCGGTGCTCTTTCGCCATTATGTGAGCCAGGCCGCCGAGCAGGCGGGGATCGACGCCCCGGAGATCAGCCCCGATACGCTGGCAAGCCTGATGGCGCAGGACTGGCCCGGAAATGCGCGCTCCTTGATGTCGGCGGCGATGCGCTTTGTGCTTGGCATGCCCGAAGAAGTCGCGCAGGCGACCGATCTGGGGCTCGCGGAACAGATGGCGCAGGTCGAGCGCTCGCTGCTGATTGCGGCCCTCGGGCGGCAGAACGGCAAGGCGGCAGCCGCCGCCGAAGCGCTGAAACTGCCGCGCAAGACCTTCTATGACAAGCTGGCCCGCTATGGGATTCGCCCCGAGGACTATCGGCGCTAACGGCTGTGCGGATTTTCGCACAAGCCGCAGGGTGCGTGTGTGAAATCCCGCACAGGGCCAGGGGAGAGCCGCCCCCGACAGCACAAGTCCTCTCTCTAGGGTTCTGAATTTTATAAAAAATCACAAAAATCAGGTGGTTCTCGAATCGCGGCTTGAGCGAAACTCCGCCTTTGCCAATTCTAGGCGCCAAGCCTCGGGTGTGATCCGGGGTCGGAGGAAAGACATCGTATCCTAGGGAGGATCACAATGAAGTTTTTGACCGCTGCCGCAACCGCACTGGCTCTGAGCGTGACCGCAGGTGTGGCGCAGGCCGATGCCTGTGATGATGGCGAAATCGTCGTCAAGTTCAGCCACGTTACCAACACCGACAAGCACCCCAAGGGGATCGCGGCGTCCTTGCTGGAAAAGCGTGTAAACGAAGAGATGAACGGCACCATGTGCATGGTCGTCTATCCGAACTCCACGCTGTATGACGACAACAAGGTTCTCGAAGCGATGCTGCAGGGCGACGTGCAGCTGGCGGCGCCTTCGCTGTCGAAATTCGAGAAGTTCACCAAGCAGTTCCGCCTGTTTGACCTGCCGTTCATGTTCAAGAACATCGACGCCGTGGACGCATTCCAGGCTTCTGAAAATGGTCAGGCCATGCTCGACAGCATGCAGCGCCGCGGCCTGCAGGGTCTTGGCTACTGGCACAACGGCATGAAGCAGATGTCTGCCAACAAGCCGCTCGTGATGCCCGAAGACGCCAATGGCCTGAAGTTCCGCGTGCAGTCTTCGGACGTGCTGGTGGCGCAGATGGAAGCGATCGGTGGCAGCCCGCAGAAAATGGCCTTCTCCGAAGTCTATGGCGCGCTGCAGCAGGGCGTTGTGGATGGCCAGGAGAACACCTGGTCCAACATCTACGGCAAGAAGTTCTTTGAAGTTCAGGACGGTATCACAGAAACCAACCACGGCGTGCTCGACTATCTGGTTGTGGCTTCGGTGGACTGGCTCGACAGCCTTGAGCCTGAGGTGCGTGACCAGTTCATGACCATCATGACCGAAGTGACCGCAACCCGGAACGCCGAATCCACCCGCGTCAACAACGAAGCCAAAGAGGCCATCGTTGCGGCAGGTGGCGAAGTGCGCCAGCTTACCGCTGAGCAGCGTCAGGCTTGGGTCGACGTGATGAAGCCCGTCTGGGAGCAGTTCTCCGGTGACGTGGGTCAGGACATGATCGACGCTGCACAGTCGATCAACGCCGGCTTCTAAGACCAACCTGCGGTCGCCTTCTGGCCGCATCAGACACCAAATTGATCAGAGCGCGGCGCGCTGCGCTCTGACACCCAAGCGGTCGAGATACGCTCACCGCACCCATTTCCCAAAAAACTGGAGATCATAATGTCGGGGGCAAGAACCGGCCCGTCGGGGTTCATCCACACACTTGAGGAATCGCTGATCGCGCTGATCCTGGGAGCAATGACCTTGCTCACCTTTGCCAATGTGATCGCGCGCTATGTCTTCAATTCCAACATCCTCTGGGCGCTCGAAGTCACGGTGTTCCTGTTTGCATGGCTGGTGCTTTTGGGCGCGGCTTATGCGGTGAAGGTACACGCACATCTGGGCGTTGATGCGATCATCAATATGCTGCCCCAGGGCGCGCGGCGTATCCTCGGCCTCATTGCGGCGGCTGCCTGCATCATTTTCTCGTTGCTGATGCTCAAGGGCGCCTATGACTATTGGGCCGTCTTTGCGGATCTGCCGCCCACCTCGGGACGCTGGTTTCCCACCGGTTTCGACGTGAAGGCGCGCAGCCAGAGCTTTTATGAGGTGCAGGACGTGCCCATGATCGGGGCGCTGCGTTTCCTTGAGGATCTCATCAATTACGGCGATTCCTACGAGAAGATGCCCAAGGTGGTGCCCTATCTCGTGTTGCCGCTGTCGATGCTGTTGCTGGTGATCCGCTTTGTTCAGGCGGCTGTTCAAATCCTGCGCGGGCAGACGGACCGTCTGGTTGCAAGTCACGAAGTCGAAGACGAACTCGAAGCGGTTCGCGCTCAACGGGGAGAGCATGACTGATGGAAGTGGTTCTTCTTTTTACACTGGTCATTGGCCTTTTGCTGATCGGGGTGCCGATTGCGGTTTCTCTGGGTCTGTCGTCCACCATTTTCCTGCTGATCTATTCCGACAGCTCGCTCGGCTCGGTTGCAGGGACGTTGTTTCAGGCCTTTGAAGGGCATTTCACCCTCTTGGCGATCCCGTTCTTCATCCTTGCGTCGAGCTTTATGACCACGGGTGGTGTTGCACGCCGGATCATCCGTTTCTCGATTGCCTGTGTGGGCCACCTGCCGGGTGGTCTGGCGATTGCGGGGGTCTTTGCCTGTATGCTCTTTGCTGCGCTGTCCGGCTCGTCGCCAGCAACCGTGGTTGCGATCGGGACAATCGTGATCGCGGGCATGCGCCAGGTGGGCTATTCCAAGGAGTTCGCCGCAGGTGTGATCTGTAACGCGGGCACGCTCGGTATCCTGATCCCGCCGTCCATCGTGATGGTGGTCTACGCCGCAGCGGTTGAGGTCTCGGTCGGGCGGATGTTCCTTGCTGGTGTCATTCCGGGCCTGATGGCGGGCATCATGCTGATGGTCACGATTTATGTGATGGCCAAGGTCAAGAACCTGCCCAAAGGCGAGTGGAACGGCTGGGGAGAGGTCTTTGCCTCTGCGCGTGAAGCTGGCTGGGGTCTGTTCCTGATCGTGATCATCCTGGGCGGCATTTATGGCGGGATCTTCACCCCGACCGAAGCGGCAGCGGTTGCGGCTGTCTATGCCTTCTTCATCGCGTGTTTTGTCTATAAGGACATGGGGCCGCTTTCCAATGGAGAGGGGCAGCCCAAGGACTCGCTTCTGAAGAAACCCTATGCGCTGATCACCGCGTTTTTCCACAGCGACACCAAACACACGCTGTTTGAGGCTGGCAAACTCACCGTGACGCTGTTGTTTGTGATCGCCAACGCGCTGATCCTGAAGCATGTTCTGACCGACGAGCAGGTGCCGCAGCATATTGCAAACGCGATGCTCTCGGCAGGTTTTGGCCCAGTGATGTTCCTGATCGTGGTGAACGTGATCCTGCTGATTGGCGGTCAGTTCATGGAGCCCTCGGGCCTCCTGGTGATCGTGGCGCCCCTGGTGTTCCCGATTGCAATCGAGCTGGGGATCGACCCCATTCACCTCGGGATCATCATGGTTGTGAACATGGAGATCGGGATGATCACACCGCCGGTGGGGCTCAACCTCTTTGTGACCTCCGGGGTTGCGGGGATGCCGATGATGGCGGTCGTGAAGGCTGCGCTGCCTTTCCTTGCGGTGCTCTTTGTGTTCCTCATCATGGTCACCTACATCCCGGCGATCTCGACCTTCCTGCCCAATATGATCATGGGGCCTGAGATCATAACCAACTGATCTGACTGGACATGAAACCCAAAAAGCGCCCGGAGGAGAGATCTTCCGGGCGCTTTTACGTTGGCAGGGCAGGGGCTTTGCCCCTCTGCGCGGATGCGCATTCACCCCAGGATATTTTTCGTTAGAAGAAGGTGGGGGACGTGCGACGTGGAAAAAGAGAAACGCCCGGGCCTGTGTGGCCGGGCGTTTTCGTCAAGCGGCGTGTCTGCGCCGCCTAGCGGTGCCGTCGCGGGCACCACGTCTGGCTGGCGGCGCGGCCTCAGGCTGTGCGCGGGCGCGACAGCAGCAGAGCCGGGGCTTTGATCGCGCGAAGGAGCGCGGTGCCAATGCTGGAGAGGATGAGGCTCATCATTTCGGCACGCAGTTTGCGCGCGCGCAGTTCGATTGCTCTCAGCTCGTCAATATCCAGCGGGGTGGTTTCATTCAGGTCCATTGCTTCACCTTGGGGTGTTTCATTGATGGGGCTGATCTAGACCATCGCTGCGGGCGCGACATCGCATAGCTTGGCATTGCCGCTATGCCGCTGCTGCAATGCCGCGTCATGTGACTGTGATGCAGGCTATGATGCAGGCTGTGATGTAGGGCGCATTGGCGGCCTTGTCGTATATAAAAACCGCCCAAGCCGAGGCTGGGCGGTTTCCATTCACGTCAGGTCTGCGGTCAGCGGTCAGCTGGCGCGGCGCTCGTCAAAGCTCAGCGCGATGAAGCTTGGCATATGGTCGCCCATGCCCACTACTTTGTCGTCGCGACGATCATCGCGGCGTCCACGACCACGGGACTTGCCCGATTTGGCGCCAGCAGACGGTTGCTCGGCCCGGGTCTCCTTGGGCTCTTGGGGCTGCTGCTGAGGGGCTTCGACCTGCGGGGCTGCGTCATTTGCCGCCTCGGGCGTTGGTGTCGCGTCGGTCTTGGCGGAGGCGGCTTTGCTGCGGCTGCGACGGGCGGGTTTGGGCTTGTCGCCTGCATCCTCGTCCTTGGTCGCAGTTTTGCGCGGCGTCGGCTTTACCGGGTTTTCAAGGCGAGTGATTTCTTTTTGAACCAGACCTTCGACAGCATCGAGCGCCTTTTCGTCACGCGGGCTGCACAGGGTGATGGCCTTGCCATCGCGACCTGCGCGGCCGGTGCGGCCGATCCGGTGGACGTAGTCCTCGGCATGACCCGGCACATCAAAGTTGAACACATGGCTCACGGAGGGAACGTCCAGACCGCGGGCGGCCACATCGGAGGCCACAAGGATCTTGAGTGTGCCGTCGCGGAACCCGTCGAGGGTCTTGGTGCGCTGGCTCTGATCCAGGTCGCCGTGGATCGGCGCGGCGTCATAGCCGTATTTTTTCAAGGACTTGGCGACGATGTCCACATCGGTCTTGCGGTTGCAGAAGATGATGGCGTTCTGCACGGCCTCACCTTCCTGGTTGATCAGCTCGCGCAGAACCCGGCGTTTTTCGCTGCCTTCGCGATCCTTGCGGGAGGCTTTGAACATCACCACGGCCTGTTCGATATTCTCGGAGGTGGTGGCCTGACGGGCGATCTCGACCCGCTCGGGGCCGGAGAGAAACGTATTGGTGATCCGCTCGATTTCCGGCGCCATGGTGGCGGAGAAAAACAGCGTCTGACGGGTGAAGGGGGTCAGCGAGAAGATGCGCTCGATGTCGGGGATGAAGCCCATGTCCAGCATCCGGTCAGCCTCATCGACCACCATGATCTCGATCCCGGTCAGCAGGAGCTTGCCGCGCTCGAAATGATCGAGCAGACGGCCCGGTGTGGCGATCAGCACGTCTACACCACGGTCGATTGCGGCGTCCTGTTCCTTGAAGGAAACGCCGCCGATCAGGAGGGCTTTGGTGAGCTTGACGTGTTTGGCGTAGGTGTCGAAGTTTTCAGCCACCTGCGCAGCGAGTTCGCGCGTCGGGCAGAGCACCAGCGAGCGCGGCATGCGCGCCCGGGCGCGGCCACGCGCAAGGCGGGTGATCATCGGCAGGGTGAAAGAGGCGGTTTTGCCGGTGCCGGTCTGAGCGATTCCGAGGACATCGCGCCCTTCCAATGCGGCGGGAATTGCGCCTGCCTGAATCGGGGTGGGGCTTTCGTATCCGGCTTCCTCGATGGCTTTGAGGACCTTCGGATTGAGGTTCAGATCGGTGAATTTTGTCATATGCGTCCGTTTTTGCGGACACTGACCTGGCCCGCGCGTGTGTCTCTATCCCGGTATCAGTTGGACGCCTGAGCAGACAGGTGTCCCCGGATGACGCGGCACATAGCAAAATTGAGAGATACGGTCAAATGATCGCGACTTAACGGTGGGGAACTGGGTGAGAATCCCGGAATTTGCCGTAATTGAGAAACAGTTTACGAAAAATGCGGGAAGTGTTTCTGACGAATTGCGACCAGGGGCAGGGCGCGTTGACGCAAAAGCCCCTCTGAGGCAAGCGTTTGGCGGAGTTCGGGGCTGTCGGCGCAGGTCTCGTCAAAAAACGCCCTGAGGCCGGATTCGCCCTCTTCCGCCTCGAGCAGCGAAAGCAGCTCGTGCAGGGTGGTGCCGCCTGCGCTGCGGGGCTGCGCGGGGCGCAGATCGGCCCGATAGGAGCCCTTGTTCAGGCGGTAACGATATTGTGCGATCCACTGCGCCCAGTCGCTTGCGTGATGGTGGCAGAGGTCGATGTTTGTAAGTTCAGTGGCGCAGGGGTTTTCAACGCCTTCGACAAACACATTGTGGATGCGCAGATCCACCTCTTCTAGACCCGTGCGTACAAAGAGCTTGCCCTGCACATGGCTGACAAATCCGCCTTTGAGGTAGCCGCCAAAGCGCGGATAGATACGGGTGCTGATCTGAGAGGCATCTGACCCGGAAGGGATGCGGGATTTGAACCGGTCGGCGCTACCGGCAAGATGTTCAAGCGGGCGTACGCGCGCGCACAGGACGTCTGGGTCGAGTGCTTCCAGCTGTGGCGCCAGCGGATCGGGGGACCAGAGGAACTCGTCCACATCGATATGGATGAGCCAGTCCAGATCGCGCGCTTGTCGTCGATAGGCGCGGGTCGCGTTGAGGCTCTGGCGAACCTGATGTTTTTCCGGAACGCGCCCGCGACGCTTAAGCCAATGGGCCTCGGTCGTCTCGATCACGCGAATACGGGGGTGATCCTGAAGATGCGGCAGTGCGTCAGGACAGGCTGCGTCCAGATAGAGAAACAGGCGATGCGCGCCCTGCTCCAGATGCCAAGCAGCAAAGTTCAAAACAGCCTCAGCCTCGGCTTTGAGCGTGGCGACAAGCCCCCATTTTACTGTCATAGCAGAGGCTTGCCCTCGTCTCTTAACCCTTTTGAAACCAAGACGGGCGCCCGGTGAGGAGCGCCCGTGGTGTTAGACCATCATCTCCTTGGTGGAGGAGAGTTTCAAGTCGGGATAATCCCGCTCTACCCGGTCGATGTCCCATTGCAGCCGCGTGAGGTAGACGATGTCGCCATCGTTGTCATGGGCGATGTGCTGCTTGTTGGCGTTGACGAATTTGTCCACTGCCGTCTTGTCCCCATGCACCCAGCGTGCGGAGGTGAACTGCGATGCCTCAAAGCGCACGGGAAGGCCGTATTCCATTTCGATGCGGCTGGCGAGCACCTCAAATTGCAGCGCGCCGACAACACCGACGATAAAGCCCGAGCCGATCGAAGGTTTGAAGACCTTTGCGGCGCCTTCTTCGGCAAATTGCATCAGGGCTTTTTCAAGGTGCTTGGCCTTCATCGGGTCGCCCGCACGCACGCCTTGCAACAGCTCCGGTGCGAATGAGGGGATGCCGGTGACGCGCAGCGCCTCGCCTTCGGTGAGCGTGTCGCCAATGCGCAGCTGGCCGTGGTTGGGAATGCCGATGATGTCGCCGCCCCAGGCCTCTTCTGCAAGCTCGCGGTCAGAGGCGAGGAACAGCACCGGGTTGGAGATCGCCATCGGTTTCTTGCTGCGCACATGCGTCAGCTTCATGCCACGTTTGAAGTGGCCCGACGCCAGACGCACAAAGGCGACGCGGTCGCGGTGCTTTGGGTCCATATTGGCCTGCACCTTAAAGACAAAGCCTGCGACTTTTTTCTCTTCGGGCGCGATCTGGCGGGGTTCGGCGGATTGGATCTGAGGCACAGGGCCGTATTGGCCGATCCCGTCCATCAGCTCGCGCACCCCAAAGGAGTTGATCGCAGAGCCGAACCAGATCGGGGTCATATGCCCCTCGAGCACCGCTTGCGGGTCCAGCGTCGGCAAAAGCTCGCGCGCCATTTCGACCTCTTCGAGCAGCTTTTCCAACAGATGCTCCGGGACGTGCTCGGCCAGTTTGGGATCATCAAGCCCGTTGATCGAGATGCTCTCTGCCACCTTGTTGCGGTCAGCACGATCCATCAGTTCGAGCCGGTCGCGCAAGAGGTCATAACAGCCGATAAAGTCACGCCCGACGCCGATAGGCCAGCTCGCCGGGGTGACGTCGATGGCGAGGTTTTCCTGAATCTCGTCGATAATGTCGAAGGTATCGCGGCTCTCGCGGTCCATCTTGTTACAGAAGGTCAGGATCGGCAGATCGCGCAGGCGGCAAACTTCAAAGAGCTTCTGGGTCTGGCTTTCCACACCCTTGGCGCCATCAATCACCATCACCGCCGCGTCCACCGCCGTCAGCGTGCGGTAGGTGTCCTCGGAAAAGTCCGAGTGGCCGGGCGTGTCGACGAGGTTGTAGCGGAAATCCCCGTAGTCAAAGGACATTGCGGAGGCCGAAACCGAGATGCCCCGATCCTTTTCCATCTGCATGAAGTCAGAACGCGTGCGCCGCGCTTCGCCCTTGGCGCGCACCTGACCCGCCATCTGGATGGCGCCCCCATAAAGGAGGAACTTCTCGGTCAGAGTGGTCTTGCCCGCATCCGGGTGCGAGATGATCGCAAAGGTGCGGCGCCGCGCGATTTCCGGCGGCAGATCGGGGCGGTTATGAGCGGTGTCCAACATGAGGCTGGCCTTAGCCACAAAGCGGCTCAGAGGCAAGGAAAAGCCGTGCTGAACGGGTGCGATGTGTTTCACTGGGCGCATCAGGGCCGGAGCGTTGCTGGCACCCAAAACAAGGGCCGCCCCGGAGAGGTCGACCACTCAGGAGACTCTTAAAAAATGTCGGTGCCCGTCGAGGTGTCAGCCGAGAATTTCGCCGAGCGCCGTAGTGGGGCCCCGAAAAAATCCGGAACAAAACAGCGCGCCGACACGTTGGGTAGGTGAATGCGAAACGCAAAATGGAAAGGAGATACCCATGCCCAAGGATCAAGCCGCCCCCTCGAGTGACGAAATTATTGCCCAGATGGATGTGCTGCGCTCTGACATTGCGGAGTTGAGCAAATCCGTCTCTCATCTCGCCAAGGACCGCGTAGGCAAGGCGCGGGACGCCGCCCGCGAGACCGCCCGCGATCAAGCCCAGACCGTTGCCGATGGGGCCGCGCAGATGAGCCGTCAGGCCGAAGACGCGGTACGCGCGCAGCCGCTCGCCGCGACCGCGATTGCTGCGGGGCTTGGCTTTGCTTTGGGTTACCTGAGCAACCGTCGGTAACCAGATGTTCAGGTTTCTTAAATCCCAAGCCCGGCGCAGCGCGCGCCGGGCGCGCTATGCCGTTCTGACAGCGCTGAGCGCCGCCGTTGGCGCCGGGTTTCTGAGCACCGCGCTGTATGCCGCGCTTTTGCAGGCCGGACAGCCCCACGCGATTGCGGCCCTGATCCTGGGCAGCCTCTGGTTTGGCCTCTCCGGTGTGTTCTTGCTGCTGAAGGGCGGTGTGGGCGCGGACGAAGGCGCGCACTCAGGCTCTGGCGTCAGCGGCGTGCAGGCCGCAGCACCACATGTGGCGCATCCGCACGGTCACGTGTCGACCGCGCCCAGCGTCGCCGAGGCCTTTGTGAATGGCATGAACGAAGGCGCAGGCTTTGCGCGCATGCAGCAAGGCCGGTCCTGACGGACGTGTCCCGCTATCCTGAAAGGCGTAAAATTGACACTTTGCGCACGTGCGCCGTCACGTCCGAGGCAACGGCGGTCAGCGCAACGAGGCGCGTTTGAGCAAGTCTACGGTGTCTGGGTGACTGAGCATTGGGCGCCGGATTTCCAAGCCGTGATCGCCGCGCGTTCCATGCCGGCGGGGCTGCGTCAGACGTTGCTGCACCTCTTCGGGGAGGGCTGGACGCGTGACCGGGTCCACCAGCATCGATTCCGCGGCAATGCCCTCGGCATAGATGATGTGATGGCGGTCAAACAGGATCTGATAGTAGTCCACAAAGCCGCCGTCCTGAACCACCACGCTGTCGCCATTCACAAGATCGCGGGCGCGGATCATCAATTCATTCCGTCCCGCCCCGAGCGCATCTGATCGCTGATAGATCATGAGCCGGTGGTCCGGGCTCACCAAAAGGTCGCGCGCATTGTTGAGCGCCCCTTGGCGGATCAGGATGGGCGCCATTTCTCCGACCGCGCGGACGGTGGTGTGACCCACCCAGGTGATGCGGCGCGCGCCACTGTTGCGGGTCAAGACCCGGTCGCCGGCGCGCAGCATCTCAATCGGGCGCTGCTCTCCCGTGCCCATCGTGATATGCGTGCCGCGCGAAAAGGCCACACAGCTGAGTTGCGCCAAACGTGTCCAGACCGGCTCGCGGCTGGCGCGCACCAGACGATAGCCCGTGCCCTGCGCAAGTGGGGCCTGCGGGATCAGGTAGAGCCGGGCTATCAACCCCTCATTATCCACCTCAACCGCGATCAGCGCCTCGATGGCGCTGCCCAGGTCGGGCATCAGTGTGACGGCGCAATCCAGATGCAGTCGCGCCCCGTCCTGGCCCATCTCGCTCTCGGAGTGGAGGGTGATCGTGCCCTCTGTTGACACCCCAAAGGCGAGCCGTCGCAGGCGCGCATCACTGGTGAGCTCGTAGATGTCATCCATCACCAAATCATCCAGAATCCCAATCGGGTCGCCCGCGTTGGCGCCGATGTCCACGCAAAACTGCTCGGCCGGGTAGGCCGGGAGCGCATAATGGGAAAGGGTGTCGTTGGTCACGTCGGTCACTGTCTTCGGGTCAATCACTGTTGTCGGGCCGGATGCGCGCGCACTTACACTGCGCCTTTCGTGGTAAAGACTAGGTTCACACTTGGGCAAGAAACGGGCGCGCGGAGGAAATTTTCTGGCCGATGCATGCTTTGTCATCTGGAAAACCGGTCCGCGCGCTGTCAGGGTCTGCCTCAAACACGCAACAGCAGGAGAGTTTCATGGATCTGGGCATTCGCGGCAAGCGCGCATTGGTGTGCGCATCGAGCAAGGGATTGGGTCTGGGCTGTGCAGAGGCGCTGGCCGAGGCAGGTGTCGATCTGTTGATGAACGCGCGTGGCTCCGAGGCACTGGAGGCCTCGGCACAGGACCTGCGCGACCGCTTCGGTGTGCGTGTGGAGACGCTGGCCTGCGATGTGACCGACGAAGGCGCGCGCGCCGAGCTTATCGACCGCGCCAAAGGGGTCGACATTCTGGTGACCAATGCGGGCGGCCCACCTCCGGGTGTCTGGAGCGACTGGGACCGCGCCGATTTCATCAAGGCGCTCGACGCCAATATGCTTACCCCCATTGCGCTGATGAAAGCGTTGCTGCCCGCGATGATGGAAGCCGGTTGGGGCCGGGTGGTGAATATCACTTCGCAGTCCGTCAAAGCGCCCATCGCGGCGCTTGGGCTCTCCAATTCCGCGCGGGCGGGCCTCACTGGCTATGTAGCGGGCACTGCACGTCAGGTTGCGGGCCAAGGTGTTGTGATCAATAATCTATTGCCAGGCATCCACGCCACCGACCGGGCGGTTTCCCTTGATACGGGCGTGGCGCAGGCACAGGGGATTTCCATGGATGAGGCCCGCGCGCAGCGCGCCGCCACGATCCCTGCCGGACGCTATGGCACGCGGCAGGAATTTGGGGCGACCTGCGCGTTCCTCTGCTCGCAGCATGCGGGTTTCATCATTGGCCAGAATATCCTGCTGGATGGCGGTGCCACCAATATGACGCTCTGACCTGATGGCCGAGTCGTTTTCGCTGAAGGATCAGCTTTTTAACGTGGAAAAGACCCGCTATCTGGCGGGGCTTTTTGACGCGGCTTCGGTGGAGTTTGACCCGCGCGCCTTTGAGGCGGATGTGATGGCGCGGCTCCTTGATCTTGAGCTCAAGGCGCGCATCAACTGGATCGCCGAGATGCTGTCAAAGCATGTCCCGGGTCCGCTCGATCAAGTTGCACCGGTGATTTTTGCGGCTCTGCCGCCACCTTTGGACCCAAGCCTGCGCGATGATGACTTTGGCGATTTCATCTTTGCTCCGCTTGGGGAATGGGTTGCGGATCTCACCAAGACCGAGGCCGATCTGCCTCTGGCGCTGGATCTACTGGAGGCCGTAACACAGCGTTTTTCCATGGAGTTTGCGATCCGCCCGCTGTTGAAAACCTGGCCCGATCCTGTGCTTGCGCGCATGTCGCGTTGGGCCGGGCACGCGCATTATCATGTGCGAAGGCTTGCCAGTGAGGGCACGCGCCCGCGGCTGCCCTGGGGCCTTGCGGTAAATCTGCCGTTGGATGCGCCCTTGCCGATCCTAGACCGTCTTCACGGCGATGACACACGTTTTGTCACACGTTCGGTGGCCAATCACTTGAATGACATCGCCAAAAAAGACCCGCAGATCGTGGTGGACCAACTGACCGCGTGGCAAGCGCGCGGCGAGCAGGCCCAAAAAGAGCTGGACTGGATGACCTCCCATGCGCTGCGTGGCCTGATCAAGGCGGGCGATCCCCGCGCGCTGCGACTGCTTGGGTATGATCCGGAACTTGATCTCTCGGCAGAGCTTGAACTGCCCGGACGCGTGCGGATCGGTGAAAAACTGATGTTGGGCGCGCGGCTGCAGGGGGGCAGGGGCGCGCGGGTGCTGGTGGATTATGCCCTGACCTTTCAACGGGCTGGTGGCAAGACCTCAACCAAGGTGTTCAAGTGGAAGACCGGCACGCTGGGCGCTGACGGCCTGAGCTTGCAAAAGACGCATCCGCTTAAGGCGCAGGCCTCGACCTTTACGCTGTTGCCGGGGGCGCATCGGGTGACGCTGATGGTCAATGGCCAGCCCCGGGCAAGCGGCGAGGTGGAGTTCCTTGCCTGAGGCAAGCCGCCTTGGTATCAGCGCGCAACCTCCCACTGAGAGCGTTCCAAAGACAAAGGGCCAGACCATGCCAGAGCAGAGGACCAAATCCGCGCTGCCCTCCGTACAAGCGGAAGGGCACGAGGTGACGCCCCGGCTGGAAATCCGCAATATCCGCAGGTTCTTTGAGGGCCGCGCGGTGGTGGATGATGTCTCGCTGACCGTGCTGCCGGGGCAGGTGACCTGCCTTCTGGGGCCTTCGGGCTGTGGCAAGTCCACCACCCTGCGCATGATCGCAGGCGTGGAAATGCAGGACGAGGGCGAAATCTACGTCGATGGCAAGCTGATCTGCGACACCATTTTTCGCGTCCCGCCCGAGCGGCGCGAGATTGGTCTGATGTTTCAGGACTTTGCCCTGTTTCCGCATCTGAGCGTTGGCGATAATGTGGCCTTTGGCCTGAAGGGCAGCAAGGACCAGAAACGCGCCCGCGCCCGCGAGCTTTTGGACCGGGTGTCGCTGGCGCAATACATAGATGACTATCCACATCAGCTCTCGGGCGGGGAACAGCAGAGGGTGGCGCTGGCGCGCGCGCTCGCGCCGAGCCCCAAGATCATGCTGATGGATGAGCCGTTTTCGGGGCTGGACAATCGCCTGCGCGATGGCATCCGAGACGAGACTTTGAGCCTTCTGAAAGAAGAAGACACTGCCGTTCTGCTTGTCACCCACGAACCCGAAGAAGCGATGCGCATGGCCGATGAGATTGCGCTCATGCGCGACGGGCGTATCGTGCAGCAGGGCGCGCCCTACAATGTCTACACCCGTCCTGTCGACAAGGCTGCGGTGGCGTTTTTCTCGGATGTGAACACGCTGCCAGCACAGGTCAATGGCGCGCTTGCCGAGACCCCCTTTGGCCAGTTCCTCGCGCCCGGCGTGCCGGATGGCACAGATGTGGAAATCGTATTCCGCCCGCAGCATCTGCGCATCGATTTTGACCGCAATGGTCGAGGCCCGGAAGCCACGGCCCGCGATGGTGTGCCCGCACGCGGCATCGTGCAGCGTGCGCGATTCCTCGGCAATGAGAGCCTTGTGGAATTCCGAATGGACTTCGACGGCTCGATCCTCAAGGCCACGGTGCCCAATGTGTTCTTGCCCGCCGAGGGGCGCGCAATGTGGCTGACGGTGCCGCGCGACCGGTGTTTTGTCTTCACACGGTGATCTTCTCCCGGCATGCTGGAGCCCTGTCAGCCGGAGGCCGCCATGCAGCAGAGCTTTGAGATCCGCCCGCTCACGCGCGATGAAATCGATGTGGCCGTGACCTGGGCCGCGCATGAAGGCTGGAACCCCGGCCCAAGCGATGCGACCTGTTTTGCGGCACAGGATGAACGCGGGTTCTGGGGCGGCTTTCTTGAGGGCGAGATGATCGCCTGCATTTCTGTTGTGACCTATGGCGCGGCCTTTGCCTTTTTGGGGTTTTACATTGTGGCGCCTCAGCACCGGGGGCAGGGCTATGGGTATGCGCTCTGGCAACGCGCCCTTGAGCATGCGGGCCAGCGCAGCGTTGGCCTCGATGGGGTGGTGGACCAGCAGGAAAACTACCGCCGCTCCGGCTTTGATCTGGCGTGGAGCAACATTCGTTTCGGCGGCGTGCTGGACGCGGTGCCGCGGGCTTCTGACGCCTTCAGCCTGACGTGGCTGGACGGGCTGACGCAGGATGTGGCGGCGTTTGACGCGCGCGTGTTTCCAGCACCGCGCCCGGCCTTCTGGCAGCACTGGCTGAGGGCGCCGGGACATGTGAGCATCGCGGCCTATGACGAGACCGGGATCAGCGGCTTTGGCACCCTGCGGCGCTGCGAGACCGGCGCCAAGATCGCGCCTCTCGTGGCAACCTCGCGGGAGGCGGCACAAGCTGTGCTGGCAGGGCTGCTCCGGGACTGGCCCAAAGACGAAGAGGTCTTTCTTGATGTGCCAGAACCGAATGCGGCAGCGGTGGCCCTGGCACGCGATCTCGGTCTGGTGCCCGTGTTTGAAACCGCGCGCATGTACCGGGGACGTCGCCCCGAAGTTGCGCGGGATCTTATCTATGGCGTGACAAGCTTCGAGTTGGGCTGATCCCTTCAGGAGCCCTCACGCGCATCCTCGCAGGCTTGATAATCCTGCAAGCGTTTGCCCGGTTCATCTACAAAAAGCTCAGGCAAGGCCTCGGCCGTCTCAATGAGATCGACGCGGAAGACGCGAAAATCGCCTCGTGTTTCGCACCATGCCGTCAGCGTCCAGACACGCCCCCAATATTCCATATGAAGCGGGCGGATCACCCGCTCGGTCAGGGTCTGGTCAATGCGCCGGTAGCGCAGGGCCAGCTTCTGGCGCGCCTTGATCGCCGCCCGCAAGGTGGGCATCCAGGCAAAGCCACGCGCCGCATCGCCAAAGGGATAGACGGCAAATTTCCACGCCTCTGCCTCGGCCACGGTTTCCACCGGCAGCACGGCGTCGACCTTGGCGGCGAGGCTCTCGGCAGCGGACTTGAGTTCGGGATCGGCCGCTTCGGCGACAATGGCCATGCCGAGATTGAGCGCCTCCAGCTCGGATGGGGTCAGCGTCAGCGGAGGCAGGGTGATCGCTTCGCGCACCATATAGCCGACGCCGCGCTCGCCTTCGACCGGAACGCCAGAGGCCACAAGCGTGTCCATATCGCGGTAAATGGTCCGGGTCGACACTTCGAGCCGCGCGGCAATGTCCTGCGCGCGGTGCAATTTCCCGTCGCGCAGGATCTGGATAATTTCAAAAAGGCGGTCGGTGCGGCGCATGGGATGATCTTTCACCTGCGCCGCACCATCAGGTCAACCCATCGCGGAGGCTGGGGACATGGTCCACATCTGGTGCTCATGGCGCATCATGAGAGTCTTTGGATCGATCATCTGCATCAGGTCGGCGGCGCATTCTGCCTGTTCGAACTGGGCGCTGGCGTCCTGCGCTGCAGTCATATCGGCCCAGACCACATAGTCCATCCAGGTGCCGTCTTCGCCCTTGGAGAGACGACGGTCGATGAAGCCGCGCATCGCGCCAATAAAGCTCTCGGTTTTCTGGCTTGCGGCCACATAGTCTGCATCGCTGACGCCGGGGTTCAGCTTGAAGGTCACCACTTCCACAACGGTCTTGGTCATCTGTCGTCTTCCTTGTCTTGACGGTTTCGATGGGCCTGTCTTAAGGAAGAGCAACTGACATAAACCTGTCAGTTGGGTGAGGCGGCTCTGAAAAAACTGCTGCAAACGGCTGCGGGCAGGGTGAGATCTGCGCAGCGGCGCTTTGCGCGGCGCGTTGCAGCGCCTATCACTCGGAACAGGACATCGCATTTGGGCAGAATGGATGCCAGCATCCACGCCCGCGCATAACGAAAGGCAACACTCATGCTCAACAATATCGGCCTTCCCGGCATTCTTCTGATCGCTGTCGTGGTTCTGGTTCTCTTTGGCCGCGGCAAGATTTCCTCGCTGATGGGTGAGGTCGGAAAAGGCATCACCTCCTTCAAGAAGGGCATCAACGAAGGCACCAAGGAACTCGAGGATGACGCCGCCGCAGAGGCCAAGGACGTCACGCCCGAAGCTGAAAAAGACAAGGCCTGAGCCCTAGATGTTCGATCTTGGCTGGACCGAGCTTCTGGTCATTGGCGTTGTGGCCCTGATCGTGGTCGGGCCCAAGGATCTGCCCAAGTTGTTTCGCAACGTGGGCCGGTTCGTGGGCAAGGCACGCGGCATGGCACGCGAATTCAGTCGCGCGATGGAAGACGCGGCGGATGAGGCGGGCGTCAGTGACATCCAGAAGACGTTTAAAACCGCGACCAACCCGATGGGGTCGGCCATGGATAGCGTCAAACAGGCCACGCGTGATTTGACCGATTCCATCGACCCGACCAAATTCGACCCAGAGAGCGAGACCGGGAAACTGGCTGCTGACCGGGCCGAAAACGCCAAGAAGATCCAGGCCGCCACCGCGCGCGCCGCCGCAGACCGCATGGCGCGGGAAGCTGCAGAGGCCGCGGCCAAGGCCGAAGAAGCCGAAGCCGCTCTCTCGGCCACGCCCGCCAGCACGGCATCTTCTGACAGTGAGACCAAGGCATGAGCCAAACAGACGATCTTGACGATTCCACAGCGCCGCTGATCGAGCATCTGGCCGAATTGCGCAGCCGCCTGATCCGGGCGGTCATGGCCTTTGCGGTGGGGATCGTGCTGGCCTTTATGGTAGCCGAACCGATCCTGCAGTTCCTCGTCGCTCCGATCGAGCAGACCCTACGAGAATTGGGCGATCCCTCCCCGACGCTGCAGTATACCTCGCCGCAGGAGTATCTCTTTACCCTTTTCCGGATCTCGATGGTGTTTGGATTTGCGCTGTCGTTCCCGGTGATCGGCTTTCAGCTCTGGCGGTTTGTGGCGCCGGGCCTCTACAAGAGCGAGAAAGGCGCGTTTCTGCCGTTCCTGATTGCCTCGCCCTTCATGTTCCTGCTTGGCGCGTCCTTTGCGCAATTTGTGGTGACGCCACTGGCAATGCAGTTCTTCCTCGGCTTTGCTGACGTGAGCTCGATCTTTGCGGGCCTGTTGTCGCAAGCCACCGGAGGCGACGTGCCTGCGGATGTTGCCGTGGTGCCGGAGACATCCGAAGGGGTGAAGATCACCTTCTTTGGCAAAGTGAACGAGAGCCTTGATATTACGCTCAAATTCATCATGGCCTTTGGTCTGTGCTTCCAGCTGCCGGTTCTTCTCACCCTGATGGGCAAGGCCGGATTGGTGAGCGCCGAAGGGCTGGGTGGCATGCGCAAATATGCGGTTGTGGCCATTCTGGTGCTGGCCGCGTTGGTGACGCCGCCGGATGTGATCACCCAGATCATTCTCTTTACGGTGGTCTACGGGCTTTATGAGGTATCGATCTTCCTCGTCGGGCGCGTCGAGAAAAAGCGCGAGGCGCAGCTGCGCGCCGAAGGCTACTATGACGACGAGCTGGACGGCGAATAAGCGCCACATGCACTGAAACCTTTGAAAAAGGCGCGCCCCCTTTGGAGCGCGCCTTTTTCTTTTGTTGTTTGGTGTTCACAGGGCGCATGGGGATTGGCGTCGCCGCACGAGCCCTCGACTGTGCAAGCTCTTGTCGCCATGAGGCAATCGTGCTTTGTCAGGGCAGCAAGACGACGTGGAGGACGGCATGGATCAAGACACACTCACCCGCATTGCAGAGGCGCTGGAGCGGATGGCACCCGTTCCCCAGTCGACGCCGGATTTTTCCGCAGCCTCGGGATTTGTGTGGCATGTTGAGCCGGACCGACTGGAGCCCGTGCCCGAGATCAATCGCGTAGAGCTTGATCTCCTCGTGGGGATTGACCGTTCGCGCGATACTTTGCTGGAAAACACCCGCCGTTTTGCCGCCGGGCACGCGGCCAACAATGCGCTCCTGTGGGGCGCGCGCGGGATGGGGAAGTCCTCGCTGGTGAAGGCCATTCATGGCGCTTTGGTGACGGATCATCCTGAGTTGAAGCTCGTCGAGCTGCAGCGTGAGGACCTGCCGTCGGTGGCGCGGCTTCTGAACCATCTGCGCGGGGCGCCGTGTCGGTTTATCCTCTTTTGTGACGATCTGTCGTTCAGCCACGACGATCAGCACTACAAAAGCCTGAAGGCGGTGCTGGATGGCGGCATCGAGGGGCGGCCCGAGAACGTGGTGTTCTATGCCACCTCCAACCGACGCCATCTGATGCCGCGCGATATGATCGAGAATGAGCGCTCCTCGGCCATCAACCCCTCCGAGGCCGTCGAAGAGAAAGTCTCGCTCTCGGATCGGTTTGGCTTGTGGCTGGGATTTCATCCCTGCAATCAGGATGCGTATCTCGCGATGATCGAGGGCTATTGCGCCGCCTATGGCGTGACAGTGGATCCTGAGCGGCTGCGTGCCGAAGCGATCGAATGGCAGGCCACGCGCGGCGCGCGCTCGGGCCGCGTGGCCTGGCAGTTCTTTACCGATCTTGCGGGGCGCGAAGGCGTCGCGCTGCGCTGAGGAGGGACCTCTCCCGCCTGTCGCCGGGGCGCAAAGCACCCCGCTCCCGTTGGGCCGGGCGCCGAACCTGGAGGTTCGGCGCGGGGGGTCTTAGGCGCCCGCATCCGCAAAGTAGCGGGGCGGGGTGATCGTGGCGGGTTATTGCAGATAGGGCAGAGGGTCGACGCTCTCAAAGCCGTCGCGCACTTCAAAGTGGACATAGGCCTCTTCGGCGCTGCCGCGCAGCTTGGCGATGTTCTGGCCGCGGTTGACCCGATCGCCCTTTTGAACCCGGATCCCATCGACATTGGCATAGACCGACAGAAGATTGCGGTCGTGACGGATCACGATGATCGGCACCTTGTTGGAGTCCGCGGTGATCGCGGCGACGGTGCCGGCCTCTGCGGCCTTCACGGGGCTGCCGGGGGCGGCGGCGATGTCGATGCCGTCGTTCTTGCCCTTGGAGTAGGCGCGAATGATCTTGCCGGTCACCGGATAGGCCATCGCGGCCTCTGATGCGCGGGTGGGCTCTTGGATTTTGACCGTGGGCGTGGGCTCTGTGCGGGCCTCTGCGGCGGGTTTGACATCCTCATCCGGCAAGGGCTGCGTGGCGCTGGGCGGGGTCGGGGTCGCACTGCCCTGACCTGGGGCGGTCACGGCCTCTTGCGTCTCTGCCTTTGGCGGCCGGGCATTGGGATCTTTGAGCGGGATCAGCAGGTACTGGCCTTCGCGGATCGCAAAATCGCTTCCAAGCCCGTTCCATTCCGCCAGTGCCTTGACCGGGATCTGGTAGAGCCGCGCGATCGTATAGGCGGTCTCGCCACGCGTCACCTTGTGGCGCACGGGTTCTGGGCCCGCCTGCACGCGCGTGGGTGCGGGTTTGCTGGGGGTGTTCTGCAGCGTGGTGGTGGTCACGGAGCCCGGATTGGGCGAGGTCGAGGGGGCGCTGTCAATGGCGCTGCCTGCAAGCGAGGCGATATCCACGCCGCCAGGCGTGGCGGTGCCACTGCGCGCAGAGGCCTCGGGCGCGCGGCGGGGCAGGACGAGCACCTCACCTTTGCGCAGGGGGTCGGTGGTCTCCACGCCGTTGAAACGCGCGACCTCGACCGCGGGCAGCCCGACGCGCCCGGCGAGATCCGCAACCGTGTCGCCATTGCGCGCGACTGCAACCTGATAGGACGGGTAGGTGATCAGCCCCCGGCTGTCGGGCGCTGGGCGGTTTTCGGTGGCGGTCTGCGCGGCCCTTGTGGTGTTGAAGGCGCCAAGCTGGCCCCGCAGATCATAATCGAGCGGCTCGGTACAGGCGGCTGCCAGCAGCACCAGCGGCAGTAGGGCAATCGAAGGTCGAAGGCGCGATGCGCCACTCGATGCGGACGAGGACCGGGGAAAAGGCAGCGGGATCGGGCGGATCGTGCGGAAGACCTTCGGCGTGCGGGTCATATCTCTTGCTCTCCTCAAATGGCGTCCCCGTTCTGGCGGAGACTTTGACGGCGGCGGCGTATCTGGCGGCCCGGGCCTGAACCGGGTCTCTGCGCCGCGCGACGGGGCTCTCTCCGAAATAAGGCAGCTCAGGTGTCTTTTCCAAGCCCTTCCAGCAGAGGAACAAAGCGCACGGGGCGCAATTCGTCATATTCCAGCCCATTTTCGGTCTTTCGGACGCGGATCAGGGTCTGGACCGCATCCGATTGGCCCACCGGGACCACCATGATGCCGCCGACCTTCAACTGCGCCAAGAGCGGGCCGGGGGGATCTTCGGCAGCGGCGGTGACGATGATTCGATCAAACGGCGCCTGATCCGGCATGCCATGGCTGCCATCGCCCACCAGGGATGTGATATTGGACAGGCTCATTTGCTGGAACACCTGCCGAGCCTCGCGCACAAGGCGTCCGTGGCGGTCGACAGTATAGACTCGGCGCGCCAGCTTGGCGAGGATCGCCGCCTGATAGCCCGAGCCGGTCCCCACCTCGAGCACGGTGTCGCGGGGATTGACCTGCAGCGCCTGAGTCATCAGGCCCACAACGGAGGGCTGCGAAATCGTCTGACCACAGGCAATCGGCAGCGGCACATCCTCATAGGCGCGTTCCGAAAAAATGCCGCGCAGGAACAGGCCGCGATCCACGGCCTCCATGGCTTCCAGAACGGCAGCTTCGGTGACCCCGCGCGAGCGCAGGGCAAAGAGAAACTGCATCTTGGTTTGCGCGTCAGGCCCGCTCATTCGATCGCCTTCAAGGCCTCCACAGCGTCATGCGCAGTGAGATCCGCGCGCATGGGAGTGACAGAGATGAACCCGTCGAGGTTTGCCGCCGCGTCCGTTTCCGGCGCGGTGGATACCTGCTGGTCGCCGCCCTTCACCCAGATGAAGCGCTTGCCGTTGGGGGAGAACTGCTCTTCTGCGGAGAAGCGCTTGCCACTGCGGCAGCCCTGGGTGGTGACTTTGATGCCCTTCACATCCCCGGCGGCCACGGGAGGGAAGTTGATGTTGTAAAAGAGCCGGTAGGGGCTGTCGTTCTGCGGCGTGGCGGACAGGAGTTTGCGCACCACCTCCGCGCCATGTGCACGCGCGGCCTCAAAGGGGTTCTCCAGGTCGCGATTGCCGCTGCCGTAATATTGCGAAAGCGCCATTGCGGGCACGCCCTGAAGGGCGCCCTCCATCGCGCCGCCAAGGGTGCCTGAATACAGGGCGTTTTCGGCAGAGTTGTTGCCCCGGTTTACCCCCGATAGGATCAGGTCCGGCGGGGTGTCCTTCATCACCACATGAAGGGCCGCGAGAACACAGTCGGCCGGCGAGCCCTCGGCGGCAAATCGGCGGGGTCCAAGCTCGGAGAGGATCGAGGGGTGGGTGTAGCTGATGCAATGGCCAACGCCGGATTGTTCGAAGGCGGGTGCGACGATCCAGACTTCGCCCTCGGGGCCGGCCAGCTCTGTTGCGATCTGTTCAAGGACCGCCAGCCCCGGCGCGCTGATGCCGTCGTCATTGGTGACCAGAATGCGCATTTTGACCCCTTGCATGTCTGCGAAATTTTCAGGTTTCGATGCCAGGGCGCCGGTCGAACGGGCCGTGGCAGTTGCGCCCTGAATAGGTGGCGGGGCGCTGCAGGGCAAGGTTTTTGCCTGCACCCCATATTGAGCGCGCCAACCGGTGTGACCAATTCACCCGAGGGAGCAAGGGCCCGAGTGCGGCCAGCGTGGAGGCAGGCGGGAACAGAGCCGGGGCGCTGCCCCGGACCCCGGGATATTTGGTGTTAGAAGAAAGAGCCGGTTGGCGCCCGTCAGGGGGCGAGGATGTCAGTCAGAAGCGCCTTTGCAGCCTCCGCCGGAGGCGTCAGAGGCGTGCGATCCTCGCCGGGGAAGAAGCGGGCGCGCAGGGCCGTCGGCATGGCCGGGGGTGTCAGCAGTTTGACATGCGGGCCGGTGCGGATGGTTTCCTGCTGCCAGCTGCGCACCAAGGCGATCTGGGCGGCTTTGGTGGCGCCATACGCGCCGAAGAACTTCTCGCCCGCGCGCGGGTCGTCGAAGAACACCGCCGTGCCGTCCTGTCCAAGAAGCGGCGCCACATAGGGTACCAGCACCGAAGGCGCGGTGGCGTTGACGCTGACGGATTTCTGCCAGTCCTTTGGCGCCACATGGTGAGCCGGGCTGAGGGGGGCGGCATGGATTGCGGTATGGAGCCACAGATCCAGCTTGCCCCAGCGGTCAAAGATGCCACGGCAGAGGGTGGCCATCGCCTCGGGGACCGTGATGTCCATGGGGGCCAGCGTCGCGGAACCGCCTGCGGCCTGGATGCGGTCGTCCAGCTCTTCGAGCGCGCCCGTGGTGCGGGCGACGGCGATGATGTGGTGGGTGGGCGCAAGCGCCTCTGCCAGGGCGGCACCGAGGCCGCGCGAGGCCCCGGTGATAAGGGCGATTTTATCGGTCATGGGCGCTTACATGCGGCGGCGCCGCGCCGGGGTCAAGCCCCATGATCGCAGCGGCGCAGCCGGGGCGCGCCGATGCGCCTGCGTTAATCCACGAGCATCGGCAGGCGACCGATCTCGCCGCGACGCTCGATCAGGAGGCCTGCGGCATCAATGGCCATGATCCGCCCAAGGCTGATGCGTTCCCCAGCCTGGACGGTCTGCACCCGTCCCGAGCCATGGCGCACAAGCGCCTGCATGTTGCCCTCGGAACCAAAGAGGCCAATGACGGAGAGATTGCGATCTGGCAGCGCGTCCTTCTGGGTTGCGAGCGCTGCGACGTTGGAGTCTGCGTTTGACATTGTGTGCCTGGTGGCGTGGCCGGGGGCGGAAATTGCGATCCCGGACACGCATGCTGTGAGGTGTGAGTGGTGGTCAAATACAACGGCCGCCAGCTAGCAGTCGTGCGCGGCGAGGAAAAGTGGGGATCGACGCAGTGAGCAAGCCTCAGCCGATGTCCGGGCGGCAATGCGCAAAAAGGAGCCGGATATTCACGGGGCAGGCTGCTGGGCGCTGTGTCCTGGTCTGTCGGTTGCGCCTGTGCGGGTGCGATGCATCAGGAATCGTAGACCAGCGAGGCGAGGTCGTGGCCGTAGGCGTGCAGAAAGGTCAGCAACTCTTCGAGGTTCAGGCCAAGCTCCTGCATCCGCGCGAGATCGTGATTGACCTCGGAGACCTGAAGCTCCGGGTATTGCCCATCGGGGCGCATGTGCAGCATGCAGGCCAGGGGGCCGTTGCTGTCTGGCGGGATCTGGTTGGACAGCCACGCCGGACGGCTGCCCATGCTCTCGGTTTCACGGAGTTCGAAGAGGTCGAGATATTCGTTGAAGACCTCTTCGCTCACCCCGGCCCAAGTGCCGAGAATGAACTCTTCACCGCGCGAATCCGCTAGCGGAATTGCCAACACTGCCCGCAGGAACCGCAGGGTGCCGAAACGGCAGAAATCCTCTGTCAGCACGTCGCCCTCGGTGACGAAAACGGCCGTGTTGTCCTGCAATTCGAGATCGCCCGGCACGATGTCCGGCCGGTCGCAGGAGAGGCTGAGAAGCTGGGCAAAGGTCGCGCCGCAGCAGCGGCACTGACGCGAAGAGCTCAGCATGCGGGCAAGATGCGCGTCCAAGAAGGCGCCCCTTTCGAAAGTCAAATAGACAATGGCGCCGACCTGTTGGGATCAGCGCCATCAAGATGTGTTGGCCCCCCTTACGCCCGTTGGCGCAGACTTGCAATCACTGCGCCCGCACAGGCGCGTGACGGCTGCGTGACGGGCGCAGATCCGCGCATGGGGGGCTCAGGGCTCAGGTGGCCAGCGTTGCGCCGTTCCAGGATGCGCCTGCATCAGGCATGTCCTTGATTTTCTTGGTCACGCGGGTGCTGGTTTCGAGCGTGTTGAGGTAGTCCTCGCTGACCGAGCCGGTGACATACTCGCCGTCAAAACACGAACAATCAAAGGCTTCGATGTCCGGGTTTCCACCTTTGGCGGCCCAGATCAGGTCCTCGAGGTTCTGGTAGAACAGCTCATCCGCCCCCAACTCCTCGCGAATCTCCTCGATCGAGCGCCCGTTGGCCACCAGTTCGTGTTTGGTGGGCATGTCGATGCCATAGACATTGGGGTATTTCACCGGCGGCGAAGCGGAGGCGATATAGACCTTCTTGGCACCGGCCTCGCGACACATCTGCACGATCTTCTTGATCGTATTGCCCCGCACGATGGAGTCATCAATGAGCAGGATGTTGCGGTCCTGCATCTCGCGCGGGATCGCGTTCAATTTGCGGCGCACGGATTTCTGGCGTTCTTCTTGCCCGGGCATGATGAATGTTCGGCCCACATAGCGGTTTTTCACCAGCGCCTCGCGGTAGCGAATGCCGGTGATGTTGGAAACCTCAAGTGCCACGGGGCGGGCGCTGTCTGGCACCGGGATGATGGCGTCGATGTCGAGGCCGGATGCCTCAATCTGCTTGGCGAGTGTCTGCCCCATGCGGATCTGGGTTTTATATACCGAGATCCCGTCCAAGAGGCTGTCGGGGCGGGCGAGGTAGACATATTCGAAGATACAAGGGGTGAGCTTGCCTTCGACCGCCTGGAACTCGTGCTTGTTGCCGTCAAGATCGACGAGGATGGCCTCGCCGGGTTTGAGGTCCCGCAGTTTTTCAAAGCCGTTGATGCCAAAAGCCACATCCTCGGAGGCAAAGGCATAATCATTGCCCTCACCCTCGGCTTCGCGTTGGGCCACGGAGAGCGGGCGGATGCCATGGGGGTCGCGGAAGGCCAGCATGCCGACGCCGGCGATGAGGCAGATCACGGAATAGGCGCCCTGGACGCGCTCCATGGTCATTTTCACACCGGCAAAGATGTTGCGGATCGGATCCGCGTTGCCATTGACCTTGATCGCGTCAGCCACCTTATCCGCCAGCACGTTGAGCAGGATCTCGGAATCCGAGGTGGTGCGCAGGTGGCGGCTGTATTTGCCGGTGACCTTTGCGCGCTGCTCTTCGGTGTTGGTGATATTGCCGTTGTGGACCAGGTAGATCCCATAGGGTGCGTTCACAAAAAACGGCTGCGCCTCGGCGGCCGAGAGCGAACCTGCGGTGGGGTAGCGCACATGGCCCATCCCGACACGGCCTTGCAGGGTCTCGGCGTCTTTGGCACCAAAGACGTCCTTCACCAGACCGTTGGCCTTGCGTTCGCGAAAGAACCCATCGCCGTAGGTGACGATGCCTGACGCATCCTGACCGCGATGCTGCAGCATCAGCAGCCCGTCATAGAGTTCCGCAAACACTTGTTCGTTTCTGCTTGCGATGCCCAAGATACCGCACATGGCGAGGCTCCAAATTAATCGTTCGAGTGGCTTACAGCCCGAAGGCCGCGGCGTGAGATGTCGGGGCGCAGAGGCCAACGACAATGGCCGCAACAGGGGATGCTGGGCCGTGATCTGGGGAAGTTCTCGTGAACGGGGCGACAGGATCAGAAGGGTGCAGCGCGGCGCGCAGGCGGGCTGCACTATGGCTGTGGGGGGCCAGAGGGGCAGAACCTGCCGCACACAACTGGCGGCACAGGTCGGCTGAGTACTGGGTCAACACAGGGGCTTTGGCTCCGAATCCTGTCGAACAGTGACGGCCCTCACATAGGCGGTCTGACAGGCGTTGTCATCAAAGGATCACAAGTTCGGGCTGGAACGGGGCAGGATTCCCCGGAAAAGACGCAGGAGGTGCCCATGGGATAGGCTGGACAGCGTGCGCTGTCAGGCAGGGCGCGTGACAGGATGCGCGCCGCTCGCGCTCAGGCGGCGTAGCGGCCAAAGAGCAGGTCGATGGGGTCAAAGGCCGGTGCCGGTGCCGCCTCAACGCCAAAGAAGTCTGCATCTTCTGCGTCTTCGTCGATCTCGAAGGTCTCGGTCGCCTCGATGCGGCCGGCTTCGACAATCTGGCGGGTCTCTGCCAGATCCAGGAGTTCATAGAAGCCTTCGGTCTCTGCTTCGGCTGCGTTCAGCACCATGCCGCCTTCACACCAAACCAGCTCTTCTTCGGCGCATTCGATGTGAATACGCGCCAGACGTTCGGGCAGGGCGGTGGTGATGCCGTTGTAGCCGATCAGGGCCACCAGCTTCGCGGTCACGACGGGCAGGTCAAAGAGATCGAGCGCAAGATCGCCCTCAATGGCAACGATGGCGTCAGAAGGCAGCTCGAGCGCGGCGTCATTGCCAAGCGCACCGGCAGGTACATGCACCATTGCCGTCAGACGCGGCACCGAGTGGCGCACATTCACAACTTCGCGTAGGCCGCCGTCAAAGGTCTGCACCATGTCGCCGGGGCGCAGGGCGCGGGCCTGTTTGAAACCGGAACCGGTCTCGATCAGCGTGCCGGGCAGCACTCCACCGTTCTGAGGGCGCAGGCGGGCGTTTGCCTGTGCCTCTGCGTCGCCTGAACGCAGGTCCAAAAGCAGGTCAACCGGCTGGTAATCCGTAAACGCGGTGGTGTGATCCAACAGCATGTCCCAATGTCCCTTCTGAGAGCGGCGAGGCTTTTTGCCTTCGTTGATCTCAATTGGCCCCCGAATTGGGACAAGAATGGGGCAGGCTTGGGACGGTTTCGGTACCAGATGCCTTTTGAGACCCGAAAATCGCAGCAAACCCCAAAGGTTAACGCGCGTTCTGGGGGTAATTAAGAAGTTATTAACAGTTTTTGCAGGATTCCGACCCCTGCGCCGAGATGTTTAGAATCGATTCTTCTTTATTAACGGAGTGTTAATCGCTTGCGCACTTGCGTTAACACTTACGCTGGTCTGAGGATAACTCTGTGAACAGATTGAACGGTCCCCTGAAAGGGCAGCATGCACTTTCGCGAATATGAAAAGGGCGCCCGAATTGGACGCCCTCTCAATCTCGGTAGATGATGTCTCTCAGATACCGCAGGAGGCGATCAACTCTTCATACTTCTGCGTTACCCAGCCCAGCGCTTGCTCGGGGTTTTGCTCTTCGACCTTGCCGATGACCTGGTTGAAGACCGCAGCCGAGCGGCTCTCATCCACGATGGTAAAGCTCTGCCCGGTCATGATGACGTTGTAGACAAAGAAGCCAATCACTACGAGCAGGATGCCGCGCAGGACGCCAAAGAAGAACCCAGCGCCATTGTCGAGACCACCCAGTGCAGAACGCTGCACCAGCCCCGCCAGCAGCGGCGTGAAGAACGACACGACGATCAGGGCGATGGCAAAGACGGCAAAGAATGCCGCGATCATCGACAGCTCACAGCTGTCCGCGATGAAATCCCCCACCACAGGGATCTCAGCCATCAGAGGCTCTGCTTGTGGTGCGAACATATAGGCGAGAACACCAGCGGCGACCCAGCCGATGATGGCCATGACCTCGCGGACAAAGCCGCGTGCATAGGCAAGAAGCGCCGATACAACGATAACCAGCGCCACTGCGCCGTCGATAATGGTGAAACCTTCCATGTCCCTCGCCTGTTTGCCCGCGAAATATAACTTGAGTGGCCTTTTAGCCTGCTCCGAAATATTCGCCAACAAATCCTGTGAGGTCGGCGGCCGGGCGCAGGGTCAGGCCGGGGACAGAAACAGTTTTGCCACCGCTCGGAGCGATCGCTGCCGTGAAACCAAGTTTTTGCGCCTCTTTCAACCGGTTTTCGGTCTGAGGGGCCGGTCTGAGCGCGCCAGATAGGGATATTTCGCCAAATATTGCCGTATCGGCGGGCAGGGCGGTGTCCTCGCGTGCACTAAGGAGGGCGGCCGCCACCGCCAGGTCGGCCGCGGGTTCAGAGATTTTCATGCCGCCCGCAACATTGAGATAGACATCAAGCCCGGCAAAAGGAATGCCACAGCGCGCCTCCAGAACGGCGAGGATCATCGCAAGGCGCGAGCTGTCCCAGCCCACCACAGCGCGGCGGGGCTGCGAATGGGGCGAAGGCGCCACCAGCGCCTGCATTTCCACGAGGACCGGACGGGTGCCTTCGATACCGGCAAAGACCACCGATCCGGGCGAGGGCTGGCCGCGTTCGGACAGAAACAGGGCCGAAGGGTTCACCACTTGCGCCAGCCCGCCGCCGGTCATCTCAAAGACGCCAATCTCGTCGGCAGGGCCAAAGCGGTTCTTCACGGCACGCAGGATGCGGAACTGGTGGCCGCGCTCGCCCTCGAAATACAAGACCGTGTCGACCATATGTTCGACCACGCGAGGCCCGGCGATCTGGCCTTCCTTGGTGACATGGCCCACCATGATGATGCTGACACCATTGGTCTTGGCAAAAGTGGTCAGCTCATGGGCCGCCGCGCGCACCTGACTGACGGATCCCGGCGCACTGTCCACATTGTCGGCCCACATGGTCTGGATCGAATCGATAATGGCCAGCTGGGGTTTTTCCGCCTCAAGCGTGGTGAGAATATCGCGCAGGTTGGTTTCCGCCGCGAGCTTGACAGGGGCTTGTGCCAGTCCCAGACGCTGGGCGCGCATCCGTACCTGCGCCGAGGCTTCCTCTCCCGAAACATAGACCGTCTTCAGGCCTGCGTGTGCAAATTGCGCCGCAGCTTGCAACAGCAGCGTGGATTTACCGATCCCGGGATCGCCCCCCACGAGGATGGCCGACGCATCGACCAGGCCGCCTCCAAGGACGCGATCAAGCTCTGCCACACCACAAAGGGTGCGCGGAGGAGGCGTCTCTTGCGTGGCCAGATCGCTCAGCGCCAGTCGTTTGCCGCGCATTGCGCCAAGGGACTTCTTGGCCGGTCCTCCAGAGCTCAGCCCCTTGTCTTCGGAAATCGTATTCCACTCACCGCAGCCCTCGCAGCGACCGGACCATTTGGAATAGGAGGCCCCGCAGGCGGAGCAGGAGAATGTTGTCTTTGCCATGGGGGATCAGTGGCAGATGTTTCTGGTTTGTTCAAGTCTGGCCAATCTTCTTCTAACACAAAATATGCCGGGGGAGGCCCAGAGGGCCGGGGGCAGCGCCCCTTTTTCCCCGCATATGGGTGGGGCTCCCGCCCGTCGTACGATCATCAAAAGATGATCGTCTCCCGTTGGGCCGCGCGCCGCTGCGCGGCGCAAAAAGTGATCTGCTGAGAAGCGGTTCAGGGGCAGGTCTGCCCTGAACGCGCCTTGTCCAGCCTGAATGCGAGTCGCCTGCGCCTCAATGATCTGCGACCGCGCGGGGCGCGGCGGCCCGATGGGCCGTCATTGACCCGCCCCCGACTCGCGTCTGATATGGCGGTCCGTCGCAATTGAAAGAATGATGGAGGCGAGGATGCAGGCGGTGAAGAGATACATGCCCCATGCGACCTCGATGGTGGCGTAGCTGATGCCTTTTGCAAGCGTGATATAAAGCGCAATCAAGAAGACATCGGCCATCGCAAGCTTGCCGAGGATATTCAGCACAGGAAGGCTGCGCGCATCCAATAAGCGGAACTGCACCAAGGCAAGGCCGATGGTTTTGAGGTAGGGCGCAAAGAGCGCAAAGACCGTGACCACCAGCGCCAGCACGATGTCACTGTTCCAGAGGCTCTGAAGGCCGGTGAGCACGGAGATTTCCGACAGGCCGAAGATCGGCAGAAGACCGGCCCGCAACAGAGGTGCAAACCACGCGATGGGATAGAGGATCAGCAGGGCGAGATTGGCGAGGCGGAGGAAAAGAAGCGTTTTGCCCCGCGCGCTGGCTGCAGTCATGGAAGCCGACACTTCAGGTCCTCCGTATCAAAGCTGTTTTGCGCGCCAGATTTTGAGGCGACAACCCGTTCGGCCACGATGATCGCGGTTTCGGTCTTTGTGCAAGGGCGTTTCTCTTTCGCTGCCAGCACAGTGTTGTAGATCCACAGGCCCAGAAGCCCGCAGCCCACAGCCAGAACAGCGCCCGTGACGTAGGCGCGGCGGCGACTGCTGACATGTGATGGGGCCACTGACGGCGCGTCGGAGGTTTGGGCAATCGCCTCATTTGGTTCGGTGGCCGATGGATCGTTGCGCAAACATGAACCGATTGCGGCTGCGACGAGCATGCCCACAAAAGCAACCAATACGGAATGGGTGCTGTAGCCAGACCTCAGGACGTTCTGAGTGTCGCCCTCAAAGAAAAGCGCCATACCTGCCAGAAGATAAAGCGTTGCCGCAATCGCAAGGGCGAAAAACGCAAACGATATGCCGCGCGCATGGCTCGCAAGTCCCAAGAGCCGCACAAGACCCCATATCAAGTGGCTGAACGCTGCAATGAGGGCGACGTAAACCCAGAGGATAGCTTCGACAATTGGGGCAAGTACAGGTGGTAGCAATTCTGCCATCAGGCTGACTAGGGCTGCAAACAAGCCGAGTATGCCGTTGATGATTGGTGCAAGTATCGCGGCGAGCATATCGCCAAGCAATACGTTCAAATTCACAAATAAAACTCTTTGTAGAATGGGACAAACGCTGTTCTACCGCACCGCCTCGATCGGGCCCTCCGCGCTGCCGGAGATGAATTGCTCCACGTAGGGGTCGCCCGAATTGTCCATCTCCGCCACCGGACCCGTCCAGCGGATCTTGCCGCCGTGCAGCATGGCGACATTGTCGGCAATCGCCCGCACCGAGGTCATGTCGTGGGTGATCGTCATGGCGGTGGCGCCCATCTCCACCACGATTTCGCGGATAAGGTCATTGATGACGCCGGACATGATCGGGTCAAGCCCGGTGGTGGGCTCGTCAAAAAAGATGATCTCTGGCTCCGCGGCAATGGCACGGGCAAGACCGACGCGCTTTTGCATGCCGCCCGACAGCTCGGCGGGCAGGCGGTCGGCCACATCGGGCTTCAGGCCCACGCGGCGAAGTTTCTCGATCGCGATCTCGCGCGCCTCGTCGCGGGGCCGGGCGAGGCTGCCACGCAACAGGCGAAAGGCGACGTTTTGCCAGACCGGCAGCGAGTCAAACAGCGCGCCGCCCTGAAACAACATACCGAAGCGCGACAGGAACGCATCGCGGTCGCCTTGGCCGACGGGCTTTCCATCCACACGGATCTCGCCTGAGTCTGGCTCAATGAGGCCGAGCACACATTTCAGCGCCACGGATTTCCCGGTGCCGGAGCCGCCGATGATGACCAGCGAGGAGCCCTTGGCGACCTCCAGATCCACACCGCGCAAAACAGCGTTTGAGCCAAAGGCCTTGGCGACCTCGCGCATTTCGATCATCGGATGGGTCATAGCGAGAAAAACACCCCCGTGAGCACGAAGTTGGCTGCAAGGATCAGCACGGCGGCGGCCTCGACCGATCCCTTGGTCGCACGCCCGACACCTTGGGCGCCGCGGCCCGATTGCATGCCGTAGTAGCATCCCATGAGGGCGGCGATAGTGCCGAAGGCTGCGCCCTTCACGAGGGAGGAGACGATGTCGCGCAGCTCAAGAAAGTCGACTGTGTTCTTGAGGTAGGCGGCGGCGTTGAAATCCAGGGTTTCGGTGGCCACCACATAGCCGCCCATGATGCCGATGATGTCTCCGACGCCGACCAGAACCGGCACCGTGAGGAGGGCGGCAAGCACGCGCGGGGCGACAAGGTATTTCATCGGATTGGTCGAGAGCGTCACCAGCGCGTCGATCTGCTCGGTCACGCGCATCGTGGCGATTTCGGCGGCAATGGACGAGGTCACGCGCGCCGCAATCATCAGGCCTACAAGGACCGGGCCAAGCTCGCGTACCATGCCGATGGCAACAATCTGCGGCACCACGGCCTCGGCGTTGAAACGCGCACCGCCCGCATAGATCTGGAGCGCCAGCGCGCCGCCGGTAAAGATCGCGGTTAGCGCCACCACCGGCAGGCTGAGCCAGCCCACCTGCAACAGCGCATTTGCCAATTCGCGCGGGTAAAAGGGCGGACGCAGCATGTGGCTGAAGGTTGAGGCGGCAAAGCGCGTGATCCGCCCGAGGGCGGCGAGGCGGCCCAGCGATGCGCGGCCGATCATCCCAAGGGCGGAGGTGGGGGTCATGCGCTGTAGGTCCTCGCATAGCGGTTGCCGAGCGAGGTCAGGACCTCATAGCCGATGGTATCAGCGGCGTTTGCCAGCACATCCACGGTCTGCGTCTCATTCATGAGGCTCAGGTAGGGCGGCACTTCGGCCAGGTCGGTGACATCGACGGTGATGAGATCCATCGAGATCCGACCCACCACGGGGCAGGGGGTGCCGCCCGCATAAGCCATGATCCCCTGTCGCTGGAACGCCCGGTGCAGCCCGTCGGCATAGCCGCCGGCAATGGTGGCGATCTTGCTGTCGCGCTGCGCAATCCAGGTGTTGCCGTAGCCGACGCTCTCGCCCGGGGCGAGGTCGCGCACCTGAATCACCGGCACCTCAAGCTCGACCACGGGCAGCGCATCGGCGTAGGGTGCGCCCCCATAAAGCCCGATGCCGGGACGGCAGAGATCAAAGTGGTAGTCGCGCCCCAGCAGAAGGCCGCCAGTGGCCGCGAGCGAGCGGGGGATATTGAGCCCCTCGGTCATCTCGATGAAATTCTTGAGCTGATATGCGTTCATGCCGTGGCCCGGCTCGTCCGAGCAGGCCAGATGCGACATCAAGAGGACGGGGTTTTGATCGAGGGCGATGTCGCGCACGGCCATCCATTCGGCGGCCTCCATGCCAAGCCGGTTCATGCCGCTGTCGAGCTGGACGCCAAAGGGGTGGCCCGGCAGGCTCTCGAAATGGCGCAGCATCTGATCCAGCGAGTTGAGCATCGGCGTCAGCTGGAAGTCACGCAGGAGTTTTGCGTCGCCCTCCATATGACCTGCAAAGACCGAAATACCCGGGCCGGGTCCAAGCGCGCGCCTGAGCGCAATGCCTTCTTCGGCGATGGCGACAAAGAAATTGCGCGCGCCTGCCTGTGCCAGCGCCTTGCCGACGCGGCCGGATTCCAGACCATAGCCATTGGCCTTGACCACCGCTGCGGTCTCGCAGTTGGTCTTGGCATCCAGATTGCGCCAGTTGATCGCCAGCGCATCCAGATTGATTTTTAAACGTGCCGTACTCATGGCTTGTTCATGACACGGAGGGCCGGAGGGTCAAGGGGGAAACCGCATCCTGCTCTGCATTGAGCAGCGGATCGCGCGTGTCATGCACCCACAGGTGGGGACGCTGCCCCGGCCTGATGGGCCTCCCCCGAGGTATTGAGGAAAAGATGAAGGGGACCGGTGGCCCGGCGCCCCTTTTGTGACCTTAATAGCCGTCGGGTTGCTGCTGCCAGGCTTTGGCGAGGTTGCCAAAGCGCGTGAACTGCGCCTCGAACGAAAGTTCGACCGTGCCAATGGGGCCGTGACGCTGTTTGCCGACGATGACTTCGGCCTTCGCGTGCAAGCGTTCCATCGCCTGTTTCCACTCTTCCATCTTGTCGAGCTCGTGGTCGCCCGGTTTTTCGCGTTCTTTGTAGTATTCTTCGCGGAACACGAACATGACCACGTCGGCGTCCTGTTCGATCGAGCCCGATTCCCGCAGGTCGGAGAGCTGCGGGCGTTTGTCCTCGCGGCTTTCGACCTGACGGGAGAGCTGCGACAGGGCGATGACGGGGATGTTGAGTTCCTTGGCGATGGCTTTCATGCCCATCGAGATCTCGGCAATCTCGTTCACGCGGTTGTCGGACATGCCGCGGCAGAGCTGCAGGTAGTCGATCACCAGAAGGTCGAGCCCATGGGTCCGTTTCAGGCGGCGGGCGCGGGCGGCCAGCTGTGAGATCGGGATCGCGGGCGTATCGTCGATAAAGAGCGGGCAGCTTTCCAGATCCTTGGCGGCTTGGACGAACCGGCGGAACTCTTCTTCGGTCATGTCACCCTGGCGGATCTTGTGCGAGGAGATCTCTGACGCTTCGGCCAGGATCCGGCCTGCCAGCTGTTCGGCGGACATCTCGAGCGAGAAGAAGCCCACAACGCCGCCGTCAATGGCCCCTTCGCTGCCGTCCTGTTTCAGACCGCGCCGATAGGCTTTGGCGACGTTGAAGGCGATGTTGGTGGCAAGCGAGGTTTTCCCCATCGAGGGGCGTCCGGCGAGGATCAGCAGGTCCGAAGGGTGCAAGCCCCCCAGCTGTTTGTCGAGATCATCCAGCCCGGTAGAGATCCCGGCCATGCCGCCGCCGCGCTGGTAGGCCTCATTGGTGACATTCACGGCCTCGGTGACAGCGCGCAGGAAGGATTTGAACCCCTGTTCGGTCTGGCCCTGTTCGGCCAGCTGGTAGAGCGACTGTTCGGCCTCGACGATCTGTTCCTTGGGTTCGGAGGCGACATCGACGCGGCGGGCTTTTTCCGCGATGGTCTGGCCAAGCGCGATGAGTTCGCGCCGGATCGCCAGATCATAAATCATCTGTGCATAGTCGCGCACCGCAAAGGCGGAGATCGACGCCGAGGCCAGCTTGGCGAGATAGGCGGGGCCGCCCAATTCTTTGAGGCCCTGATCATCCTCCATGAAGGCCTTGAGCGTCACTGGCGAAGCCAGCGCGTTCTTGGAGATCCGGGCCGCGGCCACCTCGTAGATCCGGGCGTGGACCGGGTCGTAGAAATGCGAGGAATTTATGATCGAGGCGACTTTGTCATAGACGTCATTGTTGGTGAGAATTGCCCCCAGCAGTTGCTGTTCCGCCTCGACGGAATGGGGCAATTCTGTTGCCTGCGCTTCATCTGCCGCACCGCGCGCGTCCGGTGACGCTGGCGGCTGTGGATCGCCGTTGAAAGAGGTGATCTCGTTCATGATTGCTCTCTTTTGATAGGCTCGTGTTTTACGCTGGAAACTGCCCCGAATACCATCTGGAAATCCCTGTGGATCGTTTGAGGATAACCGCAGAGGTCGATGTGGGCAATTTTTGATAAAATCGCCTGAAGGGGACATTTTCTCCGCATATTGTGTGTCAAACGCGCGTCAGCCGCGAGATATGGGAAAGGCCGCTCCGATTCGGCGCGGCCTTATCCACAGATGACAGATGCCCTGAAGGACAGGTTTTCCTCAGGTCTTCTTGTTGGCCTCTTGCCAGGCGCGCGGATCACGCAGGAATTTCTCTACCTCGTCAAGGGTTTCGGTGCTGAAGGCAGCCTGCGCGCGCGCCTCGGCCAGCACATCCCACCAGGTGCAGAGATAATGCAGCTGTACGCCGTGATCGCCGAGCGTTTTTGTGGTCTCGGGGAAGATGTCGTAATAGAAGATCACCGCCGTGTGCCCGCAGGTGGCACCGGTTTCGCGGATCGCGTCCACGAAAGAAAGCTTGGAACCGCCATCGGTTGTCAGATCTTCGACCAGCAGGACGCGCTCGCCTTCGGACATGGCGCCCTCAATACGGGCATTGCGGCCATAGCCTTTGGGTTTTTTACGCACATAAGTCATTGGCAGGGCGAGGCGTTCGGCCACCAGCGCGGCAAAGGGGATGCCTGCGGTTTCGCCGCCCGCGATATTGTCGAAGGCCTCAAAGCCTGCGTTGCGCATCACCGTGACAGCCATGAAATCCATCAGGGTGGAGCGGATGCGCGGGAAGGAAATCAGCTTGCGGCAGTCGATGTAGCTCGGCGACGGCAGGCCCGAAGCCAGCGTGTAGGGTTCATCGGTGTTGAAGTTCACCGCGCCGATTTCCAAGAGCATGCGGGCAGAGAGGCGGGCAATTTCTTCGGCGGAGGGGTAGGAGGAGGGGATCATGGCGTATCCTTCGAGAGCAGAGTGCCAGAGGCGCGGGCGGGAGCCTCCGGCGGGGATATTTATCGAGAAGATGAAGTCAGGTGACGGTCCAATGCACCGCAAAGCTTGGATCAAAGACGGTCACGGGGCCGTCCGGCGTGTCGATCTGTTCCGGGAAAGCGACGGGCGCGTCCTGTTTCACCAGTGTGATCTGACCATCGTTTTCGGGTAAGCGATAAAAGGCGGGGCCGTTCTTGGAGGCAAACCCTTCGAGCTTGTCGAGCGCGCCTTCTTCCTCAAATACATGGGCCAGCAGAGCCATGGTGTTGGTCGCCGTGAAACAACCCGCGCAGCCACAGGTCTGGAGCTTGTTGGCATCGGTGTGGGGCGCTGAGTCGGTACCAAGGAAGAACCGCGCATCACCGGAGGTCGCAGCTTGGCGCAGGGCGAGGCGGTGCTCTTCGCGCTTGGCGACAGGCAGGCAGTAATAGTGTGGCTTGATCCCGCCCACGAGGATGTGGTTGCGATTGATGATCAGGTGGTGCGTGGTGATTGTCGCGCCAAGATCCTTGTCCTGCGATCGCACATAATCCGCCGCGTCCTTGGTGGTGATATGCTCCATCACCACACGCAGGCCCGGTGTGGATTGGCGGATCGGGTCCAGCACGCGATCGATAAAGACGGCCTCGCGGTCAAAGATGTCGATGTCGTGGTCGGTGACCTCGCCATGGGTGCAGAGCGGCAGGCCGATTTCGGCCATTTTCTCAAGCACGGGGCGGACCTTGTCGAAATCGCGCACACCGGACGAGGAGTTGGTGGTGGCGCCAGCGGGGTAGAGCTTGACGGCTTTGACCAGACCCGAGGCATGGGCGGCTGCGACATCTGCAGGGTCCGTGTCCTCGGTGAGATAGAGCGTCATCAGGGGCTCGAACGTCATGCCCTCAGGGAGTGCGGCAAGAATGCGGTCGCGATAGGCGCTGGCCTCGGCGCCGGTGACAACCGGGGGCACGAGATTGGGCATGATGATGGCGCGGCCAAAATGGCGGGCTGTTTCCGGCAGCACCGCGCGCAGCATGTCGCCGTCGCGCAGATGCAGATGCCAGTCGTCGGGGCGGGTGATCGTCAGGCTCTGGGTCATGGCGCAGGCGTTAGCACAGCCCCATGAACTTGGGAAGGCAGCTTAGAGGCCGTCGTCGCCGTGTTGCGGATCAGGGGGCAGAGCGGGACCCGGCGGCATGCGGAACTCTCCCTCGGCAGCGCGGCGCTCCAGATCCCGTAGGCGGCGTCGGAAACGCGGCATGCGACGCCGGTCGTTCACATTGCGACACAGAAGGATGTTGAGATAGGGCCGCTCGAGATAGTCGAGCCGGTTCAACACGTTGCGGAGGTAAACGTTATTGTCGCGCCGCGCCCGGGCAAGCCTGTAGAAGGCCTCTGCGGTGAGACGACCGCTGCCCGCGAGCGACATGATCCGATAGAGGATGTCCATCTCGATGAGGCGGGTCTGAATGGCTTCGCCCATACACGGCAGACGCAAGCGGGTCACATTGGGGCGCGCAAAGAGCGCGGCATGCATGGCGTCCAGCGATTGATAGGGATCATAGAGCACAAAGCCCCGTTCGGCCGCATCCAGCATATCCGGCGCGTAGCCGTAGCGATCCGTAAAAGAGGTGCGGCGCATCTCGACGAAGCGGTCATCCCATTCGGTCATCCGTGGGTCAAGCGTCGCCTGCGGCTGGATGGCCACCACGGTGGCGCCGGGGGCTGCCACCGAATAGGCCGCTGCCGCATAGCCACAGGGGCCTGCGCCATAAAAGACCACGTTGTCAAATTCTTCAAAGAACCCGTCGTCGATCAACTGGTCAAAGAACCCGTAGATCCGAGGCTCTCGAAACCAGGTATCGCCGTCCGAGATCAGGCACAGATGCGACCAGCCGAGGTTCTTGACCAGATCAAACCCAAGCGGCTGCGCGGTTTCGGAAAAGCTCTCGATCCCCTGGCGGCTCTCGAACGTGACGAGAAGCGTGTTGCCCTGATCGATGAAGGTCGCAAAATGACGCTCTCCAAGCGGCTGGTACATGCCGTTTTCTTCGGCCATCTCTGCCAGCCGAGCCTGCCATTCCGCAGGTTTGAGGCCTGAGAGATCCTGCTCGAGAATATCCGTGTCGTCTTGCATGCGCGCCACCTGCCACACCTTTTTCGGTCTTGCTCGGGGTCACATCTAGGCTGAGATTGAGGCTAAATTTAGAAAAACCTTGGCCCAATTGTCGGCCATTGTTGCTCAGTTGGCGATAATCCCACCGAGAGCAGGGCGAGATCAGCGGGCTAGTCCTTGTCGGGCAGCGGGCTTGTGTTCGGGCTGTCACCACTTGGTGTTTCACCCGGTACGGTGTCCTTCTTGACGCGGATCCTGCGCTGGTTTTGGTGTCCAAGGGTGGCAAATCCGGCCAGGGTACGGCCCGTGACCTGGCTGATCGGGCGCGAGGGAGGCGTCATCATGAGTCGGCCAAAGAGTGCGCGGTAAGGTTCTTCGCGCATCAGTTCCATGAAGCGGTCCTTGCGCCATTGCACGGCACGCTCGTGGAGTTTGCGCAGAGCCTCGTCAGCCAAGAACAGGTCGAGGATCGCATCGCGCGCCGCCCGGTAGCGCCTGATCGAGGTGTCCTCGTCCGTGTTGAAGTTGCGCTCCACCCAGTAGTCGACATCCAGAAGATCCTCTGAGTGCACCGCGCGTCCCCGGTTGGCCTTGAGAATATAGCTCTCCATTGCGCCGAGCGGATAATGATTGAGTTGCGCCAGCTGGTAGTTGTCCTGACCGTAGTTTGAGAACACGCGCTTGGTTTTGAAATCGCCCATCAATTCGCGTCCGACGCAGTCGAACCAGCGGTATTGGTCGCGGGCGGCTTCATCCTTCACGTTGCGGGGGCGGTGGATGCCGATTTTGCGATACACGCCTGAATTGCGATAGAGCGTTTTGAACATCGACGCGCGCCAAGGCCAATGCATGACTGCGGGCGCGGCGCGCGTGAAGCGATCGGTGACACGCTCGCCTTCGTAGCGGACCTGATCCGCGTTGCCAAAGAGCCGCCATGTCAGCGTGATGGCATCCGCCTCTGGCAGTGCTTCGAGCAGGTCCGAGATCTGTCCGCGCCCGGTGTGGATGTTCACGAACTCATCCACATCCAGCGCCATGATCCAGTCGGCGCGTTTGGCGAGGCGATGCTTGTCTGCGCGTTTCATGGCGGTGAACTGGATGCCGCCCTTGTCGAAGGGGCCGGTATTTTCCACATGCGCCAGATGGCCCATCTCATCGAGACGGGTCAGGATCTCGGCGGTGGGGTCGTCGCAGTTGTTTGAAAAGACGAGAAAATCCGTAAATCCTACTGCCTTGTGGTGCGCCAGCCATTCGAGCAGAAAGGCCCCCTCATTGCGAACTGTCAATACGGCCAGCGTGCGCATGGTCAGCTCTCCAGATCCAGCGAGAGCGCCCAGGCCACGCGCTCGGTTGCGGGGATGTCGATCTCCAGCGCCTGCTGATAAAGCGCTTCGAATTCCTCCTGCTGGTGCAGCTCTGCCGCCTTGGCGCGATGCCACGCCAACCCCGCCTCGTGGAGGGCGCGCAGGGTCTCATCTGCGAGCAAGCGATCCATCTCCGCCTGCATCCTGGGCAGGTTGCGCTGGATGGTGATGTCGCGATGGTCGTTCCAATCCATGCGAATCCAGTAGTTGAGCCCGATCGAGCGATCCACATGCAGCGCCCGCCCACGCTGGCGTTTCACAAGGAAGCTCTCTGCCGAGCGCAACGCATAATGATTGAGTTGCAGAAGATCATAGCCGATGGACTTTTTCGAGCTGCGCCAGCCGTTGTCGATCACCTCATGGGTCATGTCCTCACCAGAACCATTGACCCATTTCACCTGCGCGCGCTTTTCCTCCTCCAGCTTGTTGGGCCGGTGGCAAGAGATTTTCTGATAGGCGCCAATGGTTTTGAACATGGTCTTAAAGCCCCAGACGGTATGGGGCTTGGGGCAGAACTTGGGCGCGCAGCGATCAAATTGTGCAATCACCGGGCGGTCGTTCAACGTGGTGATGCCGTTGTGACCAAAGAGCCGCCATGTCATCGCGACATTGGTGGCATCTGGCACATGGTCGAAGAAATCAGCCAATGTCCCATTGCCGCAGCGCACGTTGATGTACTCATCTACGTCGATGTGGATCACCCAATCGGCCTGTTTGATCACTGGCTCTTTCAGCGCCTGATTGAGGGCGTATTGCTGGGGCGAGTTGCCTTTCCAATTGTCGTTGTTGCGATGCTCAAGGATGCCAAGCGCCTGCAACCGATCAAGGAGCTCTGCGGTGCCGTCGCTGCAGCCGTTGGTGTAGATCAGGAAATGATCCACCCCGATCATGCGGTGATAGGCGACCCACTCAAGGATATAGGGGGCCTCATCCTTCATGCAGCCGACGATGACATTGCCGCTTTGCCCCTTTGACAGGATGCGGGGGGGCACCTCTGTGTAGGGCGGTCTTTCGGCGGTCTCATCCACACGACCCAGCCGGTCGTGTGGCTTGAAAGTCGAGCCCTGAAGCATCGCAAAATTCTTGAGCGCAAGCGGGGGCATCAGGCGCCGAGCCTTGGCTGTGGGGGCGGCACCTTCTGCGCTCTGCTGAGCCGCGCGCGCGCTCTGGTGCGCCTTGAGGTCCCCCTCGCGTGCGGCGCGCTCTTCATTGGTGGCCTTTTCGATCCGGTAGAGGAAGGCGAGGAGATACTGCGAGGCGCGAAACCCCTGTAGTGGGGGGGCCTCTGACCAGTCTTCGGTGGAGGTCTCGATCTCAAAGACATCCTGCGACAGCGCCGCATGCTCTGCACAGAGATGGGTGTTCTGAGCCGTAAAAAACCGTGTCACCGCGCCCAGTCTGGCTGGGTCCAACGGCGGGCCATCGACCTTGAGGTCCTGAATCATCTGCCGCCACAGCTTGCGTGGCAGGATATGGTTGCCCTGTGCCAAAAGCCGCAAGAGCAATGCGTTGAATTGCCGCCCACGTGTGAGCCATGCGGCGGGGATTGGCCTGCTGCGTTTGGCTGGATCCACCCGGCCAATCTGTTCCGCAATGCCAAAGGTCTCACAGACTTCCTGCGTCACGTCCGCGCTGTCAAAGACCTCTGCTCGGTAGCTGCGGAAGGAGACCGTTCCGGCGCCAAAAACCTCCTCCCAAAATCCTTGCAAGGCCTTGAAATCGAGCCAGAATGGCGCGCCTTGGGTTTCCTCGAACTGACCTGCCTGCGGATCAACCGGTGGCAGGGTGTCAAGCGCCGCCGACCACCAGCTGTCTTCGCGGGTCAGTTCCACCTCGCGCGAGAGGCTGGCGGCGCGCCCCTCAAAGACTTGTTCTGCAAAGACATCCGCGAGCATCCGCGCCTGTGCCTCGACATGGGCAACGATCCGAATGTCATCCGAGAGCGGCGCCAGCAGAGCCTTCAGCCGTTCCAGCTCGCTTTTGCGCGACAGATGCGTTCCGAGCTGATGCGCGCTCAGGATGAGCGTGTGGGGCTGATACTGGGTAATGTCGCGCGAGAGGCTCTCCTGCAGGTTTGCGCGCAGGTCCGCCTGTTTTTCCGGACTGATGAAGCCGCGATTGTAGCGCAGCGGGTCAACATGCTCGGGATCGCTCACGGCCATGAACAGGCGGGTGTGGTTCTTGCTCCCCGCCGCTCGCGGCACCAGAATTCCGCGTGCGCGCAGCTGGTCGCGCTTGTCGGCCAACACCGCCTGTATCCGTTCCGATCCTGCGCGGTGCAGCCCGATATGAAGATAGATCCGCATCAGCCTGCCTCGTCCTGTCGTCTGCCGCGCCCGCGCGCAGAGGGCCCTTCTGGATTGATATTGGATTGTCCCCACCATGGCAGGGGGCGGCCCAGAAAACGCGCCAGCTTGTACTGCGCATCAGGCGCGGCGACATCGAGTTCAAGGTACAGCGGGTCATTGCGAAACCAATGCGCCAGCGCCTCGTAGTGGCCGTCGATCCAGATCATCTGCTCGTCGATTTCGTGCCCGTATCCCACCGGCAGGCCCGGAACCGTCGAGAGCGGGAGCCGCAGCTTGCCCAGGTTGTTCCAGCGCATGATCGAATGCGCCATCTGTTCGGTGTCGCGCCGTGTGGCCACAAAACACAGTCTCGGGTGCAGCTTGCGCAGCGCCAGCAGCATTGCGTGGTCGCATTGCGGCCAGACCGAATTGCCCCCGTAGATAAAGCTCACCTCGGTGAGCGCATCATGCGTGTTGAGCAGCGCCAGCGGATCGCCGTACTTATAGAGCCCCTGATACATCAGATCACCGACAAAGACCCGGTCATCGGGGTCGTCGGGGTCTTCTTCGGATTTTATCCGGTGATCGGCCACGGAATACCCCGCGCGGGTCAACGCGTCCTTGAGCGTCGTGGTGCCGGATTTCGGCAGTCCCAGATTGATGATCTCCACAGTCATCGCCTCCGCCTCACATCAGACCCAGCCGCATCAACATCGCTTCTTCTTGCGGCGGCAGCGGAGAGGCTTTTTGCAGCTGGGCGCGCATCGCCTGATACGCGGGCTGCGCCAGCAGGGCATCGCGTTGGGCGAGGTGCGCGGCGACGCAGGCGTCGTGCAGACGGGCAATTTCGGGATCTGATTTCATCTCGGCAAGCGCGGCCTTCAGGTTTGGCAGCAGCCGCAGGATCGAGCGATCCTCCCACGACGGGTCATTGCGCTCGCGCCAATAGGTATCATCAAAGGCACGGTTTTCGCGGTTCACGTCGCCGCGGTCGTTCTTCACCAGATAGCTGTCGAGTGAGCGCAGCGCATAGTGATTGAGGGTTGCGAGCTGCCGCGCGCCTTTGGCGGGGAACTTGCGGATCCGGCGCGGGTTGGCGGCGGTCAGAAACTTTTGCGGGACCTGCCTGCCGCTGCCATCGCACCAGCGCGGATGCGTCTTGGCGGACTTGCTGACAAAGGGACGGTGGGCACCGTAGTATCCCAAGGGAAAATCGCGCCGGGTCAGGGACTTAACTTCGATCGCGGTTTCCCCGCACCAGATGTCCGGGTTGTGGCTCCGGGTGAATTGCTCGATTACCGGGCGATCTTCAAATTTCTCGATTCCGGCGTTGGCAAAGAATTGAAACGTCACAGAGATCGCCGCCGGGGAGTGGCAGGCCTCGATCAGGGCAGGGATGCTGTGATCGCCCACATGGATGTTGAGGAACTCATCCACATCCGTAATCCATATCCAATCGGCCTGCTTGACCACGGGCTGATGGGCGCAGTCCTTCAGAGCCTCCATCTGATAGGCGCGCCCTTTGGCCGGGTTCGGCAGATGGCTGAGCCCACCACGTTGCGCCAGCGCATCCAGGAGCACATCACTCCCGTCCGTGCAGTCGTTCGAGTAAAACAGAAAATCCGTCACGCCAATCAGGCGATGATAGGCAATCCATTCCAACAGAAACGGACCTTCATTCTTGACGCAGGTCACTGCGGTAATGCGCATCTGTCCTGTCCCTCGTTCTGCTCCTGCCGGTTGCGCCCGGATCAGGTGCCTGCGGCGCTGCGCGGTCTTTGGCCGATCCTGCCCCAAGCTGGGGCTTTGGTCATCCGGCGCGCGCACCTTGTCGCACCCTCCATGCGCTGACGTCAATTGGCCGAACACGCTTTGCGCCCAACATGTTGCATGCGCTCTGCGGTCACACTGCTTGACGCTGAGGGCTCCTCATGCCCTCTTGGGACGAGCAGTGCGCAAGGCGGGGGATCTCATGACAACAGCAGGGTTTCAATCCATCGACGCGGTTCAGTCCGAGCTGTCCGAGGCGGGCTATGTCTGCGGGCGCGCCCTGGCGACGGTGGTGTTCCTCTCCACACGCCTTGGACGGCCCTTGTTCCTTGAAGGTGAGGCCGGCGTCGGCAAAACCGAGATCGCAAAGGCGCTGGCGGCGGTGACGGGCCGGCCATTGATCCGGCTGCAGTGCTACGAGGGTCTGGACGCCGCAAGCGCCGTCTACGAGTGGAATTTTGCAGCGCAGATGATGGCGATCCGCATGGCCGAAAGCGCGGGTCAATCTGACCGCGAGGCGTTGCAGGCCGAACTCTTCTCGCAGGACTACCTGATCGCGCGCCCCCTGTTGCAAGCCATGCAACCCGATGCGCGCGGCACTCCCATTCTTCTGATTGATGAGTTGGACCGCACCGATGCTCCGTTTGAGGCTTTTCTTCTTGAGGCCCTGTCAGATTTCCAGGTCACGATCCCGGAGCTTGGCACAATCAGGGCCCCGGAGCCGCCGATGGTGATCCTGACCTCGAACCGCACCCGCGAGGTCCATGATGCGCTCAAACGGCGCTGCCTCTATCATTGGGTGGACTACCCCGATTTTGACCGTGAACTGGAAATCCTGACGGCTCAGGTGCCAACGGCAAGCGAGGCCCTCAGCCGTCAGGTGGTCGCCTTCGTTCAGAGCCTGCGCACCGAGGATCTCTTTAAAAAGCCCGGGGTTGCAGAGACAATCGACTGGGCCAACTGCCTGCTGGCGCTGGATGTGGTGAATCTCAGCCCCGAGACGATCGCCGACACGTTGGGCGCGCTTCTGAAATATCAGGATGACATTGCGCGCCTGCAGGGATCAGAGGCCAAGCGCCTTCTGGATGAGGCCCGTTCCTTGCTTCAGGAGCACTGACATGAGGTTTCTTCTAACACCAAATATCCTGGGGGTCTGGGGGCAAAGCCCCCAGCGAGGCTGATGGTTGAATACCCCTCGCTTGCGATCTCGGACGATCCCAAACTCGCCGCGAATATCACCCATTTTGCGCGAGCTCTGCGCAAGGCCGGACTCAATGTTGGTACCGGGCGGGTGCTCGATGCGATCAGGGCTGTTGAGGCCGCCGGTTTCACGTCGCGGCGCGATTTTTACTGGACCTTGCACGCGTGTTTTGTCTCCCGTCCCGAAGAGCGCGTGGTCTTTGGGCAGGTGTTTCGTCTCTTCTGGCGTGACCCCCGGTTTCTGGAACATATGATGGCGGCGATGCTGCCCGCGATCCGAGGCGTACAGCAGGAACGCGCGGCCAAACCTGCCGAGACCCGTGCTGCCGAGGCATTGCTGGATGGGCAACTGCCCGAACATCCCGAGGAATCACCCGAGGCCACGGACGAAGCAGAGGAGATCGAAATCGACGCCGCAATGACCCTCTCGGCCGAAGAGCGGCTCAAGACGCTTGATTTTGAACAGATGACCACCGAGGAAATCCAGCAGGCCAAGCGGATGCTTGCCACACTGAGATTGCCGATTGCGCCTCTGAAAACGCGCCGCCATCAACCCGCGCCGCAAGGTGCAAGGCCGGATTGGCGGCGCACGATGCGTGGTGCGGGCCGCACCGGGGGCGAAATCGCGCGCATCGCCCGCAGCAAACGCGCCGAGCGGTTTCCAAATCTTGTGGTTCTCTGCGACATTTCCGGCTCCATGAGCCAGTACAGCCGCATGGTGCTGCATTTTCTGCATGCGGTCGCCAATCGACCCGCTGACGGGCGGCAGGGGCGCTGGGCGCAGGTGCATGGTTTCACCTTCGGCACCCGGCTCACCAATATCTCGCGACATCTGAAGCAACGCGATGTGGATGCGGCGCTCGCGGCGGCGGGTGCCGAGGCGCAGGACTGGCAGGGAGGGACGCGGATCGGTGGGTGCCTGCATGCCTTCAACCGGGACTGGTCGCGCCGAGTCATGGGGCAGGGGGCGGTGGTGCTCCTGGTAAGTGATGGGCTGGACCGCGACGTCCCAGAGACCCTGGCGCTGGAGATGCAGCGCCTGCGGCTTTCTGCAGGGCGTCTTGTCTGGCTCAACCCTTTGCTCCGGTGGGATGGGTTCCTGCCACGCGCCCGCGGCATCCAGGCGATGCTGCCCCATGTGGACAGCTTTCGCGCAGGTCACAATATTGCGTCGCTTGAAGATCTTGCACAAGCGCTCTCGCGGCCGGATGACACTGGCGAAAAGCTGCGCCTGATGGCCATGATGCAGGAGGAACGCGCGTGAGCGAGCGTCTTGGAGCCGCCTCGCGCAGCAGTGCCGCACGATTTGGCCTTGCACTTCGCGCCCGTCGCTCCATGCTTTGTGCGAACCATTGGCCACTGGCACCGGGATCTCTGACATGACAATTGCGGGCATGACATCTGGCACACTCTCCAATGCAGAAGAGGGATCGCTCTCTCGTTTTGACGCGGCCCCTGAACTGGCCCTTGCATGGCATCGCGCGGGTCAGGGCGCTGTTCTATGTACGGTTGTGCAGACCTGGGGATCCGCGCCGCGGCGCACCGGTTCGCAGCTTGTGGTCGGTGGCGACGGGCGCATCGAAGGCTCCGTGTCTGGCGGCTGCGTCGAGGGCGCCGTCGTCGTTGAGGCGCAGGAGGCTTTGGCGCAGGGCTGTCACAAGCTGTTGGAATTCGGCGTGAGCGATGGCGACGCCTTTGCGGTTGGACTGGCATGCGGCGGCACCATCAAGGTTCTGTTGGAACCTGTGGGGTCCGTATTGAAAGAAGAGACGCTCGACGCGCTGGTGACGGCCCGCAGAGAAAGAGAGGCGGTCGCCTATGAAGTGAGCCTGAAAAGCGGCAAAGGCCGATTGGTCGAGGCGGGCGCCTATCCCGAACGCCTGCGGATGGATCGCTCCGGGGTGGAGGAAGACGGCAATACCTTTGTTGCCGTGCATAACCCGCCCCTGCGCTTGATCGTGGTCGGAGCCGTCCATATCGCGCAGGCGCTTGTCCCCATGGCGCAGATCGCGGGCTATGATCCGGTTGTGATCGAGCCCCGCGCGGCCTTTGGCTCTGAAGAGCGGTTTCCCGGGGTGCGTATTCTCGAGGATTGGCCGGATGACGCGGTGGCCCAGATCGGCTTTGACAGCCGTTGCGCCCTGGTCCTGCTGACCCATGATCCCAAGCTCGATGATCCGGCGCTGATGGCCGCGTTGCGGTCAGAGTGTTTCTACATCGGCGCACTTGGCTCCAATCGCACGCACGGGCAACGCCGCGAACGAATGATCGAGGCCGGATTTGGCACTGCTGACATCGCGCGCATCCATGGCCCGGTCGGGTTGGACATCGGCGCCGCCAGCCCCTCGGAAATTGCGGTGTCGATCCTTGCCGAGATCACAGCAGTGCTGCGGGGCAAGGCGGAATGAAATTCGGACCCGTACCCTTGCGCGCGGCGCTGGGCACGATTGCGGCACATTCCATTCGCGCAGCCGCACGTCCCTATGGCTCCGGGCGGGACTATAAGATTGCGAAAGGTACCGAACTGACCGCAGATCATATCGAGGATCTCAATGAGCTAGGGCACCAAGAGATCATCGTCGCGCAGCTGGAGCCCGGTGATGTGCATGAAGATGCCGCGGCGCTGCGTTTGGCACAGGCTCTGGTGCCGGACCCCGAGGGTCAAGAGCTGCGTATCTCCGGTGCGGGCGCGGGGCGCGTCAATCTCTATGCGCGGGGCGCGGGGGTGGTGCGGCTTGATGCGGCGCAGGTTGCAGCGGTGAACGGGATAGATCCGATGATCACCGTGGCAACCGTGCCAGACTATCACCGCGTCGATCCCGACAGTATGGTCGCCACGATCAAGATCATTTCTTATGCGGTGCCGGAGGCGCATCTCGCGCAGGCTGTAGTCGCTGCCAAGGCAGCCATTCGCGTGCTGGCGCCGGCCTTTGGCACCGCGACCCTGATCGAGACCCGCATCACCGAAGAGATTCCATCCGACAAGGGCCGCGCGGCGATGGCGGGGCGGCTGGATCGGATGGGCATCACGCTGAGCCCGCGCGTGGTCAAGCCGCATCGAACGGCCGAGATCGCTTCCGCACTCCGGGACGCTCCGGGGGAGGTCCTCTTGGTGCTCACGGGCTCTGCGACCTCAGATCCGCAGGATGTCGCGCCCGAGGCGCTCCGGATGGCGGGAGGGGAGGTCACGCGCTTTGGGATGCCGGTTGATCCGGGTAATCTGCTGTTTCTTGGGTATCTGGGCGAAAAGCCCGTGATCGGCCTGCCGGGCTGCGCGCGATCGCCCGCGCTCAACGGAGCAGATTGGGTGCTGGAACGGGTGGTCTGTGGCCTAGATGTGACCTCGGCGGATATTGCGGCGATGGGGGTAGGGGGGCTTTTGAAAGAGATCCCAACCCGGCCAAGACCGCGCCGCAGCGCAGGCGGATCCGAACCGCGTCGCATAAAATCCTCGCGCGATCTGCTGACCCGTGATTAACTGGGTTTAGCCAGATAAAAAGAATTCAAGCTAGGGAGGAATTTATGACGAAGGTCTCGATGACCGTGAATGGCAACCCCGTGTCCGGGAATGTCGAAGGTCGCACACTTTTGGTGTCATTCCTGCGGGATCAGCAGGGGCTGACCGGCACCCATGTGGGCTGCGATACCAGCCAATGTGGCGCCTGCGTTGTCCATGTGGATGGCAAGGCGGTAAAATCCTGCACCATGCTCGCGCTGGAAGCCGAAGGGGCCGAGGTCGCCACCATCGAGGGTCAAGCCGCACCCGACGGCACGCTCAATGCGATTCAGGCGGCATTTCAGGAACATCACGGGCTTCAGTGCGGGTTTTGCACGCCGGGCATGGTGATGTCGGCGGCGGCGCTCTTGAAAGAGAACCCCAAGCCCTCGGAAGCCGAGATCCGCCACTACCTTGAGGGCAATCTCTGTCGCTGCACCGGCTATCACAACATCGTCAAAGCGATCATGGCAGCCTCCGGTCAGGACGTCTCTGCCATCGCGGCGGAATAAGCCCCAAGAAAGAGCACAGCCTGTCATCAGATGGGCTGCAAGTAACCCGTGACAATCCAGCGGATCAGTTCTGGTCTGGCTGCGGCGGGAAGAGGAGCCCGACGCGCCGCATGACCAGAAAGCCCGGTTCGCAATTCTGGGAGGAGTGTGGATTATGCCTAAGGATATTGAAGCCAAGGAAAGCGGCATAGGGGCCGCCACCAAACGGCGCGAAGACGTAAGGTTCCTGACGGGAACCGGGAATTATGCTGACGACATCAATGTAAACGGTCAGGCCTATGTGCATTTCCTGCGCTCGGATGTGGCGCATGGGCGGATCACCTCGCTTGAGACTGCCGCAGCGGCGGCGATGCCGGGCGTGCTGCGGGTGTTCACCGGGGCAGATTTCGAAGGCGTCGGAGGACTGCCCTGCGGCTGGCAGGTGACGGATCGCTTTGGTGAGGTGATGCAGGAACCTGCCCACCCGGTGCTGGCGCAGGGCAAGGTGCGCCATGTGGGTGATCCGATCGCCGCGGTGGTGGCCGAGAGCGCCGAATTGGCTCGCGATGCCGCCGAGGCGATCGAACTGGAGATCGAAGAGCTTCCGGCAGTGATCGACATGAAGGCCGCTCTTGCTGAGGAGGCCCCGAAGGTACATGACGATCTGACGTCAAACCTCTGTTATGATTGGGGCTTTGTCGAAGAGAACAAGGATGCGGTGGCCAAGGCCTTTGATGAGGCCGCCCATGTAACCACGCTCGAGTTGGTCAACAATCGTTTGGTCGCCAACCCGATGGAGCCGCGCGTGGCGGTGGGCGATTTCAACCGCGCTACCGGCGAAAGCACGCTTTATACTACAAGCCAGAACCCGCATGTGATCCGGCTCCTGATGGGCGCCTTTGTGCTCGGCATTCCGGAGCATAAATTGCGCGTGGTGGCCCCGGATGTGGGGGGCGGTTTTGGCTCCAAGATCTTCCACTACGCCGAAGAAGCGTTTTGCACCTTTGCCGCCAAGGCGCTCAACCGCGCGGTGAAATGGACCTCCTCGCGGTCCGAGGCCTTCATGTCTGATGCCCATGGCCGCGATCATGTGACCAAGATCGAACTGGCGCTGGACGCAGACAACAACTTCACCGCTCTGCGCACCGAAACTTACGCCAATATGGGGGCGTATCTCTCGACCTTCGCGCCCTCGGTGCCGACCTGGCTGCATGGCACGCTGATGGCGGGCAACTACAAGACGCCGCTCATTTATGTGAACGTCAAGGCGGTCTTTACCAATACGGTGCCAGTCGATGCCTATCGCGGCGCTGGGCGTCCCGAGGCGACCTTCCAGTTGGAGCGCGTCATCGACAAGGCCGCGCGCGAGCTGGATGTCGACCCGGTCGCGCTCCGGCGGCAGAACTTTGTCACCGAGTTCCCCTATGCCACGCCTGTGGCGGTGGAATATGACACCGGCGACTATGTGGCGACGATGGATAAGCTTGAAGAGATTGCGGATATCGCAGGCTTTGCCGCGCGCCGCGCCGAGAGCGAGAAAAGCGGCAAACTGCGTGGTCTGGGTGTCAACTGCTATATCGAAGCCTGTGGTATCGCGCCCTCGAACCTCGTGGGTCAACTTGGTGCGCGCGCAGGGCTCTATGAGAGTGCGACGGTACGCGTCAATGCAACTGGCGGTATCGTGGTGATGACCGGCAGTCACAGCCATGGGCAAGGGCATGAGACGTCCTTTCCGCAGGTGATCGCCGAGATGATCGGCATCCCCGAGGATATGGTGGAGATCGAGCACGGCGACACCAACAACGCGCCGATGGGCATGGGCACCTATGGCTCGCGTTCCTTGGCGGTGGGCGGCTCTGCCATGGTGCGCGCGACCGAAAAGATCATCAGCAAGGCCAAGAAGATCGCGGCGCATCTGATGGAGGCTTCGGACGCCGATATTGAGCTTAAGGACGGGAGGTTCTCGGTGGCAGGCACGGATAAATCCGTGGCCTGGGGCGATGTGACCTTGGCGGCTTATGTGCCACATAACTACCCGCTCGAAGAGATCGAACCGGGGCTGGAGGAGACGGCGTTCTATGATCCGGCGAACTTTACCTACCCGGCTGGCGCTTATGCCTGTGAGGTCGAAGTGGATCCCGAGACTGGCAAAGTCACCATCGAGCGCTTTGCCGCTGCCGATGACTTTGGCAATATCGTTAACCCGATGATTGTGGACGGTCAGGTCCACGGCGGAATTGGACAGGGCATTGGGCAGGCGCTTCTGGAGGGCTGTGTTTATGACGAGGATGGTCAGCTCTTGTCCGCGAGCTTCATGGATTACGCCATGCCGCGCGCGGATGATGTGCCGTTTTATCAGGTGGATCATTCCTGCCAGACCCCCTGCACGCATAACCCTCTTGGGGTGAAAGGCTGCGGAGAGGCAGGGGCAATTGGATCTCCGCCAGCGGTGGTCAATGCGGTGGTGGATGCGCTGCGCTCTGCCGGGAAGGATGTCACCCACATCGACATGCCGCTGACGCCGGCGCGGGTCTGGGCGGCGATGCAAGGTTGAGATGGCGGAGCGGGGGCCAGCCCCCGCACCCCCGGGATATTTATGAGAAGATGAAGGAGCCCAAGGGCGATCCTTCGGAAAGGAAGAGCGATGTATGAGTTTGAATTCGCACGTCCCGAAACGGTGGCTGATGCGGTACAGGCGCTGAGCGAAGAGGATGCGCAGGCGCTGGGTGGGGGACAGACGTTGATCCCGACGTTGAAACAGCGTTTGGCGATGCCCTCGACGCTGGTGAGCCTCGGCGGGATCGCGGAGATCAGAGGGATCTGTCAGACAGATGATGGCAAACTGGCCATCGGCGGGGCGACGACCCACGCAGAGGTGGCAGAGGGCGCCGCGGCCTATCCGGCGCTTGCCGCCCTGGCGGGTCAGATCGGCGATCCGGCAGTGCGCAATCGTGGCACCATTGGCGGCTCACTTGCCAATAATGATCCCGCCGCCTGTTACCCGGCCGCCGCTCTGGCCAGCGGGGCCACGATTGTGACCAATGCCCGCGAGATCGCGGCGGATGACTATTTCCAGGGGATGTTCACCACCGCGCTTGAGGAAGGTGAGATCATCACCGAGGTGCGGTTCCCTGTGGCCGAGGCCGCGAATTACCAGAAGTTTCTGCAGCCGGCGTCGCGGTTTGCGATGGTCGGGGTGTTCGTCGCGAAATTTGCCGATGGTGTTCGGGTGGCGGTCACAGGTGCCTCTGAGGAAGGCGTGTTCCGCTGGCGCGAGGCGGAGGCTGCGCTCTCGGGCGCTTTCAGCGCTGATGCGATTTCAGGCCTGTCGGTAGAGGCCGAGGGCATGATCGGCGACATCCATGGCACCAAGGACTATCGCGCGCATCTCGTGACCGTGATGACCAAACGTGCCGTTGCGGCCGCGGGCTGAGTAAGGCTCGATTTCGATCATTGAAAGCTAAAAAGCCTCCCTTGCGTATCAAGGGAGGCTTTTTTTATGTGCAACCGGGCACCGTGACCTGCGTCATGCGGGGCCCCGTCAGGGGGTATTACTTGCTCGGAAGCGGGCCGATCATCATGATCATCTGACGGCCCTCCATCTTCGGCATGTTTTCGACCTTGCCGAGTTCCTTGATGTCTTCGGCAACGCGCTGAAGCAGCTCACGTCCCAGGTTCTGGTGCGCCATCTCGCGGCCACGGAATCGCAGGGTCACTTTGACCTTATCTCCGTTCTCCAGGAACTTGATCACGTTGCGCATCTTCACATCGTAGTCATGGGTATCCGTGTTGGGACGGAACTTGACCTCTTTGACCTCGATGATCTTCTGCTTCTTGCGCGCTTCGCTCTCGCGTTTTTGCTGTTCATACTTGAACTTGCCGAAGTCCATGATCTTGCAGACCGGCGGCGTGGCGTTTGGCGAGATCTCGACAAGGTCAAGACCGGCCTCTTCGGCCATCTGCATCGCCTTGGCGGGATGCACAACGCCGACGTTTTCGCCTTCAGCCCCGATCAGGCGGATTTCGGGAGCGCGGATTTTGTCGTTGACGCGCGGGCCAGTGTCACGGGTTGGCGGCGCGTTATGAGGTCTGCGAGCTATGGGTTCTATCCTTTGATAATTGCAGAAATTTGAGCCGGGAATTTAATCGGTGTCGGACTGTCTTGCAAGCCGGAAACACAAGGGATTTTGCGATTGGCAAGAGTTTTCACGCAGCGCTCGGAACGGGTGGCGGCCCATTGCCGAGGGGAGTGCGGCGAAAGACTTCCCCCTTGTTGTATCCCTCGATTAAGCAGAAGTACATCTGCAATCCGTCCCGCGTCGGGACGTCAGCATGGAAGGATATTGCCATGAAAATTGCAGGAGTGGGCGCCGCTATTGGTTTGGTGGTGGTTGCAGGGGCCGTTTGGTACCTCAATCAGCCCGAGGACCAGCCCGTCACCGATATGCCCGCCGAGGTCGCCAATGAAGCGGCCCCAGTCACAACCGAGGACACCGAGGCAGCCGCAGAGGTTGAAACCGGCGAACCTGAAGCGGGCGACCTGCAGGAGCAGGCGCAAGAGGCTGTTGATGCGATTGCCGAAACAGCCGAGACGGCCGTAGATCAGGCCACAGAGGCGGTTGAAAACGCCGTTGATGCAGCTTCTGAAGCAGCCGAGAACCTGGTTGAGGGGGCAGGCGAGACGGTAGAGGCCGTTCAGGAACAAGCCGAAGCTGCCGTTGCCGCAGCCGAGGAAGAGGCCGTGGCGGCGGTCGAGGCGGCACAGGACGGTGTTGCAGACGCCGTTGAGGGCGCGCAGGAGAGCGCATCCGAGGCCGTCAGCACCGTAACCGAAGGGGCGGTGGACTTGGCCACAGAGGCGCAGAACACTGCGGATGCCGCAGCTGAAGCCGTCACCGAAGCTGCTACACCGGAGATTGGGGCGGATGCGACTGCAGATGTCACCGCGGCTGCAGAGGCCGAGACGCCAGCCGCCCTGCTGACGCCTGAGGGTTTCAACTACGACCGTGTGATCGAGCTCATCGAGGGCTCCGAGTTGGACCCGCTGAAAAAGACTGCGCTGAAGTCCGCGATCACGCAGGCACGTGATAACCCGGATCTGTTGAAGGCAGCGCTGCAATCGGCGCGCACCGCATTGGGTCTCTGACCCCCTTGCACCGCTTTGTGAACAACGTCCCAAACGCCCCGTTCCTCGGGGCGTTTTCTATTGAGCTGTGTCAGCAAGGCTCTGTTCTAAATAGAAAACGCCCCCGCAGCATGCGTGCGGGGGCGTTCTTGTAAGACGCTGTCAAAGCCTCCTCAGTCGAGGAAGGCTTTTTCCACCACAAAATGCGCAGGCTTGGAATTGGCACCTTCTTCCAGGCCATAGGTATTCTCGAAGAGATCCTTGAGCTCGAGGTTGAAAGCAAGGTTGCCGCAGATCATTGCGCGGTCGCTTTCCGGGTTCAGCGGCGGCACGCCCAGATCTGCAAAGGCCTCGCCCGAGCGCATCAGGTCGGTGATGCGGCCCATCTTGGCGCTCTCTTCTCGGGTGGTGGTCGGGTAGTATTTGATCTTCTTCCAGAATCCTTCGCCAATCACCTCATTGAGGAGCTCGTCTTCCTTCAAGCTCTCGATCAGCTCGCGGCCATAGGTCAGCTCGCCTACCTCGCGGCAGGTGTGGGTGATGATGACCTCATCATAATCCTCATAGGTCTGCGGCTCGCGCAGCAGGGAGGCGAAGGGCGCAAAACCGGTGCCGGTTGCAAAGAACCAGATCCGTTTGCCGGGCAAAAGCGCATCGTGCACCAGCGTGCCCACTGGTTTGGGGCGCAGGATGATTTCATCGCCAACCTTGATGTGCTGCAGTTTCGAGGTGAGCGGGCCGTCCTGAACCTTGATGGAGTAGAACTCCATTTCCTCGTCCCAGGAGGGCGATGCGATGGAATAGGCGCGCAGCAGGGGCTTTTGCTTGCCGGTCTTTGGGTCCGGGTCGCCCATCAGGCCGATCATCACAAACTCGCCCGAGCGGAACCGCAGGGAGGCAGGCCGGGTGCAGCGGAAGGAAAACAGCCGGTCAGTCCAGTGTTTCACTTGCGTCACGGTCTGGGCGTCGGGCAGGGCGGGTTTGGCCTTTGCAGGCGCGGCGGCTTCGGTCACAGGCTCACTCACGGGCGTAATCTCGTTCATCATGTCTCTGCCGGTGGGATAAACCGGCACCTCTGATTAATCTTTGATCTAGGTCAGGGGAACCCCTCCTGCGACACTCTTGCGCAGAACGGGCCCTTGGGGTGCCCCTAGGCGATCCACTGCGCGCGCAGCTGGGGCGGGGGGGCTGACGACGGGTCTTCGGGCTGGCTTAGCGCGCGGCGTTGGAATGCGCGCGCAGGCGTGCCTGGTAGTTGTGGCTCTGCCAGTTGGCGCGGAACAGCCATTCGCCTTCGGGCTGGCGGGTGGCCAGATCGTCAGAGATTTCCACCTCGTCAAATCCAACCCGGCGCGCCATGGCATATTGATCCGAGATCACATGACCCTTGGCGCGCAGACGGCCGTCATATCCCATGAGGCGCAGCATGCGCGCAATGGTGAACCCGCGCCCATCCGCAAAAGAGGGAAAATCAACGCGGATCATCTCGACGCCGTCCAGCTGGTCCTTCAGCGTGGCAGGGTCTGTGTCGGAGGCCAGATCAAGCACATTTGCACCCTCAAAGCCGCCGGTCCAGTCGTCATGGGCAAAGCCCGTGTCGGTTACGATAACGCTCATATTACTCAAGCTCCTGTACGGACGAATTTGCCATCCACAACGTGGATGCCGCATTCTTCCTTGTTCTGGTTGCGCCAGCGACCGGCGCGGGGGTCTTCGCCTTCTGCGACCGGGCTGGTGCAGGGTTCGCAGCCGATCGATGGATAGCCCTTGGCCACCAGCGGGTGACGGGGCAGGCGGTTTTCATCCATATAGGCGCGCACGTCTTCGGGCGCCCAATGGGCCAGTGGGTTGATCTTCATTCGTCCGGTGCCATCCTCGACCTCAAAGAAGTCGAGCGCGGCGCGGGTGCCGGACTGAAACCGTTTGCGCCCGGTGATCCAGCCGTCATAGCCGGCGAGCGCCTTTTGCAGCGGAATGGTCTTGCGCAGGGTGCAGCAGGCGTCGGTGTCGGAAAACCGCATCGCGCCATAGGGGTCTTTTTCGGCGATGTCATCCGCCTTGATGACATGCACATTCCTGAGGCCTAGGCGCTCGCTCACTTCTTGCTGGTAGACCAGCGTCTCTGTGAACAAGAGTTCCGTGTCCACAAAGAGCACCGGCACCGAGGGGTCGATCACGGCGGCCATATGCAACAGCACCACCGATTCCGCCCCAAAGGACGACACCAGCGCGATATTGCCAGCATCCCGCAGCGCCCCTTCCATCACGGAGGTGGCCGAGTGGTGTTTGAAGCGGGCATTGAGCGCCGCAACCTGCTCGGCCAGGGCCTCAGCGCTGCCAGCAGCGGCGGGATGGCCCCTGATCTCCTGATCTATACGGGTCATCCCTCAGGCCACCTTTTTCTCGGAGGCCGGGTAGAGCGCCGCCTTGAAGGGCTCCATGCCGACGCGGCGGTAGGTTTGCAGGAACTCTTCTTCGGCGCTCTCGCGTTGCTCCAGATAGGTTTCGACGATGCGCTCCACCGCGGGGACGATTTCGTCATAGGCAAAGCCCGGTCCGGTCCGCGTGCCGATGGCTGCAGTTTCGGTCGCATCCCCACCCAGCGTGATCTGATAGTTCTCGACGCCCGCGCGATCCAGACCAAGGATGCCGATGTGTCCGACATGGTGGTGGCCGCAGGCGTTGATGCAGCCAGAGATCTTGATCTGCAGATGGCCAATGTCGTGCTCGAGTTTCAGGTCCTCGAACCGGGTGGCGATTTCCTGCGCCACGGGGATCGAGCGGGCGGTGGCCAGCGCGCAGTAATCCATGCCCGGGCAGGCAATGATGTCCGAGATCAGGCCGATGTTCGCGGTCGCCAGATCCGCCGCCTTCAGACGCGCGTGGATTGCGGGCAGATCGTTCTTGTGCACATGCGGCAGGATCACGTTCTGCTCGTGGCTGATGCGCAGCTCGCCATAGGCGAACTCTTCGGCGATATCTGCCATGGCGTACATCTGCGCGGCGGTTGCATCGCCCGGCGTGGCGCCATGTTTCTTGATCGAGATGGTCGCGATCGCATGCCCCGGCGCCTTGTGTTCGGCGAGGTTGGTGTCGGCCCAGGCGCGGAACACAGGATCGGAGTCATAAGCGGCGTCAAAGACCTCGGTGCCTTCGCTGCGGAACTCGGGCGCGGCAAAGTGGCGCTTGATGTCCTGAAACAACGCTTGATCTGCGCCGCCAAAGGTCGGGCGCACTTGCGCAAAACGCTCTTCGGTCAGCTCGCGGATCTTCTCCAGTCCGAGCTCGTGCACGGTGATCTTGATGCGGGCCTTGTACTTGTTGTCGCGACGGCCAAGCTGGTTCCAGACCGAGATCACGCTCTCGATGTAGGGCAGGAGGTCATCGGCGGCGACAAAGTCATTGAGCACCTTGCCGATCATCGGCGTACGGCCAAGGCCACCGCCGACCAGCACCTGGTAGCCCACTTCGCCGTCCTCGTTCTTGACGATCTTGATCGCCAAGTCATGTGCCTTCAGGACGGCGCGATCGTTGGCGGCCCCGGAGACGGCGATCTTGAACTTACGGCCCATGAACTGAAACTCCGGGTGATCGGTGGACCACTGGCGGATCAGCTCTGCGATGGGGCGGGGATCTTCGATCTCATCTGCGGCAGCGCCGGCGAAATGGTCGGCCGTCACGTTACGGATCGTGTTGCCCGAGGTCTGGATCGCATGCAGGTTCACCTCTGCCAGCGCGTCCAGCATGTCCGGCACATCCTTCAGTTTGGGCCAGTTGTACTGGATGTTCTGACGCGTGGTGAAATGGCCGTAGCCCTTGTCCCACTTCTCAGCGAGCAGTGCGAGCGCGCGCATCTGATCGGGGTTCAGCGTGCCATAGGGGATCGCAACCCGCAGCATATAGGCGTGCAGCTGAAGATAGAGACCGTTCATCAGGCGCAGCGGCTTGAACTCATCCTCGGTCAGCGCGCCCGCGATGCGGCGCTCCACCTGGGCACGGAACTGGCGATTGCGCTCTGCGAGAAAGGCGGAGTCGAAGTCGTTGTACTTATACATTTGCGGTGGCCTCCAGTTTGGCTTCCTGCTTGCCGTGGGCATAGTTCGACGGGCCGGTGCGGCGGAATTCTTCGCGGAAATGAGTGGGTTCCGGACCCTGTTCCCCGGCTTTCGCATCCGCGAGATAGGCACCAACGGCAATCTGAGCCTGGCTCTGGGCCTCCAGAAGACGCAACTGCGCCTCCGCTTCATCGGTGATCAATTCCGCCTCGCTCAAAGCGCGGGTCCAGTCATTTTCAGCTGTGAGGTAAATCACATCGCCCTCCAGCAAGTGATTGGCGGTGACAACTTTGGGGGTGAATGCACGGGCCATCAGGCAAGCTCCATCTGAATGTCGGTAAGGGCGGCCGCCTGTCGCGGCGCAAGCCCAAGGAAGGTGAGCGCCGGGCCGCTGAAGTGCGCAGCGGCCAGATCGGCGGGCAAATGCTCCAGGGTGGTGGCCAGCACACGCTGATCTGCGCGAGAGGCGTTTTCGACCACCGTCACGGGGGTTGTGAGATCGGCGCCATGCATCAGCATACGCCCCTGCACAAAACGAGCGGATTTCTTGCCCATGTAAACAGCGGCCACTTCGCCGCGGCGCGCAAGCTGGGCCCAGTCGTGGTCGGCAAACCCCTTCATGTCATGACCGGTCAGGAACCGCACCGAGGTATTGCGCCCCCGTTGTGTCAGGCTCTGACCAATGGCGGCGACGGCCGCCGAGGCGGCGGTGATCCCCGGCAGGATCTGCGTGTCGACATCTGCCGCTTCGCAGGCCGAGAGTTCTTCGTCCAGCCGGCCAAAGATGGTGGGGTCGCCCGATTTGAGCCGCAGCACCTTGAGGCCGCGTTTGGCGTGATGCACCAGCCGCGCGCAGATTTCTTCCTGCGCCATTGATGGCCCGAAGCCCTCTTTTCCGACATCTTCAAGCAACGCACCCTCATGCGCCAGCGCCATGATGTCCTTGCTCACCAGCCGGTCAAAGAGGATGACATCCGCCTCACCAAGGGCCTTCAGCACCTTGAGCGTCAACAGGTCCACATCTCCGGGACCGGATCCCGCAAAGGCTACGACACCCGGACACATCACGCCCATGGCTCCCGGCAGGGGCGGCGTGAGGGGCGGGATATAATGCGTGTCGCGGGGCATCCATCGGTCCATTTTTTGGTGTTTGACGTGACCCTAGATATAGGAAATATTCCCCTCTCTGTGCTATATGGGCCGGGAAATAAGGACACATGTCTCACTGCCTTTCGCCGTGAGGTCCGCGCGTCCTGACTTGAGGAGAATTTTGGAATGACAGTGCGGATCGACGCGACGGACCGGAAAATTCTGGCGGAACTCCAGCGTGATGCGGGGCAGTCGCTGGATGAAATCGCCAAGCAAGTGGGCAGTTCCAAGACCCCGGTCTGGAATCGGATCCGCAAATTGCGCGAGGCTGGCGTGGTCGGTAATCAGACGGTGATCCTTGATGCCGAGGCCCTGGGGTTTGAGGCCTGTTTCTTCGTGCTGATCCGCACCTCGGAGCATGAAGCCAGCTGGCAGGCATCCTTCCTCAAGGCCCTGCAGGAGCGCCCCGAAGTTCAGGAAGCGCACCGCCTTGCGGGTGACATCGACTATATCCTGAAGGTTCGGGTGAAGAACGCGCGCGCCTATGACAAATTCTACCAGGCGCTGATCTCAGAGGTGCGGGTCCACAATGTGACGGCGCTCTTGTCGATGGAAGAGATCAAATCGACCACGCATCTCCCGCTCGAGCAAATTCGCGTCGACTGATCTTGCCTGCTTTGGACGATGACCGAGTGGCTCAGCTCGTCGAACTCGCGGTGGATTTTGCGGATGAATTTTCGCGCAGGAATGTGGTTTTGACCCTTGCACCTCGCTGGCAACCTTCATAAAAGCAGTGCACGCCCAGTGGCCGGACACCACCCGCCACATCGAGGTATCAAGGCGGCGAGTTGGCGGAGTGGTGACGCAGCGGATTGCAAATCCGTGTACACCGGTTCGATTCCGGTACTCGCCTCCATATAATCCACTCTGACGGTTTATTACAGTCCTCCAACACCGCTTGTCGATCTTGGATCCTGTTCTGCCTGCGAACCTGGGCGTTCAATGCTACGATCACGCGGGGCCGGTTGGGGGGGCACCGTCCAAGCTATGTTCCGCCGCGAAGCTAGATTTGCATGCGTGAATGTCTCGGTGGATGCCATTGGGAACGAAGGGTTTTATCCTCCCAATGATCCCAATTGACCTCTGCGGTCTGTTGCACGACGAGGGCGGGGCCGCTGTTTCTTTCAGCTGAAAGCCTTGCACGCCCGCTGCGTCTATGACGCCAGGGGCTGCGCGCTTTGATCTGCAATGTGAAACCCGGCGCTGCAGGCGGCGTCTTGAAATGCCGATCTTGCGTCCTGCACGGACCCCATGCATTCCATCGCGGCTTCGACTTGGGCCAGTGCAGCTCGGGCCGCGGAATCTGCAACAGGCCATTTGCGGCTGAGCCAATGGTGCGCCTTTTCAATGGTGCCAAAGGCCTCTTGAGTTCCGGTTTCAATCTCGGTCAGGACCATCTTCGGTCCCCAAAAAATCTCTATCATGTTCTCATCTTGAATTTGGTATGACGTGCCGTGAAGGCCCGTCCAATGTGGTGTCGCGCATCCGAAATTCCGCATGAGCGGGGGCGTATGTAGGCGCGCGCAGGTGAGGGCAACGGAGGGCCGAGATATCCCCCCAGTCTTCAGTGCTTTCTCGAAGAAGGTGCGTCGCTATCCTCGCAGCGCGAGGAGTAGTCACGCAAAAGGCGATCTAAGCGATGCGCGCGCAGTGCGGATCTCGTGCCGCGTTGGTTACAGAGCGCGCTGTCGTATCGGGGTAGTAGTCTGTTGCCTCCGTGGCGAGGATGTCCCCGCCACGGAGCCTTCCGATGCGCCGCGGAGCACGCCCTTCCGAAAAAGAGTGAAATGCTCGACGCATGCATCTGGAAACACTGCATCTGCCACAAAAGGGCAGGTTGCAGTGCGCCTTTTTGTAGACCCGGTTACGTCTTTGGTTTCGGAGTATGTTTTTTCCTGAACGCTCTGAGACGGGCAACCTTTTCAGCGTTGGCTGCGGCTTCCTCGTCTCGGAGACGCTTGACTGTCTGGGTCGTGCGATCCGCCGCCGACATCACATCCGAAGTCTTTGACTTCGCTGCAGATACAGAGAGATGTGCAAAAATATCGACGTCGTCATCCTTTGCCGGGGTGTTGGTCATTTGTCCGTCTCCCCAGCTCAGGTTCTCAAGCAAGCGCGAGATTGCTTGCCGATGTGCGTCCGTCGCGACCGTTTTCGAGGTCAAAGGTCACTTTCTGACCGTCGTCGATGCGATTGATGCCCGCACGCTCAACTGCAGAGATGTGCAGGAACACGTCCTGGGTGCCATCTTCCGGTTGAATGAAGCCGAAGCCTTTGGTTGCGTTGAACCATTTTACGGTGCCATTGGCCATATCCGTAGTCTCCAAATAAATCTGTCCGCGTGATTGCGACAGCTCGGCAAAAGTCGATCCAAGTCGACCAACCGATACCGTTTTCACGGAAGCAGAAATTCGAAGAGAAGAAACGTTAGCGGCTCACCCCTACGCCTTTCTTGATGAGATCGCAAGGATTCTTTTTGCGTCTGTCTTCAAGCGGGTGCGGGGCGTAGGGTTCAAAGTTTTCAACGGATCGCAGGACCTCAGCGACCAAGTCCAACAATCGGTCTGGCAGAATTGCATCGACAGCGTTGCGCATATTCGGCCTTGCGGTCCTTGCAGTCGCGTCGGCGCCCAATGCGCGCTCAGCGTCGGCGAAGCGATTGCGCTGGCGACTTTGATGGGGCTCCCAAAAAGGCGTGGCATAAAGGCGGCCATAAGACCGTGGTGGGGCTGAAAGCTCCGAAAAATCAGGTGCTTGTCGCGGTGAGAGACAAAAGTAGGTCTCTCAGCCAGACATGACGGGGATCTCTGCGCTGGTGCGGGTGCCAGGCGATCTGGGTTGGAAAAGTCCCAAGATCGCGCGGCACTGCAACATTGCGCAGCCCATAAGGTGCCGCGACCATGGCGGCGATGCGGGCAGGGACAGTGGCGATCCCGTTGATACGGGCCACGGTCGGGGCGGCCGTCAGAAAATGCGACACTGCCACGGCTGTATTGCGCTGCAAGCCGCTGGCAGCGGTCAACTTATGCACTCCTGTCCGCCATCTGCCGGGGGGCGCGACGATCACATGGGGCAGGGTCTCATAGAGATCGAGATCCAGACTGGCGCCCTCGGGCAGAGCGGCTGGGGCGACGATGCAGCGAAACCCGTCACTAAAGAGATCCGAGACCACAAGATCGTCGGGGGGCGGTGCAAAGCGGCCAATGGCGAGGTCAAAGCTTTGGGCGGCGAGCTTGCGTGGATCTAGGTCAGGACCGATCGGCGCAAGCTCAAGCTGGGCTTTGGGGGCGTGCTGAGCAAAGGCTTCGGCCAGATCCGGCGCCAGCACCACTTCGGCGTAAGGGCCCAGCAGTAACCGGAAACGCCGGGTGCTGCGAATGGGGTCAAAGGGTTCTGCAGCGCGAAACGCCTGTTCGAGTCGATCGAGGCCGGCGGCGATGTCGGGCGCGATCTGTAGCGCTTTTTCAGTTGGCTCAACACCATAGCGTGCGCGCAGGAACAACTCATCGCCCAACGCATCCCGCAACCGTGCGAGCGCTGCACTGACCGTGCTTTGTGATTGTCCCAGACGGCGCGCAGCGGCAGTGACATTGCGCTCTTCCATAACGGCGTGGAAGACGCGAAGGAGCGATATATCAACAGTCATATGTCCAGAATATCGATTTCTGTCATGGTATGCATCAATTTCTCGATCTTCTGATCCTGCTTATATGAGGTGAGACGCGCCCCGCACACTCCTCCTGGGGCGTCACTGGACCACGTAAGGATATATAAACATGGCACGCATTTTGATCCTCTCCACCGCAGCCGATGTACTGGGCGACACCGGAAAACCGACGGGCGTGTGGTACGAAGAGCTGGCTACCCCGTACTACGCGTTCCTCGATGCCGGTCACGAGGTCACGCTGGTGACGCTCGAAGGTAAGCCTGTACCGATTGATCCGAACTCCGACGAAACTGGCGATGCGGCGCCGGCCTCGGTCACGCGGTTTCGCGCAGATGCAGCGGCAACAGCCTTGCTCGCCAAGCCCGGTCGCCTCGAAGACGAGGATGTCACCGCCTATGATGCGCTCTACATTCCGGGCGGGCACGGCGCGATGTATGACCTCGCCGAGAGCGCGACGGCAGCAGCCGCGATTGGCAAGGCCTGGGACAGCGGCAAGGTCGTCGCGTCGGTCTGCCATGGCCCTGCGGCCTTTGCCAAGGTTGTGGATGCCAAGGGCGAGCCCATCGTCAAGGGGCGCAAAGTGACCGCTTTCACCAACAGTGAAGAAACGGCCGTAGGGCTCGAAAAAGCGGTACCCTTCCTGCTTGAGACCAAGCTGCGCGAACTTGGCGCAGAGTTTGAGAATGTCGCGGATTGGCAGCCTCTTGCGGTGGCCGATGGTCAATTGGTGACCGGTCAGAACCCAGCCTCTTCGGAAGCTGCAGCCAAGGAAGTTCTGGCGCTATTGTAAGTCCATTGGGCGGTGCCTCGGATAGGGGCACCGCCCGCCTCTATATCGCAGCAAGCGATGCGCCTGCGTTCGGTGGCTTCAGCGGCTGGCGCAGGAAAGGCGTTAGAGTTTGCGCGCCACAACATAGTGGCTCTGCATCAGTCCGGGCTGGGAAATCACCTCGCAAATCTCGAATCCGGCACGTTCAATACGACGCTCAAGGTCCGGCACCGAAATGAAATTCACATAGGGCGCTTTTCCGATCCGCTGCATCAGCGGGATCGCGAGCGCACGAATGAGCGCGTATTTGATGCCACCGGCTTTTGGGGCGCAGACAGTTTTTGAGATAAAGACCCCGCCGGTTTTGGTCAGCGCAGCGATCCGCTGCAGCGATTGATCAAGATCATGCAACAGATGCAGCAGGTTATGCGCCAAAATGGCGTCATAGGCGCCGTCCTGAGGGTTGTGGTCGAGCGTCTCGGCCACTTTGAACGTCACGTTTTCGAGCCCTTCTTTCGCACGTTTCTCGGCAGCAATTTCGATCATGCCCGGTGCCAGATCCGTGCCGGTGATATGCGCAACATGCGGCGCCAGCAGCAAAGCGGTCGATCCCGTGCCGCAGCCGATCTCGAGCACATGGTCCTCCGGCTTCAGGTAGGATTTTGTGCGATCAAGCGTTTGCAGATAGCCGTCCATGTTGCGGATCGGGTCCGCCGCATACTTGCGCGAGATCTTGCTCCAGAACGCGGCATCCTTTGAAGAAGCGGCCATATCTCTACTTTCCGTTTGTGGTGTCAGAGCAACCTTTACATCCAAACACAGTTTTATGGAATTGATCCGCTTTGCAGGATGGTTATGCATTTATGCATGAACTGGAGTGCAATCAACTTTGACTGGAACCAGGTGAGATCCTTTCTGGCGACTGCCGAGGAAGGCTCGTTCTCGGCTGCCGCGCGCGTGCTGAACCAGACGCAGCCGACCGTGGGCCGTCAGGTTGGCGCACTCGAGGAGGCGCTTGGGGTCACCGTGTTTGAGCGTGTCGGCAAGTCGCTCCGACTTACGACGGCGGGTACGGAGCTATTGGTCCATGTCCGGGAGATGGCGGATGTCGCGAACAAGATTTCGCTGACTGCAACCGGCCAGTCGCAATCTGTCGAAGGGCAGGTCAGGATCACCGCGTCCGATGTGATGTCGACCTATCAACTGCCTGCCATGCTCAAACAGATCAGGCTTGCGGCGCCCCGGCTCGAAATCGACGTGGTTGCCGCCAATGATCTCCGGGACCTTCACCGGCGCGAGGCCGACATCGCGATCCGGCACATCCGCCCGACGCAGCCGGATTTGATCGCGCGGCTTGTGGCGCAGGCGAGCGCGCATCTCTATGCGGCTTCCTCCTATCTGGATCAGGTCGGACGGCCCAGAAGCGAGGAAGAGCTGGCTCAGTTGGACTTTGTCAGCTTTGGCGATGTCGAGAGGTTCATCGGGTTTCTCAATCCGGCGGGCATTCCGGTAACGCGCAAAAATTTCCGTATCGGATCGCACAGCGGGGTCGTGTCATGGGAACTGGTGCGCCAAGGCTTTGGCGTTAGTGTCATGTCAGATGATGTAGCAGCCCCAACCCCCGGAATTGAGAGAATTTTGCCGGACCGAGATCCTTTTGCGTTTCCGATTTGGCTGGCAACCCATTCAGAGCTGCACACCGCACGTCGGATCAGGCTGGTTTTTGACCAATTGGCCGAGCAATTTAAGGCGAGAGAAACCTCTTAAGGCACTCGTTTGGCGCAGAGTTCCGCACTTCGGGGGCCCCTCGAGCCGGCTATATACCCATGTTCGGCTCGCACGCCGGATGCGGACGACGCGCCTGCGAGGGCATCAGGCGGTTTTGCTTTCCTCGACACTCCGAAGCGCGTCGGGCCAGCGGACATCCGGAAGGGTCTCAAACCCTGGTTTTGCAAACAGCCAGCCCTGCATCAGGTCAACTCCTAGGTCATAGAGGCAGGAGAATTCCCCCTGCGTTTCAATACCTTCTGCAACGATGATGATGCCAAGCTGCTCCAGCATGGAGATGACGTGCCGCACGATGGTCTGTTTGACGCTTGACTGATCAATATTTCGGGTGAGTTCGGCGTCGAGTTTCACGACATCCGGCTGAAACCGGGACAATAGATCTAACCCGGCGTATCCAGCGCCGAAGTCGTCGATCGAGGTCAAAAAACCAAGGCGACGGTAGGTGCTGAGGATGTCGAGGAGATGCGGCGCAGAGATCCGTTCGACCTCGGTGAACTCAAACATGATCTGGGACACGGGAAACCCGGTCTTTTTTGCGGTCTCCAAGGTCAGGCGAATGCAGGCTTTGGGATCATAAACCGCATTGGGCAAGAAGTTGATCGACAAGAGCGACCCGGTGTCGCCGAGATCAAGGCGACTGGCGTGTTCGATCGCGGTCTTGCGGCATTTCTGGTCGAAGGCATAGAGGTTGTCGTCATTGACCTGCTCAAAGACCTGCGCAGCACCAGACCCATCCTGTCCGCGCACCAGGGCCTCATAGGCAAATACTTTGCCGGAGCCGACGGAGACAATCGGATGAAAAGCCATGGAAATGGGGACTTCGAAGCCTTTGCCGTTGCGACATGCTTTGCACTTTTCTGTATCCGTCAAGGTCATCTCCCTTCCATCTCTAAGCTCTTCTTTATGGCAAGAAGGTGAAGAAACCCTTGTCCAGAGCGCTATTCGCTTGTCCCGCAGCATTCTGAGCCGGGCGGTTCTGTCTGGAACGGGCCTCTCACACTGGCGCGAAACCTGCAGAAAAAGACGCGCGGGCGCGCTGCAAAAGGTTGCATATTCAACCTTTGGAAAATCAATTGGAGGTGTGTACAACTATGAAGAGTTTTTGCGCTGTGCTACGATAGCTGTGTGGGGCTGAGGCGTGAGGCGGAACATAGTCCGCTGTGACCTGTTTGCGCGCTTCATTCACCCCTATCCGAAGGGAGGGGAATGATGAATGGGTTTGGACGTCAATTTTTCAGAATGGCCGCAGTGTCATTCGGTGGGGCCATCGCCAGTTTTAGCGGTCCGTCAGAGGCAGCGGCGCAGGAGCAGCGATTTGCGGCCTATATCACGGGCTACGGGTTCTGGGATAACACGCCCCCAGGATCCGTCGCGATCTCGCACCCGGTGAAACACCGGCGAGCCGGCGGGATTGGCACTTATCGCGACCCGATCACCCTCGCTGTAGGCCACACTTTGAAAGGGCGCCGTGACATTCTCGATTTTCCCGCTGGGACAGTGTTTTATCTCCCGCGTCTCAAGAAATATGCAATCGTAGAGGACACTTGCGGCGACGGTCCGCGCCCGCAAGATGGTCCCTGTCATACCGGCGCGCGGGGCTATCCGTGGCTGGATCTCTGGGTCGGGGGGCAAACGGTCAGCCCGGCGCAATCTGAGAAATGCCAGTACAAGATCACCGCGGTGCAGATGGTGTATCTAGATCCCAAGCCCAACTACGAAGTCTACCCCGGCGAAGTGATCGCCTCAGGGTGCGCAGTGCATTAGGCGCAACGATCGCCTTTCCCGGGCCATGATACGGGCGCGATGTATTGCGCATTTGTCCGGTGTTCAGCACGAAAATGTCATGCGGGCGCCACGGCATGACAGTTGTTTCAACGCGCTCACTCCGCTAGGCAGGTGGGGTGAGCATCCTGCGCGCCATATTTGCGATCCCCTTGATTGCCCTGTTCTTGATCGGACCTCTGATCGAGAGCGCAGCGCATGCCAAAGGGGCAGGTTGTCTTAACGTGCAATGCTGTGATCGCGGACCAGAGGAAACCTTGGTTTCAAAGACTGAGGTTTCAAAGACCGATCCAAGCACTCAGATGGAAGCGAGCGCCGGGGACGATCTGGCCATGAAGGGCACTTGTGCGCTGATGGCCTGCCAGGCCGCTGCGCTGGTTGGGGTGCCGGCGATGGTGCATCCCCTCACGTTTCAGACAAGCTCCTGGGTTCAGATTGACCTCTCCCCACTCTCTCAGGGGCCCTCCGCGCTTGATCGGCCACCTAACAGCTGAACAAGGCAACGCCCCGGATGGCGTCTAGCTTTGTATTCAGACTGTTAGGAGAACTCCATGAACCAGAAATACCTGATCCTAGGTGCCAGCGTCGCACTGGCTGCTGCTGCTTTTGTTTTTCTTCGACCGGAGGCGTCAGGGACGGCGGCGCGGTCCCCCTCAGGTGACACGGCCAGCCTTGCGGCGATCACGATACCGGATCTTGCGGGCAATCAGATCGTCGGTCGCAATATCTTTGAGACAAGCTGTGCGGCCTGCCATGGTGCTCAGGGCGGCGGCAACCCCGAAGCGGGGCCGCCGCTTATTCACAAAATCTATGAACCGAGCCATCATGGCGACGAAAGCTTTCAACGCGCCGTCGCAAACGGGGTGCGCGCGCATCACTGGCACTTTGGTGACATGCCCCCGGTCGAGGGTCTCACACGGGGCAATGTGGCCATGGTGATCGACTATATTCGCGCGGTTCAGCGCGCCAACGGGATAAACTGAGGATGAAGACCATGAAGAAAACCGCACTGATCGTTTGGCTTGCCTGCATTTCTTCAGGCGCGTTTGCCCATTCCAGAGTGGATACGACCACCCCTGCGGATGGCGACGTCATGTCGGAGGTTCCGGCGCAGATCAGCTTTGATTTTGCGGATGACATTCGTCTCACGCGGGTCGAAATGACCCACGCAGAGCATCCGTCGGTGCAATTGGACCTGGGCGATCAAAAGAGCTTTGATCGCGCGTTCAACCTGCCTTTGAACGACATGGGGGCGGGCACCTACCAGATCGAGTGGCGCGGGCTCAGCATTGACGGCCATGCGATGCAGGGCGGCTTTACTTTCGAAGTGGAGTAAGCATGCCGGATATTTGGGCGCAGGCCGCGATACTGGTAAAAGTGCTCCTGTATGTGGGGGCATTGGGTGCAACCGGTCTGGTGATGATACGGCTGATCTTTGCCGCACAGACGGCACCAGCCGAGGCGCTGTTGCGCCGACAAATCCGAAGTCTTGGAGCGGTCGCTCTGATCGCGGCGGGCCTTGGCTTCAGCTTGCAGGGGGCCGCGTTGACCGGGGGGCTCGACGGGATGACCGACCCCGAGATGCTTGGTCTTTTGTGGCAAACCCCGGTGGGGGATGTGCTGCTCTACCGGCTGATCGGCGCGAGTCTGCTTGTGGTTGGGCCTGCATTCTTGCGTGTCGGCGAATGGGGCGCCTTGGCGGGAGGGTGTTTGTTGCTCTGGTCTTTTGCGCAGGTCGGACATGTGCCGAACCTCGCGCAGACCGGCGTCCAAGCGCTGTTGTTTCTGCATCTTCTAGGGGTTGCGTTCTGGATCGGGGTTCTGTCGCCATTGCACTGGTTGTGCCAACGGCGCGACCACCTGCAGGCGGCGGCGCAGCTTGGCCATCGCTTTGGACAGATTGCCCAATATGGTGTGCCCGCACTTGTCGGTGCGGGGGCGGTGTTGGGGGCCTTGCTTCTCGGGAGTGTCTCGGCGTTGCTGGGCACGTCTTACGGGCTGGCCTTTGTGACCAAGATTGCGCTTGTTGGCGCGATCCTTGCTCTGGCGGCAGCAAACAAGCTGCGGTTTGTTCCGGCGATGGCGGCAGGCGACAGTGCGGCTGCGCGCCATCTTGCCATATCCTTGCGGGTTGAGGGCGCTGCCTTTTTGGCAGTGCTCAGCGCAACCGCGGCATTGACCAGCCTGTTTTCCGTGCCCGGTTGAGCGAGCAGCCACACAGCCGACGGGAAAAACAGAAAATTCGCGTGGCCGGGAGGGACCGCATCCTCCGGGCCATGTTTACCCGCCGATGCACCGGGGGGATGGAGCCCCGCGCCGCGCGGGATAGATGACTTAGGAGAGAGAATGAGACGTTTTCTGGCGATCGCCACCTGTCTTGTGGCAAGTGGCGCAATGGCTGATCATGAGCTTGAGGGCCGTGACCTTGATCGGGGGCAGGCGCTATACGGGGACTATTGCGCCGCGTGTCATGGCGCAAACCTCGAAGGCCAGCCCGACTGGCAAACGCCGGGGGCGGATGGGGTCCTGCCGGCGCCCCCACATGACGAGACGGGACATACCTGGCATCACGACAACCAGCTTTTGTTTGACTACACCAAACAAGGCGGCGCCGAGGCTCTGGCTGCGCGCGGAGTGTCGGGTTTTCCCAGCGGCATGCCAGCCTTTGCTGACAGCCTCAGCGATGAAGAGATCTGGGATATTCTGGCCTATATCCGCTCCACCTGGCCCAAACGGGTTCAGGATATCCACGCAGACCGAAACCCACGCCACGACTGACACCTGCGCAGACTGCTCCCCGGCGCAGGCGCCCACAGTGCTTTCACAGATATGCGCATAAAGCGGGCATAGGGCAGCGCGATTGAGGCACTGCCCAACGGGGTCTTAAACGTCCAGTTCCTCGACGAACTTGGCGTTCTCCTGGATGTACTGGAATCGCAGCTCGGGCTTTTTGCCCATCAGGCGTTCCACAAGGTCGCTAGTCTCGCCGGGCTCGTCCTCGTCGATGGTGACGCGGATCAGCTTGCGGGTCTTGGGATCCATCGTGGTTTCCTTCAGGTCCTTGGCATCCATTTCACCAAGACCCTTGAAGCGCGACACGTCGATCTTGCCTTTGCCGCCCAGACCTTTTTCCATCCACATGTCGCGCTCGGCCTCGTCGAGGCAGTAGACGCGCTTGGCCCCCTGGGTGAGGCGGAACAGGGGCGGGCAGGCGAGATAGAGATGGCCACCGTCAATCAGCGGCCGCATCTGGGTAAAGAAAAAGGTCATCAGAAGCGACGCGATATGTGCACCGTCCACATCCGCATCGGTCATGATGATGATCTTGTCATAGCGCAGGTCATCAAGGTTGAACTTGGTTCCTAGCCCCACCCCCAGCGCTTCGCAGAGATCTCGGATCTCGGCGTTCGAGGTAAGCTTGCCCGAGGCCGCACCGAGCACGTTCAGGATCTTGCCCTTGAGCGGCAGGAGCGCCTGATACTCGCGGTTGCGCGCGCCTTTGCCGGAGCCACCGGCCGAGTCCCCCTCGACGATGAACAGTTCGGTGCCCGAGCGATCCTTGGATGTACAATCCGTGAGCTTGCCCGGCAGGCGCAGTTTCTTGGTGGCGGATTTACGGGCGGTTTCCTTTTCCTGTCTGCGGCGCAGACGTTCCTCGGCGCGCAGGATCAGGAAATCAAGGATGGCGCCCGCGGATTTTGTATCGGCCGCAAGCCAGTTGTCGAAATGGTCGCGCACCGAGTTTTCAACCATCTTGGCCGCGGCTTCGGTCGACAGGCGGTCCTTGGTCTGGCCCACAAACGCCGGGTCAGCGATAAAACAAGAGACCAGCGCACAGCCACCCGCCATCAGGTCGTCGCGGGTGATCTGGCCTGCCTTCTTGTTGCCGACCAGCTCGCCATAGGCCTTGATCCCCTTGAGGATCGCGGACCAGAACCCCGCGACATGGGTGCCGCCTTCCGGGGTGGGGACGGTGTTACAATAAGACTGGGTGAACCCGTCGCGCGAGGGCGTCCAGTTGATCGCCCATTCCACATAACCCGGCTCGCCGAACTTCTCGCGAAACTCGACTTTGCCTGCAAAGGGGGCATCGGCATAAACCGAGGATTTGCCCAGCACTTCGGTGAGGTAATCGCGCAGACCACCAGGGAAATGGAATGTCGCTTCCTGTGGGGTCTCTCCGTCATCAATGGCGGATTTCCAACGGATCTCGACGCCCGAAAAAAGATAGGCCTTGGAGCGCACGAGCTTGAACAGGCGCGCCGGTTTGAACCGGTGCGAGCCAAAGATCTGCTCATCAGCGTGAAATGTCACCGTGGTGCCGCGCCGATTGGGGGCAGCGCCGATTTTTTCCACACCGCCCAAGGGCTTGCCGCGCGAAAACCGCTGTTCGAACAATTCCTTGTTCTTGGCCACCTGAACCACCAGCGAATCCGAGAGCGCGTTTACAACCGAAGAGCCAACCCCGTGCAGGCCGCCCGATGTCTGGTAGGCCTTGCCCGAGAACTTGCCGCCTGCGTGCAGCGTACAGAGGATCACCTCCAGCGCGGATTTGTCGGGAAACTTCGGGTGCGGATCAATTGGAATGCCGCGCCCGTTGTCGCGCACGGTCAGCGAATAATCCGCGTGCAGCTCCACCTCGATGCGGTTGGCATGACCCGCGACCGCCTCGTCCATGGAGTTGTCGAGGATCTCGGCCACCATGTGATGCAACGCGCGCTCATCCGTGCCACCGATATACATGCCGGGGCGCTGACGCACCGGTTCGAGGCCCTCGAGAACCTCGATCGAGGAGGCGTCATAGGTGTCAGACGAAGAGGGGCTCAGAAGGTCATCTGCCATGTGCGGATCGCTGCTCATTCTTTGATGTGGTTTGATCTCATTATGGCGCATGTCATCGGGCGGGGAAAGAGGTCTGCGCGGGTCAACGCAAATGGAGCTCTGCGGGGGCGTGGAACACAGGTCTGACGAAATGTGATCAAATCCAGCGCGCTTAACAATTGAAACATCACACTGTGGCAATAGGATGGATCTCGCATCAGAGGAGGTTGTCGATGGCATGGATCAAGACGGTCGCATTCGGCGACGCCACGGGAAAACTGCGCAAACTCTATGATCGGGTGACTGGCCCCGGCGGCAATGTCGACAATATCATGATGGCGCATTCATTGCGCCCGCACACGATGGAAGGGCATATGGCCCTTTACAAGAACGTCCTGCACCACAGCGGCAACGAGCTGCCCAAATGGGTGCTCGAGATGATTGGCGTCTGGGTGTCCTCTCTCAACGGCTGTGCCTATTGCGTGGAGCATCATTTTGCCGGGCTGAAACGGCTGATGCGGGACGATGCGCGTGCCGAAGCCATCCGCGCCGCGATCGAGGCGCGCGACATCAAGGCCCTGCCGGTGCGCGCCTGCGAGATGGCCGCGATGGATTATGCCCGGAAACTGACGCAGGCCCCGACCGAGATGATGGCCGCGGATCTCGAGCCCCTGCGCGCAGAAGGGCTGAGCGATGGTCATATCCTCGAAATCAATCAGGTGGTGGCCTATTTCGCCTATGCCAATCGCACGGTGCTCGGGCTGGGCTGCTCGACCGAAGGCGACGTTCTCGGCCTTAGCCCCGGCAACAGTGACGACCCCACGGATTGGGGGCACGCCTGAGGCGCTGCACGTGCCAGTGGCGAATTCCGGCACACCCGGCGGGGGCCGGGGTTTCCGCCCTTGAAGCACTGCAGACAGTTCTCTAGCGTCGCGGTCATGATCAGGACATTTGCCACCCTTGCCGTTCTTGCTGCGCCGCTTCCTGTGCTGGCGCACCCGCATATTTTTGTCGATAGCGGTCTCAAACTCGAGGTGGACGCCGAGGGCTTTCTCAAAGCTGCCGAAGTGACCTGGGTCTATGATGACTTTTACACGCTTCTTGTCTTCGAAGACATGATGCTCGACAGCGATTTCGACGGCGCGCTGACGCCCGCTGAACTCGAGCGGTTGAAGGGATTTGATCTCAACTGGGTCGAGGGCTACGAGGGCGATCTCTATCTCACCCAGCGCGACACGCAACTCAGTCTTGGCGCGCCAGAGCATCTGAGCACCGAGGTCCGCGATGGCGTGATCATCACCCGGCATCGGCGCCCGGTGACAGAACCTGTCCCGGTTTTGGCCAATGGGGTGACGGCGCGGATGTATGATCCGACCTATTACACCGCATATGATCTGAACCGAGGGGTCGAGATCACCGGGCCCTGCGCCGCGCAGGTGACGCCGCCCAATCTGGATCAGGCCTACACATTGGTCGAAGAGCTGCTCTATTCGATGCCCACCGAGCAGGCCGAGGACGCGTTCCCGGAGGTTGGCTCCGCGTTTGCATCCACCGTCGCCGTGGCGTGTGAGGGCTGAGAGGGTGCGGCACCTCCCAGGGATTGTGTTGGCGATCACGCTGGTTGCCCTTGCTGCGCTTGCGATCTGGCTCTGGGGGCTTGGCGGCGCGGATCATATCCTGCGCGCGGCTTCCGAGGCGCAGCGTGATGCGCAAAACGCGATGGCACGGGGATTGCGCGCGCTGAAAGGCGGCCAGCCCGGCGCATGGTGGGGGCTCATGGGGGTCTGTTTTGCCTATGGTTTTTTTCATGCGGCAGGTCCGGGCCACGGCAAGCTGGTCATCGGCGGCTATGGTCTTGGCAGTGCGGTGACGCTTTGGCGGCTTTCGGCGCTGGCGGTGGCGTCGTCGCTGGCGCAGGCGGCGACTGCGGTGCTCTTGGTGCTGTCTGGTGTGTGGCTGTTTGATTGGGGGCGAGAGCGCCTGACGGCTACGGCAGAGGATCTGTTGGCACCGGTGTCTTATGCGCTGATGGCGCTTTTGGGCCTTTATCTGCTCTTGCGTGGGTTGCGACGGGGCTGGCGGCTGCGCGCGGCTGAGGCCGGGCCGCACGCACATGCGGATCATCACCACGTGCCTGCAGGGACAGGTGGTGCGCAGGACCATGCGCCTGTCGCCCTCCAGAGTGTCGGGACGCATCATAACCATCATCATGACCATCAGCATCATGACCATGATCACCACGATCATCATGACCACGGCCACAACCATCACGCCCATGGTCCGGGCGAAGTTTGCGCCAGTTGCGGCCATCGCCACGGCCCAACCCTGCAGGAAGCGGCAAGCCTGCGCTCTTGGCGCGAGGCCGTGGCCATCATTCTGAGCATTGCCGCGCGGCCCTGCACAGGGGCAGTGTTCCTGCTCCTGCTGACCTGGAGACTGGATGTGCTCGGGGCCGGTGTGGCTGGGACTTTTGCGATGGGGCTTGGGACAGCGAGCGTCACCCTCTGCGTCGCGCTTCTCGCCGCTGGCGTACGTGGCGGGCTCCTTATGCGGGTGCTTTCGGCGGGGGGCAATCGCGGCGCGCAGATGGCGGCCGCCCTCGAGATTGCCGCCGGGGCGCTGGTGCTGGCGCTCTGTCTGCAGCTGTTGCTGCGCAGCCTCTGATTGCACTCTCGCGGTCGCACACGCAGACAGGCGCTGTGGGGTTTGGCTGTTTCAGAGTTTCTATTCTGCCCAATCCTTGTGCAATTGTATCGGTACGCAAACTGTCTTGTCGACACATTGCGAGCGGCCTAATGGCTGAAGTGTTGAAGGAGACCGTTACGATGGCGCGCATAGATCCCACCCCCCAGATGAGCTACGGCGGCCATATCCGCGCCGTGTCCATTCTTGGTCTGCCGTTGATCGGCGGGCATCTGGCGCAGTTTGCCATTGGTCTCACCGATACGGTGATGCTGGGCTGGTACGGGGTGAACGAGCTGGCTGCAGTGACACTGGCCGGGTCGTTCTTCTTTGTGTGGTTCATCCTCGGCGCTGGGTTTGCCTTTGCGGTGATGCCGATGGTGGCCTCGGCCACTGCGACCGACGACCATCGCCGGATCCGGCGGGCAACCCGGATGGGGCTGTGGCTTTCGATTGTCTATGGCGTGCTGTCCATGCCCTTGATGTGGTATTCCGAGACGATCCTGCTGGCGGCCGGGCAAGAGGCGCAGGTGGCGGCTGATGCAGGCACCTATCTGCGGATTGCAGGCTGGGGGATCTTTCCGGCGCTTCTGGTCATGGTGTTCAAATCCTATCTGGCGGGCTTGGAGCGCACGCAGGTGGTCCTTTGGATCACTGTGCTCGCGGCGGTGATCAATGCCATCGTGAACTATGTGCTGATTTTTGGGCATCTGGGCCTGCCGGAGATGGGCCTTCAGGGCGCGGCCCTTGCGTCGCTGGCGACACAGACCGTGTCGGTCGTCGCCGTGGTCGCCTATGCGCTCTGGCGTTTGCCGGAGCATGACCTGCTGCGCAACCTGCAACGCCCTGACTGGGAGATGATGCGCGAGATCGTGCGCCATGGCCTGCCCATCGGCCTGACCACCTTGTGCGAAGTGAGCTTGTTTTCAGCCTCTGCCCTGATGATGGGCTGGCTTGGTACCGTGCCGCTGGCGGCACATGGGATCGCCGTCTCTGTTGCAGGGCTGACATTCATGGCGCATCTTGGGCTCTCCAATGCGGCCACCATCCGGGTTGGAAACGCGCTCGGACGGGGGGATAAGACCCATATGGTGCGGGGGGCAATTGTTGTGACCCTGGCCTCGCTCGGGATCGCGGTGGCGACTGCGATGGTGTTTTTCCTCGCGCCTGAACCCCTTATCCTGCTCTTTCTCGATCCAGAAGATCCGCAAAAGACCGAGATCCTTGCGATTGGTGTATCGCTGCTGGCGATGGCGGGGCTGTTTCAGCTGATGGACGGGATGCAGGCGATTGCACTTGGTCTGTTGCGGGGGCTTCTTGATACGGGGGTGCCGATGGTGATGGCCGCACTCAGCTATTGGGCGGTGGGGGTTCCGACCTCGTACATCCTTGGCTTTCGGGCCGAGATGGGCGGCGTAGGTGTCTGGATCGGTTTGATCCTCGGTCTTAGCACCGCCGGCGTTTTGTTGCTGTTGCGCTTCTGGTTCCACGCGTTGCGTCGGGTGCCCACAGCGCCCACAGGAGAGATGCGCGCGGATGAGATCATGGCCGATCCCGTCTAGACCAGCAACCGAGCCCAAAGGCGAGACCACAATTGCCGCAAGGACAGCGCGGCGATTTCTCTCTTGGTGCTAGCCAGATGCTTTTTCGGCCTTGGCCAGACGATCCGCCTTTTTGCGGACCAGGACACTGCGCAGGTCATGCATGGCCATCAACAGCGTATCCGTAACCCTCTCCAACTGTGCGTCACTGGCGCGCGACTGCGCCCATTGCGCGGTGAGGTTCAAGTGATCCACCGCGCGTAGAATATCATCCATCTCGCGCTGAGCGAGGAGCGTTCTGCGCTCCTCCATCCAGGCCTCGATTGCGCTGAGATCCTCAGCGCTGAGGCTTCGGTCGCCATGCGGTTTGATCTCTCCCTTCTTGAGATTGATCACCGCGATCTGATCCATCTCGATGCGTCGATTGCGGTTCTCCGTGTCGAGACGGAACACCATGGCGCCGTTCTCGCGGACGCGAAAGTAATATTCGGGGAGGGCGGTTGTCATGACATTCCTGATCCAGATCTGCGATCGCACCGAACCTATCAGGCCTGTGGTCTCTGGCAAGGAGGTGCGGGCGCGAGGAGGGAGGACGTGAGAGGCAGGAGGCTAGGTTGTAACCTTTACGGTCTGCAGATTGAAGCCGAGGAGAACTCCCGCCCAGACATGCGCTGTGCCGAGGCACGCCACATTGGCCCGGTTGGGCCGGGCGGCGGCCGCCGCCGCCCCACCGCGATGCGCAAAGCGCAGCGCAAGACTTTGTGTCGTGGCGCTCAGAGATCAGCTGAGCGAGGCGCAGAAGCGCTGGATGCGCGTGCAGGCTTCCTTGAGGGCGTCATCGGAGGTTGCATAGCTCACACGAAAATTCGGCGAGAGGCCAAAGGCTGCGCCAAACACCACGGCCACATCGGCCTCTTCCAGAAGGGCGGTGGCAAAATCCTCATCGCTGTTGATGGTTACGCCTTTTGGCGTTGTCTTGCCAATGAGACCCGCGATCGAGGGGTAGACATAAAAAGCGCCCTCCGGCACCGGGCAGGTCAAGCCATCGATCTCCGACAGCATCGACACCACCAGATTGCGCCGCCGCACGAAGATCTCATTGTTGCTGGCGAGGAAATCCTGCGGCCCCGTGAGCGCTTCGAGCGCGGCATATTGGCTGACCGAACAGGGGTTCGAGGTAGACTGCGACTGCACCTTGCGCATCGCCGCAATCAGAGTTTCCGGACCCGCCGCATAGCCGATCCGCCAGCCAGTCATCGCATAGGCTTTGGAAACCCCGTTGCAGGTGAGGGTGCGGTCATAGAGTCCCGGTTCAACCTGCGCCGGTGTGCAGAATTCGAAATCGTCATAGGCGAGGTGTTCATACATGTCATCGGTCATCACCCAGACATGGGGATGACGCATCAAGACATCCGTCAGAGCTTTCAATTCGGCGCGCGAATATCCGGCTCCGGTCGGGTTGGAGGGAGAATTGAAGATGAACCATTTGGTCTTGTCGGTGATGGCGGCCTCCAACTGATCGGGCGTCAGTTTGAAGCTGCTCTCAAGGCTGGCCTCCACCGGAACCGGAGTGCCTCCTGCAAGGAGCACCATGTCAGGATAGCTCACCCAATAGGGCGCGGGGATGATCACCTCATCGCCGGGATTGAGGGTCGCCATCAGGGCGTTATACAGCGTCTGCTTGCCGCCAGAGTTTACCGTGACCTGCTCCGGGCGATAGTCCAGGCCATTGTCACGCTTGAACTTTTCGCAGATGGTCTGCTTCAGCTCCGGGATGCCATCGACGGCTGTGTATTTGGTCTTGCCCTCGGCAATGGCACGGACAGCGGCATCCTTGATGGATTGTGGCGTGTCGAAATCCGGTTCCCCCGCACCAAGGCCGATCACGTCGCGACCGGCGGCTTTCAATTCACGCGCCTTATTGGTGACGGCAATGGTCGGGGAAGGCTTCACGCGGGAAAGTGTCGCAGAAAGAACGGACATGTCGGACCTCGATTTGAATGTCATCTGCAAAACTCTTAGGGTGGCGCCAAACGGCAATCAAGTCGTCCACTTAGGAGAGACCGCATGACCGACACGACGAGCGACTGGTATGGCCCCGATGCCGCAACTTTTGGAGATCGCGTCGCGGCCGCACGTGAAAGCGCTGGCATGACACAAGGCCAGCTGGCACGCCGTATGGGGGTGAAAAAATCCACCCTGATCGGTTGGGAGCAGGATCTGTCCGAGCCCCGGGCCAACAAACTCTCGACGCTCTCGGGGATTCTCAATGTATCGATGAGCTGGCTGCTGACCGGCGAAGGCGATGAGCTCTCGGCGCCCAATGAGGACACGCTGGGCGAAGATATGGCCGCTATCGCCCGCGAATTGCGCAGCCTTCGCGAGGAGCTGCGTCAGCAGGCCGAACGCGCCGGACGTCTGGAGAAAAGCCTGCGCCGTCTTGTTGCCACGCAGGAGGCGGCTGAATGATCGAAGCGCAGGCCAACATCGAAGAAAGCCGCGAGACCCGTATCAAGCGCCTGACCATGCGCTCGATGCGGCGCGGTATCAAGGAAATGGACATTCTCCTGTCCGGCTATGCGGCCGCGAATCTCGCGGCCATGAGTGATGCTCAACTCGCGCTATATGACGCGTTGCTGCGCGAAAACGACCAGGATCTTTACCAATGGGTAACAGGTCAAACACCCGCGCCGGAACGCTTTAACGCTCTGGTCGATGAAATCTCTAGAACATACCAAAAATAAAAGAGAAATCCGGTTTAACGCATTTTCAGGAAATTCCCTCCATATTTGTCATGAAGCAATTTCGATTCGGAGATGCTGAATGAGTATGGAACGACCAATCAGCCAGCTGGACCGCAAGGGGTTCATGACTGGTTATCTTGATGCCCTGGCACTGGTGGAGCGTTTGCACCGCCTGTTGCTTGATGTCATCAAGGATGAGTTTGAACGCGTAGGTGTCCTTGACATCAACGCGGTGCAGGCTCTGTTGCTGTTCAACATTGGCGACAATGAGGTGACTGCCGGGGAACTCAAAACCCGTGGTTACTATCAGGGCAGCAACGTAAGCTACAATCTGAAGAAGCTGGTGGAGATGGGCTATATGCACCATCAACGCTGCGAGATCGACCGCAGGTCGGTGCGTGTGCGTCTTACTCCCCGTGGCCGTGAAATTCGCGATATCGTTGCCTCGCTGTTTTCGCGTCACGCAGAGGGTCTGGAAACCAAAGGCGTGATCAGCGCCGAAGGGATCGAGGACATCACTGGCTCCCTCAAACGCATGGAGCGGTACTGGTCCGACCAGATTCGCTACATCTATTAAGAACCGTTTTTCGGGCCTTTAGGTTCGTGGGACATTTAAGACAGCAGTTTTCAGGCTCCAGATTCTGACGTTCGGCATCGCCGTACCGCGCATCTGGCCTCGCCACGAAACACGTCTGTCAACCCTGTCAAGCCATCGACCGATCTATGGTCAGAGTGGGGCGCTGGGGGCGGTTGCAGGAGCAACCAGGTACTGCCGAAGCCGGAGAAATCGGCAATCTGTCAGTTGAGAAGCGTAACACGTTGCTACCCATTGTTTCGGGTACGCTGCGACGGTGACCCCATGGGACACCCGACCAGTTTTGCGATGCGGTTACCGAGAACGCAAGCGCCCAGTGATATGGGCGCAGTTTGATGGGTGAGGGCGAATGGTGCCCGTGATCATCCGTCCCGATCAGCGTTTGCTGCCAAACAGCCCGGACTGGAGCCTTCCAGATCCGGGCTGCTTTTTTTTAAGTTCAGTCGCCCAGCGACTTTCCAGTTTAGACCGGGCCAGTTTAGACCGGGCCACGTTAGAAGGCGCCACGGGGGACGCGGCAGCGTGCCCCCTCACACACGGCGCGCATCGGATCACCAGTGACCGGTGTTTTCCATGCTGGACCAAGGCTCTGCCGGTGGAAGTGCATCCCCCGCCTGCAGCAATTCGATCGAGATATTGTCGGGTGAGCGCACAAACGCCATCCGCCCATCGCGGGGCGGACGGTTAATGACAACACCGTTGTCCATGAGGTGCTGGCAGGTCTCGTAGATATTGTCGACTTCATAAGCGAGGTGGCCAAAGTGGCGGCTGTCAGACGGCAGTTCGTCGTCGCCATCCCAGTTCCAGGTGAGCTCGACCGGAGCCTCCTCCTGGCCGGGAGGGGCCATGAAGATCAGCGAAAACCGTCCTGCCTCGCTGTCGTAGCGGCGGGTTTCTTTGAGGCCGAGCAGCGCATAGAACGCCATGGATTTCTCCAGGTCTTTGACCCGGACCATTGTATGCAGATACTTGAGTGGCATGAAGGCATCCCCTTGCATTTGTGCGAATTCAACGCCCAACCTAAGCCGCGCGTCCAGAATGTCGAGAGCGCGCGTAAACCGCTTGGAACTCTGCGATGCTCGGGCTATCACCGGAGGGCAGACAGGAGGCTCGCACGATGCAGCAGTATCATGACGCTTTGCAGCATATTCTTGATCACGGGGTCGAGACGACGGATCGTACCGGCACCGGCACTCTGTCGTGTTTTGGAATGCAGCAACGTTATGATCTGGCCGAAGGGTTCCCTTTGGTGACGACCAAAAAGCTGCATCTGCGCTCGATCATACATGAGCTGTTGTGGTTCCTGTCCGGGGATACAAACATAAGATATCTCAAAGAGAACGGTGTTTCGATCTGGGACGAATGGGCGGATGAAAACGGCGATCTTGGTCCGGTCTATGGCTACCAGTGGCGCAAGTTTCCACGACTAGAGCTCGCCGAGGGCACGCTTGGAGATGAGCCACTCTATCGGGCAGGCACGGTGGATCAGATCAGCGAGCTGCTGGATATGATCCGCAAGAGCCCCGACAGCCGCCGTCTGATCGTCACCGCATGGAACCCCGGCGATGTGCCGGATATGGCGCTGCCGCCCTGTCACAGCCTGTGGCAACTGCGCATCCTGGGCGGCAAGATGCACCTGCAGCTCTACCAGCGCTCTGCGGATATGTTCCTCGGTGTGCCGTTCAATATCGCTTCATATGCTTTGTTGTTGCACATGCTCGCCCATGTGACCGGCTATGAGGTGGGCAGTTTTGTGCATACGATGGGGGACGCGCATATCTATTCCAACCACATGGAACAGGTGAAACTGCAGCTCTCGCGCAGCCCCAAGTCCCTGCCGCAGCTGCGCATTGCGCGCGATGTGTCTTCTATTTTTGATTTCAAATACGAGGATTTTGAAATCCTCGGCTATGATCCCGACCCCGTCATCAAGGCCCCGGTCGCGGTCTAAGACCTCTCAGTTCAGGCAGGATTCCCCATGATCACGCTTATCGTCGCGCGGGCGCGAAACGGTGCCATTGGCAAAGACAACGACATCCCTTGGCACGCGCCCGAGGATCTGAAGGCGTTTCAGCGGGAAACGCTGGGAGGTGCGATCATCATGGGCCGCAACACCTGGGACAGTTTGCCATTCAAGCCATTGAAAAACAGGTTCAATATCGTCGTGTCCTCAAACCCGGATGCGGCGGACACCGTGGTGGCCAGTCTTGATGAGGCAATCGATCTGGCCCGAAGCGAAGGCTACGCCCGCCTCTATGGTATCGGCGGGGCCGGGATCTACAAGGGCATGCTGGCACGAGCTGATCGCTTGATGATTACCGAAGTGGACCTTGAAATAGATGATGCCGACGCGTTTTTCCCGGAGTTTCCTCCGGAGGAGTGGCGTGTCAACGCGACGCTGCCTCTTCGTGCAGAGGACCCGGCCTGTGTCTTGACCGAATATCTGAGATTGCCTCGCGCACAGGGATAATCTGCAGCAGAGGTGCATGGAAACGACCGCGCCCAAACCACACAACATGGCCTGGACGCAGTGGAGTTTTTTGGGAAAGGGCCTTTAGAGTGGGCGAATGTCGCCGGCCATTTGTCGGCCGTCCCGGCCTTCGGTCAGCTCATATCCCACTTTCTGATTGTCCGCCAAACCGGTCAGGCCGGAGCGTTCAACGGCGGAGATATGGACAAACACGTCCTTGCCGCCTTCTTCGGGTTCAATAAAACCATAGCCCTTGGTGGTGTTGAACCATTTCACGGTGCCAGTAGGCATGTCCCGTGTCTCCTTCTCACTTGCACTTCACTTTGAGCATGCTCAAAGTACCTTCCAACCGCCTGAGCGGCGCGAATGAACGCTGCGCCTTCAGGTGGATCAAAGCCTTTGGATACCGCAGGCCCATTTCAGTGTGGCACGCGGTTTGTAAAAATCAAAGGAAATCGGTGAGACTCTACCGTAAATTGTGAGAAACCTGCGAGCACAAGGAGAAGCTGAAGTGAAGCTTTATGGTCTGAAAACCTGTGATACATGTCGCAAGGCGCTGAAATCACTGCCAGATGCCGACTTTAAGGATGTCAGAACCGAGGGGGTGCCTGCAGACATCATGGCGCAGGCCTATGCTCAATTTCCAGACAAACTGCTCAATACGCGGTCAACCACTTGGCGCGGCCTCAGCGAGGAAGATCGGGCAAAACCGCCACTTGAACTGCTGGCAGAACACCCGAGTCTGATGAAACGCCCGTTGATCGAGGCAGAGGGGCAGCTCCATCTGGGGTGGACCAAAGACGTGCAGGCTGCACTCGGTGTGACCTGACACGCGGACCTGAGACAACGAAGCGGCGCCTATGGGTCAATCACAGGCGCCGCAGATCTGAAGGGATTTGAAACCTGTATCAGTCCTGAGCGTGATGATGGCGGGCGCGCAGCACCGCATCCACAGAGAGCGCACCTGCGCCTTTCACCACCAGATAGCTGAGCACAAAGACCCACAGCAGACGTTGGTCCATGATGACACTGTCGGAGAAGCGATCAAACCAGGCGCCCAGCGTTTTGGTATCCGTTGCACCATGCCCGTAGACATCCGTGAGCGACTGCACCACCACAAAGCCGATCATGCCAAGCGAGGCGATCCGCGTGGCCAGGCCAATCACGATCAGAAGCGGCAGCAGGAATTCGGCGTAAGTGCCTGCCATCACGACAACCCACTGCAACAGTCCGAACTGGGACACATCGTAGCCAACGGCCTCGAGTTGTTTGGGAAAGATCTGGCTATAAGCACCGATCGAGGGCGAAAACAGCCCAAAGAGGCCATCGCCCAGCTTGGTGAGCCCGGAGTTCCAGTAATAGAGCAGCAGCACAGCGGCAAAAGTGAAACGGGCAAATAGCGGCATCAGCCAGTCGCCCAAGCGCTCAACCAGGTTGAACACGGCGTTATGGAGAGAAATCAACGCAGTCATGGGAAGTCCTATTGCGAGAGGTCTGTGAGGGCCAAGCCCTCGATCAAAAGCGTCAGGGGGACGCTGAGGTCAAATTCGGGAAAATCATGTGTTGCGGCTTCGGTGGCGTCCCCGAGGGTCTCGCCGGCCTGAAGGGCTGAAATCCAAACAGCGCCGCCCTTGGGGAGCGGCTGGGCGATGGGGTCAAAATCCGGTCGGGTAATCAAAACATCCTCGGCCTGCGGTTGCGGCTTTGGGGCGCTATCCTCGGTGTTGTACCGCCAGATCGCGTGGATTGGCCAAGACGAGCGCAGCACTGTCATTGCCGGAGCAAATGTCAGCCGGCTTTGCATCAGAGCCTCGGACGAGAGCGCGGCCAGCCTTGCTGGATCAAGCGGCGCGGCATCAGCGGCGTGGTAGCTCTGGCGCAGAGCCAACTCCAGCCGGGCCACATCCCCCAGATACCCCAAATGCGAAAGCTGCGGCATGCCCTCGATAAAGCACGGAAATTCAGCGCCATAGTGCATCATCAGCGGGCTTGAGGGGGGGTGGGCGCGCAGGAAAAGTGCGGCCAATCCATCCATGTTCTCCTTGCCGAGGAGCTTTGCGATGACCGGAAATCCCTGATGCAGCGCCTCTGTCAGGGAGACGGCCACATTGTTGCGATAGACGCTGAAGCGGCGCCCGGCGGGCCGCGCTGCACCGTCCAACAACCCGTCCGGTACCGGTAGACGGGCGTCGAGGATTGCCGTGGTGAACTCCGCTTCGCGTGTCATCAGGCGGCCACTTTCGCCGTCCGCAGCGCGTTCGCTGCGCGGGCTGCTTCGGCTTCGAGCACCGACCATTCGGGGACATCCGTGTCCCATTCCACCAGCGTGGGCTTTGGGCCAGATCGGGTGAGGGTATAGGACAAAAGGGACCAAACCGGGTCGACAACTTCGGCGCCATGACTGTCGATAAGGAGCGGGCGACCGTGGTCATCCTCGTCTTCATCATGCCCGCCAAGATGGATTTCTCCCACCAGATCAAGCGGGTAGGCATCAATATAGTCCTGCGGGCGATAGCCAAGATTGGTGGCGGAGACAAACACGTTGTTCACGTCCAGCAAAAGCCCGCAGCCCGTGCGTTTGGCGATCTCGTGCAAAAAGGCCGGCTCTTCCCATGTGCTCTCGGCAAAGGCGAGATAGCTTGAGGGGTTCTCCAGCAGCATACGCCGCCCCAGCAGGGTCTGCACCATGTCGATGTGATCGCAGATCCGCGCAAGCGTGGCATCCGTGTAGGGCAGGGGCAGCAGATCGTTGTAGAAATGCGTGTCGTGGGTGGACCACGCCAGATGTTCGGAGAAGCTCGCGGGCTTCAGCCAGTCCACGAGATGTTTGAGCCGCGCAAGGTGTTCCGGATCAAGCGGTCCTTCGCCGCCAATGGAAAGCCCAACACCGTGCACGGAGATCGGGAAACGCTCGGCGAGATGACGCAGCTGCGCCAGCGGGCGACCGCCGTCGCCCATGTAGTTCTCGGCGTGGATCTCAAGCCAGTCCACCGCCCCGGAGCCATCAATAATATTCTGGAAATGCTGAGGCTTATAGCCAACACCTGCGGCGTTCGGCAGCTGGGAAAAATCGGTCATAGCGGACCTCGTGGGGATCGTAAAAACGAAGAGCGGTAAGGTGTAGGAGAGGCCGCGTCTCGTTGCGGCGCATCGGCAACAGGCAAGGGCGCCGCAGCGCCCCTGCCAAGGAGTCTGTGATGGCTTAGGCTTAGGCTGGCAGGTCGCGCTCGAGCGGCTCGAGCGAGCCTGCGCGTGCGGTGCCATCTGCCATCGCCGGCAGCTCCATCTCGGTGCAGGTGCCAGAGTCGACGAGCGTCCAGGCGTTGCCCTGATAGTCAACGGTGGATGTGCCCGCGCAGGTGGTGCCGGGACCGGCCGCGCAGTCGTTCTGACCGGCCAGCGAAACGCCATAGCATTTCTCTTTGGCCTGAGCAGAGGCGTGCGACGTGGTGACGGCTGTCAGTGCTGCGGCAACGGCGCCTGCAACGGCGAGAGTTTTGGTGGTGGTCGACATACGCGTGTCCTCCTGAAGTGATAGGCGTCGTCTTGAGTGACAAATACAGACTAACCGCGAATGAAGGCACAAAGGAACTCACGAGCGCGTGGCTCACGCCTGCGTCAGTCGATGTTAGAGAGAACCCGCGCGTTTGGTGCCAAATTGCTGCGATTTCTGGGGTTTTGAAACAAAACGGCCCCCGAGTGGGGGCCGCCTTTGTTCAAAAACCGGGTAAATATTACAGAAGATCTGGCGGCGTTGCGGCCTTTGCCAGTTCCTCTGTAACATTTGTGAGGCTCTCAACCTTGGTCTGTTTCTCGCCAAGACGACGCACGGAGACGGTGCGCTCCTCAACCTCGCGGTGGCCAACGGCGAGAATCACCGGCACTTTGCCAACCGAATGCTCGCGGACCTTGTAGTTGATCTTCTCATTGCGCGTATCGGCCTCGGCTCGCACACCGGCGGCGCGCAGGGTCTCGACCACTTCGTTCACATAGTCGTCCGCCTCTGACGTAATCGAGGCGACCACCACCTGACGCGGCGCGAGCCAGAACGGGAGCTTGCCAGCGTGCTCTTCGATCAGGATGCCGATGAAGCGCTCGAACGAGCCAAGGGTGGCGCGGTGCAGCATGACCGGACGGTGCTTGCTGCCGTCCTGACCGATAAAGCTCGCTTCGAGCCGTTCGGGCAGGTTGGCATCCACCTGAAGTGTGCCGCATTGCCAGTTCCGGCCGATGGCGTCGGTCAGGGTGAACTCGAGTTTGGGACCATAGAAGGCGCCTTCGCCTTCGAGGATCTCATAGTCGTAGCCCGCGGCCTTGCAGGCATCGCCAAGGGCCTGTTCCATATTGTCCCATGTCTCATCCGAGCCGATCCGCTGTTCGGGGCGGGTGGAGAGCTTGATGGTCCAATTGTCAAAGCCGAGATCTGCATAGACTTTGGAGAGGAAGGCGATGAACTTTGCGGTCTCGGATGTAATCTGATCTTCGGTGCAGAAGATGTGGCCATCATCCTGCGTGAAGCCGCGCACGCGCATGATGCCATGCAGGGCGCCCGAGGGTTCGTAGCGCGCGCAGGAGCCGAACTCTGCCATGCGCAGAGGCAAGTCGCGATAGGACTTGAGCCCCTGGTTGAACACCTGCACGTGGCAGGGGCAGTTCATCGGCTTCAGGGCGTTCACGGCCTTTTCGCGGGCGTGATCCTCGTCGACCTCAACAATGAACATGTTTTCCTGATACTTGTCCCAGTGGCCGGACTTTTCCCAGAGTTTGCGGTCCACCACCTGAGGCGTGTTGACCTCTACATAGCCGTCGCGATCCTGCATGCGGCGCATGTAGTCCTGAAGCGTGGTGTAGATGCGCCATCCGTTCGGATGCCAGAACACCTGGCCGGGTGCTTCTTCCTGCATGTGGAAAAGGTTCATCTCGCGGCCCAGCTTGCGGTGGTCGCGCTTGGCGGCCTCCTCGAGCATGGTGAGATGCGCCTTGAGCTTTTCCTTGCCGGTGAAGGCCACGCCGTAGATGCGCTGGAGCATCTGGCGATCGCTGTCGCCGCGCCAGTAGGCGCCGGCGATCGACATCAGCTTGAAGGCATCGCCCGGCACCTGGCCGGTGTGCTGCAGGTGCGGCCCGCGGCAGAGATCCTGCCAGTCGCCATGCCAATACATCCGCAGCGGCTCATCGCCGGGGATGCTGTCGATCAGCTCGACCTTATAGGGCTCGTTGTTGTCGGTGTAATACTGGATCGCCTTCTCGCGCTCCCAAACCTCTGTGGTCACGGGTTCGCGCTTGTTGATGATCTCTTTCATCTTCTTTTCGATCGTGCCGAGATCTTCGGGGGTGAAGGGTTCCGCACGATCAAAGTCATAATACCAGCCATTTTCGATGACCGGGCCAATGGTGACCTTGGTATCGGGCCAGATCTCCTGCACCGCGCGCGCCATGATATGCGCAAGGTCGTGCCGGATGAGCTCATTGGCCTGCGCCTCGTCCTTCATCGTGTGGATGGCGATGGCGGCATCCTGGGTCACTGGCCATTGCAGGTCCCAGTGTTGACCGTCCACGGTGGCAGAGATCGCTTTTTTGGCAAGGGAAGTGGAGATGTCGGCTGCGACCTCGGCAGGGGTAATCCCTGCGTCGTAGGAACGTGCGTTGCCATCGGGGAATGTGAGGGAAATCTGGGCCATAGTCTGGCTCTCCTCGTCGGTTTGGCGCCCACAGAACGCCCGGTTGCGGGTTATATGCGTCTGAGCTGTTTGGCGGAGGGCGCGGTCAAGGTCAAGATAGAGGTTTGAAATTAAAGCCCCCTGGGCGAGGGGCGCTGCCCCTCGCGCTCCCCGGGATATTTGGGGTTAGAAGACGGGGAATTGGCGAATCCCTCCGCCGCGTGGCATGGGAGAGAGAGCAAGATTTCTGGGAGAAAACACATGGCGCCGCAGTATCTGGAGACCTCAGAGGGACGACGTATCGCTTATCACAAGACCGAAGGGCAGGGTCCCTGTGTGGTGTTCCTTGGGGGGCTGAAGTCCGACATGGAAGGCACCAAGGCGGTGTTCCTTGAGGATTGGGCCAAGGCGCGCGGGCAGGCGTTCTTGCGGTTTGACTATTCCGGCCATGGAGAAAGTTCGGGGCGGTTTGAGGAGGGCTGCATCGGCGATTGGCATGCAGATACGCTTGCGGTTGTCGATGGCCTGACCGAGGGGGAGATCGTTCCTGTGGGCTCTTCGATGGGGGGCTGGCAGGCGCTGTTACTTGCCAAGGCGCGCGCGGACCGGATCAAGGGGATGGTCACAATCGCCGCCGCCCCTGATTTTACCGAGGATGGCTATTGGGCCAATTTCACCGTGGCGCAAAAAGAAGAACTAGAGTCCCAGGGCCATGTCGAGCTGCCCAGCGATTACATGGAGCCCTATATTGTGACCAAGCGCATGGTCGAAAACGGGCGTGAAAACCTTGTGTTGCGGGAAAAGCTTGATCTGCCCTTTCCGGTGCGCTGCCTTCAGGGCACGGATGACTCGGCCGTCTCGACCGAGACGGCATTGCGGCTGTTGGAGCATGCTGACTGCGCGGATATGCGGCTGACGCTGGTGAAAGACGCCGATCACCGGTTCTCGGATGAGGCCTGCCTGGCTCTGATCGCATCGGCGGTCGAGCAGGTCTGTGCCGGATAAACGAAGAAATGTTCGCAATTTGTTCCTGCTTGATGTAAGGAAAGGGCGCGCCAAGGGTTTTGGCGCGTCGTTTGTTTTTAAAGGATTGAACCATGGAACAAAGGATCAGTTTGATCACGCTTGGTGTGCAGGATGTGGAAGCATCGGCGCAGTTTTACGAGCAACTTGGGTGGACGCGGGCAGAAAGTCCGGATGGCGTTGTCGCCTTTGATCTGATGTCACAGACCCTTGGTCTTTATGCGCTGGACAAGCTGGCGGAAGATTTGAACTTGCCGATCGAGGCCCTGGGCACCGGTGCGATGACCCTGAGCCATAACGTGCGCGACGCCGAAGAGGTTGCCCCGCTTTTGGCGCGGGCTGAGGCTGCGGGCGCTGCCATCTTGCGCCCGGCTGGGCCGGTCTTTTGGGGCGGGACCATCGGCTATTTCCAGTCGCCAGACGGGCATATCTGGGAAATCGCGCATAACCCCTATTCGGCGCTCTCGCCGGAGGGCGCGTTCCGCTGGAATGGGTATTGAGGAAGACACACATCCTTAACCAATTTTGCGCAGAGTAAAAAAGTCCTTGCTGCCCCGCACTTTGGGACGTGTAGTGAACCCAAGCGCCATACATAGGCGCATTCAATACGGGCAGATACATATGATTGAACCAGCGCAGTTGTTGGCGCATCCTTTGGTGGTTGTGCCTGGATTCATGAGTGACGGACGGGTCTGGGAACCCCAGGTCCGAATGCTCTCGAGGCATGTGCCGGTCACGATTGCGCCGGTGCTCAACGCGGATCGGATTGAGGATGTCGCGGCCACGCTTTTGACGCATATGCCAGAGAAGTTCACCGTGCTTGGGGCCGGCCTCGGCGGATCGATTGCGATGGCGATGCTGGCTGCGCAACCCGGACGTATCGCGGGTATCGGGCTCATCGGGTCGACGCCGCTGCCGGAAACCCCGGCCAAGGCGGCAGAACGTGAACCCTGGATCATCCGTGCGCGCACCGGACGGCTGCGCGGTGTCATGGAAGAGGTGATCCCGACGTCTAGCCTGGCACCGGGACCGTTGCGGCATCAGATCATGGGACAGCTTGCGGATATGGCAGAGGATCTGGGACCGGATGTCTTTGTGTCGCAAAGCCGGATGTTGCAACGACGCCGAGATCAGCAAGCAACCCTGCGGCGGGCCTCGCAGCCTGGGCTGGTGATCTGCGGCGTGCATGACCAGATCACGCCTGTGAAACGGCAGATGATCACGGCGGAACTGATGCAGAATGCCCGGATTGAGATGATCGAGGATGCAGGGCATGTGCCATTGATGGAGCAACCCGAGCGTGTCAGCGCCATTTTGCACAATTGGATCATCGGAGATCACGCGGTTTGCCCTCTGACCGGAGAGCTGGCAGAGCCGGTTGATGAACCTCTTTGGGTCAGTCGCCGTTCGCGGCGCCAGACCGCAGCACCGGTGATCGCGCACGCGGATACGCCCATGCAAGAGCTGTCAGAGGACGTGTTGCATTTGTCTGCGAATTATCGCGCAAGCGCTTGAGATTTATTGCTTGTCTGCGGTCAGCGCCCTGCGTTCGGCCTTGGACAACACATGTGGCTCTGCCACTGGTCGCCCGCTCTGACCGTCAAAAAACGCGGTTTGGCGCCAGCGCCCGGAGACCCAGGCAGAAATCATTCGACTGGCCAGTTTCATTGTCATGCGCGCCGCGCCCTTGTGCCGTGGCGGTTTCCCCGGTTGTGGAATAAAGGCCTCTGCCACCACGCGCCCTAGGCGGTCGGGTTCGGAGAAAAGCGCCGTGCGGACCGCGATGAAGGGCAGCCTCGGATTGCGCAGGCCATTGAACAGCGGCGTGCCGCAACAGCCCGCATACCAACGATAGAGCCCCTTGGGAGACAGCTGCAGCAGGTGTAGCTGATCTGCGCCCCGGTCGATCACTACCATATCCGGGTTGAGCTGCAGCAGGTCGACCCCGCTTCCTTTTGGATCCGGAGACCCATGATAGAGCTCCACTGCACGGCAATCGGTGCAGTGGCAGCGTAGGCGGGTGCCTTGCTTGACTGAGGCCGCCTCGATGTGACCGGAGAGCGCGCCACAGGCACAGGAAAACCCAAGCGGTTCCGAGGGGGCGTCAGACATGAAAATGCCCTCTATTTGGCTGCGGTTTTCTTGGGCTGTTTGCGCACAGGTTGGCGCGCGTTGGCATCCATGAAATCTATCACAAGCGGACGGATGTTGTTGCGCCAGGAACGACCGGCAAAGATGCCATAGTGCCCGGCACCGGGTTCTACATGGCTTGCCTTTTTCGAGTCGGGCAGGCCGGTGCAGAGGTCCAGCGCTGCAATGCATTGACCGGGCGCGGAAATATCGTCCTTGGAGCCTTCAACGGTTTTCACCGCGACATCCGTGATCTTGCCGATGTCGATCTTGTGACCTTGGACGGTAAAGGCGTTTTGGGCGATTTCGCGCTGTTTGAAGACACGCTCTACCGTCGAGAGATAGAACTCTGCCGGCATGTCCATCACTGCAAGATACTCGTCGTAAAAGCGGTTGTGGGCATCGTGATCCGTGGCCTCGCCGCGGCAGACGCGCATGATCTGCTCGGAAAAGGCCTTGGAGTGGCGGTCCATGTTCATCGACATAAATGAAGCCAGCTGCAACAGCCCGGGATAGACCTTGCGACCGACCCCTTTGTATTTGAAGCCAACGCGCTGGATCATGGTCTGCTCCAGCTGTCCCATGGTCACGCGGCGGCCAAAATCGGTCACATCGGTGGGCGTGGCGTCAGGGTCCACGGGACCGCCGATCAGGGTCAGCGAAGACGGCTGCGCCTTGGGGTCGATCTCTGCGAGATAGGCGGTCGCCGCCAGGGTGAGCGGCGCCGGCTGACAGACGGCAACCACATGGGTGTCAGGGCCAAGTTCGCGCATGAACTCAACCAGATAGAGCGTGTAATCCTCGACATCGAATTTCCCGGCCGAGACGGGAATGTCGCGGGCGTTGTGCCAGTCTGTCACATAGACTTCGCAGTTCTCGATCAAGCTTTTGACCATGGAGCGCAGGAGCGTGGCGTAATGGCCGGACATCGGCGCCACCACCAGAACCTTGCGCGGCTGTTCAGCGCGATCGGTGACCCGGAAATGAATGAGATCCCCAAACGGTTTTTCGACGATTGTGTCGACTTCGACCAGATGGTCCTTACCATCAGGCAGGGTGGTTGCCGGGATGCCCCAGTCGGGCTTGGTCACCATCCGCTCGAAACTGCGTTCTGTGACCTGACCCCATGCGGCCATCCAGCTCAGCATCGGGTTCGGCAGGGCGGCATTGGCCGGATAGGAGGCCATGGACAGCGCGGTTGCGCCAAGCCATTGGTTCGCGTTACGAACCGTCTCCATCAGGTCGTAGGACATCATGTAGCGCATGTGCGTCTCCTTGGCGGTGCTTTTCGTGCCGCGGTTTGAGCCCATCTTTGCCGACGCACGCCGGGAGATTGGGAGCTGAGGCCGCTTTGCCGTAGAATGGCGAAGCAAGTATTCTGCACAGCAGAAAGATTATGAGGGTTTCCTTAAGATGACAACAACGGACAAGTCTATTGAAGCTTCATCTGCGGAACAGATTGACCAGCTTAAAGAAAATTTGGTGCGCGTAGAGCAACTCTCCAAGCGTTTGATCGAAGTTTTGGCTCAGAAGAAGGGTCACAACCCCGGATTGGACGCTCCGAATCAGGAACTTTTCGCGCGTGCAGCATCGTCCTATTGGGCTGCGATGGCACAGAACCCCACCCGCCTGCTTGAACAACAAGTTCAATATTGGGGCAAGTCGGTGCAAAATTTTGCAGAAGCGCAGCAGGCCATGGCACAGACGCTGGCCGCCGCGCAGAATGAGGAGGGCGAGACTACAGAGCGCCCCGCGGTAAACGATCGTCGGTTCGCCAATCCGATGTGGGAGACCAATCCCTATTTCCGGTTCCTGCGCGATCAGTACCTGACCAATGCGGAGGCCATCCGTACCGCTGTGGACGAGGTCGAAGATCTCGATCGGGTGGATCGGCAGCGGCTCGGTTATTTTGCCGATCAGATCATCAACATGATGGCTCCGACCAATTTCCTCGCGACAAACCCGGACGCTCTGGAAAAGGCGCTGGAAACTGACGGGCAATCCCTGATCGACGGGTTGGAGAATCTCGTGGCCGATCTGGAGGCCAATGATGGCGAGTTGATCGTTCGCCTCGCCGATGAGAACGCCTTTGAGATCGGTCACAACATCGCCACCACCCCCGGCGAGGTGGTCTATCGCAACCGGATGATGGAGCTTATCCAGTATCATCCCACCACCGAGACGGTGCACGAAACGCCCATCGTGCTGTTCCCGCCCTGGATCAACAAGTTCTACATCCTCGATCTCAAGGAAAAGAACAGCCTGATCAAATGGATCACAGATCAGGGTTACAGTCTGTTTGTGGTCTCATGGATCAATCCCAATTCGGACTATGCTGATGTCGGCATGGAGGATTACATCGAGGAGGGGTTCCTCAAGGCCATCGAGGTCGCCAAGGAGATCTCCGGCACCAAGCAAGTGAATGCAGTGGGCTACTGCATTGCGGGCACCACGCTCAGCCTGACGCTGTCGCTCCTGAAACAGCGCGGCGACAAATCGGTGAAGTCCGCGACATTCTTTACCGCGCTCACCGATTTCTCCGATCAGGGGGATTTTACGCCCTTCCTGCAAAACGATTTTGTCGATGCGATCGAAGCGGAGATCGGCGAAGACGGGATCATGCCGCACTACATCATGGCGCGGACTTTCTCGTTCCTGAGGGCCAATGATCTGGTCTATGGCCCGGCCATCCGCAGCTATATGATGGGCGAGACCCCACCGGCCTTTGATCTTCTTTATTGGAATGGCGACGGCGCCAATCTGCCGGGAAAAATGGCGGTGCAGTATTTGCGGGGGCTCTGCCAGGACAACAAGTTTGTGACCGACGGGTTCGAGCTCTTTGGGCATACGCTGCATGTGCGCGATGTGGACGTGCCGCTGATGGCGATCACCTGCGAGACCGACCACATTGCGGCGTGGAAACAATGCTATCGCGGCGTGCAACAGATGGGCTCGCGCTCCAAGAGCTTTGTGGTGAGCCAGTCCGGTCACATCGCGGGTATCGTCAATCCCGTGAGCCGCAACAAATACGGTCATTATGTCAACGGCGATCTCAGTCTCGATGCCGACGACTGGATGGAGGGCGCAGAGTTCACCGAAGGATCCTGGTGGCCGCGCTGGGAGGCGTGGCTCAAGAAACGTTCGGGCAAGCAGGTGCCCGCGCGGGTGCCAGGGGCGCATAAATCCTATCCGGTGCTTGAACAGGCGCCGGGCAACTATGTGCGTGCCAAGGCGCGTGGATAAGAAAACGCCCCGCTGATCTGATCAGCGGGGCGTTTTTTCTTTGCGGGTGTCGCGCCCTTAGCGCATCAGCTGCGGGCGCACCCGGATCTTGCGGCGCAGCTCCTGTGGCATATGCCGGTTGAGCCGCGTGTTGATCATTCCAAACACCGCGATGATCGCCAGCGTCAGCAGGATGAAATAGAACGCAAGGATCGGGTAGGGGACGAACGGGTTGAAGGTCTTATCCGCGAAGTAGTTCGCGTAATACAGCGCATCGCCCTTTTGGCGCCACGCCGGAAAGCCCGAGAAATAGACCAGTGTCGTGGCGTGGAACAGAAAGATCGCCTCGTTGGTATAGGCGGGCCAGGCCAGCCGCATCATGGTGGGCCAGATCACCCTGCGAAAGCGGCTCCAGCCCGACAGACCATAGGCGTCGGCGGCTTCGAGGTCGCCTTTGGGGATCGAGCGCAGCGCGCCGTAGAAGATCTCTGCCGAATAGGCCGAGGTATTGAGGAACAGCACGATCAGCGCACCAAGCCAGGCCGCCGAGAGCGGATCAAAGATCGGTGAAACACTCTTGAGCGACAGGAACACGAAATAGGCAAAGAAGAACTGGATGAACAGCGGCGAGCCCCGGAACACAAAGATGAACCCGTTTGCCGGTGCGCGCAGCCAGCGCTTGTGGGAGTTCTTCGCCACCGCGAGGGCATTGGCAAAGAAGAACCCGGTGAAAATCGCAATCGCGCCGAAGTAGACGTTCCAGATCAGGCCGGAACCGATCAGGACAAATTGATCGCAGAGCGTAAAGTCACTGCGCGGCAGCAACCGTTCGCCAATCCCGATTGAGCGCAGCGCATAGGCCTGAAAGGTTTCAAAGCAGCTCATGTTGCGGCTCCTTCGGCTTTGCGTTGGGCTTCGCCGGCGAGGGTGGCCTGCCCATGGGACAGGCGGCGGGAAATACGGGCCAGGACGATTTCAGAGACCTTGGTAAAGGCGAGGTAGAACACCAGAAGCCCAAGGAAGTACCACATGCGCCAGTCGCCGTGGGGGTAGTCGGTGAAGCGGGTGGTTTTTGACCCGCCCAGCTCGCGGGCCCAATAGACGATGTCTTCGACGCCGAGCAGGAACAGAAGCGGCGTCGCCTTTATCAGAACCATCCAGAGGTTCGAGAGCCCGGGCAGAGCATAAACCCACATCTGCGGCACCAGCACGCGCCAGAAGGTCTGGCGGGGCGTCATCCCATAGGCTTCGGCGGTTTCAATCTGCGCACGCGGCACCGCGCGCATGGCCCCAAACAACACGTTGGCGGCAAAGGCGCCAAACACGATCGCAAAGGTCAGGACCGCGAGGCTGAAGCCATAGATCTCATGGAACCACTGCGGGTCGGTATTGAGCGGCATCTTGGCGGCCTGGCAGACGATAAAGTCGTTGCCCTGCCGGATCGGCTCATCCCAGTCCGGACATTTCACCTGATGGCGCAGCCATTCTATCCCCTGATCGAGCGCGATCACAAAGAACAGGAAGAAGGCAATATCGGGCACACCCCGCACCACGGCGATGTAGCCTTTGCCGAACCAAGCCAGCGGCAGGACACGCGAACGTGCGGCGCTGGCGCCAAAGAAACCAAAGGCCAGCGCCATCGGGGCGGTGACCGCCAGCAGCAACAGAACCGTCCCAAAGGACATGTAAAAGGCCCAATGCTTGCCGGTAGTGAGGTAGCAACTCAGCCACTGCAAGCCCTCGAGCGTGGCCGGATCAGAGCAATAGGAAAAAATGGCGGGCCTCGTCATCTGATGGGGAACGGGCGCGACCGCATGCGCGGTGGCAAAAGTGGAAAGGGGGCCGATGCCCCCCTCCCGTGTTTCAGTCAGGGATCAGGGCGATCAGAACTTGCCCTCGATCTCCCATTTGTCGAGCAGCTCGTTGAGCGAACCGTCTTCTTTCATCGAGGCAATCGCCGCATCGAACTTGCCGCGCATCTCGTCGTCGGACTGACGGAACGCCATGCCGATGCCACCACCGAGGTAGACGTCGCCGAGGAAGACCAGATCGGATTCTTCAACGATCGGTGCGAGGAAGTCCTTGTCGGAGAGCACCACATCGACTTCGCCGGAGTTCACGGCAGCGATGGTCTCATCCGGGGTGGGGAATTCCACCAGGGTGGCGCCGGTTTCGGCCACATGTGCCGCCTGGATGGTGCCGGACTGCGCGGCAACAACGCTTGCGTTCACGTCAACACCTTCGGACAGGGCGGCGTAAGCGGAGGGCGAGGGCTTGGTGTAGCCTTCGGTGAAGGAAACAACTTCCTTGCGCTCGTCGGTGATCGACATGCCCGCGATGATCGCGTCGTAGTTGCCCGACAGCAGGTTCGGAATGATCGAATCCCAGTCGTTGGTGACCCACTCGCAGGTCAGTTCGGCGCGCTTGCACAGCTCATCGCCCAGCTCGCGCTCGAACCCGTCGACTTCACCGGCGTCGTTGATGAAGTTGTAGGGAGGGTAGGCGCCCTCGGTGCCGAGGCGGATGGTGTCGGCCATGGCAAAGGTTGCGGACAGTGCCAGTGCGGCAGAGCCAAGAAGCAGAGATTTCATGTGGTAACTCCCGTTTATTGGTGTTGGTCTGGTTTTTGGTTATTGGGCCTGTCGCGTGGACGACAGGAAGGCCCGCAGCCGTTCACTGCGGGTATTTCCAAAGATCTCGTCGGGGCAGCCTTCTTCTTCGATCAGCCCTTTATGCAGGAACACGATGTGATCGGAGACATCTGCTGCCATACGCATGTCGTGGGTCACGATCAGCATGGTGCGGCCTTCCTTGGCGAGATCCTTGATGACCTTCACGACCTCTTGCTCCAGCTCGGGATCAAGGGCGGAGGTCGGCTCATCAAACAGCAGCGCCTCAGGTTCCATGCAGAGCGCGCGCGCAATCGCTGCTCGCTGCTGCTGGCCACCCGAAAGCTGCGCCGGGTAGACGTCGCATTTGTCGCCGATGCCCACCTGATCGAGATACTTGCGCGCGGATTTCTCCACCTCGTCGCGGTCACGTTTCAGCACGGTCAGCGGCGCTTCCATCACGTTTTGCAGAATGGTCATATGGGACCACAGGTTGAACTGCTGAAACACCATGGACAGATTGGTGCGGATGCGCAGGACTTGCTTGGCGTCCGCGGGCTGGCGGGCGATGCCGCTGCCGCTCCAGGTGATCGGTTCGCCCTTGAACAGGATGTCGCCCTGTTGGCTGTCCTCAAGCAGGTTGCAGCAGCGCAAAAGGGTGGATTTGCCAGAGCCGGAAGAGCCGATCAAAGACACAACGTCGCCGCGTTTGGCGGTGATATCCACCCCTTTGATCACTTCCAAGTCGCCGTAGGATTTATGCAATCCGCGGATTTCGAGTACAGGGGTGTCGTCGGTCAAGGTTACATCGTCCGGCTGTTATATAAAGTGGCCCCTATTGGACCAACTTTCCGGGCGAATGCAATGCGCAAAGGGGGGGCAACCGGGCGTAAAACGGCAATTTCGCTACGGAAACTGCCAGAAAGCGCAATGTGCGCGCCAAATGCGGCGCGCGCTGCGCAGGCAGTGGCGCGCGTGGTTTCAGCGCGCGCGGGCAAGACGGTCCATCACCAGTGTCGGACCCGGTGGGGTGGGCACTGCAAGGTAGTCGCTCGGGGTGGTCGAGACGATCTTCTTCAGGTGCAGAGTCTCGCGATGTTCAGGCTCCAGCGCCTCGAGCGCGCGCTCCATCGCGGTGCGCAGGATGGTGGCATCCTGTGTCAGCGCAGTGATGAACGGCAGCGCCGGTGTCGGCTCGGTGCGTTCCAGTTCGCACAGGCCTGCCATCAGGTCCGGCTCGTAGTCCAGCAGCATCTGATAGGTGAGCGCATCAAGACTGGCAAAATCCGCACGCCCTTCGGCAACCGCGACTGCCGAAGCCTGGTGGCTGCCGGTTTCGATCAGCTCGCCGGGAAGCATATCGTCTGCACGCATCCGCATCATGGCCGCCGCCCAGCCGGACTGCGACAGAGAGTCATTGTAGGCAAAGCGGGTCCCGGCAAAATCCCGAAGGGGCGTTCCCTTGCGATCGGCTGCGGCGATCAAGACGCTGTTGTAATGCCCCTCCGGACAGCCCGGCAGGCCGTAATCGGGGGTGCCCACCAGTTCCACATCGCCGTAGAGGCGCGCGCGATACGGCAGTCCACAGGTCTGCGCCAGCAACAGATCGGGCGCGCGCCAGACCTGCCACAGATCCATGTCGCGTGTCAGGCTCTCAGGCCCGTGGCCGAGTTCGGCGCGGATCGCGGCCCAGAAGGCATCATTTGCAGCAGCGGTTTCGGGGCGATCATACATCGGCAAAGAGGCAATCATGCGTGGGCCTCCGCCCGTTTGCGCGCCATGGCGCTGTCCACGTCATTGACACCCAGAAGATTGGCCGCCAGTCGGATCAGGGCGTCTTCCTCGACGTCACGCTTGCCATCCGACAGCGCGACCTCCCACAAGGTCTCTACCACGCCGGTGCGCTCCTCATAGGGGACAACCTCTTTGATCGCGCGGGTAAAGCGGACCGTGTCCGGAGCCTCAGCTTCCAGCCCTTCGCCCTGTTCGCGCAGGATCTGGGCTGCACCCGCATCCAGCGCAAAGCGGCTGCGCAGGATCCGGTCGATCCGGTCCCGCTCGGAGTCGGAATAGACATTGTCGGAACGCGCCAGACGCACCAGCAGTGCCGTCAGTGCGAGCCGGGCATCCTCATCTGGTAAGATCGACGGAGCAGGCGCCAATAGCTTATCCAAAAAGTCCTTGAATATCATGCGCTTTCCTACTCCGTTGGTTGCGTGGCCAGCTTGGCGCGGGCACGATCACGCGCCCGTTTGTTGTCGATCACCGACAGCCCCATGGCCTTGCAGGCGTCTTCGACGATCCGGATTTCGCCCTCGTGTTCGCGGTTGTCCGCCAGAACCACTTCCCAGAGCGCATCCAGCGCCGCCAGCCGTTCTTCAAGCCCGGTCGTCTCGCGGATCAGGCGGCCAAACGTGTCCGTCTCAGGCGCTGCGGCATGCAGCTTCTCACAGGTGGCGCGCACCTTGGCGGCCTCCAGCGCATTGTGCCCGTACAGACGCGCCAGAATGCGGTCGATCAGGCTGATTTCTTCCAGAAGATAGGCCCGGTCAGACTGTGCGATCCGCACCAGAAGCGCACCAAGCGCCAGTTCCGCATCCGGGTCGGGCAGGTTCGGGCTTTGCGGCGGGCGAAAGGCCTGAAACAGCTTCTTCAGCATCAAAAACTCCTTTTCGGCGGCGTCAGCCGTCGTAGCCTTCGACTATTTCCATATCTCCGGTCGAAACCGGATCTCTGAGCGCCTTGGCCTCTTGGTAGGCGAGGCTGTCATAGCAGGCCTTGGCCGTCGCAAAATCCTTGAATTCGATCACAACGGTGCGCGCACGCGTCTGTCCTTCGCGCACCTCTTTGGCGCCGCCTCGAACCAGAAATCGCGCGCCATACTCACGAAAGGGGGCCGCGTTGGCGTCAATATACGCCTTATAGCGCTCCATGTCGTCAATATCGACATGCGCCACCCAATACCCTTTGGCCATTTTCGTTCCCCATGTAGTCCGGGCCGGTGACCGGCCTCTCGTGTTCTGCACCCAAGCTGTACCAGATCCCGGGCTTTGGCAATCACCACCTATAGGCGATTGATGATAATTTCACGGGGAAAGCCCCTCTGCCAGTCGCCAAGATGCATGACAGTGCAGACAAAAACGCCCGAACCAAGGGCCCGGGCGTTTCAGAGTGTGATCTGCGGGTCAGCCGATTTCGGCAAGCCGCGAGAGCGCCTCTTTGAGCTTGGTCTCTTCCTCTTCGCGCGCGGCGAGGTTTTCGCGGGCTTCCTCGACCACCTCTTCGGGAGCGGAAGCGATGAACTTCGGATTGTTCAGACGTCCGCGCAGACCACCGAGCTCCTTGGCGAGTTTTCCAAGCGATTTTTCAAGCCGGGCCTTTTCGCCGTCGATGTCGATGATGTCCGCGAGCGGCAGCAGGAACGACGCCCCCGGCGCAGAGATCGACACGCAGCCTTTGGGGGCGGTCTCGATTTTGGACAGGCTCTCAATCCGCGCCAGACGTTTGATCAGCGTCTCGTTGGCCTCCCATGCGGCCTGACCGGCTGCATCAATCTCCGTCACGAGCATCTCCACATAGAGCCCAGCGGGCACATGCATCTGCGCGCGGGCGGAGCGGGTGTTCTCAATGACGGAAATGACCCAGTTCATCTCTGCATCGGCTTCGGGCTTTACCAGATCGGCGGCCTTGTAGGTCGGCCAATCTGCATGCACCAGCATCTTGGCGCGCGGTCCGGTGGCGCCCCAGAGCTCTTCGGTGATGAAGGGCATAATGGGGTGCAAGAGGATCATGCACTGATCCATGACCCAGCGCATGGTGGCGCGGGTTTCGGCCTGCGCCTCGGTGTCATCGCCTTGCAGCAGCGGCTTGGAGAGCTCGACATACCAGTCGCAGACCTTGCCCCAGACAAAGCCATAAAGCGCTTGCGCCGCGTCGTTGAACCGGAATGTTTCCATCGCCTCGTCCACCGCTTCGCGCACGCGGGCGGTCTCGCCCACGATCCAGGCGTTGACGGCCGCCTTGGGGGCAAGGTCGTCCACGGTCAACTGCGGTACGGCGTCGGTAAAGACCTCGTTCATCTCGGCAAAACGCACGGCGTTCCAGAGTTTGGTGCCAAAGTTGCGGTAGCCCGCGATGCGCTGCATATCGAGCTTCAGCACGCCGCCAAGGCTCGCCATCGCCGCATTGGTGAACCGCAGCGCGTCGGCGCCGTATTCGTCAATGATCTCAAGCGGGTCGATGACGTTGCCGGTGGATTTCGACATCTTTTTGCCCTTGGCATCGCGCACGAGGCCATGGAGATAGACGGTGTCAAACGGGATCTGATCGACGACGGCAAGCTGCATCATCATCATCCGGGCCACCCAGAAGAACAGGATGTCCTGACCGGTGACCAGCGTCGAGGTCGGGAAGTACTTGGACGTCTCCTCGGTCCATTCGGGCCAGCCCAGCGTGCCGATCGGCCAGAGGCCGGAGGAGAACCAGGTGTCGAGCACGTCGGGGTCGCGACGAAGTTGAACCGATTCAAGGATCACCGCATCGGGGGTTGCAATGAACTCAAAGCCATCTTCGCCGATGGAGACCTGTACATCTTCACCATAGTAGTCTTTGGCTTGTTGAAGAATCTCTTCTTTGGATGCACCACAAAATGCCTTTGTGGCGACTTTGTTTTTGTCAAATGGATCAGGCAGATCTTTTTCAGGCCCGTACCAAACCGGGATCTGATGACCCCACCACAGCTGACGTGAGATACACCATGGTTCGATGTTCTCCAGCCAGTGGTAATAGGTCTTCTCGCCGCTTTCCGGCAGGATTTTCACATCGCCATTGCGCACCGCATCGAGCGCCGGGCCAACAACCTTTTCGGCGTCGACAAACCACTGGTCAGTCAGCATCGGCTCGATCACGACTTTGGAGCGGTCGCCAAAGGGCTGCATGATCGGCTTGTTTTCGACCATCGGGACCACCTCGGACACCTCGGTCTCATTGCCCTCATCGTCTTTGACGGTTTTAGTCACGGTCTGCATCACCGCCAGACCCTCGTCGGTGATTTCCTGCACCACCAGCTTGCGCGCCTCAAAGCGATCCAGCCCGCGCAGATGATCGGGCACGAGGTTGATTGCATCTACCTCGTTTTCAGTGAACGCCGCACCCTTCGCGTGGGCTTGGGCCTTTGCCGCTTCTTCGGCATAAGGCGCACCATCAGCGCGCATTGCGCCTTTCATGTCCATCAGACGGTACATCGGGATGCCGCCGCGCTTGGCGACCTGATAGTCGTTGAAGTCATGCGCGCCGGTGATCTTTACGGCACCGGAACCAAAATCCTTGTCCGGGTATTCATCGGTGATGATCGGGATCTGACGGCGGTGCTCCTTGGGGCCGACCGGGATTTCGACCAGCTTGCCCACGATCGGCGCATAGCGTTCGTCCGAAGGGTGCACCGCAACCGCGCCGTCGCCGAGCATGGTCTCGGGGCGGGTGGTCGCGATGGAGATATAGTCGCGCTCTTCTTCGAGCGTGACGTTCCCGTCCTCGTCCTTCTCGATGTAGGTATAGGTCTCCCCTCCGGCGAGCGGATATTTGAAGTGCCACATGTGGCCCGCAACTTCGATGTTTTCGACCTCAAGGTCGGAAATCGCGGTCTCAAAATGCGGGTCCCAGTTTACCAGTCGCTTGCCGCGATAGATGAGGCCCTTGTTGTACATCTCCACAAACACCTTGATGACGGCGTCGTGGAAGTTGGGCGAGTTTTCATGGCCCGTGCGGGTGTCCCCCTGCGCGCCCGCCATGGTGAAGGCGGTGCGCTCATAGTCACACGACGCGCCGAGGCGCTTGAGCTGGTTGATGATGGTGCCGCCGGATTGCTCTTTCCATTCCCAGACTTTTTCAAGGAATTTTTCACGGCCCAGCTCACGGCGTGAAGGCTGCTGAGTTTCGGCGAGCTTGCGCTCCACCACCATCTGCGTGGCGATGCCAGCGTGGTCTGTGCCGGGCTGCCAGAGCGTGTCATAGCCCTGCATGCGTTTCCAGCGGATGAGGATGTCCTGCAGCGTGTTGTTGAACGCGTGCCCCATGTGCAGAACGCCGGTGACATTGGGCGGCGGGATCATGATGCAGTAGGTCGACGCGCCCGGTTTGGCATTTGCGCCAGCGGTAAAGCAGCCCGCTTTTTCCCAGGCGTCAAACAGGCGGCTCTCCGCCTCGGCTGCGTTAAAGGTCTTGTCCAGTGCCATATCAGATGCCCCGTGCGTCACGTCTTGGAGTATATATGTGCAGGCCATCGCCCGCGGTTGTCCTTCCAATAACGAATGCCGCCCCAAAGGGAAAGTGTCGAACCCACAGCGGGGACTTGCAGAATTTTCTTTGTCGGCCCGCGCTGATAACCGGCTCTTAAGTCTTATTTGAAATAAAGGTCATCAAGGGACGCAGCCCACCCCACTCACCACTCCCAACTGCGTGCCCCCCTCATAGAAAGTCTCGGCTTTCGTGCCCGGTCAGGTCTGACGCGTATGCCGCGAACCTGTCCGGGTACACGAGTTTCTGCAGCTTTTTCAGGCGAGCCATACGCTTCGTGTCATGACCTGACACGGCGATACACGTGCCAGCTGACTCGCGTCCTGTTTAGCGATCTCGTCTGGGCGCCCCGTATTCTCGGTGTCGAGTGGGTGCTTCAGGGCGAGAAGACTCCCAATCAAGTCAGAGTTTTTGCTGCACTTGCCTTAGATGATCGCAGGTGGGCGTCTACAACTCACGTTGGGTTTTAGACCGGCGAGCATTCTCAGCTTTGAAGGTCAAAGCAAAAGGGCGCGCTCCCGCCCCTTTGCGGGTGCCCTGTCGGGCTCCCAAAAGCGTTGGGCCGAGCAGGCGCCGTGCCCAGGGGGCACGGCGCCTGCGCCACCGCGATGCGCCTCGCGCAGCGCAATTCCTCAAATGGTGGGTACGACCTTGAGCGCCTTCGACGGCGCCAGAAGGCAGAAATTTCTTACACCACGGGCGCGGGATCACTGGACAAGCCTGTCGCGCACAGTAGGCTCCGCCCAAGCTGAGCGCAGGCAAAGGGAGCCATCCGATGAACCAACGGGTCGAAAAATTTGGGAAGAGTCAGCCGCTCGCACGGGTGGAGGACCAGCGTCTGCTGACCGGACAGGGGCGCTACATCGAGGATACCATGCCTGCGGGGGCATTGCGGGCCTATGTGTTTCGCAGCCCCGTCGCGCATGGCGAGATCACCACGCTCAATGTCGATGATGCGCGCGCAGCCGAAGGCGTGCATCTGGTGATTACGCAGGCCGATCTGGTTGATGCGGGGATTGAGGCCACGCTTGATGGTGCTTTGGTCAAGAATATTGACGGCAGCAAGGCTGCAGCTCCCGAACGGCCGGTGCTGGCAGGGCACCGCGTGCGCTATGTCGGGGAGCCCGTGGCCGTGGTCATCGCCGACACCATGGATCAGGCGCGTGACGCCGCCGAATTGATCGAGTTTGACTACGAGGATCTCGACGTGAAGCTAGATCTGGCCGCAGGCGGCGCAGAGATTCATCCCGAGGCACCTCAGAATCGCGCCTTCAACTGGGGGCTTGGCGACAAGGCTGCAACCGATGCGGCCTTTGAAGCTGCCGCTCATACGGTCAGCCTGCAGGTCGACGACAACCGCATCATCGTCAACGCGATGGAGCCACGCGGCTGTCACGCCACCTGGCAGGATGGGCGCATGCATTTTTACTATGGCGGGCAGGGCGTCTGGTCCATGAAGGAGCAGTTGGCCAAGAAAATGCATCTCCCCGCCGAAGATGTACATGTGGTGACGCCGGATGTGGGCGGCGGCTTTGGCATGAAAGCAATGCCCTATCCGGAGTATTTTGCCGTCGCCTATGCAGCCAAGGTGCTGGAGCGGCCCGTGGGCTGGATGTCGGATCGCACCGAAGCCATGCTGAGCGACAATGGCGGGCGGGATCTCACCTCTCTGGCCGAGCTGGCCTTTGACGCGGATCTGAAGATCACGGCTTACCGCGTCCATACGCATTGCAATCTCGGCGCCTATAACTCTCATTTTGGCCAGCCCATTCAGACCCAGCTGTTTTCTCGGGTGCTGGCAGGGGTTTACGACATCCAGACCGCGTGGCTCGAAGTGGATGGGATCTATACCAACACCACGCAGGTGGATGCGTATCGCGGGGCGGGGCGGCCCGAGGCGATTTATGTGCTCGAGCGGGTCATCGACCGGGCGGCGCGCGATCTTGGCGTTGATCCGATGGACCTGAGGCGCAGGAACTTCATCGCGCCGCAAAAGTTTCCCTACAAGACCGTCACCGATGAGACCTATGACGTGGGGGATTTCAACCTCGTGCTCGACCGTCTCATCAAAGAATCGGATCTGGCCGGGTTCGAGGCGCGGCGCGCGCAGGACGCGGCAGAAGGTCGTTACCGGGGCGCGGGCCTTTGTTACTATATCGAAAGTATTTTGGGCGATCCTTCAGAGACTGCAGACGTCGAGTTTCTGGAGGACGGCCGGGTGAACATCTATGTGGGTACGCAAAGCAACGGGCAAGGGCATGAAACTGTCTTTGCGACGTTCCTTGCGGACCAGACCGGCATCCCCGTCAGCGCCATTTCGGTTGTCCAGGGCGACAGTGACCGCATCGCCAAGGGCGGCGGGACCGGCGGCTCTCGTTCCGTGACCACACAGGCCAATGCCACATTGGCCACCGTCGACAAGATGGTGGCCGCCTTCACCCCCTTCCTTGCCGAAGAAATGGGCGTGGATGAGGAGGCTGTCGACTTTGATGGTGAGACCTTCCGCGCGCCGGGGTCCAATCTCACCCCGACGGTGCTTGAGGCGGCTGACCTGGCCCGTGAAAAGGGGCGCGTAGACCTGTTGCGCCATCAGGCCGAAGCATCACTGCCGGGACGTTCCTTCCCCAACGGGGCCCATCTCGCCGAGGTCGTGATCGACCGTGAAACCGGGCAGGCCCGCGTTGACCGCTATACGGTGGTTGATGATTTTGGAAATCTTATCAACCCCATGCTGGCCGAAGGTCAGGTGCATGGCGGGGTCGCTCAGGGGCTAGGGCAGGCAATGCTTGAACATGTGGTCTACGACGCGGATGGCCAGTTGCTCACGGCAACGTTCATGGACTACGCGATGCCGCGCGCCGAAGATATGCCTTGGGTGGATTTCACCTCGGAGCCGGTGCCATCGACGCAGAACCCGATGGGAATGAAGGGCTGCGGCGAGGCGGGCACGGTTGGGGCCCTCGCAGCAGTGGCCAATGCGGTTCAGGATGCGCTCTGGGATCAGGGCATCCGGCAGGTGGATATGCCGTTCACGCCGGTCAAACTTTGGGAGTTGATGAGGGATGTTTCTCAAGCGGCTGAGTAAATCAGTTCTGGGAGTGTTCGGGCGGCGTCGGCTGCTGTCCGCGCACTCGTCAGAGACCGCTTCGCGCGGTCCGCAATCTCATGTGATCATCCTTGACGGCACTATGTCGACACTCGAACCGGGGCGTGAAACCCATGCGGGAATGGCCTATCGGCTCTGCAAGGAAATGGGGCCGCGGGTCTCTGTTTATTACGAGGCTGGCGTGCAGTGGAACGCCTGGAGCAAGACCGCCGATGTGATGGTTGGGCGCGGCATCAACCGCAAGATCCGCAGCGCCTATGGCTATCTCGCCTCGCGCTATCGCCCCGGCGACAAGATCTATCTTCTGGGCTACTCGCGCGGCGCCTACGCGGCGCGTTCCCTTGCCGGCATGCTCGGCGCAGTTGGGCTGGTGAAAACAGAACACGCCACCGTGCGCCACATCCGCACCGCCTATCGCCACTACCAGATGGGAAGCGGCCATGAGGTACGACAAGCCTTTCGCAACGCTCATTGCCACCCGGAGATCCAGATTGAGATGGTCGGAGCCTGGGATACCGTGAAGGCGCTGGGCATTCGCCTACCGATCCTGTGGCGCTGGTCGCAAGTGCAACACGCGTTCCATGATCAGAAACTGGGGGATCACGTCCGGGCGGGCTATCACGCGTTGGCCATGGACGAGACGCGCGAAGCCTATGCACCGGTGCTGTGGCAAACCTCGCCAGACTATTCAGGCCAGCTTGAGCAGGTCTGGTTTCGGGGCTCTCATGGCGATGTTGGCGGTCAGATTGGCGAATGTGACGCCGCCCGCCCGCTGGCCAACCTGTCGTTGGTCTGGATGCTGGAACGCGCAGAGATGTCGGGCCTGCCGCTGCCGCGGGACTGGCGGATGCGTTTTCCGGTGGATCCCGATGCACCTTCGGTGGGCACATGGTCGGGCTGGGGCAAGATCTTTCTGATCCGTAGCCGACGCAAGATCGGTCTCGACCCGAGTGAGCGCGTGCATCCCAGTGTTCAGATAGCAAAAAAGCCCAACAAGACAGCCGGGTGGCTCGGTATCTTTATGCGCCAAACCCGCCTCTAGGCGCCGCAGTGCAGGCCTGTTCTAGAGCTGTACTGGCCGGAGCGTTTTGACCATTTCTGTCGCCGTTGAGAACCCAAAAAGCGGCGCCAGAATACCAAGCTTTTTCTCATGGCCGGGGACGAAGCCTTCGCGCTCATAGAGCGCTCGGGCGCGCGGATTGGTGTCGATGACATCAAGGCGCAGGCGCTGCAATCCGGCGCTTTCGGCACGGTTCATTAGCGCGTGCAGCAATTTGGTGCCGACCCCGAGTCCGCGGGCCTCTGGTTCAACAAAAATCCCGTCCATCAGCAGTGTGCCCTCTTCGCAGTCGCGTTCGAGCGTGTGGATCAACAGTCCGCGCCAGGTTGCGCCGATGGAGCCATAGACGCGGCTCAGATCGTTGAAATGCCCGCCGATAAAACTGCCAGTCGACGTCTTGAACCCGGCCGCACCGAGAAAATCGCCGGTGTCTGAAACCGCGCTGAGGGCGTGCTCCGGGTCGATCACGCGTTCAAAAAAGGCCATCGCCTTGGAAGCGGGCCCCAGCGGGTAGCGCAGTTTGCGTGCAAAGGCCTGCCAATAGCCACGCGCTGCCTGGGCGCGATGCTCCGGGCGAATACTGGCCTCAATCGAGACTTTTTGGCCCATCTGGTTTGAGTTCGCCATCGTCCCTCCCTAAGTCCAGAGAGATATGGATTTTTACAAGGTTACATTCAATTGAAGCCGAGAGTTTTTATTGCCGCGGCGCTCTGTGCTGCATTGCTTGGGGCGTTTGTGTTCTGGCGGCTACTCGATCACGATCTGGAGCGACGCGCTCAGACAACGTTTGAGTTTCGCACCCTAGAGGGACAGATCGCGGGGACGCTCTGGCTGCCGGATGAGCCGTTGCGGGCGGCGGTGGTCTTGGTGCATGGCGATGGCGCTCAGGATCGCACAGCGAGCGGCGGATATGCGCCTTTTATCAACGCGCTCCTGGATCGCGGCATCGCGGTTGCGGCCTGGGATAAGCCCGGCATTGGCGCGTCGGAGGGCGACTGGCAACAACAATCGATGCAGGATCGTGCGCTTGAGGTGCGCGTGGCGCTGGCGCAGCTTGAGGCAGCGATCGCGGAGGTGCCCATCGGTGCCCTTGGGTTTTCGCAGGCAGGCTGGGTGCTGCCGAAACTTGAACCGGGGGCTGCGGATTTTCTGGTTTTGGTGGGACCTGCGGTCTCATGGCAGGCGCAAGGCGCCTATCACACGCGGGTCCGCTTTGAACGCGCGGGCTACACGCGCGCGGCGATTGCGCAGGCGCTGGAGGCGTCCGCAGCGCAGGACAAAACCCTGTTTGCCCATGATATTCCCCCGTCGCCGCTGCCAGCGGGGATGACACCCGCGCGCTGGGGCTTTATTCAGGTCAATCGCAACAGCGATGCAAGCGCCGATCTTGCAGCCCTTGAACTGCCCCTGATGGCAATCTGGGGCGCGCAGGATCTGAATGTGGACGCGGTTCGGGACTTTGATCGTTACCGAAGCCTGCGCGCGGCAGCGGCGGCTGAGACCAAATTGCAGCTATGGCCAGAAGCCACCCATGGCTTGCTACGCGCAAAAACATATAACTATCAGAGCTTTGATGAGTGGTCGTGGTTTGCGCATGCGCGCTTTATGCTCGCGGGACGAGGGGCCTATGCGCCGGGGGCGCTGGACGCGATCGCGGACTGGATCTTGGCTAGATCCTCCTGAGCTATAGGCCGACGCATCAGGGCGCGACTTTCATCACGATGCAGGTGGTTGATCCTGTTGCATAGAGCTTGCCATCTTCGACACCACGGATTTCGCCATGTGCGATCCCGGTCGTGCGCCCGACGTGGTCGATTTCCCCCCAGCAGTCGATGGACATGCCAAGCGGGATCGAGCGCAGAATGTTGATCTTGAATTCCAGCGTTGTGTAGACGGATCCCTTGGGCACCCGTGTCATCACCGCGCAGGCCATGGCGCTGTCAAGAAGCGTGCCGTACCAACCCCCATGCACCGTGCCCATCGGGTTGGTGACATTGAATTCAGGTGCGCCGCGAAACACCACGCGCCCGGGCTCCACACTCTTGAGGCTAAAGCCGAGGGTTTCCCCGATCGGCGGGCCGGGCAGGCGGCCTTCAAGGATGGCCGTCATGAAGTCGAGACCGGAGATCTGGGCGACCTTTTCGATCGGCAACAGATCAGAAGGTGTTTCCGCGACGGCCATGGCGTCCTCCTGAATGCATTTCACAAACGTTAGGAGGGCGCCACAGGCGTAACAAGCGTTACGCGACGTTCTGAAGGCGTGCCTTGGATTTCACACCGAGCGCGTGACACACATCGCGGGTAAGTTCAGGGCGGTTCAGCGTGTAGAAATGCAGCTTCTTGACGCCGCCATCCAGGAGTTCCGTGCAGAGCTCGCTGCACAATGCTGTGGCGAGGAGATCGCATCGATCGTCGCGGTCTGCTTTCTCGAACGCCTCGTCCAGCCAAGCCGGGATCGTGGTGCCGCAGGCCTCTGCAAAACGACGCACGCCCTTCCAGTTTTCAATTGGCAGGATGCCGGGCGTGATCTTGTCAGTGTCGATGCCCGCCTTGGCGCAGGCGTCGCGGAACCGAAAGAAGCTCTCGGCCTCAAAGAAGAACTGCGTGAGCGCCTCATCGGCACCGGCATCAAGCTTGCGCTTGAGCCATTCTACATTGGCCGCTTGGCTGGCGGCTTCCGGATGGCTCTCGGGGTAGGCGCCAACGCGCAGGTTGAACTTGCCGGTTGCGGCGAGCGCCTCAATCAGCTCCACCGAAGAGTTGAACCCGTCCGCGGTCGGCGTGAAACGACCTTCTTCCTTGGGCGGGTCACCGCGCAGGGCCACGATGTCGGTTATCCCGGCTGCTGCATATTGGTCTGCGATATCAAGTGTTTCCTGTCGTGTCGCAGAAACACAGGTCAAATGTGCAGCCACCTTGAGGCCGGAATTCTTGTGCAGGGTCGTCACCGCATCGCGGGTCAGCTCGCGGGTGGTGCCGCCCGCGCCATAGGTCACAGAGACAAAACGGGGCGCCAGCGGCGCCAGTGACTGCACCGTGTCCCAAAGCCGAAAAGAGGCTTCGAGGTTCTTGGGCGGGAAGAATTCAAAGGAAATCTCGGGCGTGGTCACTGTCGGTGCTCCTCGGAGGCGGCGCGCGTTTCACGGCGGGCTCGGAATGTCGTGTTTTGCGACACATGTGTCGCTTCAGGTTTGACCCCTTTTCACATGAGAGCTATCAGTGAATCAAATTCATATTTCTCAAGAACAACATGAGGCAGATCGCAGTATGCACATCGAGTTTCGTCATCTTCGGACCATCAAGGCGATCCACGAGGCCGGTGGGCTGGCGCGGGCGGCGGATCAGCTCAACATCACCCAGAGCGCGCTCAGTCATCAGATCAAGGGGCTTGAAGAGCAGGCGGGGGTAGAGCTGTTTTTGCGCCGCTCAAAACCGATGAAGCTCTCTGCGGCGGGTCTGCGGCTGTTGCGGTTGGCAGAGCAGATCCTGCCGCAAGTTGAGTCTGCGCAAGCAGAATTTGCCGCCCTGCGCGAGGGCGAGGCGGGGCGTCTGCACATCGCAATTGAATGCCACGCCTGTTTTGAATGGCTGTTTCCTGTCCTGGAGGGCTTTCGCAAAAGCTGGGGGGATGTGGATGTGGACATCCGTCCGGGTCTCGCGTTCGAGGCCATGCCCGCTTTGATGCGCGAAGAGGTGGATCTGGTGGTGACCTCCGACCCCGAGGACATGCCGGGGGTCTCCTTTATTGAACTCTTTGATTACAATCCCGTGTTTGTCGCCTCTGCCCAGCACGCGCTTGCCGCAAAGCCCTATGTAGAAGCCGAGGATTTTCGTGGTCAGACCCTCATTACCTATCCCGTAGAGCGCACCCGCCTCGATGTGTTCAGCCAGCTCTTGATCCCGGCGGGCGTGGAGCCTGCGAGCATCAGGAAGGTCGAACTGACGGCGGTGATCTTGTTGTTGGTGGCCTCCAACCGCGGGGTCTCGGTGTTGCCTGACTGGGTTGTGCGCGAGGTGAAGTATTCCTCGGATTATGTGACGCGCCCGCTGACAAAACTGGGCATCACCCGCCGGCTTTATGCAGCGATCCGCAGCGAGGACGAAAGCAAACCGTTCATGCAGGAGCTGATCCGTCTGGCCCGGGTCGAGGCGCGCAAGTTGCAGCAGGTCTAGGGTGGTGGGCGTTGGTCCAATGGTGGCTCAGGGCCCGCACAAGGTGGGGGTAGCGGCTCTTATGCACTGGGTGCATGGCTGAAACTTAACCGCAAAGGGGCTCGCCCCCTTGGCAACTGCGCACAGCCCGTGTATGGGCACCCTTTGACCGACATCTCCCCCGCAAGGACAGCTCGTACAATGATTGGTAGCGCAAATCTCAATGTGATGATCAAGGCCGCTCGCAAGGCAGGCCGCTCTTTGGTGAAAGATTTCCGCGAGGTGGAAAACCTTCAAGTCTCCACCAAGGGGGCTGGCGATTTTGTCAGCCGCGCCGACATTGCCGCCGAAAAGATCCTGAAAGATGAACTCCTGGGCGCGCGTCCGACCTATGGCTGGCTGGCCGAAGAGGGCGGCGAAATCCCCGGCGAAGATCCGACCCGTCGCTGGATTGTGGACCCGCTCGATGGCACCACCAACTTCCTGCATGGTCTGCCGCATTGGGCCGTCTCTATTGCGCTTGAACACAAAGGCAAGATTGTCGCCGGTGTGGTCTATGACGCGGCCAAGGACGAGATGTTCTTTGCCGAAAAAGGCGCGGGGGCCTGGATGAACGAGACCCGTATCCGGGTGTCTGCGCGCCACCGCATGATCGAGTCGATCTTTGCCACCGGCCTACCGTTTGCCGGTCGTGCCGATCTGCCGGAGACTCTGCAGGATCTGGCCCGCCTGATGCCTGCTTGTGCCGGGGTGCGCCGCTGGGGTGCAGCCGCTCTCGACATGGCCTATGTGGCCGCCGGCCGGTACGAGGGGTTCTGGGAACGTCGCCTAAACGCCTGGGACCTGGCCGCCGGGATTATCATCGTCAAGGAAGCCGGTGGTCTGTGCGAAGCGCTGGATCCCAGCGAGTCGATCATCGAAAGCGGCGAGGTAATCTGCGCGAATGAACCCATTTTTGAGAATTTCACCAAGGTGATCCGCGGCTAAGCTGTTCGAGACCCTGCAGATCTCGGATGTGCAGTGAAAGCCTCACACCCCGGTCGCCGATGGGCGCGCCGGGGTGTTTTTGTTTTGGACCGATCTGCGCCGTCTCGGATTGAGAGCGCTCCCGGATGCCTCCGGCGGGGATATTTGGAGTTAGAAGAAGGCAGTGGGTGGTCAATCACCATCAGTGTCGGAGGGGTGATTGACGCCATCGCGCCAGGGGATTTCGCCGTAGATCTCGGCGTGGGTGCGCGGGTTTCCGGTGTCGATGCAGCCAAGGTTTACACCGCATTCTGCGGGGTTGGAGCGGCGCTGGTGATAGACGTAGATGCCGCAGGTCTTGCAAAAGTGGTGTTGGGCCGTGTGGGTGCCCCAAGTGTAGAGGCTGAGGTTTTCGGCACCGCGCAGGATCTGCAGGCTCTCTGTGGTGGCTGTAACAGCGGCTGCGCCCCGGCGCAGGCAGAAGGAGCAGTCGCAGCGGCTGGCTGAGGCGAGACCGTTTGGGAAGCGGGCTGAAATTTCGACGGCGCCACAATGGCAGCTGGCAGTATGCGTTTCCATGGGATGCTCCTTTGGGGGCAGTGGGTTACTTGCCCCAAGGGCCGCTGCGAGGCGGTGTGTTGCGGCGGCGGACGCGGGGAATGCGGCTGGCGCTATAGCTGGTTCCAGGATGCGGTGGATGGCCCTGAGTGCGTGACCAGAACCGTGGCCCCCCGCGTATGATCCAGAGCGGCACGGTCAGGGCAAGGCCGACAAAGAAACCACCAGCATGCGCCCAATAAGCGACACCGCCCAGGTTCGGATCGGCGTTGAGGCCACCAAAGAACTGCATCGCAAGCCAGAGCCCTAGCATGATGAAGGCGGGGATCGGGATGATGCGAAAGAAGATGATCAGGATGATGAGAATATCGACGCGGGCCTTTGGAAACATCAGAAGGTAGCCGCCCATGACGCCCGCAATTGCACCGGAGGCTCCCACCAGTGGCACCATCGAGAGCGGCGCGGACCAGACATGAGCCAACGTCGCTCCCACCCCGCAGATGAGATAGAAGGCGAGAAACGGCAGGTGGCCCATTTCGTCTTCCATGTTGTCGCCAAAGATCCACAGAAACAGCATGTTGCCCGCCAGATGCATGATCCCGCCGTGGATGAACATGGAGGTGAGCAGCGTGAGTGTTCCTTCTCCCATCGTGATCTCTCGTGGGACCGTGGCGAAGCTGGCGTAAAAAAGCGCAAGGCTTCTGTCGGTGGGAAAGCTGGTGGAATACCAGAGAAAGCCCAAAATATTGGCCGCCATCAGCAGGTAGACGACATAAGGCGTTCGGCCGGAGGGGTTGTGATCACGCAGAGGAAACATGCGCTGAAGCTGGGGCGTCGGCGCAGGGAGGTCAAGCGAAATGAAAGGCTTGGGCAGAAGTGCTGCCCGGCGCAGAGGCCGGGCAGCGCATCGTTGTCAGATCAGGCGTTGCCACCCAGAAGGGCTGCGTTGCCCCCGGCTGCCGTGGTGTCGACACAGACATGGCGTTCAGCGAGCACCCGCGCGCGATCCGGCGCGCCGGGAATGAGCGGCACAATCGGTCCCTCACGTTTGGCGAGGCTCTGTTCGATCTCGCGCCCCGTGTCCGCATCGCCCCACCATAGAACGCCAGAGATCCCATCCATATGCGCCAGCCGGTGCAGGTCCACCATGCCGTCGGCCTCGATGGCGATGCCGCCCAGAGACGCGACCAGTTTGGCCTGTTCAGAGACGGCCTCGGCGCCGGGGCCCGCACAGAGAAGTGGCGGGCGTGCCGAGACCGTGAGGCGGTTTGATTCACCTGTGGGGCCGGGCAGGGAGGTGGTTTCGGGATGTCCGGCTTGGCCGCGTGCCGCGGGGATCTCGCCCATGGTGTCTTTCCATGCGGCGTCAACCTGGCGGCGATCCGGAGCACAGAAACGGGCCAGGTAGTTCGGGCCGCCTGCTTTGGGACCAGTGCCGGAAAGGCCTTCGCCCCCAAAGGGTTGGCTGCCGACAATAGCGCCGATCTGGTTGCGGTTCACATAGATGTTGCCCGCGTGGATGCGGTCGCAGACGTGCTGTACGCGGTCATCAATTCTTGTCTGCAGGCCGAAGGTCAGCCCATAGCCCGTGGCGTTGATCGCGTCGATCACGGCATCAAGCTCGCGCGATTTGAAGGTGGCGACATGCAGGACGGGGCCAAAGATCTCTTCCTTGAGGTCGCTGATCCCGTTGATCGAAATCATTGTCGGCGCCACAAAGGTGCCGCTCTGTGGCGCCTGCATTTCCTTCAGGACGCGCCCCTCAGCGCGGGCCTCGTCGATATGGGCGAGGATCTTGGCGCGTGATCCTTCGTCGATCACCGGGCCGCTGTCGGTCGCAAGATGCCAGGGATCATCAAGATCAAGGAGCTCCATCGCGCCTTTAAGCATCGTCAGCACGTCTTCGGCCACGTCCTCCTGCAGGTAGAGGCAGCGCAGCGCCGAGCAACGCTGGCCTGCAGACTGAAACGCGCTTTCGACCACGGCCTGCACCGCTTGTTCGGGCAGCGCGGTTGAATCAACGATCATCGCATTTAGACCGCCTGTCTCTGCAATGAGAGGCGTGCCGGGGGCGCAATGCTCGGCCATGGCCGAGCGGATCCGCATGGCGGTTGCGGTGGAGCCGGTAAACGCAACGCCGTTGATGCGTGCATCACCCGTGATGGCTGCGCCAACCTTGGAGCCGCGCCCGGGGAGGAACTGCAGCACATCGCGTGGAACACCTGCCTCATGCAGCAGTTCCACGGCGCGGAAGGCCACCAGCGGGGTCTGGTCCGCAGGTTTTGCCAGCACCGCATTGCCCGTGGCAAGCGCAGCCGAAACCTGCCCGGTGAAGATCGCGAGCGGGAAGTTCCAGGGTGAGATGCAGGTGAAGATACCCGCTGGCGCTGCATCCGGGATGCGGGAGGCATAATAGCGCAGGAAGTCCACCGCTTCGCGCAGCTCTGCGACGGCATCCATCTGGGTTTTGCCGGCCTCACGGGCCAAGAGCGCAAAGAGCTCGCCGTAATGCGCCTCATAGAGGTCAGCCGCCTTGTTCAGTGCGGCGGCGCGCTCCTCAGCGGGGGCGTCCCAGGTGTTGGCCGAGGCAAGCGCCAGTTCCACGTCTTCGGCACTGGATTGAGACACGCTGCCGATTTCACTGAGATCGCTTGGGTTTGTGACCGCAACGCGGGCCTCGGGCTGTGCTTCGCCCGCGATCAGCGGAACCGCGTCCCAGGTGGCCTCCCGGAAGGGCGCGCGGGCCTTCTCGATTGCGGCCAAGGTTGGCGCGTGACGCAGATCAAACCCTTTGGAGTTGATGCGCTCGGGCTGGAACAGATTGGGGCCGGTGGGGATATCGGTTGTCAGGTCATCGACCTCCTGGAACGGATCAGCTGCCACCACTTGCGGTGGTACGTCCTCGTCAACGATCTGGTTCACAAAAGAAGAGTTCGCACCGTTTTCCAGCAGGCGACGCACCAGATAGGCCAGAAGATCGCGATGCGCGCCCACTGGCGCGTAGATCCGGCAGCGCGTCTTGTTCTGGTCCATCACCATCTGGTGCAGGGTTTCGCCCATGCCGTGCAAGCGCTGGAACTCATAGGCCTGACCTTCTTCGGCCATATGCAGAATGGCGCTGACGGTGTGGGCGTTGTGGGTGGCAAACTGCGGATAGATCCGATCGGTGCGCGACAGGAGTTTGCGTGCATTGGCGATGTAGGACACATCCGTCAGCGCCTTGGAGGTGAAGACCGGGAAACCGTCCATGCCTTCAACCTGAGCGCGCTTGATCTCGGTGTCCCAGTAGGCGCCTTTTACCAGGCGAACCATAAAGCGGCGGTCGTATTTTTCGGCCATCTCATAAAGGGCATCAATCGCCAGCCCGGTGCGGGGCCCATAAGCCTGCACCACCACGCCAAAACCGTCCCAACCCTTGAGCGCGGGGTCAGAGATCACTTCTTCGATCACTTCGAGCGACAGCGACAGGCGATCAGCTTCTTCGGCGTCGATGTTGAGCCCCATCTTGGCCGCCTTGGCCAGAAGCGCCAGTGCCTTCAGACGCGGCACCAGCTGTTGCATGACGGACTCTTCCTTGGCGATCTCGTAGCGTGGATGCAGCGCCGAGAGTTTGACCGAGATGCCGGGGTTTTCGCGGATGTCGGTGCTGGTGCAGGCGCTGGCAATGGCCGAAATCGCGCGGGAATAGGCCAGGTGATAGCGCGAGGCGTCTGCCTCGGTACGCGCAGCCTCGCCCAGCATGTCGTAGGAATAGGTATAGCCCTTGGCTTCCATGTTCGACGCGCGTTTCATCGCACTCTCGATGGTCTCCCCAAGAACAAACTGACGGCCCATTTCCTTCATGGCGCGGCCCACGGCGGTGCGGATCACCGGCTCGCCCAGCCGTTTGATGGCCCCACGCAGCGCGCCGACGGGGCTCTTTTCCTCGTCCAGAACCTTGCCCGTCAGCATCAGCGCCCAAGTGGAGGCATTGACCAGAGAGGAGGTCGACTTGCCCATGTGCTTACCCCAATCGGAGGGGGCGATCTTGTCTTCGATGAGCGCATCGATGGTGTCCGCATCCGGCACCCGCAAGAGCGCTTCTGCGAGGCACATGAGGGCCACGCCTTCGTCGGTCGATAGGCCATATTCGGCGAGGAACACTTCCATCAAGCCGGGCGAGGAATGGCCACGGATGTCTTTCACCAATTGGGTGGCCGAGGCACAGATGGCGGAGCGATCCGCTTCGGACAGAGCGGCCAGAGCCACCAGCGCATCGCGCATATTGGCCTGATCCAAATAGGTGCCGGCATCAATCCGGTCGCGTAGGCGCATATCACGAGTCATGAGTGTTCCCCTTGTTAAGAGATTTTTCCCCTTTTATCGCGTCATCACTGGTCATTTGTCCCGATTGTCGCAATAGTACAGGTCAAATGCGCTTATTTGCGGAGGGTTTTTGATGCAATCGCGTTTCCCGGGGCTGGACCGGTTCGATCAGGCGATTCTGCGCGAGTTGAGCCACAATGGCCGCACCTCCATTTCCGACCTCGCCCGTGCCATTGGTCTCTCAAAATCGCCAACACAGGCGCGGCTCAAGCGCCTGGAGTCCGAGGGCATCATTCAGGGCTACCGGGCGATGATCGATCCGATCCGACTTGGGCTGGATCATGTGGCCTTTGTCGAGGTGAAGCTCACCGACACCCGCGAGGCGGCGCTGGCGTCGTTCAATGCCGCAGTGGTGCAGGTGGCCGAGATCGAGGAGGTGCACATGTTGGCCTCGCATTTCGACTACCTGCTCAAGGTGCGCTGCCGCTCGATGTCGGATTTTCGTGCGATTCTGGGGGAGAAAATCTCTTCGCTACCGCATGTTTCCTCCACCTCGACTTATATGTCGATGCAGTCGGTCAAGGATGATGCAGGGCTGGGGCCGATCTAGCGCGTTCCCATGAGGGCTTGCCTGGGGCTCATTCCGCGCCATTTCTTCGATATGGTTATCCGTTGTTGTGTCCCCGCTCTTGTGTTTTTTTGTGTTGGCTCTGTCGCCGTGGCATCGGAATGTCCGGCTGCCCCGGATCACTCCGGTCCGATTTCCGAATTATTGGAAGATGTGCAATCCGCTGCAAACGAGCAGGAAGCCCAACGCATCAATACTCAGCTCTGGGAGTATTGGGCGGATGCCCCCGATGAGCGCGCGCAAGAGATCCTCGATAGTGGCATGTCGCGGCGCGAAGTCTATGATTTTGTCGGGGCGCTGGCGGATTTTGATCGTCTGGTCGACTACTGCCCGAATTACGCCGAGGGGTATAACCAGCGTGCCTTTGTTCATTATCTGCGCCGAGACTTTGCTGCGGCGCTGCGCGATCTTGACCGCGCGCTTGCGCTCTCGCCACGTCATGTCGGCGCCATGAGCGGCCGCGCGCTCTCGCTGCTGGGATTGTCGCGTATCGCAGAGGCCCGCGAGGCCTTGCGCGCGGCCCTCGATCTGAATCCTTGGCTGTCGGAACGCCATCTCCTTGCACCGGGCGCCCCGCTTGCGGACGAGTCCATCGACCTGTGACCGGAGAGCAAGCGCCGAAAATCACTGACTTTCCGATTGAACCCACCCGCACGCGCAGGTAGAGCTTGTGGCAATTGGTCCAGCCGCGCGGGCGTGGTGGAATGGTAGACACAGGGGACTTAAAATCCCCAGGCTTTAGCCGTGCGGGTTCGAGTCCCGCCGCCCGTACCAAGCTGATTTTAAACGATAAACCGAAGATGCGTTGAGCTCTTAGAAGTGTGATCTTTTCGGTGACTCACACACCCGACTCACACAGTCTCGTTTCGTTTTCGTTTTGTTCGTTTAGTGGAATTTCACTTTCGGCGCTCTTGAGCGGCGCGTGAGAGCGCTTTGCGGCTGGCCCGAGAGCGATAGTAAGCCACCATCTCTGCGCTTTGGTTCGTAACGGCTTGAATTTCGGCATCACTGCAACCAGCCTCGGCGAGGCGGATGATAGAGAGTTTGCGCAGGCCATGCAGAACGTACTTCTTCGCCTCCGGGCCGAGTGCATCGCGCCATGTGCGAAATGATGAAGAGATCGACCAGTAGCCTCGGGGCTCTGTAAGGTTCTTCGCTAAAACGTAAGCTCCGTTGCGTGGCGCTCGCGAGATGAACTCGCGCAGGGCTGGAGGACAATAAACATCAATCCGTTCGTCGCTCTTCTCATCAAGGACGCTCATCCATTCGCCGTCAAAGTGTGCGAACTTCATGTGAATGGCCGCATTGGGTCTCTGACCTGTCCCTAGGATCAATTCAGCGGCAGTGCGCACATGTTCCGGCGCATCCTTGAGCTTGTCGACCATCCATTCCGGCCAGGGCTCATACTCGCTCTGCTTACCGAAGTGTTCAATGCCTTTCGCTGGATTTGGACCGAGGGGCCAGTCTAGTTTCTCGGCGCCATAGTTCCAAAGAAGGCTCACGGTCTGCAGATACTTGTCCGCTTTCCTCGGAGTTTCGGACATCTTGGAGTGCGCGGTTCGAATTGCTTGGCGTGTGGTTCGCCTCACGTCCTTGTCACTGTTCTTATCAAGTATGGCTTCCATCGTTCTGGAATAGCTGCGCTTTGTTCCATCCGCCAATCGAGACTGAACACGCGGATCTTCGCGCCACGCGGTGATAAGTTGCCGCCACGTGTACTTCGCCGGAGCTGTCTGTTTTTTGTGTTTGCCAGCTCGGCACTGCCAATAAAGCATGTCGAGGCGCTCAGAGTCGCCCCGCCAGTCCAGCTTTGTCGTTCGCTGCTTTCTCTTGCCGCCCTCTGTCCAGTTCACACGGTGATAGGGCACCCAGATCGAGTTGCGGGTGTCCCATTTCCAAACAAGCCCCGGCTTGACGATACGTGGCTTATTCGGGCGTCTCACAGTTCAAAGTCCTCGCTGGGCCGGGCCGCGTTGCCGTTTAGTATGGCAAGCAGGTCTTCGGATTTCCACCTCTCCACATCATCAGCGATAATGACGGGTTTCGGCAAAGCCCCGCGGCTCACAAGATCCCGGAATTTGGCAACGGGCATATCGAGGTATGCGGCAGCGTTGGCCTCCCTCAGGGCGGCAGGGGTAACACTCACCATCAAGCGGCCTCCTTCTTCTGGCCCTCTGCGGGCTTGGCGTATTCTACGACGTGCTCCAGATCGTCCCACGTGCGATTGATCTCGATGAGATCCCCGGATCGTATCGCGCGACGGTGAGCCTCAATGCGCTGGCGTAAGAGCGTTTGCGGGCTCACTGCGAGTCCTCCATCTCGATAAGGTGCGAACAGTTGGCGCGCACCAGCGCCTCGGCCACTGGTGGGCAGACGCTATTGCCCACGCACCGGACCTGCACGTCCTTGGGGAACGTGGAAAAGGTCCAGTCATCGCTTTCCTGCTTCCAAATTCCCTCGATCACGTAGTCTGCAGGGAAGCCTTGGGCGTTGAAGAGCTCTCGCGGGGTGAGCATGCGCATACCGACATCTACGATGATGAAAGCTTGCCCCTCGATCTCGAGTGTGACGAACTCGCGTTCATCCCAAAGGCCATGGTCGCGCATCAGGCTTGCGACTTGGCGGGCGCGCTCCGTATGGGCGTCAGTGAACGGTGGAGCTGGGATCACATCCGCTTGGCAATGCGCCATGCGATCCTTGACTGTGATAGTGTGCAGCGGAGCGTCCGCGCGCGCTCCATCACCGGTGCCGTAATATTTGGCGAAGAACGCGGCCACCGGCGTCTGCTGGCTCCCGCTGCCGGTGACGGTGGAAATCGGCTCGCGGGGATCATGGCCACTGTGCCCCGCCATGCGCGGTCCGCCGTTTTGCTGGGCGAGAAAGGCCGAGAACAGGCTGTTCTGGTCCTTTTTGCTCGCGCAGATCGTATGATGCGGGTCCAGCATAGAGCGATTGGCTCCGCCCTGTTGTGCGTAGGTCAAGACGGGGGCCATGAGAGCGGAGTGGCCGCCTCCGGCCAGAACGGTCGGATGAGGTGCGTCTGCAGCACGATCCCGGCGCGCAGTGCCTTTCAGGCTCATCAGGTGGGGCGCGCAAAGCGTAAGGCCTGCGCCGCCCGCCGTGACGGTGTGGGTGGGCTTCGTTACCTCCTGCCAAGGCTTCAGGCTGTTGCGCATGGTGGCAAGGTACGGTGCCAGCACTCCAAGCGGGGCGGCACCACCTGGGCGCTTGATGAAGCTGTTTGCCGGGACCGTTGCGAGGGGAGATTTGATTTGGTGTCCGGTTCCGCCAGTGGTGAAACGTGCAATGCTGGGGGCAATGAGTGCGTTTGAAACGCCTCCGGCCGTTACAACGCCATATGGATCGGTCAGTGGGTATTTTCGACGACCGCCGCTATCGCCATGCGCGACGCTGACAAGGGAGGGCGCAACAATCGCCTTTTCGCCCCGGTTGGCCCCCGTGATTGTCTTGAAGGGTTCTGCGACGTCCTCGACGCGCCCGCCGTGGGTCAGGTTCACCAGAAACGGACGCTCAGCCTGCAGAACATAGCGATGCAGGCCACGAGCCACGCGCGCAAGCGTGTTGTGGGCCAGAGGGCGCACCGAGCGCAGTCCGTATTTTTCCATGATCTCGGCCTTGCTGTCGAAAATCGAGGGGCAAGGGTGACTCCAGTCGATACATTCTGCTGCGGTTCGCCACGGTTTGAGCTTGCCCGACTTCACCTCGGCGCTGTTGGGATCGCCGTGTGTGGGCGTGGGCCAACTGACAGGCTCCCCATCAAAGCGGATCGCCACAAATAGGCGCTTGCGAATTGTTGGCGCTCCGTAGTCACAGCCTCGGAGTTCTCTTCGCTCTAGCTTGCCACCAAGGCTGCGGATCTTTTTGCACCACGCTTCGAACGTTTCCCCCTTGCGCTCTGGGCACGGCATCAGGCCTTTGTCGGTCTCGATCAGTGGCCCCCAGCCAGCGAACTCCTCGACATTCTCCATAAGAACTACGTCGACCTTGCCGCCGCTCTTCTGAATCCTTTCGATCCAGCCCGGAATAATCCAAGCGAGATCGCGGATGTTGCGAGCTACCGGCTTACCGCCCTTGGCCTTGGAGAAGTGCTTGCAATCGGGGCTGAACCACATCAGGCCGATGTGCTTTCCACTCAAATGCTCAAGCGGGTCAATGCGATATACGTTCTCCGAAAGGTGTAACGCCTCGGGGTGGTTCGCTTCATGTAGCGCAAGCGCTGCCGGATCATGATTGATCGCGATATCCGGACTACGGTCGAGAGCGAGCTCAATGCCAGTGCTGGCCCCGCCGCCGCCCGCAAAGCTGTCGACAATCAAGGGGCGCTCGTAAACCCGCGCTGCGTCAAGGAATTCAAGGGGAAGCTGTGCGGTCATGCTGCGGTCTTCTCTCGCTTGGTGTGTGCCCAGGTAAGGAACTCAGGACGGGGTTTCGGTAAGGCGCGCCATTCGCTGTATAGGCGGGCCGCTTCGTTCTCTTTCTCGGACTCGGTGGGCATCTCAGCGAGGCACGACCGTGCCATCTACCTTGCGTTTCCATTTGCTGGCCTTTGATCCGGGCAGGGTGCCTTTGGGCTTGTGCAGTCCGAGAGACTTGTTCCGCTTCCGGGCCTCGACTGATTTTTGCGCCACGTCCTGCTTTGTTTTCAGCGAGTGGCATGGGCGGCGTAAGGCGCGCAGATTGCTTTCCCTGTTCTCGCCACCAAGGATCAGGGCGGTTTCATGATCGAACTCGATAGCTTCGCCAGCCGCGCCGAGCTTCACGCCACAGCCGCAGGCGCAGATGCCATCCTGCGCCATGATGATCCGTGCCTTTACGCGAGCCGGGGCAGGGGTGGCGTCGGTTTTGCCGATCCATTCGGCAACAGGGCGTGTCATGCTGCGCTCCCGTAACCGCGCTCAGCGGCGCGCTGGTTGGCGTTCAGGCTACGCCAAAACTCGATCTGCTGTTTCGCGGCCTCTCGTAGTGCGCGCAGCTTCTCGTATTCGCCAGCCACGAGAGCCAGCTCGTTCACGGCTGAGAGATACTGCTGGCTCGCATATGCCTCTCGCTCTTGGGCCGCAGCGCTCTTTTCGTCGCTGTGCTTCATTGCCATTGCCTTCACCACGCGAAGCATGTTTTCCGCTTTAGTGAGGTCGGCCTTGGCAGCAGCTATCTCTGCCGCGCTATCGATCAGATATTGAGTGGCTTTTTGGGCCTTGTTCATAGCGTCATGCATCAGTTCGGCCTCGTGATTGTTTCGGATTTCACGGCGTCATTGAGGATGCGAATGCTCATGCGAAACTCGAGCGCAACCTCTGCAATCAGGGCGTCATGATCTGCGCCTTGAGGCGTGTTCATAGCCGCCTTCTCACGGCGGAAGTATTCGGCAACGGCGGCGCGGGTGGTCATCAGTAGCCCGCCGCGAGAAAGCGCTTGTGGATCTCACGAGTGCGCCACACATCGTCCTTGCAGTATTCAGCAATTTTGTCGTGTTCGCCTGCCGCCCATGCTGCAGCCACCTGAGAGCCGTCAAAACCGTCCTTGCCCTGAATTCCGAGGATCTGGCAGAGTTCGTCCATGCTGATGCGGTTGGTGCCGCCAGCCCATGCAGCCATTGTGTCCACAATAGACCGGTCCCAGGGTTTTGGGTCGCGAGGGAAGCTGCAAGACGCCGGCATCTTTACGCCGAGATAGATCGCCCGCTTGCGAAGAAACCCAATGTCGAACCCGGCGATGTTATGACCCACAAGCGTTTCACTGTGGTAGGGATCCAGATCACCGAAGAAGTCGGCTAAGATGCTCCGCTCGTCTGCAGTGGTTTTTGCGTGGCGCACTGCAACAGGGCCGTCATTCCTTGCCCATGCAATAGTGCAGACGTGCCCGCGACCTCCGTCAAAGCTGGTCTTGGAGAGCGCTTCGATTGCAGCGCTCTTGCGGTTTTCGGCAAGCCACTTCTCTATGCTCTCCGGCTTTTTCAGGTTTGCCGGAGGCTTCACCTTGCGTTCAAGGTCGATCAGGTAGCTTTCATCCTGACATGGGATAGTCTCAATGTCGAAGTAGACGAAACTGTGGGAAGCGTAGGCTTCCTGAATGGCGGACATATCAAGCGGCATTGCTTTTCTCCTTTGTGGCTTTACTCGGCGGCCATAGCTGGGCTTTCCGGCTCGTCTGCATCGTCAAACTCCGGGATTTCATCGTCCAATTCGTCAGCAAGCGCCGCACTCGGATCGACGTACTCCCTCGCTTCAGGATCGAAGTCGAAGCCAAGCTCTTTCGCGCGCGCGACCACCATCTTCTGAATATCCTTGCCCGCCTTCTTGGCTCGACCCAGAACGCCGTTGATCTCCTCGGCGCTGGTCATTTCAGGCAGCTTGGTGGCGAACCAATCAATCTCAGCCTTGCGTTGCACCTGCTCCTCGGAAAGCGCGTTCATGCCTTCCTTGATCTGGGTGATGATGTCGGAGAGGCAGGTGGCATATGTTTCTGCCGACGCTTCCGGAATGGGCATCGCGCCAATGTTAGCCGGGTCTTTTCCGAATGATGTTTCAGTAGGGGAAAAGATCAGGTGACGTTCGCGGTTGTAAATCGAGATGCGTGCGATCACATCGCTGTCTGTAAGCACTAGATCCTTGGATCCGCCTGAGATTTTCAAGCGCTCCTTGATGGCGTCTCCGTCCGCTTTTTCGTCCATGTGAGAGATCAGCACCACGTCCTTGCCGAAGCTGCGCAGGAGCTTGAGAAATGCGGAAAACCTGACGCCAAGTTGCCCCCATCCTTGCTGGTTCAAGGCACCGCCATATGAGAGTTTCGAGTTCGCGCGGATGATATCAGCCGACAGGGTGTCCAGCGCCTTGCCCACAGTGTCGATCACAATGGTGTCGTAGGCGGCGAGATCTCCTGCAGAGATGCCTGCCACATCGCGCCAGTCTTCGACTTGCACAACATCTTTGCGATCAACGGCGCGGTGAGCGCCTTTGTCAAAGTCCAGAAGCAGCGGGCGACTTGCTGTGAAGGCGAGGCTGGTTTTGCCAAGCCCAGGCTGGGAATAGATGGTGACACAAAGGTTCTTCACCTCAATCACCTCATCCGATTTTGTAATTTTCAGAGTCATGTCGTGTCTCCTTGGAATAAAAGGCCCCGGCGGTTTCGGGTTAGGGAGGAGGAAACCCTCACCGCCGGGGAAGTTGCGGACGCGAAGTGATGCGCCCGACAGGGAGGTTCAATAAGGCTGAGAGAGGCTGGCGCCGACTGACACTGCGGTCAGGATTGCGACGAAGATCATCAGCGCCCAGAACGTCAGCGTGAGCGTCCAGTTCTTCTGGTCATGATTGCGAGACGCATTTCGCTCTCGGTTCATCCGTTCCAGATGCTTTCCCATGCCTGGATGATCTCCAAGGCCCCGGCGGCGCGTGCTGTGCGTGCCGTGAGTAGTGGACTTTGCCGCCGGGGTGCGAATGGGGGTGACGTTGGAAAGGTGGCTCATGCCGCGCCCTCCCGGTCAAGAGGGTAGGGATCTCCTACCTGTGCCAGAACCAAGCGGGCTCTCTCCGCGCTTCTGCGGCAGCTGGAGGTCCGGGCGATGTCTTCCAGCGCCATTGTCAGCCGGTTGACCTGCACGCCGCGCTCATAAGCCACGTCTGTGACGGAGTTGGCGCGCATGCGTGTGTGAACGTCTTGGTAGCTCATGTCTTCGACCTCACTCCGCTGCCTGAATGTGCTGTTTTGCCGCCTTGCGGTATCTGGCTGCCTGAGAAAGCGCGAGCGCCACATCCGCGCCACCGAGAAGGCGATTTTCACGAGCCTTGCGAATAAACTCGCCAGCGATGAACTTCGCCTTTTCTGGACTGGTGATGCGGTTGATCGTCTGAGCTGCGCCTGCCAACCCGTTGTCAACGAGTTTCGCGCGGTGATGCTCCATTGGGTTAGAGCCTGCATTGATGAATGCAAGAACTCGGTGCTGAACAGCGGTAGAGCTCTGGACATCACTCAGAGTGAGCCACGGGCAGTTTTTCGCTTTGCTATATGCTGCAACTTGCGTTGCGGAGATGACTGGCTTCGAACTGGTAAGGTCGAAATCTTGAACTTGCATGTCGTGGCTCCCTTTGTTGCCCCGCGATCTGCGCCAGCGGCGCGACTTCGGTGGGGCTGTTGGGAATACACATAAGCGGTAAAATTACCGCCGTCAACATAAAAGCGGTTTATTTACCGCTTTCGTGTCGCATCCTGCACCTCACCATGCTACAACGGGTTTGCCGCAAAGCGCTGCGCTGGGTTCGGATAGCCTTTCCACACAGGCGACTCCGTTCCCGGCGCAGAAATCACCGCGAGGTGCGCGCAAAGAAAAACCCCGCCGGAGCGGGGTTCCTGTCGCTTGATCGATGTGAAAATTAGTGAATGTGAGAGATGTTGTCTGCTGGGGTTGTGTGGGCAAGCATGCCGGAAGGCTGCCAAGATCCCGTATTTTGCCGAATTGCTTTCTCCAAAGCAGCCTCAAGCGATTTGATGTGCTGGTCTGCCAGCTCGACTCGGTCCAGCGCAACCTTCAATGCTTCCATGAGTGAATCCATCCGCTTCGCATTTTCGGATGAGGAATCCCCAGGTGCTGGGATTGACGCGCCGCGCTCTTTCTGAACTTCGATCCAAGCATCAAAGGCGTCCTTGGCGTTCACGAGCGCTTCTTCTGGAGTGTCTCCGTCGGACATGCATCCCGGAAGGTCCGGATAAAGTGCAATGTATCCGCCGCCATCTTCATCGGGCAGCGGTGCGATCACGATGGGGTATTCAGACATTACTGCTATCCTTAGATTGCATTTCGGCGTGGGCGTCAGAGTAGCTCACAAGGTTCTTAATATATAGTGCCCTAATCGGGCGCTTGTAGGGCACGCAGAGTGAGTCGCGCAAGTATTTGCTCGACACAACGTAGTGACTGCTACCGTTTGGCTTCCGGACGTCTAGTCCAATTTTTTTGCATAGCGTTTCGACTTGGGTAATTGTCCAGTCATCGCGAGGGTTCGCGCGCATTCGCTCCAAGAGTGATTTTTTAGGGGCCATCTCACCTCAAAATTTGATAAGTTTACTTCTTCCTCGCAAACTCCGCAGGCCAGTGCAGGCGCACGCGGGCGGCCCACTTGAGGCGCACGTTCCACATGTTTGCGCCGGTGGGGTTGAGCGAGATCAGGTGGAACAGGCCCGGCTCATCACCCGCTTTGACTTGCTTCACCCAGCCCATGCCGTCCGCGTCTTCGCAAACGCACTTGTAGCCGACCACGTCGTCGGGAACGCTGTCATGACCGTTGCGCGAGTAGAACAGTAGATCCCCAGCGGAATATACTGGCTCCATACTGTCACCTTCAACCTCAACCGCTACAACGCCGTGCGGTCCAATACCAGGTGGGCACTCGACCTGTGGGCCATCGCCTTTCTCGTAGGCGTCGAAAACAGGGACTTGAGAGCCAGCACCTACTTTGCCCGCGATCGAGATGGTGGGGGTTTTACTCTCGCCTATACCGTGAAGCAGCCAGAGTTCTGAGACACCTAATGTCGAGGCAACTTTGCTGATTGAACTGACGTTCGCTCCGGCGTTGTCGTCTCCAGCTTCAAAGCGCCTTCTCCAATTTCGAATGCCGTCCTTTGACATTCCAGATTGGAGCGCCAAGGCCTGCTCGGACAACTTCAGCTCTTCACGGCGCTCGGTGATCCGAGCCAAAATCTCACCCATATCCATGGGGGTAATATTACCGCAGGTGTGGATCTGCGAAGAGCGGTAAGATGACCGTTGACGAAGCGGTAAAAAAACCGCATGATCCGGCTCATGATGACAATCCATGCTCTCTTGGCCGTCGCTGACGCCTATAAAATCGCTGCTTCGGTCGAGCATGACCGGACGGTTTCTCATCGTGTTTTTGAGGATAGCAAGAAGCTATCCGCTCTCCGGGGTGGGGCGGGGATAGACGTCCGCCGTTTCAACAATGCCATGGTTTGGTTTCTTGAGAACTGGCCTGAGGGTCACACGCCTCCGAAGGGCTTGCGTGAGCACGTCTCGGCTATCTCTCGCGACACCGCCGCCTAACCCTCTCTCTATGCCTAATACCGCTTCCATACATTCAAGTTGGGTGCGGCGAACTCGAACCCCAAGGAAAAGGCCTTTCCATGCAGCCTAAGATCGCCGCGCAGATGTTTGACAACCTCGTGACCCAAGCGGGTGGCAAGGAGGCCGCAGCTTCTGTCATCGCTTCGGCAGTCGGTCACTCGATCAGCATTGGGACTCTCACGAAGATCAAGAACGGGCAGCTCGAGGTTCCGCTTCTCTGGGCTTGGGCCCTTATGGATGCCACTCGAAATAACTGCTTCGACACCTACCGCGCGTCCTCCGTTCGTGATGGGGGAGAGACATGCCTCTACGCGCTTTCGGGTGAAGCCTCGGAAGAGGGTGGCCAGGCGGTGTGCGCCGGTATCCGCGCCGCGCAGTCTGGCGATGCGGGCGATTACGCAGCCGCAGTCGTGGAGGCGCGAGAGGCCTCGGCAAAATTCGATGAAATGGCCGTTCGGTTCGAGGCACTGGCCGCAGGCGTCACCCCCATCAGGAAGGCCTGAGACATGGCTGATCCGGTACGCGGCAGCAGCGTGAAACTCGAAGGCGAAGATCTGGTCATCCGCATGCCGAAGGACCGAGCGCAGAGCTTGCGTGTCGCTCTCGCTGAGTGCCCCTGTAAGGCCACCAAATCAAACGCCACGCAGAACATCCGATCTGGTCTTTCCATGGCGATTGGACGGGCGATTTCTCCGAAGCCTGTACAGCGCAACCCACTGTACAAGACGGAGGATTGATCAATGCTGGATGACCCTCTCACGGCCATTTACGCCAAGGTACAAGCGCAGCAGGAAGCCGAGGCGCGCAAGATTGCAGCAATCGCCGCGCACATCGGCCACAACGGCGGTCCGAGGATCGAAGCACCCTTCGGTATTGACGCCCCGTGGCTGCGCTATGCGGACGACGCGGAACTCTCGCGCCTCGCCACCCTTGAGCCACGCATCGAGCGCAAGAAGCTGATCCTCGCGGAGACTATCGCTGAGCGCACACGGATCATGAACCGCTGCATCCGCCGGATGCGCAGAGCCGCGGGTAAGGACTGATGGCAGCATTCTCAAATTTCGCTGACATGCCGCTGTTCCGCTATGGCCTGATCATGGCAGATCCGCCGTGGTCTTATGAGAATTGGTCGGCAAAAGGAGACCACAAGAACGCAAGCGCGAAATATGATTGCATCGGCCTGGACGACATCAAGGGAATGCAGGTCGGTCATCTAGCGGCTGAAAGCTGCGTTTTGTGGCTTTGGGCCACCAACCCGCTGCTGGATAAGGCTTTCGAGGTCATGGAGGCATGGGGGTTCCAATCCAAGACCGCAGGCCATTGGTCAAAGAAGACCTCCGGCGGTAAGCAAGCCTTCGGCACGGGCTATATCCTTCGTTGTGCCGGTGAACCCTTCCTGATCGGCACCGTTGGGAATCCAAAGACCGCGAGAAACGTTCGATCGGTAATCGAAGGGCCCTTGCGCGAGCATTCTCGAAAGCCAGAGGAGGCTTTCGCAGCAGCTGAGGCCCTTTGCGGTGATGTTCCTAGGCTAGAGCTTTTCAGCCGCCAAGAGCGGACAGGCTGGGACGTGTTCGGGAACGAGGTCGACAAGTTTCAGGGGGCGGCCGCATGAAGTCCACCACCATTCGCCTCTCTTGGCCCCGCCGCGCCCTCTGGGACAATGAGAAGGCCAGCCACATGGTGAGGGCCGCAGCCAAGCGCACACAGCGCAAGGAGGCATGGGCACTAGCATTGGAAGCCAAGTGGCCGAGAGACCCAGCTGCGGTTCTCACGTTTCGTTTCTGCCCGCCTGATCGCCGCCGCCGCGACACCCACAATCTGCCAGCCACCATGAAGGCTGCCATCGATGGGATTGCCGACGCGATGAAGGTTGATGACGTGGGGTTTCGCTGCGTGTTCCCGACAGAGTTTGGCCCCGTCGAGAAGGGCGGGGCGGTTTATATCGAGATTGGAGGCCAGCCATGAGCATCCGCATCATGTCAGCCGTTTTCGAAAGCGAAACACTGGGAGCCACAGAGCGTCTCATCATGCTCGCACTCGCTGATCATGCTGACGACGAGGGCCGCTGCTATCCATCAATCACCCGCCTGTGCCAGCGCACAGGGCTCGGGGAGCGAGCGGTGCAGACGAACATCAGGAAACTCCAGGCGCAGGGCTATGTGGAGATCATACCGGGGGCCGGGCGGAATGGGTCCAACCTCTATTTCGTCCGCCCAACACCTACGCCACCCCCCGCACCAGATGCACCCCCGCACGAAATGCACCCCGCACCAGATGCACCCCCCCCCCGCACGAAATGCGGGTCTACCCCCGCACCAGATGCACCCAAACCGTCAGTAACCATCAATGAACCGTCATTACCCCTTGTAGTTCCCCAGCCGGAAAATCCGAAAAAGCCAGTCAAGGCACGGCTGCCCGAGGACTGGTGCCCCAGTGACGAAGACCGAGAATACGCCCTTTCATTGAATTTGACCGAGGCCGAGATTGAGGAGATCGCAGATGACTTTCATGCCTATTGGACAGACCGGACAGACGCTGGCGGAAGAAAGTCTCGACGCGGTTGGCGGCAAACGTGGCGCAACCGCTGTCGCGACGTCGCGCCAAAATTCATCCGAAATCGCCGAATGGCTGGCCAAGCATACCCCGGCGGACATGGACAAGGCGGCGGTCTCGCGGGCGCGGTCGCACGGCGTCAATTTGGAGGTCAAATTTGAGGGCCGTTATCCGACTGGCCCCAATGGCGAGTATCTCCCCAGCTACGAGGTTGCAGTCGGCTGCCGCATTCACGGGACCACGGCTCAGCGCGAGGCTGCGATTGAAGATCTGAAGAAGTTTCAGACGCCTGCGCCTATTCCGCAGATTGAGCGCTGGCTGGCCGAGCTTTCGGTTCTCACAGCGGGGCGCGGCACTGACGGTATCGCGGCAGAACTTCAGCTCACCGCATATTCCTCTCGTTTGGCGCAATACCCCGCTGATGTGGTCCGTCACGCGCTTTTGCAGCATTCGTGGAAGTGGTTCCCATCGTGGGCCGAATTGGAGCGACTGTGTGAGGCTAAGGCCAGTCCTCGCCGCCACATGATCGCCGCCCTGTCTCAACCCGCGCCAGACCCGGAACCGAAGCGCCGTCCGCCAACAAACGAGGAACGCGCCCGCATTCAGGCCATGGTTGACGAGATGTTCCCGCGCCAGTCGAGGAAAGATCGCGAGGCTGCTGTAGATATCGCCCTGCGAGGCGATTGCATGATGGGTGACCCGTCATGAGCGCCCCGGAGACATGGCCCGAGATCCTTCGCCGCCACGAACTGGAGAAGATGCGCGCTATCCACGCTCATATCGACAGCAGCCTTCCCAAGGTGGCGGCCAAACTTGAAATGAGCCAGGCAGCACTTGGCTCGTACATCTATTCCCGTGGCCTTCGCTGGAATCGCGCGTCTCTGGACGCGGCATATCCCGAACTAACGTCTAAGGAGGCCGATTGATGGCTGGATCGCTGAACAAAGTTATGCTGATAGGCAACCTTGGCCGCGATCCGGAAGTCCGGACCTTCCAGAGCGGAGGCGAGGTCTGCAACCTCCGCATCGCGACCTCCGAATCTTGGAAAGACCGCAACACGGGCGAGCGCCGCGAAAAGACCGAATGGCACTCCGTTGCGATCTTTAATGAAGGTCTGGTGCGCGTGGCCGAGCAATACCTGCGCAAAGGGTCAAGGGTTTATGTCGAAGGCCAGCTACAAACCCGCAAGTGGCAGGACCAGAGCGGTCAGGACCGCTATTCAACCGAGATCGTGTTGCATGGCTTTGGCTCCACGCTAACCATGCTGGACGGGGCTGGAGGAACTCAGCAGTCCGGCTATGAAAATAGCGGCTACGGCGGTGGATACGACTCCGATGGAACTCAGGGCAGCGGATACGGCTCTGACAGTCAGAGCATCGATGACGACGAGGTGCCTTTCTGATGGCTATGAGAGGACGCCCCCTGAAAGACCGCATGCCCCCAGAGTTCTGGGAGCGCGTCGAGGTCGCCCTCGTTGTTGGTCAGGTCACGTTCACTGAGTGGTCAGCAAGCATCGGCAAGAGCTGCGCCGCAGTATCGAGCCTTCGCGCGCGTGGCACCAGACCACCGGATGAATACATCGACGCTCTCTGCGCTCTCACTGGATGCACGCGCGAGTTCCTGTTCAATCCGGAACCCGTAGACCTCAGCAAATAACCAAAGGCAGGAGACAGGCAAAATGACGTGGTATCTGGGCAGAACGACCACCCGGCACATCGCACCCGAACCCGGCGCCGAAAAAGAGCGCGGAGAGTTCGCGGTGGAGCGCCAGCTGCGCGCGTTGGGCATCGAGGCCCACGCCCCCCGCAGGATCGAGTTTAAGCGGGTCGGCAAGAAGCGCCACGCCGAACCGATCACAAGCGCGTATCTGCCGGGATACATCTTCGCAGAGATCCCTGCGTCCATGTTTACCCGCGCGATCCAATGCCGAGGGTTGAGCGCTTCCCTCATGGCTGTGCCGGCCCAAGAAGTCTTGCACCATGTAAAACCCTTCATCGCCAAGGTGAAATCAGAGAACGCTGATGCAGAACGGATCATCGAAAGCCGCGATCGCGCTGCAATGTGCCAGTTTCAGCCGGGGGAGGCGCTCGACGTTCTGGCTGGCCCCTTCGCTGAGCGACTGGTGAAGTTCACCCGGATGGTTGAGGCTGCACACGACTCATACCCGATGATCGAGGCGCAGATCGAGATCCTCGGTCGCCTGACGCGCGTGAAGATTGATCCGCTGGATGTGCGAGCTGCCTCTTGATGCAATCCCAAGATGTGGTATTCTCTTCGCAAGGTCGCACCAGGATCGCTCCGGTCGGCCCGTCCACGCGCCCCCGGTTTCGGAACTGAGGAAAGGGCGCGTGCTGCTGCAATTCCTATGCTTGAACCGGCTTTCGCGCCGCAGCATCCTTAGACCACACCCTCACACCCTCACACCATTCCTCCCCAGTATCACCCGCCACTGGTCAAAGCCCTGCATGCGCTAGAGCGTCAACAGCAAGGTGTAGAGGGGTCATGGCATTATCCTGCTGAATGCAGGGCGGCGGGAACTTGAACTGGAGCACGGACATGGAACGCAAGTACCTTGATGCCCTAGCGCGTTTTGCAGTCAAGGAGCCGGACGGCTGGCAAGATGACCCGCGCCCGATGCGGATCGCAAAGCTGGATGACGCTGTTCGCAAGGCCAAAACCGCACAAAAGTGAACATCGCCCACCGGCAGGATACCGGAAAGGGCGCTGCTCAGTTGCACAAATAGAACCAATCGGGCGGGATGCCCGGCAATCTCCACAACAGACGGGGTGCGAATGAGCGAGAGGCACCCATTCTCTGGCCGCAAGGGCAGCGCAGCCCGTGACCGTTTCGCAGCTACTCTCTATGCACAGCAAGGCGGCAAGTGCCGTATGTGCAACCAGCCGATACCGGCGAGCCTCCGGGGCAAGACAGGTAAACGTACTGCTGTGGTGGATCACCTCCGTCCATGGCGCCTCCGTCCTGATCTCGCCTACGAATTGACGAACCTGGCGCTGGTCTGCTCTGGTTGTCACTCCACCCACTGCGCATCGATCGAGGCCGCACACGCAGGAGACGCTGAGCTGATCGCTCAGGCCAAGGAGCGTGTGGGGCAGGAGTGGTGACGAGCCATAGCGTTTCGCCCTTGTGGCGGGCTGGTTTTGGCCGCTCCCGCGCCGTTCTGAGGGTAGGGGGGGGGAGGTCCAAAGTTCAGGCCTCCACACTGGAAACCTATCGCCGGTCCTCCGTGCGCAATATCTGCTCCCGAAAGTAGGGGTGTCCCATGACCCGCATCCAGCGCCCCCGATATGACGATGTTTTCGCCGGTCACGACGAGGGCGGGCCGATGGCTGAGCAGGCCAAAGTGCTCTGGGAGGAATACAAGGCCGACCTTGAGGCTCGTGGGCTTTGGAACCGGGCGCGTGCGCGGACACTGGACCGGCTGGTGCGCATGACTGCCGAATATCTGCATTATCAGCCGCTGGCTGTGGCGCAGGGGCCGGTGCGGGAGAGTGGCGACGGCGGGCAGTACGTGAACATGCTCTGGTCGCAAGTGAAGAACATGGCCGAGCAGATCGGCAAGCTGGAAAAGGCGCTCACGCTGACGCCTGAGAGCGTAGGCGCAAAAGCAGAGGCGCCGAAGAAGACACCGGAAAAGACGGCAGCAGATGAGTTCCTCGGAGCGCATTGACCAGACCACGCGATACGCGCGGGATGTGGTTTCGGGAAAGATCGTAGCGGGCGCATTCGTGCGGGCGCAATGCCAGCGGCACCTAGATGATCTGAAGCATGGCCCGGCGCGCGGGTTGCAGTGGGATATTGAGCAGGCCGAGCGGGCCATTCGGTTCTTTCCGGCCATGTTGTCGATCACCGAAGGGGCCAAGGAGGGCGAGCCATTCAAGCTGCTGCCCTGGCACTTGTTCGTGGTAGGGTCGATTTTCGGCTGGCGAACAGCGGAAGGTTTCATCCGGTTCCGGTTCGTGTGGCTGGAAACCGGCAAGGGGCAAGCGAAATCGCCGCTCATGGCGGCTGTAGGTATCTATCTCAGCGGGTTCTATGGCCGGAAGCGGGCCGAGGTCTACTGCATCGGGGAAACGAAGGACACGGCGCGGGTTATGTTCCGCGATGCGGTGGCGATGCTTCGGGCGCCGATCCCAGGCAAAGGCGGCATGACGCTGGAAGACGCGGCGTTTGTGATCCGCGGCACCGGCGACCTTGCCTACAGCGTCGAGCATCCCGACAGCGGATCATTCATGCGGCCCATCGCGAACAATGACAGCGTTTCGGGGCCAAAGCCGATCCTTGTGGCTGGCGATGAGATCCACGAGATGAAAAGCGGCAAGGCGATTGAGATGTGGCGGGCCGCAGTCACCAAGAAACACGGTGACAGCATACTGATGCTTGGAACGAACACCCCAAGCGCAGACCAGCAGGTGGGGACGGACTACAGCGAGTTTTGCCAGAAGGTGGTGACCGGCGACTTCACTGACGACAGCGTGTTTGCATATATCGCGCGGGTGGACGAGGGCGACGACCCGCTGGAAGACGAAAGCTGCTGGGTTAAGGCGTTGCCCGCCCTGGGCATCACCTATCCGGTGGACAACGTGCGCAAGCTGGTAGTGACGGCGAAACAGCAGATCAGCACGCAGCTGACCACAAAGCGCCTGTATTTCGGAATCCCGGTAGGCTCTGCAGGGTTCTGGACCTCTGAGCAGGCATGGAAGGAAGTGCAGGGCAAGGTCGATGATGCGAAGATGATCGGCCGCCGGGCGCATTTGGCGCTCGACCTCTCCGAGAAGAACGACCTCACCGCGCTCGCGGTGGCGTGGGAGGGCGAAAGGATCGATGTCAAATCATGGTATTGGACTCGTGAATTTGAGATCGAAGAGCGATCAACGGCAGATGCGATCCCTTATCGCGAGTTGGAAGCGGCGGACCTGATAGAAGTCACGCCGGGGCGCGTAATCGACTACACGTTCATTGCGGCGAAGATTATCGACTTTTGTGGACGCCACTCAGTGGTGCAGATGGCTATCGACAGCGCCCACATGGAAAAGCTCTGCGAGGCCTTCGATAAGGCGGGTTTCGCGTATTGGATCGAAGAAGGCGACGACAAGCCGGGCAGCGGCCTGAAAATTGTCAGGCATAAGCAAGGCACGAACGTCAGCTTCGACGGAAAGTTCCTCTGTATGCCGACTTCGATCACACAGCTTGAGGACCACATGCTGAAAGGCACGGTCAAGATCGATCGCAACAAGCTCACCAGCATCTGCGCGCGCAACGCGATCATCCGCGAGGATGGTTTCGGCAACCGGATGTTCGACAAATCACGTTCGCGGGGCCGGATCGATGGGGTTGTCACCCTAGCGATGGCCGTAGGGTCAGCCACCGCGGCGATGAAAACGAAGTCCGGATTGGACGACTATTTTGCTTCACTTGGGGGCGGCTAAATGGGTCTGCGAGATCGCTTGAAATCCATGATCATTCGCCGCTTTGGGCTGACTGATGCTCACCAGATGGGACTTCATCGTGCCAGTGATGCGGGGGAGATCGTCACCGGGCATAGCGCGCTCGGAATTTCGACGGTTTGGGCCTGCACCAACTTGATTGCGGGAACAATCGGCTCGCTTCCGTTGATGGTGTATCGCCGGAACGGCCAAACGCGCACCGTTGACCGCTCGCACGTCGTTTACCGACTGCTGCATGACAGCCCGAACTATGATCAGACAGCGCTGGACTTCTGGGAATTTATGGCGGCGTCTCTGGAGCTGTGGGGCAACGCCTACGCGCATATCTTGCGGGAAAATGGCAAGATCGTCGGCCTAGTGCCTGTCGCGCCAGATCTGATGAGGGTTCGCCGTCTGCCGACCGGTGAAATCGAATATCGTTGGTCGGAAGATGGCAAAACCCATCGGGAGCTTGACGGCGCTGTGCTGCACGTTCGCGGTTTTGGAGGTTCGCCGCTTGGCGGCATGTCTACCCTACAATTCGCTCGCAATGCTTTCGGCTTGGCACGTGCGGTTGACCGAGCAGCGGGTGAGACGTTCAAGAACGGGATGCGCCCCTCTGGCGCGTTGAAATTTGACAATTGGCTGACTGATGAGCAGCGGGCCCGGGCCAAATCCACTTTGGTTGACGACATGGTGGGGGCGCAGAACTCCGGGCGCCCAATTGTTCTGGAGGGTGGCACCAATTGGGTGCCATTCACGATCAACCCCGATGATGCGCAAATGCTGGAAAGCCGACGCTTCTCGGTGGAGGAAATCTGCCGGTTTTTCGGCGTGCCGCCGCATATGGTTGGGCACACAGAGAAAAGCACGAGTTGGGGAACTGGCTTGGAGCAGCAAACCCTTGCGTTTCAGAAGTTCACCCTTCGCCGCCGCATCAAGCGGATTGAGCAGGCGCTGATGAAACAGCTCCTGACCCCTGCTGAACGGGCGCGCGGGCTGATGATCGAATTCAACCTGGAAGGGCTGCTTCGCGGAGACAGCAAGTCGCGCGCCGATTTCTACCAGTCTGGCCTGCAGAACGGCTGGCTGACCATCAATGAGGTGCGCGCGCTGGAGAACAAGCCCCCGGTGGCGGGCGGCGAGGTGCCGCGAATGCAGATGCAGAACGTGCCGATCACCGAGGTAGGCAAGCAATTGGAGGCTGGAAATGACGATGATGCATAAGGCGGCGGCTCCGATCCTTTCGATCAAGGCACTGGACGAGGAAACCGGCGAATTCGAGGGCTACGGCAGCACTTTCGGCGGCGAGCCTGACAGCTATGGCGATGTGGTGGTGGCGGGGGCTTTCGCTGACAGCCTGGCAGAGCACAAGGCCAAAGGCACCATGCCCAAGCTGTTATGGCAGCATGACCCCTCGCAGCCCATCGGTAAGTTGCTGGAGGCCGAGGAAGATGAAACCGGCCTGCTGATCCGCGGGCGCTTGAATATGGGCGTCCAGCGTGGCCGCGAGGCGGCTGCTCTGCTCAAGGCGGGCGATATCGACGGCCTGTCCATCGGCTACCGGATCACCCCGGGCGGCTTCCGGGTCGATGATGACAATGGCGTCTGGTATCTCGAAAAGCTGGATCTGTTCGAGGTCTCGATTGTCTCTATCGGAGCCAACGAGAGCGCGACGATCACCAGCGTGAAGGCGGCCAAGGCCGCTCACGAAATCACGGAAAAGCTCAAAGCCGGGGATCGGCTCACTGAGCGAGAGTTTGAAACGCTGCTCAAGGGGAGCTTGGGGCTTTCGAACTCACAGGCGGAGCGTGCCGCACGCATCCACCTGAAAGGGCCGGGGGAACCGGCAGCGGCAACTGAAGCCCGTGCATTGCTTGAAGCACTGCGGGCATAAACCCACCTGACATAGGAGCCTATCATGGCTGAAGAAAACACCAGGTCGGTGGCGGAACTCGCTGCCGAAATCAAAGCCGACCACGCCAAGAGCGTTGATGCCGTCAAGGCCATTGCCGAGGAAGCCCTGGGCAAAGCTCAGAGCGGCGAAAAGTTGGCGAACGACCTGAAGGAAAAGGCCGACGAGGCCCTGACCGAAATGAACGGCTTCAAAGCGTCTCTGGACGCGCTGGAGCAAAAGCTGGCGCGCGGCGCGGGCGGCGAAGGTAGCGACGGCGAAAAGTCGCTGGGACAGCGCTTCGTTGAGAGCGAGGGCTTCAAGTCGTTCAAGGACGGCGGCTTTGACCGTCACAGCAAGGCGAAGCTGGAAACCAAGGCGACCCTGACCCTGGCGACCACTGACACAGATGGCGCCGTTGGCGATGGTGTAGCCCCGACCCGCCTGCCGGGCATCCAGGGCTTGCCGCAGCGCCGCCTGACCATCCGCGATCTGCTGGCGCAGGGCCGCATGGATGGCAACACCATCGAGTACGTGCAGGAGACCGGTTTCAACAACAACGCGGCTCCGGTGGCCGAAGGCGCTGCAAAGCCGTCCTCAGATATCAAGCTGGACGTGAAAACCACCACTGCCAAGGTGATCGCGCACTGGATGAAGGCATCGCGCCAGGCGCTGGATGATGTTTCCGCCCTGCGCTCGATGATCGACCAGCGCCTGCTGTTCGGCCTGGCGCTGGCGGAAGAAAACCAGCTTTTGAACGGTGACGGCACCGGCCAGAACCTGTCCGGCCTGATCACCAACGCCACAGCCTATTCGGCGGCGTTTGCGCCGGCATCCGAGACCGCAATCGACAAGATGCGCCTCGCCATGCTGCAAGCGGCTCTGGCTGAATACCCGGCAACGGGACACGTGATGCACCCGACCGACTGGGCACGGATCGAGCTGACCAAGGACGGCAACGCCAACTACATCATCGGCAAGCCGCAAGGCACCATCGCGCCGACCCTCTGGGGCCTGCCGGTTGTGGCTACACAGGCGATCACCGTGGACAAGTTCCTGACCGGTGCGTTCAACATGGGTGCTCAGATCTTCGACCGCTGGGATGCGACGGTCGAAACCGGCTACGAGAATGACGACTTCACCAAGAACCTCGTCACCATCCTGGCCGAGGAGCGTCTGGCGCTGGCGATATTCCGCCCCGAAGCGTTTATCTACGGCGATCTGGGCTACGTGGCCTAAGCGTCGGCTGATCAAGGAGGGCGGGGAAGCTCGCCCTCTCTATGAGCCGAAAGGAGACCGTCATGGAAAAGTATGAAGTCATGCGCCGCCACCAAGGCGATAAGTTCTATGAGGAGGGTGACACTCGCGAGGCGAAGCCTTCTGACGTGGCTCACCTCGTTGTCAACGGCGTCCTGCGTAAGAAGGCGCCGGAAGTCCTGAACAAGGCCCGCGCTGTGCCGAAGAACAAGGCGCGCGGCAAGTGAAGTTCCGCCCCATTCTCACCGCGCCCCCGGCCGAAAGCCCCGTCACGCTGGACGAGGTGAAGGCACAGGCAACCGTCGATTTCGCCGACGATGATGCCCTTCTGACCGGCCTGCGGGACGCGGCTGTTGCGTATCTTGACGGCTTCCGCGGCGTTCTGGGGCGGGCCATGGTCACGCAGACGTGGCAGGTGCAGCGTGCGTCCTGGGCGCGCGAAATGTGCCTGCCGGTGCCGGATGTTTCCGCCGTGGCGATCAGTTACGCGGATGCGGAAGGGGCCGAGCAGACGGTTGCGGCGGAGCATGTCGACCGGCTTCCGGTCGCGACCGGCACGCTGGTTCACCTGTCCGATGATTTCGGCCTACCGACGCTGGAGAGCGGCAACCCGGCGCCGATCACCGTGCAATTCACCTGCGGGTTTGGTGCGGCGGCCGATGTGCCGGCGAACCTGAAACTGGCAGTCAAGGCGCTGGCAGCCACATGGTACGAGACCCGCACCACGGAGCCGAGCGAGGCGCTGCCGATGGGTGTCGAGGCGCTAATCCGGCCCTATCGCTGGGTGGCGATCTGATGAGGCTGATCGAGCGCGTGGCCTTTGACGAGCTTGTCGGCGGCGGTGACAGCTTCGGTGGGAAAGACAAAGAGCCGATTGAGCGCTTCAGCACCCGCGCCGAATTCACCTACCTGCGCGGTGGGGAGAAGGTTCAGGCTGGGCGGCTGTCTGGCACGCAGGCCATCGTCGCCACCGTGCGTAAGTCGGTATCCACGGCGGTTATCGGCACCGATGGCACCACTCGGTGGCAGTTGCGGGATATCGGTAAGGGCACTGTTTACAACATCCGCGCGGTGGAGCCGAACCGGGAAAAGCCGCGCCAGTATCTAGATTTCATCTGCGAGAGTGGCACATGAAGGCGTCATTCAAGGTCGAGGGGCTTCGAGAGATCGACAATGCACTGGCGGCGCTGCCCAAGGCCACCTCCAAGGCGGTTGTGCGCCGCGCGCTGTCGAAGGAGCTGCAGCCGGTCGCAGATATGGCGAACGGGCTATGGCCTGGCGCCGACGACAGTGCATTCGCTGTTTCCTCCAAGCTCAAGAGAAACCTGCAAAAAGCCAAAAGCAGCACCACTGCGGTGACTATGTATGTTGGCGCAACTCCTTCCGCACCTCACTCGCATCTACTGGAATTTGGCACAGAGCCTCGCTTTCACGAAAGCGGAAAGTACGTTGGTGCGGTCTCGCCTCGACCGATGTTGACACCTTCCTGGGATGCATTCCGTGGGCAGATCCTAGAGGGACTGGCCGCGTCCTTGCGAGAAGAGATCGAGGCGACCCTGGCGCGCCGCGCAAAGCGAGGCTTCTAATGGAAGAGCACCTGTATTCAACTCTCTCCGACGCCCTGAGTTGCCCGGTGAAGTGGGGCTTCTTCAGCGATGGGGAGACCATGCCACGCGTGACCATGACCCGTATGTCGGGGAAGCGCTACCACACCCTGAACAGCAAGGGGCTGATGCAAGGCTCCACTCAGATCGACTGCTGGGGCGCGACCTATAATCAAGCTATCGGCGCGTCTCGTGAAGTCCGGGCTTTACTGGAAGGATACCGCGGCGGCCCGATCGTCAGTGCGCTTCTCACTGCGATCCGAGACAGCAACAGCGGCGATGCCTCGGCTGCACACCGGGTCTCTCTGACATTCGCGATCACTTATCGCGACTGACTGGCTGAAACAGCCTCAATCACCCTCGAAAGGATCATTCAATGACCGCAAAGAAAACCGCTTCGGCGGCCTCAAAACCTGCATCCAAAGACGCTGCACCGATGGTTGTCACAGGTGTCGAACTGAAGCGCATGCCCATGGAGCAAAATAAGCCCACGCATCCCTTCGCTCTTTTCAAAGGCCCGCTGCCCAAACCGGGTGATGTTCTCGAGTTCACTCTGAAGAACGGCGTGACCTACCGGGGGAAAGTCTCCGAAGCGGTCGAGTCCGACGGCGAGGTGATGGCTGAGTTCTCCGCCCCATTGGCTGTCGTTCCGAAAGAATAGGCCTCGGCCTATAAATCCGCGCCCCTAGGCGCTTTCTCTCTATCCTGAAAGGAAACTGATATGGCGCACCAGACCGCCTCTGGGGTGACACTCGGCATTTCGGCCGCTGCACCCGCAACTCACGACATCACCGGCTTTGACGCTCTCACCTTCACTTCCGTTGGTGAAATCACGAACGTGGGTGAGTTCGGCAAGGAGTGGCAACTTGTGACTCACAACCCGCTGGCCACCCGCGGCACGAAGAAAGGCAAGGGTAGCTTCAATAACGGCACCCTGAGCCCCAGCCTCGCGCTTGACCCCGACGACGCGGGCCAAGCTGCAATGGAAACCGCTCTCGAAAGCGATGATCCTGTCTACATCGCCGTGACACTCCAAGATGGCACGATCTACTACCTTGTGGGTCTGGTCATGTCGTTCAAGCCGAGCATCGGCGGTGTCGATGACGTTGTGACGGCGACTACCTCGATTGAGATCATGCCCGACGAGATCCTGAAGAAGGCCGCAGCCTAACCTGCCGCGCGCTGATCCGTTCTCAGGAACGGTAGGGCCGGGCGGAAGGTGGTTCGTTCCCCCGGCCTGTTTGAACCACTGAACCAAAGGATGATGATATGGATTTCAACAAGTTCGACAGCGTTTCTGCCGCAGAAAAAGGCGCAGCTATGCAACTGAAAGACCCGGCCACCTTGGCGCCACTGTTCACTGAGGATGGCAAGCCTTGTGAGGTAATCCTTCTGGGTTCTGAAGCTCCGTCTGTTCGTGCAGCGATGCGCGAGCTTCAGAAGGCGCGCGCCAATTCGCAGGACGCCGAAGGTGATACGGATGACGAAGGTGTATCGTATGACCAGATCCACGATAAGTTGGTCGAAGGATTGCTTCCCCGTGTGGTCGGTTTCAACAATGTTTTCAACGGTGACAAACCCGCTACGAAGCGTGACGCGAAATGGTTCTTTGGCCTGAATCGCTTTAATGGTCAGGAAGGCGAAAAGTCATTTGCTGAACAGGCTGCTGAGTTCTCCGCTAAGCGCGGCGGCTACTTGGGAAACGCCTCCGCCGGCTGACGCTCTATGCAGCCCAGGCCGGTTTCCTTGCAGCAAGGCCTGAAGAATGGAAAACCAGCCGCTTCAAGCTCTGGCAGAGAGAGGGCATCGACTTCGCATTGCCTGATATATCCGGGGTCGAATACCTTCTGGACATGATGGCGCAGGAGGGCCTTGGCTGGTGCTCCTTCGATCAGATGGGTGGTGCTGAGCCGGTCGCTTGGTCCGAGATCCGGGCCTTCTCGAAAGAGTCGGGCCTTAATCTTGAGCCGTGGGAGGCCAAGCAGGTCCGCGCGATGAGCGTGTCATATGTCGCCGGTATGGCGCGAGGCCAGAGGCCTATGCAGGTTTCTCCAGCCTATGACGACAGGCCGGATAACGATCCTGGCGTTGCGATGGAGCGCAAGAAGCTTTCGGACAAAGTGGGCGCGGCTCTGTCTGCAATGGCGGGGTCGTGACTCGACATGTGAGTGTCACGTCCCTAAAGTTCTGCTTTCCAGGAGCCGATTTTACGAGGCCGGGCCATGCAAAAAGCTAAGGAAAAGCCAGAAACAAAGGCCTGCATTTTGGGTAGATTTAAGATGTTGAAAAACAGGATTTTGAACCGCCGCGAAGAGCTCCTTGAGGAAAGCAAGGAGGTTGATCGAAAACATGACGAAGCAAAAAGAGACATCAAGCGAGGCGCGCGGAAGTCAGATCACCGATTCCGTCTTTGACTTTTTGTATCACGATGGACGTCGCATCGCATCGCTATTGGCCCAATTCGATCCAGCCGGGCACTTACAGTCAGTCTCCACCGGAAAATCAGCTGAAGAGGGAAGAGACAGCGACGCCGCTCTAGCTGTGACCGGCGGCCTTCCTGGGGTCCTGTCTGCCAAGAACGACACCAAGGAGATCACCCGCCGGTCTCACGCAGAAGAGATTCAGCGCGTTTATGACCCAATGTGGTCAAATGCTCGGGCCCTCCTCGACACGCTAGATGAAAAAGGCCTAATTCAACGAGGATTGTCTGACGCCTGCTTGGGGCAACTCGTTCTGGTGAAAGGCAAGTTATCGATCTTCGATCTTCAGATGGTGGCGGGGCTTTGGTCGATGAAGTCCGTGCAGGGAAAGATCCAAGAGAGCCTTCCTACAATTCCAAAATTGCCTAAAGGTGTAAAAGAAACACCGGAGATGAGAGCAAGTGTCCGAATCGCCAAAGAGGCCCTTGCAGAAGCACAATTCAGCCTTGATCTCTTCAAGGACATGGCACCCACGCTGCCACATACTGCCCAAGCTGAAGTTTTAGACGCAAACGGTAACAGGGTTTGGTGCACTATGGACACCTCAGGGCTCGCTACGCCACCGTCGGAAATCGCGCTTAAACATGGTACAGATGTTCCTGGCGATTGGGCAATGTTGGGAATTCTCGACGCGGAGCCAACTTTAGGCTCTCAAAGCGCTCGAGATGTTTCGCCCGACGGCGAAGAAATGGTCATGAAGCTTTTTGAAAATCTGGCGCCGGCATTCAGAACTCTTCTCGGCAGACCAAAAGCGGCGCATGGCATGACACCATTGATGGTTTTCCGAGAGGTTGTCGCCGCACGTAAAGAAGATTTGTAGTAAACGCTTTTTGCAGGCTGCTCGCCCCGCAAGGGGCGGGCTAGAACTTCAATCCTTCGCAGTAGGCCCGAAGCTCTTCGGGAATGCCCTTCCATTCTTTTATATGAGTTCGGCGCATCTCTTTCAGGTGCGTTGCAATCTTTTCAAGTTCTGGAGAGGGGTTCTGCTCTTTCGTCAGTAGCCTTGAGTGAGCCTCGTAAACCTTATCCAGAGCTGCGGGCAGGTCGTAAATCTCATCCAAGAGATTGATACAATCCCTATGCGGAACATCGAAGCCTCGCGCCCCTGCGGCAGGCGCCTGAAATGCGATTAGTCCCGCAGCTACAACCAAAAACCTCATCACCTCAAAGTCCTCCTGAATCCAATTCATGGGGATCATTCACGTTTCCCCTCACTGGAGCAAGCATATGTCTGCAATCCCAGTTGGCGCCCTGCGCGCCGAAGCATCGTTGGAAACCGCCTCTTTTGAGGCCGGTAGTGCTCGGGCGCGCAAGGCACTTGGTTATCTGCGTACTGGTTTCGAAGAGACCAGCCGAGATGCATTGCGTCACGCCGAAGGGATGGCGCGGTCTTGGGATGATGGTTTCAAGAAAGCAGCTTCTGCGGCACAGAAGCAAATCGATGCGCTGACAGGTGTGGAGCGGGCGTCCAACTCGGCTTCGGCTTCTGCAAAGCTGTGGGCAGGGCAATTAGATCGGCAAGCCAAATCCTTTGATCGGCTGCGCTCAACGCTCGATCCTGTCTACGCCTCATCCAAGCGATATGAGGCTGCGGTAGAGCAGGCTGAAAACGCTGTGCGTTCCGGCCTTGTCACGCAGCAAGAAGCAAACCGCGTGCTGCAGCTGGCAGAGCAGCGATATTTGGGCACGTCGTCAGCGGCCGATAAGGCTTCCACGCCAACGAGAGGCTTTCTTGGGCTGTTTTCCAAGGAACGAAGCCATGATCTGAGGCAGATTGGCCTTCAGCTGAGCCAGGTGGGCCAACAAGGATCTGTTACTGGTGACTATCTCGGAGCCGCAGCAATTCAGGCTGCCGATATTGGCGCCATGTTCGGTATTGCCGGTATTGCAGCCGGTACCCTGATCAGCGTGCTGGGGCCAATGGCTGTTGGGCTACTCGAGGTAGGTGATGCTTCAAGGGAAATGGAGGAACAGTCTCGCCTGAATTCTGAAGCGATGGGCGAGCTTGTTGGGGCGCTCGACGATTACACGCTGTATGCTGACGCCGCGCGTCGTGGAACTCTGGAGCTAATAGAAGAGTTTGGCATCTTTGCTGAGGACGTCAAAGAGACCTACGAGTATCTCTCTGGGGTCTCGATAAAGCGCGCACTGGATGGTTTGCAAACTGAGAACTTTGATCTTTTTGCGAACCTGAGTGATGCTGCATCTGCCATTTCTGCCATGGAAGATGCACTTGCCGCGTTGGAGCGAAACAAGTCGATCGGAGCCACCTCTGAACAGATCCAAACATTCAAGGAGAACTTCGAGGCACTTGAAGAGGATGCTTATGTAGCCGCTCAAGCCGTCGGGCTCATGCCCGAAGAAATTCGCGCTATCAAGGCAGGCTTTGACGAGCTTCGTGGAGCACAAGCGCTTGAGGACATCCAAAGAGAGTCCAAAGAAGCCCTAGATATCATTCGAGAGTTCTACCCTGAGGGACAAAAGCTGCCTTCAGCTTTGACAGATGCAGTAGTTCAGCTGGAGGCCATCATTACGGCATCTAGCAGGGCTGTGTCCGACACCGAGGAGGCCACCTCTCAGACGATACGCTGGGCCGACGCCATGATGGGTGTCAACTCTGAGATCCAAGCGATCATGTCGTCACTGTCTGCAATCGGCGGCGGCATGCTCTCTAACGCGGCGAAATTCGTGGAAATCGAAGCGCTGCAAGCCGGTAAGTCGATCAAGGCAGCGCGCCAAGAGGCCGAGCTATTCAATCGAGAGACCGATTGGAACGCCCGCTCGCAAGGTGCGAATGTTTTTGAGCTGATGGCGATTGAGGCAGAGAGATGGGTTTTCCGCTCGGGACAGGCTGCGGATATCATGCTGGATAAAGAGCGCGAAGCCGCTCGCGAGAGAGAGCGTGCACTGAACAAGGTGTCCTCTGCCAGCGGCAAGTCCACCAAGGCGCTTGAAAACGAGCTTAAGGCTCTCAAAGCATCTCTCGACCCAATGGAGGCTTATCGGCAAGAGCTGGAAAAACTGGCTAAGTTCCAAGGTATTTTGTCCGAGGATGAAATGGCGCGTGCGATGCGCGATCTGAATGTCGAACTGGCCGACTCATTGCCGCTTGTCGGTGATCTGACAGACGGCCTCGTGGATGGCCTTTTCAACGGCTTCACCGACGGTCTCGACGGCATCTTGGATACCTTCGAGAACTGGCTCAAGCAGATGATCTCGGTGGCACTGAAAAACGAGATCGTCGTTCCGTTCATGGCCGCGTTCAGCGGTGGCGGAGCCGTGGCCGGTGGGGTCGCCCAGGCCGCAGCCGGGGGCGGTAGTGGCCTGCTTGGCAACGTCCTTGGACTGGGCAGTGGTGGTGCGTTCAGCGGTGCTGTGAGTGGAATTTCCTCGGGCCTTGGCGGCGTGCTGTCAGGTGGTGGCCTTGGGTCCAGTTTTGCGAACCTGGGTGGTCTGGTGACCGGTTCGGTGGGCGGCTGGGGCGCAGTAGGCGCGGCGCTACCCGCTCTGGGCGCTGTTGCTGCAGCGGTGAGCTTCTTCACCACCAAAACCAAGCACTTGGATAACGGCCTTCGCGTGACCGCCGATAATATGGGCACCTTGGTTGAAGAGTTCGACAAGGTGCAGAAGTCCCGCTTCTGGGGGCTCTCCAAAAAGGTCAGCCTCACCTTTGAGGAGGCAGATGAGGCTACGGCTGCGCCCATCCGCAAGTCCATTGAAGACATCACCACCTCAATTGGCGCTGCCGGTGCGCAGCTTGGTCTCACTGCTGATAATTTCTCAAGCTGGTCCACGCAGATCCAGGTCAGCCTCAAGGGGCTGGATGAGGCGGCGCGCAATGCTGAGATCCAGCGCATCTTCGATACCGTCGCCGATCAGTTCTCCTACGCGGCATTGGGGTCGTTCAATGAGGCCATGGGTGGCAGGCTGATCCGCGAAGGCGAAGACGCCGCGGCCACGCTGGATGCGCTTGTGTCCTCGATCACCTCGGCCAATCAGGCCATGGAACTGCTCAATGGGGCGATGTTTGAGACCTCGGTCTACGGCGCAGATATGGCGCGGCAACTGATCGATGCAGCCGGTGGCCTTGATACCTTCAATGCATCTGTGAACAGCTACTTCACCAACTTCTATAGCCAAGAAGAGCAGCTGACATCGCGCACAGGCTTGTTGGCAGATCAATTCGAGGCCTTGAATGTCGCCATGCCGGCCACCAAAGAGGCCTTCCGCGATCTGGTCGAGGCGCAGGATCTCAGCACAGAAGAGGGCAGGGTGCTTTATGCAGGTTTGCTTAACCTGTCCGGTGAGTTCGCCAATCTGAGCCAGCTTTCGGAAGAGCTGTATGGCTCTGCTTCGCTTGCTGCCAGCGGCATCTCTGCGCTGGTGCGCTCCTTCTCCAGTGACGTCTTGGGGGCGGAGGATGAACTCGCTGATGCGCAGGCCACAGCACTGGTCGAGTACAACAACGTTATGCGGATCATGGATCTGCAGATCCGATCGGCACAAAGCGCGCGTGACTCGATCAAAGGCATCTTCGATATCCTCTCGGATGGGCTGGGCGCCCGCACACCGCTTGAGCTTGAGGCGCAGCGCCTGCAGCGCGAACGGCTGAAGACGGAGCTTTCTGCCGGGATCGATGACCCACAGCGGCTGAGAGAGGTCGTGCAGGGCTTGAACGCGCCCGCAGAGCAGTTCTTCAGCACATACGCGGACTTCGCCTATGATTACGCCAGAACAAGCGCCCTCATGGATGAGCAGAAGGGCATCGCAGAGGAACAGCTCACAGAGGCAGAGCAGCAACTCCGGGTACTGGAGAACCAGAAGCGCGCGATCGAGGAACTCTATGGGCCACTGCTCGGGATAGACCAGAACACCGACAACCTGGAAGAGGCCATGGAGCGCTTGGAGACCGCCATGCTTGGCGTCGAGGCTGCCATGCTGCGTGTCGAGGACTCGATGTATGCGCTTGCTCAGGCCCTGCTCTCCGCAGTCTCGGGCATCGGGGGTACGGGCGGGCTGATGGGCCTGGGCCGGGACGCCTTCGACCAGTTCAGCTTTGACCGCACCAATGGCATTCTGAGCGAGAAAGGCGCGGGAGTGCTTGACGGCGTTGCCGCGCAGATCAACGGCCTTTACCAAGATGTCTTTGGCCGAAATGTCGATGTGTCTGGCTTGGACTTTTACGGCGACCTTCTGCAATCCGGACAGGTCAAGGCGGGCCGCATCCAGTACGATCTGATGACCTCGGGCGAGGCCCAGACGGGGGTGACACCGGGCTTTGGCAACATCGGCTCTGCAGCGCAGCCTGTTGATCCGGTTGAGGCACTGTATGGCTCGATGCTGGGCCGCGCGGCAGATCCAGCGGGTGTCGAATTCTGGAAGTCTACAGGCCTGCAGGGCGAGGCGCTTATCAACGCCTTCCGAGATGGGGCGCTGGCCGCTGGAGACACTCCCAGCTTCGATGGTGGTGGTTACACCGGCAGCGGACCGCGTGTTGGCGGTATCGATGGAAAGGGCGGCTTCCTCGCAATGCTGCATCCTCGTGAGACAGTTATCGATCACACGCGCACCAACCGTTCGGGTGGCCAAGCCGAGGGGGATAGCAGCGCAGTGGTTCAGGAATTGCGGAAAATCGGTGAACGGCTGGCGGTGCTGGAATCCCATGCGCGCGCAACGACTTACAACACGGGCAAGGCGATGCGGACGCAGACCAAATGGGACAGAGACGGTGTTCCGAAGGAGCGAACCGAATGAGTTTTAGAATGATCGAGCCAGAGACGATTGACGACGCCGCATTTGTGTCCTCGACCGTTCCCGAAACTGACGCGCCCGTCTGGGATGCATCAACTGACTATCCGTTCTCTGATCCGGACAACCCAGAAGAGGTGATTGTCGAAGTAGGGCAGCATGCCATTTACCGCGCTGTCGCTCCCTCGGGGCCCAGCCATGGTGGCGCAGTCGATCCTGCCACCGACACGGGGAACACCAAATGGGTGAAAATCCGCTCTACCAACCGTTGGCGGGTCTTCGATGAGTATATCGGCGATCCGAGCGTGCAGGCAAATAGCGCGCAATGGGTGATAACCGCGCCCAAAGTCATCGACAGTGTGTCTTTGTTCGGGCTCTACGCCCTGTCGGTGACGGTCCTTGTTCGCGACAGTGGTGGGGCCGAGGTCTACAATCAGACATACTCGCTGCAGGATGAGAGTGGTGTGGTTGATCTCTACACCTACCTCACCAGCCCGATTATCCTCAGTGACCGCTTGGTCATCACAGATATTCCGCCCTACGCGGGTGCAAAGGTGACTGTCACTGCGGAGGCATCTGGAGAGGACGTAGAGGTCGGGCAGATCGTGATCGGCCGAAAAGAAGAGATCGGCGTCACGATTGATGAGATCCCGCTATCGATCCAGGACTTCTCCCGCAAAGAGCGCGACCCTGATTTTGGTCGGGTGTCGCTGTTGGAGAAAGACTTTGCAGACGAAATGCCCGTCGCATTTGTCTTTCCGACCTCGCGCGCTTCCTACCTGAAAAGCCGTCTGGCAAGCCGCCGCGCCAAACTGACGGTCTACAGCAGCGATGGGCCGTACAAGGCCAATGAGTTTTCCGTCTACGGATTTTACCAGTCCTTTCAGGTCGTTCCCCGCATCGGGAGCGAGTCTGAGGGCATTCTCGAACTGGAGAGTATCACATGAGCGATCCGACGATCACACCGCCGCCAGATGCACCATCTCGTCAGCAGCCGTCTACCTTCTCCGCGCGGGGAGATGCGTTCTTTGCCTGGTTGGTCACATTTGCTGCTGAGGTAACAACTGTCATTTCGTGGGTCTCGGAAAAGGTCACCGAAATCGCGGGCAGCGCAACCGCAGCGTCTGATAGTGCGGCTGCGGCGTCTACAAGCGCCTCGCAAGCCGCGCAGTCTGCTCTGACCGCATCGGGTGCAGCGAATTACCAAGGCGACTATGACGCCGGTTCGCTATACGCGGTTGGCGAAAGTGTGTCCTACACGGGTAGCGAATTTGTCAAAAAGACCACTGCGCCTGCTGGGACTACGCCGGTTGATGGTACCGATTGGCTTGAGGTCGGGAACGCCGCAGTTACAAGCAAAGCCTTGACTTTAACCGGGACGTCTCCCGCTTTGGATTTGTCAGCTGCTGATTTCTTCGACTTGACCCTCACTGGCGACACGACGTTGTCTTTTGTTAATCCGCCTGTGACGGGTACCGTCAAAAACTTTACCCTGAAGCTGACAGGTGGTTCCGAGAACGTCGGTTTCGCTCTGACATCAGCGACGTACGACGGTGTTTCTTTTTCGGTAGGGGCACAGGGAACTGAACCAAAATCAATAACCTTCAGGCCAGACGGCACAAAGATGTTCGTCAGTGACGGCAGCACCCCGGACTCCATATACCAATATAGTCTGTCAACAGCTTGGGATTTATCCACCGCCAGTTACGACAGTGCCTCATTCAATGTGACTTCGCAGGTGGGAGTAGTTGAAGGCGTAGAGTTTAGTTCAGACGGGACGAAAATGTTCGTCCTCGATTTCAACAGTGACAGGGTCTACCAATACACTCTGTCAACAGCGTGGGACTTATCCACGGGAAGTTACGATAGTGTTTCGTACCTTGTGCCGTCACCGGTGACACAACCTCAAGGCTTGGCGTTTAACCCCGATGGTACAAAGATGTACGTGCAGGGGTACGGTCCGAATGAGGGGATTTCTCAGTTCACGCTCTCTACTGCGTGGGACTTGTCTACGGCTAGCTACGACAGCGTCAATTTTGACTTCACTGCGCCGTCTGTAAGTTTCGCTGTGAACATGTCCATCTCAAGCGACGGAACGAAGATATTTTTACAGAACTCCAGTTCTGTAATTCAGTACAACTTGTCGACAGCATGGGACTTGTCTACGGCGACCTACTCTGGGGTTTCGTTTTCCGTGTCCGCTCAAGACACTGCGATGAAACACGCAGTTTTCAAACCAGATGGTACAAAAATGTTCGTTGCGGGGGACGCCAACAACTCGATGTTTCAGTACTCCGCTGATGTCGACGTTGATTTCACTTTGACCTACCCGACGATACAGTGGCCGGGCGGCGTCACCCCTACAGTTGCGTCAGGTGGCGACTCGGATCTGATAGACTTCACCACTTATGATGGAGGTGTCGTCTTTTACGGCACGAAGCGAGGAGACACTTACTCATGACTTACGCTTTGGTTCGAGACGGCGTCTTGATTCAATACCCTTATTCCCTCGAAGACCTTCGTCGCGACAACCCTCGCTTGAGCCTGCCGCTCACCCTTCCCAGCTTCAAGCTGGCAGAGTATGGCATGCTCCCGGTCTTGATCGCAGAGCGACCCACCCAAGCGATGGACGAAACGGCAGTTCTGTCAGAGACTCCTGAGCTTGTAGAAGGGCAATGGGTTCTTGGCTGGACGGTGCGGGCAAAGACACCCGAAGAGGTCGCAGCCGAACGCCAAAAAATGCGAGCAAGGGTAAACGCAGAACGTGCTCGACGTCTGGTCGCTGGCACGAAAGTGACCGTGACCGGTAACGGCCCTGTGGCCCTTTCGGGGCGCGACGAAGATACACGGAACCTTCAGGGTCTCGCTTTCGCGGCACAGCTTCGGTTGGCAGATGGCAATACCACGCACCAGACCACTTTCAGGGACGCCGAGAACGTCGATCACGTTCTGACGCCCGCGCAGGTACTGGAAATGTGGTCCTTGGGCTCTGCATGGATCGAACAGGTCTATGCCGCGAGTTGGGCGCTGAAGGACACGCAAGGCGGCATCCCGGCAGACTACGCCAATGACGGGTATTGGCCGCAGTAACTGGTACATCCGCCACGGGGACGGATACTTCACCACAACTGAACTCGCATGGGAGATTGGAGCCAAGGGCTCCGGTCTCTTTATTTACGTGCCTCCGGGCTTTGCCTTTGACGTCTCGATTCCTCGCTGGGCCGGGTGGATCTTCGACCGGCACGATCCCCGCTATCTGAAAGCTGCTGCGCTGCATGATTACGCCCTCCACCGGCTCGGTTGGGGGCGGGTCAGCGCGGCTGCACCCTTTTCCGAAGCGCTGCGCGCCGCTGGCGTCTCGCGCATCCGCAGGCTGGCAATGGTTCTGGCCGTCACTATCCACAAATGGAGATGAGCAACCGTGAAAGACCTGCTGTTTGCGATTGAATTCTGGTTGGCTATGGCGGCGGCAATTCTGCTGAAGCTGCGCGCCTCGCCCCAAATAACCCTTTTCGGGGCTATCACCACCACCGCGTCAGCGATCTGCTGCGCTCTGGTGTTCACTGAGCCGCTTATGGATTGGCTGGAGCTTGATGGCGAGGTCTACACCTACGCAGTTTGCGCCCTGATCGCGCTGACCGGTGAGCATATCGCCCGACAGATCCTTTCCCTCGGCATTGAGGATGCCGTCCGACTTCTGCGGGGGAACAAGAAATGACGTGGGGCAAGTTTATCGTCGGGGCTTGGGGCGCCGTGCTTGCGCTGAGCCTTATGACCAGTGCGCTACCCGCGAGCTGGTGGTTTCAGGCTGGGGAAGTGCGCGTTGCCGACGCTTCATCCGGTGAGTGTCCGGAAATGCAGTTTGATCGCGAGATCAACCGGCCATTCAAGGCCGCCTGGACCGTTACCATCATGGGGCGCGCCTCCTATGGCTGGGCCACCTATCGCACCTTTCAGGGCGCCAATGACTATCGGCCGGAAAACCAGCTTCCGGACAAGCTCGATCTTTGCTGGTGGACGTGGGCGGATCCGCTTCACCTGCCACCGGGGGAATACCGTGTGAACACTCTCTGGCGCATCCATCCGACACAGGGCAGGGCGCGCGAGATCAGGCGCACCAGCAACACATTCACGATCAGCGGAGGCTAGAATGCAGAAGAACTTCGACCGAAGCCTTGATTGGGTTCTGGCCCATGAAGGCGGTTATGTGAACCATCCCAAGGATCCGGGGGGAGCCACGAATATGGGCGTCACTCAGCGCACATATGATGCCGATCTGCGTCGTCGTCAGCTCTCATCTCGCAGCGTCAAACTGATCACCATGGAAGAGGTGAAGGCGATCTATCGCAGCCAATACTGGGACAAGGTGGGTGGCGATGAGCTTCCCGGGGGCTTGGACTACTGCGTCTTTGACTTCGCGGTAAATAGCGGTGTTTCGCGCGCAGTGAAGTTCATGCAGCGCCAGCTGGGCGTCAAGGCTGATGGGATTGTCGGCGTGAACACCATGGAAGCCGTAGACCGCGCGGACGTCGAAGGGTTGATCCAGTCTATCTGTCAGGCTCGGTTCTCCTGGCTGAAGAAGCTGCGCCACTGGGGCACGTTTGGCCGCGGCTGGACACGCCGGGTGATGGGGGAAAGCCTCGGCGTTCAGGCGCGCGACACCGGCGTGATCGATCGCGCTGTCTACCTCCATCGCGAACTTGCCGTCATTCACGCGCCGTCCTATCGCGAGGATGGTTCGGGAGCCCGCGCCGAAGACGGTGAACGGAGCCTGTCTGCCACGGTCAAGGAGCTAATCACGTCTGGCAAGGGGTGGACCAATGGCGGCGCTTTGGGTGGCGGCGCAATCGCCCTCACACAGCTTCAAGGCCCTGTTGCCTATGCCGTGGCCGCTGCGCTGCTGATTGCCGCTGTGACCGTCGCTCTGTACTTCCTGCGGTCGCAGGAGGCTGCGGCATGACGGGCTTGATCGCATTCCTCATGCGCATGGGGTTCGGCGGTATGGTGGACAAAGCCATCAGCCATTTGGAGCGCCGCGCGGAGCTGCAAAATGACCGCGAGAAGCTCAGAAGCCAAACGACTGTAGAGCTGGCCCGTGAGGCCGTGAAAGAAGCCCAGGTCATGGCCGACTACAATCGCGCCAAGCTTGCCTTTCCGTGGTTCTGGCTGTTCGCTGCGCTCTTCCTCGTACCCTTGGCCGCATGGTGGAACGCAGTCATTCTCGACAGCATCTTCGGCTTCACCTGGTCTGTCGCAGATCTGCCAACCCCGCAAATGCAGGAGTGGGCCGGGGATATGATCCGTTGGCTATTCTATGTCGGCACAGGTGTCGGAGCGCTTAAGTCGCTTCGGTGAATCTGGCACAACCTCAAAGACGAGAGCCCCGGTGAATGCCGGGGCTTTTTCGTTTCTTGATCCGCTCTTGATCGTGCGCTGATGCACAGAGGGGGGATTTCAGGAGTGTTCAAATTTCGCGGTCAGCGCGCGGATTTGGTTGGCGTCCATACAGTTCCACGGATTGCCGAATTTCACGCGGTCATGCGACGCCTCCACAAGGCAAGCGTAGAGGTGCTTCCCGGCCTCTGTGGCCGCTCCCCATTTGCAATCCATGACCTTGTTTCCATCACGGTCCAGGATGCGCTCCGGGATGTAGTCCCCAGCGACATACTGGCAGACGAGTTGCCACGGCATCGGGTAATCGTCGCTCAATTTTTCAAAGCGTTCTGCTGGTGTCATGTGGCCTCCGGGGGTTTTTAGGATTTCTTGGGGTCTACCCAATCGGTGCCCTTGTACCCGTAGGAGCAAGGCGCACCGCAACGGTAGCAGTGGGACTGTGGCATGCCGGGATAGCCGCCGCCGCGCGGCACATAGAACTGGTGCCCGACGATGCAGCACCGGATCTCGCGCCACAGCTGCCGCCAGGACGGTTTAACCGCTTTATTTTGGACGTGATCAGGTTTCATTGGGTTGGTCCTGCTAGTGCAACGGATTTCATGATTGGGTTAAGCGGGGATATGGCCGGACTGGAGCGCTTCGATATGCTGGTGAAAAGAGCTGATGTCGTTGATCGCCATTCTGCCCTCTCTCACGCAGTCGGCTCCCCACATGAAGTGCCGCATGCCTTCGTCAGTGATCGGCAGGTGGTAAGACCTATCGACCGCCCAGGCTGCGCCTTTCATGAACCAAACTTTCTCGCGCCTATGTTTCTTCCTGCGCTTCATGGTCGCCTGGGATTCGACGGCATCGTGGGCGGCACTGCTCATCACGCTGCGGCCTTCATCTGAAAGTCATTCTTGAGCGCCACCTCAGCGCGCTCCAAAAGGTCCTGCAGTTGGCTGATGCGGATCCGCACCTGCCTCGCATTGGACCTTGACTTGCTGATTTCCTTGTAAAGGGCTTCAGCATCGTGACGGTTGTATCGCCAGTGCAGGAAAAGAGGATACTTGGTGATGCCTCTTTCCCGCGCAAGCTCTGCGTATCGGTCGCAAACGCTTTGCAGCTTCTTCCACACTCCCGCCTCTGCAAAGTAGTGGAAGCGGCCCAGATCCTTGCAATTGCGCAAGCCTTCCGGGCTTTGCATTTGGCAGATCTGGTCGATGGTCGGGCGAGGCTTCCGTTTGCGAACCTTCTTTGCGTACCCGCAGTTCCTGCAAATTTTCCGGTAGCCTGGCTCGGCCATGACTTCGCCCGTGTCGAAGTCTTCGAACTCTCCGTACTTCAGGTCAAAGAGGGCTCCGCCATTCGGGCAGCAGTTTTTGCAAATCTCTGATCTTGGCATTTAAGGCTCCTTTTCAGGCGGCGCGGAACTGGTAACAAGACTATGTTTCTGGACTGTATCGCGCTGCAGTTGACCTGTCTAGATAGTTAGTCCAGATTAGGCGTGAAAATTTTACGCGAGGTAGTAAGAAAGTGGCGTCCGAATCCGAGAACCAGCCGACACGCAAGATCGGATACGCTCGCGTCTCCACTGCCGACCAAAACCCGGATATGCAGATCCATGAGCTGAAGCGGTACGGCGTCCCAGAGGAATTGATCTTTGTGGACCGGGCCAGCGGCGGCACCATGAAGCGACCCCAGTTCATGAGGGCGCTGAGGTATGCCCAATATGAAGGGACGGAGCTGGTCGTCTGGAAGCTGGACCGCCTTGGGCGGACCCTTGGCGGCGTGCTGGATACGCTCAAGCTGCTGTCAGACCGCGGCGTTACCTTCGTCAGCCTGACGGAGCGGATCGACACCACGGGCCCTATGGGCAAGGCTATGATCCACCTTCTGGCCGTCTTCGCCGAACTGGAGCGAGACCTGATCGTGGAGCGCACCAAGGCCGGGATCGAGCGGGCGAAAGAGCGCGGCGACGTGGGTGGCCGACCAAAGGCTATGACGCCGGAGCGGGTTGCCAAGGCAGAGGAAATGCTTGCCGCTGGTGAGCGCGGCAACACGGTCTGGAAGGCGATGAAGGAACTCGATGGGCCGACGATCAGCCGGGCGGCATACTACGCCTGGCAGAAGGAATGGGACGCGGGCCACCGCGCCCCGGATATCGTTGGAGAGTGATCCAGAAAAGGAGCGAGTCTATGTGCGTGACGGCTTGGCTAGGGGATAAATGCCTGGAGACGGTCGGAGACGTCCGAGCCGCGCTTGGATCTGTCGTAATCAACGACGAGGATCTGCTCCGTCATAGTGTGGCTGAAAAAGGTTTTGACCTCGAAGAATTATGTCTCTGTGTAATCGAACATGAGGCTACTGCGGCAGCTGTCGGTATGAGGTGGGTCCAGCCAGCCTTTGATGGCGGCGACCCAATGTGCGGCCGGTTCGAGCCGAGTTCTTGAAGGAGCGAGTAGTGGGGAAAATTCACGTCGATCACCGCGTGGTAATCAGAGACGCTAAGGATCGAATTGTCTCAGATGAGCACTTCGAGAGCTTTGCGGTCGCCGAAGTGGTTTACCGGCGAACGGTTGCAAGTACCTCGCGAGATTTGGAGGTAACGCTCCAGCACGGCGCGCGCGTCGTCTTTCGTGCGAGTGGTCAGAATTGACCTACAAAGCCCGACTCACACATTCTTGCTTTGTTTTCGAAATGTCCGTGTGAGTGAATTTGGGTAAGGCTTTGATTTTAGATGGTTCAAATAGAACTTAAAATCCCCAGGCGTAAGCCGTGCGGGTTCGAATCCCGCCGCCCGTACCACCATGAAGAGAATAGACTTTTTCCAAATTGAAGATCAGTGTGAGATTAGCTTGGTACACTTCCGGTACACGAGTTGGTACACGTTGCGTTCTCAGCCGCGATTTGCTCGAATCTTGACAACGTTGTTTGCCGATCCTGAGCGATCGCGGGTGTAGATCGCGGTAGTGGCGCCCTGGGTGTGCTGAGCAGCGTGCTGGAGGGTTGTAGGGTCGACCAGAGACATGGCTTCGGTGATGCCGCCGGCTCGCGTGTCCCGGATCTGTAGCTCATCAGGGAAGGGCTCGAGGTCGGAGCGCTTGCGAGCTTGATTGACCTGCCGGAGAACCTCTTTGAAGCTTCGCGAAATGACACCGTTTTTGGGCGGCTTCCCGGAGCTCAGTTTGATTACCGGGCCGGTGCGCTGATCCTTGGGGATTGCCAAAAGGCGTTCTCGGATTTCTGGGGTGTGCTTCAGGCTGAAGGTGTATGGCTCTGTCAGGCTTTTGCGGGTTTTGCTGATCACTTTGGTGAAGGAGGTCAGGTCCCGGTCGAACATATCCCATGTCAGGCCGTCGACCCAGATTTGTCCACCGTCGCGAACGCCTCCTTGCTGGTCTTTTGCCTTCACCCATTGGCCGTGAACGTCGACGCCGCGCAGGATGAACTCGAACCGCATCAAGATCGCTAGCGATAGGTACGGGCGCCCCATACGATCTGCTTGCGCAACAATTGCCTCGATCTGTTCTCGGGTCGCGTAAGTTGACCGACGGGGAGGGTTCTGGATCCGGACCTCCTCACGGATGGCTTTGATCTTGGAGCAGTGATCGTCCCCGATCTTGATCCCGTGAGAGACAACCAGCCTCCAGTGGGTGAACCACTTTTTGATGTAGTGAGTGGAACGGCCCTTGTCTTGCATCGCTTTTTTCCACCGCATCATGCGCTCGAAGTCGGTTTCTTCGATCAGGACATTCCCGATGGCTTGCTCGATGTATCCCATCATCTGACGATACTTGTCCTGGGTTTGCGGCAGAACGTCATGATACGAGCTGAACTCGTCCGAAAGATAGCGAGCAATCAACCATCCCCATGTTCCTGGCTTGCGGCCCTGCTTCTCCCCATCGAACCATTGAAGCATTTCTCGAGTTAGGGCACGGCACTGAGCGGCGCGCTCTAGATCAAGCCCGTCGCCTTGCGATCCCCCAAGATCATAGGTTTTGATGCTGTACCCCGCATCGAGATATTTACTGGTGGGCCGCCAGAAATAGCGGTCCCTGTCTTTTCGGTACTTCAGGAACGGCGCGTAAGCCGGTTCACTGTCGTCCCAGAGCGAGTCTCTAAAACGCATCGGTGTTCTCCGTATGGTTGCTTTCCGTCAACCGCCCGGAGCGCGCTGCCGCAGTTCTTGTGTTGCGTTCTCGCGCCCATTCCTCAACTGCCTCACGATGACGCATGCCAATGGCAGGATCAATCTTGGGAAAGCCGTACTGACGCTCGAGTGTATCGCTGTTTGAGCGCAGCCATTTGACGTCATGGCCTAGCATCTTGGCGATGTCCGCCTCTTTAACGAATAGCTGCTGTACAGGCATCTCAACCCTCCTGTTTCAACACGTCTTCCAGCCTGTTGAGAGTGATCGACAGAGCATGCTCGATCGATTGTGCCGGGAGGCTCGCTCGCTTCCTGCGCTCGATCTCAGCCAGAAACAGAGCGCCGGCACGCTCAAGGTTGCGCAGGCGATCCCGGGGTTTCCACCAATCGCGTTCCCATGGCCAACCCTTCGGGGCCCCATCGGCACGCAACACGGTGTCGTGAACGGTGCCGTGGCTAAGATACAAAAAGGCTGCAGTCGCAAGTTCTCCACCGGTGTGGGCGTCGTCATGAGCCTGGTTCCAGCCTTCGACAGAGATCTGCCGCTGGCGTTCAGCTATTATGCGATCGAGAGCGTTCATTGTGCGGCCTCGGTTTCCATCTCCGGGGGCAGCCAGGTCGCAATCCGATGCTCGGCCTCGGGCCCCAGCTGAAGAGCTTTGCGAAAGTCAGCGTCATTGAACAAGCGATGCAGGTTCTCAATCTTATCGGACTTCCTCATGGCATTGAAGTCTGCGGCGTCGGCTTCGGGTCGACCCTCTAGCACCAGATCCTGCCAGAGGCTTTCGAGCGCTGCCTTGCTGATCCGGCTGAAGTAGGTGGGGGCGTCCGGTGTCCAGACCGAACGGATGTCAGGTTCGACCATTGGGGCCAAGAGGGACGTTCCAAGCGCGTTAACGGTTTGGCCGTTGATTGTCCGGATCAGGTGACGGGTCAGCACCGTGTTGCGGTGCTTTTTGCCCTTGGCTTGGAAGGTCTTGAAGCTTTCGGCATAGTTGCCCTGCGTTCTCCCGAGCTCCCGCTGATTGCTGCCATCGGAAAGCGCGTCGTCTACGGTCCATGCGCCTTCCGCCTCAGGTTCGATCTGCGGATCGGTCAGGGAGATATTGAACAGGCCACTGTAGGTCGCGTAGCCGCATTCGAGCTGCCACGCGAAGAGATCCAGAACCAGCTCTGTCTTGCCCAAGGTGGCTGTCTGCAAGGCCAATAGCTGGATCCTGCGAAGATCTTCGACGCCGGCCTGCGTCAGCTTTGGGCTTGGAATGTCGGTTTCCGCGCCGGCATCACCAGGTCTGGTGTTTTTCTTGGTGCTCTTTTGATCCTTGTACGCGCCGTCAATGCACAGTTTTCCGCGGTGATCGACATAGACGTATATTCCGCATTTCGCGCGAGTCGCTTCTTCCCAGAAGGGCTTCGCCTTTGACTCTAACTCATTCAGGCGCTTCGCCTCTGCAGGTGTCAGCGTCTCGCGGAATTCCTTGTCCTGCAGCTCGGCCTGTTCGTTCTGCTCTTTCATTGACAGTGGCGTCTTTTTCCCAGCCACCTGCGTCAGGTTTGACGTGAGTGAATATGGGATGTGAGACTCCGAGTGTGGTTTGACCCAGTTCCAGCCGAATTGCACCTTGATACCCTCGGCGATGTCGGCAAGTTTCTTTTCGAAGAGGGCGTCCAGGATATCCGGATCCTCGAGATAGGATTCATCATCGAATAGGTCATCGCGCATGCGCCCGCCGGCGGCGACATAGCCGTCCCGACCGACATACGCAGCCTTGTAATTGCTCGCGCGAACTTTGCTGTCGGTCAGTTGCTGCTTGACCCACCACTCCTGTCTTTTGCCGTCGAGCGCGCCTTGCAGGACTTCCAGCTCCTGCTCTGGATCACGGGCGAGGGTGAGGGCCTTGGCAACATCAAGCGTGATGTCGCCCCGGCGCAGTGCCTCGATCGTCGCTGTGCAAAGGTGGGCCAAGGCGAGGCGCCCCTTCACGTGCCGCACGGTCTGGGCAAATGTGCGCGCGATCATCTCGGCCGAGTTTCCCTGATCCGCCAATGCAGCATAAGCCCGGATCTCATCCGCCGGGTGTAAGGGTTTTTGCGTTGCGGATTCCGTGCCGGCCCATGCCCGGGCGAGGAACGCATCATCGGTGACCTGAACGGGAATGGCCGACAGGTCAGGTGCTTTGCTGTCCAGCATCTGCGCGCCGTTCTTGCCTAGGTGGATCAACCCGCGCAGGCGACGGCCACCCGCAACAATGCCGACGCCGGAGTTTGCGGGGTCGCGATAGCCCAGAAGGTTCTGCAAGAGACCGTTCACGGTGATTGAATCCGCCATCGCTGCGACGTCGTCGTCAGGCGTGTCCTGGCGCGGGTTCATGTCGTGCAAGTAAAGCTCGGACAACGGGAGGTATTGCAGCGGGGCGTCGGGATGGTTCAGAGGGCTGTGCTTGGTCATGAAGAGGCTCCAGATGTTTCGGGCTCGGCCGCGAAATCCATCACATCCGCGAACCACTGAAAGGATTTGGCGCGCAGATCATCGAGGGATCGTGCCTGAAGGGTGGTTTCCATTTCCCAGTCGCCGGCGAAGAGGAGGGCCTCGCTCTGGCCGTCTTCCTCGAAGTGGAAAAGGAGGTCGATGCCGTCGAGGCGCCATAGCTCTTCCGGGCAACCACATTCATCGCTGGGCACACGGGCAAGCATCGAAATAGGGGCAGTCCCTTGCGGCTTCAGCGTAGAACCGACGCGCAAATCGGCCAGCGTCTCCGCGCCGTCGTCGCTTACGTATTGTTTCCCAATGAACTCGACCAAAGTAGCCTCCTGAAGTGCGACTGAATTGGTCGGGGGTATTTAAAGAGCGCCCGCTCACTCTCTCAGATTTACAGCCCACGGTTCGCACGTGGTGGCCTGTTCCTTGACACAGGCTGCGGACCTTTGACGTTTGTGTGGTCGTCCCCCCGCAGCTGGTCCCTCTCCACCTCTGAGCCGGGAATCCGGCAGTCCTATTCGGCCGCGCGCTGGGGGCCTTGGATCAGGTCCGCGCGCCCGGCCCGTTCCAGGAGCGGCGGCAGCGGATCCGTCGCATCCGCGACCATTGGCATCAGTACGGCAAAGGTATTGGGCTCGCCCACGAAAGAGATCAGTCTCGCGTGTCCAGCTGGGGCGGGGTTGACCTGAAACCCACGAGACCATCCAATCAAATCCGTGAGGTATCCGGTATCGAGCGCGGTCTGGCGTTCCACTGGGCGTGCAAGTTCGGACGTATTGGCGGACGTATCCAGAGCCTTGCGCCAATCGGGAAAGGAAATCGGGTTGTATCGGATCTGGCAGAATACATCAGGCCCCGCCTCGGCTAGGCAGTGAGCGATGTCGAAGTCGCTGCTCATCGCCGTCATCGTGTCTTTTGAAAACTCAAGACGCGTATCGCACCAGTGAATATCGTTGAGATCGCCGATTAAGCTCATGTCGTAATCGAAGCGGGTCTCAGTCAGCCACGCGGCACTCACCTTCACAACGCATTTTTCAGGAACCTTCGTGTCAGGATCATACTGGACAAGCATGCCTTTACCATCGGTAGCGACAAGCCAGGCGCCGCCATTCGGGTCTGGATCGATCAGCACGCCATCAATATTGAAGCGGGTGTTTTCACGGCAAATCGGCATCGCGCGAAAAAGTGCCTTTGCAGGAAGATCGAAGTCAAAATTCATCTGGATGCTCCTTTTGAGCCCGGGTACAGGCGGCGGGCAGCTGCAAGTTCTTGAAAACTTGGCACTTGGTGAAACCGCTGGGCTTCTTCGGCGTTGGCGGGCCGGGTGCAACCTCTGGCATCGACAATAGCCCATCCGGTTTCGGTGGCCGCTTCATAGGCGGCGATTACTCTTTCCTCTGCCATGAGAGTCTCCTGACTTCTGGGCGCGGCTCGGTTTCGCGTGAGTGATGGAATTTGCGTGCCGCGCCCGGACATAACTGGAATGGTTGGCCGGGAGCCTGCTCGAACGCTCCCGGCCGGGCTGCCTCAGCAGGGACCTGCGGGCACAGGCCCCTGCTGCAGTCGGGGGTGTATGGTAAGAAACCCATCATCCTCGACCAGATCGGCATTCTTGAGCACCTCCTCCGCCCAGGCGCAGATTGCGGCATCCTCGCTGTGTGCGAGAGCGGAATAGCCTGCGAGCTGCACCTCAAATGGCGTGCACGCTGCCAGATCGATCGGGTAGGTGCCGCCTGCCTCGATCACGGCGGTGGCAAAGCTGTCACGCCGTTCATTGGCTGGCAGCGCCAATAGCGTGCGGGCGAAAGTGGCGATAGGGCACGGCGTCATGCGCGGCGATCTCCCGGCACAGGGCGGGGTCGTGCGAGTTTGTACCCCTTGCGGTGCGCGATCTCTCTGACGGTCTCAATGATGCTGCGAGAGGGGCGAACATCGTGCAGAGAGCCGGGAAGGTTTGAGGTGCGCATGTCCTGACCGCGTTGCGCTTTCAGTTCTGCCCAAGCGGTTTGAAACACTTCGGGAGTTTCACTGTGGTCCTCGGGGGTGCTGAGGATGCGAAATGCACTCTTTGTGAGGTCATTCATGTTGCTGCTCTCCGTCTGTATGGACGCGAGGCTAGTGACCAATATGGTCATCGTCAATAACAAAAATGACCAAAAAGGTCATAATGAGAGTCCAGTATGGTCTCACAGTATCCTGCGAGTGTCAGACTCAATGCGATGCTGTATAAGGGCAAGTATTGACGGAGAGGCGGAAAATTTAATGACTGAGCATGTGTTTAGCTTGGTTTCGGCGATTAATGCCAGGATGGATCGGTTGCGCTCCAGGGGGTGTGAATTAGCTGTTACTCACGATTTTGAGGATGCCGCTCGGCGACTTGAGGCTGTAGGGAAGCCATACCTAACTCCATCGCTATCGTTTGCATGGAACGATTTCACCCGTGATTCATGCTTTTGGGTGTCATTGGCTCTCGAGGGCGACGTCATGGGGGCTGCAGGTGTAAAGAGGGAGGTACTGAATGGGGAGCCGATATCAAGTTACTGGAGGCGCAGTCTAAAGAGGCAGTATCCGCGCGATGATGGCGCTGATGTGATTTCTTCGGTGTCGCCTCTTGTTGACCTCAGTCTTGGTGGAGAGTTGGCATATTTTGGGGACCTCTATTTTCATCCCAAACTTCGGGAATTGAGGGTGTTAGAGGATTTTGGGCGAGTGGTGCTTTATCACGCTGCACTCAGTTTTCGTGTTCAGACCTTCTATGCGTTTTTAAAGGATCGGGATTTGCGTCGTGGCTTTGGGTTTCAATTGGGCTTGATGTCCTGCATTCCGCAGGCTCAGGTTTGGTCTCAGCCCTTCCCAGAAGGCAGGGGTAGTCACGAGGCTTGCTGCTTCTCGCGGCGTGATCAAGTGCTGGAGTTGGCGCGACTAGACGCTGGTATTGCATAGACGCCGACGGCTGGTTTGCCATTGAAATCTTTGACCGGGAATAGCAGGCGCTTATACATGAGTTCGTTTACTTCGGGCTGGCCGTGCACGTGTGTTGCAAGGGTTTCAATCGAAATAAGGCAGGTACCTTTCCCAGCGAGTTGGTAAGAAGTGACAAGCTTCTTGCGATCGGCGGCGGGAAAATTATCCACCGCCCTTTGAAGCATGTCGTTCGATTGGATCGGCAATACGCGTGCTGCGAGGCTTTTTTCACCGAGGTGTAGGAGTGAGAGGGTAGTGTCGTCAGGCTCGGGAACTGCGTAGATGACTATAAAATCAAGAATTGTTGTAGGTAGTGGGCTGTTTGTTCGGAGGGCTACAAGATCCGTTACCTCATCGATGGAGGGGGCGTTGCCTTCGGCGATATCGAGGAGCTGAGCGTCGGGTTTGATTGACAGTGCCTCACATATTCTGAAAAATCGGCCGATCCCTATGTCGCTTTGCCGTTTGAAGAGGCTGGACAGAAAGCTTCTGCTGTTCCCGGTTCTCTTCGAAGCGTCATTGAGACTCACTTGATGGGTATAGCAGTGCTCGGTAACCCGGCGCTCTAGCCAAGTCACATACCTCTGATGACTTTTCTCTGGCATGTTGAATATTTTCAATGAGCTAAGATTGATTTTGACATAGGCAGAGCGCGTAGTGCTTCTATCGTGCTATGGTTGTATTTTGAGGGAAATCTGAGTGATTTACTGGATTTCAAACCCCAAGCTTTTCTTCGCGTCTCGCTTGGCGGTGGTTACGGGTAGGACAGTTGATGAGTTTTATTTTCAGGAGTCTTGGTTTTCGATGTTTCGCATTTTAGTGGCGAGGTCCAAGGGAAGGCCGCCCCATTGACCCAAAATCACGAAGTCCATCGTAACTCCGAAGCGCTCAACCAGTAGCGCAGCAAGTTCTTTTGATGCAGCGCGCTTTCCGCCTTCTGTGCGCGACCAATAGGTGCGCTCAATCCCTAGTAGGTCTGCAATCTCAGCTGGCTGAAGGCCGAGTGCGCGCCTGAGTAGTCCCAGACGATAGCCGATCCGCTCGGGGCGCATCTCGTTGGAAAAGCTTGTCTTTCCGGTTGTCTGACTGCGGTTGGCGCTCATGACACTTGTTATCGTGACCAAGCTGTTCATTTTCAATCACCAAAAAGGACAGTTGACGAATGACCGAAATGGTCATTATGTTTCGTGCCATACACGATAGGGGCTACATCAAGTCATGGATGGAAGAGTTTCGAGCGTCGCCGAATTGATTGATCGATGGCCGTCTCGCGGAGAGTTGGCCAAGGATGCTGATGTGCAGCCGATCGTCGTGCAGCGTTGGGCGGCAAGAGGGAGTATTCCCGCGAAGTACCACCTTCGGATTATGAACAGCGCCAGACGGCGAGGATTGAAGGTCGATTTCGAGGACATCGCAAGAGTACACGCAGGCTCCTGATCGTTGAGTATCACAGCTTTCCATGCCGTCAGTTTCGGCGCGGAACCCCAAAACCCCAAGGAATAAGAGTTTCCGATGGATAAGAAGCTTTCTGCACATATGGCCAAGGCGCTGATCAAGCGGGCAGGCGGCATCCCGGCGGCCTGTGCCGCGATCGAAGCGGAGACTGGAGAGGGGATCGCGGCCGGAACCCTGTCAAAGGTGCAAAACGGGCACCTCGATATCAGCTTTCTCTGTGTGCTGGCACTGACCAAGGCCACGGGGGATCGATCCTTCGTGAACCTCTTGAACCGGGAATGCGAGGACGCGACCGGCGCCGAGGAGATCCTTGCGCATCACCTCGAGATGCTGCGCGAAAGCACCGAGATGGTTGAAGCGGTCGCTCGTGCCGAACAGAAGCCCAGCCGCGAAACCATCCAGCGCGCCCGGAAAGAAGCTGCGGATGTACACGAGCAGAGTGGCCGGGCCATCGCCGCCTATGATGCGATGCTCAACGAATTGAATGCTGGCGTGGCGTCAATCCGTCGATCGATTGCGGGGGATGTGCAGTGACCTATCGCTCGGAAGTTAATGCAGCAGGTGTCGGCGAGCTCCTTGCCGAGGACACCACCGATGGAGGGGCAGGTGACCTGCATGCAGCCCCCACAACTCCTCCCTGCGGAACCTGGGCGCGTGATGGCGAATGCAATTACGCGCCCCTTTTTCAGGGGGCAGTCGCATGAGCGCACATAGCTCACGCAGCCGTTCGCGGCATCCGGATCCCAAGACCTTTGATCGGGAAAAGTTCCGCGTCGGGCATATCCTGTTTGAGCTCTGTGATCATCCTGAGAACGGAAAGACTTTTGCCCTCATCGCGGGTGAGGCGACCGAAGCCAAGTTTATGCGCCCGATGTTCACCGGATTCGTGCAGCGCGGGATGGGGACGCAACTGCGCCGTTTGGCGCATCGCTTCGATGAGCTTGAAGCAGATCTTTCGACAGATGGAGATGACGCATGACACTTCGACCAATCGATGTATCAGAACAGCCACCGGTCCAGGTGAAAGCGCCCGTATCCGAGCCGGAATTGCGCTGGTTAGAGATCTCCGATCTTGTCGTGAATGACCTCTACCAGCGTCCGCTTGGGGCAAAGAACTGGAGTGTTATCCGAAAAATAGCGATCAAGTTCGATTGGTCCAAGTTTACTCCGATCACTGTTGCCCCCAGCGGCGAGGGCTGTGATAGGTTTGCGATCATCGATGGTCAGCACCGCGTGCATGCTGCCGCCATGAGGGGGCTGGTACGCGTTCCGGCAATGGTCGCGAATATTGCGCCGCCTGAGCAGGCATCCTGTTTCGCGGCGATCAATTCGGCTCGGACCAATGTCTCGGCGTTCCATCTGTTCAAAGCTGGGCTTGCGGCGGGTGATACATCGGCGCGGATCGCTGATGCCGCTGTGAGCGCCAGCGGCTGCCGGCTCATGCCGTACAATAAGTCTGCTCGCAACCGCGAGGCCCGTGAGATCTATGCCATCGGGCTGGTGCGGGGATACACGTCACAAAAGAATGGTGCATCGATCGTGACGCGGGCATTGCGGGCATTATCCGGATCCGCATGCGCCGAGGATCCGCAGCTGTATCAAGCCCGTATTCTGCGGCCCTGGTTTGCCACCCTCTGGGATGAACCTGAGATGTGTGAGCTGAACCTCGAGGCCTTCGTGTCGAAAGCAAATCTGGTCAGTGTACGGGACCGGATCGGCGTGATGCGCGAGAGACCTGAGTTTGCGAAATGGTCTGACTACGCGCTCGCGGCAAAATCGTTCAAGGCTCTCCTGCGCCAATCGGCGCGCAGCGGCGAGATTGGCTCATATCTTCCTTCTGAGGGAGATGAGGGATGATCGCGGGTGGTTTCGGTGGAAACGCAAATCGCCCCATGCTGAGGGCGGTCCGTTGAATGTGCAGGACGCCAAATGCTGTGAGGGCAAACCGGAGGAGTCCCAGAGTGAGCGTCGAGGATCTCTGCTCGTGGAGCTGTGCGTGCTGCTAAAGGCGGTGCAGCCTGAGGATGTCCGTAAGGTTGCGACCCTCTTGGTGTCCTGGCTGGATGGTGCCGGCGCAGGCATGCCGGAGCTTGATGTGTTCGGTGATCTGCGCGGCGACGCAAGGTTTTGGGCCGATATCGCACACCCTGCTGAACTGGAGGCGTATGTCGCTGCGGGCATCCGCCGTCTGGAACGCACGCAGCTGTCCGAGGCGGCTCGGAAGCGTCTGTTCGTCGCCTTCTGGGAAGTCATGGCGGATGCGGATCGGCGCAAGTTTTTGGAAAGGGCCGATCCGGCCGGAACTTTCTATAAGGTGAAACCGTGAAAGATGGGTTTGATCTAGTGGACACAGGAGATCCATTCGACACGATCACGCCGGTCATCCCGATTTCGGATCGGCCGCGATCGCAGTCGGTGGTCGCAGGAACGCTGAACGACCCGTATCGCCGCCAGGCGGTGGCCGATGCGCGCAGCCTGTGGCGTAAGTCAATCCCCGGATCGCGCGGCGTCGTTGCTGCCTATCTTGCCTCGCAGGGCATCCAGTTGGATGAAATTCCTGCAAATCTCCGGTTCGTGCTTGACCATCCGTACATGAAGAAATCCGGAGGCCTATACCATGAGCTACATCGCGGGCCTTGTGTCCTCGGCGGGATCTTCTCTGAGGCAGGCCAGCTGCTTGGCGTCAACCAAATTTGGGTTGATCCAAAGCCGCCGCATGGGCGCGCAAGCATTCAAATGGACGGGGACCATATGCCTGCAGAGATCGTGCGCGGATCCTGTAAAGGGGGATTCCTGCCGCTGGTTTGGCCAGAGGCAGCCACGGCTCTGGTAGTAGCACGTAGCCTGGAAGCGGCCCTGCGCGCCTATGCGTCACGCCCATCCGGGCTAGAGGATGCGGCCTATTGGGCTGTTGTGGATCTCAAGGTGATGTCCGGCAAGATGCAGCGGCAGAAGGGTGTTCGATACTCGGGCCTGCCTGATCTGTCAGATGATACCTCATTCGTCGCGCCGCATTGGGTGAAGCGCCTCGTGTTCCTTCAGGAAGATGACAGGACTGGCACTCGGCAGAAGCTCGAAAGTGGTCTGAAGCGCTCGATGCACGTTCGCCCCGGCTTACGGGCGTCGATCGTGCGGATCGGCTCCGCTGCGAAGGGTGGAGTGTAACCCATGCAGATCGAATTCCTGTGTCCCGATGATGCCAGACAGGCCGAACATATCAGCGAGACTGCAGAGGAATTCTACGCCTCACGGCGTCCAGATCTTGATGCCAGCGAGCTGGCGGCAATGTCGCGTTGGCTCGCGTGGAAGGCCGGCGTGTCCGGTCAGCGCGCAGTCACGGCCGGCAGCGATGGCGACGATGGGCTCGCGCGTGAGCTGGAGGAATGGTGCCTGTCGCTGTTTCGGGCAGCGACGCTCGCGCACGAGTTTAGTCAATCAAAAGAGTCCTAACGGGCCAATTGCAGGAAAGGAGGGCAGGCATGACGCAGGATAGCGATGCGCTGCAAGCGGATTTCGAAAATGAAGAAGTGATCGCTCCGATGGATGATGGTCCGCCACCTCAGAAACCGAGAGGACCAATTGGAAAATCGGGCGCTGGAGCGGGTAGGGCGGGGCGTGGTGGTAAGCAGGGCAGCGGCAAGCCGTCATCGATCTTGCCAGAAGGATTCCCCGTGCAGCCGCTCGGTATGTCTGCGGGAAAGTACTATTTCCTCAATGCCCGCGGTGAGAGAATCGATTTGACCGCAGGCGCTTTGAGTCAGCGTGCCAATCTGGTGTCATTGCTGGCTGGCAGCACAACGCCGAAACGGCACCTGAAAGATATCGCTCCGCCGGACGCGCGCAAGGATACAGATTTCAACCCTGCAAATGCGGCTGACAAGCTCATGCAGGCCTGTGCCGAAATGCCGCTTTATGATCCATCGAAACCGGTCCGCCATTTCGGGACTTGGCGTGGCGGATCTGTGCATCCGGTTGTCCACCTCGGCGAAACGGTCGAGACCTCATCGGAAGAAGAGGTTGTCGGGCGCATGATCGGTAGTGACCTCTATCCCGCAGTGCCGACGCTGGGCCTCCCGGATGGGGTCGCGGCCACTGCAGAAGAGATGAACATCATCCGGATGGCGCTTCGCGATGGGTGGAACTGGGTGTCTCCAGATGCCGTGGATCTGGTGATAGGTTGGATTGGTCAGGCGGCACTAGGCCAGTACCCCCGATGGCGCAGCCATATGTGGATCCGTGGGCGTTCTGGTGCCGGTAAAACAACGTTGCTCGAGGTGATATCTTCGCTGCTAGGTGGGATGTCGACAGGTGTGAAGAGCAGCGGGTCATCGGCCTCGATCAGGCAGACAACCAACCGGATGGCGATTGCGCGGATCTTTGATGAGGCCGAGGGCACCGGGACCGGCGACATCGAAGATGTAATCGCTCTGTTTCGTCTGATGTCCGATGCGCATGGCGCGCGGGTGGAGCGAGGGACCTCTGACCATACTGGCATTCGCTTTGAGATCTACGGAGCGGGCCTTCTGGGCTCGATCATTCCAGGATCGATGACGCCACAGGACAGATCCCGGTTTGTCGTTGTTCCTCTGAAGGTTAGAGAGAAGTCTTCAGATCCGGCGCATGACGCGGTCGAGCTCGACAAGTTGGAACGAAGGGCAAAGGAGCTTGGCCCCCGGGTTTGGAGGCGCATGCTAAGCCTAGCGTCCCAGCGTTGGGATAGCACGTTTCGGGTTTACAACAGCCTTGTGCAGAGCCTCGGCGCCCAGGCACGTGCAGGAGACACGGTAGGCGCATTGCTTGCCGGCTGGGACCTGATGCTGTTCGAGAGGCCGCTGGTGGACCCTGAGACAAATCAGGCCGATCCTAAGCGCATGGAGCGCGCTCTGGCCATGGCACTCCCGCTTGTCGAGGAAACCCGCGAGGCTGAGGAGGAGGGCGAAGGTGAGCGCCTGCTGACGTGGATCTTCGGAGCGATGATCCACAAGGATCACGGTGGCATGATTTCGGTTAGCGAGTTGATCCAGACCATCCAGGAGTTCCAGGACGTGAAGTCGGGCGAATACCAGAACAAGCTCCTCGCTCGATTGGGGCTGAGGGTCATGCCGGGCGAGCGCGGGCAGCGCGACCTCTTCGTGGCAAACGGTGAGAACCCGCAGCTGAACAAGGCGCTCGCGAACACGCGGTGGCGTGGCGGTGGGCACCGCGCAGCGCTGGATACTATGCCTGAGGTGGCTCCTGCGCCAAAGCCAGTCAGAGTTGATGGTAGGCCCAAGAGGGGCCTCGTTGTGCCCGCGCGTTTCCTCCCCGGCTATATCAAAGAAACCGCCTCGAACGAGGGGGAGGATGGCATCTGATAGGTTGGATGGGCGTTACGTTTGAGCTCGAGCGTAACGCAAACGTAACGCCTTAAGTAACGGAGGCAATGCATTGAAAATAATTCAGAATATATGAAAAAATTCAGTGCGGTTACGGCGTTACGCTGCAGGGAGAGCCTCCCTGACGGGCAGGCGCGCGAACGGTGTGCACATATTCATCGTAACGCCGGAACTCAAATCTATCTGATAACAAAAAGACATTAATAAACAGAGACTTGGGTGAGTTACGCAGGCCGTTACGGTGGCGTTACACTTAAGTCAAAGCGTAACGGGCGAAAAAGGGCAGTGAAAATGATGATGAGGGTGAACATGACAGGTCGTTCGGCAGTGGCAGGCAGCGTCCTGTGTATGCCTGGTGCGGTACGGTGGCATGCACTGTTTGTGCTACCGCAGAAGGAAGATCAGGCTGAGGCATGGCTTCGTCGACGTGGTGTCTATGGCTTTCACCCGGTCACTACGCGCCGTACTACGAGAGCTGGAAAGGCGCGTGAATACCATCGTCGTTACCTGCCGGGCTATGTGTTCGCTCGCTTTCCCGGCGAAGCTAAGCCGCATGAGGTTCTGTCTTGCCCGTTCATACAGGGCGCGCTCACGCGTGCAGATGGCGCGTGGGGCGTAATCCTCCCGAACGACCTGCGTTCGCTTCATGCTATGCGTCGGGTTGATGAAGACGCCGATCGGGCGCGTCGTGCAGAGGAGCGTATGCGTCGACGTCGCCAGTCGATCCAACGTGGTGACGCTGCGCTGTTCAAATCGGGCGCTTTCGTCGGGCACCATTGCGAAGTAGTCCAGGTTCTCGCGGACAATGGCGCCAAGGTAAGTTTCAAGCTCTTTGGGCGCGAGGTGCTAACGACGACATCGGTAGATGACCTTGTTGCGATTCAGCGAAACACTTGACTGGGACTAAGAGCCGCGACTAACGTCCCCAACCATAGCCCCATTCCGGCAGGTCCCCGCGCGATACGCGGCAGCGCCCCGGAAGGTGGGCGGCGGACTCTGGTTAAAAACGCTCAGAGTGACCCGCCTGTAATGTGCCCGGAGCGATCATCGCTGCCGGGCTTTCTCTATCATAGTTCGAGGCGCTGATGCCTAAGCTGAAGAGACTGGAGCCAAGACTTCAGGGATTGAAACCGCGCATTGCGGCCCTGAAGACCGACTTTGACACGACGCGCCGACAGCAACATGCATGGCGGAAATGGTACAGCACGGCACGCTGGAGCAGGCTGCGGATGCAGTGCTTCGAGCGTGATCTCTTCACCTGCCAGATGTGTGGGGCGATTGAGGCTGACACATCGAAGCTCATCGGTGATCACGTTCGTCGCCACAATGGGGATCCAGATCTGTTCTGGGATCTCAATAACCTGCAGTGCCTGTGCAAACCCTGCCACGACAGGGAGAAACAGCGCACTGAGGCCGCCGAGCGGATCGCCGGGGGCATAGGGGGGGGCTGATCCCTCCAGGGGGCGGAATACCCAAACCGGCGCCTATCTCATGTGGAGAATTTTTTTGGCCGAGAATGAAAATCCCGACGCCTTTGACCTCTTTGGGAACCCTGTCTTTTCCACCAAAGGAAAGCGGGGACGTCCCAAGTTCCAAAGGACTGAGGAAAATGCACGTAAAGTCAGTATGTTACTTGGCTTGGGCTGGTCGAATGGTCGAATTGCCTCCTGCATCGTGGATCCGCGCACGGGCAATGCGATCTCGGAGCCGACGCTAAAGCGGTATTTTAGATCCGAGCTCGGTGAGCGGAACAAAATGCGAGATCGGCTCGAGGCGCGGCGGTTCGAGCGGACCTGGGCGGCGGCCGAGGCAGGCAACATCGGGGCCGAGCGGCTTTTGATGCAGATGCTGGAAAAGAACGACCTGATGGGGGCCAGCCGACGCCTCGATGATGCTCAGTCGAGCAAGGATGCTGCGAAGCCCGATCGAGAAACAAAGCTCGGTAAGAAAGAGGCCGCGCGACAGGCGGCGCATGAAAGCGCTGAGGATAGCGAATGGGGCGCGGATCTCGATCTGCCCGGATTTCGCCCGAACTGAGGTTTGATCCATGCTCGATGCGTTCATTGATCCTGCTGAGCGGGCGGCTTGGTCCACGGCGGTTCCGGACTGGGAAGAGCGGATCCTCAATCGGCAATCGCTGATCCCGGATCTTCCGTTGTGGGACGAGCCAGCTGAGCGGGCGCTGCGGATCTTCAAACGGCTTCGGGTTCCCGATCTTATCGGGCAACCTACCTACGGCGAGGTCAGCGATCAGTGGGTCTTTGATCTGGTGCGTGCCATCTTCGGCAGCTACGACCCAGTCAAGAAACGGCGGATGCTGCGGGAATTTTTCCTGCTGATCCCAAAGAAGAACGGGAAGTCGGCGATCGCGGCGGCGATCATCCTGACCGCCTGCATCATGAATGAACGGCCTGAAGCGGAGCTGCTGCTGATCGCCCCTACGATGACGATCGCCAAGATCTCCTTCAAACAGATCAAGGGGATCATCCGGGCCGATCCGGAGCTGGACAAGCGGTTCCATATTCAAGATCACGCCCGGATGATCACGCATCTGGTCAGCAAGGCGGAGATCTCGGTAAAGGCCGCTGATGGGGACGTCATCACCGGTGGCAAGGCCACCTATACGATGATTGACGAAACCCACGAGTTTGCCCGCAAGAGCAAGGCGGACGGAGTTTTTCTCGAACTGCGGGGGGCATTGGCATCCCGGCCTGAAGGGTTTGTGATGCAGATCACTACCCAATCAAAGGAACAGCCCGCCGGCGTGTTCAAGGCTGAGCTCGAGACCGCGCGTGCCGTGCGGGACGGGCGGTTGCAGTCGCCGATGTTGGCCGTGCTCTATGAGTTGCCCAAAAAGCTGGCCAAAAGCTGGCAGAAGCAAGAGACTTGGGCGCTGGTCAATCCGCACCTCGGCCGATCTGTCGATCCGGCCTTCCTGCAGGACCAGCTGGTCAAGGCGCGTGAAAAAGGGCCGAAAGAGCTGCAGCTGTTGGCCTCTCAGCACTTCAACGTCGAAATCGGCGTCGGCCTCGGTGGCGGATGGACCGGCGCGCACTATTGGAAGAAAGCAGGGCCGCAGACGTTCGGCCTTGATGAGTTGATTGCCCGGTCTGACGTAGCGGTTGTTGGGCTAGACGGCGGCGGTCTGGATGACCTGTTTGGGCTGGCCGTGGTCGGGCGCGAGATCGAGACCAAAAATTGGTTGATGTGGTTCCACGCCTGGGCGCATCCAGAAGTGCTGCGGGTGCGTAAGGAGATTGCGTCGCGTCTGGGTGATTTCGCCAAGGCTGGCGATCTTATTCTACTGGGTGAGGACGAGCCAACGGGAGATATCGAGGGCGCAGCGCGGATTGTTGGCAAACTTCTCGAGGCGCAGTTGCTGCCGGAGGAGGCCGCAATCGGGCTGGATACGGTGCAGGTCTACGCGATCCTCGAAGAATTGATGTCGATCGGTGTCGCGGAAGATCAGCTACGCAACATCGGTCAAGACTGGCGCTTGTCACCGGCGATCTGGGGCATGGAGCGGAAGCTGAAAGACGGCACGCTGTTGCACAGCGGGCAACCGATGATGGAGTGGGTGCTTGGCAACGCCAAGGTTGAACAGCGCGGTTCTGCCGTGCGGATGACCAAAGAGGCCGCGGGGCGGGCCAAGATCGACCCCCTGATTGCCGGCATGAACGCCTTTACCTTGATGAGCCGCAATCCGGTTGCGGCGGGGTCCAAGACCTTCGTTTACAACGGGATGTGAGAATGGGAATTTTTGATTTCCTTCGGCCAGCGGCGACGCTGGCTGAACCAGCCGTGCGCGCTGAACCACCGGTGTCTGCAGCTTCAGACACCTCGGTTTCGAGCGAACGTCAATGGAAGGGTTTTGTCGTTGCGGGCGGTCGATCAAAGGCCGGCGTGCCGGTGAGCGAAACCACCGCCTTGACCATTCCAGCCACCTTGCAGGCGCTTCGGATCTTGACCGGCGTCTTTGCGATGACGCCGCTGCATTTTTACCAGAAGACCGACAGGGGGCGGATGTCGGCCGAAGGCAACCCGGCGGCGCAGTTGTTTCGGCTGGGTCCAAACAGTCACCAGACTGCCTATGCGTTCTTTGAGCTCTTGTTGGCGGACATCCTGTTGACCGGGAATTTCTACGGCTATGTCAGCCGGGATTTTCGGGGCGAGGTGAAGGCGGTGACCCGGCTGAAGCCCGGCCAGTGTCAGCCGGTCGAATATTTCGATCGCGCCGAAGGATCGATCCTTTTTTTCGATGCCACCTTGCCGGATGGAAGCCATGAGCGTTTCCCGGCGCGTGATATCTTTCACGTTGGCGGGTTCTCTCGGGATGGGGTTCAGGGTCTCAACCCCGTGCAATACGCACGTGATGCCTTGGGCGGTGCAATTGCAACAGCGGATCACGCGGCTCGGTTCTGGAACAAGGGCGGGCGCCCTTCGACGGTGCTGACCAGCGAGAAAGCCATTGGGCCTACCGATAAGGATCGGATCAAGACCGACTGGACCCAAATGTATTCGGGTCCAGACGCCGATATGGTTGCTGTCCTCGATCAAGATCTAAAGGCCGAGTTCTTGGCTCATGATTTGAAATCCAGCCAATATCTGGAAACGCGACAGTTTCAGGTGGTCGATCTCGCCCGAATCTGGGGTGTGCCGCCGCACCTGATCTTTGATTTGTCGCGCGCCACCTTCGGTAACATCGAGCAACAAAGCCTCGAGTTCGTCATCTATCACTTGGGCCCCCATTACACGCGGGTTGCCCAGGCCGCGACTAAGGCCTTTGCCAAGATCGGGTTCTACTTTGAGCATGTCACTGCCGAGCTAGTCAAAGGCGACCTGAAGAGCAGGATGGAGGCTTATTGGCTGCAACGCCAGATGGGCATGGTGAACGGCAACGAACTGCGCAGCTACGAGAACCTTCCCAACATCGAAGGCAATGCGGGGACGGACTACTGGATGCCGGCGAACATGCAAGTAGCCGGAGCATCTGCGGCGCCGGGCAGCACCGAAGACACCAGCGGAGACCAATCATGAAACAGGAATTGACGGCGCTGGTTGCGGCCATTCGGGCGCAGCCCTGGGCGATCATGCCGGATTATCTCGATGCGATCGAAGCCATCGCGCTGCGCGCCCTTGATGAAGACGTGCTGAAGCGGATCGCGCAGGACGGCCACATTCCGCGCCTCGAAGGCAATTTGTCGGCCGTTGCGGCGGTAGGAACGCGCCTCGAGGGAGCTGGGATGAGCACTGTCCGCGACGGATCCGCCGTGGTGCCGATGTTCGGGCCGATTTTTCCACGGGCATCGATGATTAACGCTTCTTCCGACGGAACTTCCTTGAACGCATTTATGCGGGACATCCGCGTGGCGCAGGCGTCGACCGATGTGCATCGGATCGTCGTGGTGGTGGATAGCCCGGGCGGCGTGGTCTCCGGGCTCGGCGAAGCGTCTGAAACGCTGCGTGCCACCACAAAGCCGATCACCGCCTTTGTCACCGGCAACTGCGCCTCGGCGGCTTATTGGCTCTGCAGCCAATTTGGCGAGATCGTGATGGATCGCTCTGCGGCGGTCGGCTCGATCGGGGTGGTCGCGTCGCTGTCCCGGCAGGAGGCGGCGGATAACCAGGGGCGCCGGTCTTATGAGATCGTCAGCAGCAATGCCCCGAACAAACGTCCGGATCCGTCCACGGAAGAGGGCCGGACGGCCATCCAGAAAGACATCGACGCCATAGAGGAGGTGTTCATCGCAGATGTGGCCGCCGGTCGCCGCGTCTCGGCCGATCGCGTGCGAAGCGATTTTGGCCGCGGCGCAATGCTCTCGGCCACGCGCGCCATCGAGGCGGGCATGGCTGATCGCATTGGCACACTTGAGGGGGTGCTGACTGAAGGTTCCGGGCGCACCCGGAAAACTGGAGCGGGTCGCAGTGCGCACGCGGCCGCTGAAATCGAAACGCGGCGGCGCGCCGCAATGAGGAACTGACCATGGATAAGATCCTGGAACTGCGAGCCCGCCGCGCGGGTATCATCGACCGTATGGACGCGCTGGTTGCGTCAATCGGCGATGGGGAGGAATGGACAGAGGATCAGACTGCCCAATTCGATGCCCTGAAGGCCGAAGATGATAAGGTGACGGCAGAGCTCACCCGCCTTGAAGATGTGGAGCGCCGCCGCGCTGAGGCCGCGCGTCCGGCCGCGCCGCTGCCTGGTGCTGCGGGCACCGAAGCTGGTGGGGTACCGACTGCACCCGCAGCCCCGAAGGAGCCAGGCCTGCAGTTCGCTCGCATGGTGCGCACGATCGCGGCGGCGGGCGGCAACCAGTATGTTGCACAGCAGATCGCCGAGGCGAGCGGAGACAGCGGTCTTTTTGCCAGCCAGAACATGTCCACCGGCACCGCCGGCGGATTTCTGGTGCCGGAAGATGTGTCCAGTGAGGTGATCGAGCTGTTGCGCCCGCTCAGCGTCGTTACAGCGATGGGCCCGCGTATTGTTCCCATGCCGAACGGGAATATGACTACCAACCGCCGCGCGAGCGGAGCAAATTTCGAATATGGCGGTGAGCAGCAGGACATCAAGGCAACCGGATACGAGTATGGTCAGGTGAAGCTGTCGGCGAAGAAGCTGAGCGGGATCATCCCGATATCCAATGACCTGCTGCGCACGGCCTCCACGGCCGTCGACCGAATGGTGCGCGATGATGCACTGGCCGATGCTGCGCAGATCCAGGATCGTCATTTCCTCCGCGGTGCGGGAACAGATTATGCGCCAAAGGGGCTTCGTTTCCAGCACACGGGCACGCCTTTCGCCGCGACCCATGTGCTGACGATGACCGCTGCGCCGGATCTGCAAAAGGTGGATAACGATCTCGGCCGCCTCGAGCTCGCTCTGGCGAACAACAATGTCGTTGTGACCGGGGCGCATTGGATCATGTCGCCGCAAATTGCGATGTTCCTGACCAACCTGCGCGACGGCAATGGCAACAAGGTTTATCCGGAGATGGCCAATGGCCAGCTGCGCATGAAACCGGTGCACATCACCACCGAGATCCCGAGTAACCTTGGTGGAGGCGGCAACGAGTCCGAGATCATGCTGGCGCATCCGGGTCACATCCTTGTTGGTGAGCACATGGGCATTGAAGTCGCGATGTCTACCGAAGCGGCCTACAAGGACTCCGCGGGCAATATGCAGGCCGCGTTCTCTCGCGACGAGACACTGATGCGGATGATCATGCAGCATGACATTGGCCTGCGCCATCTGCCAGCCGTGGCCGTCCTTACGGGCGTCACTTGGGCACCCGGCCTCTGATCCTGAGCCGGTGGGCCCAGTCGGGCCCGCCATTACCCTTCGGTCATACTGAGGAGACATGTCATGACCACACAATTTCGAAATATCGGCGCGCTGATTTCGGTTATGCGCGCCACCGCCAACGTCGCAGCGACGGCAGGCGGGGCAGGCGACAACGTCGAAGTGGTGGGCGCCATCATTGATCGCGGCGAGATCGGTTTCCCGCAAAGCTGCGTACTCGCCATCCCGTTCTCTGCGACCCTCGCGGAGGGAGAGACGCTGTCGATTGCCTGCGAAATCGAGTCCAGCAACGACCCGAATCTCAGCGGTGCCACAGCCGTGACCACTGCTGCGAGCGCCGTGGTTGCAACGGGCCCCTCCGGTGGTGGAGCCGTCACGGGCACCCTCGAGCTCGATGCAGCTATCATGGGGGCGGGGCGCTACGTTCGCGCGAACTTCACCCCCGATCTCAGTGCGGCCAATACTGACACGGCCGCGTTGTCATCCGTCCTCGTATTCGGCGGTGCGGACCGCTTGCCAGCATGAAGTCTGTCGAGTTTCTGAAATCCTATCGCATGTATCAACCAGGCGAAATCGCCGGATTCGATGATGCGTTGGCGGACAAGTTGATCGCGGGTGGTGTTGCTGTTCTTCCTGGCGCTAAACGTGCCTTGAAGACCGAAACCGCCGATGAGCTGGGGCGCCCGGTGGATCGCGACGATGCCGTTGTCGATGTTGCATCTGGCACAGAGGCTGGGAATGGGTCGGGCATCGATCTCAGTACGGTGGTGATTGAAACGGGAAGCGGCGATCAGTCGTCACCCGCAGCCTTTGAGACCGTCACCGGAGATCCTGGCGCAGCGGATGCTGCCGATGCGTCTGGTTCGGATGACGCCACATCAACCGACACCGTTGGGGCCTCAGGGGGTTCTGCCAAACCCAGCAAATCTGCGTCAGGGTCCTCATCGGATACCACCAAGAAATCCACTGCAAAAAAGGCCTGACGAATGCGTCTGACCCTTACCACGCCAGCGGCTGATCTTCCTGTGTCGCTCGAGGAGGCAAAAAGGCACTGCCGTGTCGAGGCGGATGACACCGAAGATGATCAGCTGCTCGAGGGTCTCATTGCGGCGGCAGTGGACTACCTAGATGGCCCGTCCGGTATCCTTGGGCGGGCCATTATCACACAGACTTGGCTTTTGGAGCTGCCAAGCTTTCCCGTCAAACTTGATCTTCCGCTAGAGCCGGTTCGTTCGGTAACCATCACCTATCTGGACGCGTCCGGGGCGGAGCAGACCTTGCCGGAAGGAGCCTATGAGCTGAATGCGCGACCCTCGCAGCGGACGCAGTTGGCATTGGTTAGCGGCACGCAGATGCCAGTGCTAAAAGATACAAGCTGGCCTGTCAGGATTTCGATCATCGCCGGGTTCGGTGGTGCCAACGCCTGTCCGCCGGGGTTGAAAGTCGCCATCAAGATGATCGTCGGTCTTTGGTATGAGCATCGTGAGGCCATCATGCCGGTAGATGTGAATAGTGGCTGGCCGGCACCAGTTGGTGCTCTTTTGGCGCGCTGGCGCATTCCTTTGTGAGAGGGTGAGACTCATGAAGAATAGAGCTGGAGCCGGCAGGCTAAAAGAGCTTGTTGCGTTTGACCGTCGCGTTCCCGGACATCCCGATGGTCTGGGTGGTACGATCGATGTTTGGACCGAGATCCGAACCTGCCGCGCTGAGTTCATGTTCATGAGAGGATCCGAGAGTGTCGACGCGGCCCGCTTGCAGGGTCGGTCCGTTTTCAGAGTGCGGATCCGGAAACTGGGTACCGCTCGGTCTCTGGCTCAGAACGTCCGTATGCGCACGGTGAAACGAGGACTTCCGGAAGGACTCGACGATCAGGATCCGCTCCCCGGCGTGCGTTACAATGTCCTTGAGGTTGACGCGATCTCGGACAGTAAATGGGTTTTCTTGAGTGTCGAAACCTCGGAGCACCCCATCTAGGGATGTCAGCACATGAAGTCTTTGTTCAAGGTCGAAGGCCTAAGAGAGGTCGATAACGCGCTCGCTGCGCTGCCTAAGGCTACATCGAAAGCCGTTGTACGCCGCGCGCTGTCAAAGGAGCTGCAGCCGGTTGCAGATATGGCGAACGGGCTATGGCCTGGCGCCGACGACAGTGCATTCGCTGTTTCCTCCAAGCTCAAGAGAAACCTGCAAAAAGCCAAGAGCAGCACCACTGCGGTGACTATGTATGTTGGCGCAACTCCTTCCGCACCTCACGCGCATCTACTGGAATTGGGCACTGAGCCTCGCTTTCACGAAAGCGGAAAGTACGTTGGTGCGGTCTCACCTCAACCGATGTTGACACCTTCCTGGGATGCGTTCCGTGGGCAGATCCTAGAGGGACTGGCCGCGTCGTTGCGAGAAGAGATCGAGGCGACCCTGGCGCGCCGCGCAAAGCGAGGCCTCTAATGGAAGAGCACCTGTATTCAACTCTCTCCGGCGCCCTGAGTTGCCCGGTGAAGTGGGGCTTCTTCAGCGATGGGGAGACCATGCCACGCGTGACTATGACCCGTATGTCGGGGAAGCGCTACCACACCTTGAACAGCAAGGGGCTGATGCAAGGCTCCACTCAGATCGACTGCTGGGGCGCGAGCTATAATCAAGCTATCGGCGCGTCGCGTGAAGTCCGGGCTGTACTGGAAGGGTACCGCGGCGGCCCGATCGTCAGTGCGCTTCTCACTGCGATCCGAGACAGCAACAGCGGCGATGCCTCGGCTGCACACCGGGTCTCTCTGACATTCGCGATCACGTATCGCGACTGACTGGCTGAAACAGCCTCAATCACCCTCGAAAGGATCATTCAATGACCGCAAAGAAAACCGCTTCGGCGGCCTCAAAACCTGCATCCAAAGACGCTGCACCGATGGTTGTCACAGGTGTCGAACTGAAGCGCATGCCCATGGAGCAAAATAAGCCCACGCATCCCTTCGCTCTTTTCAAAGGCCCGCTGCCCAAACCGGGTGATGTTCTCGAGTTCACTCTGAAGAACGGTGTGACCTACCGGGGGAAAGTCTCCGAAGCGGTCGAGTCCGACGGCGAGGTGATGGCTGAGTTCTCCGCCCCATTGGCTGTCGTTCCGAAAGAATAGGCCTCGGCCTATAAATCCGCGCCCCTAGGCGCTTTCTCTCTATCCTGAAAGGAAACTGATATGGCGCACCAGACCGCCTCTGGGGTGACACTCGGCATTTCGGCCGCTGCACCCGCAACTCACGACATCACCGGCTTTGACGCTCTCACCTTCACTTCCGTTGGTGAAATCACGAACGTGGGTGAGTTCGGCAAGGAGTGGCAACTTGTGACTCACAACCCGCTGGCCACCCGCGGGACGAAGAAAGGCAAGGGTAGCTTCAATAACGGCACCCTGAGCCCCAGCCTCGCGCTTGACCCCGACGACGCCGGCCAAGCTGCAATGGAAACCGCTCTCGAAAGCGATGATCCTGTCTACATCGCCGTGACACTCCAAGATGGCACGATCTACTACCTTGTGGGTCTGGTCATGTCGTTCAAGCCGAGCATCGGCGGTGTCGATGACGTTGTGACGGCGACCACCTCGATTGAGATCATGCCTGACGAGATCCTGAAGAAAGCCGCAGCCTAACCTGCCGCGCGCTGATCCGTTCTCAGGAACGGTAGGGCCGGGCGGAAGGTGGTTCGTTCCCCCGGCCTGTTTGAACCACTGAACCAAAGGATGATGATATGGATTTCAACAAGTTCGACAGCGTTTCTGCCGCAGAAAAAGGCGCAGCTATGCAACTGAAAGACCCAGCCACCTTGGCGCCACTGTTCACTGAGGATGGCAAGCCTTGTGAGGTAATCCTTCTGGGTTCTGAAGCTCCGTCTGTGCGTGCAGCGATGCGCGAGCTTCAGAAGGCGCGCGCCAATTCGCAGGACGCCGAAGGTGATACGGATGACGAAGGTGTTTCGTATGACCAGATCCACGATAAGTTGGTCGAAGGGTTACTTCCCCGTGTGGTCGGTTTCAACAATGTTTTCAATGGCGATAAGCCCGCTACGAAGCGTGACGCGAAATGGTTTTTTGGCCTGAACCGATTCAACGGTCAGGAGGGCGAAAAGTCATTTGCCGAACAGGCCGCTGAGTTCTCCGCTAAGCGCGGCGGCTACTTGGGAAACGCCTCCGCCGGCTGACGCTTTACGCAGCCCAGGCCGGGTTCCTTGCAGCAAGGCCTGAAGAATGGAAAACCAGCCGCTTCAAGCTCTGGCAGAGAGAGGGGATCGACCTCGCATTGCCCGATGTCTCCGGGGTCGAATACCTTCTGGACATCATGGCTCCAGAGGGTATCGGCTGGTGCACCTTTGACCACATGGGGGGCGCGCAGCCGATTGAATGGTCCGAGATCCGGTCGTTCTCGAAAGAGGCAGGCATATACCTGGAGCCTTGGGAGTCTAGCCAGCTGCGGGCGATGAGTGTTGCCTACGTCAACGGACTGGCGCGGGGCAGGGAGCCGATGAAGGTCTCCCCGGCATATGATGACAGACCGGATGAAGATCCGGGCGTGGCGCTGGAGCAAAAGAGACTGTCTGACAACCTGGGCGCAGCGCTTTCAGCACTCGCGGGTTAGTTCCAGTGTTGCTGTCACCCTAGCTCTTGAGGTCGAATGACTTCCGCCGCGACCGTCGGCACAGAGTACTCAACCGTCGGCTTTAACTCGCTACCAGGCGGCCTATCTTTAGGTGTTTTCATTCTCGTTGGCCTTCGGAGCATTTAGAATGCACCTCTGCTCAGGCGCGACAGAATCCCTGATTTGCTTGAGTAGGGAAATGACTTCTGCGGCTGCTAAAAAGACCAAGCCTCCGCCGATAAGGCCTGCGCCGAAAAGAGCCAAGCTTAACTCTAGTTTGGAAAGAGCGAACAGGGCGAACCCGCCTCCAACAACGATCGTAATTACTCCAAGCGCGTTGAAAACCCCGTTCAATTTACTTTCCTCACAATAACAACCTCTTGAATCCAATTCGAGAGGATCTTTCCACGTTCTCTCTCACTGGATCAACCCTCATGTCTGTAATCCCAGTTGGCGCGCTACATGCCGAAGCATCGATGGAAACAGCCTCGTTTGAGGCCGGTAGTGCGAGAGCGCGCAAGGCACTCGGTTATCTTCGTGGTGGGTTTGAGGAGACCAGCCGAGATGCATTGCGCCACGCCGAGGGGATGGCGCGGTCTTGGGATGATGGTTTCAAGAAAGCAGCTTCGGCAGCACAGAAGCAAATCGATGCGCTGACAGGTGTGGAACGGGCGTCCAACTCGGCTTCGGCTTCTGCAAAGCTGTGGGCAGGGCAATTGGATCGGCAAGCCAAATCCTTTGATCGGCTGCGCTCAACGCTCGATCCTGTCTACGCTTCATCCAAACGGTATGAGGCTGCGGTACAGCAGGCTGAAAATGCTGTGCGTTCCGGTATCGTCACGCAGCAAGAAGCAAACCGCGTCATGCAGCTGGCAGAGCAGCGATATTTGGGCACTTCGTCAGCGGCCGATAAGGCTTCCACGCCAACGAGAGGCTTTCTTGGGCTGTTTTCCAAGGAGCGAAGCCATGATCTGAGGCAGATTGGCCTTCAGCTGAGCCAGGTGGGCCAACAAGGATCTGTTACTGGCGACTATCTCGGAGCGGCTGCAATTCAGGCTGCCGATATTGGCGCCATGTTCGGGATTGCCGGTATTGCAGCCGGTACCCTCATCAGCGTGCTGGGGCCAATGGCTGTTGGGCTACTCGAGGTAGGTGATGCTTCAAGGGAAATGGAGGAACAGTCTCGCCTGAATTCTGAAGCGATGGGCGAGCTTGTTGGGGCGCTCGACGATTACACGCTGTATGCTGACGCCGCGCGTCGTGGAACTCTGGAGCTAATAGAAGAGTTTGGCATCTTTGCTGCGGACGTCAAAGAGACCTACGAGTATCTCTCTGGAGTCTCGATAAAGCGCGCACTGGATGGTTTGCAAACTGAGAACTTTGATCTTTTTGCGAACCTGAGTGATGCTGCATCTGCCATTTCTGCCATGGAAGATGCACTTGCCGCGTTGGAGCGAAACAAGTCGATCGGAGCCACCTCTGAACAGATCCAAACATTCAAGGAGAACTTCGAGGCACTTGAAGAGGATGCTTATGTCGCCGCTCAAGCCGTCGGGCTGATGCCCGAAGAAATTCGCGCTATCAAGGCAGGCTTTGACGAGCTTCGTGGAGCACAGGCGCTTGAGGACATCCAAAGAGAGTCTAAAGAAGCCCTAGATATCATTCGAGAGTTCTACCCTGAGGGACAAAAGCTGCCTTCAGCTTTGACAGATGCAGTAGTTCAGCTGGAGGCCATCATTACGGCATCCAGCAGGGCGGTGTCCGACACCGAGGAGGCCACCTCTCAGACGATACGCTGGGCCGACGCCATGATGGGTGTCAACTCTGAGATCCAAGCGATCATGTCGTCACTGTCTGCAATCGGCGGCGGCATGCTCTCTAACGCGGCGAAGTTCGTGGAAATCGAAGCGCTGCAATCCGGTAAGTCGATCAAGGCAGCGCGCCAAGAGGCCGAGCTATTCAATCGAGAGACCGATTGGAACGCCCGCTCGCAAGGTGCGAATGTTTTTGAGCTGATGGCGATTGAGGCTGAGAGATGGGTTTTCCGCTCGGGACAGGCTGCGGATATCATGCTGGATAAAGAGCGCGAAGCCGCTCGCGAGAGAGAGCGTGCACTGAACAAGGTGTCCTCTGCCAGCGGCAAGTCCACCAAGGCGCTTGAAAACGAGCTTAAGGCTCTCAAAGCATCTCTCGACCCAATGGAGGCTTATCGGCAAGAGCTGGAAAAACTGGCTAGGTTCCAAGGTGTTTTGTCCGAGGATGAAATGGCGCGCGCGATGCGCAACCTCAACGTTGAACTGGCAGACTCCTTGCCGCTGGTTGGTGATCTAACGGACGGCCTCGTGGATGGCCTGTTCAACGGCTTCACCGACGGTCTCGAAGCTATCCTCAACGGGTTTGAAGACTGGCTCAAGCAGATGATCTCAGTGGCACTGAAAAACGAGATCGTCGTTCCGTTCATGGCCGCGTTCAGCGGTGGCGGGGCCGTGGCCGGTGGGGTCGCTCAGGCCGCGGCCGGTGGCGGTAGTGGCCTGCTTGGCAACGTCCTCGGTTTGGGCAGTGGTGGTGCATTTAGCGGTGCAGTGAGTGGAATTTCCTCGGGCCTTGGCGGCGTGCTATCAGGTGGTGGCCTTGGGTCCAGTTTTGCGAACCTGGGTGGTCTGGTGACCGGTTCTGTGGGCGGCTGGGGCGCAGTGGGCGCGGCGCTGCCCGCTCTGGGCGCTGTTGCCGCAGCGGTGAGCTTCTTCACCACCAAAACCAAGCACTTGGATAACGGCCTTCGCGTGACCGCCGATAATATGGGCACCTTGGTTGAAGAGTTCGACAAGGTGCAGAAGTCCCGCTTCTGGGGGCTCTCCAAAAAGGTCAGCCTCACCTTTGAGGAGGCCGATGAGGCTACGGCTGCGCCCATCCGCAAGTCCATTGAAGACATCACCACCTCGATTGGGGCTGCCGGTGCGCGGCTTGGTCTCACCGCTGATAATTTCTCCAGCTGGTCCACGCAGATCCAGGTCAGCCTCAAGGGGCTGGATGAGGCGGCGCGCAATGCTGAGATCCAGCGCATCTTCGATACCGTCGCCGATCAGTTCTCCTACGCGGCATTGGGGTCGTTCAATGAGGCCATGGGTGGCAGGCTAATCCGCGAAGGCGAAGACGCCGCTGCCACGCTGGATGCGCTTGTTTCCTCGATCACCTCGGCCAATCAGGCCATGGACCTGCTCAATGGGGCGATGTTTGAGACTTCGGTCTACGGCGCAGACTTGGCGCGGCAACTGATCGATGCAGCGGGTGGCCTTGATACCTTCAATGCTTCGGTCAACAGCTACTTCACCAACTTCTATTCACAGGAAGAGCTGCTGACATCGCGCACAGGCTTGCTGGCCGATCAATTCGAGGCCTTGAATGTCGCCATGCCGGCCACCAAAGAGGCCTTCCGCGATCTGGTCGAGGCGCAGGATCTCAGCACAGAAGAGGGCAGGGCGCTATATGCTGGTTTGCTTAACCTGTCCGGTGAGTTCGCCAATCTGAGCCAGCTTTCGGAAGAGCTGTATGGCTCTGCTTCGCTTGCTGCCAGCGGCATCTCTGCACTGGTGCGCTCCTTCTCCAGTGACGTCTTGGGGGCGGAGGATGAACTCGCTGATGCGCAGGCCACAGCACTGGTCGAGTACAACAACGTGATGCGGATCATGGATCTGCAGATCCGATCGGCACAAAGCGCGCGTGACTCGATCAAAGGCATCTTCGATATCCTCTCGGATGGGCTGGGCGCCCGCACACCGCTTGAGCGTGAGGCGCAGCGCCTGCAGCGCGAACGGCTGAAGGCGGAGCTTTCTGCCGGCATCGATGACCCACAGCGGCTGAGAGAGGTCGTGCAGGGCTTGAACGCGCCGGCAGAGCAGTTCTTCAGCACATACGCGGACTTCGCCTATGATTACGCCAGAACAAGCGCCCTCATGGATGAGCAGAAGGGAATCGCAGAGGAACAGCTCACAGAGGCAGAGCAGCAACTCCGCGCACTGGAAAACCAGAAGCGCGCGATCGAGGAACTCTATGGGCCACTGCTCGGGATCGACCAGAACACCGACAACCTGGAAGAGGCCATGGAGCGCTTGGAGACTGCCATGCTTGGCGTCGAGGCTGCCATGCTGCGGGTCGAGGACTCGATGTATGCGCTTGCTCAGGCCCTGCTCTCTGCAGTCTCGGGCATCGGGGGTACGGGCGGACTGATGGGGATGGGGCCGGACGCCTTCGACCAGTTAAGCTTTGACCGCACCAATGGCATTCTGAGCGAGAAAGGCGCGGGCGTGCTTGACGGCGTAGCCGCGCAGATCAACGGCCTTTACCAAGACGTCTTTGGCCGGAATGTCGATGTGGCTGGCTTGGACTTCTACGGCGACCTTCTGCAATCCGGACAGGTCAAGGCTGGCCGCATCCAGTACGATCTGATGACCTCGGGCGAGGCTCGGACGGGGGTGACACCGGGCTTTGGCAACATCGGCTCTGCAGCGCAGCCTGTCGATCCGGTTGAGGCACTGTATGGCTCTATGCTGGGCCGTGCGGCAGATCCAGCGGGTGTCGAATTCTGGAAGTCTACGGGCCTGCAGGGCGAGGCGCTTATCAACGCATTCCGAGATGGGGCGCTGGCCGCTGGAGACACTCCCAGCTTTGATGGTGGTGGTTACACCGGCAGCGGACCGCGTGTTGGCGGCCTTGATGGAAAGGGCGGCTTCCTCGCAATGCTGCATCCTCGTGAGACAGTTATCGATCACACGCGCACCAACCGTTCGGGTGGCCAAGCCGAGGGGGATAGCAGCGCAGTGGTTCAGGAATTGCGCAAGATCGGTGATCGGCTGGCAGTTCTGGAATCCCATGCGCGCGCAACGACTTACAACACAGGCAAGTCGATGCGAACGCACACCAAATGGGACAGAGATGGTGTGCCGAAGGAGCGGACTTAATGAGCCTGAGAATGATCGAGCCAGAGACGATTGACGACGCCGCATTTGTGTCTTCGACCGTTCCCGAAACTGACGCGCCCGTCTGGAATGCATCAACTGACTATCCGTTCTCTGATCCGGACAACCCAGAAGAGGTGATTGTCGAAGAGGGGCAACATGCCATTTACCGCGCTGTCTCTGCCTCGGGGCCCAGCCATGGTGGCGCAGTCGATCCTGCCACCGACACGGGGAACACCAAATGGGTGAAAATCCGCTCTACCAACCGTTGGCGGGTCTTCGATGAGTATATCGGCGACCCGAGTGTCCAGGCAAATAGCGCGCAGTGGGTGATAACCGCGCCCAACGTGATCGACAGTGTGGCTTTGTTCGGGCTCTACGCCCTGTCGGTGACGGTCCTTGTTCGCGACAGTGGTGGGGCCGAGGTCTACAATCAGACATACTCACTGCAGGATGAGAACAGTGTGGTTGATCTCTACACCTACCTCACAAGTCCGATCATCCTCAGTGACCGCTTGGTCATCGCAGATATTCCGCCCTATGCGGGTGCAGAAGTGACGGTTACTGCGGAGGCACCCGGAGAGGACGTAGAGGTCGGGCAGATCGTGATCGGCCGGAAAGAAGAGATCGGCGTCACGATTGATGAGATCCCGCTATCGATCCAGGACTTCTCCCGCAAAGAGCGCGACTCTGATTTTGGTCGGGTGTCGCTGTTGGAGAAGGACTTTGCAGACGAAATGCCCGTCGCATTTGTCTTCCCGACCTCGCGCGCTTCCTACCTAAAAAGTCGTCTGGCAAGCCGTCGCGCCAAATTGACGGTCTACAGCAGCGACGGGCCGTACAAGGCCAATGAGTTTTCCGTCTACGGATTTTACCAGTCCTTTCAAGTCGTTCCCCGCATCGGGAGCGTTTCGGAAGGCATTCTCGAACTGGAGAGTATCACATGAGCGATCCGACGATCACACCGCCACCAGATGCACCATCGCGTCAGCAGCCTTCTACCTTCTCTGCGCGGGGGGATGCGTTCTTTGCCTGGATGGTCACATTTGCTGCTGAGGTAACAACTGTCATTTCGTGGGTCTCAGAAAAGGTCACCGAAATCGCGGGCAGTGTCAGTGCTGCGTCTGGCAGTGCTGCTGCGGCTGCGGGTAGCGCCTCGGAAGCCGCACAGTCTGAACTGATTGCATCGGGCGCGGCGAACTATCGGGGCGACTATGATGCTGGTACGCTGTACGCGGTGGGCGAGAGCGTGTCTTACACGGGCAGCGTATTCGTCAAGAAGACCACTGCGCCCGCTGGAACAACCCCGGTTGACGGGACGGATTGGCTGGAGCTGGGGGGCGGTGGTGCTGCGGACTTCCAAGAGTTCACGTCAAGCGGTACGTGGACAAAGCCAGATGGGGCCACGTTTGTTCGTGTTGAGGTTGTTGGCGGTGGCGGCGGTGGCGGCAATATCACATCAAGCGGAAATGCTGGCGGCGGAGGTGGGGGTGAGGGGAGCCTAGGTTTGTTCTTGGCATCATCTCTTGGCTCGACCGAGACCGTAACAATTGGCGCTGGGGGTGCTGGTGCGCCCAGTGGTTCAACTGGTGATGCGTCGGTTGGCGGTGATAGCTCGTTTGGCTCTCATTTGATTGGCAGGGGTGGTGGCCTTGGTACGACTGGAAGTGTCAGCCCGTTCAGTAATGAGTGCGCTTCAGGGTCGGGTACGCAAGCCGTATACGTAACATCGACTGAGGCCCCGGGGCAGGGTGGATTTTCAGGTGGATCTGGGTCAATGGGGTACAACGGAGGCGGTGCTGTTATTGGCGGCGGTGGCGGTGGTGGATCACGGTCTTCGCAAGCTGGATCTGGAGGGGTATCGCAACTCGCGGGTAATGGCGGGGATGGGTCTGGCGCGGCATCCACTAAGGGCGGTGACGGACAATCACCGGGTGGAGGTGGAGGCGCGTCGTCTAATGATGGCGGGGGCGGCGACGGCGGCGATGGTCGTGTTCGGGTATGGAGTTGGTAATCATGAAATACGCAATCATTGAAAACGGTGTTGTAGTGAACATCGCAAAGGCCGATGCGCCACTTGCGTATAACTGGGTTGGTGCGGGAGGTGCGCGCATTGGGGATCTTTGGGACGGGCAGGCGTTCACGCCCCCTGCGCCGCCCCCACCAACAACCGATGATGTAAACGCCGAACGCGCCCGACGCCTCGTAGCGGGCACGACTGTCACTGTCACCGGCCACGGCCCTGTGGCCCTCTCTGGGCGCGACGAAGACACGCGCAACCTGCAGGGCCTTGCCTTCGCTGCGCAGCTTCGACTCTCCCAAGGCGATACAACACACCAGACCACCTTCAGGGACGCTGAGAACGCCGACCACGTTCTGACGCCCGCACAGGTGCTTGAAATGTGGTCCTTGGGCTCTGCCTGGATCGAACAGGTCTATGCCGCGAGTTGGGCGCTGAAGGACACGCAAGGCGGCATCCCGGCAGACTACGCCAATGACGGGTATTGGCCGCAGTAACTGGTACATCCGCCACGGGGACGGATACTTCACCACAACTGAACTCGCATGGGAGATTGGAGCCAAGGGCTCCGGTCTCTTTATTTACGTGCCTCCGGGCTTTGCCTTTGACGTCTCGATTCCTCGCTGGGCCGGGTGGATCTTCGACCGGCACGATCCCCGCTATCTGAAAGCTGCTGCGCTGCATGATTACGCCCTCCACCGGCTCGGTTGGGGGCGGGTCAGCGCGGCTGCACCCTTTTCCGAAGCGCTGCGCGCCGCTGGCGTCTCGCGCATCCGCAGGCTGGCAATGGTTCTGGCCGTCACTATCCACAAATGGAGATGAGCAACCGTGAAAGACCTGCTGTTTGCGATTGAATTCTGGCTGGCTATGGCGGCGGCAATCCTGCTGAAGCTGCGCGCCTCGCCCCAAATCACCCTATTCGGGGCTATCACCACCACCGCGTCAGCGATCTGCTGCGCTCTGGTGTTCACTGAGCCGCTTATGGATTGGCTGGAGCTTGATGGCGAGGTCTACACCTACGCAGTTTGCGCTCTGATCGCGCTGACCGGTGAGCATATCGCCCGACAGATCCTGTCTCTTGGCATTGAGGATGCCGTCCGACTTCTGCGGGGGAACAAGAAATGACGTGGGGCAAGTTTATCGTCGGGGCTTGGGGCGCCGTGCTTGCGCTGAGCCTTATGACCAGTGCGCTACCCGCGAGCTGGTGGTTTCAGGCTGGGGAGGTGCGCGTTGCCGACGCTGCATCCGGCGAGTGTCCGGAAATGCAGTTTGATCGCGAGATCAACCGGCCATTTAAGGCCGCCTGGACCGTTACCATCATGGGGCGCGCATCCTATGGTTGGGCCACCTATCGCACCTTTCAGGGCGCCAATGACTATCGGCCGGAAAACCAGCTGCCGGACAAGCTCGACCTCTGTTGGTGGACGTGGGCGGATCCGCTCCTCCTGCCACCGGGGGAATACCGTGTGAACACTCTCTGGCGCATCCATCCGACGCAGGGCAGGGCACGCGAGATCAGGCGCACCAGCAACACATTCACGATCAGCGGAGGCTAGAATGCAGAAGAACTTCGACCGAAGCCTTGATTGGGTTCTGGCCCATGAAGGCGGTTATGTGAACCACCCCAAGGATCCGGGGGGAGCAACGAATATGGGCGTCACCCAGCGCACATATGATGCCGATCTGCGGCGTCGTCAGCTGTCATCTCGCAGCGTGAAACTGATCACCATGGAAGAAGTGAAGGCGATCTATCGCAGCCAATACTGGGACAAGGTGGGTGGCGATGAGCTTCCCGGGGGCTTGGACTACTGCGTCTTTGACTTCGCGGTAAACAGCGGTGTTTCGCGCGCTGTGAAGTTCATGCAGCGCCAGCTGGGCGTCAAGGCTGATGGGATTGTCGGGGTGAACACCATGGAAGCCGTAGACCGCGCGGACGTCGAAGGGTTGATCCAGTCTATCTGTCAGGCTCGGTTCTCCTGGCTGAAGAAGCTGCGCCACTGGGGCACGTTTGGCCGCGGCTGGACACGCCGGGTGATGGGGGAAAGCCTCGGCGTTCAGGCGCGCGACACCGGCGTGATCGATCGCGCTGTCTACCTCCATCGTGAACTTGCCGTCATTCACGCGCCGTCCTATCGCGAGGATGGTTCGGGGGCCCGCGCCGAAGACGGTGAACGGAGCCTGTCTGCCACGGTCAAGGAGTTGATCACGTCTGGTAAGGGGTGGACCAATGGCGGCGCTTTGGGCGGCGGCGCAATCGCCCTCACACAGCTTCAAGGCCCTGTTGCCTACGCCTTGGCCGCTGTGCTTCTGATTGCTGCTGTGACCGCCGCTCTGTACTTCCTGCGCTCGCAGGAGGCTGCGGCATGACCGGCTTGATCGCATTCCTCATGCGCATGGGGTTCGGCGGTATGGTGGACAAAGCCATCAGCCATTTGGAGCGCCGCGCTGAGCTTCAAAACGACCGCGAGAAGCTCAGGAGCCAAACGACTGTAGAGCTGGCCCGTGAGGCCGTGAAAGAAGCCCAGATCATGGCCGACTACAATCGCGCCAAGCTCGCTTTTCCGTGGTTTTGGCTGTTCGCTGCGCTCTTCCTCGTACCCTTGGCCGCATGGTGGAGCGCAGTCATTCTCGACAGCATCTTCGGATTCACTTGGTCTGTCGCAGATCTGCCAACCCCGCAAATGCAGGAGTGGGCCGGGGATATGATCCGGTGGCTATTCTATGTCGGCACGGGCGTCGGAGCGCTCAAGTCGCTTCGATGAAGCTGGCATAACCTCAAAGACGAAAGCCCCGCCATCGAGCGGGGCTTTTTCGTTTCTGGGGCGGCCTAACTTGCGATGTCTCTATTTTGGTGGCTTTTTGAGAGCATTGCCGTGAACTACAACGATACCGTGTTTGTGTTCAATGGCGTCGACAGACTCGCTTGGCATGGGTTTGATTGGGAAGAGGGTGCTTGGTTCGTTGCTCACCCTCAGAATTCATTGGAGTGATTTTTCGTGACCGAATTTTTTGCAAATGTTGGTGTTGTGCTGTCGGCAATTGGACAGGGTTTAAAGGAAGATCCAGCTAAGTTTCAGCACCTAATTGGTGGGGGCTTAGCGTTTTTTGGTGTCTTGCTGACGGTGTGGACAACAGGCCGACGTCTCCGAGAGCAGCTCGCTCACGCTACGCAGCTGGATAAAGCACGTCATGAAAGGGACTTAGAGGTCAAGCGTCGTTCCTTGAAGGGAGCACTTTCTGCTGAACTTTCAGTTATCTCAGGCTTCCTAAGAGACGAAGATATCCAACTGCGTAAGTGGATCACCCCTGACTGGAAGACCATTGAAGAATTGCGCGTCGAACCTGACGAGGCAATCGATCTCGAACTGCTAGTACCAGAAGTTAAGAAGACCGACACGCTCAATAGACCTGAAGCCCCTTACAGGTTCTCTATGCCTGAGAGGGACGAAATCTATAGCGCGCTCGTAGGTGAACTTGCGGTTCTAAGTGTAGAAGAAATTCAGACAATCATCGTCGCATACGACAAGTTTCAGTCATTTAAAAGCTGGGTTAAAGAACATTGTGATGACCAGGTCGAGCAGACAAACGTCTATATTTTTTCGAAGGGAAAAGACCTGTGTTCTCTCCAAGCTCAAATTGAAGATGCCAAGACGGAACTAGACTGGTACTTGAGTACGCTGCTAGATGAGATTACTTTGAAGGAGCCGGCATCTAGCAGCGCATCAAAATGGTGTAGTTTTGTATCCCCAAGCTACTTGGTATTACTTGGTGCGAGCTTTTTGTTTGGATTTTGGGTCAATAGTTCAACTGTTGAGAATGAACCGACAAGCACTAATGAGACTAAGTCGATTAAATCGAAATAGGAGGTTGAGAACATCAAGTGGATTTTTTTACGCGTATCTCTGATGTTGTTTCCTGCGTGCTGCGCCCAGTTTCAGATCAGAGTGAAAATCACTTTTTTGAGTTTTCATGGTTGAAGAAGCTAGGCGCAACGGATGTCGCCACGGCCATTGCAACCGTAGTAATTGCTGTATTTACGGTTGCGATGTTTAGGCTTCATAAAGAGCAACAAAAGCACGATAGAGCCGTAGCCAGAGCGAACTACCAATTTTCTCTTTTTGAAAAGAGGCTTGAGGTCTATTTTGAAGTTCAACGTTTTTTCTATTCGGCGTTTGAGCACCGTGTTCCACAAATGGAAAGTATAGGCGCGCTTCACAAGTCATCCGCTACCGGAACCTTCATTTTTGGTGAGAAAGTCAAGGCGTTCCTTTCTGATTGTGTCAACAAAGCTATGCGACACCATCAATTGGAAACGCGGCGCACGCGCAATGCCGGGATCGACGAGGAAATAGTACAGAGGTGCATGGTTGAACAAGCCGAAATCGAAGATTGGTTGTCTGGAAAGGGTGCTCCTGCCTCGCTCGAGCAGATGTTTTCTGAGTATCTGGAGCTCCCCGCCGACCTCCCAAGGGAGTAAAGACTGAGTCAAACTCAGTGCTCGTGCTATTTGGAGGCGTTGATCTTGCGGCTTTTATGTTCTACATACGTTCTCTCTCGCGGAGAGCGTAATCCATGCCTATTGTTCTTCACATTTGGTGTGAGTGTGGCCGTGTCGGAAAGGTCGAGACTGACCTTCACGCAGATCACCACGCCATATTTCGCCGCGCTCGGTGTAAGGTCTGCCGATCCTACGGGCGGCGAGGCCGTCCAGTGAATGCAGTGCTTGGTTGGGCAGATGAATCCAATTGGAGTGGTAAAGGGGTGGGCGAGGCTCACAAAGATGGGGCGGGATGAACCTAGGTACTTTGATTGTGCGGTCATCTGGTCACTGAGGCGGAAACTATGCAGCTGCCAGAGCTATTCGGCGGCATTCCTTCGGGCGGCCTTCTCGCCGCTTCTTCCTTTCTCATAGGCATCCCCGTTGGATGGGGGGCGCGGGTACCTGGCCCGCAAACACTGAGGGCCAGGGTTGTCTTCTTGTGACACCAGTGCTCTGATCTTTAAAGGAAACCTGCCTACTTAAAATCCCCAGGCTTTAGCCGTGCGGGTTCGAGTCCCGCCGCCCGTACCAACTGACGAACAGCCCACAAATTGCATCTTGAGCCTCTTATGAGCTCTATGCGCTGGCTATATGGCAGCATCGAACGTCGACGACATCTGATGCAGCATCGGGGTTGTCGACGTAAAACGAGGCGGATCCTGCGCTGTATCAGAGGCTCGGCAGCGCCGTCCTGAGAGGCAGCATGCCGTAAGGGCCCGACGACATCTTTTCGAATATCAATCCAATTCCGGAGGTGGAGCCGGATTGTCCTCGAAATATGGGTAAACAAACCCTGAATATCTAAAAAGCAAGTCAATCATTTGCTCAGGTTTGCGCAAAAAAGTATGGAGTTTAATAAATTCCCTGCTTTCCGGCAAAGGACTCCAACACATGGCCAATGCGTACCTTCAAAGCCTCCACACCAGCGCGTCTCTTCGGCAGCTCTTGCAGTTGCGTCCCTTTGAGGCGCCCGTGTCATCTGAAATGGGCGATAGCCGGATCGAGTTGGAGGCCGAGAACGGAACGCGCCTTGTTCTTGACGGGTCGTTCTCTTCCGAGGACGAAGGGAGCTGGGTCATTTATGCTCTGGCGCTCTATGACGGGGCCGACACGCTGGTGTCGATCTCGGACATGGCGCTCTCCTACGAGGATTTTTTTGCAGCCAATGGCAGAGAGCGCCTGAACATGGTGTTCGAAGGCGCCGATGAGATCACGTCTAATCTCGGCTCTGGTCTTCGTATGAATTTTCAAGCCGGCGATGACGTTATCACCCTTGGCTTCGGTGATGACGTGATCAACGGCGGTCGTGGCAACGACACGGTGTCTGCCGGGGCAGGGAATGACACGATCAACGGCAACGCGGGCAGAGACCAGATCAATGGCCATGACGGAGACGACGTCCTGACGGGCGGCGGCGGTCGCGACAAGCTAAACGGTGGTGTTGGAAACGACGTTCTGTCCGGGAACGCGGGACGCGACAAGCTGGTCGGTGGCACTGGCAATGACACGCTCTCTGGCGGTGCGGATGATGATGTCCTGCGCGGTGGAACCGGCGATGACGTTCTGACCGGCGGCGCGGGCGCAGATGTGTTCAAGTTTCGGGCCAATGACCACACCAATGTGATTACAGACTTCGAAGTTGGCGTCGATCACATCGAGGTCCTCAAAGGCGCGCGCGGTATGCGTGGCGTTGATTTTGAGCAAATCGGCGACGATGTGGCGGTCTATTTCGGCAACGTAACCGTGATTGTCCAAGACACCACGGTCGAGTTGATGGACGACAGCGACAACTTCTTGTTCTGAACGTAACTTCGTTGCGAACGTGACGCCGGAGCACTGGCGCCTTTCCTGGTGGGAATGGGCTCAGGGCGTCCGTTCCGTGTTTAGATGGCGTAGGTCTCAAGACCCCTTGCAGCAGATCAATTGATGCGATGCAGCCGGCGCTGCACCACCTAAGGCGTTGCGCGCCCTGGGCGGCACTAGGTGTTCGGACTGTCGTCTGATACCGGCAAGTGAAAGCGTCATTTCCAATCTGTGCGGCCATTTGCATGCGTCGCGTGCCCACACAGGTTCGACTTTACGCGTTCAGCAGTCCCACGATGCGGCAGGGCGTGACTTGCGATGAGTAAACTGATGGCGTGCAGATTGATCACCTTGGCTCTCCCGAGCCGGACGCGTTCCAGTTGCCACGGCGCCACTCACACGAGGTGGCCGTTGCACAGAAGAGTGGCACATGAGAGCCGATCCAGCCCCCACAGACGTGCAGATTTTGAAACTGCGCGCGTTTGATGGCTATCTGGGAGGATCTGTGACGCCATAAAAGGAACGCTGTGATGATCAACATGCTGGCCTCCGTTTGGGCGCTCCTGGCCGGAGTCGTGCTCATCATGCTGGGCAACGGGATGCATTTTACCTTGATGGGGCTGCGTGGCGGGGTCGAGGGGTTCTCCTCGGCCGAGCTCTCCATCGTGACCTCTGGCTATTTCCTCGGCTTTTTATCAGGCGCGCGCTTTACACCGCTCCTGATCCAGCGCGTGGGTCATGTGCGGGTGTTTGCAGCGCTCGGCAGCTTTATCTCGGCGGCGCTCATTGCCTTTACGCTATGGGTCGAGCCCTGGACATGGACGCTCCTGCGGATCTTGATCGGTTTTTGCATGTCTGGGATTTATGTGGTTGCCGAAAGCTGGCTCAACAATTCCACCAGCAATGAGAACCGGGGCAAGATGCTCTCGGCCTACATGCTGGCGCAGACACTAGGCATCATCGGCGCGCAGGGTTTGCTGACGCTTGGGGATGCTGCCAATGCTGCGCTGTTTATTGGCGCGTCGATCCTGGTGTCCATTTCCTTTGCGCCGATTTTGCTGTCGATCCAGCCCGCCCCCCTCGTCGAAGTGACCAAACCCGGTGGTTTGAAGGATCTTTTTGCAGCCTCGCCGCTTGGGACCGCAGGTATTTTTGTGCTGGGCAGTATCTATGCCAGCCAGTCCGGCATGGGCGCGGTGTTTGGCAGCGAGATCGGCCTGAGCGCCAATCAGATCGCGCTGTTCGTCGCGATGCTGTTTGGTGGTGCCTTGTTCATGCAGGTGCCGATTGGCTGGCTGTCGGACCGGCTGGATCGGCGCAAGGTCATCTGTGGCACCGCGGCGCTTGGGGCCGCCGCCTGTGGACTTGGCTGGTTGGCGCAGAGCCCGCCTGCCTGGCTCGGGGTTGACCCGCTTGTTCCCATTATGGCGGCGGCCTTTCTCGCAGGGGGCATGACAACGCCGCTCTATGCGCTCTTGCTGGCCTATACCAATGACAATGTCGCCGCCGAGGATATGCCCGCGATCTCGGGCGGGCTGGTCTTTACGTTTGGGCTTGGTGCGATCATCGGGCCGATTGCGGTTGGTCTGGCGATGAACGCCACAGGTCCCTTTGCATTCTGGATGGTGCTTGGCGCTGCCTTCCTGATGATCACGCTCTATGCGCTCTACCGGATGTCGCAGAGTGAGGCGACGCCGGTCTCTGAGACCGACGCCTATGTCAACCTCGTGCCTTCAGCGACCATTGTGGCGGTTGAGGATGCAACCACCTGGGCGGCAGAGAATGCAGACGTGGACCCGTCTGAGCCCTAGAGCGCCTCAGGTGATGTCAGAACTTTGCCAGACGTTGCGCGTGGTGAGATAGCTCTCAAGCCCTTCGGTGCCGCCTTCACGCCCGTAACCACTGGATTTCACTCCGCCAAACGGGGTCTCCGGCAAGGAGGCCTCAAGCGTATTGATGGAGAAATTGCCCACTTCGACCTCGTCAATCATGCGCGCGATATAGTCCGCACGATTTGTAAAAGCATACCCTGCCAACCCGTAATCCACAGCGTTTGCCTGCGCGATGGCTTCGTCGAGGTTGCGCACCGTGTTGAGCACCGCGATGGGACCAAAGGGCTCTTCGCGCATGATGCGCGCGCTGTCTGGCACGTGTGTCAGCACCGTGGGGGCAAAGAAATATCCCCTTTCCCCCACGCGCGTGCCGCCGGTGCAGAGCGTTGCGCCTTGGGCGAGGGCGTCATTAACCAGATCCGTCAGAACCGGAATGCGACGGGCGTTGGCAGTTGGTCCCATTTCTATCCCGTCGTGCATCCCGTTGCCCACACGAGTTGCCGCCGCCCGTTGGGTGAAGGTGGTCGCGAATTCATCAAAGATGTCTTGATGCACAAAGAACCGTGTTGGCGATGTGCAGACCTGTCCCGCGTTGCGCATCTTGCGGATGGCGCCGCTCAGGGCTGCCTTTTGCACATCGGTGTCCTCGCAGACGATCACCGGTGCGTGCCCGCCAAGCTCCATCAGGACGCGGGTGTCGCTCTGGGCGGCAAGAGCTGTCAACTGGCGGCCCACTGCGGTGGATCCGGTGAGGGCCACAAGCCGCACGCAGGGCTGCGGGATGAGATAAGCCGAAATCTCCGCCGGGCGGCCAAATACCAGATTGAGCACACCATCGGGCAGGCCCGCGTCCTGAAACGCGCGGACAATATGGATCGCCCCGGCGGGGGTTTCCTCTGCTGCCTTGAGGATCAGGGAGCAGCCCGACGCAAGGGCACCCGCGATCTTGCGTGCAGGCTGGCTCATGGGGAAGTTCCATGGTGAAAAGGCTGCGACAACGCCAATGGGGTGGTGATGCACGGAGATTTTTGTACCCGCCGCCGAGGGGATCACGCGTCCGTAAGTGCGCATGGCCTCTGCCGCGTCCCACTCGAAAAACTCTGCGCCGCGAATGACTTCCAACCGAGCCTGGGCCAGTGGTTTGCCATGTTCGGCGGTAATGGACTGCGCGATCTCTTCTTGCCGATCCCGCAGAAGGCGCGCAGCGCGCAATATCAGATCCGCCCGGCTGCGCGGCGGGGTGTTACGCCAGATCTCGAGCCCTTTTTGAGCCGCTGCCAGCGCGTCCTCAAGATCCGAAATCCGCGCGCAGGGCAGGCGGCCCAGCTCTTCTTCCGTGGCCGGGTTCACAACCGAGAGGGTCTCAGGCGTGTCGCGCCATGTGCCGCCGATAAAGAGTTTGAGATCGGGATAGTTGCGCATTTCGGCCTCATTGGTGTCAGTCGCGATAGGGCAACTCTTTCGCGCGCGTGGCATCACCTCAACCGAATTGAACAAATACAGGTATCACAATCAGCGATATCAGGACGCGGGGGTGAGACGCGCAATCTCTGCCGCCGCCGCATGAAGCGCCGCCAAGAGCGCACCTCCCGCCGGCGAGAGGCTCTGCTGGCCGCGAAACGAGACGCCCACCGGACCAGCCCCGAAGGGCACCACCCAATCCAGCGGCTTCAGGAGCCCGTTTTCAATGTCGAGGGCCGCAACATGTGCGGGCATCAAGCCGATGAAATCATGGCTGCGCAGAAGCGCGCGATTGGCCAGATACGATACTGACTCGATCGCGGTTTGCGGCATGTACTGATCCTGACGGATAAAAAACTGATCGGTCTGCCGCCGGAGCGTGGTCTCGATGGGGGGAAGAATCCAGCCATGAGGCCGGATATCGTCGAATGTCAGGTTGCTTTCACAGGCAAGGGGGTGTTGCGGGCCGGCGACTGCCAAGATCCTCTCATCAAAGAACTTTTCCTGCGTGATATTCTCGCGGTGGCGATGGCTGGGCAGGCGCCCGACGACCATGTCGATTTCCCCCGACAGAAGACCGGGCATCAGCACCTCATGTGTGCCTTCGACGATCTTGATCGCGACCTTTGGACGGTCCTGTAGCACACGCTCGACCGCCATCGGCAAGAGCGAAGGCGATGCGGCCAAGAGCGTACCCACCACGACTCGGCCACTGTTGCCTTCATTGAGATCATCGAGCTCCTGTGCGGCGTTGGACACCTGCGCGAATATCAGTTTGCCATGTCGGATCAGCGAGTCTCCAAAGACCGTGGGGACCACGCCGCGATTGGTGCGCTCGAACAGTTTGACCTCAAAATCCACTTCGAGATCCTGGATCATCTTTGTCGCTGCTGGTTGCGAGATGTTGAGATCGCGCGCCGCGTTCTGAATGCTTCCATGCTGGCCCACGGCGACAAGCAACCTCAGTTGGCGCAGCTTGAGCCGGGTCAGAGCGCGTTCAACGATACGGGTGTGGCGAGTGGCCATAGGTGGTCCTCAGGTGATGATTGCGGCGCAGGCGCGCTCGATGGCGGCGACCGCGCTCATGGCGGCCAGCGCCGAGCTGCGCGGATTGTCGGGCAGGGCATTGCCTTCGATGCGGAAATGAAAACTGCCGAAATCGCCATGCGCTTGAATTTCGTGGATATTCACGCGCGCGCTTGGGTCGGCAATCAGCTCAACACGAGTGGTGTCAAACCCGGTTCCCGCCAGCGCCACTGCTGCGGCGACATTGGCGTTCTTGGGGTAGGCGATGGCGGCCTCGCGGGCGCTGCCGCGAAAATGGGTGGCCGGGCTTCTTAGTCCGTCCAATTCCAGAACGTGCTCGGCGACCGAGCCCCGCCACGCCTGGGGGGGCTTGCGCCCGACATAGACCACATCGGCAAGCCCTCCGACCTTTGCCGCCCTCAGGCAGTCGAGCGCACCAATAGCACCACTTGCCAAATGCAGCCGCGTCTTGCCCGCGCGGGCCGCCCGTTCCAGATCTGCATGGAGGGCGTCATCGGCAAGCGCCCCAAGCGAGAGCGTCACAAGTGCGATGCCGCGTTCAAGGAGGGCCGCGCCGTGCTGCACCAGGGCACCGTGTCCGGCACAGTCCACCATCACCGAGATATCCTGCGGCAAGTTCTGAACCCGTTGCACATAGTCCACGCCATCGAGCGCTTCCTGAGCCTCTGGAGGCGGCGCCGAGCGCGCAAGGATCACATGTGGCCCCAACCCACGCAGGCGCAACTGCTGAGCGACATATTGCGCGATGGCACCTGCTCCGATGATGCCGATTTTCATGGCTGCCTCCTGTGCTGCCTGCTGTTTTGGCCCTAGCCTAGCGGAATTCAGATCGGCTTCGGTATCAGAATATTGGATATCCAGTTTCGGTCAATCTGGTTGGTTTTTCCGCAGGCCATAGCCTTAGTTGGGCCCAAGATAGCCGCTGCCAAGCGCGTGAAACATCGGAGCCAAGCCCATGAAATACAAAAAGAACGAAGCCAAGGCCTACGCCCGTGAAACCATGCGCGGCATTTGGGCGGCGGCGCTAAATCCCTTTGATGAGGCGCTAAAACTCGACGAGGCGGGGCTGCGGCGCAATATCCGCCATTGGATCGACGATCTGGACATTCAAGGCCTGTTCATTGCTGGCAAGCAAGGCGAGTTCTGGTCGATGTCCATCGAGGAGCGCAAGCGCAACATGACCATCGCAGTCGAGGAATGCGGCGACAAGGCGGGCACGATCATGTCGATCTCGGACCAAAGCGTGGACACGGTGCTCGACCTTGGTCGCCATGCTCAGAGCTGCGGGGCGGATTATGTTGTGGTGCATGCCCCGATGCTGAGCTTTTGCCACGACCGAGATGAGGTTTTGTATAATTATTATAAATACCTGTGCGACCGTCTTGATATCGGGATCGCCATGTGGAGCCACCCGGACAGCGGTTATCTGATGGCACCGGAGACATGTGCGCGCATTGCCGAGCTGCCGAATATCATGGCGATCAAATACTCTGTTCCGCGCGAGATGTATGCCCGACTGACGCAGATGGTCGGGGACAAGATCCTTGTGTCGACCTCGGCAGAAGACGATTGGCTCGACAATATCGAGGATCTGGGTTGGCAGCTCTATCTGTGTTCCTCGCCGCCCTATCTTCTGCAGACCAAGGCCGACCGGCGCATGCATGAATACACCGAACTGGCCTTTGCCGGAAAATTCGAAGCCGCCCGGAAGCTGCGCAACAGCCTGGAACCCGTGCGCAATGCGTTGCGCGACACCAAACCCGCTGGCAAGCCGACCGCGCATGGCAAATACTGGCAGGAACTCTTGGGACAGACCGGGGGACGTGTGCGTCATCCGATGCTGGAGCTCACCGAGGCCGAGAAAGCCGCCACCAGTGCCGCCTTTGAGGATTGTGGCCTCCTGCGTTGATCCCGCATCATGATCGGAGAGGGGCTGGCGATACTGGCCGCGCTGTCCTACGGCGGCGCGGCTGTATCGATTGTGCAAAGCAAACCCGGAGCGCAGGCAGACAACGGCGTCTTCCTGTCGGTGCTGGTGCTGTTTGGGATCTCCGGCGGGATTTGGCTCGGCAGTGGCGTTGTGCCGCTCTCGGCGCTTTGGCAGCCAGAAGGGCTCTGCGCTATTGGGGTCTTTGCTCTTGCGGGGCTGAGCGCAAACGGTCTGGCGCGATGGTCGATGTATCGCGCGACCGAGCGGATTGGTGCCGTTTCCGCAACTCTGCTACGCCGTCTCACCCCCATCTTTGTACTGCCGTTTGCCTATCTGCTCCTCGAGCAAATTCCTGATGTGGCAACGCTTTGGGGCGGCTGTGTCATCCTGATCGGGGTCTGGATCTACCTGCGTCCGAGCACACAACCGGCTGCGGGAGGCCTGTCATCCGGGGTGATGTTGGGGCTACTTTCGCCGTTGGCCTATGCCTTTGCCTATAGCTTGCGCGGGCTGGGATTGAACGGACTGCCAGACCCGGCGCTTGGCACCTTTGTTGGTGCAGGAGCCGCGATCATCTGGAGTTTGGCGCGCCACGGTCTGCACCGGTCGCCAGAGCGGGGGCTGAGGTATCTGCTGACGGATCGCAGTCCCGCGCATTGGCGTACGGCTCTGGCCCTGAGTGTCGGACAACTCCTACAGTTCTTTGCCCTAAAGATAAGCGCTGTGGCGACCGTGGCCCTCCTTGGGACTTTGGAAGTGCTATTCTCTGCCGTCTTTATATGGCTCATCTATGGGCGCGAGAGTGTTGATATTAAGCGCTTATTTGCTGCTACCCTTTGTGCGCTCGGCGGGACTGCCCTGATGATATTGGCCTGAGATCGGTATCAGCAATCTGGATACCCACTTTCGCGGAAATAAATATTTCGCATGGGCAATATTTCCTAGGGTAGCGATAAGCGCAACCCAACGCCCCCAAGTGCCGGGGGCTGCACGCGGGAGAGACCCATGCCTCAGCATCCGACATTGAAGCCCTTTAACTTTGAGAAATGGGTGGAACAAAACGCGGATAAGCTGCGCCCTCCGGTGGGCAATCAGCTGCTGCACAAGGAAGGCGACATGATCGTGATGGTTGTGGGAGGGCCCAACACCCGCATGGATTTTCATGACGACCCGGTGGAGGAATGGTTCTTCCAGCAAAAGGGCGACATGATGCTCAAGATTGCCGATGGGGGCAAAATCTATGACGTTCCAGTGCGGGAAGGCGAGGTCTTTATGCTGCCGCCCCATGTTCGCCACGCGCCGCAACGTCCGCAGGAGGGCTCGGTGGGGATCGTCGTAGAGGCGCCGCGCCAGCCCGGTATGAAAGAAGGGTTCGAGTGGTACTGTTTTGAGTGCGAGGGGCTCGTTCACCGCGAAGAGGTGGCCCTTGATGGACCCGAGGGGATCGTGACTGCGCTCCCAAAAATCTACAGCAAATTCCACGACAGTCTCGAGGCTCGCACCTGTCCACACTGCGGCGCGCTCCATCCCGGCAAGGGGAAGCCACCTGCAGATTGGGTGCAGCTTTGATGATCAAAACAATAAGCAAAACAGGGAATTGGCCAATGAATGTCATTTGGAAAACGATCACAGGCGCCGCATTTGTGCTGTCGAGTACGGTTGCCCCCCAGGCCAAGGAGTTTCGTCTTGGCCTGATCACACCGCCGCCACACATCTGGACCAAAGCTGCCGAAGCCTTTGGCGCAGATATCGCCAAGGCCAGCGATGGGGCCCATAGCGTCACCGTGTTTCCCGCGCGCCAGCTCGGCAACGAGGCAGAGATGCTGCAACAATTGCAGACCGGCGCCCTGGACATGGCGTTTATGACGGTAGCCGAAGTGTCCAATCGCGCCCCGGATTTTGGCGCGCTTTATGCGCCCTATCTCGCGGAGGACATCGCCCACGCAGGCCGAATCCTGCGCAGTGAAACCGCCACCTCCATGCTGGCACAATTGCCTGCCAAAACAGGTGTTGTCGGCACGGGATATGGCATGGCGGGGCTGCGTCAGATCGTGACCCGTGGTGAGGTCAACAGTGTTGACGATCTTGCGGGTCTGAAGCTGCGGATCACGCCCTTCGAGCCGATCCTCGATTTCTACAATGCCATTGGCGCCGCCCCAACGCCGATGCCGCTGCCCTCGGTCTATGATGCGCTGGCCAATGGTCAGGTCGATGCGATCGACATGGATGCCGAACTGATCTGGGTGCTCAAATACTACGAACATGCGGATACGGTTGTGCAATCAAACCACATGATGTTCCCGATGGTGGGGCTTGTCTCTGCACGGGTCTGGGCGGGCCTTTCGGAGGCGGACCGTGCCCTGATCGGAGATCTCATGGCGCGCCATGTAGACAGCACGATCGATACCTATGTGGAGAAAGAACAGCTCTGGCTGGATGAGATCAAGGCGACGGGGCGCACCTATAAGACGGTCGATGCGGCATTCTTTGGTGAGGCGGTCGAGAGCTGGAATGCGGTTTGGTCGGAGCGCTCGCAAATGCTCGGGCCATTACGCGCAGCGGCTGCGGCCACCGCGCGGGACTGACCCTCAACAGCCATCGGCGGCGGCCCCTCGCGAGAGGGGCGCGCCAGTGAGGCGGAGAGCGAAATGATCGGACGTATCTCGGCAGCCTGGGCACGCTGTGAGCTGGCGCTGGCCGCATGTCTTGCGGTCTCCATCACGGCGCTGATCCTGCTCAATGTGGTGACGCGAAGCCTTGGCGCGGCCTTGTTCTGGGTGGATGAACTGGCGATTTATGCGATGGCCTGGATGGCCTTTCTGGGCGCCTCCGCAGCCGTGCATTTTGGCCATTCGGTCGCTGTGACGATCCTCACCGATACTTTGCCTCTTGCGCTTCAGAAGATCGCGGCACAGCTGGTGGACGGGATCGTTTTGGGGTTTGCGCTTGCGATGCTGTGGTTTTGCTGGCGCTGGTTTGCGCCGCTGGCCCTGATCCAGAGCGGCTTTGATCTGGCAGCTTTTCAGGGCGCGACGTTCAACTTTGTCTACGCCGAACCCACCACCACCCTCGGCCTTCAGAAACATTGGGTCTGGTCCGTGATGTGGGTCTTCGCGCTCGGGATGACACTGCACAGTTTTGCAAATCTGATCGGGCAGGGTGCCAACCCAGAGGATGACCGTTCATGACGCCTTTGATCTTTGCTTTCAAACTCTTGATCGCGGTGCCGGTGGCCTTGGTTCTGGCGCTCACGGCCATCTGGTACATCTGGGAGAGCGGCAACACGGTCCTCTATGACAGTTTTGCGCAAAAGATGTTCTCCGGGCTAGAGAGTTACGGCCTGCTGGCGATCCCGCTGTTCATGCTGACGGGGGAGATGATGAACGAAGGCGGCATGACCCGCCGCTTGATCAATGCGGCTCGGGTCTTTGTCGGCGGGTTTCGCGGTGGGCTCGCCTATATCAACCTGCTGACCAATATGTTCATGGCGGCGATCATCGGATCGGCCACAGCGCAGATCGCGGTGATGGCCCGTGCGATGACGCCAGAGATGGAAAAAGAGGGGTATGACACGGGCTTTGCCGCTGCCACGACAGCGGCGGGCGGGTTGCTTGCGCCGGTCATCCCGCCGTCGATGATGTTCGTGATCTTCGGCGTACTGGCCCAGGTTCCGATTGGCGAGATGTTTCTTGCAGGCCTCATTCCGGGGATGATGCTTGCAGGGGCCTTTGCGCTGGTGATCTTCGGGATCGGTGTCGCCACAGGCTTTCCAAAGGGCAGCTGGTTCACCGCGCCAGAGGCGTTCTCGGCGCTTCTATATTGCTTGCCCGCAGCGCTGATCCCCTGTGCGATCATCGGCGGTGTGGTGTTTGGGATTGCAACCCCGACCGAGAGCGCTGCAATCGCCTCTCTGCTGGCCTTTGGGATGGGGTGGCTGGTCTATGGCGAACTGAAGCCTGCGGCCCTCTTTGCGATGTTCCGTCGCACTGCCATCAACGCCTCGATGATCATCTTCATGATCGCCTGTGCCAATGTCTTTGGCTGGGTCATCATCTACGAGGCCCTGCCACAAAAGCTCGCGGCGCTGATCACCTCGATCACCAGTGACCCGTTTCTGTTTCTGCTGATCGTCAATCTGATCCTGCTGCTGATCGGGATGCTGGTGGATGGGATCGCCGCCGTGATCCTGATCTCGCCCATCTTGTTGCCGATCGCGGTAAACCACTATGACATCAGCGCCCATCAATTTGGTGTCGTCATGTGCCTGAACCTCGTGCTGGGCTTGCTGACACCGCCCGTTGGGGTCGGGCTTTATATTGCGTCTTCCATGAGTGGCGCCACGCCCGGCCAGATCCTGCGCTCCCTCTGGCCATTCCTTTTGGCGGTAGCGCTAATCCTTGTCCTATTGAGCCGGTTTCCTGTGTTGTCGACCGCGTTTCTATAGTTCAGGTGATCTAAATGGGGCGCAAATGGCGCTGAATTCATTCAAATTGAAATTACTAAATGGGCTCGTATGAGATGTTTTTGTTGCGCGTACTGGCCAACGGACAAAAGGGCCGAGCCTGAAAATTTCTGAAAAATTATTGTCAAGCGATCCCGGCGCGTTGTGCTTTGTTGGGGTGTTGCGTCACCTAGGTGCGCGCTCCACACTGGATTGCAACACCATGTAATCATTTACTCATTCTTAAGTGCGCATCGATAGTTCTGCGGCATCAGCTTTTTAACGAAGCGACGTTTGGCCAAGTCGGCACCGTGTTTCATTGTTCCCAATTTTTTTCTCAGTCGTCTTGGCCTCCCATAAAATGGAGAGAAAAGTGACCTTAAAAAGGTTTTCCCAAGCAGGAGCCCTGGGGGCAATTGCGCTGATGCCTGCGGCAGCCTTTTCGTTCGATTTCGGCGAGTATCATTTTGAATATGCCCGGCTGGGGTCGTGTGATGTTGACCTTCGTGTCGACCCTCATCGCGAAGAGGCGTTTTTGTTTCTATTAGGGGTGGAATTTCAAGCTGCAGGTGGGGCAGAGCTTTGGAGCGGAAATTGGCACCCGATGCCCGAAGTGACCGCTGAAAATCTCGCTGATTGCCTGGGAGTCCCATCGTCGCTGGTTGAAGTCACTCGGCAGGAAGGGCCTGTGTTCGATTCCGATAGTAGCGAGTCCTTCCGGCTGACAACCTACATCGGGTTGACGTTCGATCTGCAAACAGACTCGATGGAACTTGCCGCGGGTACCTACGAGTTCTCCACTGATACAAATGGGGAGATCAGATACCTAGGGTTCACTGATCGGATTGCGCCCGAGCTGACACCGCCAAGCGATCAGTCCGCGACTACCGATGCGGGACAGGCGACAGCGTCTTTGAATGTGACCTCCCTTGGCTCCGCGTCAGATAACGCAGATTCGAGCATCGACATCGCCTACGCCATCGGCAGTACGACGATCACCGGCTCCTACGACTTCCCAGTTGGAGAGACGACCGTGACGATGTCTGCGTCTGATGCTGCTGGCAATGATGCCACGCCGGTGACGTTCAAAGTTGTCGTCTCCGATGAGGAAAGCCCCGCCCTGACTGCGCCTTCCAACCAGGAAATCACGACCGAATCGGGGGCCTCTACCGCATCCCTTGATGTTACGGACCTCGGCTCGGTCAGTGACAACGTAGATAGCAGCCTCAGCATCACCTATTATGTCGGCAGCGCCGCGCTCTCCGGGGCGTATGACTTTCCGCTTGGCGACACCACTGTGACAATGATGGCATCCGATGCCGCCGGGAATTCTGCGCAGGACACATTCACCGTGACCGTAAACCCGGGCGATGTGACCGCGCCGGTCCTGACAGCGCCTTCGGATCAGACTGCGGCAACTGCCGTGGGGGCAAGCACAGCCGCGCTTGATGTTACAAGCCTTGGTTCGGGAAGCGACAACCTCGATGACGTGGTGACGATCACCTACAAGGTCGGCGACACCGTTTTGGACGGCGCCTATGACTTCCCGATTGGCGAGACGACTGTGACGATGGATGCCACCGATGCGGCAGGCAATGCGGCAGCGCCAGTGTCGTTTACAGTGACGATCACCCCCGGCGACGCGACCGCGCCGGTCCTGACAGCGCCTTCGGATCAGACTGCGGCAACTGCCGTGGGGGCAAGCACAGCCGCGCTTGATGTTACAAGCCTTGGCTCGGGCAGCGACAACCTCGATGACGTGGTGACGATCACCTACAAGGTCGGCGACACTGTGTTGGACGGCGCCTATGACTTCCCGATTGGCGAGACGACTGTGACGATGGATGCCACCGATGCGGCAGGCAATGCGGCAGCGCAAGTGTCGTTTACTGTGACGATCACGCCCGGCGACGCGACCGCGCCGGTCCTGACAGCGCCTTCGGATCAGACTGCGGCAACTGCCGTGGGGGCAAGCACAGCCGCGCTTGATGTTACAAGCCTTGGTTCGGGCAGCGACAACCTCGATGACGTGGTGACGATCATCTACAAGGTCGGCGACACCGTGTTGGACGGCGCCTATGATTTCCCGATTGGCGAGACCACTGTGACCATGGATGCCACCGATGCGGCAGGCAATGCGGCAGCGCAAGTGTCGTTTACAGTGACGATCACCCCCGGCGACGCGACCGCGCCGGTCCTGACAGCGCCCTCGGATCAGACGGCATCCACCGAGCCAGACGCAACCTCCACATCGTTGGACGTCACAAGCCTTGGCTCGGGGAGCGACGACATAGATGACTCGGTGACGATCATCTACAAGGTCGGCGACACTGTGTTGGACGGCGCCTATGACTTCCCGATTGGCGAGACGACTGTGACGATGGATGCCACCGATGTGGCAGGCAATGACGCGGTGCAGGTTTCTTTTGTGGTCACGGTCCTTGATGGGACGCCGCCGCCAGAGCCTACGATCACCGATGTGGTCGTGAATGACGATAAAACCCTGACGGTGACAGGCACCGCGCAGGCCGGGGCAACCGTCACAGTCACCTTCCCTGATGGTTCCACGGTTGAGACAACTGCGTCTGGCGCCGCGACCTCGGCAAAAGGGCGCGTGAACCGTGACTCAACGGCGGTCTTTGCGGCGGCGACCGGAACCTATACGGCCACCTCTGCAACCCCGCAAACCAGCGGCGACGTCTCGGCCTATTCGTCCACAACGGGGGGCGGCGCCTCGGCTTCCGCTTCGGTTGCGGTTGATGCGACTTCGCCCGATGTGGTGCTGAGCGGCGGCCCGAGCGACGGCATCAGCGCCAATGAGAGCTTTACCGTCACCGCAACCTTCAACGAGGTAGTGACAGGCTTTAGCGCGAGCGATGTTGTGGCACAAAACGCCAGCGTCACCGCCGTGACAGGGTCGGGCAGCGACTATACCATCAGCTTGCGCGCAACCGGCGCAGGGACTGTCACCGTCGAAGTGCCCGCAGGAGCGGCAGAGGACGCAGCGTCAAACCCGACGAATGCCTCGAACACGCTTGTCTTTGACGACACCACGGTTGTGGAAACCCAGAAGCAGATTGCCGGCTTCCTCTACAATCGCGCCAACCAGCTGATCTCGAACCAGCCAGAGCTCATTGGTTTCCTGTCGCAGACCGGGATCGGATCGGGAACGCTTGATGCCTATGTCACGCGGGGCGCCGGGAACTTCAATCTCGCGTCGCGTGGCGGTCTGCCGGTTTGGTTCCGCCTGCAAGGCAGCTGGAGCGAGGATGACACAACCGAGGCGCGCTATGCCTTTGGGGCGGTCGGCGGGCATCTGACCCTGAGCGATCGGCTGCTGGTTGGGGCGATGCTCCAGTTCGACCATCTGCATCAGGATCAAGGCAGCCGCCGTGTCGAAGGCACCGGTTGGATGGTGGGGCCCTATGCGGTGGCGCAGATCTCGGATCAGGCCCTCTACGTCGAAGGACGCGTGCTCTATGGCCAATCCTCAAACAAGGTTGCGCCCTTTGGCACCTATGAGGATTCCTTTGACACAACGCGCGTCTTGGCCCAACTGCGGGTCGCGGGGGACATCAAGAAGGGCGACACGATCTTCACGCCCTATATCGACGCCGCTTACGCCAACGAGGAGCAGGACGCCTATGTCGACAGTCTCGGCAACAGCATCGGGGCGCAGAAAATCCACCTGCGTCAGGCAAGCTTTGGTGTGGGCTTTGCCACGCCCCTGCCGATTGGCGCAGCAGACCAAGCGGTGCTGACCGGCGGTCTGGCGGGCGTCTGGTCCTCCACCAGTGGCACGGCGGTCGCGGACACGGTGTTGCCAAGCTACGCGGGATGGCGCGCCAAACTGGACCTCGGTTTGCGCTATGTCTGGGAGAACGGCAGCAAACTCGCACTCTCCGCGCGCTACGACGGGCTTGGCAGCGCGGGCTACAAGGACGTCGGTCTCAGCCTGGATTACAGCCTGAAGTTCTGAGCCTCTGGCCTGTAGGCCGGATCAACATGAAAGGGGGCGCGCAGGTGCCCCCTTTTTTTGTCAGCCCGCGTCCCACTGGCAGATTCCGCGCGGATAGCGTATGCGAAACACACCGTGCATCAAGAAACCAGAGGGAGCGGATGGCAATAGAGATACCAGTTCCAGCCGTCGCGCCCGCTTTGCCAAAACCCTTCAAGACGCAGCTTCTCAAATGGGTGGGCAACAAGCAGCGCTTTGCCCATGAAATCGTTGCACATCTTCCCAAGGACTACGGCACCTATTTTGAACCGTTTCTGGGCGCAGGCGGGGTGATGGCGAACCTGCAACCACATCGCGCGCTGGGCTCAGACATCTATCCTCCCCTGGTCGAGATCTGGCAGGCGCTGCGCGAGGACCCCGCGCGCCTCAACGCGTGGTATCAGAGCCGCTATGACCGCTTCATGACCGGTGACAGGGTTGCCACCTATGAGGCGATCAAGGCCCGCTACAATGACACCCCCAACGGTGCCGATTTCCTGTTTCTCTGCCGCGCCTGTTACGGTGGGGTGGTGCGCTTTCGTCGCAAGGACGGATATATGTCGACCCCCTGCGGCAGCCACCCGGTGATGAAACCTCACAAATTTGCCGAACGGGTCGAGATGTGGCGCGCGCGCATGAAAGGCGCAAGTTTTGCCTGTCTGGACTACCGCTCTGCCATGGCGCAGGCGCGCGCGGGCGATGTGATTTACTGCGACCCGCCTTACGCTCATTCGCAAACCATCCTTTACGGCGCCCAGGCGTTTCGCCTCGAAGAATTGTTTGCGGCGATCGCGGCCTGCAAGGCACGCGGCGTCAGGGTCGCGCTTTCGATCGATGGCACCAAGAAATCCGGCGATATCTATTGCGACATCGCCATCCCTGAGGGTCTGTTTGAACGCGAGATCCTCGTCAATATGGGGCAATCCATGCTCAAACGCTTTCAGATGAGCGGGCAGCGCATGGAGAGCGAAGCCGTGCGCGACCGCCTGCTTTTGACCTACTAAGTCCTTCTTCTAACGAGAAATATCCCGGGGGAGGCCCGACAAGGGCCGGGGGCAGCGCCCCCAGGGCTTCTGCGCTGCGTTCACGCGTTCAAGAAACCGCGTACGGTGGCCTCGAACTCGCGTGGTTTTTCCGCGTGGAGCCAATGGCCTGCACCGGGGATCTTGGCAAAGCGCGCCGCTGGAAACAGGCGTTTGATCTGCGGGCGGTGCTCTGGCAGCACATAATCCGAATGCGCCCCGGTCAGAAACAGCGCCGTCCCATCCCAATGGGTCTCCACCTCCGGAAACGACAGAATATGCGGCATCTCCCGCTCCAAGGTATCGAGGTTGAGGCGCCAGCTCTTGTTCTCCACATCCAGAGATTGGGTGAAAAAGCTTTGCAACATCGCATCCACACCAGCCGCCGCCAGCTGCTCTTGGGCGTCCGAGCGCCGCGTCACGCGCGCAAGGTCGACACTGCGCATGGCAGTGATGAAATGCGCCTGGGTGTGCTGATAGCTGACCGGTGCGATATCGGCGACCACCAGGCGGTTGACCGCCTCGGGATGGCGCAGCGCCAGCATCATCGCGGCCTTGCCTCCCATCGAGTGCCCGACCACATCCATGCGCCCGCCGTGGGCCGCAATCACTTCGGCCAGATCCTCGGCCAGATCGACATAGCTGTGGCTCTGGGTCTTGGGGCTCAGCCCGTGGTTGCGCATGTCCACCGCGATCACTTGCCGCTCGTCCGCGAGTCGTTTGGCAATCACCCCCCAGTTGCGCCCGGAGCCATAGAGGCCATGGGCAATCAAGAGGGGCGGTTGGTCGGTCGGGGTGCCATGTATGATCGTGTTCAGCATAACGGGGTGATAGCCCTCTCTGCAGGCAGTGTCAGCCCCAAACCGCGCAGCAGCATTGAGATCCCGCGCCGCCGCGGCTAAGGTCGCGCGCATCGCGTCAAAGCCTTGGGGATGCCGTCTTTATGAATGAAACGCTTCAGAGCGAGTTGGAGCAGCTGCGTGTCCTTTTGGAGAAACGCCTGAGGCTCTCAGGTCCGCTTTCGGACAGTTTGCGCCGGGCGCGCCGTCATGTGCCGCATCGTCTGCGCAAGGCCGCAGATGATCTATTGCGCGCAGAAGAACGCTTTGACCATCCCCGGCTTGCGCTCACCTTGGACGAGGACGCGCTCGTCAAAAAAGCCCGCCGTCTCAGGGCTTATCTGACAGAGCTCGACCTCAAGGACCGGCGCAAGGGGCGGCTTTTGGACATGGCTGCGACCTCTGCCTTTGCGATCCTCTGTGTTATTGTGCTGATGGTGGTTGTGCTGCGCTGGCGGGGTTTCGTCTGATCCCGGATGGGCCAGACGGCCGGAAGGCCTCTGCCGACAGTGCATCGCGCACCACGAGGGTCACGGTGACAAAGCTCACATAGAGCAGCAGGTACCAGCTGCCCATCTTGGCCAAGCTGACCCAGTGGTCGCTGTCCTGTCCCGCATAGAGCCAGGTTCGCGTACGCGTGCCCACGTTCTCGGCCACCCAGAGGAAAAAACTCGACAGGAAGGCCGCTAGCGGCAAGGGCATCCAATAGGCATGGCCGCCGATGTAAAACCAGATGCGGGTGCGGATAAAGATCACCACCGTTGCAACAAAGAGCGCGAGCCGTATGTCGGGCAGGAAGTGGTGGCTGAAGAAATTCACATAGATCAGGACCGCGAGGCAGCTTGCCATCCATGTCGGCGGGTAGGGCGCAAAACGCATGTCAAACAGCCGGATGACCCGCGCCATGTAAGACCCTACTGACGCATACATAAAACCCGAAAACAGCGGAACGCCCCAGAGCTTCAGGACGCCCGCGCCCGGATAGGCCCAGCTTCCGGCCTGAACCTTGAAGATTTCCATGATCGTGCCGGTGAGATGAAACAACAAGATCACCCGCGCTTCGCGGGTGCTTTCCATGCCGGTGATCAGGAACACTGCCTGCAGCCCGAGCGCATAGATCAGCAGCGCATCATAGCGCGCCAGCGCCCAATCTGCCTGCCAGATGCGGCTGGAGACCAAGAGCCCGCCCAGGAGCAAGATCCCGAAGATTGCCGCCCAACCTTGTTTGAGCGTGAACATCACCAGTTCAGACAGGTAATGTGGCAGGCGCGCGCGGCACCAGTCGCCAAGGGCGCGTTCAAGACGGCGCGTGCGATTCATGGGGATTGGATTTTGGGCAGGTTCAGTCATGACCGAGAAATGACGGGAAAAGTCTCATCAAGTCCACGCGAAACTCCAAGATCAGTCACCGCACGGCGAGGATTTGCATTCCCGGACTGCGGCAGCCTATAGAGAGGGGGACATGAACGCGGTTCAAGAAATGGGCGAATAAAATGACATCCAAGGCAGAGCAGCGCAGGGCGGAGCTGCGCGAAAAACTGGTGGGCGCTGCAGAGGCGCGCATTCGCGAGGCTGGCGTGACATCGCTGCGGGCGCGTGATCTGGCCAAGGATGCGGGCTGCGCGGTTGGGGCGATCTACAACGCCTTTGACGATCTGACGGCCTTGGTGATGGCGGTCAACGGGCGCACGTTTCAGCGTCTCGGGGCCGAGGTTGAAGCCGCGGTCAAAGCCTCCGAAGGGGCCTCGCCCAGCGACAGGCTGATCCGAATGAGCGAAGCCTATCTGGATTTTGCAAGTGCAAACAATCTCTTGTGGCGCGCTCTGTTTGACCTGGAACTCCCCGCCGATGGGGAGGTGCCTGATTGGTATCGCGCCGCATTGGATCGGCTGTTTCAGCACATTGCCGGTCCTGTGGCCGAACTTTTCCCAGATCAGCCGCAGCAGGAACAGGCGCTCACGGTGCGGGCGCTGTTTTCCTCGGTGCATGGGATTGTCTTGCTGGGGCTCGAAAATCGTATTTCGGGCGTCCCGCCGCAAGAAATCCGGCGCATGATTGCGCTGGTGTTGTCGCGCCTGACGATGAAGTAAATCTCCAATTCCGTGAACGCTGTTCATTTTTAGCTTGAACGACGTTCACAAATACCGTACATCCCCCTTATGAACAATGTTCACGAATGGAGGATGGAACGTGCTCTCTACGCTTAGAACTCTGATGATCGGGGCCAACCGGCGCGCCGAAGGCGAGCTTCGCCAGCAGTTTTCAATCGAGCTGATCGAAGAAAAGATCGCTCAGGCGAATGATGATCTGAAGGCAGCAAAATCAACGCTGGTCAGTTTGATCCAGAAAGAACGCGCCGAGGGGCGCCAGATCGCAACCCTTGACGCGCGGATCGCGGATTTGACGCAACGCGCGCAGGCGGCTCTGGCAGACGGGCGCGAGGACCTGGCCACGACGGCCGCAGCCGCGATTTCCGAGATGGAAAATGAGCGCAGACTGCGACACGAGACCCAGACTCGTCTCGAAGCGCGCATCCTGAGGTTGCGTCAATCGGTCGAAACCGCCAGCCGTCGCCTGATTGACCTGCGCCAAGGGGCAATCGCTGCCAAGTCCGTGCGGGGAGAGCATCGCGCGCAGGCCGCGCTGGGACGGTCCTTGGACCGTCAGCCCATGGATGAGGCCGCCGAGCTTATTGCCGAGGTTCTGGGGCAGGAGGATCCGTTCGAGGCTTCTGAAATTCTGGGCGAGATCGAAGCGGGTCTCGCACCGCAATCGGTGGCGGATCAATTGGCAGACGCGGGCTTTGGCGCAGCCACCCGCAGCACGCCGCAGGATGTGCTGCGTCGTCTGAAGGCTGCGCCCTGATCGCAGTCCAGCCGATGCATCTGCCTCAGCTGTATCGTGTAAGCCTCAGTAAAATTTCAAGAAACACCAGTCGAAGGAACTGACTTATGTCCAACATGCGCAATGAAAACGCCCTGATCACCAACCTCAACATCGCTGGCGTCGTGATTGCCTACGCAATGCTCGGGATTTCGCTGTGGCTCTCGACCGAAGTGCCGCTTTCGACCAAAGGCTATTGGGCGATGGGGATTTTGCTGCTGACGCTGAGCCTCATCAACGTGGTGAAATACCGTTTCGACATCCGCCAGAGCGAAGATCGCATTCGCCGGATCGAGGATATTCGCAACGAGCGCATGCTTGAGGACGCGTTGAAAGATCCCGCATCCGAGGTCTGATCTCTGTCTCGAAACAGACCTATGGGGCCGGAGCCAGCTAGATCAGCGGCTCTGGCCCAATCGCTTCGATCAACTCGGGGCCATCGTCTTCGATGCCAAACCGAGGGACTTGATGATACCGCAGGCGCCCGTCCCACGCGGTGCCAAGCTCCGATTTCGCGCGCGTGCGGTCGATCTCTCCGCTGAGCCAGTCCTGAAGCTGACCCTCGGCCAGAATGACCGGCGAGCGCGGGTGCAGATGCGCTGTTTGCGCAAGTGCAGGGCGCGTCAGGATCGAACAGGTTCTGAGCCCGCTTGCCAGCCGCGTTTGCAACCCGGCAAAAAACAGCATCGGCGCATTGCTTTGCGCCGTGATCCACCAGGGCTGTTTCTGACCTTTGTCGCCGGTCCATTCAAAATATCCGCTTGCCGGGATCGCGCAACGGCTGGCACCGCGAAAACTTGGCAGTGTGTCGGCGGTCTCGATCTTGGCGTTGAACGTCGTGGCTCTCCAGTCCGAGGGCGCGCCCTTGAACCAGCTTGGCACCAGCCACCACCTGGCATGTTCAGCCACCAGGGCACCTTGGCGCAGGAACAGCGCCTCAACGGTCTGCGTGGGTTTTACGTTCCAGCTGGGGGCAAGCGGCTCTGAGCGGTCCTCGCGATATACATCGAGCCAGTCAAACTCGCCGCGCTGCCAGGCGACAAAGTCTTTCCAGCTGAGTTGAGGAAGGCCGATTCTACCACACATGCCCGTATGATAGCGCGGGTATGGGAGGCGAGCCACGCCAGGCGGACCGGCGCAAAAAAAACCGCCGCGCCCGAAAGAGCGCGGCGGTGCAGAGCAACCTCGGGTGAGGCGCCAGATCAGAGGTTTGGATAGAGCGGGAAGCGGCCGCAGAGCGCCGCGACTTTGCCACGCACGGCTTCTTCGACCGCGGCGTTGCCGTCCTCGCCATTGGCTGCGAGACCGTCGACCACCTCGACGATCAGACGGGCGATCTCGCGGAACTCTTCCTCACCAAACCCACGGGTCGTGCCTGCAGGCGTGCCGAGGCGGATACCGGAGGTCACGGTGGGCTTTTCCGGGTCGAACGGGATGCCGTTCTTGTTGGTGGTGATATGCGCACGGCCGAGCGCTTTGTCGACGATGTTGCCCGTCACGCCTTTGGGGCGCAGGTCTACCAGCATCACATGGGTGTCGGTGCCGCCGGTCACGATGTCCAGACCGCCTTTGATCAGCTCATCCGCCAGCGCAACCGCGTTTGCACGCACTTGTTTCTGGTAGGATTTGAACTCGGGCTTCAGCGCCTCGCCAAAGGCGGCGGCTTTGCCTGCGATCACGTGCATCAGCGGGCCGCCCTGAATGCCCGGGAAGATGGCAGAGTTGAATTTCTTTGCCAGATCCGGGTTGTTGGTCAGGATCATGCCGCCACGCGGGCCGCGCAGGGTCTTGTGGGTGGTGGTGGTGGCCACATCAGCATGCGGGAAGGGCGAAGGATGCTCGCCTGCTGCAACAAGACCGGCGAAATGCGCCATGTCCACCAGCAGATAGGCACCGACGCTGTCAGCGATTTCACGGAACTTGGCAAAATCGATCTGGCGCGGGATCGCGGAGCCGCCGGCGATGATCAGCTTGGGCTGGTGCTCGGTCGCAAGTGCCTGAACCTGATCATAGTCGATCAGGCAGTCGGATTCGCGCACGCCGTAGTGCACCGCGTTGAACCATTTGCCGGACTGGTTTGGCGCTGCACCATGGGTGAGGTGACCGCCGGACGCGAGATCCATGCCGAGGATGGTGTCGCCGGGCTTCAGAATCGCCTGGAACACGCCCTGGTTCGCCTGCGAGCCGGAGTTGGGCTGCACATTGGCAAATTCGCAGTTGAACAGCTGCTTGGCCCGGTCGATGGCGAGGTTTTCGGCCACGTCGACATACTGGCAGCCGCCATAATAGCGACGGCCCGGGTAGCCTTCGGCATACTTGTTGGTCAGCACAGAGCCCTGCGCTTCCATGACGGCAGCAGAGACGATGTTTTCGGAGGCGATCAGCTCGATCTCGTCGCGCTGACGACCGAGTTCATCGGTGATTGCGCCAAAAAGCTCTGGGTCGCGCTCAGAGAGGCTTTGGGTGAAGAAACCGGGGTCGCGGGTCGCGTCAGTCATATTGGCTCCGTCTGGTTGGGGCTTGGTATTTGCGAGATTTCCTATAGGAAACTTCACGGATCTGAAAGGCTGTAAAGCGACGAAACGCATCAGGTGAACGGCAACTCTGGTCAACGGGGAAAACCTGTGCTTGTTTCGGAACCGTTTGGACCCTACCGGAAACAGGATCGCGCCTTATGAGAATCGCATTTCTGGCCAGCGAGGCCCCTTTGGCGCAGACGGCTCTTTCTGTTCTGAGCAAACGCTACGGATCTGTCGCCGTCGAGGCCGCAGATGTTATCGTGGCGCTGGGGGGCGATGGGTTCATGTTGCACACGCTGCGTGACACCGTTGATCTCAATATTCCGATCTACGGGATGAACCGCGGCACGGTTGGTTTCTTGATGAACAGCTTTGGCGAGGACGCGCTTCTGGAACGGCTGGAGGCCGCCAATGAAGAGATCATCCACCCCTTGCGGATGCGGGCGCAGGACCGGGCCGGGGTCATGCATGAGGCGATGGCGATCAACGAAGTGTCCTTGCTGCGGCAGGGTCCGCAGGCGGCCAAGCTCAAGATCTCGGTTGATGGGCGGCAGCGGATGGCGGAGCTGGTTTGCGATGGCGCGCTGGTGTCGACGCCTGCGGGCTCCACCGCCTATAATTTTTCGGCGCACGGCCCGATCCTGCCCATCGGGGCGGATGTGCTGGCGCTGACGGCGATTGCGGCCTTTCGCCCAAGGCGCTGGCGCGGCGCGTTGCTGCCCAGTGGGGCCACCGTGCGTTTTGACGTGATCGATGCGGCCAAGCGACCCGTGATGGCGGAAGCGGATTCGATTTCCTTCAAGGAGATCGACTGGGTTGAAATCCAGAGTGAACGCCGGATCAGCCACAAGATCCTGTTTGACCCCGGTCATGGGCTTGAGGAACGGCTGATCTCGGAACAGTTCAACTGAGGCCGCGCTGGCGCGCGACAGGTTGAGCCTTGGACCCATGGGTCCAAGGCCGTGCCTCCGGCGGGGATATTTCTGGTTAGAAGAAGGCATCGGCGCGCACAGGTCGTCGCTCAGCGAGTCATGGACTGCATGTGATCCCAGAGCGGGGCAGCCATCTGTCCGATGCGATCCTCAATGGCGATAGCGGCATCCACGGCCATGTCTTCGCGCCAGCGCGGCGCCACGATCTGCACGTTGATGGGTTGTAGGCCCTTTGGAAGCTGTGCGAGGCGCGCAGGCACGCAGGCGGCTGGTAGGCCCATGTAATTCATGGCGTAGGAGTAGACCGCACAGCCCAGCACATCATGGGCGCCCGCGACACCTTCGCGATCGCGATCAGGCGCAAAGAACGGATGCGGCAGGAAGGGCGTCAGCACCAGCGGGTAATCGGCCATGAACATGGCCCATTGGCGGGCGTAATGGCTGCGTTTGGCGTACATCTTGAGCAGCTCATCACCGTGGAAGGGCGGGAACTCCTGAAAATAGGTGTCAAACATCGTGCGGATGATCTCGGAGCCCATGGCGTCGAGGTCGGGTTTCATCAACGCATGAATTTCGCCCATGAGCGCGCGATAGCCTGTGCGCCCGGCCTCAAAGACATTGGGGGGCTCGATCTCCTCGACGATATACCCGGCATCCATCAGCGCGTCGCGCGCCGCCAAGAGCGCCGCGTCCACCTCGGGGTGGAGGTCATAGCCATGGGTGTTGCGGGTGAAGGCGACCTTGACCGGGCCGTCCGGCGCCGCCCCGCGCCACGGCACCGGGGCGTGGAAGGGGTCGCGAATGTCGGGCGCGATCATCGCGGGCATCGAGAGGTGCAAATCGCGCGCGGAGCGGGTCATCAGGCCTTGAACGCTCATCAATTGGGCCAATAGGCCGCGTTCGGCTTTTTGGCTGGGGTTCCAGGCGGGCACGCGCCCAAAGCCCGGCTTCACGGTGACCGCGCCATTGGCCGCTGCGGGAAAGCGCAGGGAGCCGCCAATGTCATTGCCATGTGCCAGCGGACCAATCCCCGCCATCACTGCAGCGCCGCCACCGCCCGAAGAGCCGCCGGGCGAGATATGCTGCCCCCAGGGATTATGGGTGCGCCCATAAAGGGGATTGTCGGTATCGGCGCGGAAGGAAAACTCTGGCGTGTTGCTGCGCCCGATCACCACAGCTCCGGCGCGTTCTAGGTTTTGCACCACCGGCGCGTCATCGGGGGCGATCAGATCCTTGAGCGCAGGAATGCCGTTTGATGTCGGATGCCCGGTTTGATCGATGTTGATCTTGATGGTGACAGGGACGCCGTGCAAGGGGCCGCGCAGCGCCTTTGGCGTGCTGTCGAGAACTTCGGCCCGCGCCAGAGCCTCGTCCCGGAGATCCTCGACCACCGCATTGAGCGCCGGGTTCACCTGATCCATCCGCGCAAGCACAGAGGTCACCGCCTCTGTTGGACTGATGTCGCCGTTGCGGGTCTGGGTGGACAATTCTTCTGCGCTCAGGCGCCAAAGCTCTTGATTTGACATGTTAACAATCTCCTTGAGGCGGAGACTAGTGTCCGTTTGAGGGGCTGGGAAGGGGGGAATTTAACTTGTTATTTGGGGATTGTGCTTGATCCTGCCTGTGGAAGCGCGAAGGCTGTTCCCGGAGCGATATTTTTTGAAAGAACCCCAAAACATGAATAGATTAATCGCGTTTTCTGCGGTGTGTGCCATCTCTGTTGGCTCTGCTTTGCCGCTGCAGGCGGAGAGCTTTGTATCTGTATTGCAGGTCATTGAGGAAATGGGCGAGACGCCCTATGAATGCGACGGCTATGATCCCGCCACGCAATCGTGCTCCGGTTTGTCCTACATGCGCACCGAGGAGGGGATCATCTACAACGCGTCGTGGTTTGCGATCGAGAACCCCGCCGGTGAGCCGTGGGTTTTCCTGGCTTCTTCCGAATACGAGTTTCTGTTCGGCTGGGGCTGCCCCTCGAATTGGGGGCAGGCGCCGACGATCCGCTACGTTGATGGCGGGGACCCGGATCTCGGCCCGCAATATGCTGAGCTGATCCAGAGTCAGCTCAATGAGAGTTACGATCCGGATGCGCCTTGTGCTGGGTATTACCCGGATGGACCGCAGCGCTACCGGATCGAATACCGTTACCGCAACGGAGAGCTGGCAGAGCGGCCGGACAGCCATGTGCGTTTCTTCTTTGAGCCAAAGGAGCTGCGACCTTGACCTGATTTCTGATCTCTTTGCGGAGGATTTCTTGGAACAATCCCGGAGGCGGGACGTTGAGAGGTCAAGCAGCGAGCGTCTGTGGACGCACTGTGATCCAACCTGCAAAGGAGCAGAGATCATGAATTGGGATATTATCGAAGGCAAATGGAAGCAGCTCAAAGGCGAGGCGCAAACCCAGTGGGGCAAGCTCAGCGAGGATGAGATCGATCAGGCGGCCGGCGACCGAGACAAACTCGCTGGTCTGCTGCAGGAGCGCTATGGTTTGGCGCGCGAAGATGCTGAGCGTCAGATCGATGCCTTTGCAGAGAGCCTGAAGGAAAAGATCTGATACGAGCACCGCGCTCATCGCAGCGTGGACGAGGAAGCGGCCCCAAGGCGGGCCGCTTTTCTTTGTTCTGTCCTACCCTTGGGCGTAGCCGAGGCTTTGGAGGGCGGTTTTGATCTCGTCCAGGATGGCCGGATCATCGATGGTCGCGGGCATCTTCCACTCGGTGTTGTCCGCGATGGAGACCATGGTGCCCCGCAGGATCTTGCCCGAGCGCGTCTTGGGGAGGCGATCCACCACGCAGGCGAGTTTGAACGCCGCCACGGGGCCGATCTTTTCGCGCACCAGTTTGACCACCTCGGCGGTGATCTCGGAATGAGGACGATTGCAGCCGGAGTTGAGGCAGAGGAAGCCCAGGGGCATCTGCCCCTTCAGTTGGTCTGCCACGCCGATCACGGCGCATTCTGCAACATCCGGGTGGCCCGCAAGCACCTCTTCCATCGCGCCTGTAGACAGGCGATGTCCGGCCACGTTGATGACGTCATCGGTGCGCGCCATGATGTAGAGATACCCATCCTCATCCATCATCCCTGCATCGCCCGTCTCGTAGTAGCCAGGAAAGGTGGTGAGGTAGCTTTTCTTGAACCGCTCTTCGGCGTTCCAGAGCGTTGGCAGCGTGCCTGGGGGCAGGGGGAGTTTGACCGCAATCGCACCCAGCTCTCCGGGGGCGACAGGATGGCCCCCCTCGTCAAGGATCTGCACGTCATAGCCGGGCATTGGCACGGCGGGGGAGCCGAGCTTCACCGGGAGCGTTTCAATACCAAGCGGATTGGCAGCAATCGACCAGCCGGTTTCTGTCTGCCACCAGTGATCGATGACTGGCACGCCCAGTTGGTCCTGCGCCCAGATGATCGTGTCGGGATCTGCGCGCTCGCCCGCGAGATAGACCTGCTCCAGACAGGAAAGATCGTATTTCCCAACAAACTCGCCTTTGGGATCTTCGCGTTTGACGGCGCGGAATGCGGTGGGCGCGGTGAAGAAGCTTTTGACCTTATGTTCCGAGATCACCCGCCAGAAGGTGCCCGCATCAGGCGTGCCCACGGGCTTGCCCTCAAAGACAACGGTGGTGTTGCCATGGATGAGCGGTCCATAGCAGATATAGCTGTGTCCCACGACCCAGCCCACGTCGGACGCGGCCCAGAACACATCGCCCGGATCGACGTTATAGATGTTCTTCATAGACCAATTGAGCGCCACAAGCTGCCCGGCCGTGTGGCGGATCACCCCCTTGGGCTGTCCGGTGGTCCCGGAGGTATAGAGGATATAGGAGGGATGATTGCCCTCGACCGGCACACAGTCTGCAGGCTCGACGCCATATTGGAACCCGTGCCAGTTCACGTCGCGCCCCTCGACAAGCTCCGCAACTTCCTGCTCGCGCTGGAGGATCACGCAGAAGTCCGGCTTGTGGCTGGCCATGTCGATGGCTCCATCCAGAAGCGGCTTGTAATGGACGATACGTCCCGGCTCGATCCCGCAGGAGGCGGCGATGATCGCCTTGGGGGTGGCGTCGTCAATCCGCACCGCAAGCTCCGAGGAGGCAAAGCCGCCAAAGACCACCGAATGCACCGCGCCGATCCGCGCACAGGCGAGCATGGCTTCCAGCGCTTCGGGGATCATCGGCATGTAGATGATGACGCGATCGCCTTTTTCGACCCCCTTGGCGCGCAACGCACCGGCGAGGGTGGCCACGCGGTTGCGCAGCTCGACAAAGGAAATCTCGCGTTTTGTGTGGGTGACGGGGCTGTCGTAGATGATCGCGGTCTGCTCGCCGCGCCCGGCCTCAACATGACGGTCCACCGCGTTGTAGCAGGTGTTGACCTTGCTGTCGGCAAACCACTCATAGAGCCCACCGCCCAGATCGCTCAGCGCCTTTGACGGGGCTTTGTCCCAGCTGATGGCGCCGGCCGCCTCCATCCAGAACCCCTCTGGATCGGCTTTCCACTGCGCATATACCTCAGAATAGGTCATCGGGGTCCTCCTCCCTGTCTGTTCTGAGGACAGAGCCTAGGCGCAAGAGCAAAGCTCTCGCAAGCGCGGCGACGGCTGCTGCGACGAATTAGAACCTGTTAGCGATAGATTTTGCCAAGTGGAGTTGCAAAGTTTTGCAAACCCTGGAATTGGGCGAATTTTGCAGGGGAAATCTGTCAGGTCTGCAAAGTTGCAAAGCTAATCTTGTGGTAAATCCAGCAGGGCGGCGCCGACTCACCTTAGGTCAAGGTCAAGGTCGAGGCCACGGCGCGCCGCGCGTGGAGGGCGAAGGGCAGGGCTGCCCCTCGCAGAGATCATTTTGCGCTGCGCTGGGCGTCAGCCGTAATGGGCGACCGGAGTGCCCGCGATGGCGGCCATGTTCAACAATCCGCGTGCGGTGATCGACGGGGAAACAATATGAGCGCGGTTGCCCATGCCCATCAGGATCGGCCCGACCTCAAGCCCGCCAGAGCGCATCTTGAGGATGTTGCGCACACCAGACGCCGCATCCGCATGGGCAAAGACCAGCACATTGGCAGCACCTTCTAGCCGCGAATTGGGGAAGATCCGCTCACGCAGCTCCGGGTCGAGCGCGGTGTCGATGTTCATTTCGCCCTCGTAGACAAAATCGCGCCGCTTGTCGTCGAGGATCGCCAAAGCTGCGCGCAGACGCTCCCCGGTGTCGCATTGGATGTTGCCGAACTGGCTCTGCGAACAGAGCGCAATCTGCGGCTTCAGACCAAATCGGCGCACATGGCGCGCTGCACCGATCACGGTTTCGGCGATTTCTTCTGGAGTCGGTTCAATGCGGACCTGGGTGTCGGCAATGAACATCGGCCCATCGTCGAGGATCATCATCGAGAGCGCCCCATGTGGCGCATAAGAACCGCCGCCCAGGATCTGCTGCACATAGTTGAGGTGCCAGCGGTACTCTCCGAACGTGCCGCAGATCAGGCTGTCCGCCTCTCCGCGATGCACCATGATGGCGCCAATCGCGGTGGTGTTGGTGCGCAGGATCGCTTTGGCGAGATCCGGCGTCACCCCCCGGCGCTCCATGATCCGATGATAGCTGGTCCAATAGTCACGGTAGCGCGGATCGTTTTCAGGGTTCACAATTTGAACGTCCTGACCGGGACGGATCGACAGTCCCAGACGCTGGCAGCGGTGCTCGATCACCTCCGGTCGACCAATCAGGATCGGAGTCTCTGTGGTCTCGCGCAGCATCTCCTGTGCGGTGCGCAAGACGCGCTCGTCTTCGCCTTCAGCAAAGACGATCCGGCGGGCTGCCGCGCGAGCGGCCTCGAACACAGGTTTCATCAGGAGCGCGGATTTGAACACGCTTTGGTTCAGCTTGGCGCGGTAAGCCCCCAGATCGTCGATCGGCCGCTTGGCCACGCCGCTGGACATGGCCGCGCGCGCAACGGCAGAGGAAACCACCGCCACCAGACGCGGGTCAAAAGGCTTTGGGATCAGGTAATCCGCGCCAAAGGTGAGCTGCTCCCCCTTGTAGGCCGCAGCCGCCTCGGCTGAGGTTGTGGTCCGCGCAAGCTCTGCGATCCCCTCGACACAGGCAATCTGCATCTCGTCGTTGATCTCAGTGGCGCCAACGTCCAGCGCGCCACGGAAGATAAACGGAAAGCACAGTACGTTGTTGACCTGATTGGGAAAATCGCTGCGACCCGTGGCGATGATAGCGTCTGGCGCCACCTTGCGCGCCTCATCGGGCATGATCTCCGGGGTCGGGTTCGCCAGCGCAAAGATGATCGGGCGTTTCGCCATCTTCGTGACCATCTCGGGCTTGAGCACATTGGGACCGGAAAGGCCAAGGAACAGATCCGCGCCGTCGATCACCTCATCCAGCGTCCGTTTCTCAGAAGCCTGAGCAAAGGCCGCCTTGTGCGGGTTCATGTCCTCCTCGCGGCCTTCATAGACCAAGCCGTGAATATCGCAGAGCCAGACGTTCTCTCGCTTGACCCCAAGTTTCAGCAGCATGTTGAGGCAGGCAATGCCCGCTGCCCCGCCGCCGGTCGAGACGATCTTGATGTCCTCGAACTTCTTGCCCGCTACATGGAGCGCGTTCTTGGCCGCGGCGCCGACAACGATCGCGGTGCCATGCTGGTCATCGTGAAACACGGGGATGTTCATCCGCTCGCGACAGAGTTTTTCGACGATAAAACAATCAGGTGCCTTGATGTCTTCAAGGTTTACCGCGCCAAAGGTCGGCTCCAGCGCGCAGACGATGTCGGCCAGTTTCTCAGGATCGCTCTCGTTCAATTCAATGTCAAAGCAGTCGATATTGGCGAAGTTCTTGAATAGAACCGCCTTGCCTTCCATCACCGGTTTGGAGGCCAGCGCACCGATGTTGCCAAGTCCCAGAACCGCAGAGCCGTTGGAGACCACCGCAACCAGATTGCCCCGCGCCGTGTAGCGCGCGGCATTGGCCTCGTCGTCCTTGATCTCAAGACAGGCTTCAGCCACGCCGGGTGAGTAGGCCCGTGCAAGGTCGTTGCCAGTGGCCAGCGGTTTTGTGGCGCGAATTTCCAGTTTACCGGGACGCGGGAACTCGTGGTAGCGCAGAGCCGCGTCGCGCAGGGATTCCGAGGTCTTGTCGGGCATGAAGGTCGCTCCTGATGGTGATAGTTTAGTGCTAAACTATCTTGCGGGTGAGGGGAACCGCCTTTTGCACAAGGCGCAGATCATCGGCAAGGCTTTGCATCTCGCATCACTGAGTGGCGGGCGGCTCGCCAAAATTCCTGCCGGGGTGCGGGACGGCATGCTCTGTTCAGCCTGCCAGAAGGCTTTGGTCTTGTTGATTGAGGGAGGGTGCCGCGAGATGACATTTGACCATCCGATCAAAACGGGCAAAGACTGGGACAACAGGACCACACGAATGCCACAAGGCCCGAGGCCCCACGCGCTGGCGCAGGATCGTCAGCCACGGCCCCCTGCGAGGACGGAGATCATTATGCCTGCATCAGACACCGATACTATTCATCCATTGCGCGCAGCCGCTGCTACGGTGCGCCAGAATGCCCATGCGCCCTATTCGAACTTCAAGGTGGGCGCGGCGATCCGGGCCAAATCCGGCACGGTCTATGTGGGCTGCAATGTCGAAAACGTGGCCTATCCCGAAGGCACCTGTGCCGAGGCCGGTGCGATTGCGGCGATGGTGGCGGCCGGTGAAACTGAACTTCTTGAGGCCTATGTGATCGCCGATTGCCCAAGCCCGGTGCCGCCCTGCGGCGGCTGCCGTCAGAAGCTCAAGGAATTCGGCGCTGCCGAGGTCGCGGTGACCCTTGCAACCACCGATGGCGTCGAAATGCAGACCACGATTGGTGATCTGCTGCCTGGCGCGTTTGACGCAGGCCATATGGAGCGGAGCTGAGGGCATGGATGCGCGCGCGGTCATTGCCCGGTTAAGGCAGAAACACACCCCAAGCACCGAGGAGCTGCGCTGGTTTGCCGAGGGGCTTGCCAGTGGCGCCGTCAGCGACGCGCAGGCGGGCGCCTTTGCTATGGCGATCTGTCTCAACGGGTTGCCAGCCGCGGCGCGCTCTGACCTGACACTTGCGATGCGCGACAGCGGCGATGTTCTGACGTGGGATCTGCCGGGGCCGGTGGTGGACAAACACTCGACCGGTGGGGTCGGCGATTGCGTGTCGCTTCTTCTGGCGCCTGCGCTTGCGGAATGTGGCGCTTATGTCCCGATGATCTCGGGACGCGGTCTTGGGCACACCGGTGGCACGCTCGACAAGCTGGAGGCGATCCCCGGTCTAAGCACCGAGGTCACGCAAGATCGGCTGGCGGGAATTGTGGCCGACGTTGGCTGCGCCATCGTGGGGGCAACCGCGCGGATTGCCCCGGCGGACAAGCGGCTTTATGCGGTGCGCGATGTGACGGCCACGGTGGAGAGCCTCGATCTGATTACAGCATCGATCCTTTCGAAAAAGCTGGCTGCCAGCCCCGAGGCATTGGTGCTGGATGTCAAAATCGGCTCGGGCGCCTTTATGAAAACTGTGGAGGAGGCGCGCGCTTTGGCGACCTCTCTGGTGGAAACCTCAAAGGCGGCGGGGTGTCCGACGCAGGCGCTGATCACCGACATGAACCAGCCGCTTGTTCCAGCCTTGGGCAATGCGCTTGAGGTTGCCGAAGTGGTGCGGGCGCTCACCGGTCAGTCGAGCGGGCAGATCATCGAGATCACCGTGGCACTTGGTGGCGCGCTGTTGCAGCAGGCGGGACTTGCCCCCAACCAAGAGGCGGGCGAGACGCAAATTGCCGCCGCAATCGCCGAAGGTCGCGCGGCAGAGCGGTTTGCCCGAATGATTGCCGCGCAGGGTGGTCCGTCCACAGAGCTTGAGACATGGGCGCGCGCGCTGCCGCAAGCACCGGTCTGCGCAGAGGTCACGGCCGAGGACGCAGGCTATGTTGCGGCGATCGACGGCGAGGCCCTTGGTCTGCTGGTGGTTCGGCTGGGCGGCGGGCGTATGGTTGAAAGCGACCGTATCGACCCTGCGGTCGGGATCTCGGACCTGCTGCACTTGGGGGCCAAAGTGGCCAGGGGCGATGTCATTGCGCGCGTTCATGCCGCCCACGCAGAGGCCGCGCAAGATGCGATCTCGGCCTTGCGGGCGGCGGTGAGGCTTGCACCTGCCGCACCCGACCTGCCGCCGCTGTTGCATGAGAGGATCAGCTGATGGCGCGTGCCTTTCTGGTTGTATTGGACTCGGTTGGTATCGGCGGCGCGCCGGATGCCGGGGCCTATTACAACAAGGATCTGCCCGATCTCGGGGCCAATACCGTCGCGCATATTGCACAGGCTTGTGCGGAGAAGCGCGCCGAGGAGGGGCGCCGGGGCGGGCTGCATTTGCCAACGCTTGATGCGATGGGTCTGGGCGCGGCAGTGCGCCTTGCCTCCGGCCAGCCTGCGCCGGGTCTTGATGCTGTGCCAGCCGGGCTTTGGGGCGCTGCGGTCGAGGTGAGCGCGGGCAAGGACACTCCCTCAGGCCACTGGGAACTTGCCGGCCTGCCAGTGCCATGGGACTGGGGCTATTTCCCCGAGGAGGGGGCAGCCTTTGATGCGGATCTGGTGGCGCATGTGGCACAGGCCGCCGGGGTCTCGGGAATCTTGGGGAACTGTCATGCTTCTGGCACCAGCATCATCGCGGAGCTTGGCGCAGAACACCTGCGGACGGGGCTGCCGATCTGCTACACGTCGGCCGATAGCGTCTTTCAGATCGCTGCACATGAGGAGCATTTTGGCCTTGAGCGCTTGCTCAAGCTTTGCGCCGATATCGCGCCCTATCTGCATGCCCGCAGGGTGGGCCGCGTGATCGCGCGTCCATTCGTGGGCTCCCCTGATGCAGGGTTTGAGCGCACCACCAATCGGCGCGACTATGCCATTAAACCTCCGGCCCCGATCCTGACCGATTGGGTTCAGGCTGCCGGTGGACGTGTCCATGCCATCGGCAAGATTGGTGACATCTTCTCCATGCAAGGCATTGATACACTTGAGAAAGGCTCTGATCAGGCTCTGATGCGCCATCTTGCCAATGCGGTGCAAAGCGCTGAAGACGGCAGCCTGACCTTTGCAAATTTTGTCGAGTTTGACAGCCTTTATGGTCACCGCCGAGATGTCGCGGGCTATGCGCGGGCGCTCGAGTGGTTCGATCGCGAGATTACCGGAATCCTCGCGCAGTTGCGTCCGGGGGACCTGATGGTGCTGACCGCAGACCACGGCAACGATCCAAGCTGGCCCGGGACCGACCATACCCGCGAACAGGTGCCGGTGCTTGTTGCAGGGGCGGGGTCGGGGTGCATCGGAACCGTGGGGTTTGTCGACATCGCCGCGTCGGTTGCAGCGCATCTGGGGGTACCCTCCGAGGGGCCGGGGCGCAGCTTTTTGCCCTGAACGCGCCAAGGCGCGACCGGAAAACGCCTTGCTTGTCCGGGGGCGGGGCGCTTATGAAAACAAAAAACAAAAGGAGTGCGCCTGATGAGTGACCACCTGACCGTCGTTGACCACCCGCTCGTACAACACAAGCTGACCATCATGCGGGACAAGGCCACGTCCACCTATGAATTTCGCCAGCTGTTGCGCGAGCTGACGCAGCTGTTGGCCTATGAGGTCACCCGCGAGTTGCCGCTCACGACGACCACCATCGAAACCCCTATGGAGGAAATGGAAGCGCCGATCCTCGCGGGCAAGAAGCTGGCACTTGTGTCGATCCTGCGCGCAGGCAACGGCATGCTCGATGGGGTGCTCGAGCTGGTGCCCTCGGCGCGGGTGGGCTTTGTCGGCATGTACCGCGACGAGGAAACGCTGGAGCCGGTGCAGTATTATTTCAAAGTTCCGCAGCAGATCTCTGACCGGATGGTGATTGCGGTGGACCCGATGCTGGCGACGGGAAATTCCTCGGTCGCTGCGGTTGACCTGCTGAAAAAAGCAGGCGCCAACAACATTCGGTTCTTGTGCCTGCTGGCCTCGCCCGAAGGGGTGGCACGCATGAAAGAAGCGCATCCGGATGTGAAGATCATCACCGCCTCGCTGGATCGCGGCCTCAATGAAAAGGGCTACATCATGCCCGGGCTCGGGGATGCGGGCGACCGTATGTTCGGCACCAAATAGCCCAGAGATGGCCCCATGCACCAGCTGCCACGCGCGACACTCTGCGCGCAACAGCTGAGGTTTGGGGCCACCCCCGCAATATGGCGACGATCAGACGGATCGCGCCATATTGTTGCCCAGATTGCCTTTACTCAGTTGGGGATTTGAGGCATCCTGCCGCCATATATTGTGGGGCAGTTGGATGAAAATAACTACAATTACGGCAGTATCCCTCATCTTGGCATCCGGCTTGGCAACTGGTGTCAGCGCGCAGCTGTCCTCCAAGACGGCGCAACCAGCAGAGTTTCCACCGGCGAGTTATCAGGGTCGTCAATATGTGGACAGCCGTGGCTGCATCTTTATTCGCGCCGGTGTGGACGGCAATGTGACGTGGATTCCGCGTGTGAACCGCGCCCGTCAGCAGCTTTGTGGTGCGGAACCGTCCAACATCGCAGGCTCAACGCGCCAGCAGCCCCAAACGCAAGACCCGCGTCCCGATATCATCACTCTGACGCCGGATGAGGATCGTGTCGACGAGGCCGCCCCGGTGCGGCTGACCACGCCGACACCGGCGCGCACGCGCTCGATCGTGCCGCCTCCTGCGGTCAAACCAGAGCGCAGAGCCGAAGTCCCGACACCGGATGCGCGCGCGACCTCGCTTGCGCCTGCACGGCCCATTCGCGCTGCCGCGCCTCAGCCCGTTGCTGCGGCACCTGCGCCGGCAGCGCCTGTCGTTGCACCCGCACCGCGCCGCCCACTGCGCAATGCGGGCGATCCGTTGGATCAGATCACGCCCAACACGCGTATCCTGCCGGTGCACGTCTATCTGATGCGCCGACAGAGCGAGGGGCTTCAGGTGCCCGAGGGTTACCGCCCGGCCTGGGATGATGATCGATTGAATATCCGTCGGGTCGAGCAAACCATCCGGCCGACCGTGATCAACCAACTCCCGGCAGTGCCGGAGGGGTACGAGTTGGCAGATCGTGCGGACAATCGGATGAACATCCAACGCGGGCAGCGTTCTCCCCAAGGGGATGCGCAGATGGCGCAGGTCTGGTCCGACACGCTGCCACGGCGTTTGCTGGAGCAGCCGCTTGATAAAACACCCTTCGTCCTGAGGGATGCCAAGGCCAGATATGGGTATCTTGAGCCGCGCCAGGGCACAGGTGTAGCCACCCGTTTGTCGAGCCGGGCAGCCCCGGATGCGACCCTGCCAGAGGCGGTTCCGTCTAAGCCACGCTATGTTCGTGCCGTGACCCTTGCCTCCGAGGAGGAGGCCCGCCGCATTGCGCGTGAGCTGTCGGCGGCGACCGGGTTGCAGATGCGTCTTGGCACGCTCACCCGTAACGGCCAGACCCTCAAGGTGGTGCTCGCGGGGCCCTTTACGGCGGGCGCGGATCGGGCGCTGCAGCGTATCCGTTCCGCAGGGTTCAGCGGAGCGCGGCTCAGCAAGTAGAGCAATGCGGCAAAACGCAAAGTATAGGCCGGGCATGCTCCCGGCCTTTTTGTTTGTAAACAGTGTTTTAGCCGCAGATGTTTTGAAGTTGGACCCAGTCGCGGTCATTCAGAACCGGTGCCAGTTCCCGGCCCGCCATGGGGTCCGCCTCGATCAGCCCGATGGTGGATTCACCGGTCACGTCCCGCGCATAGGCATAGGGCGTGGAGGGGATCGCGGCACGGGCAAATTCAGCCAGGAGTGCCTCGGTATCGACGCCCGGGCGCGGGGAGGACAGCATGGTCTCGGAGTAGCGATCCAGCGTGTCGCGTTTGATTTCCCCCGTGGTGAGCAGGCGGAAGGTGGCGGTGACCCCGCCAATGTCGAGGATCTCCGCCATCGGATCGCGCTCGTCGGCGCGCACATGTTCCACCAACACCGCACCTGCGGCGACGGCGGGGTCCTCGAAATCCTCGACAAAGCTTCGGTTGATCAGGACGATGCCGCCGGGCAGCGTGAGGCTCTCGGCAATACCGGAGCGCAGCACAACCACACGCCGCACGTCGGTGCGATCCGCCAGCTTTTTCAGGATCGGTTCAGCCTCTGGTGTCGAACACGCCTGACCTGAGACCCGTTCGATACGTCCCAGAAGCGCCTGACCTATGGCCTTGCGGTGGACGTCGGAGACAGCGGCAAGGGTCTGATTTCGCATGGTTTTCGGCAGCCCAAGCGCCAAGAGTGCGACCGCGCAGACCACAATTGTCACGCCCCCAAAGAGCCGAAGGCGCCCGGGGTGTGGACGCGCGCGATCAATGGCGGTTTGCACTTTCTCGATCGCGTCACGCATGGTGACCTCATCTTCAGCAAGCTCCAACGTCTCGCCGGGGTCGCCATCGGGATGATAAAGCGCCGGGAAAGCGCCGGGATTGGCGCGCTCGATCGCGGCCAGCGACCAATGGGCGAGGGGGCGATCTTGCATATCGGTGATGGTGAGCGTGGCATCTCCAAGCGAGACGATCACATCCCGCCGCTGCTCTGCCGGGGACGCCCGCCAGATCCCCACTGCCTCAAGCCGCTGAAATTCGCGCAGTACCGTCATGGACCGGAAATGCCTGCTCCTGTTGTTGTTCGTTGCATTTAACATGCAAGCCGCGTCGGCGGCAAACCGCTTTGCAGCTCGAGCGGTGGTGCTTGGGTGTTTTTGCGAACGTTGAGAGGGCGTTGAGGTGGAAAGGGGCCAGATATGGCTGCGCAAGACACCCCCTCGGTCAGTGGGCGAGCATAGCAGGAGGTGCTTGCTCTTGCGCCTGCGAAAGCAGAAGGTTGTGATGAAGTGTCATACGCTGACGCGAAGAGTGCGGTATCAGTGCTGGAGGATATTGAGAGTATTTGCTTGAAAGCACTCATTTGTGATGCGCGTCACGCAGGAACGGCCTGTGCCTGAAGCTACCTCCATTGCACACAAAGACAATGTCTGGGTCAAATTGGTTCACTGCGCGGAAAGGGTATACATTGTTCAAACGATTGTTCGGCAAACGACAATTTCAGTACAAGTGCAACGCGTGTGGTGAGCTTCACCAAGGATCGCCGTCGTTCTCGTTTCGGTTTCCGACATACTATTTCGATGTCCCCGAGGGGGACCGAAAAGATCGGACTTTCGCCTCGGATGATCTTTGTCATATTAAACCTGCAAAAGGTGATGACCAAGGCGACGAGATTTTCTGTATTCGTGTTGTCCTTGAGATCCCGATCCAAGGTACCGATGCCGTGGTTACTTGGGGAGTTTGGGTTACTCAGTCTAAAGATAGCTTCGAAAAATACGTCGAAACCTTTGGTCAGGATCAGTCGTCGCTCGGGAGCTTTGGGTGGTTGCCCGTCTACATGCCGTTTTACAATCTATCTGATGCTGGCGCTCCTCTTGAGCACCTTGAATGTGATATTCAATGGAGTGCCAAGGGGCAAAGACCAAAGGCCTATCTTTGGGACAGTTCCCATCCGCTTTCCATTGATCAACGCGAAGGGATCAGCTGGAGAAAGGCAATAAAAATAGCCAATCTCGCAAATCACGCGTGCTCAAGGAAAGATCAGGTCGCTTAACAGAGGAAGACCGACATTCGCGTCGTCGCTGCGAACTGGTGCTTCGTCCCGCGTGGTATCCATCTATGAATGGGGTGGTGAATGTCAGCAATTGCAGATTCACGCCCAGTCTGACAGATCTTCGCCATCCAGTCTCATTTCACCAAAGCGTCTTCATCCACGGCTCGAGGTCGCCCTCAACTCCCCCCTGCGAAGCTCTTCCTCAGTTCAAACTTCTGGATCTTTCCGGTCGAGGTCTTGGGGAGCTCGCAGAAGACCACTGCCTTGGGTGTCTTAAAGCCCGCAAGCGTTTGGCGGGCAAAGGCAATTAGGGATGCCTCATCGACATCTGCGCCTTCTTTGAGTTCCACAAAGGCGCAGGGCACTTCGCCCCATTTCTCGTCCGGTTTTGCCACGACCGCCGCAAGGTTCACATCCGGATGGCCCATCAGGACCCCCTCGACTTCAACGGAAGAGATGTTCTCCCCGCCCGAGATAATGATGTCCTTGGCGCGGTCCGCGATCTGGATGTAGCCATCCGGGTGCTGAATCGCGATGTCGCCAGAGTGGAAATAGCCGCCCGCAAACGCCTCTTCAGTGGCTTCCGGGTTCTTTAGGTAACCTTTCATGACGGAGTTGCCCCGCATCACGATTTCCCCCTGATCGCTGCCATTCATGGGGACCTGTTGCATGTCGGCGTCCATGACCGTGATGTGGTCCATCATTGGAAAGGCCACGCCCTGACGTGCCTTGATTGCGGCGCGCCCTTGTTGATCCAGCTCGTCCCAGCTGTCGCCTTTCCAGAGGCATTCCGTCACATGACCATAGGTCTCTGTAAGCCCGTAGACTTGCGTGACATGAAAGCCCAGGCGTTCGATTTTCTCGAGCGTGGCCGGGGCAGGGGGCGCACCGGCGGTAAAGACTTCGACCGTGTGGTCAAAGGCGCGGCGCTCGGTGTCCTTGGCGTTCACGATCATGTTGAGCACGATGGGCGCGCCGCCAAAATGGGTGACACCCTCATCCGCGATGGCGTTATAGATGGCTTCGGCGGTGGTGTTGCGACAGCAAACCACGGTGCCGCCCAGGACCGGCATCATCCAAGTGTGGTTCCAGCCGTTGCAATGAAACAGCGGCACGATGGTCAGGTAGACCGGGCGCAGTTGCAACCGCCACGACACCACCGTGCCCATGGTCATCAGGTAGGCGCCGCGGTGATGGTAGACCACGCCTTTCGGGCGCCCGGTGGTGCCAGAGGTGTAATTGAGCGCGAGGCTCTCCCATTCATCCTCGGGCATGATCCAGTCAAAATCAGTTGCACCATGCGCGATCAGGTCTTCATAGGTGGTGTAGCGACCGCTGGCCGCATGGCCAGCCTCTGTGTCCGGCACTTCAATGAGGGTAGGGCCTGCGCCCTGCAGTCTTTCTTTGGCGGCTTCGGCAAGAGGCAAGAATTCACTGTCCACAAGCACGACTTTGGCCTGACCGTGATCAAAGATATAGGCCACCGTATCCACATCCAGCCGAATGTTGATCGTATTGAGCACCGCCCCGCAGGCTGGCACGCCAAAATGTGCCTCCGCCTGTGCGGGGATGTTGGGCAGCAATGTTGCCACCACATCGCCCGGAGCAACCCCCATCCCGGCCAATGCCGACGCCAACCGCGTGCAGCGATCATGATACTGGGCATAGCTGCGCCGAGTCTGACCGTAGACCAAGGCGGGTTCGTCGGCAAAGACATGCGCCGCCCGCTGCAAATGGGACAGCGGCGTCAGCGCGACATAATTTGCAGCCCTGCGCTCCAACCCGGTTTCATCGGCCAACCACCCCATAGAGTCTCCTCCCAAGCTCAGTGTTTTTATCTCTGGGAGCGATTATTGCGCTGAGGCGTTCGAAATTGAAAGAGATTGCTTGGTGCTGGCTGCAATTCCTCGGATCTGACCTGCGATCACAGGTGTTTCCCAAAGCACAGTAATGGGTTAGCCTCTGCGCATGATCCTTTCGCGTGGGCGCAACTACGTCTTTATTCATATCCCGAAGACCGGTGGCACCGCGCTTGCACTGGCGCTTGAGTCGCGCGCGATGGCCGGAGACGAGATGCTCGGCGACACGCCCAAGGCCGTCAAACGCCGCCGCCGCCTGCATGGCACCGAGACGCGCGGGCGATTGTGGAAGCATTCAACGCTTGCAGACATCGAAGGTCTCGCCAGCCGCGAAGAACTGCGCCAGATGTTTGCCTTTACCCTTGTGCGCAATCCCTTTGATCGCGTGGTGAGCCTGTATCACTGGCTCAAAGAGCAATCCTTCGATCATCCGATGGTGCCACTGGCGCATTCGCTGCCGTTTACCAGCTTTGTGACCGATCCTTTGGTGATGCGCGCGCTCAAATCTCAACCGGCTCTGTCTTATATGATGCAGTCGGACGGGTATGAGCATTGCAGCCTTTACATAAGGCTCGAATATTTCGCTAAGGATGCCGCACCTTTGTTCGATCACTTGGGATTCGCATTGGAATTGCCTCGCGTGAATGAGTCGCGTCGCGATCCGGACTGGCGTGTTTACTATGATTCACAGGCGGTTGATGCCGTAAGGACGTGCTGCCAGCTCGAAATCGAACGATTTGAATACTCTTTTAACGATTACCCCCTATCCCTTTGATACAGAGCGGCTCCCTAAGAGCACGCGCCCAGGCCCGACCGATTTGCTACAAAGGCTTCACGGAACGGCGATTGGAGCTTCGAGCCCCTGAGGTCCGGAGCAACATCAAGGTCGAAAGGACAGGAACATGCTGGATTGGTTTGCAAAACGAAATGCCTCCCCGATGGCAGAGGCGTTCACAACCGAATTTCCGATGGTCGCAACTGGCCAGGCAGGGTTTCTCTCAGGGACCATGGTCGCGACCGCAACCGGCTGGCGCCCCGTCGAAGCGCTCTCCATCGGTGACGAGGTTCTGACCTTCGATCACGGCATGCGTCCGATCAAATCCATTACCCGTCGCACCCTGGTTCTGGGCGACACCGCCTGCGCCCAGGAAATGGCGCCGATCTATATCCCCCGTGATGCACTGGGCAACCGCAACCCGATGTGGGTCAAGCCAGAGCAGGGCATCCTCCTCGAGCATGATCTTCTTGAAGACAGCCTTGGTGATCCCTTCGCCGTTGTTCCGGCTTGCGCACTTGAAGGCTACCGCGGTATTGCCCGCGCCCCGCAGCAGGTGACCATGCAGACCGTGGTGCTTACCTTTGACGAGGACGAAGTGCTCTATATCGAAGCGGGCGTGCTGGCCTATTGCCCGGCAGATCACGACCTGATGCACTACTGCGTGACCGCCGCCTCCGAAGAGCTCTACACAATCCTCTCCGCCGCCGAGGCGCGTGAGCTGGTCATCGACATGATCACCGAAGACAGCTTCTGGACCCAAGGGGCGGTTGCTGGCAGCGGTGGCACAGGTGAGCCGCAGTATACGACCTTCGCCTGATCCCCAAACGCTCTCTCTCACACCTCCTGAGCAAACACCCCGCGCGCCGCTTGGTCGGCTGCGGGGTGTTTTCATGTTGGAGCACGCGCTTGTTTTCGGGAAGCTCCGCGTCGAACGTCGCCCCTGCGCTGGCCAGCACACCACGATCTGCCGCGATGGGCGTACGGGAGCGCGCTGACGCCCCAACAGGCCCATTCCGAGATCGAAAACTACTCCCGGTCCAGCTTTCATCTTTTCTCAAATATCTCTGAGCGCGAGGCAGAGCCTCGCAAAAAAAATAGCCGCCCCAAAGACAGGGGCGGCCATATCAGCATGAAGGCAGGACGGTTTAGGCGGCTTGATCCTCTTCCGGCGCAAACCGGCCATAGAAGGTCTGGCCTTTTTCGGCCATCTCCCGCAGGAGCGGCGGGCAGGCAAAACGGTCGCCGTATGCCTCGGCCAGTTGGTCACAACGCTCGGCTGCATAGGGCGTGCCGATGATGTCAAGCCAGCTGAGCGGTCCACCGGACCACGGCGCAAAGCCCCAGGCGAGAACCGCGCCCACGTCACCCTCGCGGATGTCCATCAGCACGTTTTCCTCCAGTGCCCGCACAGCCTCAAGGACCTGCGCAAACATCAGCCGCTCCTGGACCTCAACCAGATCGGGCTGAACCTCCGCCAGCGGGTATTTCTCCGCAAGCCCCTTCCAGTACTCAACGCGCTTGCCCTTGTCGTCATAGTCAAAGAAGCCCGCATTGGCCTTGCGCCCCAGACGCCCCTGATCTTCCATCCAGAAGATCAGATCGTCCGCCGGGCTTTCGGGATAGGCGTCGCCCATCGCCGCCTTGGTGGCGCGTGCGATCTTTGCACCGAGATCGATCGAGGTCTCATCCGTCAGCTGGATCGGCCCCACCGGGAAGCCAAGCTGGCGCGCGGCGTTGTCGATCAGCACCGGCGAGACACCTTCGGTGATCATCCTTGCGCCCTCGTTGATGTAGGGGATGATGCAGCGGTTGCAGTAGAAGAAGCGCGCATCATTGACCACGATCGGCGTCTTGCGGATCTGGCGTACATAGTCCAGCGCCTTGGCCACCGCGCGATCGCCGGTTTTCTCACCCTTGATGATCTCCACCAGGAACATCTTCTCAACCGGAGAGAAGAAGTGAATGCCGATGAACTGCTCGGGCCGGACCGAGGCCTCGGCCAGGCTGGTGATCGGCAGGGTCGAGGTGTTGGAGGCAAAGATGCAATCCTCGGGGATGATCGCCTCGACCTTCTTGGTCATCTCGGCCTTGACGCCCGGGTCTTCAAACACCGCCTCAATGATGAGATCGCAGCCTTTGAGGGCGTCGAGATCTGCTGTTGCGGTGATCTGCGCCAGCAGCGCCTCTTTTTTCTCCGGCGTGGCTTTGCCGCGCTTGATGCCCTTGTCCATATAGGTGGCAGAGTAGGCCTTGCCTTTGTCGGCGGCGTCCTGATCGCGGTCGATCAGTACGACCTCCATGCCCGCCTGCGCTGAAACCAGTGCAATGCCTGCGCCCATCATGCCTGCGCCGAGCACGCCGATCTTCTTCACGGACTGATCCTCAATGCCCTTGGGCCGCACGGCGCCTTTCTCCAGCGCTTGCTTGTTGAGGAACAGCGAGCGGATCATCGCAGAGGACGACGGGTTCATCAGAACATGGGTGAACCAGCGCGCCTCGATGCGCAGCGCGGTGTCAAAATCCACCAATGCGCCCTCATAGACCGCCGAGAGCAGCGCCTTGGCCGCCGGGAAGGCGCCTTGGGTCTTGCCATGCACCATGGCAGACGCGCCGACAAAGTTCATGAACCCCGCCGGGTGATAGGGCGCACCACCGGGCATTTTGTAGCCCTTCTGATCCCAGGGCTTCACGATATCGGCGTCTTTGGCGTTGAGCACCCACTGACGCGCCGCTTCCAGCGGATCGGCGGCAACCTCATCCACAAGGCTCGCGGATTTCGCCTTCTTGGGGTCCATCATCTTGCCTTCAAGCAGCACGGGGGCGGCGTTCACGGCACCCACCATGCGCGAATAGCGGATGGTACCGCCGCCACCGGGGAAGATGCCCAGCAGGATCTCCGGCAGGCCGATCTTGGCCTTTGGGTTGTCGGTCATGGTTCGGTAATGACAGGCCAGCGCGATCTCGGTGCCGATGCCTGCACAGGTGCCATTGATGGCGCAGGCAATCGGCTTGCCGCCCTTGTTGTTCTTGGCGTCCATCCCTGCGCGCTCCAGCTTGCGCAGGATGCGGTGGCCATTCATCGTAAAATCAAACAGGCCCTGAGCCGGGTTTTCACCGGATTCCTCGCGGATGGTGGCCAACACATTCAGGTCCATGCCGCCCGCAAAGTCTTTCTTGCCGGAAGTGATCACCACGCCTTTGACGGCGTCATCGCCAAGCGCACGGTCGATATAGTCCTCCACCAGGCCAAAGGCCTCGCGGGTGAGGACGTTCATGCTCTTGCCTTCCGCGTCCCATGTGATGATGGCGATGCCATCGGCGTCTACGTCGTATTTGAAATCGGTCATAGTCTTTGTCTCCAACCCTATCAGGTGAGAAGGCGTCGCTTAGACGCGCTCGATGATGGTGGCCGCACCCATGCCGGATGCAATGCAGAGCGTGGCAAGGCCGCATTCCTTGTCCTGCCGCTCCAGCTCGTCCAGCAGCGTGCCGATGATGATCGCACCGGTTGCCCCCAAAGGGTGCCCCATGGCGATGGAGCCGCCGTTCACGTTTACCAGGGCCGGATCGACGTCAAAGGCTTGCTGGAAGCGCAACACCACGGAGGCAAAGGCCTCGTTGACCTCAAATAGATCCAGATCGGATATTGTCATGCCGGTGTCTTTGAGGATCTTCTCGGTCACAGGCACAGGACCGGTCAGCATGATGGTCGGGTCGGTGCCGATCTTGGCGGTTGCCTTGATACGGGCGCGCGGCTTCAGACCATGGCGTTCGCCAAATTCCTTGTTGCCGATCAACAGCGCGGCAGAGCCATCCACGATCCCTGAGGAGTTCCCGGCGTGGTGGATGTGGTTGACCTTTTCCAGATGCGGGTACTTCAGTTTTGCCACGGCATCAAAGCCAGGCATTACTTCGCCCATCATCTGAAACGATGCATTGAGCGATCCAAGCGCCTGCATATCGGTGCCGGGGCGCATGTATTCGTCATGATCAAGGATCGCCAAACCGTTCTGGTCGCGTACGGTGATGATCGACTTGGCAAAGCGATTGTCATCCCACGCGGCCTTGGCACGGCGCTGGGATTCCACCGCCAGTGCGTCGGCCTGATCGCGGGTAAACCCATACTCGGTTGCGATGATATCGGCCGAGATCCCCTGCGGCACAAAATACGTGTCCATCGCAAGGCTCGGGTCCACGGCAATCGCCGCCCCGTCCGATCCCATTGCCACACGGCCCATCATCTCGACGCCGCCCGCGATATAGCCATCGCCTGCGCCACCTTTGACTTGGTTTGCAGCGAGGTTCACGGCTTCCATGCCAGAGGCGCAGAAGCGGTTGATCGCAAGACCCGGGATGGATTGATCCAGATCGGAGGCCAGCACGGCAGAGCGCGCCAGACAGCCACCCTGTTCCATCACCTGCGTGACATTGCCCCAGATCACATCCTCGACCGCATGGCCTTCCAGGTTGTTGCGTTCTTTCAGCGCGTTCAGGGTCAGGGCAGAGAGGCGCACAGAGGTCACCTCGTGGAGGGCGCCGTCCTTGCGGCCCTTGCCGCGCGGGGTGCGAACGGCATCATAGATATAAGCTTCGGTCATATTGGTCTCCTCAAGCTCGATCCGACGGGTTGCCGGGCATCAGGTCATAGGGGTGTTTCCAGCCGGGCAGGGCGCTGAGGCGCGACAGCCAGGCGTCGATGTTGGGGTAATCCTTGCGGTCAAAGCCGAAAGGTTCAGGGTAATAGAGATAGCCGCAGCAGGTGAGATCGGCGTTGGTGAGGCTTTCGCCCACGATCCAGTCGCGGCCCTCAAGATGCTTGTCCAAAACCGCATAAGCGGCCTTCAGGCGCCCTTGCAGAAAGGCGATCACCTCGGCGGGCCGTTTATCTTCGGGCATGAAATTCATCAAGAACCGGCACAGACCCGCGTTGGAGGACAGTTTGTGATTGTCCCAAAGCTGCCAGCGCAGGATTTCGCGCTTTTCTTCGGGCGTAGATCCCCCAAACTTGCCGTAAGTATCAGATAGATACTGCTGGATCACGCCAGATTGCGTAAGGGTTGTCTCGCCATCAACGAGAACCGGGCATTCGCCCATTTCGTTGACGCCCTCGCGAAACTCCGCTCCGCGTGTGATACCGTTGAAAAAGTCGACAAAGACAGGCTCCCAATCAAGTCCCGCAAGCTCGAGCGCGAGTGCGACTTTGTAGGAATGGCCCGACTCGCCAAAACAATAGAGTTTCATATCAAATCGCCCCTCCCAGTGGCGATGTCGCGGCGGGGGTTTCACACCCCCGCACCCCCGTGGGATATTTTGAAGAAGATGAAGGATAGTCAGCGTTTGTTAACCAAGATGGCGATAACATGGCAGTACGGTACAGGCTGGGAAGCCGATGACCGCAGAAGCTGAAGGCGCGCTTGCCCATTAGGCGGAGAGCTCGGGGGCAGGCGCGCCCCATCCCTTCAACTTCTCTGAAATATCCCCGCCGGAGGCATCCGTCAGACGCGGCAAGGGAAAGCGCTGGAACTGTCATAGAGACCTCGCAATCAGCTCTTTCATAATCTCATTGGTGCCGCCGTAAATGCGCTGCACACGGGCATCGGTCCACATTTCTGCCACGGCGTATTCTTGCATGAACCCATATCCTCCGTGCAATTGCAGGCACTCATCAAGCACAGCGCCTTGCGCGTCGGTGATCCAGTATTTAGCCATCGCCGCCTTTTCGACGGTCAACTCTCCACGTAGGTGCTGGACCATGCAGTCATCAAGGAAGGCGCGGGCGACTTTACTCTTGGTCAGGCATTCGGCGAGTTTGAAACGGGTATTCTGGAACTGCGTGAGCGGCCCGCCAAAGGCTTCGCGCTCTTTACAATATGCGATGGTGCGCTCGACCGCGCCCTGCATCGCGCCAACCGCGCCGCAGGCGATGATCAGCCGTTCCTGCGGCAATTGCTGCATCATCTGGTAAAAGCCTTGCGCCTCCGTTGCGCCCAGAATGTTCTCCGGTGGCACAGCGATATTGTCGAAAAAGAGCTCCGAGGTATCCGCCGCGTGCAGGCCGACCTTCTCGAGGTTACGCCCCCGGCTGAACCCTTCAGCGCCCTCGGTTTCAAGCGCCACAAGCGAGATGCCTTTTGCGCCCTGGGACGGGTCGGTCTTGGCCGCAACAAGGATCAGGTTGGCGTGTTGCCCATTGGTAATAAAGGTTTTCTGGCCCGAGAGCCGATAAACATTGCCATCACGAATGGCCTTGGTTTTGATCGCCTGCACGTCAGATCCGGTACACGGCTCTGTCATCGCCAGCGCGCCGACCAACTCGCCGGACACCATCTTGGGCAGCCAGCGCTGTTTTTGCTCTTCGGTACCGTAGGAGAGGATGTAATGCGCCACGATGCCCGAGTGGATCCCGTGGCCCCAGCTGGCGAGATTGGCGCGGCTGGCCTCAATCAGGATCGCCGCCTCATGGCCAAAATCGCCGCCCGCACCGCCGTATTCCTCGGGGATGGAGGGGCAGAGCAGGCCCAGTTCTCCGGCCTGCGCCCATGTCGAGCGATCCATCTCGCCCTGTTTGCGCCAGCGCTCGAATTTGGGCGCCCATTCGTTGGTGATAAAGCTCTGCGTCATATCGGCGAGCATCTTATGCTCGTCGGTCATCCACACCGATGATGTGCGAAAATCCAGCTCTGCGCTCATCTCTCTCCCCCTTGGGCGCGTGGCGGTGCGTGCCCTGCGCTAGCGTTTTCGATCCTCCAATTCGGCATTGAACAGCCGCAACCGGTGGGTCAGGTTCTCGTGGTTGGTCACGCTGTCGAAATTCTCGAACAGAAAGGACAACGCTTCTCCCTCGTCCAGTCCGGCCTCTTGGGCAAAACGTTTGAGCCTGCGAAACCCATCCTCCGTCATCGCGACGGGAAAGCGGCGGGTCAGGCGAAAGCGTTTGGGCATATTCGGATCCTCTCAATTCCAAATGCGCCCCGGCGGCCAAGGGTGGATGCGCCCCAAACGGGACACATCCCATGTCGTGTCGCTCAGCGCGATCAGAACTGTGCGGCGTCGAGCGCCATCACCGTGTCGGCACCGGTCTCAATGCGGGCCAGGTGCAGTTTTGTCGCGGGCAACTGACGTGCCATATAGTAGCGGCCGGTGGCGAGTTTCGTCTCGTAGAACGCCGCGTCCGACGCCCCTTCGTCAAGCGCCTTTTGCGCGGCTTTGCCCATCATCGCCCACATGAGGCCAAGGCAGACATGACCGAACATGTGCATGAAATCGGTGGAGCCTGCGAGCGCATTGTTGGGGTTCTTCATGCCGTTTTGCATGAAATACATCCCGGCCGCCTGCAGATCCTTGGAGGCCGCTTTCAGAGGCTCAATGAAGTCCTTGGCATAAGCGTCAGAGATCTCGGCGTTTTCCTTGCAGAACCCTTTGACCATGTCAAAGAAGGCCATCACGTGCTTGCCGCCGTCCTGCGCCAGCTTGCGCCCCACCAGATCCAGCGCCTGCACGCCGTTTGCGCCCTCGTAGATCATTGCGATACGGGCGTCGCGGGTATATTGCGACATGCCCCATTCCTCGATGTAGCCATGGCCGCCGTAAACCTGCTGGGCCTGCACGGTCATGTCATAGCCCTTGTCGGTCAGGAACCCTTTGATAACCGGCGTGAGCAGAGAGATCAGCCCATCGGCGTCCTTGTCCCCAGAACGATGTGCCTTGTCGATCATGGTCGCGCCCCAGAGGATAAAGGCCCGCGCGCCCTCGGCAAAGCTCTTTTGATCCATGAGGTTACGACGAATGTCCGGGTGGACGATCAGCGGATCTGCCGGGCCATCGGGGTTCTTCGCGCCGGTCACGTCACGGCCCTGAAGGCGGTCCTTGGCGTATTCCACCGCGTTTTGATAGGCGGCCTCGGCCTGCGCCAGACCCTGCATGCCCACGCCCAGACGCGCTTCGTTCATCATGGTGAACATGGCGCGCATGCCCTTGTGCATGTCCCCGAGGAGCCAACCTTTGGCGCCATCATAGTTCATCACGCAGGTAGAGTTGCCGTGGATGCCCATTTTCTCTTCGATCTTGCCGACCGAAACGCCGTTGCGCTCGCCGGGGGTGCCGTCCTCATTCACGATGAACTTCGGCACGATAAAGAGCGACACGCCCTTGATACCATCGGGGCCGCCGGGGATCTTGGCCAGCACCAGATGGATCACGTTTTCGGACATGTCGTGATCGCCAGCAGAGATAAAGATTTTTTGCCCGGTGACGAGATAGGACCCATCGTCTTGCGGTTCGGCCTTGGTGCGCATGAGGCCCAGATCGGTGCCGCAATGGGGCTCCGTCAGGTTCATGGTGCCGGTCCACTCGCAAGAGACCATCTTGGGCAGATAGGTATCTTTCTGTGCGTCGGTGCCATGCGCCAGAATGGCCGAAGCCGCGCCATGGGTCAGGCCCTGATACATGGTAAACGCCTGGTTCGCGCCAGAGAAAAACTCGCCCACGGCGGTGCCGATCACATAGGGCATGTTCTGGCCGCCGTATTGTTCCGGCATGTCGAGACCGGGCCAGCCGCCTTCTTTGACTTGTTCAAACGCGGCCTTGAAACCGGTCGGGGTGTAGACAACGCCATTTTCCAGACGGCAGCCCTCGGTGTCGCCCACCACATTCAGCGGGTGCAGCACGTCACGGGCAATCTTGCCGGCTTCTTCCAGAACGGCGCCGGTGAAATCGGGCTCCAGCTCGTCATAGCCGGGGATTCCTGCGTCCTTGATGTTCAGAACATCGTGCAGGACGAATTGGGTGTCCTTGGTGGGTGCGGTATAGCTCGGCATCGCGGTCCTCAAAGGTTGGATGTGGTGCGTTTAGCGGTTCAATCAGTCGGGCAGGGCGGCGAGGTTACTCGGCCGCCTTGGCGCTTGTTTTCATGGAGGCGATGACTTTTTCGCCCCACTTCAGCTGATCCTTCAGGTCATCAATGGCCTCGGTCAGCTCGTCGCGCTGGCGCTCCATGTCGGCCAGGCGTTCCTGTGCGATCTCATAGGTGCGGCTCAGCTGCGTCAGCTGCTGATCGCCCATGTGATAGAGATCGAGAAGCTGGCGGATTTCCTCCAGGCTGAAGCCAAAGCGCTTGCCGCGCAGGATCAGCTTGAGGCGGGCGCGGTCGCGTTTGGTAAAGAGCCGCTTTTGTCCGTCCCGGATCGGGAACAACAATTCCTTGGCTTCGTAAAATCGCAACGTGCGCGGAGTTACCCCGAACTCGTCGCACATCTCGCGAATGGATTTGGTGTCTTCACTCATAGGGCGTCACTCAGATGTTGCTTTACGTTGGCGCTTCTGACGTCAACCTTGGCGGCTCATGGAGGAAGTTACAACATGAACTTGACGTTTACGTAACTCCGACGCCGCGTCACTTTGAGGGGTGACGTGGTGGCAGGGCGATTTGACGTGACGTTTTGAGGAAAAGCCAAAAATTCTAGAGGTTAAATCAGCGTCATGTATCCGCAATGCATGCGCAAACAGGCTGATTTAAGTTTGCCAATAGGCCCCTATGACAGGCATCTGTCGATGAGATACAGCCGCAGCGCGAGAGGGGGCAGTAACGTAAGCACCAGAAGCGCCCATTGCAGTTTGTTGCTCGATATCTTGCGACGACCGACCAAGACCGCGCACATTTGTGCGACAGTGAGGTCCTCCTTGAGCTTTACGAAAATACCCGAGATCAGACCCCCAGACCAGAAAAGCAGCTGCGGGTAGAAAGAGGTCTCGCCGATACAGTCGTGTATGTCCATTGTTGTGCCTTGCGCAGCTACTCTCGGTGGGTGCAACGGGCGAGTGACCTACTTCAATAAACCGAGCGTCACCTTGCGCAGATCAGTGAGTTCGTCCATCGCCTCGTTGATCTGCTGGCGCTGGAGTTCCAGCTCCTTGAGTTGCCGGTCGGCCATCTCGATAAAGGCGCGGTTTTGCGCTTCGTCGCCTTCCTTGTCGTAGATCAGCAACCATTGCCGGATCTCTTCGAGCTGAAAGCCGAACTTGCGCCCGCGCAGGATCAGCTTCATCCGCGCCACGTCGCGCGCGCCGTAGAACCGCGAGCGGCCCTGACGTTCGGGCTGCAACAGCTCGATATATTCATAGTACCGAAGGGTGCGCGGTGTCACATCGAACTCGGCGCACATCTCCTTGAATGACAGTTTTGTTTCGGTCATCCATGTCCTCCCTTGCTCGGGCAACCTAAGCAACTGAACCAACCGGTGCAACTGGGAGTTTCGCGAGCCTTGCGCTTTGCCCCCATGCGCGGAATAAATGAGGCATATTCGGTCAGGAGCAAGTGATGGCAGAAAAAACGCAGCTGGCGCGCCAGTTTATCGAGGCGATCCCGCATTCCAAGGCGCTTGGTATGGAGCTGACCGAAATCGGAGATGGGCGCGCGGTGATCGTGATGCCCTATGACAAGAAACTCGTTGGGGACCCCGAGACAGGTGTGATCCACGGAGGCGCTGTGTCGGCGCTGATGGACACCTGCTGCGGCGCGGCCGTGATGAGCCACCCGAGCCAGCCGTCGAGCACCGCGACCATTGATTTGCGCATTGACTACATGCGCGGTGCAACGCCGGGACAGACCATCACCACCACCGCCACCTGTCATCACGTGACGCGCAACGTGGCCTTCGTGCGCGCAGTTGCAACCGATGACGAAACAGAAGTGCCCGTTGCAACCGCCTCCGGGGCCTTCACGCTGGAGCCAAAACGATGAGCCGCCCCCGTCCCGAACCCGTGCAGGTGATCAAGCAACGCCGTGATGCTGCCTTGGCGGCGCTGGTGGAATCGGTGCCCTACATTGGCTTTCTCGGCATCACCTTTGAGCGCCGCGGCGATGAGCTGACGTCGACTATGCATTTTCATGAAAATATCATCGGCAACCCGATGCTGCCTGCGATCCACGGCGGTGCGACGGCGGCCTTTCTGGAGGTGACCTCCGTTATCACCCTGCAGTGGTTCCATCTGTGGCCCCAATTTGAAAGTGGAGAGCTGGACGTGGAGACAATGGCCGCAGGCCAGATGCCGCGTCTGCCCAAGACCATTGATTTTACCGTCGACTATCTGCGCTCGGGCCTGCCGCGCGACTCTTATGCGCGTGCAACGGTCAATCGCTCTGGACGGCGGTATGCCTCTGTGCATGTGGCCGCATGGCAGGACCATAAGGAAAAGCTCTTTGCACAAGCGACGGGTCATTTCCTGATGCCGCAGGAACGCCCCTCAGGCAACTGATTTCAAAAGGAATACCCTATGTCGGAGGCGTCAGGCCCCATCACCCATTCCCGGGTGCTCAAGATCGCGTTGCCGATTGTTTTGTCCAATGCCACCGTGCCGATCCTCGGCGCCGTCGACACCGGCGTGGTGGGACAACTTGGCGAAGCGGCCCCGATCGGAGCGGTGGGCGTTGGCACGGTCATTCTGTCGACGATCTACTGGGTCTTTGGCTTTTTGCGGATGGGCACCACCGGGCTGGCCTCGCAGGCGCGTGGCGCCGGCGATCTGGCTGAGACGGGCGCGCTGCTGATGCGGGGGCTGCTCTTGGCCTTTGGGGCGGGTGCGTTTTTCATTGTTGCTCAGGCGCTTGTGTTCTGGGGCGCATTTACGATTGCCCCTGCCAGCGCCGAGGTCGAGGAACTGGCGCGGCGCTATCTCGAGATCCGAATCTGGGGCGCGCCCGCAACCATCGGGCTTTATGCGGTGACAGGCTGGCTGATCGCCATCGAGCGCACCCGCGCCGTGTTCCTGCTGCAGATCTGGATGAATGGGCTCAATATCCTGCTGGATCTGTGGTTTGTGCTCGGGCTCGACTGGGGGGTCGAGGGCGTGGCCATTGCGACCCTGATCGCAGAGTGTTCGGGGCTGGTGCTTGGACTTTGGTATTGCCGCTCAGCCTTTGCGGGCGATCAATGGCATGACTGGGGCCGGATCTTTGACCGTGCGCGCCTCAAGCGGATGGTTCAGGTCAATGGCGACATCATGGTGCGTTCGGTGCTGCTCACACTGTCGTTCACCACATTCTTGTTTCTCAGCGCGGATATGGGCGATGTGCGGCTCGCCTCCAATCAGGTGTTGATTCAGTTTCTGCACATCACGGCCTTTGCGCTCGACGGGTTTGCCTTCAGCGCCGAGGCGCTGGTGGGTGGGGCGGTCGGGGCGCGGGATCGTGGTCGGCTGCGTCGCGCCGCATTGGTATCGAGCTATTGGGGCATCGGCTTTGCCGTGGCGCTCGGGGTGGGGTTCTGGCTGTGGGGGCCGTGGATTGTTGACCTGATGACAACCGCACCCGACGTGCGCGAGACCGCGCGCGCCTACCTGATCTGGCTGGCGTTTGCGCCACTTCTGAGTGTCGCAAGCTATATGTTTGACGGGATCTTTATCGGCGCGACCTGGACACGCGACATGAGGATTGCCGCTTTGCAGTCGGTGGCTGTTTACGGCGTTGCGCTTGCAATTTGCGTGCCGATGTTTGGAAACCATGGATTGTGGATGGCGCTGATGGTGCTCAATGTCACACGCGCGCTGACTCTGGCGCTGCGCTACCCAAGACTGGAGGCCGGCATCACCGCGCCCTGAAACCGCGCATCCGGCAGAAGAAAGCCAAGGGATCGCAGCCAAGTGAGCAACGCGGGTTCCGCTCTCATCTGGGCTGATACTTTAGAGGGGGTGCGCTCTGCTCTGCAAATCGCGGGGGGCAGGCCGCGCCTTTGGCGCGGCCTGCCGGGCCCAACGGGAAGGGGCTTTTCTCAAAAGCCAACCTGACGGGCGGGAGCGGTCCGGAGGCGGATCGCGACTACTGTACTCTCTGGCTCAGAGCCAGTCCGCACGCCCTGTGCCAACCGCTTCCGCGACATTTGAAAACCCGTCTCGCGCGAGCAATGCATCAAGACCCGAAGCGACCTCAGAGGCCAGCGACAGCCCGCCGTAGACCAGCGCCGTATAAAGCTGCACCGCCGAGGCTCCAGCGCGGATCTTGGCATAGGCGCCTTCAGCCGTGGAGATGCCCCCGACGCCGATGATCGGCACCGCCCCATCCAGACGTTGCGAAAGCTGCGCCAGCACCCGTGTCGAGCGCTCAAATAGGGGCGCGCCCGAGAGGCCGCCCATCTCGTCCCGGTGCGTGCTTTTCAGGCCGTCGCGCGAAAGCGTCGTGTTGGTGGCGATCACCGCATCAATGCCGCTGTCACGCGCGACCTCGGCAATGTCATCAAGCCCGGATATGTCGAGATCCGGCGCAATCTTGAGAAAGACCGGGATGGGGCGCTGCAGGGCCTCTCGGGCGTCAATGACCCCTGCCAGCAGTGAAGCAAGAGCATCCTTGCCCTGCAGATCGCGCAGTTTCTCTGTGTTGGGCGACGACACGTTCACGGTGGCAAAATCCAGATGCGCGCCGCAATGGCTGAGCACGCGGGCGAAATCCTGCGCGCGGTCCTCGCTGTCCTTGTTGGCCCCGAGGTTGAGGCCGATCACGCCCGACTTTGGACGCTGCGCGAGGCGCTTCCCGATCGTGTCCATGCCCTCATTGTTAAAGCCAAAGCGGTTGATGGCGGCGCGATCTTCGCTCAGACGAAAAAGGCGCGGCTTGGGGTTGCCCGGTTGCGGGCGCGGCGTGGCGGCCCCCACTTCGATAAATCCAAAGCCAGCCTCTGAAAGCGGAGCAAGCGCTTCGGCGTTCTTGTCAAACCCGGCTGCAAGCCCCACCGGGTTCGGCAGCGAAAGACCCGCCACATCCGTGCGCAGGCGCGGTGATGTCACCGGACCAGGGCGTGGCGTCAGCCCCGCTCTGAGCGCCTTGATCGACAGACCATGCGCGGTTTCGGGATCAAGGCGATGCATCAGCCCGAGGGCAAGTTTCTCGCTCAGCTTCATGGGCAGGGCCTCCTAGCGGATGCGGCGCAGGCGTGCGCGCCGCGGGGTGGGGTCTGAGGGTCTTCAGACCATCTCTTGAGGGAAGCGATGGGTGCCTTCGACCAGCGGCAGTGGCTTTGCCCAGAGCATCTCCGAAAGGGTCAGGCGGCGATAGAGATGGGGAAACAAAGCGCCCCCGCGCGAGGGCTCCCATTTGAGCGCATCGCCCATCTGGTCTGCTTCAAACGCCAGAAGCCAAAGCCCCTCGGCACCGGCGAAATGCTTGGCTGCGGTCTCGGTCGCCTGCGCGGCTGTCGAGAAATGGATGTAGCCATCCGCGAGATCCACGGGCGCGCCATCGGTTTCACCGGCGGCCTCAAAGGCGCGCCATTCATCGTCACGGAAAATCTTGTATATCAGCATGGCTCTCTCATGCCCTCAGTCCATGTCCCAGCGCAAGAGCACATCTGCGTGCAAAGGGCCAAAGTTTCCCCTGCGTCTTGATCCCACTGTCACGTAAGTTTGGTTTTGACTGTTCGGACAAAGATCATGAATATTGATCCCATAACAACCGCCAGTAGAGGCGGCATAACGAAGGTGAGGGTTTATCCTATGATTTCACGTTTTCTGACGTCGGCAGCGGCGCTGGGGCTTACGGCTGGCATGGCCGCGGCCGAGTACAAGCTGACGATCTTGCACACCAACGACATCCACAGCCGCATCGAGTCGATCAGCAAATATGATTCCACTTGCGGCGCCGATGACGAGGCCGAGGGCAAGTGTTTTGGCGGCATCGCCCGCGTCAAGACCATGGTCGACACCAAACGTGCCGAGCTCGACGGCCAGAACGTGCTTCTGCTGGACGCGGGCGACCCGTTCCAGGGCTCGCTGTTTTACACCACCTACAAGGGGGCAGCCGAAGCCGAGTTCATGGAAGACATCGGCTATGACGTAATGGCGGTGGGCAACCACGAATTTGACGACGGACCGGCCGGTCTGCAGCAATTTGTCGACACTGTGTCTTTCCCGGTGATTTCCGGCAACCTCGATCTGAGCTCCGAGCCGCTCCTGAAAGGCAAGGTGGGCAACCATGTCGTGCTTGAAGTGGGCGGCGAGAAAATCGGCATCATCTCCGCGCTGGCGACAGACACGGTCGAGACCTCCTCGCCGGGGCCGAATGTGGTGTTTCAGGATGAGATCGACAGCCTGATCGCCGACGTTGAGGCCCTGCAGGCAGAAGGCGTCAACAAGATCATCGCGCTGACCCATGTGGGTCTGGCCAAGGATATGGAAATCGCCGCCAAAGTGCCGGGGGTGGATCTCGTCGTGGGTGGTCATTCGCACACGCTTTTGTCCAACACCTCTGATCGTGCCGCGGGCGCATATCCGACCATGGTGGGCGATGTGCCAGTGGTGCAGGCCTATGCCTATACCAAGTACCTGGGCGAGCTCACTGTGACCTTTGATGACGAAGGCAATGTCATCTCCGCTGCGGGCGAGCCGATCCTGCTTGATGCCTCTGTGACGCCGGATGCCGACATGGTCGCGCGCATCAAGGAGATGGGTGCTCCCATCGATGAGATGAAAACCCGCGTGGTTGCCGAGACAACCGATGCGGTCGAAGGCTCGCGTGATGTCTGCCGCGCTGGCGAATGTGCCATGGGCAACCTCGTCGCGGATGCCATGCTGGCCCGCGTCAAGGATCAGGGTGTGAGCATTGCGATCCAGAACGGTGGCGGTCTGCGCGCATCGATCGATGCGGGCGAAGTCACCATGGGTGAAGTGCTGAGCGTCCTGCCGTTCCAGAACACGCTCTCCACCTTTGAGGTCTCCGGCCAGACGATGATTGAGGCCTTGGAAAACGGCGTTGGGCAGATCGAGGACGGCGCAGGCCGCTTCCCGCAGGTTGCAGGGCTGAAATATGCGTTTGACGCCTCCAAGGAGCCGGGCGCGCGCATTTCCGACGTGATGGTCATGGAAGGCGAGACCTGGGTTGCGATTGATCCGGCCAAAACCTACGGCGTTGTGTCCAACAACTACGTGCGCAATGGCGGCGACGGCTACAAGATGTTCGCAGGCGACGACAAGAACGCTTATGACTTTGGCCCCGACCTTGCGGATGTTGTTGCCGAATACCTCGCCGAGGTCGGCCCCTACAGCGCCTATACCGACGGCCGCATCACCAAGAAGTAACGGCCCCGTCCGCTCCTGAGCCTGTTGGTTTGCGCCGCGCAAAACAACAGGTCAGCGCATGCGGCATTAGGCGGCACTTTCCGAGACCCCGGCGGTTCGTTCCGCCGGGGTTTTGCGTTCTGCGGCGGCGGGTGCGGGTTCTTGTCTGGAGGTGAGTGGCCGGGTAGTCTGCACGCCATGGACCACCCGTTGATCGATCTTATCAATGCGCGCATCGAGGCCGCTGAGAAAGACGGTGCTTTCGACAATCTCGAAGGCGCCGGGCGACCGTTGCCGCCCTGTGATGATCCCGAAAACGCGGTGATGAACCGGATTCTCAAGGACAATGGCGCAGTGCCCGAGGTGGTCGCGCTCAGCCGCGAGCTGGCACGACTGCGCGAGGAGTTGCGCGAGACGGGCGACCGCAGCAGACGGCGCCAAATCATTGCGGATCTGTCGATGACCGAAGCGCGGCTGGAGCTGGCGCGCAAACGAGGCTAATCGGCACTGGTCGCCTGCACAGTCGGGCGCAGCTAGGCCTGTTCTGTCTCTCGTGAGACGCTGAACTGAGCGCGCGTTGCTTTTTCTAACAGGCGGATCAGTTCCTTGCGCTCGGCGGCAGTGAGCCCGTCCAATATGCGCGGCTGCAGAGCCTCTACCAAAGGGTGCACCTTTGACAAGAGCTGCGCTCCGTTCTGGGTGATGCGCAAACAACGTGCGCGCCGGTCTCTGGGGTCTACCTCGCGGATCAGAAGTGTTTTGGCTTCCAGCCGCTCCACCACTTTGCCAAGCGTTGCGCGATCATAGCCGACATGTGTGGCAAGCGTGGCCTGGTCCACACCCGGATGCGCCTCGAGCGCCGAAAGGGCCGCATACTGCACCGGGGTCAGGTCCAGCTGCGCCGCGCTCATCGTCGAGGTGAACCGTGCCACCGCAATCTGGTTGAGACGGCGGATCAATGTCGCGGGTTGGGTGTCTATCTCCAGTTCCAGGTCTGACATGGGCGTCGTCCGTTGCATGATTTCTGGGCGGAGTCTCCATGTTTCGTATTTTGTTGTCCGCCCTCTGCCCCTATGAGATGGGGCATGGCTCTCATGTTTCAAACTCTTTCCGATTTTCTCGCGCATGGGCATGACACGGTGATCGATGTGCGCAGCCCGGCGGAATACGCCGAGGATCACGTGCCCGGCGCGATCAATCTGCCAGTGCTAGACAACGCCGAACGCGCCGACGTGGGCACAATTTATGTGCAGCAGAGCCCGTTTCTGGCGCGCAAGATCGGGGCAGCGATGGTGTTTCGCAACGCCGCTGACCATATTGAACATCGGCTGAGCCACCACGAAGGCAGTTGGAAACCTCTGGTCTATTGCTGGCGCGGCGGTCAGCGCTCCGGTAGCTTTACCTGGATGCTGAGCCAGATTGGCTGGCGGGCCGAAGTGGTCAAGGGCGGTTATCAGAGCTATCGCCGGCTTGTGCATCAGGCGATGTATGAGGCGCCGCTTGCGCATCGTTTGATGCTGCTCGACGGGCTCACTGGAACCGCCAAGACCGAGATCTTGAAACAGGTCGCCGAGATGGGCGGCCAGGTGTTGGATCTCGAAGGCTTTGCGGGGCATCGTGGCTCGCTCTTGGGCGAGATGCCGGGCGGGCAGCCAAGTCAGAAACGCTTTGAAAGCTACATCGCCTGTGCTCTTGCCCAGATGGATCCGGCACGTCCGGTGCTCGTTGAGGCAGAAGCCAGCAAGATCGGCGCACGGATCCTGCCTCCGAGCCTCTGGGATGCCATGAAGGCGGCGCCACGGATTGATCTTGAGGTGCCCTTCGCGGCGCGTTGTGCCTATTTGCTGGAGGCTTACGACGACATCCTGTCGAACGCAGAGACCCTGCGCGAAAAGCTCGGACTTCTGCGCGAGCACCGCTCAGGCGCTGTAGTAGATGCCTGGTTCGAGCTCATCGCGGCGGGGGATAAACCTGCGCTGGTGGCGCGGCTGATGGCGGATCACTATGATCCGGCCTATCGCAAGGCGCGCAGCCGATATGAGGTGAGCGACCAGCGCAAGGTTGCCTTGACGGGACTTGACGAGGCCGCGCGCAAACAGGCAGCTCAGCGGATCTTGGAGCTGCTCGACGCATCCTGAGCCTTAGAGGGCCAAGAGCGCTCCTGCTAACGGATCACGATACCTTGGTCTGCATCACGTATTTCTCCAATCTTTGCAGCGTGATAGCCATGGTTTTTCAACTCACGAAGGGCGTCGGATGCGCGCGCTGGATCAACCGAGGCCAATAGCCCGCCCGAGGTCTGCGGGTCAAAGAGCAGCGCGCGCGCACCGGCTGTGCCGATCCCTGGCAGAAGAGCCGCGTTGTCCTCGAAGATGGTAGAGCGCACACCTGCCTCCGCAAGCGCCGCAGCGCCCGCCATCAGCGGGATGGCATCAAAGTCAACTTCGGCTCCGAGGTCGGAGGCCGCACAGAGGCCCTGCAAATGCCCCAAGAGGCCAAAGCCGGTGACATCCGTCATCGCATGGGCCACCGGGCGCAAAACAGTGGCGGCGTCGCGCTGGCTCTGGCACATCAGATCAAGCGCCTCTGCCACACAGGCGCCCGGCGCTGTGCCCGACATCTCTGCTGCCATCAGCGTGCCGGAGCCAATCGGTTTGGTGAGGATCAGGTGATCCCCCGCCTGCGCCCCCGCAAGCGTCAACGGGGGCGTCTCGCATAGGCCGGTCAGGGTAAAACCAATGGTGAGTTCTTCACCCAAAGAGGTATGACCGCCCACGATGGCCGCGCCGGCGGCTGTCATTTCCTGATGGGCGCTATGCATGATCTCGGCGAGCAGACGTTCCTGCAAGTCCGCTGATTGGCGGGGCAGGATCAGGGTTACGGTTGCGGCCTGTGGATGCGCTCCCATCGCCCAGATGTCATTGAGCGCGTGTTGCGCGGCGATCGCAGTCATCACCACCGGATCTTCGGTAAAGGCCCGCAAGTGATCGGTGCTGATGACCTGTGTCGCGCTGCCCGTCATGAGCTGTGCGGCGTCATCCCCCGGCAGGGGCGTCACATCAGCGCGTTGCGCACCGGAAAAAGCACCAAGCCCCGCGTGTAGCGCGTGCCGCCCGACTTTCGAGCCACAGCCCCCACACATGGGTTTGCTCCCAAGCACCGCCTCCATGCCTTTGGCGCGGCTGCGGGGCAGGGCGGGGGCGGGCATCTGTGGCAGGGCGGAAAACTTGCCCATAAATTTGCGGTCGATGTGATCCTTCCACCGCCACAGGAGGCCACCGGCAAAGCTGCGCCCGTCACGATCCGCGAGCGCCGATTTATCGCCCATGGAAATGAGCTTCAGATAGTCCTTTTGCGGCTGATAAGACTTCAGCGATCCGCCCCCAAGCACCGCCTTGAGATTGTGATAGAGCACGGGAGCCTGACGCACGGCATAGACGCCCGCCTTGGGTCGGGGCGCATAGGCCATATGAGCGCAATCGCCACAGGCAAATACATCCGGGTCCGACGTCTGGAGCGTTTCAGAGATGACCAGCGCCCCCTCATGCTGCTGAAGGCCCGAGGTCTCAAGCCAGCCGTAGGCGCGCGCGCCTGCTGCACCAACCGTGAAATCGCTGTCGATCACCCGGCCGCCTTCAAGATGAATGCGACCCGCGCTCAGGTGGTCGATCCGGGTCTGTTGTAGGATGCGTACCCCGTTGGCGTCCAGCGCCTTGCGCAGGCGGGTCTGGCTCTGCGAGGTCAGCACAGAAAGGACAGATCCGCTATCGATCAGGGTCGCCTGAGCCAGTCGCTGCTGCTGGCGCAGCGCATGGGCCATTGCGAGGATCAGCTCTACGCCAGCGACACCGCCACCGATGCAGGCGATGCGGGCCGGATCGGAGCCATTGCGAAAGGCATCCCAGCGGGTTGCAAACCTGCCCAGGGGCTTGGCTGGAATGGCAAAATCGTCAAAACCCACCAGTTCTGGCATTGCCGATGTTATGCCGATGTCGATGGAGGCCACGTCATAGGCGATCGCGGGTCGTCCCGGCACGGTGATGCGCTTTGAGATCGGGTCGATTTCTTCAGCGGCTCCCAAGATCAGCCGCGCGCCTGCAAAACGCGCGAGCTTTACCAGGTCGATGTCGAGGGCATCCCGCGTGTAGTGACCGGCGACAAACCCCGGCAGCATCCCTGAATAGGGCGCGGTTGGTCCGGGATTGATCAGCGTTAGTCGCACGCCGGGAAGCGGCTTCATGCCCCACATCCGGAGCAAAAGCGCATGGGTGTGTCCGCCTCCCACAAGAACCAGATCGCGGGTCAGGGGAAGGCGGGGAGCGTGCATCATGGGCCTCCGGGGGGCGCGGGCCGCGGCCCCCTGCGTTAGGCGTCGGGGCTGCTGGCCGTGTGGTGTTCAGGTTTGTTGTGCGTCGCCCAGAGCTTGCAGTCTCCGGGGACGGGCAGATCTTTGGGCTGTGTCTGCTGGTTGATAAACACCTTGGCAAGGAAATTTGCCGTGACCGGGGCCGTGATCAGCAAAAACAGCGTGATCAGCAGCTCGTGTGCCGAGATGCGGCCTTCGACAACGATGGCGTGCAGCATGGAGCCCAGAAGCACGCCACCGACGCCCAGCGTGGTGGCCTTGGTCGGGGCGTGCATGCGTGACATCGGATCATTGAGCTTGAGCAGGCCAAAGGAGCCCACAAAACCAAAGATCCCGCCGAGGGCGATGAATGCGGTGATGAGAATTTCAGCAATCATGTCTTTCTCCTCACTCGATGATGTTGCCGCGCAGCAAGAAGCGCGCATAGGCCACGGTAGAGATGAACCCGAGCATCGCCATGATCAGCGAGGCCTCAAAGAAGATCTCGGAACTGAGGAACACCCCAAAGAGAACCACAAGGGCGATGGAGTTGATGAACATGGTATCAAGCGCGAGGATCCGGTCGGTCACCTCTGTGCCTGTCACGACTTTCCAGAGGTTCATCAGCATCGCCAGGGCGAAACAGCCGAAGGCGAAGATATAGGCATATTCGATCATTCGAAAATCTCCTTCAGGCGGCGTTCGTAGCGGGTCTTGATCTCGTCGCGCACCTCATCCGGGTTGGGCGCGTGCAGGCAATGCACCAGAAGATAGCGCCCGTCCGACGAAATATCCGCCGTCAGCGTGCCCGGGGTCATGGTGATGGTGCCCCCCAGCATGGCGATGGCCTCGGGCGCGCGGATCTCAAGCGGGATCGACACCCAGGTGGGCTGACGCTTGCTGTTGGGCATGAACAGGATGATGCGCGCCACCGTGATGTTGGCCATGACGATGTCCCAGAACACCAAAAGCACATAGGTCGCAAGCCGCAGCGGGCTCTTGAGTTTGGGGCGGTTGGGCCAATAGGGCTGGGTCACAAAGGGGATCAGCAACCCGAGGAAGAACCCAAACAGCAGCGAGTTCGGCGTGACCTTGTTGACCAGAAGCTGCCAGATAACTGTCAGCATCAGCGTCAAAAGAGGGTGCGGAAGCAGTCGGTTCAGGAGTTTCATCAGTTGCTCTCCTCCGATTTGGGCGCAGCGGCGCCATCGTCCTTGGCCTTGTCTGTGCCATCTGCGTCGGGCTCAACTACCGGGCGGTCGCGGTTTGCAAGGACCGTCTCGATATAGGCCTCGGGCGCAAAGAGATCCGCAGCGGTGGCCGTGGTATAGCGGGTCACCGGTCCGGCAAAGAGGGTCAGCGCGACCAGCCCTGCCAGAAGCGAGAAACAAGCCACGAAGGGCAGGGCGGATGTGCGCTCTGTCGTCGTTGTGGCGCTCTCGCTTGCGTCTTCCTCCGCGGGCTGCTCGGAGGGCAGACCATGGCTTTTCCAGAAGATCAGAGTGCCTGCGCGGGCAAATCCCATGATGGTCACAAGAGAGCTCACGAGGATCACGCCCCAGACCCAGACTGCAAGCGTATTGTCGCGCGCCGCGTCAAGGATCAGCAGTTTGCCAAGGAAACCGGACAGAGGCGGCATGCCCGCCGTGGCGATGGCCGCCACGAAAAAGAGCACCGAGATGAGCCCGCTTTGCGCCATGACTGGCTTGGGGGCTATGTCCCCGCCTTGGCGTTCGCGCACCATGTCGGCCACGAGGAACAGCGCTGCGGCTGCCAGCGTCGAATGCACCGTGTAGTAGAGCGCGGCCGAGGTGGCCTCGGGCGTAAAGAGCGCAATCGCCGTGAGCAGCGTGCCCACAGAGGTGATCGCGCCAAAGGACATCAGCTTGCCGATTTCCTTGGAACCCAGAACTCCGATCGCCCCGATGGCAATGGTCAAAAGCGCGGCAGGCAACAACCAGCTTTCCACCAGCCCATCGACCACCGCGACGTCGGGTCCGAACACCAGCGTATAGACGCGCAGGATCGCATAGGCGCCAACTTTGGTCATGATCGCAAAGAGCGCGGCCACCGGCGCGGGTGCATTGGCATAGGAGGCTGGCAGCCAGAAATGCAGCGGCAACAGCGAGGCTTTGATCGCAAAGACCAGAAGCAGCATCACCGCGCCCACGCGAATAAGGGCGCTGTCTTCAGCCGGAAGTTCGGCGACGCGCTGCGCAAGATCCGCGAGGTTGAGCGTGCCGGTCACCCCGTAGATGGTGCCAAGCGCAAACAGAAACAGCGTCGAACCCAGAAGGTTGAACACCACATATTGCACGCCTGCCTGAAACCGCCGGGCACCACCGCCGTGGATCATTAGCCCGTAGGACGCGATCAAGAGCACTTCGAAGAACACAAAGAGGTTGAACGCATCGCCCGTCAGGAACGCGCCGATGACGCCCATGAGCTGAAAGAGATAGAGCGCATGAAAGTTCGCGCCGCGCTCGTCCCATTTGCTGCCGATTGCATAGAGGTTTACGGCAAGGGCCAGAACGGTGGTCAGCAGCACCATCATGGCCGAGAGCCGATCAAGCACCAGCACGATGCCAAAGGGCGCCTGCCAGTCGCCGAGCTCGTAGACCTGCACGGTGCCATCTGCGGCCTGTACCGCCAGCGCCATCGCGATGGCAACCAGTAGCACATTCGTTGTCAAAGAGAATATGCGCTGCAAATCAATGTGATAGCGCAAGGTCATAATGATGAATGGCGCCACCAATGCGGGCAGCACGATGGGCGCAATCAGAAGATGGTTCATGCGTCCTCTCCCTGCGCAGGCGCAGTGTCGTCCATGTTGATATTGTCGTCGCGGGCGCTGAGATAGGCGGCGAGCGCCACCATCACCACAACCGCGGTCATGCCAAAGGAGATCACGATGGCCGTGAGAACCAGCGCCTGCGGCAGCGGGTCGGCATAGGCGACTTCGGCATATTTGTTGAGGATCGGCGGCGCGTCTGTCGCCAGACGCCCGGTGGCAAAGAGAAACACATTCACCGCATAAGACAGCAGCGACGTGCCAAGGATCACCGGAAAGGTGCGCCGACGCAGGATCAGGTAGATCCCGGCCGCGGTGAGCAGGCCAACGGCGGATGCAACAAGAAGCTCCATGCTCTTAGACCTCCTTCATGTCTTGCGCCGCAGCATCGCGGGCAGGGTTGATTTCAATGGCATGCTCAGAGTCGGTGCCGGGCTGCCAGGCAAAGCGCGCAAGGCTTTCAAGAGCCAGCATCACCGCGCCGACCACCGCCAAGAACACGCCCAGATCAAAGAGCGCCGCCGTGGCCACCTCGAACTCATTGAGCGGTTCGATGTGAACATACCCAAAGGCGGACGTCAGGAAGGGCTGGTCGTTGAACCAGGCCCCAAGACCCGTGGCTGCAGCGATCAGCACGCCCGAGCCGATGATCCCGTGATAGGGGTAGCGCTGGCGTTCGGTCGCCCAGCCAAAGCCAGATGCCATGTACTGCATGATCACCGCAATCGCCGCGACCAGACCGGCGATAAAGCCACCGCCCGGCAGGTTATGCCCTCGGAAGAAGATATAGGCCGCGACCATCAGGGCCACCGGCATCATCATCCGTGTGACCACCACCATCATGCCGGGATGGCTGTCGCCTGCCTGCTCCAGATCGGGTTTGCGATTAAGGAGGTAGGCGCGCACGCGTGTCGACAGGACCGCTTCGGTGAGGGCAAAGATCACCAGAGCGGCGATGCCCAGCACGATGATTTCGCCAAAAGTGTCAAAGCCGCGGAAGTCCACAAGGATCACGTTCACCATATTGGTGCCGCCACCGCCTTTGTAGGAGTTCTCGATGTGAAAGCCGGAGATCGCCGGGAACGCGAAATCCCGCACCAGCATTGCATAGATCAGCCCACCGACGCCCAGACCGCCAATGATGGCGATGGCGCCATCGCGCATGCGGGTGAACAGCGGTGTTTCTACCGGGGTTTCCTTGGGTAGGAAATTCAGCGCCAGCAGCATCAGAATGATGGTGACCACCTCGACCGAGATCTGCGTCAGCGCAAGGTCCGGCGCGGAGAGATAGTTGAAGGACATCGACACGATCAGGCCGACAATGCCGATCAGGATCAGCGCGACAAAGCGCTGGCGGTGGAACACAACGATACAGAGCGCAGCCATCGCAAGGCAGAACCAGGCCACCATGGGCATCACGCCCGCCTCTTGCATCGGCCGCGTCGGCAGGCCCATCGTCCCGGTAACATAGGCATAAAGGCTGATCGCGACGGTGAAGCTCAGCATGATCGCGGCATACCGCGTGAGCGATCCATCATGCAGCCGCCCGGTCAGCCCCTGCACGAGCCCGGTCAGCGCGCTTACGATCGCATCAAAGATCACCTTGGCCTCGGGGCGCGGGAGCGCATTCCATACGCGTTCGAGCGGGCGATGCAGTGACAGAAGCACCAGACCACCGAGCACAGCGACCACCGACATATAAAGCGCAGGTGTGAACCCATGCCAGAGCTTCAGCGAATAATAGGGCAGTTTCTCGCCACCGATGACCGCACTGGCCGACGCCGCCACCAGCGGCCCGACGAGCTTGGCCGAGAACAGGCCGATCAGCACCACCAGCACCACCAGAAGCGCGGGGGAGGCATACATGCCAAAGCCCGGATCATGCGGTTTTGCAGGGTAGTCCTCGCGCTTGGGGCCAAGGAAAACATGCGCGATGTAGCGGAAGGAATACGCCGCCGAGAACATCGCCGCAAAGGTGGCAAGCCCTGCAATCATATAGGGCGACGAGAGCCAGGAGGTCTTTTCTGCCGCATCCAGCATCATTTCCTTCGAGAGGAACCCGTTGAGCGGCGGAATACCCGCCATCGAGAGCGAAGCGATTGTCGCGATCACAAAGGTCACCGGCATCAGGTGTCGCAACCCGCCGAGGCGTTTGATGTCGCGTGTGTGGGCCTCGTGATCGACGATCCCCGCCGACATAAAGAGCGCCGCCTTGAAGGTCGCGTGGTTGATGATGTGAAACACCGCCGCCACGGCTGCGTATTTGGTGCCAAAACCCAAAAGCATGGTGATCAGGCCCAGATGCGAGACTGTCGAAAACGCCAGGAGCGCCTTCAGGTCATCCTTGAAGAGCGCAATCACGGCACCCAGCACCATGGTGATCAGGCCTGTGGTGGCAACGATATAGAACCACTCCGGCGTGCCCGAAAGCACCGGCCACAGACGCGCCATCAGGAAAAGCCCCGCTTTGACCATGGTGGCCGAGTGCAGATAGGCCGAAACCGGCGTCGGCGCGGCCATCGCATGTGGCAGCCAGAAATGGAACGGGAACTGCGCCGATTTTGTAAAGGCACCGATGAGGATCAGGATCAGCGCCGGCAGATAGAGATCCGAGGATTGGATCGCGTCCTTGTTTTGCAAGATAACGCTGATGTCATAAGATCCGGCAATATGCCCGAGGATCAGCATGCCACCAATCATGGCCAGCCCACCCATGCCGGTGACGGTCAATGCCATCCGCGCACCCTGACGGCCTTCGGGCAGATGTTTCCAATAGCCGATCAGCAGGAATGAGGAAAGTGACGTAAGTTCCCAGAAAATCAGCAAAAGCAGGATGTTGTCGGACAGAACAATCCCCACCATCGCGCCCTGGAACAGCAGCAGGTAGGTGTAGAACTGCCCCATCGGATCCTGCCGCGAGAGGTAAAACCGCGCATAGACAATGATCAACAGGCCGATCCCGAGGATCAGGGTAGCAAAGAGAAACCCAAGCCCATCCAGAAAGAAATTGGCTGATAGCCCAAGCGCGGGCAGCCAGTCGACGCCCACATGGATCACCTCGCCGCGCATCACGGCGGGGGCGTGTAGCATCAATCCAATAAAGGCAAGTCCCGTCGCCAGCCCGGCAGATGAGGCCGAGGCATTGCGACCGGCGCGGATCAGAAGCGCGGGAAACAGCGCGCCGAGAAACGGCAGGGCTGCTATTAGGAAAAGGGACACGTCATACTCTCCAGGTTGTGGATTGTTGTTATGGCGGCAATAGGCTCCTAGCTGTTACTGGAGTAAGGAAATTTCCAGTCCGGTTCCACAAAATCCGGCAGAAAAAGTCAGGTTTTCGTATCGTTCAGGCCAAATGTGACATTGCGCCGCATGTTTTGGTGAGGATGACACTGGCGGTTTGCGCAAACAGGAGCCCGCTCGGGTCAGCGTATTGTGACGCTGGACCGGGTGACTTCAGATGACGCGATCTTGAAGTCCGGCCGCGATCTTCTGCGCACATCCGCCGGATGGCTGTGATAAATTGGATCCGCAAAGACTTGGATATGCAAATGAAACAGGATCACACTCGCACGCCCCCCTCGACGCGATCCTCCCGCCGCGTGTTTCTTTTGGGCGGCGGCGCTCTACTGCTTGGGGCAGGGGGCTGGTGGGGGCTGTCGCGACACCGTCCCACCCATGAAGGCCGGATCCTCTCGGTCGCGCAGGCCCACAAGGACGCGCAGACGGGCGAGATCCTGCTCCTTGACATTCGCACCCCCTCTGAATGGCGCCAGACCGGCATCCCTGAAGGGGCAGTCCCCCTAGATATGCGCCGGGCGGATTTTCAGGAGGCGCTACGCGCACTTCAGGTGCAGGACCCCGGTCGCCCGGTGGCCTTGATCTGCGCCGGAGGCGTGCGCTCGGCGCGGCTCACCCGACAGTTGCTTGCGTCGGGATTTGAGGACATCATCGATGTCCCGGAAGGCGTCTATGGATCCACTGCCGGGCCGGGCTGGCTCAGCAGCAACCTGCCGGTGCGCCCATGGACAGGATGATCCCGCTACTGGCCACGATTGCCACCCTCACGCTTGTCGAAGGTGCCGCCGCCTGTGATACGCCAGAGACCGCCTGCAGACTGGACACTGGCAGCTACCAGATCGTGCTCCCTGACACGCCCGCAGACCAGACGCCAGCCATTGTCTTCCTGCATGGCCATGGCGGATCTGCGAAAAATGTCATGAATCTGGAGCAGATGGTCACAGGGTTTACAGCGCGCGGTTACGCCGTAATCGCCCCAAATGGCGCCCGCGGCGCGCAAGGCGTGCGAAGCTGGTCATTCCTGCCCGAGTTTGGCGGGCGGGATGATTTCACCTTCTTGCAAGACGTTCTGAAGGACGCGGTAAAACGCTTTGATGTTGATCCTGAACACTCTGTTTTGGCGGGGTTTTCCTCCGGCGCTTTCATGGTGAACTATCTCGCCTGTCGCGACCCGGATGCTTTTGCGGCTTATCTGCCGGTTGCAGGCGGCTTCTGGAGACCTCAACCAAAGGAATGCGAGGGCCCTTTGCGGCTTTACCACAGCCACGGCTGGGCGGATCGCGTGGTTCCGCTCGAAGGGCGCATCCTGGGCGGCGGGCGTTTTGTGCAAGGTGACATCTGGGCGGGTCTGGAGCTCTGGCGCGACACGCTGGGATGCGAGACCCATGCCCCTGCTGAAATCTGGCAGGACGGAGATCTGTCGATGCGCAGCTGGTCTTGCGGCGATGGGGCGGCCCTCACGTTTGAGCTCTTTCCCGGCGGGCATAGGGTTCCTTCGGGCTGGGCCGGCCGTGTCGTCGACTGGCTTGAGGCCGACCCAACAGATGCACAGACCGGTGGCTGATACACAGACCGGTGGCTGACGCCTCTTTTCTTCTAACGAAAAATATCCCGGGGGTGCGGGGGCAGAGCCCCCGCAAACGCCACGGAACCTCTCACTCCGCGGCCTGCACGGGCACGTCGGTCCCTTGCGCGTGTTGCCGCAACAGATTGCGGTAGTGATGGGCCGCGCGGTTGATCTGCGGCTCGTTCAAGGTCTCGGCCGTGCCCATCCAGCCCCGCGGCAGGCGCAGGCCCGACATCGCAGAGAGCGGCACGGCCAGCACAAGTGACAGTGCGATTGGCAACAGCCAGAGTGACACCAGGCCCGCAGCAATCCCGATGCAGAGCGCGATGCCACTCACGGTCTCTAGAAGGTGGCACTTGCACAGGGTTGCAAGACTATACTCACCACCTGCGCGCGCCTGCGGGGACCAGCCTTTTTGCAGGCCAAAGACGCTGCGCAACACGGCAATCATCTGCTGAACCATCAGGATCGGCGCATAGAGGATCGCAAGCAAAATTTCGGTGAGCATGGACAGAAGGAACCGCCCCAGACCGCCATAATCCGCGATCCGCCGCCCGGTCAGAGGCAGGGCCGCGACAGAGAGGACCTTGGGCGCGAGCAACATGGCATAAATCAGGACGATCACCGCCACATGGCGTGGCTCGCTCATATCCGGCCAGTTGGGCCGCAGCGGGTTTGCCTCGGAGAAGTAGGTGATCACTGATCCGCCCTCGTCCTGGCCGATCACGGCCCAGATCACCAAGAGCGCAAACCAGACCGGCGCCATCAGATAGCCGATGGCACCATGCGCGAGGTGGAACCGCGACATCGCGTGAAACCCGGTTGCCGACAAAAGACGCAGGTGTTGCAGGTTGCCCTGACACCAGCGCCGGTCGCGCTGGATATGATCCACCAGAGTGGCCGGTGTTTCCTCGTAGGAGCCGCGGATGCGGGGCAGGAACCTCACGCGCCAGCCAGCCCGTCGCAACAAGCCTGCCTCCACAAAATCATGGCTCATGATGAGGCTGCTGCCTCCGGTGAACCCGCGCAGCTCCGGCAACCCGGCCGACGCGGCAAAGGCGCGGGTGCGAATGATGGCGTTGTGGCCCCAGTAATTGCCCTCATGACCAGTCCAACGCGCCAGACCCTCGGCCAGCGCGAGGCCGTATACGCCGTTGGCAAACTGTTGCATGCGGCCAAAAACGGATTGTGCACCAATAAGTTGCGGGAAGCTCTGAATGAGACCAGCAGCCGGGTCCCGCGCCAGTGCATCCGTGAGGCGCTGGATGGCGCGGCCTGTCATCAGGCTGTCCGCATCCAGCACCAACATGGCCTCATAGCTGCCGCCCCAGCGGGTCACCCAATCATGGATATTGCCCACCTTGCGGGCGGTGTTTTCGGCGCGCCGACGATAATAGAGCGTGATCCCCTCGGGCAAATCCGCGCGTAAAGCCTTGATGCTCTGCAGCTCTTGTGCGGCAATCTCTGGGTCGCGGGTGTCCGAGAGAATGAACATCTCGTAGCGATGGGGCCCGCCGATGGCCCGCAGCTCCTCGAGCATGGAACGCGCGTTGCCAAGCACATACCAGGGCACTTCGTTGTAGATTGGCACCAAGAGGGCCACCCGCATTGGTTTGCGCAGGCCGCGTTCGGGGCGCGGACGGGTGCGCGAGAGGCTGAACAGTCCAAGCAGGACGGTCGAGACCGTGAAAGTGATCCAGAAGAAGTTGAAAGCAATCAGAACCAACAGCACCCACTCCAGCGAGGTGGTGCCATCTGCGGCAAACCAGCCCTGCATCACCCACGCAAGCGCAAGAGTTGCAACCATGGCAGGCGAAAACGCCAGCACCCGCCACAGCGCCGCGCCGGTTCCATCCCGGGCGGAGGCAGCCGGCGCGCTGGCGTCGTGAAATTGGCGTCCAAAGTCCTGCGCCGGCATCGCCAGCGGAGCCTCTGGTGGCAACAACAGCGCGGATGTATCTGTAAAACCAATGTCTTTCATTCAGACGGTCCACCGATACAGCCAGACCTCAGAAGCATCCTGCCCATCCTTGCGCAGTTGCGCGCGCAGTTCCACATGGGTTTGCTCGCCCGGATCAAAGGAGAACGCCAGTCGCATGCCGCCGGTCTCCGGGTTGCGCTGCAACACACCATCAGATGTCTCAAGATGTGGCGAGGAGATATGCAAGCTGAAGGCCTCGGGATCGGCTTCAAACACCGGGTGCGCCTCAAAATCGATCACCATGAGACGCCCGGGGTCGCCAAAGATCTTGGCGCCTGAGGCGGTGTTGATCACGCGCGGCAGATCCAGCACCGGCTCTTCGCCCCAGCTCAGACGATAGTTGAGATCCACGCGCGCGCCAGCGGGATAGGGTTTTTCCGGACGCCAATAGGCGACGATATTGTCGTAGATTTCCTTGTCCGCCGGGATTTCAACCAGGGTGACGCTTCCCGCGCCCCAATCCTCGCGGGGCTCGACCCAGAGCGAGGGGCGGCGATGGTAGTGGGCTTCGAGATCGGCAAAGTCCGACAGCTTGCGCGCGCGCTGCATCAGGCCAAAACCGGCGGGGTTCTTGTCCACGAAGCTCGACACCTGAAGACGGGTCGGGTTTGCAAGGGGTCGCCAGATGACCTCGCCATTGCCGTTTTTCATCAAGAGCCCATCGCTATCGTGAACCGCCGGGCGGAAATCATCGAACCGCTGATGGTTGGTGCCATCAAAGAGGAACATTGAGGTAAGCGGTGCAAGACCCGCATGCGTCAGGTCCTTGCGTGCAAAGAGCGTCGCTTCCACATCCATCACACAAGGGGTGCCGGGGGTGATGTCAAACCGGTAGGCGCCCGTCACCGAGGGGCTGTCCATCAGCGCGTGCACCACCATGTTTTCCTGCAAGGGGCCCGGCGCTTCGAGCCAGAAGCTGACAAATTCGGGGAATTCCTCGCCCTCGGGATCGGCCGTCTTGAGCGCCAGCCCGCGTGCAGACAGACCATAGTTGTTGCCATTGGCAATCGCGCGGAAGTAGCTCGCGCCCTGAAAGACGCAGAATTCGGTTTTCTTTCCCGGATGATCCCGGTCGCCAAGATCCGTGCGCAGGCGGAAACCCGAATACCCCAGCGGCCCTTCGGTCGACAGATCGGGTGAGATCTCGGGATGTTTCTTGAAATGACCCAAATCGAAGGGGATGCGATGCGCCATCCCGTCTTCAACTTCATGGACGAGGACCGGGCGTTCGAAATAGAGGCCGGGTAGAAAGAAATCCACGTTGTAGCTGCGATCAGAGCCGGCCCAGAGCGCCTTGTCGAGGTCAAACTGGATCGAGCGATACTGGTCATAACTCAGAGCGAGCCAGTCATCGGGAACCGCGCTGCGGGCCTTGAACGGCCGTTCAGCGAGAGCCTTGGCGCGCGCAATCACATCGGCGCGCGAAAACGCTTCCTCGGAGGCGCTGGCGCGCGCGGCGGGGGCCAGTGCCGCAAGTGACAGGGCAGAGGCGAATTGAAGGAAGGAACGACGGCTGAATGTGCTCATCGTTTGCGTCTCCAGGGTTGGGATTTGAACCAGCCGGCTGCAAAAGCGCAGCCGATAATGAGAGTGAAGCCAGTGATATTGGCCAACGCGGTCACAAGGATGCCGCGCTCGGTTTGATCCAGAGCCGCGCCAATGAAACGGGCAAGCGCCATGGAAAAGACAAAGACAGCAAGGCTTTGCTGGCCGACCTTGGTGATGAGCGTCAGGATCTGAGCCCAGAAGCGCGCGGCCAAAGAGCTGCCACGGGCCACGAGGTTTTGCCCGTTCTCACCGGCCACAAGCCATGCCAGGTAAGCCAGCGACAAGAAATGCAGATAGCGCAGAAGGCCAAAGTCGGTTTTCTCGCGCCACTCTCCGGTGATGCCCCATGCAGGGCGGATCGTTGCGCCCAGGTCGGGGGCCGCACTGTTGAGCCAGCTGAAGACCTTCCACGAGCCAAAAGGCATCGACAGGATCAAGAAGGCGGCCGCTAACAGTGCCAGTCCGCGGCTGACCGGCGGTTTGGGAAGCCAGCCTGCCATAAAGGCAAAACCGGTAAAGAACAAAAGCTGCCAGCCGAAAGGGTTGAAGAACCACTCGCGGTCCGACCAAGGCTCTGCGGGCAGCGACAGGCCTTCGGGACCAAGTCCGACAACATAAGGGTTGGCCAGAAGCCAGAGCGCCAGCGACAGCCCCGCCACAGCCCAGAGGCCGAGTTTCTGCGCGCTCATAATCGCAGGCATCAAGGCCAGCACCACCAGATACATCGGCAGAATGTCAAAGTAGTTCGGCACATAGGTGAGGGTGAAAATCCCCACGATCTGCTCTGCGGGATCGTTGAAAAACGGTCTCAGGTTCAATGAGCCGATGTAGCTTTTCTCAAACCCGCCATAGAGATCGAGCGCGGCCATCGACATGGCCACAAAGAAAAAGAGGCCAATATGCGCCCAGAACACCTGCCAGCAGCGGTAGGCGACGCGCGCGGTGCCCAACCACCAGCCGTGGCGCTGGAAAGAGCCGCCAAAGGCAATCGCGGAAGCCATGCCGGAGCAGAACACAAAGATCTCGGTTGCGTCGGAAAAGCCAAAGCGGGCCGGAATCCAGCCTGTCCAGCGATTGCCCGGGATATGCGCGCAGAGGATGATGAACATCGCGATGCCGCGATAAAAATCAAGTCGCGGGTCGCGCGGGCGCCCCTGCACATCCGGGCGCAGCTGCGCCGTGGCCCCCGCGAGGGGGCCTGCACCATCGGCGCCGGTGGATGTGGGGGCGGCGCGTTGAGCGCTGCTTTGATCGGGCGCCGGAAAAGGCGCGACGTCTGCCATCTTTTTCAAATCTCCTAAAGGATCACTCCGCCGGGACGCTCTGTGCGCCGCCCTCGCTTTGGGCGGCCGCAATCAAGGCGCGACGGGCCATCGCATAATTGTCTTCGCCCCCTCCGCGTTTGGCACGTCTGTCATCCAAAATGGCCTCCACTTGTGCCCAGTTCCCCGAGCGCAGCCCAGCGTCGATGGTCATGCGTTCAAACACGTCCCGCTGGGCATGGCTGCCACCTGCAAGTTGCAACGAATCCCGTGACTTAGCGAGGTAGTCGAAGGCTGTGCCGTAGTGGCCTTCCCCAAAAGCCTCAAGTCCCTTTGACACCGCGCAGCCCGGGTCGGCCATTCTTTGCGCGGCTTCGGTCTTGGGCTGGGTTCCATCGGCATGGATCCGCCGGATCAGCTGGCCTGTGGCCGTTGCGCGATCGCCGCCGATCAGCGCCAGCAGGTAATGCAGATCGGCAAAGATGAGGCTGCCGTCCTCAGTTCGGTTTTCGCAAAGCTCTGCCAGCTCGTCCCAGCGGTCTCCGACATTGACCCCATCAAGTTCGAGCCGCATCAGCAGCGAGGTGGCATTGGAGATGTCGCGGTAGTCGTCGGTCTTGTCCTTGCGCACCTCATCATCATAGAGCCGCATCACCTCGTCGATTTGGCCGAGGTCGAGGTGCATCAGGGCCTTGTGCCACCACACATGGTAGCGAAAATTGTTGCAATGCGCCCAGGCCTCTTCGCGGCCCTCAAGCCAACCCAATCCAGTCCTGGCATTTCCGGTCATGTCATGCACATGTGCCACCGCATGCAGCCCCCATGCATCGTCCGGCGCGGTCCAAAGTGCCTGACGTCCGGTGATTTCCGCCCGGTCGAAGTCGCCGGTTTCCTCGAGGGCAAAGGCGTGACAGCCCAACAGATAGCCATGTCCTGCGTGCTCGGTCGAATAGGCGGGCAGCACACGCTCGATAGAGGCGCGCATGCCGCGGGCGTCGCCCATGATAAAGCGGATCCCATGGCTGAGTTTCATCGCCAGCGTGTCGCAGGGATGCCGGGTCAGGATGTCTTCCATGCAGGTGATCGCGCGCGAGGGATGACCCGAGAGCCAGGCTTCCAATGCGTCGACATATTTGCGTTCTCGCGGCAACGCGCCTTCATAGGTCGACTTGGCAATAGCCAGCGCCTCGCGCGCGGTCGGCAAGAGTTCGGAGCGCCCAAGCATCAACAGCGACAGCCCCTTGATGGCCTGACCGAGGGCAAAATCGGGCGCGGCGTCCAACACCGCCCCAAGGTGGCCAGCGGTGCGCGCCGCATGGGCAAGAACGCCGGTCTGCGCGCCGTTCCATTCCGCGAGTGCGCGGGGATCGGTGAGGCTGCACTCTTGTCCAAAAATATCCTGGGTCATGGGCGGGTCACTTTCACAAGCTGGGAACACGATTGTTAACAGAGATGCTAGCGAAGCAATTTCCACCGCGCGCCCCCCGCTCTCGCTTTGGTGAAGGCGCGTGTGGGTTTCGGCGGGAAAATGACATCAACGCGGGGGGATGTGGGCGAAAACCAGCACAAAAACGGTGCTTTGTGCTGGTGGATGCAGCGCGGGCAGAAAATCGCGCAGGCTTTTGTAACATTGCGAGGCGGCCCTCTGGGCCACGTCTGTGCGGGATCCGTTCAGTCGGTCTCAAAGGGCGCGTCAGACGCGAGAATCTCCGTGCTGTCCGCCCCGCATCTGGGCGGAGCCTTGCGGTAGGTTACGGGGGTGCGCGAGAACTTGAGCGGATTGCCCAAGAGCCGCACCTCGGTGTCACCGGCCTGCATCGTCACCACCATGTCCCGCGCGGCAACCTGATCGGTCTCAAAGACCTGATCGAGTGTCTTGACCGGGCCGACGGGCACCTTGGCGGCTTCCATCGCGGCAATGACCTCATCGGTGCGATAGCGCTGTAGCGCCGGGATCAGGATATCATTGAGTGCGCCGCGATGCTCAAGACGGGCCGGATTGGTGGCAAATCGGGGATCTTCGGCCAATCCCTCGAGGGCAAGGAATGCCATAAATCGGCGAAACTGACTATCATTCCCAACTGCGAGGATCACATGGCCGTCGCGGGTTTCATAGGTGCCATAGGGCATGATCGAGGGGTGCTCATTGCCGCGTCGCACGGGTTTCTGGCCGGTATTGAGGTAACTCACACCTTCGTTGATCAGCCAGGCGATCTGCGCATCCACCAGGGCAAGTTCGACCTGCTGGCCTTCGCCCGTGAGATCGCGGTGGCGCAATGCCGAGAGAATGCCGATGGTCGCATACATTCCGCACATCACATCCGCGATGCCGACCCCGACCTTGACAGGCGCGCCTTCGGGGTCGCCGGTAAGGGACATGATACCGCCATAGCCCTGTGCCATCAGATCATAGCCGGGCTTTGCACGGTTCGGGCCGGTCTGGCCATAGCCGGAAATCGACGCATAGACCAGATGTGGGCAGCTTTCGCGCAGGGAGGCGTAATCAAGTCCATATTTCGCGAGCCCGCCCGGTTTGAAGTTCTCGATCAAGACGTCTGCTTGCGCGGCGAGGCGTCGGATGATGGCCTGTCCTTCGGGGGCAGAAATATCCAGCGCGAGCGAGCGTTTGTTGCGGTTGGCGGCCATGAAATAGGGCGTGAGATCAGCATCTTCGGCGACGCTCTTGCCCCATTGACGGGTGTCGTCGCCGCCCGTGGTTGGGTTTTCGACCTTGATCACATCGGCGCCCAGATCTCCCAAAAGTTGCGTTGCGGTTGGGCCAGCCAGGATGCGCGAGAGATCCAGCACTTTTACGCCTTTGAGGGCACCGTGGGGCAAACGCGCGGGGGCGGTGGTATCAGATGCGGCCATCATAGGACTCCTTGTCGATTTCCGCAGCGATCACGGTGAAGGTGGAGGCCGATTGAGCCGCCTCCAGCGCGGCGCGCAGCTCCGTTCGGTTCTGCACCCGATGGCCTTCGCCGCCAAAGGCGCGTCCGATGGCGGCAAAGTCGTGCCGGCCAAAATCCACGCCTGCATTGGGGAGCTGGCGCTGGCGTTGTTTGAGGTCGATGAGGGCAAGCGAGGCATCCACAAAGACAACGAAGATTGGGGCAAGACCCAGTTCTGCCGCGGTCGCCAGCTCGCCTGCAACCATCAGAAACCCGGCATCCCCTGAAAAGCTCACCACGGTGCGTTCGGGTTCGGCGAGCTTGCGCCCCATGGCAAGTGGCACTGCGCAGCCCATGGTGCAAAGCCCGGAGGATTGTACCAGCTGGCGCGGTTCCTGGCAGGGCCACATCTGGCTCAGGAGAATACGGTGTGCGCCGCTGTCTGCGGTCAGCAGGCTATCGGCGGGTAGGGTGTCGATGCATTCAGCAATGACGCCCGCAGGCCCCCAGTCGTCGCTGCGGGGGAAGGCCTCGGCAAGGGCGGTCTTGGCCTTTTCGATTTCCCCGTTTGGCCAGGGTGGTGCGGGTTGAGGTGCAACCGCAAGCGCATTGAGCGTGGCAGGAATGTCGGCGATCAGTGGCAGGCTGGCCTGATGCATGTAATGGGTGTTGGCCTCAGGCGTGATGTCGATCACGCGGGTCTCTGTGGCGTCCCAGGCCGCGCGCCAGCCGGTGCGCATTTCGATCGGGTCATAGCCGATCCCGAGAATAAGGTCGCTGGCCTCGATGAGCGGCAGCAAGTGGCGATCCGCAAGCGGTGACAGACCCGCACCGCCCAGACAGAGCGGATGATCCTCCGGCAGGATGCCCTTGGCCTTGTAGCTGGTGACAAAGGGGATTTGTCGCGCCTCCAGAAACGCGCGGGTGGCGTCTGGACCGCCGGGCAAAAGCGCATCGAGCCCGACCACCGCCAAGGGGCGTTTGGCCTCGTGCAGCCAGTCCTGCGCCTGCGCCAGTGTAGCGCCCGCAGGCGCGCAGGCTCCGGCAGGCGCGCGGCGCGTGTTGCGCGGTGTGGCCGGTGCGTTGGCAACCGAAATGGGCACATCGATATGAACCGGTCCTTGACGGGCCTCGCCTGCGATGGCGACCGCCTTGTCGGCGATCACTTCGGCTGCAGCGGCGTTCAGACGGAAACTGGCCTTGGTGATGGGGGCAAAGACGGCCTGTTGATCCAGGACCTGATGGGTGTAGGTCTGCGCCTCATCCGCGTCGACGCAGCCTGTCAGCACCAGCATCGGCACCCGGTCCTGATGGGCATTGGCGACCACATTGACCCCATTGAGCGCGCCGGGTCCAAGGGTTGCGACCAGAATTGCGGGCGCCCCATCGCTGTGATGCACGCCTTCGCCCATAAAACCGGCGCAGTTTTCATGTTTGGCGAGGTGGAAGGTGATCCCAGCGCGGGTGAGCGCATCCACAAGTGTCAGGACTTCGCCCCCGGGCATGCCAAAGGCGTGGCGGCATCCGGCCTCGTAGAGTCGACGGGCCAGGATATCGGCGGCGCGAAGAGATTGGGTCATGTGTGGTCCGTATTGATTTGGAAATAGGGGATTAATTCTGCAGCGCTGCGGCAGCAATCTGGGCAAAGACGTCGTCGAGCCGCGCCGCGACGGCCGTCAGTGCGGCGCCTGCTTCGGGCACATAGGGCGCAAAAACATGGCTCGGGGTCTTGTAGGAGAGCGTCGCGCTGCCATCGGGGTTTTCCGTAATATAGAAGCGGATCGGTGCTTCGATCATGGCGGCGGTGGAGAGCGCAAGGATCTCCACTGCGTAGGTGTTTGCAAAGACGCCAACAACGCGGTTTCCCGGAATGGTGATGCCGCGGGCAGCGGCGGCGCCGGTGGGGCCGGCTTCTGTGACGACACCCATATTGTGTGCTCTTACGGCAGCTTTGAGGTCGGCGAGAAGGCGTTTGTAGTCCTTTGTGCTGGCATGGATCGCCCAGCCCTCGCGCGCGGCAAGGTCTGCCGTCGCGGGCGTTGCAAAAGATGCGGCCAGAGCCGCCGTCAGCGCCGCGGTCTGTGCGGCCGACAGAGCAAGGCTGAACACGAGCCCCGTGCTCAGACGGCGGAGGGGATCAAGAGGGCGGACCATTTAGGGCTCCTACGCTGCGGTTTGCACCAAGGTCTACGCGCGAACGGGCTGAAATACTCGTCACATTTAAGTGCGTACCGCGTCAGACACGGACGTGGTGATCCCTCATTTCGCCGGGTGCGGTCAGGCCCAGCCCTTGCGGAAGAAATGCGGGCTGGCGCCGAATTTGCGTTTGAATTGCCGAGAGAAATGCGTGGCGGAGTTGAACCCGGAGGCAAGCGCAATCTCTGTCACCGACATCGAGGTTTCATTCATCAAGGCGAAGGCATGGCTCAGGCGCATGTCGGAATAGACGTGCATCGGGCTTTGATCGAGATAGCGCGAGAACAGGCGCTCCAATTGGCGACGGGAAATATCCAGCCGCGCGCAAAGTGTTCCGATAGAGAGCGGCTCTTCGATCGATTCCTGCATCAGTTGCAGAGCACTCAGAAGGCGCTGGTTGCGACTGCCGATGGCGACGGCATAGTTGGATTTCTGAGGTGCAGCCCCGGAGGTGGAGCGCACATGCAGGCACATATCCGCGACGATGATCGCCAGCTGCTTGCCATGGCGCTGCTCGATCAGGGTCAGCATCATGTCCGTTGCCGCGCTGCCGCCGCCACAGGTCATCAAATTTCCAGAAATCTCGTAAATGTTAGGCGAGGGTTTCAGGTGCTCGTATCGCTCGACAAAACCGGGTTGGTTTTCCCAGTGCAGCGTGAAGGGTTGATCCTTGATCAGCCCCGCCTGCGCCAGCGCAAATGCACCGGTACAGATCCCCCCGAGCTTGCGCCCGAAGCGATGTTCGCGCCGCAGCCAGTTCAGAGTGATGTCACCGGCGGCCTCCTGGGGCTCCACGCCTGAACACACAAAGCCCATGGCATCCGAGGGCAGCGGGGCCAGCGGCAGATCGGGGGTGACAACCATCCCGTTGGAGCAGCGTAGCGGCGCGCCATCCTGTGTCATGATATACCAGCGATAAAGCTTTGTATTTGTGACCTGATTTGCAATTCTGAGCGGCTCGATCGCGGCGGCGACAGGCAGCATCGTGGCCTTTGGCAGCAGCAGGAAATAGAAGTCCTGCGGCGCGCCTGCATGCGGCACCTTGAGTGTTGCGGCGGCGCCTTTTTGAACAAAACTATCGTCAGACATCTTCAGGGTCCATCACAGGAAACAGGCTGCGTGCAAAGAGATGCCTCTGCCACATTTACCAGCTAGCGCCGTGCGGACGTGGGGTGCCGGGATAATCCGACCTTGGCTCGACAAATTGCGACACCTGTTGTCTTCCTGCAGAAATGGCACAGCTTTGATGCGTGTTGCACCGCGATAGCGCTGCAGGTGCGAAAATGCGGGTCCGCCTCTTGCAGCCCAATTTTCGCAATACTAAGACTCGGGTAATCCTCTGTCGGGTATGGTGCCCGTCATGATCCCAAGACAGGCAGGTCCAATGATTGATCCAACAGAAACATACATGAACACACTTGTGCCGATGGTCGTTGAGCAGACCAGCCGGGGCGAGCGCGCATATGACATTTTCTCGCGCCTGTTGAAGGAGCGTATCATCTTCCTCAACGGTCCCGTTCACGATGGCATGTCTTCGCTGATCGTAGCGCAGCTGTTGCACCTTGAGGCGGAAAACCCCTCGAAAGAGATTTCGATGTACATCAACTCGCCGGGTGGTGTGGTGACGTCGGGCCTGTCGATCTATGACACGATGCAGTACATCAAGCCCAAGGTGTCGACGCTGGTGATCGGCCAGGCGGCCTCCATGGGCTCCTTGCTGCTGACCGCGGGCGAGGCTGGCATGCGCTTCTCGCTGCCCAATTCGCGCGTGATGGTCCACCAGCCCTCCGGCGGGTATCAGGGGCAGGCGACGGACATCATGATCCACGCCGAAGAGACCCTGAAGCTCAAGCGTCGCTTGAACGAGATCTACGTCAAACACACCGGTCAGGACTACGACACCATTGAAAAGGCGCTGGAACGGGACAACTTCATGTCACCGGAACAAGCCAAGGAATTCGGACTGATCGACGAAATCGTCGAAAATCGCAGCAAGGCCGACGACGCAGAAAGCTAAGCCCGGCACCACGCGGGCCTCGTGCTCCCTTAACCATAGTGTGCAGGGGAGCACAATTTGACATTGTGGCCGCTTGGGAGCTGTCCTAAGCTGGCCTTACATCGGGGCAAATTGACACGCGCTGGCCCCGAGGCGGATGGAAAGGTAGACCATGGCGACGAACTCGAGCGGCGACAGCAAGAACACGCTTTACTGTAGCTTCTGCGGCAAGAGCCAGCATGAGGTGAGAAAGCTGATTGCAGGCCCGACCGTGTTCATCTGTGATGAATGCGTTGAGCTGTGCATGGACATCATCCGCGAGGAGACGAAGGCCTCCGGGATGAAAGCAACCGACGGCGTGCCGACGCCCAAGGATATTTGCGAGGTCCTCGATGATTACGTGATCGGTCAGGCGACGGCAAAGCGTGTGCTGTCGGTGGCGGTTCACAACCACTACAAGCGTCTGAACCACGCCCAGAAGGCCGGCAATGATATTGAACTTTCAAAGTCCAACATCCTGCTGATCGGCCCCACCGGCTGCGGTAAGACCCTTCTGGCGCAAACTCTTGCACGGATTCTGGACGTGCCGTTTACCATGGCAGATGCCACTACGCTTACAGAGGCAGGCTATGTTGGTGAGGATGTCGAGAACATCATTCTGAAACTGCTGCAGGCGTCTGAATACAATGTCGAACGCGCGCAGCGCGGTATCGTCTACATCGACGAGGTCGACAAGATCACCCGCAAGTCTGAAAACCCCTCCATCACCCGTGATGTGTCGGGCGAGGGCGTGCAGCAGGCTCTGCTGAAACTGATGGAAGGCACTGTGGCCTCCGTGCCGCCGCAGGGTGGGCGCAAGCATCCCCAGCAGGAGTTCCTGCAGGTGGATACCACGAACATCCTCTTCATCTGCGGCGGTGCCTTTGCGGGCCTGGACAAGATCATCAAGCAGCGCGGCAAAGGCTCTGCGATGGGCTTTGGTGCCGATGTGCGCGAAGAGAGCGATGCGGGCGTGGGCGAGACCTTCCGCGATCTCGAGCCCGAAGATCTGCTGAAATTCGGCCTGATCCCGGAATTCGTGGGCCGTTTGCCGGTTCTCGCGACGCTTGAGGATCTGGATGAGGATGCGCTGATCACCATCTTGACCAAGCCCAAGAATGCTTTGGTCAAACAATACCAGCGCCTCTTTGAACTTGAAGACACCGAGCTGGACTTCACCGATGAGGCGCTCTCGGCCATTGCCAAGAAAGCCATTGAGCGCAAGACCGGCGCGCGGGGTCTGCGCTCCATCCTCGAGGATATCCTGCTCGATACCATGTTCGAGCTGCCCGGAATGGAGAGCGTGACAAAAGTGGTCGTCAATGAGGAGGCCGTCTGCTCTGAGGCGCAGCCGCTGATGATCCACGCCGATGAAAAGGAATCGGCCACCGCAGGTTGAACCGGTCCAAGGCTCCGATGAATACGAATAGCGAAAGGCCAGTGTCCCCGTGACACTGGCCTTTTTCTTTCTCAACTGCTGGGTGTGTTAGGAGGGAACAGCACATGAAAAGCGAAGCCTTTCATTATGGCGATGGCATAGATCAGTTCGTCGGCCACTTGGTATGCGACGACAGTCGAGAGGAGCCCGCGCCCTGCGTCCTGATCGCGCCCGCCTTTGGCGGCTTGAGCGATTTTGAACGCGCCCGTGCCGAAGACCTCGCCAAGCTCGGCTATGTCGCTCTCGCGGTTGATTACTACGGAGACGGCAAGCGCGCGGCCTCGCCAGAGGAGGCGCAGCACCTCATGGCAGGTTTGCAGGCGGATCGCACCGTGCTCGCGCGGCGTATGGGGGCAGCGCTGGAGGCCGCGCGTGCCTTGCCGCAGGTGGATGCGGGGCGCATCGGCGCAATGGGCTACTGCTTGGGCGGCAAGGCCGTGCTGGATCTGGCGCGCACAGGGGCCGATCTGCGTGCGTGTGTGCCGCTGCATGGCGTCTATGACCGCCCCAATTTTGAGACCCAGACGATGCGCGCGGCGGTTCTGGTGCTGCACGGTTGGGACGACCCGCTTGCCCCGCCTTCTGCGCTCGAGGCGCTTGCGGCTGAACTGAACGAACACTGCGCGGATTGGCAGGTGCTCGGATTTGGACACACCGGGCATGCGTTCACCAACCCCAACGCCAAGGACAGCGCTGGTGGCATGATCTACAGCGCCACCGCAAGTTCACGGGCCTGGACTGCGCTGACGGGATTTCTGGCTGAGACGTTTGAAGGCGCCGCAAGTGCATAGCAGAAATGCATAATTTGCAGTGCCGATGCGCGCCAATCCACCATAGACTTTCCATGTGACAAACTGTTCAAGCGAAGTGGAAGGACGCCTCATGACGATAAAACGCATTTCTTCGGGCGGAGAATTTGAGGCCAAGGTCGGCTATTGCCGAGCGGTTGTGGCGGGCGGCTTTGTGCATGTCGCCGGCACCGTGGGGCAGGGCGAAGATGTGGTGGCACAGTGCCGCTCGGCTCTGGCGACCATCGAGGCTGCGCTTGCCAAGGCCGGTGTGAGTTTTGCCGAGGTGGTACGCGTGAATTATTACCTTCCCGATGCGTCCGAGTTTGAACCCTGCTGGCCGATCCTTGCTGAAACCTTTGGAGAAAACCCGCCTGCCGCGACCATGATTGAATGCAACCTGATCGCGCCGGAATACCGGATCGAGATCGAAGTGACAGCACTGGCGACCCCGGCATAGGCGCGCGACAGATGGAGCAGACTTCGCAAACGGTGACCATCCGCCCCGCCATTCCCGTGGTTCGAATTTTTGATCTGCAGAAGGCGCGCGACTACTATATTGATTATTTGGGGTTTTCTCTGGATTGGGAGTATCAGCACGAAGAGGATCTTCCGATCTATATGCAGATCTCGCGGTCAGGCTGCATCCTGCACCTGAGCGAACATCACGGGGATGCCACGCCGGGCTCTACCTGTTTTGTCCCCATCGACAATGCCATGGCGCTTCATGCGGAACTGGGTGAAAAACGCTATCGCAACATCAAACCGGCGCTTGATGCGATGCCGTGGGGGCTGCAGATCACGGTGACAGATCCCTTTGGCAACCGTTTACGCTTCTGTGAGCAGCGCTCTCGTGGCAGCTAAGGGACGCGAAAGCGTGGCGATCTTGCTGTTTCCCGCCGCTCTATTCACCACTTGACCGCGAACCACTGGACCTCGGGTCGAGAATGGGCCATATCGGGGGAGAGATTTTCGGAGGGACCCATGGGAATCCTGAATTCGCTTTTGCAGGCTGTGACTTGGTGGAATGGCGCCACGCTCAACACAATGATCTACACCCGCCGCAAGGGGGTTAAGGTCGGTGAGGACGATCAGGGCAACGTATTCTATCGCAACGCAGATGACAGCCGTCGCTGGGTGATCTTCAATGGCGAGGCAGAGGCGTCGCGCGTCAGTGCCGACTGGCATGGCTGGTTGCACCGCACTTTTAACGAAGTGCCGAGCGAGAAGCCGCTGAAACACAAGGATTGGGAAAAGCCGCATCAGGAAAACCTGACTGGCACCATGCTGGCGTACGCGCCGGCGGGCTCGATCCGCGCGGGTGGCACGCCAAAACCGCGCAGCGATTACGAGGCGTGGAGCCCCGAATAAGTTTACGCCAAAGGGACGCGCGGATATTGCCCGACGTCCCTTTGCGATCTGGCCAAAAGGCAGGTTTGTAATGACCCATTCCACAACCGAAGTGCTGACCGGTGGCCTTGTGCTGGCCGTGGCAGCAGGGTTTGCGTTTTATGCCGCACAGGCCGCGGGCCTTTCGCGCGGCGGCGATAGCTACCCGCTGACGGCGTCCTTTCGCTCTCTGGAAGGGGTGAGTGTCGGGACCGATGTGCGTCTTGCTGGCGTGAAGATCGGAACCGTGACGGATGTGGCGCTCAATGCGGAAACCTTTCGCGCGGACACGACCTTTTCGGTGGATAAAAGCATCATGATCCCCGACGACAGCGCCATTGTGATCGCGTCAGAGGGGTTGCTTGGTGGAAATTTTGTCGAAGTGATGCCGGGCGGTTCGCCCTTCAACCTTGAGGCGGGTGATGAGATCGTGGACACCCAAGGGGCGGTGAGCCTGATTTCTCTGCTGGTCAAATTTGTCTCCGGCGGCGGTGACGAATCCTGATGAAGCGCCTGATCACACTTGCTTTTTGCCTTCTGGCATCGGCGCCGCTTTCGGCTCAGACGATCTCTGTCGAGGAGCTTGACCCGGTGATCGTGCAGCCGCGCGTCCCCGAAAGCCGTGAGCGTGTTGAACGCATCGAGGCAACCGAGGGTACACTTACGAGCCTGCGCGGGCTAGATAAGGTCAACGGCAAGAGTGTCGATGTCGAGGTGCAGACCGGTGGCACGGCAGAGATCTTCGGCCTGATCGTGACTTTGCGCGAGTGCCGCTATCCAACAGAGAACCCCTCGGGGGATGCTTTTGCGTATCTGACGATCCGGGATCGCCAGGACGGCAAAGTGTTCTTTGATGGTTGGATGATTGCATCGAGCCCCGCGCTCAACGCACTCGATCATCGCCGTTACGACGTCTGGGTTCTGCGCTGCAAGAGCACCTGAGGTGACGGGAGCGCGGGAGAGATGAAATCTCCCGGCTGGTCCAGCGCCTCGGCGAGCCTTCTGCGATAAGCCGCGCGGCTGATTTCCCGCCCCCCAAGAGACGCCAGATGAGGCGTGATGAACTGGGTGTCACATAGAATGTAGCCGCCTGCGTTCAGACGATCCACGAGATAGGCGAGTGCAATCTTGGAGGCATCTCGCCGGCGCGAGAACATGCTTTCGCCAAAAAAGGCGCCCCCAAGTGAGACGCCGTAGACGCCCCCCACCAGCGCATCGTCCATCCAGACTTCGAGAGAGTGAGCAAATCCGTCGTGATGCAGCTCTTGGTAACGGTCAAAGATTTCACCGTTGATCCAGGTCTCTTCGCGATCGGCACACCCCTGCACCACGCCCGCAAAATCGCGGTTTACGCTGATGCTGTAATCATCGCGGCGAAGGCGTTTGGCCAGAGAACGAGAAATCCGAAAACCGTCCAAAGGCAGAATGCCACGGCGCTTTGGATCGACCCAGAACACCTCTGGATCGTCGCGGCTCTCCGCCATGGGGAAGACGCCGTTCGCGTAAGCATGAAGCAGGAGATCAGCGCTGAGCGTCATAGATTAGCCTAGCACGGGGTAGCAGAGGGGCGGAGGTTTTAAACCGCCGCCCCCAGAAAGATGTCTCAGGCCTGAAGGTTGGCTTCAAGCCATTTTTCCAGCCAGTGAATGTTGTACTCACCGGTGTGGATGTCTTTTTCCTGCAAGAGCGCGTGGAACAGCGGCACCGTGGTATCGATCCCGTCCACAATGAGCTCGCCCAGCGAGCGGCTGAGACGCGCAAGGGCCTCTTCCCGGTCGCGCCCGTGGACGATCAGCTTGCCGATCAGGCTGTCGTAGTACGGCGGGATCGAGTAGCCGTCATAAAGCGCCGAATCCATCCGCACGCCAAGGCCGCCGGGGGCATGATATGCGGTGATCTTACCCGGGCAGGGCGAGAAATTCGGCAGCTTTTCGGCATTGATGCGCACTTCGATGGCGTGACCGTTGATGATCAGATCATCCTGCGTGAACGAGAGCGGCAGGCCAGAGGCAACGCGGATCTGTTCACGCACCAGGTCGACGCCAAAGATGGCTTCGGTCACAGGGTGTTCCACCTGCAGGCGGGTGTTCATCTCGATGAAGTAGAACTCGCCATCCTCATAGAGGAATTCGACGGTACCCGCACCGGAGTAGCCCATCTTGCCGATCGCATCCGCGCAGATCTTGCCGATCTTGGCACGCTCTTCCTCGGTGATGCAGGGGCCGGGAGCCTCTTCAAAGACCTTCTGGTGGCGCCGCTGCAAGGAGCAGTCGCGCTCGCCCAGGTGTACGCCGCCGCCTTTGCCATCACCAAAGACCTGGATCTCGATGTGGCGCGGACGCTGGAGGTATTTCTCCATGTAGACTTCGTCGTTGCCAAAGGCCGCTTTGGCTTCTGAGCGCGCGGTCTGGAACGCTTGAACCAGATCTGCTTCGGTCTGGGCCACTTTCATGCCGCGCCCGCCGCCACCGGCGGTGGCCTTGATGATCACCGGATAGCCCATTTCGGCGGCGACCTTTTTTGCGGTCTCCACATCGGGCACACCGCCGTCAGATCCCGGCACACAAGGAATGCCGAGCGCTTTTGCGGTGTCTTTTGCGGTGATCTTGTCGCCCATCTGGCGAATATGTTCTGCGGAGGGGCCGATGAAGGTCAGCCCGTGGTCCTCGACGATCTGCACAAAATTGGCGTTCTCGGAGAGAAACCCGTAGCCCGGGTGGATCGCCTGAGCGCCCGAAATTTCGCAGGCGGAGATGATCGCGGGGATCGACAGATAGCTCTGGGCGCCTGACGGTGGGCCAATGCAGATCGACTCATCGGCCATGCGCACATGCATGGCATCGGCGTCGGCGGTGGAGTGCACCGCAACGGATTGGATGCCCATCTCGCGGCAGGCACGGATCACGCGCAGCGCGATCTCACCCCGGTTGGCAATTAAGATTTTGTCAAACATGGCAGGGCCTTACTCGACGATGACGAGCGGATGACCAAACTCGACCGCGGCGCCATCTTCAACAAGGATGCGCTTCACGGTGCCCGATTTGGGGGCCGGGATATGGTTCATGGTCTTCATTGCTTCGACGATCAACAGGGTGTCGCCTTCGCTCACTTGCTGACCCACGGACACAAAGGCAGAAGCGCCCGGCTCGGGTGCGAGATAGGCGGTGCCCACCATCGGGGAGGTCACAGCGCCGGGGTGATTGGCAGGATCGTCGGATGCGGGCGCTGCGGCTGCGACAGCGGCGGGCGCTGCGGCGGCCGGGGCAGGCGCGGGGGCTGCTGCGACGTGAACCGGCGCGGCGGGAGCGGGGTGCTGGCGGGAGACGCGCACATTCAGGCTGTCATCTTCCGCGTAGTCGCGCTTGACCTGAAGCTCGGTCAGGTCGTTTTCGCGCAAAAGCTCCGCCAGAGCCTTGATGAACGCCACATCTGCTTCGTGAGATTTATTTGTCATTGTGTTCCTCGGCAGGGTCCTGTCTGGCCCCGAATGCGTCCGGGGCGGAAATTTTTGGCCTTATAAGCCATAGCTGACCATAAGGAAAGCGTGCTTGATTGCCTCTGAAGATGAGGGGGAAAGCCTCTCTTTTCAATCATTTTTGCAGGGAAATATCGGCCTCTCTGCGGGCTTCAAAGAGGCATGCCACTGAGTTTTGCGACCAGTTCGGGCAGCTTTTTGGCGTTGAATTTCACCAAGAGGCGCGCCCGGTGAGTCTCTACCGTACGATAGGAGAGATCCAGTTTGAGGCCAATTTCCTTGGCCGAGAGCCCCCGACAGGTGAGGATCGCGACTTCGCGTTCGCGTGGGGTCAGGCTGACAACGGGGCGCTCCTCGGAGAGATCGGCAAAGGACCATACACCGGCCTGAAACGGGCGCGCACCGTCGAGGGATCGCCCGCGCACCCGGCACCAGAACAGCGCGCCCGACGTGCGACGCATAATGCGTTCGTCGTGGTAGATTCCGCTTTGTGATTCCGGCAACTGCAAGATCTCGCCTATGCGCTGGTAATCCTCGGCGCTGGGATAAAGCGCAGCAATTGGTGTCTCGCAAAGCGCCTCTGGGGGGGCGTCAAAGATCTCGGCAAAGAGCAGATTGCACCGCTTGATGATGCGATGTTCCAAAAGCGCAAGTCCAACAGGCGCATAGTCAAAAGCGGGATCAGTTGCGGGATCAGACATGGCCCGGTTCTAAAGCGGGCCTTGGCGCAAGGGAAGGGCGCATGTGTGTCACGGCCGCAAGGTCTGCTCACCCCCGTCGAGGTGTGTGAAAAAAGCCGGACCTGAAAACAGGCCCGGCCCAGGTCGTGTGAGTGGCAGGGATGTGCCGCTCACGACGGAGTAACCAGATGGCGCGCCGGCGGCGTCACCTTTTCAGCGTCCGATCCGCAGATCAGATCGCGAGGTATTCAGAACGCAGTTCTTCGTTTTCGAGAACCTCTGCCGCGGCGCCGTCAAAAACGATCCCGCCTGTGTCGAGGATCACCGCCCGATCAGCCAGTTGCAGTGCCCGCACCGTGTTTTGCTCTACGAGGATGGTGGTCATCCCCTGTTCCTTGATGTGGATGAGGGTTTTTTCGATCTCGTCCACGATCACCGGGGCCAGACCCTCGTAGGGTTCGTCGAGCAACAGCACCTTGATGTCGCGGGCCAGGGCGCGCGCAATCGCAAGCATTTGCTGTTCGCCGCCCGAGAGTGTCACGCCCTCCTGCTTGCGCCGCTCGCCCAGACGCGGGAAGAGCTCGTAGAGGCGCTCGATCGACCAGCCGATTGGTGGGGCAATCTGTGCCAGCTGCAGGTTTTCCTCGACCGTAAGACCGGGAATGATGCGGCGATCTTCGGGCACCAGACCCAAACCGGCAGTGGCGGCCTCGTGGCTTTCCATCAGGTGCAGCGGCTGGTGATCGAGCCAGATCTCGCCCCGTGTTACCATCGGAGAGCCGATGCGCGCGATGGAGCGCAGGGTCGAGGTCTTGCCCGCGCCATTGCGGCCCAAAAGCGCGAGGATTTCGCCCTCATGCACATTAAAGTTGATGCCCTGCACGATGTAGCTTTCGCCGTAATAGGCATGCACATCCCAAACCGACAGAAAGGCAGGGGCGGTGGCCGCGTGGTTGGCGCTCTTGGAGAAATCCGGTTTTACGTTCATGGTCTTGTCCTTTCTCCGTTACGCGGTCTCGCCGAGGTAGGCTTCGCGCACCTTCGGGTTGCCCCGGATGTTTTGCGGATCGTCCTCCACGAGGGGGGTGCCCTGCGCCAGAACGGTGATCCGATTGGCAAGCGAGAACACCACATGCATGTCGTGTTCGATGATGGCGATGGTGATGTCGCGCTCGTCCGAGATCTGTTTCAACAGGTCGATGGTGTTGTTGGTGTCGGCCCGCGCCATACCGGCGGTGGGCTCATCCAACAGGAGCAGCCGTGGCTCCTGACTGAGACACATGCCGATCTCCAGCCGCCGTTTGTCCCCACGCGAGAGCGAGGCCGCGTGCATATGGCGTTTGTCGGCCATATTCATCTCCACCAGCATCGCTTCGGCACGGTCCAGAATGTCGCGCTGCGACATCACTGCGGCAATGGCATTCAGCTCAAACGCGCCGTCCCGTTTCGCCAGGCAGGGGATCATCATGTTTTCAAGAACCGTCAGATCTCCAAAGATTTCAGGCGTTTGAAAGACGCGGCTGATGCCCATCTGGTTGATCTCATAGGGCGCGCGCCCGAGCACCGACTGGCCGTCGAACATCACTGACCCGGTGTCGGGGATCAGCTTGCCGACAAGACAGTTCAGCAGGGTGGATTTGCCGGCCCCATTGGGGCCGATGATGGCGTGGACCGAGTTCTCCTTGACGGAGAGGTTCACATCCGACAGCGCCTGGAGGCCACCAAAGCGTTTGCCGACGTTTTTGACTTCGAGAATGCTCATGAGGGTCTCCTTATTCCGCCGGATTGGTGTTGCTCTGCTTGGCGTCAGACTTCTTGCGCCCCTTGAGCCAGTTTCCGACCCGCTGTCCGCCTTCCACAAGTCCGCCGGGGAGGTAGATCACCACCAGCATGAAGAGGATGCCAAGCGTCAGATGCCAGCCCTTGCCGATAAAGGGGTGGATGATGAAAACCACAAAGTCCTCAAGCCCATCCGGCAGGAAGCTGAACCAGCTGTGCAGCACGTTGTCGTTGATCTTGGAGAAGATGTTCTCGAAGTATTTGATGAAGCCTGCGCCCAGAACCGGACCGATCAGCGTGCCAGCCCCACCAAGGATGGTCATCAGAACGACTTCGCCCGATGCGGTCCACTGCATCCGCTCCGCGCCAGCCAGCGGGTCCATGGAGGCCATGAGACCACCGGCGAGCCCCGCGTACATGCCAGAGATCACAAAGGCCGCAAGCATATAGGGACGGGAGTTGAGACCAGTGTAGTTCATCCGCTGCTGGTTGGATTTCACCGCCCGCAGCATCATCCCAAAGGGCGAGCGGAAGATGCGGATCGCGAGATAGAACGATGCAAGCATCACCAGCGCGCAGAAGTAGTAGCCAAAGTTGAAGGTAAAGGACCAGCCGCCGATCACCAGTTCTGCACTGTCGCGCATCTCCAGCCCAAAGAGGCTCGGGACCGGGATATTGCCCTCGGCGGTCTGGCTGGCGCCGAGAATGCGCGGATCATCCAGCGCCAACTGCAGGCCCGTTTCACCGCCCGTGATCGGGGTCAGAACCGAATAGGCCAGCGCAAACATCATCTGGGCAAAGGCCAGAGTCAGAATGGAGAAGTAGATCCCCGAGCGCCGCAGGCTCACAAAGCCAATCACCAGCGAAAAGAGACCGGAGACCAGAACCGACAGCACGATGGCGGGCAGCACGTTCATGCTCAGCAGTTTGAACATCCAGACGGCCGCATAGGACCCCACCCCGAGAAAGGCCGCGTGACCAAAGGAGAGGTAGCCGGTGAGGCCAAAGAGGATGTTGAACCCGATGGCAAAGACACCAAAGATCACAAAGCGCTGCATCAGGTCCGGATAGCCCGCGTTGAACTGCGCCATGGCGCTGTCGACGGGGAAGGGGTTCAGGATGAACGGGGCGAACATGGTCAGAACAGCCACGATCATGAGAAGTTTGAGATCGGTTTTTTCCAGTTTGAACATGTCCTTAGTCCTCCATCACGCCTTTGCGGCCCATCAATCCACGGGGGCGGGTGAGAAGAATGATGATGGCGACCAGATAGATGATGACCTGGTTGATGCCCGGGATGATGTCGATGACCTCGCGCATGGAGGCAAAGCTCTCGAGCACGCCCAGAAGGAAGCCGGCCAGCACCGCACCGGGCAGGGAGCCCATGCCGCCGACAACCACCACCACAAAGCTCAGCACGAGGAAGTCCATGCCCATGTGATAGTTGGGCGAGTTGATCGGCGTGTACATCACCCCGGCAAGCCCTGCGACGGCGGCGGCCACACCAAAGATGATGGTAAAGCGGCGGTCGATGTTGATCCCCAGTAGCCCCACGGTCTCGCGGTCGGCCATGCCTGCACGCACCACCATGCCGAAGGTTGTGAACTGCAGGAAGGCAAAGACGCCGCCAATGATTACTGCTGCAAAGCAGAAGTAGATGATGCGCCAGTAGGGGTAGATGATGAGGTTGGGGTCAAAGCCGAGTGCAGCCCCGAAATCGAGCGAGCCTTTGAAGGCTTCGGGCGCCGGGGTCGGGATCGGGTTGGCACCGTAAAAGTATTTGATCACCTCCTGCAGAACGATCGCCAGACCAAAGGTCACGAGGATCTGGTCCGCGTGGGGGCGCTTGTAGAAATGCTTGATGAGACCGCGTTCCATGATCACGCCCACGGCAATCATGATCGGGATCGCAAAAAGCACCGACAGCGGCACCGACCAGTCGATGATCGCATTCCCCATCTCGACGCCAAAGATGTCGTGCACATAAGGCACCTCAACTTTCAGCGGATTGCCGAGGAAGTCGGTTTTGGTTTCATCAATGATCGTATGGCTCAGCGTCAGGATGCGCGACAGCGTCACTGCACAGAAGGCCCCAATCATGAACAGCGCGCCATGGGCAAAGTTTACAACGCCCAGCGTGCCGAAAATCAATGTCAGACCCAGCGCGATCAGCGCATAGGCCGAGCCCTTGTCGAGCCCGTTCAGGATTTGGAGGATTATTGCGTCCATCGTCCCACCCTTCGGAAGTGTGAGTGCAAGGTGAACAAGGCCCGGAGGGCAGAGGGCTCAAAACCGCATTGGTTCTTAACGGGGTCCCGCCGGGGGCTTGTCGTTGGGTGCTGGCGACCAGGGCAGCGGGCCGTCTTGCAGTGGCCCGCTACCTGTTTTTGTTCACCAAACAGTGTTTAGAAGTCGTTCGTTCCGGCGATTAGGCGCCGTTGTTGCAGGTGCCGAGCGCACCGCCCTGGAACTGCGGGTGGTTCGGGTCATAGGTGACCTGGCCAACCGGGGTGACTTCGACGATTTCGAGAAGGTCGAACTCCGAGGTCGGGTTCTCTTTCCCTTTCACAACCAGCACGTCCTTGAAGCACTGGTGATCGGCGCCACGATAGAGCGTCTTGCCGTTGCCCAGACCGTCGAACTCATAGTCCTCGAGCGCTTCTGCCACGGCGCAGGGCGCAAAGGAGCCAGCGCGTTCAACCGCGTCTGCATAGAGCAGGGTCTGCACATAGCAGGTGTGAGCGGCCTGGCTCGGCGGGAAGCCGTATTTGGTGCCGAAGGAGCGTACAAAGGCCTTGGAACCTTCGTCCTGCAGCGACCAGTGCCAGTTGGTGGAGCCGAAGATGCCCTTCACGTTGGCGCCCGCACCTTTCGCCATCAGGCGGGAGTAGAGCGGAACAACGATCTGGAAGTCCTTGCCGTTCACCTGCTTGTCGCGCAGGCCGAACTGCACCGCGTTGGTGAGAGAGTTCACCATGTTGCCGCCGTAGTGGTTCAGAACCAGCGTGTCGGCACCGGACTGCAGAACCGGGGCGATATAGGACGAGAAGTCGGTCTGGGTTAGCGGTGTTTTCACCGCAGCCACGGTTTCCCAGCCCATCGCTTCGGTGGAGGACCGGACTGCTTCTTCGGTGGTATAGCCCCAGTTGTAGTCGGCGGTCAGGTGATAGGCCTTACGGTCGGTGCCGTAGGCATTCGCCAGCACCGGCGCCAGCGCCGCACCAGACATGTAAGAGTTGAAGAAGTGGCGGAAACCATTGGCCCGCTTGTCTTTGCCTGTGGTGTCATTGGAGTGGGTAAGACCCGCCATAAAGATTACGCCTGCCTCTTGGCAGAGCGCCTGCACGGCCACAGCCACACCCGAAGACGAGCCGCCCGTGATCATGATCGCACCGTCTTTTTCGATCATGGACTTGGCAGAAGCGCGCGCCGCATCGGATTTGGTCTGGGTATCGCCGGTGACATATTCGACTTTCTTGCCCAGGATGCCATTGCCCTGCAGAGCCTTGGAGCTGAAGGTGGTGAGCATGCCGCCATCGCCACCGCCGTTCAGGTGCTCGACCGCCAGCTCATAGGCGCGCAACTCGTCCGCACCTTCATCGGCGTAAGGGCCGGTCTGCGGGACGTTAAAGCCGAGTGTAACAGTGCCGCCAGTGGGGTTGTTGGTGAATGCATGCGCGCTTTGGGCCGTAAAGATGGTCGGCATGGCGAGCCCTGCACCCGCGACCGCACCGGTTCTCAGCAGGCCGCGACGGCTTACGTCTGACTTGGACATTTAAATTCCTCCCTAGGATTAAAAAAGGCGATGAGCGACTCCTCACTTTCACGCATCACCTTGCAACATTGTGCAAAATGAGTATGGGGGTGTGTTGTAAACCACCGCAATAAAACGCTTGTTTTGAATGTTTTTTCTGTAAAGAAATGTAAAGTGAAGGCGGTGTTGCGGTAAATTTTCTTATTCTGCCGCGCAGAAAGCCGTTGATAACGTGGCGTTTTGCAACAGGAGGCACCTCATGCCCGGAGACAGTCTGACAGGCAGCCGCATCCGCGAGAGGCGCATGATGCTGGGGTTGCGCCAGGCCGATCTGGCCCGTGATGCGGGCATCTCGGCCTCTTACCTCAATCTCATCGAGCACAACCGCCGCAGAATCGGCGGCAAACTCCTTGTGACCTTGGCGCAGGTGCTTGGCGTCGAGCCTTCTCTTTTGACCGAAGGGGTCGAGGCGACGCTTGTGGCGTCCCTGCGCGAGGCTGCGGCAGAAGCGCGCACGCCGATGGTCGAACTCGATCGGGTGGACGAGTTTGCAGGCCGTTTTCCCGGTTGGGCCGAGGTGCTGGCACAAACCCATGGTCGCATCGGCGCGCTGGAGCGTACCGTTCGGTCGCTCTCGGATCGCCTCACCCATGACCCGCACCTTGCCGCCTCGCTCCATGAGGTGCTTTCAACAGCCGCTGCGATCCGGTCCACGGCGGGCATTCTCGCAGAGCCCGGAGAGCTCGAAGCAGAATGGCGTGACCGGTTTCACAAGAACCTCGATCAGGATGCGCAGCGTTTGGCGGACAGCAGCCGCGCGCTGGTCCGGTTTCTGGATGAAAGCGATCAGGACGGCGAGCGGCGCGGCATCCCGCAAGAGGAAGTGGAGGCGTTTCTCGTCGCTCGCGAGTTCCATTTCCCCGAACTAGAAGAGGGCACCGCAAGCCCGCGCGAGCTTGTGCAATCGGTGAGCGAGCTTGAAAGCACCGCTGCCCGCAAGCTTGCCGAGGCGGCCTTGGAGGTCTACCGCGAGGACGCCGAACGCATGCCGATGGCCGCGCTGACGGCCGCCATTGCGCGACACGGTCTGGTGCCGGGCAAACTGGCACAGGCGTTGGATGTGGAAATCTATCGCCTCTTGCGCCGCCTTGCGATGATGCCAGAGGATGTTCTGGGGGTGTCAGTCGGGCTGGTGATCTGCGACGCCTCCGGTTCGATCTTGCTGCGCAAGCCCGTCGCGGGGTTTCCTCTGCCGCGCTTTGGCGCTTCCTGTCCGCTCTGGCCGCTGTTCACCGCGCTTTCGCAACCGGGGGTGCCGATCCAGCGAAACGTGCATCAAGAGGGGCGCGCGGCGCGCGACAGCACCTGTTTCGCGATTTCCTGGCAGGCCGAGCCTTCGGACTTTGACCGCGACCCCGTCCTGCGCTCGGTGATGCTGATCCTGCCGTCTGAGCAGCCAGACCAGCCCCCCGCATCAGGCTCGCGCCCGGTAGGGGCGAGCTGCAGGATCTGCGCGCGGCGCGGATGCGCAGCAAGGCGCGAGCCGTCGATTTTACGCGATGCGAGAGGCGCCAGGTTAACGCAACTCTAACTGCTGGGTGACAGCCGCGCTGCTTTCATGCAAAGATTGCTACCGCACCCGGAGGAACCGGTAACACGGTGTGGTGCTTGGGGAGGACAAGGACATCAATGGCTGGACGAGTCGTTTTGATTGAAGACGAAGCCAATATCGCCGAGGCGATCCGCTTCTTGTTGTCGCGCGAGGGGTGGCAGGTCGATGTTCATGCCGATGGCGGCACTGCGGTTTCCGTGATCGAAGCCAAAAAACCCGATCTGGTGATTTTGGATCTGATGCTGCCGGGCAAGAGTGGCATGGAAATTATCCGTGAACTCAGGGAGTTGAGCGCGTTTTCGGATCTGCCTGTGCTAATGTTGACCGCACGCGGGCAACTCAAGGACCGCGAAATGGCAGAGCGCGCCGGTGTGACCCGTTTTATGACCAAGCCGTTCTCCAACACCGAAGTGTTGACGGCCGTGCGCGATCTTGATGCGCAGGCGCGGCAGTCTCAGGCGCAGGCAGCGGCCGTGCGCGACGCCGGCTGAGCCGCGCGGGATGATCCGATCTGATGGCGCAGGCAGCAAGGACGAGCTGCGCGCTCCTTTTGTGGAGCGCCGGACGTATCGCCGTCGTCGCCTGATGGATATTGCCCGGATTGCGCCAATCCTTGGAGCGCTGCTGTTTCTGGTGCCGCTGCTATGGCCAGAGCCGTCTGGCCCAGAGACGTCGCAGGCCGCCGGCAGCATGTCCGGTGCAATGATCTATATCTTTGGGGTCTGGATCGGGCTCATACTCTTTAGCGTTGGATTTTCCGTCGCGGTCAGGCTTTGGGCGGTCCATTGGACGGGGGTCGGGGCGCCGACCGACACTGCGGATGTGCTGGCCCCGCGCGCCCTGCCTGAGACTGGGCTCGAGCGGACAGACACGCCTCGCCCCGCCGACAACAGCGACCCGGAGGGCGATGCATGACCTCGCTCAACCTTCTGGCAGTCGTGAGCATTGGCTATGTGGCCCTGCTGTTCATGGTGGCCTTTTGGGCGGACCGGCAGGCGCTGCGGGGGCGCAGCGCGCGCTTTATGCGCTCGCCACTGATCTACACGCTGTCGCTGTCGATTTACTGCACGGCCTGGACGTTTTACGGCGCAGTTGGCTATGCGGCGCGCTCCGGCATGGAATATGTCACCATCTATCTGGGGCCGACCCTGGTGATGATCGGCTGGTGGTGGGGACTGCGCAAACTGGTGCGGGTCGGGCGCAGCCAGCGCATCAGTTCGATTGCCGACCTGCTCTCGGCGCGATACGGCAAATCCAACGTGCTGGCCATCGGAGTCACGGTGCTCGCGGTTGTGGGGGTCACGCCCTATATTGCGCTGCAATTGCAATCTATCACCCTTTCGGTCGCGATCTTTGCCGAGGCCGACCCCTCTCGCGGCCACAATGAATCCGGCACGGTGTTCTGGATTGCGATGGGCCTTGCCTGTTTTGCCATCCTCTTTGGGACGCGCAACCTCAACGCCAACGAGCGCCACCACGGCGTCGTCATGGCCGTCGCCCTTGAGGCGGTGGTCAAGCTCATTGCGCTGGTGGCGGTGGGCGTGTTCGTGGTCTGGGGCATCGCTGGCGGGATCGAGGAAACTCTTGCCCGCATCGACCGCTCTCCCATCGGGCATTGGCAGGTGGACGGCGGGCGCTGGACGGCGATCACCTTTCTGGCAGCGGCGGCCTTTGTCTGCCTGCCGCGCATGTTTCAAGTGATGGTGGTGGAGAACGAGGACGAACGCCACCTACGGGTCGCGGCCTGGGCCTTTCCGACTTATCTCCTGCTCATTTCGATCTTTGTGGTGCCAATCGCGGCGATCGGGCTTGAGCTTTTGCCGCAGGGCTCCAATCCGGACCTCTTTGTGCTCGCCTTGCCCCTGTCCCAAGGGCAGAACGGTCTGGCCATGCTGTCATTTCTGGGCGGGTTTTCGTCGGCCACCTCGATGGTGATTGTCGCCGCCATGAGCCTGTCGACGATGGTTTCAAACCACATTGTGATGCCGATCTGGTTGCGCTCGACCGGGGCCTTCAAAGGGGCGTCGGTTTCTGGGGATGTGCGCTCGGTCGTGCTTTTTGCGCGGCGTTTTTCCATCGCCGCGATCATGGCGCTCGGCTATGCCTACTATCAGATCTCGGGCGGCGGCGCAGCGCTGGCCGCCATCGGTCTGATCGCTTTTTCGGGCATCGCGCAGATCCTGCCCGCGCTGGTCGGAGGGCTGTTTTGGCGCGGTGCCACACGCGCAGGCGCGCTTGCGGGGCTGACCATCGGCTTTGTGGTCTGGAGCTATACGCTCTTGCTGCCAGAGGTCGCCGGAGGCGTCTTTTCCAATGCCACGCTGTCGGAAGGGCCGTTTGGAGTCGGATGGTTACGCCCGCAGGCGCTCTTTGGGATCGAGGGCTTTGACCCCATCGTCCATTCTGTCCTCTGGTCCATGAGCCTCAATGTGGCAGCCTTTGCGCTGGTCTCGGTCCTGAGCTTTCCAAGCCCCATGGAGCGTCTCCAGGGCGCGCAGTTCGTGCATGTCTTTGACCACTCGGCGGGTCCCGGTGGCTGGACTGGCTCGGTGGCCCAAAGCGAAGACCTGATGATTATGTCCCAACGCATCCTCGGCCCCGAAGAGGCACAGAAGTTCTTTCAGGCGGCGCTGGAACGTCAAGGCGGCCCGGGGCCATTGCCGGAGCCGACACCGAGTTTTCTCGAGCAACTGGAGCGCGAACTCAGCGCCTCGATTGGGGCGGCGGCTGCCCATGCGATGATCGGCCAGATTGTCAGCGGTGCAGCGGTGTCCGTCGAGGATCTCCTGGCGGTGGCGGACGAATCGGCACAACTTCTGGAATACTCGAGCCGCCTTGAGGCGCAATCAAAAGAGCTCTCGCGCACCGCGCTGCAGTTGCGGGAGACCAACCAGAAGCTAACCCGTCTCTCTGAGCAGAAAGATGCGTTTCTCTCTCAGGTCAGCCACGAGCTGCGCACGCCGATGACATCGGTACGTGCCTTTTCCGAAATCCTGCGCGATGAGCCTTCTCTCAATCCCGCTGAGCAGCATAAATACGCATCGATCATCCATGACGAGGCCCTGCGCCTCACAAGGTTGCTCAATGACCTGCTGGATCTGAGCGTTCTGGAGAGCGGGTCCGTTTCGCTCAATGTTTCGCGCCGGCCTCTGGGCGATGTGCTGGATCATGCGTTGTCCTCGGCGCTGGCGGGCGCGGAGGGTCCGCTGCGGGTGGTGCGGGATCGCAATTCCGAGGCTGTGGAGATTGAAACCGACGTCGACCGGCTGGCGCAGGTCTTCATCAATCTGATCGCCAATGCGCAGAAATACTGCACTGCAGCTGCGCCGGAGTTGCGCATCAATGTGCGGGTCTTTGCCAACCGGGTAGATGTTGAATTCATCGACAATGGCGCTGGAATCCCTGCGGATTTTCGCGAAATGATCTTTGAGAAATTCTCACGCGTGACACCCGAACGCGCAGGAGGGGCAGGTCTTGGGCTGGCGATCTGCAAGGAGATCATGCGCAAGCTGGGTGGTGATATTCATCTGCTTGCGACGCAAAAAGGGGCCGCTTTTCTGGTCTCTTTGCCACGAGAGACGAAAATAGAAGAAATCCTCTGAAATTTGTAAAGGTCTTGGTAACCAGCGCTGGGATAGAACCGTCTGCATACGGGTGCGGAAGGCTTCGGGTTCATTTATGACGGATAAGGATCAAACTGAGGAAGGCAATCGCGCGGTCGGGGGACTGGCGCGCAAACTTGCAGCCTCAAAAGAGGGCACTGCCGGGACAGGCGGCTCGCTCACGCTCAAGGCCTTGCGCAGATCGGTGGCGCGGGCTGCCGAGGATCTGTGCGAATTGCCCATGGCAGTGATCGCGGCACGTCAGACCAACCGCGTGCCCGAGGATCTGACCGGCCTTCTTTCCGATAAACACCTCCTTGTGGTTCTGGATTGCCCTGCAGGACGGATTGGTGCTGCGACACTGGATGCGGCGGCGGTTACAGCTCTGATTCAACAGCAGACCATGGGTACCGTGCTGGGCATGTCCGGGGATGAGCGCAATTATACGCCCACGGACGCCGCCATGGTGGCGGAATTCCTTGAAAAGCTGTTTGCCAAGGTCTCGAGCCTGCTCGAAGACCAGACCGACCTGAGCATCTTCGAAGGCTATCGCTTTGGCGCGCAGGTCGAAGATGTGCGCACACTTGTGCTCGGTATGGAAGCCGAGGATTACCGGGTCATCAATCTCAACGTCGATCTCGCCACTGGCAAGATGCAGGGCGAAATCTGTCTGGTTCTGCCGGAACCGTCTGTCGATGAATATGACGAGGCCAATGCGATCCGTGGCCCGCGTCTGGGGTCGAGCGTTGGCTCCATGCGGGCGGAACTGACGGCGGTCCTGTGCAAGATGCGCGTGCCTTTGCGCCAGTTCTCCACCCTCAAAGTGGGAGAGCTCTTGCCGCTCGATCAGGCCTATCTCTACGAGACCGATTTGATTGCCATCAATGGTCAGGCCATTGCAAAGGGACGGTTGGGGCAGATGAATGGCGCGCGTGCCGTGCGTCTGGATCAGCAGCGCACCCGTCTTGTGCCTCATAACGAAGGCAGTTTTTCCGACGGGATCGGTCATGGTGGGGCGCCCGCGCTCGAAGACAACACGCTTGATCTCTCGATTGCCGCGCATGGTCTGCAGGAACCCGGTGATGGCCTTGGTGGCGATCTCGGTGGCATGATGGGCGGCGACCTAGGTGTCGATTTGGGCGGTGATCTTGGCGGCGACCTCGGAGGCGATTTTGGCGGCGGCCTTGAAGGGGGCGACTTGCCCATGGGCGATTTTGACGCCATGGGAGAGCTGCCCGAACTGCCCATGAATGACCTTGGTGATTTTAACGCCGATGACACGGCGGCCGAGATCTCGGAGCTTGCTGGTCTGTCTGATCTTTCAGAGACCGGAACATAACCACAGCGCCGCGGGGCGCATCAGCTCTCTTGGAAAAATATGGCCCACGGTGGACACCGCGGGCCGTCATTGCGACTGATCTTCGTCAGGGCGTTTCCTTCGCGTGATGCCGGGACAATCGCCCGGAGATCCGCGCTCGGGAATCCGTGGCGGAGACTACCCCTTAAGGGCCTCAAGCGTGGGGCGCAGGCCCGAAAGATCATACCCAGCCTCCTGCGTGGTCGACATGATGTCATCCACCGAAATCTCTGGATTGGCCACCTGACCCAGCGCCCAGATCACGGAACACCGCGTGCCCGAGGCGCAATACGCCAGCACCGGACCTTCTGAACTTTGGACAAAAGCGCCTTGTTTTTCAACGTTTTCCGGCGTCATCGTCTGGTGGGTGAGCGGCAGGACCTGAAAAGACAACCCGGCGTCTTCGACGGCTGCGCGGATCGCCTCGGCCTGATGGCTGGGCGGGACTTCTGCATCAGGTCTGTTGCAGATCACCGTTGTAAAACCGGCGGCTTTGATTGCGGGAATATCCTCCACGGAGATCTGCGGAGAAACCGAGTAGCGGGGGGTCAATGTGCGTGCATCCATGCGGTATCGTTTACGCCTTTGTCCCGCATTGGTCTAGATCGAAGCGCCGTACAGGTTCGATCTCGGGCAGGGGTTTTGGTCCTGCAGGACCGGAATACACGCAACGCAAATGGGCAACGTGCCTTTTATTGCAGCCTTAACGCTTGGAATGCGTCAATTTGCGGAATTGCAGGGGCACATAGATTGCCCCACCTTTTGATTTGAGTAGACTTGATCGACGCAGCGCGTGCCAGGCTGCGAATACAGGGGGCTTTGGTTGACCTGTAAGGGAGGAGTAACGAATGACATCGCAACAGTTGATTGAACGTGCCTGCGATCTTGAGCAGGAGATCCGCACCGCGTCTGAGGCCGCTCGGCAGGATCTGCATCAAGAATTTGCACGCATTCTGCGACGGATCGAAGCGGCCGGCGTGCCGGTGCCCGGGCATCTGCGTCGCACGGAACAAGTGCTGAACGACGAATTGGTCGAAAGCCAGTTTGACAACATGCCGATCTGACCGGTGCTGCGTGGCCTGATGCTGCATCAGGCCACGGGTGTTCAGCGCAGGAACAGCCCGACCATCACCAGCATCAGCCCAAGCACCGAGAGCAACAAAGCGCCGAGGTTCTTGGGCAGAACCGACTGCAAGACGTCGCGCAACTCGTCATCGGTCAGCCCCTTGCGTTTGGCGCGTACGACGGTCCACACGCACCACACCAGCCCCACCATACCCAGGATCGACAGGCCGCCACCGGCCCAAATCAGGTATTCCATCGCTTGCCATCCTCTTGCCACTGCGCACTTGGCGCACGTTCTGCGCCTGCGCTCTCACGGGTGAACAAGCGCCTACAAGAGTGGTCGCGCCACTGCAAGCAAATGCAGGCGAACTCCAGTCTTGCGAGGCGTGCAGCAGCCCTGTATCCCTCTGCCTCAACCGGGTTCAACCGGAGCAGTTGAGGCAATTTGCACGAGGGCCATCCCATGGACATGACCGAAGATGAAAAGAGTGAAAACTACCGCGTGACGGCTGGCGAACTGCGTCAGTTTGTCGAACGGTTCGAGCGTCTGGACGAAGAGAAAAAGGCGATCGCCGAGCAACAGAAAGAGGTCATGGCCGAAGCCAAGGGGCGCGGGTATGACGTCAAGGTTCTGCGCAAGATCATCGCCCTGCGCAAGCGCGACGAAAACGACATCGCCGAAGAAGAGGCGGTTCTCGAGATGTACAAAGAGGCGCTTGGCATGTCCTGATCGGGGCATTTCAGTGTGGTTTTGGAACGGGGATCTGGGGCAACTCAGATCCCCGTTTTGCGTCTGAAGCCCCCGGTTCGCTCTCATCTTGCAACAATATTCGAATGTGCCACAGTTTTGGGCACTGTGATTTTGCGAACAATATCAAGCCTCAAGCGGAAGATTTTTATCTCGTGATGCAGAATAATGCAGCCTCTCTAAATTTTACCAGTTGATAAAAAAATCGCCTGTGGCACTGTGTGGATAACAAGAAGACATCACTGACTGTCCAATTTCAGCAAGGAGACACCCAATGGCAGTAGGCCACCAGGTATCCGGCGTGCGTTCTGAGCGATTGAGTGCCCAGGAAATCGCCGAGAACTTCGCAGATCTTCACGCGCCTTATGACGCGCATGAAGCCGCGGTTGCAGCGGATCGCTGCTATTTCTGTTACGACGCGCCCTGCATGACGGCCTGTCCGACAAGCATCGACATCCCGCAGTTCATTCGTGAAATTCAGGCGGGTCATGCCGAGAGCGCGGCAAAGACCATTCTTGAGCAGAACATCCTTGGCGGGATGTGTGCGCGGGTTTGTCCGACAGAGACGCTCTGCGAGGAAGTCTGCGTGCGTGAAGTGGCCGAAGGCAAGCCGGTCGAGATCGGTCGCCTTCAGCGCTATGCCACGGATATGCTGATGGAAAAGGGCGCGCACCCCTTTACCCGTGCTGCGGCGACAGGCAAGCGGGTCGCGGTCGTCGGTGCGGGGCCTGCCGGGCTTGCGGCGGCGCACCGGTTGGCTATGCACGGTCATGAGGTGACAATCTACGAGTCCAAACCCAAGGCGGGTGGTCTCAATGAATTTGGCATCGCCGCCTATAAATCGACCAATGATTTTGCTGCGCGCGAGGTCGAGTGGCTGCTCCAGATCGGTGGGATCACCATCGAGTACGGTCAGGGCCTCGGCGCGGGCCTCACGCTTGACGGGCTTCAGGCGGATTTCGACGCGGTGTTCCTGTCTGTCGGGCTGCAAGGCGTCAACGCGCTGCGCGCAGAAGGTGAAGACAAGGACGGCGTGCGCGATGCGGTGGATTTCATTGCCGAACTGCGCCAGGCCGAAGATCTGCGCTCGCTTCCGGTTGGGCGCAATGTGGTGGTGATCGGCGGCGGTATGACCGCTGTAGACGCGGCCGTGCAGTCCAAACTCTTGGGTGCCGAGAATGTGACCATCGCTTATCGTCGCGGTCGCGACGCCATGGGCGCAAGCCGTTTTGAGCAGGATCTCGCGGCCTCCAAGGGCGTGAAACTGATGTTCAACGTGATGCCCAAGGCGATCCATGGCAACGGCGCCGCCGCAGAGATCGAGCTCGAGTACACCGAAATCGTTGACGGGCGCGTGAAAGGCACCGGAGAGACCCTCCGCCTTGCTGCGGATCAGGTGATGAAAGCCATCGGTCAGACGCTCGAAGGCCAGCCGGATGCACTGGCGCTTGAGGGCGGCAAGATCAAAGTCTCCGAGACGGGCAAAACCTCCGTCGCCGGGGTCTGGGCCGGGGGCGACTGTGCCTCTGGCGGCGATGATCTCACGGTCACTGCCGTTGCCGAGGGTCGCGATGCGGCCGAAGATATCCACGCAAGCCTGATGGGCTGAAGCCGCTATGCGCCGCTCCCCCAGGTGGGGCGGCTTGCATAGTTAGCAAATAGGGAGAGATCAAATGGCTGATCTTACAACAGAATTCCTCGGTATCAAATCGCCGAATCCTTTCTGGCTGGCCTCCGCGCCGCCCACCGACAAAGAATATAACGTGCGCCGCGCCTTTGAGGCGGGCTGGGGCGGTGTGGTCTGGAAGACCCTCGGCGCCGAAGGGCCACCGGTTGTCAACGTGAACGGGCCGCGGTATGGCGCGATCTGGGGGGCGGACCGCCGTCTTCTGGGGCTCAACAACATCGAACTGATCACGGATCGCCCGCTGGATGTGAACCTCGAGGAGATGACCCGCGTCAAAAAGGACTACCCGGATCGCGCGCTGATTGCGTCGATCATGGTGCCCTGTGAAGAGGCGGCTTGGAAAGCGATCCTGCCGCGTGTGGCGGAAACAGGATGTGACGGGATCGAGCTCAACTTTGGCTGCCCGCATGGGATGGCCGAGCGCGGCATGGGTTCTGCTGTGGGGCAGGTTCCGGAATACATTCAGATGGTCACCGAATGGTGCAAACAGTATTATGACAAGCCGGTGATCGTGAAGCTCACGCCCAATATCACCGACATTCGTCATCCGGCGCGGGCCGCGAAGGCCGGCAATGCCGATGCTGTGTCTCTGATCAACACCATCAATTCGATCACCTCGGTCAACCTTGATGCAATGTCGCCCGAACCGATGATTGGCGGCAAGGGCACCCATGGCGGCTATTGCGGCCCGGCGGTGAAACCGATCGCCATGAATATGGTGGCCGAAATTTCCCGCGATCCGCAAACCGCAGGTCTGCCTATTTCCGCCATTGGCGGCGTGACAACATGGCGCGATGCGGCGGAGTTCATCGCTCTTGGGGCTGGCAATGTGCAGGTTTGCACGGCGGCCATGACCTATGGGTTCAAGGTCGTTGAAGAGATGATTTCGGGCCTGTCGGATTGGATGGACGAGAAGGGCTATTCCTCGATCGAGGACTTCCGTGGCATGGCGGTTCCGAATGTGACCGACTGGCAGTATCTGGACCTCAACTATGTGACCAAGGCCAAGATCTCTCAGGATGACTGCATCAAATGCGGACGTTGCTATGCGGCCTGCGAGGATACCTCGCATCAGGCGATTGAGATGTCGGCGGATCGGACCTTTACCGTGAAGGACGACGAATGCGTGGCGTGTAACCTGTGCGTCAACGTCTGTCCGGTTGAAGGCTGTATCACCATGGAAGAGGTTGCCGTGGGCGCCATTGATGAACGCACCGGCAAGGTGGTGAGCGGCGAATATGGCAACTGGACCCAGCACCCTAATAATCCGTCTGCAACGGCTGCGGAATAAACAAAAAAGGGCGGGGGCGCTCCCGCCCGTTGCGGATGCCGGTCTGAAACCGGCACCCGCTCCCCTTGGGCCAAGCGCCGCGCGTTGCGCGGCGCTCTATCGTTTCAACCGGATCAACAGGCCTGAGGCCAGCGGAGTGAATTTCTGGGGGGGGCAATGGGGGCATTATTGACCTGAGAGGCCGACGTAAGTGACTTGCGCAGGCAGATCTATCTCGGGAGGTGGTGCCAGTTCGAGGCACAGGATCTCTGCACCCAGCCGTCTTCTGGCCAGGGCGCGGGGGATCGGATCAGGGCGGGGTCAACATCCTGCGATAGAGCGTGTCGAGAAACTCCGGTGCGGCCTCAAACGGATCTTCGGGGGTCATCAGCGCCTGCACCTGGACCTCGAAATCGGCGTAGTGTTGCGTGAGCGACCAGATTGAAAACAGCAGATGGCGCGGGTGAACCGGGGCGATCTTGCCGGCGTCCATCCAGTTCTGGAAAATCAGTTCGGTCTTGTCCACCAGCGCACGCAGGTCGGTCGAAAGCGTGTCGATCATGCGCGGTGCGCCTTGCACGATCTCATTGGCAAAGAGACGGCTTTCGCGCGGCATGCTCTGACTCATCAGCAATTTGCGCTGCACATAGCCGAGGATTTCCTCCATCGGTTCGCCATCCGGGTCGATTTCATGCAAGGGCGCCAGCCAATCGTCAAGAAGCTTTGACAAAAGCTCTGTAAAGATCGCTTCTTTTGAGGGGTAATAATAGAGCAGATTGGGCTTTGAAAGACCGGCGGCGGTGGCCACCTGATCTACCGTGGAGCCACGAAACCCATGTTGGGAAAACACTTCCAGAGCGGCCTCTAAGATATTGGCACGGTTTCGTTTTTGAATTCTCGTGGGGCTGCGGTCTGAGGCCATATCGTGCCGATTCTTTCTCTTGCTGTGAGAGGTCGCGAAGCTGCTTGAAAATTGCTCATATCATAAGCAGCCAAAATCTTATCCTGAAATCAGGACGCGCAATTTCTTGACTGAGTCTGATCTGGTGATAGCGTGAGTTTGACCAGTTGGTCAAATGTGCGCGCCTTCAAGGCTCCGACATTGGCCAGCGGCAGAAAAAAGAGCCACTGACCCGGGCGGAGCCAACCGCGCGTGACCTTGCCCCGCTCTTCGCGGGCAGGGCGGACTACAGGGAAGGAAGCAAAGAGACATGACGGCGCTTGGACAGAATCTGAAAATCAATGGCGATCGGCTGTGGGACAGTCTGATGGATATGGCCAAGATTGGCCCCGGTGTGGCCGGTGGCAACAATCGCCAGACGCTCACCGATGAGGACGCCGAAGGCCGCGCCCTGTTTCAGTCGTGGTGTGAAGCGGCGGGCATGACCATGGGGCTCGACTCCATGGGCAATATGTTTGCAACCCGCCCGGGTGAAGATCCCGAGGCATTGCCGGTCTACATGGGATCGCATCTCGACACCCAGCCGACGGGCGGCAAATACGATGGCGTTCTAGGGGTGCTTGGCGGTCTTGAGGTCGTGCGGACCATGAATGACCTCGGCATCAAGACCAAGCACCCGATCGTGGTGACCAACTGGACCAATGAGGAAGGCACGCGGTTTGCTCCGGCTATGCTGGCGTCGGGCGTGTTTGCCGGCAAACATACGCAAGACTGGGCCTATGGGCGCGAGGATGCTGAAGGCAAGACCTTTGGCGACGAGCTGAAGCGCATCGGCTGGGTTGGCGATGAAGAGGTCGGCGCCCGCAAGATGCACGCCATGTTTGAGCTGCACATCGAGCAGGGTCCGATTCTTGAGGCTGAGAAGAAAGACATTGGCGTGGTGACACACGGTCAGGGGCTCTGGTGGTTGCAATGTACCGTGACCGGCAAGGATGCGCACACTGGCTCGACCCCGATGAATATGCGGGTGAACGCCGGGCTCGGCATGGCGCGGATGACGGAAGCGGCGCATCAGATCGCCATGGCGCATCAGCCGCATGCAGTGGGCGCAGTGGGGCATTGCGATGTCTTCCCCAACTCGCGCAATGTGATCCCGGGCAAGGTGGTGTTCACCGTGGATTTCCGCTCTCCCGACCTTGAAAAGCTGACATCGATGCGCACGCAATACGAAGCCAAAGCAAAGGAAATCGCGGCGGAGCTCGGTCTCGGTCTGGAGATCGAGCCGGTGGGGCATTTCGACCCGGTGACCTTTGATGAGAGCTGCGTGAGTGCGGTTCGGGGCGCGGCAGAGCGTTTGGGCTATAGCCACATGGATATCGTCTCTGGCGCGGGGCATGATGCCTGCTGGATCAATGATGTGGCACCCACCGCGATGATCATGTGTCCTTGCGTGGACGGTCTGAGCCATAATGAGGCGGAAGAGATTTCGAAGGACTGGGCCGCGGCCGGCACGGATGTGATGCTGCATGCGGTGCTTGAGACGGCTGAGATCGTCGCCTGACAACAAGAGGGGGCTCTGCCCCCGTCGCGGTTCCCGCGACTCCCCCGGGATATTTGGAGTTAGAAGAAACTCTGCCGGGAGCTCAATAACAAAACGGCGCAAAAGTCGCCGGACCACAGGGAGTTTGATATGACGACAGTCATCAAGAACGGCACCATTGTGACCGCGGATCTAACCTATAAGGCGGATGTCCTGATCGAGGGCGGCGTCATCACCGAAATCGGCCCGGATCTGAAGGGCGATGAGGTGCTGGATGCCAGCGGTTGCTATGTCATGCCTGGCGGGATTGATCCGCATACCCATCTGGAGATGCCGTTCATGGGCACCTATTCTTCGGATGATTTTGAAAGTGGCACCCGTGCCGGGCTTGCGGGCGGGACCACCATGGTGGTCGATTTTGCGCTTCCGCAGCCGGGTGAGAGCCTGCTCGATGCGCTCAAGCGCTGGGACAACAAGTCGACTCGCGCCAATTGTGACTATTCCTTCCATATGGCGGTGACCTGGTGGGGCGAGCAGGTCTTTGATGAGATGAAGACCGTCATCGAGACCCGGGGCATCAACACCTTCAAGCATTTCATGGCCTACAAGGGCGCCTTGATGGTGAATGATGATGAGCTTTATGCGTCATTTCAGCGTCTTGCGGAGTTGGGTGGCATCGCCATGGTGCATGCCGAGAACGGCGATGTGGTGGCGGAGTTGAGTGCCAAGCTTTTGGCCGAGGGCAATACCGGCCCCGAAGCGCATGCTTATTCGCGCCCGCCGCAGGTGGAAGGCGAAGCCACCAACCGGGCGGTCATGATTGCGGATATGGCCGGTGTGCCGCTCTATGTGGTGCACACCTCCTGTGAAGAGAGCCACGAGGCCATTCGTCGGGCGCGCATGCTTGGCAAGCGGGTCTGGGGCGAGCCGCTCATCCAGCATCTGACACTGGATGAGAGCGAGTATTTCAACCCCGATTGGGATCACGCTGCGCGGCGCGTGATGTCGCCACCGTTTCGCAACAAACAGCATCAGGACAGCCTCTGGGCGGGGCTTCAGTCCGGGTCCCTGTCGGTGGTCGCGACCGATCACTGCGCGTTCTCGACCGAGCAGAAAAGATACGGCGTGGGCGATTTCACCAAGATCCCCAACGGCACGGGCGGGCTTGAGGACCGGATGCCGATGCTCTGGACGCATGGTGTCGAAACTGGCCGCCTGACGCCCAATGAGTTTGTCGCGGTGACCTCGACCAATATTGCCAAGATCCTGAACTGCTATCCCAAGAAGGGGGCTGTGCTTGTGGGGGCGGATGCAGATCTGGTGGTCTGGGATCCCAAGAAAACCAAGACGATCTCTGCCGAGAGCCAGCAATCTGCCATTGATTACAACGTGTTCGAGGGCAAAGAGGTGAAGGGCCTGCCGCGCTACACCCTGACCCGTGGACAGGTCGCCGTGATGGACGGTGAGATCAAGACCCAGGAAGGTCACGGCAAATTTGTGGAGCGCGCGCCCAACACCGTGGTGAACAAGGCGCTCAGCACCTGGAAAGAGCTGACCGCGCCGCGCCCGGTTGAGCGCAGCGGCATTCCCGCCACTGGCGTCTAAACGCATGAAAACGGGGGCCTCTGCGCCCCCGTTTGTTTGATCAAGGCTATGAAATGAATATGCAAATGACCTCAGAGGTAGAACAAGCCATCGATCGGGAGCCAGGGGCGGCTGTGATACAAGCACGCGATCTGGACCTTGTGTTTGGATCAGGCGACACATCCGTACACGCGCTGAAGGACATCAATCTGACCATCAATAAGGGGGATTTCGTCTCCTTTATTGGGCCATCGGGCTGCGGCAAGACCACGTTTCTGCGCTGTATCGCGTCTCTGGAGACGCCGACAGGCGGAAGCCTCACGGTGAACGGGATGACGCCGGAAGAGGCGCGCAAGCAGCGTGCCTATGGCTATGTGTTTCAGGCGGCGGGGCTTTATCCGTGGCGCACGATCGCCAAGAACATCAAGCTTCCGCTTGAAATCATGGGATATTCCAAAGCGGAACAGGACAAGCGCGTGGCCGAGGTGCTGGAGCTTGTGGAGCTTGCGGGCTTTGGTGGAAAATTTCCGTGGCAGCTGTCGGGGGGGATGCAGCAGCGCGCCTCGATTGCGCGTGCGCTGGCGTTTGATGCGGATCTGTTGCTGATGGATGAACCCTTTGGCGCGCTTGACGAAATCGTGCGCGACCACCTCAACGAACAGCTCCTGAAGCTCTGGGCGCGCACCAACAAGACCATCGGTTTTGTGACCCATTCGATCCCCGAAGCGGTGTATCTGTCGACCAAGATCGTCGTGATGTCGCCCCGTCCGGGTCGTATCCACGAGGTGATCGAGAGCACCCTGCCCAAGGAACGCCCGCTCGATATTCGCGACACGCCGGAGTTCATCGAGATTTCGCATCGCGTGCGTGAGGGGCTTCGTGCGGGGCATGCTCATGACTGAGGATTTTGCAATGGAGGGCGGCGTATGAAGACGTTTATGGCCGTCCTAACCGTGGTCGCGGGGATTATTGGCCTCTGGTATCTTGCCTGCGTGCCGATGAACATCAAGGGGGTGCTGGACGCCGCTGAGCGGGCAGGGGAGCAGGTGGAGCCTGCAACCGCGCGTGAGCGTCGAGACGCTTCGGCACTTGGACTTGTGGTTCAGAACAGCTTTGCGATTTCGCGTGCATGGTCGGTGGAGCGCCCGCGCTTGCCGGCGCCGCATCAGGTCGCCACAGAGCTCTGGGACACCACGGTGATGAAGAAGATCACCTCCAAACGCAGCCTGATCTATCATGGGCAAGTGACGCTCTCCGCGACGCTTCTTGGATTTGCGATCGGCACAGGGCTTGGCATCCTGCTTGCGGTCGGGATCGTGCATTCCAGAGTCATGGACATGTCGGTGATGCCCTGGGCCATCGTGAGCCAGACCATTCCGATCATCGCGCTGGCGCCAATGATCATCGTCGTCTTGTATTCCATTGGCGTACAAGGGCTTTTGCCCAAGGCGATCATCGCCGCCTACCTCAGTTTCTTTCCTGTGGTGGTCGGTATGGTCAAAGGCTTGCGCAGCCCGGATCACATGCAGCTTGATCTGATGAAGACCTACAACGCCTCGCAGGGGCAGGTGTTCTGGAAGCTGCGTCTGCCCTCGTCGATGCCTTATCTCTTTGCCTCGCTCAAGATCGGCATTGCGGCCTCGCTCGTGGGGGCCATCGTTGGGGAATTGCCGACTGGTGCGGTCGCAGGGCTTGGCGCGCGGCTTCTGGCAGGAAGCTACTACGGTCAGACGGTGCAGATCTGGTCGGCGCTTTTTGCAGCGGCCATCTTGGCTGCGGCTCTGGTGGCGCTCCTCGGAGTACTCGAGCGCATGCTGCTTGGGCGTATGGGGGTGAAACCATGAGTGGAAAACGTCTGATGGCAACCCGGCCCCAAACTCCTCTGGAGGTGCGCTGATGTATTTGGTTTTCTTAGCTGCAGTAGTCTGGTGCGCGGGGTGGTGGATCAACACTCGCCTTGCCAATGGGCCAAAGGCGGATAGCCGTGCGGTGGGCCTCCTGGTGCCGGCGATCTTTGGGGTGACAATCCTCATCGTCTGGGAGCTGCTGGTGCGCGGCCTTGAGGTCCCGCTGGTGATCTTGCCCGCGCCCTCGTTGATTGCCGAGCGATTTGCGGCGAGCCTGCCGATCCTTTGGGCAGACTTCAGCCAGACCATCCTCAAAGGGGCGCTGGGTGGCTATGTGATCGGCTGTGGCGCGGCGTTTCTGACCGCCATTTTGGTGGATCGCAGTGATTTCCTGCGTCGCGGGCTGTTGCCGGTGGGGAATTTCGTCGCGGCGCTGCCGATTGTTGGCACCGCGCCGATCCTGGTGATGTGGTTTGGCTTTGACTGGCAGTCCAAGGCGGCCGTGGTCGTGGTGATGGTGTTCTTCCCGATGCTGGTGAACACCGTGGCCGGGCTGCGCGAAACCGACCAGATGCAACGCGATCTGATGCGCACCTATGCCGCGTCCTATTGGCAGAGCCTCATCAAACTGCGCTTGCCTGCGGCCTTGCCGTTTGTCTTCAATGGTCTCAAGATCTCGACAACCCTGGCGCTGATCGGGGCAATCGTGGCGGAGTTCTTTGGCTCGCCAACGGTTGGGATGGGGTTCCGGATCTCCACCTCGGTCGGGCAGCTTGCGCTTGATATGGTGTGGGCCGAGATCGTTGTCGCTGCGCTCGCAGGCTCGCTCTTTTATGGGCTCGTGGCTCTCTTGGAGAAGTCACTAACCTTCTGGCACCCGTCCCAACGGGGCTGACAAAAACGCGTGTCCCTGCGCGACGTGGGGGCACATCATCATTTGGGCGCAAGGTGCTGTATAGAGGGATAAATCCCCGCCATGCCCGGTGCCCAAGTCTTGTGCGAAACCAAGGGATCGATCGTCAATTAATGGCAAATCTTTTGCGTGTCGATCTCAACTCGCGCATGATTTCATCATAACCAACAGGGAGTTCAATCTGATGAAAAACGTGCTAACAGCCGCCGCCATGGCACTGATGGCAACCTCTGCTGCGCAGGCCGCAGATGAGGTGAAGCTGCAACTGAAATGGGTCACCCAGGCGCAGTTTGCAGGCTACTATGTGGCGCTGGACAAAGGGTTTTACGGGGAAGAAGAGCTGGATGTGACCATTCTTCCCGGTGGCCCCGACATCGCGCCCACGCAGGTGATCGCAGGGGGCGGCGCGGATGTGACCGTGGAATGGATGCCCGCAGCTCTGGCTGCGCGGGAAAAGGGGCTGCCGCTGGTCAACATTGCCCAGCCGTTCAAATCTTCTGGCATGATGCTCACCTGCTGGAAAGACACCGGCATCTCTGCACCCAAGGATCTCGCGGATCGCACTCTTGGGGTCTGGTTCTTCGGCAATGAGTTCCCCTTCATGAGCTGGATGGGCAAGCTCGGTATCTCGACAGAGGGCAAGGGTCCCGAAGGCGTAGAGGTTTTGAAACAGGGCTTTAACGTCGATCCTCTGCTGCAGCGGCAGGCCGATTGCATCTCCACCATGACCTATAACGAATATTGGCAGGTGATTGATGCGGGGGTCTCGGCTGATGAGCTTGTGACCTTCAAATACGAGGACCAAGGCGTCGCAACGCTCGAGGATGGCCTCTATGTGCTCGAGGACAACCTCTCCGATCCGGCCTTCGTCGACAAAATGGAGCGCTTTGTCCGAGCGTCTATGAAGGGTTGGAAATACGCCGAAGAGAACCCGGAGGAGGCCGCAGAAATCGTGCTCGACAATGATGCCTCTGGTGCCCAGACCGAAACCCACCAAAAGCGGATGATGGGCGAGATTGCCAAACTCACTTCCGGCAGCAATGGCGCGCTTGACGTGGCAGACTACGAGCGCACGGTGCAGACCCTGCTGAGCGGCGGCTCTGACCCGGTCATCACCAAGGCGCCTGAAGGGGCGTGGACCCATGCGATCACCGATGCGGCGCTGAACTGATTTCGCACCACGGTAATGCCATCGTAAATTAACTGGATACCCAGCCGAGGCTTCGGCTGGGTATCGTCAATTTTAAGAGAAAGTAACATTCTGTTAAGGGCTTGCACGCTTCACTTGTGCGGGGATCTGCTCCCCGTTGTACGGGGGAGAGAATGTCCCAGTTAACAAGTGAGTTGGGTTTTTGTGGGGCGGCGTCGCCAAACGTGCGCCGCTCCGCAGTTCTCGAACGCGTCTGTCTCAAGGCGCGCCTTCGGACACGGATCGGCGGTGCGCCAGAGGCTTTGGTGCTTTATTACGCAGCCAGTGTTCCAGCACATGTAAACGGCGATCTACGCGGGTCTTATGCTGTCACAAACCTGAGGGTCTGTCCGTCGGGCTGCCTCAGAACCGAGGACGTCCTGGGCGCACTCGCGCATGGATTTTCACGCGTTTTCATCGAGTTGTCGCCCGATATTCGTCTAATACATCGACAGCTCGACCTTGTCGAAGATATTGCTGCCTGCGCTGGATTGGATGGGACGGTTGCTCTGTTCCACTCTGAAAACGCGCTTTCGGTCCTGCTGGATGACCCCATCAAAGATGACGCAGATGCCGCGATACCACCTGAGCCTCGCGCAGAGACGGAAGCACCCTCAGTGGCGGGGTATGTGAGCCTCACGGACGGATGTACGCTGTGCCAACACTGTGTATGGTCCTGTCCCACGGATGCGATGCACCTGGGCGATACGGGCAACACGCTGGAGATCCGCGATCAGGCCTGCACGGGCTGCGGTCTCTGCGCAAGCGCCTGTCCCGAGCGGGTGCTGTCAATCCTACCGGTTGCTACAGTCCTGTGCAGCGCCTGAGGGCGCACCGGGGTATCTGAGCCTGAGGAGCTACCGGGCGCTCTGTTGAAAAGTCAGTCGGAAAAACGACCGTATTTGCCCTGATGGAATACCAAACCGGGTCCCAGATCGGCGCGGCGGCTGACGTTCAGGACTTCACCCACCAAAATGGTGTGATCGCCACCTGGGTGGGCGGCGTGATGGGCGCAGTCCAGGCGGACCATTGCGTCGTCGAGAACGGGCTGATTTTGCGTGTTCCGGCTCCAGGGGTGGACGTCAAAGGCCTCGCCATGGCGGGCAAAATGCAGCGCTGCATCCATGTGATCTTCGGCCATCACATGAATCGAGAAGTGTTTGGCCCCCACAAATGGGTCATGCCGCTTCGAGTGTACGGCCGGACACCACAGCACCAGCGGCGGCGTCAGCGAGACAGAGGTGAAGCTGTTGACGGTCATCGCAAGCGGTCCGCGCTCAGTCTGTGTTGTGACCACGACCACACCGGTTGCAAAACACCCCAATGCCGCACGCATCTCTGCCTGAGTGTCGGGGCCGGGAGTGAAGCTGGTAAGGGTCATGGGGCAGGGGATCCGTTGCTGTCATCAATGCTGCGCGTGCCTCTGAGGGATAGCGGGCCTCGCCCTTATTTCAACCTCTGCCCTTGGATGCAAAAGAAAATAAATCAGATGCCTCCGACCCTCGGGGCGGAGGCATCTGATGCTCTCGCGCAGAGGGCGACCTTAGTGCAGGATCGTTTCCACCACAGAGGATATCTGCGTCGCAACGCTGCTGATTTCCGCCATTGCATCCACGGATTTCAGCACGCCGGCCTCTTGGTAATAGGCGATCAGCGGTGCGGTCTGCGCATGATAGGCCTCAAGCCGGCTGGCCACTGTCTCTGCCCGATCATCAGCGCGCCGCGTGAGGGTTTCACCGCCGCATTTGGCGCAGACTTCACCCGGCATAGGCGGCTTGAAGGTGTCGTGATAGCCTTCTCCGCAATCCGCGCAGGTGGAGCGCCCGGAGATCCGTGTCACCATCGCGCTGTCATTCACTTCGAGGCTGATTGCTGCGTTGATCCGCTGTCCGGTCGAGGCCAGCAGCCCATCCAGCGCTTTGGCCTGCACGGTTGTGCGCGGGAAGCCGTCGAGGATGACCCCGTTGCGGCAATCTGCGTCGTTCATCCGGTCCTTGAGGATGGCGATGACGATCTCGTCAGAGACCAGACCGCCCGCATCCATCACCGCCTTGGCCTGTTTGCCCGCATCGGTGCCCGCAGCCACGGCCGCACGCAGAAGATCCCCGGTGGAAAGCTGCACAAGGCCGTATTTTTCCTGAAGCATCCGCGCCTGCGTGCCTTTGCCAGCCCCCGGAGGGCCCAGCAGGATCAGTACCGCGGGGCGGGTCATAACATCTGTGGTCATGGTCGCTTAACCCTTGTTGGCACGGTTGGAGATCAGATCATCGACGACCGAAGGATCCGCGAGGGTCGAGGTGTCGCCGAGGCTGCCAAAATCATTCTCCGCAATTTTACGCAGGATGCGGCGCATGATCTTGCCCGAACGTGTCTTCGGCAGGCCAGGCGCCCATTGGATTACATCAGGCGATGCAATGGGGCCAATCTCGGTGCGCACCCACTGACGCAGCTCCTTCAGGAGCTCGTCAGAAGGCTCGCGATCATTCATCAGGGTGACATAGCAGTAGATGCCCTGGCCCTTGATCTCATGCGGGTAGCCCACAACAGCGGCTTCGGCCACGGCGGCATGTGCGACAAGCGCGCTTTCCACCTCGGCGGTGCCCATGCGGTGACCAGAGACGTTGATCACATCGTCCACGCGCCCGGTGATCCAATAGTCGCCGTCGGCATCGCGGCGGCACCCATCACCCGTGAAATAATAGCCTTTGTAATCAGAGAAGTAGGTCTTCTCGAAACGTTCGTGATCGCCCCAGACTGTACGCATCTGGCCCGGCCAGCTGTCCTTGATACAGAGCACGCCCTCAACGCCGTTGCCGTCGATTTCAGCGCCCGACTGCGGATCGAGGACGACAGGCTCCACGCCAAAGAAGGGCTTCATCGCAGCACCCGGTTTGGTGGCGTGGGCGCCAGGCAGCGGGGTCATCAGGTGTCCGCCGGTCTCAGTCTGCCACCAGGTATCGACGATCGGGCATTTGCTCTTGCCGACCACATCATTGTACCAGTTCCAGGCCTCCGGGTTGATGGGCTCGCCCACTGTGCCGAGGAGCTTCAGGTCGGAGAGGTCGTATTTCTCGACAAATTCCGTCCCTTGCCCCATCAGGGCGCGGATCGCCGTCGGTGCCGTGTAGAACTGGTTGACCTTGTGCTTTTCGCAGACCGCCCAGAACCGGCCCGCATCGGGGTAGGTGGGCACGCCCTCAAACATCAATGTGGTGGCGCCATTGGCGAGGGGGCCATACACGATATAGCTATGGCCCGTGACCCAGCCCACATCGGCCGTACACCAGTAGATGTCGCCATCGTGGTAATCAAACGTCACCTCATGGGTGAGTGCGGCATAGGTGAGGTAGCCACCGGTGGTGTGTACAACGCCCTTGGGCTGCCCGGTCGAACCGGAGGTGTAGAGAATGAACAGCGGATCCTCTGCGTCCATTGCGGCGGGTTTGCAGTAGTCATTCGCCTCCAGCGCCATCTCGTTATAGTCGTGGTCGCGACCGTCGATCCATGTGGTCTGACCGCCGGTGCGGCGCACCACGAGGCACTTCACGCTTTCCTTGCAGTGCAGCAGGGCGGCGTCGGCGTTCGACTTCAGAGGCGTCTTGCGCCCTCCGCGCGGGGCCTCGTCGGCGGTGATCACAACCTTGGCGTCGCAGCCATTAATCCGCGCCGCCAGGGCGTCCGGTGAAAACCCTGCAAAAACAATTGAGTGGATCGCACCGATGCGCGCGCAGGCCAGCATGGCATAGGCGGCTTCGGGGATCATGGGCAGGTAGATCACCACTCGGTCGCCTTTGCCGACACCCATGCTCTCGAGGATGTTGGCCATGCGGCAGGTTCTGAGGTGCAGCTCCTTGTAGGAGATGTGCTTGGCCTCATCGGATGGATCATCAGGCTCCCAGATGATCGCGGTCTGATCGCCACGGGTCTCCAGATGGCGGTCGATGCAGTTGGCTGCGACGTTCAGCTGACCGTCCTCGAACCATTTGATGTCCACGTTGCCAAAATCATAGGACACATTCTTGACCTTGGTGAACGGCTTGATCCAGTCGATGCGTTCAGCCTGCTCTGCCCAGAACTTCTCTGGGTTCTCAAGGGATTGCGCGTACATCTCGTCGTATTTTGCCGCATTGACATGGGCGTTTTTGACGATGTCCTCAGACGGTGGGTAAACTGCGCTCTCGGGCGTGGTCATGGAATGTCCTCCCTCCAAAATTCTCTTGGGCGCGATCTCCACATGGAAGTGCGCCAAGAGTCAAACCTTCTCCAACCTTGGGCGTGATAATAAGCGAAGTTGAAAAGATGTGAATAAACATCGTTAAAATAAGGGCTTGCTTGTAAATCTTTTTCCGCTGCCCGCTGAAATACTGTAAATTTACGGTAGAAATTGACGATTTTTACATGGATAGACAGAATTTTTCCTGTCAATCGCTCCAGTGTAGACGCCATTGGCGTCGCCGGTATCAGTTGGGATTGTGTTCGAGTGGGCTGCGGCGTTTGCGCGCAGAATGTGGCCCTGTGGCGGCCTGCCGCGACTGGGCACCGTTTCAGGCGCTTTGTTTCAGACGGGTGGCGCGCAGTCTCTCTCGCAACTCTGCGGTGCTGATTTCATCGCGTGCCAGCGGAGCATAGACCTGCTCGGTCGCCATTCTCGCGAGTTTGGGGGGCAACCCGTGCAAATAGCGCAACCGGGGCAGCAAAGCGGCGAGCTTTGCCACGGAGCGAGGCGAGAGCCCGCGCAAAGACCAGGGGCCGGGGAAAAAGCTCTCCGTTGCGACGCCGCCGGAAAACAAGACCTGGTGCCGCTCAAGCAGGACATGAACATAGGTGACGCCGCCTAGAGGGCAATCAACACTGACCTGATCCGGCGCTACCTGAAGGAGTTGATTGGCGCGCAGGAAACGCTCGGTCCGATCCTGTGGGTCGGCGAACACGAACCGGTGCTGACGCGACACCGTCATGGGCTGCGCCAGTTGAAGGCTCCCGCCTGGGTGCAGTGTGATGGGCCTCAGCCGCGGATTGGACATGAGTGCGCTATGGGGAACATGGGTTGTTCCAATCCAGATCACGGGTTGGCAGCCCTCATCAGCCGTCTGCATCAGATCGCCGACCCGGAGTGTCTCAACCGGACGTGGCCCCGTCGCAGTGTCGATCAGTGTGCCCGTGGTGAAACAGGGAATGCCCGCAGAATAGAGATTGGCCGGGGCAGACATAAAGGTCGGTGGCACGCCAAGGAGCACCAGCTGCTCGCCATCCGGGAACGTCAGCACCGCATTGCCGCTGCCATCGTCGCTGACGACAACATCGTTTCGTGTGACGCTGCCGCCAGGTCCTGTACCGCCCGAGAGATTGGACACATCGAGCTGGTCGTTGAAGCGCCCATCGCCATCCAGATCGCCGGTACCAAAATCGGTGATGGTGTCGCGCCCGCCGCTGGTGGTAAGGACAAAGAGGTCCTCCCCACCGGCGCTTGTCATCACGTCATCACCCAGGCCCCCGGTGATGGTGTCATGGCCGATGCCGCTGGAGAGCGTGTCATTGCCGCTGGAGCCGATGATGGTGTCATCCCCGGTCCCTGCATCCAGAGATACGCCGGTGGCAGCAGCGCTGGCATCAAAAAAATCAGCCTGATTGGTCAGGGTGATCTGCTCGATGTCGCTGAAGGTGATCGTATCCGACCCGCTGACGATGTCCCCGGCCTCATCCCCCGAATAGGTAACCGAAACCGGCCCAGACAGGTTGGACGCGTCAATGTGATCGCCTTCACCCGCACCCCCATCGATCGTGTCATTCCCGGAGTGATCTTCGAGGATAAAAGTGTCGTCGCCTTCGCCCCCGATGAGCTGATCGTTGTCGCTTGCAGTGACAGTCGGAACCTCGGTGGTGAAGACCTCGCTGGCAGTAAGCGGCGTGGAGCCGTCGTGATAGATCACAAAGCTCTGCGTATTGCCGTTCGCATATGTAATTGTAATGTCGGAATAATAATCTGTCGGCGAGGACGCGTTGGTCATCGAAATCGAAGCATAGGCCTCGGGCAGTACGATCCGGTCATTGCCGACGTCAAAGTCGCCAATGGTCAGGGTGCCGGTGTTGTTGGTGGTTCCGACAACCACATAGTCAGCCTCGCCATCGCCAGAGCCCGACTCGGTGGGCGTATTGTTCATGCGGATGACGGCGTTGCTGCCTGTTTCCGCATTCCAGTGATAGAAGTCCTGACCGGTTGTGCCGTGATAATTGTCGCCGTTGTACACCTGCACATAGGTCGGCGCCGCAGCGTCTGAATCGCTGCCGCTGTAGATCACATCATCGCCAGCGCCGCCGACAATCGTGTCGTCTCCCTCGCCTCCGCGAATGGTGTCATTGCCGTCGCCAGCAAGGATGTAGTCATCCTGATTGGTGATGTCCTGCCCATCGGCGTCGGTATAGCCGACGTCCATGTTGTCCGCGCCGGAGGTGCCGTCGATGGAATAGACGTCCGGTGTGCCATCTACAACCGAGGTCGAGAAATGACCCGGGGCCGGGCCACTGTCAAAGCTTGTGGTCTCGTATTGGGTGGCGTCATTGGTATCGCGTGAGCCTTCGAGTTCGTAGACATTTCCATTGCCATCGGTCAGGCCGACGCTGTTGCCGAGCGTGTCGCCATCACCATACTGGATGTCCTCATAGATAAACTCGAGATCAAAGTTGCCGCCGCCTGTATCGGTCAGCACAACCTGAAAGGAGTTCGTGCCGGCGCCCGAAGAGGGGGCAACATCGAGCCAGGTGATCGTGACCGTGCCGTTGACCGTGTCGAGATCCCACAGGATGTCGCCGCCCTGGCTGAGATCCATATCGGTCCACAGCGGTGCGATCAGTGGGCCTTGGTTAAAACCTTCGAGGCCCTCGGGGTTGTAGGTGGTGCTGTCCCAATCAAAACCAATGACACCGTTGGTGCCGACGTTGAACCCGGTATAGTTCTGGCCAAAGAGCGTGATCCCTCCAGGGCCGAACACCGAGGTGATATCAACATAAACGCTGCCATCATCGAGGGTGCCGCTGTCCGGCCCATTCGTGACAAAGCTGTTTTCACCATACCCCGTCGCACCGCCGAGGCCTGAGTTCATCGTTGCCATTTACTCTTCCAGCCCCTGCAAGAGGGGCAGCTTCTTGTTACCGGGCCAATTGAACAGGGCTCATCATCGTTTTATGCGAAAATTCTTAAGTTCCTGTTGAGGGTGAATGACGGGCGAAAAGTGAAAACGCCATCAAATATGGGACTATCTCTTCGGGGTCAGCCACTGATGCGTCTGCAGAGGTTGAGTAAATTTCAAATATGCAAACCTAGGGCAGCGCGCTGAAGCGAGGTGCTGCGCGCTCATGTGGTGCGTCTCGCATGATCCGGTTGTTCCGTCTGCGGCGCCTTTTTCGTCTTTCAGATCGACTGCTTTTGGCGGGCGCGCATGCACAATCTGCGAATTTGCGCGTGGCAATGTCGGTCAGGTCGCAGGCATTGCCACGCATCGCAGAGCCTTTTGTGAAAGACGCGCGCCGCAGTGTCGCGGATCATCAAGACTGATGCGCGCCCTGATCTTGGCGTTGACCAGAAGAGGGAGCGGCGTCCCAGTCTTGACGCGAGCTAATTGCGGACGTTTTGGCCTCAGGAGCGAGGCCGTAGTTCGGGGTTCTCAACTCCGGGTTAATGCGGAGGCTCAAGTCGCCCAATCTTGGCCAGAGCCGGAAGATCCAGCCCTAAAGCAATAAGGGAGGCAGCAGTTTATGTGCACTCCCTCTTGGGGGTCTTATGTCGGGGCGGGAACCTTACTGGTCCATCCACACCTTCGATGGGAAAGGCGCGGTGGCATGAGTGCCGACCGCGCCCTTAGATCGGAATGGCTTGGGATGAGTCCCAACCGGGGGGGACTCTAGAGGACTAGGTGCCGGTGCGCAGTTCCAGTTCAGGTTCCACGGTTGGCGGCGGCGTGTTCGGGATCGGCGCGACATGTTTTGCGATCTTGATTTCGCCCTCGGATACAAAATTCGCGATCTCTTTCGACATCACCGAGGCATCGCTGGCGAGGGTCTGGCTTGCGCCAGTGGTCTCTTCCACCATAGCGACGTTGTTTTGTGTCACCTCATCAAGATGACCGATGCCGCTGTTGATTTCGCTGAGCGTTACGGCTTGTTCCTCGGCTCCGCGTGCGATGACGCTGACGTTCTCAGAAATCGAGTTCACGCTGCTGATGATCGCCTCGAGTTCTGTGCCGGTGCGGCCCACCAGGGTCACGCCGTCAGAGACATGGGTGGCGCTTTGATCGATCAAGCCTTTGATTTCACCAGCGGCATCCGCAGAGCGAAGCGCTAGATTTCGGACCTCGGAGGCAACCACGGCAAATCCGCGCCCCGCTTCGCCTGCGCGCGCAGCTTCGACGCCAGCGTTCAAGGCCAGCAGGTTGGTCTGAAAGGCGATGTCGTCGATCACGGAGATGATCTTTGAAATGCTTTGCGAGGATTCTTCGATCTTGGACATTGCTTTTACAGCGTCACTGACGACCTGGCCGCTTTTCTCAGCGGTCACGCGGGCCTGGCGAACATTGTCCTCGACTTCGCGTGCGCCATCCGCCGAAGAGCGGACGGTTGCTGTCAACTCCTCGACTGCGGCGGCTGTTTCCTCCAGTGTCGCCGCCTGATTTTCCGTGCGTTGCGACAGTTCAGAGGAGGAGTCATTCAACTGACCCGCCGTGCGTGTGACGCCATCTGCCACTTCGCGCACCGTGCGAATGGTGTTTTGCAGAGAGCTGACAGCCTCGTTATAGGCTGTGGAGAGACGCCCGATGTCATCGATGTCGGAGGGGGCGCATCGATAGGTCAAATCACCGTTTCTCAGTTGTTCCAGCGCGGCGGCAATTCCAAGAATTTCCATTCGGCGCTTGGTGATGTTGGACGCGATTTTCACGATCCGGTCGACGGTCCCATCTTCATTGAAGAACGGCGCGTAGGTTGCTTGAATCCAAACAACTTCTCCGTCCTTGCGCAGCCTCGGAAACTGATCCGTCAGCGGATTGCCCGCAGCCAGATCGCGCCACATCTGCTTGTAGGCGTCTTTTCTCACAAAACTCGGATAGACAAACATGCTGTGGTGTTGGCCCTCGATTTCCTCAAGCGTGTAGCCCAGCGTGTCCAAAAAGACCTTGTTTGCGCGAATGATGGTCCCATCGACCTTGAACTCGATGACGGCCTGGGTGTTTTCGATCATCGCGCGCAGCTTCTGATCGTCATTCAGGCTGGAGGACGCAGCGGTTTTGGACTTCTTAAAAAGCATGTAGGAGTTCCATCGCAGGAGTGGATCGACGCCGATACCGCTCGGCGAAACTTCCCGCCAGATTAGCGTTGAATTCCTAACATAATCCTTCCGCCAATGCGGTAGCGCCTCTTACCGTCATTTCAGCGCAAAGCGCGATCCCCGTGATCTTCTGGTGCACAATAGAGCCTCGTATCACACGATCTGAAACCCGTCGGCGTGGCGTAGTTTTTCTCATTCTAGATTAACTGCACCTTAAACTCTGGGCTTTATTAAAACTTTCACGAGCCACGCGACGTGGAACTTTTGACGAGGAAACGGCCTGGAAGATGCGGTTATCATCTCACAACCTCCCTGATACGACTGCGCCGTCGCGCCCACATGTGACCGTGTTTTGTGCGGTCTGGCACAAACAGCCAAACAAGCTGGAGTTGCTGAAATCCCATTGGGACAATCTAAAACGGCAAAGCATCCCGGTAGAGCCTTGTTATATTTTCGACAATGGGGACACCGCGCCCGAATGGCTGGCCGCACCGTGGCACTCCTTCTCCGAGCCTCTGACCATCTACGAGGCATGGGCAGCAGGGGTGGCGCTTGCGCGCACCCGGTTCGTCATGAACCTCAACATGGATGACCGGCTGAGCACGGATGCGGCTGAAATGATGCTGCGCGGGCTTTTGCAGACGGATACAGCCTTGATTGGCGGTGAATGGATCATCCAGTTCGACCACGCGTTTCAGACGGAGGTCTTTGGGTCGAGCGATCCTAAACAAACCTGTTTTGAGCCCGCTTGGCCCCCCGCTCCGATTGAGGGCGATAAACGTTTGCGCCTCGGAAGCGGCACGGGCGAGCGGGGTACGCTTGGGCCTGCAACGCTTTGGGATCTTGAGAAAACTCAGCGCTGGTATCCAACTCATTTCGGCAATCGCGACCCGATCCTGTCGATTGGCGATGCGATTTTCTGGCAGCATCTGCACAAGAAAAAACTGCGCACCGCGCGGCTGCCTCTGGTTATTGGGCGGTATTTTTCCTCACCGGATGCGCAGGCCGAGTTCCGCCCGCACAATGACGAGGAAAACCTGCGCACCCATGGTGTGCATGAGGTGTCTTTTGCCCAGAGCATAACAGCCACACGGAACGCGATGCCCCAACCGGCACCGCAAGGCGCGTCCCCGTTTCCAAAATCGCGCAACGCAATAGAAAACGAAAGCCAGGCTCTCGCGCTAAAATATCTTGGTCTTCTGGGCCATGGCACTCCGGCCGCGTCACATCCCCGAGCATGAGCCAGCCCCTTCGCATATTTCTGACCGGCAGTGGCGGCATCCTTGGCAGGCATGTTTCAACCGCGCTCCTGGCTCATGCGCCAGGCGCGCAGGTTTTGCGCAATACTGCGGATCTCACGGATTTGGCCGCGACCACGCGGGTGGTGCAGAGGGCAGGCCCGCTTGATCTGGTGATCCATCTCGCTGCTTTGGTTCCCGTGGACGAGGTCTGCGCTGATCCGGCGCGCGGCTATGCTGTCAACGCGGGCGGAACGATCAATCTACTCGCCGCTTTGGCTGCTGCAGAAGTAGGGCAGGCGACACCTGCGCGCCTGCTGCATTGCTCGTCCGGTCATGTCTACGCCGCCCAGGACCGCCCCATCTCTGAGGAGGATCCAACAGATCCGGTCTCGGTCTATGGAAAGACCAAACTGATGGGAGAACAGGCCGCTCGCGACATCTGCGCCCAAGTCGGGCGCGCTCTCTGCGTGGCGCGTCTATTCTCGATCCATGATCCTGCGCAGGAGGGAAACTACCTGCGCCCATCACTGGAACGTCGCCTTGCAAAAGCCAGCCCAGAAACGGAATTCGAACTATATGGTGCTGGCAGCTTGCGCGATTTCCTCACCGCTGAGGCGGCTGCGCAGCAGCTTGTGCGCCTGGCTATTTCTTCCTTTGAAGGGGTGGTGAACCTCGGTTCCGGTCGCGCCCAGACTGTCGCCGAGTTCGCCCAGAGCTTTGCGCCTTTTCCTCTCAAAATCAAAGCCATGGGAGCCGATAACAATCTGGTTCCCGACGTCTCCCTCCTGCATGACATCCTTGGAGAAGCAAATGACTGAGTCCGTATCCATTGTCATCCCGACGTTTAACCGCGCAGAGATGCTCCCCAAGGCGATCGACAGCGCCTTGGCGCAGACCCATAGCTGCGAGGTGATTGTGGTCGACCATGGGTCCACCGACAGCACCCCCGAGGTGGCAGCCTCTTATGGCGACAAGATCACCTATGTGCGGCGCGATCGCGATTTTGGACCACATTTCTGCTGGTTGGATGGCATTTTGCATGCAAACAGCACCTATGTTCATCTGCAATATGACGACGATTGGATCGCCGAGACCTTTATCGAAAAGTGCCTGAGTGTCATGGGTGAGGATGTGGGCTTTGCCTTCAGTGGGGCCGAAGTGATCGACGATAAGAGCGGTCGCCAGATGATGACGCAGTTTCTGGAATGGCTGCCCCAGACCGGCACTTTCGACAATCATCTCGCCGAGGAGAAAATCGTCGGCTCGCTGATTTCGCCGGGTGCGGCGCTCTTTCGTAAGCAGGTGCTGATCGATGCGCTTTATCAGGGCCGCCTGCCACTGCAGACCAGTGAGTATCATGGGGTGGGGCCAGATATTTTTGCCTCACTCCTGTCGATGTTGCGCTACCCGCGTGTCGGATTTGTCAAGGAGCCCCTTGCCAGTTTCCGCGCCCATGACGGCAGCATCACCATCGATGCATTCAAGGATGCACAAAAGAAACGCGACATTGCGGCCGCCTACAACGAGGTGCGCGCCTACTATGTCGAATTGAAAGCCATGCAGATGGTGAGGGCCGCGCAGTGACCACCTCCAAAACAGTTAAACCGGTTCTTCTGGCGGAAGAGACGATCTCTCAGGACGACCTCAAGATCACGACAGAATGGATGCTGGCTGGCAATCGCCTGACAAAGGCCGAAGTCACCAGCCAGTTCGAGGCCAGCTTTGCCGAGTGGATGGGTTGCAATTACGCGGTTTTTGTAAACTCGGGGTCCTCGGCGAACCTGCTGATGATCTATGCAGCCAAAGAGGCCGGTCGCCTGCGCAACAACAAGGTGATCGCACCCGGCGTTAGCTGGGTGACGACCGTCTCGCCCCTGATGCAACTGGGATTTGATGTGCGTCTGTGTGACTGCGACCCCCTGAACCTCGGGCTTGATCTCAACCACCTGGAGGAGCTCTGCCGAACAGAGGCGCCCTCGATGCTGCTGCTGGTGCATGTGCTTGGGCACGCCAACCACCTGCGCGAGATCAAGGAGATCTGCGCGCGCTATGATGTGATCCTTCTGGAGGACAGCTGCGAGGCGCTTGGGTCGACCTTTGAGGGGCAGAAACTCGGCTGTCACGGTCTTGCGGGGAGTTTCTCGTTTTATTACGGGCATCACATCTCCACCATCGAAGGTGGCATGGTGGTAACCGACGATCAGGAACTGCATCAGGTCATGCTGTCGCTGCGCTCGCACGGGTGGAGCCGGGATCTTGCGCCGGGGCGCCAGGCGGACCTACAGCGCACGCATAATGTGGATGAGTTCCGCAATCTCTACACGTTCTATTATGCGGGCTTCAATCTGCGCTCGACCGACCTGCAGGCCTACATCGGGTTGCAGCAGCTCAAAAAGCTCGATGAAATCTGCCGCATTCGGGCGGAGAATTTCGAGACCTACGCGCAAGGCCTGCCTGGGTTTTTCAAGCAGCAGAGCGAGACAGAACTGCTGTCGTCGTTTGCCTATGGAACGCTGGTGGAAAACCGAATGGAGGTCGCGCGTGCGCTCAAGGCCGAGTCGATTGAATGTCGCCCTCTGATCTGTGGCAATATCGCCCGCCACCCGTTCTGGGTACGGGTCTATGGTGATCAGGTTCTGCCAAATGCCGACCTGATTCATGATTTTGGCATCTACCTTCCCAATCACCACAACCTCAACGCAGCCGACATTGATCGCGTCGCTGAGTGTTTCAACTCTGTGGCCTGCCCAATGGACTCAAACCTGAGACAAAGCGCCTGAACCCGCGCCTGAACCTTGAGCCTGCACGCCCCAAAAGCGCGTGCCCGAATACACGAGGATAACATGACCAAACGTGCGCTCATCACCGGGGTCACCGGTCAAGACGGCTCTTACCTGGCAGAGTTCCTGCTGGAGAAGGGCTATGAGGTGCATGGCATTAAGCGCCGCGCCTCATCCTTCAACACCAGCCGTATCGACCATATCTATCAGGATCCGCACACGGATCGGGCGCGCTTCAAGCTGCATTATGGAGATCTGGCCGACACTTCCAACCTGACGCGGATCTTGCGCGAGGTCGAACCGGATGAGGTGTATAACCTCGGTGCGCAATCTCATGTCGCGGTGTCTTTTGAGGCTCCGGAATACACGGCAGATGTGGATGCCATTGGCACACTGCGCCTCTTGGAGGCGATCCGTTTCCTCGGTCTTGAGCAGAAGACCCGGTTTTATCAGGCCTCGACATCTGAGCTCTATGGTCTGGTGCAGGAGACGCCGCAACGCGAAACGACTCCGTTTCACCCCCGCTCGCCCTATGCGGTGGCCAAGATGTACGCCTATTGGATCACGGTGAACTACCGCGAGGCTTATGGCCTTTACGCTTGTAACGGCATTCTGTTCAACCATGAGAGCCCGCGCCGGGGTGAGACATTTGTGACCCGCAAGATCACCCGCGGCCTTGCCAATATCGCACAGGGGCTCGAGCCCTGCCTTTACATGGGCAATATCGACAGCCTGCGGGATTGGGGTCATGCCAAGGACTATGTGCGCATGCAGTGGATGATGCTGCAGCAAGACACGCCCGAGGATTTCGTGATCGCCACGGGCAAGCAATCTTCCGTGCGGGAGTTCATCATCTGGTCGGCAGCGGAACTCGGGATTGAGCTCGAGTTTTCCGGCAAGGGCGTGGACGAGGTGGCAACTGTCACCGCGATCAACGGTGATGCCGCACCCGCGCTCAGGGTGGGCGATATTGTCATGCGTATTGATCCGCGGTACTTCCGTCCGGCCGAGGTCGACACGCTCCTTGGAGATCCGACAAAGGCGAAGGAAAAACTCGGCTGGGTGCCGGAGATCACGGCGCAGGAGATGTGCGCGGAAATGATTGAGGAAGACCTGAAAACCGCGCGCCGTCATGCCCTTTTGAAAGAACATGGCTATGATCTGCCGGTCTGCATCGGGGAGTAAACCCTGCCATGACATCTGAACAGGTGTTTGATCTACGGGGAAAGCGCATTTTTGTGGCTGGTCATCGTGGAATGGTCGGCGGTGCGGTCTTGCGACGGCTGGCCGAAGAAGACTGTGAGGTCGTGACTGCCGGCCGCGAGGATCTGGATCTTACGCGGCAACAGGCAGTGATGGAGTGGATGGCCGCAACCCGTCCGGATGCCATCATCATGGCTGCAGCACGGGTCGGGGGTATCAAGGCGAACAGCGACTATCCCGTTGATTTCCTGTTGCAAAACCTTCAGATCGAAACCAATCTTGCCGAGGCTGCACATGCTGCAGATGTCCAGCGTTTCCTGTTTCTGGGCTCTTCCTGCATCTATCCGAAATTCGCCCCGCAACCCATTCCCGAGGCAAGCCTGCTGACTGGCGCGCTCGAGCCGAGCAACGAATGGTACGCGGTGGCCAAGATCGCAGGCATCAAGCTGATGCAGGCCTATCGCCAGCAATACGGGCGGGATTGGATTTCGGCGATGCCCACCAATCTCTATGGGCCGGGGGACAACTATGATCTTGAGACCAGTCATGTGCTGCCCGCTCTGTTGCACAAGTTCCATACTGCTCGTTTGACGGGGGCGGATCAGGTCACGCTCTGGGGGTCGGGCACTCCGCTGCGCGAGTTTCTTCATTGCGACGATCTGGCCGATGCGCTGGTGTTCTTGCTGAAACACTATTCGGGTGCGGACCATGTCAATGTTGGCTCGGGCAAGGAAATCAGCATTCGCGCGCTCGCCGAACTCATTGCCGAGATCGTGGGTGTGAGCCCCGAGTTGGTTTTTGACAGCTCAAAGCCAGATGGAACGCCGCGCAAGCTGATGGACAGCGCGCGTTTGGCGGCCATGGGCTGGTCTGGCGCACGCCCCCTGCGCGACGGGATCGCAGAAACCTACGCGGCGTTTGTGGCGCAACTGGACAGCGTTGAAGCCTGAACTTTGATACTCTTGGCTGCGCGACACTGACCATGAGGCCGCGCGCAGCCCAGTTCCTCGAGGATAATTGGGATCCCCCGCATCGCTGTCAGCCAGGATGCCGCTCATCAGGAGCAGTCTGTTTTGACGGACGCGATGTATCAGCCTTCGGGGGCACGTATTTGGGGTCTTGAAGGCTGCCGATCCATCAGATCACACGGTTTTTGTGACCGCGGGGCAGGGCGCAACCCCGGGGCAATAGACATCTGCCATATATGGGAAACACCTGGGCAAAGAACGGTCAGGAAAACAAAAGCCGCCCCAAAGGGCGGCCTTGTTACTCTCTTGTATTTCAAGAGATTTTGGCTCCGGCGGTAGGGATCGAACCTACGACCAATTGATTAACAGTCAACTGCTCTACCGCTGAGCTACGCCGGAGTGTGGGCGCTCGTATAGCGCTGGGATTTCCGGGCGTCCAGAGCGAAAAAACAAAAAACGGTGAAAAAAATCAATCGGTACAGGAGAAACGCGTTGAAAGGCTCAGAGCACCTTCGGGCTGCGCGATATTGCGTTGTGTCAGATCCACGAGATGGGCAAATACGTTGCGCTCTGCGGCCTTAAGAAGCGCGGCGGGCGTCTCCTTGTAGATCGTGGCCGCCAGTTCCGAGACGGTTCTGGGTGCGATCCGAAGTTCCGCGAGAATCGCGCGCTCTCGCTCCAACCGGTGCGCAATCAGCCAGTCGAGACGCGCATGCGGGGCGTCGATCGGGGCGCCGTGGCCGGGCAGGAAACGGGACCACTGACGATCTTGCAGCTTGCGACAGGAGGCCATGAAATCCGTAAGGTCCCCATCCGGGGGCGAAACCAGAGAGCTTGCCCACCCCATCACATGATCGCCCGAGAACAAGATATCGCCGAGCGCAAAGCACAGATGATTGCCAAGGTGCCCCGGGGTATGCAGGGCCTCGATCTGCCAATCCGGACCGGACAGCGTCTCGCCATCCTTGAGGACATGATCGCAGCTGAAGGCATGATCGATCCCTTCGCCACCACCCGTGACGTCCTCCTGGGCGAGCGTTTCCATGATCGCACTGCGCCCGGCGCCCGCGGGTCCAAAAGCATAGATCGCTGCGCCGGTTTCCTCTTGGAGACGCTTTGCAAGCGGAGAATGATCAAGGTGGCTGTGGGTCACCAGAATGGCGTCGATGGATTGACCAGCGTTCAGGCTCGACAGGATTGCCTCAAGATGGGGCTCTGAGCCTGGCCCGGGGTCAATCACCGCCAGATTGCGCGTACCGATCAGATAGGTGTTGGTCCCGCGATAGGTCATCGGCGAGGGGTTGGGCGCCAGAATTCGGCGGATGCCGGGAGCGATCATCTCTGCGAAGCCGGGTTTGGGGTTGAACCCATCGGTGGGTTGCGATCTGCTCATGATGTGCCTCATCCTTGGGGACGCAGAATTGTCCCGCTCTAGGCTTAGTCATGAAACTCTCTGATCTCAAACACTATGTACCGCGCCTTCCCAGCGGGATCTACGGCCGGGCGGCGCTTATTCTGTTGATGCCGGTGGTGGCTTTACAACTGGTGGTGGCCTTTGTGTTCATTCGCCGAGACCTTGAGGACATCACGCAGCAAATGGCCTACACTGTTGCGCGCGAGCTCAATGTCATCAGCGATCAGATCGCCACCGCAGAAAGTCCCGAAGCGGCCCTGAGTGACCTTCAGCCGATGTTGCAGCGGCTCAATTTTCAGATGCGTTTTATCTCTGCCGAGGAGCCCACGCCGCAGAACTCCATTCCGTTTGAGGATCTGTCTGGCCGTTTTGTGCGCGACTCCATGGTGGGATACCTGCCGCAGTTCCAGTCCATCCGGTTCACGCGCTCCCACGCCAGCTATATCATGATCGATACAAAATTTGGTCTCGCGGAGGTGAAGTTCAGCCGCCGTCGCGTGACCGTCGCCGCACCACACCAGTTGATCGTGATCACGGTGCTGTTTGGCTTTATGCTTGTGGTGATCGCCATGGCCTATATGCGCAACCAACTGCGCCCCATCAAACGGCTCGCGGATGCGGCCGAGGCCTTTGGGCGCGGGCGGGTGATCCCCTATCACCCGCGTGGGGCAACCGAGGTACGCGCGGCGGGGGCGGCTTTCAATGACATGCGCGCGCGCATTGATCGGCAGATCGAACAGCGCACCTTGATGTTGTCAGGGGTCAGCCACGACCTGCGCACGCCTTTGACGCGCTTGAAACTGAGCCTCTCGATGCTGGACGACGAGGAGGCCGAGCCGATGTTGCAGGACGTGAAGGAGATGGAAGCTATGGTCGATGCCTTTCTCGACTTCTCGCGCGGTGTGACTACAAGCGCGATGGAGGAAACCGACCCCTGCAAGCTCGTGGAGGAAGCGGTCGAGAACTGGACCCGACAGGGCAAGACCGTGCATCTGGTAGAGACGGTCGGCAATCGCCGGGTGCCGCTGCGGGCCGCTGCGGTGCGTCGTGCCCTTGACAATCTGATTTCAAACGCGGTGCGCTATGGCACGCGCGCCCGAGTGTCGGTTGCAGTGATGCAGAAATCGCTGCGCATTCGGGTGGAGGATGACGGCCCTGGTATCCCCGAAGCATTGCGCGGGGATGCGATGCGCCCCTTCACGCGGCTTGATCCGGCGCGGAATCAGGATCTGGGCACCGGTGTCGGGCTGGGGTTGGCCATTGTGGCTGATATTGCCCGCGCCCATGGTGGAACACTGCGCCTTGGCACCAGCGAAGAGCTGGGCGGGCTTCAGGCCGATATTGTGATCGCGCTCTGAGCGGCCTCAACCGGCGCTGTGACAAGATTTTTGGTACACTCAAGCAAGTGCGATACGGGCGACAGAGCAGCTGCGATCGGGGCAATTGCGTCCTGGATGGCTCTTGGTTCAGGGCCTCGTGGTGCAGGGTAGGTGCAGGGTGTCGAAGCCAGTGGCGCAGATGCGTGGTGGGAGATCAGAGATTCGAACTCTGGACCAAAGCGTTATGAGCGCTCTGCTCTAACCGCTGAGCTAATCTCCCGCCAAGAGCCTTATAGAACCCTTGCTGCGGCCTCGCAATCCGTTGCGAAGAAGAAAATCGAGCCGTTGCATCCCGCTGACATCTAACACTCATTTAGTGATTGATGGCCGAAACAGCCGACATTCCCAACAGCCGTTTGATGGCGGGTAACGGCGGGGCTTAGGCGCCGACGGCCCTGAGGTGCGGTTTTGGCTGGCGATTGCGAAAGGCTTCGAATGTGGCCACGACACCCTCGATCACCAATTCGCGTCTGCGATCGACGCCATGGCGAGAGGGGTAGACGGCAAACACATCCTTGTCCGGGGCGTCCCAGTCGGGCAGCACACGTTCATATTCGCCCGCGTCCAGCATTTCCTTCACAAAGAACAGCGGCATGCGGGTATAGCCGGTGCCGTTGGTGACCGCATGGCGGATCAGATCGGGATCATCAGCCGTGAACCCCACGCGGATCGGCGCCAGAACCTGTTCGCCACCCCGGCTGAGGGGGAAGAACCCGTTGGTCTGATCCTCGTGGTGCTGGATGTATTTCAACCGCTTCAGGTCTTCGGGGCTTTCGGGGCGCCCCATCTGATCGAGGTAGGCAGGCGTCGCCAAAAGCACTGTCTCCATGGTTGCGATCCGCCGCCCAACCCCATCCGTTTCGCCAAGCCGCCCGGTGCGGATGGCGAGATCGTAGTTCTCCCGCACCACGTCGACCAACCTGTCCTCGACCCGCAGGATGATGTTCAGATCATCATGGCTCTGGTCGAGCTCCACCAACATGTGCCCAATCAGGTGACGGCCAAGAAAGCTGTTCACGCTGATGCGAAAATCGCCGGAGAGGCTGTCTTGTAGCTGATCGAGCTCCGCGGTCATGCGGTCAAAATTGCCAAGCAACCTCTGGGCGTGAGTGTAGACCAGCTCGCCAGAGCGCGTGGCGCGCACGCCTTGGGCTGTGCGATGTAGCAACTGGTGCCCCATCAGCGTCTCCAACTGCTTGATGTGTTGGCTGACCGCGGACTGGGTCATGGATTTGCGGGCGGCAGCGCGATTAAGGCTGCCTTCGTCCAGGGCCACGATGAGGGTTTCAAGTAGCGACAGCCGGTCCATCAGCGCTCCTATCGCAAATGCTAATACCCCTTATTAGCTCTCCGGGACTGTAGAGTACCAGCGTTAAACTCTATCTCGCATTTGTCGGTGCTTTCGCTGACTAGGATATTGGAGCCTCTTATGACCCTTTCCCGTAGAACTCTTTTGAAATCCGTGGGCCTTGCTGGTGCAGGTCTTGCTGTACCTTCTCTGGGCCAGATGGCGCTGGCCGCACCAATGGCCCCTGCGCCTGTGCTGCATCAGTTCCGCCTTGGCGACGCCGTGATTACCGCGCTTCTTGATGGGCATCTGTCGCTGCCATCTGGTATGTTCACCGGGGCCGATCCTGAAACCGTTGCGCAGACGCTTGCCGGGACCTTCTACCGCGAGGACGCGCAGGGGCTCGAGATCCCGGTCAACGGGTATCTTGTGGAGCGCGCAGGCCAGTACACCCTCATTGACACCGGCACGGCTGCGCTGATGGGGCCGGAGCTTGGCGGGTTGATGGGGGCCCTCGCCGCGACAGGCGTGACGCCCGATCAGATCTCCACGATCTTGTTGACCCATATGCATCCGGATCACGCGGGTGGTCTTTTGAATGCGGACGGCAGCGCGGCCTTTCCCAATGCAGAGTTGGTGGTGGCCGACGCCGAGTGGGGGTTCTGGCACGACGATGCGATTATGGCCTCCGTCGACGAAGGCAGTCGCGGCTTCTTTCAGATGGCCCGCAATGCGGTAGCGCCGTATGCGGATCGGATGAAGCCGTTTAGTGGCGAGGCCGAGGTGGCGGCGGGCTTCAGCGCCATGCCATTGCCGGGACATACGCCGGGGCACAGTGGCTTTATGCTTGATGCAGGCTCCGAGCAGCTCTTGTTCTGGGGCGATGTGGTTCATAGCACCGCGCTTCAGTTCCGCAATCCTGACTGGACCATCCCCTTTGATGCGGATCAGTCGCTGGCGGCCCAGACCCGCAAAGCGATGTTCGACCGCGCAGTTGCTGATCAGTTGCTGGTGACGGGCATGCATCTGGATTTCCCCGGACTCGGACGGGTCGAACGCGACGGCGGGGCCTACGCCTTTGACCAGGCGCCCTGGCAATTCGGCCTCTGACCAGGGGCTATCAGGCGTCGTTCCGCTGTCGATCTGGGGCGTAAATACGCGCCGTTTCGGCACCGGGGCGACATGCCCCTCCCTTTGCTGTGTCGCTCAGTGTGCGGAGGGGCAGATTCCCTTGTTTCCTTCATGCGTCCTATAGGCTAAACGCTGCGCAACCATTGCGAAGGAGCCATGCGATGACCAGCGGCAAGAACGGGCTGACCTATGCGGATGCAGGGGTCGATATTGATGCGGGCAACGAACTTGTGGACCGGATCAAACCGGCCGCTAAGCGAACCAACCGCCCCGGCGTGATGAGCGGCCTTGGCGGCTTTGGCGCGCTGTTTGACCTGAAGGCTGCTGGCTACGAGGATCCAATCCTTGTAGGCGCGACCGATGGGGTGGGCACTAAGCTGCGGATTGCCATTGATACGGGTCTCGTGGACGGCGTCGGCATCGATCTTGTGGCGATGTGTGTCAACGATCTGGTTTGTCAGGGCGCAGAGCCGCTGTTCTTTCTCGACTATTTTGCCACCGGCAAGCTGGAAACCGATGTCGCGGCGCGAATCATCGAAGGCATCGCCGAAGGCTGCGTGCGCTCTGGCTGTGCGCTGATCGGCGGCGAGACCGCCGAGATGCCCGGCATGTACCCCAAAGGTGATTTTGACCTCGCCGGGTTTGCCGTGGGCGCCATGGAGCGTGGCACAGCCCTGCCGGCAGGTGTCAGCGAAGGCGATGTCCTCTTGGGGCTGGCCTCCGATGGCGTGCATTCCAACGGCTACTCTCTGGTGCGGCAGATCGTGAAATACTCCGGTCTGGGCTGGGATGGCGACAACCCGTTTGGCGAGGGCAAACTGGGCGAGGCGCTGCTGACCCCCACGCGTCTCTATGTCAAACAATCCCTTGCCGCAGTGCGGGCCGGGGGCGTCAATGCACTTGCGCATATCACAGGCGGCGGCCTCACGGAGAACCTGCCGCGGGTTCTGCCCGACGACCTTGGTGCGGACATCGACCTCGGCGCCTGGGAGCTTCCGGGTGTGTTCAAGTGGATGGCGCAAACCGGTGGCATTGAAGAGAGCGAAATGCTCAAGACCTTCAACTGCGGGATTGGCATGATCCTCGTTGTGAAAGCCGACCGGGCCGATGCGCTCACCGAGGTGCTCGAGGGTGAGGGCGAGACCGTTGCGCGGCTTGGCACTGTGACGCGCGGGGAGGGTATTCGCTACACGGGCGCGCTGCTGTGAGCGACAAGAAACGCGTTGCGATCCTGATTTCCGGCGGGGGCTCCAATATGGTGTCCCTCGTCGACAGCATGTTGAACGACGCCGATCATCCGGGTTCGCCTTGCCTGGTGCTGTCCAACAACGCGGATGCCGGGGGCCTCTCCAAGGCCGCCGAACGCGGGGTCGCCACGGCGGTGGTCGATCACCGCCCCTTTGGCAAGGATCGCGCAGCATTTGAGGCTGAGCTGGTGCAACCCATTCTGGAGGCTGGCGCTGATGTGGTCTGTCTTGCGGGCTTCATGCGGGTGTTGACCGCAGGTTTCGTGCGCCAGTTCGAAGGCCGGATGCTCAATATCCATCCCTCCCTGCTCCCCAAATACAAGGGCTTGCACACCCATGCCCGCGCTCTGGAAGCTGGCGACCTGCGCCATGGCTGCAGTGTGCATGAGGTGACTCCGCTCCTCGATGACGGCCCGATTCTGGGGCAGGCCGAAGTGCCCGTTCATCCCGGCGACACGCCCGATGATCTGGCCGCGCGGGTGCTCGTTCAGGAACATCGCCTCTATCCGGCGGTGCTGGAGCGCTATCTGCGTGGCGAGCGTGCAGTCTTGCACCTGAGCTGAGCCGAAGCCTTTAGGGGGTTTGCAACCGCCTCTTGGTCGTCGTATCAACGGGAAACCGAGCGGCAGAAACCCTTAAAAAAGACCCAGTTGATGAAAACTCTGACCACCACCGACGAGCTGCGCGCCTTTTGCCAAGAGGCCGCGAAATACCCTTATGTGACGGTGGACACCGAGTTTCTGCGAGAGCGCACCTATTACTCTAAGCTTTGCCTGATCCAGATTGCCTATCGCGGTGATGGGGAAACCGACGCCGTGCTGGTTGACCCGCTTTCCGGGGATTTGTCGCTCGAACCCTTGTACGAGCTTTTCCGCAATGAGGATGTGGTAAAGGTCTTTCACGCCGCGCGGCAGGATCTGGAGATTTTCTGGGTGGATGCGGGCGTTTTTCCAAAACCGCTGTTTGACACCCAGGTTGCGGCCATGGTGTGCGGCTTTGGCGAGCAGGTCGGCTACGAGACGCTGGTGCGCAAGATTTGCAAGCAAGGCCTTGATAAGACATCCCGCTTTACAGACTGGTCCCGCCGTCCACTCTCGGATGCGCAAAAGACTTATGCTCTGGCGGATGTCACCCATCTGCGCCAGATATACGAGCATCTGCGCAAAGAGCTCGACAAGACCAAGCGCAGCCATTGGGTTGCCGAGGAGTTGCAGGTCCTGACCGACCCCGCAACCTATAACATTCAGCCGCGTGAGGCTTGGCGCCGGGTGAAAACCCGCACCAACTCCGGGCGTTTCCTTGCAGTGGTGCGCGAGCTGGCGGCCTTTCGCGAAGAATATGCGCAAACCAACAATGTGCCGCGCAATCGCGTCTACAAGGATGATGCCCTGGTGGAACTGGCTTCCACCAAGCCCCGGACCGCGTCGGATCTGGGGGGATCACGCCTGTTGCTGCGGGAGGCGCGCAAAGGCGCCATTGCCGAAGGCATTCTAAAAGCGGTCGAGCGCGGTGTGAACTGTCCGCAGGACGACATGCCTCAGGCGGATCGCTCGCGCGAGAAAATGCAGATCAATGGCGCACTTGCCGATCTGCTGCGGGTCCTGCTCAAGGCCAAGACCGAGACCTCTGGCGTGGCGGCGAAACTGATCGCCCCTTCGGCGGATCTGGATGCAATCGCCGCCGGGGAGCGCGATGTTCCTGCGCTAAAAGGCTGGCGGCACGAGGTCTTTGGCGCGGATGCGTTGCGCCTGTGCAATGGAGAGATTGCGCTCGCGGCCAAAGGCCAGCAGGTGAAGGTTGTTGACCTCTAGCGACACTCCTGTCGACATCCGACGTCGAACACTCTGACACCAAAAAACGCGCCCAGAAGCCTGTGGCGCGTTTTTTGATGTGATTACCCGGTGCAAGCTCCGAGTGCGTAGTCTACCGCGCAGTGGGCTTGCTCGGAGGGGGCTCAGCGGCGGATCTCGCGGGCGTTTTCCTTGCCAACTACGCGCAATACACGAATGCCGGTCAGGTCCTGTTCCGACAGGCTCACCGCGGCGCGGATGGTGCGGGTGGCGACTGTGCCCTGATAAGTTGCGGCCTTGGGGTAGGTCACGCGAAAGGTATATTCCAACTGACCGGGTTCTTGCGGGTCTGACGGCACCAACTCTGCGTTGAACGCACCGTTGCGGGCGGCTTCGCCCTCCACTGTCAGGATGCCACCCACGGAGGTGCGCTCGATACGCATGTCCTTGATGAGCGCGATGGGAAGGCTGCGGTCTTCTTCCTTGTCGTTCCTGCTGCCAAGGAGGTTGGCTTTTTCCTCTTCCTGCGGGATCAGCGGATTGAGGTTTTCAGCCGCCGGAGCCTCTGCTTCACGCGATTGTCCGAACCAGTTGGTGGGATTGATGCGCGAGTCGCGCCACCCGCCACAGGAGGACAGGACCAATGTGCTGATCAAAAGGGCACTAAGAGTGATACGCATGAATACCTGCCGCAGTCAGAGTTACTTGCAAAACTGACTACCCGATTGAAGCGGCGTTGAAAAGCGGTTGAAAAGACCTGGTCTCTGGCCTAGGTCCGAGACAGATCGTGATCACGAGATGAGGTTTGACATGGCCAGCGCTGCCTTCGAGGAAATCGTCGAGGACTTTGAGTTCTTTGAGGACTGGGAGGATCGCTACCGTCATGTGATCGAACAGGGCAAGGCGATGGCGCCGCTGGACGACGCGCTGAAGGTGCCTGCAACCAAGGTGGACGGTTGTGCAAGCCAGGTCTGGCTGCACCCGCAGATTGAAAATGGCGTGTTTCACTTTGACGGCGACAGCGATGCGATGATCGTCAAAGGGCTGATCGCAGTTCTGCAAAAACTCTATAACGGGCTCACGCTTTCCGAGGTGCTGGCCGTCGACGCCCGCGCGGAGATGGGGCGCCTTGGGCTCAATGATCACCTTTCTGCGCAGCGCTCCAACGGTTTGCGCGCGATGATCGAGCGCATCCGCGAAACGGCGGCGGCCCAAGCGTAACAGTGGCGCCAGGGGCAACCTAGGGCAACCAAAAAGGGGCGCTGCCCCTCTTGGCCTTTGGCCTATTCACCCCGGGATATTTCTAGTCAGAAGAAGGATTGGGCGTGGCCCAGTCCATGAGGGTGGTTTCGAGTTCCCCGTAGCCGGTGTGACGGTGTTGAAAGTCGAGCCCCATGCGCGCTGCGCAGGCGCGGGCTTTTTCCAACAGGTCCGGGTCTTCGGTCTGCGACTGGTAGATCAGGGTGGTATAGTTCCCGAAGATCATGTCCCGCAGCTCGGGGTTCTTATCAAGGCCCATTGGACGCCACACAAAGGCATCGAATTGTTTGACCAGAAAATCCGTGAGGTAAAAGGCCGTGATTTCACCGGCGTCGGCATAGGCGTTAAAGCGGTCGGTGCCTTCAAAGAAGGCGTAGCAATGGGGGCCGGGGACCATCTCGACCCCCAATTCGGCGCAGCTTTGTTGGAGCTGCCCGCCCGTGCCGCAATCGGCGTAGACCACGTAGATCTGATCGTAGACCGCGCGGTGCTTTGTGACGGCGGCCTCCACATGGGTGACGATCTGGTCAGGATAAAGATGAAGTTTCGCCGGCAAGCAGGTCAGATCGATGTGATCGAACTGATTGGCGCGCGTGATCGCCAGGATTTCACGCGCCAGAGCGCCACAGGCGATCAAAAGGATGCGGCCAGTTTTGCGCTCTCGTTCTGGGGCGGCGAGGCCGTGTTCGGTCAGGCTTTGTGCGTCGAGAGATTTGCCCTGTGGCAAAGACAGAGCGGCCCGCTTTGAAAGTCGGGCCGCCCGACCGCGTCGAGGGGACGCGGTGGCCATATCAGGCGTTCATGGCGTTGTGCTTGCGCGCCACAAATTCTTTGGCGGTTTCAACCGCGACAGCCGCGTCGCGGCAGTAGGCGTCGGCGCCGATGGCCTTGCCGAATTCTTCGTTGAGGGGCGCGCCGCCCACCAGCACGATGTAATCGTCACGCTTGCCTTGCTCGACCATCGTGTCGATTACGACCTTCATGTAGGGCATGGTGGTGGTCAGGAGCGCGGACATGCCGAGGATGTCGGGTTTGTGCTCTTCGAGGGCCTCGAGGTAGTTTTCGACCGGGTTGTTGATGCCGATGTCCACCACCTCAAAACCGGCGCCTTCCATCATCATCGAGACGAGGTTCTTGCCGATGTCGTGAATGTCGCCTTTCACGGTGCCGATCACCATGGAGCCCATGCGCGGTGCGCCGGTTTCTGCCAGAAGCGGCTTCAGGATCGTCATGCCACCCTTCATGGCGTTGGCCGCCAGAAGCACTTCGGGAACGAAGAGAATGCCGTCGCGGAAGTCTGCACCCACGATGGTCATGCCGCCGACCAGTGCTTCGGTCAGGATCTTGTAGGGCGCCCAGCCGCGTTCGAGCAGGATGTTGACGCCTTCCTCGATTTCTTCCTTCAGACCGTCATAGAGGTCGTCAAACATTTGTTGGACCAGTTCCTCGTCATCGAGTTCTGAGAGGATGATGTCTTCTTCTTCCGACATATCTGTCTTCCTTAGCTGGCGGGCGGGCCTGAATTGGCGCTTTTATGTGTTTTTGACAGATGTTCAGAACTCCACTGTTTTGATTGCGACATTGGCGCGTTTCGAACCGACCTTTGCGTCGGGAAATAGGTCAGATTGACCCTTTGAGGCAGGGGCTTGGGGGTTTCTTGAGTTTATGTTCTTTATTTGTTCTCATAGGTGTGCCATAAGGACCAAATGCAGAACACGGATCCTTTTTCGCCTCGATGTCGCAAAGCGCGCGGTGCGCTCAGCAATGCGGCAGGCCGGTTTGATCTGGCGCGCGAGGCGCAGGACGATGGCTGGTGGCAGGAGGCGCCGGATCCTTCTGTTGCGACAGAGATTCGCAACGAGCTAGCGCGCAGCCTGATCTCTTACAACCGTTCGCCGGATCTGCCCTTTGACCGCTCGATCAACCCCTATCGCGGCTGTGAGCAAGGTTGCGTGTATTGTTTTGCGCGCCCGTCGCATGCCTATCTCGGCCTGTCGCCGGGGCTGGATTTCGAAACCCGGCTTGTTGCACGCAGCAACGCGGCAGAGGTGCTGCGAAAAGAGCTCTCGGCGCGGAGCTACAAGGTCGCGACCCTGGCCATCGGCACCAACACGGATCCCTATCAGCCCTGCGAGCGGGATCATCTCTTGATGCGCCAGTGTCTTGAGGTGCTGCAGGCGTTCAATCACCCGGTGGCAATTGTCACCAAGGGCACTCTGATCGAGCGCGATATTGATATTCTGACCGATATGGCGCGCCGCGGCCTGGTGCGAGTCGGGATTTCCGTGACCACGTTGGATGCGAACCTGTCGCGGCGGATGGAGCCGCGCGCGCCGGTGCCTGCGCGGCGCCTGGCGACGATCCGACGGCTGAGTGCTGCGGGGGTTCCAGTACGCATAATGACGTCGCCCTTGGTGCCGGGGCTCACCGATCACGAGCTTGAGGCGCTATTGGCAGCCGGGCAGGACGCGGGTGCAGATGCGGCCAGCTGGATCATGTTGCGCCTGCCGCGCGAGGTATCGCAGCTCTGGCAGGACTGGCTTCAAGAGCATGCACCCGATCGGGCCGCCAAGGTGATGGCGCGGCTGCGCGAGATGCATGGCGGGCGCGATTACGATCCGCGCTGGGGGCACCGGATGCGAGGGGAGGGCGAGTATGCCGAGATGATCGCGCGCCGTTTTCGGCTGGCTTGCAAGCGGCTTGGATTGGCAGAGCGCACCGCGCCCCTCAGAACAGACCTCTTTGCAAAACCGCTGCAGCCCGGCGATCAGCTCAGCCTGTTTTCCTGACACCGCTTAATTCTGACAGCGCATAAATAAAGAGCCTGTTCAATGACCGGCTCTTTCAAGGACGCATGCTGAGGATCGGATCAGCTGCGACGGCGCCCGCGACGGCCTCGGCGCTCAGCGCTGGCATCGCTGCCTTCTTCGGTGCCGTCGTTGGCCGAGCTGAACGGGCCAAGCAGCTCTACGATATGTTCCAGCGTCGGGCGTTCGCCGCGCGGGCGGCTGTCGAGGGCTTCACGCATCTTGCGCAGATGGTCCGGCATGGTGCCGCAGCAGCCGCCGATGATCTTGGCTCCGGAGTCGCGCGCCAGGACGGCGTATTCGCCCATCAAGTCCGGGGTGCCGTCATAGTGGATATGGCCATCGACATATTTGGGAATACCCGCGTTGCCCTTGGAGATGATCGGACGTTCGGTGCCCTGCGCGGCGAATCCGAGCACGGTGCGCAGGATATCCGATGCCCCGGTGCCGCAGTTGGCGCCAAAAGCGAGCGGCGGGGTGTCGAACTCCTCGACGAGTTTGGCCAGATCGGCAGAGGTCACGCCCATCATGGTACGTCCGGCGGTGTCAAAGCTCATGGTGCCGCACCAGGGCATATCCACCAGTTTGAAGGCCTCAGCGGCGGCGGCAAATTCCTCGGGAGCGGAAATCGTTTCGAGCCAGAGCACGTCTACGCCGCCTTCCTTGAGCGCGTCGGCCTGTTCGTGGAACATTTCCACCGCGAGCGCGTGCGAGAGTTCCCCAACCGGTTGCATGATTTCGCCGGTGGGTCCGACAGAGCCGGCAACGGCAATCTTGCGTTCAGCCTTGTCCGCAACTTCGCGTCCAAGTTCTGCGGCGATGCGGTTCAGCTCGCGGACACGGCCTTGTGCGTCATGCAGCTTCAGACGTGCGGCGGTGCCACCAAAGCTATTGGTCAAAAACAGATCGCTGCCGGCATCGACCGAGCCTTGATAGAGTGCCTTGATCTTGTCTGGCGCGTCGGTGTTCCACAGTTCCGGCGCATCACCGGACTGCAGCCCCATGTTGAACAGGTTGGTGCCTGTCGCGCCATCCGCCAGAAGCACATCACGGCTGTCCAGAAGCTCTTGGAAACTGTTGCTCATGTTCTTGTCCACTTACCCAATTCGCACACAGAGCGCTTTGGCTCCGCAAGGCGTTTTCTTTGTCACGCGGTCCGTTTTGCCGCAACTGCATTTTCGACAGTATCATCAGGAATAGGGTCCTGCAGCATGTCGATCTGCGCCATTGCAGCCTCCGGACGCGCCGGACGATGCACCAGCCGGGTCATTTCGGCAATCGCGAGCCCCATCTGAGCCCAGCTTGGCGCCGCCATGTATCGGGCCTCCCAGGTGGGGGCAAAGCAGGACTTGAACTGACGCAGGCCGCCATCAAAGCGCGCGCTGAAGCGGTGATCGGGAACCGACGCAAGCGACAGGCGGCGCACGCCCGCATCGCGCGCGGCCTCGACCGCGGTGCAAATCATAGCATGGGCGGTGCCATCGGGCGCCCCGGGCAATTGGCGCACCAGATCAAGGCACCATTCATCCGCCGCCCGGTGAAAGGTCATGAAGCCGACAAGGCGGTCCTCAAGCCAGGCAAGACAGGTCATCTGGATCGCCACATATCCCGGCTCGAACTGGCCCATCGTCGTGCCACGGGCACCGCCGTGCTGGCGCGTCCATGCGGCATCAACCTGGGCCATCTGGGTCAAGGGCAGCGTCCCCCAGGCGGGCTCCACCTGCAGTCCGGCCTTCTCGGCGTGGCGCAGTTTGCGACGCAGTTGGCGATGCTTGGAGCCCTCGACGGTGAAGGTCTCCGGCGCAAGGATGGCGTCCTGAGCCACTCTCAGGATCTTCCAACCCTCCTGACGGGCTGCCAGCGCGGTGCGGGCACTGCATTTGTAAAAGCAAGCTGCCGCATTGCGCGAGAGTGCATGGGCGCGCAGGGCGGCGGGGATCTCGTCTTGTCGGCCGCTGATTGGATCAAATAGCACCGCAGAGAGCTGCGGGCTATCAAGGAGCGCCACTTGATTGAGCCCAAAGGCCATCACATGGCCGCCGTTTTGCAAGAGCACGGCCGTTTCGGCCTGCGGGCGGACGAAGGGCTGGCTGGCAGCAGGCCGCAGATCGCAGCCCAGATCGCCAGTCTCCCAGGGGTCCGGCATTGCCTTTCCGTGGCGCAGCAGCCGTGGCCAGAGCAACACAGCACCCGCAAGCATCGCGGGCAGCGCATAATAAACTGCCCGAAAGGCGAGAAGTCCTGCCACCAGCGTCGCGGGATCGGCACCGGGCAGAAGCGTGAGCATTGCAAGTTCCAGCGGCCCGGCTCCGCCCGGAGAGGAGGAGATGATCGCCAGTCCAAGGGCCAGAAAATAGGCGGTCAGCAAGACATCAAGGCCGATGCCATGTCCAACCGGCAGCAACAGCCAGAGGGCGACCCCGGCAAAGGTCACATCCATCATGGTCCAAAGCGCCAGCGCAAGGATGGCCTGCACAGAAGGGAACCGGAGCCGCAAACCACGGATGCGCCACTCTGGGTGCAAGAAGCACAGGCCAACAGCGGCGATCGCGGCAAACAGGATGCCCCCGCCCACAAGGCGCATCCCCCATGAAGGTCCCACAAGGATCAGAAAGATCCCGCAAATGACAGCGAGGGCTGTCATGAAGGTGATGCCCACAAACCCGGTCAGCTGCGCCGAAAGCAATGGATTCAGTTGCGGCAGCAGGCGCCAACGTGCAAAGGACCCCGAAAACAAGCCAAATCCAACGGCCTGCGAAAAGGCGATAGCGGCCATGCCCGCGCGCCGTGCGGTCCGGTCATCGATTCCGCTGCGCAAATGCCGGTGTGCGACCGCGTCATAGCGGCCAAGAGCCCAGAAACTGAGCACAGTTGCCCCGAGGGCGCCGATCCAATGCGGCGCGGGCACCTGCGTGAGCAGGCCCAGAAGGTCGTGGAAATGCGGCAGATCCGCTTGTCGGGTCAGGGCGAACAAACAGCCCGCCATAATGAGCAGGGGCGTCACCACCCTCAGGGAATTCGCAAAGGTCTGCTTGCGTCTGGCCCGCATCGGCATCTCGCTTCCGCCATTTGGAGCAGACGTCGCCCGTTTTGCGGAACGCGTGCCTGCCGGTTCAGGGACCGGCAGCTCTGTGCCTCACGCATCTGCGCGGGCCGGGTGCCGGGATCAGGTATCGGTTTGGGGGAGGTCTTCTGCCACCTGCATCATCAGCTCCATCATCTTGTCCCGGATGGCTGCGCGTTCGACCATGCCTTCGAGGTCGGTGGCGAGCTTGGCGAGGACATCGTCGTCGCCCGGTTCATCCAGGTCGGCGATAATGACGGTCTGGGCATAGGCTTCTGCCGCTTCGTCCCTGTGCCCCAACAGATCCGCGGCCCAAAGGCCCAGCAGCTTGTTGCGGCGCGCGGTTGCGCGGAACTTCAGTTCAGCGTCATGCGCAAACTTGTTTTCGAATGCCTTCTCGCGGTCATCAAATGTTGTCATCTCACGTCCTCCCATAAGAAGTGGGCCAGTGGGGCGTCAGAATATCCGCTCTTGGCCCTCTTGGCCCTGAGCGCAGGATAGCACATCAGGACGGAGAGGTGTTTTCACATCTGAGTTTCGCATCGATGAGAGGGTGCGGCGTGCCATTCTCTGCACTGTGACCGCGTCCCCGGGTCCCACCACGGGAGGCCGGACATCCGCAGATATCCGTATGAAGTTGCCCCCAAGCTAGCAGGGGTTCTTGAACAAACCGTCAACGAAATAGGTGCAAAACCCTGCAACTTCGCGTTTCTTGGGCGAAATTTTTCTCTTTTTGCGCCTTTCGATTAGGAAGAGCAGGATTTGTGGCGATGCTGGGCCGAGATCGCCCTGCGCTGTGCTTGCGGGATGAGGCCCCTTGCACTATGAGAGCGCTACGGATCGGGGCAGATTCCCGGTGGTCCATACCGAAAGGCTCTCCATGGCGCGGCGCAAGAAGATTTACGAAGGCAAGGCAAAAACTCTGTATGAAGGGCCCGAACCGGGCACGATCGTCCAGTACTTCAAGGACGATGCCACAGCCTTCAATGCCGAAAAGCACGACGTGATCGAGGGCAAGGGTGTCCTGAACAACATCCTGAGCGAATTCTTCATGCTGGGTCTGGGGCAGATCGGGGTGCCAACACACTTCCTGAAACGGCTGAACATGCGCGAACAACTCGTGCGCTCTTGCGAGATCGTCCCGCTGGAGATCATCGTTCGCAACTATGCCGCCGGGTCGCTGTGCAAGCGTCTCGGGATGGACGAAGGCACTCAGTTGCCGCGTCCGATCGTGGAATATTGCTACAAGGACGACGCGCTGGGGGACCCGCTGGTCACCGAAGAGCATATCGCCGCCTTTGGCTGGGCGAGCCAGCAGGACATGGATGATATCTTGTCGCTGGCGCTGCGGGTGAATGACTTCCTCTCTGGCGTGATGCTCGCCGTGGGGATCCGCCTCGTGGACTTCAAGATCGAGATCGGCCGGATCTACGACGGCGATTTCCAGCGTCTTGTGGTGGCCGATGAGATCAGCCCCGACAGCTGCCGTCTGTGGGACATCAAGACCGGGCAAAAGCTCGACAAGGATGTGTTCCGCCGCGACCTTGGCAGCCTCACGGATGCCTATACCGAGGTGGCCCGCCGTCTGGGCGTCATGCCCAACAACCCACCCGCGCCGGGCAAGCCCCAGCTGGTGAACTAAGAGATTTCGCCCGCAAGCGCCGCTCCGTCGGTCTTGCGGGTTTTTCAATAGCGCAACAGGGCAGGGCGCTCATGCTCCCGCCCGCAGGAACTTGAGGAAAGACGCGATGAAAGCACGGGTGCATGTGATGCTGAAGAACGGGGTTCTCGATCCGCAAGGAGAGGCCGTGCGTCACGCGCTTGGCGCGCTTGGCTTTGACAAGGTCGAAGGCGTGCGTCAGGGCAAGGTGATTGACCTGGAGCTGGCCGAGGGTGCCACTGAGGCCGACGTGACCGAGATGTGCGAAAAGCTGCTCGCCAATACTGTCATCGAATCCTACAGCGTCGAGATCCAGTGATGAAGGCTGCTGTCGTCGTTTTCCCCGGATCCAACTGCGACCGTGACCTTGCCGTAGCTTTTGAGCAGGCCGGTTTCGATGTCTCGATGGTGTGGCACAAGGACAGCGAACTGCCCGAGGGGGTGGACATCGTTGGCGTGCCCGGTGGGTTTTCTTATGGGGACTATCTGCGCTGCGGTGCGATCGCGGCGCAGTCACCGATCTGCAAGGCCGTGGTCGCGCATGCCGAGCGCGGCGGATATGCGCTTGGGGTCTGCAACGGGTTTCAGATCCTGACCGAGACCGGCGTTCTGCCCGGCGCACTGCTGCGCAATGCGGGGCTCAAATATATCTGCAAGACCGTCGACCTGGCGGTTGCGACCTCCGACAGTGCCTTCACCCAAGGTTACAACGCAGGCGATGTGATCGGCGTGCCGATCGCGCATCACGATGGCAACTACTATGCGGATGACGCCACGGTTCAGATGCTGAAGGATCAGGACCGCGTCGCGTTCACCTATGTGGACAATCCCAACGGTTCGGTCGCAGACATTGCGGGGATCCTGTCGGAAAACCGTCGAGTCCTGGGCATGATGCCTCACCCCGAACGCGCCGCCGACGAAGGCCATGGCGGCACCGACGGTGTGGCGATGTTCCGCGCATTGTCCGGACTTCTCACGGACGCCTGACTTGAGCCTCAGAGGCGGTAAACCTAGTGTTGCGTCATGACTGCCTCTGAGGAGACTCCCGGCGCAAAGCCGCCTGCGCCTTCTGAACGTCGTGCTGAGCGCCCGACGTTGAGGTCGCGCACGATCTCCTGGCGCGTGCGCCTGGCACTTGTGGCCTTCATGGCCATCGCAGGGGCGACCGTCTGGTTCACCAACTCCACGTTGACCCACAGTTTTACCGAGACCACACGCAATCGGGCGGAACTGCGGCTTGCGCTTTATTCAGGCAACCTCGTCAGCGAATTGCGCCGCCACGCGATTGTGCCGCAGCTTCTGTCGCGCGACCAGGCGCTGATCTCGGCGCTGCAGAGCCAGGATTTTTCGCTTTCGACCCAGCGCCTCATTTCCTTTGTTGATGAAATCGGTGCGGCCTCCATAACCTTGATGGACCGAGATGGGCGCACGGTTGCGGCCACGGATCGTGTTCGACTCGGTGAAATCTATCGCAATGCGCCCTTCTTTGTTGAGGCAATCCGGTCGAACGCCACCGTGTTTTCGGTGATCCCGCGCGAGGTGCGGGGGTATCAATTCACGTATTCGCGCCGTCTCGTCGACAGCAGCGGCACGCTTGGCGTCATTATGGTCGAGGTCGATCTGCAAAAGTTCGAACGCGCCTGGGCGGGCATTTCCGACGCCGTGATGGTGGCCGACAGCACCGGCACCGTTGTGCTCGCCACAGAGGCGCGCTGGCGGGGGCTCTCGGAAGGGGAGGCCCTGAAGGAGCAAACACCGGAGGGTGCGATCCAGCGTGCCATCCGCGCGACTGCGGATTGGGCTGCCCTGCCCACCGATGTCTACCTGCAAGGTGAGGCGGTGATGCGGCTCGAGACTCGGGTGCCGTTCCAGGGGTGGCGGATGATGTCCTACACCACCTATGATTCGATCCGCGAACAGGTCAACGCGGTGATTGCGCTCGAAATCATGGGGTTTGCGATCCTGCTTGCGTTGGCGTTTTACGCGTTGAGCCGCAAGACGGCGCTGCGGATGGCGCTGTTTCAGCGCGAGTCGGCGGAGCTTCGCGTGTTGAATGCGCGCCTGCAGCGGGAAATTGCCGAGCGTGAACGGGTGCAAAAGACCCTCGCTGTGGCTGAACAAAGCCTTGCGCAGAGCTCCAAACTGGCCGCGCTCGGAGAGATGTCTGCCGCCGTGAGCCATGAGCTCAACCAGCCGCTGGCGGCGATGAAAACCTACCTCGCGGGTGCGCGCCTGCTCCTGCAACGTAACCGCCCCGACGAGGCGCTGTCGTCTTTTGGGCGCATCGACGACCTCATTGAACGCATGGGGGCGATCACGCGGCAGCTGAAATCCTATGCGCGCAAGGGTGGAGACGCGTTCAGCCCAGTAAACATGGGCGATGCGCTCGCCTCTTCGCTGTCGATGATGGAGCCGCAACTGCGCCAGCGCCACGTCCAGATCACCCGTATCCTGCCGGATGAGCCGGTCTTTGTGATGGCGGATCGGATGCGACTGGAGCAGGTTATGGTGAACCTCTTGCGCAATGCGCTGGATGCCACCAAATCTGTTGAGGAACCCGAGGTTGAGATCATCCTGGCCGCCGGTGAAACTGCGACCCTCACGGTCCGCGACAATGGCGACGGCATTCAGGATTTCGACAGCCTGTTCGAGCCGTTTTACACCACCAAGCAACCGGGTGACGGTGTCGGACTTGGGCTTGCTATCTCCTCGGGGATCGTGAACGACCTAGGCGGTCGCCTCACGGCCCGCAATTCCGATGCGGGCGGCGCGGTGTTTGAAATGCAACTGCCGATCCTGATGGACGGCATCGAGGCCGCCGAATAGGCGGCACGACCTGGAGGGCAACTTATGGCACAGGCCATGAAAATTGCGATTGTGGATGACGAACAGGACATGCGTCAGTCGATCAGCCAATGGCTGGCACTGTCTGGCTATGACACCGAAACATTCGCCAGCGCCGAGGATGCGCTCAAGGCGCTGGGGCCGGATTATCCGGGCATTGTGATTTCCGACATCAAAATGCCGGGCATGGACGGGATGCAGTTCCTCAAGAAACTCATGGGATCGGACAGTTCGCTGCCGGTGATCATGATCACCGGTCACGGCGATGTGCCGATGGCAGTCGAGGCCATGCGCGTCGGAGCGTTTGATTTTCTCGAAAAACCCTTCAACCCTGACCGCATGTCGGAGCTGGCCAAGCGCGCCACTGGCGCACGACGGTTGACGCTCGATACACGTGCGCTGCGCCGCGAGCTTTCCGATGGCGGTCAAATCATGAAGAAGCTGATCGGAACCAGCCCCGTTATGGACCGCCTGCGCGAGGACATTCTCGACCTCGGCCAGGCGGATGGCCATGTTCTGATCGACGGGGAAACCGGCACCGGCAAAACGCTCGTTGCGCATGCGCTTCATGCCGTGGGCAGCCGCGCGGGCAAGAAATTCGTGCTGGTGTCCTGTGCCGCTCTTGAGGAAGAAGCACTCGCCAAACGTCTGTTTGGTCCCATGCAGCCCGAAGACAGCATGCTGCCCGCCGTCGAAGAGGCCCGTGGCGGCACCCTTGTGTTGGAGGATGTCGAGGCGCTGAGCGAAGCCCTGCAGGCGAAGCTCTTGAGCTTTATCAACGAGCAGGGCATTCCGGGCGAGACCCGCATCATTGCGATCTCCAACCTGCAGGAGGCGGGGAAAACCTCCGAGGATGTACTGCGCGCCGATCTCTTTTATCGCTTGGCCGCGCTGCGCATCACGGTGCCCCCGTTGCGCCAGCGGGGCGAGGACATCCTGACGCTGTTCACTCGCCTGTCGGAACAATTTTCCGAGGAATACGGCTGCGAGGCGCCGCAGGTGACGGCGCAGGAGGCTGCGCAGCTCTTGCAGGCGCCGTGGCCCGGTAACGTTCGTCAGCTGATCAACGTGGCAGAGCGCGCAGTGCTGCAATCGCGCCGCGGCTCAGGCACCATTGCCTCTCTCTTGATGAGCGACCACGAAGATATGCAGCCGGTGATGACCACCGAAGGCAAGCCTCTGAAAGAATACGTCGAAGCCTTTGAACGTATGTTGATCGACAACACCATGCGTCGTCACAAGGGGTCTATCGCTTCGGTGATGGAAGAGCTCTGCCTGCCGCGTCGAACGCTGAATGAGAAAATGGCGAAATACGGCCTGCAGCGCTCCGACTATCTCGGCTGATGCCCGCGGGGTATCTCTTTGATATGGATGGGCTGCTCCTTGATACGGAGCGGCTCACGCTGGACGCCTTTCTCGATTGCGCGCCGGAGTTCGATCTGGATCCCGGCGAGATGCGCGCGTTCTTCATGACCCTCATTGGCAGCGCCCGGACGCAGGGCGAGGCCATGGTGCGCGACTTCATCGGGCCGGATCGCGATTTCGACGCACTTGATCTGGCCTGGCAGCACCACAGCCAGAGGCGGCTTGCGGCGGGCATCCCCGTCAAGCCGACGGTCGCAGAGACGATCTCAGCCCTTCATGCATCTGGGGCGGTCATGGCTGTTGTGACTTCGACATTTGGTGACAAGGCCCGCCATCACCTTGACCGAGCCGGGTTGTTGAGGTGTTTTCGGACCGTAATCGGCGGTGATGAGGTCCCTGCAAACAAACCGGATCCTGCACCTTATGTTCAGGCGGCAGAGCAGCTTGGCGTACCGCCCCAGAACTGCGCGGCTTTTGAGGACAGCGACACAGGGATCACGGCGGCGGCGCGGGCAGGCTGTTTTGCAGTGCAAATCCCGGATCTGCGCCCAAGCGCGCGGGCGTTTCCGGATGTTGGACAGCGTTTCGCGACGACCCTCACAGAGGCCGTCACCACCGCTCAGGCCCACTTTCACCATGAGCGCCGTCGGCAGGGCCGCAGTCTCTGACGTAAACCGGGATAGTTTTGCATCAAAACGCCGCTCCACGCCCCGGTCTTAACCTTGCCTTTGAAATTTGCAGGCAAGGATGAAAATACCTCTCTCGGCGGTGCCTGCGCAGAATGACCATTGTCATTACCTATCCACAGGCCTTATGCTGAAAGACGGAGCGCCGCAAAACAGGTGTTCACCCATGAGATTTTCTGTCGTCATGTCCGTCCGGCCCACGCCGGGGCATGGCTGACAGTCCAGAACGTCTCGCAGACTGCGAGGCTGAAGAGTGCCTGCTTTGACGCGGCCGAGACTCGGTCAGATCAAAGAGGAAATAACGGGCAGGGTTCGGGATATCCCCACCTGTCGGAGAAGAACCGCGATGACGCGCGCGAGACGATTGAGCACTGACGCAGGATTTCCGCCTTTAAGCCGGAATTCCCTTTCGTGCATCTCCTGGTCCGTGACGCAGTCAAATATCGCCCTGACAAGACACCACCCACAACATGTTCGTCCACCCGGACCCGGCGCGGGCACGGGGGCTTCGGCCTCCTGTCGTATGCGCCCCGACCGGAGGCAACCTGTACTGGCATGGTGCAATCCAAGGACTAATGGCGAAGAAAATGCTGATCGACGCCACCCACGCAGAGGAAACTCGCGTTGTGGTGGTGGATGGAAACAAAGTTGAGGAATTCGACTTTGAATCTGAAAACAAACGCCAGCTGGCTGGCAATATCTATCTTGCAAAAGTAACCCGCGTCGAGCCTTCGCTGCAGGCCGCTTTTGTGGACTATGGCGGCAACCGCCATGGCTTCCTCGCGTTTTCGGAAATTCACCCGGACTATTACCAGATCCCCGTCGCGGACCGCGAGGCCCTGATGGAAGAAGAGCGCGCCTATGCCGAGGCAATGCGCGCCCGCGATGAAGAAGACGACGAACCCAAGCCCAAGCGCCGCAGCCGCTCGCGCAGCAAGACCCGCGCTGAAAAAGCCAAGACCGCTGACGCCGTTGAAACAAAAGAAGTCGCCACCCCCGAGGGTGAGATTTCCGGAATGGAGACAATTGACCTCAGCGATGACAGCACGGTGCTGGCAGAGGTGCCGGAGGCGACCTCGCCGATGGAAACCGTAGCAGAGACCCCGGTCGAGGAACCGGTGGGCGATGATGCAGCGGCAGAGATGCCTGAGGCGGACACAACTGACGGCGAAGCGCCAGCGGGCGACGACAGCGTCGTAGCAGAACCCGCGACAGATGGCGAAGCCGAAACCGTGGCCGAAGACTCCGCCGCTATTGAAGAGGCGGATGCGGACGACGACACCGATGAAGGTGGCACAGAGGATGCGCCCGAGGCGAAAACCGGTGGGGCTGATGCAGCCGACAAGGATGACAGCATCGAGTCGGTTGCCGACGACGATGATCAGGAAGACATTCGTCCGCCGCGCAAACCGCGCCCCAAACGGTACAAGATCCAAGAGGTCATCAAGGTCCGTCAGGTGCTGTTGGTGCAGGTTGTCAAGGAAGAGCGTGGCAACAAGGGCGCTGCGCTGACCACTTACCTGTCTCTTGCAGGTCGCTATTGCGTTCTGATGCCCAACACCGCCCGTGGCGGCGGCATCTCGCGCAAGATCACCAATGCCGCAGACCGCAAGAAACTCAAGGACATCGCGACCGAACTTGATGTGCCGACCGGGGCGGGACTCATCGTGCGCACCGCCGGGGCCAAACGCACCAAGGCGGAGATCAAGCGCGACTATGAATACCTTCAGCGCATGTGGGAGCAGATCCGCGAACTGACGCTGAAATCCATCGCGCCCGCAAAGATCTATGAAGAGGGCGACCTCATCAAACGCTCGATCCGCGACCTGTATAATCGCGAGATCGACGAGGTTCTGGTTGAAGGCGAACGCGGCTACCGCATCGCCAAGGACTTCATGAAGATGATCATGCCGTCCCACGCCAAGAACGTGAAAAACTACCAGGATCAGCTGCCGCTCTTTGCGCGTTATCAGGTGGAAAGCTATCTCGGCGGGATGTTCAATCCGACCGTTCAGCTGAAGTCGGGCGGCTATATCGTGATCGGCGTGACCGAGGCACTGGTGGCAATCGACGTGAACTCCGGCCGGGCAACTAAGGAAGCATCGATCGAGGAAACCGCGGTCAAGACCAACCTGGAGGCGGCCGAAGAAGTGGCGCGCCAGCTGCGTCTGCGCGATCTCGCGGGTCTCATTGTGATCGACTTCATCGACATGGACGAGCGCAAGAACAATGCCGCCGTCGAGAAGAAGCTCAAAGACAAGCTCAAGACCGATCGTGCCCGTATTCAGGTGGGCCGGATCTCCGGCTTTGGCCTCTTGGAAATGTCGCGCCAGCGTCTGCGTCCGGGCATGATCGAGGCAACAACAGCGCCTTGTCCGCATTGTCACGGCACCGGACTTATCCGGTCGGACGACAGCATGGCGCTGTCCATCCTGCGTCAGATCGAAGAGGAAGGCACCCGCCGCCGGTCGCGCGAAGTGCTGGTAAAATGTCCCGTGGACATCGCGAACTACCTGATGAACCAGAAGCGCGAGCATATCGCTCAGATCGAAGCGCGCTATGGCCTGTCGGTCCGGATCGAAGGCGATGTGACCCTCGTCAGCCCGGATTTCTCGCTTGAGAAGTTCAAGACGGCATCGCGCGCGATCCCTGCAGTCACGACCCCTGTGGTGTCGGTGGATGCATCGATCATGGATCAGGTCGATGCCATTGAAGAGGTTGCTGAAACCCCGGAGGAAGCGCCTGCGCCCCAAGCCCCTGAAGCCGATGAAACCGAAGGCGAGGCAAAGCCCAAGCGCAAGCGTCGTCGCCGGCGTCGCAAGAAGTCTGGCAATGGCGAGAACGGTCAGGACGCTGACGCGCAGGCAAGTGAGGCAAATGCCTCCGATGCCTCCGATGCGGCGACAGACTCTCAGGATGCTGAGTCAGATTCCAAAACCGAAACCGCGCCGGATGCCGCTGGCGAAGGCGACGGAGAGGCGGAGCCCAAGAAGAAGCGCACTCGGACGCGCACCCGCAGCCGCTCTCGCAAGAAGGTGGAAACCGAGGTAGCTGCAGAGGCAGAGGCTCAGGACGCCGCTCCGGAAGCGACGCCTTCGGAAGCCTCTGAGGCAGAAGAGGCAGCCCCAGCCGAACCGGCAGCACCTGCTCCGGTTGAGGATGCGGCTGTTGATGAGGCGCCTGTTGTCGCTGCAGAGACCACTGCATCCGAAGAGGCAACTGCGGAGGAAGCACCCTCCGAGGCACCGCAGAACACTGCAGACTCGCAAGAGGCGCCGAAGGCCGAGACTGTTGTTGCCGAGACGACACCTGCTCCGGTCGCAGCAGAAGAGGCCGCATCTGAAGAAGTTGCTCCTGAAGAGACCCCGGAGCCGGTTCAGGAGGAGACCCACGCAGAGGTTGAACCCGAAGAGGCGAAGCCGGAACCGGCGCTTGCGGTTGCGGAACCTGAACCCGAGGAACCGGCCAAGCCCAAACGGCGCGGCTGGTGGTCCGTGGGTCGTTAAGGACCTCAGAGACTTGAAAAAGGCGGCTCCTTCGCAGGGGCCGCCTTTTTCATTTCATGTCGTATGCGTGTGCGATCTGCCAGCGCCCACGTACAGTTGTCCGGGCATTTGGCGCGCAGGTCTCAGGCTGCGCCCTTGCGGATGAGGTACACCTGGTGGGAATCTTGCTCTTCCATTCCCAGAAACTCATGCCCGGCTTCGGCACAGAAATGCGGCACATCAATGATTGCGGCCGGATCATCAGCGAGGATGCGCAGAACACCCCCTTCGCGAAGCGGTTGAAGACGTTTTCTCGCCTTGAGTACGGGCAGAGGGCAGAGGAGGCCGATGGCATCCAGAGTGGCGTCAATATCAGTCATGCTTTCCGAGATAAGGCGCGTGTTACAGCCTGTCCACAAGGATGTGACACAGCGTGCAGGTGACGCCGTTGTGCGCAGCGACTATGTACGGGTCATGTTTGGAATCGAGATCATAGACGCGAGCCTTCTGCCCGCCATGTTTGTTGCCCTTGTCGGGGGCATTATCAGCTTTCTGAGCCCCTGCGTGCTGCCGATCGTTCCGCCCTATCTGGCGTATATGAGCGGCGTGACGATTGGCGAGATCCAAGGCACGGCCGCTGCTCGGCGCAAGGCCATCCTGGCGGCGGTATTCTTTGTGATGGGGCTGTCGACGGTTTTCCTGCTCCTGGGGTTCACGGCCTCCGCGTTTGGCGCATTTGTTCTTCAAAATCAGGAGCTTTTTGCCAAAGCTTCAGGTGTCGTCGTGATCATTTTTGGTCTGCATTTCCTGTCGGTTTTTCGGATTCCGATCCTGGATCGCGAAGCGCGGATGGAAACCGGCGAGACCGGCGGCTCGGCACTTGGGGCCTATGTGCTTGGTCTGGCCTTTGCCTTTGGCTGGACGCCTTGCATCGGTCCGCAGCTTGGCGCGATCCTGTCGCTTGCCGCCTCCGAGGCGTCCGTGAGCCGTGGTACGCTCCTGTTGGGGGTTTATGCACTGGGGTTGGGCGTGCCGTTCCTTCTGGCAGCGATCTTCCTCAACAGATCCATGGTGCTGATGAACCGTATCAAACGCCACATGAGCCTCATTGAGAAACTGATGGGCGGGTTGCTTCTGGTGGTGGGCTTCATGCTGGTCACAGGGCTTTTCACCAGCTTCTCTTTCTGGCTTCTCGAAACCTTCCCGGCACTCGCAACTCTGGGCTAAGGACCAATCCCACCGCCACCCCGCCGCCCACGCGGGGTGCACGCACCATCTTACACTGCGCAGCAAGCTGAGTTAGGCTTGGGCGCATAAAGATCGGGGCGACAAGATCACGCATGAGCAGCACATCCAGCGCAGGTCCGGTGCAGAGACGCCGGGTGTTTTACATACCGGGGTATGACCCGTTCCACCCGCGCCGTTACCGCGAGCTATATCGCAGCGAAGGGGCGGAGCAGGCCGAGATTTCGGGCTACGATCTGACACTGCGCCCGAAATCCTCGCCGGGACCATTCGGTTGGCATGTGAGCGCCTCTATCGAGGGGGCCGATGTCGAGACCGACATCGAGGTTCTGGTCTGGTCCGACATCGTCAAGCACAGCATGCGCAGCACAGTCGCGGCGACCTATTGGCAGCTTTTGCGAACTGTTTGGATCTATGTGGCCACGGGGACATTGTGGCGTCTGATGCGCCTGCGAAAAGGACCGGTGATTGCCGCACTTTACCCGGTGGCCATTCTCTTGGTGCAGGCCTTCCTTGCGCTCCTGGCAGGCTATGCGTTCGCCCGATTAACCGGGGTGATTGGCGCGTGGTTCTCCCTGCCTGATCTGGTTGCGATCTTCCTGCAAGGGTCGGTTGGGGCTGGGGCGGCTGTGATGTTGCTGAGGCTGTTCAAGGCGCATGACAACAAGCTCTTTGTATATTACCTCATGCATGATTATGCTTATTCTGCAGGGCTTTGTGGCGCGATCCCTGCCGAGCTCGAGGCGCGGATGAAGGCGTTTACAGCCACTGTTCGCGATGCGCTCACTGAAAACACCGTGGATGAGGTTCTGGTGGTCGGGCATTCCTCCGGCGCCCACATCGGGGTTTCTGTGCTGGCTGATCTCTTGCAGGAGGACCTGCCAGAACAGCGTCCCGTGCTCAGTCTCCTGACATTGGGGCAAGTGGTGCCAATGGTGTCGTTCCTGCCGCGCGCCACGCGTCTGCGACGTGATCTGCGCGAGATTTCTGAGCAGCAGAGCATCGCATGGTATGACGTGACCGCACCCGGCGACGGCTGCGCGTTTGCGCTCTGTGATCCGGTGGCGGTCAGCGGCGTTGCACCACCTGAGCAGCGCTGGCCCATCGTCTTTTCTGCGGCGTTTACCAAGACCCTCAGCCCCGCCCGCTGGCAGGCGCTGAAGCGGCGGTACTTCCGCCTTCATTTTCAGTATCTTTGCGCGTTTGATCAGCCCAAGCACTATGACTATTTTCGGATCACGGCTGGCCCATTGACGCTCGGCGCGCGGCTGAAGGCGCGCGGTCATTCTCGCTCTCGTCTGGCAAAGCCGTTGAGCCGCTACCGGGATATGGACAAGCGATGACCCTGCGCCCGCCAAAACCCCCGGTACGGCCTGACAGAGTCTCGCTCTGGCGCTACCTGAAGCTGTTTCGGGCCGATATTCTGTCGGCGCAGCCGCAGCGGCTCTATCGGGCGTGGATGGCAGAGTTTCGCACGCCCTTCTTTCGGTCCTTCCTGGTCAATCAACCTGCGCTTCTGGATGTGATCCTGAAAGAGCGCCCGGATGATTTCCCGAAATCCAACCGCGTGGGCGAGGGGCTGCGGCCACTCCTTGGAAACTCCGTCTTTCTGACCAATGGCGAGACCTGGAAACGGCAGCGGCGCATCATTGATCCCGCCTTTGAGGGCGGTCGACTGAAGGAGAGCTTTCCAGCGATGCGCGCCGCAGCCGAGGCAGGGGTTGCGCGTTTGCGTCCACACGCGGATGGGTCAGAACTCGAGATCGAGGCTGAAGCCTCGCATATCGCGGCGGATGTGATCTTTCGCACGCTGTTTTCCATTCCCATCGAACATGAGGTCGCCGCAGAGGTCTTTTCCCGGTTCCGCGCCTATCAGCAGGCGCAGCCGATCCTCAATCTGGCGGCCTTTGTACCGGTGCCCCGCTGGATGCCCCGGTTCTACCCCAAGGGAACCCGACAGAACGCGCGCCATATTCGCAGGCTGATTGCTGATCTGACCAAGGCTCGGATGGCAGAGATTGCCGCGGGCACAGCACCAGACGATCTGGCGACCAAGATTATGACCACGCTGGACCCGGAAACCGGCAAAGGGTTTGGAGCCGAGGAAATGGTCGATCAGGTGGCGATCTTCTTTCTGGCCGGGCATGAGACCAGTGCCTCGGCGCTGGGGTGGGCGCTCTATCTGTTGGCGCTTTATCCCGAATGGCAGGAGAAGCTGGCCGCCGAAGTAGCAGAGCATGGTGCAGAGGAATTTGCGGATCTGTCAAAGCTGCGCCTGACGCGCGATGTGTTTCGCGAGACGCTGCGGCTGTATCCACCGGTGCCGATGATGGTACGCGAGGCAGTTCAGACAGAGAGGTTCCGGGACCGCGAGGTGCTCAGGGGATCTCAGATGGTGCTCAGCCCTTGGCATCTGCATCGCCACGAACGTCTCTGGGAGCGGCCGGATGAGTTCGATCCTGGCCGATGGCAGAGCGAGAACGGAAAAGCCTGTGCCCGGAACGCATATATGCCGTTCTCGGCGGGCTCCCGGGTCTGTACGGGGGCCGGGTTTGCCATGGTCGAGGGGGTCTTAATCCTCGCGCAAATTCTGCGCCACTATCGCATCACGCCTGTCGAAGGTCGGAGCCCCGAGCCCGTTGCGCATCTGACGGTACGCTCTCGCACGGGCATCTGGCTGCGTTTTTCGCATCGCTAGCTACGCGCTCAGGTCACGGTTTCTGCCTTGAGGGCGCTCAGGACATAGAGACGAATGGCAGAGGCAAGCCCGCAGTCCGTACCGCGCTGCTCGTCAATCTCGGCGGCGAGCTCATTGATCGCCCGACCTTCGCGCGCAGCGAGGCGACGAAATTCGCTCCAGAAAGCATCCTCCAGCGAGACCGAGGTCCGGTGACCGCGCAGGGTGAGGGAGCGTTTCTTGGGCCGTTCGCCAATCATGATCTCATGCCTTCAGTAGACGTGCTTCTTGAGCATTTATAGAGGGATAACATGTAGGGCCATAGGCATTGAGATCCGCCTCCAGAGCCGGGAATATCTCAAAAAGCTCGCGCCGGACCGCATCTTCGGCAGCCGCAAGCGCCCAGGCACCGGGATGGTAGCTTTCGGAATAGAGCCCATCGGCCTCGATCACCTCATGGCGATCAAACATCAGATGCACATAGGTGACCGGCATGCCACTTTGATCCTGTCGCACACTGGTGCCGTTCACCAGCCCCTTGGCCGGTGCGAGGATGGCATTGCTGGCAAAGAGGAGCCCGCTCATGTGGGATTCAATGAGAATCCGGTGCTGTGGAGACACTTTGAGGCGGCGTTTGGGGCAGCCCGGCGCCAGTGCGTCTGGCTCAAAGATGATTGGCGCCAGATGCGGTTGACGGTCGAGATCTGCGCGTGACAGGCGGCGGTGATATTTCCACCGCAGGGTCTGATAACCATTGTCCCGTGTCAGCACGCGATCGCCCACGGCAAGATCCCGGATGCGGCGCGGACCTTCCGGGGTGGTGACCTGCGCGTTGGGCGTAAAACACACGATCACGGCCCCCTGAATGTCATCATAGGATCCGGCATCGGTCGCGTCCTCGCCGAGGTATTGACGATACCAATATTGATAGGAGCCCGTCAGCTCGTCATCGTTGATGACATTGTGGGTCCGGTAGCTGTAATTCACATCCCGTAAAAGCGGCGCAGTTGGAAGATAGCCAATAAGTGTGCCGCCGCTTTCCAGCGCATAAACGGTAATTTCGCTGCCATCATCGCCGGTCAGCACATATTGATTTTCTGCATAGACTTGGTCGTTTTGCACAAAATCTCCGCCGATACGCGCCAATGTGCTGCCATCGCTTTCAAAAACCGTTGCCCGCTGGTTGCTGTCGATACCGCGCTCATTTCGGGTGAAATCCCCATCCAGCGTGGAATCGTCATCTGTGAGAGACACAACGCGCCGATCAGAAAGCGGGTCAAAACCAGAGTTTACGCGGATCGTACCGCCGGAAAACGTCAGCGCATCCGGCGTGTAGACAAAAAAGTCATGGGTGGGCATGCCTGTGATGCCTCCGTCGAAAATTGAATCTGCTCGTTGCGCCATTTTAAAGAAGCGCGTTTGACGCATCAGTATGCGCGCGAAATGTAAAAAGGTAAAGAAATTGCTAACGCAAATATGGGGCCGCGCGCAGAGCAGGGCGCTTTGAAAATGGCGCCTGTGCTGTGATCGCCCTAATCGTCAATCTTGTGGCCGTCCAGATGATCTCTGCCACGTTGATCAACGGTTTTGTCGCGTTGTTTTTCAGATTTGCTGCGGCCGAATTTCACAGCATTTTGGTCAGCGCGGGCCTTTTTCTCGGCCCGCACTTTTTCTTTTCTGAACCGGTTCAGGTTTACCGGTTTTCCCATCACTTCGCCTTGGGGCCGATCATCTGCTCGGGGCGGACAACCTTGTCAAAGGTCTCTTCGTCCACAAAGCCGAGTTTGATCGCCTCTTCCTTGAGGGTGGTGCCGTTTTTATGCGCGGTCTTGGCGACCGTGGTGGCGTTGTCGTAGCCGATGGTCGGTGCCAGCGCGGTCACCAGCATCAGGCTTTCTTTCATCAGCTTGTCGATGCGCGGCTCGTTGGCCTGAATGCCGCTCAGCATCCGCTCGGTAAAGCTGTCGGCCGCGTCGCCGAGGAGCTGGATGGACTGCAAGAGGTTATAGGACATCATCGGGTTGTAGACGTTCAGTTCAAAGTGACCCTGAGAGCCCGCAAATTTGATCGCGGCGTCATTGCCCATGACATGTGCTGCCACCTGAGTGAGCGCCTCGGCCTGGGTCGGGTTCACTTTGCCCGGCATGATCGAAGAGCCGGGTTCGTTCTCTGGCAGGATCAGCTCGCCCAGACCGGAGCGCGGGCCAGAGCCGAGGAACCGAATGTCGTTGGCGATCTTGTAGCAGCTGCCAGCGATGGTCGCGAGCGCGCCAGAGAGGAAAACCATCGCGTCATGCGCTGCGAGGGCTTCGAACTTGTTGGGCGCGGTCACAAACGGCAAACCGGTGATTTCTGCCATGTTTGCAGCGACTTCCTCGCCCCAGCCTTCTACGGTATTGAGACCGGTGCCAACTGCGGTGCCGCCCTGTGCCAGCTCGTAGATGCCGGGCATTGCAGCCTCAACCCGGGCCAGACCCTGACGGATCTGATGCGCGTAGCCGCCGAATTCCTGACCCAGTGTGAGCGGCGTTGCATCCTGCGTGTGGGTGCGGCCGATCTTGATGATGTCTTTGAATTCCTCGGCCTTGGCTTCCAGCCCCTCGGCCAGTTTCGTGAGGCCCGGCACCAACACGTCGCGCACGGACATTGCGGTGGCGATATGCATGGCAGTCGGGAACGTGTCGTTGGAGGACTGCCCCATGTTGCAGTGATCGTTCGGGTGGACTGGATCTTTGGAGCCAATGACGCCGCCGAGGATCTCGATCGCGCGGTTGGCGATCACCTCGTTGGAGTTCATGTTGGACTGGGTGCCGGACCCGGTCTGCCAGACCACGAGCGGGAAGTTGTCGTCGAACTTGCCCTCAACCACTTCGCCTGCGGCCTGGATCACCGCATCTGCGATCTTGGCGTCCAGCTTGCCCGAAGCTTTGTTGGCCATGGCGCAGGCCTTCTTGATCACGCCAAGCGCGCGCACGATGGCGACAGGCTGTTTTTCCCAGCCAATGGGAAAGTTCATGATCGAACGCTGAGTCTGCGCCCCCCAGTATTTGTCGGAAGGGACCTCAAGCGGGCCAAAGCTGTCGGTTTCGGTGCGGGTGTTCGACATCGTGTCTGTCTCCGTCGCTGGTTCGGCCACTTGGAACATTCAAGTGGTATACTGATGTATGCCGTTTACCCCTGCTGGCGGCGCGACGCAATTGTTCTGAGACGCGGACGCCTGACGTGGGGTTTCTGGGCTCGGTATACTGTCCCAGACCAGCAAGTGCCATTGCCAGTTTGGGGAAGATGCATAGATTAGTCTAAAGAAGAGTCGTCAGACCACCGCACCAACAGGAGTTAAAGTTCAAACCATGCGCAGCATCGCCCTTAGTCCGCCTCGCAGCCTGCCAGAGACCTCTCGCTTGGCGCTCTGGGCGTTTATGGCGCTCTCGGTGCTGATGCTGAGCGTGCAAAGCGCTCTTGGCTCTGAGCTGCTCGATAAATTCGTCGGCTCCTATTCTGGCAGCGCCGAAGTGGAACAGATCGACGGCACGGTGGAAAAACGCGACATGAGCGTTGTCATCCGTGAGACCTCTAAAGGGTTCGAGGTGAAATGGAGCACCGCGATCCGTCGCGCAGATGGTGATTCCAAGACTAAGAGCTATAAAATCGAGTTCCTGCCGTCCGAGCGCGACGGCGTTTTTGCTGCTGCAATGCAGACAAATGTATTTGGGCATACGGTGCAGATGAACCCGATGAAGGGCGAGCCCTACGTCTGGGCGCGTGTGATTGGCGATACGCTCACGATTTTCTCGCTTTATGTTGCCGAGAACGGCGACTACCTGATGCAGCAATATGATCGTAGCCTTGCCGAGGGCGGGCTTAACCTTGAGTTCTCGCTGCATCGCAACGGCAAACCGTCGCGCAAGGTATCCACGTTCCTGACCCGAGACTGATCCGTAACATCGCCCTAGGACCGAAAGACGACGGTGTCACTGCGATAGGGATGCTCCGAAATAGAAACGGCGCCGCCGAAGAGATCGGGGCGCCATTTTGCATCTGGACAACACGCGAGTGCGGGGAAGACCCCGCGCCGTGAGATTATTTGCGGAAGCTGTCCAGCGACACAACATCGGCGTCTTTCTTGGCTGCCGGTGCGTCGTCCTCTTCGACGTCCTGCATGTCGCTTGCCACTTCGATCGGCGGCATATCCTCGTCATCGTCTTCATTTGCGCTCTCAAACCGGAGGCCGAATTCCACTGATGGATCGACGAAGGTCTTGATGGCGTCATAAGGGATATACAGCGGCTCTGGCGCGTCACCGAAATTCAGGGTGACCGAAAAGCCTTCATCGGTGACATTGAGATTGTCGAACCAGTGCTGCATCACCACGGTCATCTCGCCGGGATACCGGTCTGACAGCCAATCGGCCAGTTCCGCATCCGGGTGCGAGGTGTCGAACGTAATAAAGAAATGATGAGCCCCTGGCAGGCCATGCTCAGCAACATCGTCAAGGACATTACGGATTAAGCCACGCATGGCACGATGCATCAGGTTACCATAGTCGATCTGACGGGACATCGCCTCACCTTTTATAATTGGGGGTGCGGCCCTGGTACCTTCGGTCGATACCGCACCTTAGCTCTTTCAGTTTTGGACCTATTTTGAGGGCATTGCAAGCCAAGCCCGCGCGCTTTAGCCGACCGTGAAGCCTGCAACAACAAGTCCAAAGCACGCCATGGTTGCAAGGAGCCAAAGGATCCGCCCGCGCAAGAGAGCAGCCACGACTGGCGCCAGAGCGGTCAGGATCAGCGCAGTCTGGTCGAGGCTGCCAAACTCGGGCAGAGGTACCGAGATCGGCCCAAGATCTCGATGGGTGTTGGTCTGAAACAGCAGATGCAGCAAAAACCAAACAGAGAGATTGAGCATCATCCCCGCTACGCTTGCCGTGATTGCCGCCAGAGCACTGCGCAGGCGCGGGTGGGCCGTCAGTCGTTCGACATAGGGAGCGGTAGCAAAAATCCAGAGAAAACAGGGCACAAAGGTCGCCCAAAGCGCAACTGCTCCGGCGGCAATCGCGAGTTTTGTGCCGCCCATTTCGGAACCGGCAAGCATGGCCACAAACTGCGTCACAAGCACAAGCGGCCCGGGCGTGGTCTCCGCAAGACCCAATGCGTCGATCATCTGTCCCGTGGTGATCCAGCCATGATCGCTGACGACAGTCTGGGTCATATACGCCAGTACAGCATATGCGCCGCCAAAGGTCACAACCGCCAGTTTTGCAAAAAACCATCCAATTGTGGCGAGAAACTCCGCCCCGATCAGACTGAGGCCGAGAAGGGGCAGAAGCCAGAGCGCCGTCCAAAACAGGATGGTGCGCCCATGATGCGCCGGGACATGATGCGCCGAAGGCAGGGGATCGGTGGATGGCGCGCGTTGAAGGAGACCAATTCCCCCGGCGAGAAGCACCACCAAAGGAAAGGGGAGGTCAAAGACAAAGAGCGCCACAAATCCACCAAGTGCAAGCGCCCAGGCACCGGCGGTCTTGAGCGCTTTTTGCGAGATCCGCCAGAGGGCCTGAATGACGATCACCACCACCGCAGCCTTGATGCCGAGAAATGCGGATTTCACCGCGGGGAGGGTGCCGAAGCTTACGTAGAGAAAGACCAGCGCTGCAATCACCAGCGCGCCGGGGATGATGAACAGGCTGCCCGCCAAGAGACCTCCGCCAACGCCACGCATGCGCCAGCCCGTGTAGGTCGCCAGCTGCATCGCTTCGGGCCCCGGCAGCAGCATGCAAAACGACAGCCCTCTTAAAAACGCTTCTTCCTCAAGCCAATCGCGGCGATCCACGAGTTCACGGTGCATCAGCGCAATCTGCGCGGCGGGTCCGCCAAAACTCAGAAGGCCGATCATTCCAAAACAGTGAAACAGCGCCCACCACGAGGGGGGCGGGGTCTGCGAGGCGAGGGGAGTGGTCATCAGGGCGGCCCGGTTGATTACACCTGCGCCCCTTCTATCAAAGCCTGACAGGATAGCCAGAGCCTTGCCCACCCGCCGAGCAGGCGGGATGGGCCGTCATCTGGTCTGGATTATTCGACCCAGGTCAGCTTCTCTCCGGTCAGGCAGACCGGCAGGGCGTCGCTGGGCAATTGGCCGAGCTGCTCGAACATCCGCAAGTAGTCAAAGTTCGAATAGAACTCGACAAAGCGGCCATCGCGCACGCGGACACACATCTGACCGGTGAAATCCAATTCGCGCGTCCGGGTCAGATCGTGGGCACGTACCTGTACGCGCACCATCGCCAGATCGCCATCATCCATGCTGTGGGTGATGGTCACATAAGGCTGATCCAGCCGCGCCTTGAGCGCGCCGACCACTTCCTTGTAGTCCACACCGGGGGCTGCTACGCCGTCGAGCGCGCCATTGAAGGTTACATCCGGGTCCAGAAGCTCGTCGATGACGGAGAGGTTGTCTTTGTTCCAGACTTCTTCGAACCAGTATTTCAGCAGGGCGCTGTTTTTCATCTCAGAGAAGCTTCATCATCTTAACAGTTACCAAAGGCGCCGCCTAAGTGAAGTTACACATAATGTCGAGAGCCATAACGCCGTAACTTCGCAACCCTACCGTTAAATAGCGGTGCGGTGTCGAGAATTTCCTGTCAAACTTTATGGAGATCGGGGCGCAGACGCCACCGATGGCCCCTGTGCAGAGGCTATTGCGCGGGGGTGTCTTCGGAAATGGGAGAACGGAGGCTCAAGGAGAGGAGTGCAGGTTTCTGTTGCCAGGTACCTGCGAACCCCGCCTAACGCGGCTAGGCGCTAGGACTTAAAGTCGGTTCGACTCGAACTGCTTACGCAGCCAGAGCAACCGGAGCACGATTGTCGTTTGCAATTGTACTGTTTTCGCCGGTAACGGTGGCAGACAGCCGAGACAAAGCTAACCCCTTTAGACGTCCGTCGATCCTATTTCGGCCCCCCGGTTCCGAATAAACTCCCCAAACGAAGGAGAAAGCCGGAAGTGATTTGGTGGAGCCGCCGGGTACCGCCCCCGGGTCCGATCCGCTTATTACGAGCGCGTTTATGTCCATAGTTCCCGAAGGAACACTCCAAATATAGGGTGGTTTGGAGGGGAGTTAAAGGGGAGAATTGACGTGCTGACGCGCGTTGCCTCCGGCGGGGATATTTGAAAGAAGATGAAGAGGGTCAGCGTTTTGTCGCGCGGCGGGCAAAGACATCGGCGGCGAGGTTGCGCGTTTCCTCCTCTAATGCGCTGAGACCCGCGACTGCCGCGTCTCCCTTGCCGGCTTCGATGGCATCGGCGACGGTGGTGTGCAGCGCAAGAATGGTGGCGCGGTCTCTTGCGGTGAAGGTGATCATGTTCATGAGGGGCTGCATCGCCTCGACGGCACCGGCAAGCTGGTAGGACAGGACCGGATTATGCGCGCCATCCACCAGAGCGCGGTGAAAGGCCACGTCAGACGCGCAAAAGGCCTCATCCGTGAGGCCGGGCTGACCCTGTCGAAAGATCTCGGCGCGCATGGTGGCCAGCTGGTCGGCGGTGCGACGCTCTGCAGAAAGCGGCGCGCAGGCCCGCTCCAGCGCATAGCGCGCTTCGCAGGCCGTATCGAAACTCACCGCATTCATGCTGAGCAGAAGGGTCGAGGTGGTGATCTGCTGGCTGTAAGCATCCTCAAAACTCAGCCGATTCACAAAAGCCCCGCCAGACGCGCCGCGTTGTGTGCGGATCAGCGATTGCGCTGCGAGCCTCTTCAACCCTTCGCGCACGGTGGCGCGGGAAACCTGGAACTGCTCGGCCAGTTCGGCCTCCGAGGGCAGGCGTTCGTCGACAATCAGTGCGCCAGAGATGATGGCGTCGCGGATTGCAGTGGCAATCTGAGCGGAGAGATCAGCGCTGCTTTTGGGATCGATCTTCACGAGTATGTGCCCTCACGTCAGATTGGGGGGTGAAAATTTTCATTTGTCAGACATTTAAAAGTCTGACATTTGATTCACAAGAGGGAATGAGTCGCAGCGAGACGGGGAGGTCATCGCAAACGCCATGCTGAAAGCACGCCTGACACAGAGTATTCGCCAGATGAGCGGCCTGCATTGGCTCTTGCTCTTTGCTGGTATTCTTCTGGCCTGGGCTGGGCTCTTTGCCATGTCGGTGCCTGCGGATCTGCGTGCAGCGGGGCAGGTCTACGGGGCGGATTTCTGGCTGGCACTCTGTACAATGACCGCGGATGCAGCCGGTGCGGGCAAGATGGTCCTGATGTGGGGTCTGATGTCGGCCGCGATGATGGCCCCCACCGCGCTTCCGGCTTTTGCCACCTATGACGATCTGAGCCAAACCGGTGAGAACACTCGTTTTGGTGATCTGGTGTTTGGCTATCTGACGGTCTGGATCGGTTTTTCGGTGCTTGCGGCGGCGCTGCAATTGGGGCTGGTTCGCGCGGATCTCATCACCGTGTTTGGCGATAGTCGCTCGGGGCTTTTGTCTGGCGCTTTGCTGCTGATTGCGGGCGCCTATCAGTTCACACCACTAAAGGACTCCTGCCTGTCCAAGTGCCGTCGACCGCTGGTGTTCTTCATGCAGCACTGGGACGAAGGGCCTTGGCGCAATGGCCTGCGTCTGGGCGCGGTCTGTTTGGGCTGTTGCTGGGCGCTGATGCTGCTGGCCTTTGTCGGCGGGGTGATGAACCTCGCATTTATGGCGCTGGCGACGGTTTTTATGGTTTTGGAAAAATTGCCCGAAATCGGGCGCTGGTTGACCCGCCCAATGGGCGTGATCCTCTGCGCAAGCGGTCTTTGGGTTCTGATGACATCTATCTGAATTTGGAGGAGAATTCACATGACAAATGACAGCATCAAGTCTGAGACAGAGGTCGCGCCGCGCGATCAGAGCGCGGTTGGAACAATTCCTTGGGCGATCAAGGGCGAGTTGATCCTGAACTGCAACTGCACCGTGTTCTGCCCCTGCGTCGTGTCGCTGGGCAAGCACCCGCCGACCGAGGGCTACTGCCAGGCCTGGGCTGGCGTACGCATCGACGAAGGCCATTACGGCGATGCAGACCTTTCGGGATTGAATGTCGGGCTTGTGCTGGAGATTCCGGGTCTCATGGCGCGCGGCAACTGGAAGGCCGCCGCCTATATCGACGAACGCGCCAGCGACGCGGCCTATGAGGGGCTGATCGATGTTTTCTCTGGAAAAGCAAGAGGTACCACCGGTCTCTTCAAAGTGCTCGTCAGCGAATTCCTCGGCGCCGAACGCGCACCGGTGCTGTTTGAGACTGAGGGTAAGACCCGGCGTCTGATCGTGGGCAAGCAGATCCACGGCGAAGTGGTTCCGGTAGGTGGTGCCGACAGCGACCAGGACATCGTGGTGACCAATACCGAGTATTGGATGGGCCCCGATATCACCGTTGCAACCGCCACCAAGGGGCGTGTGCGCGCCTTTGGTCGTGTCTGGGATTTTGACGGCCGCTCTGCCGAGATCTGCCAGATCGATTGGAAGGGGCCGCGCTGACGCGCAGCACCTACGTGACCGAGCGGCGGTCGCGTCGTGATGCGCCGCTCGCCCTCAACTCATGGTATGAAAGGGTTTGCCATGACCGTTCTGAAACCTGCCATTTCCCTCTCTCGGCGCCTGCGTCGAACCCCTTTTTCGGAGGGCGTCGAAGCCGCTGGAGTCAAAGGCTACACCGTCTACAATCACATGCTGCTGCCCACGGTGTTTGAGAGTGTCGAAGCCGACTACCACCACCTCAAGCGTCATGTGCAAGTCTGGGACGTCGCCTGCGAACGCCAGGTGGAACTGCGCGGCCCCGACGCCGGACGCCTGATGCAGATGCTGACCCCGCGCGATCTGCGTGGCATGATGCCCGGTCAATGTTACTATGTCCCCATCGTCGATGAGACCGGCGGGATGCTCAATGATCCCGTAGCCGTAAAGCTCGCAGAGGATCGTTGGTGGATCTCCATTGCGGACAGTGATCTGTTGTACTGGGTCAAGGGGATCGCAAACGGCTGGCGCCTTGATGTGCTGGTGGATGAACCGGATGTTTCGCCGCTTGCGGTGCAGGGCCCCAAGGCAGAGGACTTGATGGCGCGTGTCTTCGGCGAGACTGTGCGCGCGATCCGGTTTTTCCGCTTTGGCGTCTACCAGTTCGAAGGACGCGATCTGGTGGTGGCAAGGTCGGGCTACTCAAAGCAGGGTGGGTTCGAGATCTACGTCGAAGGCGGCGATCTTGGCATGCCGCTCTGGAACCGTCTGTTTGAGGCTGGCGCAGATCTCGAGGTGCGTGCGGGCTGTCCCAACCTCATTGAGCGGATCGAGAGCGGTCTTCTGAGCTACGGCAATGATATGACCGACGACAACACACCGCACGAATGCGGCCTTGGGCGGTTCTGTAACACCCACACGGCCATTGGGTGTATCGGGCGTGATGCGCTGCTGCGGGTGGCCAAGGAAGGCCCGGTGCAGCAGATCCGCCCGATCGAGATTTCCGGCGAAGCGGTGCCGCCCTGTGATCAATTCTGGCCGCTCGTTGCAAATGGGCGTCGTGTCGGTCGGGTCTCCTCGGCCACCTGGTCGCCGGATCATGCCACGAATGTTGCGATCGGCATGGTCAAGATGACGCATTGGGATGCGGGGACGCAGCTAGAGGTGGAGACACCGGATGGAATGCGTACTGCTCTGGTGCGCGAAAATTTCTGGAATTAATGGGAGAGATCAACATGTTCAAAGCCCTTGTTATGACGCAAGACAGCGAGAGCGGCAAAGCCGCTGCTGAAATTCAGGATCTGACCCTTGAGGATCTGCCGGAAGGAGAGGTCACGGTCGCCGTCTACTATTCCACCGTGAACTACAAGGATGGCCTGTGTCTCAGCCCCAAGGGCGGCGGATTGGTGCGCAATTATCCGCATGTGCCGGGGATCGATTTTGCCGGCACCGTCGAGAGCTCCTCTGATGAGCGCTACGCCCCGGGCGATAAGGTGGTCCTGACCGGCTGGCGCGTGGGCGAAGCCCATTGGGGCGGCTATGCACAAAAGGCCCGTGTCAAGGCGGATTGGCTGGTGCCGCTGCCCGAAGGGATCACGCCCCGTCAGGCGATGGCCGTGGGCACTGCAGGCTTTACTGCGATGCTGGCGGTGATGGCGCTGGAGGATCACGGGCTGAAACCCGGAACGGGACCGGTTCTGGTCACAGGCGCGGCCGGGGGCGTTGGCTCCGTGGCGACGGCGATCCTCGCCAACCTCGGTTACGAGGTGGCTGCCGTTACCGGGCGTCCCGAGACAGCCGACTACCTCCAGAGCCTCGGCGCAACCCAGATCGTGCCCCGCGAGGATCTGAACGAGACCGTAAAACGCCCGCTCGAAAGCGAGACCTGGGCAGGCTGTGTCGACGCGGTCGGGGGGGATATGCTGGCGCGCGTGCTCGGGCAGATGAAATACGGTGCCTCGGTTGCGGCCGTGGGGCTTGCGGGCGGTGCGGCTCTGCCGGCCACTGTGATTCCCTTCCTTCTGCGTGGTGTGAACCTCCTCGGCATCGATTCCGTGATGCAGCCCTTTGAGAACCGCCAGCGCGCTTGGCAGCGAATTGCCAGCGATCTGCCGCTCGAAAAGCTCGACGCCATGATCCAGCCCGCATCACTGACCGACCTGCCAAAACTCGGCGCCGATATTCTGGCCGGGCAGGTGAAGGGGCGCGTCGTCGTCGACGTCAACGCCTGAGACCATGACATCCGAGTTCTGGCGCGGCGCGAAGTCGCGCCAGAGCGTTTCCGGGCTTGATCTTGGCGCTTGGAATTGCACTGTCTTTGCCAAGGCTGCAAAGGGAGCATGAAACGCGCCATGGATATCGAATTTGTCCGCAAACAATTTCCGGCATTTGAACAGCCCTCTTTGCAGGGTCAGGCCTTCTTTGAGAATGCAGGCGGCTCTTACACCTGCCGGCAGGTGATCGACCGCCTGTTTCGATTTTACACCGAGCATAAGGTCCAGCCCTACGCGCCTTATGCCGCCTCCGAGGCAGCCGGCGCCGAGATGGATGAAGCGCGCAGTCGTCTGGCGGCGATGCTGGGTGTCTCTGCGCAGGATCTGAGCTTCGGTCCTTCGACAACCCAGAATACCTATGTGCTGGCGCAGGCCTTCCGGGGCTTCTTGAAGCCGGGCGAGAAGATCATCGTTACCAATCAGGACCATGAGGCCAACTCCGGCCCGTGGCGACGCTTGGCCGACGAGGGCATCGAGGTGCTGGAGTGGCAGATCGATCCTGCCACCGGCCATCTTGAACCGAGCGCGCTGGAGGATCTCTTGGACGAGAGCGTGCGGCTGGTCTGTTTTCCCCATTGCTCCAATGTGGTGGGCGAGATCAATCCGGTCACGGAAATCACTGCGCTGGCCCATGCTGCGGGGGCTTTTGTCTGCGTTGATGGCGTCTCTTACGCGCCGCATGGTTTGCCGAACGTGGGTGAACTGGGGCCGGATATCTATTTGTTCTCCGCCTATAAAACCTATGGCCCTCATCAAGGGATCATGGTGATCAATCCCGCTCTTGCCGAGCTTTTGCCCAATCAGGCGCACTACTTTAACGGGGATGTTCCTTACAAACGCTTCACCCCCGCCGGACCCGATCACGCGCAGGTCGCCGCCTGTGCGGGAATGGTCGACTACTTCGAGGCGCTCGCCGAACATCACAACGCACCTGAGATCACAGGCACAGGGGCGGGCGCCTTTGTGCACGATCTGATGCGCGAGCAGGAGATCTCCTTGTTGCAGCCGCTCCTGGATGCGGTGAAGGGGCGAAACGATGTGCGCTTGCTTGGCCCCGCGAACGCCAAAGAGCGTGCCCCGACCGTCGCGCTTGCGCTTGGGCGGGCAGCAGAGCCCGTTGCCAAGCAATTGGCAGAGCTTGGGATCATGGCGGGGGGCAGCGACTTTTACGCAGTGCGTGCGCTCAGGGCAATGGGGGTCGACCCCGCGCAGGGCGTGCTGCGGCTGAGTTTTACTCACTATACCGATCAATTGGAGGTGACAGCGCTGATCGAGGCCCTAGATCGCGTCCTGTAAAGACTGATCGAGCAAGGGATAAAACTGACCATGGCTGACACCCGACCGGTGATCTGGTGGATTCGGCGCGACCTGCGCCTGCGCGACAATCCAGCCCTCAGGGCCGCGCAGGAGGCGGGCGGACCGATTATCCCGCTCTATATCCATGACGCGCAAGAAGAGGCCCTCGGGGCCGCGCCAAAGTTCCGCCTTGGCCTCGGGCTTGAACGGTTTGCCAAAACGCTCGAGGAGAAAGGCAGCCGTCTCATCGTCCGCCGTGGCGACGCACTCGAGGTGCTGCGCGAGGTCATCGCGGAGAGCGGCGCCGGACATGTGATCTGGTCGCGGCTCTACGATCCGGCGGCCACAAAACGTGACGCAAAGATCAAGGAAGCACTCAAAGCGTCTGATATAAAGGCAAAATCCACGGGTGGGCGGCTGCTATTCGAACCTTGGACCGTCGACACCAAGGACGGCGGCATGTACCGGGTATATACGCCGTTCTGGAAGGCAGTCCGTACGCGCGATGTCGCGGAGCTGACTGCCGCCCCCTCCCGGTTGGCCGCGCCCGAGAGTTGGCCGTCAGGTGAAGCGCTCGCGGATCTTGGCATGGATGCCGCAATGCGTCGGGGTGGCGCGATTGTTGCGCAACATTGCCGTGTGGGAGAGGACGCAGCCCTCGCGCAACTGGATGATTTCCTGACGGAACGGGTTTCGAACTACAAAGCCCATCGGGATTTTCCCGCCCGTGCTGCCACCTCGGAGCTTTCGGAAAATCTCGCCTGGGGGGAAATCAGCCCACATCGGATGTGGCATCTGGGCGCGCAGGCGATGCAGGACGGCCAGCCCGGCGCGGAGCATTTCCTCAAAGAGGTTGTCTGGCGCGAGTTTGCCTATCACCTGATGCATCGCTCGCCACGCATCCTGACGCGAAACTGGCGAGAGGAATGGGACGGTTTCCCCTGGCAGGACGACCCTGGCGACGCTTTGCAGCGCTGGCAACAGGGACAGACCGGCTATGATTTTGTCGATGCCGCGATGCGAGAGCTCTACGTCACCGGCAAGATGCACAACCGCGCTCGGATGATCGTGGCAAGCTTTCTTACCAAGCATCTGATGATCCATTGGAAATACGGATTGCAGTGGTTCGAGGACTGTCTTGTCGACTGGGATCCCGCTTCGAACGCGATGGGCTGGCAGTGGGTGGCGGGTTCCGGTCCTGATGCGGCGCCCTTTTTTCGCATTTTCAACCCGGATGGTCAGCTCGAGAAGTTCGACCCCAAGGGAGACTATGCGCGTCGGTGGCTGCCCGAAGGCCAGGCCAACCCGCCCGAAACCGCGATGGCATACTTTGAGGCGATCCCGCGCAGGTGGTCGCTTCATCCCGACCAGTCGCGTGTTTCACCGATTATCGGTTTGAAAGAGGGCCGCGAGCGCGCGCTTTCTGCCTACAAAGAAAGCCGCAATCAGAGCTGAGCCACGCGGTCGTGGCGATGGGTACACAGGTTGTCTTTGGGGCGGTGTCTGCTGTGGGTTTGCGCTGGATTTCTGCGCGACCTGCGCATAGCCTCGCCGACAGTCTCGCAATTGCAGGAAATCAAATCCCCATGCCCACCGCCGCCCGCCTCGTGGCCGCCGTTGCCCTTGCTCTTCTGGCGTTTGTCGTATCCGGCCAGATCATGCCCTTGATGCCGGATGACACGGATTTTGGCTATTTTACCTTTGTGAACATGGGGCTGGGACTTGTGATTGGCTGGAAGTCTATCGGTCCGCGCGCCGGTCGCGGATGGGCGGCGGGCATTACAAACGGGATCACCGGCACTGCGGTGCTGGTGCTGTGGGGCCTCTTCATTCAGGGCGCCGTCGAGATGTTTCGCCTCGCAAAGCGCAGCATTTATGATGGCCCGTTCGAAGCTTTGGCTGCGATCTTTACCATCGCGCTGGAGTATTTCTTCATCATGGCGGTCCCGAGTGTTCTGTTGACCCTCGCTGTGGGGGGAACATTGATCGGCATGGCGGTCGAGATCGCCAGCAAGCGCTGGAAGTGATTCAGACCTAGCGGCAGTCATGGATCATGCTGCGCCCGCCCAAGAGCGATTAAAGTCAGCACGTTCCGCAAAACCCCACACAGCATGGACAGTGTTGTGATGATGCCCGCCGCGGCGCGATGGTTTTGCGGGCAAGTCAGACGCAGTGGAACCACGGTCGCGCCGAAATCGTCCCCGACAGGCGAAACGCCAGCCTGCGCGCGCTCTGGACCCTTGTGATCGCGCCGGTGCCCAGCTACATCAGAGGGGAACGAGCGAAAGGGAATTTCATGCGCATTGCACGCGATCTGGCCGATGCGGTCGGCCATACCCCTCTGATCCGACTGAACAAAGTCAGCGAAGAAACCGGTTGCGAAATTCTTGGCAAGGCGGAGTTTCTGAACCCCGGCCAATCCGTGAAGGACCGCGCCGCGCTCTACATCATCAAGGACGCTATCGCCCGCGGGGAACTCAAACCCGGCGGCACGATTGTAGAAGGTACAGCGGGCAATACCGGCATTGGGCTTGCGCTGGTCGGCGCCTCCATGGGCTTCAAGACCGTGATCGTGATCCCTGAAACCCAGTCCGAAGAAAAGAAGGACATGCTGCGTCTGGCGGGGGCACAGTTGGTTCAGGTGCCTGCAGCGCCTTACAAGAACCCCAACAACTATGTGCGCTACTCCGAGCGCCTGGCAAACGAGCTGGCCAAGACAGAGCCGAATGGCGCCATCTGGGCCAATCAGTTTGACAATGTGGCCAACCGTCAGGCCCATGTGGAAACCACCGGTCCCGAGATCTGGGAGCAGACGGGCGGCAAGGTGGATGGTTTCATCTGTGCTGTTGGCTCCGGCGGGACGCTTGCCGGGATTGCCGAGGCGCTGCAGCCCAAGGGCGTGAAGATCGGCCTTGCCGATCCCAATGGCGCCGCGCTTTATTCCTACTACACCACTGGCGAGCTGAAGTCCGAGGGCTCCTCGATCACAGAAGGGATCGGTCAGGGCCGGATCACCAAGAACCTCGAGGGGCTCACCCCAGATTTCAACTACCAGATTCCGGACGCAGAGGCGCTGCCTTATGTGTTTGACCTTCTGCACGAAGAGGGGCTGGTGCTTGGCGGATCTTCCGGCGTGAACATTGCCGGCGCAGTGCGTCTGGCCAAGGAACTGGGGCCGGGGCACACCATCGTTACCATCCTGTGCGACTATGGAACGCGCTATCAGTCCAAGCTCTTTAATCCGGAATTCCTCAAAGACAAGGGCTTGCCGGTCCCCGACTGGATGACCCATACTCCTGCTTCAATTCCCGGAGTATTCGAGGACATCTGAATCAGATGACTTATTTGAGAACGCTTTTTCAGGTCGGCCTTTTGGGGCTGACCTGTTTGCTTTTGCCTATTGTTGCTTTGGCGCAGGAAACCGGCGGGCAGACCCGGCTGCACGAGGCCCGCGATCTGGTGCAGACCGCCGCTTCTGGCAAATTGGGCGAGTATTATGAGGCCTGGCAGCGCACTGCAGATCGTGCAGAGCGGGTGCTGGATGCCGGACGCGCGTCCAATGGCGCGCTGGAGGCCCTGCGGCTGGAGCTGACGGAGTATCGTCAGCAATTTCTCGACGCAGGCAGCCAGAATGCGGATCGCCTGAGAACTCTTCGCGCACAGATCGAGGCACTCGGGCCACCGCCCGAAGAAAATGGCAGCGAGCCTGAAAACATTGCCAAACTGCGGCAGGAGTTGCAGAGCCAGCTTGCCAACCTCAGCGCGCCGCAGGTGCTGGCGGATCTCGGCTATAGCCGGGCGCAGGGTCTGATTACCGAAATCGACAAGCTGATCCGAGAACGCGCAACCCGCACGCTCTTGGAGCGCGCGCCAATGCCGGTCAATCCCGAGCACTGGCCGACCGCCTTCTCTGACACGGCAAAGGTGCTGGGCGCGTTCTGGTACGAGACCGCAACCCTTCTGTCGAGCGCGGCCACGCTTGAAACCATCCGGGGCCGTTTGCCGGTCCTGCTGCTGTTTACTGCCGGGGCGCTGCTGCTCTTGGGGCGCGGACGCTACTGGGCGCGTCGTGCGGGCACCCATCTGCGCGAACTCGGCTGGCGCGGCACAGGCGTCTGGCGGTTCATCGTCTCGCTTCTGCAGGTGCTGTTGCCCTATGTGGGGACGGTTCTTCTGGTGCGTGCGATCGATATGTCCGGTGTGCTGGGCGTCAGGGGGACATTGCTGTTGGATGATGTGCCGCTGTGGTCCTTTATCCTGTTTGCTTCGCATTGGCTGGGCGAGCGGCTTTATGTGTATCAGATCACCAATGAGCTCATACCCTTTGAGCCGCGCTTTCAGCGTCAGGTGCGTGTGATCCTTGTGTCGCTGGCACTTGTGCTGGTGATGCAGATGATGCTGGATCGTCTCGACACCATCGAGAATTTCACCGATGCGACCTATGCGGTATTGAGCTGGCCTCTGGTCATTCTCGCTTCGCTGTTCCTGGTACGTCTGAACCGTATCCGGGTGCGCCAGCGCCGCCTCGAGATCGAAGAAAACGGCGGCAGCGAGGATGAGGGCGCCATTGCGGCCGGGGCCAATCGCGCCATGTCGCTTCTGCGGCGGGCGGTGTTCATCATGGCCCTTGTTGCGCCGATCCTTGGGGCTCTGGGCTATATTAACGCAGCAATCGCAATTGTTTACCCGGTGATCCTGACGCTTGGTCTGGTCACCACCCTGATGATCCTGCAGCGGTTCCTGTCGGATATATACGGATATGTCACGCGCAACGGTCAAGGCGCGGAGGACTCGCTCTTTGCAGTGATCACCGGCTTTGTACTGGCCCTGCTGTCGCTGCCCTTCTTTGCGCTGATCTGGGGCGCGCGGACCTCGGATTTGACCGAACTCTGGTCGCGCTTCCTCGAAGGCTACAGCATCGGCGACACCAAGATCTCTCCGACGATCTTCCTGACGTTTGTGGTGATTTTTGTCTGCGGTTATGTGCTGACCCGGCTCTTGCAGGGGAGTCTGCGCTCGTCACTGCTGCCAAAGACCAAGATTGACCCCGGTGGGCAGAACGCGATTGTGTCCGGTGTCGGCTATATCGGCATCTTCCTGTCGGCGCTCATCGCGGTTTCTACCGCCGGGCTCGACCTGTCGTCGCTCGCGATTGTTGCCGGTGCGCTCTCGGTCGGGATCGGCTTTGGCCTGCAGACGATCGTGTCGAACTTCGTGTCGGGCATCATCCTGTTGATCGAACGACCGGTCTCCAAGGGAGATTGGATCGAGGTAGGCGGGCTCATGGGCTATGTGCGTGACATCTCTGTGCGCTCCACCCGGATCGAGACGTTTGACCGTACCGATGTGATTGTCCCGAACTCGGATCTGATCTCCGGCACCGTCACGAACTATACCCGAGGCAATACTGTTGGACGGGTGATCGTTCCGGTTGGCGTGGCCTATGGTACCGATCCGCGCAAGGTCGAGGAGATCCTCATGGAGGTTGCGCAATCGCATCCTATGGTCCTGATGAACCCGGCACCTTCGGTCGTGTTCCAGGGCTTTGGGGCGGATAGTCTCGACTTTGAGATCCGCGCCATCCTGCGCGATGTGAACTGGGTTCTGTCGGTGAAGTCCGACATGAACTACGAGATCGCCAAGAGATTTACGGAAGAAGGGATCGAGATTCCCTTTGCCCAGCGTGACATCTGGATCCGCAATCCCGAGGCGATCCAGACCAGCAAAGAGTCACCTCAGGCCGAGACCTCGACTTCAGCAGGCGCATCAACGCATGCGGCTCGGCTCAAACCCGATCTCGACGATCTTGCGCAGGATCAGGACGCCGACGCAGAGGGCGATGGCGACGGCGACCGCTAGGTCTGAGCTCGCCTGCAAACTGATGCCACCAGAGTGCGCCGCTGCCGGGAGATCCCGCAGCGGCGCTTTCTTTTGTGGCGCCGAGGGCAGGGGGGCGGACCCTTAAAGACTAGGCGTGGGCTGGGGATAATTCCCTCATGGTGACAGCGACTTAGGGTAAAATCGGGGGCGGCGAAAAAAACTGAACTTTTTCTCAGAAAGCCTATTGCAATCCCCCCCGGAATGCATCAAAAGTCGCCCCCACGGAGAGGTGGCCGAGTGGTCGAAGGCGCACGCCTGGAAAGTGTGTAGGCGGGAAACCGTCTCCAGGGTTCGAATCCCTGTCTCTCCGCCATAACCCCCAATCAGCATTCTTTCTTCAAAGATCTGCAATTCGGCAGGGTTCTGGCGATCCGTTTGGCGTCGAAGCCAGCCTATCACACGGTTCGATCACATGTCGCGCGGGAAGGCGGCTGTCGCAAAAATTTCATACCAATCAGCAATCTCGGGCGTGAACTATCCGCGCTGAGGCGATAGGACCTGCTGCAAGGCTCTTTATGAAAGGCAAGGATCACATGCGGCTCGATCACGATATTGAAAACGCGCTGATTTCCATGGTCAGAGATGCGGCGCGCATTGAGATCATGCCGCGGTTTCGTAATCTCTCGGCAGGGGCGATCTCGGCCAAGACCTCTTCTATCGATGTGGTGACCGTTGCGGACGTCGCGGCAGAAGAACATATGTCCCGCGCGGTAGAGAACATTTTGCCCGGCGCCGTCGTCATCGGCGAAGAGGCTGTCTCTGCTGATCCCCGCGTGCTCGATCAGGTGGGACAGGCCGAAGTCGCAGTGATCGTGGACCCGATTGATGGGACGTGGAACTACGCCCATGGTCTGTCGACATTTGGGGTAATTCTAGCGGTGACGCTGCGCGGACAAACTGTGTTCGGCCTTTTGTATGATCCGGTGAGCGATGACTGGGTGCAGACAAGCCTTGGTGGTGGAACCTGGATGGCGGCCCCCGGTCTTGAGGCACGGCGCCTGCGCGTCGCCCCTGAACGCAGGTTCTCCGAAGCCACGGGTTTTGTGCCGCATTTCGTCTTTGCCAAGGAGGAACAACTGGCCGTGGCGCAAGGAATGGTGCGCGCCAAGCGCACAACCTCCTTGTTCTGTTCCTGCCACGAATATCGGATGATGGCGCAGGGCCACGTCGATTTTGTGCAGACCGAGGGGTTGAATTGCTGGGACCACGCGGCGGGCGTTCTGGCCGCGCTTGAGGCGGGGGGACATGCGCAGCTTTCGGATGGGCGTGCCTATGATCCGGCCCTCACCACAGGGCGGCTCACCGTCTCCAGCGGCGAAACCCTGACCCAAGAGGCGATTTCGGAATTTGGTCTCGGCTGAGGCTTCAGGCTTGGCGGTGCGAGGTTGCTGATCTAGGCTTTGGTCTGCGACAGGAGGTGCCCCATGGCCAAAGACGATATTGCCAACAACAACATCGCAGAGCCGCTGATCACGCGACACGATGATGCCGGCGTTGCGCGGCTCACCCTGAACCAGCCGCGCCGGATCAACGCGCTCTCGGAGGCGATGCTCCATGCGCTGCAGGCGGCACTGGATGAAATCGCCGAGGATCGCAGCGTGCGAGCGGTGATCCTCAGTGGCGCTGGGGATCATTTTTGCGCCGGTCACAACCTAAAGGAAATGACCGAAGCGCGCGCTGGTGACGATGGCGGCTTTGAGTATTTCCAACAGCTTTTTGCAACCTGCTCGCGGATGATGCAGACCATTGTGGAGCTGCCGCAGCCGGTCATTGCCGAGGTGTCGGGGATCGCGACTGCTGCAGGCTGTCAACTGGTTGCCACCTGCGATCTTGCGGTCGCTTCCGAGGATGCGCGGTTTGCGACCTCCGGGGTGACGATTGGTCTGTTCTGTTCCACGCCGATGGTGGCGCTGACCCGCAATCTATTGCGCAAACATGCGATGGAGATGCTCTTGCTTGGCGAATTTATCCCGGCCTCCCGTGCGGCCGAGATCGGACTGGTCAACCGCGTGGTGCCGCTTTCAGATCTCGCGCAAGAAACCACCGAACTGGCGCGTCGCATCGCCGGCAAATCCCCAGCCGCGATCAAGATCGGCAAATCGGCCTTTTATGAGCAGGCGCAGATGTCGCTGGCCGAGGCCTATGCCTGCACCGGTCGTGCCATGGCCGAAAACATGATGGCGCGAGATGCCGAGGCGGGTATTGGCGCATTTCTCTCCAAAGCCCCTATGCCGGATTGGACAGGCGAGTAGGGCGTGGCCTGGTTACGTCGAGTTTGACCCGCAGGCGTAACGCTATGCAATCGCGCGATTCGAGCACTTTGTGCCACGTTCAGTGAACAAAGGCGTCAAACTGTTTGAACTCGCGCGCGTGTTTGCAACAATCCAGGGATTGTCGCCCGAAGGATTTTCAGCAAGCGAGGGGGCGCTTCTGGCCTGTTGTTGGTTTCGACCTCGGAAACAAAGATCGCTCCGGTGGCGTCACTTTGGTTGGCCAATTGGTTGGGCAGTCCAATTTGCCTCAAATTATCACATAATTTTCAAGATCTCTGCGCATCGGGCCCAAGGTCCTTAGCCCGTTTGGAAACAATCCTGCATCCAGACTCCTCCGAAACTGCCCCTGAAATCAGCGGTCTGGGGCTCGACGGGCCTCTTAGAGCTAGGTGCGATCAGGGCGCTCGGCTATGTCTTTACCTCCAGACGCGTGATACAATCACAGCGAGGATAGGGTTTCCTGAATACAACCCAAAGAAAAGACAGTGGAGGAGACCACAGCATGAACAAGACATGCGAACGCACGTCTGGCGACTGTACGGGCGAGAGCAAAGCCCGCGCCGCCAGCGATCGGGTCACGCCCTGTTTTACCCCCGGCACCTTGATTGCGACTCCGCGCGGTGAACGCTTGGTCGAGAACCTTCAGGTGGGGGACCGGGTGATTACCCGTGATAATGGCATCCAGGAAATCCGCTGGTTTGGTCACAATGCGATGGGGCCGCAGGATCTGTCCCATGCCTCCCATCTGCAACCCATCCTGATCCGGCAGGGGGCCCTTGGCAATGGGCTGCCCGAGCGCGACATGATGGTGAGCCCCAACCACCGCGTTCTTGTGGCGAACGATAAAACGGCGCTCTATTTCGAGGACCGCGAGGTTCTGGTGGCCGCAAAGCACCTCACCGGTTTGACTGGAATTGATGCCATTGTGACAACCGCAGTGACCTATATTCATTTTATGTTCAATCAGCATGAGGTCGTGCTCTCTGATGGCGCCTGGACCGAGAGCTTTCAGCCGGTGGATCAGTCATTGCGCGGTTTGGACAATGCCCAGCGCAATGAAATCTTTGAACTGTTTCCCGAACTTCGCACCAAGGAAGGGCAAAAGGCCTATCCCTCGGCACGGCGCGAGTTGAAGGAACGCGAAGCGCGGATGTTGCTGCACTGATCAGACGTCACCTTGGCGCGCGCGCCACTTGGTCCAGTCTTCGGGCGTGTCCAGATCCGTGAGCGCATGCGCGCCCGGCAGCGCGATCAACTGCACCGCCTCCTGTTTGAGAAGTTCCCGCGCGCCCGCATCGCCCGTGAGCGTTTGCAGCGCATCAAAGCATCGGCGTGGAAACAGCACGGGGTGACCTGCTCGGCGAGCGCCGCTTTGATCTGTGCCGCTTGCACGTAGAATAGCCCCCTCTGGACCGGCAAATTGCTCTGCCATTTTCAGGAAATCCGCAGCAGTGATTTCGGGCATGTCGGCTGGCAACACCATGACACCGTCGATATCGCCCGCCAGAGCGGTGATGCCCGCGCGGAGCGAGGCACTCAATCCTTCGACCGCATTCGGAACCGCAACCAGATGAGCCTCGCCCGCAGCACTGGCGCGCGGGTGTTCGAGATGCGGCACAGTCACATAGACCTCACATCCCGATGCGCGCGCCGCATCGCTCAGCCCCGCAACCAGGGGGCGGCCGTTCACCTGTTCCAACAATTTGTCACGCCCGCGCATTCGTGACGATGCGCCCGCCGCCAGCAGGAGAATGGCCAATTTCGGCATATGTTGTGACGGGCCAGCGTTCATCTCTTGCCCCATCGAGATCAGGCGGGTTGTGTATGCGCCAGCGCCTCTTGCAGCACCTCAAGCACCTTTTCAGAGGGCACATCGGCGGTGACAAAGGCCGCTCCGATGCCGCGCGCGAGGATGAAGCGCAGCTGACCATCCACGACCTTCTTGTCCTGCGCCATGAGATCCAGAAGCTCTTGGGCGGGGGGAAGATCGCCGGGAATGTCCGAGAGGTCTGTTTTCATGCCCATCGCCTTGAGGTGCGCGCGCACGCGGCTGGGATCTTCCTGACTGCAGAGGCCGAGGCGGGCTGAGAGCTCAAAGGCCAACGCACAGCCGATCGCCACGCCTTCGCCATGCAGCAACCGGTCGCTGTAGCCGGTCGCCGCTTCCAGCGCGTGACAGAAGGTATGACCAAGGTTCAACAGCGCCCGGTCGCCTTGTTCGGTTTCGTCGCGGGCCACGATGTCGGCTTTCATCTGAACCGAACGCGCCACGGCTTCGACCCGCAGCGCCATGTCACCTGCCGCCATTGCCGGGGCATTTTCTTCGAGCCAGTCAAAAAAGGCCGCATCGCCCAAGAGCCCGTATTTCACCACCTCACCGTAGCCGGCAAGAAAATCGCGCTCTGTGAGCGTGCCAAGAACCGCTGTATCGGCCAGTACCAGGCTGGGCTGGTGGAAGGCGCCGATCAGGTTCTTGCCTTGCGGAGCGTTGATGCCGGTTTTGCCCCCGACGGAACTGTCGACCTGCGCCAGCAGGGATGTGGGGATCTGGACAAAACGAACGCCCCGGCGCAGCACGGCTGCGGCAAAACCCGCCAGATCGCCGATGACGCCCCCGCCAAAGGCAATGACGATGTCGCCGCGCTCGACTTTCTTGTCCAAGAGCCACTCCACCGCGCGGGTGAACTGGGGCCAGCCTTTAGTGGCCTCGCCGGGCGGCAAGGCAAGTGCTTCCATCTCGATGCCGTCGGCTGCGAGTCCCGCGCGCAGAGCCTCAAGATGAAGCGCGGCCACGGTCTCATCCGTGAGCACAGCCACTGTCTTGCGGCGCAGGAGGGGCGCAATACGCTGGCCCGCCTGTGCAACAAGATCGGGGCCGATCACCACATCATAGGCGCGCGCGCCAAGGGGAACGTGAACGGTTTGTTCCATCAGTCAAACTCCAGTACATCCGGTCGGGTGCGCAAGGCCTCCAGCACCCGGTCCACCATATTGTCGATCGAAACCTGCCCGTCAGAGATCACCTTGAGATCCGCCATCGCGTAAGTTGGCACCCGCGCGTGATACAGGTCCGAGAGCGTCTGGTAAGGGTCGGCGGAGCGCAAAAGGGGACGCGTGTCGCGTCCTTTTACGCGTTTCCACAACACATCAAGATCGGCTTGCAGGCAGACCGAGACGCCGATCTCGGAAATCATGGTGCGATTGCGCTCCGCGAGAAAAGCGCCACCGCCGGTCGACAGGACACCGCATTCCTCTTTTAGGAGGCGCGCGATCACCTGATGTTCTTTTTCACGAAAGAACGGCTCGCCATCGCGGGCAAAGATCTCGGGGATCGACATATTCGCGGCAGACTCGATCTCATGATCGCTGTCGAGAAAAGGGACGTCGAGGCGGGCAGCTAAGGCGCGCCCGACTGCGGTCTTTCCCGCTCCCATCATACCCACCAGCACAATGGTCTTTTTTAATCGTCCCGGCGCGCGAGTTTCTGCCGTCGCATCGCTGATTTGGTGATTTTCGCTCATTCTTCTGTGAATGACGTGATATTGGCAAAAAGGCCATATATAAAACTCTCAAAACACACAAAGAAGCAGGCTCCGGGACACCCATGGCACGTTTGATAAAATACCTTGCTATTCTTATTGTACTCGCCGCAATCGCACTGATTGCTTATGCGTATGTGGGGCCTTGGTTTGGGGCGGATTTCTCGGCGCCCTCGGAAGAAGTGCGCAAGCCTGTGGTGCTCAATGCCGACTAAGACTGCATCGCTGGCGATCGGCGTCTTTTTGCTTGCGAGCGCGCCCGGAGACGCGCGCGAGCCGCTGGCCGCGATTGACTGGCTCAACAGTGCGCCGCCGGTTGCCAATATTCCAACGACCCTGCTCCAGGAACCCCCGGTCGCCAAGAGCGCCTATGGGCCGGACATTACCGTGACCCCGCTTGAGCGGCTTCTGCCGCCTGTGGGGCTGGTGCCACAGTCGCGCACCGGGCTTCCGATCACACTCTGGCAGGGCAGCCCGCCGGACCAGCTTGCGGGTTTGATCCGTGACGTGCCGGTTCAGGATCTGCCTTCGATGCAATCCTTGCTGATGACACTGCTGCTGACGGAAGCGCGCCCGCCGTTTCGCGACAATGATGAAATCCTGCTGGCGCGGCTCGACCGGCTGCGTGATCTGGGCGCGACGGAACCGGTGCAGGCCCTTGTGCAAGAAGCAGGCCCCACCGAGAGCGCTGCACGTTTTGAGCGCTGGTTTGACGCGACGCTTTTGAATGGGGATGAGGACCGCAGCTGCGCGGCGCTGACGGCCGATCCCTATTTGATGCAGGATTATCCGGCGCGCATCTTTTGCGCTGCACGCCGTGGGGATTGGCCAACGGCGGCATTGATGCTGGAAACAGCCGATGCGCTCGGGCTCCTTGAGTCTGATGATATGGCACTGCTGGATCGTTTCCTGAACCCGGACATCTACGAGGGCATGCCGCCGCTGCCGCTGCCGCAGAACCCGACCCCGCTCGAATTTCGCATGTTCGAGGCCATCGGCGAACCCATGCCGACCCGGTCGTTGCCACGCGCCTTTGCCAGTGCGGATCTGCGCGATGTGGCGGGCTGGAAGGCGCAGCTCGAAGCGGCAGAGCGCCTGACCCGCAGTCGCGCCATGAATCCCAATCAATTGCTTGGCCTGTTTACTCAACGAAAGCCCGCAGCCTCGGGAGGCATTTGGGATCGTGTCGATGCCGTGCAACGCTTTGACGCGGCGCTTGGGACCGGCAGTGCCGAAGCGGTGCGCAAAACCCTGCCTGCGTTCTGGGCGGCTGCACAGGCGGCAGGGCTTGAGATGGCGATGGCAGATCTGTTTGCGCCGCGTCTGGCCGGTATCGTGCTCGACGGTCCGGCCGCACAGATCGCCTGGCACATGCGTCTGCTCTCGGCAGAGTATGAGATCGCCGCACAGTCTCCGCCCGACCAAAGCCGCGCGACGCGGTTCCTCGTCTCCCTCGCTCAAGGCACCCCTGCGATGGATCTGGCCTCGACACCACAGGAAAAGGCGATCGCCCGCGGTTTTGCCGCAGATAGCGAGATGCCAGCCGCCCAGAAACTGTTGCTTGACCGGGCCCGCTTGGGGGAGGCCATCCTGGTGACCATGAAGAGCTTTAGCCACGGTGCCGACGGCAATATCGAGGCAATCACCTTGTCACTCGCGGCGTTTCGGCGGATGGGTCTTGAAGACAGCGCCCGCCGCGCAGCGCTGCAGCTCCTGTTGTTGCCGCGAGGAAGCTGAACCATGCTGGCACCCGCGGACGATCTGCAATGGATTTCGACCTTTCTCGATGCGCAGGCCGCAGAACTCGGTGCAGCGCGCAACACGCTGCTGGCTTACGGGCGGGACCTTCGGAATGTCACCACCTGGATGCGCACCAAAGGGCAGAGCTTTGCGCAGATGCAACAGGCTGACATCGAGGCCTATCTGATCTCATGCGATGCCGAGGGGCTGAGCCGCGCCACGCGTGCACGCCGCTTGTCCGCGATCAAGCAGATTTACCGTTTTGCTTTTGAAGAAGGATGGCGGCAGGACAACCCTGCCTTGCAGATCAAAGGACCGGGGCGCGACAAATCACTGCCCAAGACCCTTGATGAGGCAGAAGTTGATCGCCTCCTTGCTGCCGCGCGCGAAGTCGGGCGAACCGAGGCCGACAGGTTGCGCAACACCTGCCTGATGGAGCTTTTGTACGCGACGGGCATGCGGGTGAGCGAGCTGGTCTCGTTGCCGGTGTCCGCCACCCGAGGTGATCCCAACATGCTGTTGATCCTCGGCAAAGGTGGAAAAGAACGTATGGTCCCACTGTCGCCACCCGCCCGCGCGGCGCTGGGGGCGTGGATCGTGCTGCGCGACAGTCTTGAGGACAAGCGCGAAGGGCAGGGGCACAAGGCATCGCGCTTTCTCTTTCCCTCGCGCAGTAAAGAGGGCCATCTTACGCGGCACCGGTTTTATCTCCTGATCAAAGAACTGGCGGTCGCAGGCGGCGTCTCGCCCGAAAAGGTCACACCGCATACTCTGCGTCATGCCTTTGCCACGCATCTGTTGCAAAACGGTGCAGACCTCAGGGCGATTCAGGCGCTCTTGGGGCATGCGGATATTGCGACAACCGAGATCTACACCCATGTGCTGGATGCGCGGCTGGCGGAGTTGGTACACCAGCATCACCCGCTTGCGGCAAAAGACGACGAAACTCGTTGATTTCGGGGGGCGCGCCGCTTGAACCACGGCGCTCTGCACCCCATAACCACTGAAACCCCACATCAATCAGGACCCTAAAATGGACAGCGCTACAGCCGCACTTGACACTTCCTTCTGGATTACCGCCGGGGGCATTGTTTTGTTGTTGGTTCTCTCCGGGTTCTTTTCGGGATCCGAGACCGCTTTGACGGCAGCCTCACGCGGCAAGCTGCGCAGCCAGGCCGACAAGGGATCGCGCGGCGCCGCGCGCGCACTCGAAGTCACCGAGGACAATGAGAAGCTGATCGGTTCGGTTCTTCTGGGCAACAACCTCGTGAACATCCTTGCCGCCTCGCTTGCGACGGCGCTTTTCACCAAACTCTTTGGAGAGAGCGGCGTGGCGCTCGCCACGCTCGTCATGACGCTTCTGGTGTTGATCTTTGCAGAGGTGCTGCCCAAGACCTATGCGATCACCAACTCCGAGAAGGCTGCGGCCGCGGTCGCGCCGATCATCGGCTCGCTGGTGAAAATCCTGGCCCCGATCGTGGGCGCGGTGCGCTTTCTCGTGCGCGGTGTGCTGCGGGTCTTTGGTGTAAAAATCGATCCCGACAGCCACATCATGGCGGTGCGCGAGGAAATCGTGGGCGCGCTTCAGATCGGCCATTCCGAAGGTGTGGTCGAGAAAGAAGACCGCGACCGTATCCTGGGGGCGCTTGATCTCTCTGACCGCTTTGTCGAAGAGATCATGCTCCACCGTTCAAAGATCGAAATGATTGACGCGGAGGCCGATCCCGAGGCGATTCTGGAGCAATGTCTGACGTCCTCGCACACGCGTCTGCCGCTCTATCGCAAGGATCAGGAAAACATTATCGGCGTGGTGCATGCCAAGGACCTGCTGCGGCAGATGTATGCCAAGATCGGTGGCGCGGATGGGGATGCCTCTGCGCTGCGTGATTTTCAGATCACCGAGGTCTGCAAGCCGCCCTATTTTGTGCCCGAAACCACGACGCTTGATGACCAGATGCGCCAGTTTCTGCGCATGCGGACGCATTTTGCGCTGGTGGTGGATGAATATGGCTCGCTGCAGGGGCTGATCACGCTTGAGGATATTCTCGAAGAGATCGTGGGCGAGATCACCGATGAATTCGACCCCGCCGAGCAGAGTTTTGCGCGCAAGACCAGTGATGGGAATTTCATCGTCGAAGGGGCGACCACGATCCGCGATCTCAATCGTGCGATGGATTGGAACCTGCCGGATCTTGAGGCAAACACTGTTGCAGGCCTGGTTATCCATGAGGCACAGATGATCCCAACGGTGGGGCAGGTGTTCTCTTTCCACGGGTTCCGGTTCGAAGTGACGGCCCGCGAAGGCAATCGCGTGACGCGGCTGAAGATCCGCCCCCTGCACGGCTGACACCGCAACCTCAGTGAGTTTGTGCCTGTGTTTCGCTTTGGGCGCCGCGCTTCGTACAAGATGAATGGTTTCTTTGTGGCAGAGTGCGTTGGGTCCGTGGGGCGACGATTAGGCTATTGTGCGACATCGGCGGTCGTTTTTTGACTGGACTAATGAACACATGTGTCCAGAATGGGGGAAATCGGTCCTGACAGGGAGATAAACCCATGAAAACCACCACGCGTGTGGCGATTATCGGCGGTGGCGTTGTTGGCTGTTCCGTCCTCTATCATCTGACAAAACTTGGCTGGTCCGATGTGATGCTGATCGAGCGGTCCGAGCTTACCTCGGGCTCGACCTGGCACGCCGCCGGTGGCTTTCACACGCTCAACGGCGACACCAATATGGCGGCGCTTCAGGGCTATACCATCAAGCTCTACAAAGAGCTCGAGGCCATCACCGGCATGTCGTGCGGCCTGCACCATGTGGGCGGCGTGACCCTTGCGGAGACGCAAGAGCGATTTGACATGTTGAAGGCAGAACGTGCCAAACATCGCTTTATGGGACTTGAGACAGAGATCGTAAGCCCCGAAGAAATCAAGAAAATCGCGCCTGTCACGAATATTGATGGGATCATTGGCGGCCTCTATGATCCGCTCGACGGCCACCTGGACCCCTCCGGTACCACGCATGCCTATGCCAAGGCCGCGCGGTTGGGCGGCGCCACGATCGAGACCCATTGCAAGGTGATCGAGACCAATCAACGCCCTGACGGAAGCTGGGACGTGGTCACGGAAAAAGGCACCATCCACGCCGAGCACATCGTCAATGCAGGTGGGCTCTGGGCGCGCGAAGTGGGGGCAATGGCGGGCATCTATTTTCCGCTGCACCCGATGGAGCACCAGTATATCGTCACCGACGAGGTGCCGCTTATCAAGGAGATCGTTGAGGCGGGCGGCGAGCATCCGCATGTGATGGATCCCGCTGGTGAAAGCTATCTGCGTCAAGAGGGTCGCGGGCTCTGTATCGGTTTCTATGAACAACCCTGCCGGCCGTGGGCGGTTGACGGAACCCCGTGGAACTTTGGTCATGAACTCCTGCCGGATGACTTCGACAAGATCGAAGACAGTATTGATTTTGCGTATAAACGTTTCCCAGCGCTGGCCGAGGCTGGGGTGAAGTCCGTGATCCACGGCCCCTTTACCTTTGCGCCAGATGGCAATCCTCTGGTGGGGCCGGTTCCGGGCGTGCGCAATTACTGGTCGGCCTGCGCCGTGATGGCCGGGTTCAGCCAGGGCGGCGGTGTCGGGTTGATGCTTGCGCAATGGATGGTCGATGGCGAGTGCGAACGCGACACCGCAGCCATGGATGTGGCGCGCTATGGCGATTGGATCACCCCCGGCTACACGCGCCCCAAAGTGGTCGAGAACTATCAGAAACGCTTCTCGATTTCTTATCCGAACGAAGAACTGCCTGCCGCGCGCCCCTTCCGCACAACGCCAATGTACGACATCTTTGATGAGATGGGCGCTGTCTGGGGGCACCAATATGGCATGGAGGTGCCCAACTATTTTGCCGCCGAGGGCGAGGCGCGGTTCGAAACGCCCTCCTTCCGCCGCTCCAACGCCTTTGAGGCCACCGCCCGCGAGGTGAAAGCCGTGCGAGAAGGCATTGGAATCAATGAGATTCACAACTTTGGCAAATATCGCATCACAGGCAGCGGTGCGCGCGCCTGGCTCGATCGCATCATGGCGGGCCGCGTGCCGCAACAGGGCCGTCTGAGCCTCACGCCGATGCTCTCACCCAAGGGACGCCTGATCGGGGATTTCACGATTTCCTGCCTCTCGGAGGGGGAGTTCCAGTTGACGGCGTCATACGGTGCGCAGGCCTATCACATGCGCTGGTTCCTGCAAAATCTCGATGCGAATGTTTCCATCGAGAATGTGTCGGATCAAGTGAATGGCTTTCAGATCGCAGGGCCAAAGGCGGCAGCGGTGCTGCAGGCCTGCACGCGGACCGATATCTCCGACATGCGCTTTCTAGATGTGCGTCGCCTGACGGTCGGGATGGTGGACTGCGTGGTGCAGCGGGTCAGCTACACGGGTGATCTTGGGTATGAAATTTACTGCGACCTGCCGAGCCAGCGTGCACTCTGGACGACCCTCTGGTGTGAAGGTCAGGGCCACGGGATGAAGCCCTTTGGCATGCGGGCCATGATGTCTTTGCGCTTGGACAAGTTCTTTGGATCTTGGCTGTCGGAGTTTTCGCCGGATTACACGGCGGCAGAGACCGGTCTCGATCGCTTTATCTCCTTCAAGAAACCCGTTGAATTTATTGGGAGATCCGCTGCCGAAGCCGAGCGGGAAACCGGGGCGGAGCGAAAGCTCTGCGCGTTTGAGGTCGACGCCGAAGACGCCGATGTGGTTGCCTATGAGCCGATCTGGCTCGATGGAGACGTCGTGGGGTTCTGCACCTCAGGTGGTTACAGCCATTTTGCGCAGAAATCCATCGCGCTTGGTTTTGTTCCGGTTGAGCGCGCAACAGAAGGTCTCGAGGTGGAGATCGAGATCCTCGGCAAGAAACAGCGCGCGCGGTTGATCACCGAGCCCCTGTTCGACGCGGATGGCGCCCGTATGCGCGGCTAAGGATGCGCCGGTAACGTATTGATTTAAAGAAGAAGGCCCGACGTCTGTCGGGCCTTCTTGTTCCTGGCGAGATTTGTATCTCGCGGAGCGTTTCCAAAACGCGCGACGATCAGAACGGGATTTCGTCGTCGTCGATGTTTTGCGAGGGGCCACCGCCGCCAAAGCCACCGCCCTGGTTGCCACCGCCGCCGCCATAGCTGCCGCCACCACCGTAGCCGCCCCCGCCGCCACCGTAGTCGCCGCCGCCCTGACCACCGCCAAAGCCGCCACCGCCGCCTTCGCCACGACCGTCGAGCATGGTGAGTGTGGAGCCAAAGCCCTGCAGCACAACCTCAGTAGAATAGCGATCCTGGCCGCTCTGGTCTTGCCACTTGCGGGTCTGCAGCTGACCTTCGACATAGACCTTGGACCCTTTGCGCAGATATTGCTCTGCCACACGCACCAGACCTTCGTTGAAGATCGCAACCGAGTGCCACTCGGTCTTCTCGCGGCGCTCGCCGGTGTTGCGGTCTTTCCAGGTTTCGGAGGTCGCAATCCGCAGGTTGCAGACCTTGCCACCGTTCTGGAAGCTGCGCACCTCGGGGTCGCGGCCAAGGTTGCCGATCAACATTACTTTGTTCAGGGATCCGGCCATGGGGGTCCTGTCCTTTGTTTTCTTATCTATTTCGGAGCGAGTGCGAGGCATCGCCAGAGCGTGATGTCGAATCCCGCTCGCTGTCTGCGGGTCAGAGTAACGAGCCTGACCGCGCGATGAAAGAGCGCCGGACGCGGGAAAGGGCGGTCTGCGCGTGATTTCCACAGGAGTTTGCGCAGAGTTTCGCAACTGGGAGGACACTTCTGCGGTGCTTATCTTTCATTTTAAGGATTGAGGCGCTATATTCCCGCCATCTGAACCGAAGAGTTTTCGATTTCACACATGCGACGTATTTCGACTGCTGCTCTCATCGTGACCTGCCTTGCTACACCTGTCGTGGCTAGTGATCTGTTCAGCAACAGCTCCAAGCGTAAGGTGTTTGCTGCCCAGACCAAGTTTCTGGATACCCGCGGGGCGACCCAATATCGCGGCTCGGAGCGGTTGAAACCCGACAGTCTTCAAGATGACGTGCTGCCGGTCTATCGCGGCAGCTATCGCGGGGAGTATCTGGAGGTGGCGCGCAGCGCTGCGCGTGCAAACGGTGTGCCAGAGGATCTCTTTTTGCGATTGGTGCAGCAGGAGAGCAACTGGAACCCCACCGCCGAGTCCCACAAGGGCGCGCTTGGTTTGGCGCAGTTGATGCCGCAGACCGCCCGTACTCTGGGCGTGGATCCGTTGGTCCCGGCTGAAAACCTGAGGGGCGGCGCCAAGTATCTGGCGCAGCAGTACCGCAAGTTCGGCTCTTGGCGACTTGCGCTGGCGGCTTATAACGCTGGACCTGAGGCGGTCACACGCCATGGCGGCGTGCCGCCCTACAAGGAAACCCAAAATTACGTGCGCAAGATCCTCGGTAGCTAATCGTGCCTTTGGAGTTGGTTGTGGCGGGTTTCTGTCCGTCCCTTGACGGGGGCGTTAATACAATTTTCAGCATCGTTAACCAATTTGCCGCGCCCCTATCGTTAACCGGTCATTAATCTGCCTTAATCAGACGTAAATCTCTCCCTCAACACGGAGGGACATTCAGTGAGTGGGAAAACGTTTGAAGGACAGCTGACACGGATCGGGTGGGAGCCCGGTGCGCGGCCGCGTCCCGAACTGGTGGACGACATCCTCGATTATCATGGTCGCGGTGGGCGTCGTGACATCGGCCCGACGCTTCTGGGCGTTGCCTTTGGCGCACTTCTGGGGCTGCTGCTCAAGGGCATGGCGCTGGATGGGTCGCCTTGGGGCGCGGGAACGGGGCTCTTTGGGGACGTCATCGGCGCCATTGCGCTGTGCGGATTTCTGGGCGCGGTGCTGGTTGCGTTCTTGGCGGCGCTGCGCGCAAAGTCCCAACCAGAGCTATTGCAGTTTGCATCGATCAACCTGCTGACGCTGTTGATCGTTTATATGGTCTGAGTTTGACCACGAGATACCCTCGGGTGGGACTGTGGGGTTGAAAGGGCGCGGCGCATAGGGCTGCGTCCTTTCTGCATCTGGAAGTTGTGGCGGCGCTGCGCTAGACCGCTGCACAGACCCCGGAGATCGCGATGTTCAAACTCTTACGCCATGCTTCCTGCCTTATACTATGTGCCGCGCCATTGGTTGCAGCCCCCTATCAGACAGCTGAGGATCTTGGGGAGGCGCTGTTCTTTGAGACGGATCTGTCTTTGAACCGCAGTCAGTCCTGTGCCACATGCCATGATCCCGCTGCGGGCTTCGTCGATCCCAGAGGTGACGCCGAAGGCGCGTTTTCCCGTGGAGACGATGGCGTGTCGCTTGGGGGGCGTCACGCACCCACCGCAGCCTATGCGTCTTTGTCGCCTGCCTTTCATCAGAATGACGCGGGCGAGTGGGTGGGGGGCCAGTTCTGGGATGGCCGTGCCGCTGATTTGGCAGAGCAGGCCGGAGGGCCGATCCTGAACCCCATCGAACTGGGGCTTTCAAGCCAAGCGGAGGCCATCGCTCGACTGGCCGCACATCCAGAGTATGTCGAGAGTTTTCAGACGCTCTATAGTGTCGACATCACCACAGATACGGAGGCGGGGTTCAAGGCGCTGACCCAAGCGCTTGCCGCCTTTGAGAGCAGTGACGTCTTTCAGCCTTTCGACAGCAAGTACGACCGCTTCTTGCGCGGGGATGTCGAGTTGAGCAGCGAAGAGGAGTTAGGCCGTCTCTTGTTCTTTTCGGAGCAGTTCACCAACTGCAACCAATGCCACCAGTTGCGCCGCAGCGCGATTGATCCCGCAGAGCCGTTTAGCGATTTTCGCTATCACAACATCGGTGTTCCCGCGAATGTGGCGGGTCGCCTTGAAAACGGGGTGGCAGAGGATTGGGTGGACGCCGGGCTTTATGAGAACCCCAGCGTTCTGGATCGCGCGGAGCGCGGCAAGTTTAAGACACCCACGCTGCGAAATGTGGCCGTGACGGGGCCCTATATGCACAATGGGGTGTTTCAGGATCTGCGCACCGTTGTGCTGTTTTACAATCGCTACAACAGCAAGGCCGCATCTGCACAGATCAACCCCGAGACCGGTGCGCCCTGGGGAGAGATCCCGGTGCCGGACACATTGGCGCAAAAGGAGCTGACCCATGGGCCGGCACTGGATGATCGTCGGGTGGATGCGCTGGTTGCTTTTCTCAAAACGCTGACCGATTCCCGTTACGAGCCCCTCCTGCAGGAGTAGAAAGGCGGGCGTTTAGGGATTGGGCGTTAAATTCCAAGAAAAAGACACAATTTCGAACCAAGCGCTTTACCGGGGATTCACTTCTGTCCCGCAACTTCGGCCCATCGTTACAGAAGGGCGAACAACACATGCTGGTAGAAAACAGCCATACTCCCGATGCCTTGGCTGAGGCATTTGCAACCGTCGACGGTCTTATGGCCACGGGCAAATTTGCACGCTCTCTCAGCGTGATGCTGCCTTTTGTTCAAACAGGTGAGCTGGATGCTGGCCTGCTGGATCGCACCGCCGATTGCTTCTTTGAAATGCGTGACTACGAGAATGCGGTAAACGTCATGCGCCATGTCACTGCAACCTGGCCCGATGATCCCTCCGCATGGGGCAAGCTTGGCCTGATGCTGCAAACCAAGGGTGATCTCCTTGGTGCCGAGCAGGCCTTTGAGGAAGTGCTGAAGCGCGATCCCAATTCGATCCCGGCGCTGACTGCGCTCAACGGGATTGAGACATTTTCCGTCGACAGCCTCTATGCCCAGCGCCTGATGTCGCTCTCCGAGCGTGAGGATCTGGATGCCAAACACCGTGCCTTGATCCACTATGCGCTGGCCCAGATCGCCCATGGGTCGGGCGAGGCAGAGGTCGCATTTACGCTGTTCCAATCTGCGCGCAACGAGGTGGCCGGTCCTTTTGCGCCTGCGATTTTCGACGAGATGGTCGCCGAGCAAGAAGCCTTGTTTGAACCGCGCCCGGCCTCTGAGGATGCGTCGCTGCTGCCCAAACTGGTCTTTATCGGCGGTATGCCGATGTCTGGCACCGGTCTGGTGGATCGAATTCTCGCACAGCACCCTGGCGTGTTCAGTGTTGGCGCAAAAACGGCGCTCTCGCGCACCCATGGTGCCATCCGCATGCATCTCGCCAAGACCGACCGTCCCTGCAACTACTGGGATTGGATGGAGCATCTGAGCGCAGAAGAAATCGACATCTTCCGTCAGTACTACCTCGAGCGCGCCCTCGGCGGTCAGGTGGCTGGTGGCAAGACCATTGTTGACGCGCATCCGCTGGGATGTCTGGAATTCGGCCTTGCACAATTCCTCTTCCCCGAGGCCAAATTTGTCTTCATGTCGCGTCACCCGATGGACACGGCGCTGGCCAATATCGCGTCCAACGTGCTGAACGGCAATGCGCTGGCATCGCGTACCGAATGGATCGCGCAGGTGATGCGCACGGTCTATTCCTCGGCAACCGTCTATGCTTCCAAACTTGGCGACAGCATGCGCCTGCAGTCCTACGAGGCGCTGGTGCAAAACTCCGAGCGTGAAATCGGCCTCCTCTTGGAGCATGCGGGTCTTGAATACAACGCCGCATGCCTCACACCAAATGCGCTCTGTGACGTGCCGCAGATTGCGACCATGCTTGGTCAGGAAGAGCTCTCGACTGAGACGCAGAACCAGTGGCTCCCCTATGAGGAGCAGCTGCAGGGGTTCTACGAGCAACTGGGCGGCGAACGCTGGGTCTCTGCTTGGGAAGATTTCGACAAGACGCTGCGCTGATCCCTGACGCGGTCACGGCCAGCGACAGAAGTCCTGTCCGACAAATGCCATAGGATTTGGCAATCTCAGCGGCCTTCCCAATCGGGAAGGCCGCTTTGTTTTCAAACGGGCAAAGGCATCACTCCGCCGCGATCTTGATGACCGGCTCCATACTCTCCAGAACTTCGCCGCTCAGATGGCATTTGATCTGGTGCCCGTTTTCAAGGGTCTGGATGGGCGGCACCTCAGCCTCGCAGAGGCCACCTGGAACCTTCGATTTCCAACGGCAACGAGTCTGAAACGGGCACCCGGAGGGCGGGTTCATGGCCGAAGGGATATCCCCCTCAAGCACGATATGGGTCTTTTCGACCGATGTGTCCGCGATTGGCACAGCAGACAACAGCGCCTCGGTATAGGGGTGATAGGGCGGTGAGAACACCTGCTCGGTTTCGCCAAGCTCGACCACATGACCGAGATACATCACCATCACCCGATCGCTGAGATAGCGCACAATCGAGAGATCGTGACTGATAAAGAGCAGGGTCGTCTTCTCATTGCGCTGGATCTCCATCAGGAGATCGGTCACAGCAGCCTGCACCGACACATCCAGCGCCGAGACGGGTTCATCCGCAACCACGATCCGCGCGCCCCCGGCAAAGGCACGGGCAATACCAACCCGCTGTTTCTGCCCGCCCGAGAGCTGTCGCGGCATCCGGTCGGCAAAGGCACGTGGCAGCTTCACCAGATCCAGAAGTTCGAGCATGCGCTGCTTTCTTGCGCCATCGCTGTCACCGATGCCAAAGATCTCCAGCGCCCGGATGATCTGCCGCCCGACCGTCATCGAAGGATTGAGCGTGTCGAAGGGGTTCTGGAACACCATTTGCACATCGGAAATGGTCTTTGCATCCCGCGCCTCGATCGGCACGTCCTCGATGTTGCGGTCGTCCAGAAGGATCTCGCCCTCGGTCGCTGTTTCCAGCCCCATCAGTACCTTGGCAAATGTGGATTTACCGCAGCCGGACTCGCCCACGATGGCAAGCGTCTCGGATTCGCGCGCCTCAAAGCTCAGTGTCTCATTGGCTTTGACAACCTTTCGCGCGCCGCCCCCAAACAGCGCATTGGCCGCGACCTCGTAATATTTCTTGAGCTTGTCCATCTTGAGCACAACCCGCCCGGGCTCTGTCTTGCTGGTTTGCTCCGCCAGAGCGAGCGGTGCGTTCCAGTCGATTTCTTCAAAGCGCAGACAGCGGGTATGGTGGCGTTCATTGCCCGGCACCGCCGCCATTGCGATGTCGCTTGCATCACAGCGCCCGGCTTCGAAATAGTCACAGCGTGGGCCAAAGTTGCAGCCGCGCGGGCGTTCATGGGGCAGGGGAAAGTTGCCGGGGATCGCCACCAGCGGACGCGCGTTCTTGTCGGCGCCCGGCAGGGGAATTGAGCGGAACAAGGCCTGCGTGTAGGGGTGGCGCATGTGGTCAAAGACATCCTCAATCGACCCGCGCTCCACCGCCTCACCGGAATACATCACGCAAATCCTGTCACAAGTCTCAAGAACAAGCCCGAGGTTGTGCGAGATAAACAGCATTGAGGTGCCGTATTTCTTGCCCAGATCCTTGACCAGTTCGACCACGGCGGCCTCAACAGTTACATCAAGTGCGGTGGTAGGCTCATCGAGGATCAAGAGTGCAGGCTTGGACATCAGTGCCATTGCAATGACGATCCGCTGCTGCTGCCCGCCCGAGAGCTGATGCGGATAGGAATTCAGCATCCGCTTGGGATCCGGCAGTTTTACATCCGTGACCACCTCGAGCGCGCGATCATAGGCCTCTTTCTCGCTGACACCCTCATGAATCATCGGCACTTCCATCAGTTGCTTGCCGATTTTCATCGCCGGATTGAGCGAGGCCATCGGCTCCTGATAGATCATCGCGATCTCGTTGCCGCGCACATCTCGCAGCTCCTCGGCGCTCATCTCCGCGAGATCACGGCCCTTGAACTTGATCGAACCACCGACGATGCGCCCGTTCTTGCCCAGATCCTGCATGACGCCCAACGCCACGGTGGATTTGCCGCAGCCGGATTCTCCGACCAGCCCAACCGCTTCGCCCGGTTGCACGGCGACCGAAAAGTCCATCACCGCTGGAATCTCGCGCAGCCTTGTAAAAAATGAGATCGACAGCTTGTCGATTTCAAGGATCGGGCCGTCATAGTCTGCGAGTTTGCTCATTTTGCTCTCCCTGACGGGTCAGCCGAGACCTCAAAGCCTCTTCTAACCCAAAATATCCCGGGGGTCCGGGGGCAGCGCCCCCGGCCGTGTTCTCATCAGTCCCGAAGGCTCTCTTCACGCAATCCATCTGCCAGCAGGTTGAGCCCAAGAACAAGGCTCATCAGGGCAATGGCGGGCGGCAGGGCGGGGTGCAGATAGATCGACAACAGCTTGCGTCCATCATTGATGGTGGAGCCCCAATCGGGGCTTTCCGGCGGCAGGCCAAGGCCAAAAAATCCAAGTGTTCCCAGTAGGATGGTGGTGTACCCAATGCGCAGGCAGAAATCGACGATCAATGGACCGCGGACATTGGGCAGGATCTCCCACAGCATGATGTACCAGGGGCGCTCACCACGGGTCTGCGCGGCAGCGACGTAGTCGCGGGTCTTGATGTCCAGCGCAAGGCCACGCACGATCCGAAACACCGTGGGGGAGTTCACAAACACCACCGAGACAAACACCACCAGCACCCCCCCGGGAATGTCAAAGAAATCCAGCGGCCAAAACGCGATTTTGGAACCTTCGGCGTTGATGAGCGACATGTACATCAGGACCATCGGAACCAGAACCAACGCCAGCCAGAAAGCGTTCTTGCTGGGCTGTGTGCGAAATCTTGAGTGGATCAAGACCCCGCAAAACACCATTGGAAAGGCAAAGAGCACCACCGCCATATACTGCGGCAGGCCTGTCGCAACGATCTCGGGCGTCACCAGAAGGTAGAACAGCAGGATCACCGGAAAGGCCAGAATGAGGTTGGCAAGGAAGGACAGGAACGTATCGAGCTTGCCACCGTAATAGCCTGCCGGAAGCCCCAATGTGATCCCAACCATAAAGGCAAAAAGCGTTGCCAGAGGCGCGTACTTCAATACCTCCCACGCCCCTTTGACCATGCGAGAGAACACGTCCCGTGCAAGGTTGTCTCCACCGAGAAGATACCAGGCATATTCTCCGTCTTCCACGCTGCGCAACGGAGTGCCGGGGACTTTGTTTTTCATGCCGGAGACCTGCGCCAGCGGGTCATGGGTGGCGATAAGGTCCATCGCACCAAAGACGCCGGTGAAGACCCAGAACATCACGAGGCCAAACCCGATCATGCCGATGGGGCTGTCAAAGAGCTTGCCATAGAGCCCAAGGCGTCTCTTGAACTTGATCGACAGCGAGAACAGCAAGAGCAGCGCGACCCAGGTGGGCCACATCTGCTGTGAAATTGCTCCGATGATCCCCGCACCCGTGCCCATGATCAGGCCCAGGACGAGATAGGCGAGTGCGATCGCCGCGACCGCGCCGAATGTGGCGCGCACCGCCAGCGCGGCCATCGCCTGCGGATTGCCTGCAAGAGAGAGGCTGCCATCGGCATTTGCCACATAGCGTGTGCCCGCGCTCATTGCGGACGCCAACATCCAGATCACAATGCTCGCCGCCAGCAGGATGAGCGCGATCACCAGGATCGGTGTGAGAAAGCCAAGAGCGCCAGTCCAAGTCAAAGGGTCCATGAAAAGCCTCCTGCCTTACGAGATACGGATACGGGGGTTCAAGAAGATGTAGCCGATGTCGGAAATCAGCTGCGTCAACAGAACCACGATGACGGAGACGACCGAAATCGCCAGCAGAAGCTCGATGTCGTTGTTGCTGGCCGCCTCGACCAGTGCCCAGCCGAAGCCCTTGTAGTTAAACAAGGTTTCGACAATCACGACTCCGTTCAACAACCAGGGGAACTGCAGCATGATTACCGTGAAGGGGGCAATCAACGCATTGCGCAGCGCGTGGCGCAGAACGATGTTTGGAAAACTCACCCCCTTAAGGCGTGCAGTCCGGATGTATTGGGCCGTCATCACTTCGGTCATGGAGGCGCGTGTCATCCGGGCGATATAGCCCATGCCATAGAGCGCGATGGTCAGTACCGGCAGGAAGAAATTCTCAAACGTCGGGTTCTCCATGGCAGCGGTTGCGGTGCCTTTGAACCATTTGAGCCCCACTGTGGAGGAGGCAAAGACCGCAATGAAGATCACGCCCGACACATATTCCGGCGTCGCGGTCGTCATGATCGACACGGTCGACAGGGACCTGTCGGTTGCCGAACCTTCGCGCATCCCGGCCAGAACGCCCACGATCAGGGCCGAGGGCACCATGAGGATCAAAACCCACATCATCAGATAGCCGGTGTTGCCCAGCCGGGTCTGGATGATTTCGCTCACGTCTGTTTTGAAACGTGTGGAATAGCCCCAGTCGCCTTGCAGAATGCCACAAAACCGCGCGGCCTGCGCGGCTTCTTCCGGGGTGACGGTTCCATCAATGCAACGCCCGGTGACGCCTTCCTCGCCGCTGCGCTGCCAACCGGGAACCACGCCCAGCCACTGGCCGTATTTCAACAGCATCGGCTGACCGTAGCCATTCTTATCAAGCCAGCTTGCAACCGCTTCGTCCGACATGCGGAAGTTGCCTTCGGTCTTGGCGAGTTTTTCGAGGTTTGGATAGAGATTGGTCATCACGAAGACGATGAACGTCAGGCACAAAGCCGTAATGATCATCACACCCGTGCGGCGCAATATGAATGGTCCCATGTGTTCCCCTGCAGACTGGCGGTCAGCTGGCCCTGAGACATTTGGACGTGGGTCGTCCAAATCGCGGAGGCCTTTATTGTTTTGAATTCAGGCGTGGTGCGTTGGGCCTGCCCCCAATCCGGTCCGAAAAACGGATTGGGGACAGGCCTTTAGGTAAAGGGGGCGCGATCAGGCAGCCCAGCCCCATTTGTAGTGATGGTGCTCGTAGGAGATATGCATATCGGCACCGCGCACGCCTTCGCGCATGTGACGGAACAGGGATTTCCAATAGGGCTGGATGGTGACACCCTCGTCCTGGATCATCTTCTGACCTTTGGCGACGACTTCGCGGCGCGCGTCGGCATCGGCGATGGCAAGCGCGTCGGCCAGGATCTGGTCGAACTCGGGGTTGGACCAGCCGAATTCGTTCCAGGCCTCACCTGAACGGTAGGCCAGCGCCCAGATCTGAACACCCAAGGGACGGTGGTTCCAGTTGGTCGAGCTGAACGGATATTTGGTCCAGTCATTCCAGAAGGTCGATCCCGGCAGCACGGTCCGCTTGACCTTGAACCCCGCGTCACGCAGCTGGGCAGCGACCGCATCGGTGGTGTTCTTGCGCCAGTCATCGTCGATGGAGAAGAGCTCATGTTCGAAATCCATCATGCCGGCTTCTTCCATCAGCGCGCGGGCGCCATCGGGATCAGCCGCCTCTTTAGGGAGCTCGGCATATTCAGGATGCGCCGGGCCGACGTGATGGTTTTCCGCAGCAACACCGCGGTTGCCATAGCCAAGCTCCAGGCAGACATCATTGTCCACCGCCATCTGCAGCGCCTTGCGCACGCGTTTGTCGGCATAGGGGGACATGCCGTCCACCTCGGCCAGCTGGTTGGGACGCACGACGATGGTTGCCATGGTGACAACTTCGGATTTCACGAAGCCAAGCGAGTCCATCAAGTCGATGAATTCGCCAACGGATTCATAGAGCATATCGACTTCTTCGGATTCCAGCGCTGCCAGCCACGACGACGGATCGGTGCCGAAATCGATGTATTCGATGCTGTCGAGCGCCGGCTTGCCGTAGATCGCTTCACCCCACCAGCTGTGGTTCTCATTGCGCGTGAGCACGCATTTGACGCCGACTTCGAGCTCGGAAATCAGATAGGGACCGGTGCCCACGGCGTTTTGCGCATCATCCGCGCTAAAGCTCGCATGGGTGATCGCTGCCGGATAATCCGCCATGCCCGGAATGATGGAAATGTCGGAGTTAGGCAGTTTCAGTTTCACGGTGTGGCTGTCTACCACCTCGATCGCGCCCTCGATGGCTTTGCCGGTGTCGGGATCGACAAGCGTGGCAAAGCGGCCAGCCATGGAGTTGCCTTCCATGTCCTTGTCGCACCAACCTTCGATGTTGCGGGCCACATCTTCGGCGGTAAAGTCGTCGCCGTTGTTCCATTTGACGCCCTTGCGAACGTTCAGGGTGTATTCATCGGCGCTGTCATTCACCTGCCAGCTCTCCAGGAGCATCGGGGTGAAGGAGCCGTCGTTGTTGTATTCAACCAGGTATTCAAGCGTGCCACGCGCCTGGTTGCCGATTTCGGACCAGTCGAAGGTGCGGGGATCCTTGAGGCCGCGCACGCTCATTTGCACGCGCAGGGTGCCGCCTTCTTTCATGTTGTCCGCCGCACGGGCAGGGGCGCTCAGGCCGATCATCCCATAGGCGGCGGTGGCCGAGACACCAAGCGCTGTCGCACGGGTCAGGAACTCGCGGCGCGAGATCTTGCCCGCCTTCAGTTCCTGCGCATGCATCTCAGCCGCCCAATGATGGGTCGTCGAGCTCTTGAGTTTGGTGGTGGTCATATATTTCTCCCTGTACTAGAGCGTCGTTGGGCGGCGACCTTCCCATGAGGCGGCGGTGCGATCTGCGGTCGATCCAAAAGGCACGCATCATACGGAGGTGTTTGATTTGTCATATGGTTCCCCAACATCACTATACGGCACCAGTTGGGCGGACAGGTCAATGCACAGTATCGGCATTAAAATGTCTAAATGCGACATTATCAGCGTCGCTTTTGATAAAAGGACACTTGTGTCTAGAAACTGGGCGTTCTGAGGCGATTCAGGGATTCCGACCAGAGGCAAGCTGAGCGCCATGTGCCTTCTTGCGCAGATCGCTTGGGGTGCTGCCCGTGTGCTGGGTAATAAAACGGGTGAAATAGGCGGCGCTTCCGAAACCGAGACTTTGCGCAATGTCGCGCATTGGCAAACGTGTCGAGGCGAGGAGGCTCCGCGCCGCGTGTAACTGCCGCTCGGTGAGCAGCGCTGCGGCGGTCTTTCCGGTCTCCTGCTTGCAAACGCGTGTCAGATGCGTCGGTGTCACGCCAAGCTCTGACGCATGGCCCGCCATGTTAAACGCCCCTTCGGCGTCTTGCGCCAGCCGCGCACAATAGGCGCGGCAGAGCCTGCGCGCGGCCGTGGGTTTTCGGTTCTCGGGCGCTCTGACCCAAAGCCGTTGCAGGTGGATGCCCACCAGATCAGCATAGCTCGTGATAGCTTTGGCGGTGTGGTCATCCGCGACCTGCTGCTCGCGCAAGGCCGCGTCAAAGAGCGCATTGATCCGCCCCTGCTCCTGCATGTCGTTTATGCGGATCTGCATCGGGGTTTCAGGAAGGCCGCAGGGGATGTCTTCGCCGATGCGCAGGACTTGCCCAATGCATTGTCGGCCCAACTCGAGCGAGAACAATGTTCGCGCTGGTATGCACAGGGCCGTATGAGGACCAAAGCCGCGACACTGCCCATCCAACAACACGCGGCCTTGACCGCGGGTGATCCAGATCACCAGATGGCAGTCGCGCTCGTGGGCCAATTCAACCTGCCAGGACCCTGCGGACATCAGCTGCAAAAGCGGTCGTACGTCCAGCGGTCCACGGATCTTGGGGTCAAATGGCATTATGAGCAGTCTTAAATTCCTAGCGTGATCGGCCCGAGAGTGACGCCTGCGGCTGATTCGATCAAATTCTTTGCAGGATTTGGCCAGAGCAGGCGGAAAAGAGCAGGCGGAAAAGTGTGCGCCGGGCTGCTGAATTCTGTGCAAGCTTTGGATCACGCCGCGCGAAAGCGGGTTCAGATTGTCTAGGCTCAGATCATGCCTGCGGCGAGACCCTCTGCCAAGATTTCATTCGGGCGCGGAACCAAGTGCGCTGCCGCTTGGCATATTGCCGGGTCGCAACTGAGGCGCGTTCCTCTGCTTGCTCTAGGGTGAGTGCGCCACTCAGATGCGCCATCAGCTCCGGGACGCCGATCGCTTTGCAGGAGGGAAGCGCGGGATCATACCTGTCCTGCATGGCGCGCGCCTCCTCGAGCGCGCCTTGGGCAATCATCATAGAAAACCGACGCCGAATGCGCGTTTCGAGCCAGTCGCGCTCTGCTTCGACCACCAGCGCGGTGCAATCCTTGGCAGGCAAGAGCGGTGGCGGCGTGTCATCCTGCCATTCGGCGAGCGGGCGTCCGGTGGCGCGCAATACCTCCCAGGCGCGTTGCACACGCGCGCGGTTCTGCATGTCGATGCGGGCGCGCGTCTCTGGATCGAGATCTGCGGCGAGCGTTTCGAGCGACAGAGTATCCGCTTCGGCGCGCACTTCGGGCGGGGTTGCGGGAATATCTGCCATCCCCTCTGTGAGTGTCAGAAAATAAAGCCCGGTGCCCCCAACAATGATGGGGCGCTTCGTGCCCTTCAAGAGCGGTGTGACATCGCGCAGCCAGTGCCCGGCGGAATAAAGTGTGTCATAGCTCAGATGACCATAAAGCGCGTGCGCTGCGCGGGATTCGTCTTCTGCCGAGGGGCGCGCGGTCACAACCCGCCAGCAGTCATAGACCTGGCTTGCGTCGGCATTGACGATCACGCCACCGCTGTGTTCGGCGATGCGCAGCGCCAGCTCGGATTTGCCAGATGCGGTTGGACCGGCAATCAGCACGGGCTGATCAGCTGGGATTTTATCAATATCCAACAAGGTTTTGCCCTGCGCCTTTGCTTGCCGTTGCCGCGATGAGGTCGCTCTACTTAAGAAGATCGGCAATTATCCGGCTGGCCGGATTGATCCTCGGCGGGTTTTGCTTCATTTTGCCGCGAGTTTTAACCCCGACATATCGCGGAGCGCAACATGCCCCAGAGCCCAGAGCAGCCGGACGTCTCATCGACCGTAAGTTATAACCGTGTGATGCTGAAAATTTCCGGCGAGGCCCTTATGGGAACGCAAGGGTTTGGTCTGCATCCGCCGACCGTGCGCAGAATCGCCGAAGAAGTGAAATCTGTGCATGATCTCGGCGTCGAGATTTGCATGGTGATCGGGGGTGGCAACATCTTTCGCGGGCTTTCGGGCTCGGCACAGGGGATGGAGCGGACCACCGCTGACTACATGGGGATGCTCGCAACCGTGATGAACGCGCTGGGGATGCAGTCCGCGCTAGAGGATCTCGGGGTGTTTACCCGCGTGATCTCGGCCATCCGCATGGATGAGGTCGCAGAGCCCTACATCCGCCGCCGCGCCGTGCGCCACCTGGAAAAGAAACGGGTCTGCATTTTTGCCGCGGGCACCGGCAACCCCTATTTCACCACCGATACCGCCGCGACCCTGCGCGCCAATGAGATGAATTGCGAAGCGATCTTTATGGGCAAGAACGGGGTGGACGGGGTCTATGACAAGGACCCCAAAACCAACGAGGACGCCAAGCGCTATGACAGCGTGAGCTATGACGATGTACTCGCCAAACGCCTGAAGGTCATGGACGCCTCGGCCATCGCGCTGGCGCGGGACAACAACCTGCCGTTGATTGTCTTTGGCCTGGACGAGCCTGGCGGATTCCGCGGCGTGCTTGCGGGCGAGGGCACCTATACCAAGGTACACGGTTAAACCGGCATCGGGCGAGAACTTGCAGCACGCGCCAACCGCAGAGGCGCGTGTTTTGCGTGCAATTTCACCAAGTTCCGAAGGTTTCGCGGGTGTTTGTCCGCCGAGATCGCTATACAATCTATACATGATGGCGTAAGAGCCATCCTCAAGACCGCCTCAAGCAAGGGGAGAGCAGAATGTCTGAAGAGTTTGAACTGGACACCGATGATCTGAAACGCCGCATGGACGGCGCGATGGCGAATCTCAAAACAGAATTCGCGTCGCTGCGCACCGGTCGCGCCTCCGCGTCGATGCTGGAACCGGTGATGGTGGATGCCTACGGGTCGATGACTCCGATCAACCAAGTGGGCACCGTGAACGTGCCCGAGCCGCGTATGGTGACCATCAATGTCTGGGACAAGGGTCTCGTTGGCAAAGTTGAAAAAGCGATCCGCGAGTCGGGCCTCGGTATCAACCCGCAGCTTAATGGCACCATCATCATGCTGCCGATCCCCGAGTTGAACGAGGAACGCCGCCGCGAGTTGACCAAGGTTGCCGGCCAATATGCCGAACACGCCCGCGTGTCGATCCGCAATGTGCGCCGCGACGGGATGGATCAGATCAAGAAAGCCAAAGCCGACGGCATGTCCGAGGACGACCAGAAATTCTGGGAGACCGAGGTTCAGGAACTGACCGACAAGATGATCAAGGCCGTGGACGCTGCGCTGGAGACCAAGCAAGCCGAAATCATGCAGGTTTGATCAGCTCAGATGTCACTCGTCACAGATAGCGCAACGCCGCGTGCGGCTGGTGCGGGAGATCCTGCACCGGGCGTTGGTGACGGGCCGAAACATGTAGCGATCATCATGGATGGCAACGGCCGCTGGGCGCAGGCGCGCGGGCGGCCACGGCTGTTCGGGCATCATGCGGGCGCGCGGCGCGTGCGCGAAGTGGTGGAATGCTGTCCGTCGCTTGGGATCAAGTATCTCACGATTTTTGCCTTCTCGACTGAAAACTGGAAACGCACACAGGTCGAGGTCGCAGGCCTGATGAGCTTGTTCCGGCGCTATATCTCCAAGGAAATGAAGGCGCTGGCGGCAAAGAATGTGCGCGTTCGTTTCATCGGAGACCGCGTGCGGCTCGACACCAAACTGGTGCAGCTGATGGATGCGCTCGAGCTCGAGACCGCAGGCAATGACGGCACTCACCTCACCATTGCGCTGAATTACGGCGGGCGGGATGAGGTGGCACGCGCAACTCAGCGTCTGGCACAGGATGTTGCGGATGGGCGGCTGGACCCCAGGGACGTCGATGAAGAAACCCTGCCGCGCTATCTCGACACCCATGTGCTGCCGGATCCGGATCTGGTGATCCGTACCTCAGGTGAGGCGCGGATCTCGAATTTCTTGCTGTGGCAGTCCGCCTATTCTGAATACGAGTTCATCGACACGCTGTGGCCCGATTTTTCATCCGAAGAACTGGCGCGCCTGTGTCGTAACTTCGGCAATCGAGACAGACGGTTCGGGGCCACCAAGAAATGAAAACACCTCTTAGCGCGCATGCCTCCAAGGCGAACCGTTGGGCCGATCTCGGACCGCGCACTGCCTCTGCGGTTGTGCTGGCCCTGTTGGGCGGCGCTGCGATTTATCTCGGCAACCTTGCGTTTGCCCTGTTTGTGTCCCTGAGCGTGGGCGCGGTTTTCTGGGAAGTCACCCGGATGTATCGTACCGATGGGAGCCTCCTTGCGCTTGGCTTTGGCGCGCTGGCTGCAGCTGCGGTGTGCGTTGCGTCAATCGTGCCGCTGTTTCTCGCGCTCTTGGTTCTCGCGGTGCCGATGGTGGTAGGAACCCGCATCCTCGAAGAGCGCAACCTCTCGTTTCTGGCGATCCTGGTCTGGGTGCTTCTTGGCGGTTTTGGACTGATTTGGATGCGTGAGGGCATGGGAGTCACCTGGACCATCTGGCTGATTTCCGTCGTCGTTGCGACGGATGTGGCAGGGTACTTTGCTGGAAAGACGTTCGGCGGACCGAAACTCTGGCCTGCCGTCAGCCCAAAGAAGACCTGGTCCGGCACCTCTGGCGGCTGGGGCGCTGCAGCAGGCGTGGGGCTGGTCTTTGCGCTCTTTGTCGGTCTTCCCTGGAGCCTCGTTTGGATCTCGGTTTTTGTGTCGATGGCAAGCCAGGCTGGTGACATCGTGGAAAGCGCGGTCAAACGCTACCGCAATGTCAAGGATTCAAGCCAGATCATCCCGGGCCACGGCGGTGTTTTTGACCGTTTTGATGGCATGCTGGGCGCTGGGGCACTCTGTTTCTTGATCGCCATCATCTGGGGATGAACCTGCCCCAACGCGGGGCGCGGGGCGGGTGATGCATGGGGTCACTATGAAAAAGATATCGATTTTTGGGGCAACGGGATCAATCGGGCAGAGCACCATTGACCTGATCCGCCGCGCCCCCGACGCCTATGACGTGGTGGCGCTCAGCGGTGGGCATAATGTGGCGCAGCTGGCGCGGGACGCCATAGAACTGCAAGCAGATATAGCGATCACGGCGCATGACGCCCGGCTTGAGGAGCTGCGCTCCGCGCTTGCGGGCAGTGGCGTTGAAGCGGCCTCGGGCGCGGCGGCCCTGGTGGAGGCCGCAAGCCGTCCTGCGGATTGGATCATGTCGGCCATCGTGGGCGCTGCGGGTCTTGCGCCGGGCCTCAAAGCGCTGGAGCAGGGCACGACGCTGGCGCTGGCCAACAAGGAATCCCTCGTCTGTGCGGGCGCGCTTTTGATGCAGACCGCTGCAGATCACGGCGCGCGGATTTTGCCCGTGGACAGTGAGCACTCAGCTGTGTTTCAGGCGCTTGTCGGCGAACGTATCGAAGAGGTCGAGCGTATCATCATCACTGCGTCGGGCGGTGCCTTTCGGGACTGGCCGCTGGAACGGTTAAAAACGGCATCATTGGCCGAGGCCTCTTCTCATCCCAATTGGGACATGGGGCAGCGGATCACGATCGACAGTGCGTCGATGTTCAACAAGGCGCTTGAAGTCATTGAAACCAGAGAATTCTTTGGTGTTGCGCCTGAGCAGATCGAGGTATTGGTGCATCCCCAGTCGCTGGTTCATGCGCTGGTCGGATTTCGCGATGGTGCGCTCATGAGCCACCTTGGCGCGCCGGATATGCGCCATGCCATCGGCTATGCGTTGCACTGGCCGGACCGCAATGCGCTGCCGGTGGCGCGGCTCGATCTGGCCGCAATCGGCCAGCTGGAATTTCGCGCGCCCGATCTTCAGCGCTATCCGGCGCTGAGGCTTGCGCAAGAGGTCATGCGGCGTGGCGGGCTGAGCGGGGCGGCCTTCAACGGCGCCAAGGAACGCGCGCTCGATCACTTTATCGCGGGGCGCATTGGTTTTCTGGACATGGCCAGCCTAACTGAAGAAGGACTGGCGACGCTCGAGGCCCAACCGGGCCTTATTGATGCCTCAATGACACTTGAAAACGTCACCCGAGTTGACGATCTGGCGCGTAGGGCGGTGGATCAGGTCGTGACGCAACGAACAGGATAGAGTTTTGGACGCAGTATTTTTGGTCTCGCAACTGGGCGGGCTCCTTTACACGATCGGCAGCTTTGTCGTGGTGCTTTCGATCATCGTGTTCGTGCATGAATACGGTCATTACATCGTGGGACGTTGGTGCGGCATTCATCCGGAGGTCTTCTCGCTGGGGTTTGGCCCGGTGCTGGCCAGCCGGGTCGACAAGCGCGGCACCCGATGGCAGCTGGCGGCCTTTCCGTTTGGCGGGTTTGTGAAATTTCTGGGCGACGCGGACGCGGCCTCTGGCAAGGATGCCAGCGCGATTTCGGCGGCCGAGCGCGACCCTGAACTGCTGCGCAAAACCATGCATGGCGCGCCGCTCTGGGCGCGGGCGGCAACCGTGGCGGCGGGTCCGATTTTCAACTTCGTCCTTGCGGCAGTGATCTTCACCGGCGTCAATCTGAGCCGGGGCCAGATGCAGGAGCCTTTTGCAGTAGGCGAAATCAAGCCACTGCCCGCAGAGAGCTACACCCTGCAGCCCGGTGACGAAATTCTGTCGGTCGCAGGGATCGTGACGCCAGATTTTTCTGACGCCGTTGCTTGGGGCGCCTTCGAGGGCGGCCTGCCAGTGGAAAAGGTTCTGGAGTATCGCGTTGTGCGCGACGGTCAGGAAATGATCGCCCGCGGGCCCTATCTGACCCCAAGCCTCGTCTCCGGTGTGGCGCCGCGCAGCGCGGCATCTGACGCAGGCCTGCGCGAAGGCGATGTGATCGTAGGGGTCGATGGTGAAGAGATCTTTGCCTTCTCCCACTTGAAGGAACGTGTCGAGACCGGTGCGGGTGCGCCCTTGGAGTTGACCGTCTGGAACGCGGGCCAGACACGCGAGGTGACACTAACGCCACGCCGAACCGATGAACCGACAGCCGATGGCGGGTTCCAGACCAATTGGCGGATCGGGATCGCCGGCGGGCTTGCCTTTGAGCCTGCGCGCGAGTCGGTCTCGCCTGTGGCCGCCGTCGGGCAGGGGGTGACACAGGTCTGGATCATGATTGAACAATCCCTTTCGGGTCTGAAACACATGATCACGGGTCAGATCAGCACCTGCAACCTCTCTGGCCCGGTTGCGATCGCCGAGATTTCCGGAACTCTGGCAAGCCAGGGGGCGATGAATTTCATCTGGTTGATTGCGGCGCTGTCGACAGGGATTGGTCTTTTGAACCTTTTTCCAGTGCCGGTGCTGGATGGCGGTCACCTGGTTTTCTTTGCCTATGAGGCCGTGACCGGGAAGCCCCCGAATGATCGCGCGATGCAGATCCTGATGACCATCGGCCTGACCCTGATCCTTGGTCTGATGATCTTTTCCGTCAGCAACGATCTTTTGTTCTGCTGAGACTGCGCCATGGCGCTTGGGCGGGATGGGGCAGCCTTGCCTCGTTCCCGCCCAGATCTCGCCACAAATCTTTCCTAGCTTCTCTTTGGGTGAGTGATTCCGGCGGCTGCCGGACCATAAGTGAATCTGGGGAACTTTCATGCATACGCTGCAGCGATCTTATGAAGGTCTGGACCTTCTGGTCCGCCTGAACATCGACCGCGTCCTGTTTGTGGGGGCGATCTCTTTTGCTATTTTTGCCGGGGTCTGGATCGGCTCTTTTCTCTGATCAGAGGGCGCAGCCGCAGATTTCTGCGAAGCCAAAACAGCTTAGGCAAAATTTCAAAGCAGCGGCTCCACGCCTGCTGCTTTTCTTGTTTTTGACAACGGGGTTCAAACCCGGTACGCAGCTTATCAAGCTGCTATAATAATTGGGTATAATTGATGGTCTGGGGGAAAAACGCGGCATGTGCCCGCGATGCGCGCCGAGAGGGCGCAATGTCCGTTTCTTTTAAGGGCTTTCTGGGAACCACCGCGCTTTCTGCGGTGCTGGCGATCGGGCTTGGGATCGCGCCGCTGCCGGCGCAGTCTCAGGAATTCCGGTTCACCAATGTACGCGTCGAGGGAAACCAGCGCATTCAAAGCTCGACCATCGTGGCCTATACGGGCCTCTCGCGAGGAGAGCGGGTGAGCGGTGGTGAGCTCAACGATGCCTACCGCGGCGTGTTTGACAGCGGTTTGTTCGAGTCTGTCGAACTGGTGCCCCGTGGCAATACGCTCGTCATCAAAGTGGTGGAATTTCCCACCATCAGCCGGATCAGTTTTGAGGGCAACAAACGTCTGAAGGACGACGCACTTGGCGAGGTGATTGAATCCTCGCCGCGCCGTGTGTTCAGCGCCGATCAGGCAGAACGCGATGCGGGCGCAATTGCTGAACTCTATCGCGCGCAGGGCCGTCTGGCCTCTCGGGTGACGCCGCGCATCATCCGCCGCAGCGACAATCGCGTCGATCTCATCTTTGAGATCTCCGAAGGCGATACCGTCGAAGTCGAGCGCGTCTCCTTTGTCGGCAACCGCGCGTTCTCGGATCGGCGTTTGCGGCGCATCCTTGAGACCAAACAGGCCACATTCCTGCGGGCTCTGATCAACCGGGATACGCTGATCGAGGATCGTATCCAGTTCGACCGTCAGGTGTTGACTGATTTCTACCGCTCGCGCGGCTATGTCGATTTCCGGGTCAACAGCGTCAATGCCGAAGTTACAAAGGAGCGCGATGCGGCTTTCCTCGTGGTGGATGTGACCGAAGGCCAGCAGTTTGAGTTTGGCGAGATCACCGTCACCAGCGAGTTTGCCGATGCAGATCCGGATCTCTACCGCAGTAAATTGCGCCTGAAGCCGGGCGTGACCTACTCGCCGCTGTTGATCGAAAATGCGATTGAGACTCTCGAGCAACTCGCGGTGCGTCAGGGGATTGATTTCCTGCGGGTGGAGCCGCGTGTCACGCGCAATGATCGGGATCTGACACTCGATGTTGAATTTGCAATGGTCCGCGGACCGCGGGTCTTTGTCGAGCGCATCGACATTGAAGGCAACACCACCACTCTCGACCGGGTGATCCGTCGACAGTTCCGCATCGTTGAGGGCGACCCTCTCAATCAGCGCGAAATCCGCAACAGCGCCGAACGTATCAAGGCTCTGGGCTTCTTCTCGGAATCCGAGGTGGATGTGCGTCAGGGCAGCACGCCAAGCGAGGTCATTGTTGATGTCGATGTGGTCGAGCAACCCACCGGTTCGTTCAACCTTGGTGGTTCCTACTCGGTGGACGACGGGATCGGGGTGGCAATCGGGATTTCCGAAAAAAACTTCCTTGGACGCGGTCAGCAACTGTCGTTCAATATTTCGACCACAGAAGACACCGAAGCCTACAATCTGCGCTTTGGCGAGCCCAAGCTTCTCGGCCGTGATCTGCAGTTCGCCATCGACCTCGGTCTGAGCGAAACAGAGTCGAGCTACTCCGAGTATGACACCAAAGAGGTGGTCTTCCGCCCATCCATCACCTTTGATGCCAGCGAAACCACATCGTTGCAGTTGCGGTATGGGTTTGAGCAGGACGAGATGGAAAGCCGTGGTCTCGACAGCAACAATCAACCTCTGGTTGGTCCGGTGCTTCAGCGCGAGATCGCAGAAGGCAAGCGCACGACAAGCTCCATCGGGGCGACCTTCACCTATGACAGCCGTCGCACCGGTCTCAACCCAACGGCCGGGTTCCTTGTCCAGAGCGGCATCGATTATGCGGGTCTTGGTGGGGACAATGAATACATCCGTGCCACCAGCAAGATCGTGGCGCAGAAGCTTGTGTTCAACGAAGAGGTCACTCTGCGCGCCACCGTGGAAGCAGGCTATCTTGGCTGGCTCGGTGACAATCGCAGCCGCACCATCGATCGCTTTCTTCTGACTTCGGACACTCTGCGTGGCTTTGAGCCTGGCGGGATTGGTCCGCGTGATATGAGCGGCTCTTACGACGACGCGCTCGGCGGCAACCTTTATGCGGTCGCGCGTTTTGATGCGGAGTTCCCTCTGGGCCTGCCGGAAGAGCTCGGCCTGCGTGGCGGTCTCTTTTATGACGTCGGCAACCTCTGGGGGCTGGAAGATTCCAACGCTGATTTCGGCAGCAATGTCGTCGGACGCGACGGCTCCTTCCGCCATGTCGTCGGCTTTTCGCTTCTCTGGACCACGGGCCTTGGACCATTGCGGTTCAACTTCTCCAAGGCACTGGTCAAGGAAGACTTCGACAAGGAGCGGAACTTCGACCTGACCATTCAGGCGCGGTTCTAATCCCGTTGCGACGTCTGATCTCAACACATCTGCTTTGGGCAGTGGGGCTGAGTGCCCTGCTGCCCGCAGCAACTTTGACGGCACAGGAACCTCCTGTGGCCACCGTGCCGGGGATTGGCCTTGGGGGATTCTCCCCCGAGCAGAATCTCGGCATTCCCAAAAGCCTGATCCTGACCATCCATTCCGATCGGCTCTATTCCGAGAGCGCCTATGGCCAGCGGATCGCGCGGGAGATGGAAGGACGCAGCGCCGTGTTGATGGCGGAAAACCGTCGAATCGAAGCTGAGCTCAGAGCCGAGGAACTGGATTTGGCAGAGCGACGCGCCACCACCGACCCGGAGGCGTTCCGCGCCTTGGCGCAGGCCTTTGATCAGAAGGTGCAGGAAACCCGCACGACCCAAGAAGCAAAGTTTGTGGAAATCACCACCGCCAGAGACGAGGCACGGCGGGCGTTTCGACAGACGTCGATCCCGATCCTCGAGCAGATCATGGCAGAAACCGGAGCTGCTGCGATCCTTGAACAATCGACCGTGCTTCTGAGTGCTGACGCCATTGATGTCACCGACCTCGCCATCACGCGGATCGACACCATCCTCGGCGAAGGCCTCGATGCCAGCGAACCGGACAGCAATCAGCCCTGAACTTGCCCGAAGGGGCGGCAATTGCTACCACACATATCTGACGAAACCAATGGAACGTGACCCATGAGTGCTGACGCCAATCCCGACCTCAAGAGCGCCGATATCGGCTTGATTCAACAGATTCTGCCGCATCGCTATCCGTTTTTGCTGGTGGACAAGGTGGTCGATATCGACGGCTATCAATCCGCGCGCGGCATCAAGAATGTCACCATGAACGAGCCGCATTTTCAGGGCCATTTCCCCGGTACTCCGATCATGCCCGGTGTGACCATCGTCGAAGCGATGGCGCAGACCTCTGGTGTGATGCTCGGGGTTGGCATGGATCTGATCGGCACCGATATGCTGATCTATTTCATGAATATCGACAAATGCAAATTCCGCCGCAAGGTTGTTCCCGGTGATGTGCTGGAAATGCATGTGGAGACGGTGCGCGGCAAACCCGGTGGCAAGATCTTCAAGTTTTCCGGTCGCGCCACCGTTGATGGCGAACTCGCCGCTGAGGCCGAGTTCACCGCGATGATCGACCGGGACGGAAAGGACGGCTGATGAGCACGATTCACCCCAGCGCCATTATCGAGGATGGCGCCAAAATCGGCGAAGGCTGCGAAATCGGCCCCTTTTGCATCGTCGGCGCTGAGGTGGTGTTGGGCGACCGCGTGGTGCTGAAGTCCCATGTGGTCGTGACCGGCGACACGGAGATCGGCGATGACACGGTTGTGTTTTCCTTCTCTGTGCTGGGCGAGATCCCGCAGGATCTGAAGTTCAAGGGCGAGAAGTGCCGCACCGTGATTGGCAAGCGCAACCGCATCCGCGAGCACGTGACCGTGAACGCGGGCACCGAAGGCGGCGGCGGCGTGACCCGGATCGGGGATGACGGGCTGTTCATGGCTGGCTGCCACATCGCCCATGACGCGCAGGTGGGCGACCGTGTGATCGTGGTGAATTCTGCCGCAATTGCAGGGCATTGTGTGCTTGAGGATGACGTGATCATCGGCGGGCTGTCGGGCATCCATCAATGGGTGCGCATCGGCCGCGGCGCAATCATCGGCGCTGTCACCATGGTGACGAATGACGTTATTCCCTACGGTCTCGTGCAGGCCTCGCGCGGCGAATTGGATGGGCTCAATCTTGTGGGCCTGAAACGGCGCGGTGTGAGTCGCGCGGACATCACCGCCCTTCGTGCAGCCTTTCAGATGCTGGCGCAGGGCGAGGGGACGTTCTCCGAACGCGCCCGCCGCTTGGGCGATGAAAACGACAGCGAATATGTGCAGGAAATCGTGGCCTTTATCACCGGTCAGAGCGACCGCCACTTCCTGACTCCCGGCGGCTGAGAAAGGTCCGATTATGATTGCACTCATTGCTGGTCGCGGTGCCTTGCCTGCGGAGCTCATCGCACGTCTGCCCGAGCGCCCAATGGTTTGCGCCATGTCCGGATCAGAACCGGATCAGGTCGAGGCGGATGTGACCTTTCGCCTCGAACAGCTTGGCAGCTTTCTGGAGGAGCTGAAGTCCAAAGGGATCACGCAGGTCTGCATGGCCGGGGCAGTGACGCGGCCACAGATCGACCCAAGCGCGATTGATGGCGCAACCTTGCCGCTGGTGCCCGTGTTGCAAGCGGCCATCGCCGCAGGCGACGACGGTGCCTTGCGTGCGGTGATCGGCATTCTCGAACAGAGCGGTTTTGAGGTGAAGGCCGCACATGAGATCGCGCCGGATCTTCTGATGCCCGAGGGCGTGCCTACCAAGGTCAAACCTGGCGAGATCGACAAGGCGGATGCTGAACGTGCCGCCGTGATTGCCTTTGGTCTTAGCGCCGCAGACATCGGTCAAGCCTGTGCCGTGCGCTCCGGGCAAGCGATTGCGATTGAGACGCTTTTTGGCACCGACTGGATGCTCGAAAGCCTTGCGCAACGCCCGGACGGGCAGGGCGGTCTGTTCTACAAGGCCCCAAAGGCCGGGCAGGACAGACGCGCGGATCTGCCCACCATCGGACCGGCAACCGTCGCAGGTGCAGCACGCGCTGGTCTCAACGGGATTGTGCTCGAGGCGGAGGGCGTGATTGTGCTCGACCGAGAAGAGGTAGTGGCCGCCTGCGACCGCCACGGCCTGTTCCTCTGGTTGCGCGAGGCCTGAGCCTTGGGCCTCAGGGTGTTTGTCCTTGCGGGGGAGCCTTCGGGTGACCGCCTTGGCGCGGCGCTCATGCGGGGCCTCAAAACGCTCGCGCCCGACGTTTCCTTTGAAGGCGTCGGCGGCAGTCTGATGCAGACCGAGGGGCTGAAGTCGCAATTTCCCATGGAAGAGCTGTCCGTGATGGGGATTGCCGAGGTCTTGCCGAAGTATTTCGACCTCAAGCGCCGCATTCAGGAAACCGCCGATGCGGTGGTGGCGATGAAGCCTGACGTAATGATCACCATCGACAGCCCTGATTTTTCTCTGCGGGTGGCAAAGTTGGTGAAAGACGCCAGCGATATTCGAACCGTTCATTATGTTGCGCCCTCCGTCTGGGCGTGGCGGCCGGGGCGCGCGACAAAGATGGCGAAGGTCATCGATCATGTGCTGGCACTGTTGCCGTTCGAGCCGCCTTATATGGAAGCCGCCGGGATGGAGTGCGATTTTGTCGGCCATCCGGTTGTGGCTGAGCCCAAGGCGAGCGAGGCGGAAATTGCAACGTTTCGCGCGGCGTTTGATCTGGGCGATGCGCCCGTTCTCTTGGCGCTGCCGGGCTCGCGGCGGTCCGAGGTGGAGCGCCTTGCTGATGTGTTCGGTGCAGCACTTGCACAGTTCAAAGCCAAACACCCCGACCACCGGATCGTTGTCCCATCCGCATCACATGTGGCGCCTATGGTGCGCGAGGCACTGGCGAATTGGCCTGCGGACAGCCTCGTGCTGGATCCGGCGGATCATGCGCCCGCAGTGTTTGCCGCGCACAAGCGCGCAGCCTTTGCCACTGCCGATCTGGCGCTGGCTGCGTCTGGGACTGTCTCGCTCGAATTGGCCGCGGCGCGTACACCGATGGTGATTGCCTATCGGTTCAACTGGCTCACCTGGCAGATCATGAAGCGCATGGCGCTGATTGATACGGTGACATTGGTCAATCTGGTGAGCGACACCCGCGTGGTGCCGGAATGCCTTGGTCCCAATTGCACCGCCGAAACCATTGCGGCGCGTCTCGATCAGGTGTCGATGGCACCCGAGGCGCAGCAAGATGCCATGCGCCTCACGATGGAACGGGTGGGGGAAGGCGGTGAAGCGCCGGGTCTACGTGCCGCCCGCGCAGTTCTCGCGCGGCTCCCATAAGCCTGAGCCGGCCCTTTTTGTATCAAGCAAAAGAAAAGGGAGCCCGAAGGCTCCCGCATTTTTTGGTTTACTGACCCTTCCAGATCCAACCGCCGCCATAAATTCGGCTGCCATTGGGGTCGTAGAACACGCAGGCCTGACCGGGCGAGATGCCTTCTTCGGCAGAAAAGAGCTCCACCTCGGCCTCTGTCTCTGAGATCGGGCGGATGATCGCGTCGCGCGGCGGGCGGGTAGAGCGCACTTTGACGCTCAGGTGCCATTCGTCACGGCTGGTAAAAGGTGCATCGCCCAACCAGTTGATTTCGCGTACAGGCACCCGGCGGGTGGCCAGCATTTCCTTGGGGCCGACGATCACCTGTTTCTGGTCCACATCAAGCTTCACCACGTAGAGCGGCTCGCTGAGCCCCCCGATGCCAAGACCGCGGCGTTGACCGATGGTGTAGTGAATCACCCCGTTGTGTTCCCCCAACACGCGGCCATCAGCATGCACGATCTGTCCGGGTTCAGCAGCACCAGGGCGCAGTTTCTGGATGACCGAAGCGTAATCGCCATTGGGCACAAAGCAGATATCCTGACTGTCCGGTTTATCAGCAACCGACAGGCCATACTGCGCCGCCATCTCGCGGGTTGCGTCCTTGGAAGGCAAATGGCCTAGCGGGAATCGCAGAAAATCGAGCTGCTCTGGTGTGGTGGAGAACAGGAAATAGCTCTGATCGCGGTTGGCATCCTCGGCAGAATGCAACTCCGGCCCGTGTTCCCCCATCTTGCGCTGGATATAGTGGCCGGTTGCCATGCAGTCAGCCTCCAGATCCTTGGCCGTTTCCAGCAGGTCCTTGAACTTCACACGCTCATTACAGCGGATGCAGGGCACCGGCGTTGCGCCCGCCAGATAGCTGTCAGCAAACTCGTCGATGACGGCATCCTTAAAAATGTTCTCATAATCCAGAACATAGTGCGGAAAGCCGCGTTCCTCTGCGACACGGCGTGCGTCGTGAATATCGATGCCCGCACAGCAGGCGCCTTTTTTCGCAAGCGCCGCGCCGTGATCATAAAGCTGCAACGTCACACCCACCACATCATAGCCCTGATCGGCCAAATATGCTGCCACAACAGAGCTATCTACGCCGCCAGACATGGCGACGACGACACGCGTCTCGGCGGGAGATTTTGCAAAACCTAGCGAATTCACTGGTGCCTCGTTGTCCAGCGCCATGGCGTACTCCTTACGAGTCGAGTGGGGAAGATGGAAAGCATCGAAGAATATAGGAAAATGCTAAGTATTCTCAAGGGGCCGATTTCACTTCGCGTTAAGGCCTCCGCGCCACTCTGCCCGTATCAAGCTGAATACGCATCCTAGTAAGGGCATAGCGATGTTTTTAAAGAAAGTTGATGGCCCCCGTGCGGTCACTCTGCCGGACGGAACAGTCATGACTCGGGCGGATTTGCCGCCTCAGACCACGAAACGCTGGGTTGCCTCGCGCAAGGCGGCCGTTGTGCGCGGAGTTTTGTACGGATTGATTCCCCAGACCGAGGCATTGCGCCTCTACAACCTCAGTGAAGAGGAGTTCAGAAGCTGGGTTGCCGCCGTTGCTGATCATGGCGAAGACGCATTGAAAACCACGCGCCTAAAGGATTTCCGTAATCCTTAAGGTAAAAACCGCCGCGTTAACTTGTGTGATCCTAAAAAATTAACCAACATGGTAACGAGACATTAACCTTTTCGCAGCAAGGTTAACGCAACCTGAGGACAACAGAGTACAGGCGGAGACCTAATATGCGCATTCTTCTGGTCGAGGATGATCCCACGACAGCGAAAAGCATCGAGCTGATGCTGACTCATGCGAACCTGAACGTTTATACCACGGATCTTGGCGAAGAGGGCATAGACCTGGCCAAGCTCTATGACTACGACCTGATCCTTCTGGATCTTGGTCTGCCGGATATGAACGGCCATGAGGTTCTGCGTCAGCTGCGTTTGTCGCGTATCGAGACCCCGATCCTGATCCTCTCCGGTGCTGATGACACCGAGAACAAGATCAAAGGCTTTGGCTTTGGCGCGGATGACTATCTGACCAAACCCTTCCATCGTGAAGAGCTGGTCGCCCGGATCCACGCGATCATTCGTCGCTCGAAAGGGCATTCGCAGTCGATCATCAAGACGGGCAAGATCTCGGTTAACCTTGACGCCAAGACCGTTGATGTCGAAGGGAAATCTGTGCATCTCACTGGTAAGGAATACCAGATGCTCGAGCTGCTCTCGTTGCGCAAGGGCACAACCCTGACCAAAGAGATGTTCCTGAACCACCTCTATGGCGGAATGGACGAGCCCGAGCTCAAGATTATCGACGTCTTTATCTGCAAGCTGCGCAAAAAGCTCAGCACAGCAACCGACGGCGAGAACTATATCGAAACCGTCTGGGGCCGTGGCTATGTGCTGCGAGATCCGCAAGAAGATCTCTCCGCTGGTGGGCCACGCATGGCGGTCGGCGCCTGAACGTCAGACGGGCCATCATAGCCCATTCATTTAAAAACCCCGTCGGGCTGAGCATCCCGGCGGGGTTTTTGCGTCTCTAGATCTGACACTGGACCTCTCTCATTGCGGGCACTATCACCATGGGCAGAACACTACCCAAAGGGCGGAGCCAGAATGACAGAGCAGGATCCCCGGTCGATGGATGAGGCCGACGCGCGCGCTGAGTTTGAGGCGCTGCAGACCAAGATCGAAAAAGCCGATCACGACTATCACCAAAAAGACGCGCCCACTCTGTCGGATGCGGATTACGATCGCCTCAAGCGTCGCTATCTGGCCCTTGCAGACGCCTTTCCCATCTTGGCCAAAGACGGCACCCGTGTAGCGAGCGTTGGCGCGCCGGCCGCCTCTGGCTTTGGCAAGGTCACCCATGCGCAACGTATGATGTCCCTCGGAAATGCGTTTGAAGATCAGGATGTTGAGGATTTTGCTGTCGGGTTGCGCCGCTATCTGGGGCTCTCCTCCGAGGCTCCGCTCGCCTTCACCGCAGAGCCGAAAATTGACGGGCTTTCGCTTTCCCTGCGCTATGAGGCGGGCAAACTTGTGCAAGCTGCAACCCGCGGCGATGGCGCGGTGGGGGAAAACGTCACCGAAAACGCCCGCACCATCAGCGATATTCCGCAAGAAATCTCTGGCGCGCCCGAGGTCCTGGAAGTGCGTGGCGAAGTCTACATGAGCCACGCAGATTTCGAGGCTCTGAATGCGCGTCATGCCGAGACCGGCGGCAAGATATTTGCCAACCCGCGCAATGCGGCGGCGGGCTCGCTGCGCCAGCTCGATGCTGAAATCACCCGCGCCCGACCTTTGCGGTTCTTTGCCTATAGCTGGGGAGAGCTGTCTGAACCTCTCGCAGAAACGCAAATTGACGCGATCGAGAGACTGGCGTCCCTTGGCTTTCAGACCAATCCGCTGACACGCTGCTGCGAGCAGATTTCCGAGCTGCTCGCGCATTATCACGCCATCGAGGAGCAGCGCGCGGATCTCGGCTATGACATAGACGGAGTTGTTTACAAGGTGAACGATCTGTCCTTGCAAGAGCGTCTTGGCTTTCGGTCAACGACGCCACGTTGGGCCATTGCGCATAAGTTTCCGGCCGAGCTGGCCTGGACCCACCTTGAGGGGATCGACATTCAGGTTGGACGCACCGGCGCCCTGAGCCCGGTTGCGCGTCTGCATCCGGTGACCGTGGGCGGTGTGGTTGTCTCCAACGCCACGTTGCACAACGAAGACTATATTGCGGGACTTGATTCCAAAGGCGCTCCGATCCGGGGCGGCAAGGACATCCGCGTCGGGGACTGGGTGCAGATCTACCGCGCGGGCGATGTGATCCCAAAGGTCGCCGACGTCGATCTGAGCCGACGCCCCGAGGGCACGGAGCGTTATGCGTTCCCCACGCGCTGTCCCCGATGCGACAGCCCCGCGGTGCGCGAAGAAGGTGATGCTGTGCGACGTTGCAGCGGCGGGTTGATTTGCCCGGCGCAGGCGGTTGAGAAACTCAAGCATTTTGTCTCGCGCGCGGCTTTTGACATCGAAGGGCTGGGCGCCAAACAGGTGGAACAATTCCACAGCGATGGATGGGTGAAGGAACCCGCCGATATCTTTGAGCTCCAACAGAGATATGGCTCTGGTTTGCAGCAGTTGAAAAACCGCGAAGGCTGGGGGGAGAAATCTGCGTCTGCTCTGTTTGCAGCCATCGAGGACAAGCGGCGAATTGAGTTTGCCCGGCTCATTTTTGGCCTCGGGATCCGCCATGTGGGAGAAGTTGCCGCCAAGGACCTTGCCCTGCATTTCCGGACCTGGAGCGCCCTGGCGGAGGCCGCGGATCTCGCGCGCGCAGCGGCGTTGGCGCACCGGGCTGCGGATGAAGCCGAGATTGTTGAACGGCAGGAGGCACAAGCCAGTGCGCGCCGTGCAAAAATCTCTGAGGCCCGAAATGCCGCGGTTGCAACCTGTGCAGTTGCGCCGGACTCGCAGGCGGCGTGGGATGATCTCATCAGTGTGGATGGGCTTGGCCCAACCGTGGCTTTGTCTTTGTCGGATGCCTTTGCCAACCCCGAAGAACGCGCCGCTTTTGATCGTCTGATCGCGCATCTAGAGATTATTGAACCGGATGCCCCGGCAGATGACAGCCCCGTTGCGGGCAAGACCGTCGTCTTTACCGGCACGCTCGAAAAAATGACCCGCGCCGAGGCAAAGGCGCGCGCCGAGGCGCTTGGGGCCAAAGTGTCTGGGTCGGTGTCAAAGAAAACCGATATTCTTGTGGCCGGACCGGGCGCGGGGTCGAAGGCCGCCAAGGCTGCAGAGCTCGGCATTCAGACATTGGATGAGGACGGATGGCTGGACTTGATCGGGCAGGCATAGACGCATCATGAGCGGTCGCCCAGAACAATTGTTCCCGCTTTTCGCGGAACTTGAGACCTTGCAAGGCGTCGGACCAAAGATTGCCGAGCATTTTGCGCAGCTGCATATCACGGCCCCCCGCGATCTTCTGTTCTCGCTGCCATACAGCGTTGTTGACCGGCGTAGGCGCGAAACCATCCGGGGGTTGGATCTGCCGACGACCGCAACGGTCGAAGTCACCGTGGGGCGCCATCGTCCGGCCCGCAACCGGGGCGGTGCCTATCGCATCGACGTGACGGACCAGGAGACTGAGTTTCAGCTGGTCTTTTTCCACGGCCGAAGCCGGTATCTGACCGCGCAATTGCCGGAAGGCGCGCGGCGTGTGGTTTCGGGCAAGCTTGAGCTATTTGATGGCATGGCTCAGATGGTCCACCCCGAACACATGCTGCCGCTAGAAGAAGCCGGGGACATTCCGGACTTTGAGCCGGTCTATCATCTGACACACGGCATCACCCAAAAAACCATGTACAAGGCCGTCCAGAGCGCCCTTGCGCGGGTGCCGGATCTCACAGAGTGGATGGATCCCGCGCAAAAAACGAAACAGGGCTGGCCGGATTGGCACGCGGCGATTTCTGCCGCACATGCGCCCGCGACGCTGGAGGATCTAGGCGCACAGGCCCCGGCGCGCGCGCGCCTTGCCTATGACGAGCTTTTTGCGCACCAGCTTACACTTGCGATTGCCCGCTCGGTGGAGCGGGACCTGCCGGGACGGCGGTCAGTCGCGACGGGCACGCTGCAGAGAAAGGTGCTTGCCACATTGCCCTATCGCCCCACCGGGGCGCAGGGGCGAGCCATAGAAGAGATCACCGCCGATATGGGCTCTGAGCGGCGCATGAACCGTTTGCTGCAAGGCGACGTGGGAGCGGGGAAAACGCTGGTCGGTTTCATGGCGCTTCTGGTTGCGGTCGAGGCTGGCGGTCAGGGTGTGATGATGGCGCCGACAGAAATCCTTGCGCGGCAACATCTTGAAGGGCTCAAGCCGCTTGCCGAAGACGCCGGTGTCGTTCTTGAGATCCTGACCGGACGCGACAAGGGCAAGGACCGTCGCGCCAAACTGGAGTCCCTCGCGCGGGGCGACATCCATATTCTTGTCGGCACTCATGCGGTGTTCCAGCAAGATGTCGTCTTTGACGATCTGCGCCTCGTGATCGTCGATGAACAGCACCGCTTTGGCGTGCGGCAACGCATGGAACTGGCTGAAAAAGGCAAGCGCGCGGATGTTCTTGTCATGACCGCGACGCCGATTCCGCGCTCGCTGGCGTTGACCCAATATGGCGATATGGAGGTCTCGATCCTCGATGAAAAACCGCCAGGACGCAAACCGATCAAGACTGCGATTCTGAGCACAGAGCGGATGTCCGAGGTTGTGGACCACCTGCGTCGTGCCATCGACGAGGGACGGCAGTGTTATTGGGTCTGCCCGCTGGTTGAGGAATCCGAGGTGATGGATCTGACCGCTGCGGACGAGCGGTTCAAACACCTGCGCGCGGTCTTGGGCGAGGAGGTGGTGGGGCTGGTGCATGGCCAAATGCCGCCAGCGGAAAAAGATGCCGCCATGCTCGCGTTTCAAGAAGGCCGCACCCGTGTTCTGGTGGCGACCACCGTGATCGAGGTCGGGGTCAATGTCCCCAACGCGTCGATCATGGTGATCGAACGTGCCGAGATCTTTGGCCTTGCCCAACTGCACCAATTGCGGGGACGGGTGGGGCGCGGCGAGGCGCAGTCCACCTGTTTGCTGATGTATCAGCCGCCCCTGACCGAAGGCGGACGCAAGCGGCTCGAGGTGCTGCGCGAGAGCGAAGATGGATTTGTCATCGCCGAAACCGATCTGCAAATGCGCGGTGCCGGAGACGTCATCGGCACGGCACAATCTGGTTTGCCACGGTTCCATATCGCGGATCTCGAGCGTCAGTCGGATCTGATGGCAATCGCGCAAAGCGATGCGCGCGCATTGATGACCTCGGATCCCGATCTCTCCAGTGCGCGCGGGCGCGCAGCAAGAACGCTCTTGTGGTTGTTGCGTCAGGATGAGGCTATCCGGTTGATTTCAGTCGGCTAATTGGCCTGTGTTCCTATCCTGACAGATTTTTGTTCCAGTTTGTTCGCAAATGTTCTTAGAAAGTTCTTTACACGACTCGCTTAAAATGAGAACAAAAGGACAACAAGACGTTGCAAACGTCAGACAGAGATCGAGGAGGTTTTCAGATGGTCACGCAATTCAAAACCGCGCTGCGCAACGCACAATCCACATTGCTGCAGGATACTCTCGGTGCGGCCGCTTTGGTCGTGATGTTGATCGTGGGCCTGCATCTTCCGGGTCTCGTCTGAGCGACGTTTTTCAGTTTCGTAACCCGTTCTCAGTTTCTTCTGTGCTGTCATGCCGGGGGCACCAGCCTCAAGTCCCGTGTTAGGATCGATTGCCTGTTCGATCCGCACCAGAAACTTCGTTTCTGGTGATTGGTGCCCACCGGGTCCCGCATGACCGCGCGATCACTTGCCGCCGCCATCTGCCCGGATGAGCGGCGGTTTTTTCTGTTAACGTGGGATGTTGCAGGTCAACCGGATCAGGCGCAGTCTGCTTTTTGCGCCGTTTGCATCGCCTCCAGCGTGGCCTCTAGCGCCAACATGATCGAGGCGTGACGGTTTTTGAAGTCCCGCGCAGGGATCAGTACTTCGAGCCCGTCGAACGGAGCCTCCGGCACCGGCCCGCCTTCGGTGAGCATTGCCTTCAGCTGATCACGGGCCCGCTCCACCTCGGCAGCGCTGCGTCCGATGATGGCGGCGCCCACAACGGCAGCTGCAGCCTGACCCAAAGCGCAGGCTTTGACGTCCTGCGCAAACTGCGCGACTTTTCCGTCCTCAAGGGTCACATCCACCGTCACTGTTGATCCGCAAAGCGGCGAGCGGCGTTTTACCGTGGCATCGGCCTGCTCGAGATGCCCAAGATGGGGAATATCAGCCGCCAGTGCGAGGATCTTGGTGGAGTAGAGCTTGATCAGATCGGTTTCGCCGGACATGTCGTGTTCCTGGGTTTCCCTTGCACCGTGTTCCTCATACATAGGGGCGTGCCCCTGAGATGCAAAAGGTTTTTAACATGCACGATTTGGTGAAGTTCTCGCCCGAGACGCTCAAATACAACGAAGCTGGCCTTGTGCCCTGTATTGCTCAGGATGTGGAAAGCGGCGAGATTCTGATGATGGCCTGGATGAACGCGGAGAGCGTCGCCAAAACGCTCGAGACCGGGCGGGTGACCTATTGGTCGCGCTCGCGCCAGTCGTTCTGGATCAAGGGGGAGAGTTCGGGCCATGTGCAGGAACTGGTCGAACTGCGCGTCGATTGCGACCGTGATGCGCTTTTGGCAATGGTGCGTCAGACCGGGCCTGCTTGCCACACCAATCGCCGCAGCTGTTTCTACACGGCTATTCGGGATGGCGAAGAGCATGAGATCATGACGCCAATATCCTGATCTAAAATGCTAATCTAGCCCGACGAGTTGTCTGATATCTTGCGGGCTGGCGCCCTCGGAACGGTATTTTGAAATGGCGCGGGCATCATCGCGTTTGGCAAGTCTCTTGCCCTGATCGTCCCGGATCAGGCGGTGATGATGGTAGCGCGGGACTGGCAGATCCAGAAGCGTCTGCAGCACCACATGGATCTGCGTGCTTTCAAAGAGATCCGCACCGCGCACCACATCCGTGATGCCCTGATCGGCGTCATCCACCACCACCGAGAGGTGATAGGAACTGCCCATATTGCGGCGCACCAGGATGATATCGCCGACTGCTTGCACAAGTTCTTCGGGATCAAGCGAGATATGGCCGCCAAGTTCCTCGGATGTCTCAATAAAACTCAGGGCTGGGAGCCGTGCGAGCGCCGCCTTCATATTGAGGCGGATCACGTCGGTTGGGCGTGCATCCGAGAGCGGTCGCTGGCGGCATGTGCCGGGGTAGATGCGCCCGTCGGGGCCAAACTGCGGCACACCCTCCTGAGGTGCGCCTGCCGCGGCCTCAATATCGGCGCGATTGCAGCGACAGGGATAGGTCAGCCCCAATGCGCTCAGGCGTTCCAGCGCGGCGCGGTATCGGGGCAAGCGTGAAGATTGGCGCAAGACCGGCTCCGGCCAACTGAGACCAAGCCAGGCAAGATCCTGATAGATCTGCTCTTCCCAAGAGGCTCGGGCGCGCGTCTGATCGATGTCTTCGATCCTCAGCAGAAATCGACCGTTCTGCTGGCGCGCAAAATCAGAAGCGAGCAACGCGGAATAGGCATGGCCCAAGTGCAGAGGCCCCGTCGGAGAAGGGGCAAAACGAGTTGTGAATGTCACACTTTTTCAATCACATAGACGCAGGCGTTCAGGTTGAGGCCCGGCAGGTGGGGGCCATGTTCCTTGAATAGCAACCGCGCAGCCCCGCAATCAAGCCATTCGTTCATGGCACCGATATATGAGGGGTCGGCAAGGGCATGATCGTTCAGCGAAAACGCCAGCAGATCGCCACGATTGAGGCAGTGCATCAGATGCCCAAAGACCGAGGCAGGTGCGGCTCCGGTCCCAAGCACGCCGCAGGCGACCACGGCCTTGTAGACGCCGGATTTGAACGGTTTGCGGCTGTCGGGGTCCACAACGGAGAGGTGACGATGGGCGCCTTTGCCTTGGGCGACCTTCAGCATCTCTGACGAAGGGTCCATCCCGTCGATCTGCTCATAGCCGACGCGTCGCAGCGCGATCCCCGAAAGCCCGGTGCCACATCCAAAATCGAGGAGGGGCGCCTCTGCGTCCGGTAGAACGGACCAAAGTGCATCTGCAATGCGACCCGGCGTTGCGTAGTTGTTCTCCGCAATCTCCGTGTCGTAGCTCTCGGCCCAGCGGTTGTAATGATCGACAGTCTCTTCGACTGTGTTCAACTCATATGTTTTCTCGAGGAATGTATCACTCATGATCCCAGTCTAGAGCCGGGATCATGAGTGCGTCCATCAAAAATTTGTGAGCCATTCCTGCCATGCCACCTTGGCGCGATCGGTATAGGCCTTGTAGCGGTCCTTGCGGCCACGACGTCCACCTTTCAGCCCCTCGACCGGGCGGAACAGGCCAAAATTGACGTTCATCGGCTGAAAAGTCTTGGCTTCGGCGCCGCCGGTGATGTGGTGGATCAAGGCCCCCATGGCGCTGTCCTGCGGCACCTGAGGCAGGTCCTTGCCGAGGATCTCAGCGGCGGCCATACGCCCGGCCAACAAGCCCATCGCCGCACTTTCCACATAGCCCTCAACGCCCGTCACCTGTCCGGCAAACCGAATGTTCGGCTTTGATTTCAGGCGCATCTCATGATCGAGCAGCGTCGGAGAGTTCAGGAAGGTGTTGCGATGAATGCCGCCGAGCCGCGCAAATTTGGCGTTCTCGAGGCCGGGGATCATCCGGAAGACATCCGTTTGCGCGCCGTATTTCATCTTGGTCTGAAAACCAACGATGTTGAAAAGCGTCCCGAGCGCATTGTCACGGCGCAACTGCACCACGGCCCAGGCCTTTTCGTCCGGCTTGTGCGGATTGGTAAGGCCAACGGGCTTCATCGGGCCATGGCGCAGGGTCTCGCGGCCGCGTTCTGCCATCACCTCGATCGGGAGGCAGCCGTCGAAATAGCCAGCGGTTTCGCCCTCATGGAACTCGGTCTTGTCTGCGGCCAGAAGCGCGTCGATGAAGGCCTCGTATTGGTCCTTGGTCATCGGGCAGTTGAGGTAGGCGGTGCGCTCTTCCTCGGTTTCGCCCTTGTCATAGCGCGACTGCATCCAGGCTTGGGACATGTCGATACTCTCGGCATAGACGATGGGCGCGATGGCATCAAAGAATGCCAACCGTTCTGCCCCAGTTTCGCGCTGGATCGCTTCGCCAAGCGCGGGCGAGGTGAGGGGACCGGTGGCAAAGATCCAGTGCCCCTCGGTGGGGAGGTCTGTGACTTCCTCGTAGGACACGCGCACATTGGGCAGCGCCTTGAGTTTGGCGGTCACGGATTCCGCAAAGGGATCGCGATCCACGGCCAACGCACCCCCAGCCGGAAGCCGGTGTTCACCTGCGGTGGTCATAATGAGACTGTTGGCCGCGCGCATTTCCCAATGCAAAAGCCCCACTGCATTCTGCTCGTCATCATCCGAGCGGAACGAGTTGGAGCAGACCATCTCGGCGAGGTTGCCGGTCTGATGGGCAAAGGTTTCAACCTTGGGCCGCATCTCGTGGATCACCACGTCAACGCCCATGTGCGCCGCCTGCCAGGCGGCTTCCGATCCGGCCATTCCGCCGCCGACGATATGAAGCTCTTGTGTCATGAAAGGCCACATAGGGCAGGCGGCCTTCGGGCGCAATATCGTCGTGCGCGCACGTTGTCTCTGAGGGGAAATTATTTGGGCCGCAGCTTCGAGGACGTCAAATCCGGGTGAGAGATCCGGTAGGAGGGACGATCCAAAGCTGCAGCCCCAATAGCGTGTAGCCGGTTGGCTTGCCCAACTCTTGCCACTTTCTTGCCTTCTTTAGAAGCCTCAATACGGAAACAATATCGCGCCATTCGTAAACAAAGACTAAATTATCCGAAAATTTTAGGAAAAACGTCAGAACACTCAGCGATCTGATTTGTCTCATAAAAATGCCGTGGCGTTTTTATCTTTGCCTCTTGAGTGGCTGGTTCGGGCGTGCAGACTGATACGGCATTAAGTGGAAGAGGCAACATGGAACTGGTGTTTGATAAAGACGGCCTCAGCGCCTATCTCGAGGAGGTCTTTCCTCAGATACAGGGCGAGTTCAGCATCGATGCGCTTGCAAAAGGCGAGATCACCATGCGCCTCAACGTGCAGGAGCGGCATTTGCGTCCGGGAGGAACGGTTTCAGGCCCGTCGATGTTCGCGCTCGCTGATGTCTCGGTCTACGCCTTGGTTTTGGCGCACCTCGGACGAGAGGCGCTGGCGGTCACGACCAATGCCTCGCTCGATTTTATGCGCAAACCCGAAAGCGGACGCGATCTCTTGGGGCAAGCACGCCTGTTGAAACTGGGGCGCACATTGGCAGTCGGGGATATCCTGTTGTTCTCCGAAGGGATGGAGGCCCCGGTCGCGCGCTCAACCATGACCTATTCCATCCCGCCGAAACGCTAAACGCGCCCGAGGTAGGAACCGGGACGCGTTTGCTTTAAGGTCGCTAAGTAAGCTACCTTATGGAAACAGTTTCTTGACGTATCCGGGCAGCGCGAATGCCGCCTTGTGCACCTCTGGGGTGTAGTAGTCCGGCGAAAGGCCTGCCGCTGCAAACCGAGCTTCAAGCGTTGTCAGATCCACCGAACGCGCCTTTGTGGAGTGGCTACCCCAGCCCAATGCCATCGGGCCGCCGACGTAGGTCGGAATCGTCGCGAGATAGCAGGTCGCATCCTGAAACAGCGCTTGAAAGGCCCGCATCGTGTTGGTCAGCTCATCGCCCTGCATGAACGGCACGCCGTTCTGGGTGACGATGATGCCATCCTCGGTTAGCGCACGCGCTGCATGGCCATAGAATGTATCGGTAAACAGCACTTCGCCGGGGCCGATGGGGTCGGTCGAGTCGACAATGATGACGTCGAATTTATCTTCGGTCTCTTTCATAAAGACCGCACCGTCATTGATCACCAGGTTGAGACGCGCATCGTCAAATGCGCCCTGGCTCAGCATCGGCAGGTATTCCTTGGAAAAATCGACAACGCCAGCGTCGATTTCCACCATGGTGACATGCTCGACGGAGGCGTGTTTCAGCACCTCGCGCGCAATGCCACCGTCGCCGCCACCGATGATGAGCACACGTTTGGCGGCCCCATGTGCCAGGATCGGCACATGGGTCAGCATTTCATGATAGATGAAGTTGTCGCCTTCGGTGGTCTGTACCACATCGTCCAGCGTCAGAACGCGCCCGAAGGTGCCATTCTGAAAGACCTTGAGCCGCTGGTGCTCGGTCTTGCTGTCATAATACATCTCGCTCACGCGCAGGGATTGGGCGAAATGATCGTGCAGGCGTTCTGTGTTCCAGACCTCTTTCGTCATGCTGCGATCTCCTTGGCGACGATTTCCTCGCCGCGCAGCAATTCGCGCACTTCTACCACATCGGTCTCAAAGGCGGCTTTTAGCACATCGACGGCTTTCCAAGGCTGTGCATCGCCACACATGAAGACGTCAAATGCGCCGTAGCCGATCTCGGGCCAGGTGTGCACAGAGATGTGGCTCTCGGCGAGCACGGCCACACCCGACACACCCTGAGGCGAGAATTTATGGGTATGGATATGCAGCAGGGTTGCGCCGCAGACCTCGACCATCTTGCGAAACGCGTCTTCGATCCGGGCCTGACAATCCAGTCCGGAGCCTTTCATCACTTCGATGATCAGATGGGTCCCGGCAAAGACCTTGCCGTCGCGACGGATAAAGTGATCCTCCCGGTCGGCTTCGACCAAAGAGTTAACAATAGCGGTGGGTACACCGCGGGCGGTATCTTCCTCATGGGCGCCTGTCTCCAGACCGATCCCCAGTTGGAAGAGGTTGGCGTCCGACATGACACTCCCCTTCGTTCCAGTAGATGACAATCCAGACGGTCCTTAGCGCCCCCCCGAATAAGAGTTCAGGGTTGGGATCGGTACCGAAAGTGAGGCGCAGATAGGAAAGCGCAGAGATTCGATCAAGGCAAAAATTTATGAAACTTGAATTCGGCATCAGGATGTGAAGTGGCGACATAAAAAAGGCCGGAGACGAGCTCCGGCCTGCCAGTTGGTTCTGTGCCCCGGGGATCAGGGTCTCCAGAACGGAAGAGTTCCTTCGCGCATGGCTTCCTCGCGATGGAGGCCAATATCGCGCAACTGATGAGCATCGAGGCGGCTCAGCTGGCGGCGGGTGCGTTTTCGGACCGACCATTTGGTGACCAGAACCGCAAATCCAATCGCTGCTTCCGCAATCATCGGCAGGGCCGGGCGGTTGGTCAGATAAGCGAGATGCGTCGGGTGTTCTGTCACATTTGTCATGGTCTGTCTCACATTTTGTATTGATGCAATTTGAATGTACTGGCATGTATTGAATACAAAGCGTGATACGGATTGTCTAAGCGGAGATTGTGATGGGTACAATTTGGCCCTCCACCCTGACCGGGTCCCTGACCGAAAAGCCGGGGCCCAAGTACAAGCGCGTGGCTGATACGATACGATTGGCGGTGGAGAGTGGTACATTGCAGGTGGGCGCAAAGCTGCCGCCTGTCCGCGAGCTCGCCTATCAGCTCAGTATCACGCCTGGCACCGTCGCGCGGGCCTACACGATCCTGACAGACGAGGGCATCTTGCAGGCCGAGGTCGGACGCGGAACCTTTGTGGCCGAACGCGAAACGGCTGTGATGGATGACGTCTGGTCGCGGCAGTTGCATCTTCTTGAACGCAGCAACCCCAATCACGTCTCTCTGTTCAGCCCGCGTCTTGTCGACGTGGGTCAAGTCAAGCTGATCCGCGAAGCGCTCCGAAAAGCCGCTGATTGCGACCGCTTGGCGTTGTTGAATTATCCGACGCGCGACGCCTATCAGCCGGTGCGCCAAGCGGTTGTCGACTGGCTATCCGATACCCCGCTCGGGCCACTGAGTGAGCGCGATGTGGTCTTGACCCATGGGGGCCAGAATGCCGTCATGACGGTGATGCAAGCGATCCTGAAAGAGAGCAATCCCACCATCTTGGTCGAGGACCTCTCTTATGCCGGGTTCAGGCGCGCTGCAGAGATCCTGCGTGCCAAAGTGGTCGGTGTTGCGATCGACGAAAACGGCATTGTGCCAGAGGCGTTGGAGGCTGCGATCAAGAAATCGGGTGCATCTGTACTTTGTACCAGTCCCGAAGTGCACAATCCAACCGGCGCTTTTACCCCGCTTGAACGGCGCAAAGAGATCCTCGCCATATTGAGACGACACAATGTACAATTGATCGAGGACGATTGTTATCGCATGGGGGAGGCCCGCGCGCCGACCTATCGCGCGCTCGCGCCGGAGCTCAGCTGGCATGTGACATCGATTTCCAAATCGCTCACCCCGGCGCTGCGGGTGGGGTTTGCAATCGCCCCCGTCGGCAAATCCGCAGATCTGCGCCGCGTTGCGGAATACGGTTTCTTTGGGCTTGCGCAGCCGCTCGCCGAGGTGACACGCCTGCTATTGTCGGACCCGCGCAGCAAGAAGCTGGTCCAGACCGTGCGCGACGAGATGGCGGAATATGTCCGTGTCGCCGTAAACGCCCTCGGAGCCTTTGAACTCACCTGGGACTCGCAGGTGCCGTTCCTTTGGCTGCGGCTGCCTTCGGGCTGGCGAGCGGGTGCGTTTACACGTGCGGCCGAAGGGCAGGGGGTGCAACTGCGCTCTGCAGATGAGTTTGCCCTGAGGGACGGGCGTGCGCCCAATGCAGTGCGCATCGCCGTCAATGGGCATGTCACGCTGGCGCGATTTGAGGATGCCATGCTGCGTTTGCGCATGCTATTGGACAACCCACCAGAGCAAATCAGCGTCTGAGGGCATAATCGGCTCCAGATCATTGGGGTATTTTGATACCTATTTTGTAACCCCCTGTAATCAATGGGTTTTATGTGGTTTGGCTGTATTGACTGTTGTGTAACAGCGCCGTAAACCCCCTCCATCGAATTCAGATGGAGTCGTCCACGGCGCCATCGTCACGACAAACAGGATTGACCTGACATGAAAACCTTCTCTGCTACTCCGGCAGACATCGACAAGAAGTGGATCATCATCGACGCCGAGGGCGTGGTGCTGGGCCGTCTGGCGTCGATCGTTGCCACCCGCCTGCGCGGCAAGCATAAACCGTCGTTCACCCCCCACATGGACATGGGTGACAACGTAATCGTCATCAACGCTGAAAAAATCCAGATGACCGGTAAGAAGCGCGAAGAGAACTTCTACTGGCACACTGGCCATCCGGGCGGCATCAAATCCCGCACCAAGCAGCAGATCCTCGAGGGTGCACACCCCGAGCGCGTGGTCATGCAGGCCGTCAAGCGCATGCTGCCGGGCAACCGCCTGTCCCGTCAGCAGATGACCAACCTGCGCATCTATGCTGGTGCCGAGCACCCGCATGAAGCCCAGAGCCCCGAAGTTCTGGATGTCAAATCCATGAACAAGAAAAACACCCGGAGCTAATGACGATGGCTGATCAGATCAACACTCTCGAAGAGCTGGGCGCCGTCGCAGGCGTCGAAACCGCAGCCGAAGAGCTGGCCCCGCGCGAGCCCGTTCGTGACGAGCTGGGTCGTTCCTACGCCACCGGCAAGCGGAAAGACGCAATTGCCCGCGTTTGGATCAAGCCGGGTTCCGGCAAGGTCGAAGTGAACGGCAAAGAGATCAACAAGTATTTCGCACGTCCGGTGCTGCAGATGATCCTGCGCCAGCCGTTCACGGTTGCCGGTGTCGAAGACCAGTTCGACGTCTACGCAACCGTCAAAGGCGGTGGTCTCTCCGGTCAGGCCGGCGCGGTCAAGCACGGTATCTCCAAAGCGCTGCAGCTTTATGATCCCTCCCTGCGTGGCGCTCTCAAAGCCGCAGGCTTCCTGACCCGCGACAGCCGCGTTGTGGAACGTAAGAAGTTCGGCCGCCGCAAGGCCCGTCGCTCCTTCCAGTTCTCCAAGCGTTAAGCTTCCGGAACTTACGAATACGCAAAAGGCCGCCTCTTGGGCGGCCTTTTCTGTTGTAGGATAGCGTCCACCGTCGCAGGCGAACCTGCGCGCAGGGTCAGCTAGCGCGCGAGAGCTGAGGCATATTGTCCGCCGCCTGGTCGCCGCGGATCTTGAAACGCTGGACGATTTCGCCAAGCTGGCGTGCGTTGGAGTTGAGGATGCTGCTGGCGGCAGTAGTTTCCTCGACCATCGCGGCGTTCTGCTGGGTCACCTGATCAAGCTGAACCACACCTGTGTTGATCTCTTCGAGCCCAGTGGACTGTTCAACCGCACCTTTGGTGATCTCGGTGACAAGCGTCGAGATATGGGTCACCTGGCCAACGATGCTCTCAAGCGCCTCGCCTGCATGGCGCACCAGATCCACGCCACGCTCCACCTGTTCGGAGCTGTTGCCGATCAGCGATTTGATCTCCATTGCCGCATCCGAGGAACGCAGCGCCAAGGCGCGGACTTCGGAGGCCACCACAGCAAATCCACGACCGGCTTCGCCTGCGCGCGCGGCTTCGACGCCGGCATTCAACGCAAGGAGATTTGTCTGAAATGCGATGTCGTCGATCACACTGATGATCTGCGCAATCTGCTGGGAACCCTTTTCGATCTCGGACATGGCCTCAACCGCGTCTTTTACGACAGTGCCGCTCTGAGTTGCTTCTGATCTTGCCTCTTCGGTGGTGCGCTCTGCGTTGCGGGCGCCATCTGCTGCGGATTTGACGCTGGCCGTCATTTCCTCGAGCGCAGCCGCCGTTTCCTCAAGCGTGGCCGCCTGGCTCTCTGTGCGCTGTGACAGATCGCTGGCCGCCTGGTCGATTTCAGCGGCACCGGTGCAGAGGCTGCCAGCTGTATCGACCAGTTCCTCCATAGATTCACGCAGTCGACCGATGGTCTGATTGAAATCGGCGCGGACATCTTCGTAGTCCTCGGGGAAGGGCTCGGTGAATTCAACCGTCAGGTCGCCCACGGAAAGACGCGTGAAGGCACCGCGAAGTTCGCCAACGATGTGATCCTGTTCCTTTTTGCGCTTATCTTGCTCAGCCTCAAGCGCTTCGGCCTCGCGCAGGGTCTTGAGGGTTTCTTGCTTGAAGGAATAGATTGCATGCGCCATGACGCTGAGCTCATCCTTGCCTTCGATACCCTGTACAAAGACGCTGTAATCTCCACGCGTGAAGGCTTTGACAACATCGGTGAGCTCGCCCACGCGTTTGATGACACGCCCAAACATATAAACCGCAATGCTGAACGCCAGCAGAAGTGAAATCAGAGTCACGGCTGCAAACGCGCGGAACGCGGTTTGGGAACTGCTTTCGATGTCGGTCGCAATTCTGTCAATCAGGGCGCCAATCTCGATCTCTTGTTCGCGCAAGGTGTTGATCCAGTTCGTTGAAATCTGAAACCACTCCCCTGCGGTCAGCCCGCCGAAGTCCCCGGTGGAATATCCCCGCACGAGCGTGCTGCGCGTTTCTGCAATCTCTTTGTAGGCATCGGTCGAAAGCAGTTCTGACAACCACACATTGAGATCTACCAGCGCATCGACCTCGTGGAGATAGGCCCCCTGTTCGCCGCCGAGGTGGACAAAGCGATCGTGCAACGCAAGGTCAAAGCCTTTCCCGAGGCCGGTTGCCCCCATAGCGCGCTCAAGCCCTGCGGCCTCCTTGGCTGAGGCGAGCAAGACCCGAGCTTCTTCGAGAAGACGCAGCCGCTCTGCGGGCTCGCCCTCTGTCGCTGGGCGCGCCATTTCAAGCATCAAGCCGATGGTCGAGGTGTAGAACTTGGCCATTTCAGGCACCGAGAGGCCCAAGCTGTCCACGCGTTGGCGCATATCCTGAAGCTGGCCGATCCGCTCGCGCACCGCAGCGGTCATGTCCGGTTTAGCGACCTCAATCACCGGAATCCGCGACATGGAGTCTGCAATGGCTTCGTCGGTGAGGCGCCGCTGTTCCGTGAGTTCAGTGGGGAAGTTCTTGCCCTGCGAAGCGATGAAACCGGCAGAGAAGCCGCGCTCTTTTTGCATCTCGTGAACCACATCGTTCATGAGGGATTCTTCGAGAGTTTTCTCTTTGGTTAACCTTGCGTGTGCGTATTTGTCCCACTGAATGTGCAGCTCGTCATAAGCAAGATAGCTCGACAATGCCATCATTGGCCCAATGACCAACAGCATAACCAATCGCAGTCGCATAGACTCATCCTCGTAAACAGCGCAAACTTAGAACAATCTAGGAGGCGATGGTTAACTCATCCTGAAACGGGAATGCGGCGATCATTAAAAGGCAGCGGATTAAGCGCGCACGGATAAAAGAGGCACCGGGCACGGACAAGAGCGCCCTCAATCACTCAGCTATCTGGATCAATCAATCCAAGGCCCCGCAGGTACACGCCAATGCCGCTCTCCAAGAGATCCTCTGGCGCATAAGGCGAGGCAGTGCCCGGCGCGTTGCGCGCATAAAGTTCCACGACACCGTGGCTCATGGCCATGACATGGGCCGAGAACATGGAGGCAGGCGGGCGTTTTTCGGCCGGTATATGTTGGCTGAGTTTGGCGGCGGCTTGTTCGAGCACTCCGCGCGCGCGGCTCGCGGCTTCTGCCAGCTCGGGCGTGCGATTGGCCGAAATGCCGCTTTCAAACATCGCGATATAGTGACCGGGGTGTTTGCGCGCGAAGGCGAGATAGGCACGTCCGGTCGCTTCAAACGCGGCCAGCGCAGACGACTGATATTTATCATAGGCGTGCTGCAACAAGTCCGCAAACATCAAAAAGCCCTGCCGTGCGGCTTCTGCAATCAGATCTTCGCGCCCCTCGAAATGGCGGTAAACGGCAGCCGGGGTGACGCCAGCCTGTTTGGCGGCCTCCGAAAGCGTAAACCCCGTCGGCCCCTTGACCTCGATGAGGCGCAGGGCGGATTCCACCAGAGCCTGGCGGAGATTACCGTGATGATAGCCACGTTTAGCCATCCCAGATCTCGGGGCCTCCACAAATCAGCGGGTCAGCGCTGCCGAGCGCAGCGCGATCCTTGTTGGCGTAGTCGACAGACAGCAGCACATGCCGGATGGCCTCAAGCCGCGCACGTTTCTTGTCATCAGAGCGCACGATGGTCCAGGGGGCCTCGGGGCGGTGACTCAGGGTGAGCGTTTCCTGGATTGCCTCTGAATAGGCGTCCCAGCGTTTCAGCCCTTCAACATCGATCCAGCTGAGTTTCCACTGTTTGAGTGGATCGCTCTCGCGGGCCAGAAAACGGCGCAATTGTTCGGCACGCCCCACATTCAGCCAGAATTTGAACAGTTGGATCCCTTCGTCGACCAGCATCTTTTCAAAGTCAGTGACTTGCGAAAAGAAGTGCCTGCGCTGGCTGTCAGTGCAAAAGTCAAAAACCTTCTCGACGACTCCGCGATTGTACCAGCTGCGGTCAAAAAAGACGATCTCTCCGCCCGCCGGCAGCTGAGAGATGTAGCGCTGGAAATACCATTGCGTTGCCTCGGTTTCGGTGGGTTTGCCAAGCGCCACAACGCGGGCCCCGCGGGGGTTCAGGTTCTCGCGGAAGCGTTTGATTGTACCGCCTTTTCCAGCAGCGTCGCGCCCCTCAAAGACAATCGCGACGCGCTGACCAGACGCCTTGAGCGACGCTTGAAGCTTGACCAGCTCGACCTGCAGCGCCCTGTATTGATCCTTGTAGTCGCCCTTGGAGAGCTCTTCGTCATAAGGGTAGCTGGGGCTCAGAATGTCATCCTTGCCAGCATCCTCGATCGCCTTACGCACCTCTTTGGGGGCTTCATTCTCGAAATACTGGCTGATTGCGCCGTCAAATGGCAAAGTCATTTCCACCCTGTCCTTTCTCGCCCGCCCACACTTGCCCTGTCACTGTTCAATGTTAAAGCGATTAACGCAAGTTTGCCCGCGTTGCCGCTCGATGGACCGCTGCCACCACCTCCTGCGTGTGGGTCTGATGCGGCATATGTCCAACATCCGGCAACGGCGTGAGACGCGCGGTCCGGCTGTCCGCAACAAGGCGCTCGGCATGAATTGATATGCCCACGGTGGTGTCGGCGGTGCCGTGCACCACTTCGATGGGCATGCTGAGGTCAGGATACTTTGGCGCCATCGCCTCGACCTCGGTCAGAAGATTGGCGCGCTGCTTGGCATTGGCCCGCAAGGAACTGCGGCGCAGGCTCATGGCGAGCCCAAAATGATCTGCAAACCCGTCGGGCACCGCCTGCGGGGCAAAGACGTCCTTGAGCGAGTCGCGTACATAGCTCTTGGGCACAAAGGCGGTGAGCAGCGGGACGATGACCGCGCTGCCAAAGCGCGACGAGGTCAGTTTGTAAAAGGTCGGTAGTTCCGCGTCCCAAGGGTGCGATACACCAGAAACGCTGACAACGGCTGCGGTATGCTGCGGAAACTCCGTCGCCCAGGCGAGCGCCACGGCGCCCCCGTAGCTTTGGCCCAGCACGATCGGGCGCTGTGCGCCGAGGCGCGCGCTGGCTTTTTGCAAAATGGCCGCCTGGGTTTGGATGCTGGTCCCATCAGCGGAGATTGCATCGGAATAGCCAAGCCCAGGTCGATCAAAGATCAAGATGCGATAGGCCTCTTCGAGCGCGGGCGACAGTCGGAACGTCATGTCCCGGATGCTGCCGTTGGACCCATGAATCAGCACCAGATCAGGGGCGCTGCCTTGCGGCTGGCCGCGCTCGACCACATGGATCTGATGGCCGTCCACGTTCAGGAACTGTCCTTGAGGCGGATGATTGGCGATACTCTCGGCCTCGCGCAGTGGGGCGCGCAGGGCGGTAAAGCCCGCAACCCCAGCAAAGCCAAGCGTCACGGCAAGAGCAAGGATGGCACTCATCCGCAAAGATCAGGCCCGAAGGTCCGTCGTGTCGAGACCGATGCGCTCCACATCATATGGGGTCGTCTGATAGATTTCAGACACCCAGTTGCCATAGAGCAGATGCGCGTGGCTGCGCCAACGGTTGAGCGGGCGCTGGCTTGGATCGTCGTCCGGGTAGTAGTTGATCGGCACGTTGATCTCGGTGCCGCTGGCGACATCTCGGTCATATTCTTGTTTCAGCGTGTCGCTGTCATATTCAAAGTGGTTGAAGATATAGAGCGCACGGTGCGCCTTGTCCTCAACGAGGCAGGGGCCGACATCGGCGCTGCCCAAGAGCGTGGTCAGACCCGGTGCGGCGTCGATCTCGCTCTGGCTCATTTCGGTCCAGCGCGACACGGGGATCACAAAATCATCCGAAAACCCGCGCAGATAGGGCGAGGTCGGCTGCAGGTTCTGATGCCGGAAACAGCCAAAGGCCTTGTGATCCAGCATATGTTTGCGCACGCCGTGAAAGTAATTGATCATCGCCATGCCGCCCCAGCAAACGCCAAAGGTGGAATGCACATTGGTCTGCGTCCACTCAAAGACCTCGCAGAGCTCCTGCCAATAGGTGACGTCCTCGAACGGCAGATGCTCAATCGGAGCACCGGTGATGATCAGACCATCGAATTTCTCGTCGCGCACCTCCTGAAAGGGGCGATAAAACTCTTCCATGTGGGCGGCGGCGGTGTTCTTGGTCTGATGCTCGGTCATGCGGATCAAGGAGAACTCGATCTGCAGCGGCGTCGCCCCAATCAGACGGGCAAACTGGTTTTCCGTCTGAATTTTCTTCGGCATCAAGTTGAGCAGGCCAATCTTGATCGGTCGGATGTCCTGACGCGCCGCTTGATCCGGCGACATGACCATGACGCCCTCGTCCGACAGGACGGAGTAGGCGGGCAGGTCAGCGGGGATCTTGATAGGCATGTCGTGTCCTTTGTGGGTGCGCTAAAAGTAGCAGGGTGCCGTTAATTAAGTCTGTTCCGCTCGTGTCTCAAGAGCGGATGCAATCAACTCCTCGAAATCGCTTGTGTTCTGGACGTGTGCCACCTGATCTGCCGTGACCGTCACGCCCCAATGTGCGGCCATCGCCTCATAGCGGGGCTGACGGTGCGCAAGCGCCTGCGCATAGGTCCAGCGCAAGAAGGCATGAGGATCAACATCTGCGTCTGTGATGTTGTTTTCATTCAGATATTCCTCCCAAACACGGGTGAGGAAGGCGGGCTGATAGGCCATTGGCTTTGGGGCGCGATCAAACCGACGAATGAGCTCTTGCGTGTGATCCTCGGTGCCTTTGATCCAGACCAGAAGCGTATGCGCGCTGAGTTCGCTCAAGAGCGGATCATTGGGGTCATTTGCATCGACCCACTCGCAGATCGAGCCCCCGGAATCGCAGATGAAATGCGGATAGCCGTAAATGCGGTCGGAACGGTCGATGAAATAGCGCGTATCCAGCAGCGCGTCGATTTCGGCGCGGCGGAACTGGTCCTGGCGGGTGCGGTACTCCTCGATGGGCAGGCCGCCCTTTTGGGCGTCACCCGGCACCCCGAGATAGGCGGTTACGGCGCTCAGGTTTTCAAAGGTGATATTGGAGGAAATATCAATCGAATCCGACAGCAGCAGATCGCGCAGAAACGGGACTTTCATCGCCTCCGCCTTGGCATTGTCCGCGATATATTCGCCCATATAGCGCGTCCCGATGCGGTAATCGGCAGAGTAATGAAACCACTGACCGGAGCGGCGCAGGATGTTGCTGATATAGGTTTTTCCAAGCCCGGACATGCCGAAGAAAAGAACCCGTTTTGAGGGCGCGTCGCGCCACGCCTGAGCGGAGGTATATAGCATGAAACTGCTGCCTTATTCGCGGTCTACGCTGCCTTGCTAGACAGGCAGAAGCGACAGGTCAATCACAGGCGCGACGCCAGACGCCAAGCGGCGCGGCGTCACCCACAAAAAAGCCCCGCCAGTGAGGGCGGGGCAGTTCCGTGTCCTTTGATGCGGCGTTTAGAAGTAAAAGCCAACCTTGACGGCAAAGCTCAGCGCATCGTTGTCGTTGAAATTCGCAACCGGCGTACCACCCGGCGATGCAACCGCATCCCCAAGCTTGGTGTAGCGCACGCCCGCGCCGATTTTCATTTTCTCGGTCTGGTACTGCACACCAAGGCGGATCGCTTCCATCCCGTGGGTCGGCGCCAGCGGAGACACGAGGTTGTCGCCATCCGCGTCCTCATAGATATACGCGAGCGATGCGGACCAGTTCTGGTTGAAGCGGCGTCCCACACCGATGGTGTAGGTTATGGAGTCATCCAGATCGATCAGATCACGGCCACCAAGCGCACTAAGCACCACAAGATCGGTGACACTGTGCTCGGCCCAGCGGATGCCACCAAAGACGATGGTGTCCTTGGCAACGCCGGACTGGAAGTCGAGGTTCACAGACTGAGGAGTCTTGGTGGTGGTGGTAGTATTCAGCGTCGTGCCGCCGATCACCGGAACGCCTGCAGGCGTTGTTTCGGTGAGATTGAAATCATGCTCGATTTCGGACTGGTAGGTCAGGGCAAACCGCAGCGCGATGTCTGGGATCTCGTAGGCAACACCGGCAACCCAGCCAAAGCCGCCTTCGCGGTCCACTTTCACGTTGTAGCCGGAGAGGGGAACCGTGGCGTTATAGGCTGCGCCTGCCAGGGTGATCTCGCCGTCGATCTCCTGATAGCGCAGACCGCCGTGCACGCTGAAGCGATCATTGAGCTTATAGCGCAGCAGAGCGGTGATGGCATTGGAATCCGCTTGCGCCATGGTGCCGCCGAGCAGTGCGGATCCGTTGGTGGTCGGATAGTCCACGTCCACGCCCCAGGGCTGGTCGTAGATGATGGCCAGAGACAGCTCATCATTGATGTCGGTCTTGAAGCCGCCGCTAAGCATGTTGAAACGCTCGCCAACGTCGCCGCTTGCGGAACCGGCCGGGTTGAGGCTTGTGCGGTCGTTGCCGCTCAGGTCAACCGATGTCGTGGCAAAGGAAAACTCCGCATAGGTGCCTTCCTCGAAAATCAGTCCGATCGGCTGTCCGGTGCGGTCCAAGCCGCTCGCCATCGCCGTGGTCGCCAGAAGCGTCGAAGCAACGGATGCCGCGATATAATGTTTCATAAAGATCCTCCCTCAGGCGCGTCGCGAAACGATGTTGCGCAGCGCTTACTGGGGAAAATCGTAAAAGAAATGTCACAAATCTCGCAATGTTGACGGGGCGGCAGCTTGTGGCGCGACTGTGCGTCACATGGCCTACTGTTGCCGAGAGGATACAATATTTATGAAATTCCCGATGAGAATAAGTGCCGCACCCACAAAGAGCCAGATCTCTACCGACTCGCCGTAAATGAGCCAGGCCAGAAGGGCGATGAAGGGCAATCGGGCAAAATCAATCGGCACCACCAATGCAGCGGGCGCCAGCGAAAGCGCGTTGGTGATGCAGAAATGGGCGCTGAGACCGGCGCAGCCGATCACCAGAAGATACGGCAGGCTCTGGGCATCGGGCAGGGCGATATCCATGTCCCAGCCCGCAAAGACAATCCCAAGCACCAGCTGCATAGCGGTGAGCCAAAACATGATCGACCAGATGCTCTCGCTGCGGGTCAGGCGTTTGGTCGCGATGTTGGTCAGCGCAAAGAACACCGCCGATCCCGCCGCACAGGCCAGACCAATGTTGAATGTCTGCGGGCTTGGTCGGGCCACGATGAGGATGCCCACAAAGCCAAGCGCGACAGCCAGCGCACGCATCCGGGTCAGCTTTTCGCCCAGAAACAGCGGCGCCAGCAGGATCACCCAGATCGGAGAGGTGAATTCCAGCGCAAAGACTTGCGCCAGAGGGATCACGGACACCGCGTAAAACCACAGGTTCTGTCCGGTGAAATGCGCCATGTTGCGCAGGCCGTGCTGCGTGAGCCGCTCGGAGCTGACCAAGTGCCAGCGCCGCATCAGCGTGATCGCGCCGGCAACGACGAGCACCCCGACAAGGCTGCGATACATCATGATTTCAAAGGTATCGAGCGTGAGCCCCGCCTCGCGCCCCGCGATAGCCATGGCAGAAAACGACAGAATCGCCCCGATCATCCAGATCGCAGCGCGCAGAAGCGCGTTTTGCTGGGCAGCGGCGGAGTCTGTTGCGGTTTGGGTCATGGTGCACCGGTTTGTTTGGTGCAGAGAGGCGACAAAAAGCGCGGGAGGTCAACCCCCGGGGGATGACATCCTGGCGCTTCGCGCTCCTCGGTCTTTTGAGGCGGAGCCCGTGGGGGTCAGAAATGAAAAGCCCCGGTGCGCAGCACCGGGGCTCGTATCAGACTTGGGCCTGAGATCATTCCCACTCGATCGTGCCCGGAGGCTTTGAGGTGATGTCATAGGTGCAACGGTTGATGCCTTTGACTTCATTGATGATCCGCGTTGCGGTCTCACCAAGGAACTCATGGCTGAACGGGTAGTAATCCGCCGTCATCCCATCGACCGAGGTGACCGCGCGCAGGGCACAGGCGTAGTCATAGGTGCGACCGTCGCCCATCACGCCCACGGTGCGCACCGGCAGGATCGCCACAAAGGCCTGCCAGATCTCATCATAAAGACCGTGTTTGCGGATCTGGTCGATATAGATGGCATCCGCTTCGCGCAGGATGTCCAGCTTGTCGCGGGTGATCTCGCCGGGGCAACGGATCGCCAGACCCGGTCCGGGGAAGGGGTGCCGTCCAATAAAGCTGTCGGGCAGGCCAAGTTCACGCCCGAGCGCGCGCACTTCGTCCTTGAAGAGCTCGCGCAGCGGCTCCACCAGTTTCAGGCCCATTTTTTCGGGCAGACCACCGACGTTGTGGTGCGACTTGATCGTCACCGAAGGGCCACCAGAGAACGAGACCGACTCGATGACATCCGGGTAGAGCGTACCTTGGGCCAGGAACTCCGCGCCTTCGATCTGATCGGCGTATTTCTGGAACACGTCGATGAACAGCTTGCCGATAATCTTGCGCTTGGTTTCGGGGTCGGACTGACCTTCTAGCTCACCGAGAAAGAGCTCGGTCTCATCCGCGTGGATGACCTGCAGGTTCATGTGGTCGCGGAACATGCCGACGACTTCTTCCGCCTCGTTCTTGCGCAGAAGACCATGGTCCACAAACACACAGGTCAGCTGATCGCCGATCGCCTCGTGGATCAGAGCCGCCGCAACGGAACTGTCGACGCCACCCGAAAGGGCACAGATGACTTTCTTGTCGCCGACCTGCTCGCGGATGGTTTCGACCATCTGCTCGCGATAGGCGCCCATGGTCCAGTCACCGCTGAACCCGGCCAGACGCACGAAGTTTTCATAGAGCGTCTTGCCGTTGGGAGTGTGATGAACCTCGGGGTGGAACTGAACAGCGTAGAAGTTGCGCTCCAGATCCGCCGTGATCGCAAATGGCGCGTTGGGCGAGGTGCCGTAGACCTTGAAACCGGGTGCGATTTCAGAGACATGGTCGCCGTGGCTCATCCAGACCTGTTCCGTCTGATCCAGGAACCAGCCGCTGAGCATGTCGATGCGCTCTTCGGTGGGTGTCACATAGGCGCGGCCAAATTCGGCGGTTCCATGGCCGGATTGAACAGTGCCGCCAAGCTGATGCATCATCACTTGCTGGCCATAACAGATGCCAAGGATCGGCACGCCGTAGTCAAAAATCTCTTGCGGCGCGCGGGGAGAGCCTTCGCGCGTCACGCTGTCGGGACCACCAGAGAAGATCACCGCCTTGGGCGCGAACTCGCGCACGAAGTCCATGGTGACATTCTGATAGGGGTGGATTTCACAATAGACGTTCAACTCGCGCAGGCGGCGCGCAATCAGCTGCGTTACCTGGCTGCCGAAGTCTATAATTAAAAGGCGGTCATGGGCTGTCTCGGTCATGCTTGGCTCTTAGGGTCTGGCGGGACGTCTGGCAAGAGGTCAGATGGGCTGTGGCGGGGCAAATTCTCTCTCCGAGTCCGGAAATTCTACTCCGGAATGTCGCATTTATGCGAGAATAGCCGTTATCCTTCGGCGCGGCCCAGTCTTGCTCCGATAATCAGAATGCACAGAATTCATACTGTCGTGAGGAAGAACAATGACGGATGCAGCACCGCGTCGTCGAAGCCGGGGTGGCGGTGGCGCCGCCCGTCGTGCCGAACGCACCAGCGTCAAGATCGAGACAGCGAAGTATATCGAGCGCAATATCCCGAACTACGAGGTGCTGACAGAAGAGGCGCTCGAGGTCATCGAGACAAACGCCGAGACCATCCTCGAGGAGGTTGGCGTCAATTTCGTGGATAACCCGGCCGCGCTTGAACGCTGGCGCGACGCGGGCGCCGATGTTCAGGGCGAGCGGGTCCGGATCCCGCGTGGTCTGGCGCGCAAACTCTGCGAAACTGCGCCGAGCCAGTTTACCCAGCACGCGCGCAACCCCGAGAAATCCGTTGAGATCGGCGGCAAGAACCTCGTGCTCGCGCCGATCTACGGCCCGCCGTTTGTGCGCGATGCCAATGGTGGCCGGCGCTACGCAACGCTGGAGGATTTCCAGAAGTTCGTGAAGCTCGGCTATATGTCGAAATGGCTGCATCACTCTGGCGGGACCGTCTGCGAGCCCACCGATGTTCCGGTGAACAAACGCCACCTCGACATGTTGATGGCGCATATCGAGCTCTCGGATAAACCCTTCATGGGGTCGGTTACGGAACCGAGCCGTGCGCAGGACACCGTTGATATGTGCGGCATCCTGTTCGGCAAGGATTTCGTGCAGGAAAATACTGTCACCACCTCGCTGATCAACATCAACTCGCCAATGACGTTTGACGATGTGATGATGGGCGCGCTTGAGGTTTATGCCAAGAACAACCAGGCCTGCATCATTTCGCCCTTCATCGTGGGCGGTGCAATGGCTCCGGTCACCATCGCGGGCACATTGACACAGGTCCTGGCAGAAGTTCTGGCCGGTGTGGCCTATAGCCAGCTGATCCGTCCCGGTGCGCCGGTGATCTTCGGGGCCTTTGTGTCGTCGATCGATATGAACTCCGGTGCGCCGACCTTTGGCACGCCCGAAGCCTCGATGGTGACCTATGGCGCCGGGCAGCTGGCGCGGCGCCTCAATCTGCCCTTCCGCTCGGCGGGGTCGTTCTGCGGCTCCAAACTCCCCGATGCGCAGGCGGCCTATGAGACGGCGAACTCGCTCAACATGGGGCTCTTGTCCGGCGTGAACTTCATGCTGCATTCTTGCGGCTGGCTCGAAGGCGGTCTGGTGGCCGATTTTGAGAAATTCGTGATGGACGCCGATCAGCTCGGCGTGCTGCATGGACTGGCCAAAGGCATCCAGATGGATGAAAACGGGCAGGGCCTTGATGCGATCCGTGAGGTTGGCCCGGGAGGTCACTACCTAGGATGTGCCCATACGCAAGCGAACTTCAAAACGGCGTTCTGGAAGTCCAACCTCCTGGATTACAAGCCTTTTGAGCAGTGGGAAGAAGAAGGCGCGCGCGACACCTACAAACTTGCCTCGGCGCGTGTGGAACATCTGCTCGCCACCTACAAACAGCCCGAACTGGATCCCGCGATCCGTGAGGCGCTGATGGCTTACATCGCAGAAAAGAAAGCCTCGATGCCCGACGCCTTTATGTAAGCGATCCGTGGTATTGAGTTCAAACGGCGTCCTGCGGGGCGCCGTTTTTTGTTGCGCGTCGGGGCTGCGAGCGCGACGCCAGATAGAGACGGCTTTCGGCGCTCAACGCCGTGAGGACTGCGACATGACGGGCAAAGGAATAGCCGGGATTCTGCCCTAAGCGCGCGCGCTCCTGCGTGGCTTCGAGGTCCAAAAGCTGCATCAGGATTGCGCCGGTGCCCTGCGATGGCGTCGACGGCAGCAGGCGTTTAAGATCGCGCTGACGGATATAGTCATCCGCCCCAATACGCGCGGTCCGCGCCAGCAGACGTGGGCGATGAAGCGTGGTAAGCCGTGTTCTAAGATCCTGCATGACAATTCCCCGAGCCTGAGTGAACAACAGGGGCAATAGTAAACAACCTAAACGGGTGTTGCGCAAATCAGCATGTGAGCGAACGGTCCATTTCCAATAGCTTTGACAATTTGTGGCAATATTTTGAAATTGCCGAAGTTTTAACGTTCAGGAATGGGGAGAGATCAAGGTCATGATGCGTGTCATCCGGCCGGTGATCGGTGGCGTGGGCCTGGGCAAAGCTAGGGGTCAGCTATGAATGGAGTAACCCGGCCGTGTCTGCCGGATTGGGTACCTGTTGAAATCTCTCGTTATCTCGCGCACACGGTCTCTCAGATTTCGATCCGCGAACTGGCGCGCAGCGCGGCGTGTCACCCGTCGACCGTTATGCGCCAGATCCACCGTGTCGAGCAACTGCGCGAAGATCCATTGATGGACGGCGCATTGCAGCGCTTGTCTGAACTCTGTGATGCGGATTCAGATCCATCTGGGGAAATTTCCCATTACAAAGAAGAAGATGCAGTGCGAAGTTTAACGCTTCTCTCATATGGTGGTGCGGTGCTTGCGGTTGGGCGGGATATGCCCAAGGCGGTGATCCTGCGCGAGGTCGGGTCCGAGGTGCACAAAACCGTCATAGAGCGTAGCCTTGCCGAAATCCTTGCGCTGCGCGATTGGGTCAGCTGTTTTTCCTCTGGCCGCGTCTATCGCTATCGGCTCAGCAAGGACGGTCGTAGCGCACTTGCCCAGCTGACAGCAAAGGCCGAGGCGTGTCACCGTTCACGCATGGAAACGACAACGCAATCGGGCCTTGCAGGACAGATTGCGGAGTTTTCACAGTCTGACGCTCTTAACGCAAAACGAGCGCGGTATGGCCAGCAGGACACACCGTTGCAAACCCTTGCGCGGTTGGTAGACCGTGATGGAAATTCTTTTCTGAGCAAAGAGATGGTACGCGCAGGTGAACGATTAAGAGAAGATTTCGAACTCGCGCAGATTGGTCAGCATGTCGCCACGGAGCGCCGGGTTTTTGACGACAATCCGCGCGCGGCAGAGCATGCTACGGGTCCGACAAACGCCCTCAGCCGCGACGCCTTCCAGCGCGCCACAACCGCGCTGTGTGCACTCGGGCCGGGCTTGAGCGATATTGCCCTGCGCTGCTGCTGTCATCTCGAGGGGCTCGAGGTGGCGGAACGCGAACTCGGCTGGTCCGCAAGGTCGGGCAAGATCGTTCTCAGAATTGCGCTTCAGCAATTGCATCACCACTATGAATCTTTGCCGCCGCAAACCCAAATGATCGGATGATTGCTGTTTCAAATGCGGATTTCATTCTGCCTTGGGTGGTAAAAGTTTCGGGCAAGTGTCCGCGCGCCTGAGTTCCAAGTCCGTTGCAGAACCAAGAGCGACACATCGTTATTGCGAAGCGGCACTGGTGGAGCAGGGCAGGGACTGTTATGTTGCGCCCAAATACCTGTCGCAGTCACAAGGAAGACCCTGTGAGAGATCTGAAAATCCCGGAACAGCGCCACCCGGAAAAGGCGCACCGTCCCGATAATGCTCAGCCCAAAAAGCCAAGCTGGATTCGCGTCAAGGCGCCAGGTGGCAAGGGCTATGCCGAGACGCATAAAATTATGAGGGAAAACAACCTCGTAACCGTGTGCGAAGAGGCGGGCTGCCCCAATGTGGGCGAATGCTGGAGCCAGGGCCACGCAACCATGATGATCATGGGTGAAATCTGTACTCGTGGCTGCACCTTCTGCAATATTGCAACCGGTCGCCCCGACACTCTGGATGCGTTTGAGCCTGGGCGCGTGGCGCATGCGGTGCAAAAACTCGGCCTCAACCATGTTGTGATCACATCCGTGGACCGCGACGATCTAGAGGATGGCGGTGCCGATCACTTTGCGCAAACGATCCGCGCGGTGCGTCATCGCTCGCCGCAGACCACGATCGAGATCCTCACCCCGGACTTTCTGAAATGTGCCCCTGAGGTGCTGGAAACGGTTGTCGAGGCCAAGCCAGACGTGTTCAACCACAACCTCGAAACCGTTCCCGGGCTCTATCCCGAGGTGCGGCCAGGTGCGCGTTATTTCCACTCGCTGCGGTTGTTGCAGCGCGTCAAAGAGCTCGATCCGAGCATCTTTACCAAATCGGGCATCATGGTGGGGCTGGGAGAGCAGGCGCCTCAGGTGAAACAGGTGATGGATGACATGCGTGCGGCGGATGTTGATTTCCTGACCATCGGCCAATATCTGCAGCCGACGCCCAAGCACCATGCGGTGGATCGGTTCGTGACACCGGAAGAGTTTGAGTCATACGAAAAAGCAGCCTATGGCAAAGGCTTTCTGATGGTGTCGGCAACACCGCTGACCCGGTCGTCCTATCACGCGGGCGATGATTTCGCCAAGCTGCGCGCGGCGCGGAATGCCAAGCTTGGGCTTGCATGACGCCTGACGAACTGGATCGGTTGATCGCACTGCGCCATGCACTTCATTCAGCGCCGGAACTCTCTGGCGCTGAACAGGAAACGGCTGCCCGCATCCTGTCCGAGTTGCAGCGCCTCAACCCTGATCAGATCCTAACAGACATTGGCGGCCATGGGATCGCTGCCATCTTTGACGGCGTCGCGCCCGGCGCAACTGTTGCAATCCGCTGTGAGCTGGACGCGCTGCCGATCCAGGAAGAAAGCAGCCTCAGTTACATCTCTCAAGCCCCTGGCAAAGCACATCTTTGTGGGCATGACGGGCATATGGTCATGGTTCTGGCCGTGGCCGAGGAGATGACGCGTCAGCGGCCAGCCTCAGGGCGTGTTGTGTTGATCTTTCAACCAGCAGAAGAGACCGGTCAGGGGGCGAAAGCCTATCGGGAAGATACAAAGTTCCCCGAGATCCGACCCGACATGGTTCTGTCGCTGCACAATCTGCCGGGGCTGGAGCTTGGGCATGTCTCTTTGCCGGTGGGACCTGCCAATTGCGCCTCGCGCGGCGCGCGGATCCGGTTGACGGGCCGGACCTCCCATGCCGCTGCGCCACAAGATGGGCGCTCTCCTGCGCTGGCGATTGCGCAGCTGATGCAGAAGCTTGCAGCGCTGGCGACGGGCAGCGCGTTGGATGAAGACTACGCCCTAACCACCGTAACACACGCCACTTTGGGCGAGCCCACTTTTGGGATCGCACCCGGGGTGGGTGAGGTTTGGGTGACTCTTCGGACCGCGACGGATCGCAAGATGCAAGAGCTCATCGAAGCTGTGCAGATCATGGTCGAGAGCGCCACCGCGGATCTTGGGCTTGGTCATGTGATCACCTATCACGATGTTTTTGACGCCTGTACAAACGCTCCTGATGCGGTTCAGGTGATCGAAGCCGCTTGCCACGCAGGCGCGGTTCCAATCACCCTGACCGAGAGCCCGCAGGCGTTTTCCGAAGACTTCGGCCAGTTTGGGAAATCTGCCCGGACCGCGATGTTCTGGTTGGGGGCAGGAGAGAGCCATCCCCAATTGCACAATCCCGATTATGATTTTCCGGATGCTCTCATCCCAATCGGGTCCGGAATTTTTATTCGCGCGATCCGTCAGCTGTTGGGGTAGGCTCAGCGCTCTGCCAGAATGCGGTCGTGTGATCAGTCGATCAGGGCATCGACAACGGCGACCGCGCCCACGATGGCGAGCGTGTCTTTGACCACCTCAAGGATTTCCCCATCCTTGCGCACATAGTGATGGCCGGGAGCAGGGGGCTGCAGTCCCCAGCGCTGATAGTCAGTGACATAGTCCCAAGCCCCGCTCAGATACTGGTCGTGCGCGTGAAGCTTCTTGACTTGTCCCGGCGCGTAATGCGCGGCGCTGTTTTTATGACCTGGTGCCCATTTGGGTGGACCGGCCAGCGCGGCGAGCGGTGCGAGGGTCAGCCCTGCAATCGCAAGGCTGGGGATGAGCTTTGAATATGACATGCGACGCTCCTTTGAACGGTAGGTTGCGTCAGTATATGTCGCACAGGCCGTTCGGAGCCAAATCTCATGCGCCAGATGCCGCCGGTTGCATCAAGGCAAACCGGCAAGGCTTTGCTGGTCTGGGGTCACACTTCGGTGAAGCGCACTTTGCCAATGTGAGGCAGGTTGCGGTTGCGTTGGGCAAAGTCGATTCCGTAGCCCACGACAAATTCATCCGGGATCTCAAAGCCGATCCAATCTGCGCGAAAGTCGACTTCGCGACGCGAGGGTTTGTCCAGAAGCGCAATGGATTTGAGACGCGCAGGCTTGCGGCTCTTCAGGAGCGAGATCACATGGTTCAGGGTATGGCCCGTGTCGACGATATCCTCAACCACCAGCACATCGCGCCCTTCAATAGCGCCACGCAAGTCTTTGAGAATGCGCACTTCTCGGCTGCTTTCCATGCCGTCGCCATAAGAGGACGCCTCAAGGAAGTCGACCTCGATCGGGAGATCCAGCTCACGCACCAGATCCGCGATAAAGACAAAACTTCCGCGCAGCAGGCCCACGACCACGAGCTTGTCGGTATCGCCAAACTCGGCCGTGATGTCGCCGCATAGCTCTTCGATTCGTGCAGCGATGGCCTTGGCCGAGATCATTACATCAATGACATATGGTCGCTCTGACATGCTTGCCCCCTTGAATTTCGCACGCGTTCATAGGACACCACGCGCCACCTGTACAGAAGACGAATGGACCCGCGATGCCAACACATTCGGAAACCCGACCGATGCCCTATAGCGCCCAGCAGATGTATGATCTGGTGGCCGATGTGGGATCATACCCGAAATTCCTGCCGTGGTGCGCTGCAGCGCGCATCCGCAGCCGCACACCGCAGGGCGCATCCGAGGTGATGGAGGCGGATCTGGTGATTTCCTTCAAGGTGTTCCGAGAACGCTTTGGCAGCCGTGTGGTCCTGCATCCCAATGAGCACAAGATCGACACCGAATATCTTGACGGGCCGTTTCGCTACATGAAGTCAAACTGGGCGTTTCAGGACCGCGCGGATGGGGGCTGCGATGTCAGTTTCTTTGTCGACTTTGAATTCAAGAACGCCGTGCTACAGGGGATCATCGGGGTCGTCTTCAACGAGGCGATGCAGCGGATCGTGCGCGCATTTGAGCGGCGCGCGGCAGAGCTTTATGGCTGACCACATCAGGCTCTAACAAGGCGGATTGCGCCGTCAGGCGCCGCTGTCGCTGAGCGCCTGCATCAACATCGCCAGCGCATGATCGCGGCTGGCGAGGCGCACCTTGTCCCGGCCTAGCGCGCCAAACTCCACCAGTTCCGTTCTGGTCTCGGCCCCGATTTGTGCCAGACCGAAGCAGACGCGCCCTTCGGGCTTATGCTCCGAGCCACCGGGACCTGCGATGCCGGTGACAGAGATGGCCAGTTGCGTTCCGGCTTCCTTCAGCGCCCCATCTGCCATCTCGCGCGCGGTTTCTTCGCTCACGGCGCCAAACTCCCGAAGCGTCTCGGGACGGACGCCGAGCATCTGCATCTTCGCGGCGTTGGAATAGGTCACAAACCCACGATCCACCACCGCAGAGGAGCCGGGAATATCCGTGAGCGCCGCCGCAACCATGCCTCCGGTGCAGCTTTCGGCTGTGGCGATGGTGGCATTCTTTGATTGAGCTGCGCGAAGTAAGTCTTTGATATTCATAGCCCAAGCACCCCATGGGAGAGGCCTGCAAGCATCGCGACCCCTACCGCGGCCATACCACCGGCTATGACATCGTCCATGACAACGCCAAAGGGACCTTTCTTGCGGTCCGCCCAGCCCACCGGCCCGGGCTTCCAGATATCAAAGAGCCGAAACAGCAAAAATCCTGCGACCCAACCGGGCCAGAGCGCGGTGATCTCCAGTCCATGCAACCAGGCCGGCAGAGATATGGCCCAGAGCGCAAGCATCTGCCCCGCGAGCTCATCCAGCACGAATTCCGAAGGGTCCAGATCTTCCTGGCCGCGGGTCATTTCCTTGGCCGCCCACAGGCCCACAAGAACAGAGGCCACGGTAAAAACGGCGAGCAGAGGAAAGCCACCCGTGACATGCAACACATAGGTCAACGGCAGCGCGGCCAGTGACCCCCAGGTTCCGGGCGCAGGGCGAAAATACCCTATTCCGCAACAGGTTCCGAGAAGTTGTGGAAGTGTCATGCCCGCACCAATGTTGCTGTCGCCAGTGCCGCGATGCCTTCTTTGCGACCGGTGAACCCAAGCCGCTCTGAAGTTGTCGCCTTGATCGAGAGGCGTCCCATATCCATGCCCATGATCTCTGCCATCCGGGCGCGCATCGCCTCTGCGTGGGGGCCGACTTTGGGGTATTCACAGACGAGGGTGCAATCCACGTTATTGATGGTGAACCCTTTGGAGCGTGCCAATTCGACCGCATGGCGCAGGAAGATGTCCGACGCCGCGCCTTTCCACTGAGGGTCGCTTGGCGGGAAGTGGCGGCCGATGTCGCCCTCTGCCATCGCCCCGTAGAGTGCGTCGGTGACCGCGTGCATGCCCACATCCGCATCGGAATGGCCTTGCAGACCGCGCTCATGCGGCACTTGAACCCCACAGAGCATGACATGATCCCCGGGTCCGAACCGGTGAACGTCATAGCCATTTCCAAGCCTGATGTCAGGAATGTTGTCCATGGTGCTCCTCAATATGTGCTCGGCGCGGGAGAAATCTTCGGGCCGGGTGATCTTGATATTATTGACGTCACCCGGCGTGATACGGACCGCGAGCCCCGCTTGACGGGCAACCTCGACATCATCCGCTGCGGTGCCGTCGTGGCGCATATGCGCCGCAAGGATCGCGTCAAAATGAAAGCCTTGCGGCGTTTGCGCCGCAAAGAGCGCGCTTCGGTCCTGCGTGCCTGTGACATGGCCATCGGCCCCGGTCCAAAGCGCATCTGTCACCGCAAGTCCTGGCGCGGCAGCAGGCGTGTCATCAAGTGCGTCGAGCACCTGTTGGATCACCTGAGGACACACACATGGACGCGCCGCGTCATGAATAAGAACGCGTTCGACACCGATCTCTTGGAGCGCAATCAAACCGTTACGCACGGATTCAGACCGCGAGGGACCGCCATCTGCGAGCAATAATTCAGGGTAGGGCGCAAGCGCCTCGATCGCGTGCTCATTGTCGGGATCGCGCACAACCATGATGGTGCCGCACCCCGCACGTTGAAAGGCCTCGATCGTCCAGTCGATGACCAGTCGCCCGGCCAGTGGGCGCCATTGCTTGGCGAGACCACCGCCTGCGCGGGTGCCTTTGCCGGCGGCAACGATCAATACGGCGAGGGTCATGGCGCGGTGTTCGTCCTGTGCATGAGCAACTTGCCGGCGTGTTTAAGCTGCGGCGGATAAAGTAGCAATGTTTCGAGCAGGTGTGATTAAAAAATAGGCATACAGTGTCATGAGCAGGGCTGGAATGGCGTGTTGGAATGGAGCATAGCTCCGATTCAAGCTAAAAAACACTCGTATGCATAAGGATTAAGCAGTTGTCCTTTTCAGTTGGACCCACACATCTCGATCCCCCCGTCGCTCTGGCGCCCATGGCCGGGATCACTGACCGCCCGTTTCGGGATCTGGTGCGCTCTTTCGGGGCGGGCCTAGTGGTGAGCGAGATGGTCGCCAGTCAGGAGATGGTTCAAGCCAAGCCCGGCGTGCGCGAGAAGGCGGAACTGAGCGCCGATGTGGAGAATACCTCGGTTCAGATCGCCGGGCGCGACGCGTATTGGATGGCAGAGGCCGCGCGTCAGGTGGCAGATCGTGGGGCGCGGATGATCGACATCAACATGGGATGTCCGGCAAAGAAAGTGACCAACGGCTATTCGGGCTCTGCGCTCCTGAAGACCCCCGATCACGCGCTGTCGTTGATTGAGGCAGTCGTTCAGGCGGTGGATGTGCCTGTCACGCTCAAGACCCGGTTGGGGTGGGACGATAACTGTCTCAATGCCGCTGATGTGGCGCGCCGCGCCGAAGCCGCGGGTGTCCAGATGGTCACTATCCATGGTCGTACCCGGTGCCAGTTTTACAAAGGTCATGCTGACTGGGCTGCGATCTCGGAGATCAAGAATGCGATCTCTGTTCCCTTGCTGGCCAATGGCGATATTGTCGATGCAAAAAGCGCGGGCAAGGCGCTCTCAGACTCCGGAGCGGATGGCGTCATGATCGGGCGCGGTGTGCAGGGAAGACCCTGGCTTCTGGCTCAGATCGCGCATGATCTCTGGGGCACGGCTGCTCCGGACGTTCCCGAAGGGCGCGCATTTATTGATCTGGTTTCAAAGCACTACGAGGCGATGCTTGCCTTTTATGGGGCGGAGTTGGGCCTCCGCGTCGCGCGCAAGCACCTAGGCTGGTATATGGATGAGGCCGGGACACCTGCGGCCCTGCGGCGCGAGGTTCTGACGGCCAAATCCCCCTCTGATGTGTTGCGATTGCTCCCGAGTGCGCTTCAGGGAACTGAGCAGGAGACTGCCGCATGAATGATGCCTCGAATCCTCACAGCAACGACTGCGACATCTGGGCTTCGCTGCCGGTACCCGCGTTTCTGGTCGATGAGCATAATTGCATTGAAGATGTGAACTCAGCTGCTGAGGGCTTTATCAACTCCTCGCGCAAGTCCCTGATTGGTAAGAAAATCTGGCAGAAGGTCGCGATTGAGTCCTCGATCGAACTGGCCTTTGACAAGGCTCGAGAGCAGGGCACGCCCCTATTTGTGAATGATGTCGATGTCGGCGCCCGCGAACGCGCACCGTTGCAATGTGCTGTGCAGATTGCGCCGCTCCACGGGCATCCTGGTCATATGCTGCTGATGCTCTCGCCGCGAGAGCTTGCGGGGCGGATGACGCAGACCCACTCCGCCAAATCGGCCGCGCAATCGGCGATCGGCATGGCAGAGATGCTGGCGCATGAAATCAAGAACCCTTTGGCGGGGATCACCGGTGCCGCGCAGCTTTTGAGCATGAACCTCTCCACGGATGACCTTGAACTTACGGATCTAATCGTGAGTGAGAGCCGCCGGATCGTGAAGCTGCTGGAGCAGGTGGAGCAGTTTGGAAATCTCTCCGAGCCGGACTTCAAACCGGTCAATCTGCATGATGTTCTGGACCGCGCGCGCCGCTCCGCGCTGCTGGGCTTCGGCGCACATATGAAGATTGTCGAGAAATACGACCCCTCGCTGCCGCTGGCCTGGGGCGACCCGGATCAGCTGTTGCAGGTGGTTTTGAACCTTCTCAAGAATGCCTCAGAGGCCGCAGGCAGCGCGGGTGGCACCATTACGGTACGCACCTTTTATGAACACTCCTTCCGCCTGCGTCGCAGCGACGGACAGGGCAAGCTGCTGCCCTTGCAGATCGAGATCAGCGACGATGGGCCAGGGCTGCCGGAGAAGATCCGCGACGATATCTTTGAGCCTTTTGTCTCTGGCAAGGAGAACGGAACAGGTCTTGGCCTGGCCTTGGTCAGCAAGATCATCGGCGACCATAACGGTTGGATTTCCGTGCGCTCAGAGCCCGGCAACACGACCTTCAGACTGTCGCTTTCGCGCGTTCCGCGAGAGCAGAAATAACTCAGGAGACCAAAGACATGGATGGCACCGTTCTTGTTGCAGATGATGACCGTACGATCCGCACTGTGCTCACACAGGCGCTGACGCGGGCGGGGTGCAAGGTCCATGCGACGTCCTCTCTCACAACGTTGATGCGCTGGGTTGGCGAAGGCAAAGGCGATGTTGTGATCTCCGACGTGATGATGCCGGACGGCAATGGGCTGGAGATGCTCCCCAAGATTGCCCAGGACCGGCCCGGGCTGCCGGTCATCGTGATCTCGGCGCAGAATACGATCATGACCGCCATCAAGGCTGCCGAAGCCGAAGCCTATGATTATCTGCCCAAACCTTTTGACCTGCCTGAGCTGATGAAGCGCACGGCCAAGGCCCTCACCGAAAAGCGCAGCGCCCAGAGCACCAGCCATGTCGAGGTCGTCGAGGAGCGACCCGATGAGCTGCCGCTGGTGGGGCGCACAGAGGTGATGCAGACGCTCTATCGTCTGATTGCGCGGGTTATGAACACCGATATGCCGCTTTTGATCACGGGCGAGAGCGGGTCTGGGAAGTCCTTAATTGCCAAGGCAATACACGATTTCTCGGACCGCAGGACCCTGCCATTTGTGGTCGCTGAGGCGTCTGATCTCATCGAGCTTGAAGGCCCCTCGCGCCTGCTCAGTCAAGTGAAGGGCGGCACCTTGCTGGTCGATGAGCTGGTTGATCTGACCGATGAGGCTCAGGCGCGGCTTGTGCGGATGATGGATTCGCCCGGAGACCACGCACCGCGCTTTATTGCGACCTCCAGTCAGCAAGATCTTGCTGAACAGATCGAAGCCGGCAAACTGCGTCAGGATCTCTACTACCGGATTTGCGGTACGGAGCTTGCGGTGCCTGCGTTGCGCGAACGGGTCGAGGACATCGCACTTTTGTGTGAGCATTTCCTGACCCGCGCGGACGCCGAAGGGGGGCCGCGACGCATGCTGAGCGACGAAGCGCGGGATCTCTTGCGGCACTATTCTTGGCCTGGGAACGTGCGTCAGCTTGAAAATATCGTGAAAAGACTGGCGCTTACAGCGCGCGGAGATACAATCAGCAAGTCAGAAGTCGCCGCAGCGCTTGGGCCGCAGAGCACCGGAGTTGCGCCCGTCATGGGGGGCGGGGCAAGCAATGAAAAGCTCTCCGAATCTGTGGCGCGCCATCTGCAGCGATATTTCGATCTGCATGGCGACATGCTGCCACCACCGGGGCTGTATGCGCGGCTGCTGCGCGAAGTCGAAGCGCCGTTGATCGAGATCTCGCTTGCTGCAACCGGCGGAAATCAGGCGAAATGTGCCGATCTCCTCGGGATCAACCGAAATACGCTGCGCAAGAAAATCACTGATCTCGATATAGAGGTGACACGCCGCCGCAAACTGATGTAATATCGCCACAGCAGCGTTGCCCGGAGGTCAATAGGCCCATGGGGCAACGCGAGATAGTGTGGTGAGCCAAGAAGGCTCAACATCAACTGGGGGCAGGCGGTGGCACAGTTGTCACATATCCGTTCGGTGTATCTGTGGCTTGGCGCCCTGGATCGCTGGCGTAAGACGCGCCGCGCGCGCAACATCACCACCTTGGGGCTGGTGTTGCTCGGGCCCATCATGGCTTTGGTGACATTTCTTGTGATCGGTCCCTTTGGCCAGAATGCGAGCTCCCCGGCGCTGCGCCTGATCCTGCTCGCTGATCTTGTCTATGTGCTGTCGATTGCAGCGCTGGTCCTCAGCCAGATCGGACGTCTGATCGCCGCGCGGCGTGAGAAGTCGGCGGGCTCGCGTCTGCACCTGCGATTGATCGGCGCCTTTGCCTTCCTCGCGCTGGTGCCCACCGTGACGGTTGCGGTCTTTGCTGTCTTGACGGTGAATGTGGGTCTTGAGGGCTGGTTTTCCGAGCGCGTGCGCGATGTGATTGGCAACTCGGTCAAGGCTGCAGAAGCCTATGAACGCCAGCAGCGTCAGGATCTCGAACAGGATGCGCTGGCGCTGGCGCGTTTTCTGGATCGAAGCCGGAACAAGAATTTCTTCATGAGCGACGGGCAGTTGCGGCAGGTTCTGTCGCAAGGCCAGCTGCAGATCCAGCGCGGCCTGCAAGAGGCCTATGTGATCAATGGGATCGGGGCGATCCAAACCCGCGGGGAGCGATCCTACGAGTTTGACTTCGAAGAACCCACTGATGCACAGATCGCAGCCGCCGAATCCGAGGGGCTGCACCTGATCCAGGATTGGGACAATAGCGAGTTTCGCGCCCTGGTGCGTCTCAACGCCTTTGTGGATCGGTATCTCTACGTCAGTCGTGAAGTCGACGGTGAACTGTTGAACCTGCTCGACGACACTCAGGAAACTGCGCATCTTTATCAACAACTCGAGAGTGAGCGCGGGCGGGTGCTATTTGAATTCGGCCTGTTGTATCTCGGCTTTGCAGTGATCCTGATCCTTGCGGCGATGTGGCTTGGCATGTGGTTTGCGGAGCGCCTTTCACGCCCGGTCGGGCGCTTGACGGTTGCGGCGCAGCGTGTGGGCGGTGGCAATCTGAGTGTGCAGGTGGTAGAAGAGAACGGCGACGACGAAATTGCGCAATTAGGGCGTTATTTCAATCAGATGACGCAGCAACTTCAGGCACAACGTGAAACCTTGCTACAGAACACGCATCAGATCGAGCAGCGCCGTCGTCTGTTTGACTCGGTGCTGTCGTCGGTGACCTCTGGCGTTGTGGGGCTTGATGCAAAGGGCTGCGTGACCTTTGTGAACACCTCGGCCAAGCGCTTGCTGGATTGGCGTGAGGACCAAAAGTCACTTGCACTTGCGGTGGCCATTCCGGAGTTTGGTCCGCTGTTTGACGATCTCGTCAAAGGCGGCAGCAACAATGCCCAGGGTGAGATCAAAGTAACCCGACAAGGGCAGTTGGAGAACCTCCTTGTGCGGATGTCGCGCCGACACGGCGATGACAATACGCTCGAGGGCTATGTGGTTGCCTTTGACGATGTCACCGATCTCGTGAGTGCGCAGCGCATGGCGGCATGGGGTGACGTGGCGCGCCGGATCGCCCATGAGATCAAGAACCCGCTCACCCCGATCCAGCTCAGCGCGGAGCGGATCAAGCGCAAGTTTGCTCCAAAACTCAGCGAAGAGCAGAGCGATCAACTGCAGTCGATGACCGATGTTATTGTGCGTCAAACCAACGACTTGCGTCGCATCGTTGATGAGTTTTCAAAATTTGCACGGATGCCGGAACCCGATCGACACGAAGAAGACCTAGGCGCGCTGGTGCATAGTGCCGTGTTGCTGCAGCAAGCCGGGCAACCTGATCTCAAGATCCACGCGCAGATCCCGGATCATCCGCTGAACGTGGATGTTGACGCCACAATGATCGGGCAGGCGCTGACCAATCTTATCAAGAACGCTGGCGAAGCCACGGAGACCTTGCGCAAGAAAGGCGTAGAGCCGGGCTACGCGCCGGAGATCCGGGTCGATGTGAGCAGCGATGATAGCGGGTTTGTCATTACGATTGCGGACAATGGGATCGGCTTGCCCGCAGATCGCGCCCGGCTGTTTGAACCCTATGTCACCACCCGTGACGAGGGCACAGGCCTCGGCCTGCCGATCGTAAAGAAAATTATCGAAGAGCATGGTGGCAGTTTGGTGCTGGAAGACGCGCCCATCTTTGACGGGATGAGCCACCAAGGCGCAATGGCGGTGATCCGTCTCCCGGCGCTGGCGCCAGGAAATGCCGTCCAGAAACAAACTATAGTAGCAGGGCTGACATGAGTGATATTCTGATTGTTGATGATGAACGTGACATCCGGGAGCTGGTTTCAGACATCCTGGAGGACGAAAGCTATGCCACGCGCAAAGCGGCCAACTCCGAAGAATGCATGGCCGCCTTTGAAGACGCTCCGCCTGCGCTGCTGATTTTGGACATCTGGCTCAAAGACAGCCAGATGGATGGGATCGACATCCTGAAAACCGTAAAGCGGGATTACCCGGAGGTTCCGGTGGTCATCATCTCGGGGCACGGGAATATCGAAATTGCGGTCGCGGCGATCAAGCAGGGCGCTTATGACTTCATCGAGAAGCCCTTTAATATCGACCAGTTGATGGTTGTGATCCGGCGCGCGATGGAGACCTCTCGCCTGCGTCGCGAAAACACGGATCTGCGCCGCAAGGATGTAGGTGCAACCGATATGGTCGGGACGTCGCCCGCGTTTCGTGCCTTGACCAGCCAGCTTGACAAGGTGACGAAATCCAATGGGCGCGTCATGCTCACCGGGCCTGCGGGCAGCGGCAAGGAAGTAGCAGCCCGCTATATTCACGCAAACTCCCACCGCGCCAGTGAGCCTTTTGTCACCGTGAATTGCGCCAGCATTGAGCCCGAGCGCATGGAAGATGTGCTCTTTGGGCGTGAGAGCAGCGAACGCGGCGTCGAGCCGGGGCTGCTGGAGCAGGCAGATGGGGGCGTCGTCTTTTTTGACGAAGTGGCGGATATGCCCCCCGGCACCCAATCCAAGATCCTGCGCGTGCTGGTGGATCAGCAGTTTGTGCGCGTTGGCGGCACCGAGAAGGTCAAGGTGGACCTACGGGTGATCTCGGCCACAAATCGCGATCTCGAACAGGAGATCAAGGATGGCAACTTCCGTCAGGAATTGTATCACCGTCTGAATGTGGTTCCGATCTGCGTGCCATCGCTCTCGGACCGGCGCGAGGACATCCCGCTGCTGGCGGAGTATTTCATCCAAGGCTTCAACCAGACGCAGGGCCTGCCACTGCGCGCCCTTAGCGAAGACGCCGTGGCCTTGATGCAGACGATGACCTGGCCGGGCAATGTGCGCCAGCTGAAGAATCTGGTGGAACGCGTTCTGATCCTTGGAGAAACCTCCGGTCCCATTCAGGCAAAGGATCTGCCGAGCGAAGAAGAAAAGGTCGAAACAGAAGGTCGCGTCGTGCTCTCTGGCGCCTTGGCTACGCTGCCTTTGCGCGAGGCACGCGAGGCCTTTGAACGCGAATATCTTCTGACGCAGATCAATCGCTTTGGCGGCAACATCAGCCGCACGGCCTCCTTTGTGGGCATGGAACGCTCGGCGCTCCACCGCAAACTGAAATCGCTCGGCGTTGTCACATCGAACAAGGCGGGCGCGCGGGTGGCGCGGGTCGAGAGCGAGGAAGCCACGGAAGAGACAGCGTAAATCAGGTGTAGGCCAGGGCTGCGGCGGGACAATTGAATTGACCCCCTTCGCACCATCTGGCATGCAAATCAGGCAGTCCAGCGCCCGGAGAGCGGATCTATGAAAGTTATCATCTGTGGAGCCGGGCAGGTCGGTTGGCAGATCGCACGGCATTTGTCCGGCGAACACAACGACGTGACGGTTGTCGACAACAATCCTGACCTTGTGCGCCGCGCGACAGATACGCTTGATGTTCAAGGCATTGCGGGCTTTGCCTCATATCCGGATGTTCTTGATCGGGCCGGGGCGCGGGACGCGGATATGATCATCGCCGCCACGCACTCGGACGAGGTGAACATGGTCACCTGCCAAGTGGCGCATTCCGTGTTTGCCATCCAGCGCAAGATCGCGCGTCTGCGGGCCAAGAGCTATCTGAACGCGATTTATTCCGATCTCTATCGCCGGGACCATCTGCCGATCGATGTGGTGATCAGCCCGGAGCGGGAAGTTGCGGCGGCGGCTATGCAGCGTCTGCGCGCGCCGGCAGCTTTTGACACCGAAGTATTCATGGACGGACGTGCGCAGCTGTTGGGCATCAACGTGGAGGCAGACTGCCCCGTTGTAAACACGCCGCTGCGCCAGTTGACGGAGCTCTTCTCGACGTTGCGTGCCATTGTGGTTGGCATTCGCCGCGACGGATCGCTGTTTGCGCCGGAGCCAGGGGATCAACTGTTTGTGGGCGATGCGGCCTATGTGTTTTGCCATGCAGACGACGTGAGCCGCACGATGGAAGTCTTTGGAAAGACTGAGAAACGTCAGGAGCGCGTGGTGATCGTCGGCGGCGGCAATGTCGGCCTTGAAGTTGCCAAAGCGCTCGAGGCGCGCACCCGGCGCACGCGGGCCAAGATGATCGAAAAGAACCGCAAAAACGCCGAGGTTGCCGCAGAGGCTCTGGAACGCACGATCGTTCTGAATGGCGATGGTCTGGATCGGGGGCTGATGATCGAGGCGGGCATCGACAAGGCCGATGCCATGCTGGCGGTGACCGATGACGACAAGACCAACATGCTGGCAGCGGTGCGTGCCAAGACCGAAGGCTGCCCGTTTGCAATCGCCCTGATCAACGACCCGACGCTGCTGCCGCTGCTGCCGCACCTCGGGATTGACGCGCATATCAATCCGCGCGCCACCACCGTCAGTTCTATCCTGCGTCACATCCGCTATGGCCGTATCCGGCAGGTTTATTCCATTGGCGACGCCGAAGCGGAAGTTATTGAAACCGAAGTGCTTTCTACCTCTCCCATGGCGGGGCAGGCCATTCGGGACATTGATTTCCCCGAAGGTGTGCTGGTGGGCGCTGTATCCAAGAACGGCGAGGTCATGCGCCCCAGTGGCGGGCTTCGGATCGAGGCGGGGGACACGATTGCCCTCTTTGCGATGGCCGCTGATGTGCGGGAGGTCGAGCGCCTGATGCAAGTCTCGATCGACTACTTCTAGGATGATACGCCGCCCCCTGAAACAAGTGCGCGGTGTGCTGCGCTTGCCGCTGCTGCTGCTCATCTGGGGGGTGTTTGCCATTGCGATGTGGATCCCGGCCGTACATGCGGTGATTGTGGATGACCACCAGACATCGCAGAGCTTCTTTTATTCCGGGATTGTCGGGCTCACGTTGGTGGCCTTTGTGGGGCTTTCGGTTTCGAACCGCGTGCCGCGTTACGGGATGCCAGGGCAGCTTATGACCCTGCTCGCGACTTTTGTGCTTTTGCCGCTCTACCTCGCCATTCCGCTGCAGGATGCGTTGAAAAACACAAGCTATCTCAATGCCTATTTCGATATGGTCTCGGCGCTAACGACCACGGGGGCCGATATTTTTGACCGTCCTGGACGGGTGCCGGACTCGGTGCACCTGTGGCGGGTTCTGGTGGCGTGGCTTGGCGGCATGTTCATGTGGATTGCGGCCTCAGCCGTGCTGGCGCCTCTGTCGCTCGGCGGGTTTGAGGTCACCACGCGCGCAGAACCCGGTCGCAGCGATGCAATCCTGCGCGAAAGCCAGCGCCCCGACCCGCGGCGTAAGCTGATCATCGTGACCCGTGCGCTTGCGCCGGTTTATGCGGGCCTGACCTTTGCGCTGGCTCTTTTGCTCATGCTGTGTGGCGAGAGCGGCCTTGTCGCCGTCAGCCATGCCATGTCGATCATGGCGACCTCCGGTCTGTCGCCGATTGGCGGCATTCAGGATGCACAGGCGGGCCTCGCTGGCGAGATGATCATGTTCCTTTTTCTGCTGTTTGCGCTCTCACGCCTGACGTTTTCCAGCGATACAGTGGCTGTGGGGCATGGGCGTCTCGACAAGGATCCCGAGTTCCGCTCTGGCATTCTCATCATTCTCGGCGTGCCGATGCTCTTGTTTCTGCGGCATTGGCTAGCCTCGCTCGAGGTGAATGCGTCTGACGATTGGGGCATGGCGCTGACCTCTCTTTGGGGTGCGATTTTCACCGTTGCCTCATTCCTCACAACCAACGGATTTGAGAGCGCGTATTGGTTCAGCGCGCAGGAATGGTCGGGACTGGAGACACCGGGTATGATCCTGCTCGGGCTGGCGGTCATGGGCGGTGGCGTTGCGACCACTGCAGGCGGCGTAAAGCTCCTGCGTGTCTATGCGCTATATCTCAATGGTCTTCGGGAAATGGAGCGTCTGGTCCTACCGTCCTCCGTCAGTGGTGAGGGGCGGGGCAATCGACGCCTGCAGAGCAATGGTGCCTTTGTGGCCTGGATCTTTTTCATGCTCTTTGCGCTGTCCTTGACGCTCATTTCGGTGGCGCTCTCGGCCTTTGGTATTCCGTTTGAACAGGCTATGATTCTCGCCGTTGCGGGGCTTTCCACAACGGGGCCTTTGGTGGAGGCCGCAGGGCAGGTTCCCATCGAGCTCAATCTGCTGGATGCCCCCGCAAAGCTGATCTTGTGTTTTGCGATGGTTCTGGGGCGTCTGGAAACGCTGGCCATTATCGCGCTTCTGTCGCCCAATCTTTGGCGCAACTGACACATACTGGCTAAGTCATGCGAAAAAGTGACGTTTTTCGGGTGGAAACCCGCGAAATCTGCGTCCATACTCGCCATAAGGGACGCGTTGGGCCGCAGCGCGTGGCAAGAACAAAGGCGAGATAATAAGCAAATGGCTTCGGACAGACAGAATCTTCAGGACGCTTTCCTGAACCACGTTCGCAAAACAAAAGTTCCAGTCACAATTTTCTTGATCAACGGTGTGAAACTGCAGGGCGTGATCACCTGGTTCGACAACTTCTGTGTGTTGCTGCGCCGCGATGGCCAGTCGCAGCTTGTCTACAAGCATGCGATTTCCACCATCATGCCGGCCCAGCCCATCAGCCTATATGAAGGTGAAGACTCCAATTGATGGAGCATGACAGGAAGCAGACCCGGGCTTGGGTTCTGCATCCGGATATCAAGTCAGATAGGGATCGTCGCGACGCAGTTCCGGCGCTAGAGGAAGGTGTGGCGCTCGCCGCCGCACTGCCCGACCTTGAAGTGGTCGGCTCAACTGTCGTGGGCCTTCCCAAGGCGCATCCCGGTATGCTGTTTGGCTCCGGCAAGATCGAAGAGCTGAAGACCCTGTTCAAAGCCGAAGAGGTCGAACTGGTCTTGATTGACGGCCCCGTAAGCCCGGTCCAGCAGCGCAACCTCGAAAAAGCCTGGAAGGTCAAAATTCTTGACCGAACCGGGCTTATTCTCGAGATCTTCTCGGATCGTGCGCGCACCCGTGAGGGCGTGCTGCAGGTTGAAATGGCAGCGCTCAGCTATCAGCGCACGCGACTGGTGCGTGCCTGGACCCACCTAGAGCGTCAGCGTGGTGGTCTTGGCTTTGTCGGCGGCCCCGGCGAAACCCAGATCGAAGCGGACCGCCGCGCCATCGACGAACAGCTTGTCCGACTGCGGCGACAACTCGACAAGGTTGTGAAAACGCGTACGCTGCATCGCGCCGCGCGCGCCAAAGTGCCTTATCCGATTGTTGCGCTTGTGGGATATACCAACGCTGGAAAATCCACTCTGTTCAATCGTCTGACCGGGGCAGAGGTGATGGCGAAAGACATGCTCTTTGCCACGCTGGACCCCACCATGCGCCGCGTTGAGCTGCCGGATGGGCCAGAAGTCATCCTCTCGGACACCGTGGGATTCATCTCTGATCTTCCGACCGAACTGGTTGCCTCGTTTCGCGCGACGCTCGAAGAGGTGCTGGCCGCAGATGTGATCCTACATGTGCGCGACATCAGCCACAGCGACACCGAACATCAGGCCGAAGACGTGGAGCAGATCCTGAGCTCGCTTGGAGTGGACGAGGACCGCACGGTCATCGAGGTCTGGAACAAGATCGACCAGCTCTCCGAGGAAGAGGCGGATGCCTGCCGCCAACGGGCAGACCGCAACGACTCGCTCTACGCGATTTCCGCGATAACCGGCGAGGGGCTGCCTCAACTGTTGCACGACATTGCCATGAAGCTTCAGGGCGTGCGTGTGGATGAGGTACTGACGCTGGACTTTTCCCAAGGAAAACAGCGCGCCTGGCTCTTCAAACAAGACGTTGTGCAAGAGGAAAACCAGACCGACACCGGGTTTGAGATTTCCGTGCGCTGGACCGAAAAGCAAAAAGCACAATACGCAGCGCTCTAGAGCGCTGCGTTTTTCTTTAGTTGCGCGGCAGGATACGGGTGACGCCGACGGAAGCGGCGCGCGCCAGTTTTTCGTCGAGAGACATCGGGATATACTCCCCACGCCGCCAGTACTGTGCCATGTCATCGTAGTAGCGCGACAGGAAATGCCCGGACTGGCCTGTTGCTATAATGAAAACAGAGCTTTCGGGATCGGCGAAATCATAGACACCGCGATAGCCCGCCCCATGCACATTGTTGAAGGGCGCCGGCTCCTCGCCCGAGGTGAGGCCGCGCTGCAGCGTATTGTCTCCACCACTGGTGGATTGACGGATGTTGACGAAATAGCGCAGGAACGGCACCTCGCCCAAGACCTCGTGATCCTGGGTGGCCTGATGCGCATCCCCCCAGCGCAGGCTTTCCAATGTACTGCCGTAGTTTTCGCTGATGTAGACGAGCGCGTCGTCCAGCGCGAGGCGCGCCATGTCGGTGCAGCTCTCGGTCGGGGCGCTCTGGGCGACATCACACCAGGCTGCAGCGCCATCGATATTGCGGAACACCCGTTCCAGGAACAGCGGCTCAACCCGGTCAAACGCATCCGCAAGGGGGCCTAGGTCGTCCTCGATCAGACGTTTTTGCAAAGCACGCACCCAACTTGCGTAGATCAGAGGCTCGGGCAAATGCTCGTTCATCTCGCCGTTCCACTCCGCCAAGAGCGACAATGCGATCTGGCGCTGGCGTTCCGGCGTGCCATTGGGCGCAGCTTCACCGGTGAACCACAGATCCGCCCCGATAAGAGGCAGGAGGGTTTGCGCGCTATAGGAAACCGTATCGAGCTGCGCTTCGATGAAACTGTCGCGGGTATGCACCTCGCGGCTCTGCATCAGACGGCGCCAGCGATTGATCCGCTGTGTGTCGCCCCAGGAATAACTGACGTGGTTGGGAAAGGGGCGCTCTAGCAACTTGTTGTTTGTATTTCCCAAAATCCCACCGCTGGGCGCAATGAACTCCGGGTTCGCCGCATAGGGCAAGCGCCCTTGCCAGCGGTTTTCGCGCCGCCAGCCCTGGTTGGGCAGGCGTCCCCGGCTTTGGTTGCGCAGGTCGCGGTCGGGCATGACGCCCACGGTCTTGAGCGCGATGGTGTCATGATCCGCCAGCGTGATATTTTGGGAAGGCGCGATGAAGTTCTCGCCTGCGGCAATGGCCTGCGCGACATTTTCTGCCCGCATCAGATCGAGCGCCGCAGTCATCGAGGTGTCCTCGCGCGACAATGCCGTCCACCCTAGGCTCACAACGTGGCCGGGCGGCGTAATGGTGCTGAGCTCAAACAGCGAGCCGGGCAGAACCGGCCCGTTTTCGGTCCAGCGCAGGGTCAGCGTCAGCGGCGCATTGCCCTTTATCTGCACGATCGAAGGCCGCGATGTGAAGTCCTTGTAGCCATTTGGGGTCAGATACTGCTGCGGGTTGTCCGGGTTGATCTTCTCGATAAAGAGGTCCTGATCATCCAGATAGGAAGAGGTGAGCCCCCATCCCAACTGCTGAGAACGCCCGGTGAGCACAGCCGGGATGCCCGGGATTGTGCCACCAATCACACCGCCGGTGCCAAGCTCAAGACGTGCCAGATACCAGGTTCCGGGCGCTGTCAGCTTCAGATGCGGGTCATTGGCAAGAAGCGTGCCACCCGCCGCCGAACGATTGGGCGCCGCAGCCCAGGCATTCGAAGCCCCACCAAGCCCACGTGGCGCCAGGGGCATCAACGCAGCATGCGCCGTTTGCGCCCGGCGCTGTTCCTCGAGACCACGAAATCCCGGGAGGCCGGGAAACAGCTCCGTATATTCCGGAAGCGTCGCCGTCCCAGAGCCGGGAGCATCGGGCAGGATATCCTCAAGGCGTTTGGGATCATCGAGGGCAATGGAAGTCTGCGCGCGCAGGATCTCTTCTTGCATATTGGATGAGAGCTGCACGGCCATCAGTTTCATAATGGCGATGCTGTCGGCGGGCTGCCACGGCGCTATGGGCATGTTGAACAGGAACATTTCCGGTGCCCCACGCCCCAGCGCGTCTTCGTTGATCTCTTGCAGGCGCGCATTCACGCCCGCAGCATAGGCCTGCAGCGCCCGGAGCGTTTCGGGGCTCTGGGCGGAAACCGAACTTCGCGCCGCCCCATAAAGATCAAGCCGCCGCAAAAAACTGTCTGTGCGGACGGTACGGGGGCCAAAGACCTCGGAAAGCCGACCCTGCGCCGTGCGTCGCATCACGGCCATCTGCCACAGTCGATCCTGCGCATGAGCATACCCGAGCCCAAAAAACACGTCCTCATCCGAGGCACCAAAGCTGCCAAAGATATGCGGCACATTCGCGTTGTCGCGCACGATCTCGACCGGAGCCGTAGGGCCGGGCAGGGCGATCTCCTTGTCATAGTCTGGCAAGGACTGCGCCGCGAGGAAATAGACCAGGATCGCCCCCAGAATACCAAGCAGAATCGTACCAGCCGTGAGGCGGAGGAGCCAGCGGAAGAGGCGTGCCATTCTTTTCTATTCCCTTGGTATTTCTGTGTTTGTTGCCAAGCCGCATTGCGCTTTGGGCGGGTGCTGCTAGGGTTGGCGCCAACATATGCGAAGACAGAACAGGGGGAAAGGACATGGCAAAAATTGCGTTCCTTGGGCTCGGGGTCATGGGGTATCCGATGGCCGGGCATCTGCAAAAGGCCGGGCATGAGGTCACGGTTTACAACCGCACAACTGCAAAGGCCGAAGGCTGGGCGGCAGCGACGGGCGGTCGGTCTGCGCCAACGCCCAGAGAGGCCGCACAAAACGCGGATTTTGTCATGGCCTGTGTGGGCAATGACGATGATTTGCGCTCTGTTTGCCTAGGTGAGGACGGTGCCTTTGCCGGAATGAAACCGGGTGCGATCTTTGTCGATCACACCACGGTATCAGCAGAGGTCACGGCAGAGCTCTACGCCCGCGCCAAAGACGCGCAGCTTGGGTTTGTCGACGCTCCGATCTCGGGCGGTCAGGCGGGGGCCGAGAATGGGGTTCTTTCGGTGATGTGCGGCGGGGATGCTGCGGATTACGACAAAGCTGCGCCAGTGATGGAAGCCTATGCACGGATCTGCCGGCGCATCGGTGAAAGTGGCGCAGGCCAGATGACCAAAATGTGCAACCAGATCGCCATTGCCGGCCTTGTGCAAGGTTTGAGCGAAGCGCTTCATTTTGCGGAGAAAGCCGGGCTCGACGGGCGCGCGGTGGTCGAGGTGATCAGTCAGGGGGCAGCGGGCAGCTGGCAGATGGCAAATCGCTATGAGACCATGCTCGACGATGAGTTCGAGCACGGGTTTGCCGTGGACTGGATGCGCAAGGATCTCGGAATCTGCCTTGATACCGCCGACGACATTGGCGCAAGCCTGCCTGTCACGGCCTTGGTCGATCAGTTCTACAAGGACGTTCAAAAACTGGGCGGCGGGCGTTGGGACACCTCATCCCTGATCAAACGGCTGCGGGCCTTGGGCTGAAAAAAAGCCTCCCCTCGAATGAGGGGAGGTCTTCATCACCTTGATATAAAACAAAATCAGGGAATGATACGTGTGTATTTGGAGCCCTCGATGGTGGCTCCGATCCGAATCCCGGCCTGACCAAAGACTGCAGCAACCACAGGCGCCGTCAGCGTATTTGTATCCGCCGTCAGTGCGTCGCCTTCGTCGATGACCACATACTCAAGATCTGCACCGGCCGTCCAACCCGACGAGCGGCGGAACCGCGCCAGCGCGGCGTCGGTCATAAAGAACAAGACATGGGAATATTGCTGCGCGCCCAGCTGCAGACCGGCGTTGCCCTTGAGGGCGGCATAATAGTCAACCGTGGCGCCATTGATCCGCAGCGCGCCGCGCCCATAGGCGCCACCAAAGATAAAGCCCGCCTCGGTGACGAGGGGCATCACCAGCATACCGGCAGATTTCTGTGCCAGATCGCGGGTGCCGGGATAGCGGTCATACATCTGATTGAGGGTGGCATTGACGCGGGCGTCGATTTTCACGTCATTGGTGTTGCCGATCCCGTTGCTGCATGCTGCGGTGGCCCCAATGGCCGCGAGTCCGCTGGCGGTAAACGCACGACGGGAAAGACGGGATTTGGATGTGCTCATGTTCTGTTACCTGCTCGTGAATCTGCGCTTTGGCGCTTTGTTTGACACAACTATATGCATAATCCCTAAAGCTGTCACTTTGAAGCCTGCCCGATTGAGCAGGTTCCTGCCGGGGTCTTGCAAAGAGGTTTAGCCGTTCAACAGTTTCGCGACCTGTGGCGCAAAATAGGTAAGCACACCATCACATCCAGCCCGACGGAAGGCCATGAGGCTTTCTAGCATAACTTTTTCCCCATCGATCCAACCATTCAGAGCCGCCGCTTGGATCATCGCGTATTCTCCTGACACCTGGTAGGCAAAGGTCGGGACCTGGAAGGTCTCTTTCACGCGGTGGCAGATGTCGAGATAGGGCAATCCGGGTTTCACCATCACCATATCCGCCCCCTCGCGCAGATCGCGTTCAATCATGCGAAGGGCTTCATTGGTGTTGGCGGGGTCCATCTGATAGGTCTTCTTGTCGCCGGTCAGGGCCCCCGAGGCGCCGACCGCATCACGAAACGGTCCATAAAATCCAGACGCGTATTTTGCAGAGTAGGACAGGATCGTAACATTCTGAAATCCCTTCCTTTCCAATGCAGACCGCATGGCTCCGATGCGCCCGTCCATCATGTCAGAGGGGCCGATGATATCCGCCCCGGCCTCGGCCTGTGCGAGGGTCATCTTGACCAGCGCCTCGACGGTTTCGTCGTTGCGAATTTCGCCATCAATCACAAAGCCGTCGTGGCCGTTGATATTATAGGGATCTAGCGCGACATCGGTCATCACGGCGAGATCGGGCGCCGCGGCCTTGATCCCACGGATGGCCCGATTGCAGAGGTTCTCCGGGTTCCAAGCCTCGGCACAATCCTCTGTTTTCAAAGACGGATCCGTGTAGGGAAAGAGGCAGATCGCCGGAATTCCGAGTGCCTGCGCTTCGACGGCGGCCTCAACCACCTTGTCGACAGAGCGCCGCACCACGCCTGGCATCGAGGGAACCGGCTCCTCGATCCCCTCCCCATCGCGTACAAAAACCGGCCAGATCAGGTCATTCACCGAGAGTTCGTTCTCCCGCGTGAGGTCGCGCAAAGCGGCAGAGGCACGCAGGCGACGGGGGCGGGAGGCAGGAAAGGAAGCGCTGATATGGGGCATCTCGGTCTCGTATTCTGTTCCGGTGCACATGGGTTGCATGGAACAGTGGTGCTTCACAAGTCTCCGATCCGCGCATTTCTGACGCAGCAGCACTTGTGTCGCAGAGCGTGGCGATGGATACAGGGCAGGCAGCGCGCAGGGCGTCTTTTGTTTACTCTCTTGGGGAACCCAAACACCTTGGATCTCTTTAGTCTCATCTTCGAGTTGATCGACCTCAGGTCGTTTTCGAACCTTTGGTACTGGATCGCGCTGGCGGTGCTGTGGTCCTCGGCGAGCCACTGGGTTCTTGGCGTACCCTTTGACATGGTCGCGCGCGCGGCAAAACACGGTGGATCAGCGGCCCAAGATCTCCAGGATGCGGTGCGCATTCAGGTGAACAGGCTTCTTTATATCTCTGAAGTTTCGGGGTTTGCCCTCACTGCTTTTGCGTTTTTTATGATCACCACCTTGGTGCTTTTGGGGTTTTACTACCGCGTCGAATTTGCACAGGCCGTGGTGCTGATGCTGATACCGATGTATGTCGTCGGCCTAATTAACCTGCGCGCCGCTCGGGCCCTGCGCACGCCGCATGATATTGATGCGCTGCGCAAACGGCTCACACGGGCGCGGGTTCTGATACAGTTGGTCGGCGTTATCTCGATATTTGTCACCGCCCTTTGGGGAATGTATCAGAACCTCACTTTTGGCGCGCTCGGCTAAAGAGCCAACAGGATCTACTAAGGAACGCTTATGTCACAGCAATCCGTCGTAATGGGGGGCGCACCCGAGGGGTATGACGCGCGCCTGGTTCTGAAAGAAATGGCGCGAAGCGCCGGCCCGGTGCTGCATATCGCCCGCGATGACAAGCGGCTTGAAGCCATGCGCGCGGCTTTGCGGTTCTTTGCCCCAGAGATTCCGGTGGTGATCTTCCCCGGCTGGGATTGTCTGCCTTATGACCGTGTCTCGCCCAATGCTGATATTTCCGCTGCGCGCATGGCGACCCTTGCGGCGCTGGTGCACGGGTTGCCGGACCAGTTCATCCTGCTCACCACGCTGAATGCCGCCATGCAACGCGTCCCTGCGCGCGAGGTTTTGAAAGAAGCCGCATTCTCCGCGCGGGTGAACTCCAGAATTGATGAAGATGCGTTGCGTAAGTTCCTGGTGCGTATGGGGTTCTCCCAAAGCCCAACGGTGATGGAACCCGGCGACTACGCCATTCGCGGCGGCATCATCGACATCTTTCCGCCCGGCGAAAGCGGGCCGGTTCGGCTTGATCTCTTTGGCGACACGCTTGATGGCGCGCGCCGGTTTGATCCCGCCACCCAGCGCACCACCGAAAAGCTCGAGGTGGTCGAGCTTGCGCCGGTTTCCGAGGTGATCCTTGATGAGGCCGCGATCACCCGGTTTCGACAGAATTACCGCATAGAGTTCGGCGCGGCCGGCAGTGATGATCCGCTTTATGAGGCCGTAAGTGCAGGGCGCAAACATCAAGGCATGGAGCATTGGTTGCCGTTTTTTCATGAGCGGCTTGAGACCCTGTTTGACTATATGCCCGATGCATCGGTCACGCTGGACGATCAGCTGACCCCGGCGCGTTTGGCGCGATGGGACAGCATCGTCGATCAATATGAGACCCGCAAAATCGCGATGGACACCAAGGGGCGCATGGACTCGGTCTATAAACCGACCCCGCCACGGCTTCTCTATCTCGATGACACCACCTGGGAGACGCAGATTGACGCCCATCGCGCGGTTCAATTCCATCCGTTCCCTCAGGCCTCCGGCCCTGGTGTGGTCGATGCGGGCGGTCGCATCGGACGCAATTTTTCGCCCGAGCGCCAGCAGGAAAACATAAGTCTTTTTGGTGCGTTAGCCGACCATATCAAAGCGCGGATGACCAAGGGGCCAGTGGTTGTTGCCTCCTATTCCGAGGGTGCGCGTGAACGCCTGAGCGGCCTCATCGAGGATGAGGGCCTCGCCGAGACGATCGCTGTCTCGGACGGACGGCGGATCGGAAAGTCTGGCCTCCACCTCGCGGTCTGGGCGCTGGAACACGGTTTTGAAGCACCGGATATGACGGTGATCTCCGAACAGGACGTGCTTGGGGATCGGCTGATCCGCAAGCCCAAGCGGCGCCGCAAGGCGGAGAATTTCCTCACCGAGGCGCAATCCCTCTCTCCGGGGGATCTTGTGGTGCATGTCGATCACGGCATTGGCCGCTATATCGGACTTGAGGTCGTGACTGCCGCGGGCGCTGCACATGAATGTTTGTTGCTGGAATATGCCGAAGAGTCAAAGCTCTATCTTCCGGTTGAAAACATCGAACTGCTGTCCAAATACGGCCATGACGAAGGCCTCTTGGATAAGCTCGGAGGCGGTGCCTGGCAGGCCAAGAAAGCCCGCCTCAAGGAGCGCATCCGCGAGATGGCGGATCGCTTGATCCGCATTGCCGCTGAGCGCGCCTTGCGCAAAGCGCCTGCGATGGATCCGCCGCCGCATGCCTGGGAAGAGTTCTCCGCCCGTTTCCCCTATCAGGAAACCGACGATCAGCTGCGCGCCATCGAAGATGTAATTAGCGACCTCAACTCGGGTCAGCCGATGGATCGTCTGATCTGCGGCGATGTTGGCTTTGGCAAGACCGAAGTGGCCATGCGCGCCGCATTCGTGGCGGCAATGTCCGGCCTTCAGGTCGCGATTGTTGCGCCGACCACATTGCTCGCCCGTCAGCACGCTGCGGCTTTCAAAGAGAGGTTCCGTGGATTTCCTCTCGAAGTCAGACAGTTGTCGCGCTTTGTGACTTCAAAAGAGGCTAGCCAGACACGCGAAGGCATGGCCAAGGGCACGGTCGACATCGTTGTGGGGACCCATGCGCTATTGGCCAAGAATATCCGCTTTCAGAACCTTGGGCTGTTGATCATCGACGAGGAGCAGCATTTTGGTGTGGCCCACAAAGAGCGCCTAAAACAGCTGCGATCCGACATCCATGTGCTGACGCTCACCGCAACCCCGATCCCGCGGACACTTCAACTCAGCCTGACAGGGGTTCGGGATCTCTCGATTATTGGCACGCCACCAGTGGATCGTCTCGCGATCCGTACCTATGTGACCGAGTTTGACGCGATCACCATTCGCGAAGCACTGCTACGCGAGCACTACCGGGGCGGGCAGAGCTTTTATGTGGTGCCGCGGATTTCCGATCTGCCCGAGATCGAAGCCTTCCTTCAGGAGCAACTGCCGGAGCTGTCCTATGTGGTGGCGAATGGGCAGATGGCCGCCGGTGAACTCGATGACCGGATGAACGCCTTTTATGACGGCAAGTACGATATTCTTCTGGCGACCACGATTGTTGAGTCCGGGCTGGATATTCCCACCGCTAACACAATGGTTGTGCATCGCGCCGATATGTTTGGACTGGCGCAGCTCTATCAGATCCGTGGACGTGTGGGGCGCTCCAAAACCCGCGCCTATGCCTATCTGACCACAAAGCCACGACAAAGACTCACCGATAGCGCAGAAAAGCGGCTACGTGTGTTGGGTTCGCTCGACACTCTGGGGGCAGGTTTTACTCTTGCATCTCAGGACCTTGACATCCGCGGTGCAGGGAACCTTCTTGGCGAGGAACAGTCCGGTCAGATGCGAGATGTGGGCTATGAGCTCTATCAATCGATGCTGGAAGAGGCGATTGCCAAGATCAAATCCGGTGAGGTCGAGGGGCTGGTTGAAGGCGACGATCAATGGGCGCCGCAGATCAATCTTGGCGTGCCGGTTCTGATCCCAGAAGCCTATGTGCCGGATCTCGACGTGCGTCTGGGCCTATATCGCCGCTTGTCCTCGCTCACAACCAAAGTTGAACTTGAGGGCTTTGCCGCCGAGCTGATCGACCGATTTGGGAAATTACCAAAAGAAGTCAACACGTTGATGTTGGTGGTTCGGATCAAGGCCATGTGCAAGAAGGCCGGGATTGCCAAGCTCGATGGTGGCCCCAAGGGCGCGACCATCCAGTTTCACAACGACAAGTTTGCCTCGCCCCAAGGTCTGGTTGAGTTCATTCAATCCCAAAATGGGTTGGCGAAGGTCAAGGACAACAAGATCGTCGTGCGTCGTGACTGGCGCAAGGACAGCGACAAGATCAAAGGGGCCTTTGCCATCGCGCGTGACCTTGCTGAAAAGATCATCGCGGAGCGCAAGAAGAACCGCTAGGGCGATGGCCGCTCCATCAACTGATCTACATAAGGTTTTGATTTAAAACAGTCCCTCTGCCTGACAGAGGGACTGTTCTTTTATGCGGGAGTTGCTGCCGCCTCAACGCGCCCCATCCAGAGCATTACGATGAACGCCAGCCCAGCGGTTGCAAGAACACCGCCAACCATCGGGATGATCGTGCCGTCAAACAGAAGGCCAATCGGCGCGGCAATCACTGCCGCCGCCACGGTGGAAAGGGCGCCCATGACGGACGCTGCCATGCCAGCGATATGCCCCATTGGCTCCATGGCGATGGCATTCAAATTTCCGAGGGTGAGCCCTACCATGAAGAATACGCTCGTCTGCCAGAAGACAAAAATGTAAAAGCTCGTCGGCTCGCCAAGTGAGAGCTGGGTCAGGGCGAAGACACCTGTGCTGATGAGGATCTGAACTCCCAGGGCCCAGGTCACCATGCGCCGCATACCAATGCGCCCCACCAAAGAGGCATTCAACAAGCTGGCGGTACCGGCCATCAGAGCGACCATCATGAACCAGAAGGGAAAGCTCTCGCTGCGTGCGAACACGACATCATAAACGGGCTGTACCATTATGATAACAGTGAACAACATCGACATGCAAAAGGTCTGCGCCATGATCGAGAGACGTACGGTTGGATGGCTGACCATCTCGCGAAGCGCGCCCATGAGCTGCGGCAACCGGAAAGGCCGACGCTTGTCCCGGGGCAAGGGCTCCTCAAGACGGATGCTCATCCAGAGCACGGTGATCAGCGAAAACACCGCAAAGGCGACAAAGATTCCGCGCCAGCTGGAGACAGCAATGATGCCGCTTCCGAGCAGGGGCGCAAAGGCGGGCACCAGCGTAAAAATCATCATCGCGAGCGATATGATGCGCGCCATGTCGCGCCCGACATAAAGGTCGCGCACAATCGCGATCGCGACCACCCGTGGGCCAGCAGCCCCAAGCCCCATCAGCAGCCGCGAGATCAAAATCGTCTCCAGAGACTGGCTGAAAAACGAAGCCAGAGCGCCAAGGCAATAGAGACCGCTGCCAACAAAGATCACCGGCTTGCGCCCGAAGGCATCTGACAGGGGGCCGGTAAAAAAGGTGCCAACCCCCATGCCAAGAACAAAGGAAGAAATAATAAGTTGAGCCTGATTTATATCGTCAGGGCTTAGACTTGCGCCGATTTCCGGAAGTGCGGGCAGCATCGCGTCGATCGAGAACGCGATGGTTGCAAACATCATCGCGATCAGAGCAATGAATTCGCCCTGTGGCAGGGCTTTTTTGCGTTTTTCAATCATGTGTAACCTCTCGCGGTGACATGAACATAGGCGCACTCTGCGAAAGGTTCGGCCACCAGCCCAACGGCGCTAACACGATATGAATGTGGCGGGAAGTGCTTCAAGTGTTAAATGAGCGCACAGATCCCTGTGCGCTCTGGAGCGATGTCCGGCGGCCTGGGCGAGCCAGATCCGCAAAACACGCGCGTTATTAATGCACTGCATCACCTTCTTCAGGCGAGTCTGATGCGGCGGCCGATTGTTCAAGTTGAGCGCGAATATCCGCTATGACCTGCGCCCAGAGCTCGGGCTGTTGCGCACCCGGCACCACATGTTGATTGGCAATCACAAATGTCGGGACCGAATTGACACCCATCTTGCGCGAATGCGCGTCGCGTGCGCGGATGTCCTCTGCATCGCTATCACCACTCAGAAGACGCTCAACTACGGCGCGCTCCATGCCTGCTTGTTCGGCCAGATCGGCGAGCACCACGGGATCGCCAATATCCTTGCCCTCGACGAAATAGGCTTTGAACAGAGCGTCGACGACGTCGGATTGTTTGGCTTCCAATCCGGCCCAATGGATCAGACGATGCGCGTTGATCGTGTTCGGGGTGCGCTGCATGGCTTCGAAGTTGATCTCGACACCCGCGGCCTGCGCATGCTCCGCGATCTGAGCATAGACCTTTACCGCGTTGTCTTTGCCACCAAATTTCGTTTCCAGATAGGTGCGGCGGTCCATGCCATCGCCTGGCATATCAGGATTGAGCTGGAACGGGTGCCACTCGATCACAAAAGGATGATCCGGCGCCTCTGCCAGAGCGCGGTCCAGATGGGTCTTGCCGATATAGCACCAGGGGCAGATCGGATCCGACAGAATATCGAGTTTCACTTGCGCAAGCGGTTCAGTCATGGGTCAGTCCTTAAACAGATCGGGCAGGGCGCGGCGCAAGAGTTTTCCATTCGGGTTGGTTGGAAACTCCGCCAGGCGCTTGTAAGTCTTTGGGCGTTTGTACGCGGCCAGACGCTCTTGTGCAAAAGCCTGTAGCGCCATTTCGGTCACATCCTCGCGACCCTTGAAAACGCCCACGATGATGTGGACGCCGGGTTTCACCTCCACCTCAGCCGCCGCAAATTGAGACAGACCGGGATGGGTCGCAAACACTGTTTCGATCTCGAGCGGGGAGACGCGAAAGCCCCCTGCATTCATCATATCGTCGTTGCGCCCGCAATAGATGATCTGGCCATCCGCCCGCATGATGCCACGATCCCCGGTCAAAAACCACTCACCGTCAAAGCGCGCGCGAGTCTCCTCGGGGGCATTGAGGTAGCCGAGCATCAAACCGGGATCAGATCGGTGAACCGCGATGATCCCTTCTTCGCCGATTGGAGCAGGGCCATCCTCGCCGATGATCGCAATTCTGCGGCCGCGTTGTGGCGCGCCCATGCTCTGTGCGACAGAAGGGCGATGCGGGGCCGAGGAGATAAAGGTGGAGCATTCAGACATGCCAAAGGCCTCAAAGATCGGGGTGCCAATTCGATCTTTCCAGCCGTCGCGGATATCGCCACTCAGAGCCTCACCCGCTGCAAGCCCATGTCTGAGGTCAGGCAGAACGGGCAGGGTGTCGCACTTCAGAATCTTTCTATAAACACCTGGTACGGCGGCAAAGATCGTCGCCTGAGTGCGCGTCAATACCCGCGGCAGGTCCAAAAGATCCGTGTCGGCAGATGGAATGATGGCGGTTGCACCGACGGACAGCGGATCCATGATCCCGGTGCCAAGGGTAAAGGTCCAGTTGAAGGCTCCTGCATGCAGCAGGCGATCATTTCGGCTCAGGTCATACCAGTCGCGGATCATCATCTGCCGGGCCCAGATAGCCCGATGGGCATGTTGCACCGCGCGCGGAGATCCGCCAGTGCCAGAGGTATAGACGATATAGGCGAGCCGATCCGGATCACCGAGCACGGCGTCGGCTGGTGGGCAGGACTGCATGGCGCGCAGCCTATCAAGAGAGACCGCGCGCGAGTGCGGATGGGTGGCGATGTCAGGCGCGCTGACGATCCCTGCGGGGGATAGATCCTCCACCATCCGCGCGACCTCGCGTTTGGTCAGCTGCGAAGATGTCGGCACTGGCACAATACCGACCAGGATCGCGGCGAGAAACGTAATCGGGAATTCGACGGTATTTCCCAATCGCATCAAGAGGATATCGCCGGGCTCAAATCCGGATTCGAGAAAGCCCCGTGCGGTTCCCCGCACCGCGCGTTCAAAGGCAGCATAGGTCCAGATCTGATCCTGCTCCGGTCCTGCAATCACCAGGGCGGGGTGACCGGCACGGTTCGCGGCGTGGCGCAAGACATGCGCCGCAAGATTGAAAGCTGGGGGGCAGGCAGGCGGTGCGCCGGTGTCAAAAATGGAAAGCATGGTGAAATGCCTATCCTGAGGTGCGCATTCGAGCAAGTCGGCGTTGCAAGGCCCTGCGTGCAGACTTATAGGGTTGCTATGCAGGAACGCGACCCGAAGAAACTCATCTCTATCGCGCACGCCAATGGCGATCAAAGCGCGCCCGAAGCATTAGATCTGGGCGCGCGTGTGCGCGAGCTGCGCAAGCAGCGGGACTGGACACTCGAACATGCCGCCAGCCAGGCCGGACTTGCGCGATCCACTTTGTCCAAGATCGAAAACGGCCAGATGTCGCCGACCTATGACGCGCTCAAGAAGCTGGCGGTCGGCCTGCAGATTTCCGTGCCGCAGCTGTTTACGCCGCCGCAGCGCGATCAGGTCAATGGCCGCATGATCGTGACCAAATTCGGCGAGGGCTCTGCGCATGCCACGGCAACCTACGAGCATGAACTGCTGGCAGATGGGCTGACACGCAAGAACATGCTGCCCTATCGCGCCCGTGTGCGCGCGCGCTCCATGGATGAATTTGATGGCTGGGTGCGCCATGACGGCGAGGAATTTATGTATGTCCTGACGGGGGTCGTCAAACTCTATACAGAGTTTTACGAACCCGTGGAGATGCGCCGAGGCGACAGCGCCTATTATGACGGCGCCATGGGGCACAATGTGATCTCGGTCAGTTCCGAAGACGCGACTATTCTCTGGGTGACATCGCTCAATCAGATGTGAGCTGGCAATCCTAGCGGAAGTCTTTCACGGACCTGCCTGCTGGCGGGGCCGGTAGAGGTCAACGCGTCAGGCTGAGCTCCGCTCTGAGGCTTTCCAGATAAAGAAAATCCCGCATCTCTTCGCGGGCTTCTGTCATCGATATTCCTTGAGAGGTGGCGAGCGCACGGACGAGATCCTCACCACGCGCCTTGGCAGTGAATTTGGAATCGACCACAAAGCCCGGGAACCGCTGTCGCAGGCGTGGCAAACTCTGAGCAAGATCGACTTCAGTGCAGTTCAACATCGGATCACTCGCGTCTGAGACAGATTTCGAACTCTGTGCCGCAAATCTAGCAAGAAACAACAACAATGTCATAAGAATTTAGTGGATTTGAAACATTAGGCTCATCTTGGCCGAGCCAGTGCTGCCTGTGTCCTCGCTCAAAGGCGCCGTTTCAGTGAGAAAACAGCGCATGATTTTCCACTCAATCCCCTCGCCAGATGCGAAAAAAAACCGGCCCAGAGGGCCGGTTAGAGGTTTATTCGGAGGCGTTCCACCAGACCTCGGGCATGTAATAGATCCCGTCGCCATAGATCGGGATGCGCATCGGGTAGCGCAGGCTTGCCTCATGCGCGATGCGGCTTTTTGCGTACTGCCAGATGGGAATCACATAGCGTCCTGCGGTCAATACCCGGTCCAGAGCACGGGCTGCGGCAATGAACTCTTCCGAGGATTTGGTCGTCAGCATATGCTGGATCATCGCCTCGGCAGCGGGGCTTTTCATGCCCATCAGGTTACGAGAGCCGGGCGTGTCCGCCCCTGCGCTGCCCCAATAGAGCATCTGTTCGTTGCCGGGGCTGAGCGAAAGCGCGCGGCGAAAGAAGGTCAGATCAAATTCATAGGCGTCCTGGCGCTCGACATATTGTGCGCTGTCAACGAGGTCTGTGGTCAGGCTGATCCCCAGACGTTCCAGTGCGGTGGCATAGATGTCGACGGCTTTTTGCATCTCAGCTTCGCCGAGGTTGCCATTCTGGAGCAGAACCTTGAGCGCCATCGTGGCGCCCTTCGCGTCGCGCAGTATCCCGTCGTCTCCGACGGTCCAGCCGGCATCCTGCAACAGGGCGCGGGCACGGCGCAGATTGGCGCGGTTGCGCTCGCTGCCATCAGAAACCGGAAGCGCATAGCCTTCGAGCGTGCCGGGAAGAAGCGCATCCTTAAAGGGCTCCAGCAGCTCTGCCACACGACCTGTTGCCTCTCCCGGCTGCATCGACAGGTAAGAGTTCGAGAAATAAGAGGTGATGCGCGGCAGTCGCCCGCCGGTCAGCGTGTCATTGATGAACTCGTAGTTGAACGCCTCGATAAGAGCCTGCCGCACCCGCCAGTCATCCAATGGTGCGCGCCTTGTATTCATCACAAGCCCCGTCATGCCCGAGGGTTTCTGATTGGGAATTTCCGTCTTGATGACATCCCCATTTTGCACGCGTGCAAAACCGTAATCGCTATCCCACTTCGCAGCGTTGAATTCACGCACCGCCGAGAGTTCCCCTGCCTTGAAGGCTTCAAAGAGGACCGTTTGGTCGCCAAAGAACTCGAGTCGCATTTCGTCGAAATTATTGGTGCCCCGGCGCAGTGGCAGATCCTTGCCCCAATAGTCAGCGTTGCGGGTGAAAGTCACAGAGCGACCAAGTTCAAAGTCGCTCACCACATAGGGCGCCGTGCCGATGGGGGCCTCATTCGGCGGAGCATCTGCAAAGTCACGCCCATCCCACTGTGACTTCTTGAGGATGGGTCGCAGCCCAGCGATCAACGCGAGCTCGCGATCCTCGACATTGAACGTCAGCCGCAGGCTCCGCGGGCCGGTCTGCTCAATGCTGTCAACCTTGGCCCAGAAACCGCGATAGCGCAGGTTTCCCTCGGTGCCGAGGGTCTCGTAGGACCAGATGACATCCTCGATCGTGACCGGGGTGCCGTCCGAAAACCTGGCCTCTTCGCGCAGCGTGAATTCGACCCAGGATCTGTCCTCTGGCGTTTCAATCGATTCGGCCAGCAACCCATAGAGCGAAAACGGCTCGTCATAGGAGCGCCCCATCAAACTCTCGTAACCCCAGAACCGCATTTGCCAGGGCGGGTTGCCTTTCTGGGTAAATGGATTGAGGGAGTCAAAACCGCCCAGATTGCCAAATACAACCGCGCCGCCTTTTGGGGCTTCGGGGTTCACATAGGGCAGAGATTCAAACCCCGGCGAAAGCTGGGGATCGCCATACATGGCGATGCCATGGGCTGATTCTGCGGCCGCAAAGGACGCCCCGGTGAGAAACGTGATTCCAGCCACGGCTGAGCGGATAGAAGAGAAAAATAATGGTCTCATTTTGAGAACAATCCTGCGCTGCCCTTATTTTCATAAGTCATGACGCTATCTGGGCTACGGGAAGAGTTCAAACTTTTAGCTTGGACCGAGGCCAGAAATTGCTTATAACAGTGTCACTGCTCGATAGGTTTCTTGCCTGTATGAAACCTGCCTCAATAACTGAACGCCGGCTTCGTGCCGGCGTTTTTTTCTTTTGTGGTGACCGCGCCCGGTGCAGCAGCCAATTCCCGCGTTGCACTCCTGTGATGTAAATTTCCGATCCGAAGGGCGTTTATTTTGCGCCTGCAGCATGCGAAGCTGAGCGAAAGGAAAGCAGGCTAGCAGAGGAATGCTCATGTCCGTCAAAGGTAAAACCGCAGTGATCACCGGGTCCAATTCCGGAATCGGTCTGGGTGTCGCCCGGGAATTGGCCAAGGCTGGCGCCAATGTTGTGTTGAACTCTTTCACCGATCGCGATGAAGACCACGCCATCGCCGCCGAGATCGGCAAGGAATTTGGAGTGGAGGCGCGTTATATTCAGGCGGATATGTCCAAAGCGGAGCAATGCCGCGCGCTGATCGAGACGGCGGGCCAATGCGATATTCTTGTGAACAATGCCGGCATCCAGCATGTTGCCCCGATTGACAGCTTCCCCACCGAAAAATGGGACGCGATCATTGCGATCAACCTCACCTCTGCGTTTCACACCACGGCGGCGGCCCTGCCGATGATGCGCGCGGCCGGTTGGGGCAGGGTGGTAAACATCGCCTCGGCCCATGGGCTGACGGCCTCTCCCTATAAATCGGCCTATGTCGCGGCCAAACACGGGATTGTGGGCATGACAAAAACCGTTGCGCTTGAGACCGCCGAAGAGCCTATCACCTGCAACGCGGTCTGTCCGGGTTATGTGCTGACCCCATTGGTGGAGGCGCAAATCCCTGACACCATGGAGAAATACAACATGGGGCGCGAAGAGGTCATCAAGAAGGTGATGCTCGAACGCCAGCCCTCGCGAGAGTTTGCCACCGTCGAACAACTGGGCGGGACCGTGAATTTCCTCTGCTCGGATGCGGCCAAGCAAATCACCGGAACCACCATCAGCGTCGACGGCGGCTGGACCGCACTCTGAGGATGCCTGCGCGCGGCCGGGGCACTGAACCGGCAGCGCGCATCTGTGCCGGGACCTGAATGTTCAGGACCGGAACGCGAGGGAAACAGCAACCATGGTCAAAAAGATCAATCTGGCCCTGCAGGGCGGCGGCGCACATGGTGCCTTCACCTGGGGGGTGCTGGATCGCATCCTGGAAGATCCGGACATCGAGGTCGCAGCCATCACGGGAACCTCTGCGGGGGCGCTCAACGGTGCGGCTTTCAAGGCGGGCATGGCCAAAGAGGGGCGTGCAGGCGCCAAGGCGTCCCTGGATCGGCTCTGGGCACGCATGGGGGCTGTGGGCGACATGCGGATGGCCAATTGGATCGCCGGCTTTGACGCCGCTCCAATCCTGGGCGCGCTCAAGGTGGCTGCGCCTTTTTCTCCCATTGAGGCTATGAGCCAGGCGATCTCCCCCTATACCTACGGTCCATTTTATCGAAACCCTTTACAGCCGGTCGTTGAACAATTCGACTTCGACAAGGTTTGCGCCGATGCGGGGCCTGATCTCTTTATTTGCGCCACATCCGTTCAAACCGGCAAAGTTCGGGTGTTCTCCGGAACAGATGTTTCAACCGACGCCATTTTGGCCTCGGCCTGCCTGCCCAATCTGTTTCAGGCGATCGAGATTGATAATCCCGAGACCGGGCATGTCGAATCCTATTGGGACGGCGGCTATACTGGGAATCCGGCGCTGTTTCCGCTGTTTCGCGACGACCTTCCGGACGACCTGATTGTTGTGAACATCAATCCGCTGGTGCGTGAGGAAGTGCCAAAGACGGCTCATGACATTCAAAACCGGATCAATGAGATCAGCTTCAACTCGTCCTTGCTGCGCGAACTCCGCGCGATCTCGTTTGTGCAAAGGTTGATTTCGCAGGGCAATATTGAAGAAGGCCAGATGAAGCGGGTTCTGGTGCATATGATTGCCGATGATGCCTTGATGACGCGTCTTTCGGTGACAACCAAGCTCATCCCGATCCCGCAGGTCCTTCACATGCTCAAAGAAGCGGGGCGCAACGCAGCCGATGCGTTTCTAGCAGCCCATAGAGACGATCTCAATCAACGGCAAACCGTTGATCTTGTTGAGATGTTTGGCTGATCAGGAAAGCTCTTTGGCGGCTTTTTCCTCAAGCGCCTCGGCTGCGTCCTTGCCATTGGGGTAGACCAGACCCGCCGAAATCACCAGCTTTGCCGCGTCCTCGACGGTCATGTCGAGCTCGACCACGTCCTCTTCGGGAAAATACAAAAGAAAACCGGAGGTCGGGTTCGGAGTGGTGGGCACAAAAACACCTACGAGACGCCCGCTCGTTTCCGTGTGTTTGACGATTTCACCCTTGGCGGTGGTCGAGATGAACCCAATCGCCCAGATGCCGCGACGCGGATACTGGATCAGGCAGGCCTTTTCAAAACTGCGCTCGGTCTGGGCAAAGACCGTTTCCGAGATCTGTTTGATCCCGGAATAGATTGATCGCACTACCGGCATCCGATTGACTAGGCTTTCGGCATACCCAATGAGCGAACGCCCGATGATGCCCTTGGCGATCCAGCCCACCACAATGGTGAAGAGCAGGAAGATAATCAGCCCGACACCGCGCAGGTTGATGCCGATATACTGCTCCGGCTGAAACGTATTTGGCACCAGCGGCAGAACAACGCCATCCACCCAGCCCATCACGGTCCAAAGGAGCCAAATCGTCAGACCGACTGGCGCAATGACGACAATCCCCGTCAGAAAGGACGACCGAAGGCGGGCAAAGAGCCCGGGACGGCGGGGCGGGGGCGGGGTCTCGTCGAATGGCGTGTTCATGGTCTGCTATCTAGTTGGCTCGCATGCAAATTAGGGACTGTCGCCCTGCGCTACAATGGTTTCGCATGCGAGCCGGTTAAGATTGTCTCAGAGTTTGGCCAATTCTTTGGCAATTTCAGCCGCAAGGCGCGCGTTGTTGCGCACAAGTGCGATATTGGCCTCCAAAGACCGCCCTTCGGTGAGCTCAAAAATGCGCTGCAGCAGGAAGGGGGTCACATCCTTGCCGGTCACACCCTGTGCATCTGCCTCGCTTTGCGCTTGTGCAATGATCGGGGCCAGGTCGGTGGCTGCGATTTGGTCCTGGACAGGGATCGGGTTTGCCACCAGCTGACCGCCGGGCAACTCCATCGCGCCGCGCAGGAAATGCGCGCGAGCAATCTCGGTGGCTCTGTCCATGCGCAGGGGGGCCTTCAGATCCGAGGTCGCGGACCAGAACGCAGGAAAGCTGTCCTGACCATAGGCGATGACCGGAACGCCCTGTGTTTCAAGCACTTCCAGCGTTTTGGGCACATCGAGGATTGCCTTGGCGCCGGCGGCCACAACCGTCACAGGCGTCTGCGCCAGCTCCAGCAGATCGGCAGAAATATCAAAGCTCGTCTCAGCGCCCTTGTGAACGCCGCCAATGCCGCCCGTGGCAAAGACGGAAATACCGGCGAGCCGCGCCGCGATCATGGTCGCAGCCACCGTGGTTGCCCCGGTGCCGCCCGTCGCCATGCAGGCGGCAAAATCAGCGCGCGAGATTTTTGCAACGTCTTTTGCCTGACCGAGCGACTGCAGCGTGTCGGCCTCAAGCCCGACATGCAGTGTACCATTGATCACAGCCATGGTCGCGGGCACAGCGCCTGCAGCGCGGATGTCAGCCTCGACCTGTGCGGCCACCTCGACATTCTGCGGGTAAGGCATACCGTGGGTAATGATGGTGCTTTCAAGCGCAACAATTGGTTTGCCTGCGGCGCGGGCTGCTTCGACTTCTGCGGAATAGGTAATGTCGATCAAAGGGGCGGTTCTCCGGAAACATAGGTTGCGGCTGCATGAAGCGCAGAAGCGAGCGCGCTGTCGCGGTCTTCTCCCCGCGCCTCAGCAGCGATATGGGCGGCCATGAACGTATCGCCTGCGCCGGTGACCCGGGCGACGGTGACGCGTGGCGGAACTTGGGTGCGGTGACCGCTGGCATCGGCTTCGGTGGCGGATTGGCCACCATCGGTAACCAGAACGCGGGCAGCCCCGCGCGCCAGCAGCGCCTGTGCAGCGGTTTCACTGTCGGTAAACTGGTCCTGACACAGCAGGCCTGCCTCTTCGAGGTTCACGTAAAGCGTGCCGCGGGCATGGGTCAGAAACGGGCGCAGCCGTTCCGCCTTGCCGGGCGAGGCGGGCGCGACGCGCAAATCCGAGCGCGCAAAGGCAGGATGGGTCGCGATCTCATCCAGAAGCGCCAGCTTCAGGTTCCCATCAAGCGCTACCGGTCCTTCAAACGGCGCATCGGCCGTGCCCAGCGGCCCCTCGACGAGGGGGCGCAGGATCTTGTCGCCTGCTGCCTCGAGCGAATGGGCATCGGCAATCGCCGCGATCAGCCCATTGGCACCCTCAACCGCCATGTAGCGATCGGTCGGCAAATCCTCCGAGCGATATAGATAGTCCGTCATCAGCCCCAGATGCCCACAGGCCGAAACCAGCTCATCCCCTTCGGGATCGCGCCCAATGGCGCTCAGCACGGCGGGTTTCATTCCAAAACGCGCCAGCGTCATCGCGATGTTCATGGCAACTCCGCCGGGCAGGCGGGTGATGCGCCCGGGCATGTCAGAGCCACGCTGCATCTCCATGGTGCTTCTGCCGATAATGTCCCAAAGGACGGAACCGACACAGAGAATATCAGGTTTGGAGAAATCAGCGCTTTCAGTCATAGGGATCTCATGACGCCTTTCGTTGGCCCCCGCAAGCCCATTTACGGTGCCGGAAGCCTCTTGTCGCAACAGGAATGACTGTGCACGGCCGGGCGATGCCGCGCAATCATTGGTAAGGTTGAAATGGTCTGTGCGGTGGTTAGCCCATCGCGGCCTGAAGCGACTTCAGCGCTGCGACCGGATCCTCCTCGCGCCAGATTTCTTCGCCGACGGCAAAGAAATCCGTAAAGGGCGCGATCTTGCGCACCACATCGTCGGTGAGACCGCCTTCGGCCACGACCGGGACTTCGATCATCTCGGACCACCACTGGAACAGATCCGCCTCTGCCATCGCCCCATCGCCAAGCCCGGAGGCCCCGACCGGACCAAAACAGACGTAATCCGCACCCGCTTCGCCGGCGGTGAGGCCTTCATGACGCGAGGCGCCGCAGAAACAGCCGACAATGGCTTCTGTGCCCAGAGCCTTGCGGGCGCTGCGGATGGATTTCGACGAATCCGTCAGATGCACCCCGTCGAGCCCCAGCCGTTCAGCGAGGATCTGATGATCCGAGATCACCAGCGCGATGTCGCGGGCATGGGTGACTTCGCGTAGGGCGTCGGCCGCGCGGCTCAGGGTGTCCTCATCGCGGCTCACCAGATCGAGCCGGACACAGGCGACTTCAATCTCGTCCAGAACGCGGGCCAACTGGCCGGGAAACTGCCCCAGCTCAAAGCTCGGCGGCGTGACCAGGTAAATCTGCGGCTGCTCCGGTGTCTGCTCTGCGCTGTCCATTGTCAGGGCTCCTGTTGGCGTGATTGGCGGGTATTTACCCGAATTCACGCGCAACGCAAGGATTTGGGCACGGATCGCGTGGGTTTTCCCACCCCGAAGCCTTGCCCCAACCCGGCGCAGACAGTAAGGCAGAGCCGATTTTTGCGGAGTTCCAAGATGCCCTCAGACCGTCCTCAACCTGACTTTGTGCTCGTGCGCCCTCAGATGGGTGAAAACATCGGTGGGGCCGCGCGGGCCATGTGGAACTTTGGCCTCGACCGCATGCGTATCGTTGCGCCGCGCGATGGCTGGCCAAATCCCAAGGCCGTGGCCATGGCCTCCGGAGCGGGGCGCCTCCTCGACGAAGCGCAACTGGCACAGGACCTGCCCGAAGCGCTGGCGGATTGCACCTATGTCTTTGCCACCACGGCGCGCCCGCGCGAGCTGACCAAACCGGTGTTCAGCCCCGAAGGGGCAATGAAGAAGGCCGCAGAACTGATGGTGCAGGGCGAGAAGGTTGCCGTTCTCTTTGGTCCGGAACGCGCCGGATTGGAAAACGATGACATTGCCAAGGCAAACGCCATCATCACCGTGCCGGTGAACCCGGAGTTTGCCTCGCTCAACCTTGCGCAATGTGTCTTGCTGACCGCCTATGAATGGCGCCGCCAGCAAGAGCAGGTCGCGCATGAGACCTTTGAAATCGGGAAATCCGAATGGGCAACCAATCAAGAGGTGGAAGCCCTTGTGAACCACTATGAGGAGCGCCTGACGGAAGCGGGCTATTTCTTCCCGCCCGAAAAGGCCCCCGGCATGAAGACAGTGTTCCGCAACCTCTGGAGCCGGATGCAACTGACGCGCGCTGATGTGCAAATGCTACATGGGGTGATGCGACAGATGGTCCGTTGGAAGCAGCGCGAAGAGGACTAACTCTCGCTGGACCTTTCCACCCTCAGACCCTAGCGTCCTGCAAGATTAAGATGTGAGGCCAAGATGAGCAATCGCACGATTTTTGAGGAAGTCTCCTCCGACAGCAAACAACAGTCCTCGCCAACGCCGGGCGGGATTGATCGCAAGCGCCGGGGCGCGCGCGGTGCGATCCGTGTCTGGCTTGCGGTGCTGTTTGCACTGGTGGTGGCCATGATTGCAGTCGGCGGCCTGACGCGTCTCACCGACTCTGGTCTTTCGATCACGGAATGGCGTCCCGTGACCGGCGCGGTGCCGCCGATGAGCGAAGCCGAATGGCAGGCCGAATTCGAGAAATACAAGCAGATCGACCAGTACCATCTGATGAACACATGGATGGAACTCTCTGACTTTAAAACTATTTACTGGTGGGAATGGGGCCATCGCCAGCTTGGTCGTGTGATCGGATTGATCTGGGCCTTGGGCTTTTTCGGCTTTCTTGTCACCCGAAGCATCCCAACTGGCTGGACCGGGCGTCTGCTTCTTCCGGGTATTCTCGGCGGTGTTCAGGGCGCTATCGGTTGGTGGATGGTTGCCTCCGGTGTGACGCTTGGTGAGGGGATGACGTCGGTTGCCTCATACCGGCTGGCGACACACCTTGGCCTGGCCTTTGTGATCCTCGGTTTCCTGGCCTGGTACATGTTTCTCCTCGGGCGCGAAGAACGCGACCTGATGCAGGCGCGGCGCCTGAAGGAAGAAAAGCTCTTTGGCATGAGCACCGGCCTTTTGCACTTTGCCTTCCTGCAGATCCTGCTGGGTGCGCTGGTGGCTGGCATTGATGCAGGGCGATCCTACACCGATTGGCCGCTTATGGGGGGGCAGATCTTTCCACCGCGCCCCTTCATGATTGAGCCTCTGTGGAAAAACTTCTTTGAAAATCCTGGGCTTGTACAGTTCATTCACCGGGTTGCCGGCTATCTTCTTTTTGCCTTTGCCGTTGTGGTCTGGCTGCGGGGACGCCGGAGCGCACACAAGGCGACGCAATTTGCCTTCAACGCCGTGTTCGCAGCACTGAGCCTCCAACTCGTGATCGGCATCGTCACAGTCATGACCGCAGCCCCGGTCGAGATCGCAATCGTTCACCAAGCCGTCGCCGTGCTGGTTTGGGTGCTGATCTTGCGCGCGCGCTTCCTCTCTGCCTATCCTGTCGCAACTTCCATCAAAGGACATTGAAGACATGAGCTCTTTTGAAGAACTGATTGCTTTTGAACGCCAAACGCAGGCTCTGGGTCAAATCGCAGGTCGGTTGGGCTGGGATCAGGAGACCATGATGCCTCGCGGCGCGGCCCCCCAGCGCGGTGAGGAGATGGCGGCAATCGAAGCCGTGCTGCACGCGCGTCGCTCTGATCCTCGGGTCGCAGAGTGGCTCGACACTGCGCAGGCCCCGGATGAGACCGGCGCGGCACAATTGCGCGAAATTCGCCGCGCCTACGAGCGGGCGGTCAAGGTCCCCGGTGATCTGGCCAGTCAGATCGCGCGAGTCACATCCGAGGCACAAGGCAAGTGGGCGCAGGCCCGCGCCGATGAAGATGTCGCGGCATTCCTGCCGGTCCTCAGCGAAGTAGTCGCACTGAAGCGGCAGGAAGGTCAGGCATTGGCGGCGGGTGGAAACCTCTACGACGCAATGGTTGCAGATTACGAGCAGGGCACAACCTCTTCGGAAATTGCGGAAATTTTTGATGCGATGCGTCCGGGCCTGGTCGATCTACGTGCGCGCGTGCTGGAAAAACCGACCCCGGCGGGGCTGTCTGGCACCTTTGACGAGAACACCCAGATGAAGCTCGCGCGCAAGGTCGCCAAGACCTTTGGCTATGATATGAGCCACGGTCGCGTCGACAAAGCGGTCCATCCTTTCAGTTCGGGTAGCGGTCTGGATGTGCGCATTACAACGCGAACCAACCCGCTAGATCCGTTCAACTGCATCTACTCAACCATTCACGAAGTCGGCCACGGCGCCTATGAGCAGAATATAGACCGGGTTCATCTGCTGACTTCGCTTGGCCGCGGCGTCTCCATGGGGGTGCATGAAAGCCAGAGCCGGATCTATGAAAATCAGATCGGTCGCAGCCGCGCCTTCACCGGATGGCTCTTCAAGGAAATGACCGAAGCCTTTGGGGATGTTGGCGTTTCTTCTCCGGAGGAGTTCTACAAAGCGGTAAACCGCGTGGAGAATGGCTACATCCGGACAGAGGCGGATGAGCTGCAGTACAACCTGCACATCATGCTCCGATTCGACCTGGAACGCGCCTTGATGCTGGGCGATCTGGAGGTTCAGGACCTCGAGAGCGCCTGGAATGATCGCTTCCTTGCCGATTTTGGCTATGCGGTGGACAAGCCCTCAAACGGATGCCTCCAGGACGTTCACTGGTCCGTTGGGCTCTTTGGGTATTTCCCGACTTACTCGCTTGGCAACGTCTACGCTGGCTGCCTACATGAGGCGCTGCGCCGCGACATCGCGGATCTGGATGCACAACTGTCTGAAGGAAACACCTCTGGTGCGACCGAATGGTTGCGGGAAAACCTGCAGCAATTCGGCGGGCTGCGAGAGCCGCAAGAGACCATTGCCCATGCTGCAGGCTCTGCGCCGACCCACGCCCCATTGATGCACTACCTCGAAGCAAAATTCTCAGAGATCTATGATCTTTGACACAGGTGACGTCGGAGAAAGATCAAAGCCCGGGCAATATGTCCCGGGCTTTTTTTAGATCAACGCCATCCGCTCCGCGCGTTCGGGATCGGGGAAAGGTCGATAGAGGCCAAAATCGGATCTCGCGATAAGAACGTTGACGTTTGCATAGAGGCGCGCGACCTCCTCGTCGTGTTCACCCAGAATTCGAAACGCCTGATCGAGCTGAGTCATATTCTCAAACTCGATCTCCAGCAGGAAATCCTTGCAGGTATCGTTTGCAAGGTTCAGCTTGCGCCGAAGTAGGCGCCAACCGGTGATCGCGCCGCGACTTTTCAGATATTCCATCCATTGCTCCACTGCGCTGGCAAAGGCCAAAGCCTTAGCTTCGTGTTGGAGGTCAATCTGACAATGGTAGAGATTCATGCGCCGCTTCTCCCGACTCAATACGCGGAAATCACGGTCAAGTTTGCGCCCAAAACATGAGCGAAGCGTAAACGAAAAACGCCGCCCCAAATCTGGAGCGGCGTATTCGCGAGATTTTAGCGGTAAGAGATTATTCTTCCACGGTTTCTTCGTCGTCACCGTTGTCCGCAATCCAAGCGACCGAGACGACCTCTTCACCCTTACCGGTGTTGAAGATCCGCACGCCGCCCGCAGAACGAGACCGGAAGGAAATGCCATCAACCGGCACGCGGATCGACTGCCCCTTGGATGTTGCCAGCATGATCTGGTCATCCAGTTCTACCGGGAAGGAGGCCACCAATGCCCCGCCGCGCATGGCTTTGTCCATCGCGGTGACGCCCATTCCGCCACGCCCGCGCACAGGATAATCGTGACTGGACGAGAGCTTACCGGACCCGCCTGCAGTAATGGTCAGGATCAGGTTTTCCGCCGCAGACATCTCTGCAAAGAGCTCGGTAGAGAAATTCGGATCCTCAACCGCATCCTCGTCAGAGGCATCCTCATCCGTCAGACCCGCCATGGCGCGACGCATCTTGAGATAGGCGGAGCGCTGCTCGGGCGTGTATTTCGAGTGACGGATCACCGACATGGAGACAACCTCGTCGTCCTCGCCAAGCTTGATCCCGCGTACACCGACCGAGTTGCGAGAGTTGAAGACGCGCACCTCAGTGGTAGGGAAGCGGATCGCGCGACCGGTATTGGTCACCAGCATGATGTCGTCATCTTCCGAGCAGATGCGCGCATTGATCAGCTTGGTGCCTTGGTTCTCATCCTCGAACTTCATCGCGATCTTGCCGTTGCGCATCACATTTGTGAAGTCGGACAACCGGTTACGACGCACAGTTCCAGCAGAGGTCGCGAACATGATCTGCAGATCATCCCATTCCTTTTCATCCCGATCGACTGGCATGATCGCCGCGATGGAGACGCCCGTGGGGATTGGCAGAATGTTGACGATCGCCTTGCCCTTGGAGGTCCGTCCCCCTTGCGGCAGGCGCCAGGTCTTAAGCTTGTAAACCATCCCGTCGGTGGTAAAGAACAGAAGCTGCGTGTGGGTATTCGCCACAAAGAGCGTGGTCACCACATCCTCTTCTTTGGTCTGCATCCCGGACAGCCCTTTGCCGCCACGTTTCTGGGCGCGGAAATCGGCGAGCGGCGTACGCTTGATGTAGCCACCAGAGGTCACGGTCACGACCATGTCCTCGCGCTCGATCAGATCCTCGTCCTCCATGTCGCCGGACCAGTCGACGATCTCGGTGCGACGCGGCACGGCAAAGCTCTCGCGGACCTCGGCAAGCTCATCGGCGATGATGCTCATGATACGTTCGCGTGACGATAGAATCTCAAGGTATTCCTTGATTTTACCTGCCAGTTCTTCAAGCTCGTCGGTGACTTCCTTGACCCCCAGTTGGGTGAGGCGTTGCAGCCGGAGTTCGAGGATCGCGCGGGCCTGTACCTCAGAGAGGTTATAGGTCCCGTCGTCGTTCATCGTGTGGGTCGGATCATCGATCAGGCGAATGTAGCCGGCAATATCTGCCGCAGGCCAGCGACGAGTCATCAGCTTGTGACGGGCCTCGGCCGCATCCGCAGAGGAGCGGATGGTGGCGACGACCTCATCGACGTTGGACACTGCCACCGCCAAGCCACACAGGATGTGGCTGCGCTCGCGTGCCTTGCGCAGGTTATACGCGGTGCGACGTGCGACAACATCCTCGCGGAAGTCGATGAAAGATGTAAGGAATTTGCGCAGGGTCAGCTGCTCGGGGCGACCGCCGTTCAGCGCCAGCATGTTGCAGCCAAAAGAGGTCTGCATCGGCGTAAAGCGATAAAGCTGGTTCAGAACCACCTCGGGTGTCGCGTCGCGCTTCAGTTCGACGACCACGCGCACACCGTTGCGGTCGGACTCGTCCTGCACATGTGCCACGCCTTCGATGCGCTTCTCTCGCACCTGTTCGGCGATTTTCTCGATCATGGACGCTTTGTTGACCTGATAGGGAATCTCATCAACTACAATAGCATAGCGATCTTTCCTGATCTCTTCGACGCGGGTTTTTGCGCGAATGATGACGCTGCCGCGCCCCTCAAGATAGGCTTTGCGCGCTCCCGATCGGCCCAGCATCACGCCGCCGGTCGGAAAATCCGGTCCCGGCACATATTCGATGAGCTGCTCGGATGTCAGATCGGGATCTTCGATCAGCGCAAGCGTCGCATCCACCACTTCGCCAAGGTTGTGCGGCGGAATATTGGTGGCCATCCCCACCGCGATACCCCCGGCGCCATTGACCAGCATATTCGGGAAACGTGCTGGCAGAACAGTGGGTTCCTTGTCCTTGCCGTCGTAGTTGTCCTGAAAATCAACCGTTTCTTTTTCGATATCGGCGAGCATGAAGGCCGCAGGCTTGTCCATGCGCACTTCGGTATAGCGCATCGCAGCCGGGTTATCGCCGTCCATGGAGCCAAAGTTGCCCTGGCCGTCCAGCAGCGGCAGGGACATGGAGAAGTCCTGCGCCATACGGACAAGGGCGTCATAGATCGCGCTGTCGCCATGCGGGTGGTACTTACCCATCACGTCGCCAACGGGACGCGCCGACTTGCGGTAGGCCTTGTCGTGGCTGTTTCCGGTCTCATGCATCGCATAGAGGATCCGGCGGTGGACCGGCTTCAGACCATCCCGAAGATCGGGGATGGCGCGACTGACGATGACCGACATCGCATAGTCGAGATACGAGTTGCGCATCTCGGATTCGATGGAGACCGTCGGACCATCGTATGATGGACGCTGAGGTAGGTTTTCGTCAGGGTTTTCAGGGGTTTCCGGCGTATCGCTCACGTTGGCTGCCCGCTTCTCTTTGGGATCTATATATTGTGGGACTACCTTATCAGACTGCGCATATACCGTGCAAGCAAGCAGCCCTGCAAACCTTAGCAGCATCTACGGATAACTGCTAACAAACTGATTTATTTGAAAATTTACCTATCATGAATAGGCTGGGTGTATCGAAACTTTTCGGAGGACACAAATGGCGCCATCAGAGACAGAATTGATGCTCAAGGGATATGGGCTCACAACGGCCGAATTGACCTACAGAATGCCCGACTACGCCCATGTCTTGAACACCTTCGTCTGGCAAGACTATGATCTCGCCCCGGACCACCCACGATTGTTTTCCTTCATCGAGTTCTGGCAGGAAGAGATAGAAGGAGCCCTTCATCACGTTCGCTTTGCGCATCGCAAGATGGTTTCCGCCGGGGAATGGCGAAACGTCGTCGGCGAATTCTACATCAACTAGATCCGGTTCGATGGCTTGGCCTTTGCGGCAAGCTGTGACACTGTTTTGAACAGACGATTTCATCCTGCGGGATGCGACCTCAAGTTTCAGGAGCAGTGTCATGTATTTCAACGAATATCCGGATAGAGAGATGCTCTCGATCTCGGTTGCCAATCGGATTGCCGGGGATCTGAAAACCCAGCTTTTGAACGATGGGCACGCCGCCATCGCCGTCGCTGGCGGCACCACTCCGGGCCCGATATTCGACGACCTCTGCGCTGCTGAGCTCGATTGGGCCAATGTCTGCGTGATGGCTTCGGACGAGCGTTGGGTTCCAGAGGACAGCGATCGCTCGAACGCAAAGCTGATCCGCAATCGGCTCTTGACCAACCGTGCGTCCGAGGCCCGGTTCTTGCCGTTTTACAAAACAGGGCTTGAGCCAAACGACGCGATCGCGCCGCTCTGCGAAGAGGTGCGCGGGCAGGGTGGCCTTGGAGTTGCGCTCTTGGGCATGGGCACGGACATGCACACGGCCAGCCTCTTTCCGGGCGTTTCCGGGCTCGAGGCCGCGCTGGCCGCAGACGCGCCAGAGCTTGCCGTAATGCGTCCCGATAGCCAACCCGAGCCGCGTATCACGCTGACCGCACGGGTCCTGGACGCCGCTATGGCAAAACACTTGGTGATTTTTGGTGCGGACAAACGCGAGGCGCTGGAACGCGCGCAAAGCCTGCCGCCAGAAGAAGCGCCGATTCAGGCTGTCCTGTCTGAATGTGAGGTCCATTGGGCTGCCTGAGCCCTCGATGATCTTGCCGCAGGGAGGTGCTCAGCCTGCCTGCGTCGCCCCATCAACGTCGACAAACTGCTGCGTCAGGCTCTCCGGGATCGGATAGCCGGCGCTGCCGTCCGCGGTTCTAAACACCATCACCCCGACCATGCTGGCGCGAAGATCGCCGGACCATATCTGCTGTTCCAGCACATAAGAGGTGCGCCGGAACGACAGAACCCGAGCAGTGGTGATATAGGTTTCCCCGAGCACCATCTCGCGCAGATAGTGAATATCCGCGTTGCGCACCACATGACGTGGCTCTTCGCCATTGAAATGATGGCGAAAATGGCTGTTGTAGTAGTTCACCCGAAGCGCCTCGAACCAGTCGAGATAGGCTTTGTTGTTTACATGCTGCAGGATGTCGATTTCAGAGAACCGAACCCGGTCCGCCATTGCCATGGGCGCGGGATTTGACAGGCCATACGCGCGTTGTTCTTCGGCGGTGAGCGGGGTGAGAAATCGAGGTTCCATGGCACTGGCCTATTTCGAAACCCACGCAAACGCAAGCCGTTCCAGCGGCGGCAGACGAGGTACGATAGAGGTCAGGGGGAGTTTGGAGCGGGTGAAGGGAATCGAACCCTCGTCGTCAGCTTGGGAAGCTGCTGCTCTACCATTGAGCTACACCCGCGACAGGGGTTCATTACCACTGACCGGCTGACCTCGGCAAGCGAATTGATCCTCAGTTCTGGTGATTTCTCATCCGCTTTCAGTAGGCTAGCGGTGGACACCTATGCAGTGAGGCAACCACCCCAGATTGCAGAAGATTATCGAGGCAATTCACGTCGCGTTCTCCCCAAAAGCTCTTTACATTCCGAAGCGAGGCTGACAAATAGCCTCTCACTGCGGGTGTGGCGGAATTGGTAGACGCACCAGATTTAGGTTCTGGCGCCGCAAGGCGTGGGGGTTCAAGTCCCTTCACCCGCACCACATTGTTTCCAAACAAAAAATCTAGACCCTAGGGAAAGCCAACTTTTGCGGCGTTTGTCGAGTTTCCCATTTAGTTTCCCGCTTTCTCGTTCTGTTCATGTTCTGGTCCGTCGCGCTTGTGCGGACTTTGAAAGGCGCTTCTGATTGGCTTGACTTCGATATTTCTTGACCATCTCAAGCGTCTTGTGACCGGTCACAGCTTGGATCTCGCTATCGCTCGCACCGGCCTCTGCCAGGTGGACCGCAGCGGTGTATCGCCATCCGTGAATTACATAGCCAACAGCACCGATTTTCTCGCGCACGGCCATGACGCGCTGCTGAATAGTCCGCTTCGCGACTCCTTTGTGCAGTGACTGCGCGATGATGAAGCGCCCTCTACGCGGCAAGCCGTCGAGGTATCGCTTCAAGAACGTAGGACAAGCTACCCACAAACGCGCTGCTGTCTTCTCTTGAACGACAGCGATGAACTGGCCGTCATAGTGCGCCCACTCCATACCTACCACGTCACCGATTCTCTGACCGGTTCCCACACCCAGCATGTAGGCAGTCAATTCCCATTCGAGATCATGTTTCTTGCAAAATGCCTCGAAGGCTTGCAGCTTGGCGTCAGGCCAAGGCTCATATTCACCCCCCGTCAGCTTCTTCACCCCGCTTGCTGGATTTGCTGTAATCCATTCAAGATCGATGGCGTGACGCGATAGGATGGAAATCATCTCGACCATTGCATTTGCTTTACGCCATGTATCGGCATACGCATCGCGAGCGGCAATAACGTCGCGCCTGCGCAGCTTGGTGAAATCCTTGGGGCCGTTCTTTTCTCTGATCAGCTCAAGCGTGCGTCTGTACTCTTGCTGCACTCTGGGCTTTCGATCTCTGAACTCTGGCGTCTGGTAGTAGCTGACAATCAGGGCCTCGAATGTCGTTTTGGCCTTTTTTTTCGCGCGCCCTGATCGGATGGCCCAATAAGCATCATCAAATTCTTGGCTGTCAGGGTCATTTGGAAGACGCTGATACGTCTCTCCGCGCCGAAAATAATAGTAGACACGACCCTTGACGGTCTTGGTCGTCACATACTTTCGCTCCAACTTCTTTACCATGTGAACTCATCTTCGCTCATAGCGTTGCCGTTCAAAACTGACTCAAGGTCGGACACCCGCCAGCGCTCAAAGCCAGAGATACGAACTGGAGAGGGGAGAGATCCGGCCTGCACCAATCGGCGAAAGTCTGACGGAGCCATGTCCATCATCTTTGCCGCTGTGCGTTCGGCAACTGCTATCTGTGCGATTCGTCCCATGGGGGAGTCCTTAAACGGTCGGTCTGCTCTATTTGATGTACGGGCACTATTCCGTGCGCAGCACCGAGAGCTTCCCTTCGTTTGGTGCGAATTTCGGATCCGCGCGGTATTGCTCCGCCTCTTCGATCTGATCCAAGAAAGCAGCGCGGGAAGTGCATTGGGCGCCAATACCAACCGTCAAAGACTCAATCGCGTGATCGGATTTGATTTCAGTATGAGCATTCATCTTTAGGCCTTTCGGTTGGTTCGTGGATTAAGCCGCGGCGGCATATTGCTTTGATGCTTGGTCGCCCCATTGCAGAGCGGCGGCTTCCATCATTCCGGGGAAGGATCGGCTGCGCAGTCGGGTGCGCTCCGCGCTGGGCGACATCCGATGAATACGGTTCCATTTCTTCCACTCATCGGATCCGCGTTCCGGCTCCTTGAGCCGGTTGGTCTCGACCAAGGGTGAAAGGCCGCGCAGATACCATCCTGTCGCTTTATAGGTCGGCTCACCAAACCAGAACGGTTGCACAAGGTGCGGTGCTGGCAAATCTGCGGGCATTCGATCTTTGGCGAGGTCGTTCATCACCGGGTTTTCGATAGCGACCCGATCAATCGGAGCGCGCCAGCAAGCAGTAAAAATACTGACGCCTTCCTCAAAGTCGTCGCGCATGTCTTGCCAGGTCTTCCCCTTTGGGAGTTGACGGGGGCGGGTCCACTTGCCGGGGCCACTCATCCAGCGACGGCCGGAACGACACAAGCGTGTGCAAGGCGGGTGCATCACGGTCAAAAGATCCCAGCCCTCGTCAAGTATACCGTCGCGAATGTCGCAGCGGATATGGCGGTTGGAGCCATCCTCTGCGGCCTCAATGTCGCAAGACCAGACGTCATGGCCGAGGGCCTCAAAGGCGCGCCGGGCGATGCCGCTGGTTTCACAACCGATCAGTATCTTTGCCATTTGGATCACCTTTGGAATTTTGCCCGGGGCGCTTTGGTTCGCGTGAGTGGTGGACGTGGCCCCGGGCGCTGCGGCACTATCCGCAGGGTGTGAGAAAAGGGCAGGGGTGCGATCACCCCTGCCAGTTGGTCAGAGGCAGGTTTCAGGCCTCGACGGGGATCTTGGACGGCGCGCTTTCTTGGCCGTTGAACGGGCAATCTGGGCGACCGTCGGTCGCGCGTTTGGTCGTGCGGCTGATTGCTGCCTCGATCCAAAGCGAAATCGCTTGGCCTCTGGTAGGCGCGTCGACGCGGATGCCGTGAAGATCAACCATCCAAAGCATTTCTTCATAAACCCATGGGTCATGATCTGGACGCCAGATGTTGCCGCCGAGCTCACGAAATTTGCGCGCGCGGTTGAGTAGGGGCGTGGCTTTCAGGATCTGGGCAGCGGAATAGGGGGTCATGCTCTCTCTCGGTAAATGCGCGGGCGGCGTGCAATTTGGAGGATTGAACCGCCCGCGCCCGATCCGCACCGCAAGACGGGTGCGAAACCTCTGGAATGCGCGGCAAAGCCAATCCTCAAAACCTTGCCGCGTGGTGTTCATATTGGGGCGGGTGGAGCCCGTGGGGGCTGCCCGATATGCGCCGCGCTTACCGCGAAGAACGGAGGGGCATTGCGGCTGCGTCGGGCATTACGCCGCATGGCGGCGGTGCGGCTGGATCCCCCGTTCATCCATGATCGCGCGGACCTTCTGCCCGACACGATCCAGAGCCATATCGGTCGGCTCCGGTGTTGGCGCTGGGCGATCAATCAGATGCTGAGGGCGCAAGCGCGCAGGGTTGAAGCCCTGGCCGCGCGCGGCCTTCATTGTTGCCCATGCGGATGTAAACAGGTGGATTTCGTCGAGGTGCTCCTCGGGCGAACCGGCGATTTGCCGAGCGGCTTGGGTAAGGTCTTGCATTCAATCCTCCATCGGTTGATGAATTGACTGTAGTGGGGTAATATTACCCCGTCAAGGTAAGTGGGGTAAAAAAACCCCATTCGATGCTTGGAGACTCATCATGGTCGGGAGGGGCGGGTCCCAGCCCCAAGCAGACATGATCGATCTACACCTCGGGCGGAGGGCCGACCTTCGCTGCGCTTGTCACGAACGGCAGCAGTGCGCAGATTTCGGACACGCACTGAGCGAAGTACGCAAGGCAGAGTCGAGGGTTGCACCAAGCTCCCGCGTTATTTTGCCTGATCCCTGTCACCACAGGTTGTGCAGAAACGTGTGTACGTGAAAGTCAGTTTTGCTCTGGAGATGCGTTTTCCTAAGAGGCGCTGGCCATCTGAGCTTGAAACTCTTCTCCCTTTCTAGTTGTCTTGCGGTGGATCCTTCTCGGATCAGAATTTAAGCGAGGTGTAGAGCATTGCCGGTTTCAATGGATGAATTTATTGGCCAAGTGGATCCTGAAAAAACTGTGCTTCTGTTTGGTGCAGGCGCATCAATCCCGTCGGGGGCTCCAGGCGTTGATTCACTGATCAGTCATTACTCCGAAAAGTACAGCCTGGAAAAAGATCTTGAGCTGTCCGAAATCACCTTCTTGGCCGAAAAAAAGTCAAGCCGTCGGCAGGTCATTAATGACTTGCGCAAATTTTTCCCACATGTGAAGCCGAAGGGTGGACTCATGAAAATCCCTCGCTGGAGGTGGAAGAGTATCTATACTACAAACTATGACACTCTCGTAGAACAATCGTTCGATAGTGCCAAAAAGAGGTGTCGAGTATATTCTTCTAACTTTGACTTCCATATAGATGAGGAAGAATACGATTGCGAGCTATTTAAGATTCATGGGACAATTGAAAAAGATATTTCAACCGGCCATCATAGCAGAATTATCCTGACTGTGGATGACTACGATCATACTGAAGAGTTTCGAGAACAGCTTTATGATCGGATGCGCGGCGATCTGGCAGGTGCCGATCTTGTGATAATTGGGCAATCACTGTCCGATCCAGACATGGATACTCTGGTGAGGCGGGCTGTAAAGATCAATGAAAAAGCGCTATCCCCTGGTCAGATCACACTTCTGATCTACTCTGAAAACCAAAGTCGTGCGCTCCTTCAAGAACGCAAAGGGTTGCGTGTAGTCTTCGGCGGAATTGACGAGTTCTTCACGCGACTCGACAAAAGACCGCCAAAGATCGCACCCGTCATGATTTCGAAAGACGACGAGGCGCTAATCGGCACGCATATATCAAACTCTATTGTCGAAGTGTCGGAAGTTTCCAATGGAGCCGAAGCCGACGTCAGTTCGATGTTCAACGGCTGGCCTGCAACTCACCGAGAGGTCGAAGCGGGCCTAACATTCGAACGCGATATCTCACGTGAGGTTGCTAAACACTTTGAAGATCCTTGTACCCTTTCTGGGGTTATTCTAGGGGCTGCCGGAGTAGGCAAGTCAACCGCTGCCAGACAGACATTACAACTCCTCCGCCGCGCAGGCTTCAGGGCCTGGGAGCATGTGAATGAACATACTCTTAGCGTCGCCAACTGGAGAAAGATTGCCGGAAACCTCAAGGAAAGTGAGCTCTTAGGTGTCCTGCTTGTAGACGAAGCACATTCTCATTTGCACCAACTTAATGAGCTGATGGACCTGCTTGTCGCAGATGACAATCCGCACCTGAAAATTCTTGCTGTTTCAACAAAAAGCAATTGGATACCTCGAAGCAAAACACCAAACTTCAATCGTTGTGGGAAGGATTTTTGGCTTTCAAAACTGTCTGTAGATGAGATCGACCGGCTCTTGAATTTAATTGAACGACAGCCGCGCATCCGTGAGCTTGTCGAGGAGTCTTTTAGCGGATTCAACAAAGGCGAGCGCAGAAGGCGGTTGGTGCATAGATGCGAAGCAGACATGTTTGTTTGTCTGAAGAACATTTTTGCGTCTGAGTCGTTCGACGATATCATCCTTCGAGAATTTGCTGGCTTGGACGCCATCCCTCAGGACATTTATAAACACGTCGCAGCTATGGAGACACTCGGAGTACGCGTCCACCGCCAACTTGCCGTTCGCATGCTTAACGTTGAAGCGAGCAATATCTCAAATATTTTGACTTCCTTGGATGATATCGTCGAAGAATATCCGGTTGATCGACGCAAAGGAATATATGGGTGGAAGTGCAGGCATGGTGTCATTTCAGAAATTGTCACTAGATACAAATTTGGGGATCTCGAACAGATAATATCCCTCCTTGATCACGTCATAGATAACATTTCTCCGTCCTACGATATTGAGGTTAGAACCCTGCGCGAGCTTTGCAATCTCGACGGCGGAATTTCACGAATTCCCGAAAAGAAAGAGCAGAATCGTCTATTGAGGCGAATGATATCCATGGCCCCAGGCGAGAGGGTTCCGCGACATCGGCTGATCAGGAACCTCATCGACCAAGGTGAGTTTGAGAAAGCGGAAACGGAGATTCGCGTCTTCAACTTTGACTTCGGCTCAGACGGCCCCGTCCATCGCTATAAAATTAAGTTGATGGTTGCTCGAGCAGCTCGTGCGCCTGGTTTGCTCGATGAGGATAGAATTGTTATTCTTGAGCAAGCCCAAGAACTTGCTTCGACGGGTATCGCCAGGTTTCCGAACAATAAGAGTATTCTGTCCGCATATGCAGAGCTAGGTTTGGAGTATCTTCGTCGAACCGGGTCATACAGCTTTTTCGATGCCTCTATGGATGAGTTGAAGGCTGCGGAAGGCCGACTCGGCGACCCAGATATTACGGCTATGATCAGTCGCTTCGAACGTCGCGCAGCAGGCTCTGAGGCCGAACTCTGAAATATCTTGAAGGTAATGAGGTAGGAATTCAGTCCGTGCCGGGCTGCGTCCGATACGATCATCTCTTAAAAGCGTGTACCGATCATCAGCTGTAACTAACACGAATGGCGGCTGTGAGTCGGTCACGTCTTTGTGCTTGGCTGGCCGCTGCGACTTTGCAAAGGTCGCTATCTGCGCAAAGCCGCCGCTCATAGCTGATGCAGCATTATGGACTATGAGCATTTTCCTGTCGTGAGATCTTCTGCAGCATCTCTCCGAGTGGAGGGTCTGTCTCCCGCCAGCCTTGCGAGCATTCTCGCGAGGATATATTCGGAGAGACAAAACCAATTATATACTATTGATAACTGGGGTACATTCTAGCATAGGGATGTAAGTCCCGTTATGTGAAGATCATCCGATGACCAGACCAACCCAACTTGAACCAAACGTGATCACTGAACAGGGCCTACGCGAGCTTGCTGAGAAGGGGCATGGGGTCGAAGTGTTGTGTCAGACCGTCCCGGAACGCAAAGGACCAAGCTGGTATGGCCGTTGGATTATGCGGACTATAGGGGCTGACGGTAAGGAAAAGCTCCTTGTAACTGCAAGGACTCGCTTGACGCAGAATTCGATCAAGGTGCGAGAGTTCAAAACAGCGACAGGTGTGATTTCCTTCTTGATTGGCATTGGGTTCGATCACGCAGACATCCCGCTCCGAGAAGGTGAAACGACCCTGCACAAGCTACTCAACGGCTAGTGGCTGTGATCCGGTCCCCGGTCGATGTCGCGATCCTTCTCGACCTCCTATTCGCGCTCGCCTTCGATATCCATCGAATGGCGCATTTCAAAACCGTCGGCCCTCTCCGGACCTTCGCGCCTGCGCAGTGAATGACCGGTACTCAGCCCAACCACGACATTCATGCAAGGCGCAACGAAAGGGCTGCTGCGAGCGCGAAAGGCTTCCTGACAGCTGTCACCCCGCAGCAGGGCTGGCATGCGATTTTGCTGCAACACTGCTGCCGCGACGCCGCATGTCCGGTTTGAGCCCACATTGACCGATGCTGCGACAACGTCCAATGACTGAAATGCACAGCAAGCCGACTTCATCCAGTCACAGGATCGTTGGAAGCGAACGCGCGATAAGGCCAAAGGTCGTCGCTGTTGAAAAGCCTGCAGCCTTGCGGGATGCTGAGGAATGTCTAATTGTGCCGTTGTGATAAATTCCTGGGAAAGTGCAGCTGTGCAGAAAACATACTTGGGCCTATTTTTATCCTGTGCTTTTTCAGCCAGTGCATCCGCCTGCGAAGTCGATGCTGAATTTGTGAGAGAGAGTAACAGCGAAACGCTGATCGCCTGCCTGGAAGGATCGGAGAGTGATGAGTTTCTGAATGGACGAAACTCCGAACTCGCTACCGTTTTGCATTTAGCCGTCGAAACAGAGAAGAACCACCTCGTGCTTGATGCAATACGTCGAGCCGCAGGCGAGGAGGGCTGGCAGAACTTACGAGACCGCTTGGATAATGCCGGGCGCACGGCACTGCACATTGCTACCGAGACTGGTGAAACCGCCGAAACCGTCCGCTGGCTTTTGGCTTGGGGTGCGGATCCAAATGCGAGGTATGCGGTCGAAAATCGGTGGAATCCCTTGTCCTCGGACTACGGAATTACGCCACTCCACTTAGCCGTAATGCGCCCCAACAGCGCGGATGTTGTCTCGGCACTAATGGCAGGTGGTGCTGATCCGTCGATAGCTCGCCCGATCGAGTCGAATGCAGACAAATACTATTGGCCTGCTTTCCTGGTCGCGAGCCGTCATGCCGAGGACCTGCGGGTCCTGACTGCCTTCGCGGCCGGTGGAGGGGACCTGAGTGTTGTTTCAAACGATGACAACAATGCGCTGCATGTTGCGGCGGGCTGGGACCGGCCGAGTGGCGTGATCCGTTTTCTCCTTGAAAAGGGAGTAGATGCCAACGCGACTAACAATGAAGGTCAGACACCTCTGCATCTCGCTGCTCGTTACTCATCCAAACCGGAAACTGTGGCGAGCCTCCTCGAAGCTATGGACGACCCGTGCGCCGCAGACACAAAGGAGCGTACCGCACGCGAGTTGCTTAAAGTGAATGAGGCTATCGCCGGGGACCATGCGCTAGATCTCCGGTTTCATGAGATCTGCGTCGAAGGGAATTGAGACAATATGCGACGGATAGTAAGCTTCGTTCTTCGCGTTCTCAGGCGTACCGCTTTCTTACTTGTTTTCGTAGTGTTGATCCTCGGCAGCAATATCCTTTTGCTGACCGCTGACGCAGTTTACGACGCCACAAAACGAGGTCTCTGGAGTTTAGCCAGCGTTGTGGCAGATGTCGGCACCCCGACAACTCATCGCGGAAACCGCGAAGCCGTGGTCAGACTGACTGCGCAGACTGAAGTGTTCGAGGCCGAGGCGCAGCGGCTTGATGCCGAGTTGCGGCGCGCACGAAACGAAGTGGTCGAACTCAGTGCTGACAATGAGACGTTGAATCGGCGTGCTGCCCGTCTCGCGGACGAGAAGGCGGAGCTCGATCAAAATCTTAGACGCGCTCGGCGGGAGCTAACAAACTTGTCCAGCGAAACCGCGGAACTCACCGCCGAACGCGTTCGCCTTAGTCGTCGGCTTGCTAATCTCGAAATTCAAGTCGAGGAGCTTGATGGACCACTTCGCGAGCGTGTCAGTGCGATCAACGAACGGCTTGCTCGACGAACTTCGCGAATGATCTCCACTAATACGTCCTCAATGGCGATCGAAGCGGTGCCATATGTCGGCGTCGCCGCGATTGTCGGTGTTACCTTCATGGAGGTGCGCGATGCCTGCTTAACCCTAGCAGATACCCGCGAGATGTCGGAGCTGCTATCGGGTGAGCCTGAAGCGGAAGTTCCTGCCTGTGGCTATTCGCCAGCGGAGTTTTGGGATATTTTGGCAGGTGGTCCTGACGTGACTTCGTGCCGCGATCTGAGTGCAGATGTGCCAGCCGAACTTCGGTTCGACTGCTCAACTATCCTGCGCCCTGGCGAATCTGCATCGCCGAGTTTTGATGGTGCGCCTGAGTTCGAGAATGTAAGGCGCCCAGGCGAATGACTTATTGAGCGACCGGCGAGGCTTCGAGGATGTCGCCGCGCACCGATGGCATTGGTTTGGAAATGCCTGTCTATTTCCTGCCTTCTGTGACGGCTATGTTACCGATTCCAATGCTCTCACGAATGCCCACAAAAACTTCAAAGCGCTCATTGCTCCTCGGCAGGCGAGCGGCTGATATGTCCGCCTCCCTTCCGTTCGACAGTGGTTTATGGCTGCATCTGCAGCGAAGGTCTGCTCCCTCGATTGCTCGTGCAGCATGGGGCCATTGCCCAGGTGGCAGATCCTAAGACTTTGCAAATGTCGCTAACTGCGCATAGCCGCCAAGCAGGTCTATCTAGACTTGACGCATGAAGCGATATGTCATGCCTTTTTCGCCAAGTCGGCTGGCCAGTGCAGTTGGACCCGAGCCGCCCACTTCAGACGCACGTTCCAGATGTTGTTCGCGCCGGGATTCAATGAAATAAGATGAAATAGGCCGGGTTCGTCCCCGGCCTTTACTTGTTTGACCCACCCCATGCCGTCCTCGTCTTCGCAGACACAGCGATGCCCGATGATGTCCGATGGAACGCTGTCGTGACCGTTTCGGCTGTAAAACAACAAGTCCCTGTCCGAATAAACGGGCTCCATACTGTCTCCCTCAACCTCAACAGCAACGATGCCATGCGGAGACAGGCCCGGAGGGCACTCCACCTGCGGGCCACCGCCTTTCGGGTAGGCATCGAACACCGGAACCTGCGCCCCCGCGCCAACTGTGCCCGCGATCGAGATAGTCGGGCGCACAGAGGGTGCGGTATTCCCTTCCAAGAAGTTTTCGAGGTTGGTCCCGAAAGATGCAGCTATGCGGATGGCATCGTCAACGTTTGTCGACTTACTCTTGCCCTGCGAAAGATTTTTGAGTTGCTCATAGGAAACGCCTGCGTCCAGAGCGACCTGTCGCATAGATTTGCCGGTGGTTTTGATAGCCGCAAGAAATGCGTCCCGAAAAGTCTGTTGCATGAGGGGTAAATTACCCCATTGTTGAGCGTCGCGCATGGCGTAAAATGACCCTTGACCGATGGGGTAAATAAACCCCATTAAGGGGCATGGAACAGTTTCTCGAAGAGATCACAACCTATGCGGCTGCTGTTGGCCGAAGCCCGCAGCATATCTTGCGTCAAGCCATCGGTGCCAATTGGCGCCAGTGGAAAGCCTGGAAGGCAGGACGGTCCAGCCCGACGCTGCACACCGTGGACAAGATCCGCCGCTATATGGCCGACAATCCCGCACCTGCGGACTCGCCGGAGGCAGCCGCATGAGCCGCCAGCGTCTAACCCTGATTGTGAACAATGATCTACCATGCGGTCATGATGCGCGTGGCGCTGGGCAAAAGTCTTGGTCAAATCAGTTTGACCCGCACGCCCTAAAGGTCAGCGCGCCTGATCTTTGGTCGTCATACTTCCGTACCCGGTTCCACAGCCCGCGCGAGGTCGCGCTGTTCTGCGATGTATCGTTTCAGACCGCGCTGAACTGGTGGGGCGCCGTCACAGCGCCAGCCAGCCATATCGCTTTGCTCGTCATGCTGACCGACCCCGGCGCGCCTGAGTTTTTCGGTCAGGCGTTGGAGGTAGCGGCGTGAATATGGCTCACAAAAGCAAGAGAAATCAGCACCCACTAGTCCTTACTTGGGTCCCAATCATAGTTGAGCGCGTGACCATCCTCACATGTGATCGTGCGGATTTTCACGCCAGCAAAGCCAAATTCCGGGTGATCCGAAATTTTTGTGACACTCGCAGGCTTCCCGCATTGTGCGCAGGTATGCAGGTGCGACGCTTGTGCCGGTTGACCCTCCAACTCCGCAACTCGCGCTTCAAGCGCTTCAATCCGTCCGGGCAGCTCTTTGAGCCGCTTCCAGATGGGCGCTTTATCAAGGATTTTCAAAATGTCTGATACCGAAACCAAGGGCGGGATACCTTCTGTTGATGATGGCAACTCGGTGGAGCAGTCGATTGTCGCCAAATTTGGAAGCAAGCTCTCCACTTTTGAGATTACCGTTCGTCACCTCTCTAGCAACCGTGAAGTGAAACGGCGCTACGAGTTTCGCCAAGACAAGGCGACCGAATGAAGTGTCGTCACAGAGAATTTCATTCTGCTGCCTCCTATCTGGTTAGCGGGATGAAGGCGCTCGGTGGGGCTGCAAACCCACCGCGCAACGAACACGCGCCGGAATACTTCCCCGCTGGACATCACGGGACAGCGGAACACCAAGATCATGCTGGCATCAGGACCCGGCGCGGCCTGAGAGAGCAATGGAGCCTGAAAAGCTTGATCACCGGGGCGCGGGCGGGCGCCAGAGGCGGGCAATCCCGTCACCGTCAGCTATTCTTAGGAGGTGCCACCCATGGGTAAGCGCAGCTCCTTCAAACGCCGCAAGAATGATCTGTACCGCACGCCCTGGGGGCCGGTGCCGATATTGGCGCCACATCTGCCAGCGCAGTTTCGGTTCTCTGAGCCTTGCGCCGGAAACGGTAAACTGATCGACCACCTGCGCCGGATCGGTGGGACGTGCGCCGAGGCGGTCGATATCAATCCCGGGCGCGGCGACGTAGTACAGGGCGACGCCCTGAATTGGCAACCGCTGCAGCGCCCGCAGCGCCCGCTGGATTTCATCATTACCAACCCGCCGTGGTCGCGCGTGATCCTGCACCCGCTGATTGCGCACTGCATTCAGGTCTGCCCGACGTGGCTGCTGTTCGATGCGGATTGGTCCTACACCCTGCAGGCGCGCCCGTACCTGCGCCACTGCCGCAAGATCGTATCGGTCGGGCGGGTCAAGTGGATCGAGGGCAGCAAGCACACCGGAAAAGACAACTGCGCCTGGCATCTGTTCACAGCAGAGGACCACGGGCGCACCGAGTTCATAGGGAGGGTCTAACCATGAATCCCAGAGAGCAGGCCTGTGCAGCCGTCAGGCATGCGCAGGAAAGGCGCGACACCCGCGCCCTGGCCAAGGCTGCCGCCGAGGCCTGTCGGGTCACGCACAAGATCTTGGGCCCTGCGGTCGCATCGACGGTTCCAGCCGCGTCGCTCGGCGGAAAGCTATTCTCGCAAGCCTTGGCGCAGCTAAGGGGGCGGTCATGACGGCCAAGAAAGAGGCATCGGTCAGCATTCGCCGCCGTACTGCATTCTCGACAATCCCGAACGCTTTGATCCGCGATGTGGAGATCTCGCCAGAGGCGCGGCTCCTGCTTTGCTACATCATGTCATGCAGCGATAGTTGGACGTTCTACGTTTCCGAATGTCAGCGCATCCTCGGCTGCAAAAAAGACAAGTGGCAGCGGATCCGCCGCGAGGTGATCGAAGCGGGCTATCTACGCGTCCACGCCAAGAACGGCGAAAACGGGCGCCTGGAGGGATATATCTGGGAAGTGTTCGACGAACCGCAGGCACCAGATGCAGTGTCATCAGGGGGTAGCGAGCCACAAGATGCGGGGGAAAACGGCAATCACCGTGAGCCGGAAAAACCGGCTACCGGTGCGCAGCCGGTCGAACCCTCTCACCGTGAGCCGGAAAAACCCGCCCGCCGGTTGAACCCGCCCGCCGGAAAAACCGGCCCCATAAGAAAGAACAACAAACAAAAAGAAAAACAAACAAGTTGCGCGGACCAATCCGCGCCCACAACGGATGTTTGTTCGGATAATTTGTTGAAAGACTTCGAGCGGGTGTTTCCGAAGCTGGCGACAGCGAAGGCAACCCTTCGAGCGATCAGCAGAGCCTTGGAGTCCGGGGCTACTGCCGAGCAGATCATCGGCGCAGCCGAGGCCTATGCGGCTGAGCAGCAGGGAAACGCCCCGCGCTATATCCGCCGCGCAGATCGGTTTTTCGAGGATGGTTTCTGGCAAACCTACGTTCCAGCCCAGCCTGCCACGCCCAGCGCATCCGAAACTGATTTCGTCGAACACTGGGCAAAGACGATACGCAGCGTCGAAATGGGCCATTTCATGTTCGGCAAGATCAGCCCTGACACCGCAGCGAAGTGCATCCGTGCCGGGAAGGTGACCGCTGCGGACTGCCGTAGGGCTGGACTTCGCATCACCGACGCAGAGGCGCAAGCCATGCTTGAGGTGGCGCAATGAGCAACCATGCTGACCCCGACACCCATGGCCACCGCTTTGGAGCTGTGGTCGTGACCGTCGATCTCGCACTGGGCGATTGCGTGATCCGCGCCCCGCAACCCAGCAAGGGACCGTTGCAGACTATCGACCGGCAAACGCGGTTCAACTCTCTCGACGAGATCCGCGAAGCCTATCGAACTCAAAACTGGCTTAGCCGGAAACCTCAACAGCACCCGCACGCCGGAGACATGGCAAGCGCCCTCAAATTCGCAGGACAGCGCCTCAAGGCTGAACAGGAAAGGAAACGCCGTGGTTGATCAAGCCTCTGACGTTTGCGCGGAACTCAGCAAGACGCCAGTCGACTTCCCATTGCTCGCCAAGGCCGCACAGATCCTCATTGAGGACCAGAAGGCCAGCACCTCCTATGTGCAGCGCTCCCTGGCCATCGGATACAACAAGGCAGCGCGGTTGCTTGAGGCATTGGAAGCGCTGGGCGTTGTGACTGTCCATGATCACGTCGGACGCCGTGAGATAGTCGCGACAGAGGTACCAGAGCGGTTGTTTGAAATGGCTGCGACCCAAGCCTCGAAGGTGAGTTCCCTTCCGATGCGGGAGACCGAGGCGGATAGGGCCGTCCGGGAGGGGGCAGAGAGTGCCGCATATCGCGCCACAGCGAGCGAGCTCCGGCAGTTTGTGGAACGCTTCGAGCGCCTGGAAGAAGAGAAGAAGGCCATTGCTGAGCAACAGAAAGAGGTCATGGCCGAGGCCAAAGGCCGGGGATATGACGTCAAGGTATTGAGAAAGCTGATCGCCCTGCGCAAACGCGACGCCGATGACATCGCCGAGGAAGAGGCCGTTCTCGCACTCTATAAAGAATGCTTGGGAATGGGGTGACAACTATGACGGAGCGCCCACTAAAGAACATCACCCGTGAATCTCTTGCGCCGCTTTGGGCTCGCAAGGATATTCCAACAGAGCGCATCGCTCAGGCGCTGGGCGTGACGCGTCAGGCCGTCAGCTACAAAGCCCGAACACTTGGGCTGCCGAGCCGCGCGAAAGTGCGCAAACAGCTCTGTGATAACGAGACGTTTCGCCGGATGTGGCTCGCCGGTGTCAACTCGACGGAAATGGCAGAACACTTCGGATATTCTCACCGCTCAGCGATTGGGACGCGTGCAGGGGTGATGGGCTTGCCGCGCCGGTCAGGCTGTACCGACACGGGCAAAACAGGCGGGTGGGTTCAGACGATCTCTCTCGCGCAGTTCTTCGAACAAGATCTGCGAGAGCGGATGGAGGCAGAAGCCAAAGAGAGAAGGGGGACGCAGTGACAGAACGCATGACAGCCGAGGAATATCGGGACGCCCATCAGGCCACCACCGTCGAGGACCGGCGCCGGGTGCGCGGCACGAAGCGCACGACTACCGCCGACGGGATCACTCACGACAGCAAGACCGAGGCTGAGCGTTGGGAAGAATTGAAGCTGCTACAGGCGGCGGGCGAGATCTGCGGCTTGCGGCGTCAGGTCGAGATCGGGCTGATCGGGCGAGACGGGCCGATCATGACCGACGGCGGGGCCAAGCAGCGCGTCTATCGCGCAGATTTTGTTTATGTCGACAATCGCCTCGGCGTGACTGTGATCGAGGATCGCAAAGGCCATGAAACGGAAGCGTTCAAGCTTAAGAAAGCGATTTTGGCCGCACAAGGCATGGAGATCCTAGTCACGCGAGCAAAGGGCTAAGTCATGGGCGTAGTCGAGGACCTGAAACACGAGGTGGCGAACCTGCGCAAACTGCTCGATCAGGCGCAGCGCTCCGGGCAGCGCAAAGCCTCGGCCTCGGTTCCTGCGCTCTATCAGCCCGATCTACCCGCAGTCGTGCGCTATCCGCTGGCGGAGTTTGCCGCAGGCCGGGGCCGCAACGTGCCGCTGCCCGAGAGCGTCCAGGAGATCGCGGAGGTAATCGGCCGGCGCAATGCGGTGCGTCTGGTAGAGGGCACCCGGGCGACAGGCGCGCGGAAATGGCGGCGACAGCTTTACGTCCCGGGCAGCATCCCCGAGGACCACCGGATCGCCACCATGATCGGCATCGAGGCGGCGCAAAAGCTCAGTCACAGCCATGCGAACTGTATCCTCGAGCTTCCGAGCTGCCACGGGCTTCGCAAGGCGTACATGGCTGACCATGCGTTGCGCCAGTGGGACGCAGGCGCATCCATTGCCGAGATCGCGCAAGAAATGGGCGTCGAGATCAAGACCGCGCAGGGGCTGTTAGATCAGGGCGAGTACTGGCGCAAGAGGCTAGGGTAGCTATCAAAACAAGCACTATTCGCCTTGGACTGCAGCGAGTTCGAGCCCTATCTGGTACTTTACAGAAGGCATTGAGATCGGCACTGTGGTGGACGTGCGAGCCTGCGTGAGTTGGTTTTTGCGTACATCAAAGATTGAAAAACTTGATAAGTCGGCCTTTTCGTATTTTCTAGGAGCTCCGTATGTCGCGTATTAAAAACTTCGGCTCTTTTTTGGGTGGTGTCGGAACAGCTGTAGCAGCAAGTATTGGAGCGTATTCTCTTTTCTATCCGGGTAAGCTTGCAATCGAATCCCCACCCGACTTGATCGAAAGTGTTGGAAGTCTTTCATCCGCACTTGACGGACTGAGCCTAGCGTTGACGGAAGATGAAAGCGAGGCACTCAAGCAACGGCTTCAGTCACTGGAAACGCAAATCGCACGAACGATTACAACAGGTGACAACGATCAGCTTCCCTTTGTGCCACGTAGCTTCCAAGGGCTTAGAACCTTTGAGCAAAACGTAGCTTACGACTTTATCGCTCCTAATGGTGTCAGCCGCCTTCTAGTTTTCGAGGATACGAACTCCGGGAGTGCGATGTTCGTACAGGTCGATGGCGCGCCCGCTGAAGTCAATGCTTGGCCGACAATCGGCCAACATATCGATATCGAGTTTGGCAACGAGAGCTGTCGCTTCGAGTTCATTGACCTAGAACGTGGGAGCAGCATCACATCGCGAGTAAACTGCAGTTGAAGGCGGTAGTGCCTGTACTCTTTTATGATTTCTCTAACTGAAACCAGATTTGTATCCCAGACTTTGGGGGCCGTTTAGTCCCTACTCAACAGGTATCCCTAGCCCAACTAACTTCTGCTTTACATAGCCAAGCGCTATATCTTTCATCAGGCCAAGAGCAACACCCCCAACCTGGGCAGCACTCTTCTTGGTTTGATCCCAAACGCCATCGTCTTCGATGGATAAAACATAATCGTGCCCTTGGTTTGTCATTCGAAAACGTGTTTCAGAGTGACGTTTCATGAAACCAGCATCACACAAAAGAGCGATATGATAGTTTTTCTTCACCTCGCTTGCAGACATGCTGTTGGTCTCTTGACTGGCTGCAAGGTAGGGGTCGTCAGCGAGCTCTAAAGCTAACAACATTCTTCTAATGTAGTCGTCGTCACGCTTCATTTTTTATTCTCACATCAGCAGAACCGGGGCGGGGATAAAGGAGACTAATCTAACTCGCGAAATGGCTGACTTAGAAGTTCCAAGAGTTCGACAGGTGTGTTCAAGAACACCTTCTTCAAATCTTCTGCTTTGATCTCCGCGAACGGACGGCATGTGTCTTCTCTCAGTTTTCTAATTCCACTATAAAAACCTTTAAGACCTTCGTATTTGATTAGATCCTCGATCCGATCAAATGCTTCTTGGTATGCACCATACGTCTGTATGTTAGCACCGAGTTGAGGAAAGCCCTCGTACATCACACGCGATATATAGACTTTCGCGTGCTCTGCGAGCCCTTCTTCGAGTATTGTCGCCTTGGAGGGCCATCCATTAGGGTTCAAGCAGTGTACTAGTTCGTGCGAGAGATGCGCGACGCGGAAAGCAAGCTTATCAGCTTGGTGACTAGGAATTAAAATCGCCACACAAAATCGATCCGCCTCAGATAGATAGACCGTGTGTGGATATCGACGAGGCCCGAAATAAGCTCCCTGAAGATTTACAAGTTGATGCGGTTCACCGAATAGCTCAGCAACCATACTCTGCACGAGGACTAGCTCTGTTTCGTCAACGGATGCTAAGTTACTTATATTAATAATCTCTTTGCTCACACGAAATCCTCATTCACACCAATCACACCGGTTGCGACATTCTATTGGGGAGTTTTATGTTAGGGAATAAAACCTCCAAACTCCACGCTATTATTGTTTAGAAGCAAATTCTATTGTGAGCCGATATCGCGTCAATGCAGGCGGGACTCACTGACAGGACTGCCGAGAAGTGTTGATGGCAAAACCGCCAGAGGAACCCGCGCCCTAAACGCGCGACCTTGCCGAAAACGGGCTGAGGGTCGCGCGCATGTCGCTTATCGAACGCATTGAACAGGCATCCACCGGGCTATTTGTGACTGCGATCACCGGAGCGGCTTCGGGCGGTGTTTGGTTGGTGCGTAGGATCTTCACCAATCAGAAACAGATCGAAATGCTGCAGCAGTCACTCGAGGCGCGTGACAAGCAGCGCGACGAGGATCGCGAGGCCTTTTCGGAGGTCCGTAAAGACGTTCGCGAGATCCGCGAGATCCTTCACCGTAGATAACAGGGGCAATGCCCTGTTCTGGGGCGAAAGGAGAGCTTTGCAATGCAACTCATTCAAAATTGGAAAGAAACGCTCAAGGGTGCATGGTCTATCCGTCTCATTGCGCTTGCGTGCTTGATCTCGGCTTTCCCCATATTTGTGTCGCTGGTGTCGCCCGGATTGCTTCGTGTCGACCCCCTTATCTTTGCCGGGTTGGCCGCAGCGGTGAACGCATTGGCTATTCCTGCGCGCCTGATCGCACAAGTGGGCCTGTCCAAGCTATTGTCCGAGTTCTGGCAAGACACATCGGGTGCGGCCAGTACGAGGTTTGTAAAGGGCGTCGGCGCTGGTGCGCTTGTGATTGCTCTAGCATCGCCATTTGTGGCCAAGTGGGAAGGTGTGCGGCTTGAGGCCTACCGCGATATCGTGGGTGTGCCGACGATCTGTTTCGGCGATACTCACGGCGTTCAGATCGGTGACACTGCGACTATGGCTGAATGCGTCGACCGGCTCGAGAAAGATGTGCGTGCATTTTATTCCGAGATCCGTCCTTGCATGACGAACCCGAATATTCCGGCAGGTGTTCAGGCCTCCATGCTAGAGCTTGCATACAATGTTGGGTCTGGCCCGGTTTGTCGGTCGACGATGATGCGCCTTGCAAACGCTGGTAAGCACCGGGCCGCGTGCGATGAACTGCGCCGCTGGGTGATCGCGGGTGGCAAACGGGTGCGCGGGCTAGCCAATCGCCGGGCCGATAGCAAGCGAACGCTGTGCCTCAAGGGGCTGACCTGATGCCGCTGCTGCCTCTCCTGCTGATCTGTGCGGCTTTGGCGTCCTGCGCGAAGGTTGCGGGTCTCGTCGGCGGGGCGCTGGGTGGCGGGCCCAGCGTGGCGGCGAACGTCCAGGCAGGCCGTAACAATGCCCAGACCGTCGGGCAGGCGACGTTCAGCGATCAGAGGATCGAGGACGTGCAGGCGCGCAGCGTAGAACTGAGCGCAGGCGATACGCGGGTCAGGAGTGAGAACGTCGAGACGGTGATCGTTCGCGAAGATCCGCCTGCATGGTTGCTTCTGGTGGCCCTTGTCGGCTGGCTGCTGCCAACACCGCAGCAGATGGGCGGAGCGCTGTTCGGCATTATCGCCAGGCCTTTTCGCGGGTCCTTCCCCGGGGGGTGACGTCTGTGGGTGTGCCTATGCGCCGAAATTTATGTGTGCGTGCCGCCGGGCGAAGGGGTTGTTTATTATATAGATCGCGCAACTCCCTGATGAATTTCAATAAAGCGGTTTGGGGAGGTAAAAATGCACGCGTTGCCGGGCAGGGTTTGAAAATCGTCACTAGGGGGCGCAAGTGGCTGAGAAAAATAAGAAAAGCAAGGGTCAGGAAGTAAACCGGGCCGAACTCGCCAATATCAACGGCGTGTCGCTGCCGACCGTCGATGAGTGGGTTCGGCGCGGCTGCCCGGTGGTTCAGCGTGGCGGGCGCGGCCGGGCTTGGAAATTCAACACAGCTGAGGTTCGGAGCTGGCGCGATGATGATATCCGGGCGCAGGCGAGCCACACCGGAATGGCGACCAAAGACGAACTGACATTGCGCAAGCTCGCAGCGGAAACGGAACAAGCAGAGCTTGATCTCGCGCGGGCCAAGGAAGAGTTGGTGCCGGTGGAGCAGTTCGACCGCGCCCTTGCGAAAGCCTTTGGCGAGGTGCGCGCGGGTATCCGCAACGTCCTGCCCAGCCGTGCAGCGCGGCGCCTGATCGGTGAAAGCGATGAAACGCAGATCAAGGCGGTTTTGCTGGATGAGGTCGACCAGGTGCTTGAGGCGCTGGCAGATACGGACCTAATTACCGAGGCGGATCTCGACGAGGACGACGAAGAGGCCGAAGAGGGGGCCGACAGTGCGTGAACGCCCGGGCTGATTTCTCGAATGCGCGGGCTGTTGTCCGCATTGCTCGGCGCGCCCGGGCATTTCTGCGCCCGCCGCCGAACCTAAAGCCGTCGGAGTGGGCCGAGGAAAATATCAAGATCCCCGTCGGAAACGCTGTGCCGGGCAAAATGCGGTTCGACAACGCGCCCTATCAGCGCGAAGTGATCGATATGACCGCAGATCCGCGGTGCAACCGGATCTCGCTCATGTGGGGCGCGCAGGTCGGCAAGACGCAGACCGCGCTTGCGGCGCAGGCCTATCGCATCGGCTTCAATCCTGTGTCTCAGATGATGATGCAGCCGAGCCAAGGCGATTTGACGACGTGGCTCGAGACCAAATTCAACCCGCTTGTTGAAGAGAACGAAGACCTCGCCGAGCTGATCGCGAAGCCGCGCGGGCGCCAAGGCGTCAATAATCAGCGCATGAAGAGTTACCCGGGCGGGTTTCTCATGTTCAGTTGGTCGGGTTCTCCGAAGACCATGCGCGGACGTTCGGCGCCGTTCATTGTTTGCGATGAAACCGACGGCTACGACCGGACAAACGAAGGCCACCCGGTCGGCCTGCTGTGGCAACGGGCGGCGACCTTTGGTGATCAGCGGCTCTTGTTGGAAATCAGCACGCCGACGATCAAGGGCGGCAGCTGGATTGAAAAGTCCTTTGAGGCAGGAGACCAGCGCTATTTTTACGTGCGGTGTCCGCATTGCGGCCACCTGCAACGGCTGAACTGGTCGCAGGTGACCTGGTCCAAAGACGCCGACGGGCTGCACCTCGCCGAAACAGCAGGCTATCTGTGCGTGGGTGAGGGATGCGGAACCGTTTGGAGCGATGGCGAGCGAGTGGCAGCGATCCGCAACGCCGAACGCGACGGCGGCGGCTGGATCGCCAGCAAGCCGTTCCGAGGTCACGCGTCCTATCATTTGTCGGAGCTGTATTCCTGCTTTCGGCGGCTCGAGGATATCGTGCAGTCCTTCCTCGACAAAAAGGCCGCGGGGGATTTGCAAACCTTTGTGAACGTGTCGCTCGCTGAGACATGGGAAGAGGAAGGCGACAAGCTCGAGGCGTCCGTGCTGATGGCACGGGCTGCTAAGTTCGCAGCACCGGTCCCGTTGGGGGCAGGCGTCCTGACGGCTGGTATTGATATGCAAAACGACCGCCTCGAGGTCGAAATAGTTGGCTGGGGCTTGGGGGAGGAATCCTGGTCTGTCGATTATCGGGTTTTGTGGGGCGATCCGCTGCAACAGGACGTCTGGGACGAACTAGACGCCTTGCTGTCGGAAACATGGGAGCACGAGAGCGGAGCGGAGTTGCGGGTCTCTGCCGCCTGCCTCGATACCGGGGGTGAAGGTGGGCGCACGCAAGCAGCCTATGACTATGCCCGCAAGCGTTTGGGCCGCAAGGTCTGGGCGATCAAGGGCGTCGGTGGCTGGGGCAGACCCATCGTTACGCAGCCCTCGAAGGTCAAACAAAAGGGCGTGCGCCCCGTCTACTTGCACTCCATCGGCGTCGATGAGGCGAAAGCCGTAGTCGCCCAGCGGGCGCGGATTAGCGACGCGGGGCCGGGCCATTGCCATTTCCCGGCAGATCGGGATCCGGCGTGGTTCGATATGTTCACCGCCGAGGCGCTGCGCACCCGGTATGTGAAGGGGTTCGCAGTCCGAGAATGGCACAATGTACGCCCACGCAACGAAGCATTTGACTGCCGCGTCTATGCCTACGCAGCGCTGCGCATCCTGCGCCCGAATATCAAACGCCTGGTCGCGTCACTGGATGTTCAGGGGCAGGAGACCGAGGACGAGGCCGTCGAGATTTCACCAGACGCTGAGCGAGCTTTGGTAAAACCGCCAGAGGAACCGGAAGCCCCAAACAGCCAAGCTCCGAAAAAGACTGGCTGGGGGGCGAAGAAGCGCCGACGCCGTCGCAGGTATTGAGCAGGGTTAGGACGTGGGCGCAATTCCAACTGAAATCGGGGCAGGGTTGACGTTTCGGGCAGTGGTCGAGCAACCGATTTTTCCGGCGCCGGAGTGGGGGCTTTCTCTCTTCCTGCGCGGCAAGAGCTCGATTGACTTGATTAGCGCTGCGAGTGGTGTGGATCATATTTTTGAGGCATCTGCGTTGGTCACGGCCTCTTGGCAGCCCGGGCGGTATGCCTACGTGATCCGTGCCAGCGACGGCGCTGATGTGCATCCGGTCGAGCGCGGCGAAGTTCTGATCGCGCCGGATCTTGCTGCGCAAGGTGAGAATTTCGACGGACGCGATCATGTGCGCAAGGTGCTGGATGCCATCGAGGCGGTGATCGAAAACCGCGCGACCATTGATCAGCAAAGTTACACCATCAACAACCGATCACTGCAGCGCACGCCGTTGTCGGAGCTGATGAAACTGCGCCATCAATATCGTGCCGAGCTGGCGGCTAAGAAAGCGCGGCGGCGCGGCGGCTTCGGGCGCGCGATCAAGGTGCGCTTGACATGATCTGGCGACTGTTCAGACGCGAAGATCCTGTTGCGCCGGAGCCGGATCGCAAGCCCCCTCCAATGCTGACGGCACCCCGAAGGCGTGGCCAGCGCATGTTTGCCGCCGCAGAGACAGATCGCATGACAAGCGGTTGGACCAATTCACCAATGCCAGCGGATCAAATCATCCGCCGCAATTGGCGCGTGCTGGTGGCACGTTCGCGCGAGCAGTCGGCGAACAACGACTATGCAAAGGCGTTCAAGGCCAGCGCACGGCGAAACCTGATTGGACAGAAGGGGTTCACACTGCAGGCGCAGGCGTTTGACGGTGACAAGCTGGACGCACAGGCAAACAAGGCCATCGAACGCGCATGGCGCGCCTGGTGCAAGGCGATGAATTGCGACGTCAAAGGGCGTCGCACCTTACGGCAGATCCAGAAAACGATTGTGAACGGCCTTTGCACCGATGGCGAGTTTATGGTGCGCATGGTGGTTGGGCGGGATGCGGGCCCGTGGGGATTTGCATTGCAGATCCTCGACCCGGTGTTGTGCCCGGTCGATTTTGATGAGGATCGTCGCCCCGGTGGTGGGTTCATTCGGGCAGGGATCGAATATACGAAGATGGGCCGACCCGTGGCCTATTATTTCACCACCCTCGATCAATCGCAGGCCGATTATCACTATTCCGGGCGGGCGTTCATCCGGGTTCCGGCGGATGAAATTATCCACTGGTTTGAAGAGGATTTTGTCGGGCAGAAACGCGGGCTGCCGTGGATGGCGACCGCGCTCTTGCGTATGCGCCAACTTGGCGAGTTCGAGAAAAGCGCTCTGAACAACGCTCGTGAAGGCGCGAACAAGGTCGGCGTGATCGAATGGGACGAAGGGTTCGGCCCTGAGCCAGAAGAGGACGACGCCACCAAGAGCGACGATGATCTAGGCTTTGAGGACATCGAACTCGATAGTGAAATGGGAGTTTATCATCAGCTCCCGATGGGTGCGCGTCTAAAGCGGGTCGAAACCGGATATCCAAACGGCGAAATGGCGGTGTTTTCAAAGCACATGCTGCGCGGGGTCGCGACAGGCTTGGGCGTTGCCTACAACGATCTTGCCAATGACCTTGAGGGCGTGAATCTATCGAGCATCCGCCACGGCGTTTTGAGTGAGCGGGACCAGTGGATTGAGTTGCAAGAGAGCCTGATCGAGGCCTTTGCCTTGCCGATCTATGAGCGTTGGCTCGAATACTCGCTGCTGAAACAGAAAATCACCCTCGACAACGGATCGCCGCTGCCAGCGAGCAAGCGGTCGAAGTTCATGGCGGTGACCTTCCAGGCACGGCGCTGGCAGTGGATTGATCCTGCAAAAGACGTGACGGCCGACGCCGACGCCGTCGACAACCTGTTCAAGTCGCGCGGTCAGGTGATCCGCGAGCGCGGGCGCGACCCGCGCGAGGTCTATGCCGAGGTCGCAGAAGATATCGCAGCGATGCGCGAGGCGAAAATCCCCGACAACGTGATCGAGGCCTTGATCACAGCCAAATCAAAAGGAGGGCAGGGCAGTGGACAGCCAGCCAAAACCGGCACCGGAGAAACCGACCCAGACGCCGACCCAGACCCCGACAAAAGCGAATGACATTATCGGGCGGTCGTTGACCCGCGAAGTCACAGCGGAGCAGATCAACGCGCGCGGCGAGGGCGGTGCGATGCGCCGCATGGGAGAGGTGCGCGAAATCAACGTCGAGGCGCGCACTGTCGAGCTTGCCTTCTCGAGCACGACCCCGGTGCGGCGCTGGTTTGGCGATGAGGTGCTTTCCCATGACGCCGAGGCCGTGGTTCTGGACCGTCTGCTCGACGGCGGGGCAGTATTGGTCGGGCACAATTGGGACGATCAGGTCGGCGTTGTGCAAAGTGCGCGCGTCGATTCCGACGGCGTCGGGCGCGCTGTTGTGCGGTTCGGCAAGAGCGCCCGCGCGAGCGAGATCTTTCAGGACATCGTCGACGGCATTCGGCAGCACGTCTCGGTTGGCTACCGGGTGATCACGATCAGCGAGGAAATACGGGAAGGTCAGCCGAACCTTATCACGGTCACGCGCTGGGAGCCGTTCGAGATTTCGGTCGTACCGGTGCCAGCTGATCCGACAGTCGGCATCGGTCGCGCGCTGGAAAATCCGCCAGAGGCGGGCGGGGCGGATCGTGGCCAAACTGGCGAAGAGAATGCGGGCGCGGTGGCCGAGCCCAACGATACAGGACAAAGGGAAACACAGATGAAAACCATCATCACCCGCGACGCCGAGGGCAATCTTGTCCGGGCCAAGGTCGACGAAAACGATCAGATCATCGAAGTGATCGAGGTGCTCGAACGTGCAGGCGCAGCGGAAACTGCCATGCTGTCGCGTCTGCAGGAGCAGGAAGCGGCCCGCGTGCGCGAACTGACCGAGTTGGGTCGCGAATACGACGCGCCGGAGCTCGCAACAGAAATGATTGCCGGGCGTCATGGCGTGACCGACATGCGCGAACGCCTGCTTGATCACCTACACCAGCGCAGCAATGAAAGTCGCCAAATTTCTGAGCGTTCCAGCATTGGCCTGACCGACAGCGAAACAGAGCAGTTTTCGTTCCTGCGCGCGATCCGGGCGCTGGCAAATCCGACAGACCGCAGCGCCCAGGAAGCGGCTGCTTTCGAGTTCGAGGTCTCCGATGCTGCCGCCGAGGCGCAGGGGCGCGATGCGCAGGGCGTAATGGTGCCGATGGACGTGCTGATGCGTGCGCCGCTGAACACGGGTTCCGGTGGCGCGACCGCTGCCGATACCGGCGGCAACACCATCGCAAACCCGTTGCTGACGCAGAGCTTTATTCAGATGCTGCGCAACCGTACGATCCTTTTGCAGCTCGCGACTCCGCTGATGGGTCTGGTGGGCAACCCTGATATCCCGACGCAGGAAGGTGGTGCGACCGGCTACTGGATCGGTGAGGATATCGAGGCGACAGAGGATCTGCTGTCTCTGGGTCAGCGCCAGTTTTCTCCGAAAACTGTTGCGGCCTATTCGGAGATCACGCGCCGCACTCTCAAGCAATCCAGTTTGGATATCGAGGCGCTGGTGCGTAGTGACCTTGCGCTCGCATTGGCAACCTCGCTGGATTTTGCGGGTTTCTATGGCACCGGCGCCAACGATCAGCCGCTGGGTATCGCGAATACGAGCGGCGTGAATGTGGTCGACTTTGGCGGCGCAGCGTCTGGTGGCGGATCCGCCCTCCCGACCTGGGCCGAAGTGATCCAGATGGAGAGCGAGATTTCTGCTGCAAATGCCGATGTGAATAGCATGGCGTATGTGCAGAACGCCAAGATGCGTGGTCACTTCAAGAGCACGCAGAAATTCAGCGGCACAAACGGTGCGCCCATCTGGGAGAGCGACAACACCGTGAACGGATATCGCGGCGAAGTTACCAACCAGATTAAAGATGGTGACGTGTTCCACGGTGATTTCGCGAACGTCCTGGTTGGCATGTGGGGTGGTCTGGATATTACGGTGGACCCGTACACCCACAGCCGCCGCGGGCGCCTGCGCATCGTGACGATGCAGGACGCGGATTATGTTCTGCGTCACCCGGCGGGCCTCTGCTTCGGCACTGACGCCAGCTAACCCGAGCACGCATTAAATCTCTGGCCTGATCAGGCCAGAGACACCCCCTGAAAAAGGATCGAAAACGTGGCTGATACCAAGAAACCGCAGAAAAAGATTTTCGCCGTCACCAGTGCTTTTGTCTGGGATAAGGCGATCAAGAAGCCAGGCGATACCGTCGCGTTGACTGCCGCAGAGGCTCACGGGCTGAAAGAGCGGGGCAAGATCGAAGAACCGCCGGAGAAACCTGCCAGCAAGAAAGCTGCTGAGACGGGCGCGAAGAAGGCGGCAGCGACCGACCCGGCCAAAACTGATCCGGCAGCCACGGCCAAAGCGCCCACCTGATGCCAGCGCCGAGCTGGGATAATCCCGACGCCTTCCTGTCGACGGACGACTTTGCCCTTGAGGTAACCGTCACGCCACGGGGAGGCGTTTCTCGTACCATCCGCGGGATCTTCGACGAGCCTTACATGAACGCCCAGATTGGTGAGTATGAGGCTGACAGCTCCGATCCGCGCCTGACTTGCAAGGCGTCCGATGTCGCCGACCTGCGCGACAAGGATCCCGTCGTGATCGAGGGGCGGACCTATTACCTGCTGACAAATCCGCAGCCTGACGGAACCGGTTTCGCGGTGCTGCACATGGCGACGGAGTGATCGCGTGTTTGCTGCCTTCGATTTTGATCAAGGCGAACTGAGGCGCATCGCCGAAGAGTTTGACGCCAGCGAAAAGGATCTGCGCAACGCCTATTCCCGCGCCTTGCGTCGAACCGCGCAAACCATGAAAACTCGCTCGCGCAAGGGACTGCGAACCAAGCTGCAATTGCGCACCGCTGCGGAGCTACGCCGACGCCTGCAAGGGTTTCGGTTCAAGCGGAATGGCGCCATGGGGAGCGTTCGCATGTGGTTCGGCCTGAATGATATGCGGGTGTCAGCCTTCAAGGGCCGCGCGTCCAGGACGGCGACAGGAGCCAGCTATGCCGGGCACGATTTCCCGGGCGGGTTCATTGGCAGAAATGCAAAGGGCCGCCCTACGATCAAACAGCGGGCCGGATCTCGTGCCTATCCGATCAAAGAGGCGAGGATGCCTATCGACGATGAGGCCCAAACCTTTATCGAGGACGAAGTTTTTGACGAGATCGAAGAGGTATTCTTTCACTATTTTCGGGCCGAGGTGCGCGCCCGTACGATCTATGGAGTGGGTAGCTGATGTCCAGAAACGTTGATCTGATCGCGATGCACGACGCAATACTCGCCCAGATCAGGGCCGACTTTCCTGACCTCGCCACTGTCGGTGACTATGACCTCGATAAAAAGGCCCTGCCGGTGCCTGCGGTACTGGTCGAACTGATCGACCTAGAAGGCGATCCGGATGCAGACCCCGGCACCGAACAGGTGCCTTTCGTTTCAAAATGGGTCGCCCGCGTTATCCTCGGCTTTCGCACAGAGGGCGTCAAACGTGAGGTTCGCCAATTGACGGCCGCGCTCGCCGCCAAAGTTCATCGCCAGAGATGGGGGCAAAGGGTTGGTCCGGCACAGGTGACGTATATCGGGCCTGATGCTTTCGACCCTGAATTTGACAAGTTCGAGGTCTGGTCCGTCGAATGGGATCAACAGATCGATCTGGGCGAAAGCGTGTGGACCGGCGAGGGCGTCGTTCCAGAGGTGGTAAATGTAGGCTGGGCACCAGATATCGGGCCAGGCAATGAGGATGAATATTCCGAAACCGTGGAGGCACCGCTATGAGCTATGGCGCGGCAAGAAACGAACAAGTGCGCGAGGGGATCGTGCGGTTTGGTGTGATTACCGCCGTTGACCCGGGCGCCGCTCGCGCGAAGGTTAGTTTCGGCGGCGAGAGCGAAAGCGCTTGGCTGTCATGGTTTCCGCTTCGCGCCGGGGCAATCAGCGTCTGGGCTCCACCGTCGGAGGGCGAGCAGGTCATGGTCTTGTCGGAATCTGGTGACACCGCGCAAGGCGTAATCATCGGCTCGGCCTTCAGCAGTTCTAACCCTCCAACAGCCGGAGCGGGTGGGTTGTTCAAGATCCAAGTCGGCGATTCCTCGATTGAGATCGATGAAAACGGGATCCGGATTAGCGCACCCAGGATCGACCTGAACTGATGCCGGCTGTTACCAGAAAAGGCGACACCTGCACGGGCCACGGCAACTATCCTTCCCGCTCGAGCACTGGCGGTAGCGGTTCCGTCTATACAAACGGCAAGCCTGTCCACAGACAGGGAGATGGCTGGTCGGTTCATTGCAATCCAGTACCGATTTGCCATGGCGGCATCCTTGCCACCGGGTCGAGCACCGTGTTCGTTGAGGGCAAACAGATTGGGCGCATCGGTGATCCCGTCGATTGCGGTTCCTCCGTCGCGAGCGGCTCCGGGAACGTGTTCGCGGGTGGATAGGAAAACCGCCAGAGGCCTAGTGGAGCTGATCACGGCAATGATCGGCCCATGATTGGAATAGACGCATCCACTGGCAAACACATGTCTGATCTGGCGCATCTGCGTCAGTCGGTGCGTGACATCCTGACAACGCCGATTGGCACCCGTGTGATGCGCCGCGACTATGGAAGTCGCCTTTACCGCTTGGTTGATGCGCCAATGAATGACGCAACTCGACTAGATATGATGGCAGCGACCTACGAAGCCATCGAAACGTGGGAGCCAAGGCTTCAACTGGAAAGTGTTTCGCTCGAGGGTTCCGAACCTGGCGCAATCGTAATCGCTTTGGCGGGCCAGTATCTTCCAACAGGTGAGCCTGTGTTTCTCGAAGGAATAGGGCTCAACTGATGGCTGGCGGCTTTGCATCAATCAATCTGTCTCAGTTGCCTGCGCCCGATGTGTTGCAGGCTATCGACTACGAAGTCGCGCTCGCAGAAATGCTATCTGAGCTCAGGCAGAGAGATCCGGCTTTTGACGCTCTGGTCGAAAGTGACCCTGCCTACAAAATCCTCGAGATCGCGGCGTTTTATCGAACCTTGACTATTCAGCAGGGGAACGACGCAGCGCGAGCAGTGATGCCTGCCTATGCGACGGGTTCTGATCTTGACCATATTGCCGCCCGCTATGCTGTTGAACGATTGGTGATCGATCCCGGTGATCCTGAGGCTCTCCCGCCAGTTCCCCCTGTCCTTGAGACCGACGACGCATTGCGCCGCCGAATGTTCCTCGCATTTGAAGGGCTGAGCACTGCGGGGCCGATGGGTGCCTATGTGTTCCATGCACTTGGCGCGGATCCGGACGTCGGGGATGCCAGCGTGCAAAGCCCCGCGCCGGGCGAGGTGCTGGTCACGGTTCTTTCCCGGTCGGGCGATGGTGCTGCGCCTGCAACTCTGCTGACTGCTGTTGATGCTGCCTTGAACAAGGATGATGTGCGCCCGCTTACGGATCTCGTGACTGTCCAAGGGGCCGCAATCATCGGATATACCATCGAGGCGGTTCTTACTGTCTTACCCGGACCCGATAGTGCGGTTGTGCGAGACGCGGCTCAACGCGCAGCACTAGAGTATGCAAGCCAGCAGCACCGTATCGGGGCAGATATTACCCTTTCGGGGCTTTATGCTGCACTTCATCAGCCAGGAGTGCAGAACGTCGCGCTGATCAGTCCTGCAGCAGATATTCTGGTAGATGCAAGCGAGGCGGCATTCTGCTCTGCTGTTTCAGTTAGCATTGGGGGCACCAATGCCTGAAAGCCTTCTGCCGCATAACGCAACGACGCAGGAACGCGCTTTGGAAGCAGTTAGCGGGCCGCCTCTCTTCACGACAGCGCCGCTCCGCGAAATCTGGGATCCTGATCGTTGCCCGGTTGAGCTTTTGCCATGGTTGGCCTTTTCTCTCTCTGTAGATGAGTGGGATCCTTCTTGGAGCGAGCCTGCAAAGCGTGAGGTTATTCGCCGCTCTTTTGTGGTCCATCAACGAAAAGGGACACGGGGTGCAGTCGCTGAGGCGCTCGAGGCGATTGGGTTTGTGCCTGAAATCGTGGAGTGGTTTCAGGCAGATCCGCGAAGGGCACCCCATACTTTTGCACTCAAGCTTGATGCTGTGCGCGACTTTAACAGCCCTGAGAGTATCCAGCGCGCACTGCGCGCAGTTGATGAATCAAAGCCTATTCGGGCGCACCTAACATCAGTTCAAATCTCGACCGCAACAGTCTCTGAACCCGTCGCCGCAGCGGCGGTAGTGGTGGGGCAAGAGATCACCGTGAGCGCAGCATGAAGGGGGTAAGATGACACAGATAGTTGCAATTCACACCACCGCAGGACTGGCGCTTTTGGCGCAAGCTCAGGGAGAGGGGGCGCTGATCACCCTCGGCGATATGGCGGTGGGCGACGGTGGTGGCGCGGCAATTGTCCCTGATCCGGCTATGACTGGCCTCGCGGGAGAGGTGTTTCGGGCCGCGATCAATCGCGTCTATCAGCCCGATCCGATTGGCCAGCCCACCAAATATGCCGCCGAGCTTGTGATCCCCGCCGCAACGGGCGCTTTTGTTATGCGCGAGGTGGGCCTTTTTACAGATGATGGCACACTTTTTGTAGTCGGCAACCTGCCGGAGACATACAAGCCGGTGCCCGCCGATGGCGCGTTTTCGGACACCCTGGTCCGTATCGAGTTCCTTGTCGCCAATGCAGGCACAATCAACCTCACTATTGATCCAGCAGTGGTGACGGCCACGACGGCATGGGTGATCAATTATGTTGATGGCCAAGTCTCTGCCAAATTTGCAACCGATCCGCAGGCCATTGCGGGTGTCAGCACAGACACAATCATGTCGCCACATGCGGTCAAATTGGTTCTGGATCAGGCCGTAAATGATTTGGTGGCTGGCGCGCCCGAAGCTTTGAACACGCTGTCCGAGATCGCCGCTGCCATCGCCAATGATGAAAACTATGCGGATACCGTGGCCAATCTCTTGAAACCCACGCGCGCACGGCGCGCTTACCTCGGAGGTCGCTAACATGGCGAGCGGATTTATCAAGGCGCGAGCGAGGTTGTCGGCGGGTGTAAACACCGCCCTCTATACCGTTCCGGCTGCAACTGGTGCGGCAATCAATATCAACGTGGCAAATCATGGACCCGATGCGGCAACCGTAAAAATTGCGATCACGGATGGTAGCGCGCCTGCTGATGGTGACTGGATTGAAACCGGACATTCTGTGTCCCTTGCCAACCCACTTCTCCGCACCAATGAACCGATGGCGGCGGGTGAGGTGATCTATGTCCAAGCTTCCACCGACACAGTGGATGTGAGGGTTTCAGGTTATGAGGAGGACGTCTGATGGCGCGTTTTGCATCAGGTTCGGAACAAGCTAGCGCAGCAGCAGTGGGGATCGGAACCAATACAATTTCGGGCCAGAAAATCCTACCGGCAGGCTACATGGGCGAGTTCGGCTCGGGCATGTGGAGTTGTTTCCAACAGCCCGGGACACACATCTTCATCGTTCCCGCAGGTGTCACAAGTCTACGTGTGCGTGTTGTTGGCCCCGGCGGCGGCGGGCGCGGCAATGACGGCTACGGCGGAGCCGGAGGTGGTTATGCACATGGCGTTTTTGACGTCACACCGGGCGACAGCTTCGACGTAACGGTGGGGCAAGGCGGCGACGGTGGCGATTTCCCAACTTCGGGCGGCACGTCGTCTTTTGGCGCTTTGATTTCGGCCACGGGCGGCACTGCATCCGACGACAGCAACACGCCCACGGTCGGAGGCCAAGGCTTTGGTGGCGACTTTCAGGCATCGGGCGGGGTGTCGGGGCAAGCCCAGAGAACTGGGGGCGGGGGCGCTGGATCACAGCTTGGAAATGGCGGCAATAGCGCCGCGTTTGTCCAATCGGGCGGGGCAGGCGTGAACAACGGTCACAGCTTCGCTTATGGTGGCGGTGGGCCATTTGGCCTAGCAGACTTGCACCACCACGGCTGGCATGAGAGCGACAATTTCGGTGCGCCCGACATTCTTGGCCATCAGGCCGGAATAGAGCGCGCAAGCTCATCCGAGAACCCCTACACGTCCTTCAACCCGATAAACGCTGTTCTACGATTTCCGTTTGATGGGTTCGTTGGCGGCGGTGGAGAGGGCACTGAGTATCAAGGCGCTCCGGGAGGGATTGGCGGCGGCGGTGGCGGTGGTTGGAATACAACATCACACCACGGTGGTCGCGGCGGTATTGGTGGCGGTGCGGGCGGCGGGTTCTCCGGAGGTCGCAACCACGGCGGCATTGGCGGCGGTGGCGGCGGCGCCCGCGGTGATGGCGGCAAAGGCGGACATGGCCTCGTGATTGTGGAGTGGTAAAATGAAAGCGCGCATTCAAAACGACGTTGCAGTCGATGTGCATCCTGCACCCGAGACAGCATTTCACCCCAGCATTGCTGCGCAGTTCGAAGCGGTGCCGGACGAAGTAGGGCTAGGCTGGCGGCGCGATGCGCAAGGCACTTGGGTAGCGCCACCTGAGCCGGGACCATCAAATGAGCCGAACTCTGGGCAAATGCGAACCAGTGTAACCCGCACCGAATACTACGGTCTGTTTACCCCTGATGAGGAAGCAATGATCCGTATCGCGGCATCTGAACAGGTCACCTCTGACAAGCTTAACGCCGCAGATGCGCCGGAAAAGGCTCGCTTGATGGGGGTCGCCAAATTGGCAGTCATGTTGCAGCGGATTGATGCGCTCGCACCAACTGACAATGTTGATCTGGGTAATCCGCAAATTCAGGCGGGACTAGATCTGCTGGTTGCAGCTGGGCTTTTGACGCCAGAACGAAAGGCGGAAATCTCGAGCGGTGTCGAGGCATAAATGGCGCTTGATACGTCATGGTGCATCAAGGGTGGTTCGCGTGGCTATGTAACCACGCGAACCGTAACCTGGCACCTGATGTGGAAAACATCACCATTTGTTCTGACAATTCCGCCGGGCCGTGAATTTGAAAGCTCTGTACCTCGCGTTTTGCAATGGATCTGGTCGCCAGATGATCCCTATTACCTTAAAGCGGCATTGATACATGACACGCTTCTCGAGAACGGATCTCGCGCTTTCGAGGCCGACGCACAATGGCGAGCAGCTGCTTTGAGCGATCATGCGCCCCCACTTCGCACGACCATCGCTTTTGTCGCGATGTGGGCCCGCCGCTTAGGTCAATCTGCATTGGGACTGTGAATCTCGGCATTGGGAATCTGACCCTCTGGCTATACCGAAGGAAAACCGCCAGAGGCGCTTATCGCTCGCGCTCGCGATGATTGCAGCAACATGCAATTTGCAGCGAGGGTAAAATGGCTGGGTTTCTTCACGGCGTCGAGGTTCTCGAGATCGACACGGGTCCGCGCCCGATCCAAGCGATCCCGACCAGTGTGATCGGTATTGTTGGGACTGCGCCTGCGGCTGACGAAACTGCCTTTCCGCTGAATACACCGGTACTGGTCGCAGGCAGCCGCCTTGAGGCGGCAAAGCTCGACACCACCGACGACGGCACCGGCGGTGGAACGCTTCCTGCTGCGCTCGACGGGATCTTTGACCAGATCGGCGCGGTTGTGATCGTTGTGCGCGTTGACGAGGGCGTCGATGAAGCAGCAACGCTCGCCAATGTGATCGGCGGCGTGAATGCGACGGACGGGCAATTTGAGGGTGTGCATGCGCTGTCTGGTGCGGAGAGCGTCGTGGGGTTTGCACCGCGCATCCTTATCGCCCCAGGTTGGACGCATCAGCGCCCAGAGGACGCAGGAAATCCCGGCTCCTATCTTGCGAACCCGGTGGTCGCCGAGTTGGAAGGCATTGCTAACCGTATCGGCGCGGTGATCATCGCAGACGGGCCGAACACGACCGACGCAGATGCACACACTTACGCTGGCGATTGGGGCACTTCAGGTCGCATCTATGTCGTTGACCCTTGGGTGAAGGTTCTCGACAGCGCAGGTGAGGTGGTCAATGAACCGGCCTCTGCCCGGGTTGCTGGTGTGATTGCCCGCACTGACAATGACGAAGGGTTTTGGGTATCGCCCTCAAATAAGGGTATTTTTGGAATAATCGGGACCTCGCGCCCGGTTGATTTCAAGCTGGGCGATCAGGCAAGCCGAGCGAACCTGCTCAACAGCAATGACGTCGCTACGATCATCCGTCAGGACGGGTTCCGCCTTTGGGGGAACCGCGCGCCCACAGCCGATCCAAAGTGGCAATACCTCTGTGTGCGGCGCACCGCAGATGTGTTGAATGAAAGCATCCAGCGCACGCATCTTTGGGCCGTGGACCGTGGGATTTCCAAGACCTACATCGAGGACGTGGTCGAAGGGGTGAACGCCTTTATCGCGGGGCTGGTTGCGCAAGGTGCGATCCTCGGTGGTACGTGCTGGGCTGATCCGGATTTGAACACCCCCGAGAGCATTGCCAACGGGCAGGTGTGGTTCAACTTTGACTTTACACCCGTGTACCCAGCCGAGCGGGTGACCTTCCGCTCTCACCTGACAAATGAGTACATCACGGAGGCGCTGGGCTAATGTCTATTCGCAACATTCTGAAAAACTTCAATCTGTTCGTTGACGGGCGGGGCTTTGCTGGTGAGCTGGGCGACTACACCCCGCCAAGCCCGTCTATCGCAACCGAGGAATACCGCGGCGGTGGTATGAACGGCCCGATCGATCTCGATATGGGCATGGAAAAGATGACCACCTCGTTTGTGTTGCGCAACTACAGCGCAGACGTGTTGGCCCTCTGGGGTATCGCGCCGGGGCGTCGGATCCAGATCACCGCGCGCGGCGCTCTGGAAAGCGAGGATGGCACCGTCACGCCGGTAATCCACAACATGCGGGGAAAGATCATCACCCCTGATCGTGGCACCTGGTCGCCCGGGCAGTCTGCGACCCTCACTGTAAGCATGACGCTTGAAGCGTTTAAGGAAACCGTCGGGCCGCGCGTCGTTTGCGATATCGACGTGATCAATATGAAGCGGATCATCGACGGCGTCGATCATCTGGCAGAGCAGCGCGCCGCGCTGGGCATCTAAGGAGCAACCATGCAAAATCCGGCACTTCCTTCCTATTGCAAGCACAACACCGACGGCGATCAGGAGTCCGTGACCGTGACGCTTGCAAAGGGCATCACCGTTGGCAGCGAAAAACGCAAAGAGGTCACCCTGCGCGAACCGACGGCAGGCGACAACATGGCCGCGCGCCAAATGGCAAAGGGTGACAACGCCGTTCATGAAATCACGCTGATTGCAAATCTGGCAGATCTGTCGCCCGAAGAGGTGCAGACCGCTCCGATGCGCGACTACCGCCGACTTCAAGAGGCGCTGGATTTTTTCAATGGCTGACGCCTGAGGCGGCGCGCCTCGGCGTGCTGCTGATCGCACGCGAGACCGGCTGGTCGTGCGCCGAGATCTCCGCAATGAGCGTCAGTCGCATGACGTGGTGGCTTGAAGGCCTGAGGGAAATCAATGGCAAAAAATCAGCGCCTTAACGCCACTGTGACCATCGGCGGTGTTGTTGAAAATTCCTTCCGCAAGGGTATCGGTTTTGTCCGGTCGGGCTTTGACAAGGTCGGGCAAAGCATCCGCGATGTTAAAGAACGCCAGAAAGAGCTTTCGCGCACGCGCAAAGACCTTGAGAAACAGGGCAAATCGGTCGAGCACCTGGACCGCGAGTATGAAGCATTAGAGCGCACGCTCGAGGATCTGGCGCGCAAACAGAGGCGCTGGGAGCGCGCGATGCGCGACAGCGCCCGGGTCGGCAAAACCTTTGGCGATATGACCCAACGGATCGGACGGCTCGCAAGGCAATCGGCAATTGGAATTACAGCGGTTGGCGCCGGGATCTTCGCGCTGACCAGTTCAACGGCTTCATACGGTGACCAGGTTGCCAAAACGGCAGGGAAGCTCGGGATCGGGATCGAGGCGTTACAGGAATACCGCTATGCGGCCGAGCGCTCTGGGGTGTCGACAGAGACGTTCGATAGCTCACTGACAGCAATGCAGAAGCGCCTGGGCGAGGCAGCGCAAGGCACGGGTGCCGCGAAAAAAGCGCTCGACCAGATCGGCCTGAGTGCAAGCGACCTGATAGCCATGGGGCCAGAGCGCGCCATGGGTGCAATCGCGGACAAACTGCAGGGTATCGAAGCGCCAGCCGAACGCGCGGCGATTGCTGCGGCATTGTTCAGCCGGTCGGGGATCGGCATGGTAAACATGCTCGGAAACGGATCGGATGCGCTGGAACAACTGCGCGAAGACGCCCGGCGCACCGGCTATGTCTTGAGCGAGGAAGCTGCGCGGGACGCAGAAGCTTTTGCCGACGCACAGCTAGATGCGCAACTGTCGATCAAAGGCCTGAAAAACACCATCGGGTCAGAGCTGATGCCTGTGGTCACCCGGTCGATGCAGCGGTTTAGCGAATGGGCCGTGACCAATCGCGACGACGTTGCAGCCTTTGCTGATACCGCCGCAACCAAGCTTGAGGCAGCTTTGCCTGTGATCGGTCAAATCGCCGAGGGCATGGGTGATGTGTCTAAGGCAGTCGGTGGCGTGATCTCCAAAACGGCGGAAATGGTCGGGGGCTGGAAGAATTTCGGAATCGTCGTCGGCACGGTCTTGGCCGGTCGCACCATCGCCAGCGTGCTCAATTTCGGCTGGGCGGTCGGTCGCCTCGGCGTCTCTATGGCGGCGCTTGTGCCGTGGGGGGCCGCAGGAGCTGGCGCGATGAAGTTGTTCGCTGGTGGGCTTGCCCTGGTCAAGACGGGCGTTCTTGCTGTCGGGCGGGCTTTGCTGATGAACCCCATTGGGCTTGCCGTGGCCGGGATCGCGGGATCTGCTTACCTGATCTATGAAAACTGGGAGAAGGTCGGGCCGTGGTTCGCCGAACTATGGGATGGCGTGAAGGGTCATTTCGGCGGGCTTGGTCGATTTGTCTCTGGTGTCTGGCGGGGTGACATGGATGCCGCCGCTGCAGGCCTGTCCGACGCTTGGGGATCAGCAAAGGCGGTCTTCTCGACAGTGTTCGACGGGATCACTGGAGTTTTTCGTTTTGCATGGGAGAACGGGATAAAGCCGATCACCGACAAGCTGGGGATTACAAGCCACATCACAGCAGCGTGGGACATCGCCCGCACGATGATCGGGACCGCTATTGGCGAAATCGGCGTCGTGCTCGAAACTGCGTATGACGGCAGTATCGGACCTGTGATCGAGGCACTGGGCGCAACCGGCGGGATCTCCGCCGCGTGGGAAGAGGTCAAAACCGCTGTCGGCGCTGTGATCGAATGGCTGGCGCAAAAGTTCGTTTGGCTGATGGAAAAGCTGCAACCCGTCCTCGATGGCCTGTCATGGCTCCGGGACAAGGGTGCGGGAGCCGTCGCGGGCATCCAGGGAATCGGCGACAGCATCAGTAACGGTGTCAGCAATCTGTTCGGCGGTGGCGATAGCAGTGGCGATGAAGGGCCGGCCAATCCGCGCAGCGGTCGCGCAAAGCCCATAAGGATTTCTGGTTCCTATTTAGGCGGCACCATCGGGCGTGGCTTCCGCGAGGTTGGAGAACAAGGGCCTGAGACGATCTGGACCTCGAAGGGCGGCTATGTGGCACACGCAAACGCGACAGAGCGTCTGGCGCGTCTGTCTGAGCGCGCTGGGCCTGTTCTGGATGCTTTGGGTGCTGGCCTGCAGAGGGCCATGGCGGGCGCGCAGCAAGCCGTCGCGCCGGTGTTGCAGCGTATCGAGGTCACAGGCGATCAGATGCAGGGTCGGGTAGCTTCTCCGCAGACGCATGCTGCTCAGGCCGCGCCGGTTGTGATCCATGCACAAATTCATGCTGGCAGTATGAGCCCGCAGAGTCTCATCGACGAGCTCGAGCGCCGCGGGCGCGAAGCGCAGGCAGGGGCGCTCTATGACCAGGCTCACAATTATGGGCAATACGGGGGCGCATGATGGCCGGAACGATGATGCAACTCGGCGCCTACCAGTTCAGTATCGACAACGCTGCCTATCAAAACCTTGAGAGGTCGACCGAATACCGCTGGGCTGCGCAGGAGCGTGTCGGCGCAGATGACGCATTGCAATTCACGGGATATGGCGAGGACACGATTTCGTTGCGCGGAGTAATTTATCCACACTTCAAGGGCGGGCTGGCGCAACTAGACAAGATGCGCCGTCAGGCCGCCATCGGCATTCCGTTGCCGCTCATTGCTGGTACAGGGCGCATTCTGGGCGTTTGGGTGGTCAAAAGTGTGCGAGAGGGCCAACGGACCTTTACGCACCATGGCGCGCCACTGTGGCAAGAATTTGGGATCAGTATTCGGAGGTACGACGGTGGACTCCGCAGTCTTCTACCATTCTAAGGAAGGTGAGGCCCTCGATGAGATTGTCTGGCGCCACTACCGCGCAGAGATCCGGGGCGCGTTCGAAACGGTGCTCGAAGCAAATCCGGGTATCGCTGCAATGGGGCCGATCCTGCCGCTGGGAACTCGGGTTAAACTCCCCGTGATCGATACACCCAAAGAAGCAGAAAGCCTGCGCCTATGGGATTGATGGATTTCAGACCGTACTTTCGAGTCACTGTTGACGGCAAAGATATCAGTGGCGTTCTTGCGCCGCGGCTGGTGAGCTTACGTGTGACGGATGGCGCAGGCGTGCAGTCTGACACTGTCGAGATCCGCCTAAGTGACACGAACCTGTTTCAGAGGATTTCCGAACCCCGCGCTGGCGCTGAAATCGAAGTCTGGTTGGGGTTCCCGCTTAGTCTGTCCTACATGGGCTTGTTTGTCGCCGATACGATTGAGACGGGCGGGCCACCTGATACCGTGACGATCACCGGGACGGCATCGGTGAACGGAGAAACCACAAGCGGCAAAACGGCGCTTACCGATCAGAAAAAGCGGAGCTGGCCCGAAGGCACCACAATAGGGGCAATGGTCGAAAAAATCGCGAGCGAGCATGGCCTGATCGCTATGGTGTCCGAAAGCCTGCGCGCAGAGGCTTTGCCTCACATCGATCAGATTGACGAAAGCGATATCAATCTCTTGTCACGGATCGCGCGGGATTTTGATGCGATTGCCAAGCCGGGCAATGGCCGACTGATCATGACCAGGCGAGGGGAAAGCCTAACCGCATCCGGCCAGCCTCTCCCGGTGGTGAGAGTTGATAAATCATCGGTGACCGAATGGCGCTACAGGAACAGCCTGCGCGAGCGGGTTGGGCGCGTAATCGCGACCACGCAGGATCTCGAAGCTGGTCAGCCGGTTGAGGTAGAGGCCGGGCAAGGTGAGCCCGCCTTAAGGCTGCGGCGACGCTTCCCGGACAAGGTAACAGCCCGGAAAACAGCCGAATCCGAGTTAAAGCGCTTGGGGCGAGCAGGACGCAGCCTTTCAATCACCATGCCCGGAAACTCCGACATAGTCGCCGAGGCGCGCCTGAGCGCCAGTGGGTTTCGATCCTACATTGACGGAGAATGGTTGGTCAGCCGGGCAACCCACATCCTAGACAGTGGGGGATATCGCACCGCAATCACGGCTGAGCCGGTAGAATAGGCAGCTGCGCGAGTTTCCCGGTTTCCTAGTTCGTTCTGGCTTTGTTTGGGGAAATAAAAAAGCTAAGGCGCTGATTTGCATAAATCCGCGCTAGATTTAGGTTCTGGCGCCGCAAGGCGTGGGGGTTCAAGTCCCTTCACCCGCACCACTTCTCCATAAGTTTCAAACTAGACGCTGCGCTTTTGAGCGTGGCCAGTCTTTGCCTGATGATGACGCCATGTCCCATGAGGCAGATCAGACCAGATACTGCGTTGGGGCTTGCAATATAGGCCCGTCCCATTCACCATTTTGATCCGAACCACTTCTTTTTGATCAATATCGATTCTATTTTTCATAGACCCCGATGGAATTGCGACATTCCTTTGGGGCGTTTTGCGACATGGTTTTTGGAGTAGCAGTTGAAGAACATCGATGGTCTTTACACAGTCGAATTTGTAACCCCCGCTCTGCGCGGATTTGGAGTCATCAGTTTTGCGGGCGGGCGCGCGCGCGGAGGTGACAGTATCATCGCATACGACGGGAACTATTCGCAGGCAGGATCTGATGTGGCGCTCGAACTCGAAGCGTTTCGACACGCGCATAAAAACGACATGGTGCCAGTCTTTGGCAAAGAGCATGTGAGCATCGCAGTGAACGCAAAACTGCTGAGCAACAACCGCATCGTCGGCACCGCCGCAAGCCGTGATGCGCCGGATATTCCCATGAAACTGGTATTTACAAAGCTTCGGGATTAAGGCTCTCGGGAAATTGAAAACGCCTGCCGAATATTTCGACAGGCGTTTTTGTTTGTCTTCAAGTTGGCAGGCTTGCCGAGGTTATTTCTCCGGGATCAGACCCCTTGGGCTAAACCGGAGCACCAGCAGCAAGACCAGCCCCATGGTGAACAGGCGCATATGTGAGGCACTCTCCAGAAGATGTGCGCGCAGTCCGCTGTCCTCGGACATGCCAGAGGTCACAAGCTCGATCAGCATCACGCCCATCGGCTCCACCTTGATCCACAGGAACCACACCAAGAGCCCGCCAAGCACCGCGCCGAAGTTGTTACCGGAGCCTCCGACGATCACCATCACCCAGATGAGGAAGGTAAACCGCAGCGGGTTGTAGGTGCCGGGTGTCAACTGGCTGTCGAGCGTCGTCATCATCGCACCAGCCACGCCGCAAATGGCCGAACCAAGGATGAAGACCTGCAGATGGCGCCGGGTGACATGTTTGCCCATGGCGTTGGCGGCCACTTCATTGTCCCGAATGGCGCGCATCATCCGCCCCCAGGGGCTCTTGAGCGCCATTTGTGCCATCCAGAGGAAGACCAGCAGCACGACCGTGAACATGAGCGCATAGCCCAGTTTCACGTAGAGCGTGGAGGCCGTGGTGGCATCCATGCCCCAAGCCGCAGCCTGGTTCACGAACGCAGGATCTGCTTGCAAATCAACCTCATAGGGCAGGGGGCGCGGCAAGCCGACGACGTTTTTGACCCCTCGGGACAGCCAGTCCTCGTTCTTCAGCACCGCAATGATGATCTCGGCAATGCCAAGTGTTGCGATCGCCAGATAGTCCGACCGCAGCCCCAGCGCTGTCTTGCCGATCATCCACGCAACACCCGCCGCCAGCAGACCGCCCAGCGGCCAGGCCAGGAGCACGGGCAGGCCAAAGCCGCCAATGTTGCCCTCAAGCGCGGGGTTGATCGACTCGATGGCTTCAACACCGGGATCCAGCGCTGCGCGGTAAACCACAAATCCCACGATCAGGATTGCAAGCAGGGTCAGCGTGCGCGCCTTGCCCGCCGCCATCACCCGATAGCTGTAGATTGCGGCTGCGATGGTCGCCGCACCCAGCACCAGCGCCAGCAGGATTTGCCAACCACCTGCCTGCCAGGCACCGGGGGTGGGCGGCATGGAGGTCAAAACCACGGCCAGCCCGCCAAGCGCGGTAAAGCCCATGATGCCGACGTTGAACAACCCGGCAAACCCCCACTGCAGATTGACCCCAATCGCCATGATGGCCGAGATCAGCCCCATATTGAGGATGGTCAACGCAGAGTTCCACGATCCCGAGAAAACGCCAAACGCATTTGTGGTCCCCTCGAGCACCAGCAACAGGCCGACGAAGGCGAACAGAAGCGTATGTTTCAACGTATCGCTCATACCGCTTTTCCTTTGAAGATACCGGTGGGTTTGAACAGCAGCACAACGACGAGGATCGCAAAGGAAACCGCAAATTTGTAATCCGTGCTCAGAAGCTGTGCGAGCCCCTCTGGTTCCAGGCTTTCAGGCAGCAGGTAACCGCCCACTTTTTTCCAAGCGTAGGTGATCATCACCTCGCTCATGGCGATGACAAACCCACCAGCGATTGCGCCCAGAGGGCTGCCGAGACCGCCCACGATGGCCGCCGCAAAGATCGGCAGGAGAAGCTGGAAATAAGTGAAAGGTTTGAATGACTTATCAAGCCCGTATAGCGTGCCGGCAATGGTCGCCAGTGCTGCGACGATGATCCATGTGATCATGACCACGCGTTCGGGATTGATGCCAGACAACAGCGCCAGATCCTCGTTGTCGGAATAGGCGCGCATGGATTTGCCCGTTCGGGTCTTGTTGAGGAACCAGAACAACAGCGCCACCACAACAATGGCTGTGACCACGGTGATGCCCTGCGAGGTCTTGATTGCTAGACCCTCATCAAGACCGGTCATCTGCTTGAAGGTGCGGGCCTTGATGATGAACCGCTCGCCATCACCAAACCGCTGATCGCCGGGACCGATGATAAAGCGCACAAGCCCGTTCATCATGAACATCACGCCAAGCGAGACCATCACAAAGACCACGGGCTTTGCTTTTTGCTCGCGGTAGAATTTGAACACGGCCTTGTCGGTGATCAGAACCAACCCCATGGTCATCACGATCCCGATTGGCAACGCCAGAAGCGCGGTTGGCAGCGGGCCTGCGGAGATGCCCCAGGACTGGAACAGCCAAGTAAACAGGATCACGACCATGGTCCCAAAGGCCATGGTGTCCCCATGGGCAAAGTTCGAAAAGCGCAAGATCCCGTAGATCAGCGTCACCCCAAGTGCGCCAAGCGCCAGTTGGCTGCCATAGGCGATGCCGGGGATCAGAACAAAGTTTGAAAGCGCCACGAAGGCATTGAGGAAATCCATCTCTTAGCCTCCCAGGAAAGATTTGCGTACTTCGGGATCGGCCAGCAGTTCCTGACCGGTGCCCGTATAGGCGTTCGCGCCTTGAACGAGGACATAGCCTTTGTCCGCGATTTCAAGCGCTTGCTTGGCGTTTTGTTCCACCATCAGGATCGGCAGCCCGGTGCGGGAAACCTCGATGATGCGGTCAAACAGCTCGTCCATCACGATGGGCGACACGCCAGCGGTCGGCTCATCCAGCATCAGAACCTTGGGCTTGGTCATCAATGCGCGGCCCACGGCCACCTGCTGACGCTGACCGCCCGACAATTCCCCGGCCGCCTGATGGCGTTTGTCCTTCAGGATCGGAAACAAGTGATAGACCTGCTCCATGGTGTCGGAATAATCATCGGTGCGGATAAAGGCGCCCATCTCGAGGTTTTCCTCGACCGTCATCGAGGTGAAGATATTGCTCGTTTGCGGCACAAAACCCATGCCCTTGATCACGCGCTCTTGCGGGCTGAGGCTGGTAATGTCTTCTCCGCCCAGACGTACCGCGCCGGAGCGCACGTTCAGCATACCAAAGACGGCTTTCATGGCGGTGGATTTTCCCGCGCCATTGGGGCCCACGATCACGGCGATTTCGCCCGGGTTCACGGCGATGGTGCAATCATGCAGGATGTCCGGCCCCTTGCCATAGCCACCCGTCATGCTGTCGCCAATCAAAAAGGGTTCGCTCATGCGTCAGCCCCTTGCAGTTTATCTTTATTTTTCAGGCCCGTGCCGAGATAAGCTTCGATGACTTGCTCATTCGCCTTGATCTCATCGAGGGTACCCTCGGCCAGTTTCTTGCCCTCGGCCATGACGATCACCGGATCACACAGGCGGCCGATGAACTCCATGTCGTGTTCGATCACCACGAAGGTATAGCCACGTTCCTCGTTGAGGCGTTTGATGGCATCGGCAATCGTATAAAGGAGGGTACGGTTCACACCGGCGCCCACCTCGTCGAGGAAGACGATCTTGGCATCGACCATCATGGTGCGCCCCAGCTCCAGGAGCTTCTTCTGGCCGCCAGAAATCTCGCCGGCCTTGAGATCGGCGATATGGCTGATGGTGAGGAACTCCAGCACCTCATCTGCTTTGGCGCGCAGGGCGCGCTCTTCATCGGCGATGCGCTTGCGGCCAAACCAGGTGTTCCACAGCGTCTCACCCGATTGGTTGCCCGGAACCATCATCAGGTTCTCGCGGCAGGTCATCGAGGAGAACTCATGCGCGATCTGGAAGGTGCGCAGCAGACCTTTGTGGAACAATTCATGTGGCGGCAGGGCGGTAATATCCTCTCCATCCATCAGGACGCGGCCTGACGTCGGAGGAAGAACCCCTGCCACAACGTTGAAAAGCGTGGTCTTTCCGGCACCGTTTGGTCCGATCAAACCCGTAATCGAGCCCTTTGCGATTTCGAGCGAGGCGCCGTCAACCGCGTGGAACCCGCCGAAGTGCTTATGCAAATCCTCGACGACGATCATGTCATGTTTACCCCTGCCGATCTCTTTGTCGGCCCTTTTATTTGGAACAGCCCGGGGCGCAATGGCTCCCGGGCTGATCAGATGCGATGTGCAACAGTGGTCCGCCTTAGCGGAATTTCACGGTCACGTTCTTGCCGTCCTGAACTTCGATCTCACGGAAAGAGCCTGCGCTCTCGCCGGGGCCGATCAGGTTGACGCCGGTTGCGCCCTCATAGTCGATCTCACCGCCATTGGCGAGAATTTCGAGCGCTTTGCCGAGCTCACCGGGGTTGATTTTCTCACCCGGAGCATTGGCGACTTCGGTGATCTTGGCGACGTAATCCTTGGGATCAACAGAGCCCGATGCCTGCATCGCGAGCAGGAAAAGCGCTGCCGCATCATAGGATTCCGGCGAATAGGCAGAAGTACCGTCAAAGCCAAGCTCGGAGGCTTTGGCAGCGAACATCTCGGCACCTTCACTGTCAGAGCCGGCGATCTGCCCGAAGGAGCCATTGAGGTCCGGGCCCACGTTGTTGGGCAGCGAATCGCCGATCATCCCGTCCGGCAGACCAAAGGTGTCGAACGCACCGGTGTCGAGCGCGCCCTGGATGATGCCCAGACCACCCTGGTCGAGATAGCCCGCAACAACCAGAATATCGCCACCGGCTGATGCCAGCGCCGCAACCTCGGCAGAGTAGTCACCCTTGCCGTCTTCATGCGCGGTCACGATGGTGACTTCACCGCCTGCGGCCTCGAATGCGGATTTGATCGAATCCGACAGACCCTTGCCGTAATCGTTGTTGGTATAGGTGATGGCGATGCTGTCGACGCCACGATCTGCAAGGATCGACGCCATGATCTCGCCCTGACGTGCGTCAGACGGGGTGGTCCGGAAGAACAGGCCGTTGTCTTCCATCGAGGTCAGACCCGGCGAGCTTGCGGAGGGAGAAATCATCACCATGCCGTTCGGGATCGCGACGTTCTGCAGGATCGCGCCGGTCACGCCGGAACAGTCACCACCCACGATGCCGTTGGCGCCATCTGCGATCAGCTTTTCTGCGTTCGCAGTCGCAAGACCATTGTCGATACAGCCGGTGTCCGCGCGCATCGGGGTCACTTTTGCACCGCCAAAGAGTTTGCCGGACTCGGTGACTTCGGACATCGCGAGTTCAGCACCAGAGGCCATGGTCGGCGCCAGGGATTCGATCGGGCCGGTGAAGCCAAACAGGACACCCAGCTTTACTTCGTCGGGGTGGCCGTGGCCGTCTGCAAACGCGGTGCCAGCGCTCAATGCGATGGCTGCCGTCGCGGTCAGCAGTTTTTTCATTTGAATTCTCCCTAATTGGAACAATGTTGTTCGACACGAACCCTATGCAAGCCCCGCAAGAAAGGGAAGAGCGATCGGACAGGCTTTTTGTTACGTCACAATGTCTGCGCTAACATCCCACTGTCAAAGGAGAAAGCTGATGCTACGCCCGCTCGCCGTGATCGCCAGTTTGATGTTTAGTGCCGCGATGGCCGTGCCCTCGCTGGCGCAGCAAATGGACTCAAGCCAAGGCACGCTCCGCGTTGAAAAAATGGCCGATGGGTTTGATGTTCCTTGGGGTTTTACGTTTTTGCCCGGACGCGCACTGCTGGTCACGGAGCGCTCCGGACAGCTTTGGTATCTGAACGGCGCGCGACGCCAACAGGTCGATGGCGTCCCTGAGATCGCTGCGGACGGGCAGGGTGGCCTTCTGGACGTTGTTGCCGCGCGGGATTTCGTTCAGAGCCGCACCGTATATCTCACGTTTGCCCGTCCGCAGGGGCGCGGCGCGGGGACCGCTGTGGCACGGGCTGAACTCTCTGAAGACGGCAGCCGATTCGACTCGCTTGAGGTGATTTTTGAAGCCACGCCAGGCGCGCGGGGCGGGCGGCACTTTGGCTCGCGGCTGGTCGAAGCCCCCGACGGCAGTCTTTATGTCAGCCTCGGAGAACGTGGTGACCGTCCCAGCGCACAGGATCTGTCACGCGAGCAGGGTTCGATTATTCGCATCCTTCCGGATGGCAGCATTCCCTCGGACAATCCTTTTGTAAATTCTGAGGACGCGCGTCCGGCGATCTGGTCCTACGGCCACCGCAACCCGCAGGGCATGGCGCTTGATGCGGCCGGCGACATCTGGGCCGTTGAACATGGCGCGCGCGGCGGCGATGAGATCAACCGGATCACACGGGGCGCCAACTATGGTTGGCCGGTCATTTCCTACGGGCGCCACTATTCGGGGCTGAAGATCGGCGAGGGCACCGAAAAGCCGGGGCTGCAACAGCCGGAGTGGTATTGGGATCCCTCCATCGCGCCCTCGGGTATGATGATCTACTCGGGCAAGCTCTGGCCCAACTGGCGCGGAGACATCTTTGTGGGATCCCTGAAATTTGATTACATCTCAAGGCTCTCGGGGGCACCCCTGCAGGAGGTCGAGCAGATGAAATCGCCCGAAACCGCAAGGGTGCGCGATATCCGCGAAGCCCCCGATGGCAGCATCTGGTTTGCCTCGGAATACGAGGGCGCCCTCTTTCGGATCACCCCGAACTGAGCAAACTCAGGTGATGTGGCGTACGCCCTTGCTGCCACGCTCTCGATAGGGCGTGGTGTCGTAATGAGCGCGGTAGCATTTGGAGAAATGCGACGGCGATGCAAAGCCACAGGCCAGCGCCACATTGATGACGCTCATATCTGTCTGCATCAGGAGGTTGCGAGCCTTTTGCAGGCGCAGCTCCATGTAGTACCGCTTGGGGCTGCGGTTGAGGTATCGGCGGAACAACCGCTCAAGCTGACGCGTCGACATGCCCACGTCTTCTGCGAGGATCGACGGGCTGATCGGCTCTTCGATGTTCTTCTCCATCATCTGGATCACCATCGAGAGTTTGGGATGGCGCACGCCGATGCGGGTCGGAATCGACAGGCGCTGGGTGTCCTGATCGGTGCGGATCGACGAATAGATCAGCTGATCCGCCACCATATTGGCAAGCTCCTCGCCATGGTCGTCGGCAATGATCTTGAGCATGAGGTCGATCGACGAGGTGCCCCCCGCGGTCGACAGACGATTGCCATCGATCACAAAGACCGATTTGGTCAGATCCACATCTTCGAACTCTTCGGCAAAACTGTCGGAATTTTCCCAGTGAATGGTCGCGCGCTTGCCATCCAGCAAACCCGCCTTGGCCAGGGTATAAGAGGCCGTACACAAGCCCGCGATGGTCAGACCCTTGCGCGCCTCGCGACGCAGCCAAGAGAGCACCCGCTTGGTGGTGGCTTTTTGCACCTCAATCCCACCGCAGAGCATAATGGTGTCATCACGTTGTAACTCTGTGAGGTCAGAATCCACCTGAAACACGGTCCCGGCAGAGCAGGTAACAGTCTCGCCACCTTCGCCAACAAGGGTCCAGGAATAGAGGTCGCGACCTGCCATGCGATTGGCGATCCGCAGCGATTCCATCGCGGCGGAGAAGCACAGGAGGGTGAATTGATCCAACAGGACAAACGTAAACCGACGATGTTTACCGCCCGACGTGAGCTCGGGAATCGCCTCTGGCTTGGTTTGCATGGCTCTGGTCCTTACAAATCTGGTCTTTTAGACGGAGCTGGGAAAGCCACGCGACACGATGGCCGCGAATTCAAAGACCCTGCTCATAGGATAGCGTCATGGTCAAGATGTGGAAATTCTAAACTGGCCTCTGTTAGCGCTCTTATGTATACGCTTCTTTCGTAAATCACGGTTCCAAAGTTATTTTCGGAGTGAAAGCCATGAGCGACTGGCAAAAAACGAACTGGCGCAGCAAGCCGCGCGTACAGATGCCTGACTATACCGATCAGGCCGCGCTGCAGGCTGTTGAGGCGCAGCTGGCCAAGTATCCGCCCCTGGTTTTTGCCGGTGAATCCCGTCGCCTGAAGGCGCAACTGGGTGCTGCCGGGCGCGGCGAGGCCTTCTTGCTGCAAGGCGGCGACTGCGCCGAGAGCTTTGAGCAGTTCAGCGCAGACGGCATCCGCGACACCTTCAAGGTGATGTTGCAGATGGCCATGGTGCTGACCTATGGCGCCAAGGTGCCGGTGGTCAAAGTGGGCCGCATGGCCGGTCAATTTGCCAAACCCCGCTCGGCGCCGACCGAGACCGTTGATGGGGTCGAACTGCCGAGCTATCGCGGTGACATCATCAACGAGCTGGCCTTTACACCCGAAGCGCGTATTCCCGATCCGCGCAAAATGCTGCAGGCCTATACCCAGGCGGCGGCGACGTTGAACCTGATCCGCGCCTTCTCGACCGGCGGCTATGCGGATGTGCATCAGGTCCACGCCTGGACCTTGGGGTTCACCGAAGGCGACAAGGCCGAAGCCTATCGGGATATGGCCAATCGGATCACCGATACGCTCGACTTCATGAAAGCCGCCGGTGTGACCGCCGACAATGCTCATACGCTGCAGACGGTGGAATTCTACACCAGCCATGAAGGTCTGTTGCTGGAGTATGAAGAGGCGCTGACACGTCTCGACTCGACTTCCGGCAAATGGCTTGCGGGTTCGGGTCACATGATCTGGATCGGGGACCGCACACGCCAGCCCGATGGCGCGCATGTGGAATTCTGCAGCGGGGTCTTGAACCCGATCGGTCTCAAATGTGGTCCGACCACCACAGCTGACGACCTCAAGGTCCTGATGCAAAAGCTCAATCCTGAAAACGAAGAAGGCAAGCTGACGCTGATCGCCCGCTTTGGCGCCGGCAAAGTTGCAGACCATCTGCCACGCCTCATTCAGGCCGTGAAGGACGAAGGGGCCAATGTCACCTGGGTCTGTGATCCGATGCATGGCAACACCATCAAATCCGCCAGCGGCTACAAGACCCGTCCGTTTGACTCGGTGCTGCGCGAAGTGCGTGATTTCTTTGGTGTGCATCAGGCCGAAGGAACGATCCCCGGTGGCGTTCACTTTGAGATGACGGGCCAGGATGTCACCGAATGCACCGGCGGCGTGCGCGAAGTGACCGACGAGGACCTGAGCGATCGCTACCACACCGCCTGCGATCCCCGTCTCAACGCGGATCAATCGCTGGAACTGGCGTTTCTTGTCGCAGAAGAACTGTCGCGCCTGCGCACACCGGACGACACGCGCGCCGCGATCTGAGTGATCCGTCCGCAGCATTTCAAAAGGCCCGCAGCTTTGCGGGCCTTTTTTTATCCGGGCTTTTGCAAAGTGCCTGGCAGCGCGTGATAGTCTGGGCGCGGTATCGTCCTTGCACGCAAAAAGAACGCCCGAAACGCGTTCTGCGTTCGGGCGTCAATGCTTCAAGGTCTATGTCCAGTAGCTTGAAACTTATAAGAATTCTTGGCGTTTTCGATTCGAATTTTAATAATCAGTCCCGCGAAACCACAAGACGCAGGTGCGACGCGCCTTTCTTCAGCTTGCCACCACGCGGCGGGCGCGAAACAAGTTTTTCGACATCGGTGGTGGAGACGGTCTCCAGCGTCACAGGACCCTCGGGGCGCGCATCGGCCCGGGCAGGCGTGCGGGCAGATTTCAAAGCGTCGCGGTTTTCGCGGCGGGCCCGATCCAGAAGCGAGCGGGCCTCATCCATCAGGCTCGGGGATTTGCGTTCAAATCCCGTGCGCGGCTCGCTGAAACCACCGGTACTCACCGGTTTGTTCGTGAGATCGCGCTGCGATTGGCCCTGCATCTGGGGTTCGGACACGCGGGGTGCGGCCTTGAACTCGGGCGCAGTTTTGGACTCGCTGGCCTTGGTGATCTTGCGAATGTCGCAGCTGTCGACGAGGAAGCGTTGCGACACGCGGCTTGCTGCCCCTTCAGAGACCATGACGCCCAGCGCCCGGCTCACATCGCCGAGATCACTGCGCAGCGGCAGCAGGATCATCTTTGCGGTGCGGCTGCCGCGCAGACGGGTGGCCTGGGTGTGCAGTTCAAATTCCAGAATGGAGGGGTCGTCGAACATGTGCTCGAGCGCGGCGCTCACGGTCTTGCGGGACTCGGCGGTGAAAAACGCAGTCAGAGGCATACCGCGCACTTCCATCCCCGCAAGCTCGTTGACCTTTTGCCCGGCAAGGCGGAATCGCGCGATGCCCGGTGCAACACGCTCCAGAATGAAGGTCTGACTCAGGATGTTTTCAAGACCGCGCGGGTCGACCTGCGAGCGGCTGGGAATGTCATCCCCGCGACGCAGTGCGGTCCAATAGGCCTCGGCCTGACGCAGAGGCGACACGTTCGAACGTGTGCGAAAGCGATCCATAGCTACCACTTTATCCAACCCTGTCTTTTTATCTGTGTCGTCTTGACCGCGAAACATCATTCTCTTGTCCTCTGCATCCGGTTCCAGCATCGAAACTTGGCAGGAGGCCCATGCTCAAGTGTTAACGCCATAGTGGTTACCTTGAAGTTAACATGACACAATCTGACTAAAGTTTGGACCAATAGTTTAATCAATGGTTAACACTTTGGTATAGGTCCGCTCTGCCTATGTGCAAGGCACTATCCGCCGGACCATTGACCCCGGACCCTGCCACTGTATTCAGGATGCAGGAGGATCACAGATGGTTTTGCATTCGATGACAGGCTTTGCCTCAGGGCAGGGCGGTGAGGGTGCCTTGGCTTGGATCTGGGACATCAGATCGGTGAACGCCAAGGGGCTGGATGTGCGTGTGCGCGTGCCTGACTGGCTCGAAGGTCTTGAAAATGAAATTAAAAAACGCGCAACCAAAAGCCTAGGTCGTGGCAATGTCACGATCGGACTGCGGCTGAGCCGTGCCGACGATGGCAAAGGCGAGCTACAGATCAATGCTGCTGCGATGACGGCTGCACTGGCGGCGATCCAGCAGACACAGGCTGCCGCCACCGAAGCGGGCCTGGACCTCACACCGGTGCGAGCGACGGATATCCTTCAGATACGTGGCGTGCTCGAACAGGTCAGTCACGAAGCCAAAACCGAAGACCTCGTGACCCAGCTGCTATCCGAATTCGACTCACTTTTGGCCGACTTCATTAACATGCGTTCTAATGAAGGGGCGGCTCTGGAGGTGGTTTTGAGCGCACAACTTGAACGGATCGAATCCCTGAGCCAGGAGGCCGCCCAGCGCGCCGCAGCGCGCGACCCCCTCATAAAGGAGGCGCTTCGCGCAAATCTTGCCCGTGTGCTGGACCAAAGCGACGGCGCAGATCCCGACCGCGTGGCGCAGGAGCTCGCCATGATCGCGGTCAAAGCAGATGTTACCGAAGAACTCGACCGCCTGAAGGCGCATATTGCCGCCGCACGCAAACTGCTCGGGCAGGGGGGATTGGTGGGGCGAAAGCTCGACTTCCTGATGCAAGAGTTCAACCGGGAGGCCAACACGCTCTGTTCAAAGGCGCAGAACGCGGCCTTGACCGAAGTGGGTTTGGAACTCAAAACCGTGATCGACCAGATGCGCGAGCAGGTTCAGAACATAGAATAAGGAGAACTCCCTAACATGGCACATTCAAAAGCGCAGCGACGGGGTCTTCTCATCATCCTGTCCTCCCCCTCCGGTGCAGGCAAATCCACCCTCGCCAAGCGGCTGCGGGCCTGGGACAGCGACATCAGCTTTTCGGTCTCGGCCACGACGCGCAAGCCCCGCCCGGGCGAGGTCGATGGGCAGGACTATCATTTTGTCACGGTCGAGTCGTTCAAACAGGACGTGGCCAATGGCGATATGCTCGAACACGCCCATGTGTTCGGGAATTTCTACGGCTCTCCGAAGGGGCCGGTTCAGACAGCCATCAACGAAGGCCGCGATGTGCTCTTTGACATCGACTGGCAGGGCGCGCAGCAGATCACCAATTCGGATCTCGGCAAACACACGCTGTCGATCTTTTTGTTGCCGCCCTCCATTACCGAGCTGCGCCGCCGCCTCGAAAGCCGTGGTCAGGACGACGCGGAAACCATCAGCCGTCGCATGCAAAAGAGCTGGGACGAGATCTCGCACTGGGGGTCCTATGATCATGTGCTGATCAACGAGGATCTCGATGAGACCGAAGAAGCCTTGAAGACGATCATCACCGCCACCCGCCTGCGCCGCATTCAACAGCCGTCGCTCATCGAACACGCACGCGCCCTGCAGCAGGAATTTGAGGACCTGTCATGACCCTCTACGCCCTAGGAGAAGACCGCCCCCAGATCCATGCCGACACATGGGTCGCGCCTGACGCAAATCTCATTGGCAAAGTGGTGCTGGAAGAGGGGGCCTCGGTCTGGTTTGGCGTCACCATCCGCGCCGATCACGAGGAAATCCGCGTTGGTCGTGGCACCAATGTGCAGGAAAACGTGGTGATGCATATTGATGCGGGCTACCCGCTCACCATTGGCGCGAACTGCACCATCGGCCATAAGGTCATGCTGCATGGCTGTACCATCGGCGACAACTCCCTGATCGGGATGGGGGCTACCATCCTGAATGGCGCCAAGATCGGTAAAAACTGCCTGATCGGGGCGGGCGCCCTGATCACCGAGAATAAGGAGATCCCTGATAATTCTCTGGTGATGGGCGCCCCCGGCAAAGTGGTGCGCGAGGTGGACGATGCGCTTGTCGCCAAGCTCACCGCAAGCGCCATTCACTACCAGGACAACATGCGCCGTTTTAAGAAAGACCTGAAGGAAATTTGACCGTGAAGAATTCTCGCCCCTCCGTAATGCGTCCCCATGGCCTGCCGGACAGCGCCAGCCACCCGGTTGTCACTCCGCTGAGCCCCTCGGTCGTTTACGCGTCTGAAACCCCGGATGCGCTGGATGATCAATATGAGGGCCGCGTCCATGGCTATACCTACTCGCGCGAGGGACACCCAAACGCGGATGTGATCGCGCGGCGGCTCGACGACATGGAAGGGGCGTCGGGCGGCGTTGTCTGTGGCTCCGGCATGGCGGCGGTCTCAGCGGTGCTGCTGGGGCTGTTGCAAACCGGTGATCATGTCATCGGCGGCGATCAGCTCTACGGGCGCTCGCTGCGCCTGATGAAAGAAGACCTGCCACGGCTGGGGATCGCAACAACCCTCGCCAACCCCGGTGACGTTGCGGCGATCCGCGCGGCAATCCGCCCCGAGACCAAGCTCATTCTGGTCGAAGCCGTTTCCAATCCGACACTGGCGGTGGCCGACATCGATGGCCTTGCAGCGCTCTGCCGCGAGCACGGTATTTTGCTGGCCGTCGACAATACCTTCACCACGCCGCGCGCGTTCAAACCCTTTGAGCATGGTGCGGACATCGTGATCCATTCGGTGACAAAGCTGCTCGCGGGCCACTCTGATGTGATGCTTGGGTATGTGGTCGCCAAAGATCCGGCGCTCAATGACCGGATGCGCGTGTTCTCCGTGACCACCGGCATGACGCCAAGCCCCTTTGACTGCTGGTTGGCGGAGCGGGGGCTGTTGTCCTTTGATCTGCGCTTTGACCGCGCCGAGGCGACGGCTGCACGGCTTGCGGATCACATCGCAACCCTGCCGGGCATCAAACGCGTGATCTACCCCACGCGCAAGGATCATCCCGATCATGCGCGCGCAGAGGCGCTCCTGAAGGGGCGGGGCTGCAATATGGTGAGCTTTGAGCTTGATGGCGGACGAGAAGCGGCCAATGCCTTTACCCGCGCAGCAGAAGGCCTGTCCTTTGCGCCGACCTTGGGCGATGTGGGCACGACGCTCTCGCATCCGGCATCCTCATCGCATCGGGCGCTTACGGCTGAAAACCGGGCAGAACTCGGCCTGCACGAGGGTTTCTTTCGCGTGTCCGTAGGGCTGGAGGATCCAGAGGCGCTCTGCGCGATCTTCGAGAACGCCATCACCTCTGCCATGTCCTAGTTACAATTGAACCCTAAGAAGGCCGCCACGACGCAATGACGAGGCATAAAATCATGTCGCAAGAGCTGATCGACGGGCTTCTGGCCGCGTTTCCGATGCCGGCTGTTTTGATCGATCAGACAGAGCGGTTGATTGCGGCCAATGTGGAGGGGGCGACCCTGCTTGGCCCGCAAGTCATCGGGCGTCATTTTGCAACGATCTTGCGTCAGCCCAATGTGACCACTGCGATCGAGGCCTGTCTTCTGGACCGCAAACCGCGCACCGCGCGCCATCTTTCCAATGATGGCGCGCAGGACACCACCTTTGAAGTGACCCTGCGATATGTGCCGGGAGTAGGAGCCGTGAATGGCGGCGCGGTGCTCTTGTGTTTTGACGACATCACCGACCGCGAGCAGGCCAGCCAGATGCGGCGTGATTTTGTCGCCAATGTCAGCCACGAGCTGCGCACGCCACTGACCGCATTGATGGGGTTCATCGAGACCCTGCGGGGTGCTGCGCGCAATGATGCGGCGGCGCGGGATCGTTTCCTGGAAATCATGGAAGGCGAGGCGAGCCGGATGAATCGCCTTGTGGGGGATCTGCTGTCGCTCAACCGTGTCGAGAGCGAGGAACGCGTACGCCCGAAGGAACGTATCGACCTCTTGGCGCATCTTCAGTCCACGATCAAATCGCTGGCGCCCCTCGCCGAGAGCGGCGGCACCCAGCTTACGCTTGATGCGCCCGCAGGCGCAGTGGAGATCCCTGCGGATCCGGATCAGCTCCAGCAGGTTTTCACCAACCTCATAGAGAATGCGCTGAAATATGGTGGGGACAATGTGACCGTCTCCCTGATGGCGCTGGAGCGGGATCCCGCGCTCAGATGTCCGGCGGTGCGGGTGCAGGTGATCGATGATGGCCCTGGCATTGATCCGGTTCACCTGCCGCGCCTGACCGAACGATTCTATCGCGCCGACAATCACCGCTCCCGCGAGTTGGGGGGCACGGGCCTTGGACTCGCGATTGTAAAACACATCATCAACCGCCACCGCGGACGCCTGCGCGTCGAGAGCGACCTTGGCAAAGGCGCGACCTTCACCGTGATCTTGCCCCAATAGGTCCCGCGTCCTTCTCTTCGTTGAGACGGCTTTCACGTGCAATCCTGCGCGCGAACCATTGGTACTGGCGCGTTTTGTGACACAGGATTCATACTTTCTGCCACGCCATCCCCGGCAAACCGGCCGTTGCACCAAGTTCACAGGTCTCTTTTCCAAGTGTTTCGGATTTTTTTCACCTCAGGCCCGCTGTTGTCATACAGCTGTTACATAGCTGTCACAAAAGCCACACCTGAGCCTTCTAGGAGGGGCGCAAGATCATCTTGGGGGTGATCGTAAACTTCTTAAACTCATGGAGACTTCAATGTCCTTTGTGAAACTGACCGCATCCACTCTCGCCATCGCAGCCGTATCGGCCACCGCAGCTTCTGCGCGTGAGCAGGTGCAGGTCGCAGGTTCTTCCACCGTTCTGCCCTATGCTTCGATCGTTGCCGAAGCCTTTGGCGAAAACTTCGACTTCCCGACACCGGTTGTCGAATCCGGTGGATCCTCCGCCGGCCTCAAGCGTTTCTGCGAAGGCGTTGGCGAAAACACCATCGACATTGCAAACGCCTCCCGCGCGATCAAAGAAAAAGAGATCAAGGCCTGTGCCGAAGCCGGCGTGACCGACATCATCGAAGTCCGCATCGGTTATGATGGCATCGTGTTTGCCTCCGACATCGACGGCAACGGTTTTGAATTCACCCCGACCGATTGGTTCCTCGCGCTCTCCGACAAAGTTGTTGTTGACGGCGCGCTGGTCGACAACCCGAACAAGACCTGGGCCGATGTAAACGCCGCCTTCCCGGCACAGCCCATCCAGGCCTTCATCCCCGGCACCAAGCACGGCACCCGCGAAGTCTTTGAAGACAAAGTGATCCTCGCTGGCTGTGAAGAAACCGGCGCGTTCGATCTGCTGAAAGAAGCCAACGGTGGCGACAAGAAAGCAGCCGAAAAAGCCTGTATCGCTCTGCGCACCGACGGCGTGTCCGTGGACATCGACGGCGACTACACCGAGACCCTCGCACGTATCGACTCCAACAAGGACGGTATCGGCGTGTTCGGTCTGGCCTTCTACGAGAACAACACCGACAAGCTGCAGGTTGCAACCATGTCCGGCGTTGTTCCCTCCACCGAATCCATCGCAACCGGCGAATATCCGGTGTCCCGCCCGCTGTACTTCTACGTGAAGAAAGCGCACATCGGCGTAATCCCCGGCCTCAAGGAATTCGCTGAGTTCTTCGTTGCAGATGAAGTTGCTGGCCCCGACGGCCCGCTGGCCGAATACGGCCTCGTAGCAGACCCCGAGCTTGCAAAGACTCAGGAAGCTGTTGCAGCAGAAGCAACCATGGGCGGCAACTCCTAATAGCCCCGCGCATGTAAAGTTCAGGCCGGGGCGGATATGACGTCCCGGCCTTTCGTTTCAAAAGTATCGCTGTTTTCCTCCCTTCTTGCACCGCCAAACGGAGCTCTTGATGCCTACCCTATGGCTTATCCTCGGCTTGATCGCCCTCTCGGTCGCCGGGTTCTTCCTCGGCCGCAATCGGGCCTTGGTTTCCGCGGATGGAAACCCCAAGGATCTACACTCGCTGCCCTCTTATTATGGGCATAACGTGGCACTGTCGGCTTTGGTGCCGGCGCTTGTCCTTCTTGCCGTCTGGCTCTTGGCGCAGCCCATGATCATCGACAAACGGGTTTCCGGCATGATCCCCGACGCGGCGATCTCCGAAGGCTCGACCCTGAGCCTCGTCATGAGCGACGTGCGCCGCGTGGCCGAGGGGCTCGACATTGCCGTGGCCCAGGGGGCCATGACGCAGGCACAGTCAGATGACCTCAGCAGCGGCACCACCGACGTACGCGCCGTTCTGGGCGATGTTGGCGTCGCCTTGGGATCGGACGTGCGTCCCGAGGTGCTGAGCGCCGCGCAAACCTATCGCGCGCTTTCCAGCACCGGCCATTTGTCCATGTGGGTCAGCGTTGTTCTGGTGGCTCTGGGCGGCTTTGGCTGGTCCTACGGGCGCACGCACAAGGATTTTCGCGCCCGCAACGTGGTCGAGCAGGGCATCATGGCATTGCTGATCCTTGCGGCATCGCTCGCGATCCTCACCACCATCGGTATTGTCCTTTCGATGCTGTTTGAGACACGCAACTTCTTTGCGCTGCATTCCTGGACCGATTTCTTCTTTGGCGACACCTGGGCTCCGAACTTTCGCGGTGATTCCGATCTGTCGATCCTGCCGCTTCTGTGGGGCACACTCTATATCTCCTTTATTGCGCTCATGGTTGCAGTGCCGATCGGTTTGTTTGCCGCGATCTACCTCAGCGAATATGCCAGCAAGACCACCCGTTCCTTTGCCAAGCCTCTGCTTGAGATCCTCGCCGGGATCCCGACCATCGTTTATGGCCTCTTTGCGCTTTTGACCGTGGGACCGGCGCTTGTGCGTTTCTTTGGCCAGGGCGAAAACGGCGTCCTGGGAGTGGAGTGGATGAGCGGCGCGACCTCGGTTCTGACCGCAGGCGTCGTGATGGGGATCATGCTCATTCCTTTTGTCTCCTCGCTCTCTGATGACATCATCAACGCGGTGCCACAGGCGATGCGCGATGGCTCGCTTGGTCTTGGCGCCACAAAGTCCGAGACCGTGCGTCAGGTGGTCATGCCCGCAGCCTTGCCCGGCATCGTCGGCGCGATCCTGCTGGCAGCCTCCCGCGCGATCGGCGAGACCATGATCGTGGTGATGGGCGCAGGCGCGATTGCGAAGTTCTCGCTCAACCCGCTTGATTCCATGACAACAATCACCACCCGGATCGTGAGCCAGCTGACTGGCGATACCGATTTCGCCAGCCCCGAAACCCTGGTCGCTTTTGCCCTTGGCCTGACACTCTTCGTGCTGACCCTCGGGCTCAATGTCCTCGCACTCTACATCGTGCGCAGATACCGGGAGCAGTATGACTGATGACCGATCTTAGCCAAAATCCCTCCTCCGGAGACGCACCCATGTCGCGCAAACCTGGCACCTCACTGCTGGAACTGTCGGATCGCACCAAACGCCGCAACGCCGCCGAGACCCGGTTCAAGGCCTATGGCATTGCCGCTATCGCGGTCGGCCTGTTGATGCTTGTTGTTCTGGTGACAACCATCGTCAGCAAGGGAACAGGCGCGTTTCAGCAGACATTCATCACGCTCCCGGTCGAGCTCCTGGAAAGCAAGCTCGACAAGAACGGCAACCGCGATATTGAAGACATCAAGAAGGTCACGACGTTTGGATATGCGCCGATCATTCGCAACGCCGTCGAGGCGAAAGTGACCGATCTTGGCGTTGAAACCTCGCTCAAGGCCAAGGACATGGCGGGGCTTCTGTCCAAGAACGCCGCCGCAACCCTGCGCGAATTCGTGATCGCCAATCCGGATCAGATCGGCACCACTGTGGAGTTCCGCTTCCTCGCACAGAGCCGTGTCGACGGGTATCTGAAGGGGCGCGTGAGCCGAGACAGCATCGAGAATGACAAGAATATCTCGGTTGAACAGCTCGATCTCGTTGACGCGCTGGTGGCGGCCAATGTGATCGAAAAAACCTTCAACCTCGACTTCATTCTCGGCTCGGATGCATCGGACGCACGCCCCGAAGCCGCAGGCATGGGGGTCTCCATGTTGGGGTCGCTCTTCATGATGTTCGTGGTGCTGGCGCTTGCACTGCCGATCGGAGTTGCGGCTTCGATCTATCTTGAGGAGTTTGCGCCGCAGAACTGGATTACCGACATCATCGAGGTGAACATCTCCAACCTCGCGGCGGTACCCTCGATTGTCTTTGGTATTCTGGGGCTTGCGGTCTTTATCAACTACATGCACCTGCCGACCTCGGCGCCGCTTGTGGGCGGTCTGGTGCTCACGCTGATGACACTGCCGACCATCATCATCTCGACCCGCGCGTCGCTTAAGGCCGTACCGCCTTCGATCCGCGATGCCGCATTGGGCGTGGGCGCCTCCAAGATGCAGGCCGTGTTTCACCATGTTCTGCCGCTCGCCGCACCGGGGATCCTCACCGGGACCATCATCGGTCTGGCACAAGCACTGGGTGAAACCGCGCCGCTTCTGCTGATCGGCATGGTGGGCTTTATCGCCTCCAACGCCCCCGACAGCATTGCCTCCGGTCTCTTGTCGCCGAACTCCGCCATGCCCGCACAGATCTATGAGTGGGCCAAACGCGCCGATCCAGCGTTTTACGAACGCGCCTGGGGCGGTATCATCATCCTGCTGGTCTTCTTGATCACCATGAACACATTGGCCGTTATCTTGCGCCGCCGATTTGAACGCCGCTGGTAAAGGGGCCCTACAATGAACGATATGACAGCAATGGACAGCACCGTGGAAACACAACGCACCAAGATCGCAGCCAAGGGCGTCAACGTCTATTACGGCGACAGCCACGCCATCAAGGACGTGAACGTCGAGATCGAGGACAAGACCGTGACCGCCTTCATCGGTCCGTCGGGCTGCGGAAAATCGACCTTTCTGCGCTGCCTCAACCGGATGAACGACACGATCGACATCTGCCGCGTCACCGGGGACATCCTGCTTGAGGGCGAGGATATCTACGACAAACGCGTCGACCCGGTCCAGCTGCGCGCGCAGGTTGGGATGGTGTTTCAGAAACCCAACCCGTTCCCCAAGTCGATCTATGACAATGTCGCATATGGTCCCCGCATTCATGGCCTGGCCAAGAACAAAGCGGAACTCGATGAAATTGTTGAGAAATCTCTGCGTCGCGGAGCGATCTGGGACGAGGTCAAAGACCGGCTTCACGCGCCGGGCACCGGGCTCTCCGGTGGCCAGCAGCAGCGCCTCTGTATTGCCCGTGCGGTCGCCACAGAGCCCGAGGTTCTGCTGATGGACGAACCGTGCTCCGCACTGGATCCGATCGCAACTGCACAGGTAGAAGAACTGATCGACGAGCTGCGCGAAAACTATTCGGTTGTGATCGTGACACACTCCATGCAGCAGGCTGCACGCGTGAGCCAAAAGACCGCGTTTTTCCACCTCGGAAACCTCGTGGAGTTCGGCCCAACCGGTCAGATCTTTACCAATCCCGAAGATCCGCGCACCGAAAGCTACATCACTGGCCGCATCGGCTAAGTTGGAGACATATCAAATGGTTGAACAACATATTGCATCTGCATTCGACCGCGACCTGGAGGCCATTCAGGCCCGGATCATGAAGATGGGCGGGCTTGTCGAGGCCGCCATCATGGAAGGCGCGCGCGCGCTTGAAACACGCGACGAAGAGCTGGCCGCAAAAGTGGTGCAGGACGACAAAGCCATCGACGGACTCGAAGAGCTGATCAATGAGGATGCCGCCCGCGTGATCGCCATCCGCGCACCGGCCGCCGTTGATCTGCGCGTCGTGCTCAGCGTCATCAAGATCTCGGGCCACCTGGAGCGGGTTGGCGACTATGCCAAGAACATGGCGAAACGAACCAGCGTTCTGGCCCAGAGCCCATCAGTGGCCGACAGTGCAGCAGCCTTGCGGCGCATGGCGCGTGAGGTGGAGTTGATGCTCCGGGACGCGCTCGACAGCTATATTCAGCGAGATGATGAGCTGGCGCGCGACGTGATCCAGCGCGACCGCGACGTGGACCAGATGTACAACGCTCTGTTTCGGGAGTTCCTCACGCATATGATGGAAGACCCGCGCAACATTTCGTCCTGTATGCACCTGCACTTTATTGCAAAAAACATCGAACGCATGGGCGATCATGTCACCGCGATCGCAGAGCAGGTGGTCTATCTCGTGACCGGCAACAAGCCCGAGGAAGAACGCACAAAAGCCGACAATACGTCGGTGACCATGCAGGAGATCTAAGCCATGGCAGTCGATCAGCCTACTGTTCTGGTCGTCGAGGACGAACTGGCGCAGCGCGAAGTGCTTGCTTACAATCTGGAGGCGGACGGCTTTCGGGTGATCAAGGCGGAGAACGGTGAAGAGGCGCTGCTGCTCGTCGAAGAGGACATGCCTGACATCATCGTACTCGACTGGATGATGCCCAATCTGACCGGAATCGAGATCTGCCGCCGCCTGAAGACGCGCACGGACACCCGGAGCATTCCGATCATCATGCTCTCCGCGCGCTCGGAAGAGGTCGACAAGGTGCGCGGTCTGGAGACCGGCGCGGACGACTATGTGGTGAAACCTTACTCCGTGATCGAGCTGATGGCCCGGGTGCGCACGCAACTGCGCCGCGTCCGGCCAGCCACCGTTGGCATGCGGCTCGAGTTTGACGACATTATCCTTGACGCGGAAACGCACAAGGTGAGCCGCTCGGAACATCCGCTCAAGCTTGGCCCGACCGAGTTTCGCCTGCTCTCGACCTTTATGGAGAAGCCGGGCCGTGTCTGGAGCCGTGAACAGCTGCTGGATCGCGTCTGGGGGCGGGATATCTATGTCGACACCCGCACCGTCGATGTTCACATCGGCCGTCTGCGCAAGGCACTGACCCAGCATGGGGGCGATGATCCCGTCCGTACGGTGCGCGGTGCGGGCTATGCGCTCGGGTAGCCGACCACATTAGATTTGTACTGTAACGATTTATTGCGGCTCCGGTTTTCCGGAGCCGTTTTTCCATCAAACAGTGGGCTTAGCGCGGCAAGGGATCTTCGGGCTGTGCCTGTTCGGCTAGCCAGTCACGAAATTTCTGAAGGCCGCTGTGGCGAGACTTGCTGGTCGGCCAGACCAGATAATACGCGCCGCCAATGTCTTCGGGCACGGGATGCAATGACACCAGCCGCCCTGTCGCGAGGTCCTGTTCCACGAGATAATCCGGCATCAAGGCCACCCCCAAACCATGCAGCGCAGCCTGATTGATGGTCGAGAACTGGTCATACATGCTACCACCGAGCGTGCCCGAAGTCGGAACTTGCTGCCGTTGAAACCAATCCGCCCAAGCGGTCGGCCGGGTTTGAATATGCAAAAGCGGTAGGGCGAGGATATCGCCCGGTGCATCAACCTTGGCGCGTTTGACAAGCTCCGGCGCACAGACCGGCAAAAGCTGCTCGTGCTTGAGCAGCAGAGAATCCGTCCCCGGCCAGTCTGCATGTCCAAAATGAAGTGCGGCATCAAAGCTTTGCGTTGCAAAGTTAAAAGGCGACAACCGGGTGGACATATTGATTGTCACATCCGGATGTCGCCGTGAGAACGCCGGCAAACGAGGCATCAGCCAGCGCATGCCAAAGGCGGGCAAAATGGCGAGGTTCAGGCTTCCGGCCAATGGAACGGATTGCACCTGCAGGGTTGCCTGCGCAATCCGGTCGAGCGCATGGCGTACCTCCTGGGCATAGTCCGTCGCATCTGGCGTCAAAGAGAGCGCCTTTCCATCGCGCAGGACAAGCTCAATGCCAAGCTGCCGCTCCAGCGCCTGCAACTGGCGACTCACAGCCCCTTGCGTCAAGGAGAGCTCTACCGCAGCCGCAGAAGCGCTCCCGAGGCGGTCAACCGCCTCCAGCGCGCGGAGGGACGCAATCGAAGGAAGAAATCTGCGAGGTACCGACATGTATGATTTTTTGTCATACATTCTTTCCAAAGTCTCGCTGTTTTTTGCGGCCAGCCGCGCTTAAGCTCTCGTCAACACTTTGATTGGAGGCCCACATGCTGGATGACAAACCCACACTTCGCGCAAAAGATGCACCTGACCTTGGCCGCTTTGCTTGGGACGACCCGCTGCGCCTGAGCGATCAGCTGACCGAAGACGAACGCATGATTGAAGCCTCTGCACGCGCTTACGCACAGGAAAAACTGCAAAGCCGTGTGACTGAGGCCTATGAGACCGAACAGACCGATCCCGAGATTTTCCGCGAAATGGGCGAAATGGGGCTTCTGGGCACCACGATCCCAGAGGAATACGGCGGCCTCGGTGGCGGTTATGTCTCCTACGGCCTGGTGGCACGCGAAGTGGAACGTGTCGACAGCGGCTATCGCTCCATGATGTCGGTGCAAAGCTCGCTGGTGATGTACCCGATCTACGCTTATGGCAGCGAGGAGCAGCGCCAGAAATATCTGCCGAAACTCGCCTCCGGTGAGTGGATCGGTTGTTTTGGTTTGACCGAACCCGATGCGGGCTCAGATCCGGCCGGCATGAAAACACGCGCCGAAAAGACCGCAGATGGCTATCGCCTCACGGGCTCCAAAATGTGGATTTCGAACGCGCCCATCGCCGATGTCTTTGTGGTTTGGGCAAAATCCGAAGCCCACGGCGGCAAGATCCGCGGATTTGTGCTCGATAAGGGCACCAAGGGCCTGTCGGCTCCGAAAATTCAACAGAAGATGTCACTGCGCGCTTCGATCACGGGTGAGATCGTCCTGGATGGGGTCGAGGTTGGCGAAGAGGCGCTGCTGCCACATGTCGAAGGACTGAAGGGACCCTTTGGCTGTTTGAACCGCGCGCGTTACGGGATCAGCTGGGGTGTCATGGGGGCGGCGGAAGCCTGCTGGCATGCGGCGCGCCAGTATGGCCTCGACCGCCATCAGTTTGGGCGCCCTCTGGCGAACACGCAGCTCTTCCAGTTGAAACTGGCCAATATGCAAACCGAGATCGCGTTGGGCCTGCAAGCCTCCTTGCGTGTTGGGCGTCTCATGGATGAGGCCAATGCCGCGCCGGAGATGATCTCCATCGTAAAGCGCAACAACTGCGGCAAGGCTCTCGAAATTGCACGGCATGCGCGTGACATGCACGGCGGCAACGGCATCAGCCTTGAGTTCCAGGTCATTCGTCACATGATGAACCTTGAGACCGTGAACACCTACGAAGGCACGCATGACGTCCATGCCCTGATCCTTGGGCGCGCGCAGACCGGCCTGCAGGCGTTCTTCTAAGCCTTAACGAGGCTCAAAAACGCAAAGCCGCCCTTGCAGGAATGCAAGGGCGGCTATTTTGCGGGGATTCCGCGACGCAAGGGGCGCCAACACTCACGGGATCGGTGAGCAGCTCGCGACAAACCTTAAGGCGCGGATTAACACAGGAAGCAAAACCGCTTAGGCCAGCGGCTCTGCGATTAAGAGGTATGAATCGATCCCAAGTTGCTTTGCACATGAATCATCCCAATGCATCATCTTGGCGTAGTGCAGGGACATTTTTGCAGACCTCCTTCACATGTGCGCCCATCAGAAAGGCAGGGGTATCCGCGCAAAACCTCTGAACGAACAGTGCTAAGGCGTGCCCTTCCAGAGGTTAATGCGCTTTGCGGTATCTCATCCAAGCACCCCCAATCTGGTGGGGTTTGGGGTGCGTTTTTGCAAAATTACCCCTAGAACCGCTGTGTCGCGCCCTGTTTTAGCCAATGTCGCGCATCCGGAGGCCTTCAGGATCGAACACCGGCCCAATCTGAACCCGCGCTGTCGCCCGACGCCCTGCAATATTGACCTCTACCTCATGGCCGGTTTCCAATCCCGCTTTGCAAAAAGCCAAAGCGACCGGGCGCCCGATGCGGTAGCCAAAGGCACAGGAGGTCGTATGCCCGATGATGTCACCGCGCGCACTGACCGGCTCATGCCCCAGCGGCACCACATCCACCTCCTCGAACAGGAGCGAAACGATTTGATGGTTGAGGCTTTTTTTCTTCATCTCTTCAAGCGCTTGAGCACCGATAAAGCCACCACTCTTGCGTAGGGCGAAACCAAGGCCGACCTCAAGCGGGCTTACATCGCTGTCCAATTCATGCCCCATCGCGCAGAACCCTTTCTCGATGCGCATGGAGGTCTGCGCATAGAGCCCGGCCGGGGTCGCACCTGCATCAAGGAGCGCGGTGTAGACCTCTTGCGCGGATGTAGTCTTGCAGGTGATTTCCCAACCAGCCTCGCCAACATAAGAGAGCCGGGCCGCGCGCACAGGATGCCCCGCGATCATCGCTTCGCCATGTTTGAAATAGCCAAGTGAGGCCAGCTCTGCGGCGCCAAGATCGCGCGCAATGCGCATAGCCTCTGGCCCCATCAAACCAAAGGTGGCGAAATCTTCTGTTGTATCACATATCTTTACGTCGAACTCGCGGCTGTGCCGCAGAAGCCAGGCCATGTCTCGCTTGATGGCCGCTGTGCCGACAAACAAACGGTAATGATCTGTCGCAAGTCGGTGCACCGTGATGTCAGATTCAAACCGCCCATGTTCGTTCAGCATGGCGGTATAGATGACGGATCCGGGCGCGCGCGCCATGTGACCCGAACAAACATGCAAAAGAAACGCCTCAGAATCCGGTCCTGTCACGTCAATTTTGCCAAAGGAAGAGGCATCAAACACGGCAGCACGGGTGTGTGCGGCCTTGACCTCATTGGCGACATTGGAGAACCAGTCCGGCCGTTCGAACCTCAGCCTTGGTTCCGCGGTCCTTCCGAAATAAAGCGGGCGTTCCCACCCGTAGACCTGACCAAAATGCGCAGCGGACGAGACATGCGCCGCGTGAACGGGCAGGGGGCGCAGATTGCGCGCAGTAGACAATTGTCGGTCCGGGTATGCAATTTCGTAATGGGTGCCGAGGATCTCGGGCGCGCGCGCCATCAGGTGATCCAATGAATTGAAGACCGGCGCAAAGCGCTTTGCGTCCGCTTCAGAGAGATCATAGGCTGGCGCGCCATGCAGGATTGCATGCGCAAGGTTCATGCCCGCGCCACCTCCCGACGCGATCCCCACCGAATTCATCCCACACCCCAAGAACAACCCACGCGTCTCGGCGGTTTCACCGAGCATAAACGTGCCATCGGGCGTGAAACTCTCGGGGCCGTTAAGCAGCATTTTGACCTCTGCCGTTTCCAATGCGGGCAAACGGTGCAGCGCGTTCAGCATCATCGGCTCAAAATGGTCCCAATCCTCGGGGAGCAGGCCAAATTCAAAGCTTTCATCAAGACGCCCGGGCGCGATTGCTTTGCCCATGGGTTCAAAACAACCCACCAGCAGCCCGCCGGAATCGTCTCGAATATACAGATGGTTGTCGTGATCCGAGAGGGTCGGCGTGTTGCCCTGGATTCCGTCAATCGGCTTGGTCAGCAGGTAGAAATGCTCGCAGGCAAGGGCAGGGACCTCGGCCCCGGCCATGGCACCGATCTCACGCGACCACAGCCCCGCACATAGGGCAATCGCATCGCACATGACGACACCGCGGCTCGTTTCGACTCCTTTGACGCGGCCATTCTCCGTCAGAATTCCCGTCACACCAGTTTGTTCAAAGAGACGCGCACCCAGGGATTTTGCGCCCTTGACCAATGCGGCACAGACGTCCGAAGGCGAGACCCGGCCATCATCGGGCGACCACACTGCGCCAAGCACATCATCCGCGTTCATCAGCGGCCAGCGTTCTTTGGCCTCCTGCGGTGAAATCGATGTCGCTTCAATACCATAGGCATGTGCAAGCGCCTCCTGCCGCTGGATATGAACCAGCCGGTCAGGATTGGTGGCCAGCGACAGGGAGCCTTTTTGAATCCAGCCAACACTCTGCCCGGTTTCACGCTCGAGCTGGCTGTAGAGCTCCACCGAGTATTGGATCATTCGGGTGAGGTTGCGCGAATGGCGCAGCGCCCGCACCTGAGCCGCAGAGTGCCAGGTGGTGCCAGAGGTCAGCTGGTTGCGTTCGAGCAGGATCGCGTCGTGCGCTCCCATCTTTGCGAGGTGATAGAGTGTCGAACACCCCATGATGCCGCCGCCGATGACGACTACGGAGGCGTGTGCGGGAAGGTCTTTGGGCATGGTGTCATTCCATTTTGGGCGGAATCAGGATCAGTGTCCCGGCGAACCGGGCGTGCAAAAAAGCCTTGATGAAATCACGAAACCCGTCAATGTGAGCAAAAAATAACGTTCGTTATAATCGCAACAGGAGAGAAAACGGGTGAGAGTATGGACCCAACCCTCAGAAATAAAACGATAACACGCCTCAAAGAGGAGCTTTCGGACCTGTCACCGCGCCTCCAGGTGGCCGCAAAATACATCGTGGATCACCCGGCCGACTTTGGGCTCGACTCGATCCGCGACACGGCACGCAAGGCCGAGGTTTCGACCTATACCCTGGTGCGGATCTCCGAACGGCTCGGCTTTGACAGCTACGAGGACATGCGGGATCCGTTTCGTGTCGCGCTGGTGGCCCCAACACAGTTTGTCGATGCGCCTGAATGGATCAACCGATGGCGCGAAAGTGGAGAACTTGGCCAGAAACAGGCCGAAGCGGCGCTGAATTCGATGGCGATTGTCCAACGCAGCTTGGAGGGGCAGAATCTAAGGCAATTGCAGCGGGTGGCCGAGATGCTCCTTGGTGCCAAGAATGTCTATCTGACCGCTGTGCGCGCAAGCTATTCGATTGCCTACTATTTTCATTACGTCGGCCGCATGGCGCTGCCGTCGCTGCAACTGATTCCTCGCCATATCAACAGCGCCATTGATGAGTTGAACTATGCCGACGAAGGCGACGTGATGATCGCGATCACGCTCACGCCTTATTCGCGCGAGACCATCGAAGCCTGTGAATTTGCACGTAAAAAGGGGGTCAAACTGGTCATGATCTCCGATAGTGAGGTGATTTCTTCAAAATTCACCCCTGAAGAAACTCTTGTTGCGTCTACATTGAGCACACATCACTTTGGGTGTTACACGGGGGTTATGGCGGTGGCCGAAAATCTTGTGTCATTGCTGGTGGCTTTGGGCGGTCAGGACGTGAAGGACAGAATCACGTCTTATGAGACCCTGCGCAAGGACAACAACGCCTACTGGGTGGCGAAGAAAAAACATTAGTTATGTCGTGACTGCAAAAATAACTTGTGGAAGCATCGCGCGCATACTATCGGCACCGCGACCGATTTTAGGTTTTAAATCAGGGAGAGTACTTATGGTCCTCAAGCACACACTTCTTGCATCTGCTGCAACTGTTGCGCTCGGCTTTGCCGGGGCGGCGTCCGCGGCTGAACAGCAGTTCATCACCATCGGCACCGGTGGCGTGACCGGCGTTTACTACCCTACGGGTGGCGCGATCTGCCGTCTGGTGAACAAAGACCGCAAAGAGCACGGCATTCGCTGCTCCGTGGAATCCACCGGTGGTTCCGTTTACAACACCCGCACCATCCGTGAAGGCGAGCTGGAGTTCGGCGTTGTCCAGTCCGACGTTCAGAAGGCTGGTCTCGACGGCACCGGCGCATTTGAAGCAGACGGCCCGTTCGAAGGTCTGCGCGCTCTGTTCTCGGTCCACCCGGAGCCGATGCACCTGATGGCGCGCAAGGATGCGGAAATCGCCTCCGTCGACGATCTGAAGGGCAAGAAAGTCAACATCGCGAACCCCGGCTCCGGGACCCGCGTTCTGGCCGAAACCCTGATGAAATACTCCGGTCTGACCACCGATGATTTTGCGCTGGCAGCAGAGCTGAAGTCCTCCGAGCAGGCCGCGGCGCTGTGCGACGGCAAGATCGACGCAACCATCTGGGCCTCCGGTCTGCCGAATGGTTCGAGCCAGGAAGCGACCTCGTCCTGTGACGTGAACATCGTTCCGCTGTCCGGTGAAAACATTGACACTCTGCTGGCAGAGAACACGCCGTACGCAGCCGCAACCATCCCCGGTGGCATGTATCCGGGTAACCCGGACGACATTCCGTCCTGGGGCCCCAAAGCAACCTTCGTGACCTCCGCTGACGTCTCCGACGAGGTGGTCTACGCTGTTGTAAGCGCGGTCTTCGAAAACTTCGACGACTTCAAAAAGCTGCATCCGGCTTTCTCCCGTCTCTCCGAAGAAGAGATGGTGAGCGACGCACTGTCGGCTGAAATCCACCCCGGCGCGATGAAGTACTACAAAGAGCGCGGCTGGAAGTGATCCAATCACTTCTTTCGTGAAATCAAAGGCTTTCGCCCCTTTCTTTAAGGGGCGGGAGCCGTTTTCGTTTCAACAAGAGTGCATAACAAACCGGGTGGGGACACGATGACAGATAACCAGAGCGCGACGGCTCAAGAAGACCGTTCGCTTGAGGATTTTGTAGCCGATAGCGACACTGGCGGTCGCTTGCCGCAGGATGCGTTGGGACGTAATGCGCTGTGGTATCTACCACTTGTCTGGTCGCTGTATCAGCTTTGGATCGCCTCACCGCTGCCCTTTATCCTCGGGGTTGGCGTGTGGAATGACACCCAGACCCGGGCCATTCACCTTGGTTTTGCGGTGCTTCTGGCCTTCATCGCGTTTCCCGGACTGAAATCGAGCCCTAGACACCACATTCCGATTCCAACCTGGATCATTGGTGCCGTTGGTGCGCTCTGTGCCTCCTATCTGTTTTATGCCTACTCCGGCGTCGCTGCGCGCTCTGGTGCGCCCAACCAGACCGATGTGATCGTCTCCATCGTGGGGCTGGTGCTGCTGCTGGAGGCCGCACGCCGCAGCCTTGGTTTCCCGTTGATGGGTGTTGCGCTGTTCTTCCTCGCCTATGTCTTTTTTGGCTCTTCGCCATGGTTGCCGGAAGTGGTGCAATGGAAGGGCGCCTCGATCAACAAAGCCATGAGCCATATGTGGCTAACCACTGAGGGCGTTTTTGGTGTCGCTCTGGGCGTATCCTCGGGTTTTGTGTTTCTTTTTGTGCTCTTCGGCGCACTTCTTAATCAAGCCGGGGCAGGGAACTACTTTCTGAAACTGGCCTTTGCGGCCCTCGGGCACCTGCGCGGCGGCCCCGCCAAAGCAGCTGTGATCGGCTCGGCCGCCACCGGTCTTATTTCGGGTTCGTCCATCGCCAATGTGGTCACAACCGGGACCTTCACCATTCCGCTGATGAAGCGCGTGGGCTTTCCCGCCACCAAGGCAGGCGCGATCGAAGTCTCTTCGTCAATCAACGGCGTTCTGACGCCGCCCGTGATGGGCGCGGTGGCCTTCCTGATGACCGAGTATGTCGGCATTCCTTATGTGGAAGTGGTCAAAACTGCGATCATCCCGGCAGCGATTTCCTATATCGCGCTGATCTACATCGTGCACCTTGAAGCGCTGAAAATGGGCATGAAGGGCTCGAGCCGGATGCATCCGGTCAAGTTCTTCCTCGGTGCAATCTTCACCATCTCGATCTCGATCCTGATCGGGGGCGGCACCCTCTGGCTCTGCGGTGTTCTCGTGAACGCGCTGGAGAGCATTGCAGGTGGCGCAACCACATGGCTGATCGTCGTGATCATGGCGGTGCTCTATGTTCTGGCGCTGAAGGTGGCTGCCGCACAAGAGGATCTGGAGATCAGCATCGAGTCGATGCAAAACCTGCCTCCCACGCGCGAGATCTTTAAAACCGGCATTCATTATATCATGCCGATCCTGCTGCTGATGTATCTTCTGATGATCGAACGGAAATCGCCGGGGCTGTCGGCCTTCTGGTCGTCCGTCGCAATGCTTGTGATCCTCGCGACGCAGAACCCGATCAAGGCGATGTTCCGAGGTCAAGACACTGCAATTGCTGATTTCAAACAAGGCATTGCGGACATCTTTGAAGGCCTGATCATCGGTGCGCGCAACATGATTGGCCTGGCCTGCGCCATGGGTGTTGCCGGGATCATCGTGGGCGCCGTGACCCTTACGGGGATTGGGCAGGTGATGGCGGAATTCGTAGAATTCCTCTCGGGTGGCAGCGTCATGCTGATGCTGATATTTGTCGCGCTCATCTCCATTGTTCTGGGCATGGGTCTGCCAACAACCGCCAACTATATCGTGGTGAGTTCGCTGATGGCCGGCGTTGTGGTCGAACTTGGCGCGCAAAACGGCCTGATCGTGCCGCTGGTTGCTGTCCATATGTTCGTCTTCTACTTCGGGATCATGGCGGATGTGACGCCACCCGTGGGCCTTGCAAGCTTTGCAGCTGCGGCAATCTCCAAGGGTGATCCGCTGCGCACCGGCTTTCAGGCGTTTTTCTACTCGATCCGCACCGCGCTGTTGCCGTTCCTCTTTATCTTCAACACAGATCTTCTGCTGATTGATGTGGGACCGATCCAGGCCATCTTTGTCTTTATCGTCGCGATGATTGCGATGCTGCTGTTTGCGGCCTCGACAATGAACTATTTCATCGTGAAATCAAAGATTTGGGAAAGTGTCTTGTTGCTCCTGGTGGCCTTTACCTTGTTCAGGCCCGGGTTCTTCCTCGATCAGTTGCAACCCGCCTTTGAAACCCGACCGGGCTCTGCGGTCTACGAGATGGCCGAAGCGGTCGAAGATGGCGGAACGCTGCGTGTGCGTCTGGTGGGCGAAAGCCTTGAAGGCGATATGGTCGATGCCCGTTTCCTGTTGCCGCTTGGCGAAAAGGGCGCGGATGGGCAGACCCGTCTCTATGATGGCGCTGGGATTGAGTTCCGCGATGAGGATGGCAAGATCTACGTCGACAACCTGAACTTTGGCGGTCCGGCAGAGCAGCTTGGCATCGATTTCGACTGGGAACTGGTCGAGATGGAGGTTGAGGCTGATCGTCTGCCGAAAGAAGTCTTCTATCTGCCGGCGTTCTTGATCCTTGGTTTCGTGGTCTTCCTGCAAATGGGCCGGAAGCGCAAAGAAGAAGGAGTAGCCTGATGACCAAACATGTACTTTGCGCCATCGACCTGACGCATATGGACGCGGAAGAGACCTTGCTGAAGCGCGCAGCAGAGCTTGCGGAATTCTACGGTGCCACGCTGAGCGTGGTGACCGTGGTCCCGGACTACGGCATGAGCATTGTGGGATCGTTTTTCAAGGACGGCACCATGAAAGAGGCAGTCAAAGAAGCGGACCGCCAATTGCATGCCTATGTCAAAAAGGTCGTGCCGGACATGAAGGACGTGCAGCACATCGTTGAAGTCGGGGCAAATGTCTACGAGATGATCCTGGATGCGATCAAACGCTCCGAAGCAGATCTCGTCGTGATGGGCGCGCATAAACCTGAGTTGATGGATCGACTACAAGGTCCAAACTCAGCACGCGTGGCGCGCTACGCACCATGTTCGGTGCTGATCGTGCGAGACTGAACCAACATCAAATTCAAGAAAACGCGCTCCAAACCGGAGCGCGTTTTTTTTGTCTGTTTTCATGGGCTCAAGGGTGCTGATCGACGCTGGATATGAGGGCGAATACAAATCCCATAATCAGTATTATGTAAAATATGCTACTATAGAGCATACACTCCGATTGGAGCCCCACCAGTCCTAGCCAAAAAGCTCATGTGCGAGTTCTAGCGCCTCAATCAACGTATCTACCTCTGGACGCGTGTTGTACATGCCAAAGCTCGCGCGGCAAGTTGCAGAGACGCCAAGATGATCCATCAAAGGCCCCGCACAATGATGCCCGGCACGCACCGCGACACCTTTCTTGTCGAGAATGGTTGAAATGTCATGCGCATGTGCCGCGCCCTCAAGGGTCAGACTGAATATCGCTGCTTTTCCAGGAGCATGGCCCTGAATATTCAACCAGTTCAACCCCTTGAAACGCTCCGATGCATAGTCTCGCAGATCGGCCTCATGGGCGGCAATTTCTGCCATTCCGATCTCCATCATATATTCGAGCGCGACGCCGAAACCGATCGTCTGCACGATCCCTGGCGTACCAGCCTCGAACTTCATCGGCGGATCGTTGTAGATCACCTGATCCTTGGACACTTCTTTGATCATATCGCCGCCGCCAATAAACGGACGCATCTCGGCCATACGCTCCGGCTTGATATAGATCGCGCCGGACCCAGACGGACCATAAAGCTTGTGCCCGGTGACGGCATAGAAATCACAGTCGAGATCCTGCACATCCACGGGCATGTGAACCGCGCCCTGAGAGCCGTCGACAAGCACTGGCACGCCTTTGTCATGCGCGCCTTTTGTGATGGATTTTACATCAACAACGGTTCCCAAGACATTGGAACACTGGGTGACTGCGATCAGCTTGGTTTTTGGTGTAATGGCGTCCAGAACCTTTTGCGGGTCCAGGCTTCCGTCCGCGTCCGTGTCGATCCATTTGATGACGACACCTTGGCGTTCGCGCAGGAAATGCCAGGGCACGATGTTCGCATGGTGCTCCATGACGGAGAGGATGATCTCATCGCCGGCTTCCATCCGCGGCATGGCCCAGGAATACGCCACGAGGTTGATACCCTCTGTGGTTCCGGAATTCAGCACGATGTGATCTTCGTGACCCGCGTTCAAAAACTTTGCGATGATGCCGCGTACGCTTTCGTATTTCTCAGTCGCGAGATTAGAAAGATAATGCAAGCCACGGTGAACATTTGAATATTCTTCCGCGTATGCCTTGGTCACGGCATCGATCACAACCTGAGGTTTCTGCGCAGAGGCCCCGTTATCGAGATAGACCAGCGGCTTTCCGTTCACTTCGCGTGACAGGATCGGAAAGTCAGAGCGGATTTTTTCGACATCATACATTGGACGTCTCCAGAATTGTGGGCGCAAAAAGGCCCATCAGGATCAAAACAGCGATCATCGCACCAAGCCCGGCCAACAGGATCACGCCTGCAGATTTGCCAAGCGAAGAGAGGCCAAACCCTTCTTTAGTGAAGTGCGCCAAGACATAGAGCCCATAGAGCGCAGCTGCGAAGTTAAACAGAACGGCCAAGGGTGCAATGACAAAAACCATCGCAATCGCAATAACCTGCACAACGATATTCACGATGCGCAGCCAGACGAGCAGTCCCAGAATGGTGCCAAATTCTGCGTCTCCGCCCATCCACCTCGCCGCAACCATCGACGCGGCAGTGTAGCTGAGCTGCAGCACGACAAGGAACGCGCCAAAGAGTGCGGGGCTCAGTCCCGGAAAGAGCGCATTGGAGGGATCGCCCAGCAACACGCCCTGCCCTGCATAGAGCAGAACGCTGAGCACAACATTCAGCGCAAACCCCGTCCAGACCACTTCGTCAGTAAGATTGAGCGCCATGATCCGGCGCGCAGCCGAGGCAGGATTAACGATAGTTTCGACCAATAGGTCTTTGAAGTTCATCAGTTTTTACCCCAGTAGGCCTCGATCAGACCAGAGATCCAGAACCAAAGGAAAACAGCAAGCCACAAAAGTCCAACTGAACTCAGTGCAGGGCTCGGCCCAATAAAGCCTGCCACCAGACCATTGAGCAACAGCAATGGCGATGACGCCAGAAGTGCCCAGAACAGGGCAAGCCGACCACAGTAGGCATCGCCCTGCCCTCCGACCAGTCGCACCACCAGGTGCGAGATCAGCGCAAGCGCATAGAGCGCCAAAGGAGCGATGAAGATGATTCCCATCAAGGCTCCGCCCAGCAGCATATTCAGCTCTTGCCCACTCAGATGAGCCTCACGGGCCAATCTCGGCATCTGTGCAATGAACAACAGCACGCAAGCGCCCATTACAAAAGCCAAAAGCCGGTCTTCACGCGGCCCCATAGCGAGAAGCCGCGCAATCACCTTGCGCGGCCCCCGATATGTCGCCGTGATGTCTGCGGTCACAGCCATCCCGGACCTCAGCGCCGCCGTGCGAGCCAGCCGTAAAGGCGGTCGTTGATGCTTGCGGCGATCTCTTCGTCTTCGATTTCCTCAACCGCTTCGGCCAGGAACGCCAGCGTCATCAGGTCAGTGGCCTCGGCCTCAGGCACGCCACGAGAACGCAGGTAAAACAAACCATCCTCATCAATGGCACCGGAGGTGGACCCGTGCGAACAGGCCACGTCGTCTGCGTAGATCTCAAGCTCTGGCTTGGCGAGGAACTGGCTGTCGTCATCCAAGAGCAAAGACTGAGAAATCTGATATCCATCAGTCTTTTGCGCGCCTTCCTTCACAAGGATCTTACCCTGGAAAACGCCGGTGGCGCCGTTGCGCAGGACCTTCTTAAAGACCTGGCGGCTCTCACAATTGACCGCGTCATGCGTAACAAACACGGTGTCATCGTGGTGAAAATCACCATCACCAACACAGGCACCAGCCAGATGCGCCACAGCGTCATCACCGAGGAATTCGACCACGGCCTCGTTGCGCGTCAGCACACCGTTCACCGTCAGCGTAAAGCTCTTGAAAACGGACTCCGTCCCAAGCCGCGCAAAGAGATGCGTTGCGGCGCGGCGCTCGTGATCGCGCCCCTGGGCGCGCACCAGATGCAGCTTGCCCGTGTCAGCGATGTCGATTTCCATCGCTTTGTTAAAGCGAGACGCGGCTGGGCCATTTTCGAGGATCGTCGCTTCGGCCCCGCTGTCGACTTTGATCACATGGTGCAGGATCGCATCCGAGTTTTCGCTCGCGTGCTGATAGACCAAGTTGATCGGCTTGGACGGCTTGCCGGTGACGTGGATGACCACGCCATCCGTCGCAAAAGCCGTGTTGAGCGCTGCCAGAGGACGCTCCACCGGGGATTGGCCACGCGCTTCAAGAACACCGTAGATGTCCTTGGCCCAATGGATATCTTTGCGATCTATGTCAGCCAAACGCTCGATGCTCACACCCTCAAGTGCGAGGTCATCAGAGGCCTCTGCGTCAAACACGCCATCTACAAAAACGATGCGCAGCCGGTCGAAGTTGTCGAACATCGGCGCCTCGCCACTGTCGAAAACGGCAGCCGCAGGCGCGTCTGCCGCGGTCAGCGTGTCCGGGCGGGTGTATTTCCAATACTCATCCCGACGGTCCGGCAGCCCCATGGTCTGAACCCGGGCCACGGCGGCGCGACGCGCCGCCTCAAGACATCCACCTTCGGGCAAGGACAACGCCGCCAGGCGTGCCTCCGTCGTTGTTTGTTTCAGCTCGGGAAGTCCCATTATGCCACCTCGGACAGGATGTCTGCGTAACCGTTGTTTTCGACCTCAAGCGCCAGCTCGGGACCACCGGTTTTAACGATGCGACCATCCGCCATGATGTGCACCACATCCGGTTTGATGTGATCCAGAAGACGCTGGTAGTGGGTGATAACGAGGAAGCCGCGGCCTTCGTCACGCAGCGCGTTGACGCCGTCCGCGACCAGTTTCATCGCGTCCACGTCAAGACCGGAGTCGGTCTCGTCGAGGATGCACATCTTGGGCTCAAGCATCGCCATCTGCAGGATTTCGTTGCGCTTCTTCTCACCGCCGGAGAAGCCGACATTGACCGGGCGCTTCAGCATGTCGGCGTCGATCTTCAACTCTTTGGCCTGCGCGCGCACGTGCTTCAGGAAGTCGGTCGCTGAGAGTTCCTCTTCGCCACGCGCCTTGCGCTGCGCATTCACCGCAGTCCGCAGGAAGGTCATGTTGCCCACGCCGGGGATCTCGACCGGGTATTGGAACGCGAGGAACACGCCAAGCGCTGCGCGCTCTTCGGGCTCTAGCTCCAGGAGTTCTTCACCCAACAGGGATGCGGAGCCCTCAGTGACTTCATAGCCGTCCTTGCCGGACAGCACATAGGACAGCGTCGATTTGCCTGAGCCGTTCGGCCCCATGATCGCATGCACTTTGCCAGCTTCGACGGTGAGGTTCACACCTTTGAGGATTTGCTTGTCTTCATCCTCAAGTTTCACGTGCAGGTTTTTGATTTCTAGCATGTTTTTCGCCTTTTTCTGCTTGCAGTCAGCGCTGGCTGCGCGATCTGCAGATCGTGGTTTCGTCAGCTCTCCGCATCCAACTGAAGCGGCTTGATGACGTAATTCTTGTTTCGGTTATAGCGCTGTAGGGTGTCGAACACCCCGTAGCCCATCTGTTCAATCAGGGCGTGAAACGCTGCATCGTTTTCCCGGTCGACCTCGACAAGCAAGGCTGGCCGGCATCGTTTGATCGTGTCCTGCAGGCCGGAAAGCACCAGGATTTCCATGCCTTCCACGTCGATCTTGATGAAATCGACCTGCTCATCCTGAAGCGCCAGATCCCCCGTGGTGATCTCGATATCACCCTCTCCGGCAAGCATCTTTGCAGCCCCGAGATTGCGGTCTCTGGCCTCCATCCCAAACCCCGCGCGTGGCGCATCCCCCAGACCTTTGCCCAGATGGCTGAGGTCATATTTGGGGGCGAGCCCATTGGCAGAGATATTTGCCAGCAAGAGCTTTAGCGCTTTTGGGTTCGGCTCAAAGGGGATCACGCGCGCAGCCGACAGGAAGGCTGCGGCATAAAGCCCGTGATTTCCAACATTGGCCCCGATGTCGACAAAGGTGCCCCCAAGCGGGAAAAGAGACTTGATTACAGAGAGTTCTTCCTCTTCGTAAAAGTGCCCTTCGCGATGGGAGCGCTGGATCGGGTCGCGCTGCATATCGACAGAAAACACCATGCGGCGCCCGTGAATTTCGCTCGTGTAGAGCGACACATCCGCAAACCCCACGGATTGCCCGGAAGAGATCCGGGCAACAATGTCAGGGAGTTTTGAAGGGTCAAACAGCACGGCGTTTCCTCTTTAGCCGATCACGACAGCGGTGCCGCTGGCAGAGACCATGAGCATCGATTGCCCGACAACTTCATAATCGAGGTCGACCCCCACAACCGCATTCGCGCCAAGCGCACGCGCCCGGTCTTCGAGTTCGCTCAAAGCCGTCTCGCGCGCGTCCTGCAGCTTGCTCTCATAAGCGCCTGATCTACCGCCAACAATGTCGGTGATCTGGGCAAATACATCGCGCACAACATTGGCACCCATGATTGCCTCGCCCACGACGATGCCTTTGTACTCGGAGATCTGGTAGCCTTCGACGCTATTTGTTGTCGTGACGATCATGGAGGTCGCTCCTTCGCTCGTTTGCCAGGGGCCGGCCATTAGCCGACCGAGCCCTCAAGGGAGATTGCAACAAGCTGCTGCGCTTCCATCGCAAATTCCATCGGCAGAGCCTGTAGGACGTCCTTGCAGAAACCGTTCACGACCAGTGCAACCGCTTCTTCTTCGTCCATACCGCGCTGGCGGCAGTAGAACAGCTGATCATCATCCACCTTGGAGGTTGTCGCCTCGTGTTCGCAGCGCGAGGAATTGTTCTTGACCTCAATGTAAGGCACTGTATGCGCGCCACATTTGTCGCCGATCAGCAAGCTGTCGCACTGGGTATAATTGCGCGAATTCTTGGCCTTTGGGTGCATCGACACCAGACCGCGATAGGTGTTCTGCGCCTTGCCGGCAGAGATCCCTTTGGACACGATCCGGCTCTTGGTGTCCTTGCCAAGGTGGATCATCTTGGTGCCCGTATCGGCCTGCTGCATGTTGTTGGCGATGGCGATGGAATAAAACTCGCCCTGGCTTTCATTGCCGCGCAAAATGCAGGAGGGATACTTCCAAGTCACTGCAGAGCCGGTCTCAACCTGCGTCCACATCACCTTGGAGCGGTCGCCGCGGCAATCGGCACGTTTGGTCACGAAGTTGTAGATGCCTCCCTTGCCGTTCTCATCGCCGGGGAACCAGTTCTGCACGGTGGAATATTTCACCTCGGCATCTTCTTCGATGATGATCTCAACCACGGCAGCATGCAGCTGCGCAGTGTCACGCTGTGGTGCAGTACAACCTTCCAAGTAGCTGACATAGCTGCCTTTATCGGCAATGATCAGCGTCCGCTCAAACTGTCCGGTGTTTTCGGCATTGATGCGGAAATAGGTGCTAAGTTCCATCGGGCAGCGCACGCCCGGCGGCACATACACAAAGGACCCATCAGAGAACACGGCCGAGTTCAGTGTGGCGTAGAAGTTGTCCGACACCGGGACCACCGAGCCGAGGTATTTCTTGACCAGCTCGGGATGCTCGCGGATGGCTTCGGAGATGGAACAGAAGATCACGCCAGCCTTCTTGAGTTCGTCCTGAAAGGTCGTGCCGACAGACACGGAGTCAAACACCGCATCCACAGCCACCTTGCGGCCCTCTGCGGGGGCATCCTCTGCGCCCTCAACACCCGCAAGAATCATCTGCTCTTTCAAGGGGATGCCGAGCTTTTCGTAAGTAGCAAGCAGCTTTGGATCGACTTCATCCAGCGACTTCGGCTTCACTTCCATGCTCTTGGGACGGGCGTAGTAATACTGGTTCTGAAAGTCGATTTCAGGGTAGTTCACCATCGCCCAGTTCGGCTCTTTCATGCCTTCCCAGCGCTCAAAGGCCTGAAGACGCCATTCGGTCATCCACTCAGGCTCTTCATTTTTCTCGGAAATCAGGCGCACGATATCCTGGTTCACGCCTTTGGGGGCGTATTCCATCTCGATATCGGTGTCCCAGCCGTATTTATATGTGCTGACCTCGCGCACCGCATCCACGGTTTCCTGATCAACGCCTTCCTTGGCTTCGAATTGGTCCAGAGCGGCCATCGTCTTCTCCTGCACTCACGCCGAGCGGGCGCGATGTTTCTTCTGTTTGGCGCACCACGTTTCTGCAAACCGCAGCACATCCGTTTCGGTCGTGTCAGCCCCAAGCGATACGCGGATCGCTCCCTGAGCTGTCTTCTCATCAAATCCCATCGCGGTCAGAACCGCACTTGCGCGCACCTTGCCGCTAGAGCAGGCGCTCCCCGCGCTGATGGCAAACCCCGCAAGGTCCATCTGCATCACCTGCGTCTCGCCCTTCCAGCCGGGGGTCGCAAAACACGAGGTATTGGGCAGGCGGCGCGCCTCGTTGCCAATAAAAATAGTGCCCGGGCACTGGGCCGCAACCGCCTTTTCTAGAATATTTCTAATTTCTGCAACCCGGTCCCAGACACCGTTATCAAGATCCTTCGCGGCTGCTTCAGCTGCGGCGCCGAACCCTGCGATTCCAATAACATTTTCCGTCCCGGAGCGGCGCCCCATCTCCTGGCCGCCACCCTTGATCTGCGCGGCCAAATCCGTCCCGCGCTTCAGCACAACCGCCCCGACACCCTTGGGTCCACCGAGCTTGTGCGCCGAGATGAGCGCCATCGTCGCGCCCATCCAATTGAAGGCGACCGGCAGCTTTCCAAAGGCCTGCGTGGCATCCGTGACCGCAAGCCCTTCGGGCAGATCCTGGATGACGCCGGTTTCCGAGTTGGCAAGCTGAAGACAGGAACTCTGCGGGTCCAAAACCGCGACACGACCCTGAGCCTCAACTGTAAGATCCTCTTTGATCCAAGCCCTTACAGCGTCATGCTCAAGCGCGGATCCGTGTAGATCACGCCCCATCAACGCAAGTGCGGCTCCCTCGGTCGAACCCGAGGTAAACACGATGTCTGCCCCGTCGGCGCCAAAGGCCGCTGCAATCTGGGCCCGGGCACGCTCCACCACGGCCTTGGCCGCGCGTCCTTCGGCGTGCACCGACGACGGGTTGCCGCACACATCCATGGCCGCGATCATCGCTGCCCGCGCGTCGTGGCGCAGGGGCGATGTGGCGTTATGATCTAAATAAACACGAGTCATGGAGTCATATTTTCAGGCAGTCACAGTTGCATTCACGCAGAGGTCAAGGGGGGCCTCGCGCGTGGTCTATTCATCGACCACGGAGAAGAGATTGGGCACTGCTGGACAGGGCGCGAGGTCGTTCTCGATCACATCCGAAAGGCGTGTTTGATGAAGAAAGACGTAGACATGCGCACTCAGCCCCTCCCACAGACGGTTGGTCAGTGATTGCGCCCTGCTCCCACTTGATCCACCCGACGCCCCTGCCCCCTTGTGCATGGCGTCTACGGTCTCATCAACGGCGGCGAGGATCTCAACGACCCGAATTTCGGATGCGGGCCGCGCCAGACGATACCCACCCCCGGGCCCACGCACGGAGGCCACAAGCCCGCCACGACGTAGTTTCACGAAGAGCTGCTCGAGATACGGCAAAGAGATCTGCTGACGCTTGGAGATATCGGCCAGGACGACCAGTCCCTCTGATGGCTGCAACGCGATGTCAGCCAAGGCCACCATTGCGTACCGTCCTTTTGTCGAAAGCTTCATCTGCCAACCCTTTTGTCGAAAAAGCAGCAAATGATTGACGATAGCCCTGCCAATGCGTATCTCAGCTTGACAGGGTGCCGGTCCTTCACCTGCGCCTCTTTAGAACAGTTCTAAGGTGCCGGATAAAATTCGTCAAGTATTTGTCTCCGCCACCTCGCCAAGAAGCAGAGTAGGATTAACCCACCCATGCCTGAGGTCATTTTCCCCGGACCCGAAGGACGCCTGGAAGGCCGTTATCACCCGCAAAAGGAAAAGGATGCGCCGATCGCGATCGTGTTGCACCCGCATCCGCAGTTCGGCGGCACAATGAACAACAAGGTGGTCTACAACCTCCATTATGCCTTCTACAACATGGGCTTTACCGTTTTGCGGTTCAATTTCCGTGGTGTGGGTCGCTCGCAAGGCGAATATGATCAAGGGGTGGGCGAACTCTCGGATGCCGCCTCCGCGCTGGATTATCTGCAGTCGATGAACAACAACTCCAAGCACTGCTGGGTTGCGGGATTCTCCTTTGGGGCCTGGATCGGCATGCAGCTGCTGATGCGCCGTCCGGAGATCACCGGATTTATCTCTGTCGCGCCGCCTGCCAATATGTATGATTTCTCCTTCCTGGCGCCCTGCCCGTCTTCTGGTCTGATCATCAACGGCACCGCCGACCGCGTGGCGCCGCCTGCGGACACCGTGGGGCTGGTGAACAAGCTGCACGAGCAGAAGGGCATCACCATCACCCACGAAGAAGTCGAAGGCGCGGATCATTTCTTCCAGGAGCCGCATATGGACACGATGATCGGCAGCGTGACCGATTATGTGAAGCGACGCCTGACAGAGAACACCCGCTGATGGGGACGCTGGACACACTGGCTGCAAAGCTGGCGGAGGACACCCTCAAGGTCCAAGATGCGCTCGGCGAAGATCGCATCTACATGGAGATCGCCCAGGTGCTCGGGGCGGCCTCCCAATCTCTTGAAGAAGCCTTTCTGACAGAGGTTCGCATTCGTCTTGCCGAGCGCAAGGCCCGTGATTTTCTCAGCAAACGCCTGGAGGCCGCCAAGGCTGCACTCGAGGCAGAGGCCAAAAAACACCAATGACCACAGATCTTGAGCAGCAATTCGAATTCCTCACTGAAATCGAAAGGCTGCGCGAGGTGGAACGGCAGAACCTTCTGCTGGACGGCAGCCGGGTAGAAAATTCGGCCGAGCACAGCTGGCATCTGGCGCTCTATGCGCTGGTGTTTGCCCCCTATGCGCCCTCCGACGTGTCCATAACCCGTGTCATCGAGATGCTCTTGCTGCATGACATCGTGGAGATCGACGTTGGCGATCATCCGATTGATGAGCCAACAGACTGGGAGGCGGTGGCACAAGCCGAAGACCGCGCGCAGCGACGGATATTCGGACTGCTTCCAGAAGCGCAGGGCCACCGGCTGCAGGCGCTCTGGCAGGAATTTGAAGCGGCGCATACAGCAGATGCGCGCTTTGCAAAATCGCTGGACTACTGCCAGCCGATCTTCCAGACGCTTTGCGCTGTTTCGCCTCCCGCCGATCACCTTCGGGTGGTACGCGAAAACCTGACCACCGGTCGCGCCACCTCTCTTCGAGAGCGGTTTCCCGAGGCTTATGCAGCAGCATGCAGCCTCATTGACGGTCAGACCGTCAGCGATCCGGACTTTGCAGCACGGCTCGCGTTTCTGTCCGAAGCTGACCGGTTGAAGTCGGTTCTACGCGCCTCGCGGATTGCCTCCGGCACCCGATATGAAAACTCGGCAGAACACAGCTGGCACATCATGCTCTATGGCTGGATCCTCGCTCCGCATAGCCTGTCGGAAGTCGACGTCTCGCGCGTTCTCAAGATGCTGCTACTGCACGATCTGGTCGAGATTGACGCCGGCGATGTGCCCATTCACTCCAATCTGGACGCCGCCGCGCTGCGCCAGATCGAAGAGACTGAGAAAGCCGCCGCAGAGCGGATCTTTGGGCTGTTGCCGGACGCGCAGGCCAAGGACTGCCTCATGATCTGGCAGGAATTCGAAGCCGCCCAGAGCGCGGATGCGGTCTTTGCCAAATCCATCGACCGCGTGCAGCCGGTCTTGTTGAATATTGCCACCGGCGGTGGCAGCTGGGTGGCCTATGATGTCACCCTACCGCAGCTGGAAACCCGCGTGGGCGTGAAAATTGCGCGGGGCGCACCGAAGGTCTGGGACCATGTGCGTGCGCTTCTGTTGCCCTGGTTTACGGCACAAGGCCGCCTCTGAAGGCTAAGAACCCGGCGCGCACGGCTCAATCGATGGGCGCGCCTGCATTTCCCCTCTTGCGTCGGCGCGCATGGCAGGATTTGAGGGGAGCATGCCCTGCCCGCTTGAGGTGGGACTCTCAGGACCGATGAGGACATGCCATGCATTATCTTTACCTGATGGCCGCCGTTTTGGCCGAAACCATTGGGACAACCGCACTTCAGGCGAGCCAGCAATTCACCCGGCTGCTGCCGTCTGTGATTGTTGTCGTTGCTTACGGCCTGTCTTTCTTTCTGATGAGCCTCACGCTCAAGGTGATGCCAGTGGGGATCGTGTATGCGATCTGGTCCGGGCTCGGGATTGTCCTGATCGCCACCATCGGCTTTCTTGTCTTTGGCCAACGCATTGATCTGCCTGCAATTGCGGGAATGGCGTTGATCATCACAGGCATTCTGGTGATCCACCTGTTCTCCAGCAGCTCTGGCCACTGATACCCGCCGCAAAGACCAGGATCACGCGGCAGTGCGGCGACAGTTGTGGCTTTGTCCCTCTTTTGCACTAGCCATGGGGGCTTTATCGCGGTATGCGCCCGGCAACCCCAATCAAAGGCATACCTCATGGACCTGCGCAATATTGCGATCATCGCGCACGTTGACCACGGCAAAACCACTCTGGTTGACGAGCTTCTGAAACAATCCGGCGCCTTTCGCGAAAACCAGGCCGTGGCTGAACGCGCCATGGACTCCAACGATCTGGAACGCGAGCGCGGCATCACCATCCTGGCCAAAGCCACCTCGGTAGAATGGAACGGCACGCGGATCAACATCGTCGACACCCCCGGCCACGCCGACTTTGGTGGCGAAGTAGAACGCATCCTCTCCATGGTGGACGGTGTTGTTCTGCTTGTGGACGCCGCCGAAGGCCCGATGCCGCAGACCAAATTCGTGACCTCGAAAGCGCTTGCGCTGGGCCTTCGCCCGATCGTTGTGCTGAACAAGGTCGACAAGCCCGATGCCGAGCCCGACCGCGCGCTCGACGAGTGTTTTGACTTGTTTGCAAACCTCGGTGCGGACGACGATCAGCTCGACTTCCCCTCCATGTATGCGTCCGGCCGCTCCGGCTGGGCCGATATGGAACTGGATGGTCCGCGCAAGGATCTCTCGGCGCTGTTTGACCTCATCGTAAAGCACGTCCCCGCGCCCAAGCAGATCGCGCAGAAGGATGAACCCTTCCGCATGCTCGCAACCACGCTCGGCTCCGACCCTTTCATGGGCCGCATCCTGACCGGACGTGTGGAAAGCGGCACGCTCAAGGTGGGCGACAGCCTAAAGGCGCTGACTCGTGAGGGCGAGTTGATCGAGAACTTCCGTGCCACCAAGATCCTCGCGTTCCGTGGTCTGGCCCAGCAGCCGATCGATCTCGCCGAAGCTGGCGACATCGTGACCATCGCCGGCATGGCAAAGGCCACCGTTGCGGATTCGCTTGTGGACACCTCCGTTACCGAAGCCCTGCCCGCCCAGCCGATCGATCCGCCGACGATCACCGTGACCTTTGGCATCAACGACAGCCCTCTGGCGGGTCGTGATGGCAAGAAAGTCCAGTCGCGCGTGATCCGGGATCGCCTCCTGAAAGAGGCCGAGCTCAATGTCGCCATCGAGGTCACCGACACCCCCGGCGGTGAGGCCTTTGAGGTCGCAGGTCGTGGCGAATTGCAGATGGGCGTTCTCATCGAGAACATGCGCCGCGAGGGCTTTGAACTCTCTATTTCGCGCCCGCAGGTTCTGTTCAAAGAAGAGAACGGTCAGCGCATGGAGCCGGTCGAGGAAGCCACCATTGACGTGGATGACGAATACTCCGGCGTGGTGATCGAAAAGCTCACCGGCAACCGCAAGGGCGAGCTCGTAGAGATGAAGCCCGCCGGTGCAGGCAAGACCCGCATCATCGCCCATGTCCCGTCACGTGGCCTCATCGGGTATCACGGTGAATTCCTCACCGACACCCGCGGCACCGGTGTTCTGAACCGCGTGTTCCACGGCTGGACCCCGCACAAGGGCGCCATCCCGGGCCGTCGCGCGGGCGTGCTGATCTCAATGGAGAACGGTCAATCCGTGGCCTATGCGCTGTGGAACCTCGAAGAGCGTGGCAAGATGTTTATCGGCGCACAAGCCGACGTCTACACCGGCATGATCATTGGCGAGCACAGCCGCGACAATGATCTCGAGGTGAACCCGCTCAAGGGAAAGAAGCTCACCAACGTGCGGGCCTCTGGCTCTGATGACGCCGTGCGCCTGACCACGCCCGTCACGCTCTCGCTGGAAGAGGCGATTGCCTATATCAACGACGACGAGCTGGTCGAAGTGACGCCGAACTCCGTGCGTCTGCGCAAGCGCTACCTCGATCCGCATGAGCGCAAGCGGATGGCCAAGGCGAACAGCTGATCGCCCCCTCAGAAATGCAAAAAGGCCCGGTCAAAACTGACCGGGCCTTTTCATTTGAGCGCTTGGTATCAGAATTGAGGGACAAAGTCCTCGATCTCCGTGTCATCAGCCGTGAAACGGCAGAAAGATCCTGCGGGAACTGCTTCCCAGCATTCGCCTTTGTGGAGGGGCTCGGACACCACGAGCCGCCCGGTGCCATCTGCGCTTTTGCTGCTGTAGACCGTGGGTGCGAGGTGATCCGAGGCATAGCGCACCGCATAGAGAGCGCCGCCGCAGCTGAAGGCCGCGCCAATCCGCATGTGGGGTGTGTGACCAAACTCTCTGCTCAACGCCTCCAGCCTGCCGACTGCGCGCTGCATGGCGCCCTTGGGGTCCTCGTAGAGCCCTTCCGCTATGGCGATCAGGAACAGCGCTTCGCTATCCGTCGCCCCCTTTCGCGCAGAATAAAGCTCATCCGGGATTATCATATCGGCGCGACGGCGAAAGTTTTCAAACCCGCCCACCTGACCGTTGTGCATGAAGGACCAGCACCCATGGGTGAAGGGATGACAGTTATTGCGACTGGTCGCGGTTCCGGTTGAGGCGCGCACATGCGCCAGAAACAACCCGGAGCGCACCTGATGGGTGATCGACTTCAGGTTCGGATCGGACCAGGCCGGGTGGGTGTCGCGATAAAGCCCCGGTTCCTCGCGGCTGTCATACCAGGCGATCCCAAATCCGTCGGCATTGGTTTGTGTTTTACACTCAAAGGCGTGGACAGATTGCGCGACCAGCGAATGCTCGGGCTTGCACACGACTTCGTCCAGATGGACGGGGGGACCAATATAGGCGGCCCAACGGCACATGATGTTCTCCTCAACTCGTCTGGCTATTCTCTCACCCAGACGTCAAGGTGCTGTTAATCACGAAAAAGGGCCACGCGAAACGCGCAGCCCAATCTTCTGTTTTGCACAGGTTTTACGCCTCAGGCGCTGGTTTCGACAACCATCAGCTCACGTTCGGATGCATCGCGTGCGTGGCTCAGCGCCTCTTGGTATTCAGGGCTGTTGTAGCAGTCGACTGCGGCCTCAACGCTGGGGAACTTTGCAACCACATTGCGCGGACGCTCCTTGCCCTCGAGCTGCACAAAGCGGCCTCCCCGGGCGATGAACTCTCCGCCATGTTTCGCAATCGCTGGCCCGGCAAGCTCGGCGTATTTTCCATACGCGTCGGCATCGGTGACGGTTACATGAGCAATCCAAAGAGCTGGCATGATGTCTTATCCTTTCAAAAGAGCTTCGGCAGCCTTGATGGCCTCGTCGGCGCCGGAGAAATCCTTACCGCCGCCCTGCGCCATGTCGGGACGACCACCGCCCCCTTTGCCGCCCACAGCTGGCACAGCCGCCTTGAGCACATCCACAGCAGAAATTTCGCCGGTCAGATCATCGGTGACCCCGGCAGCAACGGCGACCTTGCCGTCATCCTCGGCAATCAGCAGGATCACGCCAGAGCCGATTTTCTGCTTATGCGCATCTATCAGCCCACGCAGATCCTTGCCCGAGACTCCCTGCAGCGCCTGACCGAGAAAGGTCTTGCCGCCGATCTCTTTGGCTTCAGCACCGCCACCGGCGCCGCCGCCCATGGCGATCTGCTGCTTGAGGGTCGCAATCTCGTTCTGCAGGGCCTTGCGCTCGTCCATAAGCGCCTTCAGCCGTTCCATCACATCCGCAGGCTGTGCCTTGAGCGAGGCGGCAACCTCCGCCATCCGCCCGGCTTCGCGTTCCAGATGCGCAAAAGCGGCCGCGCCCGTGAGCGCCTCGATCCGGCGCACGCCAGCCGAGGATGCGCTGTCACCCAAGATCACAAAGGTGCCAATGTCACCAGTCTGTTTCACATGGGTGCCGCCGCAGAGTTCGATGGAGTAGGTTTCGCCATCCGCACCCTTGCCAGTCGGTGCGCGCCCCATGGAGACAACGCGAACCTCTTCGCCGTATTTCTCACCAAAGAGCGCCTGAGCGCCCAGGGCGCGGGCATCATCGGGCGTCATGATGCGGGTGCTGACGGCCGAGTTTTGGCGAATGAAATCATTCACTTCTGCGGAGATCTTCGACAAGTCCTCTGCGCTTACCGCCTTGTTGTGACTAAAGTCAAAGCGCAGACGATCTGCGGCGTTGAGCGAGCCTTTCTGGGCAACGTGATCGCCAAGCGCATTGCGCAGCGCCTCGTGCAGCAGGTGGGTGGCAGAGTGGTTCGCCCGGATCTGGCTGCGGCGGACGTGGTCGACTTCCATCGCTGCACCGCTGCCGACAGCGATCTCGCCCTCGGTGACTTCTGCGATGTGAAGGAACAGGCCTTCGACCTTCTTGGTGTCGGTGATCCGCGCAGCGCCGCCCTCAACCGTGAGCATACCGCTGTCGCCAACCTGGCCACCGCTCTCGCCATAAAAAGGTGTCTGGTTCAGGATGATCTGAACGCTCTCGCCCGCTTTGGCACTGTCGACCCTGGCGCCGTCCTTGACCAGCGCCACGATCTGCCCCTCGGCTTTTTCCGTCTCATAGCCAAGGAATTCGGTCGTGCCCTCGGCGTCGACGATATCAAAGTAGACTTTGACATCGGTCGCATCGCCCAGACCAATGCCGCCGGCGCGCGACTGCTCTTTCTGGGCTTTCATCGCGGCGTCAAAGCCGTCGGTGTCCACCTCGATGCCCTTCGCGCGCAGCGCATCCTGAGTGAGGTCGAGCGGGAAACCGAAGGTATCATAGAGCTTGAAGGCCGTCTCGCCCGGCAGGACATCGCCTTTTTCTAGATCACCGGACGCATCGTCCAGGAGCTTAAGGCCGCGATCCAAGGTCTTGAGAAAACGGGTTTCTTCCTGCTCGAAGGTCTCTTCAATGAGCGCCTGCCCCTGCCCCAGTTCCGGATAGGCCGCTCCCATCTGGCTCACGAGCGCGGGCACCAGCTTGTGCATCACCGGATCGGTTGCCCCCAAGAGAGAGGCATGGCGCATCGCGCGACGCATGATGCGGCGGAGCACATAGCCCCGTCCCTCGTTGGAGGGCAGCACACCTTCGGCAATCAGGAAGGAACAGGACCGCAAGTGGTCGGCGATGACGCGGTGATGCACGTTCTGGTCACCATAGGGCTCGCTCTTGGTCACCGTGGCCGAGGCCTCGATGAGATATTTGAAAAGATCGGTCTCATAGTTGTCATGGGTGCCCTGCAAGAGAGCCGCAATCCGCTCCAGCCCCATGCCGGTGTCGATCGACTGCATGTCGAGGTCCACCATGGACCCATCCGCAAAGCGCTCGTTCTGCATAAAAACAAGGTTCCAGATTTCGATGAACCGGTCGCCATCTTCCTCGGGCGAGCCCGGAGGGCCACCCCAGATGTGATCGCCGTGGTCATAGAAAATCTCGGTGCAGGGACCACAGGGGCCCGTGTCGCCCATCTGCCAGAAGTTGTCAGAGGTCGCAATCCGAATGATCCGCTCCTCCGGGACGCCTACTTTCTTCCAGATTTCAAAGGCTTCGTCGTCTGTGTGATAGACGGTCGTGTAGAGTTTATCCTTGGGAATATCAAACTCGCCGGTGATCAGCTCCCAAGCAAAGGGGATCGCCTCGTTTTTGAAATAATCCCCAAAGGAGAAGTTGCCGAGCATCTCGAAAAACGTGTGATGGCGGGCAGTATAGCCGACATTGTCGAGGTCATTGTGCTTGCCGCCAGCACGCACACATTTTTGCGCCGTGGTGGCGCGGACATAGTCACGCCGGTCCACACCGGTGAAGCAATTTTTGAATTGCACCATGCCGGAGTTGGTGAACATGAGCGTCGGGTCATTGCGCGGAACCAACGGGCTGGAATCCACGACCTCATGGCCCTGCTTTGCAAAGTAGTTCAGAAAGGTCGACCGGATGTCGTTCAAGCTGGGCATGTCAACGCGGCTCTCTAGATGTGATTGGAACAGTCCAAAGCGGTTTATCGCGCCCATGCAGGGCTGTCCACCGCCCAAGTTGCCTGGCGCATATTCCCAAGGAAAACAGTGGGGTTGGTCACTGTTTTTTGATCATAAGATCCCCGGATTGAAAGCGTCCAGCCTGCGCGACGGAACAGAGAATTCCGCGCAGCCGCAATGCGCGGTTTTCTGGCCGGTTCACCCAATCCTTTGCCGCGACACCATAGCGGGTTTTCCACTTTACGCAGCCATCGTTGAACACATCCGACACCCGCAACAGCGCGCTACCCACCTGCAGCAGCTGCCCCACGGGGAGGTTTTCTTCGGACAGATCCATATCGACGATAAACGTATCGCCCGGATGGGGCACCTCTTCCCGGTGACGCCAGACCAGATCCAGCACCCGCTTTGACAGGATGCAGACCTGAATGCCCGGATGGGCGCTGCCGTCGTCCAATTGCAGCCAAGGTCGGCTCGACCAGCGTTCGCCGGGAATGCCGCCCTCGGGGGTGACAGTAATCTCATCCACAAAGTGGCGCTGATTATAGCCGGGACGCAGGCACAACATGGAAATGGCCGCCCGATCCTTCGGGGCGGCCATCACATGCGGCAGCGCCGCATCAAGTTCCTCAGCGGTGACGTGCATCGTCAGCCTTCAAACAGAACATCGTCGTCTTGCGCTTCGGGGGGCATGTCGAAATCAAGCCCATGCGCAGCGCGGATCTTGTCTTCGATCTCCAGTGCGATGCGGGAGTTTTCGCGCAGATACCCTTTGGCATTCTCGCGCCCCTGCCCGATCCGCTCGTCCCCATAAGAGAACCAGGCACCGGACTTGTTGACCACGCCTGCGGCCACACCCAGATCGAGCAATTCGCCCATCTTGGAGATGCCTTCGCCATACATGATGTCGAATTCCACCTGTTTGAACGGCGGTGCGACCTTGTTCTTGACGACCTTCACGCGGGTGGCGTTGCCGACAACCTCGTCGCGGTCCTTGATCGACCCGATGCGGCGGATGTCCAGTCGCACCGAGGAGTAGAACTTCAGCGCGTTGCCGCCGGTGGTGGTCTCGGGCGAGCCGAACATCACGCCGATCTTCATGCGAATCTGGTTGATAAAGATCACCATGCATTTGGAGCGGCTGATGGAACCGGTGAGCTTGCGCATCGCCTGACTCATCAGGCGGGCCTGCACGCCGACGTTGCTGTCACCCATGTCGCCCTCGAGCTCTGACTTCGGGGTCAAAGCCGCCACCGAGTCGACGATCACCATGTTGACCGCACCGGAGCGCACCAGCGTGTCGGTGATCTCAAGCGCCTGTTCGCCGGTGTCGGGCTGCGAAATCAGCAGCTCGTCCAGATCGACGCCCAGCTTTTTGGCATATTGCGGGTCCAGCGCGTGTTCGGCATCCACAAAGGCGCAAACGCCGCCCTTTTTCTGCTGCTCAGCAATACAGTGCAGCGTCAGCGTGGTTTTCCCGGAGCTTTCCGGCCCGTAGATCTCGACGATCCGGCCCATCGGCAGACCACCAATGCCAAGCGCAATATCCAGCCCAAGAGAGCCGGTAGAGCTTGCCTCGATCTCTTGCAAGGCTGTGCCATCGCCGAGTTTCATGATCGAGCCCTTGCCGAACTGCCGTTCGATCTGGGCAAGCGCGCTGTCCAAGGCCTTCTGCTTGTCGCCGCTCTTCTTGTCGTCCTTCATGGTCAATAGATCCGCCATAGTACCCGTGTCCTTCTCTATGTGTCACACCCGGAGGCGGACGACAATGACTGCTTTGTTCTCCTCTTGTTCCTTATGAGGTCAAAACAAGAACATTGCAAGATGATTTCCAGTTCGTTTACGGGACTGGCAGTGTGGTTAAGGATAGGTTTACAAAGCGAAGACAGTTTGAACTATTGCCGGAGCTTTAACGTCATGATGGTATTTTACTGCGCGCGGCTGGTGCTGCTTTCGGTGCCCAAGACCGGCACAACCGCCCTGCAGAGCGCGCTGAGGCCTCATGCCGATCTGGTGATTTCCGACCCGCCAGAGCTCAAACATGCGCCGCTCTATCGCTACAATCGCTGGATCCGTCCGATGTTTGAGAAGGTCTGCGATGCCGAACTCGAAGTCGCCGCCATCATGCGCGAGCCGATCAGCTGGCTCGGCAGCTGGTACCGGTTTCGCCAACGTCCGCATCTGGACGGGCAGCCCGCATCAACCAAAGACCTCAGCTTTGATGAATTCGTGACTGACTATTGCCGCGGCAAACGACCCGCTCATGCCAATGTAGGAAGTCAGGCCAAGTTCCTGGAATCTCAGCCAAATGGCTGTCGTGTGACGCATCTCTTCGCCTATGAAGACCTCGCGCCCTTTCACGCCTTTTTGAGGGATCGTACGGGCCTCAGTTATGAAACGCAGCCGGAAAATGTGAGCCCCAAGGGCGATCTAACACTTTCAGCCGCCACGGAGCAGAAATTCAGGCGCAAACACCCTGAGGAGTTTGAGCTCTATCAATCGATCACCACCTGAATCAGGCACGCCGCACAACGCGGAGCTTGCTTACTGAAGTTGAGACTGAACGGTTTCCGTGAGCTGCGAGAGCGAGAACGGTTTGGCCAGGAAGACCGAATTCGGCACGTCGGGCTCCGCATCGCCAAAGGCCCCTTCGGAGTACCCGGACACAAAGACCACCTTGGTGCCGGGCCGGGTTTTGAGGGCTTCCCGCACCCAAGTCGGCCCATCCATCCCGGGCATGATGACATCGGTCACAAAGACATCAACGCTGAGGTTTGGATCTTCGAGCGTGTCGAGCGCCTCTTCAGCGGATTCGGCCTCAAGGACCGTATAGCCGCGCATGCGCAGCGCGCGCGATGCAAAGGCCCGAACCGGAGCTTCGTCCTCCACCAAGAGAACCACGCCTTCGCCGTGTTGTGCTGCCGGTGCCTTGGTCTTGGCCGGTGCGACCGCTTCTTCGACGTCGTGTGACGCATCGCTGCGATAAACCGGGAAATAGAGCGTGAACTTGGTGCCCTGATTGAGCACGGAATCCACAAAAATGAAGCCACCAGTCTGTTTGATGATGCCATAGGCGGTGGAAAGCCCAAGCCCCGTGCCTTCGCCGGTGCGTTTGGTGGTGTAGAAGGGCTCAAACACCTTTTGAAGCTTGTCCGGCGAGATCCCTGTGCCCTCGTCGCTCACCTGGATGGTGACCCACTCGCCCGGCGGCACAAGGGCGCGATCGCGTTCAAGTGCTGTGTCGAGCGCTACTACCTCAGTTTCCACGCGGATTTCGCCCCCGTGTGGCATCGCGTCCCGCGCATTCACCACGAGGTTCATCAGAACTTGTTCAAGCTGGCGTTTGTCAGCCCGAATGGAGCGCATAACCGGGTCATGGCTCAGCGTGAGCGAGACTTTCTCCCCCACCAGACGGTTCAGCAGATGGGTCAGATCCGAGAGCGTCTCGCGCACATCGAGCACCTCGGGTTGCAGGGTCTGCTTGCGCGAAAACGCAAGCAACTGGCTCACCAAGGCAGCAGCGCGATTGGCGTTTTCATGGATCTGGATCAGATCACCATAATCCTGATCGCCCTGATCGTGACGCAGTAAAAGCAGGTCGCAATGCCCTGAAATCGCAGTCAAAAGATTGTTGAAATCATGTGCCACGCCGCCCGCGAGCTGACCGATCGCCTGCATCTTCTGGCTTTGAACAAATTGCGCCTCAAGGGTTTTCAGCTCGGTTGCATCGTTCAGAACCGCCAGCAATAGCGTCTCGCCATCCTCGATGATCCGCGTGAGCGTCACCTGCACAAAGACTTCCTTGTCGTCGCGTGACACCCGCAGGAACTCGGACTTATGCGGCGCAAGCCCCTTGGACGTTTCTTGCAGCCAATCGTTCATGGGGCGGCCAAGGCCCTCCATCAATTGCCCCAACTGCACGCCTTCGGCTTCTTCGATGCCCAAAAGCCGCATGGCCATGCGGTTGACCGCCATCACCTCGCCACCCGCGCGAACCTTGAGGAGCGGCACCGGCAGGCTCTCGAACCCGGTATGAGGCCCACTGTCCTCGACAACGGCTTTCATGAAGTAGATTTCGCTGCGCCCCTGGCCGCGCGCGTGTTCGCTGACCAGCACCTCAACGGGGCCGCTTTTGGTCATGATCGTGTTGATCCGCCCCGGGATCACCGGCAGTGACGTAAAGAGCCGATCTGTCGATTTCACGCGCTCTCCGATCAGGCTGCGCGCGGATTCGTTCATGAACAGGACGGCGCCCGTGCGTCCAACCGAGATCATCGGCACCGGGCTGGCATCCGCCGTGCGCCCGGAGGGGCGTTCGCCCATGTCCTCAACTCGCCACAAGAAGCTGCCATTGGCCATCTCATGCACCGCAATGCGGACGTTTCCACGCCGCGTCACGATGTCCTCGCGGGCCGACCCTTCGAGCTTGGCACGGCTCTGCAAACGGAAGAGCACCGCGGACGGATTGGCCAGAACCGAGCGCAATGTGCCCGAGATCGTATCACTTTCGCTGCCCTCAAATCGCTTGAGCGCAGCGGTGTTGCAGGCATGGATCACCCCGTCCTCGTCGGTGACGAAGCTGGCGGATGCGTCCTTGTCGATAAAGCCCGTCAGCAACTCGCTCGCCATCGTGCGCGCGCCCATGCGGACCCGGGTCTGTATCAAGATCATCGCAGAGACACCGCCCAGCGTCAGCCCGACTGCCACCAGCGCCCGCCCGATCCACTCCGGCACCGGCAACAGCCACGGCAACACGATCAACAGCGCCGATAGCAGAAAGGTCGCCGCCAAGCGCGCCTGCTCCGGCGTCTGGATCTTCAGGCTGGGGGCAATCGAAGAAGAGCGACCAATCATTACGGCTCCGTTAACAGTCTTATTGACGCACTATCATGACACGGATGGTTAAAGCGAGGTTAACCACAGCGCCGAAATGCGAAACTTTACAATCGTTTATTCTGTGCCATTCCGCCGAAACACCGATACGTAAAATCCGTCTGTTCCACTATGCACATGCCATGCCGTTTCAGACAAGTGCGCCCAGCCGGTGTGCCGCTCCTGAAAGCGCTGTGTCTGCAGGCTGTTTTCCACATCCAGCATCGAACAGGTCGCAAAGGCCAGGACGCCCCCCGGCGCGACGCGTTGAGCAGCTTCATCCAGAATTCGGGCCTGCAGCGCTACGGTGTCATCAAGAGTGTCCTGCGTGAGGCGCCACTTACCCTCGGGATCACGCCTCCAAGACCCGCTACCACTGCAGGGCGCATCACAGAGCACGAGGTCAAACGGCGCCTGCGTTACAAGCTCCTCGGAGGTAAGGCAGCGAATATCCGCCCCCGCCCGCATGGCGCGTTCGGGAATGTCGCGCATGCGTCGTGGGTCTGCATCATGCGCATAGACCTCAGCCTGGGTCTGTGCTGCAATCGCCAGAGCCTTGCCTCCACCGCCGGAACAATAGTCCAATATCCTCGGGGCATTTTGCACTGGCAGCTTATCGACGACTGCCTGACTGGCAGCGTCCTGCAATTCCACAAAGCCTTGCAGGTAGCTTTCTGCGTTTTTTATGCGGCGCGCCCCCTCTGTCACGGTCAGGGCGGTCGGCGAGGCTGGATGCGGCTCTGTGGCAATGCCCTCCCGCGTGAGCCGCTTGATGGCGTTGTCGCGATCTCCTTTCAAGAGGTTCACCCGCAGATGAACTGCCGCTCGAGACCTGAGCGCGGTTGCCGCTGCAATCGCCTCAGTGCCGAGGCTGCGTGAAAACACGGGCCAGAGCCACTCCGGGATATCATGACGCTCTGCGTCGCTGTGAAATTCGGGCGCGATGCTCTGTTCGGCGGCGCTGAGGGGGGACGGCGCATGCCCTTCACCGTGAAAGAGCACTGCCTGATCAAGCCCTTGATCCTTGCAAGCGCCAAGCATCAGCCCCCGTCCGGTCTCACTTCCCCCCAGAACCGCATAGGACCGGCGGCACCGAAGCGCCTGATAGACGTGATCGCGCACCGCGGCGCGGTCTTTTGATCCGGCAAATCGACTGCGCCGCGCCCAGTTGGTCAGGGTCTTTTCCACAGCCTGACCCGCGAGGATTTCATCGAGAATTTCAATAGCCGCCTGTACGCGCGCACCCGGTGTCATATTTGCATCCGCTCCAGAGACGCCATGCAGATTGCCGGCGCGGTTTCCGTTTGGATGCCTCTCTAACGCCCGCGCCGGGCACGCCACAAGCGGTTTCAACACCGATGGCGATGACCTATTCCTCAGCCGCCGCGGCGCCTGCGCCGACCACCGCTGCGGGCGGCGTCTGCCCCGGCGGAGTTGAAGCTCACCTCCGGCAGGCTCACCACGCTTTGCAGGATCGGGAAAGGCTCGGCGGAGTTCGGAATTGCAGAAGCATTGACAAAATGCTCCTGGAAACGTGGCTCGACAGCGGTTTCGACTTTCTCGATCTTGCGCACGGTATCTTCGATCTCTTGACGCGCGTCAGTGTTGAGGAGCGCAATCCGCGCGCCCGTTCCCGCCGCGTTGCCTGCGCTTGTCACCTTGTCGAGGGGGCAATCGGGGATCATGCCCAGCACCATCGCATGTTTGGCCGAGATATGCGCGCCAAAGGCCCCCGCGAGAACCACGCGGTCCACCTGATCCACGCCGATCTTGTCCATCAGCAGCCGCGCCCCGGAATAGAGCGCCGCCTTGGCCATCTGGATCGCCCGGATGTCGGGATTGGTGACTGTAATGCGTGGCCCCCCCTCTGCGGTTGCGTCCCACAGGAGATAGGCATTGGTGCGACCTTCGGGGACACACCGCGCGCTTCCGGTCTGCTCGGCGGATCCGATCAGACCCGAGGCATCCAATACACCAGCCAGCCGCATCTCTGCGATGGCCTCGATGATGCCAGAGCCGCAGATGCCGGTGATCCCGGTGGTTGCGATGCTCTGCTCAAACCCGTCCTGATCCGACCAGATCTCGGACCCGATGACACGGAACCGAGGCTCTTTGGTGACGGGATCGATCTCGACACGTTCGATGGCACCGGGGGCTGCACGCTGGCCGGAGGAAATCTGCGCCCCCTCAAAGGCAGGGCCCGTTGGCGAAGAGCACGCCAGCACTTTATCCTTGTTTCCCAATAGGATCTCGGCATTTGTTCCCACATCGACAACGAGCACGAGGTCATCGGATTTATCCGGTGCCTCAGAGAGGGCGACGGCCGCTGCATCCGCGCCGACGTGTCCCGCGATACAGGGCAACAGATAGATCCGCGCCGCACGGTGAAGTTTCAGATCCAGATCGCGCGCTTGCAGCGCCAAGGCGTCCGATGTGGCCAGCGCAAAGGGTGCCTGTCCAAGTTCAAAGGGATCGATTCCGAGAAACAGGTGATGCATGACGGGGTTGCAGACAAAGACCGCGTCCATGATCAGCCCCTGATCAATCTGCGCCTCTTCTGAAATCTGCGAAAAGAGCGCGTTCATCCCTTCACGCACGGCGCGGGTCATCTCCAGATCACCGCCCTTGTTCATCATAGCATAAGACACCCGGCTCATCAGATCTTCGCCAAAGCGGATCTGCGGGTTCATGATCCCCGAGGACGCCAGAACCTCGCCGGTTTTGAGATCGCACAGATGCGCCGCAATGGTGGTAGAGCCAAGGTCCACCGCCAGCCCGTAAACCGTACCTTCATAGTAGCCCGGCCAGATCTGCATGATGCGCGCAGGCGCGGTCTCAGTCCCCAGTTGCACCGCGACCGTCACCGTCCAGCCGCCTTTGCGCAGGGTCGGCTGCAGCTCTCTAAGAACCTCAAAATCGGCTTTTACGCCCTTGATATTCCACTGCTTCTCAAGCCCCTCACACAGACGCTCCAAGTCGCCGGTGGGCTTGTGCATATCCGGTTCTTCTACCTCGACATAATACAGGCGGATTGAGGGGTTCATGACGATGTCGCGCGCCTCGGCCCGCTTGCGAACCACTTGCTTGTGGACCTGGCTCTCGGCCGGGACGTCGATCACCACGTCTTTTTCGATCTTCGCCTGACAGCCCAGACGGCGCCCGTCGATCAGACCGCGCTTGTCCTTATAGCGCTGCTCGACCTTGTTCCATTCCGACAGGGCGTCATCGGCCACGGTGACACCGTGTTTCGAGAATTCACCATAAGACGGCGTGATCTGGCATTTGGAGCAGATGCCCCGCCCACCACAAACGGAATCAAGATCGACCCCCAGCTGGCGCGCCGCCGTCAGCACCGGAGTGCCAACTGGAAAACGTCCGCGTTTGCCGGAGGGGGTGAACACGACGAGGGGATCGTTCGACATGTCTTTAGCCTTTAATTCTGCGCAGTTGATGCGAAGCATATGGCAGTTTCAGGCGCGAGAACGTCGAACACCGCCGTTTTCTGTTCCAACGGCGGCATTTGCGCAAAATACCCGAGAGACCTCAGGCCTCTCTCAGCCACGTCAGGATCTCTTCGCGATTCTCGTCCAGCTTGGGTGCGGCGGGGCGGGTGCTTGGGTCCTTGAGCGCGCTCATCTTGATTGGGTTGCCTGCCGCCACATAGGCCGGGTTTCCGTCCCGATCGAGCACATCCACCACCATGTTGCGTGCCCGGATCTGCGGGTCCTCCAGCACCTCGGCCACATTCTGTATCGGCCCTGTGGGCACCCCAGCTTTGGTCAGTAGGTCGATCCAGTGCCGTTTGCCATGCTCCAGTGTAACTGCTTCGATCAACCGCTTGAGAAGGCGCGCATTTTCGCATCTTGCGGGATTGGTGGCAAAGCGCTCATCCTGCGCAATGGGCAACTCCAATGCCTCGCAGAGCCGGGCAAACAGAACGTCATTTCCTGCCGCGATTACAAACAGCCCATCTGCCGCATGAAAGGTCTCAAACGGGGTAATCGAGGGATGTCTTGCCCCCGAGGGCCGGGGCGCCTCGCCGCTTATGGTGGTCAGTGCAATTGCATGTTCCAGCATGGCGAGTTGGCAATCAAGCATGGCAATGTCGATCTTTTGTCCTTCACCGGTTTTCTCGCGCTGCAACAGGGCGGCCAGGATCCCTTGCGCCAGAAACATACCGGCGGCGATGTCTCCGATAGAGGCGCCCACGCGCACAGGTTCGCGGTCTCGTTCACCGGTGATCGACATCACGCCGCCGCGGGCCTGCACCACCATGTCGTAGGCGGGGCGCTGACTGTCGGGACCACTGTGACCAAAGCCGGAAACCGCACCATAGATGAGCTTGGGGTACTTGGGGTGAAGGTCATCCCAACCATATCCGAGGCGTTCCATCACACCGGGGCGATAGTTCTCAAGAACCACATCCGATTTTTGAAGTAGCTCTTCAAAAACAATACGGTCCTTGGCATTCTTGAGGTCGAGCGCGATGCTTTCCTTGCCATGATTGATGGTTGCAAAATAGGCGCTCTCGCCGTCTTTGAACGGCGGAAAGGCGCGGGTGTCGTCACCAACGCCAGGGCGTTCCACCTTGATGACCCGCGCGCCGAGATCCGAAAGCGTCATGGAGGCATAGGGCCCGGCAAGAACATGTGTGAGGTCGAGAATGATCAATCCGTCGAGGGGGGCTAACATAGGTGTCTCCGCGCGTTTTCCATATGCCTACCCAATACCCGGCAAATCCAACACCTCTTTGATCTGCATCAGCCAGCGGGGCGAAGGCCGCCGCGATGCGGCGAAAAATGTCGCGCCCCCCTTCCCCCTTTCGCGGAACTGTGCAATAGGGTCACCGCCAAACGGTGTTTTGCATGGGGAAGACAGATGCAGATTCGTGAGGCTCTCACCTTTGACGATGTTTTGCTGGTTCCGGCCGCATCCAGTGTACTGCCAAATACGGCGGACACGCGCACGCGGGTGACCCGTGCTATCTCGCTCAATATCCCGCTGCTGAGTTCGGCAATGGACACGGTCACGGAATCGCGCATGGCGATTACCATGGCGCAGGCCGGTGGCATGGGCGTGATCCACAAGAACCTCGACATCGAGGAGCAGGCCCGTCAGGTGCGTCGCGTGAAGCGTTTCGAGAGCGGCATCGTCTACAACCCCATCACCCTGCGCGCCGACCAGACGCTGGCAGATGCCAAGGCACTGCAAGAACGCTATCGCGTCACCGGGTTCCCGGTTGTGGATGACAGTGGCCGTGTCGTCGGGATCGTGACCAACCGCGACATGCGCTTTGCCTCCGATGACAAGACGCCGGTTTCGGTGATGATGACCTCTGACAATCTTGCAATGCTGCAAGAACCGGCAGAACGCGACGAGGCGATCTCTTTGATGAAGGCGCGGCGGATCGAGAAGCTGCTCGTGACCGACAAGGACGGCAAGCTGACGGGCCTCTTGACCCTCAAGGACACCGAACAGGCCGTCCTGAACCCGACAGCGGTGAAAGACGACCTGGGCCGCCTTCGTGTTGCAGCAGCAAGCTCCGTCGGGGATAGCGGGTTCGAGCGTTCCGAGGCGTTGATTGATGCGGGCGTCGACGTGGTTGTGGTCGATACAGCCCACGGCCATTCCGCTGGCGTGATCGAAGCCGTGACACGCATCAAGGCGCTATCGAGCGATGTTCAGGTCATCGCAGGCAACGTCGCCACCGCGGCCGCAACACGGGCGCTCATCGATGCGGGCGCGGATGCGGTCAAGGTCGGCATTGGTCCGGGCTCCATCTGCACCACCCGCATGGTGGCCGGCGTCGGCGTGCCTCAGCTGACGGCCATCATGGATTGCGCAAGCGCTGCGGGCGATACGCCTGTAATTGCAGATGGTGGCATCAAGTTCTCTGGTGACTTTGCCAAGGCCATCGCCGCCGGCGCCTCCTGCGCCATGGTGGGGTCGATGATTGCGGGCACCGACGAGTCGCCCGGCGAAGTCATTCTCTACCAAGGCCGCTCTTTCAAATCCTATCGCGGCATGGGCTCCATGGGTGCGATGGCGCGCGGGTCTGCGGATCGCTATTTCCAGAAAGACGCTGCCAGCGACAAGCTGGTGCCCGAAGGTATCGAAGGCCAGGTTCCGTATAAGGGCGCCGCTGGCGCAGTGATCCACCAGCTCGTCGGCGGCCTGCGTGCAGCCATGGGCTATACCGGCTGCGCCACTGTCGATGACATGCGCACCTCTTGTGAATTTGTTCGCATCACGGGCGCAGGCCTCAAAGAGAGCCATGTGCACGATGTGCAGATCACCCGCGAATCCCCGAACTACCGGATCGGCTGATCACTCCAAATCACAGACAAAGAAAGAGCCGGAACCCACTGAGGTTCCGGCTCTTTTTACATCAGCGCCCCTTGAAGAGCCCGCCCAGAATCCCGCGAACGATGCGCCGCCCGGTGGTGCCTTTCAGTTCTTTGATCACCGACTCGGACATGGCGGAGGCAAAAGTGTCACCGCCGCCGATCCGGCGCGAGGTGGATCGCCCCACGCGACTGCCGCTATACCGTCGCGCGGCGCTGAACTCGCGCACCACCGGATCTGGCGCTGTTTCGGCTTGCGCCTCGGCGTCTGCCGCTTCTCTCGAGGCTTTGTCCGCCCGCTCTTTCAGGATTTCATAGGCTGAATGGCGATCAACAGACTTGTCATATTTTCCCGCCATATCAGACGCTTGCATTACACTCCTGCGGAACTCTTCGGTGATCGGTCCAAGCTGGCTCGAGGGCGGGCGAATAAGCGTCCGCTCCACCACGCCAGGTACGGCCTTTTTCTCGAGCATGGAGGTCACCGCCTCGCCGACGCCGACCTCACGGATGGCGTCTTCGGTCGAAAAACGCGGGTTTGCACGATAGGTTTCTGCGGCAAGCTTCAGCTTCTTCTGATCCCGCGCCGTAAACGCACGCAGCGCATGTTGGATGCGATTGCCCAACTGCCCCAGAATATCCTCAGGAATGTCGTCCGGAGACTGGGTGACAAAATAGATCCCAACCCCCTTGGAGCGGATCAGCCGTGCGACCTGTTCCACCTTGTCGATGAGGGCTTTGGGTGCGTCTTCAAACAGGAGATGCGCCTCGTCGAAAAAGAACACCAGCTTGGGCTTTTCCGGATCTCCGACTTCAGGAAGGCTCTCGAACAGCTCGCTCAACAGCCACAGCAAGAACGTCGCGTAAAGCTTTGGAGAAGCCATCAATTTATCCGCGGCCAGAATGTTCACCATGCCCCGGCCCGCAGCATCAAAGCGCATCAGATCCTCAAGATCCAAGGCCGGCTCGCCAAAGATCAGCGCCCCGCCCTGGTTCTCCAGAACCAGCAGGCGGCGCTGGATGGCGCCGATCGAAGCGGTGGAGACATTGCCGTAGCGCAGGGACAGGCTTTCGCGGTTCTCGCCGACCCAGACCAACAGCGCTTGTAGATCCTTGAGATCCAGCAGCGGCAGCCCCTGCTCATCCGCAAGCCGGAAGGCAATGTTCAGGATACCCTCCTGTGCTTCGCTGAGTTCCAGCAGACGCGACAGCAGCAAAGGCCCCATTTCGGCAACCGTGGTCCGGATCGGATGGCCCTGTTGTGCAAAGAGATCCCAGAAGGTGACGGGGGTGTCGTGATAGGAAAAAGAGGTAAATCCAATTTTTTGTGCTCTTTTCACGAAAGGCGCATGCAACTCCGCCGTTTCGCTGCCTGCGCGCGCCAGTCCGGACAGGTCTCCTTTGACATCCGCCAAGATGACCGGCACGCCTTCATTCGAGAAACTCTCGGCAAGGATTTGAAGTGTAACGGTTTTACCGGTTCCCGTTGCGCCCGCAATCAGACCGTGCCGGTTGGCATATTTCAACGTGAGGTATTGTGGATCGCCATATGCGTCCCCTCCGCCACCGACGAATATTTCCTCTGCCATGCCCGTGTATCTCCCCAAATTGCGCCCGGATCAAAATACAATGTTAACCTTTATGTGCCAGCGTGAAGATGCCCGTTGGCTCGAATGCGGTTGAGTCATCGGACATTTCCTCCCTGTCAGACTGGCCGTGCCTCGCGCACGGCCTTTTTTTTATCTCGCTCTCTGCCTCATCGGCGAAACCTTCGCCAGACTGCAGCCAGCTTGTCATATTTTCACAGTAATTGGACCGTAAAACGCCGCGCAGCAGTCTGGGATCATTTTTTTTCTATTCCATGTTGACCGATGGCGATTTCGCTCGTAACGTTCTGAATAATAACTAAGTCGGCCAGTCCGACGGGGAGATGTAGACGCAAAAAGGGGGCTTCGGCCCCCTTTTTTCGTTGCACCCGCATACAGTGTGTTCGCCCTCGCCCGACCAATCCCACAAAACACGCCCTTGCCAGGTCAGACGCGATGACGGCGGCCGATCAAGACGCAACTCAGCTGCAAATCGGCGGAAATCAGGGATATGTTTGGGCCCGCCCGCATATTCGCCTGACACTCATGGGATAGCGTGGTAAACGGCGAGGACAGATTCAAACAGAAGAGGCATTTATGTTGAAATCCCTCAGCTCCGTCTCTCTCGCACTTCTTCTTGCGGCGTCGCCGCTGGTGGCGCAAGAGACGACAGATCAGGACACCGCCGATCAAACCGCAGAGGAAAGCGCAGACGCCCCTACGGCTTCTGCAGATCAACTGCTCGATCTGGGAACCCCTGCAGAGGCTGCGCTTCAGGTTGGTCAGCGATATTCCAAAGAAAAATTTGGCGATTGGGATCTGGCCTGTGTCCGGACCCAGTCCGGCGATGATCCGTGCTCGTTGTTGCAGGTTCTCCTCGACGAAGAAGGTGGCCCGGTCGCCGAAGTCTCCCTCTTTCGCATTGAACAGACCGGTGGGCAGGCCGTGGCAGGCGCAACCGTGATTGCACCGCTTGAAACCCTGCTGCCTGCAGGCCTAACCGTTTCCGTCGATGGGGCACCGGGCAAGCGCTATAACTTCTCCTTCTGCAACACCGCTGGCTGCATCGCGCAGATCGGCCTTACAGAAGCCGATATCAACGCGTTCAAACAAGGTAGCCAGGCCATCTTCAGCCTGCGCCCGGCGCCAGCACCGGACACCACCGTCTCCGTGCCGATGTCGCTCAAAGGCTTTACCGCAGGCTATAATGCCGTCGACGTCGTCCAGCAGTAAGCCTCTGGCCTAACAATAAGAAGCCCCGCCTGACGTATCGATCAGGCGGGGCTTTTTAATGTCTGGTCGATATGAGGTCTGGCGGGTTTGAGCTCCGGCAGAAGATTACTGTGCGCTCGGACAGGTCTCAGCCCTGACCGTCAGACCCGACGCAGCGCTAGCACAGCGTTGAGGCCGCCAAAGGCAAAAGCATTTGACAAGGCCACGTCTACCTTGGCCTCTCGCGCCTCATTGGGCACCACGTCCAGCGCGCATTCAGGGTCGGCCTCTTCATAGCCGATGGTCGGCGCGATCACCCCGTCGCGCAACGCCATGATACAGGCCAAAAGCTCCACCGCGCCCGTCCCACCAATAAGGTGACCGTGCATGGATTTTGTTGACGAAATCATGAGGTTATCAGCATGCGGCCCAAAGACATCCGCAACAGCTGCGCATTCGGTCTTGTCATTGGCGGCGGTGCCGGTCCCATGCGCGTTGATATACCCCACGTCGCTGGCGTTGATCTGAGCATCCCTGAGCGCGCCCGAGATTGCACGCGCCGCGCCCTGTTTGCTGGGCATCACAATGTCGGCCGCATCCGAGCTCATGGCGTAGCCGATCACTTCGCACAGGATCTCCGCGCCGCGGGCCTTGGCGTGTTCATATTCCTCAAACACAAAGATCCCAGCACCCTCGCCCTGCACCATGCCATTGCGGTTGGCACTGAAGGGGCGGCAGGCGTCCTTGGACATCACGCGCAGTCCTTCCCACGCCTTCACCCCGCCGAAGCAGAGCATCGATTCAGACCCACCCGTGACCATGGCGGGACTCATGCCGCTGCGCACCATCTGAAAGGCCTGCGCCATCGCATGATTTGAGGACGCACAGGCGGTAGAAACCGTAAAGCTCGGCCCCTTGAGGTTGTATTCCATCGACACATGGCTGGCAGCGGCGTTGTTCATAAGTTTCGGAACAACAAAAGGATGCACGCGATTCTTGCCATCCTCGTAGACCGATCGGTAGTTGTCATCCCAGGTCGAGACACCACCGCCTGCCGTTCCCAGCACGACCCCGGACCGCGCAGCCAGGTCGCCGGTGAACTCGAGACCGGATTGACGGATCGCCTCAGAGGCCGCCACCAAGGTGAACTGCGTGAACCGATCGTAGAGCACCATCTGCTGGCGATTGAAGCGACCTTCTGCTTCGAAATTCTGGACTTGCCCGCCTATCTTAATCGCAAGACGATCAACATCGCGAAAGTCCAACTCGCCAATTCCGCAACGCCCTTCACGCATGGACTCCAAGGTTTCGGCGACCGAATGCCCCAGCGCGTTGATGGTCCCGGCGCCGGTAATCACAACCCGTTTCATCGCAAATCCTCTTGTCCGATGGCGCTCTGGGCGGTTAGCCCTTTTCAGCGATCAGCTTGTCAATCCCGGTCACAATGGCTGCGACATTTGAAATATCGAAATCGCTCTGCTCGGGTTCATTCGCGTTAAACGGGATCGAGATGTCAAACTCCTCCTCGATCGCAAAGATGCTCTCGACCAGTCCGAGGCTGTCAATGCCAAGATCTTCCAGCGTGCTGTCGAGAGAAACATCCGAAGGTTCCAACACCGCCTGCTCTGCGATGATTGCGATGACCTTGTCCTGCGTGCTCATAGGGCGGCTCCTGCGGGAGATAAGATTGCCTGTGGTTTACTGACTGCGCCGCTATTTGAAAACAGCCTTTTTCAACGCATCGAGATCGCGCATCAGGCGCGGCAAACGGCGCTGGGCTTTGTACATCTCTGTGTGGGTGTCCATCTTGACCGCCGGATAGCCCATCATCACTCGCCCGGCCGGAACATTCGAGAGGATTTTGGTGCCTCCTCCCGCAATCACGCGGTCACCGATAAAGAGGTTGTCGGCGACGCCACATTGCCCGCCAAGGACAACGTTGTTGCCAATATCAACCGAACCAGAGAGGCCCGTCTGGCCGCAGAGCAGGCAATCATTGCCAATGCGGCAGTTGTGGCCCACATGCACCTGGTTGTCGAGCTTGGTTCCATTGCCGATCACGGTGTCCCGAATGGTGCCATTGTCGATGGTGCAGTTTGCGCCGATCTCCACATCGTCGCCGATCCGCACCGATCCAAGCGAATGAATCCGAACCCAGGACTGGGCGGAGGTGTCGCCCTGATCTCCGAGCGTTTTCCGGGCATTCTCGACGCCAGACGTCTCGGGCGTCACATAGGAAAACCCATCCGCAGCAATCCGCGCGCCCGGCTGGGCGCGAAACCGCGCACCAATGGTGACGCGCGCACCAATCGACACCATTTCCCTCAGGTTGGCCTCTGGACCAATTGTGACATCCGCGCCGATGAAACAATGCGCCCCGATAAGCGAACCCGCCCCAATCTTGGCGTCCGGTCCAACCACGGAGAGAGGCCCGATCGTGACATCCGCGCCGATCTCGGCTGAGGGGTCGATGACGGCAGAAGGATGGATTCCCGCAGCTAAGCGCTGACCTCGGTCCATCATGCGGGTGACACCGCTCATGGCGAGGCGCGGACGGACAACAAAAATAGCAGCGTCTAGACCCAGAGCCTGCCAGTCTGCGCCCTCCCAGACAAGGGCGGCGCGTGCATTGCCCTGCGTCAGGGCCTCACCATATTGCGGCGACATCGCCATCGCGAGCGCCTCAGCGCCCGCATCCTGGGGCTCTGAGGCATGTGTGATCTTGAGGTCTAGATCACCCGCCGCCTGCGCGCCAAGTGCCGTGGCAATTTCACGAACGGTGAACATCAGGCCATCCCTCCAAATGCGGATCTTGGCCTGAGACTTAGCCTTGAACGCCGGGAAGTGCCACCCCTGCCCGCTCCAAAGCGGACCAGATCTTTGCGTCACGTCCGTAGACATCGCGGCGGAATTCGGCGCGGCCATCCTGCGACACAAAGGCGGTGCGATAGATCAGATGCACCGGCACCTTGGTTTCCAGCGGCACTTTGGTTTCCTTGCCGCTGTTCAGCACCCGGTGGAAGTAGTCCTTTGGGTTCTCCGTCTGAGGCGTCAAGAGTTCATACGCAAATTCAAAGGGTTGATGCAGACGGACGCAGCCATGCGAAAAGGCGCGCACCTCGCGGCCAAAGAGATGCTTTTGCGGGGTGTCATGCAGGTAGATGTTGTATTTGTTCGGGAACATGAACTTGACCAGACCAAGCGCATTTCGGCTGCTCGGAGGCTGGCGCATGGCAAACGGAAAGCTGCGCGCGGTGAACTGGCTAAAGTCCACGTTGTTTCGATTGACCACCCGACCCCGATTATCGGTGATCTCGATGTAGCTGTGGGCGTTGGGGTTATTCTTGAGTTTGGGCAGATATTCCTTGGTGATGATCGAGCGCGGGACATACCAGCTCGGGTTGATCACCATATGATCCATCTCGTCCGAGAACTCTGGCGTGCGGCGGTCGCTTTTGGTGCTGCCGATCACAGAGCGCGTCTCAAAGGAGATTTCACCCTCATCCATGATCTTGGCCGAGAAATCCGTGAGATTCACAAGGATATGACGCAGGCCGCGCTCAGGGGTGAGCCAGCGTTCGCGCTCCATGGCGACCAGAACCGACTTGATCCGATCCGAAACCGGGCGGTTCAGCTCCTTGAGTGTGCCCTCGCCTGCGACGCCATCGACCTCGAGGCCATGTTCAGACTGGAACCGGCGTACGGCGTCCTCAACATCAAGGTCATAGCTGCGTGTCGCCGTGGGCGCCAGGTAGCCCATCGACACCAGCCTGTTGCGCAGGGCAAGCACGCTCTGGCCCGTGTCGCCCGGCTCGATCTTGCGCACGGGAACGGTTGCGCCCCAGCCGCCAGCCTGCAGCAGCGCCTCAAGCCGCATCTTCTCGCGCAGCAGAGCACGATATTGAGAGGAGGTCGGAACAAGATCCTGCAGGAAGGCTGCCGGGCGATCGGTCGCAATCCCCTCGAGGAAACGCGTCGCATCCACCTTGTGCTTTTCCCGCACGATGCCTTCGTCAATGCGGACGGGCGTGTCGATCAGACCGGTCTGCAAGTCCGTTGCGTAGTCCACCAGGGCCCGGCTCAGAGCAACCTCGACCGCGCCAAGATCGCGGGTGGAACGGACGTTGCGCATCTGTTCAACGAGGTCCGCCGCCCGCGCCGACATATCAGGCAGCCCATGCATGGAGGCCTCTTCGAGCGCCTGCATCAGGGCACGGCGCCGCGCCGTCGCCTCTGGTGTGTCTGCGGTCCAAAGGGGGGCGTATTGGTTTTGACGGTAATAGCTGGAGACCGCCTCGTCCTCCCACGCCATCTCGGCAACCGCTTGGCGAAACCCGGTGCTCGCCGCCTCGGCCTTTTCAGCAAAAAGCAGGGTCGTCCCCAGAACGGCGGCAAGAATTCCACCAGTGACGAACGAAGCAAATTTCGGGGCGCGAGCCAGCGGCATTGTTGAAAAACTCCAGTATGTAACGCAGACGTCCAGTTAGACTGTATCCGAGTGTTGGTAAACGAGACCCTTGCAAGTCCACTCACATTTGCTTCACCGGCACCCGAACGCGGCGCAGTGATGCTTTGAAACCCCAATTGACGCAGAAACGCGCATCGCATGAGGGGGAAAATAGCTCACTCCCTCCCCTTTTGCGCAAATTTTTGCCGAAAAAACGCCCCTCTGTCTTAATCAATCATTCATCAGTTGGCAGTCGATTCTCGCTGTGCCATACAGTTCTCGCGCGAAATAGCGCAAATTTCCCGAAACTTCGGGACGTGTGAAAACAAAAGCGTATGGGACAACGCTCATCACGATGACAGAAAAAACTACCGGGTTATCCCGTCGAGCACTCCTAAAGGCATTTGCGGCCACAACAGTCGCAGCAGCCCCAACCTACACACAGGCAGCCGGCTTCCTCCGTGGAGGGGGCGACATCCGGCGCATTCGTATGTACTCCGGTCGCACAGGCGAGCGCTTGGACATGATCTATTGGATCGATGGCAAGTACATCAAGGACGCGGTGAAAGAGATCAATCACTTCATGCGCGACTGGCGCAATGATCAGGTCAAGGCGATCGACCTGCGCACAATTGACATCATGGCGGCCTCGTCGAACCTTCTTGAAGTGAACGAACCCTACCTGCTGCTCTCCGGCTACCGGAGCCCGCAGACCAATGCGATGCTGCGCAGCCGCTCGCGTGGTGTGGCCAAGAACTCGCTTCACATGAAGGGTCAGGCTGCAGACCTGCGTCTGTCTACCCGTACAGTCAGCCAGATGGCGCAAGCCGCTCAGGCCTGCAAAGCGGGTGGCGTCGGGCGCTACTATGGCTCGAACTTCGTACACATGGACTGCGGCGTGGTCCGTAGCTGGCGCGGCTAACAGCGCCCCATCCGATTGCAATCGGAGCCTCGCTGCACGCGCAGCGTGGTCCTGAACCTGTGTCAGGCATGACAGGGCCCTGCCCAAGCTCTCACATGTCCTGCGCGCTGTTCGCGGCAGATTTTGTTGCATGCGCTGCGGAACTCATTGATCATTCACTGGAAATTCAATGAATGATCAGAGACGGTGATTTTTCGATTGCAGTGGTTTTCACAGCCGCGTATATCGCGCAGACAGACGCACCTGTAGCTCAGCTGGATAGAGCGCTGCCCTCCGAAGGCAGAGGCCAGAGGTTCGAATCCTCTCAGGTGCGCCATTTCTCCTTTGTCCCAAGAGAGTTGCTTTGCTCAGATCGTGCATGTTCGCATGCATCAACTCTACTCTCGCGCGCCTGACAATCCCAAGGCACCGCCGCACAAGGCGCACAACGCGACCGATCCTGTCCGCGGGCTCTTTGGTGAAGGCTTCCCCGAAGACCACATAAAGCGTTACAATAGCGCAATATCGTCCTTTGCGCCTGCTGTGTTAACCTTTGCTTGACCACTCCTGCGCAGGCTTTCCAATGCAAGCCTCAATGAGATGTCTTGCGCGCCGCTCACATAGGTTCTCGGACATTGACCAGCTCCGCCAGAAAGTCGATCAGCGCAAAGGTGCGCAAAATTGCCGTGATCGTGGCCGTTGCAGCGGTGACGTCCCTCACCTTGGCCAGCGCCTTGGTCACCCGAAACCTTGAATTGCAGCATGCCAACATTCTAACACGGGAAACGGCCGACAAAATCAGCCGCGCGAGTGCGGATGCCACCGCGGCCATCATTACCGACGCCGAAATCCTTGCGAATATGCCCCCGGTCGCTGCATTGATCAGGGCGCATTACAATAATGGGATCGATCCAGTGAGTGGCGATACCACCGAGGAATGGAAAGAACGGCTGACAACGATTTTCTCCTCGTTTCACGCGCTTCGCCCGAATTACCTGCAAATCCGCTTTGTCGGCTTTGCGGACAACGCTCAGGAGATCCTGCGTGTTGACAAAGTCGGGGAACGGATAGAGCGGGTTCCTGATCACCGGCTCCAGCAAAAGGGAAACGAACCCTATGTCGAGGCTGCGAGGACGGTTCCCATCGGTCAGGCAGTACCGCTGCCTCCCTCCTACAACCGCGAAAATGGCATCATCCAGGAACCCAAAACCCTGATGTATCGGGTGCTTGTGCCCGTGTTGGAACCGGCAGGCTACAAATTCGAGGGTCATAGATTTGGCTTTATCGTTATCAACGTCGACCTGTTGAAACATAACCAAGCCGCGTACAAGCCGCTCAATCTGGCATCAAGTTTCGTCATACACAACTCCAAGGGGAGCAGCTACGTCTGGGATGCAGAGGCGCAATCGGGACAGTATCACGGCGGCATGGTCGTTGGATTGCCAGAAATCGTGCGCACCGACCTATCCCGGGCCAATGCAGAGCAGCCGCTCCGGCTCGTGAACGAGGGCGCGGAATACATCACCCTCAAGCTCGAGAGCGTGAGCTCAGCCACACACAGCGTATTTCTCACACTGATCAAGGAGCGGCATTTCTTTTCCAATATACTGCCGTTCAGCACACTCAATCTCATCGTCTTGGGGCTTTTGCTCATTTTCTGCAGCTACGCCTTTGCGAGACGCGGCATTGAAACGGCACTGGCGCCAATGCAAACCATGCGCGGCAATATTCTCGCATCGGCAGAAACCGGGCAGGATCCCGTTCTCCCCATCCATCTTGAGGATGAGGTCGGCGATCTCGCGCAATCCTTCAAAGGTCTGATCACCCGCCTGCGCAGCCAGGAATCCGACGCTCGCCAAGTCTTTGACGGCACCACCGATGGCATGGTTCTGGTCACCTCCAATGGCCTGATACAGCAGTCCAACGCGGCCTTTGGTGCATTGTTTGGCCCGGTCGTCATGGGGGAGAGCACCCTAACGGACTACTTCGCCTCAGGGGACGCCCAGGCGATTGAGGCCAAAGTCAAACTTCTGGCCTCCGGCAACGCCGGAAAACATTTTGCGGAGGCCGTATTATGCCGCGGCAAAAGAGACGCAAAAGATGGCAGCTCGAACTGGTTCGAAGTCACCCTCGCCCTGCTCAGGGAGGCCGAGCAAAAACTGGCGCTGGTGGTGATCCGGGACGTGACGGAACGCGAGGCGATGTCGAAATCTCAAAAGGACCTGATCGAGCAGCTCAACCGGTCCAACAAGGATCTCGAGGAATTTGCATATGTGGCCTCGCATGATCTGAAAGCCCCGCTGAGAGCAGTCTCTCACGCCGCTACCTGGCTTGAGGAGGATCTCGAGGAACATCTTACAGAGGAAACCACAGAGCATCTTCACTACATGAAATCCCGCATCCTGCGGATGTCTGGCTTGCTGGACGATCTGCTTGCGCACTCCAAGATTGGGACAAGGGATTTTGATCCAAAATCCAACATCATGTCCGGTTTGGATCTGTCGCATAACATTGCCGATCTTTGCGGCTCCGGCCAGGATACTCAGCTCGAGTTTTCGCAGGACTTCCTTGCTGCGCAGATGAACCAGATGCCGTTGCAGGTCGTTTTGCTCAATCTGGTGTCCAATGCCTTCAAGCACAATGACAAGGCACAGGGCCATGTTCTCGTGGCGCTCAAGGATCAAGGCGATCACTTCGAGATTTCAGTCAAGGACAATGGCCCCGGCATTCACCCGAAATTCCAGGAGGCTATCTTTGGCCTGTTCCGCACCCTGAAATCCAAGGACGAAGTCGAGGGCAGCGGGATGGGTCTCGCCTTTGTCGCCAAGCACCTCGCGGTCCTTGGTCAGTCGATCAAAGTGATTTCAGAAGGCGATGGCAACGGTGCGGAGTTCGTTTTCACCTGGCCAAAACCAAATTTGGAGGAGGTACAAAATGTTGCATGAAAACGCGATGGAGGGTTTGCAGAAGGCAAATATCCTTCTCGTTGAGGACGATGATTTTGAGGCAAAGGCCGTGCGCCGCGCATTTCACAAAGCCCGCATCAAGAACGAAATCGTGCGCGCCGTGAACGGGGAAGAGGCTCTGGCCATCCTTGAGAACACACACCCGCATATTCACGTGCCGACGCCACTCATCGCACTCATCGACATCAATATGCCGAAAATGACCGGGCTCGAATTGGTTGAGATCATTCGATCAAAGCCTGCCTTGCAGAATTTAATCTGCTTCATGCTCACGACCTCCCGAGATCCCGGAGACATCCATCAGGCCTATAGCAGCCATGTGGCGGGCTATGTCGTCAAAGAAACCGCAGGCCAGGATTTCACACGGCTGCTCTCCCTTCTGGACGATTACTGGATCACCGTGGAACTGCCCGATACGCCCAGGCACTGATACTGTGCGCCGAATTTCGCGCGCTGACGGGTTGGCGGTTTAGCCGACGAAGGCGCCCCGTGACGGGGCCACTCGAAACGCTGCAGGAGCTTGCGACCTCGCCCTTCAGGCCGAGGAGCACGAGAGCACGAGAGCACGAGAGCACGAGAGCACGAGAGCACGAGAGCACGAGAGCACGAGAGCACGAGAGCACGAGAGCACGATCACTCGACTGCTTGAGTAATCAAGTGGAGGCCCTTAGCCAACGGGTTGAACCACTCGAATACGCACGCATTGCTATCGTGGCAAGCATCAACACGTATCCGACATAGAGGCTCCATTCCCCGGCTCTCGGATCATTCAATTCCGACCACGGCGCAGAGAATGTGCGGAGCGAACCTCAATCCTCTGCGGCGATGCATCTTTGGTAAAAGAACTATCTGCGCGCGCTAGGCGAGATCGCGCAGGGATTGCGCCATCAGCGCATAACCATCATAGGCATAGTCCTGATACATCTGCTCATACCAAGTTGCCCAGGCTTCGCGCTGTTCTTCCGGAAAGGTATCAGACCAGGTGCCTTTGCTCACCACGATCTGTCCGTCCTCGGCGCGGCGCACTTCGATCTTGTTCGCGATCATAACATCCCGCTCCAACCTATTGGTTTTGAGCCATGTTTAACCGCGCAGGTTCAAAAATCCAAGCACGCGCTCAGCTCGCGAGGCGCGACGTGCCAAAAGTGGGCTGCAATGCGGCGTCCAGGCGGGATTCGATCCTTTTGATTGTATCGGTCCGCAGATCGCGTTTGATCGCCGCATAAGCCTCCGCCGGCAGTTGCGCCATACGTCGGGCCTCTTTCAGGGCGTAACCGTGCAGATCCTCAAGGTCATCTGCCAAGACTTCGATGAACTGCGCGTTGCGGGCCGCAATCGGACCGAGGCGCTGTCCAGTGAGCATCAAGCGTCGCTGGGTGTTGGTATCAAGCGTCGCGCGGGCAATCTCCATCAAGGCGGCGGGATAGGCACGTCCCAACTGTACGTCGATCAGCTCAAATCCGGCCCGCGCGTGGGCGACCCGCAGGTCGCTGGCCAATACAAAAAACATGCCCGCCCCGGAGCTCAGGCCGACAGAAGCAACGACAACAGGCTTGGGGAAGGCATAGAGCGCCAGAAATGCAGCGTTGAGGTCACCTTCCAGCGCGCTGACATCCTTAAGTTCAGGATCTACGCCGGTCGAAAAATCCTTGAACGGGCTGGTCAACAGCACGGACCTCACGTCAGAATCAGAACGCATCTCATTGATTTCTTGCGCAAAATCCTTCAGAAAAGCTGACGTGAGCTGGTTTTGAGGCGCATGCCCCAACTGTAGCTCGACCACGCCGTCACCATGCAGCCGACGGTTGATCCATTCCTCGCGTTCCATAAGTCCCCCAAATTCAAATTCTTGGCACCGCAGATAACTCTGCAGAAAACCCACCATGGCCGAGTCTGGAGAGGGAGGTTTGCTATTGTGTTACCAGCCTCAGCCGATCCGCGCGCAATTCTAATCGTATTGGAGCCATCACCCTGGTGGGCCGCATTGGCGCTTTGCGACCTCATCAGCAGAAGATTTCCTCCAAAGCGGCAACCCGCAGTTGAATGCCCGGTCATTTTGCGCAAGGTTTGTGCAAACACGTCTGGGGATCAGGGGGCTGCCTTTGCAAAACCAAAGGGATGCCACGTCGCTTTAAATGACTGCGGCAAGACCGAGTTTCACACAGGTGACGCCCCTCACGCATCAGGTTTTCGCAACCTGAACCAACGGTTTGGGTCAACGGGGGCACCAAAAGGCGACATGAACACGCGCGATAAACTGAATTGGCAGAACGAGCTCGCAGCTGGCACCGCCACAGTCTGCTTTGATCCCGAAACGCCGCGATTTCATGATCGGCGCCTCTGGACGCCGCATGCACTATGCCTCAATGCTCGAACAGTCCCGTGTCCCGCATGGAAGCTGGAGACTCAGACATGACCCTGTCTGAGTATTTGCAACAACTGACCCAGTTCAAAACCATCGAGGAGTTGTGGCGCGCGCATGTCCAACAAATGAGCCGCTATGGTTTTGATCGCCTGCTCTATGGCTACACGCTGTTCAAGACACGCACCTCGTTGGGGGATCCGGATGATTTTGTGATCCTGACCAACCATTGCCCAGAGTATCTGCAGGGCTTTCTTGCCGATGGGCTATACGCACATGCGCCGATGCTGACCTGGGCCTTGGAGAACGAGGGCCATGCAAGCTGGCGCGTGTCGCAGGAGATGGCCGCGCAGGGGCTCTTGGACAAACAGGCCCGCAAAGTGCAGGACTTCAATCAATCCATGGGCGTGCATGCCGGGTATACGATCAGCTTCAACTCCGCCTCAGAGCGCTTCAAGGGGGCGATCTCACTGGCGGCGCGCGCGGACCTCGATCAGGATGGAATCGATCAGATCTGGGCCGAGCATGGCGCGGACATCGTGTTGATGAACAATGTGGCGCATCTCAAGATTCTGACCCTGCCCTACCACGCACCGAAACGCGGCCTGACCAAGCGACAGCGCGAGGTGCTGCAATGGGTGGGCGACGGCAAAACCACTCAGGACATCGCGCTCCTGATGGGGCTGACGCCCGCGACGATCGAAAAGCACCTCCGTCTGGCACGCGCGACACTGAGTGTTGAAACAACGGCCCAGGCTGTGCTGAAGGCGGCATTGCACAATCAAATGTATGCGGTCGAGCATTAAAACGCAGCCCTCAAAGTGCATTGAAACGCCCAACACGGTGCCGGGAGTACCCGTTAAAACGCTACATTTTCATGACGTTTCCATGTGACTTTCATGCAGTAAGCCCCTCAAATGGTATGGAAAAGCAGACTTTACGGAATCTTATCGGCGGCTCAGACTAAGGATGTTCCGTGAGTGGTGGCTTAGCCTGGGAACTTCAGGAAACGATCCCTGATATTACAAGGGCTCTCTGACCTGTCCGGCCTGTCAGCGTGTATTTTTCCGCGCTGATGGCCGGAGCTTCAGCTTGCAACGCAGACACAATGCAGAACGCGCTCTTTCACTAGAAGCGGAATGCGTCAAAGCCTGCATCGATGCCGCGACGACACCTGCCAAAAACGCACAGATCAAATAGAAAAACCCCCGCAACCATAAGGTTACGGGGGTCTCTTCAACACTTATTCAGACGGGCAATCAGCCCTGAGCGGCCTTTGCCACTTCTGCTGCGAAGTCTTCTTTTTCGACTTCGATGCCTTCGCCAACCTCAACGCGGATGAAGCCGGTGACGGTTGCGCCTGCTTCTTTCGCTGCCGCTTCCACGGTCAGGTCGGGGTTCACCACGAACTGCTGGTTCAGCAGTGTGGATTCAGCAACGAATTTCTTCATGCGGCCTTCGATCATCTTCTCGATGACCTGCTCGGGCTTGCCGGACTCGCGCGCGATGTCGATCTGAACCTGACGCTCTTTTTCAACGATCGCCGGATCAAGGTCTGCCTCGGAGAGAGCCGCCGGGTTCACAGCTGCGATGTGCATCGCTACCTGCTTGCCGATCGCTTCGTCACCACCCGAGAGCGCAACGAGAACGCCGATTTTGCCCATGCCGTCGGTGGCAGCGTTGTGCACGTAGGACACAACGGTCTCACCTTCGAGCTTCGCCATGCGACGCAGGGTCATGTTCTCGCCGATGGTGGCGATCTTGTCGGTCAGGGTGGTGGCAACGGTTTTGCCGCCCAGATCCGCCTCTGCCAGCTCTTCAACGGTGTTCACGGACAGGGCTGCTTTGGCGATGCCAGCAACCATGGTCTGGAACTCGCCGTTTTTCGCGACGAAGTCGGTTTCGGAGTTCACCTCAACAGCAACACCTTTGCCGCCGTCGACGACAACTGCCACGAGACCTTCTGCGGCGGTACGGCCGGATTTCTTGGCCGCTTTGGCGAGGCCCTTGGTGCGCAGCCAGTCAACAGCGGCTTCCATGTCGCCGTCGTTTTCGACCAGTGCTTTTTTCGCGTCCATCATGCCTGCGCCGGTGGATTCGCGCAGTTCTTTCACCATTGCTGCAGTGATTGCCATCTTAGGCTCTCCTCAAGTCAAATGCGGTTTGGGGCAGGTCTACCCTGCCCCACATGTCAATTCGATGACACGCTGTCGGATCAGGCGCCGGCTGCTTCTTCAGCGACGGCTTCTTCGACAGGTGCCTCTTCCAGAGCACCGAGGTCAACACCGGCAGCGCCGAGCTGCGCGGACATGCCGTCCAGTGCTGCACGGGCAACCAGATCGCAGTAGAGCGAAATCGCGCGCGCCGCGTCATCGTTGCCGGGGATGATGTAGTCTACACCATCGGGCGAGCAGTTGGTATCGACAACAGCCACAACCGGGATACCCAGTTTGTTGGCTTCGGCGATTGCCAGCGCTTCTTTTTTCACGTCGATGACGAACAGCAGGTCCGGAACGCCGCCCATGTCGCGGATACCGCCGAGGGACGCTTGCAGCTTCTCCTGGTCACGCTCCATGCCCAGACGCTCTTTCTTGGTCAGGCCTTCGGCACCAGCAGCCATGCGCTCGTCGATCTCTTTCAGACGGTTGATCGACTGGGATACGGTTTTCCAGTTGGTCAGCGTGCCGCCGAGCCAACGGTGGTTCATGTAGTACTGCGCGGATTTCTCTGCGGCTTCGGCGATCGGCGCTGCGGCCTGACGCTTGGTGCCAACAAACAGAACGCGGCCGCCTTTGGCGACGGTGTCACGGATCGCGGTCAGAGCCTGGTCCAGCATCGGAACAGTCTGGGTGAGGTCCATGATGTGGATGCCGTTGCGCGCGCCGTAGATGAAGGGCGACATGCGCGGGTTCCAGCGCTGAGTCTGGTGACCAAAGTGAACGCCAGCTTCGAGCAGCTGACGCATGGTGAACTCGGGAAGAGCCATGCTATTCTTTCCTTTCCGGTTTTATCCTCAGCGGGGGTTCAGACAGGAATGTGTCCAACCGGCGGTCTGTCAGGGATGTCTCCCCTGAACAGGCCAAACCCCGCCTGCGGGTTCGATGGAGCGCGTATAAGGCAGGTTTTCCTGTTGCGCAAGCGCAAAAGCGCACGGCTCAGGGGTGATCTTTGGCTACCGCGTCGACCACCAGAGGCAGCGCAGAGGCATGTCCGTCGCGCACCACTTCTTCGCAATAGGCCGCCAACGCCTTGCGATCGGCAAAATCCGCCACCCGAACCGGCGGATGATAAAGGATCTCCACCCCGCCCTGTGGCTGCGCCGCAAGCACTTTTAGAAGATGCGAGCCAAAGTCCATGTCGCCCCACCAGCCATAAAACCGGCGCTCGGCGCCTTTGGGGGCATCAAAGACAACCGAGACAGGCTGCACATGCATCTCTTCACGCAGATCATCTTCAAAGAGGGAGGCAAACAGCGTGGTCTTGAACGGCAAGACCCTCAGCCCGTCGGTAGAGGTGCCTTCGGGAAAAAACAACAGCTTGTGCCCGGCCTTGAGGCGTGCGGCAAACAGCGCCTTTTGCTCTTGGGCCTTGGCTCGGTTGCGTTCGATGAACACGGTCCCCGTCGCCCGCGCCAGCCAGCCGATGCCGGGCCAGCCCGCGACCTCGGACTTTGAAACAAAATAAATCCGCTTCTTGGCGTTCAGCGCAAAAATGTCGAGCCAGGACGAATGGTTCGCCACCACAATTCCCGGTGCGCGCATGCTGCGGCCACGGGTGTGAAACCGCATGCCAAGAATGCGAAAGGCGTTGCGGCACACAAACACGGTGATGAACGGCGTCAGCGGTCTCTGAACCCCAAAAAGCGGGCGCTCAACGAGACGGACCATCAGCAACAGCGCCAGACAGCCAAAAACAAGCACCGCAAGCGCACTGCCCCGCAGCACCACCCTGCCCCAACCAAGCGCCGTGATCCGGGTCTTCTCGGGGGGCGTCTCGCTCTGCCAGCTGACACTCATGCAGAGGCGGTTCCGCGGGTATAGATGCTCTTCTGGCGCGCGTTCATGCGCGCGGTGTCGAGGATCAGACAGACATCCGTGGTGTTGAAATCATGATCCACATAAGCGCCGTCGCCAACAAACCCGCCGAGCCGCAGATACGCCTTGATGAGCGCAGGCGTCTCCAGCATCGCCTTGCGGCGGTCGATCTGATCTTCGGGCAATACATTCATTGGCTGATAAGCCTTTGAACGAACGCGTAATTCTTCAGGCGCGAGATGATTGGCATGCAGCATGGACAGAGGTTGCGCCAGATCCATGGCATCGGTGCCATGAAAGGACGCCACCCCAAAGAGCACTTCGATTTCATGTTCGGCCACATAAGCCGCAAGCCCGTTCCAGAGGTGAAACATCGCCATGCCACCGCGATACTGCGCATGGAGGCAGGAGCGCCCCAACTCCAAAAGTTTGCGCCCCGAAGCCCGCAAGGGCGCAAGATCATATTCATCCTCGGAATAAAACCGCCCTAAACGCTCGGCCTGATCCCCCCGGAGCAACCGGTAGACGCCAACCACCTCGCCCGAGGTGTCGTCGCTCACCAGCATATGATCGAAATAAGGGTCGAACTGGTCGCGCTCCAGCCCGGCTTCGTGATCCACCAGAGCCCCGCATCCGCCCAGCTCGCGCACAAAGACCTCGTAGCGCAGCGCCTGCGCGGCGCGTAGGTCCTCGTCGGTCTTTGCCATCCTCACGGAAAACTGTGGCGCGCCATCGTGCATGGTTCAGCTCTACCCTTGATTTGTCGCGGGCAATAGCCCATCGGCATATTCGTGCGCAAGAAATATGCACACTTGTCTATGATTGGTTAACCTTTCATAAACCGTTTTTACGGATCAAAGACAGGAACAAGGGCAATACGCGCGCCGTCAAAGACGACTTTGCCCTGGTCGGGAAAATTGACAGTGATCTTACCGCCCACGTTTGACTGTACCTGCCCCAGCCCCCAATCCGGGTGGTCGGGATGACGGACAAACATGCCGGGTGCCAGGATCGCATTCAGGTCATTCATCGCTTGGGTGGCCCTATTGGAGGAAAGTTATGAGTGTAGATAACGCCAATCTGGCCGCATTGGTAGGCTCACGCATATGTCACGACCTGATCAGCCCGGTGGGCGCGATCAACAACGGTCTGGAATTGCTCGGCATGTCCAATTCGCTCGAGGGGCCGGAGCTTGAACTGATTTCGGACAGTGTGAACAATGCCAACGCCCGCATTCGTTTCTTTCGTGTCGCTTTTGGCGCCGCCGGCGAACAAGAGCTGGGCCGGATGGAAATCATGAGCGTGCTGAGCGACGTCAGCAAAGGCGGGCGGATCAAATACAACTGGTCGTCTCAGGACTCGGCTGCGCGCCGCGATGTACGAATGGCGTTTCTGGCGGGGCTCTGTCTCGAAAGCGCGCTGCCCTATGGCGGCACTGTCCAGATCCTGCGCAGCACCGACGGCTGGACCGTCACCGGCGAAGGGCGCAAAATCAACTTGGACGAGACGCTCTGGTCTGGTCTGGTGGCAGACACCACACCTGCGGAAATCACGCCAGCACTGGTGCAATTTGCACTGCTGCCCGCCGCGGCCAAAGAAGCCGGCTACACGCTGGCCTTCAACCAGACTGCGGAGAAGATCTCGATCAGCTTCTAATCATGTCGCCATACCTATGAAAAACGCCGCTGATCTCTCAGCGGCGTTTTTGCGTTTCAGCAAGGCGTCACATCCGTCACGCAGGTCAGGCGCGCACGGTGCCGTCACCGCGCACGAGATATTTGAAACTCGTCAGCTGCGTCGCCCCAACCGGTCCGCGCGCGTGCATCTTGCCCGTTGCAATGCCAATCTCTGCTCCCATGCCAAACTCGCCGCCATCGGCAAACTGGGTGGAGGCGTTGTGCATCAGGATCGCGCTGTCGAGCTCAGAGAAAAACTGCGCCACGGCAGCATCATTCTCGGTAATGATGCAATCGGTATGGGCCGAATGATACCTGCGGATATGGGCAATTGCCTCGTCGATGCTTGCCACTTTTTTGGCGGCGATAATCGCGTCGAGATATTCTTTACCCCAATCCTCGGACGTGGCGACCTGCATGCTGTCAGGGCCGGGCAGCCCCTCTTCGGCATGGATTTCGACCCCGCCCATGGCAAGCAGATCCAGCACATCCTTGCCGATGCTGTCGGCAATGTCCTCGTGGATCAGCAGACACTCCGCCGCGCCACAGATGCCGGTACGCCGGGTCTTGGCGTTCAAGACCACGTCGATTGCCTTTTTACGATCGGCATCTTTGTCGAGGTAGATATGCACGATCCCTTCGAGGTGCGCAAAGACCGGCACCCGGGCCTCGCGCTGCACCAGCCCCACCAGCCCTTTGCCACCGCGCGGAACGATCACATCCACATACGCGGTCATCGTCAGGAGCTCCTGCACCGCCGCACGATCGCGGGTCGGCACCAGTTGCACCGCATCCTCGGGCAGATCTGCAGCGCGCAATCCCGCCGCAAGACAGCCATGGATCGCCTGCGCGGAATGCAGGCTCTCGGAGCCGCCGCGCAGGATCACCGCGTTGCCGGATTTCAGACACAGCGCGCCTGCGTCTGCGGTAACATTGGGACGGCTCTCATAGATCACACCAATGACACCCAGCGGCGTGCGCACGCGCTGAATGCGCAAACCGCTGGGCTGTGTCCATTCGTCCAGGACGGCGCCGACCGGGTCCGCCTGCGCAGCCACGGCGCGCAACCCGTCCACGATGCCCTGAATACGGGCTTCATCCAGCATCAAGCGATCCATCATCGCCGAGGACAAGCCCTTGTCGCGCCCGAACTCCAGGTCCTTGGCATTGGCGGCAATGATCTCGCCGCGCTGGGCCCAGACCGCATCGGCGGCCGCGTTGAGCGCCTGCTCCTTTTGCGCCGCCGAGGCTGTCGCAAGCTGTTGCGCAGCCGCTTTGGCGCGCTTGCCGATGTCTTCCATCAGCGCGGGAATATTTTCCAGATCTTTCATGTCTTTGCCCTTTTCTTCCCCAGGCGGGGTGCGAGCCATACCGCCACATCACGCGCCGGCAGGACGTCTTCTTAGCGCCAGAATGACAGGATCAAAGCGCCATGTCATCCCGGTGGATCAGGGCCGCACGTCCAGCATAGCCGAGGATCGCCTCGATCTCATCCGAACGATGTCCCTGAAGGGCGCGGGCTTCCTCGGCCGTGTAGCGGCTCAGCCCCTGCCCCAGCTTACGGCCATCTGGGCCGAGGATGGCCAGCGGATCTCCGCGGCCAAAGTCACCCTCCACATGACGCACCCCTGCGGGCAGCAGACTGTTTCCGTTGTGCAGCGCCTTGGCCGCACCTTCATCCACGGTGATCACGCCGCGGGTTTTCATCGCGGCGATCCAGCGTTTGCGCGCGACCTGCGGGTCACCTTGGGCTGTGAACCACGTCGAAGCAGCCCCAGCCTCAAGTGCCGAAACCGGCGACATCACCGATCCTTCGGAGATTGCCATGGCGCAGCCTGCGGCGGTGGCCATCTTGGCCGCCAAGAGCTTGGTGATCATGCCGCCTTTGGACAGCCCCGAGACCCCATCGCCCGCCATTGCCTCGATCTCGGGCGTGATCTGTTCGATCCGGTCAAACCGTTTGGCGTCTGGATCAAGCGCAGGATTGGCGCTGTAGAACCCGTCCACATCCGACAACAGGATCAGCACATCGGCCCCCACCGTCACCGCGACCTGGGCCGCCAGACGGTCGTTGTCGCCATAGCGGATCTCGTCGGTGGCGATGGTATCGTTCTCATTGACGATGGGCACCGCGCCCAGACCGATCAAAGTCTCGAGCGTGGCGCGGGAATTGAGGTAACGGCGGCGGTTTTCGCTGTCCTCCAGCGTTACAAGCACCTGCGCCGTGGTGATCCCATGCGGCGCCAGGGCCTCCTCATAAGCGCGCGCAAGCCGGATCTGGCCCACAGCTGCGGCGGCCTGTGACTGTTCAAGCGGCAGATCCTTGCGCGGCAGGCCCAGGGCACCGCGCCCCAGCGCAATCGAGCCCGAGGACACGAGGATCACATCCTTGCCCTGTTTTTTCAGGCGGGCCACATCCTCTGCCAGCGACAGGAGCCACTCCTGCCGCAAGGCACTGCTGGTGCGATCCACCAAAAGGGCGGAGCCGATCTTGATGACGACGCGCCGCGCCGTGCTTAGGGCTGCCAAGGGGTGTCCTCCTCCTCGGACGCCTCCGCCTGTTTGATCCGAAGGCGGTCATCATCGATCTCGGCGCGCACCGCACGCAGGACCAGATCCAGACCTTCCCGGCTCACGCTCGACATCATCAGAACCGGCGCTCCCACCTCGGCCTCAAGCGCAGCACGCGCCTCGGCCCGTTCCTCGTCATCCAGCGCGTCAATCTTGTTGAGCGCGGTGACACGGGGCTTGCTCGCAAGCTCTCCGCCATAGGCTTCGAGTTCGTTGATGATGGTGCGGTAATCCTCGGCCACCGTTTCAGAGGTGCCATCAACCAGGTGGAGCAGCACAGCGCAACGCTCCACATGGCCCAGGAAACGATCCCCGATGCCACGGCCTTCGTGCGCCCCCTCGATGAGGCCCGGAATATCCGCCATCACAAATTCGGTATTGTCGATGCCCACCACCCCGAGATTCGGGTGCAATGTGGTGAAAGGATAGTCGGCGATCTTGGGTCGCGCGTTGGAGGTCGACGACAGGAACGTCGATTTGCCCGCATTCGGCAGACCCAATAGACCCGCATCCGCAATCAGCTTCAGGCGCAGCCAGATGGTGCGTTCGACACCCTCCTGACCGGAATTCGCGCGCCGGGGCGCCTGGTTGGTAGAGGATTTGAAGTGCAGGTTCCCAAAGCCGCCATTGCCGCCTTTGGCCAGCAGCACGCGTTCGCCCACATGGGTCAGATCCGCCAGAACCGTCTCTTCGTCCTCATCGAGGATCTCGGTGCCCACAGGCACCCGCAGCACGATCTCGTCACCGTCCTTGCCGGAGCGCTGGCGCCCCATGCCGGACTGGCCGTTTTTGGCAAAGAAATGCTGCTGATAGCGAAAATCGATGAGCGTGTTGAGGCCATCCACGGCCTCCGCCCAGACCGAGCCGCCCTTGCCGCCGTCACCGCCATCGGGGCCGCCGTATTCGATGAATTTTTCGCGCCGAAAACTGACGCAACCGTTCCCGCCGGCGCCGGAGCGAATATAGACCTTTGCCAGATCGAGGAATTTCATGAGTAGGCCTCTGTGTTCGAGTTGGATCGCCAATACTTGAATTCAGGGGATGGCTCAACCCTGCGTCTTTGGATCTGAGGAGATCCCGTTCCATGCCCAAGCTGCGCAGCCCGGCATAAAAACGCGGACCCGCCCGGTGGCGCGCCCGCGATGATACCGCCTGCTGCCTGTCGGTTACAGCTTTCGGCTGTAGGTCCATGTTGGGACATTGGCATCCCGTGCGACGCTGAAATCTTCTGCGTCACCAAGGTATTCAAAGCCGCAATGCGCCAGTACCCGCGCCGAGGCCGGGTTGTCCTGAAACACACTTGCAAACATGGTGGCATCACCCAGAGGGTTCGCCTCGACCAGAAGCTGTACCGCCATGGACGCAAGGCCCGTATTCCAGAACGCTGGCGCCACCCAATAGCCAACCTCGGACTGGTTGCGGTCCATGGACTTCAGCGAGATCACACCCATGAGTTCAGGATTGCCGTCTTTCGTGCCATCCATCGCCCAGATGAACTCTCCCTGCTCTGCCTCGATGCCGCGTTTGACATAGGCTTCGGCCGCGCCGGGGGGATACGGATGCGGGATCGGTGCGGTCATCTTTGCGATGCGCGCATCTCCTGCGTAATGTTCGATCAATCCCACATCCGACGGACGCAAGGGCCGCAGATCAAAACGATCCGCCTCGATGATGGCTTGCTGATCTGTCTGATCCAAACCCATAACGACGCTCCTCCTCAAGAAACTCTGACCTCGATAATACACTTGGCTTTCCGGGGCTTATCTCCTCTGCCCCGCGCCAAAGAGATGGGGAGTGCACAGGCTACAAACAAGTCACCCCTGCACGCACACCCAGCTAGATCCAGCAGGCCCATCCAGAAACGAAAAGAGGGACCGGTCTTTTAACCGATCCCCCTAAAGATTTTATTACCCTTTGGGTCCGGTTTACTCAGCGGCCTCCGCCGCCGGGAGAACCGAAATAAAGGTGCGGCCTTTGAGGCCCTTGTGGAAGGTCACGTTGCCGTTGGCGGTCGCAAAGATGGTGTGATCTTTGCCAATACCAACGCCTTCGCCCGGCCAGAACTTGGTGCCGCGCTGACGCACGATGATGTTGCCCGCGATTGCAGACTGACCACCATAAAGTTTCACGCCAAGACGGCGACCTGCGGAGTCGCGACCGTTACGGGACGAACCGCCAGCTTTTTTATGTGCCATTCTTGTCTCTCCTTAGCCTTGAGCCAGCTCTTTGGCCTGCTCAACCCATTCGGGTTTGATCTTGATGGCGTCGATACCAGCAATGTCGTCTTCAGACAAGGCTGCGATCTGAGCGAAGGTGGTGAGGCCAGCGGCCTCCAGCTTCTTGGCGGCGGCAGGGCCAACACCGGTCAGCTGGGTCAGATCGTCGGAGCCTGCGGCTGCAGGTGCAGCAGCTTTGGCTTTCGGCGCCGCTTTGGCAGCAGGAGCCGCCTCGCCTTTGCCGGTTGCCGCTTTCACGCCGGATGCATCCGCACCAGAAGCCAGGATCTCGGTGATCTTGACCAGGGTCAGCTTCTGACGGTGACCGACAGTCCGCTTGGAGGAGTGCTTACGGCGACGCTTGACGAACTTGATGACCTTGTCACCTTTGATCTGTTCGACCACTTCCGCCTGCACGGCAGCGCCGGACACAAACGGAGCACCAACGACGGGGGCATCGCCACCGATCATCAGAACGTCATTGAATTGGACGGTTTCGCCAGCGTCTGCAGCCAGTTTCTCAACGCGGAGCATATCGCCCGCCTGAACTTTGTACTGCTTGCCGCCAGTCTTGAGGACTGCGAACATTTCAGTCTTTCCTTTTCTCACCGCGTCCTTCGGTCCCCTTGCGGGCGTTTGCGACAGGGCTTGGCCCGTGTCACCTCGAACAGCGCGCCCCTATCGGGACGGTATGACAATAAAACCCCGGCGCGGGGATTCCGGGCCGGGATGCGGGCTTTTGGACCTGAACAAAGTCAAAGTCAAGCCTTCGTCTGCACTCGGCAAAGATTTATCCACAGACGGACATCACCCAACACCTGCTACGGGGCCGTTGGATGCTCAGAGTTCCTGCACGGGCTGCAGATCCGACATCCGATGCGCCAGTTCCTCAAAGCGGTTGGCCTGGATCTCATATTGGATCGCGTTCAAGAGTTCATAGACTTCCTGCATCAGCGGATGCTCCAGCGCCTCGACATAGGCCTCGACCTCTTCGATGGTGAAGTCACGATAGATATAGGCCGATTGCGCAAGGCTTGATGCGGCCATCTCGCGTCGCATCTCGCCTTCTTGCGCCTTCATCAAGGCACGCAGCCCATCGGCGTCGATCCGCATCTCGATCACCCCGGCAGCCGAGGCGGCCATCAAGAACCGAAACTGGATTTCCTGCACCGCGCGCAACGCGGTCTCGGTGCCGCCGATGGCGACGTTCATGTCCCGGTAGAGCGCAACGCGCGGGTCGCCCTCTTCCACCAGCTTGCTGACGATGCGCTCCCCTGCCTCCAGCGTGCCGCCATCTTCGTTCATGTGAGACGCGTTCTCCACCGCTACCAGCCGTTGTCCAAGGTCACTCGCATAGAACTCGGCGGCAAAGAAAAGTGCCTCGGCAGAGAGGGTTTGCTCAAGAATATCAAGCGCGGTATCGCGCATCTTCTGGGTGTCAAATACTTCAGCCGTCAGGCTTTCCCAAGCCAGGCCAAAATCCCCCGCATCCGCCCCGAGGATCTTGGGCGCGTCGCTTGCCGATTCCGCAATACTGTCAAGCGCCACATCAAAACCGGTAATTTCAAGGAAGGCTTTGACCTGATCACGATCGGCGGCCTCGGTTTTTGAGGGCAGCGCAATCACAACAGCAAAGGCTGCGGCAAAGAGGCCGTTGAGCAGGACAGTGACAAATGCGGCGGGGCGCAGCGGCGCGGGAAGCGAACGGATCATACAATAAATGTAGAAGCACAATTGCGTTCAGCAAACCAAAATTCGACTTTCTTGAACGAACTGTGAAATCGCCCCTTGCACGCGGAGAAAATCACCTTTAAACGCCCTCACACCCCCCGCGGAGAGGTGCCGGAGTGGTCGAACGGGGCGGTCTCGAAAACCGTTGTGCCTTCACGGGCACCCAGGGTTCGAATCCCTGTCTCTCCGCCACTTATTCCTTCAAAATCAAGTGTGAACTGCTGACCATACCCCGGCGCAATAGGCGCTCGTGCGGGATCTGTCTCGGGCCGGTTCAAACCTACCTGCGCGCGGCACTGTGGAGTGACCGGAACAGCGCATGCTTTCGAGCATGCTGATACGTCTGGACGTCAATGGCTCAGCCTCTCAGGCCGGAAACGCGCCCCTTGATGACGTAGAGTTGATCGGCAGCAATCCGAAATTCAAGCCACTTGGGCCGAACACGCGGATGCTGTGACCACAGACTCAGCGTGGGATCTTGGATGCGCGAAGCGGGCCACAAGATCCTCCAGCACACCTGCGGCAGTGAACCTCGAGAGGGCCTGCGCCTCATGGCCCATACCAGATCGCGCGATGTGCATGTGGTGGATGACCGATGCACCAAGTGGGCGCGTCTCGACATTCAAATGCGGCAGGCTTGCCCCGTCACGGTCGCTCCAAAGGTCCTCTTCCCAGGCGCTCAGGAGCACAATCATCTTCCCCATGAGCATGGCATTGCGGGCGTACCGCCGCCCAAAAGGCCCAGAGGCGCGGCGTGATTGGGCCTGCGCCACGTGATCACACCATTCCGTCAATGCAGCGGGCACACCATCAACGCCCAGAGGCGCGGTGATGACGATGACCTCGGCTGCATCGACCTCTGCATATATCCCTGCAGACAACCTCTTTCGATGGTTGCACGGGATGTATTGTTTTTTGGCCGTATCAAAACACAGGCGCGGATCATGCAATCCCCCAGGGGCACTTGGCGAAGGACACCCAATGTCGCGCGCGATAAGCCGCATATCACTGCGTCGGTTGATCCATTCTTCGATGAACCGATCTCCCAGATGACGAGAGTACGCCCCTTTTACACGGGGGCTGGTATCAAGGCGCAGAATCAGGGTCATGGCGATGGTTCTCCTCAAGGCAGGAAATCAACAAAAGCGAAGCGGCCAAAACACGCTTACCCAGAAAGGAAAGTGACGCCGCCTGTGGACAGGACGTCGATCAAGGATAGGCCCGGCTCTGCGGGACAGGCATAGAGCCGGGCCTCAGGTGGTGCGGCCATCGCGGAGGCGCCGACGGCCGCGACCGGTCCGAGCACTTAGGGCCTTGACGCACGGCAATGGGGCACCGGGCGCGTCATGCCCATCCGCTCGGGGGGCAATCGCAGTCAGAACTGCGGTTAAGGCTGGGGGGTAGCGCATCGGTCAGCATGGGCCAGAGGGGAGGCTCCGACGCCGCACCACGCGCCATTCAAGCCGCAGATCAGGCCGACTGACGCGCGTCCTCCACAGGGGTTATGCGACCAAAGTCGCCAATCGGGTCCGCAATGAGGCGGCCCTGCATCGTGAATGGCAGAGCGAGGAGCCCGGTCAAAAGCGCCGCTGCAACTGCGAGCAGGAGCATCTGCGTCATCTCGCCCAGCCGGATCTGTGGCCAGGCGGGCAAGCCAGACCAGCGGCTGCCGCGTGGCTTTTGCGGGATTGGGTGTGTCGGGGATGTTTCGGTCATAGTATGGGCCTCCTGGGATGTCAGAGAGGCCTTGCCGGGTTGTGAACATCACCCGACCTCTCTGGGGTCGATGACCTTACGTTAGGCTCGGTGGGACCTTCGGGTATTGGCAGGACCTGCCAAGCGCATGGCCGGACCTGCCAAGCGTCCGTAAATGCCGTAGCAGCCCCCTGAGTTGAGAGGGTTTCAATTGGGCGCGAGCATCGCGTGCCTGATAGACCGCCGGGGCCAGAGGCCGCGTGCACTATACGCGAGCAATCGCGATCAGGGCGATGGGAACTGCTGTCGAAACTGCGCTGGCGCTTGCCCGACCCAGCGCTTGAAGGCACGGCTAAAGGTGCTCTGCTCCGAAAACCCGGTCAAAAAGGCGATCTCCGCGATCGAGCTGCGGCTGTCTTTCAAAAGCTCCTGCGCCAGAGACGACTGAGCTTCGGTCAGCACGTCGCGAAACGTAAGCCCCTCGTCCGCAAGGCGCCGGTAGAGCGTGCGCTCGCTCATGCCCATCTCGCGGGCCACATCTGCGGCCTGCGGCACCCCGTTACTGAGCGCAGGCGTCAACAGTCGCAAAAGCCCCGCACGTACCGAGGTTTCATCCTGTAGCGTGCCTATCTCGGTCTCTAAGTGCGTGGTCAGAAAGTCCGAAACCGCCGCATCGCCCAACCGGTTTGGCAGATCAAGCATCTCTTTGCGCAGCGCGATGACGTTTTGCTCCGCATCAAAGCGGACGGAACAGCCAAAATGCGCCTGGTACTGCTCTGGATCGCTGCGGCAGGCATGTCTGAAGGTGACATAGTCCAGAACCAGATCCCCCTCGACAAACAGACGCATATTCCGTGCCAATCCGGCAAAGGCGCCCTCGTTGCGAAAATCCAGCACAGGATGATGCCCCGTGCGCGCCTCAAAGATCAAGAGCGCCGGATCTTGGGAGGTGTCCAGTCGATAGATCGCAGTATCCGTGACAACCTGCCAATACCGTTCCAAACGTTCGAGCGATGCCCGCAGGGTTGGCGCGGTTTTCATCGCAAGGCCCAGCACACCAATATCATCCGCCCGGATCAGTTTGGCATAGGCCGCAAGCAGTGCCATCTCGTCCTTTTGCTGGAACCGGATCCAATCCAGAAGATCGAAATAATCGGTCTCAGAGAGTTTGCCATCAGCAGGTTTGGGAAGTCGGCGCACCACAGTACCGCCAGAGATCAGCTCTCCATCGTCGGTCAGCGTCATCCCGCCCGCTTGGGCCATGGCGCGCGCAAAAGCATTGGTCACGGTTGGCATGCGCCAAACTAATCTGAAACATATCTCAAGCGCTAGTTATTCACCGTGATTTTTGCAGGCGCTGCGCGATTATCCTCGCTGTTCGCGCTCACATGCGTCCCCTTTGTCTCAACATTTGCCGACTGTTGGGCGCGCGCACCGCGACGGAACGAAAGGTCCCGTTCAGATTCAATGTTTCACGGAGCCGCGGGCCGCCTGTCTGCGGCCCGCGGTATTGGTCCGGCTCGACCCTGATGTTTGACGCTATGACGGGTTGGCGATGTCAAAGGTCTCGATTGAGACCTCGACCCCGCCAAGCTCCGCCTTGAAGTCCGCCATATGGGCTGTTTGACCATGGGCCTCGAGCGCGGCGGCGCTCTGCCATTTCTCGACAATCACGATCGTACCAGCCTGATCGACATCGAGCATCGGGCGGTAGGACAGGCAGCCGGGCTCTGCCCTGCTGTGCGCTGCGAGGGTCTGGACGAACTCCAACAGCGTGTCCCGCCGCTCATAAGCGGTCTTCAGCTCTGCGATTACCAAAACGGCCATTGCGGCCTCCTCTTATGATCCATTCTCATCACATTGGCCGGTCTGCATGGCGCCCAATCGTGCCCAAAGCGGCTGCAGAGTCGCGTTGAGCTCCGAGTAGAGCGCGTAGCGCTGGTCGTAATGCCGTCTCATCAATGGGTTTGGGGTGAACTCGGCCTTGGTACGGGTCATCCGCGCCACGGCGCTCTCATAGTCCTCGGCCAGCCCCACGGCCACCGCGACGCCGATGGCGGCTCCCAATGCGCCTGTTTCCTTGGCCTCGGAAACACGGATCTTGCGATCAAGGCAATCGGCAAAGATCTGCGGCCAATGCGGGCTGCGCGAGCCGCCCCCCGACAGCACCGCTGTGTCAAAGTCGAGCCCCGCCCCGCGCAGCACCTCGATATGGCGGCGGTGCTCGAATACGACGCCCTCAAAAAGCGCGCGCAGCAGGTGGCCCTCGCCGTGCCAGCCCGCAAGACCAAAATAGCCGCCCCGGAACTGAGCGCCCTGCCCCGACCCGTAGAGAAAGGGCTGGCAGATCGGATCATCCGGCGCGGGCGTTACCTCGGCCACCAAATTGTTGCATTGGCCAAAGGGATCATCGACATGGGCGCCGCGCTCGACCAGTTCGCGCACATACCATTCGAGGTTGACCGCCGATGTGGCCGAGGAGTCGATGTTCACAAAGCGCCCCGGCGCAAAACCGGACGCCATGAACACCGAAGAGTCCAACACCGGCTCTGGCGAAAAGACCTGATTGACCGACCAGGTTCCGGCGATGATTGATGCCTCCCCCGCGCGACAGACACCGGACCCCAGCGCCGAAGAGATCACGTCAAAGTAGCCGCCAATCACCGGCGTCCCCTCGATGAGACCGGTCTGCGCGGCAGCAGCGGCGGTCACATGACCCGCGATCTCGGCAGGTTCCACAAGCGCGGGCAGCATCGAAAGCGCATCCTGAAGCCCGTAGAGGCGCATCAATTCAGCATCATAACGGCAGGCTGGCATCCGCGTCAGACCACAGCCGGACATATCGGAGATGTCACTCACCTTTATACCCGTCAGCTGATGGGTGATGAAATCCTTGCAGAGCAACACCGTTCCGATCCGGTCATAGATCTCGGGCTGATGTCGCTTGACCCAGGCGAGCAACACCGGCGTCTGCGACGGCCAGGGTTTCTGCAGGCAGATCTTGTGCAGGTCGGAGCCATGGGTCTCGGATAGGTCTTCCGCTAGCTCTGCGGCGCGGGTATCAAGCGACTGAATGCCAATCAAAGGCGCGCCAGATTTATCCAGCGCATAGAGCCCGTTGCCATGCCCCGCGCACCCAACGCCAGCGATCTGGCGGGCGGAGATGCCAGCCTCTTCGATGCAGCCCCGGATCACCTGACCCGCGTTCTGCCACAATTCGCCCAGGTCGCGCTCCACATGGCCCGGTGCTGGGGTCGCGGTCTGCCCATCGAGCGCCTGCATCGCCACTTGCCGCCCGTCTTGATCGAACAACACGGCTTTGATGACCGTATTGCCCGCATCCAGACCCAAGAGATATGTCTGTTCCTCACCCACGGTTATAAATGTCCCATGCTTCTTCACCATCCGCGCCAGAGTGGATCATGGCCATCAAGGCATTGACCACGGCTTTTGGGTTCTCATGCTGATAGATGTTGCGGCCATAGACCATGCCTTTTGCACCCTGACGCATCAAAGCGGCGGATTTGTTCAACACGGCGCGCAGATCGTCCTTGCCGCCGCCCCGCACGAGAACCGGCACGCGCGCCGCCTCGACCACGCGATAAAACTCTTCTGGGTCGTCGGTGGGATCGGCCTTGATGATGTCGGCCCCCATTTCGCTGGCAAGACGGGTCAGCGTCACGATCTTTTCCGCATCCCCGTCCACCTGATAGCCACCGCGCACATCATTGGGCAGCATCACCAAGGGCTCGATCATCAGTGGCATGCCGTATTTTTCACAGGACGCCCGCACCCGAGAGATATTCTCGACGCATTGGCGAAAGAGTTCCGGTTCATCGGGCAGCATGAAGAGGTTCACCACCACCGCCGCCGCATCCATCTCAAGGGCGCCGATGATGGGCTCTTCGGCGTTTTGCAGCATTGACCACATCACGCGGTGGCGCTGATCGTTATAGGGATTGCCCATATCAATGCGCATCACCAACGCCGGTTTGTCTTTTTCCGGGCGGCTCTGCAAGAGGTCCGCCTGACCATAGGCGCATTGGATGGCATCGGGGCGGGCGTCAATCAGCGTGTTCATCACCGCTGGCATGTCTTCAAGACCAACCATGAAGCTCGGTTCGTTGCAGACACCATGGTCGATGGCCACGTCCAGACAACCACCGTTGCTAAACATCCGGTTCATGCGGGCTTTCATGCTCATGCGCATTGGGCATTCCTTTCGGTATTTCGACGTTCAAGAGTTGCGGCGGTTACGCCGTGATAGGTGCTCAGCTCTGCAATCAGATCCTGTTTCTGAGCCGTGATGAGATCAGGCGAGAGACCCGTTTCCTGCGCCATCAGCGCCGCCAGCGCCTCGATGATCTGCATCGAGAGCACGCCAGAGATCGCCAGATCCGTGCGCCGAAGGGCCAGATCCGATAGGGTTTCGACAAACTCGCTTCGGATAAGGTGCAGGATCTCGCCCTCGGAATAGAGCGTCCCTGCGGCCAGCGGGCGGTCCTCGCGACCACAGGCGATTGCGACCTTGGGGGCATGGCTGCCGTAGCGCTGCAAGAGATGACCGGCGCGGGCGTGGCTGAGGTTTTGTACCTTGCAAAGCTCCTGCAGGATCTGGGCTTCTCGCCCTTCAAACTTCGCCCCGCCCCCAATCGCCAGATCCAGCGTATCAACGCGCCGACCGTGCCGAAGCTCCCCGAGCGCTGCATCTGCCGTCTGCTGCGCAAAAGCGCGAAAGGTGGTCCATTTGCCACCGATCATGCAGAGCTGGGGCACCCTGCCCTCCAGTTTGCGAATGTCGTGGCCGCGCGAAATCCGGCCGGTAAAATCCTGGTCGCTCTGCGGCAAGGGCCGGATTCCGGAATAGCTGAACACGATCTGACTGGCGTCAATCTGCAGCCCCGGAAACACTTTCGCGAGCGCACCGAGGATATAGTCGGTCTCCTCCGGCTCGCAGCGCACGCGTCCGGTGCGCGCCACCCGTATATCGGTCGAGCCCGCCAGCACCCGATCGTGAAACGGAAACACGATACAGACCCGCCCGTCATCGTTTTCAAAGAAGACCATATTGCCCTTGAGCGCGGCAAAAAGCTCCGGGTGATCCAAAATCAGATGCGAGCCCTTGGTGCCCTCCACCATCCGCGGCGCCGTCCCGCCGAGCTGCGCCACGGTTTCATCCAGCCAGGCTCCCGTGGCGTTGACAATGAGCCGGGGCCGTATCTCTGCGGTCTGACCGCTGCGCTGGCAGGTCACACTGAACCCGCCGGTCTCCGCTGCGATCTCGCAATAATTGAGCGCGACACAGCCCGGCGCCACCCGCGCCACATCCTGAAGCATTTCGATACAGAGACGCTCTGGAAACCCGATCCAGGCATCATGGTAGGTCGCGGTGCCCCGCGCCTCCTCCATCAGCTCGGGCCAGTCGCGGCGGGTGGCGCGGCGTCCCTGAAAGCTGTGCCTTGGCATCAGGCGGCGTTTGCGGCTTACCCAGTCATAAAGGCTCAGTCCCAGCTTGATCGGCACCGCACCACGCGGCGCTGGTTTGCTGCTCAGCCCCCAAAAGGACGCCGCCGCGTTGAACAGACCGGAAAACAGCGAGGTCACGGGGATAACCGTCGGCAGCGGATGCACAAAATGCGGCGCGTTCACCAACAGCGCATCGCGCTCCTGCAGGCTCTCGCGCACCAGGTCGAACTCGCCATTCTCCAGATATCGCAGGCCGCCATGGATCATCCGCGACGGCGCCGCACTACAGCCGCTGGCAAAATCGCCCCGCTCGACCAGAAGAACGCGCAATCCCTGCAACGCCAACTCCCGGTAGGTGCCGATCCCATTGACGCCACCGCCCACGACCACGACGTCAAAGGCCCCGTCACCAGACAGGCTTTGCCAGTTTTTCACTCGTTGATCGGGCATATCTTCTCCGTGCGCTGACGAGGTCGTCGCAGCGTTTTGTGCATGTCATGTGGTGGCGTCAGGGCCTGTGAATCAGCCGTCGAGGTCGCTGAGATGCGTGCTGGCGGCACCGCTTATCCGGGCAATGTCATCCGCGCTGAGACGCAGCAGACCCGCCTTGGCGTTTTCAACTGCTTGTGTCGCATCGCGCGCCCCGCAGAGCGAGAAGGTTATCCCCGGCTGCTGCAGCGTCCAGGCGATCACCACCTGGGCCTTGGTGGCACCGTGTACTTCGGCAATGTGCGCGATGGCCTCCATCAAGCGGGCCACTTTTTCGCGATTGGCAATTGAAAACCGTGGGTTGTCCTTGCGCTGATCGTCGCCTTCAAACACCCGGTCGGGGCCGATCTTGCCGGTCAGAAGCCCCAGCGCGAGCGAGGAATAGCTGAGGATGGACACCCCGTTTTCATGACAGAGCGGCGCCATCTCGGCCTCAACCGCGCGGTTCACCATCGAATATTCTTCTTGAACCGCATCAAGCTGTCCCGCCTCGAGATAGGCACGCACGTCCAAAGGCGTGGTATTGCTGGCACCAATCGAGCGGATTTTGCCCTGTGTTTTCAGCTGCTCCAGCGCCTCCATCGTTTCGGCAATCGGCGTCGTGGGATCCTGCCAATGGGTGATGTAGTGATCGATGTAATCGGTGCCGAGACGCGTGAGGCTTTGTTCGACCTCATAGATGATCGCATCCTTGCCAAGATAGCGATGCACCGGCGCGCCGTCGTAATCAAAGAAGTGATTGCCCTTTTGCGTGTGCCAGACGAGCCCGCATTTCGTGGCCAGCACCACCTTGTCGCGACGGTCCTTGATGGCCTTGCCGACGATCTCCTCGGCGACGCCCTGACCATAGGCGGGCGCGGTGTCGATGAGGCTCACTCCGGCCTCAATCGAGGCCTGAATAGCGGCGATCGAGCGCGCCTCATCCGTGCCACCCCACATCCAGCCGCCAATGGCCCAGGTGCCAAGCCCGATGGCCGAAGCCTCGATCCCGGAGCGGCCGATCTCACGTTTCAGCATTTCATGCGACATATTCAGTTCCTTCATATTTCTGCAGCACTTCTGCGGCCGTGTCTTCGTCAACGATGAGCGAGCTCAGAAACCCGCCTTCAAGCGCCGCCTCGATGGGGCGCACCTTGCTGGCGCCCGCCGCGATCCCGATCACGCGCTCACATTGGCCCAGTTCCTGTGGCGACAGGGCCACGAGGCGCGAGTTAAGGGCGAAATTGGCCACCGCACCATTGTCGCGGATCAGATGGCCCATGAACTCGCCCACAACACCGGTGCCCACAAGCATCTTGCGATCGGCTTCCGGCACCGGGTGGAGGTCGTAATAGCTTGATTCCGCTGGCTGCACGGAGCCGATCCCCACAAGCGCCACATTGGCGCGACGGGCCAGATCGAGCACTTCCTTGATGGAGGAAATATCCATCAGCATGTCGCGCTGGGCCTTGCTTTCGGCAAAGAGCGGCGCATGCAGCAGCATGGTCTTGCCCCCCAGACGTTCAGCCAACCGGGTGGCGAGGTGGTTAACGTCGGTGAAATATTTGCCCTGCACCCCCCCTGTGAGCGGCACAACGGTCACGTCCCATTGCCGCTCCACATCAAGTCCATCGACCAGGGCGCTCACCGCCTTGCCACCGGTAATCGCAATGACATCGCCATCGCGCAGCGTCTCGGTCAGGTGGCTAGCCGCAGCGCGGCCAACCTGCTGCAGCGTCGCTTTTTCGCTGCCCTCCACGGTCGGCGTCACAACGGCGCTGCCGAGATTGGCAAAGCGGGTGACGGCCTCCTCAATGTCCATGAGCCGCTGAAACGGGCTCTCGATCTCGATCTTCAGCATGCCCAGCTTGCGCCCCTGAGAGATCAGCCGGTTCACCTTGGATGTGGAGAGGTTCAGTTCGGTCGCGATCTCCGACTGTTTCTTGCCCTCGATAAAATGAAGGACCAAAACAGTGTGGATCTGGCGGACGGTTTCGAACCCTTGTCTGTGCTCAACCATATCCCCCTCAGCCCCGCTTCTTGTTGAGGAAGTGGTCGATTGTCACCGCCGCCAGAAGGATCGACCCCCGGATGATGTCCTGCCAGTAGACCGACACATCCAAGAGCGCGAGCGAAGACGACACCACCGACAACAGCACCGTCCCAAGGATCGCGCCAAAGATGGATCCCGAGCCGCCGTTGAGGCTCGCACCGCCGATCACCGCAGCGGCGATGACGTTCAGTTCCATCCCGAGTCCAAAGGTCGGCTGCGCAGACCCGAAGCGCGCCATGTAGATGATCCCGGCGAACCCACAAAGCGCAGAGCAAAGCGTCGTGGTCAAAAACACCACCTTCTTGGTGCGGATGCCGGAATAGGCGGCGGCCTTCTCGTTGGAGCCGGTGTAGAACACCTTGCGGAACATGGTGGTGCGGCGCAGCATGAAATCCGCGGCGATCACCACCACAACAAAGAGGATGATCACAACCGGAATGGGACCAATGGTGCCCTGCCCGATGAATTTGAACTCTGGCGGCAGCGTATAGAGCCCGATGGGCCGCCCGCCCGTCGCCAAAAGACAGATCCCGCGTGCAATCACCATGACGGCAAGCGACACGATAAAATGGTGCAGCCCGATCCGCGTGGTAAAGAACCCCATGAACGACCCGATGGCGGTACAGGCAAAAATCGCAATCGCTGCGGCCACCCAGGGGTCAATCCCCTGCAGGAACAGCCAGCCCGCGATCACCCCCGACAGAGCCGTGACCGACCCCACCGAAAGGTCGATGCCGCCAGAAATCAGCAAAACCGTCATGCCCACAACCACGATGCCTTCGACGGCAAAGGCCATGGTCATGGCGCGAATATTGACCCATGTCAGAAAATAGGGCGAGGCAAAGGACATGCCGATGAAAAGCGCCAGGATAATCAGAATGAGGCCCGTTTCGCGCATCCGCAAGAGCCGCCCCAAAAGCGATTTTCCCCTCGATGTTTCGGCCAGTGCGATGTTCACAGATTGCTCCATTGTCTCCCCCTTCATTGCGCCGCAACCGACGCTGCACCCGTGCCTTGCTGAGTGCCCGAGGCAAGGTGCATGATGTTTTCTTCTGTCATGTCCGGGCCACTCACTTCACCGCTCAGACACCCTTCGTGGATCACCAGCACGCGATCACACAGACCGATCAGTTCTGGCAGCTCGGATGAAATAACCACAATGCCTGCGCCCTCCTCGGCCAAATCCCGCAGGATGCGGTAGATTTCGGCCTTTGCGCCAACGTCAACGCCACGCGTCGGCTCATCCAGAAAGATCAGTCGCGGGTTGACCGAGAGCATCTTGGCCAGTGCTACCTTTTGTTGATTGCCGCCCGAAAGCGACGAAACCGGATCCTGCAGCGTGCCGCATTTGAGGTTGAGCTTGCGCCCAAGTCGGTCCGCCTGCTCTATTTCCCTGCCAGGCTGGATCAACCCGAGGGCGCTGGCCACCTGTTCGACCTTCAGCGCCGAAACATTGCTGGCGATGGACATATCCAGAAACACGCCGTCGCCTTTGCGATCCTCGGAGAGATACACAATCCCCGCATCAATGCTGTCCTGATAGTCGCGCAGCGCCAGCGGCTCTCCATTGAGCCAGAGCCTGCCAGTCACCTGACCTTCAAGCGCGCAGACCCCTTTGGCGATCTCGCTGCGCCCTGCACCGATCAACCCGGCAAAGCCCAGGATCTCGCCCTTATGCAGCGAAAAGGACACATCGTGAAACCGCTCGGCCTCACAAAGGTTTTCAACCCGGAGGACCTCGGTCGTGCTGCAGGCCTCGGGACGTTGTTTTTCGGGATAGAGATCGCCAATTTCGCGCCCCACCATGGCCCGGACCACATCTGCAGGCGTGATTTTGGCGACATCCTGTGTCGTCACATAGCGGCCATCGCGAAACACCGAGACCCGGTCGCAATTGTCAAAGATCTCGACCATACGATGCGAGATATAAATCAACGAAATCCCCTGATCCGCCAGCCGCCGCATGATCTTGAACAGCACCTGCGCCTCCGCCTCGGTCAGCGCTGCCGTTGGCTCATCCAGGATCAACACCCGGCAGTCCAGCGTCAGCGCCTTGGCGATCTCCACAAGCTGCTGGTTCGAAATCGAAAGGTCCCGGACGAGCACAGAGGGATCAATGCTCGACAACTGCGCAAAAACTTCGCGCGCTTTGGCTTCGATCCCTTTGTAATCCATCAGAAAAGACCGGCTTGAATTGGTCGCAGCCATAAAGATGTTTTCAGCGACCGAGACATCCGGACAGAGTGCGATCTCCTGATGCACAAAGCCGATCCCCATCTTTTGCGCCGCTGCCGGAGACGGAATTTCGACAGGGGTGCCATCGAGCCGGATTTCACCGCTGTCGGGCTGCAAAATACCGTCGATGATGTTCATCAACGTGGACTTCCCGGCGCCGTTCTCTCCGGCGATTGCGTGGATCTCGCCACGGCGGAGTTCGAAATCCACGCCCTTTAGCGCCTTTACCGGCCCAAAGGACTTCGTGAGGTTCGAAATTTGCAGGATCACGTCGCCTGTCATATCGCTCGCCCGTCTCTTCTGGAAAATTGATCTGTGGGCTGCCCGGCCCCTCACCGGGCAGCCACATCCGCGATGTCCGGATCAGCTGGGATCGCGACCGGCCATATAGGCGTTGAGATCAAAGCTGTCGGCGTTCTCTTGCGTGATCACGGCAAAGCCATTGTCAACAAACGGGATCTGCACCGGGTTGTAGCCAGAGACCTTGTAGTCGTTGAACGGATCAAACACCTCGGATTTTGCTGCGAGGAAGACCCCCATGAACCCCATAAAGCCCTGCATGCCCTGGTTCGGGTTCAAAGCCGCATGGATGTTGCCCGCCTTGATGTGCTCAAGCGTGGTCGGGGTGATATCGGCATGCATCACCATCACATCGGACTGCGCCTCGAGCTTGGCCGCGACGGCGCCCTCTGCCGATCCTGCCTCTGGGATCCACAGGGCCTTCAGGTCCGGATTGGCCTGTATGATCGACGCGGTGGCGCGATAGGCCGCGTTGCTGTCCTGGTTGGTGGCCTGACGCCCCACCAGCTTGGCCTCCGGATAATGCTCTTCCATGTAAGACAGGAATGCGGTGACGCGCAGGTCGTGGTTGGACTGACCCGGGTTCTCGAGCACTGCAAACTCAAAGCTCTCGCCCAGTTCTTTGACAAATTCCTCGGCGGCAAACTTGGCCTCCGCCATATTGTCGGAGGTGATATAGCCAGAGCGCTTGGAATTGGGCGAGTCCGCCGCAAAGGTCACGATTTCGGTGCCGTTATCGATGGCGCGGTTGATGGGCTCGATGAAGGGGTCAGACTGCATCGGATGCAACAGAATGCCTGCGGGTGCCTTCACCATATCCTGCTCAAAGGACGCAATCTGCTTGGTGATGTCATAATCAGGCGTGCCGGAGAACACGGTCTCGCAACCAAAAGCCTCTGCAGCCTGCTTGAAGCCCTGATAGACTGGCACCCAATAAGGATGGCTCGAGACCATCACATTCATGATATAGGTTTCACCCGGCTCGCATTTGAGCGTTCCCGCCTCCGCCAGAGCGGCTCCGGGAACCGTGGTCATGGACGCTGCGGCGCAGACGGCCACCTGTTTGAAATTGACCATAAGTTTTCCTCCCTTGTGGTCTTTCACCTTGCCGCACGGCGTCTCCTCCCGCCGGACTGCAATAAATTTCGCTTGATGCAATGTTTTGCACAACTCTGATTTAGAGAGGAAAAATCCCTTGGATCAATCATCGCGAAAAAAATCCTGCAAACTGAAATTTATTGCAGGAATGCGGTGTGCCGGAGTTATGGCTTGCGGCAGATTTTGCGGCGCATTCACACGCAAGCTCTGAGGGCGCATGATGCGTTTGCCCAAGCGGACCAAATGCAAAAAGCCGAGCGCTGCGCCCGGCTTTTTAAATATTGTCAGGTAATTATAAGGCGTTTCTCACGCGCGACGACGGCGACCGCCACCGCGACGCCCGCGGCCTTCGCCCTCGGCCTCAGAGGACGGCGCCTTGTTGAACTTGATCCAATCGCCGCCATGCGGATCGTTGTTGGTCAGCAGGTTCGCAGCGCGGATCGCTTCCATTTCCTTGCCGGCGCGCGGCTTTGTGGAGCCAAGGCCAAACATCGTCACGAAAGTCTCGTCATCCATGCCCTCGGGCAGGATGATTCCCGCGGCAGCGACTTGCTCTTTCTTTTCGGCAATCGCCTTCTGCGTCACCGGCAGGGCCACCGGGTTCATGATCGCAGAGGTCATGCCCGCCCCCATTGCCATCGGCAGGAAAGCGTTGTTGATGCCATGACGGTTCGGCAGACCGAAGGAGACGTTGGAGGCACCGCAAGTGGTGTTCACGCCAAGCTCTTCACGCAGGCGGCGCACCAGAGCAAAGACCTGCTGACCTGCGGTGGCCATCGCACCGATGGGCATCACCAGAGGGTCCACCACGATGTCATGCGCCGGGATGCCAAAATCGGCCGCGCGTTCCACGATCTTCTTGGCCACTGCAAAGCGCACATCGGGGTCTTCGGAGATCCCGGTGTCGTCGTTGGAGATCGCCACAACCGGAACATTGTACTTCTTGACCAGCGGCAGAACCAGCTCCAGGCGGTCTTCTTCACCGGTGACGGAGTTCAGCAGCGGGCGACCTTCGGCTGCGGCAAGACCTGCTTCCAGCGCGCCGGGCACAGAAGAGTCGATGCAAAGCGGAATATCGACAAGGCCCTGCACCAGCTCGACGATCTTGGTCATCAAGGGCGGCTCGGTCTCATTCGGGTTCGGGTTGGAATTGTAGACAACACCTGCATTGATATCGAGGATGTTGGCCCCGGCCATCACCTGCGCCAATGCGTCCTTTTCCACGGTCGAGAAATCGCCCGCTTCCAGCTCCGCCGCCAGTTTCTTGCGGCCGGTGGGGTTGATGCGCTCGCCGATCACGCAGAAGGGTTCATCAAAGCCCAGAACAGCAGTTTTTGTTTTTGATTCTACGACAGTACGGGTCATGGTTTATCCTTGCTGTTTGGCGGGGCGAGTGGACTCGCCGCCATTGTTGATGGCCCAGGTGGCGTTGGTTTTGATGCCGCCGAGCGGGAAGAAGTGAACATTGGTGATGTTGAAATCGGGGTTTGCCGCCTTGTAGGCCGCAAGCTCAGCCACAACCTCGTTGGGCTCATAGGGCAGCATCAGCTTGGTGACATCCATGGCGCGTTTCTGAAGCACCTTGAGCGACGGTCCCACACCGCAGGCAATGGCGAATTTAATGAGCGTCTGCAGCTTGGCAGGCCCCGCGATCCCGATATGGATCGGCAGGTCAACGGCCGCGTCTTTCAGGCCGTTCGCCCAGGCGATGATCGGCTTTGCCTCAAATGCAAACTGGGTTGCCAGCGCCATTTTCGCGTCGGTCCGCTCGGAAAATTTCTGTTTCCACTGAAGCGCTTCGGAGACGTTTTTCATGGAGCCGTCGGGATCAATATCCTTGTTGCCCTCGGGGTGGCCCGCCACATGCAGGTTGGTGAACCCTGCCTTGTCGAAGAGGCCGGTCTCCAAAAGCTGCATGGAGCTGTCAAAGGCACCATGAGGCTGCGCCACGCCACCGGCCAGCAGCAGGGCCTGTTTGACATCCGCCTCACCCTGATAGCGCGCAATCCAATCGGCAAGCGTTGCCTCATCCTTGATGATGCGGGCCGGGAAATGCGGCATCACCGGGTAGCCTTCGTCATTCAGGCGTTTGGCTGTGGCGATCATATCCTCGATCGGGGTGCCCTCAATGTGGGCAATATAGACTCGGGTGCCGGCGGGCAGAAGCTCGCGGAAGTCCTCGACCTTTTGCGCGGTGCGCGGCATCACCTCGATGGAATAGCCCTGCAGAAAGGCCTCCACGTCCGGGTTCACGGTGATCTCTGTGTCAGCCGCACGTTTTTTGAAGTTCAGCAAAGCCATGGCGGCCTCCCATAATGCGTTGAGGGCTGTCATGCCCAGCCATCGTTTGCGATCAAGGCCTTGAGGCGGTCCTGATCGTATTCCTGCTCCAGACGCGTGGCCTCTGCTTCGGCAATATCACCAGGCTCACCCTCCACGCTGAAAGGTGCGGCTTTGCGCCATTCCGCGAGATAGGCGTCGCTATCCTTGGCGTTCACCTTCATTGCGGCGCGATCAATCGCCTGCTCAAAGCGCTCTTCAAGCTGGCGTTTCGCACCCCGTCGCCCCTTGCCCACAATGACCTGGGCCGGGATGTCGCGCCAATAAACGATGGTGACGTCTGGCATTGCCGTTCCTTTCAGATCCGTCTGTCGTACTGCGTTTCTAGTCCGCCGCCAAAGGTCGGGTGCGTCGGATTTCGACAACAAAGATGGGAGGAGCGACGTTTGCGACCTTTGCACGCATTTGTGTCCGCTGCTGGCAACACCGCTCTGGGCGAGGGTGAGTCTGGTTTTTGAATCGGCTTTCCTGGCTGCGCGCCGATACAGTCCCTTGCGGAGAGCCCCCTGCGGACGTACTGTAAATTCAACACGATAATCGGAGGGCGTGATTCATGGCGCCCAGGCGTTCCAAAGGTACAGGAGCGTTTCCCAGAGCGGTTGAGACCCCTGTACCGGCCCGGCCAGATCCGGATGCGCTCTATGCAGCGCTGGATCTTGGCACCAACAGTTGCAGGATGCTGATTGCCCAACCCAAGGGCAGCGGCTTCCATGTGGTGGACAGTTTTTCAAAGTCGGTGCAGCTCGGCTCCGGCCTTGAAAAGACTGGGCGTTTGTCGCGCTCTTCCATGGCGCGCACCATTCAGGCGCTGCGCATCTGTCAGCAGAAAATCAATCGCAATCGCGTAAAACGCATGCGGCTTGTTGCGACCGAAGCCTGTCGGCGCGCAAAGAACGGGCGCGACTTCATGCGCCAGATCAAGCGCGAGACCGGCCTCTCCATGGACATCATCCAGCCCGAGGAAGAAGCGCGTCTTGCCGTGATTTCCTGCGCGCCGCTTGTATCGACGAAAACCGAACAGCTCTTGGTGGTCGACATCGGGGGCGGCTCGACTGAACTGGTCTGGATCGATATTTCCTCTGTACCGCGCCGCGACCGCCCGTCGGCGATCATGCGGCTGCATGCCGGATTTCACACCGTCGAGAGCCCCTTTCCCGCCGCCAAAGTGGTGGATTGGATTTCGGTGCCGCTGGGCGTTGCAACCCTGCGGGACCAGTTCAACGACGTGGAGGACGATGCCGCCCGCTTTGCCCTGATGAGCTGGTTCTTCGAGGAACATCTGGCCGATTTTGCCCCCTACAAGGACGAACAGGCGCGCGAGGGGTTCCAGATCGTCGGCACCTCCGGCACCGTGACCACCGTGGCGGCCTCACACCTGGGGCTTAAGCGCTATGACCGCACCAAGGTCGATGGGCTGCGGATGACATCCGATCAGATCGACAAGGTGATCCGCGGCTACCTCGAACTCGGCCCGCAAGGCCGCCGTCGCGATCCTCGTATCGGCGAAGATCGACAAGCGCTTATTATGTCCGGTGCCGCGATCCTGCAGGCGCTGTTGCGCTGCTGGCCCACCGATCGCTTGTCGGTGGCAGACCGGGGCCTGCGTGAGGGGCTTTTGTACGCGCAGATGAGCGCCGATGGCGTGTTGGAGGACGGCCCTTTCTGAGGCCCCTTTCTGCGCCGGCAAAACTCGGTTATAGCCCCAAAGCCGCGCCTTTGAGGTGGCGCACGACGTGTAAGAGGAATGACCATGGCGAAGAAACCAACAGGAAAGAACACCTCTGGCCGGGGCCAGCGGGATCTGACCGTCAAGGTCAAGACCGCGCGTGGGCGCCGACTGAGCTCGACCCGCTGGCTGCAGCGGCAGCTCAATGATCCATATGTCAAACGGGCGCAGGCCGAGGGCTATCGCGGACGCGCGGCGTTCAAGATCATGGAACTCGACGACAAATACCGCTTTCTTGTGCCCGGGGCCCGGGTTGTTGATCTGGGCTGTGCGCCGGGCGGTTGGGCACAGGTGGCGGTGCCGCGCATCAATGCGCTGGGCGAGAAATCCGGCAAAGCCATTGGACGTTTCATCGGCATTGACCTGCAAGAGGTCGAACCACTTGCAGGCGCCGAGTTCCATCAGCTCGACTTTATGGACGAAGGCGCGGACGATCAGGTCAAGGAATGGTTAGGCGGTCAGGCGGATGTGGTGATGTCGGACATGGCGGCCTCCAGTTCGGGGCACAAGCAGACGGACCACCTGCGGATTATGTCTCTCTGCGAGACCGCTGCCTATTTCGCCTTTGATGTACTCGAGGAAGGCGGCACCTTTGTCGCCAAGGTTCTGGCCGGTGGTGCCGAAGGCGAACTGCAAAAGCTGCTGAAGCAGAAATTCAAATCCGTCGCCAATGTAAAGCCGCCCTCCTCACGGGCTGACAGTTCGGAGAAATTTGTTGTGGCGACAGGCTTTAGAGGCTGATCTTCACCCGCCGAACATCAAAAGCGGTGTCTAACCTCTGTCGCGCATCGCTTTGGGGCGCAGCGACTTTACCGCGAGATCTCTGAGCGACAGGAGCGGATCACTGTTGCTTGCGCCCGGCATGCCGGGCTTTTCAGTCGCGCGGCGCGCCAGTCCCGCGCGCGCATGACTCTGCGTTACGACCGAGCGGGTCAGTTCCAGGAGCTTAGCACGGCCCGAAGGCAAAGCAGTCTGTGACATAAAAAGGTTCCCCCGAAACGCGACCCGTAAATCCACCTCCTCCTAGCTACTGCGTAGGCCTGGTCAAGCTCTGGGCTGAAATACGGCGAAAAACGTGCGCTTCAGGACAATTTAAGACGACAGATCAGGCATCGCGCGCCTGTCGGTCGGTTTGCAGGACCCCGTTGATCTCGGCACCAAGGATCAGGATCGCTGCATTGAGGTACAGAAAGATCAGCGCCGCCATCGCCCCCGCAAGCCCCGCATAGGTGGCAGAATAGCTTGCAAAACTCGAGACATAGAACGCAAACCCGGCACCAGACGCCCACCACAACACGAGCGTCACGAGCGCCCCTGGCAGCACATGGCGCAGGGTTTCACGCTTTGGCAGAAGAACAAGGTGATAGAGGAACACCGCCGCCACCGGGATCACGGCCACAACAAGCCCGTTGGCGCCCTGCTCCCAGCCTCGCAGAAAATCGAGATCCGGAAAGAAACGCCCCACAAAGCGCGCCCCCAGCGGCAAGAACAGTTCAAACACTGCTGTCAGCAGCAGCCCTGCTCCGCCCAGGATCACCAGCCCCAAGGAGATCAGGCGGTGCTTCCAGAAGGGACGTGTTTCTTCCTGACCGTAGGCTCTGAGCATCGCGATACGGATCGCATCCACACCATTGGAGGCAAAATAGAGCGCCAGCACCCCGCCAAGGGTCATGAGGCCAGTGCCAGAGGTCTCGAGCACGGCATAGACCTCGCGGGTGATCGGCTCAGCAACCGACTGCGGCCAGCTGCCAAACACCAGATTGACCACGTCATCCACAACGATGCGATGGGAAAACAGGCTGGCGATGGCGCCGCTCAGCGACACCGTGAAGAGAACAAAAGGAAAGAGTGCCATCATCATCGACATGGCGATATGGCTGCTCAGCACCCATGCATTCTTGCGGCTGAAGCGCCCGAGCGCGCGGCGCGCAATCACGAGAGCCTGTATCACGGCTTGGCCAATCGCCATCATCCTCTCCTCTGAGAAGGCAAATCTGCGGGCTTACTCATCGCGAAAAGGCCCATGTGCCAGCCCGGACCGCATCACGGCCACCAGAAATGCCGTGCTTATCCCAAACGCGAGCATGCCCGTCATGGCCGCAAAAGACGCAAAAATCCTGTGTCCGGCGTCCAATACGATGTCGCCATAGCCCAGCGTTGTGTAGGTGGCGACCGAGAAATAGACCGCCTCGTTCCAGGTTTCAAAGGTCTGCGCCTTGAGCAACAGCGCCGCGGACCAGATCCAGATCTGTGCCGTATGCGCTCCGACCACGAACCCGATCGAGATCAGCAGGACCCCGGTCTGATGCGCCATACTCGAGAGACGTTGAAAGCGGATGCGATGGCGTCGCAGCGCATCCGCACACCACAAAAGCATGATGGTCTCGAGGATCAGGCATACAAACAGAAACAGCCCCCCCCAGAAAATTTGCTGGATCAATGTCATCTAAGTAGCGGGTCCTTCGCTCGGTCAATAGGGCGGCACTCTGGCGCAGCTTAGAAATCAGGGGTTGATCGTGCAACGCCTGCATTACATCCATGAGGCAAGATATTGGTTCAAGGGGCATTCTGATGCTTTTGAGTGTGAACGGCCTGACCCATCGCCACCCCGGCGGGACCCGCGATGTGCTGCGGGATGTCTCGTTCGAGGTGGCGCGCGGCGAAAGCGTGGCCCTGACCGGAGAGAGCGGCTCGGGCAAAAGCACGCTCTTGCACATGCTGGCAGCGCTGGACCGCCCCAGCCACGGAGAGATCCGCTTTCTGGAACACGAGATCACCCGGCTCAATGATCGCGCAGCCTCGGAGCTTCGGCGCAGCCGCATTGCGTTGGTCTTTCAACAGTTCAACCTCGTGCCCGCGCTTACGGTTGCGGACAATATCGCGCTTCACGCCAAGCTCGGCGGGCGATTTGATCCCGCCTGGAGTGCGGAAGTCACGTCTCGACTGGGCCTTGCGGATCTCACTGCGCGCTACCCCGAGCAAATCTCTGGCGGGCAGCAGCAACGGGTGGCGATTGCGCGCGCCCTGACCCTGCGCCCGGATCTTCTGTTGGCGGATGAGCCCACCGGCAATCTAGATGAAACCGCAAGCGCGGAGGTGCTGCGCCTGATGCTGGAGCTGGTCGCGGACACCGGTTGTGCCTTGTTCCTTGTCACCCATTCCGCCGCCATCGCGGCGCGCTGCAGTCGGCACCTGCACCTGAGGGCCGGGCAGGTGCGGGATCACGCCCCATGAGGCAGACGCTCTATTGCTTCCTGAGCCATTGGCGCCGGGCGCCGTTGCAGCTCTTTTTGCTGGTTGCCGGTCTGGCACTTGCAACGGCGTTGTGGTCCGCAGTTCAAGCGATCAACGCTGAGGCCCGCGCCTCCTATGCCCGCGCGGTTGAGCAACTTGGCAACACTGAGCTTCAGGCCCTCGCAGCACCGGACAATGACCCGATCCCGCTTCAGACCTATGTCTCGCTGCGGCGCGCGGGGTGGCAGCTTTCACCGATCCTTGAGGGCACTTGGCAGGCAGCGGGCAGCCCGATTACGGTTCTGGGCGTGGATGCGCTCAGCTACCCGGGCACGGCTGCGATGCTGGACGCCGCCTCAGAGGCCGGGTTCGATCTTCCTGCGCTCCTGACCCCGCCGGGCGTGGTCTATGCCCATCCCGACACCCTGCCCGCGCTCGCCGAGTTTGAGAACAGGGTTCCGTTGCCACAACTGCCGCCGCGCGTGGTGCTGATGGATCTTTCTCTTGCCGGGGAACTGCTGGGCCAGGAGAATTCGCTCTCGCGCCTGTTGATCCTGCCGGATCAGCCATCCGGGCTCACCGCGCTTGCCGCTCTTGCCCCAGAGCTGGAGGTCTCGCAAAACGCCGATGGTGCGCTGGCCGATCCTGCGCGCCTGACCCGCAGTTTTCACCTCAACCTGACCGCCTTTGGATTTCTCGCCTTCTGCGTCGGGCTCTTTATCGTACAGGGGAGCGTGACACTCGGGATCGAGCAGCGCCGCGGTACCATTACCACTCTGCGCTGCCTCGGAGTGTCCACCCGCGCGCTTCTGCGGGCGCTCTGCCTGGAACTTTTGATCCTTGCAGTCGTAGCCGGAACATTAGGGTTGGTCATCGGCTATCTGCTGGCGGCGATGCTGCTGCCGGACGTCAGCGCCACGCTGCGCGGGCTTTATGGCGCGCCTGTTGATGGCAGTCTTACGCTGCGCCCGCTCTGGGTGCTCTCAGGGCTGACGATGACGGCCGTAGGCACTGCGGCGGCAGGGCTGCAGGCTTTTTTGGCGCTGCACCGTATGGCGAGCACGCTCTCACGCCCGGCGGTTTCCGCCTCTCGCATCACCGCGCGGGGCATTGCGCTCTTCTGCGGCGCTGCAATCGGTTTGATCGCAGCCGGCGCACTCGCACTCTGGGGCCTGCCGGGGCTCTGGGGCGGCTTTGGCTTTCTGGGGGGCACTCTGCTCGGGAGCGCGCTTTTGGTGCCGCCGCTCCTCTGGGGGGCAACCGGCCTTTTCCTCAAACCGCTCAAGAGCCCGGTCTGGCGCTGGATGGTGGCAGACAGCCGCTTGCAACTGGTGGGGCTTTCGTTGCCCTTGATGGCTCTCCTTTTGGCGATTGCGACCAACATCGGTGTCGGCACCATGGTTTCGAGCTTCCGGCTCACCTTTCTGGACTGGATCGAGCAGCGCGTGCCCGCCGATGCCTATCTGGAGGTCACATCCCCCCTCGCGGCTGAAGAGGTCGCGACATGGGCCGAGAGCCTTGGCGCCCGCACCCTGCCGCAGTATCGCAGCGACAGCCGCACCGCCTCGGCGCCGCTGCGCATCTATGGCATCGTCGATGATCCGATCTACCGCAGCAAGTGGCCGCTTCTGAGCGCAGACCCAGAGGTCTGGACACAGCTCTACAGTGCGGGCGCGGTGCTGGTCAGCGAACAGCTTGCGCATCGCGAAGGTCTGGCGCTGGGCGATCGGCTGCGCCTTGCCCCGGACTGGTCGCCGACGGTGGCCGGGATCTATCCAGATTACGGCAACCCGGACGGTCAGGCGGTGGTGGCGCTCTCCACGCTGCGCGCCAAGCGCAGTGACCTCGCCGTATCGCGGGTCGGGCTGATCGCGCCAGAAGGCCTCTCGACCGCAGAGCTGATGCAACGCGCGCGGGGCGACCTCAATCTTGGCACCGATGAGATTGTCGAGGGCGCGGCGATCCGGCAGCTCTCGGTTGGGATCTTTGACCGTACCTTTGTGGTGACGGGCGCGCTCAACATCCTGACACTGGGGGTGGCGGGGTTTGCGCTTTTGACCAGCTTTCTCAGCCAGTGGCACAAACGTCTTCCCCATCTGGCCCCGATCTGGGCGATGGGTGTGACGCGGCCCGCGCTTGCAGGGCTTGAGCTATGCCGCAGCCTCGCCTTTGCGCTTGCCACATTCATGCTGTCGCTGCCGCTGGGATTGTTTCTGGCCTGGGCCTTGCTGAAGGTCATCAACCTCGAAGCCTTTGGCTGGCGCCTGCCAATGTATCTTTTTCCTGCCGATTGGGGGCGATTGCTGGTGCTGACGCTTGCGGTTGCAGCGCTTGCGAGCCTCTTGCCAGCCTTGCGTCTCGCGCGGCTCGCCCCTGCCACCCTGCTTGGAGTATTTGCAAGTGATCGCTAGCCTTTCTCGCGTTTCCTCTTTGCTAACAGACGCAGGCATAGGCCTTTGTCTGTGTCTATGTCTCTGGGCCGGGCTCATGCCGCTTGGCGCTCTCGCGCAGGGCTTTGCCAATCTCGGCACCGAGGCCACCGGCTTTGCGGTGCCAGAGCGCGGTGTCGCCTTGAGGTTTCCCGAAGATCACGCCGCCCACCCCGAATATCGCATCGAATGGTGGTATCTCACCGCAAACCTGCGCACCGCCGAGGGCGCGGATCTCGGTATCCAATGGACCCTGTTTCGCTCGGCGCTTGCCCCGGAAGAGCGCGCAGGCTGGCAAAGCCCACAAATCTGGATGGGACATGCCGCCCTCACCACAGCGACCACTCACCGCTTTGCAGAACGTATCGGGCGCGGTGGCACGGGTCAGGCGGGTGTCTCGGCAGCACCGTTTTCCGCCTGGATCGACGATTGGGAGATGACCTCACCGGACGCAAGCTTGGAGAAACTCACGCTCACGGCCCGGGGGCAGGATTTTTCCTATGATCTGGATCTTGCCGCAGATGCGCCGCTGATCTTGCATGGGGATGCGGGCTACTCGGTGAAATCAGCCGACGGACAGGCCAGCTATTATTACGCCCAGCCTGCCTATGAGGTCCAAGGCACCGTGACCCTGCCCGAAGGCCCGGTCAACGTCACCGGTTCAGCCTGGCTCGACCGGGAATGGTCGAGCCAGCCGCTTGCAGAGGACCAGACCGGTTGGGACTGGTTCTCCTTGCGTCTTGACGATGGCGCCAAGCTGATGGGCTTTGTCCTGCGTGGAGACCGGGGAGATTTCACCTCCGGGACATGGATCTCACCGGACGGGACAGCTCACCCGCTCTCGCCCGGCGCTTTTCAGGCCACGCCCCAAGACTGGTCAGAGGTGGCCGGGCGTAGCCTTCCAACCACATGGCAGGTTTCCCTGCCCGAGCGCGACATCGACATCCGCGTGCGCGCGCTCAACCCAAAGGCCTGGATGGGAACGCGTTTTTCCTATTGGGAAGGCCCCATTCTGATCTCCGGGAGCCACGGCGGCAGCGGGTATCTGGAGATGACGGGCTACTGACCGTCGCGCTCCAGCAGATCCGACGCACGATAATAGGCACGCGCCGCGCGATGGATCGGGGCCGTCTGCCCGTTTTGAACCATAGGTCCGGCCTCCAGACGCGAAAAAGCCGGGTGCGCGCCGCGCAAAACGTCGAGATCAGAGAACACCGCGCGCACCAGTTCATGCACCACCTTGAGCCGCTGGTGCCGTGTTGTCACCAAAGTCGCCGTAAAGCCAAAGGATTGCACCGGATGCGGGTTGCCGCGATAGAGGTTGGCCGGAATCTCGGTGAACTCGAAATACCCGGTATCCGCGATCACGGCGCGGATTGAAGGTTCATCAAGCGACACCAGAACCGAGTCGCACGCAGTCGTCGCCTCTTCGACGGTGGCAGCGGGGTGGCCAACAGCAAAGACCATCGCATCAAATGTCCCCGCACAAAGCGCTGCGGATTGCTCGGAGGCAGACAGATGATGCACCTCGGAGAAACTCTCCATGCTCCAGCCCAGAGCCCCCATCAACGCGAGCATCGTGGCGCGCTGCCCCGAGCCCTCATTGCCGATGTTCACCCGCATGCCGCGCAGATCGGAAAAGGTCGCAATCTCGGAATCCGCACGGGCAACAACGGTAAAGATCTCTTCGTGCAGGGACAGCACCGCGCGCATGTCCGAAAACGGCTCCCCCTGTGACAGTGCCGCCGTGCCTTCAAAGGCCTTGGCCTGCCAGTCGGACTGAACCAGCGCAAAGTCGATCCGCCCTTCGCGCAAATCGCGCAGATTGCCCAGTGACCCCTCGCTGGTCTCGGCGGTGCAGCGGATCCCGTGCCGGTGACGGTCCTTGTTCAGAAGGCGGCAGATCGCATTGCCCACCGGGTAATAGAGACCCGACACCGACCCCGTGCCTATTGTGATGAAATCTTCGGCCTGCGCCTGAGGGCTGCTCAAGGTGGCGCACATCAATATGGTCGCCGCGAGCCCCGTTATGGCCCTGTTGATGATCGCCATCTTGCCCCCCGACCAGATATTTGCGCGCAAAGTTCCAAATGGCCTCAAATCTGTCAAGTTCGGTAGGTCTGCTTACAGTAAGGGCCACAACGCGCGCTTCGGTGTTTTTTTAGCGTCAATGACCTACCTAAACACTTGTTGTAAATCTCAATTTAACGCAGCGCCCCCAAATTCAGCCGCCTCCAGGCCCGTTCGGGCCCCAAAACATGCACCCGCCGCGGCAAAGGCCCTGCTTGCCCGAGGTGACACAGGGCCAAACCCTAATGACGCGCAATCCAACGCGGCTGGCTCCCACCCGTCTCTCCGGGAAAATGAAAAATTGACGTGGCCATATGAGGAACGGTCGGAAACCCCGCTCAGGACAGCGGAAATTTCATTCATGATCGAGCCAGTAGCCCCTGTGGATGATTCTTCAGGGCGTTCGACTGGATGGATGTGTCACACAAATGAAGAAGCAAGGTCTCGACGCGACAGAAATTCGGATCCTGAGCGCCGTGCAGCAACACGGCCAACTGAGCAAGACCCGGCTTGCGGAGCTTGTGAACCTCTCGCCCACTCCCTGTTGGGCGCGCCTGGTACGGCTCAAGGCCGCTGGCTATATTCGCGGCTATCATGCCGAATTGGCACTCGACCGGATCATTGATTTTACCCAAGTGGTCGTCACCATCTCGCTCACCCATCACCGCAAGACGGATTTTGACAGGTTTGAAACCTACATCCGCGGACTTGATGAAGTGATCGACTGTGTCGCCACCGGAGGTGGCATGGATTATGTCATGAAGGTCGCCACCCCCACGCTTGCCGCCTTTCAGAGCCTCATGGATGAGATGCTCTCGGCCGAGCTCTCCATCGATCGCTACATGACCTACATCGCGACTCGTCAGATCAAGACGAGCCGCCCGAACCTCGCGAAACTGGTCGCCAAAAGCGAGAAATGACCCGACAAGTCTGATCTGTCCAAAACGGGCGTCAAAATTGGTCTGAACGGTCTGAGAATTTGAAAACTCCGGACCAAATTGCGCGCGTTTTTCGATCTAAATCGTCGTCGAACACAGGCTTGTCTCGGCCGATCTGGCCGACCGTTGGGAGGACGACACATGACGCAAGCAGACGATTTCGGCTTTGGCACCCAGATCCGCAAATCCCCGTATTTCGACGCCACCGTGCGTTGGGGAGCAAAGGGTTTTTCCGTTTACAATCATATGTATATCCCGCGCGACTTTGGCGATCCGGAGCAGAACTTCTGGAACCTCGTCAACGATGCAATCCTATGCGATGTCGCGGTCGAGCGCCAGGTGGAGATCACCGGACCGGATGCGGCAAAATTCGTTCAGATGCTCACTCCGCGCGACCTGTCGACCATGGCCGTGGGTCAGTGCAAATACATCCTGATCACCAATGCCGAAGGCGGCATCTTGAACGACCCGATCCTGCTGCGGCTGGCTGAAAACCACTTCTGGATTTCGCTTGCTGACAGCGACATCCTGCTCTGGGCGCAGGGCGTGGCGGTGCACTCTGGCCTGGATGTGCAGATTTGCGAACCGGACGTCTCTCCGCTGCAGCTGCAGGGGCCGAAATCTGGGCTGGTGATGCAGGAGCTCTTTGGCGAGAGCATCATGGACCTCAAATACTACTGGCTGCGCGAACTCGACCTCGATGGTATCCCGTTGATTGTCTCGCGCACCGGCTGGTCGAGCGAGCTTGGCTATGAGCTCTATCTGCGCGACGGAAGCCAGGGCGACGCACTCTGGGAACGGATCATGGCGGCGGGGATGCAGCATGGTTTGAAGCCGGGCCACACCTCCTCCATTCGCCGGATCGAAGGGGGCATGCTCTCTTATCATGCGGATGCCGATATTCACACCAACCCCTTCGAGCTGGGCTTTGACCGGCTTGTAAACCTCGACATGGAAGCCGACTTCATCGGCAAGGCGGCGCTCAAGCGCATCCAAAAGGAAGGTCCCGCACGCCTGCAGGTTGGTCTGGTAATCGACGCCGCACCGCTGCGGGGGCCCAACACCACGTTCTGGCCGATCACCAAGAATGGCGAAACCATCGGCAAGGTCACATCCGCCGTCTATTCCCCGCGCCTTGAAAAGAACATCGCCCTGGCGATGGTGGACGCCGAACACGCGGTGATCGGCAGCGACGTTGAGGTGACAATGACCTCGGGTGCAACCTCTGCCAGCGTTGTGGAGCGTCCCTTCTTTGATCCGCGCAAGCAGATTGCCGCCGCCTGAGCGTTGGAGAGGAGACCAAAACATGTCCCATCTCGCGATCGAATTGCACTGGCAACGTACTGAAAACGAACTGCAAACCGGTAAGTTCTCGAACGAGCACACGGTCCAGTACAATAGCACCTACGACGTCCAGGTGGACGCCGCCCCCGATTGGGGCGGCGACGCTGCAAACACAAATCCCGAGCAAGCCCTCGCCTCTGCCCTGTCGAGCTGCCACATGATGACCTTTCTGGCGCTCTCGGCCAAGGCGGGGTGGCCGGTTGCAAGCTATCATGACTATGCAGAGGCGCACCTTGGCAAGAACGCCAAAGGCCAGATGTCCGTGACCCGGATCGATCTCAATCCGGTGGTGCGATTTGATACGGGCTTTAGCGTCGATGCGGAGGAGCTCGCCCAGATGCAGGACCGCGCGCACCGCTACTGCTTTATCGCCAATACCCTGGCCGATAGCGTTGAAATCAACATTCATTGAAAGAACACCCATGCAAACGGATGCAATCCTCCTCAAGCAATTGAGCGAGACCGGCGTGCTGCGCCTCACGCTGAATGATGTCGCGCGCCGCAATGCACTCTCCGAGGCGATGCTGGGCACGCTCGGCGAGGCCTTAGCCAGCGCGGGTCAGGACCCCGCGGTACGTGTGGTGGTGCTTGCGGCAAATGGCCCTGCGTTCAGCGCAGGTCATGACCTAAAGGAGCTGACCCGCGGCCGCGCGGCGCCGGATGGCGGCAAGGCCTATTTTGCGCGGATCATGGCGCTTTGCTCGGCCGTCATGCAGAGCATTGTGACCTGCCCCAAACCCGTCATCGCCGAAGTCACCGGCGTCGCGACCGCTGCGGGCTGTCAGCTTGTGGCCAGCTGCGACCTCGCGATCGCCGCCGAGAGCGCACGCTTCAGCACGCCGGGTGTTCACATCGGGCTGTTTTGCTCCACCCCGATGGTTGCCTTGTCCCGCAATGTGGCTGGCAAACACGCCATGGAAATGCTGCTGACGGGCGACATGACCTCTGCGGAGCGCGCCGCCGAGATCGGTCTTGTCAACCGCGTCACCTCCGAAGACGGCTTGCAGGACGCGGTGCTGGAACTGGCGCATAAGATCGCGTCCAAATCCTCCATGACGCTCGCCACTGGCAAGCAGGCGTTTTATGCGCAGCGCGAAATGCCCCTGTCGGACGCCTATGACTATGCAGCGGACGTGATGGTCAAAAACATGTTGGCGCAGGATGCCGCAGAAGGCATCAATGCCTTTGTCGAAAAACGTTCCCCGCAATGGCAGGATGCATAAGCCGATGAGCGCCAACCCCTACAATACCGATCTGGATCGCACCCCGGCCAACTATCAGCCCCTGACCCCGCTCATGTTTCTGGAGCGGGCCGCAACGGTATTTCCAGAGCACACGGCAATCATTCACGGCCCCCTTCGACGCAGCTACGCCGCTTTTTATGCACGCGCGCGCCAGCTTGGCTCGGCACTGTCGCATAGGGGCATCACGCGGGGCGATACGGTCTCGGCCCTGCTGCCAAACACGTCCGCGATGCTTGAGTGTCACTATGGCGTCCCCATGTGCGGTGCGGTGCTGCATTCGATCAACACCCGGCTTGATGCTGCGATCATCGCCTTTCAGCTGGATCACGCGATGTCCAAGGTCGTCATCGTCGACTCTGAATTCATGCCCTTGATGCAGGAGGCGCTGGCGCTTTGCTCGGTGCAGCCCCTGCTGATCGAGGTCGACGATCCCGTCTACGAGGGCGCGCGGATCAAAACCGAAGCCGTGGACTACGATAGCTTTATTGCGGATGGTGACGCCGAGTTTGCCTGGCTCATGCCCGAAGACGAATGGGACGCGATCTCGATCAACTACACCTCGGGCACCACCGGAGACCCCAAGGGGGTCGTTTCGCATCATCGCGGGGCCTATCTTTTGGCGCAGGGCAATGCGCTCACGACAACGATGGGCAAACATGCGGTCTATCTCTGGACCCTGCCGATGTTTCACTGCAACGGCTGGTGTTTTCCCTGGACGCTCTCGGCGATCATTGGCACCCATGTCTGCCTGCGCCAGGTGCGGGCGGATCAGATCTGGAACGCGCTCGCCGACGAGGGCGTCACGCATCTCTGTGGCGCGCCCATCGTGATGTCGCTGATGATCTCGGCCCCCGCCGACGTGCAGCGCCCCCTCGATCAGACCGTTCAGTTTTTTACAGCCGCTGCCCCGCCGCCGGAAAAGCTGCTGGCGGACATGAAAACCGCAGGCTTTGAAGTCACGCATCTTTATGGACTCACAGAAACCTATGGCCCTGCCGTGGTCAACGACTGGCATCAAAGCTGGTCCGAGCTGCCGCACGACGAACAGTCCCGCCTGAAATCCCGGCAGGGCGTGCGCTATCTTCCGCTCGAGGGACTCAACGTTCTGGACCCCGAAACCCTAGAGCCCGTGCCCCATGATGGCGAAACCATGGGCGAGGTCATGTTTCGCGGCAATGTCGTGATGAAGGGCTATTTTCGCAATCCTGACGCCACCCGAAAAGCCTTTGAGGGGGGCTGGTTTCATTCCGGCGATCTGGGTGTTGTTCATCCTGACGGCTATATCCAGCTCAAGGACCGCTCGAAGGATGTCATTATTTCCGGCGGAGAGAATATCTCCTCCATCGAGGTCGAAGAGGCGCTGTATCGCCATCCCGCGATTGCCGTCACCGCCGTTGTCGCCATGCCCGACGAGAAATGGGGCGAAACACCATGCGCCTTCATCGAGCTGGCCGAAGGTGCAGAGATCGACACCGATGCGCTCAGGCAATGGTGTCGTGACCAACTCGCCCCCTACAAGGTGCCGCGCAAATTTGTCCTGACCGAAATCCCGCGCACCTCAACCGGGAAAATCCAGAAATTCGCCCTGCGGGAACAGGCGAAGTCGCTCTGCTGATCTGCGCCGCGCAAGGTGCCGATACGCGATCTGTGCTGGGGGATCAGACCCTCGGCGCAGTTCCACCAGGGCGTGGGCGCGTTGTGACAAATTTCGACCCTCTCTGTAAAAGGGCTGACCTCACTTCACGGATGGTGTAAACGGCGTCGTCGCACCCGCGCGCAGGTGTGGCCTGCAGGTTTCAAGAAACCAAAGTTCGACCGAAACCCGCGCAGCGCCGGGCGCGCAGCAAGGGCTAAAATCCTCTGCGAAGCCCAAGGGTCATACCCGACTCTAACACGGGCGATTTGGCAATTCTTGACAAAAATATCCTGTGTCCCAAGGCCCTCAGTTTCCAAAACCTTGCGCTCTGGCGAATTTCCTTTCGCGGGACTTCTTCAAAAACTCTTATATTTAAATTATCCGTAAATTCGATTCCCTGCCGGGGTCTTGTCAATTTTGGAACTTTCGAATGAAAATCAATACGATCACGAATTGGGCCTACGGATTGACTGTTCTTCTGACCGCGTTGTCGGGCGCCGCGTTCATCGCGTCGATCAACAGCTCGGCCGAAGAACGCATGGCGGTTGAAACACATCTAATCCTGAACGAGTTGGGCGAAGAGCTTGCGATCGGAGCGGAGCTGCGCACCGACGAGGCACGGCTTTATGTGATGCGCGGCGACCCGGATCATCTTGAGGCTTTTGAGCGGACCGATCAGGCCGAAATGGCGCTGGAAGAGTCCGCCCGCGACGGCACGCGTCTTGGCACCACCCCGGAAGAGACCGCATTTCTGAATCGGATCATCGCGGATATAGATGCGCTGCAAGAGATGGAGCGTGCGGCAATCAAAGCTTATCAAGCGGGCAACATTGACCGCGCGCGGGGGCTCTTGTTCGGGGGCGCGCATTACCAGGCCCACCTCAAACTCATTGACGATGTAGTCCAGTTCCGCCGGATGGTGCAAAGCCGGACAGACCGTGAGCTCGACACCGCACATCAACGCAGCGACTGGTTCGAATTCGTTGCGCAGATCTCCCTCGCGCTCACCGCCACCGTTTTCCTCGGCGTACTCTATTTTGTCCTGCGTCGCCGGGTGGCGGTGCCCCTGGCACGCATGGCCGGCATCGTAAAGCGCCTCGCCAGCCAGGACTACGAGGTCGAGGTGCCATTGGATCGCAGACGGGACGAGATTGGTGAGCTCAATCGCGCCGTGCATGTGTTCCGCGAAAACGGGCTCGAGCGGGAACGTCTCGACGCCGAGCGCCGCCGTGACATCAAGATCAAGGATCTGATCCTGAAGCTCATGCACCGGGTTCAGGCCTGCCAGTCTCTCGACGAACTGGGGGATGTCCTTGCGCGGTATGCGCCGCAGATCTTTCCCGACCTCTCCGGCACGCTCTACCTGCGCGCTGACGGTCACGAGACCTTGAACTGTGTGTCCCGATGGCAGACGTCATTCGACGACCCGCTCGAGATCATCTGCGAGGCCTGCTGGGCCCTGCGCCGCGGACGCGCTCATTATAGCGCCTTGGAATCAAAAGAAGATGTGATTTGCAACCATCTCGCTGACCCGAACGTTTCGACCCTGTGCATTCCGCTCGCTGCTCAGGGCGAGACCATCGGCCTTCTGAGTTTCTCTGGCGCCGAGACCTCGACAGAGGTTGCGCGCGAAGATCGGGTCTATCTGGAGCTTATTGCTGAAAACGTCGCGCTTGCGGCCGTGAACCTCAATCTGCGCACCCGGCTCTCGCAGCTGGTCGAACATGATCCTCTGACCGGGCTTTTGAACCGGCGCTCGCTGGATGTGGCCTTTGGCGATTTTGTGCAAAACCCGCCAACCCTTCCGACCGCCTGCCTGATGATCGACATTGATCACTTCAAGCGGATCAATGATGAGTTTGGCCATGAGGCCGGGGATACGGTGATGCAAAGCTTTGCCGGGTTACTCCGCGAGGTCGTGGGCGACAGCGGCTCCTGTTACCGCTTTGGCGGCGAGGAATTTGTGGTGATCCTGCCGGATCACGACGTCGATGCCGCGCATGAGATCGCCGAAGGCATTCGCACCCGCACCGCAAAGATGGCCATTGCCCATCGCGGGCAATCTCTTGGGAAGGTCACGATTTCCATCGGTCTTGCGGTTGCAGCATCCGCAGGCACCCTCGACACCTTGTTGAGCCGCGCGGATTCAGCGCTGCTGCAGGCCAAGGTGACGGGTCGCAACATCACGTTGCACGAGACACTTGAGCTCGCCCCTTCCTGAGGAACAGCGACGACCCGAGACGCCCTCGGATGTCTCTACAGACCAGGACACCCCCCAGGAACTGAAAAACCGCCGATCTTACGACCGGCGGTTTTCTCATGCAAAAGCAATGCTTTGCGATGGTACCCAAGGCCGGACTCGAACCGGCACGCTGTCACCAGCGGGGGATTTTGAATCCCCTGCGTCTACCATTCCGCCACTTGGGCAACGCCTGTTTCCTAGCGCTGCTGCAGGCCGAGGTCCAGAGGCAAAATCGCGGAAGGATGCAGAAAATTCGCCCATCTCCGGGTGCATCGGCAGTGCAGAGTTGACCCGGGCGGGCGCACATGCGACCTCCGCCCCATTGCTTGTCTCTGAGGTTTCCCCCCGAATGCTGCGTCGCCTATATGACCGGACCATGGCCCTTGCCGACCATCCCCATGCGCTGTGGTGGCTGGCCGGTGTGGCCTTCATCGAAAGCTCCGTTTTTCCGATCCCGCCCGATGTGCTGATGATCCCGATGATCCTTGCGCGGCCCTCTCGCGCCTGGCTGATCGCCTTGGTGGCGCTGTTTTCCTCGGTGGCCGGCGGGCTCATGGGCTACGCAATCGGCGCCTTCTTTTACGAAGGCATCGGCCAACCGATCCTCGAGGCCATGGGCAAGGCCGACAAGATGGTCGAATTCAACGAGCGTTTTAACGACTTTGGCTTCTGGGCGGTGCTGATCGCTGGGGTGACACCCTTCCCCTACAAGGTCATCACCATCATGTCGGGCTGGACGGGCATGCCGATCATGACATTCGTGGTCACATCGTTGCTGGCACGGGCGTTGCGGTTCTTCCTCGTGGCCGGGCTCTTGTGGCAATTTGGCGCGCCAGTGCGGGAGTTTATTGAAAAACGCCTGGGGCTGGTGTTCACCGTCTTTTGTGTGCTGCTGTTTGGTGGCTTTCTTGCACTGAGGTATCTATGACATTCAGCCGATTTCTCGTCCTGCTCGCGGCCGGTGGCTCTGCCGCCTTGCTGCTGGGCGCCTTTGCGTTTCAATACATTGGCGAGCTTGCGCCCTGCAAACTCTGCATCTGGCAGCGCTACCCTCACGGCGCAGCAGTTGGCGTCGGCGCGCTGGCGTTGCTCATTCCCGGCGCGGTGCTGCCCTATCTCGGCGCGGTGGCCGCACTCGCCACCTCGGCGATTGGGGCCTTTCACGCGGGTGTCGAACAAGGTTGGTGGGAAGGCCCCTCCACCTGCACCTCTGGCGCGATCGAAAGCCTCAGCGCAGATGAGCTGATGTCGCAGATCATGTCGGCACCGCTTGTCCGCTGTGACGACATCCCCTGGGAGATGCTCGGCCTCTCCATGGCAGGCTGGAACGCGGTGATCTCGCTCGGATTGGCTGCGCTTTGGTTTGCAGCTGCGCGTCACGCGCGCAAAAACGCCTGACCCCAGGCGCTTAGACGCGACTATCTTTCTTGGTGGCCAGAAGAAGGTTTGTCTCGCTGGTCACCACCCCATCAAACATGCGGATCTTTGCCAGCGCCTCATCCAGCGTCTCCAGCGTTTCTGTGCCGAGCTCCACAATCAGATCCCAACGCCCATTGGTGGTGTGGATCGCGCGCACTTCGGGCAAGCCCTGAAGCTGACGGGTAATCCGCGCCGCTCCGCGCCCCTCGATGCCGATCATCATCAGACCTCGCACCGGATCGCGCAGCACGTCCTCTTTCAGAACCACGGTAAAGCCCAGAATATCCCCGCGCGATTGCAGCCGCTCGATCCGCGTGCGGACGGTGGTGCGCGACAGCTCCAGCTGCATGGCCAGATCAGAGAGCGAAGCCCGGGCATCGTGGCGCAGGGCCGCGATCAGGCGTTCATCCGTTTTGTCCATGAATCGGCTCCGTTTTGTGGTATCCGCTCCCCTTATGAGCAATTTGCTCTCTGTATTCCACCTCAAATCGGAGAAATATCAGAGACACCCTCAATCAAGGAGATCTCGGATGTCGTCTCGTCACTGTATTCTCGTTGGCGCACCCGTTGACAGCGGCAAGCGCCGCACGGGCTGTCTGATGGGCCCTGATGCCTACCGTACTGCCGGTCTCGCGCAGGCGCTCGAGAGCCTCGGCCATACGGTTGAGGACATCGGCAACGTGACCCCTGCCCCGCATGCCCCCGACGATGGCACCGGCAAACTCCACGAGCCAAATTTAACGCGAGCCTGGACCGAAAGCCTGTCTGAAGCGGCCGAGGCGGCCATGGCGCGGGGCATGCCCATTTTCTTGGGCGGCGATCACGCCCTTGCCCTGGGCACCGTGCACGGGGTCGCAAACCACGCCGCCACCGTGGGACGACCGCTGTTTGTCCTCTGGCTCGACGCGCATAGTGACTTTCACTCGCTCGAAAGCACGGAAACAGGCAATCTTCATGGCTGCCCGGTGCGCTATTTCACCAATCAGGCCCGGTTCGACAATTTCCCGCCCGTGCCCAACCCGGTGCCGCCGGAAAACGTCTGCATGATCGGCCTGCGGTCGGTGGATACTCCCGAACGCGAAGCGATGGAGCAGGTCGGCATTCATCGCCACGACATGCGCGACATTGACGAAAATGGCATTGCCCGGCCGCTGTCGGCCTTCCTTGAAAAGGTCGCCGCGCAGAACGGCATGCTGCATGTGTCTCTGGATGTGGATTTCCTCGACCCCTCCGTTGCGCCTGCCGTGGGCACCACGGTTCCCGGCGGCGCCACCGTGCGCGAAGGCCATCTGGTCTGCGAAATCTTGCACGATAGCGGCTTGATGACCTCGATGGACTTGGTGGAACTCAACCCCTTCCTCGACGAGCGTGGCCGTACAGCACATCTGATGGTGGATCTCTGTGCCTCTGCCATGGGGCGGCGCGTCTTTGACCGACCGACCCGGAGCTACAACACATGAGCACGCTTCAAGCTCCGGCAGCTGTGGTTATGGTGCGCCCGCATCATTTTACCTCAAACCCGGAAACGCGAGGGGACAACGCCTTTCAGGCGCAGGCCGATACCAATGCCGACACCATCAGCGCACGCGCGATCGCGGAATTCGACAGCGCGGTCGCCGCGCTGCGCGACGCTGGCGTAACGGTTCATGTGTTCGAGGACACCAGCCGCGACACCCCCGATTCCGTCTTTCCCAACAACTGGTTCTCCACCCATGCCGGTGGTCATGTGGCGGTCTATCCGATGTTTGCACCCAACCGTCGCCGGGAGCGACGCTGGGACGTGATCGAGATGCTGAAGCGGGAGTATCGCGTTCAGGACGTGATCGACTATTCCGGCCTGGAACAGGACTCTCTGTCGCTCGAAGGCACCGGCGCCATGGTGCTCGATCATATCGGGCGCATTGCCTATACGGTAAAGTCAAACCGCGCGGATCCGGTGCTGCTGGAGCGGTTCTGCACCCATTTCAACTATGAACCGATGGTCTTCGAGGCCTGCGACGATCAGGGGCGTGACGTGTATCACACCAATGTCCTGATGGGTATCGGTACCGACTATGCGCTGATCTGTCTGGATATGATCCGCGATACCACCCGCCGCGCTGAAGTCAGGCAGCGGCTCGAAGAAAGCGGGCGCAGCGTCATCGACCTGTCTGCCGCGCAGATCCAGAACTTTCTCGGCAACACCTTCGAACTCACTGGGCACCGGCGCGTGCTGGCGCTCTCTGCCCGCGCGGCACAGGCGCTGACCCCGGACCAGCGGGCGGTGATCGAACGCTCGGCAGAATTGCTGCCGCTCTCCATTCCCACACTTGAAACGGCCGGTGGGTCGGTGCGTTGCATGCTCGCCGGCATTCACCTCAGCCCCCGTCAAAGGACCATGCAATGACCCAACCTTCCGATAAGGCCCTTGTTCCTTTTGTCAGCGTAGACAACATGATGCGCCTCATTCATCATGTTGGCATCGAGGATATGATGCGTGATCTGGCCGACTATATCGAGGCCGATTTCAAGCGCTGGGAACTCTTTGACAAGACCCCCCGCGTCGCCAGCCATTCCGATGTCGGCGTGATCGAACTGATGCCGACCTCAGACGGTGAGGCTTATGGGTTCAAATACGTCAACGGCCACCCCAAGAACACCTCTGAGGGGCTGCAGACCGTGACCGCCTTCGGCCTGCTGGCGGATGTCTATACCGGCTATCCGGTGCTGTTGACCGAGATGACCATTCTGACCGCGCTGCGCACCGCTGCGACCTCGGCCATGGTGGCCAAGCACCTCGCTCCCAAAGGTGCCGACACGATGGCGATGATCGGAAATGGCGCACAGTCGGAATTCCAGACGCTGGCGATGAAGGCCATCATCGGCCTCAAGGCCGTGCGCCTTTATGACAAAGACCCGGCGGCGACCGAGAAATGTGCACAGAACCTCGCGGGGCTTGGGGTGGATGTCACCATCTGCAAAACCCCCGAAGAGGCGATCGAGGGCGCCCAGATCCTCACCACCTGCACCGCCGACAAGCAATATGCCACGATCCTCACCGACAACATGGTCGGCAGCGGTGTGCATATCAACGCGATTGGCGGCGACTGCCCCGGCAAAACCGAGCTTGCGCCCGGGATCCTCAACCGGTCGGACGTGTTTGTGGAATACCCGCCGCAAACCCGCGTCGAGGGTGAGATCCAGCAGATGCCCGAGGATTTTGCCGTGACCGAACTGTGGGAAGTGATCTCAGGCCAGAAACCGGGGCGCACCGGTGATCGTCAAATCACGCTCTTTGATAGCGTCGGCTTTGCCATCGAGGATTTCTCCGCCCTGCGCTACATTCGCGACCGGATCAAAGGGACGGACTACTTCATCGATCTCGATATGCTGGCGGACCCGGATGATCCGCGCGATCTCTTTGGCATGGTGCAGCGCGCCAAGGCCTGACGACAAAAGCGCGCCCCTCGATGGCGCGCTTTTCTTTTTAAATCAAGGGCTTCAAGCCTCAAGCTCACTATCCCAATAGAGGTAGTCCATCCAGCTTTCATGCAGGTATCCGGGTGGAAACTTCCGCCCCATATTGCGCAGCTCTTCCGCGCCCGGACGGCGCGGCGGTTTGCGCAGGGACATGCCCGCACGGTGCAGCGGTTTGGAGCCTTTCTTCAGGTTGCAACGCGAGCAGGCCGCGACCACGTTCTCCCAGCTGGTGATCCCCCCAGAGGCGCGCGGCACCACATGATCAAAGGTAAGGTCTCCCTTTGCGCCGCAGTACTGACAGCGAAATTCGTCGCGCAAGAATAAATTAAAGCGCGTGAAGGCCACGCGCTTTTGGGGTTTGACAAAATCTTTCAGTACCACAACCGAAGGTATTCGGATTTCGGTGCTGGGACTGCGCACAACCTCGTCATACTCGGCCACGATGGCAACCCGGTCGAGCCATGCGGCTTTGACGGCGTCCTGCCATGGCCAGAGTGACAAGGGATAGTATGACAAAGGACGATAATCCGCATTGAGCACCAAAGCCGGGTGCTGCTTCAGAGCCCGCGGCTCTCTTACGAATTCTGTCCTGAAGTCTCCGTCCATAAACGTCTTCCTCGCCCTGCTTGCCTCGAGATGGCACCAGAGCGGGGAACCCGCCCCAGCTTGAGATTAACTATATATCGTGGCCGGAACCTGACAAGCCCCTATTCGCCACCAGATGTCGTGTGGGATAGGATGATTCCGTGACAGGGGCGTGACAGTTATCCACAGCCCAAAAAACAGGCGTTCTGCGCTGCGGCACCGATGCCCGGGCTTGCACCGCGCCCCGCCTGCCCGTAGAGCGATCCTCATGAGCCGCTTGATCCGTTTCAACAAACCCTTTGATGTGCTGCCGCAGTTCACCGATCGTGGCAGCGAGGGCAGCCCGCGCGCAACGCTTAGCGATTATGTTGACTGTCCCGGCGTCTATCCCGCAGGGCGTCTGGACCGCGACAGCGAAGGGCTGATGCTGCTCACAGACAATGGCCGCTTGCAGGCCTGGATCAGCGACCCAAAGCATAAGCTCGAGAAAACCTATTGGGTTCAGGTGGAAGGCATCCCCACCGAGGACGCTTTGAAGGCCCTGCGCCAAGGCGTTGATTTGAAAGACGGAATGACACGCCCCGCAAAGGCGGAACTGATCTCGGAACCCGCACAGCTCTGGGCGCGCACGCCGCCGATCCGAGAGCGCAAATCCGTGCCGACCGCTTGGCTCGAACTGAAGATATCCGAAGGCAAAAACCGGCAGGTGCGGCGGATGACGGCCGCTATGGGCTATCCGACCCTGCGTCTCATCCGCTATGCCATTGGCGCCTGGACGCTCGATGGTCTGGCGCAGGGCAAATGGGACGATCTTGACCCGCCCCGCGTGCCCGGCCCGCCAAAGCCCGCGGCCAAACCGCATCGCAAGCATGCCGCAAAACGGCGCGCCACGGCGACACCTGCCCGCAAGCCCCGGCAGCGCCGCGACGGCTAATCAGATCAGATGCTGCCCTCAGCTTCGATCACGAGGACACGCGCCGCACCCCGCGGATGCGCCACATGCTCGTCCCCGGCCTCGGCGTGAAAGATATCCCCCTCCGACAGCGAGAAGACCTCCTCCCGACCGGTCTGGCGCACATGCATATCGACCGCACCCTTGAGCACGACAAAGACCTCGGCCCCGTCGTTGACATGCCAGACATAGGCTTGATCCGTCCAATGCAACCGGACCGTGGTGGCACCGGTAAATCGTTCAATATCAAGCGCATCCCATGCACGCGTGCCGGTAAACTCAAGCGGTGAAATCAGTTTCATCTTTCTCTCCATTCTGATAGCGCGCATGATCTTTTACGAATGGACGCAACAACAGCCCGCAGAGCGACGGAAAATGACGGCGTTTCGCTGTTTTGGACCGGCACAGGCGCGGGCGCTTTGAAAAGGACGGCGACGTGGATCTCGATCCAACCAATCGGCGCATTCTGGCGGAACTTGCGCGAAATGCCCGCCAGAGCACCGCTGCCATCGCGCGCGCGGTTCATCTCTCGCGCCAGGCGGTGCAGGACCGGATCCGCGCGATGGAAGATCAGAACATCATTACCGGCTACCACGCAGCAGTCACCGAGGCCGCAGCGCCCTTGCGGGCGATGATCCTGCTGCAGTTTGCGACACGCCCCTGTGCACCGGCGCTGACCTGGCTTTCAGAAGTCTCGGGCATCACCTATGTGGCCTCGCTGGCCGGGGAATGGGACGCAATGGCCATGATCGCGGTTGCAGATACAGATGCGCTCACGCAGCTCAATGACCAAATAGCAAAGAGCCCGCTCATCGAGCGGGCCCAATCTCAGATTATCCTTAAAGAACAGCGCTGAACGCTTGCTAGTTCGCCCGTCAGAGGCTCAGCTTGTCGCGCATGAAGGCAAGCGCCACGCTCAGCCCATCGGGGGCGATCCCATGGCCGGTTCCCTTCATCACATGGGCAAACACATCCCGAAAGCCCGCCTCCTGCAAGGCTTCGGCCGCCTGCGGCAGCGATTGCGGCGGCACGACGTCGTCCTGGTCGCCATGCACCAGAAGCACAGGCATCCGGCTCACGACCTCGTCGCTGAACGTCTCGGGCGAGAGCAAGCGCCCCGAGAATGCAACAATACCCGCCACCGGATCTTCGCGGCGCGGGGCGACATGCAGCGCCATCATGGTGCCTTGCGAAAAGCCCAAGAGCACCACCTGCTCGGGCAGCAGATCCTCGTCGACCATAAGCGCGTCGAGAAACGCATTGAGATCCTCAACCGCCGCCATCATGCCGCGCATGGATTCTTCCTCGGAAGAGCCATCGATCCACGGGATCGGGAACCACTGATAGCCCATCGGCGCCCCGGCGCAGGCCTCGGGCGCATCCGGCGCCACAAACAGGGTGTCAGGCAGATGTTCAGCCAGCGGATCGGCAAGGCCCAGAAGGTCAGCCCCATTGGCGCCATAGCCGTGCAGAAACACCACGGCAGAACGAGTTTCCCCGGAGAGCGGCTCTTTGCGGCCGGCAGTCAAAACGCGAGTCATCGGATCCCTTCCCTGTCCTTTGCCACATGGTAATAGGCCCACAAAAGCCGCGCCGCAACCGAGCGCCACGGTGACCAGGCCTCTGCCATCTCGCGCAGGGCGCGCTCTTTGGGGCGCTCGGACAGATCAAAAAGCATCCGCGCGCTCTCTTGCAGGGCCAGATCGCCAGGCGCAAAGACATCAGCGCGCCCCAAGGAAAACATCGCGTAAATCTCTGCCGTCCAGACCCCGATCCCTGAAACCTGTGTCAGTTCGGCGATCACCTCCGCTGTAGGAGCGTGCCGTAACGCCTTGAAATCAATGCGTGCCTCCGACAGGGCACGGGCATAGCGGATCTTCTGGCGACTGAGTCCGGCCGCGCGCAGATCCTCGTCGCTGGCCCATTGGATCTTGCGCGGCCCAGTAAGATTGGCGGCCCGCATCCGCGCCCAGATCGCATTGGCCGACGCCACCGAGACCTGCTGGCTGACAATGGCGCTGAGAAGCTGTGCAAACCCGTCAGGCTTGCGCCGCAGCGGCAAGTCCCCGGTCTGCGCGAGCGCTTCGGCAAAGCGTGGCTCTTGCGCCGCCAGCCAGGCAGCCCCTTCGGCCACGCAGGCCGGGGTCTCGATCAGGCGGCCCACCGTCATCTGGAGCCACGCGCGAAAATTGTATCGGTGCACTGCACGCCGCTTGTTCCTTCACCTGTTCAGGGCTACGCAATGGCCATGACTATGACCGCTCCTGCCCCCGACGACCATATTGCAAAGCGCAATGTTCTGATTCTTGTGCTTGCGCAGGCCTTTTTGGGTGCGCAGATGCCGATGATCTTCATCGTTGGGGGGCTGGCCGGTCAATCGCTTGCCACCAACCCCTGTCTTGCGACATTGCCGATCTCGCTCATTGTCGCGGGTTCGATGATCTCGGCCACGCCGATCTCTGCGATCATGCAGCGCTTTGGCCGGCGCGCTGGTTTTGCGATCGGGGCCACGGGCGGCGCACTTGGTGGTCTGATTGGCGGCTATGGGCTCTATACCGGGTCGTTTCCGGTGTTTCTCATCGGCAGCGCCCTCACCGGCGTCTACATGAGCGCGCAGGGCTTCTACCGCTTTGCCGCCGCCGACACCGCCTCTGACAGTTTCCGCCCCAAGGCGATTTCCTATGTCATGGCTGGTGGGCTCTTGTCGGCCATCATCGGCCCGCAGCTGGTCAAAGCCACAAGCGACGCCTTCGTCATTCCTTTCCTTGGCACCTATATGGCGGTGATTGCGGTCAATGTGCTGGGGGTCGGGCTCTTTGCGTTCCTGCGCATCCCCCGCCCCGAAGCCCCGAGCGAGGACGCCCCGATGGGCCGCAGCCGCTGGGAGCTGATGAAAACACCAACCATTGCCGTCGCGGTCATCTGCGCCATGGTATCCTATGCGCTGATGAACCTTGTGATGACCTCGACACCGCTTGCAGTTGTAGGCTGCGGCTTTGGTCAGGACGCGGCGGCGGATGTGGTCACATGGCACGTTCTGGCCATGTATGTGCCGTCCTTCTTTACCGGGCATCTGATCGCGCGCTTCGGGGTGGAGAAAATCGTTGGCGCGGGGCTTGTGATCCTCGCCGGCGCCGGTGCGGTCGCCTTGCAGGGCGTAGAACTCAGCAACTTCTTTGTGGCGCTTGTCCTTCTGGGCGTCGGCTGGAATTTTGGCTTTATTGGCGCAACCACAATGCTGGCCGGCGCGCATGAGGCGCATGAGCGCGGCCGTATGCAGGGTCTCAATGACCTCTTGGTCTTTGGCGGTGTCACCGTGGCATCACTGGCCTCGGGAGGCCTGATGAACTGCTCAGGCGGCAACCCGGTCGAGGGCTGGGCCGCTGTCAATATGGCGATGGCGCCCTTCCTGGTTCTCGCGGGGGGCGCACTGATCTGGCTGGTGCTGAAACCCAAATCCGCCGCGGCCTGATCGCCAGACGGGACCTGATCGCCAGCCGCAGTCTCAGTCCCCATTGCGCGGGCGCAGCTACCAGCGCCCGCTGCCAGCCTGCCACATCAGGCTGATACGCCGGCGGAACTCACTGACGCCAAGCGCCCCTGCCCCAACCCGTTCGGGCTCTGCCCGCACCTGCCGCAATAGCGCCTCCGCCTGCCAGCCGGGCAGGAGCGCCGCGCGCGCAGCGGGTGAGACCGCGCCCCGGCGACGGCGCGCCGCTGCCAGCCGATCCAGCCCACGCTCTGCCAAGGCGACCAGCCCTGCAGAGGTCCCATCCAAGAGCGGCACGCGGTGTTGCGCCTCAAGCTCCGGGATCGCCCGCATATAGGCCGCCAGACCCGCCGCATAGGCATAGTCACGCACAACGGCTTCGTCTGCCGCCCCCAGAGAGGCCGCCGCCATCCACATCAGCCCCCCGGCGTTTGCGTCGATATAGGCATCAAACGCCGCCTCATCCTCAAAAGGGTCGCGGTAGATGTCCCAGCGTCGCGCCTCCGCCATCGCGTCAATCGCTCGCGCCGCGCTGCGATCAACAAGCCGCGTGAGAGGTGTCGCCACATAGTGTCTGCGCACCGGCCCGCCTGCGGCGATCTCTGCGCCCACATCACGCCACCATTGCACCCGCATCTCTGCAATCATGCTTTCCTGGCTGGCCCAGGGCGCACGCGAAATCTCCAGGTTGAACGCATAGAGGGCAAACAGCACAGCACGCGCCTCTACCGGCGCGGCCATTGCGGCCAGGAACCGGTCTGGATCGCCCTTCTGAACCGCCTCGGCGCAGGCAATCAGGTCATCGTCAAACTGCATCCGCTGCCTCAGATGCATCCCGCAGAAGCTTCCAGTTCATCGCATCAAGCAGCGCGTCGAACGAGGCATCCAATATGTTGGCACTGACCCCAACCGTGGACCAGCGCCGCCCCTTGCCGTCCTCGCTGTCGATGATCACGCGGGTCACGGCCTCGGTGCCCCCCTGGGTGATCCGCACCTTGAAGTCGACCAGACGCATATCATCCAACACCTTGGAATAGCGCCCCAAATCCTTGCGCAACGCCTTTGCGAGCGCGTTCACCGGTCCACGGTCGCTGCCCGAGGGATCCAGCGATTCACTCACCGAGAGCAGCTTTTCACCGTCGACCTTGACCACGACCACCGCCTCGGAGAGGCTCACCATCTTGTTGTACTTGTTCTTGCGCCGCTCCACGGTGACCTTGTAGCGCTTCACTTCGAAAAACTCTGGCATCTGGCCCAGTTCTTCGCGCGCGAGCAGCTCGAACGAGGCCTGCGCGGTGTCATAGGAGTAACCCTCGGTCTCGCGTTCCTTCACCCGCTCCAGAATACGGCCCAACGCAGGGTCGCCTTTTTCAACCGTGAGGCCCGCCTCGGCCAGACGACGGCGCAGGTTCGACTGCCCGGCCTGATTGGACATCGGAATGATGCGGCCGTTGCCGACCACAGCCGGGTCGATATGCTCATAGGTTGACGGGTCCTTGAGGATCGCGCTGGCGTGCAGGCCCGCCTTATGGGCAAAGGCCGAGGCCCCCACATAGGCGGCCTGCTTCTGCGGCACCCGGTTGAGGATCTCATCAAGCATCCGGCTGACCTTGGTGAGCCGGGCCAGCGCGCCTTTTGGCACGCCTGTCTCATAGCCGCTCGCGTAGGGCTCCTTCAGCAGCAGCGTCGGGATCAGCGTGGTGAGATTGGCGTTGCCGCAGCGCTCCCCCAGCCCATTCAGCGTCCCCTGGATCTGGCGCACCCCGGCGTCCACCGCTGCCAGCGAACAGGCCACCGCGTTTTCGGTGTCATTGTGGGTGTGAATGCCGAGCTTCTCGCCCGGCAGCCCCGCAGCAATCACCTCAGTGACGATCCGAGACACCTCATGCGGCAGCGTGCCACCATTTGTATCACACAGAACAACCCAGCGCGCGCCCGCATCGAGCGCGGCACGGCAGGCCGCCAGCGCATACTCCGGGTTCGCCTTGTAGCCATCAAAGAAATGCTCTGCATCAAACAGCGCCTCGCGCCCCTCGGCCACGATATGCGCCACCGACTGCGCGATGTTGTCGAGGTTCTCGTCAAGGCTGATCCCAAGCGCGGTCGTTACGTGATAATCATGCGACTTGCCCACAAGACAGACCGACCGGGTGCCTGCGTTCATCACAGCCGCCAGCACATCGTCATTTGCCGCCGAACGTCCTGCCCGCTTGGTCATGCCAAAGGCGGTGAGCGTCGCGCGGGTCTTGGGCGCCTCATCGAAAAAGGCGCTGTCGGTGGGGTTGGCCCCCGGCCAGCCGCCTTCGATATAGTCCACACCTAGGTCGTCAAGGGCCTGGGCGATCTGCTTTTTTTCAAGCGTGGAGAATTGCACCCCTTGGGTCTGCTGACCGTCGCGCAGGGTGGTGTCATAAAGATAGAGCCGTTCCGTCACGACAGCGCCTCCAGCTTTGCAGCGTCAAAGCCTGCGCCCGGGACCAATTCCACCCCGGTTTTGGACATGCGCACCTCAAGCCCTGCCTCGGTATAGGCGGCCTTCAGGCGATCCACCTCGGAGAAATCCTTGGTCTCCATGGCCGCCTGGCGTGCCTTAAACAGGCGCGCCTCATGGGCCGAGAGATCCACCGAGGGCGCAGCAGCCCATTCGCCCATCTCATCGCCCAAAAGGCCAACCAGTTGGCCAGCCGCCAAAAGCCCTGCACCATCGCCAGCCGCCGCCAGCTTGTGCATCTCGGCAATCGCCCCTGCGGTATTGAGATCATCCGACAGCGCGTCCACAACCGCGGCAGCTGCGGTGGCGGCGGGCTCGATGCCCGCTGTCAGCGCCCGCCACTTGCGCAACGTCGCCTCCGCCTCGGCGGCTTTCTTCTCGGTCCAGTCCATCGGCTTTCGATAGTGGGTCTGCAGGAACACAAATCGCACCACCTCGCCCGGGATTCCCTGATCCAGGAGATCGCGCACGGTAAAGAAATTGCCCAGCGATTTAGACATTTTCTTGCCCTCAACCTGCAGCATCTCATTGTGCAGCCAATAGCGCGCAAACTCGCCTTCGGGGTTGGCACAGCAGCTCTGGGCGATCTCGTTTTCATGGTGCGGGAACATCAGGTCATTGCCACCGCAATGAATATCAAAACTCTCGCCCAAGAGATCATGACTCATGGCAGAGCATTCGATGTGCCAGCCCGGCCGTCCCCGCCCCCATGGGCTCTCCCAGCCCGGCTGGTCGGCATCCGACGGCTTCCAGAGCACAAAATCCATCGGGTTTTTCTTGTAGGGTGCCACCTCAACCCGCGCGCCAGCGATCATATCGTCAACCGACCGTCCCGAGAGCTGCCCATACCCTTCGCGCCAGGAGTCCACCGCAAAGAGCACATGCCCCTCGGCTTCATAGGCGTGATCGCGCGCGATCAACTCTTCGATCATGGCGATCATCTGCGGGATGTATTCCGTGGCGCGTGGCATATGCGTGGGCTGCAGCGCCCCAAGCGCGCCCATATCCTCAAGGAACCACTGGATCGTCTCCGAGGTGATCTCGCCAATTGCGCGCCCGCTTTCGGCGGCGCGAGTGTTGATCTTGTCATCGACGTCGGTGAAATTGCGCGCGTAGGTGACTTTCTTGTCGCCATAGACGTGGCGCAGCAGGCGAAACAGAACGTCAAACACCACCACCGGGCGGGCATTCCCAAGATGCGCGCGATCATAAACCGTTGGGCCACAGACATACATTTGCACATTGTCGGGATCAATCGGCGTAAAGACCTCTTTCTTGCGGGTCTTTGAGTTGTGCAATTTGATCGTCGTCATGTCAGCTCCTTCGACAACAAGTCAGCGCGGGCAAATCCCAAGCACCACAGCAAGCGCACTGCGCGTAGCGCGGGCTTAGCAACTTGTCACAAGAAAGAGAACGACAGAAACCAGCCCGCTGTGGATCAGCAGGCAATACAGATGGTAATAATGGTTTCGGTATGCGCCATGGGTTGGGCCTAGCACAAGTTGTGACAACGGCCAAGCCCGGAGTTCGCAGGCGTTCCTCCGCGCACTTGGTTCAGGTGTTGCGTTTACGCCTTGCCACACTGCGGTGTCGGCAGAGTGTCCGGCTGGGACCATAAAACGATCCGAAGTTAAGTGGCCCTTTCCGCCACGCTGTCGGCCATTTTGTCAGCAAGTCTGTTAGCGAGCGTGTCCGTCTCAATTTGTTGAACCTTTGGGTGTCTGGTCTCAGACCCAAGCCCCAGCCGTTGGACCTCAAATTCTTTAGGTGCCGCCGAAATCCTACCCCCGCCCATACACGCAGCCTGTCCGGAGTTCGGCATTCTCCGCAGGGATGCGGTTGCGCCGATCAGAACCGAAAGGAGGCGGTAAGCGCCAATTGCCGGTGCTCTGGTGACAGGGAATAGTTGCCATCCTCGCCATAATCTCCGCTGACGCTGCCTCGCAACTGAAAGCCCGGAGAAATCTCGACTTCCCACCCAAGACTGAGGGCCTCTTGCTCCGGAAGTTCCTCGACAAAGACAGAACCGACGGCGCGCGGGACCAATTCGAACGTCGCCGTTTCACCCGACGCGATTGCAACAGGGGGAAATTCGACCCGATAGCCGGCCCCTGAGTCCGCCTGCGGCACAGATCGCCCTGCCTGAGGCTCTGCGCGCAGCGTTGGGATGGGGTCCGGCGAGAGTGTCCCGCTCGCCAGTCGCGCGCCAAGGAACCGCCCGGACCAGTCATCGGCCAGCCCTGCGGACCCAACCAGCAGGCCGAGCGCGGCGACAGCCCCCAAAAGAGGTGTCAGACCACACAGGACGCCCATGTTATGCCGAGCAGCAAAGCGCATCGGTCAACCCCATCAAAACAAGAAGATACAAGCCCCGAAAGGCCGCCGGGCCGCGCGACTCCGGCCCTGTGTTCAGGGTCGTTCATTATGCTTAACAATTCGTTCAGTCGGCTGGGAAAATCGGCATCAGATCGCAAAAATCCGGCCTGCTGCCGCGCCGGAGACCAGCGGCTTCACCAAAGCAAAGGCCCCCTCCGATTGGGAGAGGGCCAGTTTCGCCGATCAGGCTCTTTTTGTTGACCGCCCGATGTTTTTCTTGCCTTGTCCTTCTCGGCGTATGGGGTGAGCGCACCCACCCCAGACAGATTTCGAAACTCCAAATGTCTGAGCTCCGATCCTGGTGAGAGATCAACCGCAGTGATCCCTCTTGTTCGTCGGGGATGCCCGCAGATCCAAAAGAGCCGCCTCATCCCCTGCGCATCCCCCGAGGTAAGCCTACGGATGCGGTCTTGGATCCCGGCGCACGCCTTGGCGCCGGGAGATCTCTTAGCTACAGCCCGAGGTGGAGCCGCAGGTGTTGCATTTCATGCAGGTGCCGTTGCGCACCAGCGTGTAGTTGCCGCATTCGCCGCAAGGATCCCCCTCATAGCCCTGCATCCGGGCCTTGGTGCGCGCATCCATTGCGCTGCTCACGGCCGGGGCCTCAGAGGTCTCAGGTACCAGTTTTTGCAGGGCTGCAACCGGATCAGTGCTACCATCCAGAGCGGTCACCGCTACACTGGTCTGGCCGCCTTGCAGCACCACCAGTTCCTGCGGCAGACGCTTGCGCAGATAGCCGGTAGAGGAGATCTGCTTTAGCACCTCGAGCGATTTCGACGCAGCCCCATCGCTCAGCTCAGAGAGGTTCGACACGCCCTCTTCTGCTTCGCCACGGCCCAGATCATCAAAGGTTGCGCCTTCGGGCTTCACATGCGCCAGATCCGTCCGATCAAGGTAGCTGACGGCGAGTTCGCGGAACACATAGTCGAGGATCGAGGTCGCGTTCTTGATCGAGTCGTTGCCCTGAACCATGCCCGCAGGTTCGAATTTCGTGAATGTGAAGGCATCCACAAATTCCTCGAGCGGCACGCCGTATTGCAGACCAACCGAGACCGCAATGGCAAAGTTGTTCATCATCGCCCGGAAGCCCGCGCCTTCCTTGTGCATGTCGATGAAGATCTCGCCGAGGTTGCCGTCCTCATATTCCCCCGTGCGCAAGTAGACCTTGTGGCCGCCGACAACCGCCTTTTGCGTATAGCCCTTGCGGCGCTGCGGCATCTTGGTGCGATGAGATTTCATCACCTCCTTGATGACCACTTTCTCGACGATCTTCTCGGCCAGAACAGCCGCTTTTTCCGGCACCGAGCCGCTCTCGAGCACCTCCGCCGCCTCGTCATCATCCTCAACGAGCGCCGCCGCGAGCGGCTGGCTCAGTTTGGAGCCGTCACGATAGAGCGCATTGGCCTTCACACCCAAGGACCAGCTCAGCTCGTAGGCCTTCTGACAGTCCTCGATGGTGGCGTTGTTGGGCATGTTGATGGTCTTGGAAATCGCACCGGAGATAAAGCTCTGCGCGGCCGCCATCATCTTGATATGGCTCTCAACCCCAAGATAACGCTTACCTTTTTTGCCGCAGGGGTTGGCACAATCGAAGATCGAATAATGCTCTTCCTTGAGATGCGGCGCACCTTCAAGCGTCATGGTGCCGCAGACATGGTCATTGGCAGCCTCAATGTCGGCCTTGGAGAACCCAAGGTGACGCAGCAGATCAAAGGCCGGATCATTCAGCTTATCGGCAGGAATGCCCAACACGCCGGTGCAGAACTCCTCGCCCAATGTCCACTGGTTGAACACAAACCGGATGTCAAAGGCACTCTCAAGTGCAGCGTCCACCTTTGCCAGCTCATTGGGGCCAAAACCATGGCCGGTGAGCGAGGTGTGGTTGATCCCCGGCGCGTTCCCGATGGAGCCATGACCGACCGCATAAGAGACGATCTCTTCGATCTGCGCGGAGGAATAGCCGAGCCCTTCGAGCGCCGAGGGCACCGAGCGATTGATGATCTTGAAATACCCGCCACCTGCGAGTTTTTTGAACTTCACGAGGGCAAAGTCCGGCTCGATCCCGGTGGTGTCGCAGTCCATCACCAGACCAATGGTACCGGTGGGCGCGATCACGGTGGATTGGGCGTTGCGATAGCCGTGTTCCTCGCCAAGGCGAACCGCCTCGTCCCAGGCGCTCATCGCGAGTTCCGTGAGACGCGCATCCGGGCAATTCTGCAAATCCAACGGCACCGGCTTCACGGTGAGCTTGTCATATCCCTCGGTCGCACCATAGGCCGCGTTGCGGTGATTGCGCATCACCCGCAGCATGTGGTCGGCATTGCGCTCATAGCCCGCAAAGGGCCCCAACTCGGAGGCGATCTCGGCAGAGGTCGCATAGGCCACACCAGTCATGATCGCTGTCAAAGATCCGCAAAGCGCGCGGCCTTCGTCGCTGTCATAGCCGTAGCCCATGTTCATCAGCAGGCCACCGATGTTGGCATAGCCCAGACCCAGCGTGCGGAAGTCATACGACAGCTGCGCGATTTCCTTCGATGGGAACTGCGCCATCATCACCGAGATTTCCAGCGTCAGCGTCCACAGACGGCTGGCGTGCATGAAATCTTCGGCCTGGAACACGCCGCCCTGATAGAAGGTCAGGAGGTTCAGCGACGCCAGGTTACAGGCGGTGTCGTCCAGGAACATGTATTCAGAACAAGGGTTTGAGCCCCGGATCTCACCATCTTCGGGGCAGGTGTGCCATTCATTGACAGTGTCGTGGAACTGGATGCCCGGATCGGCGCAGGCCCAGGCTGCGTGGCCGACCTTCTCCCAGAGATCACGCGCCTTCACGGTCTTGGCGACCTGGCCGTCGGTGCGGTTGATCAGCTCCCAATCGGCGTCTTTTTCGACCGCATGCAGGAATGCATTGGTGACGCGGATGGAGTTGTTGGAGTTCTGGCCCGAGACCGACGAATAGGCCTCAGAGTCCCAATCGGTGTCATAGGTCGGGAACTCGATGCTGTCATAGCCCTGACGAGCATAATCCAGCACGCGTTTGATATAAGTCTCTGGGATGGCGACCTTCTTGGCTTCGCGGATCGCTTTTTTCAGAGCCGGGTTTTCCGCCGGATCATAGGCATCCTCAGAGAGACCGTCCCACGTCCGCAGCGCTTCAAAGATACCGTTGAGCATCTTCTCGTGCATCTTGGAGCCGGCCACGATGGAGGCGACTTTCTGTTCTTCGAGCACCTTCCATTCGATGAATTGCTCGATATCCGGGTGATCGGCATCCACGATCACCATCTTCGCTGCTCGACGGGTTGTCCCGCCTGATTTGATCGCGCCAGCAGCACGATCGCCGATTTTCAAAAAGCCCATGAGACCAGAGGATTTGCCCCCACCAGAGAGCTTCTCGCCCTCGGCCCGCAGATGGCTGAAGTTGGTGCCGGTGCCGGAGCCGTATTTGAACAAGCGCGCCTCACGCACCCAGAGATCCATGATGCCACCGTCCTGCACCAGATCGTCCGACACGGACTGGATAAAGCAGGCGTGCGGTTGCGGGTGCTCATAGGCGCTGTCGGATTTGGTCAGCTTTCCGGTCTTGTAATCCACATAGTGATGCCCCTGCGCCGGGCCGTCGATGCCATAGGCCCAGTGCAGGCCAGTGTTGAACCACTGCGGGCTGTTGGGCGCGGCGCGCTGGGTTGCCAGCATATAGCGCATCTCGTCGAAATAGGCGCGCGCGTCCTCCTCGGAGGAGAAATAGCCCCCCTTCCAGCCCCAGTAGGTCCAGGCCCCGGCCAGACGGTCGAACACCTGTTTGGAGGAGGTCTCGCCGCCGAGCTCCACATTGTCATCAGCTGGAACCGAACGCCACAGGAACTCCGGCACGCCTTTCTCGCGGACTTTCTTCAGGCGCGACGGGACACCGGCCTTGCGAAAGTACTTCTGCGCGATCACGTCGCTGGCCACTTGGCTCCAGGTCGATGGAACCTCGATGCCTTCGAGCCGGAACACGATGGTGCCATCAGGGTTTCGGATCTCGGACGTCGCCCCGATGAAATCCAAGGATGCATAGGCATCCTGCCCTGCTTCTGTGAAACGACGCTCGATTTTCATGGCTACACCTGTCCCAATTAGTCCCGCTTGCGCACCGGCACCCAGCGTACCGGCCTGTGTTGCCGCCAGGGGCTAAGCACAAAATCCATCATCCGGCGCAGGTTCGCTCCCACGCTCGAAGGCCCTACACCGGCCCAAAATTAACGGTTTTGCACTAAGCACCATGCAAGGGAGCAGCGATTGAAATCCAACTAGATCTTGTGGCGCCCCCAAGCGACACCCACAATCTCGCGTAAGAGAGCCTAAAGGGTCAACGCAAATTTTCAAATTTTACGGACCAGAATCCAGTTGACCGTTTTTACGGTTTCGAGGGTCGCGCCGAGCATATGATTCATCCACAGGCGCAGAGGTGGATCGCCAAATTTGAATGCTTGGTTAAGGAAAGATGAAAACTCTCGTAATGAGAGGGGCTTGTCCGCAGGACGTCATTCGTGCACGCGCAGAATGCATCGATACAGTGGCATTTTTGAAACAACTCACGGATGATTTACCGGCCGTATTCAGAGCCGCGACCGATCTGCAACGCCCCGCACGCGACGCGCTGCTTCCGCAAAAATTTCGAGCAGATTTTGACCCCTCCTGACGCCAGATTGCGTCAGTTTCTAAACAAAGGGTAAACACCATATGTGGGTATACCGACGAACCGACCCGCTATTCGTAGGGAGTGATTCTCTCTGGAACGTGATCTGAGCGTCAACTCACCCAAAAGAGCGGGTTGAGTTTCCTGCACCCGACGCCGCTGCTGAACCCGAAGGTTCAGCAGATAGCAGGGTCTTCATCATGTGAGGAAGAAATGGTCGGGGCGGCGAGATTCGAACTCACGACCCCCTGTACCCAAAACAGGTGCGCTACCAGACTGCGCCACGCCCCGGACCGTGCGTCTTCCTAACGGGGCTGTTCTGATTTGAAAAGCCCTAACAGGGCCATTTTGCAGCTTCAGATGAAAAAACTTCGTGCCGCATCTCAGTGCCAACTGAAATCCCGTAGGTCTCGACGATGCCAGCGTTGACCTCGAGCACGACCAACACCTGATCGCCCCCCGGAATCGGCGTAAGATCCCCGGGCAGAGCGTTTTTATGGATGTGCGATACGACGCCGTCCGCCTCGACAAAGATCATGTCGAGCGGGATCAAAGTGTTTTTCATCCAGAAAGCCACGCGCTGCGGCTCTTCGTATATGAAGAGCATGCCAGAGCGCGCAGGAAGGCTCTTGCGGTGCATCAGACCCTGAGCGCGGGTTTCGGGCGTGTCGACCACTTCGACCGAGAACCGCGCCTGCCCCCACGGGCCGCGCAGATCTACATGGTCCCGCGAACAGGCCGCGGTAGCCAGACCAGAGGTCGTGACGACCCAGAGGGCGACGGCTGCGATATGCGAGGCCGCCCGACGAATCATCAGACGCTGCTGGTGTCTGAAGAGGCTGCCTCCCAGGCAAGCACATCCACAGCCATCCGGCCACGTTTGCCGTCGATCACGCGCATCGCCAGTGCCTCGCCGGACTGCACGTCAGAGAGCCCCGACTGGCGCAGCACTTCGACATGCAGGAACACGTCTTCGTCGCGGCCAAACACATTGGCAAAGCCAAACCCTTTGGCTTTGTCGAACCATTTCACGCGCGCAGGCTCCAGCGGTGTGTTGCTGAGCTCCTCGTCATCCAGCTGTGCCAGATCACTCAGGACGGGGGTGTCCTCGCGCTCCGGTGGGGTAATGGATACGATTTCAACCGCCTGCACACCGCGATCCGTGCGATGGGTCACAACCTCGATCCCGGCGCCATCCGCGACAGAGCTTTGCCCGAAGTTACGCAGGACGTTCACGTGCAAGAGAATATCGGGACCATCGTCAGGACAGACAATGAATCCATACCCCTTAGCGGGGTCAAACCACTTCACTAGTCCACGGACATGCTGCAAACTGCTCAGATCATCGGCCACTTTAGTATTCCACCGGTTCGTTTTTTATTTCCGTGATGCCCGCCTACCTGCGCGAAATCCATATCGGAGTTCAAGAGCAAAAGAGTCAGGAGCCACAGAGTGGCCCATGGGCGTTTTCACGGTGATCTTACGGGCTAAGACGCGTGATTGTCCAATTATCATGTGAAGTATTTTTTCGCCACACAAAACGGTCGTGCAATCGAAAGGCCCCATCCGCCCAAAATTCAATTTCAATCGGTGTGATCCGGTAGCCGCCCCAGAATTCCGGGCGCTTCGGATTTGGACCTTTCTGGGCAGTGATCTTGGCCACCTCTGCCATCAGGGCGCTGCGCGAGGCGAGCGGCTGCGACTGCTTGGAGGCCCAGGCCCCAAGACGGCTCTTGAGCGAGCGGGACGCAAAATACTCATCCGCCTGCGGTCCGTTTTCCTTGGTGACATGTCCGCGCACGCGGATCTGGCGACGCAGGGATTTCCAGTGCATCACAAAGGACGCGGTGCCGCTGGCCTCGATCTCCTGTGCCTTGGCGCTCTCATAGTTGGTATAGAACACAAAGGCAGCGTCTTCGATTTCCTTCAGCAACACCATGCGGCTGTTGGGCATGCCGGAGGCATCCACGGTCGCAAGCGCAATGGCATTGGGGTCGTTGATTTCGGTCTCGGTGGCCTCTGCCAGCCACTTGCGGGCGATCTCAAACGGATCATCGCCGCCAAAGAGTCCTTCACGATCAGACATAATGGTGTTTCCCTACTGCTTGCGCATACATCTAGTGGCCTTGCAGGCCGTTGGAAAGGGGGACGTTCTGCCCGATTGAACGCCCCCACAAGAGCGAGTAGGCTTGATGACTTTGCCCCAGCGGGCTAAAGGACATTCTATTAACCGATCACAGGCGGAGAACCTGCATGTCTAGTCAACTGATGGCCGGTAAGCGCGGCCTCATCATGGGCCTGGCCAACGACAAATCCATTGCGTGGGGCATCGCCAAAGCCTGCGCCGAGGCCGGGGCGGAACTTGCGTTCTCCTATCAAGGAGACGCGCTCAAGAAACGCGTTGGACCACTGGCCGAACAGCTGGGCAGCGACATTGTTCTGCCCTGCGATGTTTCAGACGAAGCATCCATCGACACACTCTTTGCGTCCCTCGAGGAAAAATGGGGCAAGCTTGACTTTGTTGTGCATGCCATCGGCTTTTCCGACAAGAACGAGCTGCGTGGTCGCTATGTCGACACCAGCCGCGCAAATTTCCAGATGACCATGGATATTTCCGTCTATTCCTTCACGGCCGTGGCGGCGCGTGCGGAAAAGATGATGGAAGCCGGCGGCTCCATGCTGACGCTGACCTATTATGGCGCCGAACAAGTGATGCCGCATTATAATGTCATGGGTGTCGCCAAGGCCGCGCTGGAAGCCTCTGTGAAATATCTCGCCGAGGATCTGGGCAAGGACGGCATCCGCGTCAACGCGATTTCTGCCGGCCCGATCAAGACCCTGGCCGCCTCCGGCATTGGCGATTTCCGCTACATCATGAAGTGGAACGAATACAATTCGCCCCTGCGCCGCAATGTGACCACCGATGACGTGGGCAAATCCGCGCTCTACCTGCTGTCGGATCTCGCCTCCGGTGTGACCGGCGAGAACCTGCATGTGGATGCGGGTTATCATGTGGTCGGCATGAAGGCCGTGGACGCCCCCGATATCGAGAAAGGCTAACCCCTGATGAGCACCAAGGATCCGAACCGCCTGCCCCACGAGAAGGGGTTTCACATCTCCTGGGATCAAATCCACCGAGACAGCCGCGCGCTGGCGTGGCGTCTGGACGGGCTTGGCCCCGACGATGGCCATTGGCGCGCCGTGGTGGCGATCACCCGCGGGGGCATGGCGCCCGCAATGATCGTCGCGCGCGAGCTGGATATCCGCACGGTGGATACCATCAGCGTGAAATCCTACCACTCCGGCGGCGGCAAGGCTGATCAGCGTCGCGAGGCCGAGGTGCTCAAGAGCCCCGACGCGGACATCATGGGCGATGGGACCGGCATCCTGATCGTGGATGATCTGGTCGACTCCGGCAAAACGCTGGAACTGGTGCGCACCCTCTATCCCAAGGCGCATTTTGCCACCGTCTACGCCAAGCCCCAGGGTGAGCCGCAGGTCGATACCTTTATCACGGGCGTGAGCCAGGACACCTGGATCTTTTTCCCGTGGGATATGGCGTTGCAGTATGTCGAACCTTACCGGGGTACGGATTGACCCAGCGTCAATTTAGAAAATGACAAAACGCGCCCCTGTTGGCGCGTTTTCTTTTTTGGCTTTGTTTTCCATCTCTTGTCTTGAGATTTGAAAAGCGGCCGAATAGCAAAAATCCGAAAAAAATTACGTCACGTCAAAAGAGGAAATTCAAATGCATCTTTCCCGCACCAACGCCACTTTTGTTTCGCCAATCGTGCAATCCCGGCGCTGGCTGGAAGATGTGACCTTTTCCGACGATCTGCCGCTCCTCAATCTCAGTCAGGCCGCCCCGGCCGATCCACCACCAGAAGGGCTGCGTCAGGCGATGGCCGACGCCCTGTTGTCAGAGACCAGCGCCCATCTCTACGGACCGGTGCTTGGCAATGCGGATCTGCGCAAAGCTCTCGCCGCCCAAATCACGCGCCACTACGAGGCGGACATCACACCGTCCGAGGTCGCGATCACCTCGGGCTGCAATCAGGCCTTTGCCGCCACCATCCAGAGCCTCTGCGCCGAAGGTGACGAGGTCATCCTGCCGACGCCATGGTACTTTAACCACAAGATGTGGCTCGACATGCAGGGGGTCACCACCCTGCCCTTGCCTGTGGGCGACGGAATGTTGCCAGAAGTCGCCAAGGCCGAAGCGCTGATCACGCCGCGCACTCGCGCAATCGTCCTGGTCACACCCAACAATCCCTGCGGCGTTGAATATCCCGCGGCCTTGATGGACGCGTTCTTTGAGCTGGCACAGCGTCATGGGCTCACGCTGATTGTGGACGAGACCTATCGCGATTTCGACAGCCGCGATGGCGCGCCCCACGGGCTGTTTTCGCGCAAGGACTGGCATGAAACCCTGATACATCTCTATTCCTTCTCCAAAGCCTATCGGCTGACCGGCCATCGCGTGGGCGCGATCGTGGCTGCGCCCGAGCGCCTGCTCGAGATGGAGAAATTCCTCGATACCGTCACCATCTGTCCCGCGCAGATCGGCCAGATCGGCGCCAAATGGGGGATCGAGAACCTCGATGACTGGCTCGCTGGCGAGCGCGGCGAGATCCTCGCGCGGCGCGACGCCATTGCCGCCGGATTTGCTCCGCTGGCGGCAAAAGGCTGGCAGCTTTTGGGACTGGGGGCCTATTTCGCCTATGTGGCGCATCCGTTCGCGGCAAGCTCCGACGAGATAGCACAACGCCTGCTTCACTCGGCTGGCATGCTGCTTTTGCCGGGCACGATGTTCACACCGGCTGGCGCCCCCGAGGGCCACCGCCAGTTCCGCATTGCCTTTGCCAATGTCGATCAGACCGGCATTGCGGAGATGCTCGCGCGACTGGCGCAGTTTGACGGTTGATAAAACCTCTGGGCTCCGCCGCGCGTCTATGCTTGCTCCCGCCGGGGCAGACGCGTATTCAGGGCGACGACAGGAGACCGCCGAGCCATTCGGCAGAATTTCGGCCGCCCGGCATCCCCGCCCCGGCGCGCCAGCAAAAAAGACGACATAAAGGGCCGCAGGCATGAAAAAGCTTTCAAAGACCTTCGTTTGGATCCTCATGGGTCTGTTGTTCGTGGGGCTTGCGGGCTTTGGTGCGATCAACGTATCCGGCACCACCCGCACGCTGGCCACCGTGGGTGATGCCACCGTCAGCGTTGATGACTACGCCCGCGCCCTGCAACAGGAACAACGTGCCATTCAGGCCCAGTCCGGCCAGTCCATTCCCCTGTCGCAGCTGATCGCCATGGGCGTGGATCGCGGTGTGCTCTCGGGGCTTGTGGCTACGGCCGCGCTCGACAATGAGCTCACAGAGATCGGCCTGTCTGTGGGCGACGAAGTGCTGCTCGAAGAGATCACCCGGATTTCGGCCTTCCAGGGGTCTGATGGCAGCTTCAGCCGCGACAACTACCGTTTTGCCCTTGATAACGCAGGTCTGTCCGAGGCTGAGTTCGAGGCCGACATGCGGTCTGAAACCGCGCGCACGCTGCTGCAAGGGGCCATCACCGGTGGCACCCGCATGCCCGCGGTGCTGGGCGAGACACTCACCAACTATATCGGTGCGCGTCGCAGCTTTTCCTATGTTCGGCTCGCCGAGGCCAACGTCCCCCTGACCGCGATCGCGCCCACCGAGGATGCGCTCAAGGCTTATTACGAGACCCACATCGAGGATTTCACCCTGCCCGAGACCAAGGTGATCACCTATGTCGCCCTGCGCCCCGACGCGCTGGTGGATCAGGTCGAGGTGGATGAAACCGCTCTGCGCGGTCTCTACGAGGAGCGCGACGCAGAATTCAACGTCCCCGAGCGCCGCCTTGTCGAACAGCTGGTGTTCCCCGACGAGGACGCCGCCCAAACCGCCAAGGCCGAGCTCGATGTGGGGGGGACCACCTTTGAAACCCTGGTGGCAGATCGCGAACTCTCCCTGTCGGACATCGACATGGGTGATGTGGCGATTGGCGACCTTGGCGCTGCGGGCGAAGCCGTCTTTGCCGCCGACGTGGGCGCCGTGGTTGGCCCGCTTCCATCAGATTTTGGCCCCGCGCTCTACCGTGTGAACGGCGTGCTCGAAGCGAATTTCACCAGCTTTGAAGAGGCCCTGCCGGTCTTGCGCGAAGAGCTGGCTCTGGATCGTGCCCGCCGCCTGATTGAATCCCGCGCCGAAGGGCTGGATGATGCGCTCGCCGGTGGCGCGACGCTCGAAGATCTCGCCGAGGAAGAAAACGGCGTGGTGCTCGGCCAGCTTGACTGGACCGCCAATACCACTGACGACATTGCGGCCTATGACACCTTCCGCAACGCGGCAGAGGCCGTGACGACCGAAGATTTCCCCGAAGTGGGCTATCTCGAGGATGGCAGCCTCTTTGCGTTGCGCCTCGATGAGGTCCTGCCCCCGCGCCCCGAGCCCTTTGAGGACGCGCGCACAGCCGTTTCCGAAGCCTACGAGGGCGACCGGATCGCCAAGGCGCTTGCCGCGCAGGCCGAACAGATCAAAACCGCGACCGAGGGCAACAACGGCCAGTTCCCCGAAGGTCGCGAAGTGATCGAGCAGACCGGCCTTACCCGGACCGCCTATCTCGATCAGACCCCGGTTGATCTCCTCAATCAGGTGTTCGAAATGGAAGTGGGCGAAGTGCGTGTTGTCTCCGACGCAGAAGGCACTGTTGTGGTGCGTCTCGACGAGATCCTGCCCCCGGATGACGGCAATGACATGCAGTTCCTGTCTCAGGCGCTCGGCGATCAGCTGAACCAGTCGCTCTCCAACGAGATCTTCCAGATCTATCTGCAATCGGTTCAGACCCGCGCCCGTCCGCAGGTCAACCAACAGGCCGTGAATGCTGTTCACGCCAACTTCCAGTAACTCAGTACGAGGCGCATGCGCTTATGGCCCTGATCCCCGATTTCGACAGTTTCGCCAAAGCCTATGAGGCGGGCGAAAACCAGGTGGTCTACACACGGCTTGCCGCCGATCTGGATACGCCCGTCTCCTTGATGCTGAAGCTCACCGGCGCGCAGAAGGATGCCTTCATGCTGGAATCGGTGACCGGCGGCGAGGTCCGCGGGCGCTATTCCATCATCGGCATGAAGCCTGACCTGATCTGGCGTGCGCGGGGCGAACAGGCCGAAATCAACCGCGCCGCGCGGTTCGATCCCGAGGGCTTTGCCCCGCTCGACGGCAACCCACTTGATACACTGCGCGCGCTACTGGCCGAGAGCCGCATCGACCTGCCGGATGATCTGCCACAGGCGGCGGCGGGGCTGTTTGGCTATCTGGGCTATGACATGATCCGCCATGTGGAGCATCTGCCGGATGTGAACCCCGACCCGCTTGGCCTGCCGGACGCGGTGATGATCCGCCCCTCCGTGGTGGCCGTGCTGGACGGTGTCAAAGGCGAGGTCACAGTGGTCTCTCCCGCCTGGGTCAGCGAAGGCCAGTCGGCGCGCGCGGCCTATGCTCAGGCTGCCGAACGCGTGATGGATGCGGTGCGTGATCTTGAACGTGCCATGCCCGCCGAGACCCGCGATCTGGGCGAGGCGCGCGAGGTCGCGCCCCCGGTCTCCAACTTCACCAAGGACGGCTACATGGCCGCCGTGGAGAAGGCCAAGGACTACATCCGTGCCGGCGACATCTTTCAGGTAGTGCCCGCACAGCGCTGGACGCAGGAGTTCCCGCAGCCGCCCTTCGCGCTCTATCGTTCGCTGCGACGCACCAACCCCTCGCCGTTCATGTTCTACTTCAACTTCGGCGGTTTTCAGGTGATCGGCGCCAGCCCCGAGATCCTCGTTCGGGTCTTTGGCAACGAGGTCACCATTCGCCCCATTGCTGGCACCCGTCCGCGCGGCGCAACCCCCGAAGAAGACAAAGCGCTGGAACAGGATCTGCTTGCCGACAAGAAAGAGTTGGCCGAGCACCTGATGCTCTTGGATCTGGGCCGTAACGACGTGGGCCGCGTTGCCAAGATCGGCACCGTGAAACCCACCGAGGAATTCATCATCGAGCGCTACAGCCACGTGATGCATATCGTTTCGAATGTTGTTGGCGAACTCCACGAGGACAAAGACGCGCTCGATGCATTTTTTGCAGGCATGCCTGCGGGTACGGTTTCCGGAGCGCCCAAGGTGCGTGCGATGGAGATCATCGACGAGCTCGAACCCGAAAAGCGCGGCATCTATGGCGGTGGCGTCGGCTATTTCAGCGCTGGCGGCGACATGGACATGTGTATCGCGCTGCGCACAGCCATCGTGAAGGATCAGAACCTCTATATTCAGGCCGGGGGCGGCGTCGTCTATGACAGCGACCCGGAGGCCGAATATATGGAGACCGTGCATAAATCGAACGCGATCCGCCGTGCGGCTGCAGATGCGGCGCGCTTTACCGGCAACGGCAACCGCTGAGCTAAATGCCCAGCAGGGAAAAGAAAAACGCGCTCCCGAGATCCTCGTGGAGCGCGTTTTTTTTGACATTCGGCTGTCGCATTGGCCGACGGTATTAGTTTGAGACCGGCTCCAGCAGGCGTTTGAGACTGGTCGAGATCGGCACCAGCGCCACGCTGCTGGCGCGGTCTTGCAGCCCCCAGATCAGCAGCGCGGAAATCGTGTCCGGCTTCAGACGTCCCAGCATGATGACCGCGCCCTCCTGACCGGAGCGGAACGCGGCCTGGTCCAGAAAACGGCGCATGGCGCGCGGGTCCTGACCCGCGCCGTCAAAGTCGCGAAACACCACGCCCGAAGGAATACCATCGCGCAGCGCCATTTTGTGGACCGTGTTCAGGCCATTGTCCTGTAGCACCAGCCCATAGCCCAGATCACCGGCGATGCTGGCCACCTGATCCGCAAGCGCCCGGTTGCCCTGCACGCCGCTGTCGATGCCCTCAAGGATGCCCACCGCCTCTGGAAGGCGGTCAAACCACACCGGCATCGCGGTTTCGGCGTCCTGCGGCTGGCCTTCGCGGGGCAGATCCGCCAACACCATGACCTCAAACCCCGCCGCGCGCCGGGCTTTCATGCGTGCCACCGCATCCGGGTCGCTCGGGTCGATGGTAAACGTCAGCGGATAGGGGAAATCCTCAAGCGCCTCGGCGCCCACCGCGCCTTCTTCTTCGACGAGGACAATCGACATCAAGGGCAGGCCCGGCTCCGGGTTTGCCGGCTCGCTGTTGCGCACAAAGGGCGCAGCACTACTGTCTGCTGCAGAAGACGCATCCGCGCCCGTGGTGTCGCGTTCTGTCAGTGGCAGCACGCGCGTGCCGATACTGGGTCCTGCATTTGTCTCTGGGTCCTCGGAGGCCTGCGGCAGATCCGCGATTCTCACGCCCCCATTTGCCCCCGCGTTGTCCTCGACCGGATCAGAAGGGGTGAGCGACCGCACGGGCGGAGTGGTCAACACGGGCGACGCGGTCACATCCGGAGGCGTGCCGATATCTGGCGCCTCCACTTGAAGCGTCTCCTGGCGCAGGGGCGCCGGATCGGCCTCGGTCGACAGATCGGGGGTGGGGATTTCCGCGTCTGGCGCCTGCAGTGGCAGGTCTGAGGCCGCCGAAACCTCGGGCCGTGTGGCGGAATCTGCTCCCAGATCCGGTGTGGTGTCTTGCGAGGGCGCCTCAGGGCGGATGCTGTCATCGCCACCAGACACGGGCGCATCCGCATCGGAAGTCACCGCAATCCGGGGGGTGTCGCTCTGAACCGGGGCGCCATCCAATGTGACCTCGGGATCGGTCGAAACGCTGGGACGCTCTGGCAGCGAAGTGTCGATCTCATCTGGGGCGCTGTCTCGGCCAAGGGCATTTGCATCGGGTTCCGCTGGGGCGGCCTCAACCAGATCTGCGTCGCTTCCGGGCACATCGGACGGGGGCGCTGGAACCTCACGCGGCTGCAATGTTGTGACGGGCAGTTCCTGCGAGACATCGACCGCCTGCGGCAATGGCGTCGACAGCGACCACACCGCCGCCCCCGCAACTGCGACCAGCGCCCCTACGCTCACGCCACCCAGAAATCCTCGCATGCCTGTTTCGCCTTCTCGCCTGTGCTCTTTCTCACGCGCGCCGCCCATCCAAAGGCCTCAGCGCCGGTCATCTTTACCGTCTGACGCGCGCCAGACCGGATGTGCCCTTGACGCTGCCGCGCATCCCTGAACATGTATGGTCCCACACACTATACTGCGGCGCGCACCCCGCCCGCCACCCTTAAAAGAGCGTCCCAAGATGTTGCTGCTTATCGACAACTACGACTCCTTCACCTACAACCTCGTGCATTATCTGGGCGAATTGGGCGCCGAGATCGAGGTCTGGCGAAACGATGCGTTGGACGTGCAGCAAGCCATGGCGATGAAGCCTGCGGGCATCCTGTTGAGCCCTGGCCCCTGTGACCCGGATCAGGCCGGGATCTGCCTTGCATTGACAGAGGCCGCCGCCGAAACCCGCACGCCGCTTTTGGGAGTCTGCCTTGGTCATCAGACCATCGGCCAGTCTTTTGGCGGCAAGGTCGTGCGCTGCCATGAGATCGTGCATGGCAAGATGGGCAAAATGCACCACACCGACAAAGGTCTCTTCAAGGGTCTGCCGTCGCCCTTTGATGCCACCCGCTATCACTCACTGGTGGTGGAGCGCGAGAGCCTGCCCGACTGCCTGGAGATCACCGCAGAGCTGGAGGATGGCACCATCATGGGGCTGCAGCACAAGGAGCTGCCCATCCACGGCGTGCAGTTCCACCCGGAATCCATTGCCTCCGAGCATGGGCATGCGCTGCTGCAAAACTTCCTGAATGAAATGAAAGTGCCGGCATGAGTGATGCGTTGAAACCCCTGATCGGTCTGGCCGCGGATCGCGCCCTGACCCGAACCGAAGCCGAAACCGCCTTTGCCGCGCTGTTCAATGGCGAAGCCACGCCAAGCCAGATGGGCGGTCTTTTGATGGCCCTGCGCACCCGCGGCGAGACGGTGGACGAATATGCCGCCGCCGCCGCCGTGATGCGTGCAAAATGCAACAAGGTCTCGGCCCCCGCAGATGCGATGGACATCGTTGGCACCGGCGGTGATGGCAAAGGCACGCTCAATATCTCGACCGCAACCGCCTTTGTGGTTGCCGGTGCAGGCGTGCCCGTCGCCAAACACGGCAACCGCAACCTGTCGTCCAAATCCGGCGCCGCAGATGCGCTCACCGAGATGGGCATTCAGGTCATGGTTGGCCCGAAAGTGGTCGAAAAGTCCCTCAAAGAGGCGGGCATCTGTTTCATGATGGCGCCCATGCATCACCCGGCAATCGCCCATGTGATGCCCACCCGTCAGGAGCTTGGCACGCGGACGATTTTCAACATCCTCGGCCCGCTCACCAACCCCGCAGATGTCAAACGCCAACTCACCGGTGCCTTCAGCCGTGACCTGATCCGACCGATGGCGGAGACGCTGAAACAGCTCGGCTCCGAGGTCGCATGGCTGGTGCATGGCTCTGACGGGACTGATGAGCTCACGATCACGGGTGTCAGCTGGGTTGCGGGTCTCTCGGAGGATGGCAACATCTCCGAATTCGAGGTCCACCCCGAAGAGGCAGGCCTGCCGGAGCATCCTTTTGAGGCCATCGTCGGTGGCACGCCCGCCGAGAACGCCGCCGCCTTCCGCGCCCTCCTCGAAGGCACGCCCTCGGCCTACCGGGATGCGGTGCTTTTGAACTCTGCCGCAGCACTCAAGGTGGCCGGCGTGGTGTCGTCGCTCAAGGAGGGCGCGGAACGCGCTGCCGAAAGCATCGACAGCGGTGCCGCTCTGGGCAAGGTGACGGCGGTTGCACGGATCACGTCGGAGGCCAGCTGATGGCCCCGCAAGACCACGCCTCAGCCCTGCGGCCTGCGGTCGGGGGCTGGGCGGAGCTGCCCTTCTTTGAAACCCACTGGCCCCGGATCGAGGCAGCGCTTGCACAGGAGACGCGCCAGATCCTGCCCCCTGCGCATCAGCGCTTTGCCGCGCTGGAGCGTACCCCGCCCGAGTCCACCCGCGTGGTGATCCTTGGTCAGGACCCCTATCCGACGCCGGGCCATGCGCATGGGCTGTCGTTTTCCGTTGAACCGGATGTGACGCCCCTGCCCCGGTCCTTGCGCAACATCTATCAGGAAATGCGCGACGATCTCGGCACCTGCCCGGAAACCGGCGATCTGCGCCCCTGGGCGGCGCAGGGTGTGCTCCTGCTCAATACGGTGCTGTCGGTCCCCGCAGGCGAGGCCAACGGCCACAAATCGCTGGGCTGGCAAGAGCTGGCCCATCAGGTGCTCGACCTCAGTTCGCGCCGCCCCACGGCCTATGTGCTCTGGGGCAATCAGGCGCAGAAGCTCGAAAGCCACATTCGTCCCGGCGATCACCTGATCGTCAAGACGGCCCATCCTTCACCGCTGTCGGCACGCCGGGGCTTTTTCGGCTCGCGCGTGTTCTCGGCGATCAACGACTGGCTCACCGCGCGCGGCGAGCCGCCGATCACGTGGGCAGACCCACGTCCAGCCCAAGGGAGCATCTTCGATGTCTGAGACCATCCTCGACAAAATCAAGGCCTACAAGCTCGAAGAGGTCGCCACCGACAAAGCCGCCAAACCTCTTGCGGATGTCGAAGCCGAGGCCCGCGCCGCAGATCCCGTACGCGGCTTTGCCGAGCGTCTACAAAAGGCCACGCATCAGGGCTATGGACTGATTGCCGAAATCAAAAAAGCGAGCCCTTCCAAGGGTTTGATCCGCGAAGATTTCGACCCTGCCACGCTCGCTACAGCCTATGCCGAAGGGGGCGCGAGCTGTCTTTCGGTGCTGACAGATACGCCGAGTTTTCAGGGCGCAAAGGACTATCTGGTGGCGGCGCGCGCGGCCTGCGATCTGCCCTGCCTGCGCAAGGATTTCATGTACGACACCTATCAGGTGGCCGAAGCCCGCGCGCTTGGCGCCGACTGTATCCTGATCATCCTCGCCTCTGTCAGCGATGCACAAGCGGCCGAGCTCGAAGCCTGCGCCTTTGAATGGGGCATGGACGTGCTCTTGGAGGTCCACAACGAAGAAGAACTGGACCGCGCCTGCCTGTTGAAATCGCCCCTCATGGGCATCAACAACCGCAACCTCAAGACCTTTGAGACCACGCTCGACACCACCCGCACCCTGTCGCGGATGGTGCCGCCGGATCGCACGATCGTCTGTGAAAGCGGCCTGTTCACGCCCGAGGATCTGGCCGACATGGCCCAGTATGGCGCGCGCAGCTTCCTCATCGGTGAGAGCCTGATGCGTCAGGAGGATGTGACCGCCGCCACCCGCGCGATCCTTGCAAACCCGCTGACCCCCTCGCTCTGATCCAATCGAACTGACCCTTTTGATCTGTCCACAGGAGAGACCGCCGATGTCGCTCACACATTTTGACCAGAAGGGCGATGCCCATATGGTCGACGTCTCCGAAAAGGCCGTGACCGCGCGCATTGCCGTGGCCGAGGGCCATATCAAGATGGCGCAAGATACCTTTGACGTGATCAGCGAAGGTCGCGCCAAGAAAGGCGATGTTCTCTCTGTGGCGCGCCTTGCCGGAATCATGGGCGCCAAGAAAACCGCCGAACTGATCCCGCTCTGCCACCCGCTGCCGATCACCAAGGTCGCCGTGGACCTGACGCTCGACCCCGATCTGCCCGGCGTGCGCGTTGAGGGCACCGTCAAGACCACCGGCCAGACCGGCGTCGAAATGGAAGCGCTCACAGCGGTCTCCACGGCCTGCCTCACCGTCTATGACATGGCCAAAGCCGTTGATAAGGCGATGGAAATCGGAGGCGTCCGGGTCCTGCTCAAAGACGGCGGCAAATCCGGTCGGTATGAGGCGTGATCCATGATCTCCGTCGCTGACGCCCGCGCCGCCCTTCTGGACCTTGTCGCGCCGCTCACGGTTGAAACCGTCCCACTGGCAGAGGCCGCAGGGCGGGTGCTGGCCGAACCGGTCTCGGCCCGCCGCGACCAGCCGCCCTTTGCGGCCTCTGCGATGGATGGCTATGCGGTCAATGCGGACGAAGTCGAACGCCACGCGATGTTCAAGGTCATCGGCGAGGCCGCAGCCGGACATGGGTTCCAGGGCCGTGTCGGCGCGGGACAAGCCGTGCGGATCTTTACCGGCGCCCCGGTGCCGGAGGGTGCAAGTTTCGTTGTGATTCAAGAAGATGTGGACCGCAAAGGCGATCTGATCACAATCACGGACGCGCCGGGCGACAATGCCAATATCCGCGACCGTGGCCGCGATTTTCGTGCCGGACAAACGATTGACGCGCCGCGCCTTTTGCGCCCGGCCGATATCGCGCTTCTGGCCGCGATGAACATCGCCGAGGTACCCGTGCGGCGCCGTCCCGTGGTGGCCCTGATGTCGACCGGCGACGAGCTTGTGATGCCCGGCGAGATCCCCGGCCCCGATCAGATCATCGTCTCCAACACCTTTGGCCTGAAGGCCATGTTCGAAGAACACGGCGCCCATGTGCGGGTGCTGCCGATTGCCCGCGACACAGAAGCCTCCTTGCAGACTGCCTTTGGATTGGCGCGGGAGGCCGATCTGATCGTCACCATCGGCGGCGCCTCCGTGGGAGATCACGATCTGGTTGCAGGCGTGGCCGAGAGCCTCGGGTTTGAGCGTGCCTTCTACAAAGTCGCGATGCGCCCCGGTAAACCCTTGATGGCAGGTCGTTTTGGCGAAGAATCTTTGGTGGGGCTCCCCGGAAATCCGGTCTCTGCCATGGTCTGCGGGCGGGTCTTTGTGGTCTCCATGATCGAAGCCATGCTTGGCCTTCCCACCAAGACGACGCCACTTGCACAAGCGCCCCTTGCCGCCCGACTGCCCGCCAATGGACCACGCCAGCACTACATGCGCGCCATATGGCGGGGCGCAGACGTTCAGGCCTTCGACAGTCAGGACAGCTCGCTTTTGTCGGTCCTTGCTCAGGCCGAAGCGCTGATCGTGCGTCCCCCCAATGACCCCGCGCGCGAGGCGGGCTCTCTGGTGGAGTATCTGCCGCTCTAGCCTGAAATCTCTGATGTCTCTGCGCCTTAGCTGGGCTTTTTATGTTCCCCTTATGACCCGACCCGTTGACACAAAACGGGAACATGAATAGAACATAAACAACGATATTGTGCAGAGGGGGCAGCCATGCTGACGAAAAAACAGCTTCAGCTACTGGAGTTTATTCACAAGCGTCTGCAGAAGGATGGCGTCCCTCCCAGTTTTGATGAGATGAAAACCGCGTTGGATCTGCGGTCCAAGTCCGGCATTCACCGTCTGATTACGGCGCTGGAAGAGCGCGGCTTTATCCGCCGCCTTGCCCATCGCGCGCGCGCCATCGAGGTGATCCGCCTGCCCGACAGTCTGGGCGGTGGCGGCGCGCTTGGTGCTGCGAGCGATGGTTTCCAGCCCAAAGTGATCGCCGGCGGCCGGGGTGACAGTGCCGACGGCGGCGCTGCGGCAGAATTGAAACCCGTGGCAGATACCGGGGCGACGGAACTCACGATCATGGGCCGGATCGCAGCCGGTGTCCCGATCGAGGCGATCAACCAGGCCGCCGCCCATGTGGCGGTGCCCAATGCCATGCTCTCCAGCTCGGGTCAGCATTACGCCCTCGAGGTGCGCGGTGACTCGATGATCGACGCCGGGATAAACGACGGCGATGTGGTGGTGATCCGCGAGACCGACGCGGCCGACAATGGCGACATTGTGGTGGCCCTCGTGGAGGGGCATGAGGCCACGCTCAAACGGTTTGAACGCAAGGGCCGCATGATCGAGCTTCACGCCGCCAATCCGGCCTACCCCACCCGCAGCTATACCGAGGATCAAGTGAAGGTGCAGGGGCGTCTGGTGGGGCTGATCCGCACCTACTGAGCAAACACCTGCGTGCACCATTTCTCGCTCGGCCGCATATTCTGTGGCCGGGCGTTTTTGTCAGGGCGTTTATTCAGGGCGCCGACCACAAGCGGCGCGCCTGCCCATTGGCGGTGATCATCGCGCCATTTCCGGCAAAGGCGATGCTGCCCGTTTCCCGCAGTTGTCTGGGCGTCAGCCAGAGGCAGTCTCCGGCTGCGGGGGGCTCGACCTCTATCGAGAGGATGATGACCTCTCCTCGCGCGCAGCTTGGTTGCCATGCGCGCAATCCCGTCTTGCCCAACACATGCACAAAACGCCTCCCAATGGATTGGAAGATCTGAACTTTTCCATCTCGCCCCTCGGGAATACGGCGATAGGCGCGGGCCTGGTCCATCCCGTCGCCGTCATTCTCGAGCCAGATCCCTGCAACAAAACTCTTGCCGCTTGGGCGCGACAACGCGCGCCCTGTCTCTGTCATCACGCCCACAAGCCCGCCATCGGCAGAAATCAGAACCTCGGGCCGGGGGGAGAATGGCCAGACCACAAGCGCCAGCGCAATTGGGATCAACCCTGCCCAACGAAATCGCCCCTGCCACAAAAGCAGCCACAAGGCGCCCGCCACCAGAACCGGCAGGATCCACGCCTCGGGCGCAACTACATGACCGCGCGCGCCCGGCCATGTGGCCACGGTCTCTGCCACCTTCAGGATCCATGCGATGCCCTGCGACATGATCCAGAATCCAACCGCGCTGGCCCCGATGGGCGCGAGGCAGATCGCCAGCACTGCGCCCGGCACCACCACCGCGCCCATGACCGGCACCGCCGCCAGATTAGCCAAGAGCCCATAGTGCGAGATCATGTTGAAATGCGCCGCCCCAAACGGGGCTGTGGCAAGGCCTGCCACCAGCGACGACACCAATAGCGCAAGCCCCCAGCGTGCCGCCGCCCCCAATACGCCTCCTCGCCCGGGGCGGAACCAGGGTTGCAACAGCTGAAAGGCCACAACAAGCGCAAGGGTTGCCGAAAAACTCATCTGAAACCCCGCACTCAGCAGGCTTTCGGGGCGACGCAGCAGTACAAGCATGGCCGCCAGGGCGACGGCCCGTACCGAGATCGCCCGCCGATCCAGCATCACCGCGACCAGCATCACCGCCACCATCAGGAAGGCACGTTCGGTGGCGACATTGGCGCCCGAGAGGAGCAGGTAGCCAAAGCTCGCGACAAGGGCCACAGCCGCCGAGAGTTTCTTGACCGGCCAGCGCAGGGCAATCGGCGGGCAGAGCGCAAAGCAACGCCTCAGACTGGCAAAGACCACCCCTGCAAACAGCCCCATATGCAAGCCCGAAATCGCAAGAAGATGCGCCAGATTGCTCGCGCGTAGGTTCTCGGTCACCTGTCGCGGCACATGCGCCCGGTCCCCGGTCATAAGCGCTGTGGCGACGCCGCCTGTGTCAGCCGGCATGGCCGCCCGCACCCGCTCAGAAAGCTGCGCCCGCAAGGTCGCCACCGGCAAGACCTCGGGTGGACCGGTCCGCAACACCGGCACACGGCTGTAGCCGACAGCCCCCAGTCCGAGGAACCAGGCATGACGGCGAAAATCAAAGCCGCCCGGTTCGGCGGGTCCCTGCGGGGGCGAGAGATTGGCGGTGGTCATCACCCATGATCCGGGCATTGGGGCGGAGCCCTCAAAGAGCGAAATTCGCACCCTGTCCGGCGTCCGCGCGGGCGACATATCCCGAAGCCGCACCGACCCGAGCGTGATCCGCATCGCATCCGAAGCCGAGCGATCCACCGCAAGCACCTGCCCTTCGACCGGGCCATAATAGCGATAGCTCAGAACCGGCGCGCCAACCTGATGCGCGCGCAGCCCCATGTAGCAAAACCCAAGCCCCACCAAGAGCAACGCCCCCGCAAGGAGACCAACCCCGTCGCCACGACGCGCGCGCACCCCGAGCCCCACCGCCGCAAACAGGATGCCAAGGTAATGCAACCGCTGGGGTTCCATGGGAGAGGCAAAATACAGTCCGATCCCAAGGCCAAAGAAGACCGGCACCCATGGAAACAGATGTCCCCGCTGGGCCTGCAGCCTTGCATCAAGAGCGCCAAACACGCGCACGCTTGCTCCCTGCCTTCTGGCTCGGTACACAGGCGACAAACGTTGACCCCACAAGGTTTCCAAAAGGTAAATGCCCCATATGTCCCAACCGGTCGTCACCCGCTTCGCCCCTTCGCCCACAGGCTTTTTGCACATCGGCGGCGCGCGCACCGCGCTGTTTAACTGGCTTTTTGCGCGTGGCCGCGGCGGCAAATTCCTGCTTCGGATCGAAGACACCGACCGCGCCCGCTCCACCCCGGAAGCCACCGCCGCCATCCTGCAGGGCATGGCGTGGCTTGGGCTGGATCACGACGGCGAGGTGGTAAGCCAGTTTGAAGGCGCCGAGCGCCATGCCGAAGTGGCGCACCAGCTGCTCGCCGAGGGCAAAGCCTACAAGTGTTTCTCCACCCAGGAAGAAATCGCCGCCTTTCGCGAGGCCGCCAAGGCCGAGGGCAAATCGACCCTGTTTCACTCGCCCTGGCGCGACACGCCCGAGTCTGAGCACCCCGATGCGCCCTTTGCGATCCGCATCAAGGCGCCCAAAGACGGCGAAACCGTCATTCGCGATCAGGTTCAGGGCGATGTGACCATCAAAAATGCGCAATTGGACGATATGATCCTGCTGCGCTCGGATGGCACGCCGGTCTATATGCTGGCCGTGGTGGTGGACGATCACGATATGGGTGTGACCCATGTGATCCGGGGCGACGATCACCTGATGAATGCAGCGCGCCAGATGATGATCTACGAGGCGATGGGCTGGGACGTGCCGGTCTATGCTCATATCCCGCTCATTCACGGCTCGGACGGCAAGAAGCTCTCCAAACGCCATGGCGCGCTTGGGGCGCAGGAATATCAGGCGATGGGCTATCCCGCGGCAGGCATGCGCAACTATCTTGCGCGTCTGGGCTGGTCGCATGGCGATGACGAGTTCTTTACCGATGAGCAGGCCAAAGACTGGTTCGATCTGGACGGAATCGGCAAAAGTCCGGCCCGATTTGACACCAAAAAGCTCGAAAATCTCTGTGGCCAACATATCGCAATCGCGGATGATGCTGCACTGCGGCAAGAAATCGAGGCCTATCTGGACGCGGCCGGTCAGCCGGCCCTAAATGACGTACAGTCACAAGGGCTTGAGCGGGCAATGTACTGCCTCAAGGATCGGGCAAAAACCTTCCCCGAACTCCTTGAAAAAGCGCATTTTGTGCTGACCTCACGCCCCCTGGAACGGGATGCGAAGGCCGAAAAAGCACTCGACCCAGTATCCATTGGTATACTGAACGAATTGACGCCGCATCTGCAAAATGCTAGCTGGTCGCGAGACGAGTTAGAGGCCGCCCTGAATGAATTTGCCGCGGCTAAGGACACGAAGTTTGGCAAATTGGCTGGCCCCCTGCGGGCTGTGCTTGCAGGCCGCGCGGTAACGCCTTCGGTCTTTGACATGATGATTTGCTTGGGCCGCGAGGAAACTCTGGCCCGGCTCAAGGACGTAACTGGCTGAGCACCCGTCAGGATCTCTTGTTAAGGTCTGGGTAAGCCCGTTCGTATAGGACTGCGTCTGCGCCTTTGATGGCGCGGGCGCCCCGCTGCGCGGGACGGGCCACCCGCCCTCTCTGCGCCTGTAACAGGAAGGGACATCTATGACCGACACACAGAAAACAGCCCAGCTCAGCTTGAATGGTGAGACCTACGAACTCCCCATCTTCTCGCCGACTGCCGGGCCCGATGTTCTGGATATCCGCAAGCTCTACGCGCAGTCCGGAGTGTTCACCTATGATCCGGGCTTCACCTCCACTGCGAGCTGTGACAGCACGATCACCTATATCGACGGCAACGAAGGTGTGCTGCTGCATCGTGGCTATCCGATCGACCAGCTGGCCGGTAAATCCCACTACCTCGAAGTCTGCTACCTGCTCCTTTATGGTGAGCTGCCGACCGCGACGCAGCTTGAGGATTTCGAGACCCGTGTGACCCGCCACACCATGGTCCACGAGCAGATGCACAACTTCTTCCGTGGTTTCCGCCGGGACGCGCACCCGATGGCAACCTTGGTGGGCGTTGTGGGCGCAATGTCGGCCTTCTATCACGACTCCACCGACATCTCCGATCCGTGGCAGCGTGAAGTGGCTGCAATCCGCCTGATTGCAAAACTGCCGACGATTGCTGCGATGGCCTACAAGTATTCCATCGGCCAGCCGTTTGTGTATCCGCGCAACGATCTGGATTACGCCGCGAACTTCCTGCACATGTGTTTCTCTGTCCCGGCCGAGAACTACACCGTGGACCCGATCCTGAGCCGCGCGATGGACCGGATCTTCACCCTGCATGCGGACCACGAGCAGAACGCCTCGACCTCGACCGTGCGTCTGGCGTCCTCCTCCGGGGCCAACCCCTTTGCCTGTATCGCAGCTGGCATTGCCTGCCTCTGGGGCCCTGCCCACGGTGGCGCCAACCAGGCCTGCCTCGAGATGCTCAAGGAAATCGGCTCTGTCGATCGCATTCCGGAGTTCATCGCACGCGCCAAAGACAAGAACGATCCGTTCCGTCTGATGGGCTTTGGCCACCGCGTCTACAAGAACACGGACCCGCGCGCCAAGGTGCTGAAGCAGTCTGCAGACGAAGTGCTGGAGCTTCTGGGCGTGGAAGACAACCCGCTCCTGCAGGTCGCCAAGGAACTCGAGCAGACCGCGCTCAACGATCCGTATTTCATCGAGAAAAAGCTGTTCCCGAACGTGGACTTCTACTCGGGCATCATCCTCGAGGCGATGGGCTTCCCGACCTCCATGTTCACCCCGATCTTTGCGCTGTCGCGCACCGTCGGCTGGATCTCCCAGTGGAAAGAAATGATCGGTGATCCGCAGAACAAAATCGGCCGTCCGCGCCAATTGTATCTCGGTGAGACACAGCGCGACTATGTCGACATCGAAAACCGCTAAGAGAAACTCTCTCTGAAATGCGTGCGCCGCCCCAATTCGGGGCGGCGTTTTCATTTAAAGCACTGATAATAAGTACAATATTTCCGGTCGAGGTCAGGTATCCCCGATTGTTCAGAGCCTGGAAACGCTGCGTTTTCAGAAATGAAGATTAAAATTCTCCGCACGCCGGGGATTTGCCGTAAAAAAATCATGAATTTGTCAAACGTGCCGCAATTCTCGCGGCGTCTTGCTGACAGCGATTAACCCGATCCCGGCCCGATTTTCGTGGTGGCCAGAGGAGTATTTTTATGTTGATGCTTGCACTTATTGGCTCGATTGCGGTCATCGGCGCGTTTGTTGCGCTCGATGATGACGACGACACCGAAGACACGATCCCCGACAACACCGAAACCGGAACCCCAGGTTCAGATCAGCTTGATGGCACCGATGGCCGTGATCTGATCACGCTTGGCGACGGGGATGACAGCAGCTTTGGCGGCGATGGGGATGACACCATTCACGGGGATGCCGGCGCAGATGTGCTCGGCGGCCAGATTGGGGGCGATGATCTCTACGGTGGCGATGGTAACGATAATCTCTACGGCGGCGCGGGCGATGATTTCCTCTCGGGCGGCGCGGATGCAGACATCCTCGAGGGAGGGGGCAGCGACGACCGCATGACCGGCGGCGGTGGCCTTGACGTTCTGCTCGGCGGGAACGGCGAGGACACCCTGAATGGCAGCCTTGGTCAGGACTTGCTCTACGGTGGCAACGACGACGATGTCCTGAATGGGGGCTATGGTGCAGACGGGCTGCACGGCGGCAACGGAGAGGACACGGTCTCCGGCGGCGACGGCGATGATGTGATCAACGGGGGCGAACTGCTTGTTGATACCTCTCTCACCTCGGCGTCCGCCCTGCGCGAGGCCTTCCTTGATGGTGAAAACAGCCCAGCCAACCTGGACTTCCTCTTTGAGGATGACAAAGAGAGCGACGTTTTGAATGGCGACGCGGGCAGTGATCTCTTGGTGGGGGGCGCGGGTGACGTCCTCAATGGCGGCACCGGCGACGACACGTTCCTGGTCGGAGACTGGCTGCAAGCCGGCGAACAGGTGATCATTCGCGATTTCGACGTGGAAGACGAAGTCGTGCTCTACCGCTACTCCGGCGCTGCACCAGATCTCGACTACAACACGGTCGTCAATTCTGATGGATCTTCCGATATCGAGGTCACCGTGAACGGCGAGGTGGTCGCCTATCTCGAGAACGCGGGCGATGGGTTCGACCTTGCGTCAAACGTGGCCCTGGTCTCTGCGTGATCTTCGGTCTTTGAGCAAACAAAAGCCGCCCTCAATCGGGGGCGGCTTTTTCGTGGGATCATAACAAGTGGGGCCTCAGCGCCCCTCGAAATCCGGTTTGCGCTTTTCCACAAAGGCGGTGACGCCCTCCATGAAATCGCGGCTGCGGCCCAGTTCCCCCTGCAGATGCGCCTCCAGCGACAGCTGATCTGGCAGGCTGTTGGTGGTGGATTGGCGCAGCGCCTGCTTGATGGCGCCAAAGGCCTTGGAGGGACCAGAGGCCAGGTGCGCGGCACGGGCGCGCCAATGCGCCTCAAACCCGTCATCCGCAACCGCTTCCCAGATCATGCCCCAATCGCTCGCCTGACGGGCGGTGATCTTGTCGGCAAACAGCGCCGCGCCCATGGCCTTGGCCAGCCCCATCTGGCGCGGCATGAACCAAGTACCGCCGGCGTCCGGCATCAACCCGATCTTGGCAAAGGCCTGCAGGAAATAGGCGCTCTCGGTTGCGATCACCACATCCGCCGCCAGTGCCAGATTGGCGCCCGCCCCTGCTGCCGGACCATTCACAGCAGAGATCGTCGGCACTGGACAGGTGTAGATCGCTTCCAGCATGGGCGTGTATTCGTCACGCAGCGTACGCTCCAGATCGATCTGGTTGCCGCTCGAGGAGGCATCCTTCAGGTCCTGACCGGTACAAAAGGCATTGCCAGCGCCGGTGATCACCACCGCACGCGCCTCTTCGGCGGCGGTTTTCATCGCATGGGTGATTTCCGCCCGCATCTGGCTGGTGAGCGCATTCATGCTCTGCGGGCGGTTCAAAGTGACGGTCGCAAGCCCGTTCTCAAGCGAATACTGAATGTCGCGGTAGTCCATGCGTGAAATATCCCTGTTCGAGTTATGCGCATGTTGACCTAAGCATCCGACCTCGAAAAGACAAACGCCGCGTCAGGCTATTTAGGGATTTTCTTGCGCTTTTTGCCGCTCGGCGAGCAAAGACATCAGCGCAGCCCCATGCGGGTCCATCGCCGTCTCGACCCGCTGATAATCAGATCCATCCCGGTTGCGACGCAAAAGCCCCATCTCAATCAGGCTCCGGCGGATCTGTGCGGCATCGCGAAACACGCAGTGTTCGTCAATGACGGCCGAAATCTCCCGCTCGCTGAAGTAGGTCCGCGACGGCAGACGCGCCCAGATCACCCAAAGACACAGCTCTCGCACACCGCGTTTGGTCGGCCAGCTCTGCCAGCGCGCCTGCGCATCGAAATAGCGCGCCGCGCGCGCGATACGCTTATGGTCGATCTCGGGTGATGGCGGGTTCTGTTGGCGCAGATGCTGAAAATTGCGATACCCCGCTGCGCGGGCCACATGGTTCAGCATTTCCACATGGCCGGGCGCCTGCGCAAACGCGCGGCGTAAATGTTTGGCAAAATCCGACACATCAGGAATGGTCAGACGGATCACATCCTTGGACATCATGTCCTCCGTAACTTCAGGATGCCGGATATGGCGCAGGCCATATGGATGTCCGCCCTTATCCAGTGGCACCCCGATCAGGAGTCCAATGGAAGCAATGTGATGCAGGTTTAGCGCGTGGCGGAGCCTTGGTGAACTGCAGACCAAGGCCTCTTTAGCAGATCATGCCAAGGGCGGCAATCCAGCACGCCCTCGGCGCCCTCCTTCCCGCAGGACGGGAAGAGAACTCAGTCTTTCAAAATTTCCCGCAGGCGTTCTTGTTCTTCGGCCGAGAGCCCGTCTGCCTCTGGTCCAGCCGTCGCCGTGGCGCGGCCGCGCAGATACATGAACGAAATGAGCAGAGCGAGCGCCAGCATCATGGGCCCCGCCGCCCAGAGGATCCAATTGGCCCCCTGCGTTGTGGGCTTGAGCAGCACATATTCCCCGTACCGATCCACGATAAAGTCGATCGCTTCTTCGTCGCTATCCCCGGCGACGAGGCGCTCGCGCACCAAGAGGCGCAGATCGCGGGCCAGATCGGCGTTGGACTCGTCGATGCTCTCGTTGCGGCACACAAGACAGCGCAGCCCGTCCGAGAGATCGCGCGCACGCTCTTCCAGGACCGGGTCGTCCAGAACCTCGTCCGGCTGCACCGCCAGTGCAGGTGAAAGGCTCAGGACCAAGGCCGCAAGGCAGGCCGCGAGAATGCGCGCCACAGAAAACAGAGGTCTCATTCCGCGGGCACCCCCTCGGTGGGGGCCTTGCGCACCCCGGCCGCAACCCGGAACCGACGGTCCGAGAGGCTCAGGAAGCCGCCAAGGGCCATCAGCAGGCTGCCGCCCCAGATCCAGTTGGCGAAGGGCTTGATATAGGTGCGCAGAGTAAATCCGCCGCCCTCTTGCGCATCGCCCAGCACCACATAGAGATCGCGGGTGAACCGATAATCAATCGCCGCCTCCGTGGTGGGCATCTGCGCCACCGGATAGACGCGTTTCTCCGGCCGCAGCGTTGCGACGTCCTTGCCGTTGCGGGTCACATCCACCACGCCCATCGTGGTGAAGTAATTCGGCCCGCGCCCCTCTTCGACCGCAGACAGCACCAGTTCAAAGGGACCGACGCGGAACGGCTCATTGAGGTTGGCAACACGGATGTCTTCTTTTTGCCAGGCCGTCAGCCCTGCCACGGCAAAGATCGTCACGCCAAGCCCGGCATGCGCCACCGCCTTGCCCCAATCGGCACGCGGCAACCGCATCAGGCGCGAGAGCCGGTCCTTGCGCCCTGCGCGTTGCAACAAATCAAGTGCAGCGCCGCTTACGACCCAAGCGCCCAGCAGAACGCCAACGGGGCCAAGCAGGCTCTTTTCGGTCTGGATCGCCCAGGCGAGCCCCGCAAGGGCCAGCGCCAGTACGATGCCATAGCGCAGCGTCCAGAGCGTCTTGGCGCCTTTACCGCGCTTCCACGGCAGCATTGAGCCGATCGGCAGCAAGAGCCCCAGCGCCACCATGAAGGGCGGGAAGGCCGCATCAAAGAACGGTGCCCCGACCGAGAGCTTGCGATCAAAGGCCATCTCCGCCACCACCGGCCAGAGCGTGCCAACAAAAACCACAAAGCAGCTGACCGCCAGCAAGAGGTTGTTGGCCACCAGCGCGCTCTCCCGGCTGACCATGGAGAACACGCCTTTGGCCTCCATAGCCTGCGCGCGCAGGGCAAAGAGCAGCAGCGCGCCGCCGGTAAAGAAGGCGAGAATTCCAAGGATCACCACGCCACGCTCTGGATCATTGGCAAAGGCATGCACCGAGGTCAAAAGCCCAGAGCGCACGATGAAGGTGCCGATGAGCGAAAAGCCAAAGGCGAGGATCGCGAGAAGGATGGTCCAGCTCTTGAGCGCCTCGCGCTTTTCCACCACGATCGCGGAATGCAGAAGCGCAGCGGCGAGAAGCCATGGCATGAAGGACGCATTCTCCACCGGATCCCAGAACCAGAAGCCGCCCCAGCCAAGCTCGTAATAGGCCCACCAGGACCCCAGCGCGATGCCGATGGTCAGGAACACCCACGCCGCCAATGTCCAGGGCCGGACCCAGCGCCCCCAGGCCGCATCAACCCGCCCTTCGATCAGGGCAGCCACAGCAAAGGAGAACGCCATCGAGAGCCCCACATAGCCCAAGTACAGAAACGGCGGGTGGAACGCGAGGCCCGGATCTTGCAGGAGCGGATTGAGATCCTGCCCGTCAAAGGGAGGGTTTTCCAGCCGCAAGAAGGGGTTGGAGGTAAAGAGGATGAACGCGAAAAAGGCCACGCCAATGGCCGATTGCACACTGAGCACCCGCGCCTTGAGTGTCGGCGGCAGCCCGCCTCCAAACACCGAGGCCAAGGCCCCAAAGAGGGTCACGATCAGCACCCAGAGCAGCATGGAGCCCTCATGGTTCCCCCAAGTGCCCGAGATCTTGTAGATCATCGGTTTGGCGGAGTGGCTGTTGAGCGTCACCAGCCGCAGCGAGAAATCCGAGGTCACAAAGGCCCATGTGAGCGCCCCAAAGGAAAACGCCGTAAACAGGAACTGGGCCTGCGCTGCGGGTTCCGCCACGGCCATCCAGCCGGGCCAGCGTTTATGCGCACCAATCAGGGGCACAACCGTCTGCACGATGGCGATCATAAAGGCGAGGATGAGGGCGAAGTGACCGAGCTCTGTAATCATACCTGTTTCTATATCCCGCTCCTGCCTGCGCGCCAATCACATTTGCCCGCGTCGCCGCGCCGCAGGCAGCTGCGCTCTCACCCGCGCCGATCACGGTGCCAGTCCGCCAGTGCGGGATTGTCCGAGTTTTCACTTTTCTCATCGTGATCAGTGCCTTGACGAAGGGCGTTCAGGCTCTGAAGGTTCTCAACAGCCTGCGGCACCCGCGCCAGACTGCGCGCGATCCCTTCCTGAAACGCCTGCGTCTTGGCCTGCGCTCGCGCGCCGAAATAGAACGACACCACAATCCCCAGGAGCCACCACAGCGGCTCTGGCACCAGCGCGATGCCTTGCATGCGCGCGGCAAACCACACCGGGTCCAGCATTGCGGCCCCCATGAGCCCCAAGGTCCCCAGTGCCAGCATCGGTCGCGGCAGGCGGTTGAGCCCATCCATAAAGCGGTCAAAGCCGCTCTTCTGACCACCAAATTCCGCCGCAAATTGCGCCAAAGCAGCGGCCTGCAGATCATGCGCGCGCACCGCGGACTGTTCGGAATTTTCACGAAACACTTCGACCGTTTCGCGCACAAGATTGCGACGCCCCCCAAAGAACGTCTCCCAAAGCATTGAAAACATGTGTTTACCTCAAGCCCAATGCGCGGTGCGCGTATGAAATTCAGCCACTGTGAGATGATAACGCGGCGCTATGAACTCTTCTGCGCGCCGGATCCAGCCGCCCTTTTTGCCTGCACGCGTGCGGGCATATTTCCGGCTCTGCGGACGTCGCTCGGCCAGCTGAAAATAGTAGTTCCGGCGCGCGATCCCATAGGCATTGACCAGCGCGTCCATATTGACCGCTCCGGCGGCCGCAGCCGCTTTGGCCGTGTGTGGCCCGATCACGCCGTCAACGCTGAGATCATAGCCCATCTCACACAGCAACTCCTGCAGGATCCGCACCGCGTTGCCGCCTGCGTTGACATGCATATCAAAGACGCTGGGCTGCAGCGGCGCCGGCAGCAGATGCAGGCGCGGACGGCGATAGTATTCGCGCAGAAAGATCTCTACGGCCTCCTTCCGGCTCAGGGCCTGCACATCGCGCGCATCCACCCTCTCATCGCCGGTGAGATCCAGCCCAAGTCGGCGCATGGTGTGAATGGTCACGCCATGTTTGGTTGCCCCACCAGGATCATCGGGATCATTCACATAGCCCCCCTCACGGGCGACGATCTCTTGGGCAATTTTGACAACATCCATGCAAGATCCTCCAATCGGGAACTGGCAGGAAGACTATCGCATGCGACTTTCGATCCGGTGGTCGGACCGTGCGCTGCAAACGCAACGCGCCCGGGCGGTGATCGCCGGGCGCGTTATCAGATCAGACCAGAATGCAAAAAGATCAGCTGTCGCCTTCGCGGTAGACACCTTGTTCTTTCAAGGCATCCACGACCTCTTTGGGCATGTAGGTCTCGTCATGTTTTGCAAGGATTTCAGAGGCTTCAAAGACACCGTTGACATATCGCCCGGTCCCCACCATGCCCTGATTTTCCTCAAAGAGATCCGGCAGAACCCCCACATAGGTGACCGGCACGCTGGCGCCACCATCGGTCACCGAAAAGCGCACCGCCTCGCCCTGACCGCGTTGCAGGGTGCCTTCTTCGACAAGGCCACCGATGCGAAAGGTCTCTGTCGGCTCGGGCGGGGTCTCCATCACCTGACTGGGCGAGCGGAAATAGTTGATGCCATCGCGCATGGCATAGCCAATGAGCGCCGTGGACCCAACAAGGGCCACGGTGGCAAGCGCTATGATCTGGATACGCCGCTGCTTCTTCAGGGACTTCATCTGGACCTCTTGATGTTCAGGGGAACAGCGGTGCCATCATCAGCCCGGCTGTCTCGTCCTCACCTAACATCAGGTTTGCATTCTGCAAGGCCTGACCGCTGCTACCTTTTGTCAGGTTATCCAACGCCACGATAACAATTGCGCGCCCTGCGATGCGATCGGCAGTGACCCCGATATGTACAAAGTTTGACCCGCGCACATGATGGGTGGAAGGCGCCTCGCCAAAAGGCAGCAGCTCGACAAAGGGCTCATCGGCATAGGCCTTGGCAAATGTCTCATAGATCGCCTGAGCATCGCCTTTGACGTAGGTGGTCGCAAGGATCCCCCGGTTCACCGGCAGCAGATGCGGGGTGAACTGGACCTTCACGGGCCGCCCAGCGATAGCCGAGAACTCCTGATCGAACTCGCCGATATGCCGGTGGGTGCCACCAATGGCATAGGCGTTATAGCCTTCGCTCAGCTCCGCATGCAGCAGGTTTTCCTTGAGCGCCCGCCCGGCGCCGGAGACCGCACATTTCATATCGAGGATGATCTCATCAAGGTCGATCACACCCGCCGCGATCAGCGGCCGCAGCGCAAACTGCCCGGTGGCCGCATTGCAGCCCGTGCCCGCCACCAGCCGCGCGCCCTTAATCTCATCGCGATAAAATTCGGTGAGACCATAGACCGCCTCCTGCTGCTGCTCGAGCGCCGCATGCGGGTTGCCGTACCATTTTTCATAGGCCTCCGGGTCGCGCAGCCGGAAGTCCGCCGACAGATCCACGATTTTCAGATCACCCGGCAGTTTCGCGATCACCTCTTGGCTGGTCTTATGCGGCAGAGCACAGAAACACAGATCGATCTGTGCGAAGTCGATTTCGTCTATTTTGCAAAGGGTTGGCAGCGAAAGATGACGCAGATGCGGGAATACATCTGCCATCTCCATGCCTGCCTTGCGCTCGGCTGCGAGGGCTTTGATGGTGATGCTCGGGTGCTGAGAAATCAGCCGGATCAGCTCTGCGCCGGTATAGCCGGACGCACCAAGAATTGCCACGTTATGGGTCATGTCGAGACCTCGAATGTTCAGATATGAAGGGGGCCTGCAAAGAGCGCAGGCAGGACATCAGGTTGGGCGCGAGGGTATAATCCCTCAGGCCGCTTCAAAAGTGATTTCTCGTCGCAAGAATTGCGTCGCGCGGCTGCTGACGCGGTTGGCATTCCCGGTGGTCACATAGCCCGCATTGCCGCCACCAATCATCTCGGGACGACGCTCGAGATAGTGCGCGAGGCTGTCGGCAACCAGACGGCCCTGGCTGAAGACCTGCACATCGGGCCCCAGCGCCTTTTGAAAGACGTCTTCCATCAACGGATAATGGGTGCAGCCCAGGATCGCCGCCTCGGGGCGGGGCATCTTGCGCAGCAGCGCATCGACATGGCTTTTCACAAGCGCCTCGGCGAGGATCATGTCGCCCTCCTCGATGGCATCGACCACGCCACCGCAGGCCTGCGCTTCGACGTCGACGCCGATGGCGCGAAACGCCAGCTCGCGCTGAAATGCGCGGCTTGCCACGGTGGCAGGGGTCGCAAACAGCGCCACATGTTTCACGGCCACCTCCCGCGGAGGAGAGTTGTCCCCCCACTGGCGTTCGGTGAGCGCCTCGATCAGCGGCACAAAGACGCCAAGCACCCGCTTGCCCTCTGGCACGCCGGCCTCCTGCATGCGCCGCAGCGCAGCGGCCGAGGCGGTATTACAGGCCAGGATCACCAGATTGCAGCCGCGATCCCACATGTCATGCACGGCCTTATGCGTCAGCTCATAGATGTCCTCGGCGTCGCGCACGCCGTAAGGCGCATGGCTGTTGTCGCCGTAATACAGGAAATCCACATCCGGCAGGCGCTTTTGCGCCGCATCCAACACGGTCAGACCACCAAGACCGGAATCAAAAATACCAACTGCCATGTCACACTGCCTTTGGGTGTGCGGGCGCGCGTCACGCCCGGTGTTTTTCTTCGAACTCGAACCCGTAGTCATAGGATTTGAGCGGTGTTGGTGACAGCTCATACGTGGCTTTGCGCAGGAAATCCATCATTGCTTTGGAGTCCTTTGCCAAGGGGTCAAGCACATCGCGCCCGATGGGCTCACCGATCACCACCTTGACGGGGGTGTCGACGCGCTTTTTGAACTCCTTAATCAAGAGCCCCATGCGCAACGTGTAATGCAGGTGCGAAGCGATCTGAAACAGACGCGAGGTATGGCCGTCGAAATACAAAGGCACCACCACCGCATCCGATTTGGCCACCATCCGCGCGGTGAAGCCGCGCCAGCCCGGATCCATGGGATGTGCAAAGGGTTTGGAGGCCGTGGAGACCGTGCCGCCCGGAAAGATCCCGATAGCGCCGCCCTGCCCCAAGTAATCGAGCGCGTCCTTGCGGGTCTGCAGATTGACCTTCATTGCCTCTTTGGTTTCGGCAAAATCAATCGGCAGGATCACCTTGTTCAGATCCTCGGCCTTGCGAAACACCTGATGCGCCAGCATGCGAAAATCGCAGCGCGTGCGCGACAGGATATGCCCCATCATCAGCCCATCAAGGATGCCGTAGGGATGGTTGGCGATCAGGATCACCGGCTTGTCGCGCGGGATCGCGTCGAGGCTGCCGCCCACCACATCGAGGCTGAGGCCATAGCGTTCGACGATGACATCCCAGAAACTACGCCCGGAGGCGACTTCCATGTCATAGCCCTTGGCCCGTTTGATCAGCCGCAACCGACCGGTGGTGTTTTCCATCAGACGGATCATGATCCGACCCGGCCGCGTCTCGGCAGAGTGGGAGTAGGATATATCGCGCGCGATATGGCGACGCTCAAGCATGTCTTTGTGATCTCCGTAAAGACAAGGAAAGGGCACCGATCAAAGCACCCTCCCCCGACCAAGGCCGGGCGTGTATCTAGCCCGGCCTCGGTAACATATTCATGACATCCGGTTAATTCCAGATGTCAGATCTGTTCCTATTCTGCGGCCGTTTTGACCGGCGTTGCCCCCTGTTTCAGCGCCACGAGCAATTCCTCGCGCCGTTTGGCGGCTGCTTGCTCGTTTTTCATTTTCACAGGGCCAAAGCCGCGAATCTGCAAGGGCAGTTCCGCAAGCGCAACCAAGGCGCCCGGGTCGACGCTCCCGGCCTTTGGCAGCCACGCCTTCATGTCGGCCTCGTATTGTTTGATGAGCGCGCGCTCCATCTTGCGTTCCGCAGTATAGCCAAAGATATCCAGAGGCGTGCCGCGCAGGGATTTGAGCTTGGCCAGAACGCGGAACAGACGTTCAGTGCGGGGGCCGAACTTGCGCTTTTTCGGGCGGCCATTGGCATCCTTGCCCCCCAGAAGCGGCGGCGCGAGGTTGTAGCTGATCTTGAGATCCCCCTCAAAGGCCTCTTCGGCCTTCTCGCGACTGCTCAGAAGAAGCCGCGCCACCTCGTATTCATCCTTGTAGCTCAACAGCTTATGATAGCCTTTTGCCACGGCTTCCTTGAGGCGGGCGTCAGAAATTCCGCTCAGGAGTTTGTCATACCGCTTGGCCAGACGCTTGCCTTGGTAGGCGATCAGATGATCGCGGCGATAGGCGATCTTCTCATCAAGCGACTTGGGTAGTTCCACCACATTGGGCGTCAGCAGCTTTGCTGCCTCGTCGGGATAGAGCACCGCCCAACGGCCAATATCAAAGGCGCGCAGGTTTTTTTCGACCGCTGCGCCATTCAGCTCGATCGCCTGTTTGATCGCCTCAAACCGCACCGGGATCAGCCCCCGCTGCCAAGCGGCGCCAAAGACCATCATGTTGGAGAAAATCGAATCTCCCATGCTGACCCGTGCCAGTTCCGACGCATCAAAGAGATCAAGCCGATCCCGAATCCGCGCCTGAAGCGCGACCTGCAACCTGTCGCTTGGCAAGGAAAAATCGGTGTTTCGAGTGAAGTCACCCGTGATGATTTCATGGCTGTTGACCACCGCACCGGTGCGGCCCGTCGAGGTCAGCCCCAGCGTCTTTGCGCCCGCGCTCACCACCAGATCGCCGCCGATCAGCGCATGCGCCTCGCCGGTGGCGACCCGGATGGCGCTGATGTCTTCGGGACGGTTGGCGAGGCGGCAATGGATATGTACCGCACCGCCTTTTTGGGCGAGCCCCGCCATCTCCATCATGCCCGCGCCCTTGCCGTCGATCTGGGCGGCCTGTGCCAGCACCGCGCCGATGGTCACAACGCCTGTGCCGCCCACGCCGGTGATCACCACGTTATGCGTGCCGTCGATCTCCGGCAGCTGCGGTTCGGGCAGGTCCGGCAAATCGAGGCTGGCCGTTGCGCTCTTCTTGATCTTGGCGCCCTCAATGCTGAGGAACGACGGGCAGAACCCGTTGACGCAAGAAAAATCCTTGTTGCAGCTCGACTGGTCAATGGCCCGTTTGCGCCCCAGTTCGGTCTCCTTTGGCACGATGGAGACGCAGTTTGATTGCACGCCGCAATCTCCACAGCCTTCGCAGACGTCCGAATTGATAAAGATCCGCTGATCGGGATCCGGGAACAGGCCTTTCTTGCGGCGGCGGCGTTTTTCCGCAGCGCAGGTCTGCACGTAGATAATGGCAGAGACGCCCTCGATCTGTTCAAACTCGCGCTGCACCTGCATGAGCTCGGCGCGCTCATGCATCCGCATGCCGCTGGGAAAGAGCTTGGCGTCCACGTCTTCTTTTTCGTCATAGACCACGGCGATGGTTTTGACCCCCATCGCGCGCAATTCATGGGCGATCTGATGCGCCGTGAGACCGCCTTCGGCCTGCTGGCCACCGGTCATCGCCACCGCGTCATTATAGAGGATCTTATAGGTGATATTGGTGCCCTCAGCGAGCGCCGCACGGATCGCCATCACCCCGGAGTGATTGTAAGTTCCGTCCCCGAGGTTTTGAAAAACATGATTTCTATTGGAAAACGGAGCCTCGCCGATCCAGTTGGCGCCCTCGCCGCCCATATGGGTAAAGCCGACCGTTTCCCGGTCCATCCACTGCACCATGAAGTGACAGCCAATCCCCGCATAGGCGCGTGCGCCATCGGGCAGCTTGGTCGAGGAATTATGCGGGCAGCCGGAACAGAAATACGGCAGGCGCGAGGCGATTTCCTCAGCGTTGTCGGCGCGGCGCGCCTCGTCAAGATCGGCAAGTCCGGCGCGGATCGCTTCGGTGTCGCGCCCTTCCTCGATAAGGATATTGCCCAGTTTCTCGGCAATCATGATCGGGTCGAGCGCATATTTCGTGGGGAACAGTTCCTCGCGGTGCATGGTGCCCGCGCCGCCCTTGTACCAGCCATAGACGCGGCGACCGCGCCGGTTGTCAAACAGCGCTTCCTTGATCTGGATCTCGATCAGCTTGCGCTTTTCCTCGACGACCACAATCAGGTCGAGCCCTTCGGCCCAGGCATTAAAGCCCTTCATATCCATCGGCCAGGTCTGGCCCACCTTATAGGTGGTGATACCCAGGCGCTCGGCCATGTTTTCGTCAATATTCAAAAGGCTTAGCGCGTGAACCAGATCCAGCCAGTTCTTGCCGGCGGCCACAAAACCGATCTTGGCCCCGGGCTTGCCCCAGACCCGTTTGTCCATCTTGTTGGCGTGGCTGAAGGCTTCGGCGGCAAAACGCTTGTGGTCGATGATGCGGTCTTCCTGGCGGAAGCGGTCATCATCGAGGCGAATGTTCAGCCCATCCGCGGGCAGATCCATTTCGGGTGTGACAAGCTGAATGCGATTGGGATCACCGTCGACAACAGAGGTCACCTCGATGGTGTCCTTCATCGTCTTGAGACCAACCCAGAGACCGGAAAACCGTGACAAAGCATAGCCATAGATGCCGTAGTCGAGAATTTCCTGAACCCCTGCCGGACTTACGATCGGCAGGTAACAATCCAAGAGCGACCACTCGGACTGGTGCAGCACGGTGGAGCTTTCGCCGGTGTGGTCGTCACCCATCGCCACCAGGACGCCACCGTGCTTTGAGGAGCCCGCCATATTGGCGTGCCGCAGCGCGTCGCCAGAGCGGTCCACCCCCGGCCCCTTGCCATACCAGAGCCCAAAGACACCGTCGTATTTACCCTCACCGCGGATTTCCGCCTGCTGCGCCCCCCAAAGCGCGGTGACGGCGAGATCCTCGTTGAGCCCATATTGGAACGTCACATCAGATTGCGTCAGCAGTTTTTCGGCCCGCTTCATCTGCATGTCGACCGCGCCAAGCGGCGAGCCGCGATAGCCGGTCACCAGCCCCGCCGTATTGAGACCCGCAGCCACATCGCGCGCCTTCTGCATCAACATCAAACGCACCAGCGCCTGAGTCCCATTCAAGAGAATGGGCGATTTTTCCAGATCGTAACGGTCATTGAGCGAAATCTTTTGCGTGCTCATCAGGTCCTCCTCAACCACGACTTGCTGGCATTTTGACCAGATAATAGGTCATAAATGCTGACCTGTATATCCGATTGTTTAAAGTTTCGGTGTCAGCCTCCGGTAAGGTTTGAAACTTAGGTTCATCATCATGTAGTTTGGGGCAAAGAGGCAGAAAGAGTAAAAACAATGGATTGGGACAAGCTCAGGATCTTTCACGCGGTTGCGGATGCAGGCAGCCTGACCCATGCGGGCGAACACCTCAACCTGTCCCAATCGGCTGTTTCGCGGCAGATTCGGGGTCTTGAGGAGAGCCTGAACGCCACGCTTTTTCACCGGCACGCGCGGGGGCTGATTCTCACCGAACAGGGCGAGCTGCTGTTTGACGCCACCAAAACGATGTCAAAACGTCTGGAAACCGCCTCGGCGCGGATTCGCGACAGCGAAGAAGGCGTCTTTGGCGAGTTGCGCGTCACCACCACCACCGGATTTGGCACGCTCTGGCTCGCGCCGCGTCTCATCAAGCTCTACGAGCAGTATCCCAACCTCAAAGTGGACCTGATGCTCGAAGAGCGGGTGCTGGATCTGCCCATGCGCGAGGCCGATGTGGCGATCCGCATGAAAGAGCCAAGCCAGGCCGATCTCATTCGCAAACGCCTGATGACCGTGCAGATGCGCCTCTATGCGTCCCGCGGCTATATCGACAAATTTGGCTGGCCCGAAACCATCGAGGAAATCCGCGATCACCGCCTGATCTGCCAGAGCCTGCGTTCGGCGCAAGTCGGGTCCGCTGCGGTCATGGTGCAAAAGCTGATGACCCATAACCCCAAATCCATGCTCACGGTGAACAACTATTTCGGCGTGTTACAGGGGGTTTTGCAGGATCTCGGCATCGGGGTTCTGCCGGATTACGTGACCGAGGATTTCCCGGATCTGGTGCAGGTTTTGCCCAATGAGGACACCAATGGTGTGCCGGTTTATCTCGCCTATCCAGAAGAATTGCGCCACTCGCAGCGGGTCTCCGCCTTCCGAGACTTTGTGCAGAATGAGATCATCGCACACCGTAAGCACATGAAAGAGCTTGGGAAAATATAACTTTCCCATCTACCTTCTGCGCCACGCGCAGGAGCTATGCACATAGCGCATGGCAGGCTTGATCCAACAAGGGTTTCAAAACACTTGCGGCAGCGCAGCGGGCACCCTAAATCACCTGCATGAAGACGCGGCACTGGCCGCACTTCATACCTCCCTGTTGGACTTCGGCCGAGCTTAGTGCTCGGCCTTTTTTTTGGCCCAACGCCCGCATCTCTGTGCGCGGTTTTATCCTTCTTTGTCGTGTGGCGCGCGCCCCTGCCAGCCCAAAACGCGCCCGAGGGGCAGATTTCCCGACATCATCATGCCGTTGCCGGATGTTCATGCATTCCATTTCGAGAATGCCCAATCATGAGGCAATCTCTGCACGCCTCTCATGCCCCCTTTCCCCGCAGCGGGGCTTGCTCTAAAAGGCCGACAACATGAAGCGACCCGGGGGGCCATCTAGCGCCATGCAGGAACCAGCCATTACGCCTGAAGTGATCGAAAACCACGGACTGAAGCCCGATGAATACGATCTGATCCTCGAGATCATCGGCCGCGAGCCGACCTTCACCGAGCTCGGCATTTTCTCCGCCATGTGGAACGAGCACTGTTCCTATAAATCATCGAAAAAATGGCTGCGCACCCTGCCGACCTCCGGCCCGCAGGTGATCTGCGGCCCCGGCGAGAACGCCGGCATCGTGGACATCGGCGATGGCGATGCGGTCGTCTTCAAGATGGAAAGCCACAACCACCCCTCCTACATCGAGCCCTATCAAGGTGCCGCCACTGGTGTTGGCGGCATTTTGCGTGATGTCTTCACCATGGGCGCGCGGCCTATCGCGTCGATGAATTCGCTGTCCTTTGGTGAGCCTGCGCATCACAAGACCCGCCAATTGGTAAACGGCGTGGTTGAGGGCGTCGGCGGCTACGGCAACTGTTTTGGTGTGCCTTGTGTCGGCGGCGAAGTGCGCTTTCACCCCGCCTACAATGGCAACTGCCTGGTGAACGCCTTTGCGGCAGGCCTCGTAAAAACCGACATGATCTTCTACTCCGCCGCCTCCGGTGTGGGCATGCCCGTTGTGTACCTCGGCGCCAAGACCGGCCGCGACGGGGTTGGTGGTGCAACCATGGCGTCGGCAGAATTCGACGACACCATCGAAGAAAAGCGCCCCACCGTGCAGGTTGGTGACCCGTTCACCGAAAAACGCCTGATGGAAGCCACGCTGGAGCTGATGCAGACCGGTGCCGTGATCTCCATTCAGGACATGGGCGCGGCAGGCCTCACCTGCTCCGCTGTGGAAATGGGTGACAAGGGCGGCCTTGGCGTGCGTCTGGATCTGGAAAAGGTTCCGCAGCGCGAAGAAAACATGACCGCTTACGAGATGATGCTCTCGGAATCGCAAGAGCGCATGCTGATGGTGCTGAAGCCCGAGCTGGAGGCCGAGGCCAAAGCCGTCTTTGAGAAATGGGACCTCGATTTTGCCATAGTGGGTGAGACCATTGCCGAAGATCGCTTCCTCATCATGCACAACGGCGAGGTCAAAGCGGATCTGCCGCTGTCAAAGCTTTCGTCCTCGGCGCCGGAATACGACCGCCCGTGGATCGAGGTCGAGGCCCCCGCGGCGCTTACGGATGCGGATGTGCCGACCATTGACCCGATCGACGGCCTGAAGGCGCTGATCTCCAGCCCCAACTATGCCGGCAAACAGTGGGTCTATGAGCAATATGACACCACCGTGATGGGCGACACCGCGCGTCGTCCGGGTCTGGGTGGCGGCATGGTCCGCGTGCATGGCACCGACAAGAAACTGGCCTTTACCTCTGACGTGACCCCGCGTTACGTCAAGGCGAACCCGGTTGAGGGCGGCAAACAGGCCGTGGCCGAAGCCTATCGCAACCTCTGCGCTGTCGGGGCCAAGCCATTGGCGACCACCGACAACCTCAATTTCGGCAACCCCGAAAAGCCCGAGATCATGGGCCAATTTGTCGGCGCACTCAAAGGCATCGGCGAGGCGGTCTCGGCGCTTGATATGCCAATCGTCTCGGGCAACGTCTCGCTTTACAACGAAACAGACGGCCAGGCGATCCTGCCGACACCGACCATTGGCGCGGTAGGTCTGGTTGCGGCGGGCGAAGAGCCGATCCTGGGCGAGGCCCGCGACGGTCATGTGCTGCTGCTGGTGGGCGAAACCATTGGTCATCTTGGCCAGTCGGCGCTTCTGCACGAGGTCTTCAACCGCGAGGACGGCGACGCCCCCGCAGTGGATCTTGAGATCGAAAAGCGCAACGGCGAGTTCATCCGCAACAACCGCGATTTCATCAAGGCCTGCACCGACATCAGCGACGGTGGGCTTGCGCTCGCGGCGTTTGAGCTTGCAGAGGCCGCAGGCGTAGGGGTGCAGATCGACGCCAGCGACACCCCGACGCTCTTTGGTGAGGATCAGGCACGCTATCTGGTGGCCTGCAACTTCGACCAGGCCGAGGCGCTGATGATCGCTGCCGGTCAGGCCGGGGTGCCGCTTGAGACCGTTGGCAAGTTTACCGGCGACACGGTGAAGATGGGCGGATCGGAGGCAACGCTCGAAGAGCTGAGCCAGATCTTCCGCACGAGCTTTGCCGAAGCAGTCGCCTAATCACAAAAGGCGGGGACACTCCCGCGCCCGGAGGGGCCTTAGCTGTTGCTAAGCCCCCTTGGCGGCCTTGGGCCCGGCACCGCGCCTGCGCGGTGCCGGGCCCAACTGTGTTGGGCGGGCCCCTTTGGGGCCGGTCCATAAGCAGGCGGGAGCGCCCCCCGTCCCGTTTCACATCGGTCGCGACAAAACAGACCTTACAATCACGGTAGACTTGCTTGCGTCCCCCGCATTGCAGCCCTACATTTTGGCCAAAGAACACCACAGCAAGGATGCGCCCCATGCCAATGCAGGCCCATGAAATCGAAGCCCTCCTGCGCGAGACCTTCCCGGATGCGCAAATTCAGGTGGGCGGCAGCGATGGCGTTCACATGTCCGCCATGGTCATCGACGAGAGCTTTCGCGGCAAAAACCGCGTGCAGCAGCAACGCGCCGTCTATGCCGCGCTCAAGGGCAAGATGGATGGCCCCAGCGGTGAGCTGCACGCCCTCGCCCTGACCACCAAAGCGCCGGAGTAGCATCCGGTATGGAGGCAATCTGGATCATAGGCGGCGCGATTGCGATCATTGTCGCGATCGCCCTCTTCTCGGATTTTCTCCATATTCGCGAGAAGCTCAGACAGCGCCGGATGCCGCCGTTGACGCCCGAGGAACAAGAGATACTGCATGAAAAAGAAGAGCGCATGCAGGATATGCTGGAGCGCGCGCAGAGACGTCATACCGGAGATTTCTTTACAAAACCATGGCGTTAGATCAGCAACAGACATTCCAATACGCTGATCTAGAACCGCAATGATACCGAGCGCCGCAGCCTCGTTGCTCGGACCCAAAACCACAGTTTTCAGCGGCTCTATGAACCAGGGGCCAGACCGAAAGGACCAATACCATGACCGACGCAAAGACCCGCATCGATGAAACCGTCAAAGCCAACGATGTTGTGCTTTACATGAAAGGCACCAAGGACATGCCGCAGTGCGGGTTCTCCTCGCGCGTGGCCGGTGTGCTGAACTACATCGGTGTCGACTACACCGACGTGAACGTGCTTGCGGATGAGGACATCCGCCAGGGCATCAAGGATTATTCCGACTGGCCGACCATCCCGCAGCTCTACATCAAGGGCGAATTCGTGGGCGGTTGCGACATCATCACCGAGATGACGCTTTCGGGCGAACTCGACGGAATGTTTGAACAAAACGGCATCAGCTTCGACAAGGATGCCGCCGACAAGATCCGCGAAGCCAACGCCTGATCCGTTCGCGAGGCGCAAAACAAAAGCCCGCAGACCTCTGGGTCTCGCGGGCTTTTTTGTGGCGCGGCCTTTATATCCGGGCGCCTGCGACATCAGCATTCCTGCGACATCAGCACTAGTGGACGCAACTGCTCAGCGCGCCTGCCCCGGGGCGATCAGAGTTCAGACCTGTTCCTTGACGTCGTCAGGAGTCTCTTCACGGGCCTCATCCGCATTGCCTTCTGCCGCCATTGCGTCGGCGCTCGGATCCACCGCGGGAGTGGTTGCAGCCTCATCGTCGTCTTCGTCATCATCTGGCGCGGCTTTTTCTTCGATCTCGCCCGCCAGCGCTTCGGCCCGTGCCGCAAGCTCTGCGAGGGTCTCGGCGACCTGCGGCGGCACCACGGGCACCTCAATTTGTTCAGCAGGCGGTGGTGGCGCGTTGCGCAACTCCTCGAGCTCTGCATCCCGCTCTTCGAGCAGCGCGTCTTTCTCGGCCAGTTTGGCCTCGACTTCCTTGATGCGGTCCTCGACGGCTGCGGTCTTATCCGCAAGCATCAAACCCGCCATCAAGAGCATCCGCGCCTCGGGCATCCGCCCGATTTGATCCGACAGCACCTGCGCCTCGTCGTCGAGCATCCCCGCCGCCATATGCAGAAAGCTCTCTTCGCCTTCCTGACAGGACACCTCAAAATCGCGGCCCCCGATATGAATGGTCACTTCCGGCATCAGGCTTCTTCTCCTTCAGGCAGGTTGGGGGCTGTGGCAAGGAGCGGCTCCAATCGGGCCAGCACCGCGTTGACCTCGGCCTGATCGGTGGCGCGGGCGGCCTTCAGCCCCTCCAGCTCGGCCTCAAGGCCAGAGTTGATGAGCGCAGGATCCGCAACCCCTTCGGCATTGGCCGCACGCAGGGCCGCATTGGACTGGCGCAACTGGTCGTTGCTGGCCCGCAGGCCCTGCAATTCGCCATCAAGGGCGCTCAGACGCAGATCAAGCTCGGCGCTGACGCCCTCGTCAGCAGGCTCCACATCCTGCGAGACAGCGGCGCTTTCGGCGGCTTCCGCACGCGCACGCAATTCGGCGACTTCTGCACGCAGCGCTTCGAGCTCGGCGCTGTCGGCATGTGCATCGCCCTTCACGTCAGACGTCATCTCGGTGTCGGCAGGGCTCTCCGGCAGAGCCGAGAGCTGCGCTTGCAGCTGTTCATTCTGGGCTGTGGCTTCGCTCAGGTCATCTTCGAGCTTTTCACGCTCGCTTGCGGCCTGATTGCGTGCGGCCTCAAGATCCTGCTTCAAGCGCGCGACCTCGGCTTTCAGTGCCTCCGTTTCGACGGAGTTTCCGGCCTCGTTGCGCAGCAGCTCCAGTTCCGCATGCAGCGCAATCAGATCTTGTGCGCCATCCACGGCAGCCACTTTCTTTTCCATGTCCTCGAGCCGGCCATGCAGCAGGCGCAGCCGTTCGATCAGCTGCGCATTGGCCATCTTCTCGTCTTCGAGATCGGCCAGAAGCTCCGCATGCTTTTGCATATCCAGCTCTTCCAGTGTCGGCACCGGACGATTGGCATGCTTTTGCTCCAGCGCGGCGACGCCGCCATAGATACGATGCAGCGCGGTCTGGATGCGGCCCTGTAGTTCTTCTAACTGCTCCATGCGTTCCTCTTCACCTCGTCTTCCCGGGGCCAAGACCGTAGCCTGCGGCCTGCCCGTCCCGAGCCGATCTGTCGCCGTTTCGCGATGCCTGCCACCCGTCTGTTCGCCCGCCCCGCCTGAGCGGGTCCCAGTTGAACAGGGTTCGAATCAACCCGGCAGCGCGCCACCGCGATCAGCTTATCTCATGAAGGGGTAAAACACCCCCCCATTGCTTTCAAGCACTTGCAGAGCACAGTTCATGGCCAGACCGGCGCCGGGAGTGGCGAAACCCCGCAAAACAGGGCCTCAGCGCTTGATCTTTGCTTTGAGACTGCTATCCAGCGGCAAACCCCTGCGAACCCAAAGAGGAACAGTTCAGTGGATCTGACAGCCCTGCGCTCTGAAAACCCCGATCATTGGAACAAAGCCGCCGCCATCCGCGCCCTGACGCTGGATGCGGTTGCGGGTGCAAACTCCGGCCACTCCGGCATGCCGATTGGCATGGCCGATGTCGCAACCGTGCTGTTTGAAAAGCACATGAAGTTCGACGTCTCCGCCCCCAAATGGGCGGACCGCGATCGCTTCATCCTGTCGGCCGGCCACGGCTCCATGCTGATCTATTCGCTGCTCTACCTCATGGGCGACGCACAGGTCACGCTCGAGCAGATCAAGAACTTCCGTCAGTCCGGCGCGCTCACGGCGGGCCACCCGGAGAACTTTCTTCTGGACGCGGTCGAAGTCACCACCGGCCCGCTTGGCCAGGGGATCTCGAACGCTGTCGGCTTTGCCATGGCCGAGGAAAGCCTGCGCGCCCAGTATGGCAAGAAGGTTGTCGATCACTACACCTATGTCATCGCGGGCGACGGCTGCCTCATGGAAGGCGTGAGCCAGGAGGCAATCGGCCTTGCCGGGCGTCACCAGCTGGGCAAGCTCGTGGTGTTCTGGGACAACAACAACATCACCATCGACGGCACCGTTGATCTCTCTGATCGCACCAATCAGGTGCAGCGCTTCAAAGCGTCCGGTTGGCATGTGCAGGAAATCGACGGCCATAACCCGGCCGAGATCGACGCCGCCATCGAGGCCGCGAAGAAGACCAAGAAACCGTCGATGATCGCCTGCAAAACCCATATCGCTCTGGGTCACGCTGCGCAGGATACCTCCAAAGGCCACGGCGCTCTGACCGACGCCGATCAGCTCAAAGCCGCCAAGGAAGCCTATGGCTGGACCGGTGGCGCCTATGAGGTGCCCGCCGAGATCAAATCCCAGTGGGAAGCGATCGGCCAGCGCGGTGCTACGGCGCGCGCTGAATGGGAAGCGCGTTTTGCCGAGATTTCCAAGCAGAAACAGGACCGGTTCAACCGGGCCTTTGCCCTTGAGGCGCCGAAGAAGCTCTCCGCGACCGTGAAGGCGCTGAAAAAGCAGATCTCGGAAACCAAACCCAAGGTGGCAACCCGCAAGGCGTCGGAAATGGCGCTTGAGGTCATCAACCCGATCATGCCCGAAACCATTGGCGGCTCGGCGGATCTCACCGGCTCCAACAACACCAAGACCGGCGATCTTGGGGTGTTTGACACCGACAACCGCAAGGGCCGCTATGTCTATTGGGGCATCCGCGAGCATGGTATGGCGGCAGCGATGAACGGCATGGCGCTGCATGGCGGTATTCGCCCCTATGGCGGGACGTTCTTCTGCTTTACCGATTATGCGCGTCCGGCCATGCGTCTGGCGGCCCTGTCGAAGATCCCGACGGTCTTTGTGATGACCCACGATTCCATCGGTGTGGGCGAAGATGGCCCGACCCACCAGCCGGTCGAGCATCTCGCGATCTGTCGCGCGACCCCGAACACCTATACCTTCCGCCCTGCCGACGCGGTGGAAACCGCAGAAGCCTGGGAAATCGCGCTGACGGCCAAGGAAACCCCGTCGGTGATCGCGCTCACGCGTCAGGGCCTGCCCACCGTGCGCACCGAGCACAAGCTGGCCAACCTCACCGAGAAAGGCGCCTATGTGCTGGCCGAGGCCGAGAGCAAGCGTCAGGTGATCCTGATGGCTTCCGGCTCCGAAGTGTCGGTTGCGATGGCTGCAAAAGACATCCTCGAGGGTCAAGGCATCGGCACCCGCGTGGTCTCTGTGCCCTGCATGGAGCTGTTCCACGCGCAGGACGAAGCCTACCGCCGCAAGGTTCTGCCCGCAGGTCCCGTGCGCGTGGCCATCGAGGCCGCCGTGCGCGATGGCGGCTGGGATCGCCTCTTGCTGGGGGAACGCGGCCAGGAGAAGAAGGCAGGCTTTGTCGGCATGCAGGGCTTTGGTGCTTCTGCCCCGGCGGGTGAGCTCTTTGAGAAATTCGGCATTACCGCCGAAGGCACCGTCGCCAAGGTCAAAGAGCTGTTGGGCTAAGCCGGGTGCTGGGGGCGCTGCCCCCGACCCTTTCGGGTCTCCCCCGGGATATTTTGAGTTAGAAGATGAAAGGGCGCCCCGGGTTTGGGGCGCCCTTTTTGGTCAGGTCTGGCGTTTGGTCAGGTCCGGATGTCGTCAGTGCGCGGCTTTGGTGCCAAACAGCGGCGCGATCACTTTGGTGGCGAGGGGGATCAAGAGGAGGCCCACCACAAAGCCGAGGAGACCGTCGACCACCGCCTTCACCAGCCATTCCACCAGCCCGTCACCTTGGGCGATGGATTTGGCAAAGCTGTAGATCGTATCTTCGGGCCAGTGCCAGCCCATCTGATGCGCGGAATGCACAATGATCGACCCGCCGACCCAGAGCATGGCGGCCGTCCCGACCACAGTCAGCATTTTCAGGAACCACGGCATAAACGCGACAATGCCGCGGCCGAGGGCGCGGGTAACGCCCGTGCGGCCCACCTTGGTAAGCCAGAGGCCCACGTCGTCCATTTTTACAATCACCGCAACCACGCCATAGACCACGATGGTAATCATGATGCCCACCACGGCCAGGGTGGCCGCCTGAATCCACAAGACATCGCTCTCGATCGTCGAGAGAGATATCGTCATGATTTCAGCCGAGAGGATGAAATCGGTCTTGATGGCGCCTTTGACCTTCTGCTCTTCGAGATGTGCCGGATCTCCAATGTCGTGGCTGCCGTCTGGCCCGCCGGAATGATCGTCATGGGGCAGCACCACATGGGCGATCTTTTCGGCCCCTTCAAAACACAGGTAGCAGCCCCCGAGGATCAGGAGCGGCGGAATGAGCCAGGGCGCAAACTGCGACATCAACAGGGCCACGGGCAACAGGAACACCAGTTTGTTGATGAAAGAGCCGCGCGCAATGCGCCAGATCATCGGCAACTCGCGCGCCGGGTGGAAGCCGGTGACATATTTCGGCGTGACCGCGGCATCGTCAATCACGATGCCGGCCGCCTTCGAGCCCGCTTTCATCGATTGGGTCGCCACATCATCCACCGATGCGGCAGCGACCTTTGCGATCCCCGCGACATCGTCCAACAAGGCCAGAAGACCGCTCATACCTCACCCCTTTGCACTGTGGCATTCATGGGACCCTGTGTAGCCTGCGGGAGGGGAATCATTCAAGCGTGCCGCATCGCAGCATCGCGCCGCTCCCCCGGAGCAACAGTTACCGCAAACGCCGTCAGAGGTGTTAACGCCACCATCAAGGTTTTGCGCTAACAGTCTGTGTTTACTCTAATTTCTTCTTTTTCCCGAGGTTAATGATCGCTATAGGCTGCCCCTAAGACAGCCTTCTCGTGGAGACGACAGAGATGACCATCAAAGTTGGAATCAATGGCTTCGGACGTATCGGCCGCTGCACCCTCGCCCATATCGCGGGCAGCTTTCGCAACGATATCGAGGTGATCAAGGTCAATGCGACCGGCCCGATCGAGACGGCAGCGCATCTCATCAAATACGACAGCGTGCATGGCCGTTTCCCCGGTCAGGTCGATTTCAGCGAAGGCCGCCTGAACCTTGGCCGCGGCGACATGCAGGTGTTTTCCACCTACGACATGGACACGCTGGACTGGGAAGGCTGCGATGTCGTGCTGGAATGCACCGGCAAATTCAACGATGGCCTGAAGGCGAAGAAGCACCTCGAGCGCGGCGCAGGCAAGGTTCTGCTGTCCGCACCTGGCAAGAACGTGGACCGCACCGTGGTTTACGGCGTCAACGACGAGGATCTTCTGTCCACCGACAAGATGGTCTCCAACGGGTCTTGCACCACCAACTGCCTTGCACCGCTGGCCAAGGTACTGGACGAGGCCTTTGGCATCGAGCATGGCATCATGACCACCATCCACGCCTACACCGGCGATCAGCCGACGCTAGACCGCCGTCACGACGATCTCTACCGCGCCCGTGCGGCAGCGATGTCGATGATCCCGACCTCTACGGGCGCGGCCAAGGCGCTGGGTGAGGTTCTGCCGAACCTCAAGGGCCGTCTCGATGGCTCAGCGATCCGCGTGCCGACCCCGAATGTGTCCGCGGTGGACCTGACCTTCCGCGCGGGGCGCGAGGTCACCGCCGAAGAGGTGAACGCCGCCGTGGCAGAGGCGTCCAAGGGCCATATGTCGCGCGTTCTGGGCTATGAGCCCGCGCCGCTGGTCTCGACCGACTTCAACCACACCGAAGAAAGCTCCATCTTTGCGCCCGACCAGACCCGCGTGGTCGACGGTCGCATGGTGCGCGTGCTGGCGTGGTATGACAACGAATGGGGCTTCTCGGTCCGGATGGCCGATGTTGCCACCGCCATGGGTCGCCTGAACTAACACCTTCCTCGCGTGAGGGTTGAGATTTTACGCCCGGTCAGGCATAGCTGGCCGGGCGTATTTTATTGGGCTTCCCGCATGACCAACACCATCGCCATCGCCCTGGGGCTGTTCCTGATCACCGCTTTGACGGTGGACATCGTGTTCTTTGGCACCGGTCATGTGCTGTTTTTGGGCAAAAAGCTGTTTGAGCTGATCGAGTGGCTCGCTTTCTGGCGCTGACCACAAAGCAAAACCGGCCCGCGCGCGGCAGACCGGATCCAAGTGTTCCAAATGGACTGGCTGGGGCCTAGCGCTGGCCCAGACGCTCTGCGAGGCGTTCGCGCACAAGAGGCGTCACAAACTTGCTGACATCGCCCCCGAGGCGCGAGATTTCCTTGACCAGTTTGCTGGCGATGGCCTGATGGCGGGCCTCAGCCATGAGGAACACCGTCTCGATGCTGTCATCGAGCGCGCGGTTCATGCCAACCATCTGGAATTCATATTCAAAATCCGCAACCGCGCGCAGACCGCGCACAATCACCTGCGCGCCCACATCGCGGGCGCAGTCAATCAGCAGATTCTCAAACGGGTGGACGACGATCTCGGTGCCGGTCTGCTCGGTGAGCTTGGCGCACTCTGCCTCGATCATGGCGACGCGCTCTTCGAGATCGAACAACGGTCCCTTGTCGCGATTGATCGCCACGCCGATCACAAGCCGGTCTACCAGCAGGGTTGCCCGCCGGATAATGTCGATATGCCCCAAGGTGATGGGGTCAAAGGTTCCGGGATACAAGCCAATGCGCATGGGCCCCTCCTGCCTGCGTCACATTCCCGGGCACGCAATCATGTTGCGCGACGCAATGCAAGTGCGTGAGAATACTGAATCTTCAGCCAGTGCATAATCGCCGCCGCCCAGCCGCGATTTGCTCCCTAGTGTCCCATGATCATGCCCTCAAGCGCGGTTTTCTCCATCGCCACCTCGTTGAGTTGCGCCTTGACCACATCTCCAAGCGAGATGATCCCCACCAGCGCGCCATCTTCGACAACGGGCATATGGCGGAATCGCCCTTCGGTCATCGTGCTCAGCGCCTGCTCTGCAACGCTGTCCTGGGTGCAGGTCACCACGTCGCGGGTCATGTAGTCCTCGACCTTATGATTGAGACAAACCGACCCCACCTTGGCGAGCTGGCGCACGATGTCGCGCTCCGAGAGTATCCCAACAGGTTTGGATTTATCCGGCGACACAACGACTGTCCCGATGCCATGCTCGGACAAGAGCTGCGCCGCCGCCTCAATCGTGGCCTCCGGTGTGATCGTGACAACTTCGGCGATATCTTTGGACTTAAGGATCGACTTAACGAGCATTTTGCGCACCCTTGAAATTTTCTTTCACTCCCTCAAGGTTTGCCGCAAGATCACATCAAGTCAAGCCTTCCAATCGCTCAACCTCTGCGCGTATCCCCGCCGAGAGCGCCTCTGCAAAGCGATTAAGCCGGTCGCTGCGCTGGTCGCCCTGATGGCGGACAAGGTAAAAACTGCGGGTCAGGCTGAACTCTTCCTTCAGCACTTTGCGCAGGGTCCGGTGGCTCGGCAGTGAAAAATCATGCACCACGCCAAGCGCGCTGCCTTCGGCAAGCATCTTGATCTGGACAGAGACCGAATTGGACGCCAGCGACACGCGCTCGATGCCCAGATCATTGAGGTAATCCAACTCGCGATCAAAGATCATGTCCGGAATGTAGCCGATCATGCGATGGTCGCGCAGGTGCTCGAGCTTTTCGATCGGGTGATTGTCGCGCAGATAGTGGCGGGTGGCCGCCAGATGCAGGTGATAATCGGTGATCTTTTGCACCAGCAGCTTGCCCGCAGTTGGCGCGCTGACGGTGACGGCCATATCCGCCTCGCGCCGCGACAGGTTGATCACACGCGGCAAGGCGACAACCTGAATATCAAGATCCGGGTTGTCTTTGGAAATCGCGGCACAGACCTGCGGCAGGATGTAGTTGGCACATCCATCCGGCGCGCCGATGCGGATCTGCCCCGAAAGCGTGTCACTCGGGCCAGTGAGCGCCTCTTCGCCCGCCCGCATGGCGAGTTCCGCCGCTTCCGCATGCCCCAAGAGCCTGTCTCCGGCCGCGCTCAGCGCATAGCCTTGCGGTGATTTTACAAAGAGAGATGTCTTGAGCGCGGCCTCAAACCGGGCCACCCGGCGGCCCACTGTGGCAGGGTCCATCTTGAGGACCCGCCCCGCGCCAGAGAGGCTGCTCTCCCGCGCGACCGCCAAAAACACTTTCATATCGTCCCATTGGGGTTCCATCTGACGGGATCCTCCAGCCTTCTTCGCATTCTGCTCATGGTTAACCTACCTTAACCATTTGCGTAAATGCAAAACCTATTTGAAGCCTTTCCTCTTTTACGTCTGTTTTTGCAATCCTAGGATGGCGGCGACCACTGATCAGAGGAGGACTGCACATGCAGGAACTGACCCATTACGTGAATGGTGAAAAAGTCGCCGGGACCTCCGGCCGTTTTGCCGACGTTTTGAACCCCGCCACCGGTGAAGTGCAGGCCAAGGTGCCGCTTGCCACCAAGGCGGAAATGGACGCAATCATCGCCAAAGCCGCCGAAGCACAGGTGGAATGGGCGGCAACCAACCCGCAAAAACGCGCCCGTGTGATGATGAAGTTCGGCCAACTCATCAACGAACACATGGACACGCTCGCAGAACTGGTTGCCCGTGAACACGGCAAGACCCTGCCTGATGCGCGCGGCGACGTGCAGCGCGGCCTTGAAGTTGTCGAGGTCTGCATGGGCACGCCGAGCCTGCTGAAAGGCGAATTCACCGACAGCGGCGGACCGGGCATCGACCTTTACTCCATGCGCCAGCCTCTGGGTGTGGTTGCGGGCATCACCCCCTTCAACTTCCCGGCGATGATCCCCTTGTGGAAAATGGCCCCTGCCCTCTCGTGCGGCAACGCCATGATCCTGAAACCTTCCGAGCGCGTGCCGTCCACCTCGCTCTATCTGGCGGAGCTTCTGAAAGAAGCCGGTCTGCCTGATGGTGTGCTGCAGGTTGTGAACGGCGACAAGGAAGCCGTGGACGCGATCCTCGACAACGAGACCATTCAGGCCGTGGGCTTTGTGGGTTCCACCCCGATTGCGCAGTATATCTATGGCCGCGCGGCGACCAACGGCAAGCGCGCGCAGTGCTTTGGCGGCGCCAAGAACCACATGCTGATCATGCCTGATGCGGATCTCGACAAGGCGGCAGACGCGCTGGTTGGTGCCGGGTTTGGCGCAGCGGGCGAACGCTGCATGGCGATCTCCGTTGCGGTGCCGGTCGGCAAAGAAACCGCCGATGGCCTCATTGAGCGTCTGGTGCCCCGCATCGAGAAACTCAAGGTCGGCCCCTACACCGCCGGTGAGGACATCGACTACGGCCCCGTGATCACCCCGCAGGCCAAGGCGCGCATCGAGGGTCTCATTGACAGCGGCGTCGAGCAGGGCGCAACCCTTGTGACCGATGGCCGTGGCCTGACGCTGCAGGGGTATGAGAACGGCTATTTTGTTGGCCCGACCCTCTTTGACAATGTCACCGCCGAGATGGACATTTACAAAGAAGAGATCTTTGGCCCGGTTCTGTCGACAGTCCGCATGGACAACTACGAGGACGCACTGAACCTTGTCAAAGACAACGCCTATGGCAACGGCACCGCGATCTACACTGCCGATGGTGACACCGCGCGTGACTTTGCCAACCGCGTGAACGTGGGCATGGTCGGTATCAACTTCCCGATCCCGGTCCCGCTCAGCTACCACACCTTTGGCGGCTGGAAGAAATCGGCCTTTGGCGATCTGAACCAATATGGCCCCGACGCCTTCCGCTTCTACACCCGCACCAAGACTGTGACCCAGCGCTGGTTCTCGGGCATCAAAGAAGGCGGCGAATTCAACTTCAAAGCCATGGACTGATCCCCGAAAGGTTCATGTTTTGGCCGTCCGGGACCTCCGGGCGGCCTTTTTTGTTGGGGAATGCGCGATAAGTTGCGCAAGCGGCCTGCTCACGCAAATGTCACCCCTTCAAGGCGGGGATGGCACTGGCGCAGCTGCCCTGGCTTTCATAGTGTCGCCATCAAAATTCGAGCACTCAAAGCCACGAGGATGGATGCATGTCCGACTTCACCAAATCCCGTCTTTCTCTGACGCGCCGCAGCCTGATGGCGGGCGCGGCGGCAACACTTGCAACACCGGGGCTTTTGCGCGCGCAATCCACCGATGCTTTCCCCGCATCAGAGCCCGCAATCCGCGAGCAAATCCCGGTTCAGCGCAATGTGTCTTCGTTCCAGCAGCAGCGCTGGCAGGACCATTTTGAGACGCTGGGCGTGGGCTGTCTCTTGGCCGACATCGAGAGCCGCGCGCTGCATTACTGGGGCGGCGATGGCGAGACCTATCTGCTCTTTCCCTCATCTGTCCCGATGAGCGAAGAGCTGACCCGCCGGGGCTATTCCAAGATCGTGCGCAAGCGCGAAAACCCAAGTTGGACGCCGACGGCCAACATGCGCGAGCGCGATCCCTCGCTGCCGCAGCGTATTGAAGGCGGCGAGCCAAACAACCCGCTTGGCACCCGCGCGCTCTATCTCGACTGGCCTGCCTATCTGGTGCATGGCACCCACGACACCCGCAAAATTGGCCGTCAGAGCTCTTCTGGCTGCATCGGGCTCTACAATCAGCACGTCGAGAAACTCTATCCGCTGGTCAAAGTCGGAACACAGGTCCGCCTGCTCTGATCGCCCGCCTGAACGTTAGGCTCCGGCATGAAGAGGCCCAAGAATTAGCCGCGTCTCCCAAAGGGGACGCGGCCTTGTAGTCTTTGATCTGAAGTCCGCGAGACCCGGCTCAGGCTGCGGAAATTCCGAGACTGCGCGGGGCGTTGCCGTCGATGTAATTCTGGAACGCGCGCTCCATCAGACGTTCAAAATCGCGGGTGTAGGATTTGGTATCAAACAGCGGCGAGTTCTCGTGCGACGCCGCCAGACGCTTGCGAATATCCGCAAGATAGTCAGGATCTTGGGCAATGCGCAGAGCCACTTCGTAATATTTCTTCTCGCTATGAGTGACCAGATCCTCAAGCCCCGCTGCGCTGAGGATGCTGCCCGCCACCCGCGCGGCGAATTGCTCGCCGGTTTTGGTGACAACGGGCAAGCCCGCCCAGAGTGCATCACTGGCGGTCGTGTGTGCGTTGACGTTGAAGGTATCCAGGAAAAGATCGGCGTGTTTCAGGCGCGCCAGGTGGTACTCCGGCTGCATCCGCCCGGTGGGGATGATGCGCGCACCATCGACACCGCGCGACTCGGCTTCCTTGCGCAGACGGTCGATGATCTCTGCCTTTGAGACATAGAACCACAGCACGCTGTCGGGCACTTCTTTCAGGAGGTCCATCCAGATGCCGAACTCGCGCGGCGTGACCTTGTAGGGGTTGTTGAAGGAGGAGAACACAAACCCCTCTTCGGGGAGATCATGGCTGGCCCGCGTGTCTGCAACCTCGGCGATAAAGCGCGACTCGTCATTGGGCTGGTAGCAATTGGGCATATAGAGGATGTTTTCGGTATAGTGCTTGCGCAGGTGCGACGGGATCGTGATCTTGTCGGCCACCATGTAATCCATTGATTTCAAACCGGTCGTGCCCGGATACCCCAGATAGGCCACCTGCACAGGCGCCACGCGACTGTTGAACATGTCCAGCCGCCCATTCTCGGTAAAGCCCTTGAGATCCACCGCAATATCCAGAGCATCCCCATGCGCCAGATCAACGATCTGCGCAGTGTTCAGAGTGCGGATATCGCGAAACACATCGGCGCTGCGACGCGCGCGCTCGTGTTCGTGGTCCCGCAGCTTGGAGCCATAGTCGTAGATATAGATCTCGAACTTCGATCGGTCGTGGTTTTCCAGCAGCCCCCCCATGAGATGCATGGTGGCGTGGTTGTAGAAGTCGTTCGAGAAATAGCCGATCCGGATCTTTTCGCCGGCCGCGCGCTCCCCCTTGAAGATGGGGGCTTTGACGGGGTTGCAGAACTTGGAATTGATCTGGGCGATGGAGCGCTGTTTCTGAAACGCCGCATCATCGCAAAGCGACAGGAAGGCAAAAGGATCGGACAGCACGTTCTGGTTCTTGAACTGCTTGAGGTAGGTCGGGATCTTGTTGAAATCATCCCAGCGCGCGCGATGGGCTTTGGTATGCATCATCCGCGACAGGGCGATATGATTTTTGGGATCGAATTTCACAGCAATTTCAAAGTAATCGATCGCCTCTTCAAATTTCTGAAGGCGCATCAGAAGGGTGCCGATCATGCCGTAGTGGCTGCCGTTGGTCGGCTCCAGCTTGACGGCTCGCATCAGGCTCCCCAGCGCGTCCATCATCCGGTTGGAATCCTTCATGAGCACTTCGCCCATCAGCGAATGGAGCCGCGCATCCTGTCCCTCGAGCGCAATCGCCTGGTTGATCACCGCCTCGGCCTTTTCGTTCTCATGTTTCAGGATGAGCGCCTGAGCCTTGCGCAGAAGCTTGGTCACAGTGTCCTTGGTCTGCTCCCCTTTCGCCCGGCTGCTGCGCAGCCCGTTTTTCATTTCATAGGCGAATTTCGCGCGTTCCTGCGCCTTGACGGAATTGGCGAATTTTTCGAACTCGGGGAACTGCTTCTTGGTGGGCTGCATCACCGCGAGTTTTGGGGTTTGATTGGGCTGCGACACGAGGATCTCGCTCCTTCTCAGACTATAGGTTTGCCCCTATCCTATGGGAAACAGGAGGGCCTTTGGTCCAAAGTAGTGGCGCAGAGGTCTTAAAATTTCCCTCAAATTCCACATGAATGCATCGAAAAACACCCCAATTGAGCGCTGTTTTGCGCCGATGGGCGCAACGGTGCAGGACCATCTTGCAGTTGTGCATATTGAAGTGACGCCCCGAGCCGCGTAAGAAATAAACAGTTGTTCAATTCTTGTGGCGCCGCATGCGGCCACATTTGAAACGGGGAGGAGAACCCATGGACTTCGCAATGACAGAAGAGCAGACGGCCATCTTTGACATGGCTTATGGCTTTGGCCAGGAGCATATCGCGCCTTTTGCCCGCCAGTGGGAATCTGAAGGCACCATCCCCAAGGATCTGTGGCCCAAGGTGGGTGAGCTGGGCTTTGGCTCTCTTTATGTAAGCGAAGAGTCCGGCGGCTCCGGCCTTTTGCGGCTGGATGCCACCCTGGTCTTTGAGGCGCTGTCGATGGCCTGCCCCTCGGTGGCAGCGTTCCTGTCGATTCACAACATGTGCGCCAAGATGCTCGACATGTTTGCCAGCGACGATTTGAAGGCGCGCGTGATGGACGACGTCATGAGCCTCAACACGGTGCTGAGCTACTGCCTCACCGAACCGGGGTCCGGCTCTGACGCGGCGGCGCTCAAGACCCGCGCGAGCCGGGACAACGAAGGCTATGTGCTCAACGGCACCAAGGCGTTCATCTCCGGCGGCGGCTATTCCGACGCCTATGTCTGCATGGTGCGCACCGGCGAGGACGGCCCCAAGGGGATCTCCACGCTCTATGTCGAGGATGGCACGCCGGGGCTCTCGTTTGGCGGGCTTGAGGACAAGATGGGCTGGAAGAGCCAGCCCACCGCGCAGGTGCAATTTGACGACTGCCGCGTGCCGGCGGGCAATCTCGTGGGCCAGGAGGGCGACGGGTTCAAATACGCCATGAAGGGCCTTGATGGCGGGCGTCTCAACATTGCCGCCTGTTCGCTTGGCGCCGCGCAAGCCGGGCTAAATGCGACGCTGCAATACATGTCCGAGCGCAAGGCCTTTGGCAAATCCATCGACCAGTTCCAGGGGCTTCAGTTCCGCCTCGCGGATATGGAGATCGAGCTTCAGGCCGCACGCACCTTCCTGCGCCAGGCCGCATGGAAACTGGACCAGGGCAGCCCGGATGCCACCAAATTCTGCGCCATGGCAAAGAAATTCGTGACCGAAACCGGCTCCAACGTGGTGGATCAATGCCTGCAGCTGCACGGCGGCTATGGCTATCTCGCGGATTACGGCATCGAGAAGCTGGTACGCGACCTTCGGGTGCATCAGATCCTTGAAGGCACCAATGAGATCATGCGCGTGATCGTCGCCCGTCATATGCTGGCGGAAAACCACTAAGTGTCTCAGGAAAGGACCGCCGCCATGAGCGACATCCATATCCGTATCGAAGGGCGCGCAGGGCGCATAACGCTCACCCGCGAAAAGGCCCTCAACGCCCTCTCTTACGACATGTGCCTTGCGATCGACGCTGCCCTCAAGGACTGGGCCAAGGACGATGCCGTGGCGCTGGTGGTGTTTGACGCCGCTGGCGACAAGGCCTTCTGCGCGGGCGGTGACATTGCCGAGCTCTACGAGACGGGAACCAAGGGCGATTTTGCCTATGGCCGCACATTCTGGCGGGATGAGTACCGCATGAACGCGCGGATCTTTGAGTATCCCAAACCGGTGGTGAGCTTCCTGCAGGGCTTTACCATGGGCGGCGGTGTTGGCATTGGCTGTCACGGCACGCATCGCGTGGTGGGCGACAGCTCCAAACTCTCGATGCCCGAATGCGGGATCGGGCTGGTGCCGGATGTGGGCGGCTCGCTTCTGCTCGCGCTGGCGCCGGGGCGCCTGGGCGAATATCTCGGCACCACCGGCTACCGGATGGATGCGGGCGATGCGATTTATGCTGGCTTTGCCGATCACTACATCCCCGAAACCACCTGGCCTGCGCTGATCAAGACCCTTGAGGAGACAGGCGATGTCGCAGCTCTCGAGGCCGCCGCACAGCCCGCCCCAGAGAGCAAGCTGCAGGCGATGCAGGGCGATATCGACGCCACATTTGCAGGCGAAACCGCCGCCGACATCCTGACCGTCCTGCGCGGGCGAAAGGACAGCTTTGCCGCCGACACCCTCAAGGTGCTGGAACGCGGTGCGCCGCTCTCCATCGCCACCACGGTCGAGATGATCCACCGCCTGCGCAGCTCCACTGCGACCATGCGCCGGGCCTTGGATCTGGAATATCGTTTCACCTATCGTGCGATGGATAAGGGCGACCTTCTCGAAGGCGTGCGCGCCCTCATCATCGACAAGGACAAATCGCCCAAGTGGCAATATGCCGACGGCAACGTGCCTGCGGTCGCCGTGAGCCAGATGCTCCAACCGCTTGGAGCCGAGGCATTGAGTTTTGAGGAGGAGAGCTAAGATGCAAATCGGATTTATCGGACTGGGCAACATGGGCGGCCCGATGGCGGCCAATCTCGCCAAGGCAGGCCATAGCGTTACCGGCTTTGACATGGCGGATGTCTCGATCGAAGGCGTCTCCCTCGCCAAGAGCGCGGCCGAGGCCGCAACGGGCGCGGATGTGGTGATCACCATGCTGCCCAATGGTGACATCCTGCGCCATGTCGCCTCCGAGATCATCCCCGCCATGACCAATGGCGCGGCTTTTGTGGATTGCTCCACCGTTGATGTGGACAGCGCCCGCGCGGTGGCGCAACAGGCGGCAGAGGCCGGGCTTCTGGCCGTGGATGCGCCGGTCTCCGGTGGCATCGGTGGGGCTGCGGGCGGCACGCTCACCTTTATGGCGGGCGGATCTGAGGAGGCCTTTGCCAAGGCCGCACCGCTCTTTGATATCATGGGCCAGAAGGCCGTGCATTGCGGCGACTCCGGCGCCGGTCAGGCCGCCAAGATCTGCAACAACATGATCCTCGGCGTCACCATGATCGCCACCTGCGAAGCCTTTGCGCTGGCCGACAAACTCGGCCTTGATCGCCAGAAGATGTTCGATGTGGTCTCGACCTCCTCAGGCTACAGCTGGACCATGAACGCCTATTGCCCCGCACCCGGCGTCGGCCCGCAGTCCCCCGCCGACAACGATTACCAGCCGGGCTTTGCCGCCGATTTGATGCTGAAGGACCTGCGCCTGTCGCAGCAGGCCGCCGGCAGCGCCGATGCCGACACCCCGATGGGCAAACTGGCCGAAGCGCTCTACAGCCAGTTCGTCGACAAAGAGGACGGCAAGGGCAAGGATTTCTCCGCCATGTTGCCGCGCTTTGAAAAACGCGGCCGCAGCTAGGACGCCCCCATCTGGATGAGCGCCACTCGCGTGGCCTCATCCGCCGGGAACATGCATTCGATCCTGAGCTCGGAGAGGGCAATATCCTCCACCGTGCCAAACTGCGACATCGCCGAAAAAAACGAGAGCACCTGCGCGCCGATCTGATAGCGGGTGGGGATCATGGCGGGCAATGGCCCGGCCTCTGGCACCTGCCCCGCGCCCCGGGCGCGCAGATCCTCCACATGGGCCTCGATCACGCTGTCCCGGCCAAAATGCGCCAGCTCGCTGCGCAAACGTTGCAGGGTCAGCTGCTCGACCTCCCGAAGGTTGAGGATATTCGAACGCAGCCCGCTATTGTGCAAGAGCGCCTCCAGCAGGCTGTCGCCCAAGTCGATGCCCACAGGCTGCAACAGCATTCGGGCAGGCGCATTCGCCGCTTCCAGCTGCCAGTGTCGATCCAGAGCCATCGCCGGATATGGCGCGTGGCGCTCCAGCATCCACATCACCGCCGCCCGCACCGGGGCCAGCTCCGCGTCCTCCAGATCACGCGCCCCATAGGCAGGCGCAAACCCCGCCGCTGTCAGCAGCGCGTTGATCTCCGTCTGTGGCAGCAGCAACTCCCGGCTTAAACGCAGCACCATGTCCCGGCTGGGCCGCGCACGCCCGGTTTCCAGAAACGACAGATGCCGCGCCGAGACCTCTGCCGAGAGCGCCAGATCCAACTGGCTCATCCGGCGCAGCTGTCGCCAGTCTTTCAGCTGTGTTCCAAACGCGCTCATCCGCCCCTCGCTTTTTGACATTCCTAGCCGATCCGCTTGTGAAATACAGTTACCTCCGAGGTAATTGAATCCCTTCCCTGCATCGGCGAGCCTCCCGGCAAGTTTGCATAAAAGAGGACCACATGATGACAGTTGATTTTGCAGCACGGCTCCTGCGCGTCACCGCCGCTGGGACGGCGCTTCTTGGGATGATGCTGGTGCTGGCTCCGCACAGCCCGCTCGGCCCTGCCGGTCTGTTCTTTGTCGATCTGGCCTTCCTGCCTCTTGATCAGGCACAACAGATCAATGACGAGGTCGCCCAACTGATGATGGCGATTTCGGGCGGGCTTCTGTGCGGCCTTGGCGTGTTGATCTGGCAGATTGCCACACATGTGCTGCCCAGCGACCCAAAACGCGCGCGTCAGCTCCTGATCCCCGCGCTCCTCACCTGGTATCTGCCCGACAGCCTCGGCTCCGCCCTCTCGGGCGCCAGCTTCAACGTGGTGATGAACACCGCCTTCCTTGCCCTGCTGTTGGCGCCGCTTCTGCTGCTCAAACCAGCATCCGGCCAGAAGCTCTCGCCACAAGGCTGACCCCTACACACAGTGTTCCAAACAAAGAGAGGCGCACCCGCGCCCCTCTTCTTCTAACCCCAAATATCCCGGGGAGCGCGAGGGGCAGCGCCCCTCGCCCAGAGATCACTCCGCCGCGACCTTCTTGCGCGCCTGCGCTTCCAGCATCGGCTTCAGATAGCGCCCGGTGTGACTGCGCGGCTCTTCGGCGACCTTTTCCGGCGTCCCCACAGCGACAATCTCGCCGCCGCCATCACCGCCTTCGGGGCCAATGTCGATCAGCCAATCAGCCGTCTTGATCACGTCGAGGTTGTGTTCGATCACCACCACGGAATTGCCCTGCTCAACCAATTCATGCAGAACTTCCAAGAGCTTGCGCACATCCTCAAAATGCAGACCGGTGGTCGGCTCATCCAGGATATAAAGCGTGCGGCCCGTCGACCGTTTGGCGAGTTCCTTTGAGAGTTTCACCCGCTGGGCCTCGCCGCCCGACAGTGTGGTGGCCTGCTGGCCGACCTTGATATAGCCAAGACCCACCCGCATCAGCGCGTCCATCTTGTCGCGGATCGTCGGCACGGCGGCAAAGAACTCCTGCGCATCCTCCACTGTCATATCCAGCACATCGGCAATGCTCTTGCCCTTGAACTTGATCTCCAGCGTCTCGCGGTTGTAGCGCGCGCCCTGACAGGTCTCGCAGGTGACATAGACGTCGGGCAGGAAATGCATCTCGACCTTCAGCACCCCGTCACCCTGACAGGCCTCGCAGCGTCCGCCCTTCACGTTAAAGGAAAACCGCCCCGGTTTATACCCGCGCGCCTTGGCTTCGGGCAGGCCGGCAAACCAGTCGCGGATCGGCGTGAAGGCCCCGGTATAGGTCGCCGGGTTCGAGCGTGGCGTGCGCCCGATGGGGCGCTGGTCGATGTCGATCACCTTGTCCAGATGCTCGAGCCCCTTGATGGTTTCGCAAGGCGCAGGCGTCTGGCGCGCCCCGTTGAGACGCATCGAGGCAGTCTTGAACAGCGTCTCGATGGTCAGCGTGGACTTGCCACCGCCCGACACACCGGTGACGCAGACAAATTTCCCCAGCGGGAATTCGGCGGTGACGTCCTTCAGGTTGTTGCCGGAGGCCTTCACCACCTTGATCTTCTTCTTGTTGCCCTTGCGGCGCGTATCCGGCACCGCAATCTCACGCGTTCCGGCCAGATACTGACCGGTGACCGAACCCGCATCACCCTCAACCGTGGCGGGCGTGCCGTGGCTGACAACCTGCCCGCCGTGCACCCCGGCGCCGGGACCAATATCAAAGACGTAATCGGCCTGCCGGATCATATCCTCGTCATGTTCCACCACGATCACCGTGTTGCCCTGATCGCGCAGGTTCTTGAGCGTGGTGATCAGCCGGTCATTGTCACGCTGGTGCAGGCCGATGGAGGGCTCGTCCAACACATAGAGCACCCCGGTCAGGCCAGAGCCGATCTGGCTCGCCAGACGAATCCGCTGGCTTTCCCCGCCCGAGAGCGTGCCCGCGTTGCGCGAGAGGGTCAGATACTCAAGCCCCACATTGTTGAGGAACCCAAGACGCTCGCGGATTTCCTTGACGATGGCGCGGGCGATCTCCTGCTTTTGCGGGCTGAGATGGCTCGGCACCTCTTCGATCCACGCCAGCGCCTCGCGGATGGATTTCTCCACCACCTGCCCCACATGCAGACGATGCTCGGCGGGGCCTCCCGCCGGGCCGATTTTGACCGCCAGCGCCTCTTCGCGCAGACGATACCCACCACAATGGCCGCAGTCGCGGTTGTTCTGGTAGCGCTCGAACTCCTCGCGCACCCAGTTGGAATCCGTTTCGCGGTAGCGGCGCTCCATATTGGGGATCACGCCCTCAAAGACGCGCGTCACATTGTAGACGCGCCCGCCTTCGTCATAGCGAAAGGCGATTTCCTCGTCGCCGGAGCCATGCAGGAACACCTGTTTCACATGCGCGGGCAGATCCTTCCACGGCGTGTTCTTGTCGAACTCATAGTGGTTGGCGATGGCCTCGATAGTCTGCAGGAAATAGGGCGATTTGCCCTTGCGCCAGGGCGCCAGCGCCCCGTCATAAACCTTGAGGCTCTGATCCGGTACCACGAGACGTTCGTCAAAGAACAGCTCCACGCCCAGACCGTCACAATGCGGACAGGCCCCAAAGGGCGCGTTAAAGGAAAACAGCCGTGGTTCGATCTCGGGGATGGTGAAGCCACTGACGGGACAGGCGAAATTCTCGGAAAAGGTGATCCGCTCCGGGTCGCCCTCACGCGGGGCGGTCTCCAGAATGGCGATCCCGTCGGCCAGATCCAGCGCAGTGCGCAAGCTGTCCGCCAGCCGGGTCTCGATGCCCTCTTTTACAACCAGCCGGTCGACCACCACGTCGATGTCATGGCGGAACTTCTTGTCGAGCGTGGGCGGCGTATCAAGATCGTGAAACTCCCCGTCCACCTTCACGCGCTGGAACCCCTGTTTCCTGAGCTCCAGCATCTCTTTTTTGTACTCGCCCTTGCGGTCGCGCACGATGGGCGCCAGCAGATAGCCCCGCGTGCCCTCCTCAAGCGTCATGATCCGGTCGACCATATCCTGCACCTGCTGCGCCTCGATGGGCTGGCCGGTGGCAGGGCTGTAGGGCGTGCCCGCGCGGGCAAACAGCAGTCGCAGATAATCATAGATCTCGGTGACGGTGCCGACGGTCGAGCGCGGGTTCTTCGATGTGGTCTTCTGCTCGATGGAGATCGCAGGCGACAGGCCCGAGATATGATCCACATCGGGCTTTTCCATCATATCGAGGAACTGGCGCGCATAGGCGCTGAGGGATTCGACATAGCGGCGCTGCCCCTCGGCGTAGATGGTGTCAAAGGCAAGGCTCGACTTGCCGGAACCGGAGAGGCCCGTGATCACCACCAGTTCATCCCGCGGGATGTCCACGTCGATGTTCTTGAGATTGTGCTCGCGCGCGCCGCGCACCTCAATGTTCTTCAACTCAGCCATATTGCCCCCAAACTTTGAACTACACATAGGTGAGCCGCCGCGAGTCTCCAAGAGAAAAAGAGGAACAGAGGGGGAACGCGCAAATCTGTCCTGACAGAAACTGTCAGACCGCCCCCCGCGCCACCCGTTGCCGGTGCAGCGCAAGCGCCTGATGCACCACGGCCCCGGCCAAAAGCAGCAGCGCCACGGTCAGCACCAGCGAGCCATAGCCCCCATAGGTCAGCACGGCGACAAACAGCGGTGTGCCGATGGCATTGCCCATGTTGCCCGCCTGCGCCATGGCGCCATTGGCCTCTGATTGCGTCGAAGGCGTGTCATTGAGCTGCGGCACAGAAGCAAAGCTGGCCCCCTGCACCAGCCCGAACCCCGCCGCCAAGACCATGCAGGCCAGCCAGTACCCCGGCATCGCCCAAAGCCAGAGCATCGCCACCGTGCCGATGAGGAACCCAAGCTGCACCACTTTGACCCCCGAGGTCACGCGCAGCAGGCCAGCCCCAAGCGTCAGAGAGACCACGATCGACACCAGAGGCATCGCCCCCATCACATGCGCACGCTGGCTCTCGGCGATATAGGGCGGCAGCACCGTCAGCACCGCCACAAAGCAGCAGGTATAAAAGAGCCAGCCCGCGGCAGGCGCCAGCTTGTGCGGCGATCGGTAGATATTCAGATGCAGCGATGGCAAGGCGCGCAGATCAGGATAGCTGGCGCGCGGCGGCACCGGCAAGTCGCGCAGCCCCCAATGCAGGATGAGCGCCAGAAGGCCCATCATCCCCGCATGCACCGCAAAAAGCGCAGGGATGCCCCGTGCCTCGACGAGCGGCAGCCCGAACCACGTCAAGAGCGCAAAGGCAACGCCAAAGAACGTACTCCAGATCGTCAGCGCCACCCCACGCGCCGGGCCACGCGCGAGGATCGCCATCAGCGTCGGCGCCGCAACAACCACGCCCAGATGGGAGATCCCCTCGACCATGCGCGTGATGAGAAACAGGCCAAAGGGCAGATGCAGCGCCTGCAGGCCCGAGACCCCCGCGCCAAGCACCAGCGACAGAACAAGCGTACGCCGAAAACCGATGGCCGACACATAAAGCCCCGCCACAACGCCAAAAATGATCCCCAGCACCCCCACCAGCGACACCGTCCAGCCCATCGCCGCGCCCACACCGGGATAAAGCGCAGGCAGCTGGTCAAAGATCACGGCGATCTTGCCGTATTGCGCCGCCGCGCCGAGGCCCGCGGCCCAGATCAAGAGCACCATGACCCAGTTCGTCCCCTGCCCCTGCTGCTGCATCTCGTCGCCCTCGACCCTGTAAAGAAAATGAGCGGCCAACTTATGCCTCCCGGCTCCGGGGCGCCAGATCGATAACGCGCTATTTTGTACCCACACAAACCCCACAAAAAAGGCCGGGCATGAGACCCGGCCTTTCATCAAACATATGCTGGCGAAATCAGATGTGGATCACCCGGTCAAAGGCGTCCAGCACGCTTTCGTGCATCATCTCGGACAGAGTCGGATGCGGGAAGACCGTATTCATCAGGTCTTCTTCTGTGGTTTCCAGCTGGCGCCCGACCACATAGCCCTGGATCAGTTCGGTGACTTCGGCGCCGATCATATGCGCGCCCAACAGCTCGCCGGTTTTCTCGTCAAAGACGGTCTTGATCAGGCCCTCGGGCTCTCCGAGCGCGATCGCCTTGCCATTGCCAATAAAGGGGAAACGGCCCACTTTGACCTTGTAGCCCAGCTCCTTGGCCTTGGCTTCGGTGTAGCCCACAGAGGCCACCTGCGGATGACAATAGGTGCAGCCCGCGATGCTTTCGGGCTTCACCGGATGCGCATGTTTGCCCGCGATCAGCTCGGCCACCATGACGCCCTCGTGGCTCGCCTTGTGCGCAAGCCAGGGGGCACCCGCGATGTCGCCAATGGCATAGAGCCCGTCGACACCCGTGCGGCAGTATTCATCGGTGATCACATGGGTGCGGTCAATCTTGACGCCCAGCCCCTCAAGCCCGAGCCCCTCGACGTTGCCGACGATCCCCACCGCGGAAATCACGGTGTCAAACTCGTGTTTTTCGACCTTGCCGCCCACTTCGATATGCGCCGTGACCTTGCCAGAGGCGCGATCAAGCTGCTTGACCATCGCCTTTTGCATGATCTTCATGCCCTGCTTTTCAAAGGCCTTCTTGGCGAATTTGGAGATTTCCTCGTCCTCGACGGGAAGCACCCGTTCCATCACTTCAACGACGGTCGTATCCGCACCCAAGGTGTTGTAGAAGCTCGCAAATTCGATGCCGATTGCGCCGGAGCCGATGACCAGAAGTTTTTTGGGCATGCGCTTGGGATCAAGGGCGTGCTTGTAGGTCCAGACCAGATCGCCATCCGCCTCGAGGCCGGGCAGTTCACGCGCCCGTGCGCCGGTGGCGAGAATGATATTCTTGCCCGTCAGCTCTTCGGAGCCCTTGTCGGTCTTGACCGCGACCTTCCCCTTTGCGGGGAGTGTGGCTTCGCCCATGATGACGTCGATCTTGTGCTTCTTCAGCAGACCTTTGACCCCGGACGAGAGCTGCTTGGCCACCCCGCGCGAGCGTTTCACCACAGCGCCCAGATCATACCCAATGTTCTCGGCCTTGAGACCAAAATCCTTGGCCCGCTCCATCAGGTGAAACACTTCCGAGGACCGCAACAGCGCCTTGGTGGGGATACAGCCCCAGTTGAGGCAGATGCCGCCCAGGTGCTCGCGCTCAACCACGCAGGTCTTGAGCCCAAGTTGCGAAGCGCGGATCGCGGCAACATAGCCGCCGGGGCCTGCGCCGATTACGATCACGTCATAGGATGCTGCGGCCATTGTGTTCCCTCATGAACTAAGATCCAAAAACTAGTTTACCGTTAAACTAATTTCTCACACGCCGCAACTGTCGAAGCGGGCGCGCCGCCCTGCCCCTGCTGTGGCGGCGGCTAAGACCCTCTGACCCTAACAAGCAAGCCTACAGGTTCAACCAAAAACCCCATCCTTTCCGCGCGCGTGGCAACGTCTTGCGCGTGTCTCAGATCCGCGCGCCACATGAAAAAGGCCCCGCCGTGGCAATCGGCAGGGCCTTGGTCACTTAGTCAGGTGCCTGTCAGGCGTAGGCCTGCAGCTCTCGCACGGTAGAGCCATAGCCGCCCGCGCTCACATAGTCACGTTCGGGGGCGGTGCTGTGACGCGCGAGCGCATCATTGCGATAGGGGAAGCGGCCAAAGAGACGGATCACCTCACGGTGCGCGCGCGCATGCAGGAGGTTCTGCGCGCCCGTCTTGTCGAGCCGTTCGTGGATCAGCCGCACGCAGCGTTCCTGATCACAGAGGCTCTCGGAGTGCATCATAGGCAGGTAAAAGAATTGCCGCGCGGGTTCGTTGATCTTGAGATCCCATTTGCGATCCACCGCAGCCTTGGCCACCGCCAGCGCGATATGGTCTGATTCAAAGGCTTTGCCCTGACCACGGAACATGTTGCGCGGGAACTGATCGGTGAGGATGATATACGCCAAGGTGCCGCTGGGATAGGTGAGCCAGAGCGAGTAGCTGCCTTCGCAGGCGTTGATCCAGGCCTGCTCGAACCGCTTGCGGATTTCAGCATCCAACGCATCATCTTGACGGTACCACCCTGATTCTCCGACCTCATCGAGCCAGAATTTCAGGATCTCTTCAGGGGCTGCCATTGGTTTCTCTCCACCGGCTGTAAAACGTTTTCCACACACCCATCAAAAGCCTGATTCACCCCCCAAGCACAAGTGACGTTACGTTACAAAAAAGGCCACCTCCGTCACTTTTGTGAAGAGATGGCCAATTTTTCAGCAGGTTATTGCCGTCAGCCCGTGGTTGTGGCGCTGTCTTGCTCTTCGAGCTCGGTTTCGATGGCGTATTCCTGCGCCACCTCTACCGCGACCGAGGTCGCGGTCGGGCTCATGGCGGGCATGACACCGGTCTCTTCGACTGGAATGGTCGCACGCTGCGTTGCGCGATACCCGGCATAAAGAACCAACACGCCCAGCAATATCGCCATGAAGAGGAAGAACCCGTTGGGTCCGAACATCGCGTCCGACATCAGCCAGCCGATGATGACCGGCCCGCTACAGGCGCCAAGCCCGTTGATAAAGATCAGCCCGCCCGAGGCAGAGGCCATATCGTCGTGATCGAGAAAGTCATTGGTGTGGGCCAGGAGCAAGGAATAGAGCGGGTTGATCAGCCCGCCGATCACAAAGGCGGCCAGCAGAAGCAGGCTGAACGTGCCCCCAAGCAGCATCGCCAGCACCGAGGTCACCCCGGCGACCCCTGCCACGATCATGATCAGCACCCGTCGATCCATCCGGTCGGACAGCAGCCCCAGCGGGAACTGCATAAAGAGCGCACCGACATAGAAGCTCGCCGCAAAGAGCGAAACCTGATGCAGCTCCATCCCAGCCTCGGTGGCATAGACCGCAGACATACCAAACTGCGCCGAGAACACGCCGCCAATGAGGAACATCCCCACACACCCAAGGGGCGAGGCATGCATCAATTCGCGAAGCGTCATCCGCTTGGCCGTATCAAAGGCGGGGGTCGGCGAAATCGACAGCAAAATCGGGGCGAAGGAGATCGAAACCGCGATGGAGGCGATCACAAACGGCAGATAGCCCGCCGGGTCCCCGATCAGGATGAAACCCTGTGCGGCCACCAGCCCCAGTGTCATCACGACCATATAGAGAGAGAGCGCCTTGCCTCGGTTCTGGTTGTCAGCCGCATTGTTGAGCCAGCTTTCGGCGGTGACATACACGCCAGAAAAGCAGAACCCCACGACCAGACGGCCCAGCATCCAGACAATCGGGTTGGGCAGCGCGGGATAGATCACCATCACCGCCGAAATCAGCGAGGCCAGCGCCGCAAAGACCCGCACATGGCCCACACGCCGGATCATCCCCGGCGCCACCCAGGACCCCAGGAGCAAGCCCACAAAATAGGTGGACATCACCAGCGACATGGTGAGCGCGGAATAGCCCTCGATGCCACCGCGCACACCCAGCAGCGTGCCTTGCAGGCCGTTGCCCAACATCAAAAGGCCAATGCCCAGCAAAAGCGCCCAGGCGCTCGACAGAACTTGCAGCATGACGTGTTCTCCTTCGGTCCGTGAGGAGCCCGCAGCACAGCGGCATACGGGAAGTATTTTCAGTAAAACCGGCCCGAGGCCGCGGTGGGCTGTCAGAGGGGCAAAGGGCCATCAGCCCCAGCACACCCCAAGGGTCTGGTTATGCTCTCATTCAGGGTGCCCTGACCCGGCAATTCCGACTCGGGGCGGTCTTAGGGCGACCTTTCGCACAGTGACAACATGGGTCAACCCCTTGCCGGTCCCCGACACAGCGCCGTCAACGGGCCGCGATCAGGGAATGAGCAGCGAGGCATCCCCGTAGGAAAAGAAGCGATACCGCTCCTTTACCGCATGCGCATAGATCGCGCGGATGCGATCCTGCCCCATCAGGGCAGAGACCAGCATCATCAGGGTCGATTTTGGCAGATGAAAATTCGTCATCAACGCATCAGCCACCCGGAACTCGAAACCCGGATAGATAAAAATGTCCGTCTCGCCTTCCCAGGGTGTGATGGCGCCGCTTTCGCGTGCCGCGCTTTCGATCAGGCGCAGCGCCGTGGTGCCCACGGGGATCACCCGATTGCCTGCGGCCTTGGTGGCTGCAATCTCGGCGGCGGCCTCCGGCGTCACCTGGCCCCATTCGGCGTGCATCTTGTGGGTGGTCACATCCTCGACCTTCACGGGCAGGAAGGTGCCCGCGCCCACATGCAGGGTCACATAGGTAAAGGTCACCCCCTTCTCGGACAGCGCCTTCAGGAGCGGCTCGTCAAAATGAAGGCTCGCGGTGGGCGCCGCCACCGCGCCGGAATTGCGCGCCCAGACGGTTTGATAGTCAGTCTTGTCCTGCTCGTCGGCGGGGCGTTTGGCGGCGATATAGGGCGGCAGGGGCATCGCGCCCGCCTCTGCCAGCGCCGCGTCAAAATCATCGCCCGCGAGGTTGAACCGAAGCCGTCCCTGACCATCGACCACATCGACAAGCTCGGCCGAAAGCGCATCGGAGAACCGCAGGGTCTCGCCGATCTTGATTTTTTTCAGGGGCTTCAGGAGACCCGCCCAGCTGCCATCGGCCTGCGGCTCCAGAAGCGTTACCTCGATGCGTGCCGAGACCGGTCCCTGCGCTGAGTTGCGGTGGCGCTGACCGCTGAGACGCGCAGGGATCACGCGGGTGTCATTGAGCACCAGCCGGTCCCCCGGTGCCAGCCAGTCCAAAAGGTCGGTGACGCGCCCGTCCGAAATCCGGTCCTGCTCTGCCACCAGAAGACGCGCCGAAGAGCGCGGCACGGCAGGGCGTGTCGCGATCAGCTCTTCTGGCAGGTCAAAATCAAAATCGCCCAGTTTCAAGGACTCTGTCATGGTCTGCTCACCGTCTGTTTCACCAACTGCGTCGCCGCTTGGGATGTCGTCTGTCTTGCCGGGCGGATTGCCGTTCGTCGTGCCACCTGTTGCACCGTCCGCGCAGGCCCTTGCACCGCCGATTTCATCTTGGGCCGCGCGATACTGCGCGCCTGCGCAAAAGTCCATGGGGCATCGGCGCGCGTGACGCGATCTTTGCCCTGCAAAGCCTGCCTAGCGGGCCTCGCGGCGGCGCTCGCGTTCTTCGCGCAGCTCTTCGGCGGTCTGGTTCTGCTCGTCCTCCGGCAAGGGGGCCGCTCCGGGCGCCCGTGGCGCCTCGCCGCGAAAGATCTCGCGCAGGAACCCCGGCGCGATGCCCGAAAGCGGGTTCACCGACACCACCGGGTCCTCGGCCTTGCCCTTCAGGGTGAATGAGAATCCAAACAACCCCTCGCCCTTGCGCGTCAGCACGCTGCCAATGGCGTTGACCAGATAGATCGGCGAAAGCACCCCGCGCATGTTCATCTGGCTGGTGCTGAGGTCATAGACCCCATCGAGCGAAATCCCCATCGACGGCCCCACCGCCGAGGACTTCACCAGCGTGAGATAGCGCGACCCAAGGCGGAAATCGGCCTCCATCGCGGTAAAGAGGATGCCCTGGCCCGACAGCTCATCAAAGAGCCCCACAAGACTGAGCGCGTTGATCAGCGCCGCAATGGCGGGGGTGCGTTTTACACGGATGTTCTTCACGCGGAGCTGGCCGACATATTCGCCGGGATCTGAAGCCGGCAGCATGGTCATCTCGAAACTGCCGCCATAGCCGTTCTGCATCACCTGCGCCGCACGAAAGACCCCGCCCGCATCCGCCGAGCGCAGCCGCATCGCCAGCCCCCCGGACTGCGGCACCACCACCCCTTCGACCGGGGTGAGCGTGTTGAGGTTGCCGCTGAAGGCCCCGTTGAACCCGCCAAGCGTGTCAAACCGCCCCTGAAAGCGCGTCAACGCCAGTTCCTTGGTGACTTGCAGCCGATCAATGGCCAGCGAGATCGGCGTATTGCTGCCACCGCCACCAGAGCCGCCCTCCGCGCGGCTGTCAAAGGGCGCGCGCTCAAGGTCGATCCAGCCCCCGGTCATCGACAGCGCAGGGGTGGCGTCGCCCCGCCCGCGCAATGTCACCGCCCCCGACAGCCAGTTTCCAAGCGACACGGCCGAGAACTGCGCTTGATCCAGCCCGCCATCCGGCTTTACCGTGATCCGCCCGGCCGCGCGCAAGCCATTGGCCTCGAGGGTAAAACTCTCGATCGATGGCGTGTCCCTCAGTACAGTTTCAAACGAGAGTGTGCCGCTGCTGTTTTCGGCCTTGCGCCAGCCTACCTCGGGCAGCGACAGGCCAATGCCGCGTAGATCGCTTTGCACCGAGAGCGCGACCGGCTCGCCGGGGGGCAGAACCACCTCGACCTGCGCCTGCCCCTGCCCGCGCACCATGCCTTCGGGCAGCCCGATGTTGAGCGCCGCCAAGGTGCGCGGCGAGAGTTCGATCTCGGCCTCGATGGTGCCATCGGGTGCATTTCCGGGGCGGATACCCTGACGCCAGCGCGCCTCGATTGGAACACCGGCAAAAAGGCCGGGCCCCGCCACCGTGACATGGTGATTGTCCCCCGAGATCTGCAACGCCTCGGACTCGATCGGATAGCCCGGCACCAGGACCTCACTGCGGGCCTGCTTGATTTGGCCAGCGTAGTGATAGTCAATCTCCGCGACGTTGACCCCTTTCTTGAGCGGCATCGCAGCGGTTGCGCTCAGGTCGACCTCACCCGTGCCAAGCGCCACCGGAAGGTTCACCTTGCTCAGGATCGACAGGGGCTCGCGGTCCAGAAGCGACAGCGCCGCCAGCGCGGGCCCCGCGAGTTCGGCGCGCAGGATCCCAAGGCTGTTGTCGCCCTTGAGCGACGTATCCGGGATGATGAAGGAAGTCCCTGCCACATCCATCCGCCCGCCTAGATCCGCGTCCACGCCGCCCTCGGTGGCCGTCACCACCAGGCGCCGGCCATAGATACTGAGCTGCCCCGCCGCTTGGGTCAGCGGCGGATAGAACTTGTTGAACCGCACCTCGCCGTTCAGAAATCCAAGATCCAGCGCCACAAAGGGCTTTTGCCCATCGCGCCCACGCAGGGCAAACTGCACGTCGTGGATGTCTCCGGCGAGCACGTTCTCTGTAAACCACGCCCGCGGCTTTGGCGGGGCGGAGGGCGGCCACATTTCCTTGACCACCGCCACATCAAGCCGATCCGCCGCGCCTTGGAGATCATAGTGCCAGCCTGTTTCGCCCGCGCGCACATCACCACGCAACAGCACGTCGGTCTCGCCCTGCTGCACCAGCGCCTCGCCAAGGCGCAGCCGGAAAGGTTGCAGCTCCATAAGGAAATCGGCCTGCACCCCGGAGAACGCCAGAGGTTCAGGATAAAGGCGCAGCGGGTTGAGCTTGAGATCGGAAAAGCTCAGCTGGCCCACAAGCTGCGTCAGCCGCCCGTCGCGCACGCCCACCAGCTCGGCGCGGCCTTCCATCTGGCCACTGATCCAGCCGCTCTCCACCGAGAGGCGCGAAAAGGCCAGCTCCTGACGCGCAGGATCAAAGGTGAAATAGCTCTCGGCCGATTGCAGGGGGATGGGTTTGAGCTGGTCATTGGGCTGGATCACACCGCGCCCCACCTGCAGGCTCGCATTGAGCGGACGCAACGCGCCCTCGCTGTCGACCGCACCACGCAGCGCGCCTGAAATGGGTGCACGCAGCACATCCAGCCAGCCAAAGGCCGGGCTCTGGCTGGCGATGTCACTGCTGGGCACCTGATCCACCACCACCGCAAATTCCGCTGCGGTATCCCCGATGTCGGATTGGTAGTTGGCCTCCACGGTGCTGGCATACTCGCGCCCGCTGAGCACCGAGAAACCCGCATCGATGCTGACACGATCGCCCTTGCGCGACAACAGAACCGCGCCGCCATCCAGCGTCCAGGCGCGGTCGATCCGACGGTCGATATAATTGAGCGTCACCGCCTGCGTTTCCACCTGCGTCACCGCCGACAGGATCGGCAGTTCCAGCTGACGGTCCCAGGCCTCGATGAGTTGCGGCAGGTTGCGCGCTTGCCGCAACGGCGCCGCCCCATCCGAAAAACTGAGCGCCACCGCCCCGTCGCTGCCCGTTTCCAGGGTCGCAAACAGCCCCGACAACGAAATCAGCTTGGGCCGGAGTTGCCCGCGCAGCAAGGGCCGCATCGCCAAGGCCGCCTGCGCGTCCTCCAGATGCACAGCCGGGCTGCCGTCGGGATAAAACAGCGTCACATCGCGCAGCGAAAGACGCGGCCGCCAGCCCCGGCGCACCACCAGCTCGATCTCACCGAACTCAATCTGAAGCCCGCCCAAATGGCGCTCGATGCGCCGCTCGGCCTCGCTGCGCAGCCACTCGGGCGCATCCAGCCGCTTGTCGAGCAGCACCCAGGCCGCAACCGTCAACCCCGCCAAAAGCGCCAGGGTCCAGACCGTGCTTTTCCAAAGGCGGCGGCGCCACCGGTTGCGCCGGGGCTGTGCCGTGTTCTGGCCCATGTCAGACGCGCCCGCGCCAGTCTCCTGCACCCGGTTGCCGCCCGCTTCGGACGCAGGCTCTGGCGGCGCGGCCACGATATATGGTTTTCCTTTGTCCGACATGATCTATGTATGGCCCGCAGGTACAATTAAACTTGCGCGAACCCTTGAGGAGACCCAACACATGCTCGAACCCTCTGACCTCGCCCCCGCGTTCACTCTGCCGCGCGATGGCGGCGGTGAAGTTTCCCTTTCGGACCTGAAGGGTCAGGTCGTTGTTTTGTTTTTCTATCCCCGCGATGATACGCCGGGTTGCACCAAGGAATCCATTGGATTTTCCGAACACTTGCAAGCCTTTGCCGATGCGGGCGCCGCTGTCTATGGCATCTCGCGCGACACCGTGGCCAAACACGACAAATTTGTCGCCAAACATGGGCTCACCGTGCCGCTGTTGTCGGATGCCGAAAGCACCATGTGCGAGGACTATGGCGTCTGGGTGGAAAAGAACATGTATGGCCGCAAAAGCATGGGGATCGAGCGCTCGACCTTCGTGATCGACCGCGACGGAAAGATCGCCCGGATCTGGCGCAAGGTCAAAGTGCCCGGCCATGTCGAAGAGGTTCTGGAAGCCGTCAAAGAGCTCTGAGGACCGACGGCGCGGCCTCAGGCCGGAGGCTCAGGAGAGGAGCTCAGGCTCTGGGCTCAGAAGAGGGGCTTAGCGGGGTCACGCTCGCCCCTTTCGCTCGGACGGAGGCCCTCCCGCCCCTTTTCAAAGATGTGGCAAAGCCAACCCGAAAAGCGTTGGGCCGGGCGGGGCCGCGCCAAAGGCGCGGCCCCGCCCCCGGCGATTTGCATGGCAAAGCGCAAGCCCTCGGAAAGTTCGCGCTGACCCGAGCGGTAATAACAATGGCGCCTCGCTCAGTTTCGCCGCCATACACCGCGTGACCCGAGCGACAACATTCCACCGGTAACGCTGCGGGCCAGACGCCACGAGACGACCGCACCGAAGAGCCCGCGCGTCGCACAAAAGCCACTCCTCACTTGCCAGGCTTGCCCCATGCGCGGCATACCCGCCTGCAAAAGATCGCCCACCCCGATCGCAAATCACGATTACCCACACCCGCGCCCCTGCCCGTCCCACGGCACCCCGCGCCTCAAGACAAAGACGCCATGACCCAAAGCCCCCTTTCCCTCGCCCAAATGGCCACCAACGTGCTGAACTGCGCCGATGGGCGTGAAAAAACCGCGCTCTCGCATAACTATGCGGCGGCCTGGCGGGCCGCGCGGTCCGGCGACGGGCCAGAGATCGACATAGGCCATGCGACCCCGCCCCTGCACCCGGCCCGCCCGGCCGAGCCCGCACTTTTGCACCCCCGCGATGTGCCCAAGCGCAAACCCGGCTCGCCACAGGGTCGAATCGCGCTCCTGCATGCGGTTGCGCATATCGAGCTCAACGCGGTTGACCTCCATTGGGACATCATCGCCCGCTTCACCCATATCCCGATGCCGCTTGGCTTTTACGATGACTGGGTGAAATCGGCGGATGAAGAATCCAAACATTTCAACCTGATGTGCGACTGCCTCGAGAGCCTAGGCAGCCACTATGGCGCCCTCCCTGCCCATGCGGGCATGTGGCGCGCGGCCGAGGATACGGTGGATGATCTGATGGGACGTCTGGCAGTGGTTCCGATGGTGCTCGAGGCGCGCGGGCTTGATGTCACCCCCGGCATGATCGCGCTTTTTCGCAAGGCCGGCGTGCAGCAGGCGCTCGACGCGCTCGAGATCATCTATGCCGAGGAAGTCGGACATGTGGCCTATGGTGCGAAGTGGTTCAATTTTCTCTGCGGGCGCGACAATCTCGACCCCAAGGCCGAGTTTCACGCCCTGGTGCAAAAGTATTTCCACGGCGCCCTGAAGCCGCCCTTCAACGAGGAAAAACGCGCCGATGCCGGGCTGCCGCCCGATTTCTACTGGCCGCTCGCGGATGGCGAGGCCCCGGCCTACGCGCGCTGAACTGGCCGGGCCCGGCGCAAGAAGGCCCGGCGCAATGCCAAACTGGCTCATATCGGCAGTTTTTTGCCCAAGGCCAAGGAATTGCGCCCCAAATCAGCCGGTGTCGCGGAACAGGGTTGCTGAATGGCCACAGTCTGGCTATTCCATTCGGCCAAGGTAGGTTGCCCACAAGCTCCCAACAGCAGGAGAGGCGCAACCTCACAGGGGTGGAATGAGGATAGCAGGCTTTGCGCGGCAGACTTTTCTTACGGTTTCATGCGTTCCTTGAGCGTCGGTTCCCCGAGCGGCGGGTCTTTCTCAAATCCGACAGCGACACCCGTTTCATACGCCTGAGCTCCGAGACCCAGATCGTCGCGGTCGCAGGGCTGACGCTGTTTGTGTCTTGGTCGATCGTCGCCACCGCCATCGTTCTGATGGACAGCATCGGCTCTGGCAATTTCCGCGATCAGGCGCGGCGCGACCAGCAGGTCTATCAGGAACGCCTGAATGCGCTCTCGTCGGAACGCGACCGCCGCGCCGAAGAGGCGCTGGCCGCACAGGATCGCTTTAATGCGGCGCTTGAGCAGATCTCCACCATGCAGTCCGAGCTTCTGGCCTCAGAGACCCGCCGCCGCGAGCTTGAGACCGGGATCGACGTGATCCAGTCGAACCTGCGCAAGGCCATCAGCGAGCGGGAACTTTTGAAACGCACCGTGCTGGAACTGCGCGAGAAAACCGCGCCCGACAGCCCCGAGCAGGTGCTCGCGGCAACCGCGCCAGAGCAGCTCGAATTCCTGACCACGGCGCTGGCGGAAACCGCTGCCGAGCGCGACAAGATCGAATCCAATGCCCAATCCGCCCTTGCACAGCGTGATGATCTGGAGCTGGAACTGCGCCTCAGCGCACAGCGCAACGATCAGATCTTCCGCCAGCTCGAAGAGGCGATGGCGATTTCCGTGGAGCCTCTGAACAAGATGTTCTCCTCTGCGGGCCTGCCGCCCGATCGTATTCTGGAGCAGGTGCGCCGCGGCTATAATGGCGAAGGCGGCCCGCTGGAGCCCTTGTCGCTCTCGACCCGTGGCGAAGAGCCAAGCCCCGATGAAATCCGCGCCAATGCGCTTCTTAATCAGATGAGCCAGCTCAACCTCTACCGGATAGCGGCCGCTCAGGCCCCCTTCTCGGTCCCCGTGAACCTCGGCCAGGTGCGCCAGACCTCTGGCTTTGGCTATCGCCGCGACCCCAAGACGGGTGGTCGCAGGCTCCATAAAGGATCGGATTTTGCGGGCAGCACCGGCACCGACATCTTTGCCACCGCCGACGGTGTTGTCACCCATGCGGGCTGGCAGTCGGGCTATGGCAGGCTCGTCAAGATCCAACATGCCTTTGGCATCGAAACCAGATATGCCCATAATTCCAACCTGCGCGTCAAAGTCGGCCAAAGGGTCTCGCGCGGGGATCACATTGCTGATATGGGTAACACCGGACGGTCCACCGGGACCCACCTCCATTACGAGGTCAGGGTCAATGGTAAACCCGTAAACCCCATGATCTACATCAAGGCTGCGAGAAATGTTTTCTAAGAGCAAAATCAACGAGCCCGGCCCGAAACAAGCCGATACCGCAACGGCAACCCCGGCCTCCAGCCCGGCGCCTTCTTCGAGCAGCGCATCCTCTGGTGCCAGCGACTACAGCAAGCCCGCCGCGCCCAAGGCAAAGCCGCCGGCATCGCTGCTGAGCTCGGATCTGCACATCACCGGCAATGTCAAAACCACCGGTGACATCCAGGTCGAAGGCACCGTCGAAGGCGACATCCGCGCGCATCTGCTGACCATCGGTGAAAGCGCCACCATCAAGGGTGAGATCACCGCCGATGACGTGGTCATCAACGGCCGTATCGTGGGCCGTGTGCGTGGCCTGAAGGTCCGCCTGACCTCCACCGCGCGCGTCGAGGGTGACATCATCCACAAGACCATCGCGATCGAGTCCGGCGCCCACTTTGAGGGCTCCGTGCAGCGTCAGGATGACCCGCTCAGCCCTGGCAAAGCGGCGTCCAAGGCACCCGCTGCGGCAGCACCCGCAAAAGTTGACTAAAACTTTCTACTTGCTTAGAGATATGATCGGATCCCGGATCGGGGTCCGATTTTTTTTGGTGGGCGATGTCTTAACCGTAGCGCCCCTGACCAGACTGAAACGTTTAATAGATTTAGGACTTTAGCGGTGTCGAATATCGAATTTTCGTTCGAAAACTACTCCCTGTACGGCTTCATCAACTTTTGGCGGTTTGAAGATAATCCACAGATCACAACGTCAACATCCAACCAAATTACCGTGGTCGGGTCGGGGTAGAACTTCACAGTTTACGGTTCTTTCATCTATGGGAATGCCGCGCTCTCCTCGGTCTCGGGTATTGATGTAAGCTATTACGGCAATCAGATCATTTCTGTATCTGACGTTTGGATCCCAATCACGGACTTGCTCTTGTTCCAGAGTTTCGGGGATCTCGTGAACGTCCTTGAAACCGACATGGCCGGGGATGACGATTTCGTGTCAGACCTGAATGTGGATCTCAATCTCAACCTCTCCTCCGGCAATGATGTCGCAGAGCTCGGATCAGGCGATGATTTTGTCTTCGCGGGCACCGGCAACGACCGGGTCCTGAGCGGAGGCGGCAATGACATTGTAAACGGCTACAGTGGCCATGATCGCCTTTTGGGCGGAGCAGGTCAGGACCGAATCCATGGGCAGACCGGTCGCGACATCCTGATCGGCGGCAGCGGGAACGACGACCTCAATGGCGGCATTGGACGGGACATCCTCAAAGGCGGGAGCGGGCATGACACCCTGATCGCGGGCTGTGGCACGGATCGTCTGACCGGCAACACGGGTGATGATACCTTTGTCTTCAAGCACCGCGATGGAGCCAACGTGATCCGGGATTTCGGAAATGGCAATGATGTCATCGAGATCCAGCATGGCGCGCGCGGCATGCGTGGCCTGACGTTCAGCCAAGATGGCGACGACGTCCGGATCGCCTATGCCCAAACCACTATTATTGTGCGCGACTGGGAGGTTGAGGATCTGCAGAGCGAAGATTTCTTCCTCTTCACTTGATCGCCCCTAAAAGAACAGACCAGATAAATAAAAGAGGGGCTCTGATACATCTCGTATCAGAGCCCCTCTCTATCTTAACAGACCCGCGCCCTTACTCGGTGACGGTGACCTTGCTCATCACATCCGGCCTGCCGGTGATTGCACCAGACCGCGGGTGGCCGCGTTTGATCTGATCGACGATCTCCATGCCTTCGGTGACACGGCCCACAACGGTGTATTGACCGTTCAGGAAGTGGCCCTCATCAAACATGATAAAGAACTGCGAGTTGGCGCTGTCGGGATCCTGCGAGCGCGCCATGCCAACGACGCCGCGATCGAACGGCACGTCAGAGAACTCGGCGGCCAGATCCGGGCGGTCCGAGCCGCCGGTGCCAGCATAGCGCATGTCGGACCCGAGACGACCGTTCTGCACATCACCGGTCTGCGCCATAAAGCCCTGGATCACGCGGTGAAATACCACGCCATCATACTGGCCCTCAGCGGCCAGTGCAGCGATCTGTTCGACGTGGTTCGGCGCCACGTCTTCCAAGAGATCGATCACGATGGTGCCATTGGCCTCGCCCTCGACCTGGATCTCCAGACCGGTGGCAAAAGCGGGCGACGCCGCCAAAAGGGCCAGTGCGCTCAGACGCTTAAGCATCGGCGGCCACCTTCACGGAGATCATGCGATCAGGCTTTGCTGGCGGCTCGCCACGGGTGATCGCATCCACATGCTCCATGCCCTCGATGACGCGGCCATAGACCGTGTACTGGCGGTTCAGGAAGTGGTTGTCCTTGAAGTTGATAAAGAACTGCGAGTTGGCGGAGTTGGGGTTCTGCGACCGCGCCGCGCCCAGGGTGCCACGGTCATGGGGCACGCCAGAGAATTCCGCGGGCAGGTCTTTCTTGTCGGAGCCACCGGTGCCGGCGCGGCCGAGGTTGAAGCCATCTTCCATATCGCCGTGCTGCACGTCGCCGGTCTGCGCCATGAAGCCGTCGATCACCCGGTGAAAGGCCACGTTGTCATACTGACCTTCACGTGCGAGCTCTTTCATGCGGTCGCAATGCATCGGTGCCACATCCGGCAGCAGTTCGATGACCACATTGCCATCTTTCAGCTCGATGATGATGGTGTTTTCGGGATCCTTGATCTCGGCCATGAGGCCCTCCTGTCACATTCGTATTGCCGGAATACCTAAAGTCCATGCCCGCGCTTGCCAAGGGATCAATGTAGCGATCCCCTTGCGTCGGCAGGAAGTCGTCCCCCAGGGTTCCCGGCAAACCTGCCGCATCGCCCCGGTCGTCTCGGTCGTCCCGATTTGCACTCCGTCCGCGCAGTCTCCAGTGACGGCTCCAATGACGGACCCCAGTAAGGAGCATCAGTGACGGGCGCCTCTTGTGGCGGCAGGACGCGCGCAAAAGCCACATCGGGATGCCTGCCCATTGACTGACGCCCGGAAACGCAGGACACAGGCGCAGGACATTGAATTTTCTGCGCCTGCACTCCGCGGGCGCGTCGCACTGACAGAGGAGCCGGACATGGGCTGGAAGACACTCGACGACATGGATCTGCAAGGCAAAAGCGTTTTGACCCGCGTGGATATCAACGTCCCGATGGAAGACGGCAAAGTCACCGATGACACCCGCATCCGCCGCCTCGTGCCGACGATTTCCGACCTGCTCTCCAAGGGTGCAAAACCTGTGCTGCTGGCGCATTTTGGCCGCCCGAAGGGCAAGGTGGTGCCCGAGATGTCGTTGCAGCCGCTGGTCCCCGCGCTGGAGGCCGCCTTTGGCGCGCCGGTGATGTTTGTGGCCGATTGCCGAGGCCCCGCTGCAAAAGGCGCCGTTGACGCGCTCGCGCCCGGGCAGATCCTGCTCCTTGAGAACACGCGCTTTTATCCCGGCGAAGAACAAAACGATGCCGATCTCGCCAAAGAGATGGCCGCGCTTGGTGATATCTACTGCAATGATGCCTTCTCTGCCGCCCACCGCGCCCATGCCTCCACCGAGGCGCTGGCGCGCCTGCTGCCTGCCTGCGCGGGCCGCCTGATGGAGGCAGAACTGAAAGCGCTCGAAGGCTCTCTGGCCACGCCTGAACGCCCCGTCACTGCGGTTGTGGGCGGCGCCAAAGTTTCGACCAAACTGGACCTTCTGGGCAATCTGGTGGCCAAGGTAGACACGCTTGTGATCGGCGGCGGCATGGCCAATACCTTTCTTGCGGCCCAAGGCATCGACGTGGGCAAATCGCTTTGCGAACATGACATGACAGGCACCGCCAAGGACATCATGGCCCGCGCCGAGGCGGCAGGCTGCACCATCCTGCTGCCGTCGGACGTGGTGGTCGCGCGCGAATTCAAGGCCGGCGCCGACAATGAAACCGTACCCGCGGACGCCTGCCCTGCGGATGCGATGATCCTGGATGCTGGCCCCGCCTCGGTTGCGGCCATTTCCACAGTCTTTGCCGAGAGCAAGACCCTGATCTGGAACGGCCCGCTTGGTGCCTTTGAAATCGCGCCCTTTGATATTGCGACCAATACAGCGGCGCAAAAGGCGGCAGAACTCACCAAGGCCGGCCAGCTGATTTCCGTTGCGGGCGGAGGCGACACCGTCGCTGCGCTCAATCAGGCCGGAGCGGCAGAGGCCTTTAGCTACATCTCCACCGCCGGGGGCGCCTTCCTTGAGTGGATGGAGGGCAAGGTCCTGCCCGGCGTCGCTGCCCTGCAGACCTGAACCTGCGCCCGGCCCCGCCCTGCCGCAAGGGCTGGGGCCAACTGACGCGCCCTGCCCCCGGCCAGCTCGGTCAATTCGGCCAGCCCGGCCAGACCTGTCGGCCCAGCCAGATGAAGCCTTTCATCGCCCCGCTGCAGAATCCCTGCGGCGGGGCAACTTTGTTACAATTTGATCTTTATGGGTGCCGCGCGCGGCCCGGGATTGCGTCTTTCCCCTGGGGCAACAACCGAATTTTTACACAGTTTACGGTAGGCTTTCTGCGATGCGCGCGCCTATGCGCCCATCTGTATTAAGGGGCCCCCGGATGACGAATCTCTCGCTGCGCAAACAAATCTTTGGTTTTGCGGGAATCTTTATCGCGATGATCCTGATCATCGCCGCGATTTCGTGGTTTGCAAACCAACGCCTTGCCGGGGCCACCTATCACTATCGCGCGGTCAGCACCCAAAGCAAAAGCTTCGACGCCATCAAGGAAGACATCGAACAAGGTATCGGCGATCTCTTGTCCTATACCGTCGGCATGCCCGAGGGGCTGAGCGACCTGCGCGCCAATATCGAAGAGATCCGTAGCGAGCTTGCCGTCGCAGAGGATAATTTCAAATCCACCCCCATCATCGCCGCACGGGACATGCAGGCCTACGACGCGCTGGTCTCGACCGAGCCGCTTCTGGATCAGCTTGAGGCAACATTGCAGGAGGTAGAGCGCACCGAAGGCGAGGCGCAGCTGCGCGTGGTCTTTGACAAGGTGTTCCCGCTCGCCGGACAGGTGCGCGATGTGGTGGATGCGCTTCAGGACAAACTTGCCGCCACCAGCAAATCCGTCCGCGCAGAGGTCGACTCCCTCATTTTGTTCTGCCAGATCATACAGATCGCCACCAGCGTCGCAGCGGCGCTTGTCGCGGTGACCGTGGCCTTTGTCTTTGGGCGCAAATTGAGCCAACCAGTGTCTGACGCAGCGCAGAGCATCGCGGCGCTGGCAAAGAAGGACTACGTGGCAGAGATTTCCGGCACTCAGCGCGGCGACGAACTCGGTCAGATTGCCCGCAATCTCAAGGATTTGCGCACTCAGCTCGCCGAGGCTGACGCGCATGACCGCCAGAACGCCGCCGAAAACGCGCGCCGGGTCGAGCTATTTGGCGTCCTCGGTGCCTCCATGAGCGGTCTCAAGAGCGGCGATCTCGACCAGAACATCGTGGCGCAGGACTGGGAAGACCTCGGCCCCGGTTACGCCACGCTCTGCGAGGATTTCAACGCGCTCTCCTCCTCGCTTTCGGATCTGGTGGCCCAGCTCAATCAAAGCTCCACCGTCGTGGAACAAAACGCGCGCGAAATGGAACGGATGTCGGATCAGATGTCGCAGCGCTCCGAGACCCAGGCCGCCACGCTGGAAGAAAGCGCTGCCGCGCTGGAAGAAATGTCGACCGCCGTGCAATCCAGCGCCGCGCAGGCCAAGGCCGCCGACCGCGAAGTTGAGGAAGGCCGCCGCCGCGCCGAACAGGGCGGCGAGGTGATGGCGCAGGCGAGCCGCGCCATGGCCTCGATTGCGGAATATTCCAACCGCATCTCCCAGATCATCACCGCGATCGACGATATCGCCTTTCAGACCAGTCTGTTGGCGCTCAACGCGGGCGTCGAGGCCGCGCGGGCCGGGGAAGCCGGCCGTGGCTTTGCGGTGGTGGCCTCCGAAGTGCGCGGACTGGCCATGAAAGCGGCCCATTCTGCAAGTGAAATCAAGCAGTTGGTTCAGGAAAGCTCCAGCCAGGTCGAAGAGGGAGAGCAGCTGGTACAGGCCACCGCCGAAACCCTGACCCAGATCGTCGAGAGCGTCACCAATGTCTCTGGCATGGTCTCCGCCATCGCCAGCTCCTCCAGCGAGCAGGCTGCCGGCATCCAGGAAATCAACATCGGCGTGGCGCAGCTCGACAAGGCCACGCAGGAAAACGCCGCCATGGTGCAGGAAACCTATTCCGCCAGCCATGAGATGCGCACCCAGGCCTCCCGCCTCACCAACCTGCTAGAAGGCTTTACCGGTGGGCAGGCAAGCTCTAGCACCGCAGCTCCCGCCCGCGCGGCCTGATCCGCAAGGCATCTACCGATACATCCCGGCGCATCCTCTGCGCCGGGTGTTTTTTAGGAAACCCTCCTGACAGGGGGGCGTCGGCCTAAAAACGAACGCGGCCTATGTCATATAGCCTGCCACGTCGCTCTATCGTCACGCATAGAACACCCCCGGCAAAGGTCGAGCGTGCAGACGCAAAACACATGTTATGCTTGAATACTGAAACATGTTGGGGTGATGTTTCATCGATGGGAAATCTACTGTTTATCTGCGGCAAGGGTCGAAAAAGAAGTCCAACTGCTGCGACCATTGCGGCGGAGCAACTCGGTCAGCCAACTGATTTTGCGGGACTAAGTGCCGACTCCGATGAACGCGTCAGTCGCGATCACTTGCTGTGGGCCGACACGATTGCGGTGATGGAAAAGTCCCAGCTTTCTCGGCTCAAGCGTCACATGGGGTCTCACCTCAAGGGCAAGCGGATTGTCTGCCTCGACATTCCGGACACCTGTGAATGCATGCAACCAGAACTGGTGGAGATCGTTCGGTCGAGACTTAAACGTATCGTTCGCTAGAGAAACACGCGTTCCAGCGCCAAACTGCGTCATTTTGGACCGCCAGAGGCATTCTGACGTCGCACGTCTCCTTTCCAGAAGACAAGAGCCTCGCCCACCTGTTCCGCCTATGCGACACCATGCAGTGTTAACCCTTTTGGGGATTCACAGGCGCCGGTGCCTGTGCCATAACCCTCTCAGACGCCGGACAAACCGGCGCAATCGAGCAAGATCTTTACAGGCACCATCAACGTGACGCGAAAATCCACGCCTTCTCTGGGCACCTTGCTGTTCTTTGCCGCAGCGTTCCTTTTGAGCGCCTATTTCACCTTTGCCGCCGTGCAGGGGGATTTTGGCCTGTTCCGGCGAGTGGAGCTGCAGGCCGAGGCCGACGGGCTGGCCAAGGATCTGGAGCGGCTCGAAGTGGAAATCGCGCGGATGGAAAACCTCACCCGGCGCCTGTCGGATGACTATCTCGATCTGGATCTTCTGGATGAACAAGCGCGCTCGGTGCTGGGCATGGCGCGCGCCGATGAGATCATCATCGACTGATCCACGCGGCTTGACGCCCAATCGCCTGTGCCCCCCTTGATATTGACCGCGGTTTGATGCTTGCGCGCTCAGGTCCCACATAGAGCCCCCAGATCTCTCTTGTTTTCACTCCCAGAGCGCCCGCAAGCCTCCCGTTGGGCGGATGTCTCATCGCGGGGACGTTGCGCAGATCCGCTGCGCGGCGCCCGGGCTTGATTTTGTGCGCGCAACCCGCCACCCTGCCGCAGTTGTCACAGCGGTTCCGTCGCACAGCAAGCGGCGCTCGCTGGGGCCAGAAGACTGCCAGATGTGGGGCCTGTTTTGGTGCAAAAAACAGCAAATCCAAGCCGGATTTCAACTGCTTCGAGATTATCCCTCGCATGCTGGAGCAAAATACACTATGAGATAGTTTAGTGTTAAACTACCTAAGCTTTAGGGGGAGCAAGCCGTTATGGCCGCAAGAAAAAGCGCTCAGAAATCAAATGTTTCCGCCGAAGAACTGACCAAGTACTACCGCGAAATGCTGTTGATCCGGCGATTCGAGGAAAAGGCGGGTCAGCTCTACGGCATGGGGTTGATTGGCGGTTTCTGCCACCTCTACATCGGTCAGGAAGCCGTTGTGGTCGGCCTTGAGGCCGCCGCAGAAGAAGGCGACAAACGCGTCACCTCATATCGCGACCACGGGCACATGCTCGCCTGCGGCATGGATGCCGGCGGCGTGATGGCCGAACTCACCGGTCGCGAGGGCGGCTACTCCAAGGGCAAGGGCGGCTCCATGCACATGTTCTCCAAGGAGAAGCATTTCTATGGTGGCCACGGCATCGTCGGCGCGCAGGTGCCGCTCGGCGCAGGCCTTGCCTTTTCCGACAAATACAAGGGCAACGACCGCGTGACCTTCACCTATTTTGGCGATGGCGCGGCGAACCAGGGCCAGGTCTACGAGACCTACAACATGGCGCAGCTCTGGGATCTGCCGGTGATTTTTGTCATTGAAAATAACCAATACGCCATGGGCACGAGCGTCCAGCGCTCCACCAAGTCGCCCGCGCTCTGGAAGCGCGGCGAGGCCTACGGCATCAAGGGCGAAGAAGTGGACGGCATGAACGTTCTGGCCGTGAAAGAGGCCGGCGAGCGCGCCGTGGCCCACTGCCGCGCGGGCAAGGGTCCCTATATCCTCGAGGTCAAAACCTACCGCTATCGCGGCCACTCCATGTCGGACCCGGCGAAATACCGGACCCGCGAGGAAGTGCAGAAAATGCGCGAGGAACGCGATCCGATCGAACAGGTCCGCGAGATGCTGCTCACCGGCAAGCACGCCTCCGAGGAAGACCTCAAAGCCATCGACAAAGAGATCAAGGATATCGTCAACAAGTCCGCTGATTTCGCCAAAGAGAGCCCCGAGCCCGCGCTCGAGGAGCTTTGGACCGATATTTACGCCGACGATATTCCGCAAAAGAGCGCCTGAGGGGAGAGACTGAGACTATGGCAACTGAAATTCTGATGCCCGCCCTGTCGCCGACCATGGAGGAAGGCACACTGGCCAAATGGCTGGTCAAGGAAGGCGATACCGTGAATTCCGGCGATATTCTAGCCGAGATCGAAACAGACAAGGCCACGATGGAATTCGAGGCCGTCGACGAAGGTATCGTCGGCAAGATCCTCATCGACGAGGGCTCTGAGGGCGTAAAAGTGAACACGCCCATCGCGATCCTTGTTGAAGAAGGGGAAAGCGTCGAGGATGCGGTCTCCTCCGCAGCCGCGCCTGCAGCCGAAGCCCCCGCCGCAGAGGCCGCAGCGCCCGCGCCGGTCGCCGCGGCTGCCGCCACCCCGGCCGCACCCGAGGTGGATGAAAGCCCCGATTATCCCGAAGGCACCGAGATGGTCAGCCAGACCGTCCGTGAAGCCCTGCGCGACGCCATGGCCGAAGAGATGCGCAGCAGCGAAGATGTCTTTGTGATGGGTGAAGAAGTCGCCGAATATGAGGGCGCTTACAAGATCACCCAAGGTCTTCTGGACGAATTCGGCTCCAAACGCGTGATCGACACCCCGATCACCGAACATGGCTTTGCCGGGATCGCCACCGGCGCGGCCTTCGGGGGCCTGCGCCCGGTCGTGGAGTTCATGACCTTCAACTTCGCCATGCAAGCGATTGACCACATCATCAACTCTGCCGCCAAGACGCTCTATATGTCCGGTGGTCAGATGGGCGCACCGATGGTGTTCCGTGGCCCCAATGGCGCCGCCGCCCGCGTGGCTGCCCAGCACTCTCAGGACTATGCGGCCTGGTACATGCAGATCCCCGGCCTCAAAGTGGCGATGCCCTACTCCGCTGCCGACGCCAAAGGCCTGCTGAAATCGGCGATCCGCGACCCCAACCCGGTGATTTTCCTCGAGAATGAGATCCTCTACGGCAAATCCTTTGAGGTGCCCAAGCTTGATGACTACACCGTGCCCTTCGGCAAGGCGAAGATCTGGCGCAAGGGCGATGATGTGACCATCGTGTCCTTCGGCATCGGCATGACCTACGCGCTTGACGCGGCGGACAAGCTGGCCGAGGACGGCATCAACGCCGAGGTCATCGACCTGCGCACCCTGCGCCCGATGGACCTGCCCACCGTCATCAAATCGGTGATGAAGACCAACCGTCTGGTCACTGTTGAGGAAGGCTGGCCGCAGGGCTCCGTTGGCTCCTACATCGCCTCCGAGGTGATGCAACAGGCGTTCGACTATCTCGATGCGCCCGTCGCGGTCTGCACCGGCAAGGACGTGCCGATGCCCTATGCTGCCAACCTCGAAAAACACGCGCTGATCACCACCGACGAGGTGATCGAAGCCGTGAAGCAAGTGACCTACCGCTAAGGAGAGCAAGGATGCCCACTGAAATTCTCATGCCCGCCCTCTCTCCCACCATGGAGGAAGGCACGCTGGCGAAATGGCTCGTCAAAGAAGGCGACACCGTCTCCTCTGGCGATCTGATTGCCGAAATCGAAACCGACAAGGCCACGATGGAATTCGAGGCCGTGGACGAAGGTGTCGTTGGCAAGATCCTGATCGCCGAAGGCTCCGAGGGTGTGAAGGTCAACACCCCCATCGCGGTGCTGCTGGAAGACGGCGAAAGCGCCGATGATATCGACACATCGGCGGCAACACCGGAAGCGGCCCCCGCCGCTGACGCGGCTGCCGAGGAGGCGCCTGCCGCCGCCGAGAAAGCCGCCGCCCCGGCTGCGGCAACCCCTGCCCCGGCAGCGCCCGCTGCGGCAGATGGCTCGCGCATCTTTGCCTCGCCACTGGCGCGTCGCATCGCTGCCGACAAGGGACTCGACCTGAGCGCCATCAAAGGCTCCGGCCCCCGTGGTCGCATCATCAAGGTGGACGTGGAAAACGCCACCGCCGCGCCCAAGGCCGACGCACAGACCGACGCGCAGGCTGCCGCCGCCCCTGCGGCAAGTGCCTCCCCCGCGCCAGTCGCAGCCCCCGCCGGCCCCTCCGCCGATCAGGTGGCCAAGATGTACGAGGGCCGCAGCTTCGAGGAAGTCAAACTCGACGGGATGCGCAAGACCATTGCCGCGCGTCTCACCGAAGCCAAGCAGACCATCCCGCATTTCTACCTGCGCCGCGACATCCAGCTCGACGCGCTGTTGAAATTCCGCGCGCAGCTCAACAAGCAGCTTGAAGGCCGCGGTGTGAAGCTCTCGGTCAACGACTTCATCATCAAGGCCGTGGCGCTGGCGCTGCAATCGGTGCCGGACGCCAACGCCGTGTGGGCCGGGGATCGTGTGCTCAAGATGAAAGCCTCCGATGTGGCCGTTGCGGTCGCCATCGACGGCGGTCTCTTCACGCCGGTCCTGCAAGACGCCGACATGAAGTCGCTGTCGGCCCTGTCGAGCGAAATGAAAGACCTCGCCACCCGTGCGCGCGACCGCAAGCTTGCGCCGCATGAATACCAGGGCGGCTCCTTCGCGATCTCCAACCTCGGCATGTTCGGCATCGACAATTTCGACGCCATCGTGAACCCGCCGCATGCGGGTATTCTGGCCGTCGGCTCCGGCGTCAAGAAACCCGTGGTGGGCGCCGATGGCGAGCTGACCGTTGCCACCGTCATGAGCGTCACCATGTCCGTGGATCACCGCGTGATCGACGGCGCATTGGGCGCGGACCTCTTGAAGGCCATCGTCGACAATCTGGAAAACCCGATGGTGATGCTGGCCTGATCGGCTGCGACTCACACCGAACGCAGAAGGGCCGGACACAGACGTCCGGCCCTTTTTCTATCTGCTTCTTCGATCTGCCGGGCCCCGTCTTGAGCGCTGTGCCAACTGCGCATCCCGCGCCAGCGCACGGCCTTCTCCGGCATGCATCAGGCGTCGGGGAGCTTATCCACCAGGATCGCGTTCAGCGAGGAGCCAGTCCGGCGCAGCTGCGCAAGCGCTTGAAACGCATCCGAATTCCAGAACGCCTCTGCATGGGCGCGGTCGGGGAACTCCAGAACCACAGCCGCATCCGGCGTCGGATCCATGCCCTCCATGCGCGCCGGGTCTCCCCCTCGGACCAAAAAACGCCCGCCATGCGCTTCGAGCACCTGCGGCACCTTGGCATAGTATTCCTCCATCCAGTCCCGCGACTGAATCTGCAACTGGCCGATGATATAGGCCGTCATGCGGCTGCCTCCCCGTCTCGCTGTTGATCCCTCAGGAGCCTAGAGCCTGCTTGCGCATTTGCCAAATCCCGCGCGGGCCAAAAACGCAAAGGGGCCGGACTGGTCCGACCCCTCTGTTCGCATCGACGTGGAAGCGAGCGCGCCAGACGCCGCGGCCCGCGCCGCAGCGCTATTTCCCCGCAAGCACCTGGTTCATGCTGACGGAGGGCTGATCGCAGCCCGCCTCGCCCACGATCTTTGCGGGCACCCCGGCCACGGTCTTGCAGGGCGGCACCTCCTGCAGCACCACGGACCCCGCCGCAATGCGCGAGCAGTGACCGATGCGGATATTGCCCAGCACCTTGGCGCCCGCACCGATCAGCACGCCATCCTCGATCTTGGGGTGACGGTCCTCTTCTTCCTTGCCGGTCCCGCCCAGCGTCACCGAATGCAGCATCGACACATTGTCCCCCACCACGGCGGTTTCCCCGATCACGATGGAATGGGCGTGGTCGATCATGATCCCCTTGCCGATCTTCGCCGCCGGATGGATATCGACGCCAAAGATCTCGGAGATCCGCATCTGGAAGAAATAGGCCAGGTCCCAATCGCCCTGCTGCCAGAGCCAATGGCCCACGCGGTAGGCCTGAATGGCCTGATAGCCTTTGAAGTAGAGGATCGGCTGCAAGAGCCGGTGGCAGGCAGGGTCGCGCTCAAAGACGGCCATCAGGTCGGCGCGCGCGGCCTCAACCAGCGCGGGCTCGGCCTCATAAGCGCCATCAACGATCTCGCGCAGGATCACCATCGACATCTCGTTGGAACAGAGCTTGGCCGCAATCCGGTAACTCAGCGCCTTGTCGAGCGTCTTGTGGTGGAGAATGCAGGCATGAATCAGCCCACCCATCAAGGGTTGTTCTGCGACGGCTCTTTCCGCTTCTTCGGTGATCCGGCCCCAGACAGGGTCGATTTGCCTCACGGCCTTATGTGTATCCAACATAGGCTTGGTCCTTGCTTTTGCAGCGCTCCCGCGCGATCCGGGCGAAATGTCAGTATCTCGCGACACTCCGGGTTCCTAGCCTAGCTATCTATGTCCTCAATTGCCAAGCGCAATCCCGTGATGTCTCCCATCATCGCTTGAAATGTAACAACGTGGTAAAAACCCTTGTTTTCTTGAGGCAAGTTCTCGCAAACCCAACGTGAAAGCCCCAGAAACCTACTTGTCACGACTCTGATTTAAGGTCAAAAGAGAGGAGCAACCTTATACTTTCGAAGTTCTGTCTACCCGACCGCTTTCGACGTTAAGCTGCCGGGTCGCCGCACGTTGCGGGCGACAAAGACCAAAAGGAACTTTGAAAATGGCTAATGGTACCGTGAAGTGGTTTAACTCCACCAAAGGTTACGGCTTCATCGCGGTTGAAGGCCGCTCCAACGACGTGTTCGTGCACATCTCCGCAGTGGAACGCTCCGGTCTGACCGGTCTGGCCGACGGCCAGGCAGTGACCTTCGAGATCCAGTCCGGTCGTGACGGCCGCGAATCCGCAACCGATCTGGCTCTGGCCTAAGCATCGGACAAAGGGGGCGCTGCCCGCCTCTTTTGACGGATCGAGATTTGAAACGCCCCGGTCGCATCGCGCCGGGGCGTTTTTTGTGGTCCGATCGTTTCCAGGTTATCGCTTAGGGTTTGCGGTGCTGAGCGGCCGCAAGCGCCATTTGCAGGCATCCCGCATAGTCCGGCGCGCCGGGAAACGGCTCCGGCGCCAGCGGAAACCGGCGCGCCGCCCGATCCACCGATCCATCGCCCCAGCGCGGATGGCAGCGCCCGGTCGCGGCGGCGTAAACCCGTGCCCGCGCCGCCCCCTTCAGGATCTCCTGGCAGAGCGCGCCCCGGCGCTGCGCCGGATGCGCCAGAAGCGCGCGCGCAAGGCTTCGGATGTCCTCCCAGAGCACCGGGCGCAGAATGTCCGTCGCACAAGGCACCGGCCTCATGCCAGCGCCCACTGCGCCACCGCCCCGGCGCCAAACCGGGCCGAGATCTGCGCCACCTCCACCACATCCCCGGCCTGCACGCCGTCACTGGCCTGCTCTGCCGCAGAATAGGTCCATGCGGGCACGGTGACACGCACGTCGCGCAAAATCGTTGCACCAGAGCGCACCCGCACGCGATAAGCCTCTGTCTCCTCGCCAAGCGGCACCTCCTCGAGGTCCCAGCTGTCGCCCTCGATCCGGGTGCGCCGGATCCAGTCAAACCCCATGTCGGCGCCAAGGGTCTGCGCCGTCCTCAGATGCACCGGCGCATAGGGGCGCAGGCCGATCCCGTCAAAGGCCGCAGAGAGCCCCACATAAGCGGGATCATCATAGGCGCGCCGCGAGGGTCCAAATCGATAGTCCCGTGCGATCCGGCGGTCCGAGAGCGCGAGATCCAGCTGTTCGACGGCAGCGTCCAGCAGCACCACATAAGAACCCGCAGGCCAGACCTCTGGCATCACCGCGTCGCTGCCGTACTGGCCACGCAGACGGCCCCGGATCAGGTAGCGCCCGGGCGCGATCAACTCGGCCTCTGCAAATTGGATGACTTCCCACGTATCCGGGCTGCCATCGCCAATCGCCAGCCGGTTGGCCCCGCCCAGCACCGACAGCCCGTCGCGGCTTTCGAGCGTGCCGGCAATCAGCTCCACCTCAAGATCCGCGCCACGATCCCAGCGTCCCACCGGCCCGGCCAAAAGATCGGTCTGCGTGATCCCGACGGTCGCACGGGCGGGCAAGAGGTCTTCGAGCTGGAAATCCCCGCCCAGATCCGCCCCGTAGAGTGCCACCGCCCCCGGCCAATCGCGGGCCGTGGCGCAGACGTGGGGCGCATGGGCCACCTCATCCCCGCGCATCAACGGCAGATCGAGAAACAGCGGCAGCACCGGCGTTGGTGCGGCAAAGGCGGTGTCACGCGGCAGATCCTCCGCCGTGGCGAGCGGCTGGTAGACCACGGGTTCAATGCGCACGGCCTCGAGGATCTGCGCCTCGGCCTGCTCCACCCGGTCCACCCGGTAGCGCGCCGCCCCTTCGCCGTCCTGCCCCGGAAGTCGCACCACGTCCCCCGCCGCAACCTCCAGCGCCATGGAGGGCGGCAGCGCAAAACGTGCGGTGTCGCGCGAAATCCGCGCCTCCGCCAGCCAGCGTTGCACCACCTGCCGCCCCTCAGCACGTGTCAGCGCCATGGGCAGGTCATTCTGGCTGACCGCATGGGTGGCCTCGTCCGGCAGCACCGCTTCTTCGGCGACCGTGTCATGGCTGCCCCCCCATTCGACAAAGCGCAGGCGCACCCGGCCCATCAGCTCTGCCTCAGGCATACGGCTTTGCTCCTGATCGCCGTCCATCTCTGGCAGCACTGCCAGCGCCTCCGGCTCAAGATTTAGCGCATGCAGCCCGTCACGCAGGCGGAAGATCAGCTTGCCGTCGCGCTCTATGGCGTCAAAGCCGTGGCGCAGCATCAGGGGCTGCAAGGCACTGCGCGCCTGCGCCACATCATAGACCGCATAGCCCCGCACAATGCCCCAGAGCTGGCTTGCGTCGATTTCCGTCACGCCCGCCTCCCGGCAGATCTCCTCCACCACAGAGGCCAGCGTGCGCTGCCCCGCGCGCCCGTTGAGCCAATGCCCGCGCGCGTAATTCTCGCCGTCGTCCCAGACCTCCACCCGGTTGGGAAAGGCGGGAAAGGGACGCGCATCCCATGCCCAGACATACGCATGGCTCAGGTCCACCATCGCACCGCCATAGGTGCTCGAGGTTGGATTATGCGCCGCCTCCTGCCAGTAAGTGAACTGCGCTCGCAGATATTGCTGCTGGATCAGATCATCGCGCAAGCCATTGGACGAACGCGGCAATTGCGATTCAGAGCTTTTCGGGTCGAGAAATTTGTTCGGCTCATTGGTGCCCTTGTCGATGGCCGCACAGCCCAGTTCCGTGAACCAGATCGGTTTGGATTGCGGCACCCAATCGGTCGCGGTCTCGGACCGCACGCCCCCAATCCGGTCGTGATGCGGCAGCGACCACCAGCTGCGCATGTCCTTGTTGCGATAGATCCACGGCTCATCATAGGCACCATCCGTGATCGGCGTGCGGATCTGCGCCGCCTCGGCCTCGGGGGAATGGTAATACCAGTCATAGCCCTCGCCGCCCTCGATATTGGCCTTGAGGTAGCCGAGATCATAGATCGCGGGCCACTCCTGCGCGTCGAGGTGATCCTCACCCTCGCGCCAGTCGCTGAGCGGCATGTAATTGTCGATGCCGATAAAATCGATCTGCGGGTCGGACCACAGCGGATCGAGGTGAAACAGATGGTCGCCCTCCGGCGTCTGATAGCCGAAATACTCCGACCAATCCGCCGCATAGCCCAGTTTGACCTCCGGTCCCAAAAGCGCGCGTACCTCAGACACCAGATCCTTGAGCCCCTGCACAAAGGGAAAGCCGCCCGCGCCCCGGATCTGCGTCAACCCGCGCAATTCCGAGCCGATGCAGAACGCCTCCACGCCGCCCGCCGCCGCACAAAGGGCAGCGTAATGCAGAATAAATCGGCGAAAGCTCCACTCATTGGGGCCGTGATAGCTCACCTGCCCGCCCGAGATGGTAAAATCGTTGGCCTGTGCGCTGCCGAGAAAGCTCGCGACCTCGGCATCCGCAAGCGCAGTGCCATCCGGGCTGCCGGAACGTCCCGGTGCGGTCGAGAGCGTGATCCGCCCCCGCCAGGGCAACACCGGCTGGCTCTCGGCGTTGCTATAGGGATCAGGGAGGGTATTGCCCGCCTGCTGCTCCATCAGGATAAACGGGTAAAACATCACCCGCTTGCCTTGGGCGTTCAGATGCTGGATGGCCTGCACCACCGCCTGATCCGCCGGCGTGCCGCCATAAACGGCGGTGCCTGCGTTGTTGATGACCTCGTCCGCGCTGACCCGGGTGAGCCCCGCCACCTGCCACGGCATCGACCCATCCGCCAGTTTTTGCTCCACCTTGGGCGCAAGGGTGCAGTCACCACAGCGCAGATCATCGCCAAACCAGCACACCACCATGGATACCGCCTCGGCCAGCGGCAGCTCCTCAGTGAGTGCCTCGACCGAGGCCACAAGGTCGGTCTCGCCCGAGATCTGGTTGATATTGGCCGCGGTCTGCGCGCCCGGCCCCTGCTGCATATAGACCGGCTGGCTGGCCAGGCTGTACTCGCCCGTGCCGGGAATGAGCGCCACGCCGGGCACGATCTGCGCCAGATCCTGTTCATAAGCCGCGCCCGAGGGTTGCTCGGCGCGCAGCACCTCGAATGAGAACTGCGGTACCCGGTTGCCAAACCGCTCCAGATCGAGGTTTTCAAAGACCACATAGGCGGTGCCGCGATAGGCCGGCACCTGACCCGCGCCCTCTACCGCCTCCATCAGGGGGTCGGGCTGCTGATCCGGCGTGCCGCGATACACGGTCATGTTGAGGTCGCGCGGTGCGACCTCTTCGCCATCGGCCCAGACCCGCGCCACGCGTGTGATTTCGCCCGCGCAGATCGCCACCGCCATCGACAGGCTATAGGAATAGCTGGTGGTGCTGTGCGAGGGCGTGGTGCCCTTGCCACCAGAGGAGGTGGTGGTGGCGGTCTCGACAAACTCTGTCGCCCAGATCACCTGCCCGCCCAGACGCATCCGGCCAAAGACCTGCGCCATCGGCTCGCCATCGCTGCCGGAGGTGATGCGAAATCGGTCGACCTTGCCGGTTTCCACCGCCGCACTGCCACTGCCCAGGAGGCGCTCGTCAATGACGCGGCCGAGGCTCGCGCCCACCGCGCGGCCGATGATCGCCGTCGAGAGCCCCGCCACAGAGCCGCCGATTGCCCCACCCACGGCGGAGCCTGCCGCTGCCAGAACCAGTGTCGCCATGAAATGTCCTCCTCAGAGATCGTTGGGGTCGGGAAAGGCAAAGCGCGCCACGATGCGGCGTTGCCACGCGGGCGTCAGCGCGCTTTCGACAACGCCATGGCCGCTGTAGGCGTGGATAAAGCGCGCGCTCTCGCTCTGGAGGCCAAGATGTTTGGCCACCGCCCCTGCGCGCATGCGAAACAGGATGACCTGCCCGGGCATGGGGTCTTGGGCGGGCTGCATGTGCCGCAGTGCTGCCCGCCACAGGCGTTCCTCGCTGCCGCGTTCGGCCCAGTCGCGGGTATAGGGCGGCACGGGTTCGGGTTCGCTGCCATAAAGGCTGCGCCAGAGGCCCCGGATCAGCCCGAGACAATCGCAGCCCGCCCCCCGCGTGGCCCCCTGATGGCGATAGGGCGTGCCCAGCCAGAGCCGCGCGAGGGCCACCGCCTCTGTGTTGATGTCGCGGCTCATCTGCGGCTGCCACCGGTGTTCTGGCCGGTGCGCTTGGGGACTGCCACCATCCAGTCCTCGCCGGGAATGTCGGGAAAGCCCTGATAATTCACCAGATTGTCGAACTTCAGCCGACAGGTGCTCTGCCGTTTGTCGCAGCCTGCGCTCAGACGCACCAAGTCGCCCGGCTGAATATCGGCGCGGATCGGCTGCCAGAGGGTGATTTCGCGGCGCGCGTTCAGACTGTCCGACCGGATTGGGGCCCAGAGACCTGCGCCCGCCCCACCCAGAACCGTAAGCCGCCCGCCAGTGAACCACCCCGGCGCAAATCCATCGAGGCTCGCCCACGCGAACAACTGCCCATCGCGTAATGTTTCAACATCAATTTCAACAGCATAGCCCGCCGTACTCAGGTCGAATTTGCACGCCGCGTCGCCCAGAACCGCGCTGCACGGCTTTTGGAACACCCGCCCAAGCGGCTGGTTCAACGCTTCGGTGAGGCCACGCAATTCGGCCTCAAAGGCGCCGCCTGCGCGGCGGATCTCGCCGAGGGAGCCGCGAAACTGCAGGGCGCGCTCAGTTGTGTCCGCCCAGTTCACCAACCACGCGCGCACCTCCGCGCCGTCATAGCGCCCGGATTCAATATCCGCCTCGCGCACCGCATCGGAGCTGAGCGCGCCGAGCGCTTCGCTGTTGTCGACCGCAAGCCCGGTGCTCTGCATCAGGCTGCGCGCGCTGAGGCCGGTTCCGGCGCGAAAGGTCATCCCGTCAAAGCTCAGGTCCCGGTCATGATCGGTGAACCCCAGCGTCACGCCATCCGTGCGACGGACTTCCCAGGCGCGGCACACCGTGGTGGCCCCGGATTTGAGATGCGTGTTCAAGCCTTCGCGATCCATCACACCCGCACCTCCACCACTGGCACATTCGGGGCCTCGCCCGCCTGAAACGACGCCACCGAGGTCTGGATGCGATCCGTGTCAAAGCGCACTGGCACGTCAAACTCAAAGCCAGCACGGATTTCACGACCAATTTCAGGCACATAGGCCAGCGTCACCAACCCTGTCGTGAGGTCGAGGCCATAATCCACGCCCTCGACCAGCGCCTCATTGTCGATCCCAAGGCGCACGGTGCCCGCCACGGGTTTGCTGATCGGGCGCAGATACTCATGCGGGCCGGAGCGGTAGCGTTTGGCAAGCTGGAACACACGCCTGTCGCCATCGCCGGTCGCGATCAGCTGATCCTCAAACGTCACCTCCTGCCCCGGCAGCGATGACGCATAGTCGGTCCAATCCTTCCAGCGAAACCCATGGAGCTGGCCCTGACGGGCCTCGAAAAACGCGATGAGCGCGGCAATATCCTCAAGGCTGCGCAGGCCCAGGCCCGCATCATAACGCCGCCGCGCGTGCGCCCAGGGGGTGTTGCGTTCCTCGTGGCCATTGGCCAGCGTCACCACATCCGTGCGCCGCTCCGGCCCGCCAACAGAGCCAAAAGAGAGCGTTTCGGGAAAACGAACTTCGTGAAAACTCATAGGCTTAGCCTCCTTAGCGATTGCGGTTTCCGCGTGCGAGCATGCGGCTCATCTGGGCTGCGATCTGCCCACGGGAGCGCTGGAACCCGGCCACGTCGGGGGTTGTGACATGCATCACCACGGTCGGAGATGTGCCGCCGCCTTGCGTCTTGACACCAAGGCTGCCGTCATGGCCGCGCGCCAATGGCAGGATCGCCTCCGGCCCCGCTTCGCCCATCAGGCCAAGCCCGCCGCGCATCGGGAAATGCGTCGGCGAGGACACCACGCCACCGCGCGCAAAGGGTGTCACCTTGCCCTGACTGAAGGCCGCGCCATCGGCAAAGGGCAGGATGCCGCCCACAAGCGCGCCGATCCCGTCGCTCACCAGCCCGCCGAGATGATCCGTCACCGGGCGCATGGCGGAGTTGAAGGTGGTGTCGATCATCGTCTTGGCGAGGCCGGTGAGCGCATCGCTCAGGCTGTCGCCATCCACCACCAGATCCTTCATCGCGCGCCGCAGCCCCCGGCTGAGGCCGGTTTCAAAATCCGCCGCATCCGCCTGCGTGGCGGCAAAGGCCGCGCGCACCCGGTCCATCTCGGCGGTGAACTGCGCCGCCATTCCGGCCGCATCGCCAAGGCTGTCCTCCAGCGGCCCCGTCTGGGATTCAAAGTCGGAATCTGTTGTGTTTGCCATGGGTTACTCCGGTTGATTCACGTCGTTGATATGATCCGGGAACTGCGTCATCAGATGGCTCAGGCGGTCGCGGTCCATGGGCGGTGTGCTGGCATCAAGGTTCAGCATCAGCCGCAGCTCTGCCGGGGTCAGTTGCCAGAACTCGCGCGGGGTCAGCCGCAACCCCAGCATTCCGGCCCGCATCAGGGCGGGCCAGTCCAGCATCGCCGCACGGCTCATGCGTCCTCCGTCGGCAGCGCAAAACTCAGCGCCAGCAATTGCGCGGCAACCCTGGTGGCCTGCATCACGCCGCCCTCGATCTCGGCCTGCGCCAGATCTGCGCGGCTGATCTCAGACCCGCCCCCGCGCAGCCCTGCCGCCAAGAGCGCCAGCATATCGCGCGAGGAAAATCTCTCGCTTTCAAAGCGTTGCACCAGGGAAATAAGGTCACCCTCGCCCAGCTCCGCCTCCAGTTCTGCCAGCGCACCCAGTGTCAGCTTCAGCACCTGCGGCTGGCCGTTGAGCACCAGCGTCACTTCGCCTCGGTAGGGGTTTGCCATGGCTCAGGCCGCCGTAAAGGTCAGCGCACCGGCAGAGGCCAGCGACAGCTCATAGGTGGCCTCGCCATTGTGGCTCCCGGCGTATTCCAGTGCCGTGACCTGAAATGGCCCTTCAACTGTACCAAAATCCGGGATCACCACCTGAAACGCCGGTGTCTCGCCATCAAAGAACAGCTGCCGCGCGCGCTCATCAGTATCCGCATCGCGAAACACGCCAGAGCCCGAAAGGTTTGCCGAGCGCACACCCGCACCGCCCAACAGCTCACGCCAACCGCCCGCGCTGTCGAGACTGGTCACATCAACGCTCTCGGCGTTGAAACTGATACGGGTGGCGCGCAGGCCTGCGATGGTGGTGAAACTTCCGGTGCCGGTCATATCCACCTTGATCAGGAGATCCTTGCCGTTTTGAGCACTCATGAGAGAGGTCCTTATGCTAATGCGTTGAAATCATGTCAGGAGTCTTCGAGACGCGCGGAAAACCGCAGCGCGATGGAGCGATCCCCGTTGCTCAGGCGTTTGGCTGTGGCGCGGTCAAACCACAGCCCCACCAGACGCCCGCGCGCCAGGGTCAGCGGCGCATCCACCAGCGCATCCGATACCGCCGCCGCCGCGCGTTTGGCGGCGCTGAACCCGGCTGCATTGGCCACCACGGTCACGGTAAAGCGATGCAGCGCGCCGCCGCCTGTGACATCGGATCGGTCCCGCACGCTCTCCGCGCCGAGGGTCACATAAAGCCCGGGCAAACTGCCGGAGGGCAGCATGTCATAGATCGCAGTGCCCACCTCGGCGGCCAGCGCCGCGTCGGCCATAAGGTGTTGATATACCGCGGTTTGCAGGCTGTGAGACAGCGCATAGGTCATGTGGCCAGCTCCTCGGTTGCAAAACACTGGAGGTACCGCCCCTGCGGGTCATGCTCGGCCACCGCATCGATCTTGTAGATGCGACTGCCCTCGCGAAACCGCTGGTCCGGCCGGGGCCGCGCAGATGAGCCCTGAGGGGCGGCGCGCAGGATGATCCGATAGCGCTGGAGCGACAGTGAGGTGCCGCCGCGCCCCGTTTCGCGCCCCGTGAGCGCATCAACCTCGGCCCAGTGCTGGCCCAGCACAACCCAAGTCACCTCAAACCCTCCGGCGCCGTCACCGGTCGCTTGTGGATCTTCGAGGTGCAACAGGCGGTTCAGACGTGGCGCGCTCATGATTGCACCTCGCTCCGGGCCAGGCTCAGGCGCGGCATCCGGTGGCGGTCCAAGAGGCTCGCCACCCCAAAGGGCATGCAGCCTGCATGCAAGGAGGTGTCATCGCGATACTCGTAGTAATGCGCCGCCAGCAGCATCACCGCCTGCGCCAGATCCGCCGGGATCGCATCCCATGTCGCCGCCATCCCGGCGGTGAAACGGATCACCGCGCCGCCCTGCGTGGGCAGCATCGGCCAGAGGCCCGCCACCGGAGTGAGGCGCGGCGCATGGGCGTCGGGTGCCAGCGCATAGGCCGCCGCGGGCACTTCGGTCTCCGCGCCGGTTTGGTCCACCAGTGCCACCTGCGTGACGCTCGAAACCGGCGCCACCGGCAGCTCCACCACGCGGGGCCAGGCATTGAGGCGCCACACATAGTCGCGCTGCATCAGCGCCTTGTTGATCCGCGCCTCAATGGCCGCAAGGCTGGCGCGCAAGAAGGCCAGAAGCACCGCGTCCTGCAGCGTTTCCTCGCCAAATCCCGTGCCCAGACGCAGATGCGCCTTGAAGGCCGCGAGCGGTAGGGCGCTGTCCGGCAGCGGGGTCAGTTCGTGCAAAATCATCGGCAATCTCCGCTGGAAATCTCGCTCCGCGCACAGGGTCTGCTGTGCCTCCCTTAGGGGGCGGGTGCGCGCCGGGTCTGCCGCTCGGACGGAGGGGAGCAGCTGGACGACAAACCCATATGGGCGCGCACCCACCGACGGAGCCGGGCTGCCGGCCCCGTCATTCGGGCTGGAAGCCTCAGCTCAGCCCGAATTTCATCAGCTTGATCGCGGCAAAATCGCTCACGTCGCCGCCCACGCGCTTGGAGGCATAAAACAGCACATGCGGTTTTGCAGAGAAGGGATCGCGCAGAACGCGCAGATCGGGACGCTCGGCGATCGTGTAGCCCGCGGCAAAATCCCCAAAGGCAATCGAGAGACTATCCGAGGCCACATCCGGCATATCCTCGGCCACCAGCACCGGATAGCCCATCAGCCGCGCAGGTTCGCCCGCCTGAAGACCGTCGGACCACAGGAAACGACCATCGGCGTCCTTGAGTTTGCGGATAAGACCCGCCGTTTTGGAGTTCATCACAAAGCTCGCCCCAGCGCGGTAGCGCGCATCCAGCGCATAGACCAGATCCACGATCGCATCTGCCGAGCCTATGCCGCCATCGCTGCCGGTGGCCACATAGCCGATGTTCCCCCAGCTCCAGCTGCCATTGTCCACCGTGGGGTGGGTCAGGATGCCGGTGGGTTTGTCCACGCCATCCCCCGAGATAAAACTCTGCGCTTCGGCACGGGCGAATTTGTCGGCGATCCGGCCCGCAAGCCAGCCCTCGATGTCAAAGGCACTGTCATCCAGCAGCCGTTGCGAAGCCTTGGGCAAGGCCGAGAGCTCGTGCAGCGGGATCACGATACGGTCAATGGACGGCGTGCCGGTCTCTGTAACCGAGCCGGTCTCGGTGGCCCAGCCCGCGCCCACGTCGGAATGGTCGATCAGCACGTCAAAGGAGGTCGCCTCCACATTGACCACCGAGGCCACCGCACGGATCGACGCAGTGGAGTGCAGCACCGATCTCACCACATCCGCCGTCTGCGGATCGACCAGGAAACCGCCATCGGAATTCACCGCCGTGGACATGGCCTTGCCCTCCAGGTCGAGGCCGCGAAAGCCCTCCTCGTCGCCCTGGCGCAGATAGGCTTGCATCGCCTTTTGATGCGGTGCGCCATCGACCTCGGCCGCTGCGAGATGCGGCCGCGCCGCGGTTTGGGTTTTACGATCCAACATGGTCATACGCTCTTCCGTCTGTTTGAGTTTTTGGGTCACGTCGTCTTGGAACCCCTTGAAATGCTGCACGAATTGCGAAACAGCCTGTTTCACTTCCGTGGCCACATTCTGCGGCGGGGTCGCCGCATCCTCGGGCGCGTGGCCCGTGAAGGGATGGTCTGTCATCTCTGATCCTCTTTCGGGGGTTAGGGATTGGTGGCGGCCCGCAGCGCTTCGGCAAGCGCGCGCAGCCCCGCCTCGGGGGCGTCGGATTTCGCGGCCTCTGCCGCGCGGCGGGCCGTGCGGGACACCCGCGCGGAGGGCAGCATCGGAAACGTCACCAGAGACACCTCCCAGAGGGCGAGGTCCTCAAGCCGGCGATGGCCTTCCTTGTCGCGGGTGGCCTTGAGGGTGCGATAGCCGATCGACAGCCCCTCGATGGCGCCCGCGCGCACCAGGGCGGCGGCCTCGGCGCCTTTCTGGGTTTCTGTCAGGATACGGCCTTTGACGCGCAGGCCGGTCTCGTCCTCAAGGATTTCGTCCCAGACACCGATGGGGTGGCTCGGGTCATGCTGCCAGAGCATCTTGACCTTGCTGCCGCGCGCCTGATGCGCCGCCAGCGAGGCCGCATAAGCGCCACGCGTGACGATATCCTTGCCTTGATCGGCCACGCCAAAGAGGCTTGCGTAGCCTTCGATCACCTCGCCCTCAGTCAGGGTCAGCGCCTCACCAAAACGGGCGAATTTGGTCTCAAGCTCGGGGGCATGCTCTGTCAGCATATCGCTCTACCTCTCTGGAAACTAAAATAATCACTCAGGGCATCTGCACGGAGAGAAAGCCCTGAAAGGCCTGCGCAAGGATCACGGCAGCAACGCCGTAGACGGTGATCCAGAGCCGTTTTTCCAGCCGCTCCATCATCTGCTCCATCCGGTCCAGACGCCGGTTCAGCGCCTCCTGGCGGATCTCGCTCACCCGTTCATGGGCGCTCAGGCGCTGGCTTGGGGCGCAGTCAAAGGGCGGCAACGGATAGTCAGTCATCCGCCACCTCCGCGGTGCGTGGGGGCAGCCCAAGCATCTGGCGTTTCTCGGCCTCGCTCAGGAAATCAGCCGCAGTGATGCGCCGCCACTGGGCCTCGCGCTCGCTGCTGAGGGCCTGCACTTGGTCAAGATCGGGTTTGAGCTCGACCGCCTCGGTGCCAAAGCGCATCAGCCAATCGGAGAGTTTCGCCGCCACCCGCATCGCCAAGGGCAGCACCGTCAGGCGATAAAACGCCCGGTTGGCCTCCTGATAGTTGGCATAGGTGGCATCGCCCGGAATGCCCAAGAGCATCGGCGGCACCCCAAAGGCCTGCGCGATCTCGCGCGCAGCGCTGTCCTTGGTGCGGTGAAACTCCATATCTGAGGGGCTGAAGCCCATCTGTTTCCAGTCGAGCCCGCCCTCCAGCACCATGGGCCGCCCGGCATTGCGCGCACCCTGGAAATTGGCCTCGATCTCTTCGGTGAGGCGGCGGAACTGGTCGTCGCCCATCTGCCCCAGCCCATCCGAGCCGGTCCAGACCAGCGCGCCGGAGGGTTGCGCCGCATTGTCCAGCAGGGATTTTGACCAGCGCGCGGCGGCGCCATGGACCTCGACCGCGGTGGCAGCCGCCTGGAGCGGCGCGAGCCCGTAGTGATCATCCAGCGGGTGAAAGCTCTTGAGGTGGCAGATCGCCGGGCGCGCGGGGTCAATGGCAAAGCGATGCGTCTTGCCGCCCACCGCATAGTCATAGCCCACCGGCCAGCCATCTTCCCCCGGCACCACCCGCATGCGATCCGGGCGCAGCACATGCAGCTCGACGGGCCAGCCCTCCTCTGCCGCGACCGCTTCCAGATAGGCGTTGCCTGACAACAAAAGGTTGGCATAGAGCGCCTCCAGCATCTCGGCCCGCGCCTGGGTGGCGTTGGGTCGGGAGAGCAGCGCCAGCAGCGGATGGCTCTCGTAGCGGGCCTCCGTGCTTTGCAGCACCAGGGGCAGCGCGGCTGCGGCCTCGGCGATGAGCTTCACCGCGCGATGTCCAACCGGGTTGCCCATAAACCCGGCCCGGGTCAAAGAGACCGTATCGCGCGGCCCCCAGGCAGCGCGTGTGCCATTGCCCATGGGCAGCACCCGCGCAGCCGCGCTGGCCTTGAGCGACGGGGCCGCAGCCGCCGTCTGATCCACTCGCCCCGTCTTGCGTCGCAGCAGGTCAAAGACCATGGTGCTCTCCTTTGTTGGTCCGGTTTTGCGTCGGGGCCATGCCCGTCGTGTTGGGAAACAATCTGCCACAGGGGTTTGAACATCCTGCCAGCAGGGCGCGCGCTGGGGGCGCAACACCCCACGCTTAGCCTCTGATAAAAATGAAAAACGCCCGCGCGAGGCGGGCGTTTCACCAGAGGTTTCAAAAGACGGGTCCGGACCTTCGGCGAGGGTATACTCCCCCCACCGTGGATCAGCCCTGCCTGAGCATCAGAGCCGGCGGATCTTGGGGCAGCGATGCTGCTCTGCCGGGCCGATAATCAGCGCATGCAGCGCCCAGACCAGCGCATCCACACGATCCGGCGATGCATCCCCGCGATAGCCCTGCGCGGTCATCAGGCACATCTGCTCTTCGAGCTCTTGCAGGCCCGGCGCATGATGCACGCGCCCCTGCTCATAGAGCGCCGCGACGGGCTCCGCCCGCGCCGCCTTGCCTTTGCTGGCATGGACCGGGGTGAAAGGCACCAAGGGATCCACCTGGCGCAACACCGTGCCCACCAGCGCGCCGCCTTGGTTGACCTCTGCCACCAGGCGGTCCGCTTTGTAGGCATCGCGCGCCGCAATCGCCGCCCGTGCCCAGCCGGTGGGGCCAAGCCCCTGAACCGTATGATCGGCCAGCACATAGGCCCGCCACGACGAGATCGGCCCCTGTGTCTGCGCGCCTGCAACGATGATCCCGCAGGCATCAGAGCCCTTGTGCGCGCTCACCGAGGGGTCGACGGCCACCACGATGCGATCAAGACGCGGGGTGTCGCGCCGCTGAATCTCTGCCAGCATGTCAGAGCTCCAGAGCGCGCCGTCCACATCCGCAAGCAAGACACCATCAAGCTCCTGCCGCGCCAGTCGGGAGCCCGCATAGCGCGCCCGCACTTCACTGAGGAAACTTGGTGCAAGATTTGCGCTGTTGGCCTCGGTGGGGGCATGGGTGGTGACGGTCGAGGGGCTTTGAAGCAGCCCCTTCAGAAGGGGTACATTGCGCGGTGTGGTGGTGACGCAGACGCGCGGCGCTGTCCCAAGCCGCAGGGCAAACTGCAACATGTCCCAGGCCTCCTGTGCGCGGCGCCACTTGGCCAGCTCGTCAACCCAGGCCGCATCGAACTGCGGCCCACGCAGCACCTCTGGATCAGAGGCCGAGAACGCCTGCGCGCTTGCCCCGTTGGGCCAGAGCAGTCGGCGTTCGCCCGCACGCCACTCCGGGCGTCGATCCGGTGGCGAACAGGCAAGGATACCGCTGTCACCGTGGATCATCACGTCGCGTACCTGATCATAGGTCTCCCCCACCAGCGCCACGCGACGCGCAGACCCGACGCCAAAGGGCCCTGCCCCCTCGACCTGGCTGCGCACCCATTCCGCACCGGCGCGCGTCTTCCCCGCCCCGCGCCCGCCAAGGATCACCCAGGCGCGCCAGTCGCCCAGCGGGGGGCACTGATGCGGGAGCGCCCAGAGATCAAACATATAGGGCAGCGCGGCCAATGTGTGATCATCCATCTCCTCCAGCCAGATCTGCGTCATGAATCGCGGCGCGCAGGCCAGCCAGGCGGCGCTCGATCTCATCGCGGGCGGCACAGAGGTCGAAGGCCACCATGCGGGCGGCACCAGAGGAGTCTTTGCGATCGACAAGGGTTTTCTCCACTTTCTGAATGTCACGGATCAGGCCATCGAGCCTTGCGATCTGCGGTTTCAACTGGGCGGTGTCGGGATTGATGTCCTGCTCGGCCTCATACTGGGCGAGGTACTCCTCGCTCACGCGGCGCGCGCGCCGGAGGCTCTCATGGAGCGAGCGCAAAAGCTCCGAACTGATCTCGATCAGCTCTTCGGGGGTCTGTGATGTCATGGGGGCACAGCCTCGTCTCTGAACGATCCGACGGGAGAAACGGGAGGCGAGGATCAAGGCCCGTCCAGGTCCTGCGATCCTTGCCCCCACGTTTTCCAGCTGCTGTGATAGGTTTTACACCTGCCGCCTGAAGGTCTCGTCAATCCGGCGTTCGCCCCTGTGGCAACAGGGGATGCGAGGCTCTGCCTCGCGCTCCGGGATATTTGGCGTTAGAAGAAGCAGCCCCTCGCATGGCCGCCCTTCTTCTAACCTGAAATATCCCGGGGGGTGAGGGCTTTGCCCAGCAAAGCACGAGGGGGGCAGCGCCCCCCTCATGACTGTCAGTTGTTGTTGCGCTCGGCTTCGATCTTTCGCCATTTCGCGACGTTGCGATTGTGCTCTTCGAGCGTTTCGGCAAAAGCATGGCCGCCGGTGCCATCGGCCACAAAGAACACATAGTCAGTCTGATCCGGGTTCACTGCCGCCACCAGGCTTTCAAGCCCGGGATTGGCGATGGGTGTTGGTGGAAGACCTTCGATCACATACGTGTTCCACGGCGTTGCGCCGCGCAGCTCGCTCTGCCGTAGGCCCCGGCCCAGAACGCCCTCTCCCTTGGTCACACCATAGATCACCGTGGGGTCGGTCTGAAGGCGCATGCCGCGCCGCAGGCGGTTGGTGAAGACAGAGGCCACCACACCGCGTTCCTCAGCAACGCCGGTTTCCTTCTCGATGATCGAGGCGAGGATCAGCATTTCCTCTGGGGTTTTGACAGCCGCATCGGGGCTACGGGCTTCCCAGGCGTCCGCGATCCGCCTGTCTTGCCGCGCCTGCATCTCGGCCAGCACCGCCTCGCGCGAGGTTCCGGGGCGGACCTCGTAGCTGTCGGGCGCAAGGCTGCCCTCCGGCGGACGGCGGCCCGGCTCCCCCTCGAGAATGTCCATCGCCTTCAGGGACTCGACCACCTGCCAGCTGGTCACGCCTTCTGCCAGTGCAATACGGTAGCGCGTGTCAGCCTCGGATTTTTTCTCGGTATAGACCGCGGGGGTCTCATCCACGCCGGGGACAAATTCAGCACGTTCCACAAAGGCGTTGGTCGCCGGGTCCAGCTCGCGCACCTCGGCCAGCACGCGGGTCACGCCAACGCGATAGACGATCTCGGTGCCACAGGTGGAGGCCCCGCCCCGGGTGATCTGATCCACGATCCCTTCCATCGAAGCGCCGGGCTCCACAAGGTAGCTGCCTGCCTTGAGGTCCTGCGCCTTGTCGGAATATTTCACCCCGATGCGAAAGATGGTGCCGCTCGAGACCACGCCGTCGCTTTCAAGACGGCGCGACACCCGTGCCATATTGGTCCCCGAGGGCACCTGAAAACAGATCGCTTCGGACAGGGGGCCCTCGGCGGTGTATTCATTCTTGCCCCACAGGATCACCCCCGCGAAGAGAAACAGGCCGACGATCAGGATCGTCAGCATGTTCGAGGCCAGACTGCGCCACATATCAGTCGCTCACTTTCCCGAAGACCACCGAAGCATTGGTGCCGCCAAAGCCGAAGGAGTTGGACAGCGCCACGTCGATCTTGCGTTCGCGCTTGGCATTGGGGGCCAGATCAACCGGCGTTTCCACGGCAGGGGTGTCGAGGTTGATGGTGGGCGGGGCCACCTGATCGCGGATCGCCAGAATGGAGAAGATCGCCTCGATCGCACCCGCCGCGCCCAAAAGGTGCCCGGTTGCGGATTTGGTCGAGGACATCGTCGCATTCTTGGCGTGATCGCCCAACAGACGCTCCACGGCACCAAGCTCGATGGTGTCGGCCATGGTGGAGGTGCCATGCGCGTTGATATAGTCGACATCTGCCGCGCTCAGCCCCGCATTGGCCAGTGCAGCGCGCATGGAGCGTTCGCCGCCTTCGCCATCCTCGGAGGGGGCGGTGATGTGATAGGCATCGCCCGACAGACCATAGCCCAGAACCTCGCCGTAGATCTTGGCGCCGCGCGCCTTGGCGTGTTCGTATTCCTCGAGCACCACGATGCCCGCGCCCTCGCCCATCACGAAGCCGTCACGGTCCGCATCATAGGGACGCGAGGCTTTGGTGGGATCCTCGGCATATTTCGTCGAAAGCGCCTTGCACGCGTTAAATCCCGCAATGCCGATCTCGCAGATTGCCGCCTCGGCCCCGCCCGCGATCATCACATCCGCATCGCCGGATTTAATGAGACGCGACGCATCGCCAATCGCATGAGCGCCCGTGGAACACGCGGTCACAACCGAGTGGTTTGGACCTTTGAAGCCATGACGGATGGAGACCTGACCGGAGATGAGGTTGATCAGCGCGCCGGGAATAAAGAACGGAGACACGCGACGCGGGCCCTTTTCCTTAATCATGACGGCTGTATCTGCAATCGAGCTCAGACCACCGATACCGGAGCCGATCATCACGCCGGTGCGCAGACGGTCCTCTTCGGCTTCGGGGGTCCAGCCTGCGTCCTTCACGGCCATTTCAGCGGCGGCGATCCCGTAGAGGATGAAATCGTCGATCTTCTTTTGATCTTTTTTCACAACCCAATCGTCAGGATTGAAGGTGCCATTGCTGCCGTCGCCACGGGGCACTTCACAGGCATAGGTTGTTGCAACACCGCTGGCCTCTGCATCAAACAGAGTGATGGGGCCCGCGCCGGACTGGCCATCCAGAAGACGTGCCCAAGTTTCCTCAACCCCAGATGCCAGGGGGGTCACCAGGCCCAGACCGGTAACTACTACTCGACGCATTCCTTGCTCTCCTTAGCGCTTCAGGCGATTTGCCCACCCAAATAGCTTGGAATGACCAAAGGGCGCAAGTGCAGGAAGCCGCGCGGGGCGTTCCGGCATATTTGCGTCAAATCTCGCCGAACTTTCCACAGGACGTAAGGGTTTGGTAAGCGTGATCAAGGAAACTGGTCCTTGGACGAAGCAACATTCCAGGGGTCGCAGATGGCGCCCTCTCAAGAAAACAGGCCGTAGGCGAATAATTTGCCTGCGGCCTGTGACGTTTCAGACCCTTTGAAAATTTTCGTGGCGCGGCTCTCAGGGCTGCAGTTCCGAGGGGCACGTTCGCAGGCGTCCGCAGGCGGAGCGTTTGGCCGCAGACCCTATGATGCCCCCCTCGAGAGAGACTGGGGGACGCCGGGTTTGGGGCAAAGGAGAGCAGAGCCCCCTGCACCCAAGGTCTGACTTATACACCGTCAGCGGCCTTGAACCGGCGCGTCGCGCTAAGATTGGCCAAGACCGCATTCGGTGTCAGCACAGGTTCAACGCGGGCCGCTCGGAGTGGGGACCAGAGCCCCCGAGTGATCAGAGGAACTCTGCCACGGGTTCGGGGTTGGGCTGCGCCGTCTCCATCGCCTCTTCGAGGGTGATGGTTTTGTTGAAGAGTGCCCGGCCCACCAGAGCGCCAGAAATATTGGGCAGATATTTCAGCCTCGAAATATCGTCCTTGCTGCGCACCACGCCGCTTGCGATCACCGGAGAATGCGCCTGCTCCGCAAGGCCTGAGATCAAGCCAAGCTGGGCGTCCAGATCGCTCATGTCACTATCGATGTCGGTCACCAGAATGCCCGCAAATGGGGCGTTGCCAAAGGCTTTGACAAAAGCCTCGGGGGTCCAGGCCCCGGATTTACGCCAGCCTTCGGTCATCACCTGCCCCTGCCACACATCCACCGCGAGGACCACCTGATCGGGATAGTATTTGGCCAGCTCAGCCACCGCAGCAGGATCATAAGCCGCCATGGTGCCGATCACCACGCGCCCCACGCCTTTTTCGATCCAGAACTCGGCCTGCTCGCGCGAGCGGATGCCGCCGCCGAGCTGGATGGGCAGACCCGCCGTGCGAATGAGCTCCTCCACAAGGTCCTGATTGCTGCTGTCGCCCTGAAGCGCATTGAAATCGGTCAGATGCATCCACTCGGCGCCCGCCTCGGCAAAGCCCTTGGCGGTTTCAACCGGGTCCACATGCCAGATCATCGGCGCATCCAGATTGCCTTTGTCCAGCGTCACACACCGCCCGTCCAAAAGTTCCATCGTGGGATAAATCATCATGCGCTGTTCTCTCCGATCAATTTCATAATGATTATCAGTGTAGCACGAAGTCAGCAAAATTCGACCCGCTGCCGGCAGGTGAATGGTTAACACAAGCGGGCAGACAAACAGAAAGCGGCGCTTCCCTTCAGGAAAGCGCCACCTCTTCAATCACGAAATCGTGAGGTCTCTTACTAAGTCCGATCAGGACGCTTCGGAGATGAACTTCACTGCGTCGCCGAAGGTCTGGATGGTCTCGGCCGCGTCGTCCGGGATCTCGATGCCGAACTCTTCTTCGAACGCCATAACCAGCTCAACTGTGTCGAGGCTGTCTGCGCCAAGGTCGTCGATGAAGGAGGCGCTCTCGGTCACCTTGTCTTCTTCAACACCCAGGTGCTCTACAACGATCTTTTTCACGCGATCTGCGACGTCGCTCATGTCTATTCCTCGTTCTTTACTGGGCTTGCGCCCGGTTCTGCCCTTGCCCACTCGGGAAGGTTGGTTTTTGCCCAAGCGGGCGGTGGGGGTCCCGTTTTGGAAACGGAAGCGAGATGGCCAGACGAGACGCCTGCCAACACGCAAGATGGGGGGCCTATAGCACAGACGCAAGCCGACGCAAATGATTTCCAATATCTTACCCACCTTTGCGGCTGCCGCCATCGCGCCCGCCCCGAACCCGCGCGATGGCGTCATGGCACTGCTCCGGGCACTGCCACCGATGGGTCTGAACAGACTGCCGTTAGGTCATGCAAGCCGTTGAAACACATAAAAAAGCCGCACCTCGATAAAGGCGCGGCTTGGTTCTTTGAGCGGGTGTGGCGCTTAGAGCATCGCCATGCCGCCATTCACATGCAGCGTGGTGCCGGTGACATAGGCGGCTTCTTGCGACGCCAGATAAAGCACTGCGGCGGCGATTTCTTTCGAATCCCCCATACGGCCTGCGGGGATCTGGCTGAGGATCGCCTCTTTCTGGGTGTCGTTGAGTTTGTCGGTCATGGCGGTCGCGATGAAGCCCGGCGCCACGGCGTTCACGGTGATGCCACGGTTTGCAACCTCATAGGCCAGCGACTTGGACATGCCGACCATGCCCGCCTTGGAGGCCGCATAGTTGCCCTGACCGGGGTTGCCGGTGGCGCCCACAACGGAGGAGATATTCACGATCCGGCCCCAGCGTGCCTTCATCATGCCGCGCAGCACACCGCGGCACAGGCGCATGGTGGAGGTGAGGTTCACATCGAGAACGCTCTGCCACTCTTCATCCTTCATCCGCATAAAGAGGTTGTCCTTGGTGATCCCGGCGTTGTTGACCAGGATGTCAACAGAGCCCATCGCCTCTGCGGCCTGTTTCGGCAGCGCCTCGACGGCCTCGGCGTCGGAGAGGTTGCAGGTCACAACATGAGCCCGCTCGCCAAGCTCCTCGGCCAAGGCGTGCAGCGGGTCTGGCCGGGTGCCGGAGAGCGCAACAGTCGCCCCCGCTGCGTGGAGCGCGCGCGCAATGTCGCCACCGATGCCACCGGATGCGCCTGTGATCAGCGCGTTCTTACCTGTCAGATCAAACATCTTTGTCTCTTCCTTATGGATTATGCGCCGGTCACGGCTTTGACGTCAGCGTCGGTGCCGACCTGTTTTGAGACCAGGGAACGGTCGATCTTGCGGATCATACCCGAAAGCGCCTTGCCCGCGCCGATCTCCCAGAACTCTGTGACGCCCTTGGCCGCCATCGCCGCGACGCTCTCGCGCCAGCGCACCGACCCTGTGACCTGCTCCACCAAAAGGGCGCGGATGGTGTCGGGGTCGGTGACCGCATCGGCGCGCACATTGGCGATCAGCGGCACCGCAGGCGCCTTGATTTCCACGCCTGCAAGTGCCTCGGCCATCACATCGGCGGCGGGCTGCATCAGGGCACAGTGGAAGGGGGCGGAGACCGGCAGCATCACCGCGCGTTTGGCGCCTTTTTCCTTGGCGATCTCGGCGGCGCGCTCTACCGCGGCCTTGTGGCCGGAGACCACCACCTGCGTCGGGTCATTGTCATTTGCGGCCTGCACCACCTCGCCCTCGGCTGCGGCCTCGGCGGCCACGGCTTTTACGGTTTCAAAATCAAGCCCGAGAAGCGCGGCCATCGCACCGACACCCACCGGCACGGCGCTTTGCATCGCCTGCCCTCGAGTGCGCAGCAGGCGAGCGGTGTCGGCGATCGAGAGCGCACCGGCTGCCGCCAGCGCGGAATATTCCCCCAAGGAGTGCCCGGCCACAAAGGCGGCCTTGTCGATGCTGACGCCCTCTGCCTCCAGCGCGCGCATTGCCGCCATGGAGGTCGCCATCAACGCCGGCTGAGCGTTCTGCGTCAGGGTCAAGGTCTCGATGTCGCCCTCCCAGATCAGGTGGCTCAGGCTCTCTCCGAGGGCCTCGTCCACCTCGTTGAACACGGCTTTGGCGGCCGGATAAGCCTCCGCCAGCGCTTTGCCCATTCCGATGGTCTGAGCCCCCTGGCCGGGGAAAACAAAAGCGATCGACATGGCTGTCCTCATTCCTAAAACTGTCTTTCGGGCTGGTTTAGCGACCCAAGGGAAGGCACACAAGCATTTCACGAGTGCGAGAGTTCCAGAGCGCACACCTCGCGCCGACACGCAGGCCTTCTGTGCGCCAGTGAAGAGCGCGCACCCTTGCGTGCAGGCCCAGTGTCATTACCTTGGCTATAACACCCGGCCCCGCGTCCGGAGTCCTCTCATCCCAGGTTTCCTCTCATCAAGGACAGATGTTCCATGTCGCGCCAAAACACCCCGCAGAGCTACGGCTCCATCACCAAGAGCTTTCACTGGCTCACCGCCCTCCTGATCCTGACCGCCTTTCCGCTTGGATATTTTGCGACCGAATTGGCAGAGCATATCCAGAGCAGCGCGTTTGACGGCTCCCAAGCGACGATTGATCGCGCTACGCTCTTGTTTTCGCTTCATAAAACCATTGGCGTTGCGGTGTTCTTTACCGCGCTCCTCCGCATCCTCTGGGCCATCACCCAGGAAAAGCCGGGCCTGTTGCACCCGGATCGCAAGCTGGAGGCCTGGGCGGCAGAGACGGCCCATTGGGTGCTCTATGGTGCGATGGTGATTGTGCCGCTTTCGGGCTGGATTCATCACGCCGCGACCGATGGGTTTGCGCCCATCTGGTGGCCCTTTGGGCAAAACCTGCCGCTGGTGCCCAAATCCGAGTTTGTCTCCAAACTGTCTTCTTCGGTGCATTTCTACGCGATGCTGTTGCTTGGCGCGTCGATCCTGGCGCATGTGGGTGGCGCGCTCAAACATCATGTGATCGATAAAGACAGCACGTTGGTGCGCATGCTGCCGGGCCGTCGCGCTCTGCCCGAGCCGCCCGCACAACACCATTCTGCCTTGCCGCTGCTGACAGCGCTCGTGGTCTGGGGCGCGGTGATCGGTGGCAGCACAATGCTCTTTCTAAACACCCAGAGCGCCAAAGGCACCGTGGCACCGGTGGCAGCTGCACCGGTTGAAGGCTCGGGCTGGACTGTCGAAAACGGAACGCTGGCGATCGAAGTGGTCCAGATGGGCAGCGCCATCACGGGTACATTCTCCGACTGGCGCGCCAAGATCGACTTTGAAGAACCCGCCAGCCCCGGCCCGGCCGGTCGTGTCGAGGTCGCCATTGCCATCCCATCGCTCACGCTCGGGTCTGTGACCGATCAGGCCATGGGGTCGGACTACTTTGACGCCGAGACCTATCCGCAGGCGACGTTTGAGGCCGAGATCATCCAGATCGAGGGCGCGCAGTACGAGGCAAAAGGCACGCTCACCATTCGCGATCAGACGGTGGCGACCACCCTGCCCTTCACGCTCGATCTTGACGGGGATACGGCCACCATGAGCGGGCGAACGGAGGTTAACCGTCTCGATTTCAACATCGGGACCGGCACGCAAGACGAGGGCACCCTGGCCTTTGGCGTCGACATCACGGTGGATCTGGTCGCGACACGCGCGCCCTGAGACGCACACCCCAGATCAAACGCTGGCGCGTAAATGCCGCTCCAAGCAAAAACCGCCGCGCTCCCATAAATGGGACGCGCGGCGGCCTGTTTTCATGTCATGGTCTTTGTTGCAATCGTCGCAATCAGAGACCGCGCACCCGCACGATCAATGACCGAGGTACTGGGTGCCGAGCGTGTCGCGATAGCGCTCCGCCCAGGCTTTGTTGATCGCATCGATCGAGCCATCCGCCTTGGCCTCGGCATAGCAGCGGTTGAAATCCTCTGCGAGCGCCGCATCCCGGAAGTTCATCGCATAATCCGACGGTGCAAAGATCGCCTGGAAGGTCACGCTTTGATTGGGGTCGAACATGAGATCGCCGGATTGCTCGCGCAGCTGGCGGTTATATTCGGCAAAGATCATACCATCGCCCACAACCGCATCGACGCGTTTGCCAAAGATCATCCGGCTCTGGCCGATCTGATCCGCGATTTCCTTGTAGCTCTTGAAGCTCGGGACCGCGTCCTTCAGACCCGGCAGAATGTCGGACGCCCCCATAAAGGCGATCACGGAATGGCCCGCAAGCGCGGCAAGATCGCCATAGCTCTCACCCGCCTCGCTGAGGAACGACACGCCGTTTTGATACTGCACATACACATCGCTCTGGGTGCCGCCGAGCGGCATGCCAACGGGGACGGTGGCCACGGCGTCAGCGGTTCCATTGGAATAGGTCTTCCAGTGGCGGGTGAAGGGCTGGATTTCAAACGTCACCGTATGCCCGCATCGCTCCATCACGGTAGAGATCACCTCGGCCTCACGCCCGCTGCCGTCCTCGTTGAACATGGGCGGCAGATCTCCGGCGAGGATCGTGATCTCATCCGCGCTGGCATGAGACGGGCTCTGGAACAGAGCCAGCGAGAGCGCGGCAACAAAACTGGTGGCTTTTAACATCGTAAGGCTCCTGATCGGGCAGCATGTATATCCAAGTGCCATTATGATCCGGCAGGCTCACTAACGAGGCCTTAACACCGCAGAGGTGGGAGCGGCCGATCTGTCTAAGAGTTTAGCAAACGTCTTGAAGTTCGCGCAGAGCTGCCCATGCGGGATCAGCAGGCGCAGCACGGCAACAAAAAACCACCGGCCCCGAGGGACCAGTGGTCGATTGGCGCCGTGAGTGGGGTCGCCGTTACTCGGCCTTCATCGCCTCGACAGAGATCTGCACTTCGACCTCGTCGCTGACGAAGGGCGCGAACTGGCCCAGCTCGTACTCAGAGCGTACCAGAGTGGTGGTGGCGTCAAAGCCCGCCCAGGGTTTCTTTGCCATCGGGTGCTCGCCGACTTTGTTGAGCTTGGCATCCAGCACCACGGATTTGGTCACACCGTTGAGGGTCAGATCGCCGGTGATCTTGGCGGTGTCCTCGCCGGTCACTTCGATCGCGGTGGAGGTGAAGGACACCATCTCGTCGTCGGTCGCGCCAAAGAAGTCATCGGACATGAAGTGGTTGAAACGACCTTCCCAGCCGGTGAACATGGATTTCACGGGCATGGACACGGACACGGAGGAGTTCGCCGGATCTTCCTGATCGAACATGATCTCGCCTTCAAAGCCGGAGAACATGCCCCAAGTGGTCGAGTAACCAAGGTGGTTGTAGTTGAACAGGATCTGGCTGTGGCTCGCATCCAGCGTGTACTTCTCGGGGGCTGCAAAAGCAGTGGTCGCAGTGGTGCCGATCAGCGCAGCAGCAAGGAGGATCTTTTTCATGTGTCTGGGCTCCAGAGTGTGTGTGTTTGATGGGTCTAATGTCGGCGATGCGGTTGGCTTCAGCTAGTCCGCAAAACCCAACATGTGATGTTGGGAAATGAACACCCGGCTGTGCGCCGGATGCGATTGGTATAAAACGGCGCTGCACAATTGACCCGCCAAATCCTGTCGGATCGGGCGGGCCTCACGGGAATGTCATGAAATGTGGGGTCTTGACGGGCCCGGGCCACGCCCCGCGCGGGCGGGATCAGCGGCGCCGTGCTGGCGCGGTCAACTCACGATGCGCAGATGCGGCCTCAGTTGCGCCAAGAGGAGCTTGCGGGTGGCGCGGCCTTCGAGCGGCAGCTCCGCCAGAAGGCGGCCATCGGTTTCGAGGATCTGCAACACCTTGCCATCAAACCGCGCCGCACCGAGCGAGGCATAGCTGCGCCGCATCAGCACCACCGGGCGACCATCGCTGCGCATTTCCTCGATCCGCAGCTCGTTGCGTTGGGCGTCGAAATGAAACTCCGGGGGCAGTTTCACGTCCCGCTGCAGCAAGAGGCAGAGCCCAGCAAACAGCAGGAACACCGAGACCCCGATCCGAATGAGCGCCATCTGCGGATCCGCACCGGACTCGGGCATCAGCCAGAGTCCGGTCGAGGCCAGCACCATGCCACCGCCGAGCAGACGCAGCAGCAGGGCAGACACGGATCCGCCGGGACGAAGGGTGACTTGCGACGGCGCATCGGTGCGAAACCCCGGCACATGGTCAATCGGAGCAACACGGGTGAAGTCGATGACGTTCTGATCGATCATGGCCATGGCTTTAATCCTTCCTGCTCCACCGCGCCGCCGGGCGCCGTTAACGAGTTGTTAACCTATTTGATTGCGTCGGATTGGGGCAGCAGTGTGGCCGTCATTGGGAAAAATCCGCACCTCACCCTGCGCCGCCTCACTCTGCGCCGCCTTTGGGACGGCCTCGTCACGCCGCCCCCTGCCCGGTTGGCCCGCGGTTTGCGATCGACGACAGGCTGCACAAATGGCATCGCGACAGGCGGTCATGTGACGGGGCAGTATGGCCGCTTGCGCTTTGGGGCAAAGCCGTCTAAGGGAAGGCCTCCTTCCGTATCTTTTGATCCGCGCAGACTCTCGTGGTGGGGCAGCGGAAGGCAAATATGCCCCTCCTATGAAATGCGCCCAGACACAAACAGGAGTTCGCATGCCACTCTACGAGCATGTCATGATTGCGCGTCAGGACCTGTCCAACTCGCAAGCTGAAGGCCTCATCGAACACTTCGGTGCTGTTCTGTCCGACAACGGCGGTAAGCTGGTCGACCAGGAGTACTGGGGCGTGAAAACCATGGCCTACAAGATCAACAAAAACCGCAAGGGCCACTATGCCTTCCTGCGCTCCGACGCCCCGTCGTCGGCCGTTCAGGAAATGGAGCGCCTGATGCGTCTGCATGATGACGTGATGCGCGTTCTGACCATCAAGGTCGAAGAGCACGCCGAAGGCCCCTCGGTCCAGATGCAGAAACGTGACGAACGCGACAACCGTCGCGAGCGCCGCTGATCTAACGCTTGAGAAAAAGGACGCTAAACCATGGCAGCCAAACCATTTTTCCGTCGCCGGAAAGTGTGCCCGTTCTCTGGTGAGAACGCACCCAAAATCGACTACAAAGACACGCGTCTCCTGCAGCGCTACATCTCTGAGCGTGGCAAGATCGTGCCGTCCCGTATCACCGCCGTTTCGGCAAAGAAGCAGCGTGAACTGGCCCGTGCCATCAAACGCGCCCGCTTCCTCGCCCTGCTGCCCTATGCCGTGAAGTAAGGAGACCTGATCCATGCAAGTTATCCTTCTTGAACGTGTTGCAAAGCTCGGCCAGATGGGCGACGTCGTTGACGTAAAGCCCGGTTTCGCACGCAACTACCTGCTGCCGCAGGGCAAGGCTCAGACCGCGTCTGACGCCAACATCGCAGCTTTTGAAGCCCAGAAAGCGCAGCTCGAAGCGCGCAACCTGGAGACCAAAAAAGAAGCAGAAGCTCTAGGCGAGAAACTCGGCGGCCAGCAGTTCGTCGTGATTCGCTCTGCCTCCGATGGCGGCAACCTCTACGGCTCCGTCACCACCCGTGACGCGGCTGACGTTGCAACCGAAGAAGGCTTCTCGGTGGACCGCAAGCAGGTCATCATCCGTGAGCCGATCAAAACCCTGGGTCTGCACATCGCAGAAGTGCACCTGCACCCCGAGGTTATGGTGACCATCGAGCTGAACGTGGCCCGCTCCCCCGAGGAAGCGGAACTTCAGGCCTCCGGCAAGTCCATCCAGGAACTGGCCGCTGAAGAAGAAGCCGCAGCAGAGTTCGAAATCTCCGAACTCTTCGACGACATCGGTGGCGCAGCTTCCGACGACGAAGGCGACGCTCCGGCAGCCGCCGCAGACGAAGAAGAGTCCAAGTAAGCTTTGGCTTATGGCAAAGGCGGCTGAGGCTGCCCTTTGTCGGGAACAGAAAAGGCGGCATCTTCGGATGCCGCCTTTTTCTTTAGTAGTGTCTTCAAATCGTTTGGTCTGTTTATAGCATCTTGTGGTTTCGCGGCGTCTGGCCAATTTGGTACACGACAAACCAGATTTCGGGCGCAGTTGGCATGGAAGACAAGAACGACAGGGTTTCCACATCGCTCGCCCTATTAGTTGTCCTTTGGCCGGCTGGCCTCTGGCTCATTGGCTTCTTCGTCGCTCAACTTGCCCGGCTCAATGGCTGTAGGATATGGGCAAGAGGCCCTGAAGAATGCCTATTCTTAGGAACGGACGTCGGCGAATACATCTACCCGCTTTGGTCGCTGGGATTCTACTTGATGGGTGTTTTTCTGTGGATTCCAATCGGGCTTATCCTTCTTGGCGTCATCCGCTTCATCCGTCGTGCAAGCTGAACCTGACAGATCACAGCAATCGTTCTCCAAACCTAAAGCACCTCACCTCAATGCCCGTTGCATGGCGTCCGAAGGGTTAATACTTCTGGCGCGTGCATGGAACCATTGAATATAGCCCGCGAGTTTCTTGGAGACGGGGCCGCGAAATGGGCGATGAAAATCTTTGAAGCGCGAATGCAGAGGATTGACGCTCTGGATGTGATATGAGGCCGACATGGTCTTTTGATCCGGTTTGCTTCGAACCATAAAGTGCTCGAAGCCTTGGGCCTATGAAAGCGCCTTATAGGCGGGATGAGCGTCAGTGCAGAGAACCTCATCGGGAGCCAGCATCGGAGACAGTGCTCGCCTGATGGTAGAATGATTGCGATTGGGAATGCGCTCAAAGCAGCGGGCACGGTAACGATCAACAACAGTGAGAATGGGCAACTGCCACTTGGAGAGACCGCACAGCATAGGCACCCCTTTCTTGCCCTATTCATACCAGCGCATTCTAGGAGGCTTGGAGTCGTCGAGAGGATCGCGCTGATGTCTGATCCACTCACGACTGCCTTTGCGGGATTCCCTCTGGTATGTTTCGTCGGCCTCAACGATGCCTGAAAAGTCCGTATCGGATGTGCCAGAAAGAGCGGAGAGTGCAATCAAACGCCAGCGCCATACTGTGTGTTTGTTGAGACCAAGGCATCTTGCCAGCACGCGAACGGATGATAGCGGGCGTGGCCCCGGCATATCCTTCAACACATCGAAGAACAGCCCTGGCCGATGAATGCGCGCAATCCGTGTGCCAGTGCGTCCACTGAAGGTCTTTTTACAGCTTCCACAACGGTAGCGCTGCACATTCGTGCGCATCTTGCCCCATTTTTAACGCTTGCCGCTACCGCACTGGGGGCATTCACGAGCGCCGCAACCCTCGATTTGAGCGAGTGCTTCCTTTATCCTAATCCGAGCCCTCGCTTCTTCAATCTGCGCAGTGCCCAGTAAATCAAAGTGCTTGAGGAACTGGGTAAATTGGTGCTGGTGCATTTTCGGCTCCTTTCAGAAAGCCGAATAATATTGGCCACCTACGCCAAAAGCGACGAGGACCAACACGATTTGCGGACACTACTTTTCTATTGTGCTCACTAGATTTGCTTGCGGTGCGCCGCCCATTCGCCGCCCTCTAGCGGCGGAACAGCTCGAGCAGCAGCCTTGGGGATTGATTGGCAATGGTGAGCGACTGGATCGCCAGTTCCTGCTGGGTCTTCAGCGCCGAGAGACGCGCCGAGGCCTCTTCCATATCCGTGTCGGTCATGGCGGAGACACCTTGCTCCATGGCGTCCACCAGACGCCCCACAAAATCCGATTGATCCTCGATCCGCGAGGCCGATGAGCCCAGCGATGCCGCGCCGTTGATCGCCACCTGCAAGAAATCCTCGATCTCGGTCAGCGCCGTGGCCGCGGTTGTGGAATCCGTGATCGCCGTGAGGTTGCTGGCCAGATCCAGAGAGGAGTCGAAATTCACCGAAGCCACGGAGATCTCGCTCGACGTGACGGTGCCGCCAGCGCCGCTGCGATCCAGCGAAGCCAGGACCCCAAGTGAGGTGGCGCCATTGCCATCCACATCGGTCGAGAGCAGATTTGCACCGTTGAACTGCGCGGCAGAGATGATCGCCTCGATCTGGTCCACCTTGGAGGTGATGTCGGTCTGAATGGTATCATGATCGACGTTCTCGGACTGCGCCGAAACAATCAGCTCTTTGATTTCCGTAAGTTTTTCAACAATCTGCTCCGCTCCGGCAGAGGCCACGGCCACGGTTGCCTCGCCCAACGCGAGGCTGCTCTTGATTGAGCGGAAGCCGGAGATGTCGGCCTCCATCGTCTTGGAGATGGCCCAGACCGCAGAATTGTCTTTGGCCGCACCGATCCGCTTGCCGGTGGAGATCGAGGTCTGCACGTCGTTCAGGTTGCCGTTAATGGCCTTGAGAGTGCGCAGGGCCGTCATCGCCCCGTAATTGGTCAATATACTGGACATTTGAGAAGGTTCCATCGCGAGGGACATGCCGTCCCACAGGTGAAGATCCCGTTTTCTAAGATCGCCCCGTATCGCTTTGGACACTGCCAAACCAAAGGCCCGGCGCCATCCCCAGATTGTCCCGCAGGATGCCTGTTAACGATATACAGAAAAAGATTAACATATGCCTAACAGTTACGCGGGCGTTAACGCGCCGCATGACTGAAATCTGTTTAATTTCAGTATTATAACGCGCAAGAAACCGCCGACCCGAAGGGCCGGCGGTCCAATTCAAACGCGTGAAATACGTCTTAGCGGAAGAGCTGCAGCAGCGAGCTCGGCGCTTCATTCGCAATGGTCAGCGACTGCGTTGCCAGGTCTTGCTGGGTCTGCAGAGCGGACAGACGCGCGGAGGCCTCTTCCATGTTGGTGTCCGTCATGGTCGACACACCTTTGGTCATGGAGTCGACGAGGTTGCCCACAAACTCGGACTGGTCTTCAAGACGTGAGGCGTCCGCACCCAGAGCCGCGGCACCGGTGATCGCGGTTTGGATCAGGGTCTCGATCTCACCCAGAGCGGTAGCCGCGGTGGTGGCGTCGGTGATCGACGTCATGCCTGCAACATCCAGACCGGACTCAAAGTCAGCAGAGGCAACGCTGATCTCAACCGCGGTCACAGTGCCACCGGCACCCTCACGGTCCAGCGACGCCAGAACACCCAGGCTGGTCGCGCCATTGCCGTCAACGTCGGTCGCCAGCAGGTTGGCACCGTTGAACTGCGCAGCGGAGATGATCGCGTCAATCTGATCGGCTTTGGAGTCGATGTCTGTCTGGATCTTGGCGTGGTCGACGTTTTCGGACTGCGCGGAGACGATCAGCTCTTTCATCTCGGTCAGTTTTTCAACGATCTGCTCGGCACCGGCGGAGGCAACCGCAACGGTGGCTTCACCCACGGAGAGGCCGTCTTCGATCGATTCAAAGCCTGCGATGTCGGATTCCATGGTCTTGGAGATCGCCCAAACAGCGGAATTGTCTTTCGCTGTCCCCACCTCTTTACCGGTGGAAATGCTGGTTTGAGCTTTGCCGAGGTCGTCGTTGACGGACTTCAGGGTCTGCAGCGCAACCATTGCGCCGTTGTTTGTCAGAATGCTGGACATAGAGCACCTTATTTTTTGGCAGGACAGTTGTTCTTATGTCTGTCCTATATTCAGGTTATCCCGTTACACGGGGGCGAGTGGTCCCGTCCTAAACCTGCTTCCCGCCTTGCGGCGTTAGCGCCAACTGTCTCCAGATGCACCGTCAAATTGCCATAAAGACCCTTACAAAACCTTAATGGTCTCGCGGCGCATTACTACAATTTTAGGACATCTAAACAACTCTCTAAGCGTCGAAAATGCATCATAAAATCCTGCCAAACACTTGGGATAAAAACGAAAATCGCCGACCCCAAGGGGCCGGCGATCCAATTCAACGCGTGAAATACGTCTTAGCGGAAGAGCTGCAGCAGCGAGCTCGGCGCTTCATTCGCGATGGTCAGCGACTGGGTCGCAAGATCCTGCTGGGTCTGCAGAGCAGACAGACGCGCGGAGGCTTCTTCCATGTCGGTGTCCGTCATGGTCGACACACCGAGGGTCATGGAGTCAACGAGGTTGCCCACAAATTCGGACTGGTCCTCGAGACGTGCAGCATCCGCACCCAACGAAGCCGCACCGGTGATTGCAGTCTGGATCATGGTCTCGATCTCACCCAGCGCGGTGGCCGCGGTGGTGGAGTCGGTGATCGAGGTCAGGCTGGAAGACAGATCAAGGTCCGCCTCGAAGTCAACCGACGCTACGCTGATCTCAACCGCGGTCACAGTGCCACCGGCACCCTCACGGTCCAGCGACGCCAGAACACCCAGGCTGGTTGCGCCATTGCCGTCAACGTCGGTCGCCAGCAGGTTGGCACCGTTGAACTGCGCAGCGGAGATGATCGCATCGACCTGTGCCACTTTGGAGTCGATGTCTGTCTGGATCTTGGCGTGGTCCACGTTTTCGGACTGCGCGGAGACGATCAGCTCTTTCATCTCGGTCAGTTTTTCAACGATCTGCTCGGCACCGGCGGAGGCAACCGCAACGGTGGCTTCACCCACGGAGAGGCCATCCTCAATGGCTTCAAAGCCTGCGATGTCGGATTCCATGGTCTTGGAGATCGCCCAAACAGCGGAATTGTCTTTCGCTGTACCCACCTCTTTACCGGTGGAAATGCTGGTTTGAACTTTGCCGAGGTCGTCGTTGACGGACTTCAGGGTCTGGAGCGCAACCATTGCGCCGTTGTTTGTCAGAATGCTGGACATAGAGCACCTTATCTAGTGGCAGGACAGTGGCTTTTACAGCTGTCCTAAATTCAGGTTATCCCGTTACACGGGGGCGAGTGGTCCCGTCCTAAACCTGCATCCCGCCTCGCGGCGTCAGCGCCATCCGTCTCCAGATGCATCCTCTGAATGCCACAGCGTCTCTTACTGACTGATTAATGTGGCCCCCGACCATCTCTACAATTTTAACCCATCTGAATGATTTGCTAATCTTCGAAAATCCATGACAATTGCGATGGATAATTGAGTAAAACACGCGTGAATTTCGGCGCTTGCCCCCCCTGCCCGCCCCAGCATCCTGGCGCGCCGGATCAGAAAGCAAGTTATTGTTTTTACTACATCAATACCCGCACCTCCCCTACAAAATCCGAAAGGTCGGCAAGGCTCCGCCTTGTCTAAAATTGCAGGTTTGCCGCCCCAAGCCGCCTCGATAGAGTGAGTGGGCGAAACAACCGTGAGTTATCCCCATGCATCGTCGTCATCTGATTTTGACCTTGGCGGCTCTTTTCCTCAACTCCGTGGCGGGATGCGCGCGCACCGACAATGATGTCAGCCGCAGCTTCAACCCTCCGCTTTATCCAAATGAAACGCCGGAGCTGCGGAAAAAGATCAATTATTGGGCCGATTACTATGAGGTGCCGCGCAGCCTCGTGCACCGACTCGCCATCCGCGAGAGCACGCACCGCCCCTGGGCCGTCAATCGCCCCTATTACGGTCTGTTGCAGATTCTGCCTGCCACAGCGCGATCCATGGGGTTTCGGGGCCAGCCGCAGGAGCTTCTGGATGCGGATACCAACCTGAAATACGCGGTGCGCTATCTGCGCGGAGCGTGGTTGATTTCCGATGGCAGTCAAGACAACGCAGTCAAACATTATTCGCGCGGCTATTACTACGAAGCCAAGCGCCGTGGCATGCTCAAAGAGACCGGGCTACGCTGAGATCTGCCCGGCTCTCTCAGTCATGTCAGAGGCACATTTTGGAATTGGGACCTGAAGTCCGCTGTCGCCCTGTGCGCTGGCGGACTTCAGCATCGCGCCCCTCTCCTCCGTCCACAGAGTCGTGCCCAATCCAAAGGCGAGGTGCCGCGCCCCCTGCGCAAAGGACGACGCGCGCGCAAAAACCCATGACAAACTGTCACAGTATAGCGCTATCATAAGTGGAATCGCGCAGCTGTCGCTCGACGCATGCGTGACGATCTCAAGACTTCAGGAGAGTTAAATGTCGTGGCAGATTAATCGTAGATCCTTTCTCGCAGGCAGCGCGGGCCTTATTGCGCTACATCCGTTTTCGGTGGCTGCGGCCTCGGGGCAGGTTCACCTGCGCCTGATGGAAACAACGGATCTGCACGTCCATGTGTTTCCCTATGACTATTATGGCGACAAACCCGTGGACACCCTGGGCCTCGCCCGCACCGCATCGCTGATCAACGACATCCGCGCCGAGGCCACAAACTCGCTCTTGGTGGACAATGGGGATTTCCTGCAGGGCAACCCGATGGGCGACTACATCGCCTATGAGCGTGGCATGAAAGAAGGCGACCAGCACCCGGTGATCACCGCGATGAACACCGTCGGCTTTGATGCCTCGACCTTGGGCAACCACGAATTCAACTACGGGATTTCCTTTTTGATGAAATCCCTTGCGGGCGCCGGGTTCCCGGTGGTTTGTGCCAATGTCGCCAAGAAAACCGGTGCCTCACCGCGCGAGGATGAGACCCTGTTGCCGCCCTATGTGATTCTGGAGCGCGAACTCACCGATGGCGCGGGCAAGGCGCACCCGATCAAGATCGGCCTCATCGGATTTGTGCCGCCGCAGGTGATGAACTGGGACCGCAAACATCTTGAAGGCAACGTGCAGGCGCGCGACATCGTCGAATGCGCCCGTGCCTATGTGCCGGAGATGAAGGAGAAAGGCGCAGATATCATCATCGCGCTCTCGCATTCCGGCATCGGCTCGGCCGATCACAGTGACGGCATGGAAAATGCCTCGGTGCCGCTGGCGGCAGTAGAGGGCATTGACGCCATCATGACCGGTCACAGCCATCTGGTGTTCCCCTCCTCGACCTATGCGGATTTTGCAGGCGTTGACGCCGACAAAGGCACGATCCACGGCACGCCCGCCGTCATGGGCGGCTATTGGGGCAGCCATATGGGGCTCATTGACCTGATGCTGGAGCGCGATGGCAATGGCTGGCGCGTTGTGGGCCATGCCTCCGAGGCGCGCCCGATTTCCAAGCGCAACGAGGATCGCAGCGTGACCGCACTGGTCGAGAGCGATCAGAGCGTGCTGGAGGCGGTGCAGGCCGATCACGACGCCACGCTTGCTTATGTGCGCCGCGCGGTGGGCAAGACTGATGCACCGCTGCACAGCTATTTTGCGCTGGTGGCAGATGACCCTTCGGTGCAGATCGTGTCGATTGCACAGACCTGGTATATCTCTCAGATGCTGAAGGGCACCGAGTATGAGGCTCTGCCGATCCTCTCTGCCGCCGCCCCTTTCAAGGCAGGTGGCCGAGGTGGTCCGGAGTATTACACCGATGTTCCGGTGGGGGATGTGGCAATCAAGAATGTCGCCGATCTCTACCTCTATCCCAACACCGTACGCGCCGTGAAAGTCACCGGCCAGCAGGTGAAGGACTGGCTTGAGCGCTCGGCGGGCATGTTCAACCAGATCGAGCCCGGCAAGGCCGACCAGGTGCTGCTCAACCCGTCGTTCCCCAGCTACAACTTCGATGTGATCGACGGCGTGACCTATCAGATTGACCTGAGCCAGCCGCCGATGTTCGCGCCCAAGGGCGAGCTGATCAACCCGGATAGCAACCGGATCGTGAACCTTGAGTTCAACGGAGCCCCCATTGATCCCGCGCAGGAGTTCATCATTGCCACCAATAACTACCGTGCCAGCGGCGGTGGCAGCTTCCCCGGTGCGATGGGTGATACCATCGTCTTTGAAGGGCCAGACACCAACCGCGATGTGATCGTGCGCTATATCGTCGAACAGGGCACCATCAGCCCTAAGGCGGATGGCAACTGGAGCTTTGCCCCGCTGCCGGACACCTCGGTTCTGTTTGACACCGGCCCCAAAGCCGCCGCCTATGCCGAGAGCGTCCCCGGTGTTACCATCGCACCTGCAGGGGATGGGCCGGACGGGTTTGCCCGCTTCAAGATCACGCTCTGAGCGAAAAACGGCATCGCGCCGCCCAGCATTGGACTGGGCGGCGTTTTTCTTTTGGTGGCGTTTTCCACTGGGCGACAGGGCAACCGGGCAACCGGGAGACTGGCCGACTGGACGGCGTCCTTGATCCCGCCCCCGGCTTCCCCATCAGACGACCCGGTTGCGGCCTGCCCTTTTGGCCTGCAGCAGCGCCACATCGGCTTGCCCCAATACCGGTTCGATCTCGGTGCGCCCGTCGAACTCTGCGCAGCTGAAGGTGGCCGTGACACGCCGGGACGACAGGATCTGCGAGTCATCAAGCGCCGCACGACATTTCTCCGCGAGGGCGCGCGTACTGCCCTCCTCCGAACGCAGGCGCAACACCATGAACTCTTCGCCACCGATGCGGAAAAACAGATCCTCCGGGCCAAGGAACTGGCGCACAAGCGAGGTGACAGCCCGCAGCACAAAGTCCCCGGTGGGGTGGCCATAGGTGTCGTTGACGCTTTTGAAGTAATCAAGGTCGAACAAGATAAGGGCGGCTTTGCTCAGGTCCTGGCTCTGCGCCACCCGTGCAAGATGGCGGCGATTGAAGCAGCCGGTGAGCGGATCCAGAAAGGCGCTGTCCTCAAGAGAATCGCGCGCTTCGACAATGCGTTTGGCGGCATAGCTCAGGAAAACGACGCAGATCAGCAGGGCAAACCCCAACCGCAGCACCAACGCGGTGTCGGCGCCTATCGCCACAAGAACTGCGGTCACGCCCGCGATCAGCGTGATGGAATACCACAGGGCGCCGCGTCCGGGCATGGCCAGATAGCCGCCAATCAATGTGGGAAAGACATAGAACCCAAGCTGTGGCCCCAGACGCCAGACCGAGAACAGAATCACGGCGCCAAGCCCGATCAGGATCGCCGGGATGGGAATCGGCAGCGTTCTGCCGCGATACGCAGCCTGAAGATCAGCGCCAACACTCAGCAGCAAAGCGGCAATGGCGCCCGCAAGGATGTAATCCGCGCGACAGACATTCAGAACCACCATGCCAGCACAGACCACGGCCAAACAGGCTCCGAGGTAGAAATCAACGCGCGTGCGTGCGGTCTGTGCTGCCATTTGTCCGTCCTATGACCACGGCGAGGCAACGAGTCACCCCAAGGCTTTCGAATTTCCAAACTTAATGAATTTTCCGCGGGCAAAAATGAAGTCTGCATCAAAGACAATCGCGAGGGAAAAATCTTTGGCTTCTCCCCCTAAGCCAGCCCGGGACCGATAGACAGGATCGCTGCGCACAATCCGATAGCACGCAAGAGTAGAAACGGAAACTTTCCTTTCTGCCAAGGGAATTTGGAGCTCCCTCCAGTCGGGCATGCACGCGGGCATCGCTGTCGCGTAGGCTCCGCAACCCTGGCCTGATTGAGTCACCCTCTCAAGTTGCAAGCCTCTGCCGTGCGCTCGGTCTTTGACGCGCGCTATATTTTTCGCAGCTGCTCACAAAAACAAAAAAAGGCCGCCAGAACGGCGGCCTTTTCGAAAATACAAAATGAGTAGATCTTACTCTTCTTCGAGTGCCTCAACGGCTTTCTGCAGGTCTTCTTTGGAGACTTCTTTTTCAGACACTTTTGCCTGATCGAACACGAGATCGATCACTTTGTCTTCGAAGATCGGCGCACGCAGCTGCTGCTGCATCTGGGCGTTCTGCTGGATGAACTCAAAGAACTGACGTTCTTGGCCCGGGTACTGACGTGCCTGCTGCATGATCGCCTGGGTCATTTCCTGGTCGGTCACTTCGACTTCGGCTTTCTGACCCATTTCGGCGAGCAGCAGACCAAGGCGCACGCGACGTTCGGCCAGTTTGTTGTGCTCATCGGTGGGCTCGATTTCCGGGTGATCGTGGCCCTGCACGTCCGGGTTTTCCTCGTGCCACAGCTGATGTGCGATCTGCTTGGCTTCGGCCTCAACGAGGCTCGGCGGCAGGTCGAAGGAGACCAGCTCGGCCAGGGCGTCAAGCGCGGCGCGCTTCATCACCTGACGGGCGGCACCGGCGTATTCTGCTTCGAGACGCTCGGAGATCTGACCTTTGAGCTGATCGAGATCCTCGGCACCGAATTTCTTCGCCAGCTCGTCGTTGATCTCGGCCGCTTTGGGGGCTTTGACTTCTTTGACGGTGCAGGAGAACACGGCTTCTTTGCCAGCAAGGTGCTCGGCGCCGTATTCTTCGGGGAAGGTCACGGTAACGTCTTTTGCGTCGCCTGCCTTCACGCCAACCAGCTGCTCTTCGAAGCCGGGGATGAAGGAGTTGGAGCCCAGCGTCAGCGGGTAATCTTCGGCAGAGCCGCCGTCGAACGCTTCGCCGTCCACTTTGCCGACGAAGTCGATCACAACCTGATCGCCATCCTCGGATGCAGCACCTTCTTCGCGGGCTTCAAATTCCTGAGCGGAGGACGCCAGGTTTTCGAGCGCCTCGGTCACGGCTGCGTCTTCGGCTTTGACAACGAGCTTTTCCAGTTCCACGCCGGATACGTCGACCTCGGGGATCGCGGGCAGCGCTTCATAGGACATCTCGACGTTGACGTCGTCGCCCTCTTTCCAGTCTTCGTTGGTCATTTTGACGTCGGGCTGGAGCGCCGGACGGTCGCCGGATTCTTCAAAGTGCTTGTTCATCGCACCATCGACAGCTTCCTGCATGACTTCGCCCATCAGGCGCGCGCCGAACTGCTTCTTCAGAAGCGGCATCGGCACCTTGCCCTTGCGGAAGCCCTTCATCTCGATCTCGGGCTGCGCTTCGGCCAGTTTCGCGTTGACCTTTTCTTCCAACTCGGTTGCCGGAATGGTGATCGCGTAGCCGCGCTTCAGACCTTCGTTCAGAGTTTCGGTGACCTGCATCATATTCCCCATAGAGATTCGGGGCGCGCGCGCAGGCTCCGCCCCCAGACAATTTGTGGCCTTCTATTGGCCTGCGCGTCGCGGTGCAAGAGGCATCCGCCTTGATCCGCCCCGGCAAGCGCCTCAATGGGGCTTTTTCACCCTGTTTTCGGGGGTCGAGGCCGCAATTCTCCCCAAGAGAGCGCGAACGCCCTCCGGCCAGGGACCGGAGGGCGCAGCATGACGACATGCGGCGAAGGCAAGTGAGTCACGAGGTAAAAACCCCTCGCAGCCGCCGCATTTGTCTTGAGACGTGGCTTAGAACTTCCAGCGCGCGCCCGCAAGGATGGCAGAGCCGTCCTGGTAGTTGGTGGCGGAGGCATCATCGTAGGAATATTCGCGATACGCGATATAGGCCTCGAGGTTCTGCTGGTCGAAGTTCTGGACCGCCGCGATGCCAAAGGACTCGGCGCTGTCGTTGGTGGAAACCAGATCCGAGCCGTCATAGTAGTCGACAGAGAAGGCGGTGGCGCCAACGGAGATCAGGTTCGCGGTGTAGCCCAGCTTGACATAGCCGTAGTCGCCACCGGTATCCCGGTCGCCAGTGGCCGCGCTCAGCGAGAGGCCCGTGGGTTCGTGCAGAACCGCCGCCGAAGCGATGGTGTCACGGGTGTCCTCAGAGCCGCCCTTTTCGGTCCAGCTGACGGCCAGTGCACCGGCCACAGTGAAATCACCGAGGTCTTCGTTCAGGTAATTCAGGGCAATGTCGTACTGCTGGGTGTCAGCGTCCCGGGTCAGGATGTCCTCACCATAAGAGGCAGAGACGGTAAAGCCCGAGAATTCCGGCGAGTCATAGCGGATACGGCCCCGACGCGAGCCGTCAAAGGTCGAGAAAACATCGCCGATTTCGATCCCGGTGAGGTTGCCTGCGGTGTCACGCAGGAAATATCCCCCCGCAGCATCCGCGACTGCAGAGCCAGCCACAACGCCGGTGCCAGAGAGATCAATGCCGGTGGCGCCATCTGCCGCCATGGAGCCCTGACCCAGCGAGAAGGTGCCGTAGCGCGGGGTGTGCCACTGCAGATCAACATGACGCAGATCGCTGCGGGTCCAATCAGTGATGTCGCCTTGGTCGTTCTGGTTCACACCATCCGAGCCGCGCAACGACAAGGAGGTCTCAAAGCGGAATTTCAGGGTGTTCTCGCCAAAGGGCTGCTCCAGCCAGAAGCCAACGCGCGATCCGGAATTTCCGTTATCAACGAGTCGGTTATAGTCTTCCTGACCGTCGTCATAGCCCTGATAGGCCAGGTTGAGCTGACCGTACCAACGGAAGGACCCACCATTGTCCGAGGTATAGGTGGGGCCCGCAACGGCGGGGGCGGCAAGAAGGGCGGACAGCGCAAGGGCGCTGGAGCCCACCGCAAGGGTTTTGGTGCTCATCATCTGAGTCTCCTGGTTTTTTAGCCAGCCGGACGTCCTCCATCCCCGGACCCGGCTGACAACGGAGCTAACACCTAAGTTTTTTGGGAAAAGGTCTTGAAAGCGAGGGCAACTGAACGGGTCAGTTCACATAAGGGGGAGCGCTGTAACAAAGGCACTTTTTCGCCAATGGGCTGATCCGGCAAGGAATTTACCTGGTCGACTTCAACCCCTGACGTTTGATTTTTCAAAGACTCAGGTAGTCGCTCTGTGCATGGCTCGGTGTGGAGGGCGGGCAGGCATCGAATCAAGCCCTTCGCCGCACCTCAGCACAAAAGGCATCGCGCCCGCAGCGGGGCGTCCGACACACACGCAAACCCAGCGCGGGCGCCCCCGCTGGGCTGGCGTCAACCACGGCAATCGGTTTTGGGAAACGGAGCCACACCCCGGCGCCTCGGGTGCAGCGAGGGCTGGCCAGCAGCACCTATTTGCGCTGCGATAAGGCTGCGTGCTGCATCCATCGGATCGAGGCCTCGATGGCGGTGCGCAGCATATCAAGCGACAGCCCGCGCTTGGTCAGATAGCGCGTGGCGCCAGCTTTCATCGTGGCCGCAGCCAGCTCTTCGCTGCCGCGTCCCGACAGAACGATCACCGGTACAAAGGGATCGCGCGCCTTGAGATCCGCCAGTACCGAAAGACCATTGTTATCGGCGAGGTGATAGTCCAGCAGTACGCAATCTGCGTGCCATTTTTCAAACCGCGCCACGCCCTCGCTACCGCTGGCAGCGGTCTCGATCACGCAGGAGGGCAGCTCGCTGCAGAACCTGCGCAGCATCTCGGTGTCCTCCGGGCTGTCATCGACAATCAGAACCTTGGTCATTTTGCGTCCGCCAATCTCGCCTCGCCCGTCACAGAAATCGCCTCTTCACCTTTCGCATTGGGCAGCGAAAAGTAAAAGGTAGTCCCCTCTCCGGGGGTGGTTTCAAATGCGATCAACTGGCCGTAACTTTCCACGATTTCTTTGGCAAAGGAAAGGCCTAGACCATTTCCCCCGGTGCCGGGCAAGCGTCGCATGCCAGAGTGTTTGCCCCGCACGCCCGGCTGGAAAATCTGCCCCTGATCCTCGGTCGCGATGCCGATGCCGTTGTCGCGCACATAAAACACATGCAAGAGCCCGCTGTCGTCGGGGGTGTCCTCGCTCAGATAGCCGACGCGCACAACCGGAGTGTCGGACCGATTGTAGATCAGACCATTGGCGATAAGGTTCTGAAACACGACCTTGGCTTTGGCTCGGCTGGCATGCACGCGCGGCAAGGGCGTCTCCACGCGGAGCTCCCCCTTGGTCTCTGTCAGAAGCTCTGCAAGCTCGGTGCGGATCTCATCGACCACGTCACCGGTTTCGATGTCGGCGATGTCACTGCCCTTGCCGCGATGCTGAGCAGAGGCCAACAGATCCGAAATCGTGGTCTCCATCTGTGCGCAGAGCTGCTCGATACGGCAGATTTCCTCCGGCAGCGCCTCTGCCGCGCGCTCCTGCAGCGCCTGAACCTGCCACTGGATGCCGCGCAGCGGTTCCTTGAGATCGTGAGAGGCAATATCGGCAAAACTGTCGAGTTCCCGGTTCGAGCGCTCGAGTTCGTCCACCAGGACCTCAAGCTGGCGCGATTGCTGCAACAGGCGGGCCTGACGTTCCTGCGCGCGCGAGCGCTGCATCTTTTGCCAGATGCCAAAGCCAAGCGCGAACAGAAGGAACGCAAGCCCAAGCGCCAGCAGCATGCGCAGCCGGGCAGACGTCCAGAAGGTGGGAGTGCCAAACCACTCCTGCTGCAGCCGCTCATAATCCTCCGAGATCAGATAGGCCGGGATCACCGCGTTCAGCGCCTCCCGGACCTCCCCCAGCCCCAATCGCAATGCAGGCCCGGACTCGGATGTATAAAAGGGCTCCCGGCTGATGAGGACCTTGTCGCGCAGGTGGTTTCGCTCAAGATGCGATGTGAAGGCAGAGTTGGGCGCCAACACGGCATCCACCTGCCCTTGCAGCAGCGCGTTCATGATGCCGTCCTTGCCCTCGTGATACGAAAGCGTCAGACCGCCATGCACCTCCGCCAACTGGGCGGCGTTCTTGCCATCCTCGACCCCGACCCTGAGCCCGATCAGATCATCCAGACCCTGCGGCGCAATCGCCGCCTCATGCAGGGTGAAGATTGAAAACGGCACCCGATGCACGGGAAAGGTAAAATCCATTCGCGCGCGACGGGTCGGGTTCGAGGCCATCATCGGCATAACATCCACCCCACCCTGTCGCGGGCCGCGGCCAAATTCGGCGTCGGTAATACGCTGATAGCGCAGTTTGAGCCCGGCCCGTTCCGCGAGGCTCTCAAGAATTTCGACCCCGAACCCGCCCGGCGTGCCATCCTCAGAGATCGACACAAAAGGCGGCACATGATGTACCCCCACGGTCAGCGTGTCCGGCACAGGCGCCGGAATAGCCAGCAGGTATTTCTCGCGCAGCGCCTGCAGGCTGCCCTTGGCCTCAAGTTGGGGCAGCACCGCATTGATCCGCTCCAGAAGCTCCGGCCGGCTCTGGTGCACCACCACGCCACGTGTTGTTTCCAAAAGCGGCGGGTCCAAAAAGGCAATCCGACCATCCAGACGCGCAGCACGCAACATGGCAAAGGTCACATTGGTGGAGTAGGACATTGCATCCGCCTGCCCCGACAATACCGAAACCAACGCCGCCTCGGGATTAGTATGATTCACCAGCGTGGCCCCCGGCAACAAGTCCGGATCAGAGCCTAGGATCGGTGGGATCACCGCGACGCGCTTGCCGTCCAGATTGGTTGGATCAAACTGCTCGGCCCGTTCCGTTGGCACCGCAAGGGAGACCGTGATCCGCGCGATGGGATCGGAAATCCGGTTCTGGGGCTGAAAAACGTCAATCAAATCAACACCGGCGAGCATATCCGTCTCGCCACGCGCCTGCGCGGCTGTGACCTCATCGATACGGTCATAGTGGCGAAACTCAATGTCAAAGCCCGCCTCTTGGGCGAGCATCTGCGCCAGCTCCACTGTAAATCCGCTTGGCTGACCCTCTGCATCGGACATCATCATCGGCGGAGCTTCGGTCCATGGGACCCGCACGGTCTCCTGAGATTGCGCCAGAGAGGCGCCCATCAAGAGAGCCAAGGCACACGCAAAGGTCAACAGACCCAAGAAGAGCATGCGCAGCCCCCCCATCTCAGAGGATCTCGTTCAGTGCATCACGCGACAGCGGCTTTTCATAGAACCCGTCGATGTCGGGATGGTCTTCTGTGCGCTGGCGGTGCGTTGGGTCGATGGAGGACGAGCAGACAAAAAGCCGCGCATGCCCTTTTAGTTCAGGATAAAGCGAATGATAGACATCCGCGAATTGAAACCCGTTCAGTCTGGGCATGTCGATATCGACAAAGATGAAGTCCACAGGCGCCTTTCCGGGGGTCTTCAGATATTCGAGCGCCTCATCCGCATAGGCAAATTCGATCAATCTTGCTTCCGGATCGAGCTTGCGCAGGTTGCGTTTGAAAAAATAGCGATCCGCATCGCAGTCGTCGATCAACAGGATCCGGGGGGACGAGGTCGTCATGGCGTCACGCTCCGTCTGGGGCGGCAGGGGCTGCCGGTAGGGTGAAACGGAAGCTGGCGCCGCCGGTCTCGGCTTCGACCACCTCGAGCTGCCCACCGTGGATGGACACAATCTGATCGCACATCGCCAGACCAAGGCCGCTGCCTTCGATCTCTGACTCGACATGCAATCGTGAAAAGAGCTCAAACACCCGCGCGCGATCCTGCGGCGCGATACCTATGCCGGTATCATCCACCCGGAGCCCCACGCGGCCATAGGGGGCGTTGATCGCGGCAATCGTGATCTTCAACGGTCGCGCCGGATCGCGGAATTTCAAGGCGTTGCTCAGAAGGTTCCGCATCAGGCGCACCAGCAGCTCCGGGGTGCCAGATACAGCGGGCAAAGGCTCGACCACGATTTCCGCATTGGCCTGCGCCACCGTGTCCTCGAGATCGACAAGACATGCGTCGATGATCTGCGCAAGATCACAGGGTTCAAACCGGGTGGTCTGATCCTGCAAACGCGCATAGTCCAGAACCGCATTCACCCGCGCTTTAAGCCGCTGCGTGCCCTGCTGCAAAAAGCGCATGAGCTCGTGAATATCGGCGTCCAGCGTCTTGGGGAGTTCCTCGTCGAGCGCCTGAACGCTGCCCTCGATGGTGTTCAGCGGTTGCTTGAGATCATGCGCCAGAACATAGGCGAAGCGGCGCATGTCATCAGCGCGTTTCTCAATGTCATCCTCGCGCGCCCTGAGGTCACTGATGTTCTGGTGAACGCCGATCATGCGCAAGGGGCGATGGTCCTGCCCCCAATCGGTCACTTGACCGCGGCTCCTGATCCAGACCTCCTCACCCTCCTTGGTGAGATAGCGCGCCTCGATCAGGAAGGGCACCTCGCCGCGCGCGTTCACATGTGCCCGATACGCCTCGTGAAACTGCGGTCGGTCATCGCTGTGGATCAGGCCCTGCCACGCTGAGGAATTTGGCGCCAGTTCCCCGACGCCAAAGCCCAGGAACTCCACAAAACGGCGACTGATATAGAGTTTATCCTCTGGGATATTCCAATCCCAATAGCCGGATTCCTCGCTCTCCAGCACACTGGACAGGATTTCGCTCTGACGCCGGGCCTCCTGCTCGAGCAGTTTGGTATCCGTGATGTCGAGCAAGGTGATCACCACCCCATGCGAGTCTCCGCGCTGGCGGTTAAAGCGGCGCACGCGGGTCTGTACAAAACCGCCATCGCGCCGACGCAGCTCGCGTTGGGTTTCCTCGCCCTGATCCCGCGCCAGCCGGGCATCATCCACCAGCAGCGTGACAGCCTCGGGCAGCAGCGCGGTGGCAAAGCTCTCGAGCGGGCGACCCAGATCGCTGTGTTTGAGATCCAGATAGCGCGTCACCCCGGCACTGAAGCGGCGAATGCACATATCGGTGTCGAGCAACAAGATCCCCAGAGCTGCCGTCTCCAGCAGGTTGTCGACATCCGCATTCACCTCTTCGAGCTCGGCGATGCGATCAATGTTCTCGCTGTTCACCGTATGGAGCTCTTCATTGATGCTCTGGGTTTCCTCGTTGTTGGCCTGCAGCTCCTCGTTTGCGGCGATCAACTCCTCATTGGCGGCCTGCAACTCCTCGTTCGAAGCACCAAGATCCTGCGCCGTCACCCCGAGCATCTCCTGAAGCGAGCGCACCTCGCTCTCGAGATGTTCGATATAGGCGCTCCTCTCGATCTGAGGTTCTTCGTCACTGTTCTCGGCCGCCGCTTTGGGCAGGGTCTGCGTGATCTGCCGCACAAAAAGCGCAACAGCAGAGGCATGGCCTTCCCAGATGATCTTGCGCGCAGACACTGACACGGTTCGCACGCTGTCACCCTCGATCAGACGCATATCCGAGGCCTGTGCGGTGGTCTGATCCTCGACACCACGGACCACCAGCGCGATGGAACTACGCAGACGATCATCGCAGAGATCGAAGATGTTGGTGGAGAACCCGCCTTCGGGAATATGCAGAAGGGTCTGCATATTCCCGAATGTTTTCAGAATATTGGAACCCTGATCCAGCACGCAGATCGACATCTGGCCAGCCTCTAGGGAAAACTGGAACAGCGCGCTGAGGTCATCCTGGATTGACAGACCTGAGGACATCATGCGCCGCGTTCGCGGCAGCATCCCAAGGGCTGGCATCTGCGTGGCCAGCTTGGCCCGCCCACTGCCCGCACGCGCCACGCGCTTGTTACGAAAGATACGCTCCTTGCCCATGAAATACTCGAACCGCACCCCGTCAGAGCCGGGTGTCTCTGCCGCGCCCAGCAGCAGATAGCCGTTTATCCTGAGGGACATGGAGAAGTTCACCATGACTTTGGCCTGCACATCGGGGCCGAGATAGATCAGCAGGTTCCGGCACACGATAAGATCGGTCCGCGTATAGGGCGGATCAAGCGTAATGTCGTGGACCGCAAAAACGATCTGGCTGCGAATGGTGGGCGAGATCGCGAATGTGCCCGGATGATGCGTGATATATCCCGCGTTGCGATAGGCCTCGGGAATTTCTTCCAGCGTGTGATCGGGATAGATGCCCTGTTTGGCGGTGTTGATCGCGTTTTCATTCACATCGGTGGCATAGATCCGGAAATCACGCTCGATCTGGTTGTCGTCGCGAAACTTCTGCAACAGCATCGCAAGCGTATAGGCCTCTTCCCCCGTGGAGCAGCCCGCCGACCACACCCGCAAAGGCTGATCAGTGTCGCCTTCTGCAAACAGACGTTCCAGCACCCGGGTTTCCATCGCCTGCCAGACTGGCAGATCCCGAAAGAAGTTGGTCACTCCGACCAGAAACTCGCGGTAGAGGAGTTGGACTTCGCCGGAGTTTTCGCCGAGATAGCTCAGGTAATCTTCAAGATTGCTCAGCCCAAGAAACCCCATACGCCGGGCGATCCGGCGCTGCAGAGTCGGCTCCTTGTAGAGCGCAAAATCGATCTCGGCCTGTTTGCTGACCGTTTCCAGGATCGCGCGAAAGCTGTCCTGCGCACCGTCGAAAATCTCGTCCACGTCCGAGATCCCACGGTCTCGCAAATCGATAAACCTGGATATTTCACCAACAATATCATCAGGTTGCAGCACCTGATCTACAAGCCCGGTGGCGATGGCCTGTTGCGGCATCCCGTCAAACCCGCAGGTGGCGGGCTCCTGCGCGATCACCAGCCCCTCACGGTCCTTGATCGAACGCAACCCACGGCTGCCGTCCGAGCCGGTACCTGACAGGATCACACCGATGGCACGCTTGCCCACAGCCTCGGCCAGCGAGCGAAAGAAGATGTCGATCGGCAGGTTCAGCGCCGGGCGCGGTTGCGGCGCCAAAAGCGAGAACCGCAACCCCTCATGAACAGGCTTGGATGCTGAAGGGGCGGCGCTGGATCCGATCACACGATCATCCAAATCGTCCTCGGTGCCCTGGATGACGATATTGGCCCCCGGTGGGATGACATAGATATGCTTTGGCTCGACGCGCATGTTGTCGGACACCTCGACAACCTTGTGCTGCGTCTCTCGCCCGAGGATTTCAGTCATCACGGATTTGTAGTCCGGCGACAGGTGCTGAACGACCACGAAACTATGCGCAAAATCCACAGGCACACGCGCCAGAAGCTGCTTGATGGCATCAAGCCCCCCGGCAGAGGCCCCGACACCAACAATGTAGAACCGCTCATCGACCTTGCCGATCTTGCGGTGCGCCCCGGTTTGCGCAGGGTGTAGCGGCGAGATGTTGTTTTCTGTCATGGTCGTTGTTGAACCGCCTACCCAGTCTTGAGTACCAATCTTGAGTACCAGTCTTATGTACCGGTCATGTTTCACCGGCACTACCTGACCGGTGTTACCGTCCCGGTCCCGATTTACCCCGGTCCCGACTTACTAAGGCGCGATATTTCGGACCTCTTGCTCAGACAATCCGCAGGCTCCGCCCTCAAAACCTCAGGTCGCCGCGCAACCTATGCGCAAGCCTAGCTGGTGTCTCTTGTCAGGTCCAGCGTGCATCGCGCCCTAAGTCCCTGCCAAAGCGGCAAATTATGCAGCTCGATTTTCATCACAATCGCTGCCCTGGCGCGCGTGATGCGGCGCTTCCGTCAGTCATGTTCGCCGAGGGGCGCAGCGCACTGGAAATGGCACGTGCTGCGGGAGCTTAGAAATGGTCGGCGTCCCTCCCCCGCCTCTCGCCCTCACACGGTATCCCCGCCTTTTGGTCAGGTGGATGCCACGGCCAAAGCCAAAACAAGTGCTGCATGGCACGAATGCTGTTCACCGCCGCATCGCGCACAGGAAAAACGAAAAAGAGCGGCCGTGAACCGGCACGCTCTTGGTTTGTGGCCTGAGGGGGCAGGCGCGCCCTAGAACTCTTGCGCAGGGCACGCGTGGAGTGTCAGAAATCCGACCATCTTTCATTTGCGCGCTTTGGTTGGGGCACGTCGTCCACCTCGTCGGCAGCCAGGTCGACGGTGACCGGGGTCGCCTCGGTGGCGCTGTCTTGCCACTCTTCCCCGTGAGCTGTGGGTTTTGCAGCTTCTGCCGGAACCGGCAAGGCCTTGGGCGCCTCTTCGGATTTGGCGTCTTTCTGCGTGCGGAACCGGCTCACAAATTCTGCAAGACGCTGCGAGTCCTGGCGCAAGAGATGCGAAGCCGCTGTGTTCTCTTCGACCATAGCCGCGTTCGCCTGAGTGACTTGATCAAGCTGCGACATGCCCACGTTGATTTCGATGAGCGCGGTCGATTGTTCTTGCGAAGATTTGGCGATCTCTTCGATGAGGCCTGCGATTTCCTTCACCTGATCCACGATCTGTGTCAGCGCATCGCCGGTCTTGCCAACCATCTGCACCCCGCGCCCGACCTGCTCGCCACTGGTTTCGATCAGGGTCTTGATTTCCAACGCCGCTTCGGAGGACCGCTGGGCGAGGCTGCGCACCTCGGAGGCAACAACCGCAAAGCCGCGTCCCGCCTCACCTGCGCGTGCGGCCTCAACCCCTGCGTTCAGGGCCAAGAGGTTGGTCTGGAACGAAATATCGTCAATGACGCTAATGATCTGGCTGATCTGTTGCGAAGAGCTCTCGATCCCGTTCATCGCCTCAATGGTTTCGGTCACGATCACACCGCTGTTCTCGGCCATGCCGCGCGCCTGGCTGACGGTGTGCTCCACATTCATGACGTGTTCATTGGCAGATTTGACGCTCGCCGTGACTTCTTCTAGCGCGGCGGCGGTCTCTTCAAGCGTGGCGGCCTGGCTTTCGGTGCGCGAAGACATGTCGTCCGCAGATTCGCTCAGCTCCGCAGCACCTTTGGAGATGCTACTGGCCACCTCGCGCACCTCTTCGATCACATCGCTCAACTCCGTCATCGCATCATTGATGCTGTAGCGCAGTTTCTTGTGTTCGACCGGGAAAAACTCGAGGATATGGTTGCGAAAGTCGCCTTTGGCGAGGTTCATCAAGGCCTTGCTGAGCGTGCGGACAACCATCTCATTGCCCTCCTGGATCACACGCTCGCGTTCTTTGGCCGCAGCCCCTTCCTGCAAGCGCCCCTGCAGGTGAACCAATGTCTCGGAAATAAAGCCCACCTCGTCGCGCTGATCGCAACCCGAGATTTCCTCTTCATAGTTTTCGTCAGCGAGGCTCTCCACATGGCCCGCAAGGCGTTCGAGGCGTTTTACCAGGCCGCGCACCGCCATGCTCGAGATGCCAACAACCAACGCGATGGTAATGGCCAATTCGATCACGGCGCTGCGTATCGCCGTGTTGACAACTGCCATCGCCTCATCGTGGTTGATTTCCAGCACCAGCCCCCATTCGCTCCCGTTGGGAACGGTCACGCTGGTCGTGGCCGCGAGGACCTCATCCCCATGCATCCCCACCACGGGATCAAAATAGCCGGACTGGCCCGAGAGGGCGCTCTTGATCTGTTCGCGCTCCGGCAACGCCTCGAAGGCGGCAAACCCACCCTCACGAGGGGACGCGGTCAGAGACAGCCCTTGCTCATTGACCAGATAGACCACGCCGGTTTCGCCAAGTTGCTCGGATTGCGACAGAATATGCATGATGCCATCAAGCGGGAACTGAACCGCCAGCACCCCGATGCGCTCTCCCTCGAGAAACACGGGCGTCGACATGAACATCGCCTGCGCGCCGGCACTGGGCGCATAGGGCGCCATGGAACTCATGAAGAACTGCCCCTCTGCGAGGGTCAGCCCATTGCGGTAGACTTGGCCTAGACCGCTTTCCTTGTATTTCCCGGTTTCAAAGTTCAGGCCAAAATCATCCTCCTTGAACACCGAATAGATCAGGTTCCCGTCCAGATCGAAGAGGAAGACATCATAATAGCCATGAGCGCGAAGATGCGCGCGCAGACCGGCGTGATGGCGTTCATGCACCTGTGACCAAGCCGAGCCATCCTCGGCGGTATTCAGGACATCTTTCTGGCCGACCGGGTTGGGGTTATCGTCAATATAGAGACTGCGCAGCGCCGAGGACGCCTCCCCGTCAAAAGTCTGCCAGGCCTCCGAGAATTCCTGTGTCGCCAATCTGACGGCGTAGCTGTCAGAAAGAGCGACGACCTCTGCCTCAACTTCGGCAAGCCAGTATTCCAGCGCGTCTTTGCGCCCCTCCACAACACCGAGGAAGGAGACTTCATGCTCGCGTTCCACCGCCTGCTTCATCTGGAACAACTGCAGCGCGCCTGAAACGAGCACAATCACGACAACTGGAAATACAATCAAAAGGGGTAATTTCAAACCGAGTTTAAGATTACTCAAACGCAACATCTTCGATCCCTCGTTTACAATCCGCCCCGGAACAACATTCGAGGCGGCACATCAAACCTGTAACCTGGCGAAAAAATAAGCAGATATGCCTTTAAACTTCATGAATCTAACGTTTTGCTGCCACTTTGCGGCCTGATTTCGCTTCCCTTGCGCTAAGTTCACGAACCGTCAATTTCTGGGAAACCTTTGCGCTCACAGCCGCGCAATTTTTACTCCAGGACCGCTCTGATTGAAAAAAGGCGCCTCCCAATAGGAGACGCCCTTTGTTGTTCAAAGACCGAATGTGCCATCCGATGGGCCGGATTCTGGCGGTCGGTCTGACCTTTCCAGACTGCGCGCCGCGGACGTCACCTGTGAGCATATTGCCCCCAGAAAGCCGTCTGCGCCGCGCAGAGGTGTTTAGAAATGCGCCGAGCGCGTTCCTGCCGGTTTTTCGACCGGAGGGGCAAATTTGGTGAGGTCAATACCCTCCACGGCGGTCTTGTATTCCTCGATCGTTGGCGTGCGACCCAGAATGGCCGAGAGCACCACAACCGGGGTCGAGGCAAGAAGGCTCTCGCCTTTCTTCTCGGCGGCATCTTCCACCACACGGCCCTGGAACAGGCGGGTCGATGTGGCCAGAACGGTGTCACCCTTGGCGGCCTTTTCCTGGTTGCCCATGCAGAGGTTACAGCCCGGACGCTCCAGATAGAGGATGTTTTCATACTCGGTCCGCGCCTGCGATTTCGGGAACAGATCGTCGAACTCAAAGCCCGAGTATTTCTGCAGGATCTCCCAGTCACCTTCGGCCTTCATCTCGTCGATGATGTTGTAGGTCGGCGCGGCCACCACGAGCGGAGCCTTGAACTCGACCTTGCCGTTGGCTTTCTCGAGGTTCTTGAGCATCTGCGCCACGATCTTCATGTCTCCCTTGTGCACCATGCAGGAGCCCACAAAGCCAAGATCGACCTTTTTCTCTGCGTTATAGAAAGAGATCGGACGGATGGTGTCGTGGGTGTAGCGCTTGGAGACGTCCTCGTTGTTGACGTCCGGGTCGGCAATCATCGGCTCGTTGATCTCGTCGAGATCGACCACCACTTCGGCGTAATACTTGGCGCTGTCGTCGGGCGACAGGGCCGGCTTCTCACCGGAGCGGATCTCGGCGATGCGCTTGTCGGCCTTGTCGATCAGCCCCTGGAGGGTACCCGCCTCGTTGTCCATGCCTTTGTCGATCATGATCTGGATGCGGCTCTTGGCGAGCTCGAGCGAGCCGATGAGCGTATCGTCATTGGAGATACAGATCGACGCCTTGGCCTTCATCTCGGCCGTCCAGTCGGTGAAGGTAAAGGCCTGGTCTGCCAGGAGCGTGCCGATGTGGACCTCGATGACGCGGCCCTGGAAGACGTTGTCGCCATGCTGCTTGAGCATCTGCGCCTGGGTGGCGTGAACCACATCGCGGAAGTCCATATGGTCGGCCATCTTGCCCTTGAAGGTCACTTTGACCGACTCGGGGATTGGCATGGTCGCCTCACCGGTTGCCAGCGCCAGCGCCACGGTACCCGAGTCCGCACCAAAGGCCACGCCTTTGGACATGCGGGTGTGGCTGTCGCCGCCGATGATGATGTCCCAGTCATCCACGGTGAGGTCGTTCAGCACCTTATGGATCACGTCGGTCATCGCGTGATACTGATCCTTTGGATCGCGCGCGGTGATCAGGCCGAAGTTGTTCATGAACTTCATCAGACGCGGAATGTTGGCCTGTGCCTTCTTGTCCCACACGGACGCGGTGTGACAGCCGGACTGATAGGCCCCATCCACGGTCGGCGAGATCACGGTGGCCGCCATGGCCTCCAGTTCTTGCGAGGTCATGAGACCAGTGGTGTCCTGAGAGCCGACAATGTTGACCTTCACGCGCACGTCAGAGCCCGCATGGAGCGTCTTGCCCGGCGTGCTGCCCACGGCATTGCGGTTAAAGATCTTTTCAACCGCAGTCAGGCCCTGGCCCTCGTGGCTGACTTCTTTCGCCGGTGCAAAGACCAGCGGCGCCTCGATGCCGAGGGTCTCGGCCGCAAATGTCTGCAGTTTCTTGCCAAAGACGATGGCATAAGAGCTGCCCGCCTTCATGAACTCGACCTTCTGGGGCGTAAACGCGGACGAGACATCCACCAGCTCCTCGCCGTCTTCGCTCAGGAGCTTCTTGTTCTTGGTGTCGATCTTCAGCACCGTGCCGGTTTCAACAGAATACTTCTGCTCCAGCACCGGGTTGCCGTCGTTGTTGAGGATCGCCTTGCCGTCGCTATCGACCTTCTTGACCCAGTTCTTGAGGTCGAGGCCAATGCCGCCGGTCACGCCCACGGTGGTGAGGAAAATCGGCGAGATGCCATTGGTGCCCGCAACCACAGGGGCATAGTTCACAAACGGCACATAGGGGCTGGCTTGTTTGCCGGTCCAGAGCGCCACGTTGTTGACGCCGGACATCCGCGAGGAGCCCACGCCCATGGTGCCTTTTTCCGCGATCAGCATCACGCGCTTGTCGGGGTGCTGCAGCTTCAGCGCCTCGATCTCCTTTTGCGCCGCCTCGGAGATCATGCATTTGCCATGCAGTTCCCGATCCGAACGCGAGTGCGCCTGATTGCCCGGGGACAGAAGGTCGGTGGAGATATCGCCTTCGGCGGCGATGTAGGTCACGACCTTGATCTCATCATCCACATCGGGAAGCTTGGTAAAGAACTCGGCCTTGGCGTAGCTCTCGAGGATCTCACGCGCAATCGCATTGCCAGCCTTGTAAGCTGCTTCGAGACGATCGGTGTCCGCCTCATAGAGGAACACCTGTGTCTTCAGCACGTCTGCGGCCTGCTGGGCGATCCCTGCATCCTCACCGAGGGCCAGATCCAGAAGCACCTCGACCGAGGGACCACCCTTCATGTGCGACAGCAGTTCAAAGGCGAACTCGGGCGTGATTTCAGCCACCTCGGCCTCGCCCAGAATGATCTCTTTGAGAAACGCCGCCTTGACACCTGCAGCGCTCGTGGTGCCGGGCAAGGTGTTGTAAATGAAGAACTTCAGAGAGTCTTCACGATGCTCGCTCCCGGTGTCCTTGATCTGCGCAATCAATTCCGCAACCAGCGCGCCATCGTCGATGGGCTTGGGGTGCAGCCCCTCGCCTTTGCGGGTTTCGATCTCATTTAGGTAGTCTGTGTACAAGCTCATGACGGTCCCGACGATCCTGTGTAAGAAAAAGCCTGAAACGGGGGTCGCAAACGCTCTTGGCGAGCCGTGACAAGCTTGCTGTATGCGGCAGTATACCAATGCAGAATGACTTGCAAGCCGTTCCCGCATGGTTGGTTTACCGACGCTTGATTAGCACATCTGCGCTCAGATGCACCTCATCTCCGGCCTTCTTTCGCCATATTTATCGCGCAAGTGATGAAACCTGCATCATTGCACATCACACACGGTATCACCGGGAGGCCCGCCTGTGTCCTATTCAAAGTCACCGCCCTCCCTCGCGGGATCGGATCAGCACGCCCGGAGCGTGCGCGCAGGTCTGCGTCCGCTCAGTGGCATTGGTGCTGCGACCGAGGTGCTGACGCGCACGGGCTATAAACATGCCTCTAAGCTTAGCGTGGGCGACCATGTGATCACCCGCGACCGTGGTCTTCAGCCCATCACGCGTATCACCCGCCAATTCGCGCGCAGCCGGATGGTCCGCTTTGCGGCCGAGGCTCTGGGCACAGACAAGCCCGAGCAGGACGTCCTTCTCCCTGCCCGCCAGTTGGTGTTGGTCCGGGATTGGCGGGCTGAGGCACTCTTTGGCCGCCACGAGGCGCGCGTGCAGGCGGCGGCGCTCATTGACGATCACTATATCACCGAGGCCGGCATGCAGCAGTTGGACTGTGTGCAGATCTGGCTCGACGCGCCGTCCGTCCTCTATGTGCGCGGCATGGAAGTGCTGAGCGCGCATGCCTTCGACGATACCTTGGCCCCGAGGGTCGTCCCTATCCCGCAGGCATGCCGCCCGCTCTAGAGCCCCAACTTGCGAAACACATGGGGCAGTTGCTCAGGCAAATCCTCTGCGATCAGCCCCGGACCAAACTGCCGCGCGCAGTCGGCATGTAACCAGGCCCCCGTTGTGGCCCCATCATGGGCGGCAAGACCGCGCGCAAGAAGCCCCGTGATAAACCCAGCAAGCACGTCCCCGGCCCCCGCGGTCGCCAGCCAGGGCGCCGCGCGCGCGCCAGCGGCGTCATGAATCGCGCAGTCGCCGGCTTCATCTGCAATCACTGTATCGGCCCCTTTGAACAGGATGGTGCAACCCGCGCGCGCTGCGGCGTCGCGGGTGGCGTCCACCTTGGAATAGGCGGGTCCGCGCGTTGCGGGCTCTGCGAGCCGCTGCGCAAGATCCGGAAACAGCCGCGCAAACTCTCCCCCATGTGGGGTCAGAACGCAGTTTTTGTGCAGCTGGTCGAACAGCGCATCCGGCGCGTCAGAGTAGGCTGAGAGCGCATCTGCATCCAGAACCGTTGCCCGCCCTGCCGCCAGCGCCACCGGCACAAGCGCCCGCGCCCGCTCATGCCCCAGCCCCGGCCCGAGACAGAGCGCATTGATCCGCGCATCCTGCAGAACAGCCTCCAACCCGTCCGCTCCCTCGACGCGGCGCAGCATCACGGCGGTGACATGGCCTGCCACCTCCATCTGCGCGGCAGGGGACACACCCAGCGTCACCAATCCCGCGCCGATCCGAAGCGCCCCGCGCGCCGCCAACCGCGCCGCCCCCGTCTGTCCCGCTCCGCCAGACAAGATCAGCGCATGGCCATAGGAAAACTTATGCGCGCCAGACCCCTTCGCGAGGTCCGCGTGATCCGGTGCATCAAAAGATACTGTGGGCACCGCTGCGACGGGCAGCTCATGGCCCTCCAACCCGATCGAGGCCACCCTCACCGTCCCGCAGTGCTGCGGCCCTTCCGCCAACACATGCCCCAGCTTCTGTGCATGAAAGGTGACCGTCAGATCCGCCTGCACCGCAGCCGCCCCGATCACACGCCCGCTGTCACTGCAAAGCCCCGAGGGCACATCAATCGCCACCACATTCCGTGCGACCTCACAGATCACTCCCAGCGGCAAATCCACTGGACGCGTCAACCCCGTCCCAAAAAGCGCATCCACAACCAGATCCGCGTGCTGCACCTTGGTCCCTGACGCAAGCGTTGCCGCATCAAGGCGATGCACGTCACCAAGCGCGCACCAGCGCTGGTAATTCACCTTGGCATCTGCTGGCAGTTTCGCCGCATCCCCGTAGAAAAAAACCTCCACCGCCCAGCCCCGGAGCTTCAGCAGCCGCGCCACCACAAAGCCGTCACCGCCATTGTTGCCCGGCCCGCAAAGCACCACGGCGCGCTTCAGCTTTTCAGAAATATCCCGGGGGACGGCCGCAGGCCGGGGGGCAGCGCCCCCGTCAGCCCGACCGGCAAACTCCGGCCAGTGCTCAAGAATCGCCGCCACAACCGCGTTGCCCGCGCATTCCATAAGCTCGCAACCCGTCACAGCCCCGCTCGCAATTGCCGCCTGCTCCAGCGCGCGCATCTGCTGCGCGGTCACAACCTCAACCATCTCCACCCCTCCGATTCACTTCTGCCTATTTTTTAACCACACCGATTAAATATTCATCGCACCCGCCGAAATCTGCATCAAACGACCGGCTGCCTCTTGGCTTACGGATTGTGGCGCTCAGTTGAAAATGATCTGACCACATTCGACAAGGTTGCGAGGAGCCCCGACATGAAAAAGATCGAAGCCATCATCAAGCCGTTCAAGCTCGACGAGGTGAAAGAAGCGCTGCAGGACGTCGGCGTTCAGGGTCTCTCTGTCATCGAGGTTAAGGGCTTTGGTCGTCAAAAAGGCCATACCGAGCTTTATCGCGGAGCAGAATATGTCGTGGACTTTCTGCCCAAGGTAAAAATCGAAGTGGTGCTCGACGACGATCAGGTGGACGCCGCCATCGAGGCGATCGTGGCAGCGGCCAAGACCGACAAGATCGGCGATGGCAAGATTTTTGTCAGCCCGGTTGAACAGGCCATCCGCATTCGGACCGGTGAAGCCGGCTCTGACGCCCTTTAAGAGGTCTGCCCTGCGCGCGACCCCGTGCCGCCGGGCAACAATGAACACCCCGAAACACCCAAGTTTCTCACGGAGGAATAACTTCAAATGAGCAAAGATGCTGTTCTCAAGCTGATCAAGGATGAAGAGGCAGAATATGTCGACATCCGCTTCACCGACCCGCGCGGCAAGCTCCAGCACGTCACCCTGATGTCGGATCAGGTCGACGAGGACTTCCTCGACGAGGGCTTCATGTTCGACGGCTCTTCCATCGCAGGCTGGAAATCCATTGAAGCCTCCGACATGAAGCTGATCCCCGACACCGAATCCGCCTATGTCGACCCCTTCTACGCCGAAAAAACCATCTGCATTCACTGCTCCGTGGTCGAGCCCGACACCGGCGAAGCCTATGAGCGCGACCCGCGCGGCACTGCCGAAAAAGCAGAAGCCTACCTCAAGGCCTCCGGCATCGGTGACGTCGCCTACATGGGCCCCGAAGCAGAATTCTTCCTGTTTGACGATGTACGTTTCTCCAACTCCATCAACAAAGTGTCCTACGAGGTCGATGCAACCGACGCCTCCTGGAACACCGATGCTGAGTATGAAACCGGCAACATGGGCCACCGCCCGGGCGTCAAAGGCGGCTACTTCCCGGTAAACCCGGTCGACGAGTCCCAGGACCTGCGCTCCGAGATGCTCTCCACCATGAAGCGTCTGGGCATGAAAGTGGACAAGCACCACCACGAGGTTGCGTCCTGTCAGCACGAGCTGGGTCTGATCTTTGACAGCCTGACCAAACAGGCCGACGAGCTGCAGAAGTACAAATACGTGATCCACAACGTGGCCCACGCCTATGGCAAATCCGCGACCTTCATGCCCAAGCCGATCGCAGGCGACAACGGCACCGGCATGCACGTCAACATGTCCATCTGGAAAGACGGCAAGCCGCTCTTTGCAGGTGACAAATACGCGGACCTGTCGCAGGAAGCGCTGTACTTCATCGGTGGTATCCTGAAGCACGCAAAAACCCTGAATGCTTTCACCAACCCGTCCACCAACTCCTACAAGCGTCTGATCCCGGGCTTTGAAGCCCCCGTTCTGCGCGCGTATTCCGCTCGTAACCGTTCCGGCTGCGTGCGTATTCCGTGGACCGAATCCCCGAAGGCAAAGCGCGTCGAGGCCCGCTTCCCCGATCCGGCGGCAAACCCCTACCTGGCGTTTGCAGCGCTTCTGATGGCCGGCCTTGACGGCATCAAGAACAAGATCGATCCGGGCGAAGCCATGGATAAGAACCTCTATGACCTGCCCGCAGAAGAGCTGGCCGACATCCCGACCGTCTGTGGCTCCCTGCGCGAAGCGCTCGAGTCGCTCGCGGCCGACCACGACTTCCTGCTGCAGGGCGACGTGTTCACCAAAGACCAGATCGAAGGCTACATCGCCCTCAAGATGGAAGAGGTGGAAACCTACGAGCACACCCCGCATCCGGTCGAATACCAGATGTACTACAGCTGCTGATCTCTCGAGATTGGACTGATATGGAAAGGGCGCCCCATCTGGGCGCCCTTTTTCTATGCTCTGGCAGCCGGGGTTTTCAGCTCGATCCTCGTCTCACTGACATGTTGCGCCCGCAAGACGCGCCAGGCCAAAGGGTGCAAGCCGGGTCAGTCCACGAATGGCGTCGAGCCGTCCCAGCCGCCCCTGTTTCCTGCCGTGGGAACCGGCACAGGGGCCGAGGTCGCATTCTGGGCAGGTGCATTAGGAACTGGCCTATTCTGAATTGGCACGACACCCGAAGCCCCTGCCGGCCTCGACACAAGCTGGTTCTGCATAGTGCTCGAATCTGTCACCACGCCTGCGGCGCAGCGCCCTGAAAAAACCTTATAATCGGGCGCCGAGGGCAAGACACTGACGTTGAAGTCCGCAATCGAGCCATTGCCACATACAAGCCCGGAAAGCTGGGTTTCGACTTCCTGAGACGTCCAGTCGGACCCCGCGCTGCCACTGAATCGGCCATTCCCATCATTGTCGAATTGCAGTTGATTGCTCGCAGGCACCTCGCCGCAGGCCGCAAGCATCACGCAGCATGCGATCGATAAAAAACGTTGGGCCGGTTTAATAGTCATGAAATTTCTCCCCAATCTACGGCACCTTACTGGCTCACTCACCCTAAACAAGAGCTTGAAGCCCCCAATACAATCGCCCCAATCCAGTTCGGAGTTCTTCTCTTGAAGCCCTATGCTGTCTCCCATAGGAAGGTGCGTTCCATCGCCCGACAGGAGCCCGCGCAATGAACTCCCCTGCTATGTCCCCCAACACGCTTGGCATAGACTTTGGCACCTCAAATTCTGCTGCGGGACTTGCGGTGGCGGGGCGGCCCTGGCTGGTGGAACTTGAACCGGGCGAGACAACGCTGCCCACGGCGGTGTTCTTTGACAGCGACAGCAAGAAGATGCGCATCGGGCGCAGCGCGACCCGCGCGCTCATTGAGGGCGAAGAGGGCCGCTTCATGCGCGCATTGAAAAGCCTGCTTGGCACATCGCTCCTTTATGAAAAACGTCGCCTCGGTGGTGTGACGATGGATTTCACCGATGTGATCGCGCATTTCCTGCGCGAGGTGAAAACCCGCGCCGAAACTGCAACCCGGATGGAATTCACCCATGCGCTCTCGGGGCGGCCGGTAAAGTTTCACTCCAAGGATGAGACCCGCAACGCCCGCGCCGAAGAAGACCTGCGCCATTGCTACAAGAAGGCCGGATTTCAGGATGTGACCTTTATGTATGAGCCCGAAGCCGCCTTGCGCGCGGCGCGCCCGCATCCGGGCATCGGCCTTGTGGTGGACATCGGCGGCGGCACCTCGGATTTCACCTGCTTTGAACAAGATGCGACGGGCGGGACGCGTATTCTGGCCAGCCATGGCCTGCGGTTGGGGGGCACCGATTTTGACCGCCAGATCAGCATCGACCATGTGATGCCGCATCTGGGGCGCGGGGCGATGATCCGCAACAGCTTTGGTGAGGGCAGCCTGCCCGCCCCCAATCGGATCTTCAACGATCTTGCCACATGGCAGATGATCCCCTTTCTCTATGGTCTCGACACTCGCCGCGCCGCGCGGGATCTGGCGCAGAACGCCGAAGACCCCACCACGCTCAACCGTCTGGTGCAGGTGCTCGAAGACGAACTGGGGCATGATCTGGCCTTTGCAACGGAGGCCGGGAAAATCCGTGCCAATGGCAGCGACGACGCGGGCGCCCAGATCGACCTGCGCCTGATCGAACGCGGTCTTTCTGCCGCCCTGCCCCGCGCCGCGCTGGAAGCGTCGCTGGCGCAGATGGTGCGCGAGATCCAGGATGAGGCCAAGGAGACACTCCGGCTGGCCGATGTGGCGCCAGAGGCGGTCACGCGGTGTGTCATGGTTGGGGGTTCGGCCTTGCTGATGGCGGTGCGCGCCGCCCTTCAGGACCTCTGCCCCACCGCCGAGATCGAGACCGAGCGCGCCCTCACCGCAGTGGCCGATGGGCTAGCGCTTGAAACGCAGGATGGCGCCGCCTGACAAAAGCTCCCCGCAAATAAGAGATGAAAACAGAGGCTCCGGCGCGTAGGTTGATCCTATCCGCGCCATTTCCAATGAGGGTCTTTCATGCTGTTTTCCCGTCTCGCCGCCCTTGGTCTTGTGACCTGCCTTGCCGTTGCCACCCCCGAGGTCGTGCGCGCCGCGAGTTGTGGCAACACCGCCGCGGGGTTTGAAGCCTGGAAGGCCGATTTTGCGCGCACGGCCAAACGGGCCGGGGTCCGTCAGGCCGGGCTCAACGCGCTGGCGCAAACCCGATATGCCACCGGCACCATCGCCGCCGACCGCAATCAGAAGAGCTTTCGCTATAGTCTTGAGAAGTTCATGCAGGTGCGCGGCGCGACAACCATCGTGGCACAGGGCCGCCGTCACAAGGCCCGCAATGCAGAGTTCTTTGCCGCGCTTGAGCGCAAATATGGCGTGCCGGCGGGGCTGTTGATCGCCATTCATGGCATGGAGACCGCCTTTGGCAATTATATGGGCGACAGTCAGGTGGTGTCGTCGATTGTGACCCTCACCTATGACTGCCGCCGCTCGGAGTTTTTTGAACCCCACGCCATCGGCGCGCTCAAGCTCGTGGATCAGGGTGCGATCTCGATGGCCACCAAAGGTGCGAAACACGGGGAGCTGGGCCACACGCAGTTTCTGCCAGGCAACGCACTGAAATATGGTCAGGACTGGAACCGCGACGGGCGGGTGGATTTCTACGACATGGGCGACGCACTCGCCTCTACCGCGCATTTCCTGCGTCAAAAAGGCTGGCGGCCGGGCAAAGGCTATCAGCAGGGCGAGCCCAACTACAAAGTGCTCAAACAATGGAATGCCGCCACCGTGTACCAGCAGTCCCTCGCCATCATGGGCCGGCAGATCGACGGCTCCTGAGCCTGAGATCCGGGCGTTAAGAACAATCAACGACGAGGTCGCCAGATTGTAAGGGCTTGGGCATCAATGTGGCTGTCAGAGGTCCAGTTCCTGCCGCATTTGCCCGCCCGCGCAAAACCTCCGCGAAATATATTTATTATTTATAGTAACTTACGCCAAACCGACGAGCGACGGGCACCTTGGAATTTTACGACGATATATCTGTCGTTCCCGCCCAAATTTCTACGTTTTCGGAATCTACCTTGGGTTGGACCACAACCGATGGAGGATTTCACGGTGCTCGATCAGACAACACAGAATGTGCAGACCTCGGCCTATCGCGGCAAGCTCGGGTTTGGAGAGCGGGACGAAGCGGCGCTGTCAAAGGCCTCGGTGCTTGTTGTTCAAACGCTCGAAGAATTTGGGCATGAGGTGGATCAGTTTCACACCAAAAGGGCGCATCGCATCCGGCTGGAATGTGACCACTATATCGTCGACATCCGCCATCGTCGCAGCCCACACCCCATGCGACAGAGCGACGGGAACCCCTGCCGCAGCCATCTGGACCTGATCCTGACGCCCCGCTTTCCCGATCATGTGGATGCGGAGCTTACCGAGATGATCCTGGCGCGCACCCTGCAGAGCCTTCTGGCCGAGCTTGATGCAACCACGGTAGAATGGCTGGAGACCGGGATCATGCTGGATCGCGACGCGTTTCTGGCAGCCTTTGCGCCCGAGACGCAATCAGAAGAGCAGACCGCTCCCCTCGACGGGGTCGATCTGGCCTGCGACATCCAACTGCCCATCGACGACCAAAGCGCCACCCCGATTGGGGACGCCCGGCCTGCGGCGACGCCCGTCATGGCGCCAGTGATGGCCTTTGACAGCTACGCTGCGCGCAATGCCGATGCAGAGCAGGACGCGCGCGAAGCACCGCAATGCCCCAAAGGCGCTGCACGGTTTGCGCCGGTAGATGAGACCTTTGGCAGCCTGTCCCTGGCCTGCGACCGGGTCATTGAGCGGCGGGCCCCTGCCCAAAAGGATCTCTCTGCGACCTACAAGAAGGTCTCCGGGGCGCTCTCGCTCGAAAATTGCAACCCCAACAAGGCCAGCGCCTGGGTGCTGACAGCGATCATGGCACTGTTTTCGCTCCCGCTTGGCATCACGGCGGCGGCAGTCAATTTCATTCGCGGCGGCGACATGCGTTTCAGTGTGCAGATGATGGCCCTGCTTGCGGTGTTGGTGTTCCTTGAATCAACGGTACTGTTGAACGCCGCTGTCAACTGACGCGCAAAAATGGACATATAAGCCCCGCAATATCAGCCTATTGCGGGGTTTTCTCGTCTCCCCACTGGCTGAGCACATCCGCGCGGGCAAGCACCTGCGTGTGGATCGAGAACACCACCGCTCTGGTCTGGGGCAGCCGATAAATAGACTGCAATTCGCTGCGTAGATAGGCGCGGGTCTCTGGCGTCGACGTTGGGCGTGGATCCTGTTCCAAACGTGGCTGATGCAGGCTCGGATCCGCATACCACAGTGCATTAAAGCGCCAGAGCGGCCGACCTGCCTGCACACCGTCAAACAATCGCTGCACCCGCCGTGCAATCCCGCTGTCATAGTCCTGCACCGGAGCGTGGATCGCCAGCAGTGGTTTCATGACCTTCTCCGAGAGGGTCCAACTGGCGGGAAAACACAAAACCGCGGCTGTCAGGATATGCTCGGTGCTGCCTTCGGGCTTTTCAAGAATACAGAAATCCTGCTGCGCGATGTGGCCCAGGGTCTCCATCGGGGCGGCACGATTGAGTGCCACCTCAATCCCATCCGGGCGCGTGATCCGCTGCACCTGTCGCCCCGCGCCATAGCGCGCTGCAAGCACATGATCGAGCAGCTCCTGTGCGGCAGGCTCCGCCTCGGGGGCCATTGCCAGCACGGCATCCGCATGATCGCGCAACAGACGCGTGCGCTCCTGCATCTGGGGGGCAAACCCCTCGTCAAAGCGCAGCCAGTCCTCGGGCGCAAGCGGCTCAATACCGGGCAGCGGGCGCGGTGTCATCGGATGATATGGCAGGGTGCGGTGGAGAATCTCAGTCATCGCATAGCCATAGCAGCCCGACCAAATCTGTCTACCACTGTACAGTTCTGGACAGTTTCAGAGGGTAGTACCGGCATTTTCCATCCAAATTCGCCAAAATGCCCCCTTTCGAGGTCGCATTTGGGAACGCCCGCCCGCCCAGCGCCCTGCAGGCTAACGCTGAGACCACAGCTGAGACCGCAGGGAGGTGCAGATGAACGAACATTTTCGCGATCGTCGCAAGATCGACCCCAGCCGAGGCGCTGTGCTTGGCGACGGCACCCCCAACGACAATGACCGCATCGAGATCGGCCCCACGCAACTGGCGTTTGCGGAATGGACGGCGGCGGGGCTCAGCCTGCCCAACCTTGAGGCAATGCGGAGCTATCGCTGGCAGCGATTGACGCAGGCGATTGTCGACCGGGACTATGGCGGGCTGTTGATGTTTGACCCGCTCAACATCCGCTATGCCACCGACAGCACCAACATGCAGCTCTGGAACACGCACAACCCGTTTCGCGCCCTGCTGTTGTGTGCGGACGGTTACATGGTGATGTGGGACTACAAGAATTCACCGTTTCTTTCGACGTTCAACCCCTTGGTACGCGAACAGCGCTCGGGCGCGGATCTGTTTTATTTTGATCGTGGCGACAAGGTGGACGTTGCAGCGGATGCGCTCTCCAATGAAATCCGGAACCTAATTGCAGAGCATGGCGGTGGCAACAAGCGCCTCGCGGTGGACAAGATCATGCTCCACGGGCTGCGCGCGCTCGAAGCGCAAGGCTTTGAGATCATGGAAGGCGAAGAGGTCACCGAAAAGGCGCGCGCCATCAAGGGTGTGGACGAGATCCTCGCCATGCGCTGTGCCTCACATGCCTGCGAGACGGCTGTACGCGCAATGGAGGATTTCGCACGGCTGAATGTGGGCGACGGCACGACATCAGAGGATGATATCTGGGCGGTGCTCCATGCCGAGAACATCCGTCGCGGCGGCGAGTGGATCGAGACGCGGCTCTTGGCCTCTGGACCGCGCACCAACCCGTGGTTTCAGGAATGCGGCCCCCGGATCACGCAGCGCAACGAGATCATCTCGTTTGATACCGACCTTGTGGGCAGCTACGGGATCTGCGTCGACATCTCGCGCAGCTGGTGGATCGGGGATGAGAAACCGCGCCCGGACATGATCTATGCGATGCAGCACGCCCATGAGCACATCATGACCAATATGGAGATGCTCAAACCCGGCGTGATGATCCCCGAGCTCAGCGCAGGCACCCATGTGCTTGATGCCAAGTATCAGGCGCAGAAATACGGCTGCCTGATGCATGGGGTTGGGCTCTGTGATGAGTGGCCCCTTGTGGCCTATCCGGATCACGCGGTGGAGGGCGCCTATGACTACCCGCTGGAGCCGGGCATGGTGCTCTGCGTCGAGGCGCTGGTGGGCGAAGTGGGAGGGGATTTTTCCATCAAGCTCGAAGATCAGGTGCTGATCACCGAGGATGGATATGAGAACCTGACCACCTACCCCTTTGACCCGGCGCTGATGGGACAGGAGTGACCGCAAGGCTCACGTGCTTCAGTCCTGCGCCTCCGGCCATGGCAGGCGGGCCAGAAGCCCGTGATGATCCGACGCCAGCTTGGGCTGTCTTTCGATGACGCCGAGGCCCTTGGGCGCAAGCACATGATCGATCCCGATAGGGTAGCCGAGCGGGGGCAGCTCAAAGGTCGCCCCATAGGGACCAACCCGCGCCATGCCCCCCGCAGCCCCGATGCGTTTCACCGTGTGAGACCAGGCCACGGCGTTGAAGTCCCCGGCAAGGATCATTGGCCCCTCAAGCGCAGTCAGCTCCGCCACAATGCGCTCCACATGAGCGGCCTGCTCGTGCGGCCAGGGCCAGGGCAGATGCAGGGCTGCCACCCAGAAACGCCCCTTCGGTCCCTCGACCTCCATGGCGGCCAGCCCGAGGTCTTCGGCGCAGGTCAGCCGCTGGGTCGCGCGCAGCCCGCGCGCCAGCACGGCCACCCGACCAACCTTGCGAAACGCGCAGACATGCTGCACCGGGTAATCTGGCTGCAGGCTCTGAAGAATGGGCAGGTTCTGGTCCGAGACCTCCTCCAGCGTCACCAGATCCGCACCGGAGTCCCGAATGGCCGCTACAAGACGCGCATTGCCTGCGTTTCGCCAGAGCAGGTTCTGCTGATAGAGCGTGAGCTCTGGCGCGGTAAGATCCTGCCCCCCGCCGGAGTGACCGAGCCACATCCCCAGCATCCCAACACTCGCCAAGAGACCGAACAGCGCCGCGCGCACGTCGTGGCGCAGCAAGAAGGCAAAAACGATCGCCCCCCCGGCGAAGGGCACGCGAAAGACCGCAAGACTATCGCCAAGGGGATGCAGCGCACCAAGGTAGCCCCCAGAAAGCGCCAGCATGCTCAGTGCCAAGCCTCCCCAGAGCCCCATCCGTGCCCATCTGCGCAGCCGCATCAAAGGCCCAACCGCGCATGCCACAGGGGCCATTTGCGCGCCAGTACGGCAACGCTCTCGGGCTCTGTTGAAAGTGCGCTCAGCGGCACCCAGGCCAGCGCATGAGATTCCGCGCTGGCCACCGGATCGCCGGCCTCGGCAACAAAAAGAAACCGCACATCGTAATGAAGATGCTGCTGCTCTTTCGATGAAGCGGGGATTTCATGCACATCGACGTCGAACACCTCGGGGCTGAGAAGGCGGATGCGGCGCAGACCGCTTTCCTCATAGGCTTCTTTGGTGGCGACAAAACAGGCGTCCTCGATGCCATCGCAATGCCCGCCCAACTGCAGCCAGCGGTTGAGCTTGGCGTGATGGGTCAAGAGAACCGCGTCGAGACCCGCAGACAACACAAAGGCCGAAGCGGTCACATGACCGATCCCCGGATCACGTCCAAAAGCGCCGGGCCCCTCAGCGCCAAACTCGGCGCAAAAGGCCGAAAGCCGCGCCCACATCTCGCGATCGCGCGCATCCAGCGGCGCAAAGCGGCCGATACCTGCGAGGGCCTCCATGGCCTCGGACGGGGCCGCGATGTCCTGCACGCCCATGTGACGCTCCTTCACCTTACCGTGACGGGAGCCATCGCCGACTTGCCGTTGCTCCCCCATCGGCGCAGTTTAAAGAGGTCGAACCACCCTCGCCAGCCCCGAAAGCCCAACCCCCGAAAGCGACGCCCATGCCAACCGAACGCATCAGCTTTGCCGGCCATGCCGGACATGACCTCGCCGCGCGCCTCGACCTGCCCGAAGGGCCGGTGTTGGCCACCGCCCTTTTTGCCCATTGTTTTACCTGCTCCAAAGACATCCCCGCCGCCCGGCGTATTGCCGCGCGTCTGGCCGCCATGGGGATCGCGGTGCTGCGATTTGATTTCACCGGGCTGGGTCATTCGGGCGGCGAGTTTGCAAACACCAGCTTCACCTCCAATGTCGCCGATCTGATTGCGGCTGCGCGCTATCTGGCCAGCCGCAACATGGCGCCAGATATGCTGATCGGACATTCGCTGGGCGGTGCGGCGGTGCTGCGCGCGCGGGCAGGTATCCCCTCGGTCAAAAGCGTGGTGACGCTGGGTGCGCCCTTTGATCCGGGTCATGTGGCGCATCATTTCGAGGATGCGCTGGAGGAAATCAACCGCACGGGCCGGGCCGAAGTAAACCTTGGCGGGCGGCCCTTTGTGATCGGCAAGGAATTTGTCGATGACATCGGCCAGACGGAACTTGGAGAGGCGATCTCGGACCTCAGGGCCGCACTTCTTGTGATGCATGCGCCGCGGGATGCCACGGTTTCGATCGACAACGCGGCCGAGATCTTTGGTGCGGCGCGCCACCCCAAGAGCTTTGTCACCCTTGATGATGCCGATCACCTGATCACCGATCCCTGTGATGCCGAATATGCAGCAGATATGATTGCCACCTGGGCCACGCGGTATGTAGACATGAAGCCCCCCGCGCCCCCGCCCGGCGCCCCAGAGGGTGTCATCCGCGTCACCGAGGCGGACCCGCAGGGGTTCTTGCAGGATGTGCAGAACGGCCCCTACCATCATCTGCTGGCTGACGAGCCCGAAGCCTATGGTGGCACCAACCGGGGCCTGTCACCCTATGGGTTTGTGGCCGCCGGCCTTGGGGCCTGCACGTCGATGACCTTGCGGATGTATGCCCGGCGCAAAGACTGGCTCCTCGAGGGGATCAGCGTCGAGGTCTGCCACGACAAGGTCCATGCGCAGGATGCCATCCCCTCTGGCCCTGCCAAGATCGATCGCTTCATGCGGGTGATCCATCTGCAGGGAGATCTAGATGCGGAGCAGCGCGCCAAGCTTCTGGAGATTGCCGACAAATGCCCGGTGCATCGCACCCTTGAACAGAGCTCACGGGTCGAAACACGGTTGGAAGATGCACCAAAGCTGCCTGATATGTCCCGCGAAGGGCAGGATCTCGACACCGCCTCCATTTGATCGACATCCCATTTGATCGACATCAATGTGCGGCGCGTCCTCTCGGCTAGGCTCTCCGGAGCCAGCAACAAGAGGATGCCCGCCATGGGACTGATGCGCAAACTCGGCCACAGCGCCGATCTCGTCAATGGAATGAGCCAGCGGCTCGGTGTAGATCAGGCCGCCCGCATGGCCCGCGACCCAGAGCGTGAAGCGCGCCGCCTGATGCAAATGGTCACGCGCTGCGCCGGATGCCACGAGCAGGTCGCCTGTGGCGCGCTTCAAGCCGAGAATGATCATCTTTCGGCCTGCCCCAGCTATTGCGAGAACAAAGCCAGCTTTGAGATCCCGGAAACCCAGGTCTAAGGCACGTTTTCAACGGCAGATCGGGCCCTGCTGCGGCGCGGCGCTTGCCGCCGCGGCATCGCTCGTCTATGAGAGCGCCATCTCTTCCACCGTCTTTGAAAGGTGCTGCTGCCCATGATCCCCCGCTACGCCCGCCCCGATATGGTTGCCGTCTGGTCTCCCGAGACCAAGTTCCGCATCTGGTACGAAATCGAGGCGCACGCCTGCGACGCCATGGCAAACCTCGGCGTGATCCCGCGCGAGAATGCCGAAGCGGTCTGGAAAGCCAAAGATGTCGAGTTTGACGTCGCCCGCATCGACGAGATCGAAGCCGTAACCAAACATGACGTCATCGCCTTTCTGACCCATCTGGCCGAGCATGTCGGATCGGAAGAAGCGCGCTTTGTGCATCAGGGCATGACCTCTTCGGATGTGCTTGATACCTGTTTCAACGTGCAGCTGACGCGCGCTGCGGACCTGTTGATGGTCGGCATGGACAAGCTCCTGGACGCGCTCAAAAAACGCGCGCTGGAACACAAAGACACCGTGCGCGTTGGCCGCAGCCACGGCATCCACGCCGAGCCCACCACCATGGGCCTGACCTTTGCGCGCTTCTACGCCGAGATGGACCGCAACAAGAAACGCCTGATCGCCGCACGCGAGGAAATCGCCACCGGTGCGATCTCTGGCGCCGTGGGCACCTTTGCCAATATCGACCCACGCGTCGAAGAACATGTCTGCGAACAGCTGGGCCTCAACCCGGAGCCGATTTCCACGCAGGTGATCCCCCGCGACCGCCACGCCATGTTCTTTGCCACCCTCGGCGTGATTGCCTCCTCTATCGAGAACATCGCGGTTGAGATCCGCCACATGCAGCGCACCGAGGTGCTGGAAGGTGCGGAATTCTTCTCCATGGGCCAGAAAGGCTCCTCGGCGATGCCGCACAAGAAAAACCCGGTCCTGACCGAGAATCTCACCGGTCTTGCGCGTCTGGTGCGCATGTCGGTGATCCCGGCGATGGAGAACGTGGCGCTTTGGCACGAGCGTGACATCTCGCACTCCTCGGTGGAGCGTGGCATCGGCCCCGACGCCACCGTGACGCTCGATTTTGCGCTGCACCGTCTGGCGGGCGTGATCGACAAGATGCTGGTGTTCCCGGAAAACATGCTTGAGAACATGAACAAGTTCCCCGGCCTCGTGATGTCCCAGCGCGTTCTGCTGGCGCTCACCCAGGCGGGTGTGAGCCGCGAGGACGCCTATTCCATGGTCCAGCGCAACGCGCTCAAGGTCTGGGAAGAGCGCCTTGATTTCCGCGAGCTGCTGCTGGCGGATGCCGAGGTGGTTGCGGCCCTGGGCGAGGACGGCATCAACGAGAAATTCGACATGGGCTATCACACCAAACATGTCGACACGATCTTCAAGCGGGTGTTTGGCGAATAATCCCACCCTCATGCACAGATCAGAAACCCCGCCCTCCTCGGCGGGGTTTTTCTTTTACCCCCTCACAGCTTCGTGAAAACAAAATTTGGACGATCCGCGCGTTTTCAACGTAATTTGTGCAACAACAGATAGGAGATCTTCATGCGTTTCACGGCCCTCGCGCTTGCACTTGCCCTACCCCTCTCTCTGCCGGTTGCGGGACTTGCCGCAGGTGGGGATACCACCACGCCGCCAAAGCCCTCCGACACCACCAAGGAATGCTGGGGCAAACGGGTCTGGGATGACGAGGCCAAGAAATGCGTCAAACCCGAAGAATCATCCCTCAATGGCCAAGAGCTCCTGGAGACCGCGCGCGAGCTCGCCTATCTCGAACGCTTTGACGATGCGCAGGCTGTACTGGCCGCGCACCCCGTGCAGACGGATAGCAGGGTTATGACCTATTGGGGCTTCACACATCGCAAATTGGGCCGCAGCGATATTGCTTTGGACTATTACACCCGCGCAATTGCGCAGAACCCCGACAATATTCTTGCCCGCAGTTATATGGCGCAAGGCTTTGTAGAGACGGGAGAATATGCCAAGGCACTGGCAGAATGGAAGGAAATCAAGGCCCGCGGCGGCGAAGGCACATGGGCTGAAACCTCGCTCCGGCATGCAATTCAGACGGGTGTCACGGTTAACTACTAAGCTTCAGGCTTTCTTTACGGCTGAAGGTTTATCTTGTGACCTGACAGAAAGAGAATCTTTTCGGGTCAAGGTTCAAGAATGGAACAATCATCAGCCTTAGCGCTCCCCATGGCATCTCCGGATATGGGGCTTGGCGATTTCTCGCCAGCACCACCGGCACCTGCTCTATCGGGGGGCGTCCCTCAGTTAAGCGGCAAAGCCAAAGCCGCCATCGTCGTGCGACTTCTCCTCAACGAGGGGGCAGATGTGCCCCTGGAAGAGTTGCCCGATGATCTCCAGCTGGAGCTCACGCAGCAGATGGGCAAAATGCGTTTGGTCGATCGCCAGACGTTGCACGCGGTTGCGGCCGAATTTGCGGAGCAGTTGGAAAACGTCGGCCTGTCCTTCCCCAACGGTCTTGCCGGTGCGCTGACCGCGATGGAAGGCAAAATCAGCCGTCACACCCATAGCCGTCTGCGCAAAGAAGCCGGAGTGCGCCAGTTCGGCGATCCTTGGGAGCGGCTGCGCAAGCTCCCCCCAGAGGAGCTCGCGGAACTAGCAAAGGCCGAAAGCACCGAGGTTGCAGCCGTCCTGCTCTCCAAGATCGACACTGCCAAGGCGGCCGAGATGCTGCAACATCTGCCCGGTCCTCTGGCCCGGCGGATCACCTATGCCGTCAGCCAGACCAGCAATGTCACGCCCGATACAGTGGATCGCATCGGCCTGTCGCTGGCCTCGCAGATCGAAGCACGTCCGCAAATGGCCTTTGAACAAACGCCTGGCCAACGCGTTGGCGCGATTCTGACCCAATCGGCCGCTGCCAAGCGCGAGGAGGTGCTGACCGCGCTCGACGAAGAGGATCAGGAGTTCGCAACAGATGTGCGCAAGTCGATCTTCACCTTCGCTCTGATCGCAGAGAAGGTCGAACCGGTGGATGTGCCAAAGCTGGTCCGCGCTCTTGGCCCGCAAGAGATCACCACCGCGATTGCCTTTGCCACCAGAGACGACGATGTGGCCTCGGTCAACTTCCTGCTCGAAAACATGTCGTCCCGCATGGCCAACAACCTGCGCGAAGAGGCCAATCAGCTTGGCCGCGTGAAGCAGGCCGATGGCGAGGCTGCCTTTGGACTCATCGTCAACATGTTGCGCGAGATGGTCGTCAATGGCGATATCGAGCTGAAATCAGACGAAGAAGAGGAATGATCTGAGAAATTGGGCGCCCTGCGTCCGCCCCTTCGGACCTCCAGATGCCCGCGCCCCGGTGGCGCGGGTTTCTCTTTTGCGCTTTCTTGTGCATCCCGGCGCAGCTCAGTATGATCCGGCCTTGCAATCCCTCCAGCAGGAGCCCCAACCCAGATGCCCGTAGCTCAGTCGGAGCTGGTTTTTTCTCAGCGTGCAAAATACTTTGCCAGCAACCTTGTGCTGCGCGCCCTGATCGGCGGGCTAAAGCTCATCCCTTATCGCTGGCGCGTGCCTTCCATGGGCTGGATCCTGCGCATGCTGGCACCCTTGGTGGGGTTCCACAAACGCGTGCGCCGGAACCTCGAATATACCCGCCCGGACCTGAGCAACGCCGAGGTGAACCGGCTCTGTCATGAGGTGGCCGACAACGTGGGGCGCACCCTCGCCGAACTTTATGCAGGCAAACCTTTCTGGGCCCGCGCAAACGCCGCAGACATCAGCGGCCCCGGTCTAGAAGCCTTGAAGCGCGCGCAGGCCGAAGGTCGCCCGGTGATCCTGGTGACAGGCCATTTTGGCAATTATGACGCCGCGCGTTCAAAGCTGGTGCAGATGGGCTTTAATATGGGATCGCTCTATCGGCGCATGGCCAATCCCTATTTCAACGAACACTACGTCAAAGCGATCTCGGCCACCGGCAAGCCCATGTTTGAACAGGGAAAGCGCGGGATGGTCGAAATGGTGCGTCACCTGAAAGCCGGGGGCAATATTGCAATTGTCGCGGATATGCACGCGATGGGCGGGACCTATCTGCCCTTCTTCGGTCGCCCGGCCCTGACCTCCACCGTACCGGCGGAGCTTGCGTTGAAATACAAGGCCGCCTTCATCCCGATCTACGGCATCAGGCGCGAAAACGGGATGGATTTTGACGTGGTTGTGGCCGAAGAGATCGCCCATTCAGACCCGGTGACCATGACCCAGGCGGTCTGCGATGATCTGGAGCAGCGCATTCGCGCCCATATGGGTCAGTGGTTTTGGCTGCACCGGCGCTGGAAGCCGATGCATGACACACCACACCCGGATTACCCGAAGCGCTGAGGGTCACTCCACCCGTGCGGCCGCAAAAATTGGGCCGAAGGGCCATTCCTGCACCAACACCGCCGCCGGAAGTTCCCCCGCAAAGCTTGCTGTGACCTCGAGCGGCTCTGCACCGGTCCAGTCGGCCAGCACCTCGAGGCTCTCGACGATATTGGCATAATCTACGGTGTTGCCGGCCAACTCGCCGCGTTTGATTTCCACCCGTTCCAGCGGCTTGTAGCGCACCAGCTGCACACGGAACTGACCGCTCATGCCATCCGGGAGCGCAGGTGCGGAGACCGTGAGCTGCTCCTCTGAACGCCCCGTGGTCAGCTGCACCTTTGGTTTTTGACCAAGATAGGCACTGAGCGCTTCGGAGACCTCCATCACATCGGCGCCCACCACATCCTCGCGCCCCATGATGATCATCTGCGGGGTGTAGATCATGTTGCGCCCCCCCACATGCGCATAGCCACGCTGGCGGTCGGTATAGGCCGGATCTGCAAATATATCGGCCCAGCCGATATAGTCCCAATAATCCACATGGAAGGCCAAGGGCAGCACGTCCTGGCGCTCTGCCAAATGCTTCACCAGCTCGTCTGCGGGCGGACAGGAGGAACATCCTTGCGAGGTGAAGAGTTCAATCACCACCGGAGCCGGATCGGCAGAAGCCGGGCCGGAGGCAGCCAGAACCGCAGAGATCACCAGAGAGGAAAGCGCAATACGCCGCATGAGTCGCCTATCAGATTGTTTGACTAACGGTTTAGTCCTGCCGCCGCTCAATGGCCAATCAATCATTCTTGAGAGGCTGTCGCAAAACGCGGTGCGCATATTGTATTCCTTGGTATACATTTCTATATCTCAGCATGTCATACCTATTGAACGACTTGCCTGCATCGTGCAGACAAAAAGAGCAGCGAAGTCCCAATTCCATTCTCGAGGGAGGCCAACATGCCCATCACCGTCGGACAGGACACAGCCAAAACACGCAAAACATTGAGCGTGAACGGAAAATCTATTTCTTATTACTCCATTCCAGCCGCAACAGACGCCGGATATGGTGATTTCACCAAACTGCCTGCAGCCCTGAAAGTGGTGCTTGAGAACCTCTTGAGGTTTGAAGATGGCGGTTTTTCGGTCTCGACCGACGACATCAAGGCGTTTGGCGACTGGGCCAAAAACGGCGGGAAGAACCCGCGCGAGATCGCCTATCGCCCGGCGCGCGTCCTGATGCAGGACTTCACCGGTGTGCCTGCGGTGGTCGATCTGGCCGCGATGCGTGACGGGATCAAGACCCTTGGCGGGGATGCCAACAAGATCAACCCGCTGGTGCCTGTCGATCTGGTGATCGACCACTCGGTGATGATCGACGAATTTGGCAACCCGCGCGCCTTTCAGATGAATGTGGACCGCGAATATGAGCGCAATATGGAGCGCTACCAATTCCTGAAATGGGGCCAAGGCGCGTTCAACAACTTCCGCGTGGTGCCACCCGGCACCGGCATCTGCCATCAGGTGAACCTTGAATATCTGGCCCAGACCGTCTGGTCAGATGTTGACCAAAACGGCGAGGAAGTGGCGTATCCGGATACGCTTGTGGGCACCGACAGCCACACCACCATGGTCAATGGCGCGGCTGTGCTTGGCTGGGGCGTGGGCGGGATCGAGGCCGAGGCCGCGATGCTAGGCCAGCCGATCTCCATGCTGATCCCCGAGGTTGTGGGTTTTGAACTGACCGGCGAGATGGTTGAAGGCACCACCGGCACAGACCTTGTACTCAAGGTGGTGGAGATGCTGCGCGAGCTCGGCGTGGTGGGCAAATTCGTGGAATTCTATGGCTCTGGCCTCGACAACCTGCCGCTGGCGGATCGTGCCACCATTGCCAATATGGCACCGGAATATGGCGCCACCTGCGGCTTTTTCCCGATCGACAAGGAAACCATCCGCTACCTGCGCAACACCGGCCGCGACGAGGACCGCATTGCGCTGGTTGAAACCTACGCCAAGGAAAACGGTTTCTGGCGCGATGAGACCTACGCGCCGATTTACACCGAGACACTGAGCCTCGACATGGGCACCATCGTGCCGGCAATCTCTGGCCCCAAACGCCCGCAGGACTATGTGGCGCTGGACGGCGCAGCGCAGGCCTTCAAACAGGTGGTATCGGAGTATCGCGGTGTGGATGCGTCAGCCAACGCAGCCGAGATGGCGTCAGAGGGCCCTGCCCCGACCGCACCGGTGGATCCGTGCAAATCGCACCCCGTCAAAGGCGAAGACTTTGCGTTGCGCGACGGCTCGGTGGTGATTGCCTCCATCACCTCCTGCACCAATACCTCAAACCCCTATGTGATGATCGGGGCCGGTCTGGTGGCGAAAAAGGCGCATGAACTGGGCCTCAACCGCAAACCCTGGGTCAAAACCTCGCTGGCTCCGGGCTCTCAGGTGGTCTCGGCATACCTTGAGGCCGCAGGCCTGCAAGAGCATCTGGATGCGATCGGGTTCAACCTCGTGGGCTATGGCTGCACCACCTGTATCGGCAACTCCGGCCCGATCCAGAAAGAGTTCTCCGAGGCGATTGCCGAGGGCGATCTGGTCGCCACCTCGGTGCTGTCGGGCAACCGCAACTTTGAGGGCCGCATCAGCCCGGATGTGCGCGCCAACTACCTCGCCTCGCCGCCGCTGGTGGTCGCCTATGCGTTGGCGGGCGACATGAACGTGGATCTCGCACGCGATCCGCTCGGCCAGGACAAAGACGGCAATGACGTCTACCTGAAGGACATCTGGCCCACCCAGAAGGAAATCGCCGATCTGGTCGAGGCCACTGTGACCCGCGAGGCGTTTCAGTCCAAATACGCCGATGTCTTCAAGGGTGACGAAAAATGGCAAAGCGTGGAGACCACTGAGGCCGAGACGTACGACTGGCCCGCTGCCTCGACGTATATTCAAAACCCGCCCTATTTTCAGGGCATGGGCCCAGAGCCGGGCAAGATTCAGGACGTCATCGGCGCCAAGCCTCTGTTGATTCTCGGGGATATGGTCACCACCGACCATATCTCTCCGGCGGGGTCTTTTGCGACCACCACACCGGCGGGCAAATACCTGCTGGACCGTCAGGTGCAGCCGCGCGAGTTCAACTCTTATGGCTCGCGTCGCGGCAACCACGAGATCATGATGCGCGGCACCTTCGCCAATATCCGCATCAAGAACGAGATGCTCGACGGTGTTGAGGGCGGCTATACCAAAGGTCCAGATGGTGCGCAGACCTCGGTCTATGAGGCGTCGATGGCGCATCACGAGGCTGGCACCCCGCTGGTGGTGTTTGGCGGCGAACAATATGGCGCCGGATCCTCGCGTGACTGGGCGGCCAAGGGCACCGCGCTCTTGGGGGTGAAGGCCGTTATTGCCGAGAGTTTCGAGCGTATTCACCGCTCCAACCTTGTGGGCATGGGCGTCATCCCGTTCGAGTTCACCGGAGGCGACACCCGCAAATCGCTCAAGCTCACCGGCGATGAAACGGTTGACATTCGGGGTCTGGAGACCGTGACACCGCTGCAGGAGGTCGAGTGCGACATCACCTATGGCGACGGCAGCAAAAAGACCATCACCTTGAAGTGCCGCATCGATACCGCGCCAGAGATCGAATACATCGAGAACGGCGGCGTGCTGCACTATGTGCTGCGCAACCTGGCCAAGAGCTGAGGTCAGGGACAATTTGCCAAAGACAACTGAGGGTGGCCAGTCGGCCACCCTTTTTATTCTACCATTGCGCTGGTAATGGAAGGCTAACGGAACCTGTGATAGAGTGATTCAGGTCCAGAGTATTGTGTGCGGGGCGAAGAATGATCGCTGCTTTTACGAGGTTTTTCCCGAACCGGGAGCATTTTGACGAGGTCCTCGAACGTGCCGTTGTGATGGCCCGGGACGAGGAAAAATGCCGTGTGGGCTGCCTTGAGACGCGCCTGTTCTGCGATCGTGACGGCGGCGAGATCACCACCGTAAGCCTCTGGGAAAGCATGGAAATCCTCGAGGAGTACCTGGTAAAGGTGACATCTGATGGCTCCTTGATGGAGTTTCAGTCCCACTATCTTCGCCGCGAGATCGACACCAATGTCTACGAGACCGTCGATTTGGGGGTGAATGCCCAACTGCCCAAAGAGACCGAGCTTCAGCGTCGTTTCGGCACCTGAACTGAACGGTCGCCTTACCGCTCGGTCAGTGCCCTCTGCCGGAAGTCAGATTGATGACAGGCGGAGCCAAAGGCTCAACCGGAGGTACAGCCCGATTTCAAGCCTGAAATAAATCCTGAGGCCAAACAAACGCTGGTGCGGAGCGCCTTAGCTCAAGGCGCACGACAAACCCAAAGAGGATCTCATGATGCGCACTGTTTTGGTTACGGGCGGCACCTATGGTCTTGGACTGGCTATCGCGGCGCGGTTTGCACCTGACCACAATGTCCTGCGCTCTTTTAAGAAGACGCCGCCTCGCGACGATCTGGAGGCGCAACCCAACGTCGTCTCCTGCGCTTGCGACTTGCTGCAGGACGGTGCAGCCGAGGATCTTGTCGCGCAGGCCATGGGTCAGTTTGGCCGCATCGATGTCATCGTGAACAACGCGGGCCTCGTGCAGAGCACGCCCAAGGCGCAGTTTGATCTCTCAGAGCACCGGAAGGTGTTTGAACTCAACACCATTGCGCCGCAGGCCGTCCTGGCGGCCGCCTTGCCGCATTTGCGTCCGGGGGCCGCGATCGTCAATATTTCCTCGGTCAATGCCACCCTGCCGCCACGCGACGCGGCCAGCTATGGGGCGAGCAAGGCTGCGCTCAACCTCTGGACCAAAGCCATGGCAAAGGAACTTGGCCCCGAAGGAATCCGCGTCAATGCAGTGGCGCCCGGCGCCATCAATGTGCCGGAGGCGCCTCGCTCCGAAGAGCTCACGCAGATTTTTGTGAAAGACACGGCGCTGGGGCGCATCGGCACACCCGACGACATCGCCAAGGCCGTGCGTTTTCTCGCCTCCGAGGAGGCGAGCTTTATCACTGGCGAAATCCTGACGGTCGCGGGCGGCTACCGGCTCTGAGCTTACTGGGCCGCGCGCTCCATGGCGGGGCGAATGGTCTCTTCCAGAACCCGGCTGGTAATCGGCCCGGCAAAGCGCAGAACCACCGTGCCGTCGCCGTCGATGACATACGTTTCGGGCACGCCATACAGCCCCCAATCCAGCGCCATACGCCCCTGTTCATCCCGACCCACACCGGCATAGGGATCGCCGAGTTCCTCGAGGAAACTCTGGGCATTGGCCAGCTGATCCTTGTAGTTCACGCCGTAGATCGGCACGCCTTCCTCGGAAAGCGCGGTCAGGCTCGGGTGTTCGGCGCGGCAGGGGCCACACCAGCTCGCCCAGTAATTGACAAGCTTTACGGTGCCGTCGCGCAGGGTGGCGTCGTCAAAGCTCTCTTTGCCGGGAAAATCGCTGAGCGCGACGGAGGGCGCTGCTTTGCCTTCGCGCGCCGAGGGCAGGCTTTCGGGATCGTCGCGGCCCATGCCCACGAGGGCAAGGCCAACAAAGCCGGAAAAGACGACCACTGGAATAGCCATCATCAAAGAGATCTTAGCCATTTCGGCGCACCCTTTCCTCAACGTCTTTGAGCGCAGCGCGCACCTTGGCCCCGCGCAGGAAGGTCACGACCAGGAGCGCGACCAGCAACACCAGCGAGACAGCATAGGCCGAAAGAACCGTTTCTGCGTATTTTCCCAAATCAGGCATCCATCATCCTTTCGCGTGCGATCAGCGCCGACATCCGGCGCGCGCGGATCTCGGTACCGGTGCGATAGAGCACCAGCGCGATAAACAGCGCCCCGAACCCGGCCATGCAGGTATAGAGCGGAAAGGCAAAGACATCGGCGACGTTTTCTTCCTTGTCGAGCGACAGCGACGCCCCCTGGTGCAGGCCCTGATTCCAGAAATTCACCGCATACCGCGAGAGCACCGCAAAAACAGACCCCACAAGGCAGAGGATCGACGCCAGATCCGCTGCGGTATCGCCATTCTCGATCGCTTCCCAGAGCGCGATATAGCCAATGTAGAACAGGAACAGCACCAGAAAGGACGTTAGCCGCGGGTCCCACGCCCACCAGGTGCCCCACATCGGTTGCCCCCAGATGGCGCCGGTAACGAGGGCAATCAGTGTCATCACAACGCCCACGGGCGCGGCTGCCTTCGCCGCCAGTGCGCTTACGTGATGTCGGCGGATCACCCAGATCAGCGAGGCCACCAGCATCATGAACCAGGCGTTGATCGCCATCAGCGCCGCAGGCACATGCAGATAGATGATCTTGACCGTCGAACCCTGGCGGTAATCATCGGGTGTAAAAAAGAACCCCCAGATCAGCCCGCTCACGATGAGCAGAGCTGAAATGCCCCAAAGGGCAGGCAGCACACGCTCACTGGTGCGCAGGAATTTCTTTGGATTGGCGTATTCCCAGATCGACATGGTGGCTATCTAGCTCTTGTTCTTGGTCATCACAATCACCTGTCCTAGCGCAAATTGACGCGCAGGACGGCAGCGGAGGCAAAGGGCAACAGGGCGATGGTGCCAAGGGTGATCCCCCCAAGCATCAACATGGGGGTTTCTACCGCAAGCCCCGCCGCTCCCCGACGCGCCACTTCGGCGCCAAAGATCAGGGTCGGCACATAGAGCGGCATCACCAGCAGCGACAACAACAAACCGCCCCGCTTAAGCCCGACGGTCAGGGCCGCGCCAAACGTACCCACAACCGAAAGTGCCGGCGTGCCCAGCAAAAGCGACAGCGTGATCCAGAGATAGCCGCCCGCCGGAAGGCCGAGCAGGACGCCCAGCACGGGGGCTGCCAGCACCAGGGGCAGCCCCGTGGTCAACCAATGTGCCAGTGCCTTGATGCTGAGGACCCCTTCAAGCGGCAGCGGGGCCGTGGCCAAAAGGTCCAGCGAGCCATCCTCCCAATCCAGCGCCAGAAGACGATCGAGCGACAACAGACACGCCAGCAAGGCCCCGAGCCATAAAACGCCCGGTGCAATCTTTGCCAATGTCTCGGCCTCGGGGCCGACCGAGAAAGGCACCATCACGGTCACGATCAGGAAAAACGCAAGCCCAAGCCCAAATCCTCCCCCGGCCCGCAACGCCAGCCGCAGATCCCGCATCAAGAGTGCAATCACAAGAAGCCCCCCAGATCCTCGGCGTCCAGCGCCGGAAGCTTGGCCTTAAAGGGACCAAGGTCCAGCACCCTGCCCTCGATCCCAAGGTCGATATGGGTCGCCATGATCGCCGCTCCGCCCGACGCCAGATGGGCGCGGATGCTTGAGGCAAACAATTGCACAGAGGCTGCATCAAGGCTCACGGTCGGCTCATCCAGGATCCACAGCCGCCGCCCCGTCACCATGAGCCGCGCCAAGGAAAGCCTGCGTTTCTGCCCCGCCGAGAGCCCGCCGGCCGGGCGATGCTGTAGCGCATCGAGATTAAACGCCGCGATGGCCACCGCAGGGTCGCCCCCCGCAAAGACACGCGACCAGAACGACAGGTTCTCGGCCACGGTCAAAGTGAGTTTTACCCCATCCGCATGGGCGGCATAGGCAATATCCTCGGCGTCCCCGAGGATCTCGCCCGCCAAAGGCAGCTGCAGACGCGCCAGCGTGCGCAGAAGCGTGGTTTTGCCGATCCCGTTGGGCCCGCGCAGCACAAGCGCCTCACCGCCCGACAACGCGAAGTTCACCCCCGCGAGCACCGGCAGCCCGCCCCGGCTGACCCCTAGATCCCTGACCTCAATCATGCGTGTCCCGATATATCGCTTGCGCAGCCTGCCGCGCCACGGCGCACTCTGCGCATCAAAAGCTCAGCGCATCCTTGCGCCAGATCAAACCGGCAATGCCGCCAGTGCAATCCGCCGCCCTTCAGAGAGCAAGACGTTATAGGTCCTGCAGGCCGCCGGAGAATTCATCACCTCAACGCCCAGCCCCTCTGCCTCAAGCGCCTGTCGCAAGGCGCCTGGAATATGCGCAATCTCTGCCCCGGTGCCGATGAACAGAACATCCACCTCCCCCGCCAACGCCAAGAGCGGTTCAGCGTCCTCATAGCCCCCCCACGCGGACGTGCCCTTGGCCCCGGTCAACATGGCCCCTTCCTTGATTTCTCCGCCGACGCGAAAGAAACCCGGCCCATAGCCATCAATGGGCAAAGCATCCGAATAAACCACTTCGTTAAGGCGCATCACGATCTCCTGTCAGAGCGTTTGGCCCTTTCCTTACCATGCCAGCCCCCCCTTCGAAACCGACAACTGCGGCTCTGTGGCGATGCTCTGCACCGGGTCTACATGCGCATATATCAATCGCGCGAGCAGGCTTCTTCTAACGCCAAATATCCCGGGGGTCCGGGGGCAGCGCCCCCGGTCAAAGGTCCAGAAACGAAACAGCCGCGACACCAGGTCGCGGCTGCCTCCTCATCTCGAACCACAAGGATCAGGCGTCAATATTGGCGAACTGATTTCCGGTGGTGTCGTTGTTCTTGCTCCAGTCGCGCTTCACGCCAAGCCACAACAGGATCGTGGAGGCCACAAAGATCGACGAATAGGTGCCGACGATAACGCCCCAGATCATCGCAAAGACAAACCCGCGGATCACATCGCCGCCCAGAACATAGAGCGAGATCAAGGCCAGAAGCGTTGTCACCGAGGTCATCACGGTTCGGCTCAGGGTCTCGTTGATCGAGATATTGAGCACCTCGGCCAGCGGCTTTTTCTTGTAGCGACGCAGGTTCTCGCGCACGCGGTCAAACACGACCACCGTATCATTCAGCGAATACCCCACGATGGTCAGGAGCGCCGCGATGATGGCCAGATCGAATTTGATCTGCAGTTCCGAGAACACGCCGATGGTCAGGATGACGTCATGCACAAGGGCGGCCACCGCGCCGAGGGCAAACTGCCACTCGAACCGCAGCCAGATGTAGATCAGAACCGCGCCAATCGCCAAGGCCACCGCGATCACGGCCGTTTGCACCAACTCGCCCGAGACCTTGGGCCCGACGCTTTCGACAGAGATGAACTTGATCCCCGGCGCCACCGCGTCGAGCGCGCCCTGCACCGCTGCGATCACATCGCTGGAGAGCGCCTCGCCATCTTCCTGCGCCTCAATGCGGATCATGGCGACATGCTGATCTTCGTCAAAAGTTGGATCAAACACCTCGGTGATGGTGATGTCACCTAGCTCCAGAGGCGCGATGGCCTCGCGGTAGACGCCGATGTCGAGATCCTGCGTCGCCTCGGTGCGGATGGTGGTACCGCCCCGAAAGTCGATCCCAAAGTTCAGCCCCTGGATGGCAAAGGAGGCAAAGCCGATCACAACCATCATCGCCGAGATGCCGAGCCAGAGCTTCCAGAGCCTGAAGAAGTCGAAGGAGGTGCCTTCGCGAACCAGTTTCAAGCGCATCAGTTATACCTCGATGGTTTTTGGACGGCGACGTTCGAACCACATCACGATGATCAGTCGGGTGACAAAGATCGCGGTGAAAACGGACGTAAGAATGCCGAGGCCAAGCGTGATTGCAAACCCACGCACCGGACCGGAGCCCATTGCAAACAGGATCACGGCGGTGATGAACGTGGTGATATTGGCGTCCACAATCGCCGAGAGCGCCTTGGAGTAGCCCTCATCGATGGCGCGGGCCGGACCACGGCCGGCCTTCAGCTCTTCGCGGATGCGCTCAAAGATCAGCACGTTGGCGTCGACCGCCATACCAACCGTCAAGACGATCCCGGCGATACCCGGCAGGGTCAGCGTGCCGCCAATCAGGCTCAGCGCGCCAAAGATCAGCGCGATGTTCAGGATCAAGGCAACATTGGCAAAGACCCCAAAGAGCCCATAGCTCAGCATCATGAAAACCAGCACCCCGGCAAAGGCGACCACAGTGGCAACCTTGCCCGCGTCGATGCTGTCCTGGCCCAGTTCCGGGCCGATGGTGCGCTCTTCGAGAAACTCGAGCTTTGCAGGCAGGGCACCGGCGCGCAAAAGCACCGCAAGCTGTGTGCTTTCCTCGACGGTGAAGTTCCCGGTGATGATGCCCGACCCGCCTGGAATATGCGACCGGATCACAGGGGCAGAGATCACCTCATCATCAAGCACGATGGCAAAGGGGGCGCCGATGTTCTGAGCGGTGTAATCACCGAATTTGCGCGCCCCAGCCGTATTGAAGCGGAAGTTCACCGCCGGCTGGCCGTTCTGGTCAAATGCGGGCTGCGCGTCCACCAGCTCTTCGCCGGTGACGACAGGCGCCGTTTCAACCGTGTAATAGGTGCCCGGCTCATCCAGCGAGGGGATCACCTTGTTGCCGATCCCGGCGTTTGCCTCGGCGTCAGAGCCTCGGCTCACAACCGGGTTGAAGGTCAGCTGCGCGGTGGTGCCGATGATTTCCTTCAGCTCCGCTGCAGAGCCGATACCTGGCACCTGAATGAGAATACGGTCGCTGCCCTGACGCTGGATCGTGGGTTCACGGGTGCCCACCTCGTCGATCCGGCGGCGAATAATCTCGAGCGACTGGCGGACCGTACGGTCATCGGAGGCGAGTTTTTCCTCTTCAGAGAGCGAGACGGTGATGACATCGCCCTGGCCGCTCACCGTGATGTCGGTGGCGCCGGCCCCCGTGAGCGATGTCACCGGGTTGGCCAGCCCACGCACCAGTTCAAGCGCGCGGCTCATGCCCGCCTCATCTGACAGGCGCAGGCGGATCTGATCCGCCGGGGCGTCGGGAATACGGCGGAACGTACCGATGGTTGCGCGCTCATCGCGCAGGGTGTTGCGGACCTCGGGCCAGAGCGCGTCCATGCGGGCGGCATAAACGTCGCCCACCTGCACTTCGGCCAGAAGATGCGCGCCACCGCGCAGATCGAGACCGAGGTTTACCAGCCCCGAAGGCATCCACTCGGGCCATTGCGCGGCCACATCCAGACGCTCCGGTGTTTCGCCTTCAAGCTCGATCGCGGCCCAGGCGTCATTGGATTGCTCTACACGGGTGTAGAACGCATTGGGCAGGGCAGCCAAAAGGCCGGCCACACAGACCAGCCAGATGAGAACCCTCTTCCAGGTATCAATTTGCAGCATTACCCTGCCTTTTTCGTTGCCTCAGCGGCGGGGTTCAGGATGCGGGCTCGGTCTTGTTCAGCACCTGAGCGATGGTGGATTTCACCACGCGCACCTTCACGCCCTCTGCGATCTCGATCTCAAGCTCGCCGTCTTCCTTGACCTTGGAGACCTTGCCGATCACGCCACCCTGGGTGACAACCTGGTCGCCACGGCGCAGGGCCTCGACCATGTTCTGATGCTGCTTCATTTTCTTCTGCTGCGGACGAATGAGCAGGAAGTACATGATCGCAAAGATCAGGATCAGCGGGATAAACTGGGCGATTGCGCCACCTTCCATGGGGTATTTCCTTCTGTCTTTGGGGGCCACGTCAGCGCCCGGATTTTGCGTGGAACCTATGCGGTGCATCAGGGCTTTGCAAGGCGGGGCGATGCTGTTCTGGTGCCGGAATACGTTCTGAGGGGCGCTTTTCGTCCATCTATGCCACACCACGCGCCACAGGGCCTGGAACACAGCCCCTGCCCCCTTCCCCTTCGCGCCCCTCTCGGGCATAGCTAGCGTCACTGATTCAAACTGCATCACAGGAGCAGACCCATGCATGATATCCGTGCAATCCGCGAGAATCCGGCCGCTTTCGACGCCGCCCTGGCCCGTCGTGGAGACTCTGCCCTGTCGTCTCAGGTGCTGGAACTCGACGAGGCCCGCCGCGCCAAGATCCTCGCGGCCGAAACCGCTCAGGCCGACCAGAACAAGGCCGCCAAAGCCATCGGCGCCGCCAAGGCGAAGGGCGATGAGGCCGAGTTTGAGCGCCTGCGCGCCGAAGTGGCCGACAAGAAGGCCGAAGTGGCCGCCATGCAGGCCGAAGCCAAGGAGCTGGATGCCAAGCTCACCGACATGCTCGCGCGCATCCCCAATAGCCCGGCCGAAGATGTGCCGGACGGCGCAGACGAGGACGACAACGTCGAGGTAAAGCGCTGGGGCGATGTGCCCGCGTTCGATTTTGACCCCAAGGAGCATTTCGAGATCGCCGGTGTCGCCAAGGCGATGGACTTTGAAACCGCCGCCAAGATTTCTGGCTCGCGCTTTGTGGTGCTGAAAGGCGCTGTCGCACGGATCCACCGCGCACTGGCGCAGTTCATGGTCGACACCCATGTCGACGAAAACGGCCTCACCGAGGTGAACTCGCCCGTGCTGGTGCGGGATGAGGCCATGTATGGCACCGACAAGCTGCCGAAATTCGGCGAGGACAGCTATCAGACCACCAATGGCTGGTGGCTGGTGCCCACCTCCGAGGTGCCGCTGACCTATTCGGTGGCCGGAGACGTCATCGACGAGGCAGCGCTGCCGATCCGCTACACCGCGCATACGCTGTGTTTCCGCTCGGAGGCAGGCTCGGCAGGCAAGGACACCTCGGGCATGCTGCGCCAGCATCAGTTCGAGAAGGTCGAAATGGTGTCGATCGTGCATCCCGAGACCTCCGACGAGGAGCAAAAGCGCATGTTGGGATGCGCCGAGGGCATTCTGGAAAAGCTCGGCATTCCCTATCGCACCGTCGTGCTCTGCACCGGCGACATGGGCTTTGGCGCGCGTCGCACCTATGACATCGAGGCCTGGGTGCCGGGGCAAAACACCTATCGTGAGATTTCTTCGGTTTCGACCACAGGCGACTTTCAGGCCCGCCGCATGAACGCGCGCTTCAAGCCCGCAGATGGGGGCAAGCCGGAGTTCCTGCACACGCTCAATGGCTCCGGTCTTGCGGTGGGGCGCTGTCTCATTGCGGTGCTCGAAAACGGCCAGCAGGCGGATGGGTCGGTAAAACTGCCCGACGCGCTTGCGCCTTATCTTGGCGGCAAGTTGACCTTGACCGCAGAGGGCCAACTGGCCTGATCTAAACCGCCTGCCGGGCCGAGGGGTGTCCCCCAGCCCATCGCAACAGAGCGTTAAAACAGAAAAACCGGTGCCACATCGCACCGGTTTTTTCACTCAAAGGCCCTAAGCCACAAAGTCTATTTGTCCTTCTTCTTCTTTTTCTTGGCTTTTTTGCTCTTCTTTGGTTTTTCGTCCGATTGCTCCTTGAGGATTTTCTTCGCCTTGGCTTTCTCCTTGGCGATTTCCTTCTTGGCTTTGGTCTTTTCCTTGGCGGCTTTGGAGGAGGCTTTTTCCTTGGCCTCAGCAAACTGGGCCATCAGCGCCTTGGCCTTCTTGGCAGCTTTGGCCGCCTTGGCCTCAGCCTTGGCCGCTTTTTCTTCCGCCGCCAGACGTGCGGCCTCTGCCGCCGCGACCGCACTTTGCAGGCTTTCGCGGGTCTCTTCCTCAGAAGCGTTCACGCCTGCCTTTACGGCCTTGGCCGCAGACTGCGCCGCATCCTTTGCGGCCTCCACCGCCTTGAGTTTGGCCGGTTTAACGCGGGCCGTGCGGGGCTTGGCTGGGGCTTTGGCACGCGCCGTAGATTTGGCCGCACGTGGAGCCGCAGGTTCTGCAGCTGCCTTGGTCATGTCTTGCGCAGCGGCTTTCAGGCGTTGAGCGCGCGCAACCCCCAGCCGGGGCACCGCCGTCAACTCGGCTTCGGATCGTGCAGCGACATCTTCGACACTGCGAATACCGTGATCCTGCAAAGCCTTCGCCAATGCCGGCCCGACGCCTGGGAGTCTCAAAATTGGGGTCATGCGTTCCTCGTTCCTCACACCTGCCTGAAGTCAATCACATCGCGAGCGTAGCACCGGGTTCGACGATCTGTCCAACCTCTCATGCGTACGGATTGTGCGCAGCAACCTTGCGGCCTTTTCTCAGCTCGGGAAAGGTACCAGACGTTTTTGCTTCTCATCCCAGAGCTTCAGACCAAGCGCGCGGATCGCCTCGCGAAACTTGATCCGACGCAGCGACATATGTTCGGGCATATTGTGATGGCACTGGCGCAGCCGATAACACGGGATGCGCGCGTTATAATGGTGGATGTCGTGCAGGGTGATATTGGCCACGGCAAAATCGAAAAACCACCCGAAATCCAGGCAGGACGATCCCTGCAAGGCCGCATCGCGCGGATCGAGATCGGGACGCCGGTCCCAATAGGTATCCTCGAAATTATGCTGCAAATAGACGAGGAACACCCCGATCATACCACCCAGAAAAGAGAACCCAAGCCAGATCCAAAGCCCCTCTGCCCCGGCCAGCAGATAGAGCCCATAGAGCAGAGCGATGATGGCGATGTTGTGCAGGAGCACCGGAAAAACGCCGAATTCAACCGTGTTTTTGGGCCAGCGGTAGCGAACAAAATAGGTGAACGCCGCACCGAGGGGCACCAGCACAAATGGATTGCGATAGAGCCGGTAGAGCACCCGCTCCAAGAACCCCGCCCGGTTCCACTCCTCGACCGTCATCGTATGGATCTCGCCGGTTTCGCGGTGTTCGAGATTGCCCACATTGGCGTGATGCAGGTTGTGATTTTGCTTCATCACCTCAAAGGGAGCGAAGGTGAAAGGCGAGAGCACATGCCCCGCGAATTCGTTCTGTGCCCGGGTTTCAAAGAGAGAATGATGCCCGGTGTCGTGCTGCAGCACATAAAGCCGCACGGCGCTGAAGGCAAAAACAATGCCCGCAGGCCACATCACAAACCATAGATTTGAATAGGTAATCGCCAGATAGAGGCTCGTAAAATAGACAACGAAGGTTCCAAAGTAGTTCAACGCGGCGAGCCGGTTGTCCTTTTTGGTGTACTGGCGTGTGTAGGCTCTCAGATCCATGTCTGACCCCATAAATACGCTCTGTGACACCCGCGTGACTGCGGTGTCCGATTAAATCACTTCCATATAGTTAATATGCATACGGTCTAAGACAAGTCCCAGGGCGCAGATTGGCAACCGCAGCCCCCACACGCAAACGCCCCAGCCGGTGCAACAACCGGCTGGGGGGATCAGGGTCACGGCAGAGGAAAGGCAGGATCTGGCGCGGCACGCCTGTTTGCACGCCGCACCCCGTTCAGATCGGGTCGCTCAGCTCTTGCGGCCTTCAAGGTGTTTGCGCAGACGCGAGGGCGTCGACTTTTTCTTGCCCTTATAGGGGTTCTTGTCCCCCTGACCGCGCAAAGTCAGACGAATGGGCGTGCCCGGCATATCAAAATCTTCCCGCAGCCCGTTCACCAGATAGCGGTTGTAACTCGCGGGCATTTTGTCGGGATGCGAGCACATCACCACAAAGCCCGGCGGACGGGTCTTGGCTTGGGTCATGTAGCGCAGCTTGATGCGCTTGCCCTGCGGTGCGGGCGGCGGGTGCTGTTCCAGCATCCCCGCAAGCCAACGGTTGAGCGCAGCCGTCGGCACCCGACGGTTCCACACGTCATGGGCTTTCATGATTGCGGCATGCAGCCGGTCTAGCCCCCGGCCCGTCTTGGCCGAAACCGTGACCAGAGGCGCGCCGCGCAGCTGCGGCAACAGGCGCTCGAAGGCTTCTTTCAGCGCTTTGAGCTTTTCCTGCTTTTCGTCCTCGATGTCCCATTTGTTGACCGCGATCACCACCGCGCGCCCCTCGCGCTCGGCAAGGTCCGCAATCCGCAGATCCTGCTGTTCAAACGGGATCGCCGCATCAAGCAAAACCACCACGACCTCGGCAAATTTGACCGCGCGCAGGCCATCAGAGACCGAGAGTTTCTCGAGCTTTTCCTGCACCTTGGCCTTCTTGCGCATGCCGGCGGTGTCAAAGATTCGCATCGGCGTGCCGGACCAGTCGATCTTGAGGCTGATGGCATCGCGGGTGATCCCGGCTTCGGGACCGGTCAAGAGACGGTCCTCGCCAAGGATCTTGTTGATCAGCGTGGATTTCCCGGCATTCGGGCGCCCGACAACGGCCACCTGAAGCGGCTTTTCAAGTGTCGGAACCGGCGTGGCCGCGATCTCTTCGCCCGCGTTGAACGCCTCGTTTTCATCCTCGTCGAGGACCACATCCGTTTCGGGCGCGGTCTCCTCGGCGAGTTTTTCGAACTTTTCCGAAACCGGCAGCAGTTCGGAATAGAGATCATTCAGCCCTTCGCCATGCTCACCGGACATGCGGATCGGCTCCCCCAGCCCGAGGCCATAGGCCTCCAGCACGCCCGCATCCGCCGCAGACCCTTCGGATTTATTCGCCGCCAGAATGACATGCGCGGATTTCTTGCGCAGGATCTCGGCAAAAACCTCATCGGTGGGTGTCACGCCTGCGCGCGCATCGATCAGGAACAGGCACACATCGGCCATTTCCACCGCACGTTCGGTGAGGCGGCGCATGCGGCCCTCGAGGCTGTTGTCGGTTGCATCTTCCAGACCGGCGCTGTCGATCACCGTAAAGCGCAGATCGCCCAGCCGTGCCTCGCCCTCGCGCAGGTCGCGCGTGACTCCGGGCTGGTCATCAACCAGCGCGAGTTTCTTGCCGACAAGGCGGTTGAACAAAGTGGACTTGCCCACATTTGGGCGCCCCACGATGGCGAGCGTAAACGACATGGAACAGAACTTTCCGTGATGGGTGAACCGCGCGCATAGCGTATCTTTGCTGCACACGCCAGTAAATAAATTCAAACGCGCCCATGGCAGAGAAATTTGCCGCAGTCACGCGTCTTGCAGAGGTCAGAGCCTGAATGCCCAGGCGCGCTCGCCTTCCTGAGACCGCGCCAGAAACACGCGTAAGGGCACAGTTGAAGCAGCAGCGTCGATCCAACCAGAACCAATGCCGTCTTACGCCCGGCCTCACCGCGCCAACGGCGCGCCCCCGGCGATGCGCAAGGCGCAGCGCAAAACCTCGGGTCAGAAGTCTCTCTTAGCGAAAGGCCGCCAGTTGGCCATCACGCGTCACCACATAAAGCGTGCCATTGGCCACGACGGGCTCCGTCGTGGCACCGCCCTTGATCTCGACGGTGCGGGTCTGCCGTCCATCGACCGGATCAAAGAAGCGCAAAAGCCCATCATTGGAGGCCACCACCAGTTGACCGCCAGCGAGAATGGGGCCGTGATGCGCTACGATCTCTGCACGTTTGCGGGGCTTGTCTTTCAGGTAGCCCGGCAGATCCACAGACCAGATCGGACTGCCATCATTGGCACTGAGGCGCATCAGCTGGCTGCGGTCACTGACAAAGAACAGGCTACCGCCCGTCGCCCAGACCGGGCCGAACGTGCCTTCAAACGCGGTCCAGAGGCGATCGCCCGAGGCCACATCAAAGGCCGCGGTACGCCCCGACTGGTTGCCGACATAGACGCGATTGCCATCCATGAAGGGGGCGCCGGTCACATCTCCGATCTGCGAAATCGCGCTCCCGGTGCGCGCACCAGACACAGATGCGATCCAGCGGCGGAACCCTCCGCGACGGAACGTGCCGATCAGATCCCCCGAGCCAAAGGCAAAGATCGAGATCTCGGAGCCCACCACAGGCGCCGGAGCGCCCAGGATGTTGGACGCGCTTGGCGTCGCTTCCAGTTGCCAGGCGATACGCCCATCCTTCGTGTCAATCACCCAGGCGGTGTCATCCCCGGCCACCAGATACAGAAGCCCATCGCGAATCGTGGGGCTGCCAGAGCCGGTTGCGTCCAGTTCCTGTCGCCACACCGGCGCGCCGGTTTTTGCATCAAGCGCGCTCAGGACGCCAAAGCCCGACGACACATAAAGCACGCCATCCGCGTAAGCGATGCCGCCTCCCGTGGCATCGTCCGCATCATCACTGGCCGGCTCGATGGTGTGCTGCCACAAGACGGCGCCAGCGGGCGATACCGCAGATACGGTCGAGGCCGCATCGAGCGTATAGATCCGGCCTCCGCCCACCACGGGAGCTGCGGTGATGCGCTGTTTGCGGCTGTCTCCTGCGCCAATATTGGTGGACCAGACCAGCGCCGGTGCCGCCGAGAGCGCCGCATGGGCGGTGCGCGTGGTCGGCTGACCCGGACTTTGCTGCCACGCGGTGTTGGTCACGACGCGGGGCAATGAGATGGCGACCGAGCGGTTTTCGAACTCTCCGCCCCGGGCTTCGGCGCGGATGTCTTCGCGGGGGCCGCGCAGGATCTCCTCCGGCTCTGCGCAGCCCATCAAGAGAGCCGCCATCGCCGTCGCCATCACGCCCGCGCGCAGGCCAAAGCCACCTGGAATTGCCATCATCACTCCGCCCCTGTCACTTTCCATGGGTCATTATCACTGGTTCGGCCGCGTCCCGCCCGAACCCGACCTCAGCCTTCTTGCGCTGCTTCGTCCAGCGATCCACCGAGGGCCACAATCACTTGTGAAACCCGCTCTTGCAAGTCTCGAGACACACCGGCAGAGGCTGCGATGTCTCTCAGCCGTGCAAGCGCGGCGTCGGTCTCGCCTTCTTCGATGTCGAGAAGCGCCAGTTGCTCGCTGGCGAGGAACTGCATCGTCCCGCCGGCCGCGGCCAGTGTTTCTAGGCGCAAGCGGCGCTCTTCGGGGGCGAGGGTTTCAGCCTGCAGCGTCACCGATTTAAAAGCCGCAATGTCGCGATACACCTGCGCCAGATCGCCGTTCTGCGCGATCCCGTCGAGAAGGGCTGCGGCCTGTTCAACCTCGCCCGCATCCACAAGCGCTGCCGCCTGCGCAAAATCGACCACGGCCTGCGCCCCTGCCTGGTCTGCGGAAATCTCGGCAAGGGCGGCTGCGCGCGCTTCGGGCGCATCTGACGCGAGCGCGGCGGAGATCTTGTCGCCCACGTCCTGCGCCGCACCCACGGCCTTGGCGTTGCTGTATTCGCGCCAGCTGGCGCCACCCACGATCAGCAAAACAGCCGCAGCGCCAATCCAGCCATAGCGCTTGAGCATCAAGAACAGCCGGTCCCGGCGAACCTCTTCTGTGACCTCGTCGATAAAACTGTCGGTATCGCTCATAAAAACGGCCCCTGTCCCGCAAGTCTTTCCGCCCCTGCGTGGTGCGGATAATATATGTGTCGATGTGACATAGCCTGTGGCGCGCAGCAAGCCAAGTCCCCTCGGCTGCGCGTAAAAATGCCCCTCTTCGGAAACAAACCAGCCTGAAACACCCCGTTTTTCACGTCATTTGCGCCAATTTGTACAACATCAGCAATCTGAGCCATTTTCTTGTTAGCGGAAAAGTTCTACCTCTAGCCGCGCAGCGGTCCCGTTTTGTGCCGCCCTTATTACCTTCGCTGAATGTGACCTGCTTCACAGTGTGACGCCTTGGAACACGGTAGACATCACAGAAAAGTGTCCAATTTCGGAGTCGAATTTTAGAATGCGCATCATCCCTCTTCTGACCGCTGCGGTCGTGACCGCTGGCCTCTATGCTGTGGTCATGGAGCGCGACAGCCTGTTGGCCTTCGCCCGCGGCGAGGACGCCCCGTCTGCTGACGCCACTGACGCGCAGGCTGAACCGGGCGACGCATCGACCGATGTGGCGCAATCTGGTCCAAAGGTCGCAGTTGTTGCCGTGCACTCCACGGCGCGCGCCATCGACAATGCGGTGGTTCTGCGTGGGCAGACCCGGGCCATTCGGCAGGTGAATGTGCTGGCAGAGACCTCCTCGACCGTGATCTCTGAGCCGCTGCGCAAGGGGGCCTCTGTGAAGAAGGGCGATGTTCTCTGTGAACTCGATCCGGGCACGCGACCTGCCTCCCTATTGGAGGCGCGCGCCCGCCTCGCGGAGGCCCGTGCCAATATCCCCGCAGCCGAGGCCCGCCTTGAAGAGGCAAAAGCCGTACTCGAAGAAGCGCGCATCAACCTCACGGCGGCAGAGAAGCTTTCGGAAGGCGGATTTGCCTCCGAGACACGCCTCGCCTCAGCCCGCGCCGCCGAGCGCACCGCGCAAGCGGCCATCGCGACAGCCGAGGGCGGGCTCACCTCTTCGCATGCGAGCATCGAGTCCGCCTCTGCCGCAGTGGATGCCGCCGAGCAGGAGATCGAACGCATCGTGATCCACGCGCCCTTTGATGGGATCCTCGAGTCCGACACCGCAGAGCTCGGAAGCCTGTTGCAGGCTGGAACCCTCTGCGCGACGGTGATCCAGCTCGATACAATCAAGCTGGTTGGCTATGTGCCGGAGACCTCGATCGACCGTGTCGAAATGGGTGCCGCTGCAGGCGCACGGCTGGCAACCGGCCAACAAGTGACGGGCACCGTGTCCTTCATCAGCCGCTCTGCCGATGAAACAACCCGCACCTTCGAGGTTGAGATCACGGTCGCCAACCCGGACCTCAAAATCCGCGACGGTCAGACCGCAGAGATCGTGATTGCCGCCGAAGGCACCAAGGCGCATCGTTTGCCGCAATCGGCGCTGACCCTCAACAACGAAGGCCAGCTTGGTGTGCGCGTGGTGCGCGACGACATGACCGCGGGCTTTGTGCCCGTCACCTTGCTGCGCGACGAAGCCAGCGGTGTCTGGCTCGATGGGCTACCAGAGGAAGCAAATGTCATCACCGTGGGACAGGACTTTGTCACCGAAGGCGTCGCCCTTGCCCCCACCTATCAGGAGATGAGTGAATGATCGGTCTTGTTAACTGGGCCGCAGATCGGGCGAGGATGGTCCTCGCCTTCATCGCGATCTCGCTGCTGGTCGGCGGATTTGCCTATGTGAGCCTGCCCAAAGAGGGCGAGCCCGACATCGAAATCCCTGCCCTCTTCATCTCCGTGCCATTCCCCGGCATCTCTGCCGAGGACTCTGAAACACTCCTGGTGAAGGTGATGGAGACCGAGCTTGCCGATCTTGACGGGCTCGACAAAATGTCTGCCACCGCAGCCGAAGGCTATGCGGGCGTGGCGCTGGAGTTCGACTTCGGCTGGGACAAGACAGCCGTCATGGCCGATGTGCGCGACGCGATGGACTCGGCCGAGGCGGAATTCCCCGAAGGCGCCGAGAAATACGCGATCCACGAGATCAACTTTTCTGAATTTCCCATCGTCATCGTGAACATGTCCGGCCCGGTGCCAGAACGCACCATGGCGCGGCTCGCCAAGGATCTGCAGGACGACCTCGAGGCGCTGGATTCGGTGCTTGAGGCCGGGATCGCAGGCAACCGCGACGAGATGGTCGAGGTGCTGATCGACCCCCTGCGCCTGGAGTCCTACAACGTCACCGCCGTTGAACTCATCAATGTTGTGCAGAACAACAACCAGTTGATTGCCGCCGGCGAGGTCGAGAGCGATCAGGGCACGTTCTCGGTCAAGATCCCCTCCTCCTTTGACAGTGTCGAGGACATTTACGGCCTGCCTGTCAAGACCAATGGCGACCGGGTCGTGACCCTGGGCGAGCTTGCCGAGATCAACTTTACCTTCGAGGATCGCCAGGGCACCGCACGGTTCAACGGCGCCGATACATTTGCCCTGCAGGTGGTGAAACGCAAAGGGTTCAACCTCATCGACACCGTGGACCAGGTGAAGGCGACGCTTGAAAAATCGCAGGCAAAATGGCCGCCCGAACTGCAGGCCGCCGTGACCCTTGGCACCTCCAACGACCAGAGCCGCGTGGTCGGCTCGATGGTGAGCCAGCTTGAAGGCTCGGTTCTGACGGCGGTGGCGCTGGTGATGATCGTGGTGCTGTCCGCCCTGGGCAGCCGCGCGGCACTGCTTGTGGGCTTTGCAATCCCCACTTCGTTCCTCTTGTGCTTTGCCTTCCTTGCCGTCATGGGGATTTCGGTCTCCAACATCGTGATGTTCGGCCTGATCCTTGCGGTCGGGATGCTTGTGGACGGCGCCATCGTCGTGGTGGAATACGCCGACAAACGCATCGCCGAAGGCTCCGGCCCGATGCACGCCTATGTAGAGGCAGCGCAGCGCATGTTCTGGCCGGTGGTATCCTCGACCGCAACAACGCTCTGCGCCTTCCTGCCGATGCTGTTCTGGCCCGGCGTACCGGGCGAGTTCATGGGCATGCTGCCGGTGACGCTGATCTTTGTTCTTTCGGCTTCGCTCGTGGTGGCGCTGATCTATCTGCCCGTGATGGGCGGTGTCACAGGCCGTCTGAGCCGTGCTTTTGGTGTGGCCTCTGACGCCCTGCGCCGCACGCTGCCCTGGGTGGTCCGTGTCGCACTGGTGCCGGTGTCGCTCTGGGGCATGTTTGCCGGTGCGATGCAGCTCTTGAACCCCGGCTACCTGATTGACGCCGGCGAGAGCATCTGGGCCACGTTTCTTGGGGCGCTTATCTTCATTCTTTTTGCGGTTGCGGCCTCCATCACGCTTGGCGCAGCAGAACTGCAACGGCGTCAGCGCCGCGTGGTCGCAGGCCAGCGCCTTGGTGGATTTGGCTGGGTCATCAAGATGATCGTCGGCAACCCGGTGATGCCGATCGTGACGCTTGTCGTTGTCGGGTTTGGCATCGTTACGGTCTTTGGCCTCTTTCAGACCAACAACCACGGCGTCGAGTTCTTTGTCGAAAGCGAACCCGAGCAGGCCACAGCCTATGTGCGCGCACGCGGCAATATCTCTCTGCGCGAAAAAGACGAGATGGTGCGTGCCACCGAGACCTTGATCATGCAGCACCCCGCTGTGATCAACGTGTTCTCCTTTGCCGGCGAAGGCGGGCTCAACACAGATGCATCGGGCGCCAGCACACCGCCCGACACCATTGGCCAGGTCCAGTTCGAGATCATCCCGTGGGAAGACCGCCCCACCCAATCCGAGCCGATACTTGGTGGACTGTTTGAACGCGAAGTCACGGCAGATGCCTTTGACGGCAACACGGTTCTGGACGAGTTGACACAACTCACCGACACGCTTCCGGGCTTTGAGGTGGAGATCAAGGCGCTTGAGGGCGGACCGGCATCGGGCAAACCCCTGCACCTGCGCATCAAGGGCGACGAGTGGGAGCCACTGCGCGCCGCAACAGAAATGGCGCGCGAAAAATTCGAAACCACGCCCGGGCTCACGCTGATCGAAGACAGCCTGCCCCTGCCGGGCATCGATTGGGAAATCGACGTCGATGTGGCCAAGGCCGGACGCTACGGCGCCGACGTGGCCACCGTGGGCGCGATGGTGCAGCTGGTGACCCGCGGCATCCTCCTTGATACCATGCGCGTCGACAGCTCGGACGAGGAAATCGAAATCCGTCTGCGCCTTCCCGATGAGCAGCGCGTTCTGTCGACGCTCGACACGTTGAAGCTGCGCACCGAGGAAGGCCTGGTGCCACTCTCCAACTTTGTGACCCGCAAGCCGGTGCCCAAACTCGCCGAAATCTCGCGCGTCGAGCAGCAGCGCTACTATGACGTGAAGGCAGATGTTGAACCCGGGCTGAGCCGTGTCCTCACCGAGGACGACAGTGGCGAGACGGTCTCGTTGGCTGTTGTTAAGGCGATCCCAGAAGGGATTGCGCCCTCCGGCGAGACGGTCACCCTACCGAGTGGCGCTCTGGTCGAAGTAAAGACCCTCACCGGTGTCGGCTCTGTTGCCGAGCTCAATGAGGCCCTATCGAGCGGCAGCACGCAGACCGTCGCGATCAATGCCAACGAGCGGATCGCGGAACTGACCACCTGGTTGGAAAGCTCTCCGTTTGACGCCTCGATCGACTGGGAATGGACCGGTGACCAGGAAGAACAGGCCGAATCCGGTGCCTTCCTGATGAAAGCCTTTGCGGGCGCGCTGGGTTTGATGTTTGTGATCCTGCTGGCGCAGTTCAACAGCTTCTACAACTCGATACTGGTGCTTCTGGCGGTGGTCCTGTCCACCACGGGCGTATTGATCGGAATGATGGTCATGGAGCAGCCCTTCTCCATCATCATGACCGGGACCGGCATCGTGGCGCTGGCTGGGATCGTTGTGAACAACAACATTGTTCTCATCGATACCTACCAGGAGTTCAGCCAGCACATGCCGCGCCTTGAGGCGATCATTCGCACCGCCGAGGCGCGCATCCGTCCGGTGCTGCTGACCACGATCACAACCATGGCGGGCCTTGCCCCGATGATGTTTGGCGTGAGTCTCGACTTCGTCAACGGCGGCTACTCCATCGACAGCCCGACCGCGCTCTGGTGGAAACAGCTGGCCACTGCGGTTGTGTTCGGCCTCGGCGTGGCGACAGTTCTGACGCTGGTGGTTACGCCCTCGTTGCTGGCGATCCGTGTTTGGTTCTGGACCTATGTGGTGGCCCTGCTGCGCCTGCTGGCCCGCGTGACGGGAGGTCGCGGCAGCCAGATCGCACGGGATATGGAGCTTGCCAAGAAAGCACGGCGACTGCCCTCGACAGAGGTGGACTGGACCGCGCCAGACTGGCCGGACAGCACGAAGCCGCCCGCGCAAAAGGGCACGACAGAGCCGCCGCGCATCGGCCCAAAGCCCCTTGAGGCAGCCGAATAGCACAAGCACCATGGACGCCCCGCTGGATCTTCAGCGGGGCGTTTTTTGATCCCCATTGCCTGTATCCAAAGTCTCGCGCAAGAGACTGTGAGTGAGGCAACGCGGGGTGCGCTGGCGTGTTCAGTCACATGTCCCGCAAATGCCGCCCCTTGGCCTGCCACGCCGCGCGCAGGTTCTTCGGAAAATCATAGAGATCCCCGCGCCAGAACACTCCGGCCTGTCCCTACCCACATTGTCGCCAACCAGTCGTTTCAGGTCACTCAACCGATAACCGCGCGTGTTGGAGCGCCCTCTACATGGCAGAGCCCTCTGCGTTTGTTCGGGACAATCTTGCTACGAGGGCCTTTGGCGGAATTGCCCCCCTGCTCTTTGCGGATCGCGCCAAGCGCGTGTCTCTGCGCGTCCTTCAGGCTGACCGAAGGAGCGGATACACCAATGAGGCGTCTGCCTTTCATCGGACTATTTTCAATACCTTAGTCGAGCCTTGCGAAAGGCCACACTGTTGGATCAGCGATCCCAGTCCAAACGGGATCGGCGCGAAACAATCCCGTTCAAAGACTCTCAACAAGGATTGGGATTGCGCGTCTTTTTGCGCCATTGCGATGACAGCCTGACTGCCACACGGCCGTGCCCAATCATCCTCTATCTGATAGGCGCGGACGCCTCGAGGATGGCGCGCATTGCACAGGGCACGAATGAGCCTGCGCCCATCACATGTCTGATCTCAATTGGGCCGGTGCCGATGGAAAAACTGAACACAGCACCATTCATCACGCTCGGAGCGCGCTTGGAGGTCAAAACGTGGATCACAATGCAACTCTCTGCGTGAACACAACGGCATGGGGGCTCAGTTTCATCGCATCTCGCGTCAGACCGTCGCGGCTCCCTTCGTTCCGCCGCCATACGTCCCTGTACAGCGTGCGATGAGACTGCATATTGGGCTCAGATCGAAAAACCCGGCGCCAGGTGGCGCCGGGGTAAGCTGAGCTTTGCAATCGAGGCCGGCGCGTATTGGCCACCAGCAACAATTGCGTCAGAAGTCTTCCCAGATCTTCGCCGCCGCGTTGCCGCTGCTGGCGACGGCCACCTGACTTGGTTCGGGCGTATAGTCCCAATCCTCGCCATGGGCCGACGGCGCGATCGTCTCGGCATCCTTTGCAGCAGGGGCTGGAGCAGCAGAAGCCGCGCGCCCACCGGCGCCGAGCTGGAAATGAGCAACCATCTGCGCGAGGTTGACCGCATTGGCCTTGAGCATATGGCTCGCGGCAGTCGCCTCTTCCACCATGGCGGCGTTCTGCTGGGTCACCTGATCCAGTTCCACCATGCCGCTGTTGATATCGCCAAGACCTGCGGATTGCTCGCTCGCGCCTTGTGCAATGTCAGAGATCAGGCCGGAGATCTGGGTGACACGCTCAACGATGTTGTGAAGCGCATCGCCTGCCTTGCCGACGAGATCCACACCACGTTCCACCTGTTTGGAGCTGTCGCCGATGAGGGTCTTGATCTCCATGGCTGCATCGGAGGAGCGTTGCGCCAAGGCGCGCACCTCGGAGGCCACCACGGCAAACCCGCGCCCTGCTTCACCTGCACGCGCGGCTTCGACACCCGCGTTCAGCGCCAGAAGGTTGGTCTGGAAGGCAATGTCATCAATCACGCCGATGATCTGAGAGATGTGATTCGAGGATTGCTCGATCTCGGTCATGGCCGAAACGGCATTGTTGACGATGGTGCCGCTGTTCACGGCTTCGGCTTTTGCCTCTTCCATGGTGTTGGACACGCTTCCAGCCCCTTCGGCGGCCTGACGCACCGATGCAGTCAGCTCATCCAGTGCAGCAGCGGTTTCTTCAAGGGTGGCCGCCTGGCTCTCGGTGCGGCGCGCAAGATCGTCAGAGGCCGAGCTGATCTCGGTGGAACCGTTCTGGATGCTGTCCGCCGCATCGACCACAGCCGAAACCGTATCGAACAGGCGATTGACCAGAGCGTTGAAATCCTTGCTGAGCTTCTCGTAATCCGCCGGGAAATCGTCCTTGATGCTCACCGTGAGGTCGCCGGTGGACAGCTTGCCAAGCGCCTCGGAGAGAACGGTCACGACATGTTCCTGCACCGCGTCCTGCTTGCGTTTTTCTTCTTCCATGCGCTTCTGCTCGGCGGATGTGTCGCGGAAATCGACCAGCGCCTTGCCCAATGCGCCAATTTCATCACGGCGGTTCGCCTCGGGGATTTCACGCGTCGTGTCACCGTGCTGCAGCGCGTCAATATGCGTCACCACATTCTCGATCGGGCGCGATACCGCAACTGCGATGAGGTAGAAGACGACCGAAAAGCCTGCGAAAATCGCAAAACCAAGGCTGGCCGCGATAATGTTGGCATTCATGATCTGGTTGGCAATGATCGAGGTGTCGAGCGCCCAGACCATATTGCCGGCTTCTTCACCTTCGAACATCAAGGGCGTCTTGAAGTAGGTGAAATCGCCATCCTCCAGCCGCACCTGATCGGATTCAAGCAGACTGGTAGATTGCGCGATCCACGCCTCTTCCATCGCCTCTCCCTTGAAGGCTTCGGCAAGCACATCGCCGCTGCTGACCACACGCGCAAACACAAAGGACTCGCGCTCGGCAAGCGAAGCCAGTGTCGTATTGGCCAAGTCGCCATCATAGTTCCATGCGGCCGTCGCGAGGGGCGCCGCGATGTAGGACTCAGTCAGCGCGACCTGCTCTTCAAAGCCGCTATAGAGCGCCGTCGACAGGCGCTGAGTCCAGTAAGTCGTGATCACGCAGATCATCATGAGCAATCCAGCCATCCCAGGAAGCAGGATCTTACGCTTCACGGGCATGTTCCGGAACCAAGATGCTAAGAACATGGTGTTTCTCCAAATTAGTTGGGAACACTCTGGCCGAAATCCATTGTTATTCTCTTAAGCGCCGATAAGGTTTCTGCCACAAAAGCAGCATAAATCTTACAATTTTCTAGACATCCGAACGATCCACCGGGTGTCGTGATGCGATCCGCAAGCGACCAATACCCCTGTGGTACAAGGCCGAGACAAGAAATTTTCTGGCGGGTGCAAATTTCCGCTGGACGCCCGTGGAGGGCATCGGTATACGAGCGCTCACACTCCGGCGTAGCTCAGCGGTAGAGCAGTTGACTGTTAATCAATTGGTCGTAGGTTCGATCCCTACCGCCGGAGCCAAAACTTCTCTTTGGCAAATCAATCTACGGACACCCAGCATAGAGGGATGTTGGACTTTTTCTTGAGGCTGGCGCGAACACAGAGCGCCGGGCCCCTAGAACTGTGTCATTATCATCCGCGAGAATAGGCGGTCGCTGAGAAGCCAGCGCAGCGCAAGAGCGGTGCGCGCCATGTACCCGACCGCATAGCGCGTCGGGGGGCGTGTGCTCTGAACGATCTTTGCAACCGCCTCCCCCACAACCGAAGGCGGCGAGAGAGTGCTGTCATTGGCGGTGTAATAGCGCTCGTAGGAGGCCGCGATTCTCTGCGTAAATGCCTCATAAGCCCCGCCTTCGGCTCTTTTGAGGAGCGGCTCATACATTGTGCGGCCGAAGTCGGTCTTGATCCCGCCGGGCTCAAGAACAACGACGTCTATGTTGAACGCGGCCAGCTCAAGCCGGAGCGCATCACTCCACCCCTCAAGCGCAAATTTAGAGGCGTGATACCACGCGTTGAGTGGGGAAAAGACTTTGCCACCGACGGAACTCGTATTGATAATCAGCCCAGAGCGCTGCTTGCGCATCTGGGGCAGAACCGTCTTTGTGATCTCGGCAACACCAAAAAGGTTCACCTCAAACTGCTGACGGGCATCCAACAGTGGCACATCCTCGACAGCGCCCGCAACAGAATAGCCAGCGTTGTTCCACAGCACATCGATCCGCCCTTGCTCCTTTAGAACCTGCGCCACGGCCTGTTTCACCGAGCTTGCATCAGTGACATCAAGAGGCAGCGCATGGCCGCCTGCCACGACGAGATCCTGCATCTTGTCGACACTGCGGGCCGCGCCATAGACGGTATAGCCCTCGGAAATAAGCCGCAGAGCGCCGGTTTTCCCGATGCCGGAAGATGCGCCTGTCACGACGATGACCTTATGTTTCGATGTTGTCATATGTGTTCCACTCACTCCAATCACCCAAAAACCTCGCAACCGTCTGGTCAAGCGCGGGGATGCGCTGTACTTGTAGCATCACCACATGTATACGAACGCTTACATGTGGCAATGCAGATAGTCAACAATCGTTTACACGTCAAGAGAAAGCCAAGATGAGCGAAAGCAGCCCCCAACAGAGAAACGCAGAATCAACACGAAAGCGCATTCTTGCGGCGGCGCAGCGGCGTTTTTCCAAACAGAGTTTTGATGCCACAGGGATGCGCGAAATCGCGGCAGAGGCAGGCGTCAACGTGGCGCTGGTGAACCGGTACTTCGGCTCCAAAGAGCAGTTGTTCGAGGAGGCGGTTGTAGAGGCGATTACCATTGACGCCTTGCTGGCGGGCCCGCAGGACGGCTTTGGCAGGCGAACGGCATCCGCCATGCTTTCAAAAGATTTCAAATATATAGACCTTGACCCCACTGCAGCATTTGTAAACTCTCTGGGCAGCCCGGTTGTCGGCGAGCGTCTACGACGCGCCGTAGAAGAACGGCTCTTGCCTGAAATCTCCGGCTGGCTTGGAGGGGCACATGCGGATCAACGCGCTGCAATGATCTTCAGCGCCCTTTTGGGGTTTGATGTGCTGCGCCGCATGGCCAGGATCGATGCCCTCAATACGCGCCATGGCCCCGTGCTCGAGGATCTCTGCGCCGCGACCCTGCAGAGTTACGTGGATGGCGCCCCGGACACAGAGGATTAGTCAAATTCACGTTATTCGAATATACATCGAACTCGAGGAAGACGAAAACACGTGTTCCCGCAGCATGTGATATGTTGCGCCAGAACACTCCGGGCCAAGGGGGGCCGCATGGGAAAAAGACCTCGCCGCAAAAGCGGGAGGTCTTCTCCGGTTGCAACACCGGATCGCCAGTTGAGCTCACTTTTGGGGTGTGAGAGGGGCGCATCCTGGGGGCGGGATACGCCGGGAACTGACTGAACCGCAGCTGCGACCAAGTCGACTGCCCGCAACAAGATACACTTGGACCTGTTACACATCCGGGGGCCGGGTTCGCGAAGGTATTCAAGGGCCCACCGCTAAGGCGCGCGCGCCTGCCGCGTTCAGCCGTTGATCACCAGAAGGCCTGCCTCCTGCGCTGCGATGACCTCCTCGAGGTCCGCCCCTCCACTGGCGTCGAGGTCTACCTGCGCAAAAACCTCTTCTGTCAGGGCAGGATAGGCCAGTCGCAGCTCTTCAAACGACAGGGTGCCATTGCCATCGGCATCAACTTCGACGGCAAAATTCTGGGCAGTGACCGGGGCCGCGGCCGTCATCACAATCGCGGTGGCAATCTGGGCGATGGTTTTCATTGTCCTGCTCTCCTCTCTGGTTGCTTTTGGTCGCGGGCGACGCGGTTGCCTGCGACACTTCGGACGCTAGAGAGCGAGAGACACGCGCGCCACTGGGTGTCGCGCAGGAACTGAATTCAGGCGATCTCCAGCCTGATTTTTCGTTTGCAAGCGGCAACTTGGCGCGCATGGACGTAGCGTTGACCTTTACCCGCCACACGTAAGACCCAGATCCGGCAAGGCCCCGCCTATCGCAGCATCAATGCAACGTCCGAAGGCGAGCCTGCAGAGCGCTGCGCCTCCGGTTCTGGATTGAGTGCTGGATCAGGCCGCGCCCGAGGCCATGTCCCGATCCGCCTGCTGACGCTGCCAGAGCTGCGCATAGCGGCCACCCTCTGCCAGCAGAGCCTCGTGGGTGCCAGTTTCCACCACCTCCCCCTGCTCAAGAACGACAATGCGATCTGCCTCAGCGATGGTAGACAGGCGGTGCGCGATGGTGATCACGGTACGGCCCTGCCCCGCGCGCGCCAATGCGCCTTTGATCTCTTGCTCGGTGTCGGTATCAAGGGCCGAGGTCGCCTCGTCCAGCAAGAGGATTGGCGGGTTCTTCAGCAGGCTTCGGGCAATCCCGACGCGCTGTTTTTCACCGCCCGAGAGCTTCAGGCCGCGTTCCCCGACCGGGGTGTCATAGCCCTGTGGAAGGCCTTCGATGAAATCATGAATCTGGGCCGCGCGCGCGGCCTCCACGATATCAGCCTCGGTCGCCCCATCGCGGCCATACGCAATGTTGTAGCGGATGGTATCGTTAAATAGCACGGTGTCCTGCGGTACGACGCCGATGGCGGCATGCAGGCTCTTTTGCGTAACCTCGCGCACATCCTGACCGTCGATCAGCAACCGCCCGGCGCTCACATCGTAAAACCGGAACAAGAGCCGCCCGATGGTGGATTTTCCCGAGCCCGTCGAACCCACGATGGCAACCGTCTGCCCGGCCTCCACAGTGAGGGAGACGCCTTTTAGAATCTCGCGCTCAGGGTCATAGCCAAAGCGCACGTTTTCCAGCTGGATTTGGCCGCCGCTCACCTGCAGCGCACGGGCGTCGGTTGCATCTTGCACATCCGGCGGCTGATCGAGCAGATCAAACATCTCGCCCATATCCACAAGGCTTTGGCGGATCTCGCGGTAGACAGTCCCCAAGAAGCCCAACGGCCCGGTGATCTGGATCATATAGGCGTTGACCATGACGAAATCGCCAACCGTCATCGCGCCGCGTTCCACCCCCATCGCCGCCATCACCATCACGCTCACAAGCCCCGTGGTAATAATCACAGCCTGGCCGAAATTAAGAGCGCCCAGCGAATAGGCGGTTTTAAGGGCCGCCTCGGCGTAGCCTTTCATCGCGACATCGTAGCGGGCCGCCTCGCGGTCCTCGGCGCCGAAATACTTGACCGTCTCATAGTTCAAGAGACTGTCGATCGCCTTTTGATTGGCGTCGGTATCCTGGCGGTTCATCTCGCGGCGCAGCTTCACCCGCCATTCGGTCACAGCAAAGGTGAACCAGACATAGAGCGCCACGGTCACCGCAACGGCAACGAGATACCAGATGTCAAACCACCATGCGAGCACCACAGCGACCAGCGTCAGCTCCAAGAGCAGCGGCCCGATGGAGAGCACCAGAAAGCGCAAAAGGAACTCTACCCCTTTGACGCCACGCTCAATAATCCGGCTGAGCCCGCCGGTCTTGCGGGTGATATGGTAGCGCATGGACATCGCGTGGATGTGGCGAAAGGTGGTGATCGCCAGCCGCCGCAGTGCCCGCTGCGTGACGGGCGCAAAGATCACATCCCGAAGCTGCTGAAAGCCGGTGTTCATCACCCGCGCCATGCCATAGGCCACCGTGAGACCAATGGCCCCAAGCGCCAGCACCGGCACGCCCTCGCCCGCCAGCGCATCCACCGCACCCTTGTAAAAGATTGGCGTCACCACCGCGATGCCCTTGGCCGCAACCAGCACCAGAAGCGCTAGCAGCACGCGGATCTTCACCGCACGCCCCTGCTCTGGCCAGACATAGGGCCACACCTTGCGCAGCGTGCGCAGCCCGGAGCGACGTTCTTCGGCGGCGGTTGGATCGTCCATCGGGGGCATTGCAGCTCCTCTGTCAGTTTGGTCCGACTTGGGTCTGCGCCATGGTCGGACAAGAGAAAACGCGCCCCACGACGGGGGCGCGCCATTTCATCAATCTATCTATGCCTTTACTCGGGCAGAGTGAAGATCTGACCAGGGTAGATCAGGTCTGGATCGCGGATATCGCCCTTGTTGGCCTCAAACACCCGCACATAGAGAAAACCGCTGCCATAGCGCTGCTGGGAAATCGCCCAGAGCGTATCGCCTTCCTGCACCGTCACGGCGCGCACCACAGGCGCAGCCTGATCTGGCGCCTGATCCGCCGTCACCGCAGGCTGCAGGACCTCTGGAGCCTCGCGTTTGAACGGGGTCTCAAGGCGGCTCAGGACGATACCGTCAACAGGGTCGATCTCATCAAGGCGCAGGGTGTAGATCCCCGGCGCCACCGAGGTGAGGCTGCCGCTCCATTGACCATCGGACGCGGCGGCAAGCTCGGCCACAGGGCTGTTGTCGAGGTAGACACGCACCAGGGCCTCGGGCCTGGCCCGTCCCGCAAGCTGAACATCGCCCGTCTCGGTGTAGCTGATCGTATCGAGCGCCACCTTGCCCACCAGCTCTGGTGCGGCTGGGGCCGCAGGTTGAACCAGCGTCACCCCATCGCGACCAGCGCGCAGCACCGCGACAGAGGAAGTCGCCTGCGGCGCGGGAGCCGCCTCGCCAGAGGGGCTCTCTGTGTCGGGGTCTTGCGGCTGCGGCTGCTGCACCTCTTCTACGGCAGCCATTGTGTCCGTCTTGGAAGATGGCACCTCGGGTGTGTCAACGGCCTCGGCAACCTCGACCGGGGACTGCGGTGCAGGTGTCGTGTCCGGAGCGGGCGGCTCTGATGTGTCTGCAACAGCTGCCACCTCAGGCTCAGGAGCCGGGACCGAGTCTTCAGAAGATTCGCGAGCGGACTCGTCGTCGATCGCCTGTTCCAAGGCGGCGGTCTCGACTGTCTCTTCCGGTGCCTCTGCTGCGGGCGCGTCTTCCGCTGTGACCTCGGTCTCCGGCAAAGCACTGGTGGCCTCGGCCACATCTACAGAGGGGTCTACCGCTTCGGGTGACGCTTCAGATACGGCCTCAGAGGCAGCATCGGGGAGTTGATCACCGGTGTTTTCGACGGCGGCCATATCAGTTGCCACTCCATTGTCAGCGGCACCACTCGCAGCCGACTCCGTCGAGGAGGCATCGCCCTCCGCGTCCGGATCGGTGCTATCGACTGCGACATCAGCCAATGCGACCTCTTCGGACTGCGCCGTCACCGTTGTGCTCCCCTCCGCTGCGCCGTCGCCTGGCGCGTCTGGATCTGGCGCATCAGTCGCCTGATCTGCCACATTCGGATCGGCGGTTTCGGTTGCCTCGGCGAGCTCAATTGGCTCCTCCTCGGGGGCAGCGATATCAGAATCGGTCTGCGCCGCGGCAAGCTGATCGACCTGCGGTTCCGGCGCGGCGGGCGCGGGCATCGGCGCAAGGATAAAGCTGTCTTCCGAGGCCAGCTCCTGCCCGTTGTGGCGCGCCAGCAGCGTCAGCAGCCGCGGCTTGTCACTGAGGTCGATGGTCACAAAGGACACGAACTCCCCCGCAGCGGGCACGGTTTGCGTATCGAGAACCTCATCGTCAAGAAGCACCTGCACCTCGACCCCCGCCTGAGCGGACGCCGCTACGATACCGGAGCCGTCTGGCTCAAACCGGGCGATCTCCAGCTTGGGCGCCTGCAGTACAAAAGCGGGCTCTGCGGTTGGTGCGTCCTGTTGCGTTTCTACCGTCTCGCCAGCCGTGGCTTCGGGCGTCGGCTCAGGCTCGACCACGCGCGTCTCGGGATCGGCCGTCTGCGGCTGTGTCACCACAGGCTTCACGGGCACCACTTCGGGCGCCGGCGGCGCTGCAAGGCCCAGGGCCACCAGCTGCTGCTCGACCATGGATCTGGCCCCTTCGCCCAAGATCCCACCCCGTGCGAGAAAGACCCCGCCTCCAACGACCACCACCGTGGCGACGGTGCCAATGGCCAAACTGGCCCCCGCGCCTATCCCGCTTGTCTTCGTCATCTTGCGACTTTTCCTTTAGGTCCCTTTGTACCGGAGCACTGTTGCCGCGCTCTCGGTTGAGCAAACCTAGCAATACCGCTATGAGGGGTCAAAGCACGATGTTTTCGCAGTATCGTGCAAAATCCCGTGGAAAATGAAAAAGGTGCGCCATGGCTGTCACATCCGTCTGCGTCTATTGCGGCTCTCGCATGGGAGCAAAGCCCGCCTATGAGGCCGCCGCCCGCGATTTTGGCACGGGTCTTGCCGAGGCCGGCTTGCGACTGGTTTACGGCGCCGGTGATGTCGGCCTCATGGGGACGGTGGCCCGCGCGGCGCAGGCCGCCGGCGGCGAGACCTTTGGCGTGATCCCCGAACATCTGGTCAAACAGGAAGTCGGCAAGCGCGATCTCACCACCTATGTGGTTACCGAGACCATGCACGAGCGTAAAAAAGTGATGCTTTACAATGCCGACGCCGTGGTGCTGCTGCCCGGTGGCATGGGCTCACTCGACGAGCTTTTTGAGGCGATCACCTGGCGTCAGCTTGGCCTTCACAACAAGCCCATCGTGGTGCTCAATACCGAAGGCTATTGGGAGCCACTGCGCGCGCTCATCACCCATGTGGTCGAGGAGGGCTTTGCCGATGCGGCACATGCCGCACATCTGCAATGGGTCGACACGCCCGAGGCCGCGCTGGCCAGCCTGCAGAGCTGATTTTCCGATCCCAAGCTGCGCCTCAGGCGCGCTTGTGGGCCGAATGCCTGACCATGATCGCGAGAAGGGTTACGCTGCCGAGAGCCGCAGTCCCTGCGTCCGGGAAAAGTCCGGGCAAAGACAGGCGTGCGCTACCAAATGGATGGGTCGTTCAGGGCTTCAACACAGCTGCAGGCGCCTTTCAGCGCGACCAAGGGTGTCTCCGTCAGGGATTGACCGATCCACCCAATCGGCATGCTCAATGGCAAGGGCGCGGCGACCCTCTCAGGGTCGAGCGGCTCAAATCCGATCTTTCCATAGAAGGCTGGATCGCCATAGGTGATTGCCACGTCGACACCCGCATCTCGCAGCTTGGTCAACGCATGTCTCAACAGCGCCTGCCCGACTCCCTGCCCCTGCCGATGGCTTGCCACTGCCATCGGCGACAGGATGAACACAGAGCGCGGGTCCTCCGCATAGACAAGGCGAGAAAAAATGGCCACGCCAATGAGCGTGTCTTTGTCATGAGCGGTGTCATGCGGTGTGTCATGCGCCGTAAAAACATAGATGTCCTCGGACGGGGTTTTGGACAACAGGGCCCTGACAAGACCGCCGATCACGGCACCTTCGCTGGCGCCTTCGGACGCTGCAAAGGTTGCCTCAAAGAGCGCGATGAACTGCGCCTCCTGCCCCGCGATTCCCTCAGATAAAATCATATGCTGTCCTTCCAAATTCGCTGTTGCAATACCACCGCAAGACCAGAGCATGAAGTCATCCCGTCACACGGAGCGTATCCAGCGTGCACTGCGCCACAGAAGATGTCACGTACGCGCAGATGCAGGCGGCACACTCCGCGCGTCCCCAGCATAAAAAAAGGCCCCGCCCGAACCGGACGGAGCCTCTTTGGAGTGACCTCAGACCGCAATTACATGCGGGAGGCGACATTTTCCCAGTTCACCAGGTTGTCGAGGAAGTTCGACAGATAGGCCGGACGCTTGTTGCGGAAGTCGATGTAGTAGGAGTGCTCCCACACGTCACAACCCAAGAGCGCGGCCTGACCAAAGCACAGCGGGTTCACGCCGTTTTCGGTCTTGGTCACTTTGAGGCCACCATCGGTGTCCTTGACCAGCCACGCCCAGCCGGAACCGAACTGACCCGCGCCAGCGGCGGAGAACTCTTCTTTGAACTTTTCGACAGAGCCAAAGGACTCGACGAGCGCCTTTTCCAGCTCGGTCGGCATTTTGCTTTCGCCCGGGCCCATCATTTCCCAGAACTGGTTGTGGTTCCAGAGCTGCGAGATGTTGTTGAAGATCCCGTTCTGGGCCACGGCGTCCTTGTTGTAGGTGCCTTTGATGATCTCTTCGAGAGACTTGCCGTCCCACTCGGTGCCCGCGATCAGCTTGTTGCCGTTGTCGACATAAGCCTTGTGGTGCAGGTCGTGGTGGTATTCCAGCGTCTCGGCAGACATGCCCTTGGACGCCAGCGCATCATGTGCGTAGGGAAGATCGGGAAGTTCAAAAGCCATGGTGGCCCCCTGTCAATTAATGTTGCGTTCCTGTGGGATACATGCGTCCCACTGCGACGTTGGTCAAGTGCTAGAGCGGGAAAACCAGACTCAATTGCTTACCTTACAACGCCCAGACCCCGCCCCATAACTGAGACCAAAGATGGCATCCACAACGCGCATTGTGTACCGTTGATCAGAAAGCGAGATTGAGAGCTCGTAGAGATATTCAGACGGTTTCAGGCGACTGTAAGCTCCTGGTTGCCGTGGGAGCAGCCCGTTCATCACGAAACTATGGGCCGGAAATCGGATACGCACGCGTTTACGGGTCCGGTTGGCCAATTCCCCCGGCACAACAGTCGTCGATACATCCTTGATGTCGATTTTCGTCATCGTGATCTTCTGAAACCGGGCATCCGTTGTGAAAACGACCCGTTCAGCGAGATAGGGGTGTTGAATGTCAGCCCTGGTCACTTTGCAATCATAGGTCGCCGCCAACGCCCCTTTGGCCGCAAACGCGAGGCCGAAGATTGCGGCCGCTATTTGTGAGGTCACTCTCATTCGTTTCATCATTCAAATTGCTTCTTTATGTGCAGTGTTTCGCGCCAAAATACGCCGATCTTGGCGCGAGCGCCTTCGAGAAATAACTTAACGCAACCTTTTGCAGGTGCCGTCTCCTTGGCCCCGTTGCAAACCCTCTCCCCTGTCCTGAACCTCGAGTTTAAACTTCAGGTTTTTTAGGTTGAGAGAAAGCGTTGGCCGGTAGTCGATGATTTCGTCACGGTCTACATTACGATTGGGGAATGCCACCGGACCTGTGCGTCTGTACTCCGCAGTGGGCCATTCAAGGCGCAACCGATTTTGGCCGCGATATACCACCTTTGCAGAGGTATCACTGGTTGCCACGTTCTTGATCTGAACATCACGCAGCTTGACGTTCAGGAAATGCTCATCTGCCTCAAGGACCAAGGAGGACGGCAGAAAAGGGTGAGCAAACCACACCTTTGACAGCGTGCATTTCAACTGGGCCGCCTGCAAGGTGGTCCCCGCACATAGCAGTACAACCCCGGCAGAGAGGCTGAAGAAGTTCAAGGTCTTACTCCAAATGAGAGGTGCGTTGTGGCGCGGCTGGCACAGCGTTCCTGAGCCAGCCTACATCCAAACAGAATTCGCTGAGGTCTATAGTTACTTTGCGATCTCACAGCTGCCGGTGCCACTGTCGCGGTTATCAAAGCTCGGCAAATTCAACGTAATGAAGGCTTTGTCGCGTGCTTTGTCGTGTACCAACGAGAAATCCATGTCAGAGGCCAATCCACCGCTGAACGGCATGTCATCGACACGCCAGCGCACACGCAGCTTATTCGAGGTATTTTTGACAAATCGTGCAAGTTTCGGCGCCTGATCCGTATGCACGAGATAGGGGTCCATGACCAAGGCGCTGCCATCAGACCGCAAATCAAAGATCACTTTCTGAGGAATTGTTCCACGGCGCGTCGAGTCCGAAAATTTACAAACCCATGTTTCCGCAGAGGCCATAGACGCCGTAACAACGAGTGAAACACAGGCCGCTATGGCCCGACCTTTGAAATTGAGCATAAAAAAACTCCAATTAATTCTTCTATTGGTTGTTGTCTAAAAAGAATGGCGGCCCTCGCGAAGGCCGCCATCGGATTAAACAGGCACTGTTGCACGATAGCGTCAGCGTCAGATCAGGCGTAGACGCCGACCTTCGACTGGGGATGCGCTGCGGTGCTGAGGAGGTTGAACATATAGACCGCAACAGAGCGGAAACAGACGATGTGGAAGACATCTGCCTCATCGCGCCAGAAGGCCCCCGCCACCTGTGCAAAGCGGGTGCGACGGAAATCTCCGGCCTCGAACTGACCCGCGTCCAGATCCACCGGTGCCACCTTGGCGATCACCTCGCGCGCGCCCTCACCGCTCACGGCGAAACACGCCCGCGCATCGGACACGTTCACCGCCATATGGTGCTCGCCCGCCAATGCGTCGCTCAACTGTGCTACCACGGCTTCTGCAGTGTCGTAGTCGACCAGCAGCAACAACTCGTCCGGGGACATCCAGGCCGCCGCGCCCTGTTCGCCAAAGGCGATCTTGCGCACGGCAGGCACGTCACATCCAATCGCCGTTTTGACGGCAGCTTTGAACGCAGCAGAGGCAAAGTCGCCGCGCAGGGTGATCATGCCCCCCAGACCCGTTTCCTCGACCTTTGCCAGACCCGCAAAACTGGCCCCATTCATGGCACTTACAGCTTTAGACATTCTGCTTGTCCCCTTCTTTGTCATAGAAGATCGGGTCGACGATCTTGGCTTTGTAGATTTTCCCATCAAGGCCGGGGAAGTCGATCACCTCGCCCATGCGTTTGGGGCCATGTTTCACCAGCCCCATCGCGATGCCGCGATCAAGGTTGGCGGAGTAGTAGGTCGACGTCACGCGGCCGATGGTATTGCGCTGGCCATTGGCGTTGTTTCCATCGCCAACCGCATAGGCGCCATCGGGCAACACAGAGCCATCTACGGTTTCCAGACCCACCAGTTGCCAGCGGTCGGGATCGGCCATGTGGCTGCGCTGCTGCGCGCGCTTGCCAAGATAGTCTTCTTTCTTCTTGGAGAGCGCCCAGTGCAGACCAAGATCCTGCGGGATCACGGTGCCGTCGGTCTCGTCACCAATCATGATGAAGCCTTTTTCGGCCCGCAGGATATGCAGACATTCGGTGCCATAGGGCATGACGCCAAATTCCTTGCCCGCCTCGATGAGCGCATTCCAGAAGGCCTGCCCCTCGGACGCAGAAACTGCGATCTCATAAGAGAGCTCGCCCGAGAAGGAAATCCGGTAAGCGCGCGCCTTGAAGCCGCCGATCTCGCCGTCTTTCCACTCCATGAACGCGAGCGCCTCTTTCGAGAGATCCATACCGCCGCCTGCTTTTTCATTCAGCTTTTCCAGCACCTTGCGGGCGTTGGGGCCAACGACGGCGACCTGCGCCAGTTGCTCGGTGGCGTTGGTGACATAGACCTTCCAGTCCCACCATTCGGTCTGCAGCCATTCTTCCATGTGGGCGTGAATGCGATCCGCGCCGCCGGTGGTGGTGTGGCAGAGCCAGGTGTCCTCGTCGATGCGCGCAACCACGCCGTCATCCACAAGAAAGCCGTTCTCGGAACACATCAGGCCATAGCGGCATTTGCCGATCTTCAGCGTGCTCATCATATTGGTGTAGAGCATGTCGAGGAACTTGCCCGCATCCGGCCCTTTGACGATGAGTTTGCCGAGGGTGGAGGCATCCAGAAGGCCAAGGTTCTCGCGGGTGTTTTTCACCTCGCGATTGACCGCCTGATGGACGCTCTCGCCCGAGCGCACATAGGCGTAGGGACGCCGCCAGTGGCCCACCGGCTCCCAATGGGCGCCGTTGCTGTCGTGCCAGTCATACATCGGCGTCTTGCGCAGGGGTTGGAAGATCTCGCCACGCGCCTCACCGCCAATCGCTCCCATGGAAATCGGGTGATACGGCGGGCGGAACGTGGTGGTCCCGACCTGCGGGATCTCGGCGCCCAGACTATCGGCCAGCACAGCCAGACCGTTGATGTTGGAGAGTTTCCCCTGATCCGTCGCCATGCCCAGCGTGGTGTAGCGTTTGGTGTGCTCGACGCTTTCATAGCCCTCGCGCGCCGCAAGCTGCACGTCGGACACCTTGACGTCGTTTTGATAGTCGAGCCAGGTTTTCATGCGCAGTTTGATGTCGGCCTTGGCGGGCATCATCCAAACGGCTTCCATAGGCGCTTCAGCGAGATCCGAGGTGGCAACCGGCGACACTTTTTGCGCAGGACGGCCGGCGGCCTCGGCAGCACGCGCGCCAGCTTCGGCCGCATCGGCCATCACGCCAGAGAGCGTGAGCGGACCAGAGGATGCGCCAGCCGTCACCACAAAGGGCAGACCATCATGGCCAGTGGGCGCGCGATCCGGGTCGGGGCGGAAATGCGCCTGCGCCTCGTCCCAGATGAGCTTGCCGCCGCAGTGGGACCAGAGGTGAACCACGGGCGACCAGCCACCGGACATCGCCACAGCATCGGCTTCGATCTCCTCATGGGCGCCGCCCTCGCCGTTCTGGGCGCAGATGGCGACCTTGGTGACGCGTTTGCCGTCCTTCACCTTGGCGATGGCACGGCCGCATTCGACGCGGATACCAAGCGCGCGGACCTTGTCAGCGAGATCGCCGCCGCCGCTCTCGCGCGTGTCCAGAACGCGCACGACCTCGACGCCTGCCTCATGCAGGGTGATTGCGGTGCGGTAAGCATCATCATTGTTGGTGGCGACCACAACCTTCTGCCCCGGAGTCACCCCCCAGTTCACCACATAGTCGCGCATGGAAGCGGCCAGCATCACACCCGGCACGTCGTTGCCCGCAAAGGACAGCGGGCGTTCGATGGCACCGGTTGCGGTGACGGTTTGCGTCGCACGGATACGCCAGAGGCGATGGCGCGGACCGCCCTGCCCCGGCGCGTGGTCGGTGAGGCGTTCATAACCAAGGATATAGCCATGATCGTAAACGCCTGCCCCCATGGTGCGGGTGCGCAGGGTGACATTGTCCATTGCCTCAAGCTCGGCCACGGTCTTGCTGATCCAGGCTTCGGCGGATTGGCCTTCGATGGTACCGCCGTCGACGGGCGTCCGACCACCCCAATAGGATTTTTCCTCGAGCACCAGAACCTTGGCGCCGGTCGCCGCGGCGGTCTTTGCAGCCTGAAGGCCAGCCACACCGCCGCCAATCACCAGCACGTCACAGAAATAATAGAAATGCTCGTAGGTGTCGGCGTCCTTCAGTTCCTTGTTGGGGGCTTTGCCGAGCCCTGCGGACTGGCGAATAAAGGGCTCATACACATGCTTCCAGAAGGGACGCGGGTGGATGAACATCTTATAGTAGAAGCCCGCAGTCAGGAAGCGCGAGAACAGTTTGGAGTTGATCTCGCCCACGTCGAACTCGAGGCTCGGCCAGTGGTTCTGCGATTGCGCCTTGAGGCCCGAGAAAAGCTCGGTGGTAGTGGCGCGCTGGTTCGGCTCGAAGCGGTCGCCGACACCGAGGCCCACCAGCGCGTTCGGCTCCTCAGATCCGGAGGCCACGAGGCCACGCGGGCGGTGGTACTTGAAGGACCGCCCGACCAGCATCTGATCGTTGGCGAGAAGCGCAGAGGCCAGAGTATCGCCAGCAAACCCCTTGAGGGTTTTGCCGTTGAAGGAAAACTCGATCTGCTTGGAGCGGTCGATGAGACGACCCTGTTTGGCGAGACGCGTGCTCATGATGCGACCCTTTCGCGGCAGGAGGTCTGGGAGCCTCCGGCGGGGATATTTAGGAGAAGATGAAACATGTGGGATCAGCCCTTGAACTCACGCCAGGACCAGCCGGGGCGTTTGGCAGAGATCTTGTCCTTGATCTCTTGCGGCGGCTCCGTGGTCTGGGCGCTGTAGGTGCCAAAGACCTCGAGCGTCTGGGTGCAGCGGGCTGCGTGGAACCACTTGCCGCAGCCGTTCACATGGCGCCAGCGCTCCAGATGCACCCCGCGCGGGTTTTCCTTCATGAAGAGGTAGTCGTGGAACTCATCATCCGTGGACCCGGGGCCGAAGCGTTTCAGATGCGCTTCGCCGCCGCCATGGAGTTCGGTTTCCTCGGCGCGAACGCCGCAATAAGGACAGTCGAGGATCAGCATGATGCGTGCTCCGATGTGGGGGTGGCCGGTGCAAAAGTGAGCGGGGTCGTCATCAGTGTGCCACCCCTGCTGCGACGCTCTCGTCGATGAATTTGCCTTCTTTGAAGCGCATCATGGAGAACTCTTCCGCGAGGTTGGAATGCCCTGTCGCCATCAGTTCCGCCATCGCCCAGCCCGAGCCGGGGATCGCCTTGAAGCCGCCGGTGCCCCAGCCAGCGTTGACAAAACAGTTCTGAACCGGCGTTTTGGAAATCAGCGGCGAGCGGTCGCCGGTTACATCCACGATCCCACCCCATTGGCGCAGCATCTTGAGGCGCGACACCATCGGGAAAGTCTCGTTGAGGGCGCGCACGGTTTCCTCGATGTGGTGGAAAGAACCGCGCTGGGTGTAGTTGTTGTAGCCGTCGGTGCCGCCACCAATGACCATCTCGCCCTTGTCGGATTGCGACATGTAGCCATGCACGGTGTTGGCCATCACGACCACGTCCATGCAGGGTTTGATCGGCTCGGAGACCAGCGCCTGCAGCGCCACCGATTCCACCGGCAGACGGAAGCCCGCCATTTCAGACAGCACCGAACAGTTGCCCGCAACCACCATGCCCAGCTTGTCGCAGTCGATCGCCCCTTTGGTGGTGTCGACACCTACCACGCGGCCGTTTTCAGTCCGAACATTGGTGACTTCGCATTTCTGGATGATGTCCATGCCCATCGCCGAGCAGGCCCGCGCATAGCCCCAGGCCACCGCATCGTGACGGGCGGTACCGCCACGCGCTTGCCAGAGCCCGCCAAGGACCGGATAGCGCGGACCTTCGAGGTTGATGATCGGCACCAGTTCCTTCACGCGGGCGGGTTCGATCCATTCGGTCGACACGCCCTGGAGCGCATTGGCATGGGCGGTGCGCTTGTAACCACGCACCTCGTGCTCGGTCTGCGCCAGCATGATCACGCCGCGCGGGCTGAACATGATGTTGTAGTTGAAGTCCTGCGACAGATCCTCATAGAGGCTGCGCGATTTCTCGTAGATCGCGGCAGAGGGATCCTGCAGGTAGTTCGAACGGATGATGGTGGTGTTGCGGCCCGTATTGCCGCCCCCCAGCCAACCCTTTTCGATCACCGCAACATTGGTGATGCCAAAGTTTTTCCCAAGGTAATAGGCCGTAGCGAGCCCATGGCCACCCGCGCCTACGATGATGACGTCATAGTGACGTTTGGGTTCCGGGGAGCGCCAGGCGCGTTCCCATCCGCTGTGGTAGCGAAGGCCTTCCCGCGCCACTGCAAAGGCTGAATAGCGTTTCATGAGCGAATCCAATGCTTCGTGTCTGGCCTCAAGATATGACCGGGATCGCATCGGACCCCGCGCCGTTAATCGTCGCGTTTCGTCAGGTTTGCGACATGCCGTACAGGTTTCCGCGCGCGCCATTGCGCGCGACATTTGCTTTCGGCGCGCCGATCTGTGCCAAGGCGAGACAGCGGGTCGCAGCAATAGGGCTTTTTTCCGCGCCTCAGCACCTATAGATGGGACCAAACGGCGGAGAGACGATGGCTTTTTGGATTTTGACCGGCGCGGTGACCCTGACCCTTGCGGTAATTCTGGCGCTTGTGGTGCTACGCAATCGCAATGGCGCGGGAGAGCCGGCTGCGGCCTATGATTTGCGGGTCTATCGCCAGCAATTGAAGGATCTGGACAAAGATGTCGCGCGCGGCGTTGTGAGCGACGCCGATGCCGACCGGCTGCGGACCGAGATTTCGCGCCGGATCCTGTCTGCGGATGCACAGCTTCAGGCCGCCGAAGCCGGAGAAGATCAGCCCAATGGCCCCAGTCGCGTGATGGCGGTTGTGTTGATTGCGGTGATCGTCCTTGGCACGGGTGGGCTGTATTGGCAGTTGGGCGCGCCCGGCTACGGCGATTATGGGCTGCGCGAGCGCATCGCGCTCGCCAAGACGCGCGCCGAGACACGTCCGAGCCAGTCCGAGTTCGAAGCCCGCATGCCAGCCCCCCCCGCCCCAGAGGCTGATGCCAGTTACCTCAACCTTGTGGAGCAGCTGCGCAGTGCGACCGCAGATCGGCCAGACGATTTGCAGGGACAGGCGTTGCTTGCGCAGCACGAAGCGCGGCTGGGCAATTTCAAGGCCGCCTATGAGGCAAAAGCGCGGTATATCGCGCTTTTGGATACCGCCCCCGACCCGCGCGACCTGATCGATCAGGCAGAGCTGCAGGTGATGGCGGCTGGCGGATATGTATCCCCCGAGAGTGAGGCGCTGCTGGAGCAGGCTTTGTCGCAGGTGCCGGAAGACGGGCGCGCGCGGTATTATTACGGCCTGATGATGGGGCAGAACGGGCGTCCCGATCGCGGCTATCGGATCTGGGCGGAGACGCTCAAGGATGGTCCTGCCGGCGCGCCGTGGATCCGCGCGATCCAAGCCCAGATCCCGGAGATGGCAGGGCTTGCCGGGGTTGCCTACCAGCCGATCCCACCCGGTGGCGAAAGTGCCCGGCTCAACGGCCCAAGCGCCGAGCAGGTTGAGGCGATGCAGGATCTCTCCCCCGAGGAACGCCAGGAAATGATCGAAGGAATGGTTTCGGGCCTTGCGACACGCCTCGCCGAAGAAGGTGGAAGCCCGGCGGAATGGGCCCAGCTGATCACGGCGCTTGGTGTGCTGGGACGCATGGAAGAGGCGCGCGTGATCTATTTGGAAGCCCAGCAGCAATTTGCCGGGGATGATGGTGCTCTTGACATCCTAGGCGCCGCCTTTGCCCCATTGGAGGCCACCCGATGATACACGACGCGTTTGAAGACTTCGCCGCCGCCCTGCCGCAGATGACCGCGCTTGTGGGGCTCGATTTCGGGGAGAAAACCATTGGCGTGGCGGTCTCGGACCGGATCGGCGCCGTGGCAACACCGCTTGAAACCATCCGGCGCAAGAAATTCACGCTCGACAGCAATCGATTGCTTGAGATCATCGCCGGACGCGACATCAATGGCATTCTACTTGGCCTGCCGCGGAATATGGATGGCTCTGAAGGGCCGCGTTGCCAATCCACCCGCGCCTTTGCGCGCAATCTGTCACGGGTCACGGATCTACCAATCGGTTTCTGGGACGAACGATTGTCGACGGTGGCGGCAGAACGCGCACTGTTGGAGGCCGATACGTCTCGAAAACGTCGCGCAGAGGTGATCGACCATGTGGCGGCGTCGTATATCCTGCAGGGGGCGCTGGATCGGATGCGCCACATCAGGAGCAGTTAGACCATGACCGATGACGTCTGGAAGCGGCAGGAAATCGAGAGCCCTTGCATCAAACTCTGTGTTATTCAGCCGCAGACGCGGCTCTGCACCGGCTGCGCCCGTTCCATTGACGAAATCACCCGCTGGTCCAAGATGAGTCCGGCGGAGCGTGCAGAAATCATGGCGGCCTTGCCGACTCGCACTGCGGCCCCCAAGGCACGCCGTGGGGGGCGCGCCGCTCGCTTGCAGAGCAAATCCTGAGCGGGCTTGCGCCCGCGGCCTCCGGCGGGGATATTTTTGCGTTAGAATTAGAAGAAGCTGGGCGCTGCGATCAGCAGTTCTGTTGCGGTATGCAGGCAGAGCCTGCGACTGGGCGCGTGTGCGCCCGCGCCTAAAGGTCGCTCAACCAATGGGCCTGCCAGTTCGGCATTTCGGGGCGGAAATAGGCGATCATCCGCCCTGCCCCATCCGTGGCCGAGGCCCCATCGGCCCAAGGCGCGACCCCATGCAGGCAGAGACGGTGCATGAGGTAAGCTTCGCCGGGGTTTGCATGCACCTCAACACGTTTGCAGGTTTCAAACACCTCGCGCCGCGCTGCAGTGTAGATGTCGGTGATATCGACATGGGCCCAGTCCTCGAGAGCGATCCCCTCAAACGCCAGGCGAAAGGCCTCGCGCATGATCAAATGGCTCCCCTCCCAAACCACCAGCGGCGCGGCGTTCTTGCTGGTTTTGTTCAGCGGCAGACCGAGAACCCAAGCGTGCGGTTCTTCGACCCGTCGCCGGCGCGCGGTGCCATATATCTTGATGCCGTCCACATGCGCGCCATCCCGTTTGCAGCGGTAGCCAAAGGCCGCGTCGCTCTCGCCGCGTCGTGGTCGGGGGTAACCCGGATAGATCACCGACAGCTGCGCCCTGTGAAGGGCGGGGATTTCGCCAAAATGTGCTCGAATGAAGTCGAGCGCTGCCCCCTCGAGAGGCGGACCGGACGGTAAGCGTCCGTCCGGATCGTTCGGCAAGGCATCAACACCGATGAACCAGGTGCCTTCGCAATCCAGCCACTTCGCATGGGCCGGGTCTGCAGTTGCCGTCTCAGCACAGCGCTGCGCGTGCGCGGCCCAATCTCTGATGCTCTCTTCTGCTGCAAAACGCAGCCAGCCCTTTTGCAGGTAAGCCTCGGTTGCCGTCATCTGCCTCAGGCCGCCCGCGCCAACACGAGGGAGAGGGCCTCTTCGACAAGCTCTGGGCCCGCGCCGGTGCGGTGTGCGCCCTCGGAGAGGTGACGCCGCCACTGCCGCGCCCCCGGGCGACCGGCAAAAAGCCCAAGCATATGGCGCGTGATCTGATGAAGCCGCGATCCCGATTGCATCTGCTGTTCGATATAGGGCAGCATCTGGCGCACCACCTCGAGCGGATCGCTCGCCGTCCCGGTGCCGTAGATCCGCGGATCTGCAGCACAGAGCACATCGGCGGGCTGGTGATAGGCGGCACGTCCAACCATAACCCCATCCAGCCCGCGTGCTAACTGCGCCTGGGCTTCATCAAGCGAGGTGATGCCGCCATTGAGCGAGATATGCATATCGGCAAAGGCCGACTTCATCGCGTGCACAAGCTCGTAATCCAGCGGCGGGATGTCGCGATTTTCCTTGGGTGAAAGCCCTTGCAGCCAGGCTTTGCGGGCATGAATTGTCACCCGCTTGACCCCCGCCGCGCGGATCTTGTCGAGAAAGTCTGGCAAGATCTCATCTGGGGTTTGATCGTCCACGCCGATGCGGCATTTCACGGTCACCTCGACAGAGACCGCCTCGGCCATCGCGGCCACACAGTCGGCCACCAGTTCGGGCGTCTGCATCAAGACAGCCCCAAAAGCGCCAGATTGCACCCGGTCGCTCGGGCAGCCGCAGTTGAGGTTGATCTCATCATAGCCCGCCTCGGCCCCGAGCCGCGCGGCCTCTGCCAGTTCCTTGGGGTCGGAGCCGCCAAGCTGCAACGCAACCGGATGTTCGCTTGGGTCGTGATCGAGCAGATGCAAAGCCCCCCCCCGCACCAGTGCCGGCGCCGTCACCATTTCGGTGTAGAGCAAGGTCTCACGCGAGAGCAGCCGATGCAGATAGCGGCACTCCCGTGTGGTCCAATCCATCATCGGCGCAACCGACAACCGTGCCGCGCGCCAAAGGTCTGCTTTTGAAAGAGTACCAGTGCTCATCCAGGTTTTCCTAGCGCCTCTAGCCGTGTGATTGCCGCGCATCTCGCTATGAACGCCAAATGCCGCGAGGCACGCGGCTCTCTGGTGCAGTATCGGGAGACGACATCTTTGCCCGAAACATCATAGCCATGAATCGAAGGCTTAATTTGCACAGATTGTCGCCAGAGTGAAGGGTGAGCGGCAAGCCAGCTGCGCTTTGGGCGCGAGACGCCAGCCATGCAAGGTGCGATGGATCAAGGCAAGCGAGGCCGTCAATAGGCCGCAAGGGGCGTGCGCTCAGACGACGGGGGTGACATGAAAACCGACTGATTAGACCGAGTGCTTGGAATGCGCCTCAAGCGCGGAGGCCGCGAGCTCGATCCCCTGCTGCAGGTTTCTGGCTGTGGTAAAGGTCTTGGTATCAACGCCGATCCGAAACAACTCTTGCGCAACAGTCGGAGAGATCCCGGCGAGGATGGACTTTGCGCCCATGAGCCGCGCTGCTGTCATGGCCTGAAACAGATGGTTTGCAACGCTGCTGTCGATGGAAACGGCACCTGTAATGTCGAGCACCACCGCGCGACTTCGTGTATCCCGAATCCCATCCAACAGTTGCATCGTCAACGTTCTGGCGCGATGACTGTCCAGCGCACCAACAACGGGCACCAGCAGCAGGCCCTCGCGCAGTTCCAGAACCGGCGTGGGCAGCTCGCGCATCTGCCGCTCGTGGATTTCAATCGTCTTTTCGCGCGCCTCGACGTAGGTTTCCAGGGCGAGCGCCATGTCGTAATGAGCAATCTTCATCATCGAGAGCACAAGGCCAAAGAGCTTGTGCGGATCCTCCTTCCCGTTCTCGAGAATAGACTGGCTCAGTCGTTGCAGGTAGTAGGCGTAAGAGCCAACATAGAGCGTGGGCGTGATACCTGCACGTTCGTGAATGCCACCGATCCGCTTGCGTTCCTCGGCATAGGACTCGTCAAGCTCGGCGTTGATCAGCTCTTGAAAATATTTCTTTTGGCCGCGTTTTACACGCTCGATTTGCGTGTCGTCCGCAAATTGTTGGGCCGCGTCCTCAAACCGCAGAATATGCGCATAGAAATCTGCAATGATCTCCTCGCCAACGTGGTCCGCGATGGGGGCAAGCGATCGTACCCGCTCTTGATCGGCAGGCGTAATGTCAAACCAGGACAAGGTGTTGTTATGTTGGCTGGCTTCATCAGCCAAAGCGGAGTGAACGACAGCGTGCGATTTCGACATTCGTGTTCATTCCTATCATTGGGCCAAACATCGCCCACAGCAAATCACGTAAGGTAAGTATTATATTCCTATTTAAAAGTTAAGATGACCCTACGGCGGAAACCGCCCTGAAATCGATCTTTTTATGCTTTCGGTTGTAATGCTCTCCCTTGAGCATTGTCTTTCGCGCACGCCGAACCCCCGTCTCATGCGCGTCGGTAGAAAGGTTGAGAAGGGAACAGCCTTTTCGGGACAGCGGCGCAGCTCCGGACAGCGGCGCAGCTTGCCGTGATACCCTTGGCCAACCTGAGGGGGGACGTGCACTTTGGTGAAGCCCCGGTCAGGATGCCACATGGATCGCGAGGACTTTTTCAGCGTTGCCCCAGGCATCTTGCAGAGGTGCCAACTCGGGCAAAGCATTGGTATTCGCCTGCTCAATCTCGAGCATCGAGCTGCGCAGCGTCGCAAGCCCCAGCACCGCGGCAGACCCTGCGAGGCGATGAGCTTCCTTACGGTGCTGATCGGTCAATTCAACGCTCTGGGTCAGGGCCTCACGCAAAGCGCGGACATCATCGCGAAACTCTGCGAGAAAATGGCGCGCTTTCTCCGGCCCCACGGCCGCGACGAATTGAGAAATGTCAGACTCTCCCGGATATTGCGCAGGAATGGGCGCCGCAGCATCGGCCGCGGACCGCCGCAGCACCATCTCGGCCAGCGCCGCGCGATCTATGGGCTTGGTCAACACCTCTGCAAAGCCAGCGGCGAGGATGCGTTCGTGATCGTCACGCGCGGCATGAGCGGTCAGGGCAACAATGTCGGTATCATTTGCGAGTTGCTCTGCACGGACGCGGCGCAAGACTTCCATACCGTCGATATCCGGCATGCTGATGTCCGAGATGATCAGATCAAAGCGGTGGGTGCGAATTTCCTCGATAGCGCGCGCGCCGCCGTTGACGGAAACCACCTCATGTCCCATGTCGTTCAACATGGTCTCGAGAAGCAACCGGTTGATATCGTTATCTTCGATCACTAGAAGGCGCTGCTGGCGGGTTGGAGCATCGGCGGCAAACACCGGCTTGCCCTGTTCCAGAGCGACGGGCGGCAGGGGAATGGTGAAACTAAACAGGCTGCCCTCGCCCGGTTCGCTTTCGCAGGTGATCTCTCCCCCCATCAACCGGGCCAACCGGCGTGAAATCGCCAGCCCCAGACCGGTACCCTCGCAGCCGCGATTGTAATTGGGGTCTACCATGGTGAATTCGTCGAAGATGCGTTCCAGATCCTCGGCTGCGATGCCTTTCCCGGTATCTGCGACACTGAATTCCACCAGGTCGCCTTCGGTACGCATCACATCCACCGAAACAGCGCCATCCTGGGTGAACTTCAGCGCGTTTCCGATGAGATTGAGCAGGACCTGCTGCACATAACGACAATGCCCCTCGACCCCGGTTTCGGCGCCAAGGCTGCAGAATACACTTAAGTCATTGTTGTTGCGGGCCGCATTGGCCTGCTGGCTCTCCCCGATGCCACGCACAAGTTCGTCGAGATCAAAGCGAATGGGCGCGTCCGCCTCGGCGCCGGATTCGAGTCGCGAAAGCTGCAAGACGTCATTGACGTGATGCAACAGCAGCTCGCCCGACACCCGCATGGCCTGCAGGTATCGCTGTTGCTCTGCGCTCGGCGTCAGCCCCTCGAGCACATCAAGCGAGCCAAGGATACCCGTGAGCGGCGTGCGCATCTCGTGGCTCATCACCGTCAGAAGGCGATCTTTGGCCTGTTCTCCTGCAAGCGCGTCATCGCGTGCCCGGCGCAGTTCTTCCTCGGCTTGCAGGCGATGGGAAATGTCGCGCACATAGCTGACAAGTACCTGATTTCCATCAGATTTGCTCACCGTCAATGAGACTTCGACCGGGATCACATCGCCGGTCTTCCTCTGGGCGGTCATCTGGAACCGGCCATCGTTCTCGTTCAGAAAATCGTCAAGATCGCCAGCCCCGGCACCCTCGGGAGATTGCAGGATCAGCGAGTCGAAATTCATCCCGATCGCCTCCTCTTCGCTGTAGCCAAAAATCTCCTCAGCGGCGCCGTTGATGGCGGTGATGCGACCCTCCGCATCCGCCATTAGGATCGCATCGAGGGAAGATGTGACCATCGCCTCTGTGCGGGCGGCCTCCTGCGCCTGCAGCATCGAAAGCCGCTGCCCCCGCCGGAACAGGCGCAGGATCACCAGAGCAGTGAGCGCAAGCGTCCCAAGAAGCGCCAGAACCACAATCGCAAGACGGGTGAACAATGTGTGCAGCAAAACCCGCTCCGCGCCCGCCGTCTCGGCCTGTAGCGCCACGCCAAAAAGCGCGAGATCGCGCACATCATTGCCATCGACGGCAATCAGCTGCAGCAAATTCTCTTTCTCGGAGAGCAGAACATCGTCAGACGCGTCAATAAGTGCCGCTTGTCTCTGCAACCCCTGTTGCAGCCGCCCGAGCGTTTCACTGCCTTCAGGGGTGGCGCGCACTTCCGAATAAAGCGCACTTTCTCGAAAAGTCGCGATGCGGCTGTAATAGATATCGAACTGGCGTCGAAGGCGTGGAAGATCGCTGCGATCTTCCACCACCATCGCGGCGGAGCGATATTTCAGATAGTCGACCTCGGCCTGTGACAAAGTCCACTGAAGGTTGTCGGTTGCGGCGCTCGACAGAGCTTCGATCCGCGACTGAACATCGCTTCCCAAACGATAGGCCTGAGCCGCCAGCAGTATAAGAACCACGGCGGCTGCGGAAATAACCCAGCGATGCATAATCGGTATCTTCTGTCGCACCAAGCGCTGGAGTCCTCCTGCAGTATGGGCCCGCCGCAAGGCGCGTTACTTCACCGTTATCCTGTTCAACTGCCAGATACTGCGAGAGTAGACCTCTTCAGTGCGAAAGGCCACGTCGCTGTCGTAGGGATAGATCACCCAAAGCGGCCCCTTGTCACGCAGGGACATGAGGTTACCGTTGCGCATATAGGCAATGATTGGCCCGCCAGGCTGCGCATCCGACGTCGGAATTTCCACTGCGTAGTCGTTGACCGCCGCGGCTTCGAGTGTCTGGCCCTCGACGCCGGTTTCAGCCAGGAGACGATCCAGCGAGACGCCGACAAAGCTCTGTTCACCTTCGCTCCAGATCGTCGTGGTCACGATTTCGCGCTCACCGATGCTGCGCAGGTCTTCGACCGTAAATTCATGGACCTGATCTGCATTTTTCAGCGTCAGTACAACCTCACCCTCGGAGGCGGAGACGCTCCCGATCGATGCAATAAGCGCCAGCATGGCTACCAACAGTGATCTCACGACGTACCTCCAAAATAGGGTTGCCCGAAGATGGGCTCGGCAAGACCATGCCACATCTGACATCGAAGAGCATGAGCACCTGTGTATAGTCTGCTAGACTTTCGTATACGTTCGGTAAATCGTCTGTGCCCGTGACTTGGGCGCACGGACAGGGTTTTATATAATTGCCATTGGTCAACCATTTTGGAGCCGACTCAATTCAACCGCTGGACGCCATAAACCCAACGCAAATTGCGTATTTCACGCAGACGGTCTGTGGCGCGGTCGCGAAATCGTCCTAAAAGTTGATAGAATATAAAGGTTTCAGGAGGTAGGATCGTGAATGAACAGTGTAAACGGGTTTAATATCAATATGCGTATTCTTCTCGCCGACGATCACGATATGGTGCGCGACACGATTTCTGCCTATCTCGCTTCCGAGGGCGGCGCGCAAATCACTGCGACCACTGATCTGCCTCGCGCCATGAAGGAACTTGAAGACAACGGTCCCTTTGACCTGGTGCTTCTGGACTACAATATGCCGGGCATGAACGGGCTCGATGGGCTTCAGCGTGCGCTAAAGGCCAATGGCGGGCGTGGCGTTGCAATCCTCTCGGGCAGCGCACCGACGCGCACCGCACAGGATGCTTTGGACGCCGGTGCCATCGGTTTCATCCCCAAGACCATGGGCGCGCAGTCGCTTTTGAATGCGGTGCGTTTCATGAGCGCGGGAGAAATCTATGTGCCGGTCGAACTGATGCGCGAAGAGGCCTCCGCCCCGGAGCATCCGCTCCTGGCCCAACTCAGCCCCCGCGAGGTCGAAGTTCTGAGTGGGCTCTGTCGCGGGCAATCCAACAAGGAAATCGCACGCGATCTCAACCTTCAAGAGGTGACGATCAAGCTGCATGTGCGCACGCTCTGCCGCAAGCTCGACGCAAAGAACCGCACGCAGGCCGCAATGACCGCCAAAGAAGCAGGGTTGTTCTAACCCCGCGCAACCTCTTTGGCGAGGCGGTCAAACCGCACCCCCTATTCGTCTTTTGAAAACGTGACCTCGCTACCGCCAACCAGCGGTCGCGTCTCAGTATCCGCTCAGCGGATCAGCTTTACCTCGCTGTGTCGCGCGGGCCCTCTGTTGGGCAAAGGCGGGCTCTGTGATGGGCAACGGATGCAGCATGTCACACCAATACGCGCCGCGCACCGGTCGATGGTTCACCATGCACAACCATATGCGCGTCGGCGCGCGTAGAGGTCTGGGGGATTGCTTCCTCCGGGCTGGCACCACGCGATCTGTTTCAATCAGACCGAGCTTATTCATGTGGCGCAGCTTCCGGGTACGCCCTACTGAAAGGTAACCGCGCATAGGATAGTCCCCATCCAAACGCGCATCGCATCTTGGGAAAACCTCCCAAGGGGAGCCGTGCAGAACGCCAAAGTCCGCGTGGATCGTCCGGCTCCTTCGCCGCAGTGCGCGCACTCACGTTCAAGAGTAGCCAGATATGAGGGTCAGCCTCTGAGGGAGTTTCAAGGAGAGACAGCTGCAGCGGCCAAACGTGTTTGGGCGAAACAACGACCGCGCCCTCTCACCCCCGAACCATCTTCGGCTGGGTAGCCGTAAAAAGCAGGCCAATTCCGAGCGCACCGACATTGTCACAGACGAGGGTTCGGTTGGACGGTCTGACCACAAAGCCTGTCAGACAGACCGTCAGCCTCGGATGCAGCGCGCGGGAGGCGCGATCGGATCAGGCAACACCGGCGGGCGAAAAACTTGCGGCGCTCTGAGGTTGCCCTGTTGCAGAGAGGGGCATGACCTGCAGCTGAACCAGAACCAGCGTGCCTGAACCCGGATTCTCGATCCGGCGGGAGCGGCCAGCTGGAATGCGGGCGCTATGACCTTCCCAGACAAGGCGCACATGATCGCCAATCGTAATCAGTACCGAGCCTTGCGCGACGATCCAATGTTCCGCCCCGCCGGGCGCGGCGTTCAGATCAAGGGTCGCACCCGGAGCGATCGACATGCGCTGCAGCGTGAACCCCGGCCCCATGGCGAGGCTTTCGAGACGGCCCCAGTCATATTCGGTAGCATGAGCCGACAGGGCATCCTCCGCCGAGATTTTCGACAGGCTGGCATAAACCGCCATCATGTCTGCCGAATGCGGGAATGGCGCGGCGGCGCGCGCGTTCAGGACACCCGCACGTTCTTGCGCCAGATCTTCGTCCCATTGCGCAACAGCGCTGTCGGCGGCGGCGTCCTGATCCCACTCTTCCAGCGCGCTCCAGGTCGGATCGAGCTGAATAGCGCAGATGTTCTCAATCTTTTCGGCAACGGCCTTTTCAAAGGTGATCGCCTTTACACGTCGATAAGTGGCCCGGTCCAGCAAGGTGGTGCGATCCACCGTCCCGGCCCGCAAAAGCGCGTTCTTCACCGGCAGAAACAGGCGGCTTGCATGGGATTTGAAAGCGGCCAGCAAGACATCGACGCGTGCTAAATAGAGCCCGGTGCCCCAGAGCTGGTGATTGCCATGGAGAAGATGCGACAGCGTCACCTTTCGCCCTGAGGCGAGCACCCGGCTGACGGCGACGGGCGCATTTTCATGCGGTTGCGTAACCACCTCCATGATGCCAAAGCCGCCATAGGCGCGGGTGGTGCGCTGACCAAACATCACGATCTCGCCGCGTTGGGCTGCTGGGATGGCATTGCACAGGGCCTTGTCGAGATTGCGTGTATCGGCGAGGTTTGCGGTTGCAGGCGCAACCACCACAAGTGCACCGGGCATGTGGCGCAGCGAGAGAACGGCGCTCAGGAGGGCGGCGGCTGGCTTGTGGGTCTCCGGCTCGACGATCAGGGCCGCCGGACGTGCTGCGATCTGGCGCTCGACCAGGGACATGTTGTCCCGGGTGGTCACAACCACCGGGTCGGCAAACACATCGCCGGACATCGCATCAAGCACGCCCTCAAATCTGCTGGGAACGCCGGGTGCGGTTTCAAGTGCCAGATGGCACACCCCGGTGGACCATTCGCTGGTCTGTGTGACGCCTCCTGCGAGGATAATGGGGTGCAACATTTGAACCTCTGATTAATTGTATTCCGTTGTGCACAAATCTATTCGAACTTTCATTGCCGCACGTCCTATCCATCGGGTGTTGCACCGCTCGCCAAAGGATAGGGTCCCACCAAAGGGATAGGACACACCGACGCCGAGGGTTACAAAATCACCGTTTCTTCAGGTAACATTGTTTCGTGTAAAAAATGCTAACGCTGGTTAACCATAAAACGGCTAACGTGCTGGAATCATTTACCATGATTGAGAGAATCAACAGGCTGTCCGTGCCATATCTGCCCTTAAAAAGAGGGGCTGCGTGCGGATCTTCTGCTGACGTCGCCAACAGCAAAGATTAAACTCGCCGCATGAGCACACCTGTTTCCTCGATTAAAAACCTCGGCCCCGCCTATGAGACCGCCTGCACCCGCGCGGGCATCCATTCCGCCGAGGAGCTGCGCGCCCTCGGGGCGGACGCGGCCTACGGCAAACTGCTTCAATCCGGCAGCAAACCGCATTTCATAGGCTACTATGTTTTGGTGATGGCGCTTCAGGGGCGGCCCTGGAACGATTGCAAGGGCGAAGAGAAAAAGGTCCTGCGCAAGCGCTTTGATGCGCTGAAGGCGCAGAGCTTTGACAGCGACCGGTCCGCGCTGGATGCGATCTTGAACGAGATCGGTGTGATCGAGCGACGCACAGACTGATACCGCGCCCGGCCCCTCTCAAAAGAAAACCGCCACGCATGCAGCGTGGCGGTTTTTGATTTTCAGCTGGCCCCCTCGAGGCCCCTGCCCGTCGTCGCAGCTGCGACGACGCAGCACTTAGCCAACCAGTTCGAGACCGGAGAAGAAGTAGGCGATTTCTTCTGCTGCGGTTTCCGGTGCGTCGGAGCCGTGCACGGAGTTCTCACCCACGGATTCTGCGAACTCGGCACGGATGGTGCCGGGAGCTGCGTCAGCGGGGTTGGTTGCACCCATGATTTCGCGGTTCTTTGCGATGGCGCCTTCGCCTTCGAGAACCTGAACCACAACCGGAGCGGAGGACATGAATTCGCACAGTTCGTCATAGAAGGGACGCTCGGCGTGCACGGCGTAGAATTTACCGGCCTGTGCCTTGGTCATGTGGATGCGCTTCTGAGCGACGATGCGCAGGCCTGCTTCTTCGAACTTGGCGTTGATTGCGCCAGTCAGGTTGCGGCGGGTTGCATCGGGCTTGATGATCGAAAAGGTGCGTTCCAGTGCCATCGGGCGATCTCCTTGAGAAATACTAAGGTCGATTAGGTGTCACGGCGTCCGAAACCAGGGTGCCGCAACGATCTGGCGCCGCCTAGCACGACAGCCCGCCCTTGGGAAGAGCCTTGTGCGCACTGCAGCACCGAAAGCCCGATGAAGATCACCCATGCGCGGGTTCCAGCGGATCCTGCAGGTCTACAACCAACACATAGAGTGCCGACACAAGCGCCAGCACACTTGCGCTCAACATGATGCCGAGCACTGCAAACGGCGCGGTTTCGGGTTCAACGGCCACACCGGTGACAGCCGTGAGGAGTGCGCCCAGCGCCACGCTTAGCGCCCCCGAAAGCCCTGCGGCACTGCCGGCAAGCTCGGGGCGTACCGACATCAGCCCGGCACTGGCATTTGCGATCGTCAGCCCGTTGCCAAAGCCCACGCAGATGGCGGACCCAAAGAACACCAGTTCGCTCCCCTGCCCCATGAAGAACAGCGCAAGACCCACCGCCGGCCCAAGACAGGCCACCCCCCGGCCGATCAGGATAAGCGTCAGCAAACGCAGGCGCTGTGCCAGCTGGCCGGTGACAAAATTGCCAACCATGAAGCCGCAGGTGATAATCCCGATCCCAAGGCCCACCATGGCCGGGCTCAGATCAAACCACGCCGCCGCGACCATCGGCGCCCCGGTCACAAAGGAATAGAACCCGCCGATAGAGAAGGCGACGCAGGCCGAATACCCCCAGAAGCGGCGCGAGCTGAACAAACGCGGATAAAGCCGCATCTGCGCGCGAAAGGTCGCCGCGCGCTTGGTGTTGGTCTCTCCCATGTCGCCCCAGGTGAGCCAGAGCACCAGCAACCCAAGCCCGGAATAGAGCCAGAACCCTGCGCGCCAGCCAAACGCCATATCAAGCGCGCCCCCAATCATCGGCCCTGTCATCGGCGCCAGCGCCATGATCATGCTCATGTAGCCGAGTTTGCTGGCCGCCTCGCTTGGTGGGTACATGTCGCGGATCACGGCACGTGCAATCACCTGCCCGCTGATGATCGCGCCCTGCAGCAAGCGAAAGCCGAGAAACACCCAGATGTTGCTGGCCAGCGCGCAGCCCACGGAGGCGAGCACAAAGAGCGCGCAGCACAGGAGCATCACCCTCCGGCGCCCGTAGAGATCGGACATCGGCCCCATAATGAGCTGCAGCCCCGCGGAAATCGTCAGATAGCCGGCAATCGCAAGGTTCGCGAGCCCGTAGTCCACGCCGAACTCCTGTGCGATGCCGGGCAGAGAGGGCAGGAACATATTGAGCGAGAGCACCGACAACGCGGTGCCAAAGACCAATGTCATCAACATCGGCGGGGTCTGAGCTGGGCGCAGCATGGGACACTCCGTTCTCTTGGCCCTCTGCGGCATCCGCACGTAGCGCAAGCCTTGAGTACTGCATGTGTTAAACAACGCCCTCGGGTCAGACACAAGGGGCGCAACTCCGCGCATTCGCGCGCCGCCCCCTCATGAAAGCCGCGTGATCTCGACCTTCAGGACACCCGCGTTATTGCCGTACATCTGCCAGGCGTCATTCGCAAAAAGATAGAGATAGCCACTCTGCCGCACGATCATGGCGGCCTCTTCTCCGAGGCGGTGATATTCATGATCGGCAATCTCATCGCCGCTGCCCTCATGAACCTGCCCATTGGCAATCGACCCAATCAACGCAAACCAGGGCGCAGCTTCGACACGACGCGAAAACGCCACGTCTGCGGTGGCAAAGCCTTTGCGTTTGCGAATGATCCGGCGCAACGCCTCCGGCAGCGCCGCCAGCGCATAGCCGATCTTGCCAAGGGAAAGCCCGCGACGTACGCCATTTGCCGTGGCCTCGATTGCCGCGTCCTGCCAGCTCCCACGCGCCACGACCCGGTAACAGCCGCCACGTTCCAGATAGATCCCCGTGGTGTTCCAACGCTTGCGTGCCGCGGCGATGGTCGTCGCGCTCTGCCCTTTCAGCAGCACATTGGTAGGCCAATAGGTCGTCTCGCCCGGGGGTGGCATGCGCTGGCGCTGCAGCACCGAGGCGTCAAAACAGGTGCGACTGGTCCAGTCAAAGACCTCCGCGCCGGCAGCCGACACCTCTGGCACAGCGCGCGGGCGGGTTGGACGCAGGCGGAACCACCCCAGATAGGATGTATGGCGCCGCCCGTAGGCATCCGGGCGCAGATGGCCGGGCGCGATCTCGCGCAGCGCCAACCCCTGCGCCTGTGCTTCGCGCAGCATCCAGTCAAGCGTCAGGTCGCCGAGGCCGCTGTCCTCGTAGCTGCCGCCGACATCGGCGTGGACGCCGGGAAACCAGCGCTGCTCCACATCCTGCCCCGCAGCCCAGCGTGTCCAAAGGGTCGGAGTAAAATCCTTGCGCCGCTCGTCCATCGCCAGCGCGTGGCGGGCGCAGGCCACATTGGCCCCAAGCGTCGTGTTGCTGAACTCGTGCCGCAGCAGATCGCCCAGAAGCAGCCGCAAGACGCCCTTGTCGTCCGGGATGCCCAGCGCGCCAACCGTGTCCCAGACCCCGATAAAGCGAAATCCGACCTCGGCGCGATCGGAGTGGAACCTCACGGCAGCGGGGCGTGTGTCCGGGGACGTGGTGCCGCCCGCATCGCCTTGGGCTTTGCGCGCGGCATAGCTGCGCATCAACCGCTTCACCACATCCCAGGGTTCTACATAGGGCGACAGATGCGCCGGTCGCAGATCGGCCAGTCCAACCGAAGAGACCATGCCCGCAAGGCTGCGCACCGTGTAAGCGCCCCGGCTGAACCCAAAGAGAAAGATCTCATCGCCGGGTTCATAGGTCTCGGCGAGGAATTTATAGGCGCTCATGATGTCATCTTCGAGCTTCAGCCCAATGGCGCCTCCCAACAGACGACGAAACAGCCCCCCGGAGGTGCCGACCCCGCGCCGGTAGTAGGTGATCTGAGCAATCTCAACCCCCGCGCCGCTACCAGTTTTGGCAATCAAAGAGTGAAGCTTGGCCACATTGGTAGGCGTGCGCACGCCGCCCCGGTGCTGATCCGGGGTGTTCCAGGTACCATCACAGCAAATGACCAGTCGTCGCATCACTCATTCCTCAAAAAACGCATTTTCCGCAAACTCGCGCCCTTCAGTCCCGCCACGGGGGAGCGCGCCTCAAATATCCCCGAGCCTAACACGCGCGCGCGGATCGCCAAGGCGGGAATACCCGCCCCATGGCGCGCAAGACATCCGGGCTGACAAAGGACCTGCAAAGATAGGATAGTGATTGACCCTCTCGATGCCTTTCGACATGAGAGACGCCATGCTCAGGATCGAAAACATCACTTATTCCGTCGAAGGCCGCCCCCTTATGGAGGAGGCCTCTGCCAGCATTCCAACCGGTCACAAGGTTGGCGTTGTCGGACGCAATGGCACCGGCAAGTCCACGCTGTTCCGCCTGATCCGGGGCGAACTGGCGCTGGAAGGCGGAACAATCACCCTGCCCTCCAAGGCGCGGATTGGCGGCGTTGCGCAGGAAGTGCCCTCCTCGGAGGTGTCGCTGATCGACACGGTGCTGGCCGCAGATACCGAACGTGCCGCGCTGATGGCGGAGGCCGACACCGCAACGGATGGCACCCGGATCGCCGAGATCCAGACCCGTCTGGTGGATATTGATGCATGGTCTGCTGAGGCCCGCGCCGCTTCGATCCTCAAGGGGCTTGGCTTTGACGATCAGGATCAGCTGCGTCCCTGTTCTGACTTTTCGGGCGGCTGGCGCATGCGGGTGGCCCTTGCAGCGGTCCTGTTTGCGCAGCCCGACCTGCTGCTCCTCGATGAGCCGACGAACTACCTCGATCTCGAAGGTGCGCTCTGGCTTGAAAGCTATATCGCGCGCTATCCGCACACGGTTCTGATCGTCTCCCACGACCGCGGGCTTCTCAATCGCGCGGTGAGCGCCATCCTGCATCTCGAGGATCGCAAGCTCACGCTCTATCAGGGGCCTTACGACACTTTTGCCGAGACCCGCGCCGCCCGCATCGCCGTGGCGCAGTCCGAAGCGCAGAAACAGGAAAACCGCCGCGCGCATCTTCAGAGCTTTGTGGATCGCTTCCGCGCCAAGGCCTCCAAGGCCAAGCAGGCCCAATCGCGCCTGAAAATGATCGAGAAGATGAAGCCGATCTCGACCCCGCAAGAAGCAGCGCTGCGTGCCTTCAGCTTTCCCGAACCTGAGGAGATGTCGCCGCCGATCATCCAGATCGAAGGCGGGATCACCGGCTACGGTGATGTGGAGATCTTGCGGCGTCTGAACCTGCGGATTGATCAGGACGACCGGATCGCGCTGCTGGGCAAGAACGGTCAGGGCAAATCCACGCTCTCCAAGCTGCTCTCGGACCGGCTGCCTTTGATGGCGGGCAAAATGGTGCGCTCTTCAAAGCTCAGGATCGGCTATTTTGCGCAGCATCAGGTGGATGAGCTTTATATCAATGAGACCCCGCTGGACCATCTGCGCCGCCTGCGCCCTGACGAGCCGCCCGCAAAATGGCGCGCGCGCCTTGCAGGCTTTGGCCTGGGCGCCCAGCAGGCAGAAGTAGAGGTAAAGCGTCTGTCGGGAGGGCAGAAGGCCCGCCTGAGCCTCCTGCTTGCGACCCTTGATGCGCCGCATATGCTGATCCTCGACGAGCCGACGAACCACCTCGACATCGAAAGCCGCGAAGCATTGGTCGAGGCACTGACCGCCTATAGCGGCGCGGTCATCCTTGTGAGCCATGACATGCATCTTCTGAGCATGGTGGCCGATCGTCTGTGGCTGGTCTCGGAGGGAACCGTCAAACCCTATGACGGCGATCTCGACAGCTATCGCGAGATGCTTCTGGCGCGCGACAAACCCGCCGCCAAGGCCGCAACTGTGGCTGCAAGTGCAGCCGAGAAACGCACTGAGAAACCCAAACGCGCCAGTCGCGATCAGCTCCTTGCGCTGCGCTCGGAAGTGCGAAAATCCGAGGCGCGGGTGGAAAAACTCAGCGAAATGCGCGAAAAACTGGATGCCAAGCTCGCGGACCCTGCCCTCTATGAAAGTGGCAAACAGGCCGACATCGAAGTTTGGCAGAAAAAGCATGCCGAGTGCATCGAGGCCTTGGAGCGCGCGGAAGCGATCTGGATGGACGCGCTGGAAAAACTGGAGCTAGCAGAAACCTCATGATTGATACCGCGTTTCTGATTACCTCTTTTGTGACGCTATTTGTGATCATCGACCCGATTGGATTGATGCCGGTGTTCCTGGCCCTGACCCAAGGCATGACCAGCAAGCAGCGCCGCGCCATTGCCATTCGCGCCTCGATCACCGGTATTGGCATCCTTGCGGTTTTTGCGCTCTTTGGCGAAAGCGTTCTGGGCTTTATCGGCATCTCCATGCCGGCATTCCGTGTGGCGGGTGGTATCCTGTTGTTCCTAACCGCGCTCGACATGCTCTTTGAACGCCGCACGGCCCGTCGTCAGCACCAGGGCGACGAGATTGCGCCCGAGGATGACCCTTCGGTCTTTCCAATGGCGATTCCGCTGATCGCGGGGCCCGGCTCCATTGCGACAGTGATCCTTCTGACCGGGCAGCACCCCGGTATCGAAGGGTTTGCCTCGGTCATGGCCATCGTTGTTGCGGTCATCGCATTGATGCTTGGGATGTTTTCCATCTCCGGCGCACTGGAACGCCTGCTCGGCCCCGTGGGCATCAATGTCGCGACACGCCTTTTGGGGATGCTTCTCGCGGCACTCTCTGTGCAATTTGTCCTCGACGGGCTGAGCGCTTTTGGTTTTGCCAGCTAGACAGAGCCGCCGCCCGCACCTACCTCCTTGTGACGGAGGATGTTGATCCATGAATTCAGACGATATTGGCCAGCTGATCTATCTGGTGCTGCTGCTTCTGGTGGTGGGCTCCTGGGTCTTTGTGCAAAACCGCCAGAGCCTTGGAAAAACCGCACAACAACTCATGATCTGGGCCCTGATCTTTCTGGGCGTGATTGCGGCCTATGGGCTTTGGGATGACATCCGAACAACGGTGGTGCCACAGCAGGCAGTTCTTTCGGACGACGGCCAGATCCGCGTCCCCCGTGCCCGCGATGGTCACTATTACCTCACTTTGCAGGTCAATGATCAGCCGGTTCAATTCCTGGTCGATACCGGTGCCAGCGATATGGTGCTCAATGCCGACACCGCTGAGCGCCTCGGGATCGATCCCAGTGCGCTGAGCTACTTTGGACGCGCCATGACGGCAAATGGCGAAGTACGCACCGCGCGCGTGACTCTCGATACCGTTGCCTTGGGGCCGATCACGGATCGCGATGTGTCGGCCTGGGTCAACGAGGGCGCGTTGGCGCAGTCTCTCCTGGGAATGGGATATCTTCAGCGGTTCTCGGGGTTTGAAATTCGCAACAATGAACTGATCCTGACCCGTTGAGAACGCGCCTTGGGGCGCGTGCCTCCGGCGGGGATATTTTGGGTTAGAAGAAGCAAAACCTGCTGCACAGACGCCGCGCGCCGCTGCAGCAGGCCTTCTCCTAACGCGGCCATCGGCTTCCCAGCCTGTACCGCACATATATCAGGACAGATCTCGGTTAACGAAATCCTTCGGCGCCGCGGATCTTGCGTTCTTCTAACGCCAAGTATCCCGGGGTGAATTGGCCGCAGGCCAAGAGGGGCAGCGCCCCTCAGCCTCCGCTTTCAGCCTTTTTTTCCCAGCGACCGCTTTCCTCGGACCAATACTGTGCCAAGCAACCTGCCGCAGTGAGGTTTTTCCATTGCCCGCGCGCATGCTGCACGGCCTCGGGGTCTGTGCCATCAAAGAGGATGCAGACCCGCTCCAGCGCGTCCACCTCGTCTGGCTGCACCTCAGCACCATCCACGGACATCACGCAATCGGCGCCATTAGCAGCCTCCGACGCAGTGGTGAGCAGGATCGGTTGCAGCGCATCATGAGGGCCGCCTGCAATGCCGTGGGGCAGAAAGGACGCATCCCCCGCAAGCCAAAGCGTATCATCGAGCCACGCCAGCCGCTCGGGATCGCGGCCGCGCACGGCAATTCGCCAGCCCGCGCCGCGCGCCTTGTCAAGAAGCACGGGAAGCGTTTCCTGCAAGGGCTTGCGCGTCAGATGGTAGAAGTAGGCGGCCCCCATTGCGCGTTACTCGGCCTCGAACTGATCTTGCACCAGACGGTTGAGTGCCATCACCCCCCAGCCGGTCGCCCCTTTGGGCGCATAGTCCGTTGCCGCCTTGACCGAGGCCACACCTGCAATATCGAGATGAATCCAGGGCGTGCCTTCCTTGATGAAACGCTGGAGGAACTGCGCCGCAGTGATTGACCCCGCCGGACGACCACCAACGTTTTTCATATCCGCCACATTGGATTTCAACTGATCGTCATAGGCTTGACCGAGCGGTAGGCGCCAAGCCCCTTCTCCTTCGGCGTCGGCGGCTTTGAGGAAGGCTCCACAGAGCGCATCGTCATTTGAGAAGACACCTGCGTTTTCATGGCCAAGGCCAATGATGATTGCGCCTGTCAGAGTCGCCAGATCGATCACCCCGGCGGGCTTGAAACGCTCTTGCGCGTACCAGAGCACATCACAGAGCACCAGTCGCCCTTCGGCATCGGTATTGATGATCTCGACGGTATCGCCCTTCATGGATTTAACCACGTCACCGGGGCGGATGGCGGTGCTTGAGGGCATGTTCTCAACAAGCCCCACAAGTCCCACCACATTGGCTCTGGCCTTGCGCAGCGCAAGCGTGCGCATTGTGCCAGCAACAACGCCGGCCCCGCCCATATCCATGGTCATGTCTTCCATGCCCGCGGCGGGTTTCAACGAGATGCCACCAGTGTCAAAGACCACGCCCTTCCCGACCAAGGCCAGAGGCGCGGCCTCTTTATCATCGGCGCCGTTCCATTTCATCACGACCACTTTGGACGGGCTGGCAGACCCCTGCCCCACGCAGAGCAGCGTGCGCATGCCAAGCTTTTCGAGTTCGGCTTCCTCAAGGACTTCGACCTCGAGACCAAGCTCGGTCATCTCTTCGAGGCGGTTGGCAAACTCGGTTGTGGTGAGGATGTTTGCAGGCTCGCTGACCAGATCACGGGTCATATGCACGCCCTCGGCCACCGCAAGGAGCGGCGCAAAGGCAGCCTCCATCTCTTCGGGCTTGTTGTGACCGATCGTGATGGTGCCCGCCTTTTCGGTCTCGGCGGATTTATGTGCATCAAAGCTGTAGCTGCGCAGCGCGAGACCCAGCGCCAGATCCGCGGCGCGCGCCATGTTCCCCGCCTTCACAACCAGCGGCTTGCGCCCTTTTGCCTCGGCAAGTTTCGCCCCGGCCTTGCGGGCCTCGATCGGCGTGAGGCGACGCGGCAAGACAACGACATGCAGCGCCTCGACCGCAAGACCGGCCGGCCAGGCCAGCGTAATCACCTGCCCGGTCTTGGCTTTGGCAAAGGCCTCGGAGGCGATCAGTCGGGCAAGCGCGCCCTTGGTCAGCCGATTGGCACTGCGGGCGGCCTGATCCATTGTGCCCTCGGGCGTGACCACCACAGCCAGATGACCTTCGACATCGGCCAGGGATTTGGGATCAAAGGCGGAAAAACGGATCGGGGTGAGCGCGCTCATTCGGGTCTCCTGTGGTTGATCTGCTCGTGTCGCCGTTCAGACATCGCGGCGATCGTCCCCTAACAGGTAGCGGCTGGTGGTCCCGAATACCAGTGCGGCAGCACGTCAATTGCAATCCTTGCCCATCCGACATCTGGCGCGGAAGATTGCAGTTTTCCCCTTCGCACAATTCCTCTAAGGTCCGGCGAACAATTCGATCGCAAGATCTATGGGGGGATCGAGTGTCACGCTACGACAGATATGTGCTGTCGCAATATCTTTTGTTCTTTGGCTTTTTTGCCTTGATTCTGGTGGCCGTGTTCTGGATCAACCGGGCCGTAAGCCTGTTTGACTGGCTCATTGGCGATGGCCAAAGCGTTCTCGCGTTCCTCGAGATCTCTGCGCTGAGCCTGCCGAACCTTGTGCGCATGGTGCTCCCGCTGGCCGCGTTTGCGGCGACGGTCTGGGTCACCAACCGGCTGAACTCTGAGAGCGAATTGACGGTATTGCGCGCAACCGGCTCAAGCCCGTGGCAACTGGCCCGACCGGCCATGGTCTTTGGGCTGTTGAGCGCTGCGATGATGTCAGCCCTGAGCCTGTTTCTCTTGCCGGCCTCGCTTGCGCAAATGCAGTTTCGCGAGGCGGAACTCTCGCGCAGCGTCAGCGCCAAGCTGTTGAATGCCGGGAGTTTCCTCCACCCAAGCGAGGGCATCACGTTTTTCATCGGCTCGATTGAGCCGGATGGAACGTTGCAGAATGTATTCCTTACAGATCAGCGCGACCCCTCTGTGGAAATCACATACACCAGTGATCGCGCCTATCTGGTGCGTGAAGACGACGAAGCCCACCTGATCCTCGTGGACGGGCTCGCGCAGCGCAAAGAGGCCCATAACGATCGTCTTTCGACCACGGCGTTCTCGGATTTTTCATACCCGCTTGGGGATCTTTCGCCCGCACGCGCTGCAGGCGCGCGCCCGCTGCGCAATATTCCCACGCTTGATCTGCTGCGCGAACGCGCAAGCATCACCGAAGAGGAAGGCCATAGCGCCGGGGCTCAGGCCGAAGAGTTGCACCTGCGTTTTGCGCGGGCGGCGGTGACCTTTGCGGTGGTGATGATCGGGGTCTCGACCCTGTTGATGGGGGGCTTCAGTCGCTTTGGGATCTGGAAACAGGTGCTTGGGGCCTTTGTGCTATTGATCCTGATCGAAGGCATGCGGGGGGTCGTCGCCGACCCGGTACGGGAAAATGCGGCGATGTGGCCGCTCATCTACCTGCCTGCGACGTTGGGCGTGATGATTTCGGTTCTGTTTCTGCATCTGGCGACGCGGCCGCAGGCCCTGATGCGGCTCACGAGGCGCAAGACGCAGGAGACAGACGCATGATCCTTGATCTCTATTATGCCCGCCGCTTCTTGCAATGGTTCATGGTGATCGCCGCCGTCCTCATGAGTCTGGTGATGCTGATCGACCTCAGCGAACAATTCCGCCGCTTTGACGCGCAAGACCTGCGGTTTGGGCAGTTGTTGGAGCTGACACTGCTCAATGCGCCCGCAGCCTTTAGCGAGTTCCTGCCGCTCATCATGATCCTGACCACGATTGTGCTTTTTGTCGGCATGGCACGCAGCAGCGAGCTGGTGGTCACACGCGCGATCGGGCGCTCGGGGATCCGGGCCCTCGTGCCGCCAGTGGTGGTGGCGCTGGTGCTGGGGGGGCTTGCGGTCAGCACGCTCAATCCCATCGTCGCGGCGACCACAAACCGGTTTGAGACCCTCTCGGAAAGCTACCGCCAGACCGGTGGCCCCGCCGCAGTTTCGCTGAGCGGAGAAGGCCTTTGGCTGCGTCAGGGGGGACAGAACGGACAGTCGGTTATTCACGCTGCCAACTACCGGGGCGATGCCGAGAACCTCTATCTCTACGATGTTTCGATCCTGACCTACGCGCCCGATGGCGGCCCAACGCGGCGGACCGTTGCCGCCGAAGCGCGCCTTGAAGGCGATGATTGGGTGCTGCGCGATGCAAAAGTCTGGCAGCTGATCCTTGGTGTGAACCCCGAACGCAGCGCCAAACGCTATGACGAGCTGCGCCTGCCCACCACGCTCACCAATGAGCGTATTCGCGACACGCTTGGCTATGCGGAGGGGATTTCGATTTATGACCTGCCCCAGACGATCCAGTCTCTCTCCGAGGCCGGGTTTTCAACCACCCGTTTCCAGGTCTGGCTGCAAGTCGAACTGGCACGCCCCCTGTTTCTGGTGGCAATGGTGCTGGTGGGCGCTGCCTTTACCATGCGCCACACCCGCCTTGGCGGGACTGGCGTTGCCGTGCTGACCTCGGTTCTCCTGGGGTTTGCGCTTTACTTTGTCCATAATTTCGCGCGGATATTGGGCGAAAACGGGCAGATTCCGATCTTGCTGGCCGCCTGGGCGCCGCCGGTGGCCTCGATACTATTGACGATGGGATTGCTCCTGCATGCCGAAGACGGTTGAATTGAAGAAACGGCGGCGAGGCGCGCTGCTGCGGACGGTGGTACCCCTGTGGTTGGCGCTTGCGGCAGCGCCCGCCCTGGCGCAAAACGCGACCTCTGCACAGGAAACCCCAGCCCCGGCGATGCTGGTGGCGGACCGGGTATTTGTATCCCCCGACCGCAAGCTGGTAGCCGAAGGAAATGTCGAGGCATTTCAGGGCGATATCCGCCTTCAGGCGCGGCGCATCTCTTATGATCGCCAAACCGGCATCCTTCAGATGGAGGGGCCGATCCGCATAGACCAGAGCGGCTCGATCACGGTACTCGCCAATGCCGCCGAGCTGGACAGTGAATTGCGCAATGGCATCCTGCGTGGGGCGCGGATGGTCTTTGATCAGCAGGTGCAGCTCGCAGCCCTGCAGATGACCCGCGTCGAGGGGCGCTATTCGCAGCTCTACAAGACCGCCGTGACCTCTTGCCATGTTTGCGAAGATGGCAGCCCCCCGCTCTGGCAGATCCGCGCCGAGCGCATCACCCATGATCAGGCTGAGCGCCAGCTCTATCTGGAGGGTGCGCAGCTGATGGTGAAAGATGTTCCGGTCTTTTACTTTCCCGCACTGCGCCTGCCAGACCCAACACTCGAGCGGGCTGATGGCTTTCTGGTGCCCTCTCTCTCCAGTTCCTCGACGCTTGGCGTAGGGGTGAAGATCCCCTATTTCAAAACAATCGGCCCGCACAGAGACCTCACCATCACGCCCTACCTGTCCGAGAAGACCAGAACGCTCGACCTGCGCTACCGTCAGGCCTTTCGCAACGGCCAGATCGAGATCACCGGCGCCTTCAGCCGCGATGACATTCAGCCTGATGATGGCCGGGGCTACCTCAGCCTGCGCGGCGCCTTCGACATCCCGCGAGACTTCAAGCTGAGCTTTGATCTGAACACTGTCTCGGATGACGGATACTACGCTGACTATGACATCTCTGACACCGACCGCATTCGCTCCGAAATCTCGCTGATCCGGGTGCGGCGCGACCAGCTGATCGAAGGCAAGATCTCCAACTACAAAACCCTGCGCGACGCCGAGAACCAGGACTTCATTCCCTCGACCATCGTGACCGGCACCTTCGAGCAGCGCCTCTTTCCCAAGGCCGTTGGCGGCGAGCTCCGTCTGCGGCTCAACGCCTCGCAATTCAGACGCGAATCCTCGCTTGATGCCACCCTCACAGATGCCAACGGGCGCGACATGAGCCGGGTTTCCGCCGATGCCACCTGGCTGCGCAGCTGGATTTTGCCCTGGGGGATTGAATCGGTCTGGACCGCCGGGATCGGGATCGACAGTTTTGCGCTGTCAGATGATGCAGCCTTTGACAATGATGCCACCCGCGTCACGCCCAAGGCGGCGCTGACCCTGCGCCGCCCGATGACACGCCAGACCGCATCAGGGGCGGTTCAGGTGCTCGAGCCCATCGTGCAGCTTGGCTGGACCCATGTGAATGGCGACGACACCCCGAATGAGGCCAGCAATATCTCCGAGTTCGATCAGGGCAACCTGATGGCGCTCTCGCGGTTCCCCGAATCCGACGTGCGCGAGGATGGCGAGACGTTTGTTTACGGCGTGAACTTTGCGCATTTCGACACCTCCGGCTGGTTTGCAACAGGTACCATTGCGCAGATCCACCGCGATCAAGCGCAATCGGGCTTTACCTCCTCCTCGGGGCTGGATGGCCGCAACTCCAACGTCTTGGTGGCGGGGCAGCTGGGCCTGCGCAACGACCTGACGCTGACCGCCCGCACCCTCTTTGACGAGGAGTGGTCGGTGACCAAGGCAGAGTTTCGCGGCGATCTGGAACGTGACCGGGTCAGTCTTGCAGGGAGCTATCTTTGGTTGCAGGCCGACGCGAGCGAGAACCGCACGGAAGAAACCTCGGAACTCTGGTTCGATGGCACCTATGACTTGAACCAGACATGGCGCGCGGGCGCCAACATGCGCTACGACATTACCGATGGGCGCGCGACCCGTGCAGGTCTTGGCCTCACCTACAGCAATGAATGCGTGACACTCGACCTATCGCTCAGCCGTCGCTATACCTCGACGACAAGTGTTGAGCCATCAACGGATTTCGGATTTACACTGTCGCTCAACGGCTTTTCCGTCAAAAGCGGCAACACAACAAGCAGGCGATCATGCAGCAAAACCTAACCTTCCGCCAGATTTCGCTGGCCCTGATCAACTGGACCCGTCGCGCGAGCTACGCAGCAGGTCTGGCGCTTGCCATTGCCGCGGCTGCCCCGGCGGATCTTCAGGCACAGGGGCTGTTCTCGCCCGCGATCACCGTCAACGAGGATGTGATCACCACCTATGAACTGGAGCAACGTGCCCTTTTCCTGAGCGTTCTAGGCTCGGTGCAGGGCGATCCGTTTGAAACCGCTCGCGATGATCTGATCGAGGATCGGCTCAAGCGTCAGGTCATGAAAGACGTGGGCCTGACCCTCAGTGAAGAAGAAGTCACCGAAGGCATGCGCGAGCTTGCGCAGCGTGCCAATCTGACGCTCGAGGAGTTTCTCGCCAGCCTGAACCAGGCCGGTGTCGCCCCGGAAACCGTGCGTGATTTCACCACAGCAGGTCTTGGCTGGCGCGAGTATGTCCGCGGCCGGTTCCTGTCGCAGGCCCGCCCCTCCGAAGCCGAAATTGATCGTGCCATGGGCACCGCTGGCTCCGGCAGCGTTCAGGTGCTGCTGTCTGAAATCATCCTTCCCCTCACGCAAGAAAACGCCGCACAGGTTCAGGATCTTGCGATCCAGATCTCCGAACTGACCCGCGCCGAGGCCTTCGCCGCCTCCGCGGCACAATTCTCTGCCGCCGACAGCCGCACTGACGGCGGACGCCTGCCGTGGATGTCGCTCTCTCGCCTGCCTCCGCAGCTGCAAGAAGTGGTCCTCGGGCTGGAACCCGGCGAGATCACCCAGCCCTTGCCCATGCAGGGTGCCATCGCGATCTTCCGCATGCGTGGTCTACGCGAGGTGGACGGGCGCAGCGCGACCTACGCCGCGATTGATTACGCCACCTACCGCATCCCCGGTGGGCGCAGCCCCGAGGCGCTTGCGCGCGCCACTGAAATCCGCGACGAGATCGACACCTGCGATGACCTCTATGGCATCAACAAAGGGCAAGACCCCGATCGTCTGTTCCGCGGCAGCGAGGCCCCCGGTGCAATCCCACAGGATATCGCGCTGGAACTCTCTCGCTTCGACGAGAATGAATCCTCCGCGACGCTGACCCGTGACAACGGCCAGACGCTTCTGTTTGTGATGCTCTGCGGCCGCACCAGCGAAGTTGTCGCCTCGCAGGAAAACGCCCGTGTCGCTGTGGCCAACGCTCTTGTGCAACAGCGCCTGAATGAACTCGCCGAGGCCCATGTCGAACAGCTGAAGGCCAACGCCCGGATCGATTTCCAATGACAGGCGCGCCGCAGGTCATTGCTCTCTCCTGCGGCGAACCTGCCGGGATCGGCCCGGAAATCGCTGTCGCCGCATGGGATCAACTGCGCGCGGACTGCCCCTTCGTCTGGATCGGCGATCCGCGTCACCTGCCCTCATCCCACCCTTGGCAACCCGTCTCTGCCCCCGCAGAGGCGTTGCAAGTCAGCGCAGATGCGCTGCCGGTATGGCCCTTGGAATTTGCCGGAAACACCACCAAGGGCGAGGCCGACCCGCAAAACGCATCAGGTGTGATCCAATCGATCAAGACCGGTGTGGAGCTTGTAACTTCGGGCAAGGCCGCAGCGCTCTGCACGGCTCCGATCCACAAAAAAGCGCTGATTGATGGCGCCGGCTTTGCCTATCCCGGCCACACCGAGTTCCTCGCAGCCCTTGGAGGGGTCGACCATGTGGTGATGATGCTGGCCAGCGCCGCTCTTCGGGTGGTGCCAGCCACCATCCACATTCCGCTGAGCGCCGTGCCCGAAGTGCTGACACCAGACCACCTGCGCCGCGTCATCACCCTTACAGACCGTGGCCTGCGCGACCAGTTCGGTCTCACCGCCCCGCGCATCGCCGTCACTGGCCTCAACCCGCATGCAGGCGAAGGCGGGGCCATGGGCCAGGAAGAAGGTGACTGGATCGAAGCACTGATCCGCGAGATGCAGACCGAAGGCTACCGGCTCACCGGTCCCCATCCGGCAGACACATTGTTTCACGCCGCCGCCCGCGCGCGCTATGACGCGGCCATCGCGATGTATCACGATCAGGCGCTCATCCCGATCAAGACGCTCGACTTCGACAAGGGCGTCAATGTCACCCTTGGCCTGCCCTTCATCCGCACATCCCCCGATCACGGCACCGCGTTCGACATCGCTGGCAAAGGTCTTGCCAATCCCTCCAGCCTCATCGAAGCCCTGCGTCTGGCGCAAACCATGGCCAAGACCCGCCAGCCCTGATCTCTTCTTCTAACCCCAAATATCCCGGGGTGTTTGAGGGGCAGCGCCCCTCATCCCAAGTCAAACCTGCGCGCAGGGAAGCCCCTGCGCACCTTTCGGATGCAAATCCCGCTTTCCAGATGCCCGCGCGCGCCTTATGAAGCTCCCTCATGAGCGCTATCGACAATCTCCCCCCGCTGCGCGAGGTCATCGCGACCCACCAGCTCTCGGCCCGCAAATCGCTGGGTCAGAACTTTCTTCTTGATCTGAACCTGACCGCCAAGATCGCGCGTCAGGCGGGTGATCTCACAGGCTGCGACGTCTTGGAGATCGGCCCTGGCCCCGGCGGCCTCACACGCGGGCTTCTCAGCGAAGGCGCGCGCAAGATCCTCGCCATCGAAAAAGACCAGCGCTGCCTGCCCGCCCTGGAGGACATCGCCGCCGCCTATCCGGGGCGCCTCGAGGTCATCAACGGGGACGCGCTGGAGATTGACCCGCTGGCGCATCTGACGCCGCCGATCCGCGTCGCCGCCAACCTGCCTTACAATGTCGGCACCGAACTTCTGGTGCGGTGGCTCACCCCAAAAGAGTGGCCCCCGTTCTGGCAGAGCCTCACTTTGATGTTCCAGCGCGAAGTGGCCGAGCGCATCGTTGCGCAACCTGGCTCCAAAGCCTACGGGCGGCTGGCAATCCTTGCGCAGTGGCGTGCCGAGGCCAGGATCGCCCTCTCGCTGCCCCCAGGCGCCTTTACGCCACCGCCAAAGGTCTCGAGCGCCGTGGTCCATCTGACGGCCCTGCCAGAGCCCCGCTACCCAGCCGATGCCGCGATCCTGAGCCGCGTGGTTGCCGCCGCTTTCAATCAGCGTCGCAAGATGCTGCGCGCCTCTCTCAAAGGCGTCTCTCCCCAGATCGAAGACCACTTGAACGCCGCGGGCATTCCGCCAACCGAACGCGCCGAGCAGGTCAGCGTTGAGGACTTCTGCGCCCTTGCCCGTAGTTTGGAGAAGGGCTGATCCAGCGCACTCTTACGGCCCGCCCCGACCATTGCGCCGGACATGAAAAAACCCCCGCAGCGCCTGCTGTGGGGGTTTTGTCTGATCTGGATTGATCCCGGCTTATTCCGCCGCTTCCTGCGGCTCGTCCGGATTGGGCTTTGGCTTGGGCTTGGCGCGGCTGCGCTTGGGCTTCGCCTCTGCCTCTGGTTTCGCCTCGCCGTTTTCGCCCTCTTTGGGTGCGGCAGGCTTGCGGCTGCGCGGCTTGCGAGCGGGGGCTTTCTTGGCGGGCGTAGCCTCGCCCTCAGAGGTTTTCCCTTCGGGGGTCTCTACAAGTCCGCTGTCGTCTTGTGCTTCCTGGACCGGGGCCTCACGCGGGTCAGCGATCTCGGGCTGCGGGCCATCTCCTGCTGCGGCCTCGGCGGCTTCGCGCTCCTGACGTTCCAGACGCTCTGCACGTTCACGATCGCGTTCGGCCTGGCGTTCGCGGTTCTGGCGCTCCTGCTCCTCACGCTTGGCTTCGATCTCGCGCTGTGCCTCATTCAGCATGCGCAGGTAATGCTCCGCGTGCTGCTGGAAATTCTCGGTCGCAACACGGTCATTGCCAAGTTGCGCGTCGCGGGCAAGCTGGTTGTATTTGTCGATGATTTGTTGCGGCGTTCCGCGAACCTTGCCCTCGGGTCCCGAGCTGTCGAACACGCGGTTGACAACATTGGCCCCATTTGGACGATTACGGTTCGACTTTGAACGCGAACGTGATTTTGACGATCTCATATGCCTAACGTCAGCCTTGGTTCTAATTGTCGAAGACCGCGTACCGCGCTTCCTGCGCATGGGCCTGCGAACGTTTTTGGGCTTGGCGTCGCCGAGAGGTTGACTAACGTCCTCTTGCAACAGCGACATCTTGAGTAACCACGTTCCTTTGTCACAAACAAGGGGGCACGGGGAGTTTTTTGGCTCTTTTTGTCAAAATTGAGCGCTATTGACGCGGCACGTCACGCATTTCGGCCAAAAACGACCCGATCCCGACCATCCAGGTCCGGCAGCACGCTAACATCGCGAAGCCCCGTTTCGCGCATCATCTGCGCAACAGCCGGACCTTGCGTGGGGCCGATTTCTACCATCACGCGCCCATTTGCTGCGAGATGCGGCGCAAGCCCTGCACAGATTTGCCGATACGCGCTGAGGCCATCCGCCCCATCCGTGAGCGCCATTTGCGGTTCATGATCGCGCACCTCTGCCGAGAGCCCATCCATTTCTTCAAGCGCAATATAAGGCGGGTTGGAGACAATCAGGTCAAACTGCCCTTCAACAGCGGAAAACCAGTTCGACTGGCGGATGTCGGCACGCGCCTCGACGCGGTGCAACACCGCATTGGCGCTGGCCTGAAGACAGGCGGCTTCACTGAGGTCCACGCCAAGGCCGCGCGCGCGCTGCTGCTCTGCCAAGAGCGTCACCAGAATGCAGCCCGACCCCACCCCAAGATCCAGCACCCGCTCGAACGGCTCTGCAAGCGCCGCTTCGATCAGGGTTTCGGTTTCGGGACGCGGGTCCAGAACATCGCCAGAGACCTTGAAGCGGCGGCCATAGAAATCCCGCTCGCCCACGAGATGCGACACGGGTACCCGGATCGCGCGCAGGGAAATCAGCTGGTCATAGCGTTCGGCAACCTCATGCGAGAGTTCCTCGGGCGCGATCAATGTGACCCGCGCCGCCTCAATCCGCGCGGCATGCGCCAAAAGCACCCGCGCATCGCGCGCGGGGTCCTCTACCCCCGCCGCTCTTAGGCGCGCCGTTGCCGCCACCATGGCTTGTGCGGCGGTGGTGCTCATTGCCCCATCTCCGCCAGGAGCTTCGCCTGATGCTCGGATATCAGCGCGTCAATGATTTCATCCAAGTCGCCGCCCATGATCTGATCGAGCTTATAAAGCGTGAGGTTGATCCGGTGGTCCGACATCCGCCCCTGCGGGAAGTTATAGGTCCGGATACGTTCCGAACGATCTCCCGACCCCACCTGAGAAGCCCGATCCGCAGAGCGTTCCGTGTCGATCCGCTGGCGTTCAAGGTCATAGAGCCGGGTCTTCAGCACCTGCATTGCGATCTCGCGGTTTCGGTGCTGGGATTTTTCCGAACTGGTGACCACCAGCCCGGTCGGCAGGTGGGTGATCCGCACCGCCGAGTCGGTGGTGTTGACGTGCTGCCCCCCCGCGCCCGAGGCCCGCATGGTGTCGATGCGCAGATCGTTTGCGTCGATCTTGATGTCCACATCCTCGGCCTCTGGCAGCACCGCCACTGTCGCCGCAGAGGTGTGGATGCGCCCGCCGCTCTCGGTCACGGGCACCCGCTGGACCCGATGCACGCCGCTTTCATACTTGAGCCGCGCGAAAACCCCGTCGCCATTGATCCGCGCCACCAGTTCCTTGAGCCCGCCGAGCTCGGAGGCCTGTTCTTCGATGACATCCACTTTCCAGCCCTGCGTCTCCGCATAGCGGCTGTACATGCGATAGAGATCCGCAGCAAAGAGCGCCGCCTCGTCACCGCCCGTGCCGGGTCGGATCTCGAGAATGGCGGCTCGGCTGTCGGCCTCATCCTTGGGCAAAAGCGCGAGTTGCAGCGCATGCTCTGCCTGCGGCAGTGCGGCCTTCAGGGTCGGGATCTCTTCCTCTGCGAGCGCCTTCATGTCCGGGTCGGCCAGCATTTCTTCGGCCTCGGCCAGATCGCTCAACAGCTGCTGATAGGCGCTGATCTGCTCCACCACCGGGCGCAGGTCGGAATATTCCTTGGCCAGCTTGGCGATATCACCCCCTGCCCCATCCGCCATCGCGGCCTCGAGGTACTGGTAGCGTTGCAGAATCTGTTGCAGCCGGTCTTCGGGGATCATGTCTTGGCGTGTCTCACTGTTGGGCGCGCGTCAGGCTTTGGCGCGGGGCTGCATTTGTGATAGGCTAGAGGCATGAAACATGCCAGTGGTCTTGTCCGATTTGCTGCCCGCGCCGCACATACGGCGGCTGTAGCGGTGAGCCTGCTGATTGTGGCAACGGGGGGTGGCGCCCACGCGGATGTCGTCGGCCCCGGCGGCAAGACCATAGATTGCTATTGCACCGACAAACAGGGCGCGCGGATTGAGCTTGGGGAAACCATCTGCCTGCAGGTGGATGGGCGCCTGTTCATGGCGCAGTGCCAGATGTCGCTCAACGTACCCATGTGGCGTGAGGTTCAGGAGGGCTGCCTTTCGGCCTCAAACCACCTGAGCCCGCTGCCCGCGGTGATGCCGCGCCTTTAGGATCGCTCGCAACACCTGTCAGGGCGCCCCGGGGCACGCGCGCAGATTCCCCAAGCCATTGCTTCCGAGAAAACCAGCGTCACGGCCTGCAAGCCGTTGCAATGCGAATGATCAGGAAAGATCTGACCGCGCAACCGGCGGGCATTCACCCCACGCGCGGCCCAACTCAGGCCGATCGGCTCTGCTGATCCAGCAACAGGCGGGAGCCTCCCCGCCCGGCGCACCTAGTCCCGGCTCATCCAGCGGTGATGATACGCGCGACCTCTGGCGCGTTACGCCCTATCCCGTCCTGGCAGGATGCACAGCATCTCATAGATCAGATTGGCTGCTACAAGCGCCGTATTCCCCGAAGGGTCGTAGGGCGGCGAGACTTCGACAAGATCACATCCCACGACATTGAGCCCCTTGAAGGCGCGGATCAGCTCCAGCGCCTGCATGGTGGTCAGCCCGCCAATTTCCGGCGTGCCGGTGCCCGGCGCGAAGGCGGGATCAAGACTGTCGATATCATAGGAGATATAGACCGGACGCCCGCCAATATCGCGACGGATTTCCGCCCCCATATTGTGCAGCGATCGGTTCCAGAGCTCGGAGGCGACAAAATGCTGAAAGCCCCAGCTCTGCGGCTCTTTGAAATCATCCGGTCCATAGCCGGTACCGCGCAGACCAATCTGATAAACTTTATCCGCCTCCAGAAGCCCCTCTTCATAGGCGCGGCGGAACACGGTGCCGTGGGTTTCGCGCTCGCCAAACATCTCGTCATTGACGTCCGCATGGGCATCCACATGGATCACCGCAACCGGGCCATACCTGCGCGCCATCGCCCTGAGGATCGGCAGGGTGATCGAGTGATCGCCCCCCATCGCAAAGGGAAGCACGCCCGAACCGAGGATCGCGTCATAGCTGTCTTCGATGATGCGCAGCGACTCCGCGAGGTTGAACGTATTGATCGCCAGATCGCCAATATCGGCAATGTTGAGCGCATCAAAAGGCGCAGCCCCGGTGGCCATGTTGTACGGGCGGATCATCGCGCTCTCGGCGCGGATCTGCTTGGGCCCGAACCGCGTCCCGGAACGCCAGGAGGTGCCAATATCCATCGGCACACCCAGCACCGCCACATCCAGACCCTCTAGCGAGGTGGCCTGCGGCAGGCGCATAAAGGTGCCCGGCCCCGAGAACCGCGCCAGATCATTGCCGCTGATGGGTTGATTGAACTCGCTCATCGTCCTGTCATCCTCCAGCCCAGAAGGCAGATAATACTCATGGCCACATGGGCGCCCGCGATGGCGGTGGCGCCGGTGGTGTCAAAGGGGGGCGAGACTTCGACGACGTCGCCGCCCAGAATGTTGATGCCGCGCAACCCCTTGAGGATCGCCTCTGCCTGCGCAGAGGTGAGGCCACCCCAGACCGGGGTGCCAGTGCCCGGCGCATAGGCCGGATCGAGGCAGTCAATGTCAAAGGTCAGATAGACTGGCCGGTCGCCCAGCACCTCGCGGATGCGGCGCGCGGTCTCGACCGGGCCGATCTCATGCACCGTGGGGGCATCGATAGTCGGCACGCCCAGATTGTCCTCATTGGTGGTGCGAATGCCCACCTGCACCGAGGTAGCCGGGTCAATGATGCCGGATTTCACCGCTTTGTAGAACATCGTGCCATGATCCACGCGGCTGAAATCATCATCCGCCCAGGTGTCGCTGTGAGCATCGAAATGCAAGAGCGAAACAGGCCCGTATTTCTCGGCATAGGCCTTGAGGATCGGGAAGCTCACATAATGGTCGCCGCCAATCGCCACCGATGCTGTATCGGTGGCCAGAATGCCCCGGATATGATCCGTGAGCGTGTCGGGAAACGCCGGGACATTGGCATAGTCAAAGGCCAGATCGCCGTAGTCCACGATTGCCAGCTCGCTTGCAGGGCAAATATCCCAGCCATAAGGCGCATCGGGGCTTTGCAGGGCCGAGGCCTCGCGCACCGCGCGCGGACCCAGCCGTGTGCCGGGGCGGTTTGTCACCGCCTGATCAAACGGAATACCCGTCACGGCGATATCCGCGTGGGTCAGATCCTTGGTGTAGCGACGCCGCAGAAACGACGTGGCCCCTCCAAAGGTGTTCTCAAAGCTGAGACCCTTAAGGTCCTCGCGCGTAAATGCCTGATCTACCTGCGTTTTTGCGTCTTCCAGCGCCATTTTGGACTGCTCCCTGTTCTCGGGTTCTGCTGACGTCCTAGCCAATGCAGGCGGGCTTGTCATCCGAAAGCCCGCCCCACATCGCGATTTCAACCCGCTGGCTGTGCTTTCTCCACCAGACGGGCAAAGAACGATGCCCCAATAGGCGAGATCTCGTCGTTGAAGTCATACTCAGGGTGGTGCAGCCCCGCCGTATCCCCCTGCCCGAGGAACAGGTAGGCGCCCGGACGGGCCTCCAGCATATAAGAGAAATCCTCAGCCCCCATCTCGCGCCCCGCATCGCCCTGCACATTGGCCTCGCCCGAGATGTCGCGCGCGATATCGGTGGCAAAAGCCGCCTTTTCCGCGTCGTTGATCGTGGCGGGATAGCCGACCTCGTAATCCAGCTCCGCTTCCACCCCATAGGCCACGGCGCAGCCTTTCACGATCTCGTCAAAGCGCGCCATGACCATCTTTTGCACCTCGGGATTGAAGGTGCGGATGGTGCCATTCACATAGGCGGTCTCGGGGATCACATTGTCGACGGTACCAGTGTGGATCTGGGTGACGGAGATCACCAGATCTTCGGTGGCCTGATGGTTGCGGCTGACGATGGTCTGGATCGCTTGCGCCATGCCACAGGCGGCCATCACCGGATCACGGGTTTCATGCGGCATTGCGCCATGGCCACCCAGCCCTTTGATGTTGATGGTAAACTCATCCACCGCCGCCATCAAAGCGCCCGGCGTTGTCATGAAATGCCCGACCGGCAAGCCCGGCGCATTGTGCAGCGCGTAGACCTCCTTGATGTCAAAGCGCTCCATCACGCCCTCTTCGACCATGATCTTGGCGCCGCCGATGATCTCTTCGGCGGGCTGGAACAACAGCGCCACGCGGCCTTTGAAATTACGCGTTTCCGCCAGATATTTCGCCGCCCCGAGCAACATGGTGGTGTGCCCGTCATGGCCGCAGGCATGCATTTTGCCGGGGGTCTGGGATTTGTAGTCGAGGTCGCGCACCTCGGTGATCGGCAGCGCGTCCATATCGGCGCGAAGCCCAAGTGTTGGCCCTTCGCCCTGACCGTTGATGATCGCCACGATCCCGTTCTGCGCAATACCGCCGTGGATCTCATCTACGCCGAATGTCTCAAGGATCTCAGTCACATATGCAGCGGTTTTTACTGTGTCCAACCCCAGTTCGGGGATCTGGTGCAGGTGGCGACGCCAGGTCTTCATGTCTTCGGCAAAATCAGCGATGCGGTTCACGACCGGCATGGGGTGGACTCCTGTCAAATAGTCGGGATGATGCAGCAGACACGAAAACGCAGGCAGGTGCAATGAGCGACGACAGCTTGATCCACGATGAAACCGCAGGCATCGAACGGCTCCTGGAAATCATGCGCCGCCTGCGCGATCCAAAGGGCGGCTGCCCTTGGGACATCGAGCAGGATTTTGCCTCCATCGCGCCCTACACCATCGAAGAGGCCTATGAGGTCGCCGACGCCATCGAGCGTGAGAAATGGGACGAACTGAAGGGTGAGTTGGGCGATCTCTTGTTCCAATCCGTCTTTCACGCACAAATGGCTGCCGAAGCCGGGCATTTCACCTTTCAGGATGTGGTCACAACCATGTCCAACAAGATGGTGTCGCGGCACCCGCATGTTTTTGGCGACGAGAGCCGCGAGAAATCCGCCGAACAGCAAACGCAGGACTGGGAGACCATCAAGGCCGCCGAGCGCGCCGCAAAGGCCGAGACTGGCGCGCTGGATGGTGTCGCGGTGGGCCTGCCGGCCTTGCTGCGCGCCTACAAGCTGCAAAAACGCGCGGCGCGGGTGGGGTTTGACTGGCCCTCGGCACAGAATGTGCTCGCCAAGATTGCCGAGGAATCCGCCGAACTCGTCGAGGCGCGCGACACGCTCACTCAGGATGAGGTCGAAGAAGAATTCGGCGATCTTCTGTTTGTGATGGCCAACCTCGGTCGCCACCTCGGCGTCGAACCTGAGGCGGCCCTGCGCCGCACCAACGCGAAATTCACCCGCCGCTTCAAGGCGGTAGAGGCAAAGCTGGCAGAACGGGGCAAGCGCGCCGAAGACAGCAACCTTGAGGAAATGGACGCGCTTTGGAACGCGGTCAAAGCCGAGGAAAAAGCGCGCAAGGGCCAAGACTCTAAATCAGAGTAAGCCCCGGTTCCTTGGCGATATCTGACAGATCGCGCTCGTAGCGCATTGAGAAGGCGCGCAATTCTCGCGGTGTAAACTCAGTGAGCCCCATGGGTGTCGCGTCATCGCGCCACTCTGCAAGGGTGGCGCGCCACGCCTTGCGCGAGAGTTTCTCACCGGTGGCATAGCGCGCCTGCAACGCGCTCAGGGCGCGGTCCGTGGCACTGATGTTCAACGACGTGCTGGGCTGCATCAAGGCCACCTGCGCCAGATCCGGAGCCAGCTCTCGCAACAGATCGACCCGCTTCGGGCGGTCCTCATGTCGCGCCACAATCAGCTTTGCAGGCTCCAGGATGTCGCGCACCTCCCGCAGCACCTCAAGCCAGCCGCGATCCATCGCCAGATAGGCAGAAACGGCACCTTCGAAATCCGTCACGATCGTTTCTTCCATCCGTTTGCGAATACAGGAACGAAAGAACGGCCCATAATCGCGCACCACCAGCAGCACCGCGGCTGCAGGCCCCTCCATCGCCTGACGCAGCGCACGCAGCCGCTTGGCGGAGGCGGGATAGAACAAGGCCTGTTGAAAATGAGACATACTGCCGAGAATGTTCTCTTCCGACAAAAGCACCTTCTGATCCGGCGCCGGGGCAATGTCTTGCGTCAGGTGCTGGCGCGCAGTCTCTGCCATCCGGGTCTCCGCCTCGGCGTCGTGGCGCGGCTGCGGCAGGCGCAATGCAAGCTGCCCGGCCCGGATACCATCGCGCGCGGGAAAAGCGACGCCATAGCCCGCGTTGGCCAGAGCGGCGCGGTTTTCATGCAAACAGAGCTGAAACGAGCTGCTGCCCGTGCGATGCGCCCCGAGATGAAGAAAATACTGCCGCGCCATTAGATCTGCACTCTGTTGATTTTTTTCACTCATATCAGGCGCATTCCAACTTGTCTCCCCGATCGGCTGGTGGACAAACCGGGTTGGGGCTGCGAGGGTCCGCGCATCACCTCGAGGAGCGCCCAAATACCATGCCCGCCCGCAAGATCATCATTGATACCGACCCCGGACAGGACGATGCGGTTGCCATCCTTCTGGCCCTTGCCTCGCCCGAGAACATCGACCTTCTGGGCATCACGGCCGTTGCCGGAAACGTGCCGCTGGAGCTGACCCAGAAAAACGCCCGCATCGTCTGCGAGGTCGCCAAACGTCAGGATGTCAAAGTCTTTGCAGGCCGCGCGGCCCCACTCGAACGCCCTCTGGTGACCGCAGAGCATGTCCACGGGGGCACTGGCCTCGACGGCCCGGAGCTGTTTGATCCCGAGATGCCGCTGCAGGATCAAAACGGGGTCGATTTCATTATCGAGACCCTGCGCCGCGAACCGGCTGGCACGGTCACCCTCTGCCCACTTGGCCCGCTTACAAATATCGCGGCCGCCTTTCGGGCTGCGCCGGATGTGGTGGAGCGTGTGCAGGAAATCGTCCTTATGGGCGGCGCCTATTTTGAGGTGGGCAACATCACCCCCGCCGCCGAGTTCAATATCTACGTCGACCCCGAAGCTGCGCATGAGGTGCTCTCTTCCGGGATCAAGATCACGATGATGCCGCTTGATGTGACCCACAAGGCGTTGACCACTCGCGCCCGCGTCGAAGCCTTTCGCGCGCTGCAAAGCCCCGTGGGCGCGTTCACCGCCGATATGCTCGATTTCTTTGAACGCTTCGACGTGGAGAAATACGGCTCCGAAGGCGGCCCGCTGCACGACCCTTGCGTGATTGCCTACCTCATCGACCCTGCTCTCTTCAGTGGTCGCCATATCAACGTCGAGATCGAGACCGCTTCCGCCCTCACCCTTGGCATGACTGTGGCCGATTGGTGGGGCGTGACCGATCGACCGGCCAATGCTCTTTTCATCGGCGACATAGATGCCGATGGGTTCTTTTCGCTCCTCACCAACAGGCTGGCCCGCCTATGAGCGCCTCTCTGCATCTGGCCCGCCCCGAGGACCTGGAGAAACTCCTGCCGCTGGTTCAGGGTTTTCACAGCGAAGAAGGCATTCAAAGCGACGACGCCCAGCGCCGCGGCGCGCTCCTGCCCCTGCTTGAGGGCATACCTTACGGCGCCATCTACCTCATCGGCCCCACCCGCGCGCCCATCGGCTACATAATCGTCACCTTCACCTGGTCGGTGGAATTTGGCGGTCTCGACGGGATGATCGACGAATTCTTCATCCGCCCCGCCGTGCGTGGTCGCGGCATCGCCACCGAAGTGCTCTTCGCCCTGCCCCGCACCCTGGCCGAAGCGGGCGTTCGCGCCCTGCATCTTGAGGTAGATCGCGACAATGACGCCGCGCTGAGACTGTACAAACGCGCCCGTTTTACCGCACGCGACCGCTACCTCCTGATGAGCCGCACGCTCTGAGCGTCCTTCATCTTTTCAAAAATACCTCGGGGGTGCGAGGGGTTGGCCCCTCGACTGCCCGGTCTAGCAGTCGATCAGCCTAGCGCTGGATCAGCGGAACATGCGCCGCTGCGGTCTTGGGGATCAGTCCGGTCAGCCGGGGATCCTCTGCAATCTCGACCGCTCGCCCATAAGGCACAAATCCCGAGCGCATATAGAATCCAAGCGCCTGTGGGCTATCGAGGGTGCAGGTATGGACAAAGAACCGCGAGATCTCCCGCGAAAACGCCCGCGCGGTGGCATGCTCCATCAACCAACGCCCAACGCCAGCGCCGATCAGCTCTTTGGAGAGGCCAAAAAACGACAGCTCACAGTCGCCATCCTGCATCCACTCCAGCTCCAACAGCCCCAGATCCACCCCCTGTTTCTGTAGGGACCAAACCTCGACCCGATCAGAGGCGAGATGCGCCGCAAGCGTCGCATAGTCCCACATCAGACGCGAGAACCACAGGTAGTCCTCTCCCACCAGGCGATAGAGCCTGCAGTACCACTCCACGTCAGGCGCATCATGGCGCAACAAACGCAGCCCAGGCGGCGTCTCCAGCCCCTTGATCGGCGGCGGTGTCTTCATCTCGAGATAGGTCACAACAGAGGCCAGCGTGCCCGCAGGCAGATCACTGATACCCTCCGGCAGGGCTGGGTTGGCCACCATGGCATTCCTCCGATAATTTTGTATCCAATCCACCCTCCTTACGAAGCCCCGTTCCTTGCGGCAACCCCAAAGAAAAACGCCCCGGTGTGACCCGGGGCGCATGGTTGGTCGGCTTTGAGAAGGCCTTAGCCCTTCAGGATCGAACGACCCGCATATTCCGCGATTTCACCGAGGGTTTCCTCGATCCGGATCAGCTGGTTGTATTTTGCAAGCCGGTCAGAACGCGCGAGCGAGCCGGTCTTGATCTGACCACAGTTGGTGGCCACGGCGAGGTCGGCAATGGTCGCATCCTCGGTCTCGCCCGAGCGGTGCGACATAACATTGGTATAGCGCGCACGATGCGCCATATCGACCGCCTGCAGCGTCTCGGTGAGCGAGCCGATCTGGTTCACTTTGACCAGCATGGAGTTCGCACAGCCGCGCTCAATGCCCTCTGCCAGACGCACCGGGTTGGTCACGAAGAGGTCGTCCCCAACGAGCTGCACCTTGTCGCCGATCTGATCGGTCAGCGCCTTCCAGCCGTCCCAATCATCCTCGGACATGCCGTCCTCGATCGAAATGATCGGGTAGTCATTCACCAGCGCGGCGAGATAGGCAGCGTTTTCCTCAGAGGTCAGGGTCTTGCCTTCGCCCGACAGCACATATTTGCCGTCCTTGTAGTATTCGGTCGCCGCGCAATCGAGCGCGAGATAGATCTCCTCGCCGGGTTTGTAGCCTGCCTTCTCGATGGATTTCAGGATGAAATCCAGCGCTTCACGGCTGGACGCGATATTGGGGGCAAAACCACCCTCATCGCCGATCCCGGTCGAAAGACCCGCCGCCGACAGCTCTTTTTTCAGCGTGTGGAACACTTCAGAGCCCATGCGCACCGCGTCGCGGATGTTTTCCGCGGCCACCGGCATGATCATGAATTCCTGGATGTCGATGGGGTTGTCGGCATGCTCGCCGCCATTGATGATGTTCATCATCGGCACCGGCAGGATGCGCGCCGCAGCGCCACCCACGTAGCGATAGAGCGGCTGGGTGGTGAAATCGGCGGCAGCCTTGGCCACGGCCATCGACACGCCAAGGATCGCGTTTGCGCCGAGGCGGCCCTTGTTCTCGGTGCCGTCGAGTTCAATCATCGCGCGGTCGATAGAGACCTGCTCGGTCGCATCAAAGCCCACCAGCTCATCAGCGATTTCGCCATTGACGGCCGCAACGGCCTCTAGGACACCCTTGCCCATGTAGCGGGATTTGTCGCCGTCGCGTTTTTCCACGGCCTCATAGGCACCGGTCGAAGCGCCCGATGGCACGGCCGCGCGGCCCATGGTACCGTCCTCGAGAACGACATCGACTTCGACGGTGGGGTTGCCCCGGCTGTCGAGGATCTCGCGGGCGTGAATGTCGATAATGGTGCTCATCGCAAATGGTCCCTCACTGTGACACGATTTGCCCCCGGTCATAGCAAGCCCGCGCAAAAAGTAAACCGGAAGCGTTACCGCTAACGGCTCTTATTCGAGAGGTTTATCCCTAACATCGGGAATTTTTCTGCATAGGCCTTCGCCCCCTGGCTCATGGCGCGACAAAAAAGACGCGCCGTCCACGCGATACCGCAAGATGATAGCGCTCACCCTTGCGTCAGATCCTTAACAGGTAAAGCTGTCGCTATGGCTGCCCCCCTGCGATTCCACGAATTTCTGTTGCGCAACGCCCCCTATCTTTCGGCAGGGGTCTTGCTGACGTTCCTGTCGAGCTTTGGTCAGACCTTTTTCATTTCGGTATTTGCCGGGCCTATTCAGGCAGAGTTTGGTCTGAGCCACGCCGGATGGGGTGCCATCTACATGGTGGGGACCACGGCCTCTGCACTTGTGATGGTGGCGGCAGGTGGTCTGTCGGATGTGCTGCGGGTGCGCCAGCTCGGGGCCTTTGTGCTCTGTGGACTGGCGGCGGCCTGCGTACTGATGGCGCTCAATCGCAACTATTGGGTCCTGCCGCTCTCTGTCTTTGCGTTGCGCTTTTTCGGACAGGGTATGAGCACTCATCTCGCGGTGGTTGCCATGGCGCGCTGGTTTGTGGCCACGCGCGGACGGGCGCTGTCGATTGCGGCTCTGGGCGTATCCTTTGGTCAGGCGCTCCTGCCGCTGATCTTTGTGGCGTTGATGGTGCGCTTTGACTGGCGCATGCTCTGGCTTCTGAGCGCGGCGATCTGTCTGCTTGGTGCGCCGTTGCTCTTGCATCTGTTGTCACAAGAGCGCACACCGCGTGCCACCTCTCAGGACGTGAGCAGCACCGGCATGGACAACCGCCACTGGTCCCGCGGCGAGGTGCTGCGCACGCCGCTCTTTTGGCTGATGGTGCCATCGATTCTGGGTCCGGCGGCCTTTTCGACCGCCTTCTTCTTTCATCAACTGCATTTCGCCACCACCAAAGGCTGGAGCCTGTTGGAGCTGGTGGCCTATTTCCCGTTTTTCACAGTGATGTCCGTTCTTGCCATGCTGGTTGCGGGCTGGGCACTGGATCGCTGGGGCGCGGCGCGGCTGATGCCGCTCTATCAGCTGCCAATGGTTGCGGCTTTTGCGATCTTTGCCACCACCGCCAGCGGTATCGGCATGGCAGCGGGTTTCCTTGCAATGGCGCTCTCGGTAGGCGCGCATGCGGTACTACCAAGTTCGTTCTGGGCCGAGGCCTATGGCACGCGCTATATCGGTGCGATCAAATCGCTGGTCATGGCGGTGATGGTCTTTGGCACCGCGATCGGCCCGGGCCTGACCGGAGCGCTTATCGACCTCGGGCTTGATTTCGACGCCCAAGGCTACGGCATCGCGGTCTACTTCCTGCTAACAACACTCTGCATCTGGGTCGGCGTGCGCGGCGCGCGACAGCGCTTGACCCCACGCGCAGCCTGATCTCAGGCGGGCTGTGCCGCCAGTCGCGCGGCCTGACGCGCCAGACGGCGCTCGCGCACAAAGGTATAGAGCCCGGTTGCGATAATCAGCCCGGAGCCGAGCAGCGTCATCCCGTCAGGGCGCTCCGAAAACACAATCGCGCCGCCGATCATGGAAAACACCAGTCGCGAGTAGCGAAACGGCGTGATGACAGCGGCATCTGCAATCCGCGTGGCGGTGACGATGCCATAGTAGGCGATCACCCCAAAAAGCGTCCCCCCCGCCAGCATCGCCCATTCAAAGGACGTTGGCGCAACCAGCGTTTGCGGTGTGAACATCAGCATCACCCCGCCGGCGACAACCACCGCGAGGTAGGCCTGTACGCTCACCACGGAGGAAGGAATGCTCGCAGGCATCCGCCGTGTCATCAGATCGCGCGCCGCCACAAAGAACACCGAGATCAATACCAGAAGCGCGTTGGGCTCAAACCCGTCAAGACCTGGGCGAATGATGATCAAAACCCCCATGAAGCCGACAAAAATCGCGCTCCAGCGCCGCCAGCCGACCTGTTCTCCCAGAAACAGCGCAGCCCCCATGGTGATCGCCAGCGGCGTCGCCTGAAACACGGCCGCCACCACCGAGATGTCCACCAGCGCCAGCGCGGTGGCAAAGCTCATGGCCGCGCCCCCTTCGGCCAATGCGCGCAGCACGGGCATGCTCTGCCAGGCCTCCCGGGTCCAGAGGCGCTGCTTTTGCAGGCGCAGCGCCACATAGAACAACAGCCCAGCCCCCAGCCCGATGAACACCAGGATCTGCCCCACCGACAGGCTACCGGAGAGCTGCTTGATAAAGAGATCCTCGACTGTGAAGCCGACCATCGCGACCAGCAGCAGCAAAATACCTTTGACATTATCCATGGGCGTGCGTCCTTGGCGGGGCGTTGAATACACCCCAGCCATGGCGCGATGCGACCACATGACGCAAGCGTGAAATCGCACCTGCCTCAGCAGAAGTTGTGAGGTTTTCTATTCACGATGGTGATGAGACCCTCAGGCTGCGACCCGAACCGCGCCCGCTCAGCTGCCCTTTTTGATCGGCACGCCATAGAGTTCGAGCTTATGACCGCGCAGCTCATAGCCGAGCTTTTTGGCAATGCGTTCCTGCAGCTCCTCAATATCCGGATCACAGAACTCGATCACCTCGCCCGTGTTCAGATCAATGAGATGGTCGTGATGATCGCGGTCGGCATCCTCATAGCGCGCCCGGCCATCGCCAAACTCGAGCCGTTCCAGAATGCCTGATTCCTCAAAGAGTTTGACGGTGCGGTAGACCGTCGCCAGCGAGATCCCCGAATCCTGCGCATTGGCGCGCGCATGCAGCTCTTCGACATCGGGGTGATCGTCGCTTTCCTCCAGAACACGCGCAATGGTGCGGCGCGGGCCGGTCATACGCAGGCCATGGGCCTCACAGCGCGAGATTATCGTGTCGGTCATGCCTGATCTGTCCCTGTCGTTCGATGCGGGGTCCCTTGCTTGGCGTTTCTTTTTAGCGAATGCAAGACGCATAGCAAACAGCCATCTTGCCCGCACACCATTGACATTTCACCCACACCACGCCATGTGCCCCTCAGGCATACCCTCTGCCGCGTGAGCAGAGATCCGAGCGGGCCCGTCGCAAGCGACATGGCCACCCTGCCCCAAACCGCCGCTGCACTCTTGCAAGCGCGGGGCATGTTCACCGGATCTTGTCGGGGATGCCATGGTTCCAAGATCACGCGTGGGGCTAGTTGCGGCAGATCGACCGAACGGCATGCGGCCGTCTGGGTCTGAGGTCTCCGCCCCACTGAATGATCGGGTATGCGGCATCTGGCCCTGCCCGAAACGGTTGCGCGCCTCGAGGCTGCAGCCGTCGAAAGGACTTTGAATGACCGAATTCTCCTCTATGGACCTTCCCAAGCACCTGCACACCCGCATGGAAGCGATGGGGTTCAATACACCCACCCCGATTCAGGCGCGCGCCATTCCCCATGCGCTGAATGGTCAGGACGTGTTGGGCCTGGCCCAGACCGGCACCGGCAAGACCGCGGCCTTTGGCGTGCCGCTGGTGGCGCAGATGCTCGAATATGGTCGCAAGCCTGCGGCCGGTACAGTGCGCGGCCTGATCCTCGCTCCGACCCGCGAGCTGGCCAATCAGATCGCAGAGACCCTGCGCGGTCTCACCGAAGGCAGCCCGCTGAAGACCGGGCTCGTCGTGGGCGGCGTGTCGATCAACCCGCAGATCCACCGCCTGTCCAAAGGCACCGACATTCTGGTGGCCACCCCCGGCCGACTGCTCGACATCCTCGACCGCAAGGCGCTGGATCTGGGGTCTTGCGACTTTCTTGTTCTTGATGAGGCCGATCAAATGCTCGACCTCGGGTTCATCCACGCCCTGCGCAAGATCGCGGCCCTCCTGCCCGAAGAGCGCCAGACCATGCTGTTCTCGGCCACGATGCCCAAGCAGATGAACGAGATCGCAAACGCCTATCTCAAGAGCCCCGTGCGCATCGAAGTGACCCCTCCGGGCAAACCCGCCGCCAAGGTCACACAATCGGTTCATTTCATCGCCAAGGCGGAAAAGCTGAGCCTTCTCAAAGAGCTGCTCTCTGCCCATGATGGCGAGCGCACGCTGGTCTTTGGCCGCACCAAACATGGCATGGAAAAGCTGATGAAGGTGCTGGACAAGGCAGGCTTCAAGGCAGCGGCGATCCACGGCAACAAGAGCCAGGGCCAGCGCGAGCGCGCGCTGAAAGCGTTCAAATCGGGCGAAATCACCGTGCTTGTGGCCACCGATGTGGCCGCGCGCGGGCTTGATATTCCCGATGTGAAATACGTCTACAACTACGAGCTGCCCAATGTGCCGGATGCCTATGTGCACCGCATCGGTCGCACCGCACGTGCAGGCAAAGACGGTCAGGCCGTCGCCTTCTGTGCGCCGGATGAGATTGGCGATCTGAAGGCGATCCAGAAAACCATGGGCATCACCATCCCCGTGGCCTCTGGTCGCGCCTGGGAAGAGCTGCCGGACCCCGCAGCCAAACCCGCACGCGGTGGCGGACGCGGTCGCCCCGGCGGCGGCGGCGGTGGCCGTGGCAAAGGCGGTGGCAAGCCTGGCGGCGGTCGTCGTCGCTTTGGCGGTGGCAAATCCGCAGCCCCCTCGGGGGGCGCAGGCGAATCCCGTGGTGCCGCTGGTGCGGGTGGACGGCAGCGGCGCAAGTCCTGATCGACCTTGGTGCCACTCACCTGTCTTTGTCGGGGAAAGGCGGCGCCAGCACATCTGGTTGATCGCAAATGAGAAATCGCAACGCGGGCTCAAGACAGCGATCTTGAGCCCGTTTTTTTAACCCGGCATGTCTCAGCGCTTGTTCCGTACTGCTCGGCCAACATCAAGAACGGCCTGCGCCCCGGGCGACGCGCAACGCGGCGCAAACGCTCCTGTTACAGAATTGGTCCCTGAACCGCCAAAACCTGAGCGGGCTAGGTGCCGCAGAACGTCGCCTGTACCACCTCATCCTCCGCTGGCGGGCGGCGCAGATCGGCATAGTCCTCCCGCGCCTCAAACGGGTGCGACAGCGCATCCATCAGACGTTCAAACGAAGCATAATCTCCCCCGACGGCTGCAGCGATCATCTGCTCAATCCGGTGATTGCGCGGGATCAGAACCGGGTTGCTGCGCGCCATGAGCGCCTCCGGGTCCGCTTCCCGCGACAGGCGGTCCTTCCAGCGGCTCTCCCAGACATCAAACGCCTCGGGCTCCAGAAACTGATCCCGCGCGGTGCCGTCCAGCAGCCCCCGGAAGGTATTGGTGAAATCCGCCTGCCCCTGCGCCATTATCCCCAAGAGATCCGACACCAGTTCCAGATCGCCCTCTGCGACCTCCCGAAGGCCGATCTTGGCGCGGAACCGCCGCAGCCACGCGTCCTCCAGCAGCTCCGGCATCGCATGCACGATCTCGGTGGCCTCTTCCAGTACGCTTTCGGGATCGTCCTCAAGCTGGATCAGCGCCGTCGCAAGCTGTGCGAGGTTCCACACCGCGATTTGTGGTTGGTTTCCATAGGCATAGCGCCCTGTCCGGTCGATCGAGGAAAACACCCGATTGGGGTGATACACGTCCATAAAAGCGCAGGGTCCGTAATCGATCGTCTCTCCCGCAATTGAGGAGTTGTCCGTGTTCATCACCCCGTGGATGAAGCCAACACTCATCCACGCCGAGACGAGCTCCACCTGGGCGTCCCGCACGGCCCGCAACAGACCAAGCGCCCCCTTGGCCTCTGGGTAGTGGCGCGCGATGGCATACTCCGTAAGGCTGCGCAGCGCCTCCGTGTTGCCCCGCGCCGCAAAGATCTGAAACGTGCCAACACGCAGATGACTGGAGGCCACCCGCGTCAGCACAGCCCCCGGCAATCCACCCTCGCGCCAGACCGTCTCGCCTGTCTCAACCGCTGCAAGGGCGCGGGTGGTCGGAATGCCCAGCGCATGCATCGCTTCTGAAACCACATATTCGCGCAGCACAGGACCCAACCAAGCGCGCCCATCCCCTCGGCGGGAATAGGGCGTGGGGCCAGAGCCCTTGAGCTGAATGTCACGGCGCAGACCGTCGGTCCCAACCACCTCGCCCAAGAGCACCGCGCGCCCGTCGCCGAGCTGGGGATTGTAGGTGCCGAACTGATGCCCGGCATAAAGCTGCGCCAACGGGTCAGCCCCCTCTGGTAGCTCGTTGCCGCCAAAAACCTGGGCCAGCTCTGCGTCCGTGCCTCGCGCGATCCCCAGAAGAGTCGCAAGCGCGTCGTTGAAGGCCAGAAGGCGCGGCGCCTTTACCGGCGTGGGCGCCTGTCGCGTGTAGAACTCGGGCGCGAGTTGCGCGTATGTATTGTCAAACGGGATATCGAGGGTCATGGGGCAAACATATGGTGACCCACGCGAATTACCAGCCGCAATCAGAACCAGACCGGAGCACAGCCGCATGATGCAGGACATGAACGCACAAGAGATCATCGAGACCCTCCAGTTGGAGCGTCATCCCGAAGGGGGCTGGTATCGCCAGACCTGGGTCGAGGACACGGTGGATGCGGCGTCCGGAGGCAACGCAGGTCGGAGCGCACCCCGACGCCCGTCTGGTACCTGCATCTATTTCCTGCTTGGCGCAGGCGAGCAGAGCCACTGGCACCGGGTCGATGCCACCGAGATATGGCTCTATCACGCGGGCGCGCCGCTGGTGCTATCGCTTGCCGCCACAGATCAGGGGCCGGCAACGGATCACCTGCTGACCCCGAACCTGCGTGAGGGGCGCCCGCAGCTGATCGTGCCCAAAGACCACTGGCAGGCGGCGCGCAGCACGGGGGATTGGACACTCGTCAGCTGCACCGTGTCTCCGGGATTTGATTTTTCCGGTTTCACCCTCGCCACTGAAGGGTTTGACATCCCCCGCGCCTGATCGCGTGAGAGGTGTTTCGCTTCGGGCTCAGCCCGAAGCGACCCGCGCCACGCAGCTGGTCCGGCTGCGTGGCGCCTGGCCCATCGGGAGCGGGTGCATTTCATATGCAGCCCGCGACGGGCGGGAGCTGGCCCGCCAAACTAATTGCAGGTATACCCCGAAGTTAAACGATCAGGTTTTGCGCGCTGTCCATCCTTCGGGAACGGTCACCGTCCCGCCGCCGACGCAGGCGCGCACGCCGGTCGTGCTGGGCGCTGAGGTCGGAAGGCCGCGCGCCACCCTGACCGCGAGGTAGGCAAACGCCTGCGCTTCCAACATGTCCCCATCGAGCCCCACCGTTTCCACCGGCTCTACCGGGCAATCAAGCGACACCCGCAGCATTTCCATCAGCACCGGATTGTGCCGCCCACCGCCGGTGACAAGCACCTTTGACGGTGCCTTGGGACAATGCTCCATGCCTTGCGCCACGGCTGCAGCACACATGGCGGTAAGTGTCGCGGTGGCATCCGCATCGCTGAGCTCGGTCACGAGTCCGATCATCTCGGGGAAATCGTTTCGATCCAGAGATTTGGGTGGCATCCGCGCAAAATAGGGCTCGGCGAGAAACAGCTCCAGCGCGCCGTTTTCCACCGCGCCCCCGGATGCAATCCTACCGCCTTCGTCCATCGCAAGACCGAGACGGGACTGAAGAAAGTCGTTGATCGGCGCATTGGCAGGCCCGGTATCGAACGCCAGAAGCGCCCCTTCGTCTTCGGGCCGGGCCTTGCGGGGATCAACATAGGTCACGTTGCCGACCCCGCCGAGGTTCAGAAAACACAAGGGCTCTGTCGCGCCGATATAGCGCGCGCAGGCATGATGGAAGAAAGGCGCGAGCGGTGCGCCCTCGCCGCCCATCGACACATCATCAGAGCGAAAGTCCCAGACCACAGGCCGCCCCAAGGCCTCGGCCAGCACACCACCATCGCCAACCTGCAACGTGCCCTGAAGACGCGGGGCATGTGCAACGGTCTGGCCATGAAAACCGATGAGATCCACATCGGCGTGGTCCGTCATCACCTCGATATGCGCCGCCTCGACCACCCGCGCCGCCGCCGCGACTGCATCGCCGGTCCACTGGCCCAGCGCGGCCCGCAACACCTCCCGCTCCGCGTCCGAATAGGCGCGGTAGCCCGTCTCTCCAAAGCCGAGAATGTCGCGCCCGTCGGTTTCCAGAACTGCGACGTCGACCCCGTCAAGCGATGTCCCGCTCATGGCGCCCAAGGCCCGCACCGGGCCTGACTTGGATATGGCTCTGCCCATCTCTGCACTCTTCCTTGCGAAAACCGGGCCGTCCCGCCCGTTGCGGCACATGATACACCGCACATTTTGTCCCGAAAACAGGTTCCCACCGGTGTCGATGCGATTTATACAGCCGCTTGCATATTCAAAAGCCGAGGCATGCTATGACCTACCATCCGAAATCGGACTTCATCGCCATCATGATGGAACGCGGATTCCTGGCGGATTGCACCGATTATCAGGGTCTCGATGAGGCACTGGTGAGCGGTACACAGACGGCATATATCGGCTATGACGCCACGGCGCAGTCGCTGCACGTGGGGCACCTTCTGAACATCATGATGCTGCGCTGGCTGCAAAAAACCGGCCACCGCCCGATCACCCTGATGGGGGGCGGCACCACCAAGGTGGGCGATCCTTCGTTCCGCTCGGATGAACGCCCGCTGCTGGGGCCGGAGCAGATCGACGCCAACATTGCAGGCATGCAGAAGGTGTTTGCTAAATACCTCGACTACTCTGACGCCAAAAATGGCGCCATGATGCTCAACAACGCCGAATGGCTGGATGGGCTCAATTACCTTGAGTTCCTGCGCGACATCGGGCGGCATTTCTCGGTGAACCGGATGCTGTCCTTCGAGAGCGTGAAATCACGCCTTGATCGCGAACAGTCGCTGTCCTTCCTCGAGTTCAACTACATGATCCTGCAGGCCTATGATTTCCTGGAGCTGAACCGCCGCTATGGCTGTGTGTTGCAGATGGGCGGCTCGGATCAATGGGGCAATATCGTCAACGGGATCGACCTGACGCGCCGGGTGTTGGAGAATGAGATCTATGGCCTGACCTCGCCGCTGCTGACAACCTCGGACGGGCGCAAGATGGGCAAATCGCAAGGCGGCGCGATCTGGCTCAATGACGAGATGCTGAGCCCCTATGAGTTCTGGCAATTCTGGCGCAACACCACCGATGCGGATGTGGGGCGGTTCCTGAAGCTCTATACCGAGCTGCCGGTTGAAGAATGCGACCGTCTGGGCGCGCTTCAGGGGTCTGAGATCAACGAGGGCAAGATCATCCTTGCCAATGAGGTCACGACGCTCCTGCATGGGGCCGAGGCGGCGCGCGCTGCCGAGGCGACAGCGCGCGAAGTGTTCGAAAAGGGCGGTGTGGGCGATGACCTGCCGACCCTGTCGCTGTCGCCCGCGGAGCTTGGCGACGGGATGTCGATCGTACAGTTGATCGTGAAATCCGGGCTCGCAAAATCCGGCAAGGAAGCAAAGCGCCTGATCTCTGAGAATGGCGCCAAGCTTGACGATGCGCCGCTGACGGATGCCGGTCTGATGATCGACGCCGCTGCGCTGGCCTCCCCGATCAAACTGTCGGCAGGTAAAAAGCGTCACGCGCTTGTGCAGCTCGAGGGCTGATGGAAACAGAGGACGAGAGGGGCTTTGCCCCTCTTGGCCCCTGGCCAATTCACCCCAGGATATTTTGGGTTAGAAGAAGCCAGCGGTCTGTCCTGTTGGGCAATAGGCGTGCCTAGAGAAAGACCACCTCGATCACGGTGAGAATGACGAAGGTCGGGATCGACAGGGCGGTGGCAATCAACAGCGCCGCACATTTTGTCATGCGCGCGCCAGCGGCGCTGCGCCCGTAGATTTTAACGGTCTTTTTCATGATTTCATTAACCATCAATTAGGTTTCCATCTTGTTAATGGCGGTATGTTTGATCTTGGTTCCACCCCCGCCATGCCCCGCCCTATTCAACGCAGCGCTTCACTCCGTACACTCGCGCAATCGCCCGAGTTCTCGCGCGCATTGAACCTGGTTGGACAGACACCGCTGCATCTGGATCGCCTGCAAGACATGCTTGTGCTGCGGCGCAAATTCTGGGGTGTCGAGGTCGCGATGGTCAACCGCGCAGAATTGCCTAAACCTTTGCGTTTGCTTGAAATTCTTCAAGAAGAAGGGTTACGGCGGACCCCGGTGCTCCTGTCACCCGAGCATCCTGTGCCCGAACTTGGCCGTCTCGGGGCTTTGCCGTTGATGACGCCGGCCAGCGTGGGGCTCTTGGATATTCTTGCAGATCGTACAGCGCAGCGGGACCGGCTTGCGCAGAAGTGGCGCAACCGCCTGTCGCATGCGGAGGCGCAGGCCTTGCGGGTAACGCGACAGAACATGCCGATTGCGCCCGATCACTGGATTTTACGCGCCGATGCGGCGCAACAGCAAAAACGTCGTTATCGCAGCTGGCCTGCCGCGCTGACACTGGCTTATGCGCAAGCAAATCGTGGGTCGGCAAAACTCTTTGAAGCGCATGAGGGGCGTGAGACAGTGGCCGGTATCCTGGTTCTGACCCATGGTGAAGGCGCGACCTATCATATCGCCCATAGCACGGAGCGCGGGCGCAGGCTCTCCGCGCATAATCTCTTGATGTGGAATGCGATGGACTGGCTTGCCGCCAAGGGCATCCGACGATTGGATCTCGGCGTGATCAACACCGAGGACGCAAGTGGGCTTGCACGGTTCAAGCTGGGAACAGGCGCACGGCTCTCGCAACTCGGGGGGACATGGCTCTATTGGCCCCCGCTTGGACGCCGCCTCGCTCCTCTGGCTGCTCTGGATCGTAGGCTGATGGGCGGCTGATCGCGGCTCCTTTCTGCGTGGTTTAGCATCCTCAGGAGGTGTTATCGAGACCGCATGCATTGTCGAGAACTGACAATGGCGCGGGACTGGACAGAATGGCTCTGCCGTGGTTATTTGAACGTATGTTCATTTCATGGGAGGAGCGGGACAGATGAAACTCGCAACCACGCGCGCTGTGATCACGGGCGGCGCATCCGGTCTCGGCGAGGCCACCGCCCGTCATTTCCGTAACGCTGGCGCTCAGGTCACAATTCTGGATCGCGATGGTGATCGGGGTGCCAAGATCGCGGAGACAATCGGAGCCCATTTTGTCGAGACCGATGTCACCAGCGAAGAAAGCGTTGCGGCGGCGATGGCCTATGCGGTCGACAAAATGGGCGGGTTGAGCGCAGCGGTGAATTGCGCAGGCATTGCTCATGCGATCAAAACCGTCGGGCGGGATGGTCCGCATCCGCTGGGCGCGTTTCAGAAAACCGTCGACATCAATCTGGTCGGCAGCTTCAACGTGGCGCGCCTCGCCGCAGCAGAAATCAGCAAGTCTACGCCCGAGGCGGATGGCGCGCGCGGTGTCATCATCAACACGGCTTCGATCGCAGCCTTTGACGGCCAAAAGGGCCAGGCGGCCTATGCGGCCTCCAAGGGCGGCATCGTGGGCATGACCCTGCCCATGGCCCGCGATCTGGCGTCCTCGGGCATCCGCGTGATGGCCATCGCACCGGGGATCTTTATGACGCCGATGCTGGCGGGACTGCCAGAGGAGGCACAGGCGCAGCTGGCCGCTGATGTGCCAAACCCGGCGCGTTTGGGCCAGCCCGAGGAATACGCACGTCTGGCAGGGTTCATTGTCGAAATGGGATATCTCAACGGGGAGGTCATTCGCCTCGATGGCGCGCTGCGGATGCGCTGAGGACAACTGCGCCTGCGATCTAAGACCTCTCCCGCCTGTGCTCACCGCCCCCTGAGGGGACGGATTGATCCGGTTGGGCCGCGCGCCGCGCGCGCCCCGCAGGGGTGCGCGCGGCGCGGGTCGCTTCGGGCTCTGCCCGAAGCGAAACACCTCCCCTGCAGACCAGAGAATGCCTGTGACGCGTCAAGCCTGAGCCGCTTTTTCTTCCAGCGTCAGCCATTCTTCCTCGGCAGCAGCGAGTTTTTCCTGACGTTCCACCAGGGCCTCTGTGGCTTTTTTGAACTTCACCGGCTCGCGGGTGAAAAGCTCGGGATCGGCCATCAGCTCTTCGAGTTTGGCGATCTCTTTCTCAAGACGGTCAATCTCGTCCGGGAGCGCCTCGAGCCGGTGTTTCTCCTTGAAACTCAACGCCTCTTTGGGTGCCTGCGCCTCTGGTTTTGGTTTCGATTTTGCCGGTTTTGATTTCTCGACCTTCTCAGGCGCCGCTTTGGGGGAGCGCTGCGCGAGGTAGTCGCTCCAGCCGCCCGCATAGACCGTGGCCTGCCCCTGCCCTTCCATGGCAACCGAGGTCGTCGCAACCCGGTCGAGGAAATCTCGGTCGTGACTTACCAGCAGTACGGTGCCGTCATAGGCGTCCAGAAGCTCTTGCAACAGATCAAGCGTCTCCACGTCGAGGTCGTTGGTCGGCTCGTCCAGCACCAGCATGTTCGATGGGCGCGCCATGAGTTTCGCGAGCAGAAGCCGGGCCTTTTCCCCACCCGAGAGCGAGCGCACCGGTGCGCGGGCTTGGCGCTCATCAAAAAGGAACTCCTTCAGATAGCCCACCACATGTTTGGGCTGTCCGCGCACCATCACCTGATCTGCCTTGCCAGAAATCCCCATCAAGGGATCCGCGGTGAGGTTCTCCCACAGGCTCGAATCGCCATCGAGCTGATCGCGGGTCTGATCAAAGACTGCGACCTCCAGATTCGTGCCCAGTTTGACTGTGCCCTCATCCGGCGTTTCCTGCCCGAGAAGCATCTTCAACAGCGTCGTCTTGCCCACGCCGTTCGGCCCCACAAAGGCGACGCGCTCACCGCGCTGCACCGTCAGGGAGAAGTGGTTGAGGATCTGTTTGTCGCCAAAGCGTTTGGTGATACCTTCGGCCTCGATAACCTTGCGGCCGGACTTTGGCCCCGCCTCCAGCTCCATCGCCGCCGCGCCCTGTCGTTTGATCTGGCTCGCGCGTTCGGATTTCAGATCCTGCAAAGCGCGCACCCGACCCATGTTGCGTTTGCGCCGGGCCGAGATGCCTTCGACCGCCCAGCGGCTTTCGGATTTGATCAGGCGGTTGAGCTTGTGGCGCTGCATGTCTTCGTCTTCCCAAACCTTGTCGCGCCACGCCTCAAAATGCTCGAACCCCTTGTCCTGACGGCGCACCTGACCGCGGTCCACCCAGAGGGTCGCGCGGGTCAGAGCGCGCAGAAACGCGCGGTCGTGCGAGATCAGCACAAAGGCTGCACGGGTTGAGGCCAGCTCACCCTCGAGCCAGGAAATCGCTTCGATATCAAGGTGGTTGGTCGGCTCGTCCAAGAGCATCAGCTCGGGCGCCTCGGCCATGAGTTTCGCCAGCGCCGCGCGCCGACGTTCCCCGCCCGAAGCGGTTTCCACCGGGCGGGCGGGGTCGAACTTCAGCCCCTCGCCTGCGCGCTCCACTTTATAAAGCTCGCCGGGTTCCAGTGCCGAGGCCGCAAAATCCCCCAGCGTGGCAAAGCCCTCCATCTTGGGGTCTTGCTCCATGTAGCCGGCGGAATTTCCGGGCGGGATCACGATGGAGCCGGCATCCGCCTCCACAAGACCGGCCATGACTTTCATCAAGGTCGATTTACCCGAGCCATTGCGCCCCACAAGCGCAACCCGGTCGCCGGGCTGCACCACGAGGTCGAGGTCGGAAAACACCGGATCGCCACCAAAGGTCAGCGAAATCCCGGACATCTGCAAAAGAGGAATACGTGCCATGAGAGCGGAGCTAAACCGCGCCGCTCTCTTCGTCAATGTATCATGGCGCCGGGGGGCGCGGCCTAGCCCGCCACCGCCCGCAGCAAACGCTTGCGCGCAGGGGGAATCGCGCCGATTTCCAGCCCTGTAAACACATGCAGCGTGTTCATATGCCGGTCGACCACCGCGTGATCGCTGACCCAGCCGCCCATCATCAGATAGGTGCGCAGCAAGGGCGGCATCCGGAGCATCGCCTTCTTGGCGTCAGGCTTGCGCCGCAGCCGTGCGGCAAAGCGGAACACATCGGGGGCCTTGACGCGGGGCAGCCAACGTTTGGGGGCCAGGTGACGGTGTTTGAGCATCGCAAAGGCATCCAGATAGACCGCCGTCTCTGTTCCCGCGAAGGACGAGCATCCAAAGAGCATCTGGATCTCCTCGCGGTCCACAAAGCTGGTCATCGCGCCCCATGCAACCCGCAGGATGTCCGGATCGCTCCAGTCCGGGTGGATGCAAAACCGCCCCATCTCCACCATGCGCCCGTCGAAATCGGCCAATGCGGAAAGGTCATAGTACTGTGCCGAGTAGGTGCGCGCGACCTCGCCCCCGCCCGCCAGCACCAACATGCGAAAGCAGCAGACCAGCGTGCCGCTTGCACGTTCTTCGACCAGAACATGGGCACAGCTGTCGTCAAAATGGTCCCGGTCCACATCCAGCGTGCCAAAACACAAGGTGCGCAGGGCCTGCGCGGCGGCGATATCACCGTCATTCGCCGCCAGACGCGCGCAATAGCGCCCCTTGGACAAAAGATCACCTGCGCGCGGCGCTGGGTCGGAAGATTGGGACCGGGAAGGGATCGCCATGGCCTGCTCGTGTCTGTCTCTGTTCTGTGCGCCGCGCCCCGCTTTTGGGGCACGCTCGGCTCTTGCTAGCACAAAACATGTGTAACCCGGGTGACGAATTCATCCCCCGGGCCACTTTTAGACTGCTAGCCGCTCCTCGGAGCGACCGCTACCGACGTTATTGCAGGAAGCTGCTTGGGTTGAAGTTGCCAAGGTTGCCGATCAACTGGCGCAGGAACGTCTTGTCCTCGAGATTCGAGTCGGTGACGCGGCGCTCGAGCGGGACGGCGCGTCCATCCGCCAGTGTGTAGCGCTGCACGCTGTCGACAACGCCGCGCCCATCAAAGGTGATCGCCACGAGATCGCGCGAGACAACCTCCGGCTCTTTGGGGCCAAAGCGTTTGATGCGCGAGCTGACATAATAATAGCCGCTGTCGTCCACCAGCGAGTCGATGGTGGGCTCGCCGATGGTCTCTGAAACCGAATCACGCGTGTCGACACCGACCACAACTTCGTTGAGAAGATCAGGTCCGGGGACCCAGCCATGCTTGCGGTATTGGGCCGTGCAGGCGGTGACCGCCACCAACACCCCAACGAGAAGCGCGCTCCGCATTGCGGATTTTACGGTCTTCGGACTTGCAATCATGCGCTTCCCCTGCGGTTCGGGTTGATAAAGACTGAAGTCCCGATTACCTAACTCGAGCTAATGGTTCAAGAAATGAAAGTACGCTCGTGAGTTCCACCCCCTCTGAGACCGCCGCCCTGCGGGTTGCCGATCTGCCCCAGAATCGCCCGACGCGATTCACGCTGACGCCAGAGGCCAAAGCCCTGGTCGGGATCGCCAGCGCACTCGGCGTCGATGCCCTGCGCAAGCTGCGGTTCGAGGGCGAGATCAAGGCGCGCGGCAAGCGTGACTGGGTTTTGAAGGGCAAACTCGGCTTTACGGTAACGCAGCCGTGCGTGGTCACGCTCGACCCCGTCACCACCCGCATCGACACCGATGTGGAGCGCCTGTTTCTCGCAGAGATCGCCATTCCCGACGAAGCAGAGGTCGAGATGAGCGATGACGACAATATCGACGAGCTGGGCGAATTCATCTCTCCCTATGACGTGATGCTCGAAAGCGTGGCGCTCCATCTGCCGCAATATCCGCGCAAGGAAGGCGCCGAACTGGGCCAGCACATTCACGCCGAACCCGGCACAGCGCCGATGACGGATGAGGACACCCGCCCCTTTGCCGGGCTTGCAGATTTGCTGAAACCCGGCGACAAGGACTCCTGAGGTCCAGCCGCGCCGCCTCTGCACAGAGGCATGCGCCCCCCGAAAGAGGCAGAATTTTTTCTCGACTCGGGGGCAGGCTGGCATTGACGACCACTGAGCACGAAGAAATCGCTTGCGCAAACGCAGATTCGCAGTATTTTCGCGCGCTCATCGGAATTTTTGGTTGGACATCGGAGCGACTGCGGCCTACACGCACGGTCACACCGGACGTCACACCGATTGACACGGAAACATGAAACGCGCCTGACGGCTCTGCTGCTTGATGGCCCTAGTTAGACAAAGGTTGAGACATGGCTGTCCAACAGAACAAAGTATCCAAATCGCGCCGCAACAACCGCCGCGCGCACGATGCTCTGGTTGCTGCAAACCCGAACGAATGCTCCAACTGCGGTGAGCTGCGTCGTCCCCACCACGTGTGCCCCTCCTGCGGCCACTATGACGACAAAGAGATCGTAGCACAGGCCGACGAGATCGACCTGGACGAAGACGCGGCCTGAGTCGAAACGGGATCACGTATGCCAGGCAGGCACGCAGTCGTATGACGGGTAACACCGCTCCATCGCAGGCAGATGCCCGCCGCACCGTGATTTCGGTGGACGCCATGGGTGGCGATGCCGGCCCGGCCGTTGTGGTCGCAGGCATCGCCAAATCCGCGAGCAAGAACCCCGATATCGGGTTCCTGCTGCATGGTCCCGCTGAAGAGTTAGAACCCCTTGTGGCCCGCAGGAAAACCCTGAAGGGCCGCGTGGAGATTCGTGACGCACGCGATGTGGTCACGATGGAAGACAAGCCAAGCCAAGTCATGCGCAACGGCAAGGGCACCTCGATGTGGTCGGCCCTTGAATCCGTGCGCTCTGGCGAGGCTGATGGCGTTGTCTCCTGCGGTAACACCGGCGCCTTGATGGCGCTGTCGATGCTGCGCCTGCGCAAGCTGCCCGGGGTCAATCGCCCGGCCATTGCGATTCTCTGGCCCTCGCGTAACCCACAAGGGTTTAACGTCATGCTCGACGTGGGCGCCGATGTGCGCGCCGATGCAGAGGATCTGTTGCAATACGCCCTGATGGGCACCTCCTACATCCGAAACTCGATGGATCTGCCCTGCCCGCGTGTGGGGCTGTTGAACGTCGGGACCGAGGAACACAAGGGCCGCGCGGAACTCAAGGAAGCCTACGCGCTGATCTCTCAGAACGCAGAGAAGGCGAATTTCGAATTCGTCGGCTTTGTCGAGGGCAGCGACATCCCCGGAGACATCGCCGATGTGATCGTCACCGACGGCTTTACCGGCAATGTCGCGATCAAAACCGGCGAAGGCACCGCCAGCCTGTTGCGCTCGGCGATCCGCGAAGCCTTTGAATATTCTATCCTATCCCGTCTGGCGGCCCTCTTGGCCTATACCTCGCTGTCCCGCCTTGCCAAACGGATCGACCCGCGCCGGGTCAATGGTGGCGTTTTCCTCGGCCTCAATGGCACCGTTGTGAAATCTCATGGCGGCGCCGATGCCACGGGCGTTTCGGCTGCCGTGAAACTTGCGTTTCTTCTTGCAGAACAAGGATTTGCGGAAAAGCTTGCAGCCCGGGTTGCATCCGCCGTAGAGCTTGCCCAAGATGACGCAACGTCCGCAGACGCGGACGCACCCGGCGATTCTGAGACCGGGAGCACGAACTAGAAGGCAGGCAAACGAATGACGCGACGCGCAGTTGTGATTGGCGCAGGGCACTACCTCCCAGACCGCATTGTAGAGAACGCTGAATTCGAGGCTACGCTGGATACCTCTGACGAATGGATTCGCTCGCGTTCCGGGATCGAACGCCGCCATTTCGCCGCCGAAGGGGAAACCACCTCGCACATGGCCACTCGTGCCGCCGAGGCCGCGCTCAAATCCGCAGGACGCAGCGCAGATGATGTCGACGCCATTGTTCTGGCCACATCGACGGCAGATCTGACCTTTCCCTCCGCCGCAACCATGGTGCAATCGCAGCTTGGCATGACCAAGGGGTTTGCCTTTGATGTGCAGGCGGTGTGCGCGGGCTTTGTCTATGCGCTCTCAAACGCCAACGCGCTGATTGCCTCTGGTCAGGCCGATCGCGTTCTGGTCATTGGTGCCGAGACGTTTTCGCGCATCATGGACTGGACGGATCGTTCGACCTGCGTGCTTTTTGGAGACGGCGCGGGCGCGCTTCTGCTGGAGGCGCAGGAGGGCGAAGGCACCTCCAAGGATCGCGGCATTCTGGCGACGGATCTGAATTCTGACGGTCGTTACAAGGACTTGCTCTATGTCGATGGTGGCGTGTCGACCCAATCGACGGGCTATCTGCGCATGCAGGGCAACCAGGTCTTCCGCCACGCAGTCGAAAAACTCGCCTCCACAGCCCATACGGCTCTGGAGCGCGCCGGTGCCAGCACCGACGAGGTGGATTGGATCGTCCCCCATCAGGCCAACATCCGCATCATTCAGGGCACCGCCAAGAAAATGGGCCTGCCCATGGACAAGGTGGTCGTGACCGTTCAGGATCACGGGAACACCTCCGCTGCCTCCATCCCGCTGGCCCTGTCCGTCGGGGTTGAGCGCGGCCAGATCAAACCCGGCGATCTCATCGTTACCGAGGCCATTGGTGGCGGTCTGGCGTGGGGTGCTGTGGTTTTGCGGTGGTAATGCGGGGGAAACCGCACCTTCCAATTCATTGATATTGACAGGGAAATTCCTGACCTCCTATTGTTTTGAGAAACAACGGGGATGGCTATGACTGAAAAAACGATTACGAGAATGGATCTGAGCGAGGCGGTGTTTCGCGAAGTTGGTCTGTCACGCAACGAAAGCGCGCAGCTCGTCGAGAGCATGCTTCAGCACATGTCGGACGCTTTGGTGCGCGGCGAACAGGTAAAGATCTCCTCTTTTGGAACCTTCAGCGTGCGCGATAAATCCGCCCGTGTCGGACGCAATCCCAAAACCGGTGAAGAAGTGCCGATCCAGCCCCGCCGTGTGCTGACCTTCCGCCCTTCGCACCTGATGAAAGATCGCGTCGCGGACGGCAACAAAAGTTAACCGTCTTCGCCGATCATACCAAATGAAGCACCGGCCCCCGTTTGCGGGGCCATACCCATATGCGCAAGACCGATGCGCCGCAGCCAATAAAGGGTCGCCCCATGTCCAAGTCCCCTGACGCCTTTCGCACCATCAGCGAGGTAGCAGAATGGCTGGATGTACCGGCGCATGTGCTGCGGTTCTGGGAAAGTAAGTTCACGCAGGTCAAACCCGTCAAACGCGCCGGTGGACGGCGCTACTATCGCCCAACGGATATGTTGCTTCTGGGCGGTATTCAGCACCTCCTGCACGAAGAAGGTCTGTCGATCAAAGAGGCACAAGCCCTGTTGCGCGAAGAGGGCATCCAGCATGTGCAGTCGCTCTCCAAGCCGCTCGACGGCGACCAAGAGGACGAATCAGCGATTGAGGCCAAACCAGCGAGCAAATGGGTTGAGCCATCTGAGGTCGAAAAGCCCAAGGCCCCGCTGGTAGACCGCGATCCCCCCGGCGCCGAAGAGCAATCGGAGCGCAAAGCGGCTCCGCCACCGCCACCGCCCTACCCCGCAACCCCGCCCGCGCCGACCGCTCCCGTGACGCCTGCAGCGGCTACGCCCCCCGTTGCGCCGGGCGACAGCATGGCCCCGCCTCAGGGCCAGACACCCGCAGCCGCCTCTGCAAATGCATCCAGCGCGGCAACATCTGCCCCGGCGGAGAACGTAGCTTCCTCGGGGCCTGCCGAGAGCCCGGCGTCCACCGAGACCCCGTCCCAGCCTACGACTCCTCCTGCGGCATCCCCTTCACTGGGGGCGGAGGCTGGCGCTGGTCAGGACGCGGACGCGGCCCCACTGGGCACACCGCCTTCTGTACCGCCTGCCGCGCCGTCGCCTGCGCCCGCTGACGCAGGACCAGCCACGCCGCCCGCGCAAACGCCGCCTGCCGCTCCTGCTTCCTCCGCTGCCCCCTCGGAGGCCGCCGCCGCATCTTTGCACCAAACACCGAGTGAGTTTGCCCCCACCAGCGATACTGCGCCAGCCGTGCGCAGCCCTTCCACACCGGAAGGCGCTGCTGAGGATAGTGCGCCACAGGAAGGCGATCACGCGCGCGCCCATGTGGGCGGCGCGCAGACGCCGCAGACATCCGCAGGTCAAATGGCGATGCCCATGGACCTTCCAAATGCCGCCGCACCGCAACGGGATATGGCCTCACAGGCCCAGGCCGTGCGTGCGGCCACAACACCTTCCTCTGCCACTGTTGCCCCCTCTTCGGCATCGAATTCCGACCAGCAGGATTTCTTTGCCGCAGCCGCAGATGCGCAAAACGCCGGGCAAGCACCGGCGTCCGACAGCGCAGCTGTTGCCTCCGATCCGCCTGCGCCTAACCCAACTCAGCCCGCCCCGGCGCAGCCTGATCCACTGGCGCAACAAGAGTCACAGATGTCCGCGCCGCCTGTCGGGACGCCCCCTGCCGAGGATCTGGTTGCAGAGGCACCGGTTGCGGATGCACCTGCGGACGATCTCGCAGGCGATCCCGTCGCGGATCAGGCGGAGACAGTTCACGGATCTGCAACCGATGCGGAGTCGACAGAGGCTGTTTCTAAGGGATCAACCGCGCCGGTTGCAGACGCGCGCCCCGCCAACCTTACGTCTGACCAGATTTCAACCGAGGTCTCTTTTACAGGAGAAGCACCGCAGCAGATGGCGGCTCAGGCGTCAGCGCCAGATGCTCTCTTCGCCGGGACGACGCAAGAACCCGATACGGTTCAAGCATCTGATTCTGTGACTGAAACCCCCGAGGCCTTGCAACCCATTGAGGGCAGTGCAGGCGTCGACGAGACGGCGATCCAATCTCTTGCCTCGGACGACCCCAGTTCTGAGCCCGCACTGGACGCGCCCGCATTCGACTCGCCGGGCTCTCAACACCCGCCCGCCGACGAACCCGCGCCTGTTCAACCTGTCTCCGACGAGCCAGTGTCTTCGGACTTGGCGGCCATAGAGGAAACAAACGCCGATCCGGCAGCGCAGATGGCCAGCGCCCTGGCAGAGGCCACCGCTCCCGTGGCTGAGACCACCGAATCCGCTCCCTCAGATGTCGACATCACGGGCGCGGACGATAGCGATGTGTCCGCAGTAGAAGAACCCGCGTCTGAGATGCCTCACGCCGAGGTCGAGGCGTCCGATTCGCATACCGAAACCTCGGATCAGGATCCCGCCCCCGCATTGGATGTGACCGATGCGATGACGGACACCGCAGCCGAGGCCGCACCAGAGGCAGACCCGCAGTCCGCGCCTGATGCAGGCCCCTTTGAGGACAATGCGGAGACCGCCGAAGAACGTGACGCCGCTGCCCCGGTCACAGATGAGGCCGAAGACGCCGCAGCCCTGGATCAGTTCCCAGAGACAGAGCGCACACCTTTGGCGGCTGACTCGACGCCCACAGCGGAGTCGCCGCGCCCGCGGGTGATCGAGGTTTCCGACACCCCTGAGGGCAGCTTTGCCGCCGGACCTCTTCAGCGCCTCTCGCGCCTCGGTACACTGACGGCAGCGCAACAAGGCGCGTTGCGCGAGATTGCAACCGCTTTGCGCGAGATCGCCTCCCGGCACTGATCGGGGAGCATTGGGTCCAATGAGAGGCGCATTGAAAAAGCGAGAAAAAATAAATTTCGCCTCTTGCCCCTGCCGCAAAAAGCAGTAGAAAGCTCCCACAACGGGCTATGGCGCAGCCTGGTAGCGCGTCCGTCTGGGGGACGGAAGGTCGCAGGTTCGAGTCCTGCTAGCCCGACCATAACAAAACGCCCGAGCGGTCAAACGCTCGGGCGTTTGTGTATCCGCCGCCTGCTTTGCCGTTGGTTTTCCAAAAGAATTCGCAACGCGCATTCTGCGTATTGTGGCATGACAGAATATGCGTCAGCATCCCTCGGGACAGGGACGCCATCAGGGAACCGCAGCTATGACCGGTGTTTTGCCCAGCCAGACGATCGAAACCATGCTCGCGCGTGCAGACATCAAAATCGACGCGCCGCTGAGCGAAGGTCAGATCCAGCCCGCAAGCCTTGACCTCCGTCTGGGCAAGGTCGCCTATCGCGTGCGCGCGTCATTCCTTGCGGGCCAAGGGCGCACCGTGGCCGAGCGCCTCGAAGAGTTTGAGATGCACCGCATCGACCTCAGCGAAGGTGCCGTGTTGGAAAAAGGCTGCGTCTATGTGGTGCCGCTGATGGAAGCACTCGACCTGCCCGATACAGTAAGCGCCGTAGCCAATGCCAAAAGCTCCACCGGGCGGCTCGACCTGCTGACCCGGACCATCACCGATGGGGGGGAGGAGTTCGACCGCATCCGCGCCGGTTACACTGGCCCGCTTTATGCCGAGATCTGCCCGCGCTCTTTTTCTGTGCTGGCCCGCCCCGGCATGCGGCTCAATCAGATCCGCTTTCGCGACGGGCAATCCGTGCTGGATGACGCGGCGCTCGCGGATCTCCACGCAAAGACCCCACTGGTGGATGGCGAGGCCGTGATCGAGGATGGGCTTGGCTTTTCTGTCGATCTGCGCCTGCCCGGCACCGATCTGGTGGGCTACCGCGCCAAACCGCACACCGGCGTGATCGACCTCGACCGGATCTCCGCTTATGATCCTCGCGACTATTGGGAGGAAGTGCGCAGCGACAAGGGCCGGATCATCCTTGATCCGGGTGCGTTCTACATCCTCGTGAGCCGCGAGGCGGTGCATATCCCGCCCGAATACGCGGCTGAGATGGCGCCCTACCTTGCAATGGTGGGCGAGTTTCGCGTGCATTACGCGGGCTTTTTTGATCCCGGTTTTGGCCATGCCGCGGCCGGTGGGGCTGGCTCTCGCGGCGTGCTGGAGGTGCGCTGTCACGAGGCGCCTTTTGTGCTCGAACACGGGCAGGTGGTGGGCCGTCTGGTCTATGAGCGCATGGCCGAGCTGCCAGAGCAGCTCTATGGCGCGGGGATTGCCTCAAACTATCAGGGCCAGGGGCTGAAACTCTCGAAACATTTCCGCAGCCCCAGCTGACAATGGGTCAGCGCGGGTAGCTGACACTTTCAAGATCGGCGGTGACATCCGCTTGCGCAGAGCGTTCAAGCACCGTCGAAAGCGTCAGATACGTGCTGGTGCCACGCACGCCTTCGATATCGTAGATCTTGAACAAGAGCCCCTCGAGCGCATGTGGGCTGGCCACACGCACCTTCATTATGAGACAGGTATTGCCGGTGGTGGAGTGGATTTCCTCCACCTCGGGAAACTCTTCGAGCGCCATGATCTCGCGGGTTTTACCCCAGCCAATGGTGTCGACATGGATAAAGGCGAGGATCGGCTTTCCCACTTGCGCGCCGTCGATCTGTGCGACGGTGGCCTTGATCGCCCCAGAGGCCCGAAGACGTTTCACACGTTCATGCACCGCCGGTGCCGAGAGCCCGACCTGTTCACTGATCGTGGCATAGGATTGGGTGGCATCCCGGCTGAGCGCACCTAATATTCTTCGGTCCAATGCATCAATACCACGGCTCGCCCGCGCGGAGCTCCGAATGGTCTCTGTTTTTTCCATACCGTGGCCTTTCATATCTTCACAGAATGAGTTTCACCAATTAGGCCGAACTGCCGAATGAAATTCAATCCCTCACGAGACCTGTCATGCCCTCTTCTGCCCCACCGCTCTGGATCTCCATCGCCACCCTGATGTGCGCCATTGCCATCGTGGGCACCAACGCGCTGTTGCTGTCGCCTCTGGTGCAAACCGTCGGAGCCGACCTCGCGGCCAGCCCGGCGCAGGTGCTCTGGGCCTCGAGCGGCTATGGGCTTGGGGTGGCAGCGGCGGCGCTGCTGATCGCCCCGATCGGCGACCGCATCGGCGCGGGGCGTCTGCTGCGTATGGCCTTGGCGGTGCTGACCCTTGGCTTTGTTGCCAGCGCGCTGGCCCCGTCACTAGCGGCACTGATCGCGGCGCAAGTGCTCTGCGGCCTTGCAGGTGGCGCGGCGCTGCCCTCGATCTACACGATGGCCGCCGTGATTGCCCCAAAGGGGCGCGAAGCCCGCGTGGTTGGGGCCGTGCTCACCGGCTGGACCCTGTCGCTGGTCCTGGGCGTAAGCCTCGCCGCATGGAGCGCAGAGCTTGTGGGCTGGCGGGCTGTTTATGGCGCTTTGGCGGCGCTTTGTGCGCTGATCTGGACCCTAAGCGCCCCGCTTGCGCGTCTGGATGAGCCGGGCGGCGCGGCCAGCTCCCCCCTCAGCGCGCTGCGAGTGCCGGGCATGGCGCGCGGCATCTTTGCCTCGGTCGGGCTGATGCTCAGTTTCTATGTCACCTATTCCTACACCGGTGCCCACGCCACGGTAAGCCTTGGCCTGAGCACCGGTCAGGCTGGGCTTTTGCCACTGATCTATGGACTGGGGTTTGGCGGTGCGGTGCTGCTCGACCCGATTCTGGACCGTATCGGGATGGCCCGCGCCACCACGCCGGTTTTCCTCGCGCTGAGCCTTGTCTATCTCGCCATGGGCGTGTTGGGCGCCAGCTATATGCTCTTTCTGGCGCTGGCAGCCCTGTGGGGGATCTTCCAGCACTTTGGCTTGAATCTTCTTGTGGCGCGGCTCACCGTGCTGGATGTGCGCCAACGCGGCGCGATCATGGGTCTTTATTCGACCACAACCTACCTCAGCGTCTTTGCCGCGCCCTTTGTCGGCGGTATCGGCTTTCAAGCGCTCGGGATCATGGGCTGTGTGCTTATTTCGGCGGCGCTCACCACCCTTGCTGCGGTCGAGGCACTGAGCCTTCGGCGCAGCAGCCTGCCCTTTACGACGGATCCCGCCCAGCCCGGCGCGCCCGACGCGCCTGCCTGATCTCTCGGATCCGCGCGCGCTCGGCCTTTGCGTCGGCTGCGGCCCGGACCTGCGCCTCGGTCAGGATTTCGGTCTGCGGATCTGGGTTTCTATCAGGTTCCGCCTTCACCGGCGCGCCGGGGCGGTGACCCACAGGGGCCCCTGTGGTGTGGCGTCCACCTCCCTTGGCTGGACTGCGTTTGGCGACGGCCTTGATACCTGCGCTTACGCCCGCATTCACCGCCCGTCCAATCAGTCGCCGCAGAACCATGTTCGCGATCCGCTCAAACCCCATCCGATCCTCACTGAGTTTTGGGTTCCTCTGCAGTCCATAATGGCGGAGTACGGCGTTTTCTGGGCGCGCGACAGGCTCCGACGTGCGGGGTCTCTTGCGCGGGCTGTGGGAGGCACTGCATTCCCTCGCGCACTGGACCGTCCTCTACCGCGCTTTTGCGTGCAGGGTCAGTCCTCGAACAGCTCCGCCTGCTCTTCATCACGGCGCTCATCCTCGCTGTCGCCCTGACCGATCGGGAAGGCCCCCGGCGGTGGCCTGTTTTCCAGGAGCCCTGCAGCCCGCAGCTCCTTGAGACCGGGCAGATCACGCGCGCTTTCGAGGCCGAAGTGATCCAGAAACACCGGCGTCACCACAAAGGTCACTGGCCGTCCCGGTGTCATCTTGCGCCGTCCCAGCCGGATCCACTCCATCTCAAGGAGTTGATCGATGGTGCCGCGCGACACCGACACACCGCGGATTTCTTCGATTTCTGCTCGCGTCACCGGCTGGTGATAGGCAATGATGGCCAGCGTCTCGATGGCCGCACGCGAGAGTTTGCGCGTCTCCACCGTTTCCTTTTGCATCAGGTAGCCAAGGTCAGGCGCCGTGCGCATCGCCCAGGCCTCGCCAACCTGCACCACCCGCACCCCACGGCCCTCGTAGCGTTTGCGCAGATGCTCCAGAGCCTCGCTGGGTCTGCAGCCATGCGGCATGCGCGCAATGAGATCGCGCACCGTCACCGGCTCGGCGCTGGCAAAGAGCACCGCCTCCACCATACGCTCCTGCTCGGCCATGGGCGGCGCGTCAAACAGGCTGTCGCTGTCTGAACGCTCTGGCGAGGCCGTATCGCTGAGGGTGTGGTCGTCCATTAGCTATCCTCGGGCCGGTTGCGCAGCTGGATCGGGGCGAAACTGTCGGTCTGGCGAATCTCCATCTTGCCTTCTTTAACCAATTGCAGCGACGCGGCAAATGTTGCGGCCGTGGCCGAGCGCCGTTTGACCGGATCGCTGTGCCACCCATCTGGCAAATAACTCAACATATCGGTCCAGCTGCCGGTAAATCCAAGCAGCCCGCGCATACGTTCGAGCGCTTCTTCCATGGTGAACACGCTCTCGCGGTCCATCACGAAGGGGCGGAACTCATCCTTGGTGCGGATGCGCGCATAGCCCTGCATCAGGTCCAAAAGGTTGGCGGTATAGGTCACCGTCTTGATGCGCTGCACGTCCTCGGCCTGCCCACGGGCAAAGAAATCGCGCCCCAGCCGATCCCGGCCCATTAGCCGGGCGGCCGCATCGCGCATCGCCTGCAACCGCTCAAGCTGAAACGCCAGATGTGCTGCCAGCTCCTCGCCCGTGGGACCATCCTCTTCGGGATCGGGGGGGAGCAGCAGACGGGACTTCAGAAACGCCAGCCACGCGGCCATAACCAGATAATCGGCGGCAAGCTCGATGCGCAGCTCCTTGGCGCGTTCCACAAAGGTCAGATACTGGCGCGCGAGTTCATAGACCGAGATCTGGCGCAGATCCACTTTTTGTGTGCGCGAGAGCGTCAACAGCAAATCCAGCGGCCCTTCAAAGCCCTGCACATCCACGATCAGGGACTCGGCCTCAAGCCGCTCCTCGACCGTCTGTGTCTCTTTTGGAAAAAGCGTGTTCTCGTCAGCCATAAACCTGTCCGCCCATGAGGGCAGATAGTTCCGCTTCCACGGCCTCAGTGTCAAGCACGACAGGGGGCTTGCGGCAGGCCAGGGCCGCCTCGGCGCGCCGTTGAGCGGCCTTAGTCATCTGCCCAGCGGACGCGACAACCTCGGCGCGTGCCGCCAGTGACGAATTGCAGAAAAGCGCCACATCACAGCCGGCATCAAGGGACTGACGCGCCAATCGGGCACTCCAGGTCACTTCGTCGTCGGGATATGGCCCGCCAGCGGTGCGCGCCTCATCTTGGGCCGCGTCCTGCCATAGGGCCTTCATCGAGATGTCGTCGGTCATCACCAGACCATCATAGCCCAGCTCATTGCGGATGATCTCCATCATGACCGGCGAAAGCGTCGCCGGGCGCGGATCAAAGGCGTCGTAGACCAGATGCGCCGTCATCGCCATCGGCAGATCCCGGAGCTTGGCAAAGGTCGCGAAATCCTCCGCGCGCAAAAGGTCCGCGGGGGCGGTCACATGGGGCAGATCATGGTGGCTGTCCATCGTTGATCGCCCATGGCCGGGGATGTGCTTCATCACCGGCACCACGCCACCATCCAGATGTCCTTCGGCACAGGCGCGGGCAATGGCGGCGACGCTCTCGACGTTGGATCCGTAACAGCGATTGCGCAGGAACGGATGGGTCTCTGCAGTTGCCACATCAGCGAGCGGCGCACAGTTGCTGTCGATGCCATAGTCGCGCAGTTCCGCCGCGATGAGGCGCGCACGCAGATACATCGCCCTCACCGGATCCGAGGCCGCCTCCACATGATCGAGCGCCGGGCGAAACTCCCGCGCCAGCGGCGCACGAAGCCGCTGCACGCGCCCGCCTTCCTGGTCGATCGTAATCAGACAGTCATGCCCGGCGGCTTCGCGAAACTCGTCGCACAGCGCGCGCAGCTGATCGCCGCTCTCGATATTGCGCGCAAAGAGAATAAAGCCAAAAGGCGCTGCTTCGCGAAACAGCGCCTTTTCATCGGCGGTGAGACGCAGTCCTTCTGCGTCCAGAATGGTCGCCCCGAACCGCATCAGCGCATCGTCACAGGGATACAATCTGCATTGCCCGCCACCAGCGCCGAGCAGAAGCGGCGCGCGTCCGACAGGTCTTCAAACCCATGTGCGCGCAACCGGTAGAAGATTCGCCCACCGCTCTCGGCGCGCTGGACCACGCGGGCCTTGTCGTCAAAGAAGTCACCAAACTTGGCGCTGATGCGGGTCCATTCGCTGCGCGCCACCTCGGCACTCTCATAGGCGCCTAGCTGTGCCAGACGGGTCCCGACCTCAAGGCTCTTGGGGTCAATATCAACCGCGGCGCGCGCGGCTTGTGTGGTGTCTGCACTGGCTGCGGGCGCAGGCGCAAACCGCGCCGGGCGCACCATTGGGCGCGGGGTTTCGCGCACGCCGGGCGCATTGCGGACAGCCGCCGGTACCGTGGTGATCGCCGCAACCTCAGCCGCCGCAAGCGGTTCTGGCTGGGTGATCGATGCCGAAGTCTCACGCAGATCCTCAAGCGGAACCGCCCCTTCGGTGAGCGATGCCACCAACGCGTCGATATCATTGCTGCGCTGCTCGAGCGGCGAGACATCATTGCCCGCCTCAATCGCTGCGGTTTCCCGCTCAACCGCCGGGGCCAGCGCTTCGGCCTCCAGTGCGGCCTGGGCTTCGGCGGCCTCTGTCAGAACCGGGATCGGCTGGTCGTCTTCGGTGAGCGAAATCGCCTGCGGTGCCAGCTGCAAGCGGTCGGCGGGATCTTCGGCAATCCCGTTTGCGGCCACGGAGTTCACTGCAAGCCCTTGATTGTCTGCAAGTTCCCCGCCCGGGTTTTCCGGCGCCACGCGCATCGGCCCCGAAAGCGCGCTGACCACCGGCACGCCGGAGACATCGCGCATGATCAGCTTGTAGCCCCACATGGAGATGCTCACCACCAGTGCCAGCGAGGCCGCAGCGCCCAGAAACGCGGCCATACGGCCGAACTCGCTGCGCCCGCCCGGCGGCGGTGCAAACATTTCATCCTCGTCGCCGCCATAGGCATCGCCGTAGTCGGACACATAGTCATAGCCCGCCTCGGGCGCGACGCTTGGCGCGCTCATACCGCCCGCGTAGCCCGCCTGTGTCGCTGTCAGGCTCGCTTGCGCGGCGCCAACACCCGAAAACGTGCCGACATTTACCGATTGCGTCGGATTGATCCCAAAGCTCGGATAGGATGGTTCCGGTGCCGCCTCAGCTGCGGCCGGAGCACTCTGCACCGGATCGGGTGCGCGCGAATATTGATGAGAGGAGAACGGGTCGAATGCGGTCCCACCGCGTTCGCCATCGCTATTTGAAGAGGGGGTGCTTGCGCCCACCTGTGCAAAATATGCCATATCCGCCTCACTGCCCATTTGTGCCAGACAGCCCGCCCAATTCAGGGCGGGACATCTGCACGTAGGGTCTCTTGATCTGCCTCGGACCGGCGGTTCGGGCGACTTTAGTGTCACATCTCCTGCGCCGGTTTGACGCCAAGAATACCAAGACCGGCAGAAATGACAATCGAAACAGCCCGCGCCAGCGCCAAATTGGCATGTGTTGCCAATTCGCTGCTCTCGTTAACAAATCGTAAACTTTCTTCAGATTTGCCGAGGTGGTACAAACCATGCAGATCTGACGCCAACTCATAGAGGAAAAAGGCGATCCGATGCGGCTCATTGGTGCGCGCGGCGATCTCCACCTGGCGCGGCCATTCGGCGACTTTCCGCGCAACCGCAAGCTGTGCGTCATGTGTGAGCAGGCTCAGGTCCGCACCACTCAGCGTCGCCTCATCACAAGCGATCCCCGCCTCGCGCGCCTTGCGCAGGGTCGAGTGGATGCGCGCATTGGCATATTGTACATAAAACACCGGATTGTCCTTGGACTGCTCCAGCGCCTTATCAAGGTCAAAATCGAACCCCTGATCGTTCTTGCGGGTCAGCAGCATGAAGCGGGTCACATCTGCGCCCACCGCATCCACCACGTCGCGCAGGGTCACAAAGGTTCCTGCCCGCTTGGACATCTTGAATTCCTGCCCGTCCTTGAAAAGCTTCACCAACTGGCAGAGCTTGACATCCAGCGGCACCTTGCCATCCGAGAGCGCCGACACGGCCGCCTTCATCCGTTTGACATAGCCACCATGGTCAGCCCCAAAGATGTCGATCAACATGTCAAAGCCACGGCTGACCTTGTCATAGTGATAGGCGATATCGGGGGCAAAATAGGTCCATGCACCATCGGATTTCTTCACCGGACGATCCACGTCATCACCATGTTCGGTAGATTTGAACAGGGTCTGGATGCGCGGCTCCCAATCGTCAGGCTTCTTGCCCTTCGGCGGCTCCAGCACGCCTTCATAGATCAGCCCCTTGGCATCCAGGCTTTCCAGCGCCGCTTCGATGCGCCCGGTGCCGTAGAGGGATTTTTCCGAATAGAAAACATCCATCTCCACGCCCAGAAGTGCCAGATCCTCGCGGATCAGATCCATCATCATGTCGGTGGCAAAGTTGCGCACCTCCTCAAGCCAGGTCTCTTCGGGCTGGCCGACAAAACGATCGCCGAATTTGTCCTTTAAAGCAGCGCCCACATCCTTGAGGTACTCGCCCGGATAGGTGCCATCGGGGAATTCCACACTCTGCCCATGGGCCTCGAGGTAGCGCAGATAGGCCGACCGCGCGAGCACATCGACCTGCGCACCGCCATCGTTGATGTAATACTCGCGGGTCACATCATAGCCTGCAAAATCCAGAAGGCTCGCCAGCGCATCACCAAAGACGGCACCGCGCGTGTGTCCCACGTGCAGCGGCCCTGTCGGGTTGGCCGAGACATATTCAACGTTGACCCGCTTGCCCTGCCCCATGTCAGAGCGGCCATAGGCCTCTTCTGCATTGAGCGCCTTGCCCAGCACGTCCTGCCAGACCGACAGATCCAGACGCAGGTTCAGGAACCCCGGCCCGGCCACCTCCGCAGAGGTGATGCGCTTGTCCTGCGCCAGCTTCGCGGCCAGCGCCTCGGCAATATCGCGCGGCTTCATCTTGGCGGGTTTGGCCAGCACCATCGCCGCATTGGTCGCCATATCCCCATGCGCCGCATCGCGCGGCGGCTCCACGGTGACATTGGCAAAGTCGAGCCCCTCCGGCAGGGCCCCTTCGGCCGTCATGGCCGCAAGACTGTCGATCACAAGCGTACGGATATCGGTAAAGAGGTTCATATCTGGCGTCCCATAGGTATCAGCCACAGCGGATACCGAGGGGCGCGCTCAGGGTCAACCGCCTAAGCCCTACGCGCCCCAAAGGCCACGCGACCGCACCCCTTCTTCTAACCCCAAATATCCCGGAGCGCGAGGCAGAGCCTCGCATCCCCGGCCGCGCTCACAGATCGCCGTTCAAGCCCCAAGCGCCAAGCGATCATAGAGCTGCAGCGCAAAACGATCCGTCATCCCGGCGATATAGTCCGATACGATCCGCGCCCGGTCAGTCTCTGTTTCGGCCTTGCGAATGTCGCCATGCCAGCGCTCGGGCATCGCCATGGTGTTTTCGAGGTAATAGGCAAACAGCGCCTTCACCACGACGGCGACACGCTCGCGCACCACCATCACCGAAGGAGCGCGGTACATGCGGGTGAACATGAAGGCCCGCAGCTCTCTGAGCTGGGTCCAGATCTCATCCGAAAAGGTCACAACCGCATGATCCAGCGCCCGGATCTCCTCCACCGACTGCGCACCAGAGGCCGCAATCTTACGCCGCGAGGTCTCGATCACATCACTGACCATAACCCCAAAGAACCGCCGCAGCGCCTCGTGGCGACGGCGATTATGATCCAGCCCCGGATAGATCTCATCCACCTCCGCGTAAGCGGGCGCGATGATCGACAAGCTGCACACATCGTCATCCGTGAAAAGCCCGGCCCGCAAACCGTCGTGCAGATCGTGGTGATTGTAGGCGATGTCATCCGCCAGGGCCGCCACCTGCGCCTCGGCGCTGGCGTGGGTGTGCAGCTCCAGATCGATGCCCCGGTTGCAGGCCGCCAAGGCCCAGGGCAGCTCCCCCACAACCGGGCCATTGTGCTTGGCAATCGCCTCCAGCGTCTCCCAGGTGAGGTTCAGACCATCAAACTCTGCATAGTGACGCTCCAGCGCCGTCACGATGCGAATGGCCTGCGCGTTGTGGTCAAATCCGCCATAGGGCGCCATCATCTCATGCAGCGCGTCCTCGCCGGTGTGGCCAAAGGGCGTATGACCAAGATCATGCGCCAGCGCGACGGCCTCGGTGAGCTCCTGATTGAGCCCCAGCGCGCCTGCAATGGTGCGCGCCACCTGTCCTACTTCGATGGAGTGGGTAAGCCGGGTGCGATAATTGTCGCCCTCATGCTCCACAAACACTTGCGTCTTGTGCTTCAGGCGCCGAAAGGCGCTGGCATGGATGATCCGGTCCCTATCGCGCTGAAAGGGAGACCGAAAACTGCTCTCTTCTTCGGGAACAGCCCGCCCGCGCGAACGGTCGGGCATGGTGGCATAGGGCGCGTACATGTGTTTCTTTTCTCCGGCAAATCTTGTCGCCTCGCGCGCACCTTTCTATATTTGCACTGACGCTGCAACACGCCATCGGAGAAAACCAACATGCAACTGCCCCCAAAAGTGACGGATCGCGCCTTTGACCGGCTCGCCGAAATCGGCGCTGCAGATCAAGGCCAGGCCCTGCGCATCGCGGTCGAAGGCGGCGGTTGCTCGGGCTTTCAATATGAGATTGCGCTCGACACGCCCAAATCCGACGACCTGGTGCTTGAGGGCAAAGGCCAGAAAGTCGTGGTCGATGAAATCTCGCTGCCGTTTCTCGAGAATGCCGTGATCGACTTCACCGAAGAGCTGATCGGCGCGCGCTTTACGATCGAAAACCCCAATGCCACCTCCAGCTGTGGCTGCGGCACCTCGTTTTCCATGTGACCCCCGTTCGGCGTGCGTTCATCCCGAACCCGTTCGCGGGTGCTTGATGTGATCGCTCAGCCTGAATCTTGAGTCTGATGTCTCCCAGGGCGCGTTCCCTCTTGGGCATCGGACCTACGAAGAATTGAAGTTACGCGCTGCCCCCCCCGGCCAGCGCACACAATCTCGCACATCACTCGCGCGCGCGACGCACTTAGCGGCCGGACTGCACCCGGCGCCGCGTGCGCCAAGCGCCACTGCGCCGGTCATTGCGCCGAACGCCGCGTGCAGGCGCCCTGTTCCCACGACGATATTTGTCCGAGGCAATCGTCGCCATAGGCGCCTCAGTGCGGACGGGTGTTTGAGTTTGAGCCTGATCCCAGACCAAAAAGAGACCCGATGCCGCAACAACCGCCATGCCCAAATAGGTTGATACAAATGGCACTTCACCAAAGAACATCAATCCGATCAGCGCCATCCAGACAAATTGCAGATTGAGAAGCGGTGTCACCGTATAGGCCGGCAGCTGCCGCAGCGCTAATACCAACAGCCAACGCGCCCCAAACAGCAGGACCGCATAGGCCCCGACCAGCGCCAGATCAGCTGCCGTCATCGGTCGCCAGACCAGTGGCAACACACAGAGCATCACCAGCCCAAGCGTCAGGTTCGGATAGAAGACCTGCGCCAGCACGTTGCTCTCGTATCGGCTGATGTAGCGCGCCATGATGATCGACAGCGTCCCAAACCCAACCCCGCTCAACGCCAGCGCCGACCCAAGAGCCCCTCCGACCTGCACCGTGGGACGCATCACCAGAATGCCGATCACCCCAAGGCTCAGCGCCAGCCAGACAACGGGGCGGATGCGCTCCTTGAGGATCAGCCCCGACATCATCGCCGCCATCAGCGGCATCAGCGCGATAAAGACAAACACCTCGGCCAATGCCAGATAGCGAAACGCAAAAAAGAAGGAAGTGCAGGACAGCACAGTTGCGCCCGATCGCAGCAACATCGCCCGTTTGCAGTTGGTGCGCAGACCGTCAGGATGCCCCTGCAGCCGCCCCGCGATAACACAGAACCCCGCCACCAAAAGACCCGACAAAGCAAAAAGCTGCGCCGGAGCAAATCCCCCAGCCATCAGTTTCACGATCCCATCCGCCGCCGCGATCAGCCCCGTATAGAGCAAGACGGCCAGGACCCCTGTGGCGACAGGGCTCATGCGCTACTCACCTGGCCAAAGCGCGAAAATGTCTCGAAAAAGGGCTCGAACAAGGGCGTGCTTTCCTCAGCGCGGCGCAGAACCTCCCCCTCTTCGGAACTGAGCGACTGCAATAGAGGCGCGCGCACCCGCGCCCAGGTCCCGGGCGCCTGATCAAGCAGGGTATAGAGTGCCATCGACATGCCTCGTAACGCGCCGGGACGCCCCGGCCCTTCAATCACAACTGAACCCTCGCACTGTGCCTCAGAAAACCCAGTCCGTCCAACCAGAAGTTGAAACCAATTGCACATAAGGTAGGGATGGTAGTCGTCCTGCCCCACTCGTCCGGGCGCCGCGCGCAGGGTAAATTTCCCTGTGTGTTGCTCCAGCCAACGGCTCCATTCCTGTGGAGGGGCCTCATTGCAGAAACGAAGCGCGATGCAGATTTCCGCTAGAAGATCCGCATCCTGATCGAGAAAGGCGATCAACCCGGCAAACAACAGGCTTTGACGCTCTGTTTCTTCCAGTTCGAGGGGCGCGCGACCGTATTCGGTGAGGTAAAAGACAATATGGGTCAACTCATAGGCAGCCTTGCGATTGGGCACCGCAAATCCGCCAGAGCGCTGCATAAAGGCCCGCAGCCGGTCATCCAGCCCTTCGACGTCGGGCAATTCGAACCCGCGCCGCGCCAAAAGGCGTCGCGCCTCGGCCCGCTGCAAATCCGAAAGTTCAGCCGCCGCCACGTCTTGACGCATGATCCAATCGGACATGATCTCGGCTCGTTGACCCGGCACCCCGAGATCCTCCAGATCGAGGCAGATCGACAGGATGAAACGATAATACTGGCGGAAGAAATTCAGGTGCCGCAGGCTGCCTTCGTAAAATGGCAAAAGCGGCTCCAATGCACCCTCATTTAAAGTGCAACCTGTGGTTTCCAACACATTGAGCAGCTCTGCATTTTCCTTCATCCACAAAACATCCAGTGGATCTTTGCGAAAAGAGCCAAATGAATTCAAAAGAAAAGGCGCTCCTTCACGGATTTTTTTCTCTTGCGCATTGCGAAATGAAAGCACCTGCCCCATGAATAGACCTCAAGATCATTAAATTGATCTTCGGCAACCCAACACAATTGGGTCACCGAAACGCATTTCAATCGAGACGGAGTAAAACTCAGCTCTCAATGCAGGTCGAAGAGACCATATGGGTTGCATCCCCTACCAGCGCATCGGTGGCGGCTTCGGAAATACATGTGGAACTGTAAAGCGATATCTGAGCACCTGCGTGCTTTTGATCGAAACAGGTGGAGCTGACGAGACCCACGCTTTCACCGGCAAATGCACCTGTATTTTCTGCAATATCGGCAACGGTTTTCTTCAGAGCGCTCACGGGACTTCTCCTTCATTCAAAGTAATAGACACCCAAAACCTGCCACCTGAAAAAAATAAAACAAGAGAATTCCAACACCATGCGGATAAAAACGCATTCACTCTTCATTAATTTTTATTAACATCTAATTGATTCAAAAATGCAATTTCAGTTACCCACAATATTTGCACAGGTTTATTCACACGCGCAGTATTGCAAAGCGAAATGATGTATACCCTTGGTTGCACAGGAAAACTTGCGGCGCCGGGGTCTGGAGGCGGATCTCTACGCTGATTCTTCGCCTCGACCCGCACCCTGATCCATCAAGCGAGTCGCAAGCGTTCGGACCCTTTTTTCCGGAGGGCGCTGGTCGGAACACTGCGCCTCGTGGATGACGTGCAACACATGCCCTGTTGCTTGCGGGAGCGGGCGAATTCGGCGATAGACAGGTGGACGCACAGAACGGAGACCGCCATGAAGATCGCCAGTTTCAACATCAACGGCATCAAGGCCCGTGTGAACGCCCTGACCGACTGGCTCGACGAGGCCCAGCCCGATGTGGCAGTGCTGCAGGAAATCAAATCGGTGGATGAGGCGTTCCCGCGCGAGCTCTTCGAAGAGCGCGGCTACAACGTGGAAACCCACGGCCAGAAAAGCTTCAATGGTGTGGCGATCCTGTCGAAACTGCCGCTTGAGGATGTGCGCCGGGGCCTGCCCGGGGACGAGAGCGACGAGCAGGCGCGCTGGATTGAAGCCACGGTGGTGGGCAAACAAGCGCTCCGGATCTGTGGTCTCTACCTGCCCAATGGCAACCCGGTCGAACTGAACGACGACGGCACGCCGGTTGAGGGTGGCAAATACGCCTATAAACTCGGTTGGATGGAACGCCTGAAGGCGCGCGCCGCGGAGTTGATGGCAGAAGAGATGCCTGCGCTGATGGCGGGGGATTACAACATCATCCCGCAGGCCGAAGATGCCAAGCGCCCCGAAGCCTGGCGGGAGGATGCACTGCACCGCCCAGAGAGCCGCGCCGCCTTCCAGCGCATTGTGAACCTTGGCTTCACCGAAGCGTTTCGTACGCGCACACGCGGCCCGGGGCACTATACGTTCTGGGACTACCAGGCGGGTGCATGGAACCGGGACGATGGCATCCGCATCGACCATTTCCTGCTTACACCGCAGGCGGCAGACCTGCTGCGGGACTGCCAGATCGACAAGGATATTCGCGGGCGCGAGAAACCCTCCGATCATGTCCCAATCTGGGTGGATCTCGATCTCTGAACCCTGAGCTGCGCCGCAGGCGGCCTGACAGGTCGTCAGGCGATGCGCCCTGTCGCACCGGCACGACCGCGCCGTGCACGCGCGCCCGCGTCTTCCTGCTGGATGAACTCCCGCCCGTCCCTGCCCGCATCAAGATGCGCGCGCTCCCATTGGGCCAAGCGCCGCGCAGGCGTGCCTGCGCGGCGCGGGTCGCTTTGGGCAAAGCCCAAAGCGAAACACCTCATACATGGACATGCACATTAAAAAATAACTATCAGGGACTTACCGAACCCGGTCAAACTCGACCGCTCAGGATCACCCGCTCAAACCGCCGTCTCGTCGTGGCGATAGATCCAATCGAACTGGCTGACCATCCGTTGTGGTGCCAGCGCCCCGGCTACTCGCAGGATCTGATGCGCTGGCCAGCTCAGCGGGGAACGCAGATGGTATTTCCACGCATTGCCATTTGCCGCCTCAACCACCTTTGACACCCGCTGGTGCCGGCGCGCCTGATAGGCCGAAAGCCCCGCCTCAAAACCCTCTGCCCCCAAAAGGCTCTGCACCAGGGCGTAGGCATCCTCGAGCGCCATATTGGCCCCCTGCGCCATAAAGGGCAGCGTCGGATGCGCCGCATCCCCCAGCAAGGCCACACCGTCGCGGCCCCAGCTTTGCGCCACCGGATGACGAAACAGCCCCCAGAGCTTGACGTCACGCACATCCGCAAGCAGCTCTGCTGCAGCGCCACCAAACATGGAAAACGCCCGACGCAGGTTCTCGGGATCGTCTCCGTGGCTCCAGCTTTCTTCTGCCCATTGTCGCCGCTCCTGTGCCGCGACAAGATTGACCAAGGAGCCATCCTTGAGCGGATAGGCCACCAGATGCCGCCCAGGCCCCATAAAGACCTGCGCCTCTGCGGCCAGATCCAGCCGGTTGGGGATTGTTGCCCGCCAGGCCACCTGACCCGTGAATTTTGGCGCTGCCACGGAATTGAGCGCAGGTCGCACACGCGAATGCAGCCCATCGGCCCCGACCACCAGATCGGCGCAGCAGGTATCGCCATTGGCCAGTTGCACCTTGGGACGTGCGCCCGGCACCACGGCGTTCACTTTTTGCAGCAGACGCACTTGAACACCTGACCGGCGCACCGCATCCGCCAGGAGGGTGATGAGATCCGCACGATGCACAAAGTAATAGCGCAGGTCATGGGCGTATTGATCAAGATCGAGCCGCAGTACCTCGCGCCCTTCACGGTGATGGCGCAGAACCACGGCACGGGCACGCTGCGCACACCAGGCCAGGTCATCTGCGAGCCCCATCGCGCGCATCACGGCCACCCCGTTGGGCGTCACCTGCAGGCCCGCGCCAACCTCGGAGATTTCCTCGGCCTGCTCCAGCACCGTCACCTGCGCGCCCGCGCGTTGCAACAGGTAGGCCGCAGCCAGACCGCCAATCCCGGCGCCAACGACCGTTACTCTGAGTTTATCTAACTTCATGCGCCCAATGCCCGAACCCCGTTAACTAGCTCATAACAAAAAAGCGCCGGATCAAAAGACCCGGCGCTTTATAATCTTGTGGATGACTGAAATTAGTCGTCGCGATGGACCTTCTCGCGCCGCTCGTGCCGCTCCTGGGCCTCAAGGCTCATGGTGGCGATCGGTCGGGCATCGAGACGCTTCAGGGAGATCGGCTCTCCGGTCACGTCACAATAGCCATATTCCCCTTCGTCGATCCGGCGGATCGCAGCGTCGATCTTGGCCACCAGCTTGCGCTGACGGTCGCGCGTCCGCAGCTCCAGGGCCCGGTCGGTCTCTTCGCTGGCACGATCTGCCACATCGGGAATGTTGCGCGTATTTTCCTGCAGGCCCTCGATGGTATCCCGGCTTTCATCCAAAAGCTCGGCTTTCCAATTCAACAACTTGCGTCGAAAATACTCCATTTGCCGTTCATTCATAAACGGCTCGTCTTCGGCCGGGCGATAGTCCTCCGGCAGAAACACGTCCTGCTTCATTTCGGCTCCTTCGGTCTGGCCCATCATCTTGGTCTCTTCAAATTTTCCAAGCATTCTGGCTCCCCCATGCCGCAGCGTTTAATCCCAAGTGCCGCGAATGTCACTACACAATAGTCACTCGCTGTGCTTATACCGGAGCCTGACATGCCAATTCGGCAATACTAAGGCGCAACCGGAGGGAGAGTTCATGTTATTTCAGGGCACTAAGGACTATGTGGCAACCGAAGACCTGAAAGTTGCAGTGAATGCTGCGGTCACTCTGGAGCGCCCCTTGCTGGTCAAGGGCGAGCCGGGCACCGGCAAGACCGAGCTCGCCAAACAGGTGGCAGACGCCCTTGGGTTGCGCATGATCGAGTGGAACGTCAAATCCACCACCCGCGCGCAGCAGGGGCTCTATGAATACGATGCGGTGTCACGTCTGCGTGACAGCCAGCTCGGCGAAGAGCGCGTGCATGACGTCAAGAACTACATCAAGAAAGGCAAGCTCTGGGAGGCCTTTGAGGCCGACGAGAAAGTCGTGCTCCTGATTGATGAAATCGACAAGGCCGATATCGAGTTTCCCAACGATCTCTTGCAGGAACTCGATAAGATGGAGTTTCACGTCTACGAGACCGGCGAAACCATCCGCGCCAAACATCGCCCCGTGATGATCATCACCTCCAATAACGAAAAAGAGCTGCCCGACGCGTTTTTGCGGCGCTGTTTCTTCCATTACATCCGCTTCCCCGATGCCGAGACGATGAAGAAAATCGTCGAAGTGCATCACCCCGACATCAAACCCGACCTCTTGTCGGCGGCGCTCACGCAATTCTACGAAATCCGCGACACACAGGGGCTCAAGAAAAAACCCTCCACCTCGGAGGTGATCGACTGGCTGAAACTCCTGTTGGCCGAAGACCTGAGCCCCGAGGATCTGAAACGCGACGGAGCAAATGCGCTGCCAAAACTGCACGGTGCCTTGCTCAAGAACGAACAGGATGTGCATTTGTTTGAACGCCTCGCCTTTATGGCGCGACGTGGGCGCTGATGATGATCTGATGCGGGCCGGCTGCACACCGGCCCTATCTGCCATCAAAATCGGACCCGACTTCAAATTTTTGCCCAAATCATGTTCATACTGGGTGTCTTGGCCGGGAGATGATCCCGGATCTTGCCAAGGCGGACCAGAGACGTGCATGTGACCTTTTCTTCCCCCTGGGGCGCGCTCGAACGCGTCTTGCCTTCGCTCCGGGCGCTGCGCCTCAAGACGGTTTTTCTGGGCTGCGCGCTCCTGCTGGCCTGCACCCCCGCCGAGACGCCGCCCTCGCGCGCGTCGGCCTCACTGGCGATGGACCTGCCCCCCATCCGCACCTTTGCCACCCGCGCGGCTTCGCCGCCGCTGCGCTCCAATGCGGATATGGCGCGGGATTTTCTCGATCTGCATTTTCGTCTTGAGGGCGGCACCACCATGCCGGTCTTCACCCGTTTCGAAGGCCCGGTGAGCGTCGCGGTCACCGGCACCGCCCCCGCCACGCTGCGCATGGATCTTGAGGCACTGCTGACGCGCCTGCGCCGCGAGGCCGGGATCAACGTCCGCCTGCGCACGCAAGGCGAGGTGCCCGCCTCCGTGACCATCGAGGCCGTGAGCCGCGCGCGCATTCAACGTCTTTTGCCGCATGCCGCCTGTTTCGTGGTACCAAATGTCAGCTCGATCGAGGAATACCGCCGCGCGCGCCGCCTGCCGCAAACCGACTGGAAAAACCTGCGCAACCGCGAGCGGCTGGCGATCTTTGTGCCCAATGATGTGAACCCGCAAGAGCTGCGCGACTGCCTGCACGAGGAACTGGCGCAGGCGCTGGGGCCGCTCAATGACCTCTATCGCCTGCGAGATTCGGTCTTTAACGACGACAATGTACATGCGGTGCTGACCGGCTTTGACATGCTGATGCTGCGCGCAACCTACGACCCCTCCCTCAAAACCGGCATGACTCGCGAAGAGGTCGCCGCGCGCCTGCCCGCGATCCTTTCGCGGCTCAACCCTGCCGGCGCCCGCCGCGCCCCAGCCCCGCTGCCCCAGACCCCCAGCGCCTGGACTTCGGCGGTCGAGACTGCGCTCGGTGGCTCCGCAACACGCGCCCAGCGCGTGCGCGCCGCCCATACGGCTGCCCATATCGCCGAGGCGCAGGGCTGGCAGGATCACCGCCGCGCCTTTGGGCATTTCCTGATCGGGCGGACGCTGGAAACATCTGCCCCCGAGCAGGCCGAAGCGCATTTTCGCACCGCGCTCAATTACCTCGGCACCGGGCCGGACACCGCGCCGCATCGCGCCCTCAACCAGTCCCGCCTTGCTGCCTATGCGCTGCGCGCGGGCAATATCGCGCGCGCCGAACAGTTGATCGATACCGCCTATGGCGCTGCGCAAACCAGCCAGAACGCCGCCCTGATGGCCACGCTTTTGACCCTGAAGGCGCATATCGCCGAGAGCCGCGGCGACCGTCGCCGCGCGACCGCCCTGCGCGCAGAGAGTGCCGGATGGGCACTCTATGGCAATGGTCCGGGCGCGGTCATCGCGATGACGCCGCGTGAGGTTGCCGCAGCCGGTCCTTCCCGGCGTCGCTGACCTTTGCACCTGCGCCAAAGCCGGGCTATATCCACGCCAAAGCCCCACCGGTCGTTCGTGTCGCCTATCGCAGACCCGGACACCCCGAATTTTGGACCTGTGTTACATGATCGTCATCCTCGCCCTGCTCGTTGGTGCTGCCCTTGGCGCCTATAAGGCCCGTAAACGTGGCGGCAATCTTGCCGATATGCTGCAATACGGGGCTGTCTACGGCATGATCTTTGGTATTCTCGGCCTGTTCGCCACCATCGTCACCCACCGCATGATGATCTGACGCTGACCTGCCCCAAACCGACGGAGCCCCCATGTTTCAACCCTTCTTCGAGAACCTGCGCAACGCCGCCGTGCCGGTCTCCTTGCGCGAATATCTCGCCTTTCTCGAAGGGCTGAAGGCGGGTCTCGTCACCTATGACGTGGAGGCGTTCTACTACCTCGCGCGCGCCGTCATGGTCAAAGACGAGCGCAACCTCGACAAATTCGACCGCGCCTTTGCCGCCACCTTTGAAGGCCTCGACCAGATCCCCGCCTCTGCTGTGATGGACGCCGTGGACATTCCCGAAGAGTGGCTGCGCAAGATGGCGGAGAAACATCTCTCGCCTGAAGAACGCGCCGAGATTGAGGCTCTGGGCGGTTTTGACAAGCTGATGGAGACACTCAAGGAGCGCCTGAAGGAGCAAGAAGGCCGCCATCAGGGGGGGAACAAATGGATCGGCACCGCCGGCACCTCTCCCTTTGGCGCCTATGGCTACAACCCCGAAGGCGTGCGCATCGGCCAGAAAGAGAGCCGCCATCAGCGCGCGGTCAAGGTCTGGGACAAGCGCGAGTTCAAGAACCTCGATGGCGATGTTGAATTGGGCACCCGCAATATCAAGGTTGCGCTGAAGCGCCTGCGCCGCTGGGTGCGCGAGGGCGCACAAGAAGAGCTCGACCTGGACGGCACCATTCGCGCAACCGCCGAAAACGGCTATCTCGACGTGAAAACCCGCCCCGAGCGCCACAACGCCGCCAAGGTGTTGCTGTTTCTCGATGTGGGCGGGTCGATGGACCCGCATATCAAGCTCGTCGAAGAGCTGTTCTCCGCCGCCCGCAGCGAGTTCAAACATCTGGAGTACTACTACTTCCACAACTGCCTCTATGAAGGCGTCTGGCGTGACAATCGCCGCCGCTGGGACGCGCAGACCCCGACCCATGAGGTGCTGCGCACCTATGGACCGGATTACAAGTGCATCTTTGTGGGCGATGCGTCGATGTCGCCCTACGAGATCTCCTATCCGGGCGGTGCCAATGAACATTGGAACAAAGAGGCCGGTCAGGTCTGGCTGGAGCGCGCGCGCGACCAATGGAATTCACATCTCTGGATCAACCCGGTGCCCGAGAAATACTGGGGCTATACCCATTCGATCCAGATGATCCGCGAGATCTTTGAGGATCGCATGGTGCCGATGACGCTCGACGGGCTGGAGCGCGGCATGCGGGAGCTCACCCGCTAGTCTTCGGTTAACATGCTGTAATGTAACCGTTCTCCGCGTAGGCAACCCGGATCTGGGGGGCGACCTGCGGCCTGCCCCAACAAAAAGTATCAGCCCTCCTGCCCCAGTGTTTCGCATGCGAAACATTAGGTCAGCCTTACGGACCTAAAGCCGCGGCGCGCGTTCTGCCACCCGTGTCACAAGGCTCCCCGACACCAGCCGCCACCGGCCAGCCCCAAAGTCCATTGAAGTCTCCCCCCCCTGAAACGCATTCCCACCGTGCGTCTGTTTACAGCTCTCCCGCCTCAGGAATTTACGCAATCCGCTTGTCCTGCGCCGTCAACCCGCCCATATCAAAGAGATGCTGAGACTGACTCCGATCCTTCTTGCGGTGATTTACGGGCTGGTGATGTATCGCCTCTCCGTCTGGCGCACCCACCGCGAATTGAGCGCCCGCTCTACAGAGCTTGCGGACCCGCATCTGAAACGCATGACCGACCGGCTTGCGGCCGCGCTCGAGCTGCCGCGCATCCCGGTCTACATCTATGAGATCGACCCGGTGAATGGCCTTGCCGCGCCCGACGGGCGGATTTTCATCACCCGTGGCTTTTATCGCAAATTCCAGTCCGGCGAGGTCACCGATGCCGAATTGGCGAGCGTGATCGCCCATGAGCTTGGTCACGTGGCGCTTGGACATGCCAAGAAACGGATGATCGATTTCTCCGGCCAGAACGCGCTGCGCACGGTGCTGATGATGGTCATCGGGCGCTATATTCCCTTTGTCGGACCATGGATCGCGGGGGTTCTCACCAACCTTCTGGCCGCGCGCCTGTCGCGGGGGGATGAATATGAGGCCGACGAATATGCGGCCGCCCTGCTGACCAAGGCCGGTATCGGTGTCGAGCCGCAGAAAGACCTGTTTCGCAAACTCGAAGAGCTCACGAATTCTCGGGCCGGGATGGCCCCCGCATGGCTCATGAGTCACCCCAAGACCGAGGAACGCATCGCCGCGCTGGAGCGGCTCGAGGACAAGTGGCGCGAGGCCTGAGCGCCCTGAGCTTGGATGTTTTTCCACGCCCCTCTTGTGCAGCCTGACGCGAGCCCTTACCTAAACCTTCCCGCAAGGAGAAGGTTTTATGCGCTATTCCGTCCTCGATCTCGCCCCGGTGCCAGAAGGCGCCACCACTGCAGAGGCGCTCGCCAATAGCGCCGACCTCGCCCGACACGCCGAACGCTGGGGCTATCACCGCTACTGGCTGGCGGAGCATCACAACATGCCCGGCATTGCGAGCGCGGCAACGGCGGTGATGATCGGCCATATTGCACAGGCAACCTCGACCATCCGGGTTGGCGCGGGCGGCATCATGCTGCCCAATCACGCGCCCTACATGGTGGCCGAAGCCTTTGGTACCCTTGTAGAAATTCACGGCGACCGGATCGACCTCGGCGTTGGGCGCGCACCGGGCACGGATATGGCGGCGATGCGGGCGATGCGGCGCGGGTTGCAGGACTCCGGCGATCGCTTCCCCGAGGACGTGCAGGAGCTCATCTCCCATCTCGGCCCCCGCCGCACAGAGAGCAATCTGCGCGCCATCCCCGGTGAGGGCACCGAGGTTCCAGTCTGGATGCTGGGGTCGAGCCTTTACGGGGCACAGCTCGCCGCCATGCTGGGGCTGCCTTATGCCTTTGCCTCGCATTTTGCGCCCCAAGCGCTCTCGCAGGCCTTTGAGGTCTATCGCCGCCAGTTTCGCCCCTCAAAGACGCTACAAAAGCCGCATGCGATGCTGGCGGTCAACGTCTTTGCCGCCGCCACGGATGCAGAGGGCATCCGGCTGCGCACCACCATGCAGCAAGCCTTTGCCCGGTTGCGCCTTGGCACCCCGGGCAAGCTGCCTGCCCCGGTAGAGAATATCGCAGATGTGCTGACGCCGGACATTCTTGCCGGGGTCAATCAGGCGCTGACGATTTCGGCGGTTGGCGCAAAGGACAGTGTGCGCGAAGATCTGGCACGGCTCATTGAGACCTACCAGCCCGACGAGGTGATCCTGACCGGGCAGATCCATGACCATGACGCGCGGCTGCGCTCGTTTGAGATCGCGGCAGAGATCCTGGGGAACAGCTAGAGTTCAGTTTTGCCCGGACGACAGGCCGGGCAGCGCCCGACCGCCCCCATGGGCGGGCGCTTTGCTTCCGCCCGCGGTCGAACTCTGCCCTCAGTTTTTTTCAAGTCAGGCCAAAGCCTTGGCAAGCCGTGGCAGACGCGCCTTTTTCAACAGCGCCCGCATCTGCCAGTCCTCACCCGAGAGCCTTCTGGCCTCCGCAAGTACAGCCTGCCCAACGGCCTCGATCCCCTCGGGATGTTTGAGCCAGAAGTCATACAAGAGCTCATCGGGCGCGCTGCGCGTCAGCCCTTCCTCCGCCAGCGTCTGGCGGGGGAAATCCTTTGCGTTGACGGTGACGATCCCATCCGCATGGCCTGCAATCGCTGCAGCAAGCACATGAATGTCATGCTGATCCGGCAACCACAATCGGGCCTCGAGACCGGGGGCTGGCGCGACCTCCGCCTTGGGCCACGCCGCCTTCAGGAGCGCAATTTCAGCTGTGGCCTGCGCCGCGCCGGCGGGGCCGAGCTTCACTGCCGCGCGCTCCCACTCGCCCAAAATCCGCGCCGACCAGAGCGGCACAAAATGCCCCGCGCGCGCCGCGCCCAGCAGCATCTCGCGCATCACGGTCGGGTAGAGCACGCAGGTATCAAGCAGCAGCTTCACGGTCAGAGACCTCAGTCGAGCCGGAAGAACACGGCCTTGAGATAGCCGCTCTCGGCCAGCTGCGGCATCTGCGGATGGTCCGCCCCCGCATAGCCGGTGTGCAAGAGCTGTCCGCGACGTCCGCCCTTGCCGATCCCGCGTGCAGACGCATTGCGAAAGCGCGTCAGATCCGCAGCATGCGAACAAGAACACAAGCCTAGGTAGCCGCCGGGCTTTACCAGGGGCGCGGCCAGTTTCGCGACCCTCTCATAGGCGCGCAAACCAGCCTCAAGCGCTTGTTTTGAGGGCGCAAATGCGGGCGGGTCACAGATCACCACGTCAAACTTTGCGCCTTCTGCACCAAGCGCTGCCAGCACGTCAAAGGCATCGCCTTGACGGGCGGTAAACCTGTCGCCGTGGCCGGAGGCCGCAGCGCCCGCTGCCGCAAGATCAAGGGCTGCCGCAGAGCCATCGACACAAGTCGCCTGCCCCGCGCCCGCCGCCAGCATCGCGAGGCCAAAGCCGCCCACATGCGAGAACACATCGAGGACTTCGGCCCCCGGCGCTACCAGACGTGCGGCAAAGGCATGGTTGTCACGCTGATCGTAAAACAGGCCGGTCTTCTGCCCGCCGGTGAGATCCGCCATATAGGTGGCACCATTCATCACCACCGGGACCGGCTCCTCGGGTGCGGCACCTTTGAGCACCGCGTTTTCATCATCAAGCCCCTCAAGCCCACGGGTGCGGCCCGATGCGTTCTTCAGGATCACCGTGCAGCCCGTCACCTCGCCCAGCGCCTGTGTCAGCGCCTCAAGATGGGCCTCTGCCCAGGCGGCATTGGGCTGCACAACGCAGGCCTCGCCAAAGCGGTCAATCACCACGCCCGGCAGCCCGTCGGCCTCGGCATGGACCAGTCGGTAGAAAGGCGCGTCATAAAGCTGGCCACGCAGAGCTGCGGCGCGCGACAGGCGCGCGGCAAACCACTCTGCATCAATCAAGGCTTCCGGGTTGCGATCGAGCATCCGGGCAATGATCTTGCTCTCGGGATTGACGGCCACGAGGCCGAGGCTGCGGCCTGCTTCATCCTCGAGCACCGCGAGGCTGCCGGGCGCGAGCTTCTTGGTGCGCCGGTCAGTGACCAGTTCGTTGGCATAGACCCAAGGAAAGCCGTGGCGGATCGCACGGGCATTTGACTTGGGTTTCATTTTGACGCGCGGGCGCGCGGGCGGGGTCAGGGAAGCGTCTGTCATGGCCCCACATAGCGCGTCTCCGTCGCTGCCCCAAGTGCGAAAACGCCGTTCCCTGAGGTCGAGGTCAAGTTCCGGTCACAGCAGGCGGAGCGACCGATGCCGAGATCACTCGGGAAACGGCGCAATCGCAGGGGCGATCAGGGTCAGAGGCTCGGAAAAGGCATTGCGGCTTGGCTGCTCCTGCGTGCTACAGGCGGCCAGTGTCAGGGCCAGAAGGCCTGCGGAAACAATAGATGTAAGGCGCACGATGATCTCCCTAATACCCGGCAGCGCTCGCTGTCCACATCTGCGTTGTGGCGAGTAAAAGGGGCGGAAATCTGGCGCAATCCGTACCTTTTAAGGAGTTGTTAACCTTTCGGCCCTGAACGGCTCGCCCTCGAGGGGCAGCACGCGCCCCCAAACCAAGTCTGGCGCTCAGGGGTGGTGCTGCGGCGCGTTCGAGTTAATCCTCAAACGGAGCCCGCTCGCGCGAGCGCCAGCCGCCGCGTCGCTTGGGGCGCGCTCCCCCTTGCAGACCATCGCGCAAGACCTGCGTCATCGGGTGATCGGGGAACGCCTCGCCGTAGTGCGCCAGAAGCTCCGAGAGCGCGGCCTCCGTGTCCAGATCGACGGGGGTCGACAGGGCCCAATCCAGAAAGATGCTGCGGCATTGCGCGCCATCCAGCCCGTCCATGCGATAGGCTTCGCGAAACAGGCCCTTGGGATCCAAAGACGCGCGGTCAGCTGAGGGGGGTGTCATCTTGGTCATCGTTGCTCTGGGACTCCGGCTCTTGTGCGTCAGGGTTCTGCGATACAGGGCCAAGCGCGGCCTCGATGATCGCGGCCGCCTCGGCATAGGCATCTTCCAGCGCCTGTTGCAGCAGGGAAAGATCGTCAAACCCGGTGCTGCGCAGCAGGAAGGCCGCCCCCCCTTCGCCGCGCACCGCCCCATCTGACCCTTTCCCGGCAATCAGCCGCGTGGCGCCTTGCACCGACCAGTATAACGCATACGAGCGACGCAACCCTTGAGCCTGCGCGTCACTTAACCAGCCACTGGCGACACCGGCGCTGAGCCCTTCGGCAACCGCGCGCGTGGACCGCCCGGCCAGAAGCGTCCCGGCCTGCGCAATAAGTTCGATGTCGAGCATGCGTCCGGGGCCGGTCTTGGCGTCCCACACCCCCTCGGGGGCTTTGGCCGCGGCCAGCCTTCGGCGCATCTCGATCACCTCCGAGAGCACCTCCTGACGGCTGCGGGGTTTTGCGAGGAAGGCGCAGCGGAAGGTCTCAAGATCGCGGGCCAGCGTCTCTTCGCCTGCCACCACCCGGGCGCGGGTCAGGGCCAGATGCTCCCAGACCCAGGCGTCATGTTCCTGATACTGGGTAAAGCTCTGCCAACTGGTTGCCACTGGCCCCTGATTGCCCGACGGGCGCAGGCGCATATCGACCTCGTAGAGCCGACCTTGGGACATCGGCGCACTCAGCGCTGTGACCATGGCCTGCGTGAGGCGCGCATAATAAGGGCGCACCGCCAGCGGGCGTTTGCCATCGGAGCTGTCTTCCTCGAGTGGGTCGTAGATCATGATGAGATCAAGATCAGAGGTGGCCGAGAGCTGCCCCGCGCCCAAGGAGCCCATGCCGAGAATGACACAGCCCCGTCCAGGCATGGGGCCATGTTTGCTGGCAAATTGCGCGGCCACCTTGGGCAGCAGCGCGGTAATCACCGCATCCGCGAGATCCGCATATTGCTGCCCGGCGGTCTCGGCCCCGATCAGCCCGCGCAGGTGATGCACGCCGGTGCGAAAATGCCATTCGCGGTGCCAGCGCCGTGTCAGATCCAGTTGCCGTTCATAATCCCCCTCGCCATCCAGGGCCTGTTCCAGGTCTGCAATCAGCCAGTCGCGTCCGGGCCATTCTGCAAAGAACCCGCCATCCAGCACCGCGTCAAACACCGATGCGTTGCGTGACAGGTGGTTGGCCAGCGCTGGTGACGTGCCAACGATGTCGACCAGAAGATCAATCAACTGCGGATTGGCCTCAAAGAGCGAAAACAGCTGTACCCCAGCGGGCATCCCGGCCAGAAACCCATCCAGCGCTAAGAGCGCCTCTTTGGGGTTGGCGGTGCGGGCGAGACGGCTCAGGAGTTCGGGTTTGAGACGTTCAAACACCCGCGCACCACGATCCGAGCGTAGCGCCGGGTAGCTGGGCCAACGCGCGATCACCGATTGGTCGAGTGCCTCGGGCAAGGGCTCTGCGGGTTTCGCGCTGCTGCCCGGGGCAAAGAAATCCTCGGTGAGGCGATGCACCTCCGACAGCCGGTCGCGCAACCCGCTCACAAAGGATTCAGCCTCGACATCCATGAGGCAGGCCACCCGCGACAGCCCCTCTTGCGAGGTGGGCATGCGATGAGTTTGCGCGTCATGCACCATCTGGATGCGGTGTTCGATTTCACGATGGGCGCGGTAGTGACCGGCCAGGGTTGCGGCCACCTCGGAGGTGATCCACCCCGCTGCCGCAAGCGCCTCCAACCCCTCGACGGTGCCCCGCACCCTGAGCGACGGGTCGCGCCCCCCGGCAATGAGCTGGCGGGTCTGGGTGAAAAACTCGATCTCGCGGATGCCCCCGCGCCCGAGTTTCATATCGTGTCCCAGCACGGTGATCGGGCCGCCGGTGCCTTTGTTTTCACGAATGCGCAGGCGCATGTTATGCGCGTCCTCAATGGCAGCAAAATCAAGATGCCGCCGCCATACAAACGGAGTGAGGGTCTTGAGGAACGCCTCGCCCGCCGCGATGTCGCCAGCACAGGCGCGGGCTTTGATATAGGCGGCGCGCTCCCAGGTTCGGCCAAGGCTCTCGTAGTAGTGCTCGGCCGCCGCCATCGCCAAGGCAACCGGCGTTACCGAAGGGTCCGGGCGGAGCCGAAGGTCGGTGCGAAAGACATAGCCCTCGGCGGTGCGGTCATTGAGGGCGGCGCTCATGTTGCGGGTGGCGCGCACCATGGCCTGCCGCGCATCCAGAAAATCATCCCGCGCGAAACGGGTCTCGTCAAAGAGACAGATGAGATCAATGTCAGAGCTGTAATTCAGCTCGTAGGCGCCCATCTTGCCCATCGCAAAAACACTCATGCCGGCGGCGGTGGCGATGTCTTCTTCGCCCATGCCGGGCAGTTTGTTGCGCTTGATCAGGAGCGCAATCTCGGCCTTGAGCGCCACATCCACCGCCAGTTCACCAAACCGGGTGAGCGTGCCTGTGACCTCTTCGAGCGGCCAATGCCCGGAGAGATCGCACAGCGCACACAAGAGGGCGATCCGGCGTTTGCCCGCGCGCAAGATGGATTTCACCTGATCGGGTGGCGCCGCGCGACAGGTTTGGAATTCAGCGTCCCGAGCGGCTTCGGGGTTCAGAAGCGCCCCCTCGAGCCACGCCTGCTCGGAGCGGATCAGAGTATTGAGATAGGGGCTGCTGCCCGCAGTCCCCCCAAGGAGCGCCTGAAACTCAGGAGAGAGATGCGCAAATTCCGCAACCACCTCGGCGCTAATGGCGGGATCAAAGGGTCTGGGGCAACGGTGCAGTTTGAGCGAATGAGACAGCGATTGAGACATGGCGCGAGACTGTGTGTCCTGCTCCGGTGCGTCAATCCCAAAACGCCGCCTGCGCGCTTGTGCCCGTGTGCCAAAAGCGCATCTGCAGGGCCAGACCTCAGCATGCGCGGCGCCGGTATAAGACCGCCCCGCCCGGGGGCCTTAATCAGACTGTCGCTCTGGACGCTCACGAATTCGTGAGCGTCCGTGAAACAATTGTTTACGGCGATTTTCGTTCTGCGCTTTCGCAACTTCTGGTTTTGGGGTAGAATTGTAGGGTGGTCACGTTCCCTTTTCGGGGACCGAGTGATGCGATTAAGAGTTGCCCGTCTGCCCAGATCTGATCTGGCGGTGCTGCGGTATGTTACCGGAGATAGGGTTGGTAGTGATGACACAAGGTTTGGGGCGCGTGGCCGCACCCTACTCCACTCGTCAAAATCGGTTGACGCCTTTGGCGTTTTCTTTCCGCTATCACATTCCCGGCCATCTCCCCCATCCATCCACACATGTTTTTCCCTTCAAAATCAATGCCCCTCAAAGTAAATGTGAAAAACATTTACATGCGCCCTTGAAGGCACTGGCAGCGTTGCACATATCGGTGATGTAAATTGAATTCACATTCAACCAGCACCGTGGAGACCCAGAATGACCAGTTACTCGACCAATCTGCCGCCGACCCCGCAACAGGGCTGGCTCGCCCGAAGCGAATCCTGGCTCGATTCTAAAGGCAAAGGCGCGTGGATCGCCGCAATGGTCCTTGGCTTTGTCTTCGTCTGGCCCGTCGGCCTTGCAATCCTCGCCTACATGATCTGGAGCAAACGCATGTTCAATTCTTCCTGCCGCCGCCGTTCGACCCATATGCACCGTGGCTTTCATGCGATGAAAAGCAGTGGTAACGGTGCGTTCGACGCCTACAAAGCCGACACTCTGGCGCGGCTTGAACAAGAGCAGACCGATTTCGAAGCCTTCCTCGGCCGGCTGCGCGCCGCCAAGGACAAAGCTGAATTCGATCAGTTCATGGATGAGCGCGCCGCGCGCCCCGACGAGGCCAATGACGCAGACGACGCACCCCAGGATGGCGCTCGCCCGTCCAAAGCCTGACACCATCACTCCCTGCCCGGCTCCCCCCGGGCAGCATCCCCCCACCCTGCCACTCTCAGGAGCCCCGAATGACCGCCCTCCCCGATCCAGACTTGCAGGCCGAGTTTTACTCCGGCGTCACCGCCAAGCGTCTGTTTGCCTTTTTGATCGACACCGCGTTGATCTTTGCCATCGCGGCGGTGATCGTCCCCTTTACGGCGTTTCTGGGCCTTCTGGTCTGGCCGATGCTCTATCTGACCGTGGGGTTTGTCTATCGTGTTGCAACGCTGGCAAACGGGTCGGCCACCTTGGGCATGCGGTTTTGTGGGATCGAATTGCGCGAACACTCCGGCGCCCGGCTCGACGGCGGCAGCGCGCTTTTGCATACCGTGGGCTATACCGTCTCTATGGCGGTCCCGGTTCTGCAGATCATCTCGATCCTGCTGATGCTGACCACCGCGCGCGGTCAGGGCCTGAGCGACCATCTGCTGGGCACCGCAATGCTGCGCCGCCGCGCCTGACGCAGCCTCTGATGCGGCCCCGCACCCGCCCCCCTTGCGCGTTAATCCAATTTGCACAAGGAGGCTTGCCAGCACCGGGTCGGTCGCTATCATCACATATTCAACGACACTGATGCCGGGCCGTCCAAGAGGGACGGTCCTTCCTACGTTTACGAGAGCCGCTGACCTCACATATGCGCCACACTCTACCGATCGCTCCTCAGTTCTATGTGACTGCGCCGCAGCCCTGCCCCTACCTTGAGGGCCGGATGGAGCGCAAACTGTTCACCTCGCTGCAGGGCGACGGTGTGGAGCAGCTGAACAACTCGCTCAGCCAGCAGGGCTTTCGGCGCTCGCAGAATGTGCTCTACCGTCCTTCCTGTTCCGACTGCTCGGCCTGCATGTCCGCACGCATCAGCGTTGCCGACTTCAAACCGACCCGCAGCCAGCGCAAGACGCTCAATCGCAACCGCCACCTGGACCGGCGCGCCACCTCGCCCTGGGCGACCGAGGATCAATACGCGCTGTTTCGAGACTATCTCGACCAGCGCCACGCCGACGGTGGCATGGCGGACATGGATGTCTTTGAATATGCCGCCATGGTCGAGGAAACCCCGATCCGGACGCGGGTGGTGGAATACACCGACTTGGACACCAATGCGCTCACCGCTGTTTCACTCACCGATGTGCTCGAAGACGGGCTGAGCATGGTCTATTCCTTCTATGCGCCCAACCTGCCGCAGAACTCGCTCGGCACCTTCATGGTGCTTGATCACATCGAGATCGCGCGCGAGGCCGGGCTGCCCTATGTTTACCTGGGCTACTGGGTCCCTGGCAGTCAGAAGATGGGGTACAAGGCCAAGTTCTCCGGCCTTGAAGTCTATTTCGGCGGCGAATGGACTCCCTTGAAGGACCCCGAAAGCTTTACCGCCGAGGATCACCCTCTCTCTACCGCGCCGGTGGCCGAGCAGGTGGCCAATATCCAGCTGCCGCAGGGTACCTCCCCCAAAAAAAGGTAAACCGCGTGCAATTTCTCCACGCCGTCTCCCTTGTGGTGCCCGATTACGACGCGGCCATTGCGTTTTACTGCCAGACACTTGGCTGGACCCTGGCCGAAGATGTGGATCAGGGCCGCAAGCGCTGGGTGCGCATTCTGCCGCCGGGCGCCACTGCGGGCAGTCTGATCCTCGCACGCGCCGAGGGCCCTGCCCAGGAGGCCGCCATCGGCAACCAGTTTGGCGGACGGGTCGGGCTCTTCCTGGCAACGGATGATTTTGCCCGCGATCACCGCGCCATGACCGCCGCCGGTGTCCTCTTTGAGGAGGCCCCGCGAGTTGAGCCATATGGTACCGTTGCAGTCTGGCGCGACCCTTTTGGCAATCGCTGGGACCTGATCCAGTTCGCCTAGGTGCCACCACGCCTGCCGTCCCGGATCTGCACAACCTGTGTGCGGGGCCAAACCGCCCTTCAAGGGCGCTCTCTACCTTCTTCTAACTCAAAATATCCCGGGGTGAATTGGCTGCAGGCCAAGAGGGGCAGCGCCCCTTTCTCTCTCGGCACAATTAAAAAAGGCCCCGCACACAATGGCGGGGCCTTTTCTCTTTTGGAACCTTCTGCGCGATCAGTTCGGGATCAGCGACGGTACAATGGTCACGATCGAGGGGAAGAACCACAGGATCGCCAGCCCAAGCACCTGGATCAACACGAAGGGCAACACACCACGGTAGATATGGCCAGTCGTGACCTCCCTCGGCGCCACGCCGCGCAGATAGAATAGCGCAAAGCCAAAGGGCGGCGTGAGGAAGGACGTCTGCAGGTTCACAGCCACCATGATCGTCACCCATTTGGGATCAAAAGATCCGCCATAGATCACCGGGCCGACAATGGGGATCACGATGTAGATGATCTCCAGGAAGTCGAGCACAAACCCGAGGATGAACAGCACCAGCATCACGATGAGGAACACGGTGAGCTCATTGTCAAAGCTCTTCAGGAACTGCTGGATATAGTGCTCGCCCCCAAAGGAGATCACCACCAGGTTCAGCAGCTGCGAGCCGATGAGGATGGTAAAGACCATCGACGTCACCTTGGCGGTTTCCCGCACGATCGGTGTCATCACCCCGCCTTTGAAGAGCACCCAGATCCCGTAGAGCAGGCCAAAGAGCGCAAACAGATAGCACGAATAGGCAAAGAAGAATGCCGCGTAGCTTTCTGCGGGAACCACGTCCTGATTGATCCGAAGGTCAAAGTTCATACCGGTGAGGATCGCCAGGATCACCGCGAAGGTGGCCCAGATGATGATATTGCCGGATTGACCCTCATCCTTCAGGCGACGGTAGGCCGCGAGCATGATGGCGCCACCGGCCCCAAGCGCCGCAGCGGGCGTCGGGTTGGTGATCCCACCCAGGATCGAGCCCAGCACCGCCACGATCAGAACCAGCGGCGGGAAGACCACCCGGATCAGATCGTTGCGGGCACAGCGCGCCGCCGCTTCCTTGCAGCCATAAAGCGCAAGCAGGACAGGCAGCAGCATCCACGCCACCGTGGCCGAGGCCGAGGTGGTGGGTCCAATCGCGATCACATCAATCAGCGCCAGCAGCAACAGACCAATGGCACCAACGATCAACGGCTTGGCATCACGCGACGGCGCCACGCCCCGGCCCACGGCCAGCGTCAGCCCCAGAAGCACGATGATGGTCGCAATACCGGTGCCGATGGGCGCCGCATTGGCGATCTTCTGCTCCAGCGCCTGGGCCAGCTCTTCTTCAGAAAGCTTGGTGGCTTCAGCCACGCCGCCCGCCGCATCGATCTCGACCTGCTCAGCCACGGCGGCATCCCAGGCTTCTTGACCATGCAGGTCAATCATCGCCGCCTGACACTCCGGGCCCACGTTGGTGCGCAGGCTTGCGGTTTGCCCCGCATCAGAGAAGGCCGAAACGGTGATGTTCTGGCTGCCCACGAGGTTCACGCTGTTCAAGAGCACCGTGCCAACGATCAGAGCCGCCGGAACGCCGAGGAACCATGTGAGGCTTTCTGCGCGGGTGATCGGCTCTTCATTGGCAGCACCCATCTGCACGGCAGGAGCCTTGTGCGGATTAAGGAGCGCGTAGCCAAAGGCATAGAGCGCATAGAGAAGCGCAAGCATGATGCCCGGCAACAAGGCCGCCTGGAACAATGTGCCCACGGACACAACCGCAGGCTCGCCAAGATACGTCAGCGCATCCGTACAGCCCGCTTCCTGCGCCCGGTTTTCCTGCGCGGTGGAGTAGAGATCCCCTGCGAGCGTGCCCAGAAGAACGATCACGATCGAGGGCGGAATGATCTGACCAAGCGTCCCCGAGGCTGCAATCACACCTGTCGCCAGTTCCGGCGAGTAGTTGTTGCGCAGCATGGTCGGCAGGGCCAGAAGCCCCATGGTCACAACCGTTGCGCCCACGATCCCGGTGGACGCCGCAAGAAACGCGCCCACAACCACGATGGACACAGCCAGACCGCCCGGCAGCGGGCCAAAGACACGCGCCATGGTGGTCAGAAGATCGTTTGCGATCTTGGAGCGTTCAAGCGTGATGCCCATCAGAACGAACATCAGCACTGCCAGCAGCGTCTCGATGGAGGCGCCGGCCAGAACCCGCTCGTTGATCCGGTTCACGATGAAGGAGACGTTGCGGTCCATCGCAACTTCCCAGCCCTGCGGGAACACAGGCTCTGCGATCCTTGGCAAGTCCGGGTATCGGAATACGGAAATCACATCCGGCTTCACGCCGGAGCTGACGATATCTCGATAGGCCTGACTGGAGGTGTCAATGGCCTGGTGAATCAGAAGCCCCGCACTGTCGAGCGCGGCAATGATCCCGAAGGAGATGACCCCGGCGCCCCCGATGGCAAAGGCCACCGGAAAGCCCGAGAGAATGCCCCCGAAGAGGCAGAGAAAGACGATGATTAGGCCGATTTCGACGCCATCAAGTCCGAATAGCATGGGTGCTGTCCCTTAGTTAATGAGCGCCTTCATAGGCTTCTTCGCCTTCGCCAAGCGTATCTTTGTCGAGGTATTTCCCTTCCGACTCTTCGCCTTCGATATATTCGAGGAGAGAGCGGTAGAAGAACGCCACCGCATGCAGGAACACGAGGCCCGCAAATGCGACCAGCAGGATCTTGAAGAGGAAATAGCCGTTAAAGCCGTTGGGCGAGAAGCCGATGGTCTCCACGTTCCAGCGCAAGGCGCGCGCTTTCATGACCAGACGATCCAGTTGGTCGGAGGCGGAGGGTTTTGGCACGATCAGGTGACGCCACAGGAAGTACCATCCGTACATCCAGGTGATCACCGCCATGGGCATCATGAAGATCAGCGACCCAACCATGTCGACCACGCGTTTGGCGCGATGCGAGATGCCCGCATAGATCAGGTCAACGCGCACATGGCCGCCCTGCACAAAGGTGTAGGTGACACAGAAACACACCACGAGCGCGTTATAGAGCTTCAGCTCTTCTGCGAACCACGAGATGTCCTTTTCCAGCGCGATGCCGAGCCCGAAACTCATATCGGGGCGGGCAAAGACGCGCTGCATGAACACGATGATGATCTGCTGCAGGACCATCAAGAGACCGGCCCAGGCAAAGAAGCGCCCCAAGGTGTTGGCAAAGCCCTCAAGCCCGCGCACCATCCCCCACATGAAGCCACGGTAATAGATGCCGAGCCCCGTGAGGACGAGGAGTGTGGTGAAGACCACAAAGAAGAACTCGACCGAACCACCATAGTAGACAAAGCGCATCACCGATGCCTTGTCCTCTGGTGTGCCGGCCCATGTCAGCCAGTCGAGCCACAGCTCGGGATGGGTGACGGCATAGCCGATGTTATAAAAGGCGCCAAATACGTTTGAGGCGAGCCACCAAAGGAAGCCACCAATCGCGCCAAAAAAGGAAATACTCATGTCGTCCTGCATGGCTCCCCCGGAAGTTCAAGCAGGCGGTCGGGCACGTCTTTGCGCGGAAGGCTCCGGCGACGCTCGTTGGACCGCGAGTGCAAAAGAGATCCCCCGCATCTGGCGCGGGGGATCCAATTCAAGCGAGAGGTCCGGGATTAGCCCAGAACGCGGTCGCGCTGTGCCACATAGGTGCCGGAGGACTGGTTGATCCAGCCGGAGGAGGCTTTCATGGAGGCCATGGCGCTGTCGTAGATCTTCTTGTAGAGATCGTCGCCCATGTTTTCCTGGTGCACTTCCATGGAGGCCTTGCCGAAGGCATCCCAGACGGAGTCGGGGAATTCCATGACCTTCACGCCACCGGCCTGCAGACGCTGCAGCGCTGCACCGTTGTTGGCGAGGAACTGGCTCAGGTTCCACTGGTGTGCTTCGGCAGAGGCGATCTCGATCACCTTCTGCTGACCCGGTGTGAGGCTCTCGAACACGTCGCGGTTGGTCGCAACGGAGAGACCCGCACCCGGCTCGTGGAAGCCAGCGGTGTAGTAGGTCTTGGTGATTTCCTGGAAGCCCGCTTTCTCGTCTGCCCAGGGGCCGATCCACTCGGTGCCGTCGATCGCACCGGAGGAGAGCGCCTGATACACTTCGGAGCCGGGGATGTTCTGAACGGATGCGCCCAGTTTACCCAGAGCTTTACCGCCGAGACCCGGCATACGGAACTTCAGACCGTTGAAGTCGTCGGGGCTGTTGATCTCCTTGGAGAACCAGCCACCGGCCTGCGCGCCGGTGTTGCCGCCGAGGAAGGACTTCAGACCAAAGATCTGACCCAGCTCGTCGTGGAGCTCCATGCCGCCGTCCTGGTAGTACCAGTTGGCCAGTTCCTGCGCGGTCATGCCGAAAGGCACGGCGGTGAAGAACGCATAGCCCGGGTGCTGACCCACGAAGTAATAGTCGGCACCGTGGTACATGTCGGCCTGACCCGCGGTCACGGCGTCAAACACCTCGAACGCGCCAACGAGTTCGCCAGCGGCTTTGAGGTCAACGGTCAGAGCGCCGTCGGTCATGGCGGTGATGCTGTCTGCCACGCGCTGCGCGGAGTCATGCACACCAGCAAGGCCACGGCCCCAGGTGGTGACCATGGTCAGGGTGCGATTGCCCTGTGCGTAGGCCGGTGCGGCGAGAGCTGCGGATGCGGCGGCTGCGGAGCCACCGATTGCGGATGTTTTCAGAAAGGATCTGCGATCCATGTTTTTGGTTCCTCCCAAAACGTGTGGCCACCGTGGGTTAGGGGATCCCCCGTCCCCGTGGCCGCCTTAAAGTCCCAACACCCTAACCGGACCACCAAACATGTGAATACCAAGTACTACGTAGAAACGCCGATTTTTTGAGCCATCCGGGCCGCAAACGGGGGGATCAGGGCACTCTTCACTTGCCTTTGGCCTGCGCCCGGCCGTTTCAGGGCTTTGATTCTCGACCTCAGTGCCGTAACGATTCGAAACGGCCCCGTCGCCGCTCCCGATGGCCTTTTCAGGAACCAGAAACGATGATCCGGCGCATGTTCCGCCCGAATTACGCCCAAAAACTGTCCCTGCTGGCCACTTTGCCCTTAATCGTGGCCTGCCTGTGCATCGCGACCCTGGTGGCCTATCAATCCCGCGCCATGGCTGAACGCGAAATTCAGGTGCTGGAGCGTCAGTTGATCGAGGCCAAGAAGGCCGAACTGCGCAACTACGTCACCCAGGCCCGCAACGGCTTTATGCATATTTATGGCCCCGCCGCCCCGGACGACACCGAGGCCAAGCGCAAGGTCACCCAGATCCTGAGCGCCATGATCTACGGCCAGGACGGGTTCTTTTTTGTCTATGATTACGATGGCACCAACCTGGTCAGCCCGCGTCAGACCGAGTTTATCAACCGCAACTGGGCGGGACTGACGGATGCCAATGGCGTGCCGGTGGTCAACACTTTCATCGACATCGCGCGTCAGGGTGCCGGCTGGCACAGTTTCATGTGGGAAAAGCCCTCCACCGGTGAAGAGGCGCAGATGATCGCCTATGTGGTCGGGCTTCAAGACTGGCAATGGGCAGTGGGCACCGGGGTTTTTATCGACGATGTGATCGCCTCGATTGCCAGCTCGCGTCAGGAGGTCGAAAACCGGGTGCGTCGCACATTCCTCTATATAGGTGCGATTACCCTTGTGGCGTTGATCGCGGTGTTTGGCTCTGGGATGCTCCTCAACATCCGCGAGCGGCGTCTGGCCGACGCCAAGCTCAAGGAGCTCACGCAGCGGGTCTTTGATGCCCAGGAAGAAGAGCGCGGGCGGGTGGCGCGCGAGCTCCATGATTCGATCAGCCAGTTGCTGGTCGGGGTACGCTATGCGCTGGAAACCGTCAGGCGGCGCATCGGGCGGGGCGAGTTCGAGACCACCGCCGCGCCGCTCGACAAGGGCGTCGAAGGTCTGGCGACCGCCATCACCGAAGTACGCCGCATCAGCCGTGATCTGCGCCCCGGCGTGCTGGATGATCTCGGGCTTGGCCCCGCGCTCAAGGCGCTGACGGATGACTTTGCAGCCCGCACCGGGATCGAAACGGATTTCACTACTGTGGTCTTTCGCAACCGCCTCGATCAGGAGGCCAAGATTGCGCTTTACCGGATTGCCCAGGAGGCGCTCACCAATATCGAACGCCATTCGGGTGCCACGCGGGTGACGATGGATCTGCGCGGCCATGAAAACGGCGCCACCATGCGCATCTCAGACAATGGCTCTGGCCTGCCCACCGAAGAGGAGCGCAGCCGCTCCGGGATTGGACTGCGCAACATGCAAGAGCGTATGGAACAGCTTGACGGCACCCTGCGCATTCTGTCATTTCGCGCAGGCCGCGACCGTGGCACAGTCATCATCGCCAGCCTGCCCCTGAGCCACCTGCTCCCGCCGGGCGACGAGCTTGCAGCGCATCGCCTGCCCTGACAGCCAGCAGGACACAGCAGATGCCAGGGAGGGCCTCTGATGAAGAACGCCAGACCGACAACATCGGGAGACAAGAGATGAATGGCCCAATCCGCGTTCTGATCGTCGATGACCACCCGATGGTCGCCGAAGGGATCCAGTCGATCCTCGAAAGCTACGGCGACATCGAAGTGGTCGGGGCCGTTTCAAGCGGGCGTGAGGCCATTGCCCGCGCCGAGGCTCTCGTGCCGGATGTCATCCTGATGGATCTCAACATGCCTGATGTGGGCGGCCTTAGCGCGACCGAGATCATTCAGGAACGCTGCCCTGAAATCCGGGTGCTGATCCTGTCGATGCACGACAGCCCGGAATATATCACCACCGCCCTCAGCCACGGTGCGGTTGGCTATGTTCTGAAGGATGTCCAGCCCGAAGAAATCAAGACCGCAATCGACGCGGTGATGCGCGGCGAACAATACCTGTGCACCGGCGCCGCCGGGTCGCTCTCGCCGCAATCCCAGACCAGCCGTGAAGCGCTCACAGGGCGCGAGCAGACGATCCTCTTGGAACTGGCGCAGGGCAAATCCAACAAGGAAGTGGCGCAAGCGCTCGATATTTCCGTGCGCACGGTGGAAACCCACCGCAAGAACATCAAGCGCAAACTTGGGATCTCTTCGACCGCGGGGCTCACCCGCTATGCGCTGGAACACGGTGTCCTGCAAGGCACCGGCCGCGGTATCTGATCCGTAGGGCCCAGCGCACCAGAGGCTCTGAAACCTTCGCATTAGCCACGCCTCTCCGCCCCCCCATTGCGCTGCATGCCCGCCCCGCCCGATAGGGCTCCAGTGACCGCCGCCCCTTCTTCTAACTGAAATATCCCGGAGCGCGAGGCAGCGCCTCGCCCCGGCCCCGCGTGGCAGCGCGGGGTAAACCTGCGCGCCGGAGGCGCCCCGCACAGTCTCGCCCTAGAAAGCTACCCCCTCAGGGCACTCCGCATCCCGGGGTTACATAGCCCCGTTACAAATTCAACGCCCGATGTTGTCATTAATTTCCAAATACCACCTCCATGCGTAAGATAAATTCAAAACCAGGCGCAAAAACCGCCTTTTTGCGGTTGACCCTCCCGGCCCTGCCCCATAATGTCGCCTCCAATGCATGATGGAGGCCCCGACGATGGCTCGGCTAGTCGTAATTGTAGGACACACGCGCATGGGCCGGTAACGGTAGACCATAATCGAACCCATGCGCCTCCGATCCTCAAAATCGGGGGCTTTTTTATGCGATACACACTGACGTTAGACTGACGCAAAGAAAGACGATGTCGTGAACTGGAGCAAAGCAGATGACACGTGAAATGACCGGCGCAAAAATGGTTGTCCAAGCCCTCAAGGAGCAGGGCGTGGACACGGTATTCGGATATCCCGGAGGCGCTGTCCTACCCATTTACGATGAAATCTTTCAGCAAAATGACATTCGCCATATTCTGGTCCGTCACGAGCAGGGCGCAGTGCATGCCGCCGAAGGGTATGCGCGCTCGACCGGCAAACCCGGCGTGGTGCTTGTGACCTCTGGCCCCGGTGCCACCAACGCGGTGACCGGCCTCACGGATGCGCTGCTGGACTCGATCCCGCTGGTGGTTCTCACCGGGCAGGTCCCGACCTTCATGATCGGCTCTGACGCCTTTCAGGAGGCCGACACCGTCGGCATCACCCGCCCCTGCACCAAGCACAACTGGCTGGTGAAGGACACCGATAAACTCGCCTCCACCATCCACGAAGGGTTCCATGTCGCAACCTCTGGCCGCCCTGGCCCGGTGCTGATCGACATTCCCAAGGACGTGCAGTTTGCCACCGGCACCTATGAGCCCAAGAAACCCTCGGCTTCGCATTACCAGCCGGTCGTCAAGGGCGACATGGAAGAAATCACCGAGCTGGTCGCCGCGATGGAGACCGCCAAACGCCCGGTGTTTTATACCGGCGGCGGCGTGATCAACTCGGGCCCGGCCGCAAGCCAGCTTCTGCGCGAACTGGTGGAGGCCACCGGCTTTCCGATCACCTCGACCCTGATGGGTCTCGGTGCCTATCCCGCGTCGGGCAAGCAGTGGCTTGGGATGCTTGGCATGCATGGTCTCTACGAGGCCAATATGGCGATGCATGACTGCGACCTGATGATCAACATCGGCGCGCGCTTTGATGACCGGATCACCGGTCGCATCGACGCCTTCAGCCCGAAATCCATCAAGGCCCATATCGACATCGACCCCTCCTCGATCAACAAGGTGATCAAGGCGGACATCCCGATTGTCGGGGACGTTGGCCATGTGCTTGAGGACATTCTCAAGGTCTGGAAGAGCCGCGGGCGCAAGACCAACGCCGAAGCACTGGCAAAATGGCAGGGCCAGATCGACGAATGGCGCGCGGTGAAATGCCTGACCTATGAGATGTCCGAAACCACCATCAAGCCGCAATATGCGCTTGAGCGTCTCGAGGCGCTGACCAAGGGTCGGGATCGCTATATCACCACCGAAGTGGGCCAGCACCAGATGTGGGCAGCACAGTTCCTGGGCTTTGAAGACCCCAACCGCTGGATGACCTCCGGGGGGCTTGGCACCATGGGCTATGGTACGCCTGCCTCTATCGGCGCGCAGATCGCGCATCCCGATGCGCTGGTGATCAACGTCGCGGGCGAGGCCTCTTGGCTGATGAACATGCAGGAAATGGGCACTGCGACCCAGTACCGCCTGCCAGTGAAACAGTTCATCCTCAACAACGAACGCCTTGGCATGGTGCGCCAGTGGCAGGAGCTCTTGCATGGTGAGCGCTACTCGCACAGCTGGTCCGAAGCGCTGCCCGATTTTGTCAAACTCGCCGAAGCCTTTGGCGCCAAGGGCATCATCTGCTCGGACCCCAAGGATCTGGATGACGCGATCATGGAGATGATCGAATATGACGGGCCGGTGATCTTTGACTGTCTGGTGGAAAAGCACGAGAACTGCTTCCCGATGATCCCCTCGGGCAAGGCTCACAACGAGATGCTGTTGGGCGCGGCTGAAACGCAGGGCGTGATCCAGTCCGGCGGCGCGGTTCTGGTCTGATCATCTGAGGTTTGATTGCAAGGCGTATCGCGCCTTGCCCCGATATTTCGAGGAAAGGGACTGACATGTCTGCCCTACACATCAAAAAAGGTGCTACCAAGCACTCCGCCTATAACCTACGCCCGAATTTCTCCGACACGCAGGAGCGCCATACGATCACCGTTCTGGTGGAAAACGAACCTGGCGTGCTGGCGCGCGTCATCGGGCTGTTTTCGGGCCGCGGTTACAACATCGACAGCCTCACCGTGGCCGAAGTAGACCACACCGGGCATCTGTCGCGCATCACTGTGGTCACCACTGGTACGCCACAGGTGATCGAACAGATCAAAGCGCAGCTTGGTCGCATCGTGCCCGTACATGAGGTCACCGACCTCACCGTGGCCGGCCCCTTTGTGGAGCGTGAACTGGCCATCGTCAAAGTGGTCGGCGAAGGCGAAAAGCGCGTCGAGGCGATGCGCCTTGCGGATATTTTCCGCGCAAAGGTCGTGGATACGACGCTCAACAGCTTCATCTTTGAAATCACCGGCACGCCCGACAAGATCGACGCCTTTGCCGATCTGATGCGCCCGCTTGGCATGACCAAGATCGCGCGTACCGGGGTTGCGGCGCTGTTGCGCGGCGAGTGACGCGCCTTAGTACCAGCCAGTAACGCCAAAGCGCACCTGCGGGTGCGCTTTTTTGTCTTTGGGTCGGTCTTGAGACATGTCAGGAGGGCTGGGCGGCCCCTTTTTGCTCGGGCGTATTTGACTGCTGAGGCTTTGATCTAGGGCACGCTGAAACATGTTTCGGGCACCCGGGTGCCACTACATGCCTCAGGCCCGCAAACGTTCCGGGAAGGCCAGGATCTTGGCGCTTTTGCGCTCTGCTGACGGGCGGTGGCCGTCGCTGCGCGATTTAATGCGGTCGGGGATCGAGAGACAGGCGACTTCTGCGCCCTGATGAGCGTTTTCGCAGATCTCGCTCTCTGTGACGGTCTCTGGAGTCGGGGCTGGCTGATCCAGCAACGCATCCGACAGATGTGGCTCCGCGCAGGGTTCGACCACCTGCACCCGGCCTGCCATCCGCAGTCCGCTTTCATAGCGGCTCTCAAACTTTACCAGGTCGCCCTTGTTGAGCGCGACCGTCTGCGCGTGCTCCTCGCGCTGAATAAAATAGGCCAAATCTCTTTGATCTTCGCACCAGATTACCGCTTTTAACTTTGCGGTATCGGCCCAGACGACAACACCGATCATTGCGGACCCCGTTTTTTTGCCCGTCTCTATTCTGCGTCAAAACCGGATTCTCAAACATCCCAAAGTTAGGAATAGGGAATTGCAATTTGTGTCGGCGTTGATACTCTCCAGCGTCAGATCAACCGTTATTGAACCTATTCCGCGTCAGCCATTGATGCCCATATGAGGCATGACGCCATTTTCTCGGAACAAACATGTTGAAACGCTCCAGATCGCCTGCTGAATTAAGAACAGTGTTCGGAGACAATCTGCGCAAACTTGCCAAAGACTACCCCTCCATTTCCGAGCTGTCGCGGCGCCTTGGCATCAACCGCACCCAGTTCAACCGCTACCTGTCGGGAGAGAGCTTCCCGCGCCCCGACGTGCTTGACCGGATTTGTGGCTTCTTTGACGTGGATGCGCGTATCCTGCTGGAGCCGGTCGAAAGCCTTGACCGTCCCGATGGCAGCCCCCTGCAGAGCGATTACCTTCGGGATTTTATCGACGCGGGTCTGATGCGCGTCACCGAAAAGGTCTTTCCTAGCGGCTTCTATCGCTTCACGCGGCGCAGTTTTATCAGCGATGAAAGCTATGTGCTGGGGATCGTTCACGTCAAACGCATCGACGGTGTCACCTATGTGCGCGGCTATGAACCCCGCGCGGGTATGCGATACCAGGGGCTGTCCACGGATGGCCCCTCACGCGAATACCGTGGTTACATGACCTGTCACGAGGACGGCGTGGCCTTTGTACTCAGTCGGCGCAATACGCTGACCTATTCTTTCAATTACCTCGCCCGGGTGTCTGCGGCTGAAAACAGTCTCTGGACCGGCTATGTGACCCGCACGATCCGTGAGAGCGAGAGCGGGGATCGCGCCCTGCGTATGATCTATGAGTACCTCGGGACCGATGTAAGCGCGGCGATCAAGGCCGCAAGAGGCTGCGGTTTCACCACCGCACCCGAGATCATCCCCTTTCACCGGCGGCTTCTGCAGCTCGGCAAACCCTTCAGGTAGGGTCCTCCTCTACGCGCAGGAGCCGGTAAAGGTGCCAACTCGAATGCCCCAGCCAGGGCAGCACCACCAAGAGCCCGAAAAACCCCGGCAAAAGCGCGACAAAGGTGAGCGTGGCGATCAGCACGGCCCAGGCAAGCATCCATAGGAGGTTCGCCTGCACATAGGTAAAACTGGTGATCATCGCGGTGACAAAGTCGATCTCACGGTCCAGCAGAAGCGGCAGCCCGAGTACGGTGATCATATAAATCAGGAGTGCAAAGAGCGCACCGACAACGGTTCCGACCCCGAGCATCATGAGCCCCTGCGGGGTGAGGAAGACTTCGGTCGAGGTGGAGACATTGACCATCGGCATGTGGCCCAGAAACAGCGCAAAAATCATATGCCCGAGGAAGAACCAGAACAGAAATACAACGATGATGATGGCGCAGATCGACGGCAGCTGGCGGCGGCTTTGCTCGAAGATCACGCCAAAGATCCGCCCGGCGTCCAGTCTGCGCCCTGCTTCGATCCGATGCGAGACCTCATAAAGCCCAACCGCTGCAAAAGGACCAATCAGCGGAAAGCCGATGGCCGCGAGAACCAGCCAGTAACTTGTCTGCGTTTGCAGCGTCACCCAGGCCATGACCCAGCCTGCGAGCACATAAAACCCCGCAAAGATGAGCCCATAGATGGGTTTGGCGCAAAAGTCCCGCCAGCCTGCCCTGAGCGCGTCTCTGAGGGTGCCAGCGCTCACGGGTCTGAGGTCCGGCACCCCAAGCGGTCGCGTAAGAGGCGCGGTCGGTGTTTCTGTGGTTTGCGTCATCGTCTTGCAGAGCCTCCCTATGCAATGCACATGCGATCTGATCGGGTGCCGGAGCTAGAGCGCGGCGCGCGCGGTGTGATATCCCTGCCCAAGCCCGAGGATCTGCCCGTCGCTGCCGTGCGGGCCGATGATCTGCAGCCCGATGGGCAAGTGGTCCGCCCCGCCCCGCCCGGCAGGCACCGCCAAGGCAGGCAGTCCCAACAGGCTTGCGGGCACCACCACCTCCATCCAGCGGTGGTAGGTGTCCAGGGGTTTGCCGGCGATCTCCTTTGGGTAGTCCCAGTCGATCGGAAACGGCCAGCATTGCGCAGTGGGCAACACCACCGCGTCATAGCGCTGAAACATCCGTGCAGCCGCGCGCATCCAGCCCGAGCGCAGATCGGAGGCTTCCTGCACCTCTTGCGCGCTGAACCCTAGCCCACGGTCCAACTCCCAGAGCGCTGCCTCTTTCAGATCCGCGCGCCGGTTGTTCAACCCGCGAAGCCCCGCCGCCACCGCAAAGGAGCGCAGGGTGATCCAGCTCTGCCAGATCTTCTCTGCAGGATATGGCGGCGCGATCCGCTCTACCGTGTGGCCCTGCTCCACAAAGGTCTGAAGCGCCGCATCACAGGTCTCAAGGAGGCCGTCGTCCATTGGGTAAGCCCCGCCCCAATCGCCAAGCCAGCCCAGCCGCAGTGGCTTTGGGGCCTTCAGCGGAGAGACCGTTTCTGCACCGCGCGCGAGCGGCAAACGCGGATCACTGCCGGACATCACATCCAGAAGAAGCGCCAGATCCTCTGGCGTGCGCGCCATCGGTCCACTGGTTGAGAGCGGGTGCAGGAACACATCGCCCACGGGCTCGGAAGGGATCCAGCCCCAGGTGGGACGAAAGCCGTAGATCTCGTTCCATCCGGCCGGGTTGCGCAGTGAGCCCATCATGTCAGAGCCATCCGCGAGCGCCACCATTCCCGCCGCCAGCGCCACCGCAGCGCCTCCTGACGATCCGCCCGCAGAGCGGCTGGGGTCCACCACATTGCCGGTGGCGCCATAGACAGGATTATAGGTGTGAGACCCAAGCCCGAACTCGGGCGTATTTGTCTTGCCAATCACGATCACCCCTGCCGCCCGCAACCGCGCCACAAAGATATCGTCCTCTTGTGCCACCTGCCCTGCAAAAATCGGCGAGCCTTGGGATGTCACCAGCCCCTTGGCATTCGAGAGATCCTTGATTGCCATTGGCAGACCATGGAGCGGGCCGCGTTCGGCCCGTGGCACCGCATCCGCGGCGCGGGCCTCTGCCATCAGATCCTCGGTCGGGCGAAGGGCAACAATCGCGTTCAGCGCCGGGTTGCGTTCGCCAATGCGGTCGAGCGTTGCCTGCATCAGGGCCTCGACCGTGAGCGCGCCTCTGGCGAGGTCTTTTAGAATGTCGCTGGCCGTTCTGTCGCAAAGCATGATCTGAAGTTCCTCTGGGTCTTATTGCCGGTCAGCCTAGGCTGCGGATAACGGTCTGAAAAGACCCTAAAATTCCGCACCTTTTTCATGCGCATCAAGGACAGCGCCCGACACCACCCAAGAGCGCCCACGCATGAAATGCGCCATTGCGCCCGACGGTGCAACGGCGGATGCTGTGGCGATGACCCACGACATTGCATTCACCTTTGAGACCCTGCCCGAGGCGGCGCGCCGGCATATTCGCGTGTTTCAGATCCATCAGTTTCTGGACCGCTTTGCCATGGGGCTCACGGTGGCGGTGGTTGCGCTTGCGCTTACGGATCGGGGTATGGACCTGTTCCAGATCTCGCTGCTTTTTGGGATCTACTCGCTGACGACCATGACGACGGAACTTCCGTTTGGCGGCTTGGCCGACAGTATCGGGCGCAAGCCCGTGTTTCTCGGGGCTGTGGGCGCCAGTTTGATGGCGCTGGCCCTGTTTCTGCTGTCGCGCGATTTTGCTGTGCTGGCGATGTCCTTCGCCTTTGTCGGCGTGGGGCGGGCCTTGCGGTCTGGCACGCTTGATGCGTGGTTTGTTGAGGGGTTCAGGGCCCATGCCCCCGACGTGGATGTGCAGCCCGCACTGGCCAAGGCGCAATGGGCCAATGCGATGGGGCTTGCCGTGGGGGCGGTTATGGGTGGTCTGTTGCCGGACGCCGTTGGCACCCTTGGCATCAGGTATGGGATCAGCATTTATGATGTGTCCTACGCGGCAAGCTTTGCCGTCATGGTCGGCGTGTTTGCCTACACGCTTCGCGTCATCATTGAGCCACCGCGCCCACGAGATGCGCGGGCGCTCCAGCAGGGCTTTGTACGCGTGCCTGCGGTGATTGCAGAGGCCGGCGCCCTGGCGCTGAAGCATCCGGTGCTCTCGCTGCTGTTGACGGCTTTGGCGCTGTTCCTGATGGCGACCAACCCGGTCGAGGTGCTCTGGCCGACCTATGCCAAACCAATGCTGGACGCGGACTATGCCAACACCCTCATTGGGGCACTGACGGCGGGGTACTTCTTTGCGATCGCCATTGGCGCGGGGATATCGCCCCGGATCAGTCGACTGTTCAGGCGGCGCTCTGCGGTCGTGCTGGCCGCGCTTTTTGCCTGTCTTGCGGCTGCGCAGGTCGTCCTTGCGATCCAAGGCAGTGTCGCTGGTTTTGTCTGCATGTTTCTGATCTACGCGGTCCTGCTGGGCGCAAGCGAGACACCCGCAAGCAGCCTGTTGCACGCGTGTGTGGCGGACCGTCAGCGCTCCACCATGCTGTCGCTGCGCTCTTTGATCCAGCAGCTTGGGGCGGCGGTTGGGCTGCTAATGGCTGGAGGCCTTGCTGAGATCTACACGACCTCGCTCGCCTGGATCATTGGGGCGGTGTTCCTGCTGATTGCGGTGGGGCTGTGCCTGATCTTGGCCAAACGCCTCGCGGGTTCCGGGCGCTAGCGCATCCGCGTCGGGGTGACGTCCAAAACCCGCCCCCAATCCCAGACAAAAAACCCCTGACCAAACGGTCAGGGGCCTTGTTCAACGAATGATCTTTGTGGCGACTGCCGGACGCGGAGCTTAATCCTCGCCCTGCGCGTCGGCGCGGCTTTTGCCGGCAACCTTCATCGCCAGCGTCGCCGCCATGAACCCATCAAGGTCGCCATCCAGCACGCCTTTGGTGTCGGCGGTCTCATGGTTGGTGCGCAGGTCTTTGACCATCTGGTAGGGCTGCATCACATAGGATCGGATCTGGTTACCCCACCCCGCATCGCCCTTTGCCTCGTGCAGCGCGTTTACTTCGGCGTTGCGGCGATCAAGTTCGAGCTGGTAGAGCCGCGATTTCAGCGCCTTCATGGCGATGTCGCGGTTCTGGTGCTGCGATTTCTCCGAGGAGGTCACTACAATGCCCGTGGGTTCGTGAGTGATCCGCACCGCCGAGTCGGTGGTGTTGACGTGCTGACCGCCCGCGCCTGACGAACGGTAGGTGTCGATGCGGATATCGGCCGGGTTGACCTCAATTTCGATGTTGTCATCGATCACCGGATAGGCGCCCACGGCGGCAAATGACGTCTCGCGCGTGCCTTTGCCAAAGGGCGAAATCCGCACAAGACGGTGGGTGCCGCTCTCGGACTTCAGCCAGCCATAGGCGTTGTGACCCTTGATCTGATAGGTGGCGGATTTAATGCCGGCCTCGGCGCCCGCCTGCTCTTCCTGCAGCTCGACGCTGAAGCCTCGGCTCTCGGCCCAGCGCACATACATGCGCGCCAACATCGACGCCCAGTCGCAGGCCTCGGTGCCGCCCGCGCCCGCCTTGATCTCGAGGAAGGCGTCATTGGGGTCGGTTTCACCGTCCAGAAGCGCTTCAAGCTCTTTCTGGGCGGCTTTTTCCTTCAGTGCCTTAAGGGTGTCTTCGGCGTCTTTGACGACTTCGGCATCCTCTTCCATCTCGCCAAGCTCGATCAGCTCAACGCTGTCCTGAAGGTCCTGGCGGATGCTCTTGTAGGTGTCCATTGCGTCCACGAGGGACTGACGGTCCCGCATCAGCTTTTGCGCCGCTGCAGGGTCATCCCAGAGGTTGGGATCTTCGACCCGCGCGTTGAATTCCTCAAGCCGGAATTCCGCCGTCTCCCAGTTCATCCGCTGGGCAAGCAGGTCGAGCGATTTTTCGATATCGGCCACGATGGTCTGGATCTCGGCGCGCATGGGCATTCCTTGAAGTCTGGTTTGAAGATGGGTGATACCGCACGTCCGGGACCACTACAAGAGCGCGGGCAAGCGAGGATCACCCGCCTGCCCGCCTCAAATGTAAGACTGTGTCAGTAAAGCCCGCCAGAGCTGACGTCGCCGAAGCTCGCCTTTGGGCCGAGGACGGCGGTTCCGCCGCTGGAGGTGGTGACCTGACGGCCGGATTCGGTGACCTCTTCAAAGAGCGGCAGGTTCGACCCCATGCCAAAGCCCCCATCAAAGGTGAGACCAAAGATCGGCTCCTCACCATCGCGGAAATACTCGGCGACCACATTTGCCCCGCCTGCCTCGTTGGGAAGACGTCCGCCAGTGTAGCGGTCGATCTTGATGAAGTGACCACCCGGGGGCACGTCGAACGGGCCGCCTCCGTATTTCTCGGTCGCCTTCTGCATGAACTGCTGGAACACGGGACCGCAGAGCGTGCCGCCGTACCCCCGACCGCCCTTCATGGGACGGGGGTTGTCATAGCCAAAGTAGCAGCCCGCCACGATGTTGGAGGTGAAGCCCACAAACCACGCATCGCGCGCGTCGTTGGTGGTACCGGTCTTGCCCGCTGCGGGCACCGGCAGGTTGATCACGCTTGACGCGGTGCCGCGATCGACCACGCCCTTTAGCATCGAAGTGAGCTGATAGGCGGTGATCGGGTCCATCACCTGTTCGCGGTTGGTCACGATCTTGGGCGCGATCCCTTGCTCAAGCTCGGTGGCGCTACAATCAACGCAATCGCGGTCATCGTGACGGTAGATGGTGCGGCCAAAGCGGTCCTGAATACGGTCCACCAGCGTGGGTTCGACACGCTCGCCCCCGTTGGCAAACATCGCATAGGCAGCCACCATTTTGTACAGCGTCGTCTCCTCAGAGCCGAGCGAGTTTGCAAGGAAGGTGCCCATGTTGTCATAGACGCCAAAGCGCTCGGCGTAGCCCGCCACAACCGGCATGCCCACCTCCTGCGCCAGACGGATGGTCATCAGGTTCCGGCTCATCTCGATGCCGGTGCGCAGAGGTGTGGGGCCATAGAATTTATTGGTGGAGTTCTTGGGCCGCCAGACACCCTGGGGCGTGTTGATCTCGATCGGGGCGTCGATCACGATGGTTGCGGGGCTATAGCCACTGTCGAGCGCCGCCGCATAAACGAAGGGTTTGAAGCTCGAACCCGGCTGACGTTGCGCCTGCGTGGCCCGGTTGAACACCGAGTGCTGGTAGGAAAAGCCCCCCTGCATGGCCAGAACGCGGCCGGAGTTCACATCCATCGCCACAAAGCCGCCCTGCACTTCGGGCACCTGACGCGCCGACCAGTGTTTGACAGCCTCGCCCTCGCGGATCGCCATGGCGTGAATCACGTCGCCGGGTTTGAAGTTGTCGAAGAAGTTGCCCTTCATCCACTTGATGTCAGAGCGTGGAATGGTGCCGGTGCCGCCAAAGCCCTCGACCCCAACCGTGAGCGCATTGTCTTCGACCTTGAGCACAACAGCCGGATGCCAGGCGCCATCCTCGGTGATGATATCACGGGCAGCTTCGGCTTCGCTCAGCGCCTCGCGCCAGCTCTCCTCGGATGCAAGGCGCGCGGGGTCGATCTCGGCAATCGGACCCTGCCAGATCCCCGTGCTGCGATCAAATTCCTCAAGCCCCTTGCGCATGGCAAGCGCTGCTTCGTCCTGCATTTCCTCGTCGATGGTGGCGCGGATGGTGAAACCACCGGTAAAGAACTCGCCCTCGCCAAAGTCGACTGACAACTGTCGGCGGATTTCATCGGTGAAATAATCGCGCGGCGGCAAGGCGGTGCGGAAGGCGTCGAAATCACCGTTCTGAACCGAGCGCAGCGGCTGGTTGCGTTCCACCTCGTAGACGGCTTCGGTGATGTAGCCGTTCTCTTTCATTTCGCGCAGCACATAGTTGCGACGGTTGAGAAGGCGTTCGCGCTGCCGCACCGGGTGATAATCCGAGGGCGCTTTGGGCATCGAGGCCAGGGTTGCGGCCTCATGCGGCTCCAGCTCGCCGAGGGTCTTGTTGAAATAGGTCTGTGCGGCTGCCGTCACCCCATAGGAGTTCTGACCGAGAAAGATCTCATTGAGGTAGAGCTCGAGGATCTTGTCCTTGGAGAGCGTTTCTTCAAGGCGGGTGGCGAGGATGATTTCCTTGATCTTGCGCTCGGCGCGACGGTCGCCGGACAAAAGGAAGTTCTTCATCACCTGCTGGGTGATCGTCGAGGCCCCGCGCACGTTTTCACCGCGCGATTTCACCGCCTCGACCGCGGCGGCGAGAATACCGCGTGCGTCATAGCCCGCGTGAGAGTAGAAATTCTTGTCCTCCGCCGAGATGAAGGCTTGTTTGACCAGCGCCGGGATTTCCTCGGACGGTGTGAACAGGCGTCGTTCCTTGGCGAATTCGTCGATCAGCTGTCCCTCGCCCGAAAAGATCCGGCTGATGGTGGGCGGCTGATACTGCGCCAGCGACTCATGGCTCGGCAGATCGCGGCCGTAGACCCAGAAGATCGCCCCAATGGACAGGGCTACCACCCCGATGCCAAGGGTGATGGTACTGAATATGGATCCAAAGATCGACAGAATGAATCTGATCACAGTGTGGGCCTCTCTCGCACGATGCGGCCCTTATAGGGGGCAAGGTGACAAGGGTCAAAACGTGTTATGGCGGCAGCCCGAGGGCCCCACCGGTTAGGAGGTGGCGCCCAGTTTAGCAGAAGCGCGCGCACCTGTATCCTCAGATTGGGATATGGGGGGTGAAACCGGCAAAAACCAGCGAAACACGCGCAGGTCTAGGGGGAAGAACTCCCCCCCTTGCATCACCCGCGACATCACTAAGGGCGCACATGGGGGTTGGAGGCAGCAAACCGGCTCGTGCGGTGCAGGGGCTGGCGCGGCGCAGCACTTCCCTTTTCACAGGGGGCCTCATGCGCAAGCTTAGCCCGCCGTTTGCTGTTCGACTGCCGCTATTGGCGGTATGGGCGCTATTGGCGCACCAATGCGCGCCGCGCGGCGTCCTCTTCCCGCCAAACCAGCAGCCCGTTCAGGATGCTTTGCGCGGTTTTGGCCTGCCAGTCGGGATCCGTGAGCAGCTCAAGATCCCTTGGGCTCGACATGAAGCCCAGCTCGATCAGGATCGACGGGATGTCAGCGGATTTCAGCACCGAAAACCCCGCCGAGCGCAGCGGGCGGCGATTGACCGGCCCTCCCGCCTCCATGAGCGCCTCGATCACCGAGCGCGCCAAAGCAGTGCTGCGCGGGTGGGTCTCCTGCCGGGCGAGATCCAGCATCACATCCGTAACCACATCATCAGCAGCGCTGAGGTCACTGCCAGACAGCAGGTCGGCCCGGTCGTGACGTTCGGCGAGCTTGGCCGAGGCCACATCAGAGGCAGATTCAGACAGTGTGTAGACCACGGTGCCATGGGCCATGCCTTCTGTGACCGCGTCGGCATGAAGCGAAATGAACACATCAGCCCCCTGCTGATGCGCCATGGCAATGCGGCGCTCGAGAGAGACAAAGTAGTCTCCCTCTCGCGTCAGTAGCACCTCAAAGGCCCCTGAGCGCACCAGCCGTTCGCCGAGATCGTAGGCAAAGGCCAGCATCAGGTCCTTTTCGGCGATCCCGCCTTCGGCCTCGGCTCCGGGGTCGAGCCCGCCATGCCCGGGGTCGATCATCACAACAAGCGGCGCATCGTCATCGCGCGGGGCACGCGGCTTGAGCTCGGCCGGCATCGGAAGATCAAGACGCGGATCGTAGGGCGCCCCAGCAGTCGCCGCAAATGTCTCGGCATCAATGGGGGCAAGGGCAAGTTTCAGCTTCGCCGCGCTGGTCTCAGGGTCAATGTCCATCGCTGCGGTGCGCAATTGCATCGGCTCTGTGAGGGTGAGAACCATCCGCGACCACCCCGGCACATAGCCCCCAAAACGTGTCCGTTCGATCAGCTCGGAGCGGTCAAAATCCTCGGCCTGAAGCCCGGTCCAGTCCACCTCCTGAAAGTCGAGCACCAGACGATAGGGATCATCGAGCGCAAAGATCCGGTAGGGCACGCCCTGGCTCAGACCCAGCTCGAGCTCCACGCCTGCGCCAGTGTCCCAAAGGCTGCTGTCTTCGGGCAAAACCCGCGCGAGCGCCGAAAACCCCTGCGCCGCGGCGGCAGCAGGCAGCAACGCCAGATGGACCAGCGTAAGGCACAGCCAGAGCTTTGCAAAAAGCGCGCGCATCAGCCCCGCGCCTCCATAAAGGCCCTGAGGCGCGCCAGCCCCTCCTCGATGTCGGCGGTGGAGCGGGCATAGGAAAATCGCAACGTGGTGGCCCCGCGCACTGGGTCAAAATCGAGCCCCGGTGTGACCGCCACCCCGGCTTTTTCGAGAATTTCCGCTGCAAAGGCGCGACTGTCCTGCGTGAGGTCCGACACATCCGCATAGACATAAAACGCCCCATCCGGAGGTGCGATCTTGCTAAACCCTGCCTTCGGCAACCCCTCGAGCATCAGGGCGCGGTTCCGGGCATAGACCGCGAGGTTCGCTTCCAGCTCATCGCGGCAATCCATTGCGGCCAGCGCCGCCACCTGACTGGCATGGGGTGCGCAGATAAACATGTTCTGAGCGATCCGCTCCACCGTGCGGATGTGATCCTCGGGAACCACCATCCAGCCCACGCGCCAGCCGGTCATCGAGAAATACTTGGAAAAGGAGTTGATGACATAGCATTCATCCGAAATCTCAAGCGCGGTGACCGCTTTGGCCTCATATTCGATGCCGTGGTAGATCTCGTCGGAAATAAAACTCGCGCCCTCGGCCTGCGCCGCCTCCATCAGCGCCGAGAGCGCCGGTTTGTCGAGCATTGTCCCGGTGGGGTTGGCGGGGCTTGCCACCATGAGACCGGCAAGGTTCTGGTCGCGAATGTCGGCGGCGACCGGCTGCAGGCGGTGCTCGGGCGCGGTCTGGATATCCACGGGCTGCATGCCCAGGGCGCTCAGGATCTGGCGATAGGAAGGATAGCCCGGCGCGCCGATGCCCACGCGGTCCCCGCTGTCAAAAAGCGCGGTGAAACTCAGGATGAACGCCCCCGAAGAGCCGGGCGTGATCACTACGCGCTCGGGGTTGAGGTCGACGTTGTACCACTCCCCGTAAAGCGCGGCGATGCGTTTGCGCAGCGCGGGCAAACCCAGCGCGACAGTATATCCCATGGAATCTCTCTCGAGCGCATCGGCAAGGGCCCGCCGTGCGGCCTCGGGCGCGCCCGTGGAGGGCTGGCCCACTTCCATATGGATGATATGACGGCCCTGCTCTTCCGCCTTGCGGGCGGCCTCCATCACATCCATCACAATGAAGGGATCGACCTTGGACCGGCTTGAGTTTCGCATGTTGATCTCCCATGGTGCGGCCATGAGTTTTGAGCGCGTATTCTCTCTGGCGTCAATCCCGTGCGCACGTCTGTTTCGTCTTCTGGCCGCAGCGGTGGGCAGAGGGTGCGGCCGTGGGCCGGTGCTGGCAGCATGTCTTGCCGCCGTGCTGGCCTTTGCGCCGATCGCGGCGCAGGCGCAATCCATTCGCCTTCTGCGCGACGCCGATATCGAACACGGGCTGACGGAGCTTGCGCGCCCCATTCTAACCGCCGCCGGTCTGAGCCCGCGACGGGTGCGCATCCTTGTGGTGAATGACAGCAGTTTCAATGCCTTCGTGATCGACCACCGGGCGATCTTTATCAACTACGGTCTGATCCTGAAGGCCGAGAGCCCAGAGATGCTGCAGGCGCTGATCGCCCATGAAGCGGCCCATATCGCCAATGGCCACATCGGGCGGCGGGTGCAGAACATGCGCTCTGCGAGCACGGCCGCAGGCCTTGGGGTTGCGCTCGGGCTGCTGGCATCGGCCGCAGGGGGCGGCAAGGCAGGCGCGGGCGTGGCCTTTGGGGTGCAATCCTCGGCGCTGCGCAATTTCCTGTCGCACACCCGCGCCGAAGAAGCCTCTGCCGACCGCTCCGCCATCGGGTTCATGACAGCCGCCGGGGTCAATCCCAAGGGCATGGTGGAACTGCACAGGATTTTTGCTGGCCAAGAGGTCCTGAGCACAGGTTCGCAAGATCCTTATATGCGCTCGCACCCGCTGACACGCGACCGGATGCGCGCCGCAGAAGCCTATGTGGCCAGCGCGGGCGCCGCGGCGGCCTCCGACCCTGCCGCCGCCTATTGGCTGGCGCGGGTGCAGGGCAAGCTTTCTGCCTTTACGCGCGCGCCAAGCTGGACCAAGCGACGGGTCGCCTCCGAAGGGTATGCGGATGTCAAACGCATGCGTCTTGCGGTGGCGCATCACCGGCAAAACAGTTTCTCCCGCGCGCAAAAGGAAATGCAGGCGCTTTTGGCCACACGCCCGAAGGACGCCTATTACCACGAGCTCTGGGGTCAGATCCTCTATGAAAACCGCCGCTGGGGCGCTGCAGTCTCGGCCTTTGGCACAGCCGCCAGCCTCTCCCCAAACGAGCCTTTGATCCTCGCAAGCCTCGGGCGCGCGCAGCTGGCAGCGGGCAATCCCCGCGCCGCCCTCAAGACGATGGAAAAGGCCCGAGGCCTTGATTTTCGCAATGCAACCCTCTTGCGCGATATGTCGCTGGCCTATGCGCAAACCAATCAGACCGGCATGGCTGCGCTTGTGACCGCCGAGCGCTATGCGCTTCAGGGGCGTCTCAAGGATGCAGGACCACATGCCAAACGCGCAACCGGCCTTCTGGCCAAAGGGTCCCCGGCCTGGCGCCGGGCCCAGGATGTTCTAATTGCCTTTGAACAAGACGAGAAAAGGAACCAAAAATGATTGCCCCGACACGCATGGCCCTGATCGCGGCCTGCGCGCTCTCTCTCTCTGCTCCGGCAGCGCGGGCGCTTGACCTCAACGACATGTCCGACAGCGAAAAGGCCGCCTTTGGCGATGCCGTGCGCAGCTATCTCCTGGAGAACCCGCAGGTGATCCTGGAGGCGGTGGACGTCCTCGAACAACAGCAGCAACAGGCCGAGGCCGCGCGCGATGACGCGCTGGTGGGCGCCAACCTGCAGGAAATCCAGAACGATGGCTATTCCTGGGTGGGCGGCAACCCCGAAGGCGATGTGACGCTGGTTGAATTCATGGATTACCGCTGTGGCTATTGCCGCAAGGCGGTGCCCGAAATCGAGGCTCTTTTGGCGGCGGATAAGAATATTCGTTTTGTCATCAAAGAGTTCCCAATCCTCGGCGAGGCGTCTGTGCTCTCATCCCGGTTTGCGATTGCCACCAAACTTGTGGCTGGTGATGACGCTTACAAGAGCGTGCATGACACGCTGATCGCGTTTCAGGGCGAGCCCAATGAGGTGGCGTTGCGTCGTATGGCGGAGGGGCTGTCGCTTGACGCGGATGCAATCCTCGCCAAGATGAACGACGCAAAAGTGACAGAGCAGATCCAGCGCACGCGCAGCCTGGCGCAGACGCTGTCCATTTCTGGCACGCCCACCTTTGTTCTGGAAGACGAGATGCTGCGCGGCTACCTGCCCGCAGATCAGTTGCAGATCATGGTGGAGGACATACGCGCCGGGCGCAGCTGAGCGCCCGTACCGGGGGCGCTGCCCCCGGCCCCTTCGGGGCCTCCCCCGGGATATTTCCAAGAAGATGAAGGCGGGGTTATTCCGCCGCTTTCATGTCCTCAGCCGCTTGCGCGTCGAGAGCGGCGGCTTTTTTCTCGACCTCTTCGACGATGTGATCGATCATCTGGTCGTTGGACATCTTGTGGCTGGCCTTGCCCGCAAGATACACCATGCCGGAGCCCGCGCCGCCACCGGTGAAGCCGACATCGGTCATCAAAGCCTCGCCCGGACCATTCACAACGCAGCCGATGATCGAGAGGCTCATGGGGGTTTTGATGTGTTCGAGGCGCTCTTCGAGGGTTTCGACCGTTTTGATAACGTCAAACCCCTGACGCGCGCAGCTCGGGCAGGAGATGATATTGACGCCCCGGTGACGCAGGCCGAGGGATTTGAGGATCTCAAAGCCTACTTTGACCTCTTCAACCGGATCGGCGGAAAGGCTTACGCGCAGGGTGTCGCCAATGCCCATCCACAAGAGCTGTCCGAGGCCGATCGCAGACTTGATCGTGCCGGACATCAGCCCACCAGCCTCGGTGATGCCGAGGTGGATGGGGGCGTCGGTCGCATCCGCAAGCATCTGATAAGCGGCGGCAGACATGAAGACGTCGGAGGCTTTGACCGAGATCTTGAATTCATGAAAGTCGTGGTCCTGAAGGATCTTGATGTGATCAAGGCCGGATTCGACCATCGCGTCCGGGCAAGGCTCGCCGTATTTTTCGAGGAGGTGTTTTTCGAGGCTGCCAGCATTGACGCCAATACGGATCGAGCAATTGTGGTCGCGGGCGGCCTTGATCACCTCGGCCACGCGTTTTTCGTCGCCGATGTTTCCGGGATTGATGCGCAGGCAGGCGGCACCGGCCTCGGCGGCCTCGATGCCACGTTTGTAGTGGAAATGAATATCGGCCACGATCGGCACCGGGCTTTCCCGCACGATCTCCTTGAGCGCGCGGGCAGAGGCCTCGTCCGGGACCGAGACACGCACTATATCGGCGCCCGCATCGGCGGCGGCCTGCACCTGTGCGATGGTGCCTTTGATGTCGGTGGTCAACGTGTTGGTCATGGTCTGCACCGCAATTGGCGCATCCCCCCCTACGGGCACATTGCCCACATGGATCTGGCGGCTCTTGCGGCGTTCGATGTTCCGCCAAGGGCGGATATGATTCATGGACATGGCTGCCTCGTCCTGCGTGTCGCTTGCCCCTTAGATAGGCCGACGCCCCGGAGCCTGCAATGGCTGTCCGGGGCGTTCTGCGAATCCATGGGTGTTTTGAGCGCGTCCTCTGCCGTCTCGTCAGTCGGCGCTGTCTACCGGGGTCTGTTGCGTGGCGCGCAACTGGGCGACCATGGTGGCAAGCGCCTGGTTCTGCTCGGCCTCCAGATCGGCGATCTCAAAGCGGCCGCTGAGCGCATCTGGCGAGAGTTCCACATCCTTGGTGACCTGACCGCGACCGCCCACCGGGCCGTAGTGTTCGCCATTCACCGCGAAATAGATCGCGCTGCTTTCGCCGGTGCGCAGACGCGGGGCGTCTTCGGTGAGAGGCACGTCAAAGGTTTGCCCCGGCTCCATGATCGTCTCGAAGATCACCGATCCATCGGCGGCCTTGACTTGCACCCAGGAGGGGCGCACGGCGATCATCTCGACCGAAGGGGCGCGCGCTTCGAGCACCTGCGGCACTGCGAGGTCGGTTTGTTCGTTTGCGGGCACCATGGCATCTGCCAATGAAATACCAGGCTGTTCGAAGCCTGCGAAATTCCCATGCGCGCGCGGATCAAGCGTCGAGATGGGCGCATCGCGGGCGACCAGAACCGGCACATCCAGCGCCTGAGGGCGGTAAAGGCGATCCAAAGCCTCGCTTGCGGGGTCCTCGGTCAGGTCCGATGCGACGAGAGATGCGGTTTCGAGCGGGTCCAGCTCCGCAAGCACCTCCGGTGTTTGCTCGACCGGGGCGAATGTGACCTGCTGCACCTCGTGCAGGATCTTCCAGCCGCCAAAGGCAAGCCCGCCAATGACGCTGGCCAGCACGAGGACGGAGCCCACCGCGCGCGGGTCGATCTGGCTAAAGACACCGTCAGACACCGGGACAAATGGCGTGGCGGAATTGCTGAATGCATCGCCCCCGAGACCTTTGCTGCTGGAGGCGGATATATCGCGGGGTTTGCGTACGGAGGCCTCAGATGACATGCCGTGGGCCACGGAAAAACCGCTCTCGGCGCAGAAGGCACCAAAGGCCTTTTCGGGGTCCATGTTGAGGTAGCGCGCATAAGAGCGCACATACCCGGCAATAAAACCGGGCGTGTCAAAGACCGAAGGGTCACAGTTTTCAATGGCATCGATGTAGGAGGCTTTGATCCGTAGCTCGCGCTGTACATCCAGGAGCGACTTGCCCATGGTAGCGCGTTCGCCGCGCATCATATCGCCAAGACGCAACTCGAAATCATCGAAACCGCGTGGCGGTTCCGGGGTTTCATCACGACGTCCAAAAGTGCGCTGCGTAAGGCGCCCGATCATGCCTGCTGTCCCATCAAGTCCTGCCGTTTTGCGACATCCGCACCGTACAAACCGATTCCCGATTCGTCAGCGTGGTTTCATTGATGAAAGAATAACACAATTCCGTTTAATGAACACTTAGCTTGGGCTTATCCGGCCAATTCGGCGCGATTCAGCGCACAATGCGACCAAAGCTTATCCATTGCGCGGATCAAATGGTCCATTTCGCTGGGCCCATGCACTGGCGATGGCGTGAATCGTAGGCGCTCTGTACCACGCGGCACGGTCGGGAAGTTGATCGGCTGCACATAGATACCAAAGTCCGAGAGCAACATATCCGACAGTTTCTTGGTATGAACCGGATCGCCAACGATCACCGGAACGATGTGGCTGCCGTGATCGATCACGGGCAGTCCCATCATCTTGAGGCGGGTTTTGAGATAGCGCGCCTGCTCCTGATGCTTATCGCGCAGGTCCTGCGCTGTCTTGAGATGACGCACGGAGGCCGCGGCCCCGGCCGCAATCGAAGGCGCAAGCGAGGTGGTGAAGATAAAGCCCGGCGCATAGGACCGGATCGCATCGCACATCTTGGCAGAGGCGGCGATATAGCCGCCCATGACGCCATAGGCCTTGGCGAGCGTGCCGTTGATGATGTCGATACGATGGGCGAGGTTGTCACGCTCTGTGACGCCACCGCCGCGAGGGCCATACATGCCGACGGCGTGGACTTCGTCGATATAGGTCAGCGCGTTGAATTCATCGGCGAGATCGCAGATTTCCGCAATCGGGCCAAAGTCGCCATCCATCGAGTAGACGCTCTCAAATGCGATGAGCTTGGGCGCGGCGGGATCGTCAGCCTCGAGGAGTTCGCGCAGGTGGGCGACATCATTATGGCGAAAGACTCGCTTGGCCCCGCCATTTCGGCGCACACCCTCGATCATGGACGCGTGGTTCAAAGCGTCGGAATAGATAATGAGACCCGGCAGCAGTTTCGGCAGGGTCGACAGCGTGGCATCGTTGGCAATGTAGGCGGAGGTGAACAAAAGCGCCGCTTCCTTGCCGTGCAGATCGGCAAGCTCGCTCTCGAGTTCTTTGTGATAGACAGTGGTGCCGGAGATATTGCGCGTCCCGCCAGAGCCCGCACCAGTGGCATCAATTGCATCGCGCATCGCCTTCAGCACAACCGGGTGCTGCCCCATGCCGAGATAGTCGTTGCCGCACCAGACGGTGATGTCCTGTTCGCTGCCATCGGGACGGGTCCAGACCGCATGCGGAAACTGCCCCCGGCGACGCTCGATATCAATGAACGTCCGGTAGCGGCCTTCTTCGTGAAGGCGTTCAATCGCTGCGTCGAGTTGTGCGGTATAGTCCACCGTCATCTCCATAGCTTTGTGCCGATGCCAGTCCGGCTTGGCTGCGTCTTGATCCCGACCTGCCCCGTGGAGCATCCACACCCGCGATCTATCTCGCGGTGTCTAACCGGCACCCTTGTCCTGATCAACGTGATAGAGTGTCACGCCACCCATCATCCTTGATACAGGTCAAATAAACCTTTCGATGCTTTTAGAAGCATTCTGAAATTCAGGCAAGCGCGGCAGCATCAAAGCAGACATGCCCCCCCCTGCGCAAAACGCCGCAGGGCCAGAGGGAATGTGGCGGATCGGAAACCTTTGTTCTGAAACGGCTTCAGCAGGCACACAGGCCCGGCGTGCGCCTCATCCGGGCGGGTGATGTTCTAATACAATCGTGCGACTGGCCCTTGTCATGCAGCGCTGTTAGGCTCCGCCACGGACCCGCCCTGCCCTGTTGAAGCTCATCACGGCCCAAGGGCAACACGGCACTATTTCAGGAGAGACCCATGTCCCTTACCCCTGTTCTCGACAAAATCGATTCCGATGTTTCCGCCGCCACCGACCGGCTGCTGGAACTGTTGCGCATTCCCTCCATTTCCACTGATCCCGCCTACAAGGCCGACTGCGACGCCGCTGCGGATTGGTTGGTCAAGGATCTGAACTCCATCGGCATCAAGGCTGAGAAGCGCGAAACACCCGGCCATCCGATGGTGGTGGGCCATGTGGGCGAGGAAAACACCAAAGGCCCGCATCTGCTGTTTTACGGCCATTATGATGTGCAGCCCGTCGATCCGCTGAACCTCTGGAACACGCCACCCTTTGAGCCTCAGCTTGAAGAAACGCCCAATGGCACGGTGATCCGCGGCCGCGGTGCATCGGATGACAAGGGTCAGTTGATGACCTTTGTAGAAGCCTGCCGGGCGTGGCAGGCGGTGCATGGCACCCTGCCCTGCCGCATCACCTTTTTCTTCGAGGGCGAAGAGGAATCAGGGTCGCCCTCGCTCATTCCGTTCCTCGAGGCCGCCAAAGAAGAGCTCTCTGCCGATATCGCGCTGATCTGCGACACGTCTATGGTGGCGCGCGGGGTGCCTTCGGTGGCGTCGCAGCTGCGCGGCATGATGAAGGATGAATTCACCCTGATCGGCCCCAAGATCGACCTGCATTCGGGGCACTATGGTGGCCCTGGTCTGAACCCGCTGCGCGAGATCTCCCACATCATTGCATCCTTCCATGACCCCGACACCGGCGCTGTGGCCGTGGAGGGCTTTTACGAGGGCGTGCCGGAGGTGCCGGCGGATATCCTGCGACAGTGGGAAGGCTGTGGCTTTGACGAGAAGGACTATCTCTCCAACGCGGGCTACACCGAGGCGCATGGCGAAAAGAAATACTCCACCCTGGAGCAGCAATGGGCGCGTCCGACCCTCGAGATCAACGGGCTTTGGGGCGGCTATCAGGGCGCAGGCACCAAGACGGTGATTCCCTCAGAGGCGCATTGCAAGATCACCTGCCGCCTGGTGGGCGACATGGACCCTGCCGATCTGCGCCAGAAGATTCGCAAACATGTCGAAGACCGCCTGCCTACGGATTGCACCGTGAAATGGGACCTCGATCTGGATGGCGCACCCGCCTATGTGATCGACACCACCCGGCCCGAGTTCGAGGCCGCGCGCGGCGCTTTGACCGAGGAATGGAACCGCGAGGCGGTGTTCTCCGGCATGGGCGGGTCGATTCCGGTGGCGGGCTATTTCAAATCGATCCTCGGCATGGACGCGATGCTGATTGGCTTTGCCAATGAGGATGACGCGATCCACTCCCCCAATGAGAAATACGACCTCGAGAGCTTCCACAAGGGGATCCGCTCTTGGGCGCGGGTGCTGGACGCCCTGAGCAAAGCCTGAGGGGCTCAGGGCGCAGTGGCGCCCTGCCCTCTCCCCGAAACGATCAGACCAGCCCTCGCAGCCTCTGCGGGGGCTGTGTCGTTTTACGCCTCGCGCAGCACCGGCCTCGGCCGCGCATGGTCGTCCAGCGCCACGAAGGTGAAGATCGCTTCTGTCACCTGCTGGGTTTCTTCCTGATGGCGGGCGCGACGCCAGGCGCGCACACGGATGCGCATCGAGGTGCGCCCGATTTTCAGCATCTCCGCATATAGCGAGACCTCGTCGCCCACCAGAACGGGGCGATGAAACTGAATCTCCTCGACCGAGACGGTTGAAGCCCGCCCCTTGGATACCCTTGCCGCGATGGTGCCTGCCGCAAGATCCATCTGGCTCATGAGCCAGCCACCAAAGATATCACCCGCCGGGTTGGTGTCCGTGGGCATCGCGATGACGCGGATTGTCGGTTGGGTCTCGGGCGGATTTTGCGGGGCAGTATCTGGTTGAGATGTGGACATCGGCGGACTCTCGTCTGTTCGGGAAGGATCACAGGGGGCTTAGGTCACTGTGCCGCCAGACCGTACATGGGGAAAGACAAAACCGGTTCACGGCGCTCTCTTGCGCCGCCGGAATTCTAGCAACAGAGAATTGGAAAGGGGTGAAAGTGGCGCGGTTGACGGGGCTCGAACCCGCGACCCCCGGCGTGACAGGCCGGTACTCTAACCAACTGAGCTACAACCGCGCATTTTCAGTGCTGACCTCGGCCAGCGACTCCCTTCCGGGACGGTCCTGTTCCTCTTGCAAGGCCCCCAGGCGGGGTGAAAGTGGCGCGGTTGACGGGGCTCGAACCCGCGACCCCCGGCGTGACAGGCCGGTACTCTAACCAACTGAGCTACAACCGCACTTTCAATGCTGACCTTTGCCAGCGCGTTCCCTCCGGGACGGTCCTGACCCTCTTGCGAGGCCCTTCAGGCAGGGCAACAGTGGCGCGGTTGACGGGGCTCGAACCCGCGACCCCCGGCGTGACAGGCCGGTACTCTAACCAACTGAGCTACAACCGCTTGCTGTTGCGTCCAGCGCCGTGTCTGAACGTTGGGGTGTAATATTCGCAGGTCGCGGGGGGCGTCAAGCGCAGAAATGCCATTTTCCGAGCTTTCCACTGAAAAAAATGACGAAAGGAAATAAGCGCCTGAAAAGAATTGCAAATACCGCGCTCGAAGCCGTGCACCTGATGAGGACACCTGAAACTCTGCCGCCCTACCCGCGTGGTGATGGCAAAAACATCGAACATATGCTGGAGCCGGCCTCGACGGAACTGCGGACCCACCTCTACAGCGGCTCGCAAGTGCGCACTTCGCACGTCACAACATCGAAGCGATACTTCGGTATAGAGCGCATCAATGAAAGGTAGGAATGGTGGGTCGTGAGAGGCTCGAACTCCCGACATCTTCGGTGTAAACGAAGCGCTCTACCAACTGAGCTAACGACCCGGTGAGCGGGGATTTAGAGAATGCTGAAAGAAAGTGCAAGAGGGCATCGCGAGGTTTTTTGAGAAAAAGTGCCCGCCCCTAACGCAGGACCGTTTCCTGCCCCTGTTCAAGCACATAGACGCAGCCCTGCTCATTGGGGAGAGCTGCCATCTCGTCCCGCTCAAGTCCGCAGATGAGGCCCCGCACCACCTGCCCCAAGAGCCCATGCGCCACCAGAACGGTTGGCTGCTCGAGGCGCCGCAACAGGGCAAGCACCCGATCATGCAGGGACGCATATCCCTCGCCTTCGGGGGCCGCGCAGAAGAGGTCGAGATGCGTCATGGCCTGGGCATCGACCTGCGGAAACTGCGCCGCGATCTCGTCAATGGTAAGGCCCTGGAACCGGCCTGCGTGCACTTCTGCGAGGGCTGGCTCAGTCTCATAACCCCGCCCTGAAAGCGCGATACGGGCTGTGTGCTGTGCCCGGCGCAGCGGCGAAACAAAGCAAGGCGGCTGATGCGCCTGCAGGATCGGTGTCATGAGCTCGGCCTGGCGGTGAGCATGCGTGATACCGAGCTCCGTCAGATCCGATTCCAACTGCCCCTGCACCCGACGCTCTGCGTTCCATTCGGTCTGGCCATGGCGCAGGAACCAGATCTTTGGGAAGTCTTTCATTTCAATACCTTGCTATAGAAATTCGCCCGCTCCCGCATCAGAGGGAACAGGAGGCAGGCGGCTGCAGACAGGTCAGCCCTGCGAGGACAGGCGACTGGACAGCAGATCACCGGATTCGTCGAGGATCGGATACCCTGCCATCGCAAAAGAGGTATTGACCTGTTTGAGAATGCGCAAGGTTTCCTGATGGATTGCGCTGGTCTCGATGCTTTCGCTGACGCCTTCGCGAAGGCGCGACAGGTGTTTGCTCTGCAGTTTTTGTTCGGCGGTTCGGATGCTTTCCTTTTCGGCCACCAGCTCGCGCGCATCATCGGGGTTGCGGGTCATCATGACCGTTAGCGCGAGTTGAACATTGGCTTGAATGCGGTCCATGAAATCGTTGATTTCCTGCTGGCCACTCTTGGAAAAGCTGATCCCTTCAAGCGAGAGCTTGCGCGCCAGATCGGTCATTTTGCGGGCCACCTGATCGGCGGCCGCCTCCAGGTTGGCGGCCATGAGCGATGCCTCGATCGCGCCATTGACGGCGCTGTCATCCAGCTTGTGACGGTTCATCCCCGCCAGATAGAGCTTGAGGTCGAGATGCATCTGCCGCAGTGCCTTATCCTCGTCACGGATCGCCTCGGCGACGCGGTCATCCCAGACTTCATAGAGCCCCATGGCCGCAACCAGCATTTTCTCGATGACTTCACCCATGCGCAACAGCTCGCGCGCGGCACAGTTCAGCGCACGCGGCGGGTCCTCGAGCGCGGCGGGGTCCAAGGCCGTCATCCCGCGCCCCAGAGATTGCACATTGGGGTCGCGCATCACCCGCTCGCTCATGCGGGCGATGAGCCCCACAAAGGGCAGCGCCAGCAGACAGAGCACAAGATTGAAGACCAGATGCAGCCCCATCACTTGAGCGGCAGCCGCCTGCCCGAGCCACGTGGGGTCCAGAAGGTTCAGGTTCAGCGCCAAGAGCACCGCAAGCGCTCCGCCGCCTCGCAAGACGAGATTGGCGCTCACGATACGCCGCGCGCGCACATCGGCAGCAAGCGTCAGCACAAAGGCGATCATGGCGCCGCCAAGGTTGGCGCCAAGCACCATCGCCATCGCCGCCATCGGCGGCAGCGCGCCCTGGGCGACCATGGTGACAAACAACAAGATCGCCGCAACGCTGGAGTGCACCACCCAGGCAAAGATCGCCCCGAGAATAAAGGCCGTGAAAAGGTCGGAATCGAGATACCCCAGTACCGCGACAGCGCCCTTGCTCTCGATGATTGGTGCTGTGGCGGTGCGCAGCATGTCGAGCGAGACAAAAATCAGCGCAAGCCCGATCAGGATACGCCCGGTCTGGCGCAGTTTACGCTGTTCGCTGCGCAGGAACAGCGCCACCCCCACCAGAAGGAGCGCAGGCACCAGAATGCCCGGACGGGCCAGAAGGATCTGCGCCACAAGGGCAGAGCCAAGATCCGCCCCGAGCAACATGGCAATCCCAACCGCGATACTGAGCGCGCCCTTGCTGGCAAAGTTCGATACCAGCATGGCCACGGCGGTGGAGCTCTGCAGCATCATCGCCGACACCAGCCCCGAAAAAGCGGCCAGCAGGCGATTGTCAGAGGCGCGCCTTAGCCCCTGTCTCAGCTGTGTGGCAAAAGCTCGCTCCACGCCGGTGCGCACCAGACGCACCGCCCACAACAATAGCGCCGCAGCGCCCGCGATCTGAATCAAAAATGCCGTCAATCCTGTCTTCCGTCCTCGTTCTGGGTTGGGTCACAGCCCAACGTATTTTTCGACGAGTTTATGTTGTCGAGACGATCCAACTCGGTCGAATTGCGCTCTTTTCGATGTATGGCGCGACATCATGGCCCTTAAAAAGGCCGTGATCGGTGATCAGGATGGAGCCGATCCCTGCAGCCGCGCCTCCCAGAACATCCGTGTGCAGCGTATCGCCGACCATTGCAATACGCGTGCGCTCAATGCCAGAGAGCCGCGCGAGTGCCGCGTCAAAGGCGTTGCCAAAGGGTTTGCCAAAAAACGCTGCAGGCTGACCGGTGCGCTCGGTCAGCTCCTGCGCGATCAGGCCCGGCTCCATCGAAAGGCCATCCTCGCGCGGGGCGACGAGATCGGGGTTTGCGACCACCAGAGGACGCGGAGACGCCAACAATGCCTCGGTGAGCGCGTCTGTTTCGGCCGCGCTCCAGCGTGCAGAGGACAGCAGCAGAAAGCCACCCGCGCTTTGCAAGAGCTCCGGCCGCTCTGCCAGATGCGCGATTTCAGCGCCGCTGGGGGCATCACTGAAATCATCACCTGCTGCGGCAGCGGCGGCCCAAAATGCGCCGGCCGGGAGTGCGGGCAGACCGGCAAAGGCCACATCGCGGCTTGAGACCACTTCTGACGCGTCGAAGTCAAAGCCAAGCCGGTGATATTTCGCCAGCACCTCTGCGCGCGTGTAGCTTGCCGCATTGGTCAGCACCACCAGCCTTTTACCAAGCGCCCTGAGTGCTGCCATGCGCTCCACCGCGCCCGCAATTGCGGTCTCGCCCCGGTTCAAAACCCCAAAGGCATCGAGGATATAGGCGTCAAAATCTCCGACGGTGTCGCCAAGATCTCCTCCCCGCCGTGAGGCCGCCGCAAAACTGGCCTCGGGCAGGGTTGCACGCACGCTCTCATAGCGCTGAAACGCCCAGTCAGTGCCGATATCTGTACTTTGGCCTGCCATGGATCAGACCGCGACCGGCGGGGTCGACACTCGCGCGCTCCAACCAAGGCCGCGCTCGAGCAGCAGGCGCTGCACACGGCCCGGATAATCGGTCACGATGCCATCAACACCGGCCTCGATCATGGCCACAATGTCGTCCACCTCGTTGACCGTCCAGACAACAACCGGCAGCGACAAGGCGCGCGCCTCGTCCAACAGCTCGGGGGTGACGTCCTCAAACCAGGGACACCACATCTGCCCTCCGGCCTTGGCCACCACCTCTGGCAGGTTGCCTGCCTTGGTGACACCGTCCGGCTGGCAGCTGGCCCCCTCTCCGCGCGGCGCCTCAGATAGATAGGAGGTCGGCATCTCTGGCGCTTGGCGGCGACACTCATCAAGGAGCGCCCAGTCAAAGCTGTGGAGTGCCGTCCGTCCCGTCAGACCATGCGCGCGCACCACATCCACGACGGCAGCAACCTGTGCGCTCCGCAAGGCGTCGATGTCGGGATCACTGAGGTCTGTTTTCAGCTCCAGAAGCAGAGAGACATGGGCGTATTGCGGCTCTTGGACGAGGGCACAGAGCTCTGCGAGCGTGGGCATCACCGCGCCACTCAAGAAGGCCTGATCCGGAAAGCGGCGTCCATAGTCGGAGCGGCTATCAAGCCCGCCCACATCCAGATCGCGCAGCTCTTTCAGGGTAAGATCCGCAACCTTAATGTCTTCGCGTTGCAGCCAAGCCCCCTGCCCGTCCCGCACCGCTGACGGCAACAAGGCGTGGTTGTGGGTGATGACCGGCACGCCATCGGATGACATCACGACGTCGAACTCCAGCACATCGACGCCGATGTCGAAAGTGAAACGAAACCCTTCCAGAGTGTTTTCGGGCATGACACCGCGCGCGCCGCGGTGGCCGATCACACGGATCAGCCCCGCGCCGCCGCGATAGGCGTCGACCTGGGGAAAGGCGGTCATTCCGCCACCCGCTTGCCGGTCTGGGGATCAAACATATGCAGGTTCTCCGGCGCGATTGAAAACCGCATCAGGGTGCCAGGGGCGGCTGTTACATGACCGGGCATGCTGGCGACGCATTCTGTATCGGTGCCATTGAGGTGGCCATGCAGAAGCGTGATCGCGCCGAGTTGCTCGCAGAGTTGCACGTTGACCTCAACGGGGCCGTTATCATCTGCCACAAGATGCTCCGGGCGCAAACCCAATGTCACCTTGCCCGCGGCCGACCCGCCGCCCGCAAGCCGCGCTCCATTCTCGAGCGTGACCATGCCGGCGTCGATCTCAGCAGGCAGGAAGTTCATAGAAGGTGAGCCGATGAACCCAGCCACAAAGAGCGTCGCGGGACGGTCATAAAGCTCAATCGGGGTGCCGAACTGTTCGACATAGCCGCCATTGAGCACCATCAGCCGATCGCCAAGCGTCATGGCCTCGACCTGATCGTGAGTCACATAGATCGAGGTCACGCCGAGGCGCTGCTGCAGTTTGCGGATCTCAAGACGCATCTGCACCCGTAGCTTGGCGTCGAGGTTCGACAAGGGTTCGTCAAACAGGAACACCTGCGGGTCGCGCACAATGGCGCGTCCCATCGCCACACGCTGTCGCTGCCCGCCCGAGAGCTGGCGCGGCTTGCGGTCGAGATACTGCCCGATCTCGAGGATCTCGGCGGCTTCTTCGACGCGGCGGTTGATGTCCGCCTTGCTGTTGCCACGGATCTTGAGACCGTAGCCCATGTTTTCGCGCACCGACATATGCGGATAAAGCGCGTAGTTCTGAAACACCATCGCAATGTCGCGGTTGGCGGGTTCCAGATCATTGACCACCCGGTCGCAGATCTTGATGTCGCCAGAGGTGACGGTCTCAAGCCCTGCGATCATGCGCAGGAGGGTGGATTTACCGCAGCCCGACGGGCCGACGATCACGATGAACTCGCCATCGTTGATTTCACCGTCGATGTGATGGAGGACCTCGGTGTCACCGTAGGATTTCACAAGATCCTTGAGAGTAATGCTTGCCATGGGGATGCCTATTTATCTGTCTCGGTGAGGCCCTGAACAAAGAGCTTCTGCATTGCGATCACGACGAAGACCGGCGGGATCATCGCCAAAAGAGCCGTCATCATGATGATGTTCCATTGCGGAGATTGCTCTGCGGCCTCCAGCATCTGTTTGATGCTCATGACGATGGTGGTCATGTCAGTGTCGGTGGTGATCAGCAAGGGCCAGAGATACTGGTTCCAGCCGTAGATGAACAAGATCACGAAGAGCGCCGCGATATTGGTGCGGCTGAGTGGGATCACGATGTCCCAGAAGAACCGCATCGGCCCAGCGCCATCAATGCGCGCGCTCTCGAGCATTTCATCAGGGATCGTCAGGAACACCTGCCGGAACATGAAGGTCGCCGTGGCGGAGGCAATCAGCGGGATCGAAAGACCCCAGTAGCTGTTGAGCATGCCAAGATCCGCGACCACCTCGAATGTTGGCAGGATACGCACCTCGACCGGCAGCATCAGCGTGATGAAGATCAGCCAGAAGAACCCCATGCGGAAGGGGAACTTGAAGTAGACGATGGCAAAGGCCGAGATGAGCGAGATCGCGATCTTGCCCAGAGAGATCAGCATCGCCATCGCCAGAGAGTTCAACAACATCCGCCAGACCGGGGCGATCTCGGTGCCCGAAAGCCCCGAGCCAAACAGCGTCTGCTTGAAGTTTTCCCAGAAGTAGCTGCCCGGCAAAAGCGGAATAGGTGCCTGTGTCATGCGCACCGCATCATGGGTGGCGGCCACAAAGGTAATCCAGATGGGCAGCGCCACGATCGCGATGCCGAGGATCAGGATAATGTGGCTGACGATGTTCAGGATGGGTCTATTTTCAACCATCAGTACTGCACCCTTCTCTCGACAAAGCGGAACTGGACCACGGTCATGGCAATGACCAGCACCATCAGGATCACCGATTGTGCGGCAGAGCCGCCAAGATCAAGCCCGACAAAGCCGTCGTTGAACACCTTGTAAACAAGGATCGTGGTGGAATTTGCGGGACCGCCCTGCGTCACCGCGTGGATAATGCCGAAGGTGTCAAAGAAGGCGTAGACCGCGTTGATGACCAACAGGAAGAAGGTGGTCGGAGACACCAGCGGGAAGATGAAATCCTTGAACCGGCGGATCGGGCCTGCCCCATCAATCGCCGCCGCCTCGATCACCGAGCGCGGAATGGCCTGCATCGCCGCAAGATAGAACAGGAAGTTATAGGCGATCTGCTTCCAAGCGGAGGCAAAGACCACCAGAGCCATCGCCTGATTGCCGTTGAGATAGTGGTTCCAGTCCACGCCGACAAAATCAAGGATATAGGGGAAGATCCCCAGCGTCGGGTTGAACATGAACACCCAAAGCGCACCCGCCAGAACCGGCGCCACGGCGTAGGGCCAGATCAGGAGTGTGCGATAGGCCGTCGCGCCGCGCACCACCCGGTCCGCGAAGCCCGCAAGAATCAGGGCCAGCGACATAGACAGGATCGCTACGGCAGCGGAAAAGAAGATCGTCCGGCCAAAGGTGGCCAGGTAGATATCGTCCTCAAACAACAGCTCGAAGTTCTCCAACCAAACGAATTCGGTCGACAAACCAAAGGCATCCTCGATGAGGAACGACTGATAGACCGCCTGTGCGGCGGGCCAGATGAAAAACACCAAAGTGATCGCGATTTGAGGCGCGACCAGTAGGTAGGGCAGCAGGGAAGATGGGAAATGGACGCGTTTCAGCATAGGCGCCTCATGGTCCTTTCTAGAAAAAGGATAGAAAACGGCCCTACCCGGCCCCGCAAATGCTGCGAGACCGGGTAGAGCCTTTGGGCGATTACTTCGCGGAGCGCTCGAATTTGCGCAGCAGCGCGTTACCACGCTCAACGGCGGCATCGAGGGCTTCGGAGGCGGTCTTGTCACCAGCCCAGAGCGCTTCGAGCTCTTCGTTGATCACGTCACGCACCTGCACGAAGTTGCCAAAGCGGATCCCGCGGGAGTTCGGCGTCGGCGCGTTCAGGCTCAGCTGCTTGATCGCGGTGTCGGTGCCGGGGTTTTCGTCATAGAAACCCTGCTCCTTGCTCAGCTCATACGCGGCAGTGGTGATCGGCACATAGCCGGTTTCCTGGTGCCACCATGCCTGAACTTCGGGCGAGGAAAGATAGGTCATGAACTGCGCCAGACCCTTGTATTCCTCGGCCTCGTGACCGGCCAGCGCCCAGAGGGTCGCACCGCCGATGATGGAGTTCTGAGGCGCGTCCGCAACCGAGGTGTCGAGCGGCAGCATGGTCTGGCCGAATTCGAACTCTGCCTGCTCGACCATGGAGCCGTAATAGGCCGAGGAATTCATCCACATCCCGCATTCACCGTTGGTGAACAGCGGCAGGCTGTCGCCGCGACGACCGCCATATTTGAAGAGGTTGCCCTCGCTCATGGAGGCGATGTCCTCGAGGCGGGCCGCAACCTGCTCGTTGTTGAAGGTGAACTCGGTGTCGAACCCGGCAAAGCCGTTTTCCTTGGTGCCCATCTCGATGTTGTGCCAAGCCGAGAAGTTCTCAACCATCACCCAGGACTGCCAACCGAAGGACAGGCCGCACTCCATGCCGTTGTCGACCAGCGCCTGAGCAGCGGATTTCACGTCATCCCAGGTTTCCGGGACATCGACGCCTGCGGATTTGAAGGCATCGGCATTGTACCACAGAACCGGTGTCGAGCTGTTGAACGGCATCGACAGCAGTTCCCCCTCGGGGGTCTGGTAATAAGAAATCACCGCGGGCAGATAGTCGGATTTGTCAAAGGCTTCGCCCGCATCGGACATCATCTGCTCGATGGGGTAGATCGCCCCTTTGGCAGCCATCATGGTGGCGGTGCCCACTTCGAACACCTGTACAAGGTGCGGCTGCTCACCCGCGCGGAACGCGGCCACGGCGGCGGTCATGGTTTCAGTGTAGTTGCCCTTGTAGGTGGGCACGATTTTATACTCGGACTGGCTGGCGTTGAAGTCTGCCGCCATCTTGTCGATGCGCTCGCCATTGGCGCCGCCCATGGCGTGCCACCACTGGATTTCGGTCTCGGCCCAGGCGGCCCCGGCGGTCAGAGCGGTCGCCAGTGCGCAGCTCAGTGCAATTTTTGAAACACCCATTGTTATCTCCTCCAAAGGTCGTTCGAGGGGCAGCATTTGACAGGATGCGTCATAATTCAAGTGAAAGTTTCACAACAGTGACATAACAGTATATTATAAATACTGTCATCAGGCTCGGAAAATTCACCGCAGGAAGGACGCAACAGTGCAGTTTAAACTCCGCCAGCTTCAGGCTTTCAGGGCCGTTGCGGAAACCGGCAGCATCACCAAGGCGGCAGAGGCGCTTGGCGTCTCGCAGCCTGCAGTGAGTCGCCTGATTTCGGATTTTTCCGCGTCCATGGACCTGGAATTGTTCCAGCGCCGCCGCGGCATCCTCGAACCGACAAGCGATTCTCGCCATCTTCTGACCGAGGTGCGCCGGATTCTCGCAGGGCTTGATCACCTAGAAGATCTGCGCCGCGATCTGAAGGAACGCACGGGCGGGCACATGCGGATTGCCTGCCTGCCGGGATTTGCCACCTCTCATCTGCCTCAGGTTCTTGCCCAGTTTATGAAGGAACGCCCCGGCGTCACCGTGGCGCTGGAACCCGACCGCCCCGAGCGCATCCTGGAGTGGATCATAGGAGAGCAATATGACTGTGGTATAACGGATGACTTTGCCGGCCACCCCGCCACCGAGAGCATTGATCTCTTTGTGCGTTCGGCCTGCATCCTGCCTCCAAGGCATCCGCTCGAGCACAAGACCATCATCACCCCGCGCGATCTGGCCGGTGAAAAACTCATTCATACCCGGCGCGACAGCGGCTTTTATCGTCGTCTGTCCCGGGCCTTTGCGGAATATGAAACGGAGATGAACAGCCTCATTGAGGTGCGCCAGTTTACCACTGCCTGCCTCATGGTGCGCGAGGGCGTGGGGGCCTCGGTGGTGAGTGCGCTGGACGCTGAGGGGTTTCGCGACAGAGGGATTGTGATCAAACCTTTCGAGCCAAAGATCCACCACCGGTTGTCGATCCTCTTCCCCAGCGCCGTCAGCGTGCCGCGCGTGGTGCGTGATTTTATGGATGTCTTTGTCGAAAGCCTCTCCCCGGTGCTGGCCTCGCCCGCACCGAAATAGGCGCGGGAGGCATGCGACTAGAGACTGTCTAAGTGGTCGCGATTGTGGTGTGAGAAACCGGGGGAGGCCTGTCATCTCGGGCCTCGGCGCCGGACATGCCGTCGCACGCGGGCCTATTTCCCCCGAAACATAAGTTGGGACATGTGCCAGTGCGCCGCAGACGTAATGGAACTCAAAGCGGCGTTGCGCCCCACCCACATGGCGAGCGGGGCGCAGAGGGGCGTTATACCGCGAGGGTGATTGCCTTGGCGCGGGTGTAGGCATCAACACCTTCCAGCCCTTTTTCGCGACCAAAGCCAGACTTGCGATTGCCGCCGAAGGGCAGTTCGATGCCCCCTGCCCAATAGTCGTTCACCGTCACCTGCCCCGCATCAATGCGGCGCGCCATGCGCAGGGCGGTTGAAGTGTCCTTGGTGTAGACCCCCGCCGCCAGCGCAAACTCTGTACCATTGGCCAGAGCAAGTGCTTCGTCTTCGTCGTCGAAAACCTGCACGCCGAGCACGGGACCGAAGATTTCCTGCTGGATGGCCGGGTCATCCGCAGAGAGCGCGTCCAGAATTGTCGGTTCAAAGAACCAACCCTTGCCCGTGGCAGGGTCTGTGGTTGCCTGACCGCCGCAAAGGATTTCGACGCCTCGGGCGCGCGCGCGCTCAACGTGGCCGCTGATTGCCGCCTGATGGCGTTCGGAGTTGAGTGCCCCCATATCCGGGTTGTGCAGCCCATGACCGAACCGCAGGGTCGTGGCCTTCTTCACCAGACGTTCGAGCACCTGCGCATGGAGGTCGCGGTGAACCACCAGCCGTGAACCCGCCGAACAGATCTGCCCCGCGTTGGAAAAGATCGCCCAGAGCGCGCCCTCGGCCACTTTCTCGGCATCTGCATCTGCAAAGGCCACCAACGGGGATTTGCCGCCGAGTTCCAGCGTCAGTCCGGTGACATTGGGGGCGACGGCCTGCATCACGCCAACGCCGGTCTGCACCGAACCGGTAAAGGTCACATGGCGCACCCGGGGATCGCGCACCAAGGGCGCGCCTGCTTCCGGTCCGGTGCCGGTCACAACATTCACCACGCCCGCAGGCAGCCCGGCGCGGATCAACAGCTCTGCGATCATCAGTGCCGTATAGGGCGTGGTTTCGGCCGGTTTCACCACCGCCGAACACCCCGCTGCAAGCGCCGGCGCGATCCCGCGCACCAGCGTCGAGGTGGGATAGTTCCACGGCACGATATGCGCCGTGACACCGACTGGTTCGCGCAGGGTGAAGGCCGCGTTGTCATTGCCGAGGTTCACGCTGCGCCCATCGAGCTTGTCTGCCGCGCCGGCATAATACTCAAAGAGCCGCGCCGAGCCCTGCACGTCGCCGTAGGCTTCGGCCAGCGTTTTGCCGCTATCAAGGCTCTCGATTACAGCCAGCCAGTCAGCTTCGGCGCGCATCAGGCGTGCGGCCTCCATCAACACCGCACAGCGCGTCGCCGGCGCGGTGTCGCGCCAGATTGCAAACCCCGCCACAGCGCTGCTGACCGCTCGGTCCACATCCACAGCGGTGCCAGCGGCAAAATCCCCAAAGGCGGTGGCTCTGCCGGGATCAAAGCTCTCCATCCGGTTGCCGGTTTCAGCCGGAACAAGGCGACCGTCGATAAAGTGATCGCGCGGCAGATCCGACAGGCGCCCGTTGGCGAAATAGGTAGAGATTAAGGCGTCAACGCTCATTGGTCGTCCTCGCTGCATTTGTAGGTGGATTTGGCCAGCCACTCGGGGCAAATCTCCACGCCCCAACCGGGGGCGTCGGTGACAAGCGCCTGGCCATTGGTGATCTGAAAGGGATCATTTGCGAACAAGGTGCGCTGCCAGGGATAGTAGTCGTCGCCTTCGATGGAGAACTCCAGATAGCGACCGGGATTGGGCAGCGCACGCATCAGGTGCATGGTGAAGAGCGTCACCAGCGAAAGATTCGCCGCATGGGGCGTACAGGGCAGCCCTGCCGCATGGCCCATGCGGGCCACTTCCATGCTGCGCACCATCCCGCCGAGATAGAGGATATCCGGTTGGATGATGTCGACCACACGGTTCTCGATCATACGCTTCCAGTGCTGCAGATCGCAGTCCTGCTCGCCCCCCGCCACATCGATCCCAAGCGCTTGGGTGACCTCGCGGGTCTGCTCCTGCTCCCAATAGGGACAGGGTTCTTCAAAATGCTCGTATCCGTTGGCCTCCAGCATTCTGCCGACCTCGATCGCGCGGGCGGGGCTGAAGCCAGAATTGCCGTCGACCAGCAAGGCAGCTTGCGCTCCCATCGCCTTGCACATGGCGGGAATGATCGCCTCGGTGCGACCCTCCCATTCGTCACGGTCCTGACCGCATTCAGCCCCTACACGGACTTTGAAGGCGTCAAACCCATGCGCGTCGCGCAGCCTCTGCATACGCTCGGCCTCGGCCTCTGGGGTGATGTCGCGGCGCATGGAGGAGGCATACGCCCGGACCGGCCCTGCAGACCCACCCAAAAGCTCTGCCACCGGCTTGCCCTGAGCTTTGCCGCGCCAGTCCCACACGGCGGTGTCGAGACCGGCCATGGCGCGGCGCAGATAGGTGCCGGGGAATTTATGTTCGCGCAGGGGAATTTCGGCAATCACCTCTTCCAGCGCATCCATACCCCGCCCGAGTGCCCAGGGCGCGACCTGCCGATGCAGGATCTCCGAGGTCAGATCGCTGTTGTAGGTGGAGACCTGCCCCCAGCCTTGGCTGCCATCCTCCGCAGTCACCCGCACAAAGCCAATGAGCGGCGTGCAGAAGGTTTCGATCTTGCTGATGCGCGGGCCAGTGTCGTCGGCACCGCGCGCATGTGTCACCGGCATTGCGCCGGACGTGGAATAAGGCGTGCTCATGCGTCCTCCAGAATGAGACCGGCCGCGCGGGTGGCAAGCATCATGGTTGGGGCGTTGGTGTTGCCCGAGGTGATATTCGGGAAGACCGAGGCATCAACGACCCGCAGCCCCGCGACCCCATGCACCTTGAGCCGAGGGCAAACCACGGACTTGGTGCTGTCTGCACCCATGCGACAGGTGCCGACCGGGTGAAACACGGTGCCGCAGCGCTCGCGAAAGTCCGCTAGGATCTGCTCCGGTGTCATCTCGCGCAGATCCTCGCCCATGGGCGCGGCGATCAAGCGGCTGAGCGCCTCGGTCTTGGCGATCTTCTGACAGAGCAGCCCGCCTGCGATCACCTGCGCCTGATCTTCCTGAGCAGCCAGCGAGTCCGGCCTGATCCGGGGCGGCGCAAGCGCGTCGGCGGCGGAAATGTCGATTCGCCCCCGGCTGATGGGCCGGGTGGGCTGAAACCCAAGGATAAAGCCCGCAAAGGGGTCGGGCTGCACCACCGTGCGTTTGCCGTCCGGTGTGGTGGTATAGGTCACGGGGTTGAAGTAAAGCTGCTGATCAGCCGCCCGCTGCCCCGCATCCGAGCGAAAAAATCCACCACATTGGTTGACCGAGAGCGCGAGCGGCCCGCGCCGCGTGAGCGCATATTGCAGCGCTGCGCGGATCTTGCCATGGAGCGGCCTCAGCACGTTGTTGAGCGTGGGTTCGGTGGCACGGAAATAATAGTTTATGCCCAGATGATCCTGCAGGTTGCCACCTACATGAGGCGCATCCATCAGCGGCGCGATCCCATGCTCACGCAGCAGCTCCGCGGGGCCAAGCCCCGAGAGTTGCAAGATGCGCGGTGAATTTACAGCCCCTGCCGCGAGAATGATCTCTCGCCCGGCCTGCAAGGACTGCGCGCGCCCCTTGTGGACCACCTCGACGGAGGTGGCCCGCTTTCCCTCAAAGCCGATCCGCTCCACCAGAACGCCCGTCATCAGCGTCACATTTGCGCGCCGGAGCGCAGGAGCCAAACAGGCGCGCGCCGAATGCATCCTGCGCCCACCGCTGGTGTTGATCCGGTAGACGCCCGCGCCTTCGGGGGTGATACCGTTCATATCGGGTGTCCGTGGCAGACCCAGCTCTTTCGCTGCGGCAAAGAAATGCCGGTTGGCCCGGTGGATCTGGTCCGAGACATCCTGAACGTGAATCGGCCCCTCGCCGGTGCGGGTGCCATCGACATCAAAGCGGCTCTCAAGGCGCTCATAGGTTTTCTGGACCGCGTCCCAGTTCCAGCCCGTCGCGCCCGCCTCTTCCCAATCGTCGAAATCGCGCGCCAGGCCACGGGCGTAGACAAGCGCATTGATCGCACCCGATCCCCCCACGACCTTGCCACGCGGCCAATATCCGGCGCGTCCGCCCAGTGTCTCTTCGGGTTCAGTCTGATATTTCCAGTTCACCGCCGGGTCATAGAAGGTCTTGCCGTAGCCAAGCGGCAACGCGATCCATGGTGTGCGCGGGCGACCTCCGGCCTCCAGCACAAGCACACTATGGCGGCCATTGGCGCTCAGGCGCTCGGCCAGCACACAGCCCGCGGATCCGGCTCCCACAATGATATAGTCAAAGTCACGCATCGCGATGTTGGTCTCCATTCATCGCGCCAGCGTTACAGCTCCGGCTCCAATCCCCATAACGAAAAATAATTCGCCGTAACCTTAAAAATATTCGCAGATTGGTGTAGAGCAAAACCATGTATCAGGAATTGCCCCCTCTGCCATGGCTGCGCGCTTTTGATGCCAGCGCCCGGCTTGGAAACTTCACCCTCGCCGCCCAGGAGCTTGGGCTGACGCCCTCTGCAGTCAGCTACCAGGTGCGTGGACTTGAGGCGACGCTCGGCCACAAGCTCTTTGTGAGAAAGCAAAAATCGCTATTCCTGACACGGCTGGGACAGGCTTACCTGCCCGTGGTGAGCAAGGCATTTGGCGATCTGGAGGCCACCACGTCGAACCTCTTTGGCAAGAGTGCTGCGCAAGAAATCACGCTCAGGTGCCTGAGTTCGCTCAACATGCTGTGGCTTGCGCCGCGGCTTTCGCGTTTTCAGGCGCAGCACCCGGACTGCCGCCTGCGGGTGCTCTCGGCGCTTTGGGGTGAGACCCCAGAGGCGCTGCAGATCGACATCGACATTCGCTATGGCAATGGCAGTTGGTCAGATGGCGAGGTGACGCGTCTGATGCATCACGAGGTGCTCGCTGTCTGTGCGCCTGCGCTGCATCCCGGCCCCGATCCGCAGGCGATTGCGTCCTGCCCGCTGATTGAGGTGATTGGCGTCACCGACACATGGCATCACTTCTTTGCCCTGCATGGGCTCGCACCTCCCTCTTCTGGGCCGGCGTTGAAGGTCGACCAATCGCTGATCGCGCTTGAGCTCGCCACGCGTGGCATGGGCGTTGCGCTGATCGCCCGTGTCTTTGCCCAGCGCTATCTGGAGAGCGGTGCCTTGGTGGAGGCGACGGACCTCGCCCTGCCCGCGCGCGAGGGGCACTACATCGTGCAGCCGGAGGCCCGCAATCACTTTCGCCCGGAAGTCGCGGCGCTCAAAGACTGGCTCTTGCAGGAGGCCGCGCAAACAGGCTGTTGATCTCCCCCGGCGCAGAGGCGCACCGGGAGAGATCTGGCTTCATCAATTTGTCGCAACACTCAGCGGATAGTCCACGTTGAGCGAAAGCGCCGGGATCTGTGGGCGTTGCTGGCCCTCGGTCAGCTCCGGCACCCGCGAGGAGGTAAACAGCACCAGTTCCTGCAGAGAATTGAACCCGTTACGATCCCCGACACGGTTGTCTGCAAGACCACGCAGCCCCTCGAGAAGTGCCGCCGTAAAGGCGCCGTGTCCGCCGCCAAAGCTCTCGTCTTCAAAGCTGAGCTCTGAGCCGGAGGAAGAGGCAAACACTACGGCACCTGTGCCCTTTGTGAGGTTTTGCACCGCATCCTCGGCCACCACCCGCTCGCTGCCCGCGCCAGAGTGGCAGATGTCGAGCAACATCAGCGCATTCTGATTGAGCGGGCGGTTCTCGAGGTAGTCGCGGAACCGGTCCACGCTCATGCCGGTATAGGGTTTGGCCAAATCGCCCTCGTGGGTCATGAAGTAGAGCTCCTGCTCCTCGTCGACCACGCCATGCCCGGCCAGAAACAGCACCACGACATCATCATCTGAGGATTGATCGAGAAACTCGTTCATCTGGATACGGACGTTGCGTTCTGTGGCCTCGGCGTCGGTCAGAACCTTGGTCTCGACCCTGTTAAACAGCCTGCCCTCCTGCGCTTCCATCAGCTTGGCCAGCTCGGTTGCGTCGCGGTCGGCAAAGTTGAGGTTCTGGCTTGAGCGTTCGTAGTCCGAGACACCAACCCCAAAGAACCAGAGCGTTTGGCCAGAGGGTTTCTCGTCCGGGGCCTCGCCGCCTTCGCGCATGATTTCGAGCGTCTGCGTCTGGATGCGCGCATCGCGCCATACCAGCGAGGCCTCGATCACGTTGCGACCCGGATTGAGGTCAAAGCGACGACTGAAACCCACGGTCTCCTGCCCGTCAAAGAACGCCTCTTCCTCAAACCCGCGAGATTTCAGAACCCGGCGCCCGTTGAGCGTATATTCGATCTCGGGGTCTGCGAGGTCCACACTGTCCTTGACCACCTCAAGTTCGACCACAAAGGTCTCTTCCTCTGTCGTGCTGCGCTGAGGCGAGATCAATCGGACCGCATAGGGCGCCTCAAACACATCGGCATCCACGTCCACACCATCATCCGGCAGCGCCTCGCCCTGAGCGATGGCCTCCAACAGGTTGCGGATCAGGCCGGGGCGCTCATAGTTCTCCGAAAGCGCCGAGAACGGAAGGTAGTTGTCACCAAGTGACCAATAGACATCCTCGGTGCCCGCCAGCGACGCTGTGTAGCGCCCGTCCGGGGTATAGGCGATCCATTCGCCGTTCTTGCGCGGTGCAATGGTCAGCGCCTGTTGCATTTGGTTCAGATCAATAAAGATCAGCTCGTTGCCCGTGGTGAGACCGATTGCCAGATTGCGATCTTCGTGGGTTTCCAGATGGCGCAGGTTATGCGGAAAGGTCAGCTCCTTGCCGTCGAGCGCCACATGATCCCAGAACCACTCCAGCGTACGGCCGTCGGCAAGCGCGATTTCGTAATTGGCACTGGGTGTCTCGCGGCCCGTGTTCTTGCCAGTGTTGGGATCATGCAAATACCAGCGGCCCTTGCCTCGGAACTTGAGCGCCTCGCCCCCCTCGGCCCAGTCCATCTGGAAGAACCGCGCCTCCGCCTGAAAACTGGTCACTTCGCTGTTGCGCTGGGGATCATAGATGGTGACCACGCGGCCATTGGTGGTGCCCTGCTTGAACCCAGCCATCCAGGACGAGGTCACCGCCAGCTTGCCATCGTCCGACAGGCGGACATAGACGGCCGGATCATAGATATCATTGTAGCGCACAGGCTCTGACACGATGTCAAAGCGCTTCTGCATCACCACATTGAGCGTTGCCTTCTCGATCACATAGATGTTGGAGACCGGGCGCTGGAACGGCCCCTCCCCTTGCGGCACGGTCCCCACAGCAATGTGGGTGTCGTTTTCACGCATGCTGTAGGGCGTGCCGTCGATCTGCTTCACCACCTCGCTGCGGAAGGTGGTGGTGTCAAAGCGCAGCATCCGCCCATCTTCGTCGAACGTAAACAGAACCGAGCCATCCGCACTGAGCGGCTTCCAGGTCTGGTATACCTCCCCTTCGATCCGGTGCACGCGGCGGCCGGTCTTGATGTTCCAGACGCTTGTGCCTTCGCTGTCACGTGAGAGCACCAGATCCTGTGAGGGCACCATGGTGAGGCCACGGCCCTTGTGCGCCGCGCCGTCCTTGCGTTGATCAACACGCAGGTTCTGGGTGTCGAGATAGACAATCTGATCATCCAGCGTAGTGACGTAATGCTGCCCGTCCGGCGTGAAGCCACCATAGTGAATCTTTTCCGGGTCGCCCTCAAATGTGGCGGTCACCTTGAGGCTCGGCACATCCACGAGCGCCAGCCGGGTGGTGTTGGTGAAGGTATCGGCGATCATAACCTTGGGCTCTGTGGGATGCGCAATGAGATTGAAAGTCATCGCAGGCATCCGCTTGCGCGCGACCTCGCGCCAATCTGCAGTTGCCCAGACGATCAGCTCATAACTGTTGTTCATGCCCACCAGATACTTCCCATCCGGTGTGTTCGCGAACCCATGCACGCGGCCCGCGTTGCGCAGGGTGGTGACGGGCCGCAACGATTGCGCATCGCGGACCACCGCCGTTGACGTGCGCGGCGACTTGGTCACGATATGCGCGCCATCCCCGGTCCAGATGATTTGCTCGGATCCCCGAATGGTGCCCATCTTGGTGACCGCGCGAAACTGGCGCGTGGCCATGTCATAGACCCGCAGGTAGCCGTTGCGATCACTAAAGGCCACCGCATCCGAAAAGGGTGACCAGGAGATTTCATCAATCTCGAGCGCGTTGGGCAATTGGCTGTGCATGAGCCCGGTGCGCATATCGTAGATATAAAGCAGATTGTCCGTGACCCCCGTCACCCCGACAAAGGACGATTTGACCGCGATATAGCGCCCATTGGGCGAGATTTCGCGCGAGCTGCCACCAATAGGCAGCTGGTGAACCCGAAGCATGCGTTCCAGGTCCCAGACCTGTGCCGGCGTATTGCCGGTCACTGCAAACCGGCCATCCGGGCTCAGCGTAAGCGACCGCGCATCAAGCCAGCCTGAGGTCGAGATCTGCGGCGCCGAGATATTGCCGTAGGGACGGATTTCAACCCGACGGTTGATCTGCTTGCCGCCCTCTGTCGCGTTGGTCGCAAGCGGGATGCGCGGACCATATCCAACGGTTTGCAACCGCTCCGGCGCAATGCCCGCATTCTCGACAAAATAGCGCTCAACCGATTTGGCGCGTGCGTCGCTCAGCGGCAGGTTGATCTTGTCGCTGCCGGTGCTGTCGGTATGGCCCTCAATGAGAAATACGTAGTTCTCTGCACCGCGCGCTTTCAGCGCATCGGCGGCCTCGCGCAGCACACCAAGGCCTGCCTCGCGAATATCCGCTTTTCCGGTGGCGAACTCCACCGTCACACGCAAGCTGTCGCCAAAGCGCTGCTCCCAGTCCTTGAGAAAGGGATTCTCTGCAAAAAAGCGATCCCGCTGCCCCTGAAGCCGCAACGCATTTCGGATACGGTTCTCGCGCCCCGCAATCCAGTTTTCCGAAAAGCCGCCATAGTCCTTGGCGCGCTGCAAGAGCCGGTTGGCCTGATCGAAATCACGCGCGTGGACACGGTTGTCGACGTAATCGCCCAGAATGTTGCGATAGGCCCTGCCATTCACCGAGGAGAGGTATTTCTCAAAGACCGGAACTGCTTTGTCATATTGCGCGGATTCATTGGCAAAGCGGGCATATTGGTTGATCGCATTGTCCAACTCCCCCTGCGTTGGCGCCATCTCGATCGCGCGCATCCCATAGCCCTCGGCCTTTTGGGGATCGAACTTGAATTCGCTCCACGCCCAGTTGGCGGCGATCAAGACATGATAGTTGTTGGGAAAATCCCGAAGCCCCTGGTTCAGGACCGCAATCCCCGCGTCAAAGTCGTCATTGCCGATCGAACCAAAGGCATCATGCGCAGCCTCGGGCGATGGGTTCATCTGATAGGCTGCACGAAACAGGCTATGGGCGTCCCGCGGCAGGTTGAAATCTTCCCAAAGGATCTTTCCGATATGGCGCAGCGCGCCATCGCTGCGGTTGGTATTGGCCCAGTCGATTGCCTCACGAATGGTATTGAGACGGGTATTGCGATCGGCCCGCTCCGCGCTCAGCACGCGCAGACGATTGTCGAGCCATGCGGTCAAAGCATCCGGCTGCGTCGAGCGGCGCAGGGCCTGCTCAAAGTAGCGGTCTGCCGCACGGCGATCCCCGTTGCTGCGTGCCAGAACCCCGCGCACATAATCATAGACCCAATCCTGCGCTGGCCCGGTACGTTCGTAGGTTGCAAGCCAATCAAGCGCCGCCGCCTCGCCTTGACGGTTCTTGAGGTTAAAAAAGGCGTATTGCACAAAAAACGCGTGATGCGGCCAGGCTTTGGCCCCTTCCAAGTAGTAGTCGAATGCCTCTTCATAGCGTTTCTGGCGCTCAAGCGTGTAGCCGAGGTTGGTAAAACCAAGACCGAGCGAGGGGTCGCGCCTGATGCCCTCTTTGTAAAGTTGTTCGACGTCTTTGAGATCCCCGCCGCTCTGATCCAACGCCCAGGCCCGCGCCACATACCCAGCCGGGGTATCGGGGTGTTTCTCGGCAATCCAGCCCCGGATCTGCGCCCGCAAGGCGCCACTGTCGCGCGAGACGGACAGCTCGATCAATGCGCCAAGATCCTTCCCTTCGCAATATCGGCACTCCAGCGCCTGCACGGAGCCCCCCCACGATAGGGGTAAGGTCAGCAAAAGTATGGCTCGGAATAGGGCAGTTCGGATCACGGAACGTCTCCTGTAAGGATCAGTTGAAAGTCAGGCTGAATTGAAAACTCCGGCGCGCGGCATTGCCCGCTGCGTCGCGTGTTTCAATTTCGATGGAATGGGGACCGGGCCCTTCGGGGAGCTCGATCTCGGCGCGAAACGGTCCGCGCGAGGAATAGCGGCTGCTCAGAGATCCGTTGACACGCAGCGAAGCAATCTCGCTTTCATCCTGCGCCATGCCCTCGAGGCGGAAAAGACGGCTTTGCACGGGGATCACCGCATCCGCGCTGTCAAAGGCCTCGGGCGCCGGGTTGGTGAGCACAATCAGTGGCGCCTCGCGATCGGCTTGCGCGGGATCCGGGGCAATGTGGTCGATGCTCAGGACCAGAGCCGCCACATCCGCCTCTCCACTTGCGGCTTCGAAACCGATGCCTGACGCGAGCAACTCCATCTCATCTTGTGGCACGAGACGGTTGCCAAGCGCACTGCGCAGCCGTGCCTCCACGCTGCCGGATCCGCGCGCCATACGCATCGCAATGGTTTCCGGATCGAGCGGCTCCTGCGCGTAAAGCAAGACATAGTAATCGGTTCCAACCGTGTCATTGAGCCGGGTGAAATGCTGCTCTGTCGGCCCCGGCAACAGCATCGTGGTTCCGCCATGGGTATAGGGCGTCACCCGGTCGCCGCGGGGAAACAGGCTCACATAGTCGCCGCTGGAATCGCCCCCGATCACATATAGTGCGCCGTTGAATTTGCTTGAGGCCTCGACCCGAAAGCGCGTGCCCGATGGCAGGGGTTTGCGGATTTTGTAACCGCCTTCGCTGCGCGTCACGTCCAGCTCATTGCCCGAGAGATGCAGCACCCGTGCGCTGCCCGCCATATCGACCACCCGAGGCGGCGGAGGTGGATCGGGCGGCAGCACCTCATAGCCCTCATAGACGAAAGCGTTGAAATCCTCGTATGAAATCCAGAAATAGCCGCGGTTGCCCCATCCCGCACTCCAGGAATTGACCACTTCGAAAGCGCCGCCACCGCGGGTGTCATCATACCCCACCACGGTCATCGCATGCGCCCCCAGCGTGTTGCTGCGCAGCTCACTCCATTCAGTAGAGGTTGGCTCCCAGATGCCACTGCCGCTGTGGCGCATGAACCCGTCGCCCACCCCCATGACGATCACAACCGGATTGCCATTGGCCAGCGCGCGCCGGGTTGCGACGTGCTTGTTGCGGCCATAGCCCCCCCAGAGGCGTGAATAGCCTTTGATCCGGAACTGGCTCGCTTTGTCGCGCAGGCTCGCCGAAGGCTGTGCCGTGCAGGAATATTGATCATAGGGAAAGTCGCGCAAGAGCGACACGCCCTGCCGCTGCATCAGCGTCAACGCCTCTGCGACATAAGACCCGTTGCAGCCAGGCTGGTGGATCTGGTTGAACACATAAGACGGCGACAGCACCAGGTCGCGCAGCCGATCAGTGTTCTCAACCTCGAGATCCTTGGCCTTGAGCAAGGTGCGCGCCGCATAAGCGGTGGCCCAGCCCACACAGCTGCCCTGCTGGCCCTGATCGCCCACCGGGGGTACAAATCGTTTGAGCGACAGCTGAGGTGGGGCGCTCAGATAATCGCCCCGCGCAAGCGGTGCGGACTTTGGCACCGCCGCATAGACCTCTGGATCGGCGACAGCACCCAGACTATAGGTCTGTGCCTGCGCTTTCGATGGGGCCAGCGCGGATAGACCCAAAGACATGAGCCCACAGGTGGCCAGGCCAAGCGACAGACAAACCGCCGCAGATTGCGCGGTACGACCAAGGCCCCGGATCGTCGAAGAAGAAACCAAAATTTGCCTTCCAAATTGAGCGTCTCGGGCTCAGACCGCCATAGGCGACGTAGCCCAGCGTGCGAGAAAGGGATGAGTAGAACAGGTGCTGGGGAGCAAAAACGTGATGGATGAAACCAAAATGGCGCTTGCACCCTGAAACGACAGGCAAGCGCCGGACTGTATATTCTACCCGGCCGCTTTGGATGCACCCCGATCGACAATCGCCATAAACCATCCCCCGTTTGTGTATCTTTGCGTCGTCCCAGCTTTCTATCCTTACGGCTCTGTTACGTCAGGTCAAGAATTTGCACGCCTTGCCTCACCTGGCCGAAGATATGAGGAACAACGCGATACCGCGTGATGCGAAGCTGCGCGCCCTGCGGTTGGGAAACTTGATGGCGTCCATACAGACAATCCGTTTCGGCTTGCCACGGAGTTCGCAAGGCTCGGGACCTCGGGCACAGCTTCACGTCGCAGTACCAAACTGAAGCCTTTCCACCAATTCGGAAACGCTCAGAACCGACCTGGTCTGAGCCGAGACAAAGACTGGATTGCTAACGCGCCTCTGCGCGGCAAATGCGAAATGCCCGAGTTGCTTTCGCCCCCCCAAGCGGGGGCAAACGAAGCAAAGCCAATGGACAATTCTTAGAAAGAAATCTTTGGTCGATTCTCTGGTGTCTACCGCGCACCTCTTGCAGCGGCTCAGCTTCGCGACCCAGACGATGCCCCAACACCTTTGACTTCCATAGGCCTGCGCTTCGAGGTTCCTATGATCAGTGAATTTCCTCGCACCAATGGGCCCAAGGTGAGCATTAAAGATCGCATCATGGTTCGAAAACACCATGTGTGTCGCTGGCGGCCCAATGACGCGAGGATAGGCTTACGTATTCCTCGTGTCTTGTTCTCAAAGAAAATCGCGAAAAGTATCAGCATCCGGCACTTGGAGTATCTGGTTGGTTCACCTGAAGTGACGCAATGATGCAGAGTTTTGAACGATGGGCATCACGTTGCCCGTCTGCGCCAAGTCACCTCGCGCTGAGGCGCTGTTGCATCACATTCCTCAAACTTTGATCAGCTACGCGCGTTTCAAAATGCCCAATAGGGTCGACGCATTCGAGCACCCGGCGCAACCCGAGTCAGGCCCTCAAAGGGTCTTTTACGTCCCGGTTGCCTGAGTGTCGTCGCCATCAAAGTCGGACCAGTCTGTCTGCTCCGGGACAAAGGGCTCTTCGACCTCGGTGGCCTCCCACTCGATGTCCTGTGCATCGCCCCAGCTTGTGGGAGCAAGCGCCTCTGATCCGGCGTCCTCGCCCACATCCCCAGCGCCCGCGGCAGGGGTCCGCGCCGTATTTGCCGTCTGGAACCGGGCCACCAGATCCGCAAGCGTCTCCGCATCCGTGTTCAGGAGCTGGCTCGCCGCAGTGGCCTCCTCGACCATGGCAGCGTTTTGCTGGGTCACCTGATCCAGCTGGTTCATACCCGTGTTGATTTCCAAGAGCCCCGTGGATTGCTCCTGCGCACCGGTGGCGATCCCGGAAATCAGCTCGGAGACATGACTCACGCGGTTCAGGATGTTGTCCAGCGCCTCACCGGCCTTGCCCACAAGATCAACACCACGCTCCACCTGTTTCGAGCTGTCGCTGATCAGATTCTTGATTTCCAGCGCCGCATCCGAAGAGCGCTGCGCAAGGCCCCGCACCTCGGAGGCCACAACCGCAAAGCCACGCCCCGCCTCCCCGGCCCGGGCCGCCTCGACACCGGCATTGAGTGCCAAGAGGTTAGTCTGAAAGGCGATATCGTCAATCACCGAGATGATCTGCGCGATCTTGCCCGAACTCTGTTCGATCTCGGTCATCGCCGAAACAGCGCTGCGCACGATATCGCCACTGGCTTCGGCCTCGCTGCGCGCCTCGTTCGAGGTGCGTTCCACATCGCGCGCGCCTTCCGCGGCAGAGGTCACGCTGGCCGTCATCTCATCCAATGCGGCGGCGGTCTCTTCGAGCGTCGCGGCCTGGCTTTCGGTGCGATGCGACAGGTCCTGCGAGGCCTGGCTGATTTCCGAGGCGCCGTTGCGAATGGAGGCAGAGGTGTCGATCACCTGGCCGACGGTGTCATTCAAGGTGTCGAGGGTGCGGTTGAAGTCGAGCCGCAGCCGGTCATAGCCCTCGCCGAGTTCTTCGTGGATGTGGCCGGTCAGATCCCCGCTGGAGAGCCGCTCCAGCCCCGTGCCCAGCGCCTCGACCGCCTTGGCCTGCACCCGTTCGCGCTCCTGCCGTTCGGCGGCCGCCATCTCTTCGAGCTCTTCTTTTTCGACGATCCCATCGCGGAACACCGACAGCGAGCGCGCGATCCGGTAAATCTCTGTACTGGTGCGTTCAAACCCGGTGACAGGGCTGCGATCCCCCTCCGCAAGCCGTTCCGTGCTCGCACTGATCCGGTTCAACGGACGCAGGATCAGAAGCTGAATAACGGAAAATATCGCAAGGAAACACACGCCTGCAACAGCGGCTGAGACAACTAGGTCCCGCACCATCAACTCGACTTCATCAAAGATTTCATCCGTCATCACATCGATTTCACTGAGTGTGCTGGCGGTGAACTCCGCAGCGCGCTGGGAGATCGCCTCGACCGAAGTGCGTGCATTGAGGGTGGCCGCGTCTGATGCTTCTGCAGCTTTGATGCCTTTGATCTGAAGAGCTGCGAGGCCCGTTTCGGGATCATTCAGATCGCTCAGGCGCGAGAGGAACTCGACAACCCGCCCATCGCGAAAATCCTGATACTTTGCAAAAAGGGCGCCTGCTTCAACCATTCCCTTCTCGGCGTCACTTACGCTGGCTTCGTCATCGGAAGTAGCCGCATCAAGAGCGGCAACCTGGAACATGTTGATCGCGATCCCGATCTCAACCAGCTCTCGCAGAAAGCCCACCTCATTGGTGAGCAGCAACTCGAGCGCATCGCCGTTCGCATCCTTCGCCGCGTTAACCGATGCCAGCAAACTGCGCATCTGGGCGTTGATTGCCGTATCAATGGCTTTTGCTGTGTCGGCGCGGGCGCTCAATGCAGCCTTGCGCAGGGTTTCGGAGGGAAACAGGCTCTGCGCCAGCACCGTCTCGAGCGTAAACACAGCCGTAATCAGGAGTGAGGTGTCAAAAATCTCGGGAGCGCGTTCGCTGATAATGTCGGTGATTTCCAAGAGACGGTCGCGCGATTTTTCAGCCATGGCCTCTATCTGGGCCAGGGTCTCGGGGTCTTTGGTCCCTCCGGCCGACACGGCGGCGCCGGTCAGCAGATTGAGTTCGGCCTGGGCCTCCAGCAGGAGCGATTGATTGTAAAAATCCACCTCGACCAGGCGCGTGACCGTATTGTCAATTTTCTGATCTGTCGCCTCGGCGCCCTGTCGCAATTCGATGGCGGCAGAGCGCGACAGTTCCGCCATGACGACGCTGAGTTCGCTGATGATGCTTTGCATGTCGCGTACTCTGGCCTCAATCTGGTCATCACTTGCGAAAGTGACCCTGCGGGCCTCGGCAAGATCCGCAAGAGCCTGAGACACCTCATCAAGGCTTGCGGAAAACTGGGGTTCGATATCGTCGTTGAGCTCTGCAATCGCACTGCCCAGCGCCGTGCGCGCGGCGTCCACCTCGCCCATGGCCTGATCGATGCCCGCGGCATTATCCACCACCAGCATGGTAATCATGCTGTCTTTGGCCATATCGGCCGCAAGGGTGATGTCTTGCGAGACTTCGAGGTCGGGAAGGTTTTCGTCATTCAGTTCGGTAATATGCCCGGAGACCTGCATGAGCAGCCCATAAGTGATATAACCAAATAGGGTAATGCCCGCGGCCAGAAGCACCAAGACAGCACTGAGTTTAGAGCGCACACTGCGGAAAATACCAAATTTGCGGCGAGGTCTTGATTGGACTTCAGACGGATCAGACATTTTCACACTTCACTTTTTGACCAAACGGCGCGCGACGCGCCTTGATGTGACTGAACATGAAAACTGACTGTGTGCCCGCAACGAAGGCCGAAGGCCCGGACCTTAGGCCATCGGTTCTTTGACCGACCGTTCCCGGATTCGCAGCTGAGGTTTCACTTGCTCATCAGAAACCCTGCGCCACAGCGCTTAATGACTAATAAATCAGCAATATAAAAACCCGGAATCAGAGTTTTTTTATCCTAGCGTTGCGAAGCGCTTATGGTTCACTCTCAAATTTGGCAGGCTAATCTACGATCCAAAGCCGACATCTTTTTACACCTGTGATGGAATACACGCGACGCTTTTAGGAGGCACTTATTCAGGGCTTTGGTCGCAGGCCTTCTCATTGCAGCATCAAGCGTGTCCGGATTGGGCCTTCCTGCGGGTTTTGCGGTAAAATATAAAAATCATTGACTCCCAATTTGATCAAAATGCAAGCTGGAAGAGCAGATGCCAAGAGGAGCCGTAAGACGCCCTCGGCGTTCATTTTGAAATATTTCAGGCTTCAAAGGGCGTGAATGACGTCCTTGCGGCCAACAAGAGACGTTTGCATGATCAAAATTGATGGCCTAACCAAGATATTTGGCGAAGGCGCAGAGGCTTTCACCGCATTGGATGATGTTTCTCTCACCATTCAATCCAATGAATTTTTTACGCTCCTTGGTCCTTCCGGCTGCGGAAAAACAACGCTGTTGCGCATGATTGCCGGGTTTCTGGATCCCACTCGTGGTCAATTGATGCTCGACGGCAAAGACCTTTTGCGACACCCCCCGCATCAGCGCCCAGTCAATACGGTGTTTCAATCCTATGCGCTGTTTCCGCATATGACCGTTTCAGAGAATATCGCCTTTGGACTTCAGATGCTTAAGCGACCGAAGGCGGAAATTGCCGCAACCGTCTCGGAGATGCTGGAGCTGGTGCAGATGACGGCGATGGCCGACCGGAAAACCGCGCAGATTTCCGGTGGTCAGCAACAGCGCGTGGCGCTGGCCCGTGCCCTCGCGCCGCGCCCCAAGGTCCTGTTGCTGGACGAGCCTCTCTCCGCACTCGACTTCAAACTGCGCAAGGAAATGCAGCTCGAACTCAAACGGCTTCAGCATGAAACCGGCATCACTTTTGTCTTTGTCACCCATGACCAGGAAGAAGCGCTGACGATGTCGGACCGCATCGCGGTGATGAATGCGGGCACCATCCGGCAGATCGGCGGGCCGCGGGACATCTACGATCATCCGGCCGAGCGGTTCGTGGCCGACTTCATCGGCGACACCAATTTTCTGAAAGCCCAGATGGTATCTTCCACCGAAAGCGGGGCCTTGGTCCGGCTCGCATCGGGTGAGGAAATCCTGGCCAAGGCTCCGGAAGGGGGCGCCCATTCCGCAGGACAGGCGGTGACATTGGCGGTGCGCCCTGAACATGCGAGGCTTTGCGAACGTACAGACGCGCTGTTGATCGGAACCTTGGACAACGTGGTCTATTTCGGCACCGACACCCACTATCACGTCACAATGGAAGGGGGCGGCACTTTTATCCTGCGGCGGCAAAACCAGCCGGGACAAACGCAGACCTTGGCGATCAATGACACGGTGGGGGTGTGCTTTGCGCCTGACACCGCGCAGATCCTGAAGGATTGAGCCCATGCAGGATCCCGCTCTCACTGCCCCGCCCCACCCCGATCCGCGCGCCCGGCGCGAGCGGCGCAGCCGGTGGTTGCTGCTCACACCTGCACTTGTAATCCTCAGCCTTGCCGCAAGTGGGCCATTGCTGGTGGTGGTGATCTACTCATTCCTCACCCCCGGTGATTACGGCGGTGTTGAATGGCGCTTTACGTTGGAGCCCTGGTTCAACGTGGTGGCCGAGCGGGACTTTTTCACCGAAGAGCTGCAACTGGCGGACGCGCATCTTCTGGTGTTCTGGCGCTCTATCAAGCTCTCGCTGATGACGGCGTTTCTCTGTCTGATCGTGGGCTTTCCCACCGCCTATTTCATCGCCACGCGCCCTCAGCACCGCCGGGACATGTGGATGCTGCTGATCATGATCCCTTTCTGGACCAATCTGTTGATCCGAACCTTTGCGATCATGGAGCTCATTCGCAACCAAGGCACCATCAACACGCTGTTGATGGCCAGCGGGCTCATTGATGAGCCGATCCAGATGCTGTTCACAGAGTTTTCGGTTCTGATCGGGATGACCTATGTCTATCTGCCGCTGATGATCCTGCCCATCTATGCCTCGATGGAGCGGCTCGGTTTCGATTTGGTGGAGGCGGGCTATGACCTCTATGCCAGCCGACTGGACGTACTGCGGCGCATCATCTTCCCCTTGGTGAAACCTGGCGTTGTGGCTGGCTCCATTCTTGTCTTTGTGCCCTGCCTTGGCGCCTATGTCACCCCACGCGTGCTGGGCGGCGGCAAGCAGCTGATGCTGGGCAACCTCATTGAGCTGCAGTTTGGGCAGTTGCGCAACTGGCCCCTTGGCGCCGCGCTGGCGCTGACGCTTTTGGCGGTGGTGATGGTGGCGCTGGTGTTCTACGTGCGCGCCATCGGGCGGGAGGGCGAAAGCGATGTCTAAAGGATTTGATGTTCGCCGCCAGACGGGCTTCACAGCCATCGCCATCGCCTGCTTTGTGCTGCTGTACCTGCCGATTCTACTTCTAGTCGCCTATTCCTTTAACGCTGGCGACTCCATCGCAATCTGGGAAGGGTTTTCCTGGCGCTGGTACGCGTCGGCCTGGGATAACGAACAGGTCAAGGATGCCACGATCCGCTCTCTGATCCTTGCGACCTGCGCGTCGGGTGTCGCAACCACCGCAGCGGTTCTAGCGGCACTGGCCACCACCCGCAGCAAGCCCTGGCGCGGGCAGACCGTGGTCTTTGCAATGGTCAATCAACCGTTGATGGTGCCAGAGATCGTCACCGCGGTCTCGCTCCTCATTGTGTTTGCCAGCATCAAATCCTTTACCGGCTATACCGGGCTTGGCTACCTGATCCTCGCACATTCGGCCTTTTGCATTCCCTTTGCCTATATGCCGGTGCGTGCGCGATTGCAGGGCATGGATCTGAGCCTCGAACACGCGGGCGCTGATCTGTATGGCACACCGTTTCAGGTCTTTCGCCACATCACCCTGCCCCAGCTCTGGCCTGGAATTCTCGCCGGAGCGATGCTGGCCTTCGTGATCTCTCTTGATGACGTGGTGATCACCGAGTTCGTCAAATCCGCCGGACAGGACACCTTGCCCACATATATGCTGGGACAATTGCGCCGTGTGGTAACGCCCGAGATCAACGCCATTTCCACCGCCCTATTGGCGATCTCGGTCCTGATGGTGACCGCTTTTTACTTTGTGAACAAAGTCCGAAAATAACTCCAAAACCATGAGCCAGAGACAACTGGCCGCCCATAAACCCAACATCCGACAGGAGAAATGACTTATGAGACATCTGATTGCAGCCACAACGCTTGCGACCGTCTCCGCGACGGCGGCCATGGCGGAGGGGCAGTTGAATATCTACAACTGGGGCAACTACACCAGCCCGGAATTGATCGAGAAGTTCGAACAGGAGTTCGACATCGACGTCACCATCACCGACTATGACAGCAACGACACCGCACTGGCCAAGATCAAGGCAGGTGGGCATGGCTTTGACATCGTGGTGCCGTCTGGCACCTATGTGCCGATCTTCATCGGCGAAGGCCTGTTGATGAAGTCGATGCCCAACCAGATGGAGAACTTCAAGAACATGGACCCGCGCTGGGTCGATGTGGATTTTGATCCTGGCCGCGACTACACCGTGCCTTGGCAATGGGGCACCGTGGGCGTCACCGTCAATACTTCGGTTTATTCAGGCGACATCAACTCGGCGGCACTGATCTTTGATCCGCCAGAAGAGCTGAAGGGCAAGATCAACGTCGTTCCAGAGATGCTCGACGTGATGGGCATGGCCATTCACTACATGGGCGGAGAGCAATGCACCGCCGACAAGGACATGCTGGCCAAAGTGCGCGATAAACTGGTCGAGGCCAAAAAGGACTGGCTCTCCATGGCCTATGGCAACATCGAGAAGTTCGCCAAGGGCGACCTCGCGGCTGGGGTCAATTGGAACGGCGCCTCATTCCGGGCACGTCTGCAAAACGATGACATCGCCTTTGGCTATCCACAGACCGGGTTTTCGATCTGGATGGACAACGCCGCGATCCTCGCGGATGCGCAGAATGTCGACAATGCCAAACTGTTCCTGAACTATATCATGGCTCCGGAGAACGCAGCGCTTCTGTCCAATTTTGCCCGCTACGCCAATGGCATCAAAGGATCTGAACCCTTTATGGATGCGGCCATGGCAGAGGCCTCCGAGGTGGTTATTCCCGACGAGCTCAAAGATGCCGGCTATCTCGCCAAGACCTGCCCACCCGACGTGCAGCGGATCTATTCCAAGATCTGGACCGAAGTGACCAAATAACCCCGCAGAAGGGGCGTAACAGCCCCGGGGCGCGCCAAATCGGGGCGCGCCCCCACCCCAAAACTGGACTCCGCGTGATGACCATCCCTCCTCAGACCGTGATCCTGAACGGTCGCCTGATCACCTTTGACCCCAAAAGCCCCTTTGCCGAGGCGCTCGCCATCACCGACGGGCTGATCTCTGCGGTGGGCACCACCGCCGAAATCCGCGCTCTTTCCGCGCCCTCCACTCGCGTGATTGACGCCGCCGGGAGCACCGTGTTGCCGGGATTTATCGACAGCCATGTGCATCTCTTTGGCGGCTCAGTCGAACTCGCGTGCCTGGATCTCACGGGTGTTCAGGGGGAGACAGAACTGACCGAGGTCGTGCGCGAATGGGCCGCCAAGAACACCGAAGATCGGCTCGTCTTTGCGGTTCAGGCCGATTACGCCATTCTGGGTGAAGGTATCAAAACCACCCGTCAGGCGCTGGATCGCGTTTTGCCCGATCGTCCCTTTGCCATGTATGCGCCCGATCATCACACGGTCTGGGCCAATACCGCCGCGCTGGAGGCCGCAGGGCTTCTTCATGGTGCAGAGGTCGAAGCGGGGGCGCAAGTGGTGATGGGCACCGATGGCCGCGCGACGGGCGAACTGCAGGAGCCTTCCGCCTATGCGCCGGTGCTGCGCATGACCCGCCACGCAGGTCGGGACATGATGGGGCTGGTAACGGGGGCCGACCCGGTACCAGCAGCCACGCCCGCCGAACGCGCGCTAGACAAGGCAGCTTTGGAACGTGGCCTCAAACACTGCGCCAGCCACGGCATCACCGGGTTGCACAATATGGATGGCAATTTCTATCAGCTCGAACTGCTCTCCGAGATGGAGCGGGACGGCACGCTCTTATGCCGTACCGAAGTACCTTTTCACTACAAGAGCCCAGATCCGCTCGACCGGTTTTCCGAAGCGCAAGACATGCGCCAACGCTTCAACAGCGATATGGTCTGGTGCAATCGGGTAAAGATGTTCATGGATGGCGTTGTTGAGAGCGGCACCGCCCTGATGCTGCGCCCCTACCCCGGCACCGATCATATCGGCGACGCGGTGTTTGAGCCGGAGCACTTCAACGAAGCCTGCATCCGCGCCGACGCCTTGGGGCTGCAGATTGCCACTCATGCGATTGGCGATCTGGCCGTGCGCCGCACACTCGATGGCTATGAGGCTGCCCAGCGCAGCAATGGCCAACGTGACAGTCGCCACCGGATCGAACACATCGAAGTGCTGCACCCCGACGATCTGCCCCGTTTCAAGGCCCTGGGCGTCGTCGCCTCGATCCAACCGGGGCATGCACCCTTTGGAGGCTATTTCCCTCCATCGGGCGTGGGGGCAATGCTGCACCCGGACCAGATCCCGCTCGCATACGCATGGCAGGACATCCGCAACAGCGGCGCAAAGGTCATTTTCTCGACCGACTGGCCCGTAATCCCCGTCGACGTGATGCCCACGATCAAGGGCGCGGTTGCGCCGCATTCGCTCGGTGCCCCGTGGCGAGATCAATCACAGAGCCTGATGGATACGCTCGCCAGCTACACGGTCGAGAACGCATGGGTGGAATTCAATGAGGCCCGCAAGGGCATGTTGAAACCGGGTATGATGGCAGACATCGTGGTGATGGATCACAACCTTGAAGCCATGGATCCCCAGTTGCTCGATCAGTCCCGCGCAGCCTTTACGATCTGTGGCGGTCGCCTGACCTGGGAGGCTTGATTACCCCCGCAAACAGGTAAGAAAAGCCCCGAGCGTCAGAGCGACGTTCGGGGCTTTTACCTATCACTTCCAATGAGTTACTCGGCCGCCAAGGCGCTCGGCGTGGACTGTGGGGCATCAAAGCGCGACCATTTCAGATCTCCGCGATAGCGCCAGGCCAGCTTGCCCTCGTCATCCATCGCAATGAGATGTAGCCAGCCATTGTCAAAGAGTGCCCGCACGCCGGGGTGCCGCGAGAGGATCTCTGACATCGCTTCGCGTGGCGCCTCGATCACGACCGAGAGCCGCAGCGGATCATGCTGCACCTTGTCACCGTCATGCACCGACTGCCACGGCAGGCCCGCGCGGGGTGCACCGGTGTTGCCCTCAAGCACGCCGATGCCTCCGACGACGTTGTGCAACAGCTTGTTGCCGCCACCAAACTGCGCAGGCGCTACGGTAGAGCCATAGTATTGCAGGCTGATCCAGCTTGCGACCACCACCGGAGCCGTAAGGATCAGTTCCAGCACGCCGAAGCCCTCATCGCGCTGCCAGACGTAGTTGTGCAGGAACGCCTGCCCGCCAAGATCGGCGCCGCTGGTGCGTGCACGGGGGGCCGCCACAAAGGCGCGACAGCCCGCAAGGCCCCATTCCGGCCGGGTCTCGGCCCAATCGCGGGCCCGCATGTGGACCGATGCTTCGCTCGAGGCCCGGGGCAACCGCTGGGCGCGCTCAGCCCGTGCCAGACGTCCGGCCTCGGTCAGCCACCCCTTAAGCTTTCCCCGTGTCGCCTCGGAGATCTGCAGCGCATAGGAGGACAGATCCTGCTCGTAGAGCGTGACCTCATCGGTTGTGGTGTGATGCAGCGCAGGTAGGAACACCGTGTCAGAGGGGATTTCGATCCCCTGATCACGCAGGCCTTTCTGCACGTCCCGGTCGTTCAGGAGCGCCGCCAGAAGACGCGCGTTCACGTCCCCGGCATGTCCACCGCAGGCCCCACATTGAAGCGCGCTTTCATGCGGGCTGTTGGTCACATCGGCACCATGGCCCGCGAGAACCACAAGCTTTGCAAAATCGCTGGTGAGCGACATCGCTGTCAGCACCGTTTTTGCCATCTGAATGCGGGTCGCAAGGCTGATCGATGGGTCAAGCGCAGGCGCAGGCTCCGCCTTGGTTTTTCCGCCCAAGAGCAACGAGTCCCGGATCAGTTCACCTGCATAGAGCGGCCCGCTTGCTTCGACAAAGGCAAAGGAGGACACCGCGGCCAACTTGAACCGGCCCCAGGCCCGCTTGGCCCGCGCACTGTAGCGCCGGTCAAGATCAAGCTCTTCGGCCTCCTTCGCCTGTGAGGAAACGCCCGCCTGCAGCAACACAGGGCCGCGCGTCTCGACCACATCAGAGCCCGCCGCCTTGTGCGCGCTCGCGAGACCAAAGAATCCGGCAAACCCGAGGGTTTCGATCTGCCGATCCTGAGCCTCGAGCGCCCGACGGAACACCTCGGAGCGCACGTCGATACAAAAGGCCGCCTGTACCTCGGCGCGTCCCTCTACCGGTTGCACTGCCCCCGACTGCAGTGTCTCGGCAAGCCGTCTCTGTTCGGCCCGCTCTGCCGCGTCCTGCCAGATCGCATCAATGACCAGATCCGGCGTCGGCGTCACCGGCGTTTGATGCGCCGCGACCACTTCTGCCCAACGTGCGGAAATCTGGTCTTCATAAAGCGCAAAGAGCGCCTCATCAAAGACCATCCGAATGGCCAGAAGCTCGGTTACGGTGCTGTTCTGCGCGCCGTTCAGCTCGTCCTGCCACAGAAGGTAGCGACCATATTGAGCCCAGCCACCCAGCGTCATCAGCCAGCGGTGAAAGGCGGTCGACGCGGCTTCGGTGCCGAGGTTCAGCCGCTCAGACGCCCGTCCGATCGCCCGCCAATGCGAGCGGTTGGTAGCCGCCACAAAGGCGCAGAAGCCGCTCAGACCTTGAATTTCCGGCGTGAGATCGCGCGCTGCAAAATCGCGCCATGCGCTGAAAGTGCCGCCGGTCTTGGCCTGCTGCCAGAGCGCCTGCCCCTCGTCAAAATGCCCTGCGGCCCATGCGCTGATCCGATCCTCGATCAGGGCAGGCCAATCCAGTCCCGACACATCCGCCGCAAGCTCTGCGACGGTCGGCAAGGCTTGTGGAGTGGGCGATGGAACCGTCAAGGCGGCTTTGACGTCGTCAAGGCTGGGGCAGTTGAACCGCCCCTTCAGTGCTGCGAGGGCCTCGGTCAGGTCGGTCTCAGTGATGTCGCCTGCCTCAAGCTTGGCCGCCCAATGCGCCCGCTCCGGCATGATCTTGGTGCCTCCGACCCGCGCCAGCCGTGCCGCTGTCACCGCGAGCGGCTCCTCGGTTTGGCCAAGGAAGGGGTTGACCGCCACGCTCGAGGACAGCGGGAACAGGGGCGGGATGGCCTTGGCTGCGTCATTCGCGGTTGCAACCAGTTCGAGCAACGCGGCGGGATATGTTTCTAGTTTCGCAAACATTGTCTCGTGTCCTTTCAGGTTGCAGCGCGCTTGGACCAACCGTCCAGCAGCTTGTCAAAGATCGCATTGGCATAAAGCCCGTTGGTCAGATGGACCCGCAGACCTGCCGCGGCTGGATGCGTGGCCCAGAGGGGGAAGGTCGATTGTGCAATCGCCACCAGGCCGAAGCTTAGGAGAGCCAGCACCAGCAGTGCCCATTCCAGCGGTCCAGGTGCAGGGGTTGCGGGCAAGGTGCCCTTGGTCAGCGACACGGCGATCACCTGCAGTGCGAAGTAGCTCAGCGATGTGGCCAGCGCATAGACCACGGTGCGACGCATCAGGGCGCGCGGTGCTTCGTCAGCAAAGCCCTGCGCCAGAAGATAGGCCACACCAAAGATCAAGATCACACCCAGCGCGATGGCCTGCGCCGATTTCCCGTCAAAGCCAAGACCAAGCCCGACCAGCGCGTAGATCGCAATGGCGCTCAGAAAGGCCTGGGCCACATTGCGCAGGCTTGGCACCGCGACCGGGCCGGGCCGGCGGATCTTGGCGACATTGCGCACCGCTTCTCCCGAGCGCAGGAAGGCATGCGCCTTGTAGAGCGAATGGGCCACGATATGCAGCAGCGCCAGCGGGAAGAGCGCAAGGCCACACTGCATCATCATGAACGCCATCTGCGCAATGGTGGACCACGCCAGCGAGGTTTTGACTGCGGGCTGGGTGAGCATCACAAGTCCGCCAAAGAGCGCCGTGAACCCGCCCAGCATCACCAAGAGCGCCATCACCCCCGGGGCCAGAAGCATCACGTCAGCAAAGCGGATCAGAAGAAAACCTCCAGCGTTGATCACCCCGGCATGCAGGAGCGCCGAGACCGGTGTGGGCGCTTCCATCACCTCTGTGAGCCAGCCGTGCATCGGGAACTGCGCCGATGCGAGAACAGCAGCGATCGCCAGGAACAGGGCCGCGCTCATGGTCAGCCATGTGGCCGTCGCGCTTTCCAGAATGGTCGCGATGTCGGTGGTTCCGGTCGCGACAACCAAGAGCACAAATGACACTGCCAGGGCGACTTCGCTCAGCCGGGCCACAAAGGCCTTCTTGCGCGCCGCCCGCTGCGCCGTGGCGCGTTCGGGATAATGCAGCAGCAGTTGGTTCAGAAGGAGGCCGGTCATCACCCAGGCTGCAAAGACCTGTACCAGATTGCCTGCCATCACCAACAGCAGTACCGTCGCCAGAGTCGCGGCCATCCATGCGGTGAAGGCCCCCTGCCGCTCTTCACCGTCCATATAGGTGCGCGCATAGCGCAGGACGATCCAGCCGATAAAGCTCACCAGTACCAGCATCACAACGCTCACCACATCCAGCCGCACCGAGATCCCGATGCCAAGTGCCCCCACGAGCGCGGAGGTGCCGGGGCCTTCCATCGCCAGCAGCGCTGAGGACAGCAGCGCGCCGCCAAAGGCCGCCAGCGCGGACAATTCTGCCACAAGCGGCACCCGTCCCGGTCGCTTGCCCGGATTGCGCGCCGCATAAACGGCAGCGGCCAGCAGAACCAGCGGGCTGAAGAGGGGCACGAAGAGATAGGACATGATCTCACTCCTTAGAATTTCGGGTCAACGACCTGAGGAGATCAACTAGGTCAAAACTCGTGACCATAAAAATTCATTGTTTGGATGCTTTCGTTCGCTTAAATAGAACGCATGCCCCTGAACTATCATCACTTGCGTTATTTCTGGGCCGTCGCCCATGACGGCAACCTCACGCGCACCGCGCAGCGATTGAACCTGTCGCAATCGGCGCTGTCGGTGCAGATCAAAAACCTTGAGGAGCGCCTTGGTCACGCGCTCTTTGAACGCCGCGGCCGTCAGTTGCATCTTACTGAAGCCGGTCGGATCACGCTCGATCATGCGGATGCGATTTTCTCGACAGGACAAGAACTTGTGGCGACGCTCACCGGCGCTGTCCAAGAGCGAAAGGCCCTGCGCGTGGGCGCGCTGGCAACCTTGTCCCGCAACTTCCAGATCGAGTTCCTACGCCCCATGCTGGCACGGCAGGACGTGGAAATCATCCTGCGATCCGGCAGCCCAACCGAGCTCCTAGAGGGGCTCTCGACCCTCAATCTCGATATGGTTCTGATGAACAAACCTCCGCCAAATGACAGTTTGACGCGCTACGACACCCATCAGATCGGGGAACAACATGTCAGTATCGTCGGCACCCCGGCCCGACTGGATCCGACCAAATCGCTTCGCGATCTTTTGGCAGAACAGCCCTTTATCGTGCCGACAATGGACAACAGCGTGCGCACGGCCTTTGATTCCCTGGCCAGCCGTATGTCGGTGCGCCCTCAGATCGCCGCAGAGGTCGATGACATGGCGATGATGCGCCTGCTTGCCCGCGAGGACATCGGGCTCTCCTTGGTGGCACCGATCGTGGTGAAGGATGAACTAACCTCGGGGCTTCTGAACGAGGCCAAGGACCATTTGCAGATCAAAGAAACCTTCTACGCGGTCACGTTGCGCCGACGTTTCCCCAATCCGCTTGTCCAGGATCTGATCAAGATCACTGCTGATCTCGCCCCCTTTGGCCGAGGAGACTCGGAGCCATCCTAACGCGACCGAAGCACGGCGCCCAAAATGGCTTGCGCGAGGGAGGCGATATGCAAAAACGTCCACCAAATTCACAGCCCAAGGCCCCACACTGGCCTGCTGCAGTTGATCTGCGAAAAAAGATGGAGTGGATGGTGGGTGATAAGAGATTTGAACTCCTGACATCTTCGATGTGAACAACCTGCCCCACGCGCAAGCTATTGAATTCTCGCGCAAGGAGCGCTTTTTATTCGGAAAATTACACCACATACGAAACGGAATCCGGTTCACGCAAGTTCACGGAACCTAAGAGCGCTTCGTTGGCGTAACGAAGCGCTCCTACTCTGACCTTCTTACCATGTCAATTCTGACCACTTGCGCGGACGACGACGCGCGCGCCGTGCTGGAGCGTCACCTCCAAATCTCGCGAGGTGCTTGCGACCGTTCGCCGGTAAACGACTTCGGCGACCGCGAATCTCTCGAAGTGCTCATCTGAGACAATTCGATCCTTAGCGTCTCTGATTACCACGCGGTGATCGATGTGAACTTTCCCCATCGCTCGCTCCTTAGCTGTATTCAGGCGGCGTTTATACACCGCGCTTGATTACGCTTAGTTCGGCAGATCCCACGCCGTGGCGCAGCGCCACCTTGGGAAAGGCCTCATCAGGCGCGACCGCCTCGACACTCTCCGCCGGCAGCGGTCGGCAACGCGTATCTGTCGGGTCAAGCGACATGCGGAGCTCCCTTGTCAGGCCTTGCTTCGCGACTTACGATCTTCGGCTGCGTTTAGCTCTTGCGCCACCACATTGAGCAAGTTGTATCAGCGCCATAGGCATAAATCGCCAGTCCGTAGCGGCATACCGGTTGAACCTACACCATCTGTATCCAGCACGCCACGGCCACTCGATAATTTGGCGACACCGTAGGTTGGCTCCGGCCCGCGTTTCCTTCACCGTGCCGCACCATCGCAACGCTTGCACTCGGAAGGCACGAGCCTGGAGTGGCTAATCGATGGTTGATCAGTGAATGCGTCTTGAGAGACAAAATGTGTATAGAATGTCATCTAGAGAATGGTCGGCTGATTGGCCTGCGGCCGTGTCGAGCAGCTAAATAATTTATGCATTCTTAACACGATGCAGATAGGAATTTTGTGCATGTTTCAGTGACACGGTTATTTGGTGGTCAGGTAAAAAATGACAAAAAATGCACAAGCAGTTTCCAAGCCAACCTCTGCAAAACACTACCTAGAAGAAGAGCTTGATGCACTCTTCCAACAGGATGCGGAGGCTTGGCGTTTTGTTCAGCAAGGGTCGCTTGACGGGGTTTGGTACTGGGATCTTAAGCAGCCTGACAAAGAATGGATGAGCCCCGAGATGTGGGCGCTATTTGGCATAGATCCCACCACAAAGCGTCACGACCCGTCAGAGTGGCAGGACATCATTTTCAAAGAAGACCTCGAGGTTGCTCTCAAGAATTTTGAAAAGCACTGCGCAGATCCCAATCACCCCTATGATCAGATTGTGCGGTATCGTCACGCCGATGGATCGACGGTTTGGGTCCGGTGTCGAGGCATTGCTATCCGTGACGAAACAGGAAAACCCATCCGTATGTTGGGCGCGCACAATGACCTGACGGCGGTCAAACTTGCTGAGGAAAGAGCAAACACTGCCTGCAGGGAAACTGCTGCTGCCAATGAAGAACTGCGCAGCTTTGCGTATAGTATTTCCCATGATCTCAAGTCCCCCACTAATACAATGGACATGCTCCTGCGAGAGATCGCTATTGCGGACGATGGTGGCATGTCAGAAGAACAGCGCGAGCTGCTGCATACGGCGCAAGAAACGGCGAATAGAATGCGCAGCCTTGTTGATGACATGCTGGACTACACGCGGTTAATTGGCGAGGAGCCTGTGTGGGAGAGCGTTTCGCTTTACGATACCGGGACGCGTGTTCGGGATATGCTGGGATCGCTCGTGGCCGAGACAGGTGCCAAAATTTCGATCGACGAAAACCTTCCCAATGTGTCAGGCAACCCCACCCAGTTGAGGGTATTATTACAAAACCTTATCGAGAACGCCATCAAGTACCGCGATCCCTCGCGTCCGCCGGTTGTGGTTGTTTCTAAACTCCACGCTGCTGACACGAATGAAACTGGTTTTTCGGTAGCCGATAACGGCTTGGGCATAGCAGAGGGGCATCAAGACCGTGTTTTCGAGATGTTCAAACGTTTACACCGCGAAGATGAAGTTGCTGGGGCGGGTTTGGGTTTAACTCTTTGCCGTCGCGTGGCGCTAAACCATGGTGGGGATATTCAAGTCTCCTCGAAGCTTGGCCAAGGAACAACTTTCACCGTATCTTTTCCGGAGCGAAACACATGAGCACTTCATCTCCCATTGGCTCGATAATGCTCATCGACGATAACGAGATTGACCATCGCATGTGCAAACGAGTGGTCGAACGCTCAGGGTTGGTCGGGGAATTTATAACGTTTCTTTCAGCGGAAGAGGCGCTTGACCACTTGAGGCAGGCAGGCGACAGACCGGTAGTGGATGCAATCCTGCTAGACGTTAACATGCCCCGCATGGATGGGTTCGAGTTTTTGGAAACCGCGACAGCGGAATTGGGTGAACGCTTCGCACGTGTCGTCGTCATGATGCTCACAACCTCGCTCAACCCAAGAGACAAAGAACGTGCGCAACAATTCTCTGTAGTGAGAGACTACTGCAACAAACCGCTCATCATAGAATATCTACAACGATTGGCAGATATTTTGGCGAATGATCCTGAGACGGCCAAATGAAATAGACAACTCCCAAAATACGAGATGAAACGACTCCTAAATCAGCGCACGATCAAGAGCGGATCAACAAGCCAAAAAGCTCGAGAGTTTGAATGACTAATCGTTCATCGGCCATTAATCCTCGATCAGTACTCTGAGCGCTCTGTTGAGGTACTTTTGGGGGCAACTGATGCGTGTGCTACTGGCCGATGACCATGATATGGTGCGTGAAGCGATTGCCGCTTACCTCACCGCTGACGGTGAAATCGATGTCAAGGCGGTCTGTGATGCCCACGCCGCATTCGATGCTATGCAGACCGACGTATCGTTCGATCTAGTCATTCTAGACTACCAGATGCCGGGTATGAACAGTATCGAGGTCCTGAAGAGAGCTCTCGTGGCAAATGGCGGGAAAGGTGTAGCTATTCTCTCTGGTAGTGGCTCACCAGGTCTTGCAAAGGAAGTTCTTGACGCTGGGGCAGTCGGGTTTGTGCCCAAGACTATCAGTGGCCTTACTCTTTTGAACGCAGTGAAGTTTATGTGCGCTGGCGAAATCTTTATCCCGCATGACTTGCTACGCGAGAGTACAGTCGCACCAACTCACCCCCTCTTGGATGGTCTCAGCCCGCGGCAAATCCAAGTATTGGAGGGCGTGTGTAATGCCAAGACCAACAAAGAAATTGCTCGTGAGCTGGAGCTGGAAGAAGTGACCATAAAGTTCCATGTTCGAACGTTATGCAGAAAGCTCGAAGTCCAAAACCGAACACAGGCAGCTTTGGCTGCGAAGTCAGCCGGTTTGTTCTAGCTAAACTCCACTTGATGAGCCAACTGGTCACAACCGATACACCACAGCTTCGCGGTGATCTGGTGAGCGATGATGATCCGAATAGTGCATCAGCGCACAATCAAGAGCGGATCAAGAAACGAAAAAGCCCCGGCAGTCACCGGGGCTTTCGTCTTTGAGGTTATGCCAGCTTCACCGAAGCGACTTGATCGCTCCGACACCTGTGCCGACATAGAATAGCCAGCGGATCATATCCCCGGCCCACTCCTGCATCTGCGGGGTTGGCAGATCTGCGACAGACCAGGTGAAGCCGAAGATGCTGTCGAGAATGACTGCGCTCCACCATGCGGCCAAGGGTACGAGGAAGAGCGCAGCGAACAGCCAGAACCACGGAAAGGCGAACTTGGCGCGATTGTAGTCGGCCATGATCTGGGCTTCTTTCACGGCCTCACGGGCCAGCTCTACAGTCGTTTGGCTCCTGAGCTTCTCGCGGTCGTTTTGAAGCTCTGCGCGGCGCTCCAAGTGGCTGATGGCTTTGTCCACCATTCCACCGAAACCCATGCGCATGAGGAATGCGATCAAGCCGGTCATGCCTCAGCCTCCTGCGATCGCAGGAAGTACAGAGCGGCGGTCACAGCAGCAATCAGAAGCACAGCGGCCAAGGCGTAGGCAACAGGGCCTTGAAGCTGTGTGAGGGCGATTGCGCCGCCACCCAAAGCGCCGCCATTGGTCCACCCCTTACCAGACGTGATCAACTCCTTGACCGTGGCAGACAGGCTCCGTTCACCGTCCTCGGCGCGGGCCCCCGAACCATCCTCGCGATAGGACGGCGCGTGAATGACGGCAAGTTCACGATGGAGGTAGACAGCGCGATCGATCACGCCGGTGTCGCGCGCCTGAACGCCGAGGCTTTCCCCCATCACCCGGCGTGTCCAGCCGCGGCCAAACGTGCCCCAGTGGCGCAGCTTCTTCAGCCAGGAGAACCGAGCCTGACAGATAGACTGGATCAACCCTTCGACGTCCGCGCGGTCTACGGCTTCCATGGTGTTCACCCCGACAATCCCATCAGCCTTGACGCCGAGCTGGCGCTGCATGAACTTCACTGCGCGCGAAACACCGCTATTTACCGCGAAGTCAAAGACGCAGTAGTCCAAGCCCCCGGGAAGCTCATCGCCACCCACCTTGTCCCAGTATTGGCTGCGATAGATCGCCTTCACCTCTTCCATGGTGATCAGTTTCACGCTGCGAGATGAGAGCTGACGACGCCGCAGATCGGCATCATACGTGCGCTGAGTGACACCCATATTCGTGGCTCCCCCCGGATCCTTGGGGTGGTTCACATAACCGCCTTCATGGGCCAGAACCCAATCAAGGCTTCGGTCGAAGTTCTTCTGCATTCTAGCCTCCGCTGATCGTGAATGTATTGCTGGTGCGCCTGATCTCGCGTGCCCTGCCCTGCGTCGGATGGATGCGCCAGAGAGTGTTCACACGGTATTCCCCCGGTGGCAGGAGGAGCGGATCCGCCCACGTCCACCAACAGAGGTCGAGCTTGTCCGGCAGCTGGTTTTCCGGCCGATAGTCATTGGCGCCCTGAAAGGTGCGATAGGTGGCCCAGCCATAGGAGGCGCGCCCCATGATGGTAACAGTCCAGGCGGCCTTGAATGGCCGGTTGATCTCGCGATCAAACTGCATTTCCGGACACTCACCGGATGAAGCGTCGGCAACGCGCACCTCCCCAGCCTGAAACCACCAGCTCGCGGGTAGCGCACTGGTCATAAGGCTCAGCGCAAGCACGGCGCCCCAAGCCCCGACGATAAACTTGCCCCACGTCATTTCTTGTTCCCCCGCAGAAGTCGGACGGCATCCTCAATGCCAAGGGAAAGGATCTGTCGGGCGATATGCTCACCGGTCAGCGCGATCAGAGCGCAAACTGCGTAGGTGTAGACCTCGCCATCAAGCTCCAGCCAATCCATAAGGGGCTCAGTGAACACCAGAGCGCAGCAGATCGCTGACGCGGTGGTGGTGATAGCCCCGAAAAGGGTGATTTGGGGCGAGGCGCGCAGCTTCAGCAGGATTGCCGCCGCCATAGCCAGCCAGAATTCAATCGCAAACAGCAGGTCTTTCACGGTTGCTCATCTCCATTTGTGGATAGTGACGGCCAGAACCATTGCCAGCCTGCGGATGCGCGAGACGCCAGCGGCGCGCAGCGCTTCGGAAAAGGGTGCAGCCGCGCTGACCCGCCCCCAGCCGAGCCGGTGGAGGGCGTAATCATGCAGCGCGGCGGCTTTGAGATAGCGGGGATCGTGCCGGTCGAAGATCCACCCGGCCCAGCGAGGAATCGAGACGTCAAAGGCAAAGCCCGGAGGCACGTAGAGAAAGAGACCGGAGCCCTTGGCCCCGATCTCCCATGCGATTTCAGATGTGGTTAGGTATCCGTCCCCGCGGCGGATGTACCAGTTAGACGAAGAGCCCGTCTGTCTGCTCATCGGTCAAGCCGAGAGACGCTTGCAGCATCAGCACAAGGGGGTGCATGCGCTGCACGTTCAGCGCCGTCAGGGCCTCGACCCTCGCAGGCAGTTGCTCAGCTTGGGGCAAGGCGTCGATCACTGCGTTGACGGTAGCAGGAAGGCTGTTCCCGCCTGCCCAATTCAAGGCCTCCTGCTCAGTCACGAGCCCTGCCCCGGCTGCAGCGACAGCAAACTGACCGCGCGGAACAGACATTGCATCACGTTCGGCTGCGACCTCTTCGGGTGTCTTTGCCCGCACCGTCCAGCCAAGAACCCACTGCCCTTCTACAAGCTCAGGAATTTCCGACAGAACTGCTACCTCATCAGTTTCCAGAGTGGGTCGCTCTGCGATCAAGACTGGGAACATGCCGTACTCTGCCAGCTTGAAGCCGGGGAGAGTGGGCGGCAGACTCAAGCGAGGGTTGTCGCGACGAAGGTCTTCGAGGGAGTAGGGATAGCGGGTTAAAATTCCGTCTCTCACCAAAGCATAAGTCATGAGTACGCGTCTCCTCGTTTCGTGCCGTAGAACGTGGTGCCCCCATCGCGCGTGGTAAAGTATATCAGGTCCGTTTCACCATCTGACGCAACTGTTGGAGCAACACCGCCCGGCCACCGTATCGTCGGGTATGTCAAAGTGAATTCAACATCGACGTCAGTGGAATACTGGAATAGGGTGTTGTTGGTGTCACCAGCAACGTACATTTTTGTACCATCTGGTTTGAAAACTGCGTGTTTCATCGCAGTGTCTTGAGCGGACACGGAAAACGAAACCCCAGAGTAGGTCGCCGTAGACAAGTCCCAGGCTGTCGACAAGTTGTACTGAATTACAGAACTGGAGTTCTGTAAAAATATCTTCGTTCCGTCGCTTGAGATGGACATGTTCACAGCGAAACCTACAGACGGTGCAGTGAAGTCAAAATTGACGCTGTCGTAACTGGCCGTAGACAAGTCCCACGCAGTAGAGAGCGTGAACTGAGAAATCCCCTCGCTCGGACCGTAGCCTTGCACGTACATTTTCATGCCGTCGGACTTAAACGCTAAGCCTTGAGGTTGTGTCACCGGTGACGGCACAAGATACGAAACACTGTCGTAACTGGCGGTGGATAAATCCCAAGCTGTTGACAGAGTGTATTGGTAGACCCTGTCACTGTTGAAATCGAGGACGAACATTTTCGTGCCGTCTGAACTAAACTCTACGCCTTCAACTACTCCCACCTGCGAAGTCACATTGAATGAGGCGCTGTCGTAACTGGCGGTGGACAAATCCCAAGCTGTTGACAGACTATACTGGTATATGGAGTCCGGGGTGCTACCGTCACTGACGAACATCTTTGTGCCGTCTGGCTTGAAGGTTATAGATTTTGGTTCAGTTCCCTGTGCGCCCACCGAAAAAGAAACACTATCGTAAGTCGCTGATGCCAGAGCGAAACCTGCGTTCTCGGAACCACCTGTCAGTTTTAGGGTGAAGTTTTTGACAGTACCCGCCACTGGTGCATTAACAAAAGACAACGTCGTGTCGCCAGTGAGGGTCAAGTCGAAGAAATCAGCAACTGACAAATCCAAAGCGGGAGACGTCCCGGTTAGAGTCAAGGCTTTGCTTGTAACTGCGGCGTTCCCGACCTCAAGCCAATCGGTACCATCGACCGGCGTAGTTCCAGCAGGCGCAGTGGTCTTTTTGACAAATTCGCTACCCGTGTAGGAAACACTTTCGCCAACCGCGTATAGCGTCCCAGCGTCATAGTCGCCTTGATAGTTGGCAGCCCCCGCCGCAGTCAGAGCAGACTGCGCGGCTTGCGAGGCGCTTGTAGACGCCGCAGCCGCACTATCAGACGCTGCGGCTACGCTGCCCGCGATTTCGGTGACCTTTTCCGAGACCCACGAAATGACAGTTGTTACCTCACCGGCAAAAGTGACCATCCAGGCAAAGAACGCATCTCCCCGCGCGGAGAAGGTAGACGGCTGCTGACGAGATGGTGCATCTGGCGGCGGTGTGATCGTCGGATCGCTCATGTGATACTCTCCAGTTCGAGAATGCCCTCAGACTCGATCCCGATGCGGGGAACGACCTGAAAGGACTGATAAAATCCGTAGACGGAAAACTCATTGGCCTTGTACGGCCCATCGCTGCTGTAGACCGTCAGTTTGGCACGACGGCTTGCCAGACGGCTTTTCAGGTAGGAAGCGCGCGAGGTCGGGAAGACAAATGCGACGGGCATTTCGTCCGCAAAGTCCTTCTCCAACAGCGACACCCGACCAAAATCAGGGTCGCGCTCTTTGCGGGAGAAGTCCTGAATAGACAGCGGGATCTCATCAATCGTGACGCCGAGCTCTTCTTTCCGGCCGATCACGATCTGCCCGACCTCTATGTCCTCTCCGGATGCCTCCGCAGTGACAGTCACCTTTGCACCCGCGTAGGGCGGAATATCTGTGATGACCAAGCGGTCACTGAGGATAATCGGGCTGGTGAGGTAGGTGTAGAGATCAACCACACTGTTCTCATCCTGCAGTGAGTATGTCTGATTGTAGACCTCGGCCCCACCACTGTCGCGAACAAGGACCGTCACCGACAGAGCGTAGAGCCCGAACAAAGCCACACTGTCGATCACGTTGGGCGCGGTTATCACCCATTGCGCGCTATTTGCCTGGACACTCGGGTCGCCGATATACTCATCGAAGACCCGCCAACGGTTGGTAGAGCGGATTTTCACCCATTTGGTGTTCCCCGTGTCGGTGGCAGGATCGACTGCGCCACCATGGCTGGGCCCCGAGGGAGCGACAGCGCGGTAGATCGCATGCTGCCCCTCTTCGACAATCACCTCTTCTGGGTTGTCCGGATCAGAGAACGGATAGTCAGTTGATACATCCCAGACGGGCGCGTCAGTTTCGGGAACGGTCGAGGACACAAATGCGGCGTCGTCAATCGTCTCTGGCTCGATCATTCTCAGGCTCATTAAGTCCGCTCCTTCGGCACACCATCTCTGTCCCATTTGGTGTGCGTCCGCATCGACTTGCCTGTGTTGTAAGTCGTTGCGCGCGCATGGGACTCCAGAACTGCCAGCCGATCACCGATTTTGCGCAATTCCTGAACCACTGCGCTGCTATCCACCTCGGCTTGGCCGCCCGAACGGTTGGCGCGCGTGTGATCGATAACTGTCTCACGAGGATGCAGCATTGCGAGGAAGCCGCCCTTTCCATCAAGGCCGCCAACACGCGGCCCGCTGCCGGTGTAACCACCACCATCAAAGCTGGGAGTGTCTCCAGCGGCCAGCGCCCCATCTCGGAAGGCGCTTATCAACGCCTCGCCCTGCAGGCCCGTAGACTTCCAGAATTCGACACCCGCTGGATCTGCCGCACGGCCCAGCATCGAGCCATACAGTGCCTCAACCGGATCAACAGGCTGCGCTGCAGAGCCGATGTTGCCAAAGCCCGGTGTCACCCCCGTCTGGGCCTCGCCCGAGGTCATCAGATCGTACTGGATGCGGCCCGCCTTGACCTGTCCGGATTGCAGAAGGTCGCCGTAGAAGTCCAAGCCAGCCACATCTACATTTCGGCCAAAGACGTCTTGGTAAAGGCCGTTGATTTGCGCGGCAACGCCGTCAAGAACGCCCGCGCCTTGGTCACTCAGAATGCCATTGGTGCGGTCAAAGCTGAACTGGTCGAAGGCGTCCCGGCCCATCCCCATCAGTCCGCCCGTACCCCCTATGCCCGAGACTGCAGAAAGCAGGGCCTGAGCAAGCGCATACATCGAGTCCTCAACACGCAGCATGGCCGCCTCGACGCCAAGCATGGCAGTCTCCAAGCGCTCCATGGCCTCTTCCAGGTTGTCGGTGTTCTGGTCGATCCCGAGCAGTGGCCCATAGAGTTCCTCGACCGCCCGCTTCTGGTTTTCCAGTGCCCGGAGTTGCTGCTCTGCCTCTGTAAGCTGTTCCTCTGCGATGCCCTTCTGCTCATCCATGAGGGCGCTTGTTCTGGCGTAATCATAGGCGAAGTCCGCGTATGTGCTGAAGAACTGCTCTGCGGGCGCGTTCAAGCCCTGCACGACCTCTCTCAGCCGCTGTGGGTCATCGATCCCGGCAGAAAGCTCCGCCTTCAGCCGTTCGCGCTGCAGGCGCTGCGCCTCAAGCTCAAGCGGTGTGCGGGCGTCCAGCCCGTCCGAGAGGATATCGAAGATGCCTTTGATCGAGTCACGCGCGCTTTGTGCCGATCGGATCTGCAGATCCATGATCCGCATCACGTTGTTGTACTCGACCAGTGCTGTGGCCTGCGCATCAGCGAGTTCATCCTCCGCCCCCAAGACGTCACTGGAGAAGGAGCGCACCAGCGCAGAGATGCCGCTGGCAGCAAGCGAAGCAGAGCCGTACAGCTCTTCCGAAAGCTGGCTCAGATTGGCGAACTCACCGGACAGATTAAGCAAACCAGCATATAGCGCCCTGCCCTCTTCTGTGCTGAGATCCTGCGCCTCGACCAGATCGCGGAAGGCCTCTTTGGTGGCCGGCATGGCGACATTCAAGGCCTCGAATTGATCTGCCAACAAGCCTGTGCGCGACGCCAGCTGCTCTTCTTGGCTATAGAAGCTGGTGAAGTAGCTGTTCACAGAAGCATTGAAGGTATCAAGGCCACCCGCTGCATCGATCAGTTGCCGCGCCATATCTGCGCCGTAGACCGAAGTCTCAAACATCGCCCCATTTAGCAGATCCATGGCCTGATTGGCCGAGGTGATCGAGGACACAAGCGCATCCAGCGTGGCCGCGGCGTCCTCGCCTTCGCGGATCAGCCTGCCACCCATGGCCTCATTGAACGACCCCAACGCCGCGTAGGAGAACTGATCGGCGACGGTATCGAAGATGCGCTGGATCTCAGCATTCCGCGCCGCCTCATCCAGCCCCTTGAGGCTTACCTGGATCTGCGTGGACCAGCTTGAGAAATTATCAGCAGTGAGACCAAGCCGCGCACCGGCAGCGCCAATTGAGGTGGTGATGTCTTCAATGGACTTGCGGATGGGCGCAGCCGTAGCCTCATCGGCCTCCTCAAAGGTGAGGCTGACCTTTTTGGAGAGCCCCCAGAAGCGGGACTTCTGCACCTTGTCGAACTCTTCAACCAAGGTGCCCATATTATCGGCGGTCACGCGAAGGCCGTTATCCAGGTGCTTGGTTTTGGTGGTGAAGAAGCTCACCGCTGCGGCGACAGCGCCCAGAGCGGGCAGCGCCGCGCCCACTGCGCCCCAGCCGCCCACAGAACCGGTCACCAGACCACCAAGGTTCGCAAAACTGGACCCAAGGCCACCACCTGAAAGCACGCCGCCAAGGCCCGAGGAAATTCCACTCACTGCACCGCTAAATGCACCACCACTGCCCAAACCGAGGACGTTGCCAAGCAGGCCACTACCGCCCTCGGCTGCGGCCTGAGCAACCCCGCCTGAAACACCACCAAATCCAAGACCGATCATGATGCGGTTTCTCGCCGACATAGCAATCATCTGCGATAGCATGCCCGCGAAGCTGCTCAGGACGTTTTTGACAAAGCCCTTGAAGTCGGAAAAGCCGCGCGAGACGAAATCACCCCAGGCGCCGGAAATCCCGTCGATACCGCCGATGAGTATTCCGGCCTTATCCTTCCCGAAGTCTTCGGTGGTAAAGGCTGCGTCTTCCATAGCCTCAGCAAAGGCCTCGGCCTCGGACTTGACTCGTTCGAGCCCCCTCCCTGCCTTCGCGCCACCCTTTTCGAGCTCGCGAAGTGCGTCGTTCAACTCGCCGGCCGCGTCCGCGCCCGTGTCGGTGGCGCCCGCAGTGCCCTCGAGCTGAGCGCGCAGCTTGCCTGCCGCCTCCGCCGCTTTATCGAAGCCCTCAGACACAAGGCCTGACGCCTCTTTTCGAAGCCGGATCGCAGTTCCCTCGAGGCCGCTCGCCTTCGCATCAAGCTCGATCATGCTGTCAATCGCGCTGTCGGAGGCGTTCTTTAGCCCCTGCGCCACGCTCTCGAAGAACGGCACACCATCTAGGCGGGCGCCCAAGCTCCAGAGGAAGTTTCCCCAAGCTAGAGACATGTCTTGCAGCACGCGGACAAAGCGGGCGTGCATGTCAGCCCATAGCGCCCCAAGCGCCGGAACAATAGCGCTCGCGCTGGTCTTGATGCCATCCCAGACGCCGGAAGCCACATCGCCTAGAATCTCGAGCGCGTTGCCCCAGCCTCCTGTCGCCCGCACAAGGTCGAGGAATTTTCCAATCAGCACGCCAGCTCCCACCACGAGCGCACCGACACCGGTCGCGAGCAAGGCCCCCCGAAGTGTGACCAGCGATGCCACCCAAGCGCCTGTAGCTTTGACCGCCCCCCAGATGGCGGGAGCATAAGCGGTCGCCACTGCTACTCCTGCAGAAACAGCAATGCCAGCAACAGTGTTCAGGTTATCGGCCACCATAAGGATGGCCTCTGCGACAACACCGGATGCGCCCGTCGCAGCATCCATCTGTCCGATGAACATGGTGAAATTGTTCCCCAAGACGCCAAACGCTTGCGAGATTGTCGGAACTGTCTGCTCGAAGGCCGCTTCGAGTGCGTCAGTCTGGCTAAGGATCGCTTCGAAGAATTCCCGGCTGGAAATCTCACCTTCAACGACCATCTGGCGCAGCTTTCCTACCGAACCGGCTGCGCCGTCAATGGCATTGGCCGCCGCCTGTGCGATCGGGAACGCGCCTTCCAGAATGCTGTTGAATTCCTCCGCGCGAACCGTTCCTCCAGCCATGGCTTGAGAGAGTTGGAGCAGTGCACCGGATGCTTCCTGCGAAGACGTGCCTGTCTGCGCAAGAGCAAGTCCGACATTCTCCGTGAAACGCAGTACCTCTGCTTGTGACGCACCGAGGTCTCTACCGGCAATGCTGATCCTCTGATACAGCTGGGCTGTTGCATCCAACGGCGCGCGGGTCCGGTTGGCAACATCTGCAATTGACTGCAACACACCAGCAGCCTGTCCTGCCTCAATGCCCATTGCTCGAAGGCTGTTGGTCATCTTTGTGTAGCTCTCAGCTGCGCCGCCAACTGCGCGAGCACTCTGCGCGATCCCGACAACGGCCCCCATCTGGATTACGGTTTTCCGTAAAGCAGCCGAGAGGCCTGTGGCAGCGCCAGCGGCTGCGTTGCCGCCCTTGACGAAGCGTCCGAACTCATCGCGCGCACGGCCGGTGGAGTGCTCAAGACGGTCTGCCGCCTCCGAAGCAGTCCTACCCGCGCGCACAAACCGGCCCAGCTCATCGCGGGCGCGAACCACTGGTTGGCTATCGACAGCAATGCCGAGACGTGCAAAGTCGGTCATTTAGGCCTCACTGAGTTTGACCCTCGTCGCGGATGCGGCGCGGGCAGGAGATTATTGGATGCGGAAAATTCTAATTGCGGTAGCTACCGTGGGTGCTATTGGTTTTGCCCCATCGAACGCGCTAGGCGCGCCCAAACTAGATGAACTTGGTAGCGATGTTTCACTCTGCTGGAACGACGAGGCGCTGAGCGACGACGCGGCCAGAGCCACGACAACCGTGGAATTCCATGTGGGACAAGATGGACTGGTGGATCTGAACACCATCAAGATTGTTTCCAGCACTGCGATCACTCAAACAGCGTCCAAGCAAGCCTTTGAAGCCGCTCGCAGGGCTATAATCAGATGCCTGATGTCAGATCCGGTTGATTTGTCTTTCTGGGACACCACCTTGGAAGCGGTCTTTTCTGTCGCCACGGGTGTCAAAGTTCGCTACCAGCCCAACACCACGGTAGACACATGATGGATCGGGGCAATGTCGCATCACTATCCACCCTGCAGATTGACCAAATGGAAGAAAGGAAGCACGACACTGATTATCAGCTGTCGCTCTGCCGGAGCATGATGGAAGAAGACATGATTCTTCCCTTTGCCTTTCACCGTGCCGCCATTCTCCTATCGAAAGAGAAGAGATTTTCCGAGGCGCTTGATGTTTGTCTGTACGTCCAACGCTGGTGCGACAACGCCAAGAGCAATTGGGATGGTGTATCCGCGCTTCACTGGGAAAGCCCGAAACTAAAAAACTGCATTGAACGCATCCCAAAGCTCATGGAGCGCGCTCAGTAAGCCCGGCCCCTTGAGGCCGAGCCGATTGACTTCCCATTTTGGGAACAAACCGCTTGACTGAAGGCCACTCCAGCGCTACATTCCCGATACGGGAACAAACGGTTGCGAAATGCGGATCATCGCCAGAAACACCATCACGGATTTTGCAGCGAACCACCCGGAAACCCGCGCGCCGTTGGAGCACTGGTTCCGCATCACCAAAGCAGCCGAATGGAACACCCCACAAGAGGTTCTGGCTTCATTTTCCAAGTCCAAGGTTTTGAACGCTGAGCGTGTCAGGTTCGAAATCGGCGGCGGAGATTACCGACTGATCGCAGCATTCGATTTTCGCCGCAAGATCGTGTTCATCAAGTTCATCGGCACCCATGCCGAATACGACCGCATCGACGCCCTTACCGTTTCAAAGCACTGAAAGGAACATGCCAATGACTATTCGCCCAATTCGGGCAGACGCTGATCACGCTGCTGCCCTTTCTCGCATCGAAGAACTTTGGGGTGCAGAACCTGGCACAGAAGCCGGTGACGAACTCGATATCCTCGTTGACTTGGTTGAGCACTATGAGGAACGGCAGTTCCCTTTTCCAGAACTGGCGCCCATCGACCTTCTGAAGGCGCACATGGAAGCGACGGGGCGCACCCAGGCAGATCTGGCAGCGCTGCTAGGGTCGCGCCCCCGCGCGTCCGAAGTCCTCAACCGCAAGCGCGCCTTGACCGTTGACATGATCCACAAGCTCAGCAGCGAGTGGCATATTCCTGCGGAATGCTTGGTTCGCCCCTATCATCTGGAAGCCGCCTAGACCCGCTCAATTGGCGGGACTGTGAACACGTCAGCGCCCTTCACCTTCTCGGCCAGGTATTGCTGGCTCATGTGAACCAGAAGCTGAACCTCCCAAGGCTCTGTGAGCTCCGGGCTGTGCCGAGCGTAGGCGTCAACCTCAGCCCATGAGAGCGGCACCTCGCCCATTGCACCTGGCAATGTCGGGCCAACCTCCAGGAAGGCCCGCCAAAGCATTTCTTGGTAGTCAGATAGGTCTGGCATTGGAGGAGGCTCATCGGCGTCGATATAAACTTGGATCCGCTGTGGCTCCGTCCGCTCAACCGTGCCATCTGCCTTCCTGATCTCGACCGCGCTGTGGAGAAACCCCAGCTGCTGAGCCGAGAGGATCAGTCCTTGCCGACGCTCCGCGTGAAGTTCGTCTTGTCGCCCAAAAAACGGTCGATCCCTTCCATGATCCAAGGGCGTGTCGAGAACAGCTTGAAGGCGTTCTCCTTGCTGTATTCAAGCAACGTGGGCTCGGCATCCGGGTTGTCGATGTCTGCATCATCAAGGTAAGCGACATTGCGCCAGCCGGTGGTCAGGTTCGCATAAAAGCGGGCGCGGGCTTCCTCGCTCTCGTTTGAGGCGGCCAGCATTTCGTCAACACTCATCTTCGAGGCATCACGCTTGCGCCCTGTCTTGCGATCCAGATCCTTGACCATCTTTGCAGCCGCGCGTTTTCCGGTCGCACTCTGCAGGCCGAGAAAATCAATCTCGATGGGTTTTTTATCGTGAAACAGGCGCTCGCCGTCATAGTCAACGTGATAGGTGGCGCCTTTTTCAGCATCGCGGCGTGGGTCGATCCGAGCGAAATCCATGGGTAAATCTCCGTGGTTATATGACTGTTTGGGTGGTGTCGTGGTTGCATGGTGTGGGGCGGGCGCGACCACGAACGCTTCCCGCCCCTATCCCGGCCGGGATTAGATGGGCTGGGTGGCTACAACAGTGGGCTTCTTCTGGCGGAAACCGACCTGGAAGCCCTTGTAGGAAGAACTGTCGCCTTGGTTGGGTTGGTGGCTGTGAGCGATACCCTGCGCGTACTTCACGACATCACCTGCGACCGGGGCCGGCCCATCGCCGGTATCCGCGCCAGTGCCGGAGACAATTTTCACGCAGAGAATGCCGTCGTTGTCGTCTGCCTGTGCGATCACGTCCGCCTGCCCGGTATCGCCGTCCACGTCGCGGAAAGTCATAGTCGTATCGACGCCCTGCCCCGCGCCTTTCACCGCATCAGTAAACCCCGTGGCAAGATCCGGAATGTCAATCATGCTGTGGGAAACGCCAAGCTGCGGCAGGGTCACATTGCCTTTTGCCTGCACCCAAACCAGGGCCTCGAAGCCAGCCGCGTCATTAGTGGCCGGATATGCTTTGGCGACGTAGATGGTATCGCCGATATGGTTCTGAGTCATCGTCAGTTCTCCATGCGAAAAGAACCCGCTTACGGGGCTCTCTATTCAGATTGTGGGGAATGCCCGGTTAGACCCTCGGGCGGTGGGTTACTCGGCGTTCCCCGCCGATGTGCGCTGCCAGCCCTTCCCGAGCCATGCAGCGACGTCTTTCTCAAACGGGCGTGCGATCTGTCCGATCGGGCCGTTCCGCTTATCCATGTTCACCAGCTCTGCACGCTGCGGCTTGGCCGGAGCCCTCTTCGCTACGGGCTTTCTGGTGGGTGCTTTCTTGGTTGTCATGCCATGCTCCAATAGCTGATGCGAATGGGCGTTTCCCAGCGGCCGCCCTCTTGCCGCCCCGGTCGCACGGTGTGGCCGGTGATTTTCACGGTGGTGCCGTTGCTGGTCAGGCGCTGGCCGCGCTTGAAATAGGCTGCAATCTCGCCTGCCTTGCGCTTGGTGACAGCCTCGTATTGGCCGAGGTCAGAAACAAGCGTGAGATAGAGGAACCCCTGCCGCTCCATCACGTCGCTGGACAGATCGGCCGGCGCGTTGTCATTGGGCACATGGGAAACCCGGATATGCTCGCCTATGGGCTGGTCTCCGCCCTTTTGCGGCCACAGCATGGCATAGCCAGTGATTGTCTCCGCCTGGGCCATGAGGGCCGCGTGAATGTCGCTCTCGGGGTTGCTCATATCTGCACCAGTTCAAATCCAACCTGCTCCGCGATGCGCTGGAACTCCTGCACAGCCAGACCAACCATCCCCGCCGGGGCTTGGCCGGAATAGCCGTCCTCAAGCCGCAGAATGTACGGGAGGTTGTTGACCAGATAGATCACGTCGCCCGCGCGCAGTCCTGCCGCAGTGGCGGTTGCGGCGCTGATCGTTGCGGTTCCGCTCTTGTCCTCAAGCTCCAGCGTGCCGTCTGGGGCGGTGCCGATCGCAACCTGCCAGTTCGCGCGCGCCCTACCCTTGTCCACCGGCGTTTGAAGGATCACACGGCTGAACAGCTCCAAGGCGATCTTGCGCACGGCTAAATCCATCTTGCGTTCTGTCTTGGAGGCAAATGCCTCAATGTCCTCCGCAAAGCCCATCAGCGGCTTCCTCGACAGATCATGTCATAAAGCGCAGTCTCACCTCCGGAGGCGATGCGGCCCAGCTTGGTGATTGTGAGCGTACCCCGGTCGCAGATCACCTTGTCGTCGGCGGTAACCTCGATGCCGATCGGCTCCACAATCACCTGCAGATCCCCTGCTAGGATATTGGTCCCGTCTATCCTGTCCGCGCCGATCTCAAAAACGGCCATGCGTGCCGGGTAATCGGTAGTGGTTGTGGTCCCGCCATCCGGGTTGCTAGGGCTACCGCCCGTTGTCTCCACGCGCCGGATAGCGCCCGTTTGGATGGCATCGGGCTGCCGTGCCGCGATCTTGTCGAAAGCTTCGGTTACTTTGCTGCGGATCGTGGTCATGCTGCGTCCCACCACTCAACTTTTCGCTTCCGCTTTGAAAGGCCGGAATTGCACATGAGATGCACGCCATAGTCGTGGCAGACAAAGCGCTTGCCGATCATTCCGTAATTCGTGCGCTTTGTGTCGGTCAGCCATGCGGGCAGCTTCTCCGGGTAGCGCTTCGCGGGCGTTGTTCGCTTCTGGATTAGAACGATCCCGCATGGCGAGATGCTGACGCATGGGGCCAGCCACTCAGCCGCATGCGGTATATGCTGAGCGTCCCACCACATCTGCCACTCGGCAATGTTCTGGAATGACCCAGCGGCATTCTCGATCTTCACAACCAGGCTCGGGTCATACGCACACTCAAATACTTCGCGCGCCGCGCCGCTGCCCAACATCTCGCCGCAAAGCATGCGGAAAACGTCGCCCTGCACTGGCCGGGGGAAGTTATCTATGACGCTCATCCGCGCACCATCCGCGCCTGCCCCGGCCCGGCGCCGAGATAAGGACGAAGCAGCCCCTCAACGGCCACGATGCGCGGGCGTCCTGTAGGCAGGCTGTGGCCACCGATGGTGATCGGGCCAACCTTGAGCGTCTCGCCTGTGCTGCTGCTGTCGATGGTTGCGAACGGGTCCAGTCCACCTTGCACCAGATATGCCAGTTCGCACTGCGCATCCTTCACTCGCTGGGGAACACCGGTCCAAAGTGTGCGCGGGAATGCTCCGGCCTGGTCGTCGGTTTCAGCCTCGCCCAGGTAGGACCACAGCCTATTGATACCGTCGAAGGCGCGGCGCAGGCTCACCTCGTCTGCAACGTCATCAGCGCCCAGCGTCCAGCCGCGGGCCGCACCATATGCCTGATATGCGGCCAGCGTGACGTAGCTGTCAGCCGCAGCAAGGCCGTTGCCATCCTCGACGGTCAAGGTCATGTCAGGCTTCCGGGAACAGGATTGCGGTCAGGCGGTTGCGTAGGTCAGCAATCTTGCCTTTCGGATCATCGACGCCGTTCTTTTTGAGCAGCGCAATCACATCATCGCGCTCCATTTCAGCGATATTCTTGGTGGAAACATCCTCATCTTTGCGATCAGGGTCGAAGCGAGCGTCGATGATCTTGAAGCCCTTGCCGCGCAACTCTGCTTTGCGCTCCTTCGAAACCGGATGCTTTTCGTATGCGATTTTCATGGGTTGTTCTCCTTGGTGGCTTGAAAAAGGGGCCGGATTTCCCAGCCCCTCAAAAAGCCGCCTTTATTGGTCAGCGTCGGCCACGGCGATTACGCCTGCGGTCATCTTGTCGAACTCGGCCACCTTGTCCCAATTGGTGCCGGTGGCGATCTCTGCGTCGGTTGGAGAAGCGCCGCCATTGGCCTCGTCCCAGCCGTAGCCCTTGAGGCCCAGCGAGAAGGAGTAGTCCGCCTGGAAGGTGGTTTCGATCCGCTCTTTGCCATTGGTGGTTTCGACGTTGGTAATGATGTCCGAGGTGTTGCCAACGGTCGCGGCGCCCGGCACAAGGCCCAGCACTTTCGACTTGTTCGGGGTGCCTGCCTCGTAAAGTGCCGGCGCGTCGGTGACGATCACGGCTTTGCCGAGAATGTCGATCACGTTGACGTTGCCCGCGGTGAACAGGCGCTGGCCGTTGGTCAAGTTGTCACCGATCAGTTTGTGCGCAACGGTGCCGGTCATCACGTTTGCCACGATCTGGCCGGAAGCATCGCCGAATTTGGCGTGCGCCGAGTTGATCGCGCCATAGGTCATGCCTGCAGAACCGGACACATCGTTGGTCACAGCGGCATTGTTCGACAGCGCGGCCACAAGCGCGGCAATCGCGGTGTTGAGCTGGTCTTGCAGGAGCAGCTCAGCGAAAGCAGTGGACGCGGCCAGAACGCCCTGCTGGGTCGGACGCTGGAGCCAAGTCATCTGCGACGGCTCATAGCGCACCGGGCCAAAGCCGCCTGCGATCTTCACCTTGGAGCCGGTCAGCTCGGACAGGTCAGTTGCCGAGGCAGCGCCGTTGGCTCCCTTGCGGTTAACTCGGCGCTGCGCGGCGGCCAGCGAGGCAAAGAAGCTCTCGCGCATGAAGTCGCCGGTCATGCCCTCGGAGGACAGCACGATTGCGCCAGCGGACCCTGCGTTGAATTTGTCGATCATCTGATCGAGCGACTTGATGGTCGCAGGCATGATGTAGTCGTTGAATACCTGCATATTGGACAGCGACATTGCTGTTCTCCTTTATTTTTCAGGCAGGTCGGCCAAACCCGGAACCTGCGCCAAGATGGGGTTGCTGTGTGCAGGCGTCCCGCTCTGCGATCCCGGCTGCTTCCCGCCGCCGCCTTTTCCTCCGTCGCGCACCGCATAGGGTTTCGCGTCGGCCAGTTCTTTCGCCAGGTCGGACAGGGTGGCGCCGTGGTCCGCGCCGTTGCCGATCATGGGCTTGCCGTCAGCGGTAAGCACCTTCGGGGTGCCGTCGTCGCCGAACTCCAGGCGGCCAAGTGCTGTGGCCGCAATGTCGTCAATTGCTTCGGGGATGAAGCCCGCCTTCGCCAGCTCCGCCTTGAGAGATTCCGAGGCGTTGGCCTTCATCATGATTTCGATGCGCTTGTCTTTGTCTGACAGCTTGCCGTCATACTCGGCCTTGAGTGCGTCCAGCTTGGCCTGCGCGTCCTCGGCGGCCTTGCCGGTGCCTTGCGCCTTCTTTTCCAGCTCGGACAGCTTGGCTTCCAGCTCATCGGGCTTGCCAAACTTCTCCCAGGCGCGGGCGTTCTCACGCTCTTTCTGGAGGGCCGACTTCAGGCCCGTCAAATCCTCGGAGGGCATCAGCTTAGACAGGTCCAGCGTGTGCTTGTCGCCCTCGGACTCGACAACGGATTTCAGCCCCTCGGGAAGCCCCGAGAGGTCGGTCAGTTCGATTTTCATGTGATTAGCTTCCCGCTAGGTTGGCGCGAGCATCCCGCCCGCTGTTAAGGCCAGACTCGCTTCTGGCAATAGACGCAGGCAAAGCCCGTGGCCTTGCCCTTCACAATCCGCCCGCCTTTGAGGCGCGGCGAAAATGTCTCAATCAGATCCCGGCTTTGGCATGTAGGGCACTCAATGGGCTCGCCCGCATAGGCCCGTTTGGGCTTCTGCGGCTTGTCTGTCACCAGTCTTAGGTGGCTTTTTCCCAAAGGTCGCGCTCCCGGCGTTTCAGTTCTGTCAGGGTAAGCTCTTGGCCTTTCCTGTCAATGAAGCGATCCATCTTAAGACCAGCCCGGAACAGTTTTGCTTTAGTTTCACCGAGAACCTCGACCTGAAAAGCCCGAGGCTGTTTTCTCAGCCATGTATCATAGTCCTGATCCGCCGGAACCTGCCCGTTCATGCTCGCGCGGGTGGATGGCGGTAGTTCGTCAATGTCAAAGCCCAGATCGCGCCAAGACGCGAGAACCGGCGATGTGCTGGAGCGACAATTGAAATGTGCCGGCGGTCTTGGCCCATTGCCCGGATCGTAAACCTTGCCATCCCGCGCCCTGCAGACCGCCGAAGTGCGGCCGTCGAGCGTGCTGTTCCAGCGCACCCCCTTCACGAGGTCGGCGTTGCGCTCATATGTGTATTCACGCGCCGTGTTGGCGGTATGGTTAACCGCTGTCCTTACTACCGTTTCCGTCGCCCGGCGGTTGGTGTCCAGCACGCCGTCCTTGAAACCCTGCGCCTTGGTGCCGCGCAGATCGCGCACGATCTCATCTGTGGTGCGCCCCTCAACGAACCCGGCCCGGATGGTGTCACGGACCTTGCGGAACGAACTAGCGCTTAGCTCCGAATAGACCTCTTTCAGCAACTTACCTTGAAATGGCCGGCTGTTCACAGCAGCCAAGATCTGATCAGCAGCAGGCCCGACCATCTCGAACTTTACCGGCAGCACCCGTCGGAACATTTCGAGCTGATATTCCCCTTCGTAGACCGCGAGGCCGTTGAGGTCGATTTGTAGCGCCCCTGTGGCATCCTCAAACGCGCTATCGATTATCCTGCGCAGCTCCCGCAGGAGCGCTTCTTGCCGGGTCCGTGAAAGCCCAGACAGGTCGTCGCGCAGTAGACGCTCAATTAGCCGCGAGTCAGACCGCTTGAGCAGCGCCAGAACCTTGCGGGCCGTAGCGTTTCCGAAGCGCTGTAGATAGACCTGATGACGGATCAGTTCGTCCGCGAGGTCGTCATTCACCGCCATCGGTGAGCCCCGGCGGCGTTTCGTCGTCCAGATCGCCCAGATATGCGTCCGTATCGGTGTCCTCGGCGATGAAGCCGCGGCGCTTCATTTCCTCAACGAACACCCGGCGGGGCATGTTGCCGGTATTCACAGCGGTCAGCATCACCGTCAGTTCCTGCGCGGTCAGCATCGAGACGCCGAAGTCCTTGTTGACCTTAACCGTCACAGCGTTCTCGCTGCCCTGGTACATCGTAAACCAGCGCAGCGCCTGTTCGAGGCTGTCCTTGAGGTTGTCGGCCATCATTGCGAGCGGCGCTGTCTCCTTTGCCGCGTCAAGAGAGGCCCCCGTCGCCGTTTCCGTACCGGCCACCAAAAGTTGCAAGCCGAGTACCTGCATCTGAAATTCCAGATCTTTGAGGTCGTCACGCCCTGCCCCGATTGCTGCGCCAGAATGCTCGACCCATTCCAGCTTGGCGTTCGGGTCGCGCGCTGTCGTCGCCGCACTCGCGCTGAAGGTCAGCGGACTTTCATCGTCTCGACCAGATGCGAAGAGGATCGGCACCCGGGCGAAATGCAAGATGTTGCGCTGATCGCTGGCGCTCTGCCAATGCTCGACGTTCTTGTCTGCAAGATCCTCTAGAGGAGGCTCGGCGGCGAAGAAGCCTGTGCGGTTGGCGTAGAACGGCACAACGGTGATCTCGGTGGCCTGAGTGTCGAACTCTGCGTGTAGCTCCCAGTTTGCGCCCTTGTCGGCCTCGCGGTAGAGGCGGACGTTCACCCGGCCCTCTACCAACGTCAGCACGCGCACTTGCTTCATGGACGCTACGGAGAACTCGTCCTCCGGGTCATCAAGCTCCAGCGTTTCCATCATGCGCCATTGGCTCAGAAACGTGCGGCTGCCCTCGGTGGCAGTTTTCCAGCCCAGCACTTCCTCTACCTTCACATGCACGAGATAGGGCCGAAGGTTTGACGCTTGAGCCTGTGCCTTGGTCACGTCACCCTGGCGCGGCGGGGCATCAACCATGATGAAAGACAGTCCGCAGCCGCTCAAGCCTGCCTCAAACACGTCACGCGCAAAGGCCGAAAGGTCGCGGCCCTGCATGTCGATGTTCTGCTCTTCCTCTTTGAGCGTGTCGCTCTCGATCTCAACCGACTTGGTGAATACCCGGCCGGTCATATCGCGCACGGTCTTTTTGAAGCCGTTGAACAGGAACGACGACGCGAGGCGGGCCTCGTATGCCTCGTGGCTCTCTGCTGGAAACTTCGGCAGGTGCTTTTGACCCGCTCCACGCATGGCCTTGGTGCCACCCATCAGGATTCGGCCCAGAGCGGCGCTCTTGACCAGCGCCTCGGCTGCGGGGGTGCGTTGTGCGACGGATTGGGTCAAAGGCGAAGCTCCTGCCGGGTGAAGGTCGGTTTCACGACCGGCATTTTCTGGTGGACGAAATAGCCGCCCGCGTCTGGGTGGTGGTCGAGACCGGCGGATTTGTCCGGCTCGCCGTTCTTGTCATATGCCTGCTGTTCAAGCGCTTCGGCGTAGGCTTTGCAGCGGAGAGCGTTCACAAAGAGGCGGCCATTCTCGAAGGCCGTATTCACTGCGAGGATCCGGTCTTTCACCGCCGGGTTGGTGCTAGGCGCCCGGATCGCGTGACCCGCTTTCCGCAGAAGCTCAATATCCGACGTGCTGGCATTGACAGTCTTGCGGCTGCTACCGCTGGCGTCGGGGTAGATCGTGAGGTGGTGCCCCTCGTATCGGTCGCATAGAACCTCGATCAGATGCGGCGTGTCCTGCAGCCCCTGCAGCTCATCGACCGCGTGCCAATCTTCGCCGCGCTGGACGAAAACCACCGAGGCCATGTTGCCAACATTGAAGTCCTGCCCAATGTGCAGCGGCTCCCGCGGCTGGATGCTCTGTGTTGATCGATGCCGCAACCGGTCATAACTGCGATAGACGGTGCCGCTCGTGAGGTTGACGAACTCCCCCATGAGGTAGGCCTTAATCAGCTCCTCGGGGTAGTCCTCCAGCAGGGTTGAAATGTAGTCTGGCGGCAGGAACGCCTCGTTCTCGTAGGTGCTGGCCTGCACCATCGAATAGTTGCTCTTTGGCTCCCGCTTGAAGCTGTCATAGACGAACCGGAACCCCTCGGGGGTGGTGGTGACGCCGATGCCGTTGACCACGCCGGGGAGAACCAGGCGCATCCGGGCGATGATCTTACGCCAGGCGGCTTGCGCCTTGTCCTTGCTGAGAATGTCGATCTCATCGACCAGGGCGCGAGCGATCTTGAAGCCCACAATGCCGCCCGGATCATCCATCGATCGGCAAATGGTGGTGCCGTAGTAGCTGCGGCCCCGGTAGAACTCGACCTCCTTGTCGGCGCTCTTGACCTTGGTCGTGAACCCCAGCGAATGCGCGGCCTCGTCTACGGTTGGCCAGAAGGTGTCTCGAATGTCCCGATACGTCGGGGCGAAATATCCCTGAACCGTCTTGGGGTGCTGCCCTGCAAACAAGCCGAGGTCGAGGCACCCCACATAGGTCTTGCCAGACCCGAACCCGCCAACGTAGGCGCGAAACTTGGTGTTGAGGCCGCTTAGGAAAACACCCTGCGGCGCGCTAACCGTCAGATCGTGTGACACGCACGTCACCAACGGGCTCTTTGGAGTTGATGTTGATCGTAAGGCTGGGCGCATCATCGTCACCGGCCCCAGATCCGTTCAACATGCCCAGGTGTCGGGCTAGCTTCTCCAGTGCTGACAGCTTGTCGTGCATCTTGAGCTTCACGCCGCCCTTGGTAAGCGAAACCTCGGCGATCGCTGCCGCTGTGTCATCGTCCACTTCAGAGCTTCGGACCAGATCCACAGGGTAAACGCTGGCAGGCGTTCCTTCATCGCCGCCCTCATCACCCTCCAAAAGGTCGGCAGGGGTGCTGCCCCACGCCACAGCCTTGCGAATGTCCGCAAAGCCGATCCGAGCAAACTCCTGCAGCACCCGGTCTTGCGTGATTTCTGTCCGTTCTGAACGCTTCGAATTGGCCTCTTGGATCGCTTTGGCGATTTCAGGTTTTTTCAGGTTCTCATGCCCGACCGAATACGCGGTCTTAGCGCTGTAACCCGCCCTGATGGCCGCCTGAGTGGCGTTCAGGTCAATGAGGTATTCCGCAACGAAACGCTCCTGCTTTGCAGTGAGCGCCATGTGTGACTTCCCGTCTGTTGTGGATGTCGGGCATCCCGCCCGAAAGATTCGATATAGACAAATGAGCCGCGCCCTTTCCGGTATCCTGCCGGTGGGCGATGTTCACTTTTGTGCGCTTTTGGCCTTGCGAACAGCGTCATCCAGCTTTGCGATCCGCATCGGGCGCGGGTCATCTTGCCAGCCATTCGGCTCCTTGACTGCAAAACGCGCGAGGGCATCAAGGTACTTACGTTCCATGTCCGTGCTCCAGTTCAAGTTCCCGCCGCCCTGCATTCAGCAGGTTCATACCATGACCCCTCTACACCTTGCTGTTGACGCTCTAGCGCATGCAGGGCTTTGACCAGTGGCGGGTGATACTGGGGAGGAATGGTGTGAGGGTATTTTTTGAGCGCGGGCCGGGATCATCTGCGGCTATAAAGCCCGGTCTTTTGCCGCCGCGCTCAGGGCGGTGCTGTCCAAGCGCCCTTCCGGGTGGCATAACCCAACCGCACGGGTTGGTGTTTCATACGTCAGCACCGGCCAGAAAACGGATATCATTCGTGAAATGCGTAGCACTTTGGAAGCGATTTATTGCCATCCCGGCGCACCGCATCCCTATGCCGCTGCCCAGATCCGAAATCCGGGGATCCAGCTACACTCCCAACATACCACATCTAGAAGATGCATCAAGAGGTTGAGTTCTCACCAATTACGAAAGCTGACCATATCCATGCAGCCATGGCGCCGCACGACATCCCCAGGGCGAATTCGGATTGCAAGAACCAACACGCGTTCATGACGACAAACGGCGCCGCCCATGTTCTGTTCAACGCCGCGATCATTACGCCACACCCTTAACTCGATCAGGGTCCACATCGAGTGGTGTCACCCTTCCAAATATCTCAAGTTCGACCCGCAGCTTGGCGTAATCGTCGTGCGCGTGCTTGATAACCTTGGCAAATGTCGCGGAGAAACCTTCCCAAGGCGGGCAAAGAAGCTCAAGGGCCTGCCCGGGCTTGAACTGGCATTGGTATTCACTGTTGGCGCGAGCACGCTCAGCATCTGCATATTCGGCCTCCACGGCGCGGCGGAAGTCGTTCAGACCCGGAACTGGAGGCACTACCGCACCGGTGGACTTCTTCACATGCCCCGGGATTCCCTCGATGTCGAGGCGAGACAGCGCCACAGGTTTGCCGATAACGTGCTTGTGCTCCAGCACATCACGCCAGATGATCGCCGGAATGACGGCGAACATGAGCTTCGGCACATACGCTGCGTCATACCATACTGCAGAGCGCTTTTCCTTCACGTATCGGCTACCGAGTCGCACCGGCACCCACGGGTTGACGCCCATCGCCTTGAGGTCATCACGAACAGCGAACTCTTTCCCGCGCGTGGTATTGATGGCGTATGTGTTCGTCATTTTGCCTGTCTCCTGCCTTTGGCTATTTGCTGAGGTCTACGGGTTCCGGATTGAACAGGAACTCTCGCGTGCATCCGGTGAGAGCGCAGAGGGCGTCTATGTATTCATCCGGTGGTCTGGTGCCACGCGCGCGAAGGCTCGATACTGCGGCGCAGCTCTTGCCGATGCTTGCTGACCACTCAGTGAACGTGACCTGACCAACAACGAGGGCGACCTCGACGCGCTCCCAGAACTCTGGGGGCATGCGGTTTTTCAGCGGGCGTCCTCTCATAGCCATCAGAACGGAATCTCATCGTCATCGATGCTTTGACTGCCAGAGCCGTATCCACCGCCCCGGTTGCCGCCGCAGCTGTCCTGACCGCCGCCATATCCACCGTCATCGCGGGACTGACCATCGCCATTGCGACCGTCCAGCATGGTCAGCGTGGAGCCAAAGCCATGCAGCACGATCTCGGTTGAATAGCGGTCCTGACCGCTCTGGTCCTGCCACTTGCGGGTCTGCAGCTGGCCTTCGACATAGACCTTCGACCCTTTGCGCAGGTATTGCTCGGCCACGCGCACCAGACCTTCATTAAAGATCGCAACGGAGTGCCATTCGGTCTTTTCGCGGCGCTCGCCCGTGTTGCGGTCTTTCCAGGTCTCAGAGGTCGCGATGCGGAGGTTGCAGACCTTGCCTCCGTTCTGGAAGGTCCGAACTTCCGGATCGCGGCCAAGGTTACCGATCAGCATAACTTTGTTCAGCGATCCAGCCATCATTCGGCCTCCTTGGGTGTTAGTTCGGGATATGCCGCCTCCAGAGAAGCGCGGTTCCAGCGAAGGCCACGGGAATAGATGTACGAGCCAAGTGCTGCCTGGCTCATTTCAAGTTTGGCCGCCGCCTTGGGAAGGCTGCTGTCGATATGAGCGTGGATCGCGCGCATCTTCTCCAGCTCGTGGCGGCGAAGGATCTCGGGCCATGTCTCCGGGGCGCTCATGACGGGTCACCCATCATGCAATCGCCTCGCAGGGCGATATCTACAGCAGCCTCGCGATCTTTCCTCGACTGGCGCGGGAACATCTCGTCAACCATGGCCTGAATGCGGGCGCGTTCCTCGTTTGTTGGCGGACGGCGCTTCGGTTCCGGGTCTGGCGCGGGTTGAGACAGGGCGGCGATCATGTGGCGGCGAGGACTGGCCTTAGCCTCACACAGTCGCTCCAATTCGGCCCACGACGGGAACCACTTCCACGAATGCCGCAAAAGCGCGTGACGGACCACATCAGCGGGGTATTGCGCCAAGCGTGAGGAGTATGCGGTGAGCTGAAGTTCTGCCGCGATACCGTCAGTGCCGCGCCCCGCTGTGAGAACCGAAAGCTCGGCCAGCCAGCGCTCAATCTGCGGAATAGGCGCGGGCGTCTGAAACTTCTTCAGATCTTCAATCGCGGCCTCGCGCTGAGCCGTGGTCCCGTGGATGTGGCACCCAACTGCGACCTCGTAGCTGGGGAGATACTCGCCGTTGGCTCCGGTCGGGTATCGTCCCTCGTACCTAACCTCCAAATTGACGCCGTGCGACTGCGCCCGCGATACCGCCGCCTTGTCCATGTCCGCCGGTGTATGCTTGGCCAGCCATCCGGCGATTTCGGATGAATTTTGGGGCGACGTCGCGACAGCGGTTGCGCCACGTTTGCCGCCAACCGCGTCGAGACTTTCTTCCGCCAGCGTCTGTCCGGTCTGTCCAATAGGCATGAAAGTCATCTGCGATCTCCTCAATTTCGGCGTCGGTCAAGTTCAGTGAAAGGGCGTATGCTCGGTCTTCGTCACTGGGTGCCCAGTCCTCGGGCAGCCGTGCCTTGTCTGGCTTTTTCGGTTTTTCCCGCTGGGGAACTACAAGGGGTAATGACGGTTCAATGATGGTTACTGACGGTTTGGGTGCATCTGGTGCGGGGGTAGGGGTGCATTTCGTGCGGGGGGGTGGTGCATCTGGTGCGGGGTGCATTTCGTGCGGGGGTGCATCTGGTGCGGGGGGTGGCGTAGGTGTTGGGCGGACGAAATAGAGGTTGGACCCATTCCGCCCGGCCCCCGGTATGATCTCCACATAGCCCTGCGCCTGGAGTTTCCTGATGTTCGTCTGCACCGCTCGCTCCCCGAGCCCTGTGCGCTGGCACAAGCGGGTGATTGATGGATAGCAGCGGCCCTCGTCGTCAGCATGATCAGCGAGTGCGAGCATAATGAGACGCTCTGTGGCTCCCAGTGTTTCGCTCTCGAAAACGGCTGACATGATGCGGATGCTCATGGCTGGCCTCCAATCTCGATATAAACCGCCCCGCCCTTCTCGACGGGGCCAAACTCTGTCGGGAACACGCAGCGAAATCCCACGTCATCAACCTTCATCGCATCAGCAATCCCATCGATCGCGGCTTTCATGGTGGCTGGCAGATTGTGGGTGTCGCGGCGGCGGCGATCAGGCGGGCAGAAACGAAACGTGAGCACCGCAGCTGGGTCTCTCGGCCACTTGGCTTCCAAGGCGAGCGCCCATGCCTCCTTGCGCTGTGTGCGCTTGGCTGCGGCCTTGACCATGTGGCTGGCCTTCTCATTGTCCCAGAGGGCGGGGCGAGGCCAAGAGAGGCGAATGGTGGTGGGTTTCATGCGGCCCTCCCATAGAACTCACACGGCCCAGAGCCTCCTTGGTCGAAAAGGTGCCAGGCGCAGTTGTCCTTACCGGTGTGTGGGCTGTCCTTGATCCACTTCACTCGCCCTACGGAGACCACCTTGCGCAGCATTGGCATGAATGGCGCGGCCTGCCGTGTGTGAACCCAATCCGCATCGAACAGGAGCCATGTCGGGCGCATAGCTGAGAAATGCTCAATCATCGGATGCAGGATTTTCCGATCCCACGGCGGGTTGGTGATGATGTAATCGCAATCCTTAAATTCATCCACAAGGGTAAGCGCGTCTACGCAAGGGGCCTTAAACTGAGGCTCTATGTCGCTGTACCAAAGGCACTCAGCCACACCGCTCAGCGCGCCTATTAGCGCCCCGTCACCAGCACAGGGCTCGGCAAAATACCTGCAATCAGCAATATGCGGGATACGCGGCGCAACGGCCTCTGGTGGAGTCGGATAGAAGTCGCGCGGGATGCGGTCGAAGTTGCTTCTCTTGCCCATGATCAGTCCTTCCCCGCAGCTCTGCGCATCCGGCGGATGCAGCGGTTCATGATCCGTGTGCGCTCAGCGATAGTATCCGCGAGGATCAGCCTCTTGCGTTCGATGCGTGGCTCAAGGGTGGCGAGGCGCGAGAGTTCCGCGTCGTCCGCATAGCGCAGCCACGGGGCGTCAATACCGAAGGGTGCTTCGATCCTCGGGCCGCCGTTGTGGCCGATGTGCGCGGCGATTGCGGCAATCTTGCGCGCCTCGGCTTCCTGCTGCGCTTGTACCTTGGCGTAAATGGCCGTGAGAGGGTCATCCAGCATTGATCAATCCTCCGTCTTGTACAGTGGGTTGCGCTGTACAGGCTTCGAAGAGATCGCCCGTCCAATCGCCATGGAAAGACCAGATCGGATGTTCTGCGTGGCGTTTGATTTGGTGGCCTTACAGGGGCACTCAGCGAGAGCGACACGCAAGCTCTGCGCTCGGTCCTTCGGCATGCGGATGACCAGATCTTCGCCTTCGAGTTTCACGCTGCCGCCGCGTACCGGATCAGCCATGTCTCAGGCCTTTCTGATGGGGGTGACGCCGCCCGATGAAGCGCGAATGGCAGCTTCCGCATTCTCCCGAATTTCCCGGTGTGCTGCCTCTGCCTCGCCAGCCTCCATCGCGATCTCGCCAAGATCACCGCCTTCGATTGCTGCGGAGACTGCCTCGCCAGACTCCTTGGCCGCACGAGCTGCAAGAACCGGCATTGGAATACTCGGAGGAACGTTCCCCTCCTGCACATCGCCGAAAGCTGCGATGGGGCGCTTGTCACCTGTGATTTGGATAAGCGCGAACAGGTCATAAACATCGAAGGCGCGAGATCCGTTCATCTTGCGAGAAAACCCACCAAAATCGACCTCAGAGTCCTCCAAGGCATGACCTGCCCAGAACTCAGCGATTTCGCGAGCGGCGCAATTCTGCTTGCCTGGGAAGTGCCTGACCACGAGGCCGCGGATCAGCGTGTGGAGGTAAGTTCGCTGGTTTGCCATGCTGGGCAACCTCATTGCTTTGGTATTTCAGTCCTCCGCGCCCAACTTGAATGTATGGGTGCGGTATTTGGCATAGAGAGCGGGTTAGGCGGCCGAAGGTGCGTCGTGCTTTGGGGGATTTTCATGCATGAACTCACGCAGGCGCTCCGCAACCCCGAGCGTGCAACTCTTCCCATCCTTCAAGCGGTGATAGAGCCGACTATTACCGACCGCGCGACTCGTTACTGTCGCTGGCGCAATCCCCTTGAGAGATGCAAACGCCTCAATCTCCGATATGAGTTGTTGATTTGTCATGACTCCTTATAGGGACAATACTCCCCATCTTGCAAGGGACAATCATCTCCTATTCACGGAATTGGCTAGGGACTATTGTCTCTCCATGCCAATTTCTTTCAAAGAAGCCCTAGACCGCGCACAGGATGCCACCGGCCTCTCCATGAGGAAGCTGGCTGATAAGGCAGGTGTTTCTTACGAGCAGCTCAAAAAAGTTCGGCAAGGGAAAAGCCAAACGACCAACGCCGAGGACGCCCTAAAAATCGCTACAGCGGTAGGCGTCTCTTTCGAGCAGTTTATGTCCGGAGAGTTTGATGCATCGCCCACCATTTCGATCGCGGGGAAAGTAGGTGCTGGCGCCCAGGTACCGGTGTTCGACGCCTACGAGAAAGGCGATGGCCCACAGGTCGAATGTCCACCGGGCATTGGGCCGCACGGCGTTGTAGCAGTCGAGGTCGAGGGTGACAGCATGGAGCCGGTATATTCCGCCGGGGATCTACTGTTCTACTCTCGCAATGGGCATGACAGCGTTCCTGACGACGTGATCGGCTACAAGTGCGTTTGCGAGGATGCGGACGGCATGGGCTGGGTGAAGCAAGTCAAAGCGGGTGATGAGCCGGGGCTGTTCCACCTGATCTCGCTCAACCCCACCGGTGCAAACATGTGGAACGTGCGCCTAAAGTGGGCCGCCCGCGTGCGACTGCACTGGCCTGCGGAGTTTGCGAGGAAGAAATAGACCTTTAAGAGAAGAGATTAAGTTTGCCCATCCAGTATTCGCTCGCGGATCGAATTTTTCAAACCTCAAAAGACTTATTGCCTCCATTTGAGTGGAAACCAACGACCAATGGAAGCGGCCATGAGCACCGTCGAGGCATAGAATGTCGGGTCAGGATCGGTGGGTCCATGCCGAGAGGCGTGTTCTTTCGAATTGCATTGTTTCCTCGCTTTCGACTGCGTGCGACATTCCAACTCGAGTGCGAAAGAGATTCTGGCCGCGCTCACATACCCCTGTATCGGCTAGATGTTGATCCAGCATCAGCCCATCAAAATAAGCTCTTCGGGCCTCCAGAGGTTCATGGAATATTTTTGCCTCAAGGTAAGAACCATGAGCACATATTCTATGACAGCCTGCGAGAGGATGGCGGGCTAAGGTTGCACGGCGCAGTGCAAGCAAGACCGGTGGAGGCGGACTTTACAGAATTTTCTGAGGCGCTTGCTTATGTCTGTGATACACTCAAAATCAATAACCGAGGCGATCTTCCTCCTCCTGGCGATCAAGGCGTTCTGCTGTGAATGTGATCAAAGCTGACGAAATCCTAACTGCCCGCACAATCGAGGCAATCAACCGCTTGAGCAGCGTAACTCAGGAGGCTGACAAGGTACTCGCACACGTTCCGGTAGCTTACCCCAGCGGAGCGCTCGCTTGCGTCGAGCTGCAAAGGCACGCTGAACACTGCTGGGTTTCAGATATGGGCCGTGGTCTAGTTGAAGCTGAATTTATGAACGCAGATAGCTACTTCCCAAGTATCGCTAGGACATTGGCGAAGGACAATGGCGTTGACTATGATGGGCATGCGATATTCGCCATAAAAGTGCCACTAGCTCATCTCGAGGCTGCTATTGTTACCGTGGCAAACACATCGTCCCAAGCCGCGGCAGAAGCCGTTCGCAGATCAATTGAATCCAAGGCCGCTGACACACACGCCGAAGTTTTCGAGCGGATTGTCAAAGTGTTTGGAGCTCATAACGTTGCACGAAAAGCAGAGGTGTCAGGTCGCCACTCAAGTTGGGAGGCACACAACGTTGTCTCTCTCCCATCGCGCAGGCTAGCGATTTTCGAACACATCACCGCGCACCCGCACTCTATCTCTAGCAAATTCCTCATGTTCTCTGACATCCGCCGCGCTGAACAAGGACATTCGCTCAACGCAGTAATCAATTCGATTAGTTCACTAAGCGACCGTGGGCAGATCATCAGTGACGTTGCCAATGTTGTTGAAATTGGTGAGACCGATGATGCTTTTAGGGAGCTAGCTCGAGTAGCGTAGCGCTGAGGCTGCCTGTGCTTCTGCCGATTGTAGAACCCCGCTCCGGCGGGGTTTTTCTTTGCGCGCACGGTGCTTTGAGTTCTGCGCCGGGAACGGAAGCGCCCGTGTGGAAAGGCTATCCGAACCCAGCGCAGCGCTTAGCGGCAAACCCTTTGTAGCATGGAGAGGTGCAGGTCGGAAGTTGAATGGGGATTATTTTCCCCCTTTTTCCTTGACGGGGATATTTGTCCCCTATAAAACACTCCCGACAGCCCCACCGAAGACGCGCCGCTGGCGCAGATCGCGGGGAAACAAAGGGAGCCACGACATGCGCGATACAGCCTTTCAAACGATCTACCTCGGAGACGACATCGAGTGCGCGGCACAGGTTGCGTTTTTCGTTGAGCGTGAGGGTGCTGACACTGCGTGCGGCTTCTCTGGTGGTCACGATGTCACTGCCGATGTCCTCAGCGTTCAGATGGAAGACCCCGAGACTTGGGAGCTTGAATTGCTCTCTCGTGAAGAGGTGATCCGCCGCTTTGGGAAGTCTGACCTTCTCCGCGCCGAACGTGAGCTGGAAGACACGATGTCTGAGGCTCTGAACCGCGGCGACGCAATCATCAGTGACGAAGACGCAATCTTCGAGCCGCGCGACTTCGAGTTCGCTTGGCCCATCGCAGCAGAGTGAGGTCGAAGACATGAGCTACCACGACAATCACACACGCATGCGCGCCAACTCCGTCACAGACGTGGCTTATGAGCGCGGCGTACAGGTCAACCGGCTGACAATGGCGCTGGAAGACATCGCCCGGACCTCCAGCTGTCGCAGAAGCGCGGAGAGAGCCCGCTTGGTTCTGGCACAGGTAGGAGATCCCTACCCTCTCGACCGGGAGGGCGCGGCATGAGCCACCTTTCCAACGTCACCCCCATTCGCACCCCGGCGGCAAAGTCCACCACTCACGCGACGCACACGCGCCGCCGGGGCAGTCACGATTGGAGCGCGGGGCCGTGGAAGCACCCAGCCCCCACCAATGGCGGCCCTGATCGCAAGAACTGGACGCTCACGCTGACGTTCTGGGCGCTGATGATCTTCGTCGCAATCCTGACCGCAGTGTCAGTCGGCGCCAGCCTTTCTAATCCCCTCTGAACCTCCCTGTCGGGCGCATCACTGCGCGTCCGCAACTTCCCCGGCGGTGAGGGTTTCCTCCTCCCTATCCCGAAACCGCCGGGGCCTTCTATTCCAAGGAGACACGACATGAACGAAGTGACGCAGATCCGCCATCAAGATGACCAGCTTCCGGCTGACCCGATGGTATCCATGATCGAGCGGGTTGCTACGGACCCGAATGCAGACATCGACAAGCTGGAAAGAATGCTTGAGATGAAAGAGCGCCACGACGCGCAGAACGCGAAGGCCGCGTTTTCCTCTGCCTTTGCCCGCGCCTCTGCCGAGTTCCCAACGATCCCGCTGAACGGCAAGGGCCACAACAACAAACCATACGCCACCCTTGAGGATATCACCAAGCTCACGCGCCCGGTTCTGTCCAAGCACGGCCTTGCGCTGACCTTCTCTGTCGACGTTGGGGATCAGGTCGTCGTGACTGCTAAACTGATGCATGAGCAAGGCCACTCCGAAAGCACCAGCATGGCGCTGCCCCGTGATACCAGCGGCAGCAAGAACGCGGTGCAGGCGGTCGGCTCAACTCAGAAATACGGGCAGCGGTACACCGCGCAAGCGATCCTTGGCCTGTCGCTCGGCATGGATGATGAGGACGATGGAGCAGGCGCGACTGGTCGCGAAACGATCACGCCAACCCAGATCGAGGAATTGCGCAGGCTGATCGAAAAGGCTGGCGTGACGCCGGAAACTGTCTGCACGGCTGCAAAGGTCGCGGATCTGTCCAGCATAGCAGTCGCCGACTTCCAGCCGCTCACCAAGAAGCTCAACGCCACGATCAAAGCGAAGGAGGCGAAGTAATGGAACAAGGGACTCCAGAATGGCATGAGGCCAGACTTGGCCGCGTCACCGCCAGCCGCATTGCTGACGTGATGATGAATCCGACGACAGCCGGATTCCAGAACTACCGATCCCAGCTTGTGTGTGAGCGCCTGACCGGAACTCCGACAGAGACGTTCACCAGCGCGGCCATGCAGCACGGCACAGAAACGGAGCCGCAGGCGAGGGCCATGTACACGCTGGCGACCGGGCTTTCTGTAAATGAGGTCGGCTTTGTGCCGCATCCACTGATCGAAATGGCCGGCGCATCTCCTGACGGGCTGGTAGGGGAGCTTGGGCTTGTGGAGATCAAATGCCCGCAGCCGACAGAGCATATCCGTGTCTTGACCGGAGGCGACATCAAAAAGGGATATGTGCTGCAAATGCTCTGGCAGATGGAATGCACCGGGCGTGAATGGTGCGATTTCGTCAGCTTCAACCCGGATCTTCCGGACGACCTGCAACTATACATCCAGCGTGTCGAGTATGACTCAGAAAAGGCGAGAGAAATCACCGACGCCGTGCGTTCATTCCTGACCAGCGTCGACGATACCTTCGCCAAGCTGCGCACCCTCCAGGAAGCCGCGTGATGTACTACCGCGCCAGGTGGGAAAACGGGTGCCTGCGCCTCCTGTCCAATCAGGGGCCGGAACTAACCGATGGCGAGCTTGTCACGGTCAGCATCGACCGGGACCGCAGCGGAAAGAGCCACCGGCACCAGTTCGCATGGATCAAGGACGCCTGGGCCAGCCTGCCGGAAGCCGTGATGCACATGCCGTGGGCTGAGACGCCAGAGGCGCTCCGGAAACACGCTTTGATCGCAACCGGGTTTTCACAGGTCTACACGCTGGACTGCGGGGCGAACGCCACAGCACGCCGCGTGAAGGAGGCCCTGCTGGCTGCGGAGGTCAAGGCGCACGGATACGCGCTAGGCCAAGTGCAGGGACCTGTGGTGCGCGTCTGGACGCCTGAGAGCCAATCGGTGCGCGCCATGGGCGGGGATCGCTTCAAGGAGAGCAAGAATGCGATTTTGGATTGGGTTTCAGCGCAGATCGGCGTGGCCCCAGAAGACCTAGGGAAACAAGCAGCATGACCGACCTCATGGGACGTGGCCCGCTAGGCCTGAAAGGAGCAAAGCCTCCGACGCCGACCCGCAAGTCGATGAAGGCGAGCGGCCCGAAGATGACCAAGCTGCGCACCGCCGCGAAAGGTCAGCCCTGCACACTCCGCCTGCCCTGCTGCAACAACAACCCTGAGACCACTAGCCTTTGCCACATCCGCGCATTTGGCTGGGCCGGAACATCTGAGAAGCCAATGGATTTCCTCGCGGTCTTCGCCTGCTCTGACTGCCACGATGCCTTGGACCGGCGCAGAAACGGCGAGCTTTGGGGATGGGATGATGTGACCCGCGCCCTTGGGGAAACCCTTATCGCACAACACCGCATGGGCAACCTGATCGTTGCTTGAGCCTCTGAACGGAGAACAGACATGAAAGATCAAATCGAAGCACCGACAACCGACATTGCGATCCTTGCCGGGCAAGCATTGCAGGAAGCGACAGCACCCGAGCGCGTGAAAGAAATCATCGACAAGAAGATCGGGGAAACAGTCAAAGGCGCAATTGAAAGCGCAATGCGCAGCTATTCGGATTTTGGACGGACTCTCGAAAAGAAAATCGAGGAGGCTTTGTCAATCTCCAACCTGGATCTGCCGAGCTACAACAACATGGTCTGCGCGATGGTTCAAAACCAAGTCGAGGCGGTTGCATCTGAACTAATTCAGGGACGTCTGCAGGCTGACATCAACGAAATGCTCGGGGTCGCTCCTCAATCCATAAAGCTCTCTGAGATCGTCAATCAGATGCGCCAGAGCCACGAGGAAGATGGCGGATATGGGGAGGTCGTCACCTGCATCGTAGAGGAGATCCACGTTGACGATAGCGACTTCTGGGGGCCTCGCTGGAAGGTCTATCTCGATGATACAACCCACTACTCTCATAGCGACAAGGGAAGCTGTGAAGTGGTGCTGGAGGTCTGGCACGGGATCAAACAAGACCGCGACCAGTCGAACCATGAGATCACCACCGGAACGATTTCACAGATCCAAGAATACAGCGGAGTGATCACGAGCAAGGGCGGCAAAGCGGGCTTCTCGATGCGCCGACCCTACGGGCTCACTCAAAAGCTACTGGCCATGTACGCGGCTGAAACTGTGATCGAGGTGGACGAGGATGAAGTCGTCACTTCGGTTGGTGATTACTGATCTCTTCACCTGCCCTCGCTGAGATGCCCACCGAGTCCGAGAAAGAGAACGAAGCGGCCCGCCTATACAGCGAGTGGCGCGCCTTACCGAAACCCCGTCCTGAGTTCCTTACCTGGGCGCACACCAAGCGAGAGAAGACCGCAGCATGAAGTCACTGAAAGTTCTAATCGGTTGCGCGACCTCCTGTGTGGCGCTGGATGCATTCCTCGCGCGCGGGCATGACGCATGGCAGTGCGACCTGTTGCACGCCGATAAGCCGACGAACCGGCATATCCAAGACGACATCCGCAATGTGCTGGGATGGGGTTGGGATTTGCTGTTGGTCTCGAACCCGCCCTGCACCCGGCTGTGCAATTCCGGCGTGCGCTGGCTGACAAAACCGCCGACCGGACGCACGCTTGCCGAGATGTGGGCCGACCTTGATAAAGGTGCGGATCTGTTCTCGGATTGCTTAAATGCCCCGATCCCGCATGTCGCGGTCGAAAACCCCGTGATGCACAAGCACGCACGCGAGCGAATCCGGAACTGGATCAAGCCTCAAATCGTGCAGCCATGGTGGTTCGGAGATCCGGCCTTCAAGGCGACAGGGCTCTACCTGCGCAACCTGCCCGATCTGGTGCCCACAAACAAACTTACCCCGCCACGCCCCGGCACAGACGATCACAAGCGCTGGTCAGCCATCCACCGGGCGCCGCCGGGGCCGGATCGCTGGAAGTTTCGTAGCAAGACGTTCGCTGGGATGGCTGCCGCATGGGCCGACCAGTTTGGATCATGGGCGGCAGAGCATACAGGAGAGGCAGCATGAACAAGGCCAACACAGTAGACACAAGCACAGAGGCGGTGGAGCGCGTCGCAAAAGAGATTTCAGGCCTTGCTTCGCGCGAAGCGGTTTCGATGATTCAGGGGTGGGAGGACGCTTTCGAACTCTACCTCAAAGCGGCGGATCAGCTAAGCGCCCTCGCCGCCGAACGTGACACCCTCGCCAATCAGGTCGAGGACTGCGCCCGGGAGTGCGCCAAGCTGGCCGAGGAGATCCAGAGGCTGCAAGCGCAACTGGCGGAAACAAGGGCCTCGCTTTATGCCCTAGAAAAGGGAGTTTGGCGCGACGGATACCCTGACAAGATTTCAGGCTCCGAGTGGTTTATCGCGCTTCTTGAAGACAATCGTCGCGTGGTCCTACGATCTCTGCCCGAAGAACACTCCTACGACTACACGACCGCAGACGATACCTACTTGGCGGCATGGAAGATCAAGCGCTGGATGCAATTTCCGGATGCTAACTTCATCGCCCCTGACACCATCGTTCACACCACGGTCGAGCGGATCGAGCAGATCAAGGAAGAGGCGCGGAATGCGGCGCTGGAGGAGGCGGCAGAGGTGGTCGCTCGTATCAAAAAGCCAACCATTCCTCCTATGTTTATGGGTCAAACCAGAGCGGAAGCCTACGACATGGGGCAGCACAACGCATGCGAGTCAAAGGCCGAGTTGATCCGCACCCTGAAGTCCGAGCCAGCCCCGCACCCAGACTGCCCCGAGTGCAGCGGTTCAGGAATGCGGGATAGCGGCGGCGTGCAGCCTTGGGGCGATCATATCGACGCCCCATGCGACTGCGAGAACGCACCGGCACCACGCCAGAGCGTGCAGAAGGCTGCGGATAATCTGGCGAAAGGCCTACGATCGGCAGGCTATTTCATTCCTTCAAGCATCATTTTCGATGTCATGGTTCAGAAGAAGAGTGCGTCATGAGCAGACCAAAGCTTCCAGATATTCCGACATTTGCGCGCCCTCCCTTCAAGACAGATGCGTATGGCCTGAAAATATGGGGCGTCGATGAGTTTGGCGGTGCGTGCATGGTGGCTGATATTCGAGGATGGGGGTATCTGACGGGGAAGGGCCAGGCACTTGCTTTGACAGAAAGAGAGGCAGAGCAAGCTCAGAAGAAAACCGCTCAATTCATCGCTGACGCCATGAACGAAAAGTTTGAGCGTGACACCCTCGCCAATCAGGTCGAGGACTGCGCCCGCACCTGCGCGGAACAGGCAGAGCAAATCCTAAACTTGCAGAATGCATGCAAGGCAGTCCTCCCCCTGATGCAGGCAGCAGATCGTGAGGAAGTCACAGACGTTCAAGACTGGCACGCAGCGGAGGCGCTGATCCATGCTGCACTGGAGGGCTCGCAGTGAGCCCGCAAACGCTCTTGCGCCAGCGCATCGAGACTCACCGTCGCGCGATACGATCCGGGGATCTCATCGAGATCAATCGCACTTGGGACGATCTGGAGCACTCGATTGAATACGCCAAGCCTATACAGGACCAGAAGAAGGAGGCCGCTTGATGGGACGATCGACACCGTTCACCCCCGAAACCCTTGGCCATCGGTGGGACGTAAGTGCTACCACTATTCGAAATATGTGCCTGCAAGGCGAATTAAAACACTTCCGACTGGGACGCCTATACAGAATCCCAGCGACTGTGGTGGAGGAAATGGAGCAATGCCAGACATCAGCATCGGACGTTTCAGGGGCGGATTCTGCGTCTATTGGCATGAAGGTGGCAAGCGAAGACGTTATAGCCTTAAGGCACGCACCCGAGAGGAAGCCGAGCCAGAAGCGATAGATGTCTACCGGCGCGAGACACTCGACCAACGCCGGGGAAGAGACACGGTTGCTGACATCTGGGAGGCTTACCGCCAAGACCTTGGAGAAAAGCCCACAGCCAAGACGATGGGCTATACTGGGAAGGCTGTTCTCGCTCACTTCGGTGCATATCGGCCCGATCAGATCACCACGTCCCTCTGCCGCAAGTATGTGACCAATCGCACTGCCGAGGGTAAATCGCAGGGCACCATTCACACGGAACTAGGCCACCTTCGCAGCGCAATGCGCTTTGCCGTGAAGGAGCGGATCATCGACAAGGCCCCATCCATCGAGCGCCCGGCCAAGCCGACGCCAAAAGAACGGTATCTCGAAAAGGAAGAAATCGCGGCCCTGATCGACGCGGCATCCGCGCCACATATCGCCCTAGCTATCCACCTGCTCTTCGCAACTGCCGGGCGGATCGGTGCCGTTCTGGACCTGACATGGGACCGGGTAGACTTCCAGCGCGGGATCATCAATCTGCGCCTTGACGACTCGAAGACCCGCAAGGGCCGTGCCATTGTCCCGATGAACTCCGGGATCCGGGCCGCGCTCCAAACCGCTCATGACGCCGCACTCAGCGACTATGTGGTCGAATATGCTGGCGGCAAGGTGAAGAACATTCGGAAAGGGTTTGAGGCGGCCTGCCGTAGAGCCGAACTTGACGGAGTGACCCTGCACACGATTCGGCATTCCAGCGCGGTTGCTATGGTATCAAACGGCGTTCCGCTGGAGAAAGTTGCGCAGTACCTAGGGCACTCCAATGTTGCCATCACCTACCAGACGTACGCGAGATTCGCGCCCGATCACCTGCAGGATGCAGCTGAGATCCTGGACTTCGTTCAAATCAGGGAGGCATGAGGGCTTGCTGGCCTAGGTTCAATGAACCGATGGGCACTTTGTAAAATCAGCTTAAGTCATTGATTTAATGGTGGGTGATAAGAGATTTGAACTCCTGACATCTTCGATGTGAACGAAGCGCTCTACCACTGAGCTAATCACCCGCAAGGCCGGCTTTTACCGATCTCATCACAGCTTCGCAAGAGGGGAAACAGTAGTTTTTGAGCTCCACGCCGATTTTGCATGGCGATGCATGCAAATGCCATTTGGAGTCAGTGTGGCAAAGGCAAATGATCTTATCAGATGACCTGCGTTCGGCATCTTTTGCCGTCGTAGGCGTCAAAGGCCCCATATCCGGGCGTCTGCTCTGGCGCACGCGCCTTGACCGCGCTCTATTTGTTTGGGGCGCTGCCCCTCATGGCCTGTGGCCAATTCACCCCGGGATATTTCTGGTCAGAAGAAGTCCGGATGGCGCGTCATCTTCTTCTAACTTCCAATATCCCGGAGCGCGAGGCAGAGCCTCGCTTCTTCTACAAAAAAGGCGCCCCGATACCGGGACGCCTTCAATCAATATCGGCTCACCGCAGATCTTTAGTGCGCCGTTGCCCCGCTTGCGTCGCCACCCTTGAGCGCAGCGGCAGCGGCGGCGGCCTCTTCAGCCTCCTCGTCCCACTCAATCGCTTCGGGTTGGCTCACCAGCGCATGCTTAAGAACCTCGGAGACGTGATCGACCGGGATGATCTCCAGCCCTTCTTTCACGTTGTCCGGGATCTCGGGCAGGTCTTTTTCGTTCTCCTTGGGGATGAGAACGGTTTTGATACCGCCACGCAAGGCTGCGAGCAGTTTTTCTTTCAGCCCCCCGATGGCGAGGGCATTGCCGCGCAGCGTCACCTCGCCGGTCATGGCGATATCCTTGCGCACAGGAATTCCTGTCAGCACCGACACGATGGAGGTCACCATCGCCAGACCTGCCGAGGGACCATCCTTGGGTGTTGCCCCCTCTGGGACGTGAACGTGGATGTCCCATTTGTCAAAGCGCGGTGGTTTGATGCCCAGACGCGGCGAGACGGAGCGCACGTAAGAACTTGCTGCCTCAATGGATTCTTTCATCACATCGCCCAGCTTACCGGTGGTTTTCATCCGGCCCTTGCCCGGCAGGCGCAGCGCCTCGATGGACAAGAGTTCACCGCCAACGGAGGTATAGGCAAGCCCGGTGACCACACCGACCTGATCCTCAAGCTCTGCAAGACCATAACGATATTTTGCAACGCCCAGGAAATCCCCGAGGTTTTCAGGGGTGACCTTCACGCTTTCGGTCTCCTTCTTGACGATGGAGGTCAGCGCCTTGCGGGCCACTTTGGCGATTTCACGCTCGAGGTTCCGAACGCCCGCCTCGCGAGTATAGGTGCGGATGATCTCGGTGAGGGCCTCATCGGTCAGCTCGAATTCCTTAGCTTTGAGGCCGTGGTTCTTCACCTGCTTGGAAATCAGGTGCTGCTTGGAAATCTCGCGTTTCTCGTCCTCGGTGTAGCCGGAGAGCGGAATGATCTCCATCCGGTCCAAGAGCGGGCCCGGCATGTTGTAGCTGTTCGAGGTGGTCAGGAACATCACGTTCGAGAGGTCATATTCGACCTCCAGATAGTGATCCACAAAGGTGGAATTCTGTTCCGGATCAAGCACTTCGAGCATCGCAGAAGCCGGGTCCCCACGGAAGTCCTGGCCCATCTTGTCGATCTCGTCGAGCAGAATGAGCGGGTTCGTCGTCTTGGCCTTTTTCAGCGCCTGAATAATCTTGCCCGGCATGGAGCCGATGTAGGTCCGGCGGTGGCCGCGGATCTCGGACTCGTCGCGCACGCCACCCAGAGAAATCCGGATGAACTCGCGCCCCGTCGCCTTGGCCACGGATTTGCCCAGCGAGGTTTTACCCACTCCTGGAGGGCCAACAAGGCAGAGGATCGGACCTTTGAGTTTGGCAGAACGCTGCTGAACCGCGAGATATTCGACGATGCGCTCCTTCACCTTTTCAAGGCCATAGTGGTCCTTGTCGAGGATGTCCTGCGCGCGCCCAAGGTCTTTTTTGACGCGGGATTTGGTGCCCCACGGGATCGACAGCATCCAGTCAAGATAGTTGCGCACGACTGTGGCCTCGGCCGACATCGGCGACATGTTCTTGAGCTTCTTGATCTCGGCATCGGCCTTTTCACGGGCCTCTTTCGAGAGCTTTGTGCCTTCGATCTTTTCTTCGAGTTCGGCAATTTCGCCAGCGCCATCCTCGCCGTCGCCCAGCTCCTTCTGAATGGCTTTCATCTGCTCATTCAGGTAGTATTCTCGCTGGGTCTTCTCCATCTGCGTCTTGACGCGGGTCTTGATCTTTTTCTCCACCTGCAGCACCGAGAGTTCGGACTGCATCAGGGCATAGACCTTCTCCAGACGTTCACTGATCGGGAGCGTCTCAAGCAGTTCCTGCTTGCGCTCGACCTCAATGCCCAAGTGACCGGCCACGAGGTCCGCCAGCTTTGCAGGTTCGGTGGTTTCACCCACGGCTGTTAGGGCTTCCTCGGGGATGTTCTTGCGCACTTTGGCGTAGCGCTCGAACTCATCGCCGACCGCGCGCAAAAGCGCCTCAGTGGTGGTCACATCGCCTGGCATCTCCGACAGTGCCTCGGCGCGGGCCTCAAAGAAGGTCTCATTGTCCAGAAACTCGGTGATCTTCACCCGCTGGTGGCCCTCGACGAGCACCTTCACGGTACCATCGGGCAGTTTCAGCAGTTGCAGAACATTGGCCAGCACGCCGGTGCGGTAGATCCCGTCCTGATCCGGGTCGTCCTCAGAGGGATCGATCTGGCTGGACAAGAGGATCTGCTTGTCATCGGACATGACTTCTTCGAGGGCATGTACCGACTTCTCCCGGCCCACGAACAGCGGCACGATCATGTGGGGAAAGACCACAATGTCGCGCAGCGGCAGTACGGGGTAGGAGGAATTGAGAGGCTCTTGCATACTCGGTCCTTTTTCTTAGCAAGACGGCCAGGCCCCGATTTATCGGCAACCGCGGTCGTCTCCTCACTCGGATTATTTATCTGGTCAGGCGGGCCGAGATATTCAACCGCCCTGCCTCAAACGTTGTCTACCAGAATGCCCCGTGCATGATCTGACCACAAGGGCGCAAATGGTGAAACGGTGAGCAAAGCCCTAACATCGTCGGCCCATGCCGTTCATTCGCCAATAAGCAGGCGTAAATTGTCATTGACCTGCAGGTGGATTTCTCTTCGATCATCAGTAGAGCTAATGCGATCTGGCCACAGGTCGAGACCTATTCCGCCGCCTGAAGTTCCAGCGTTGGGTCGTCAGTGAATCCGTTGTCGCCGCCGCCACAAAAGGTAGCTTGATCGCCTTCTATCAAGGGAGCCTCGGCCTTCAGGCGTGCCACCAGATCCGGTTCGAGATAAAAGGCCGCCAGATCCACCGCGCCGCTTTTGGCCCGGGCCAGGGCCGTCTCGCGGTCATAGCCGTTATTGGCCATATAGGTTCCGGTATAAAGCTGGCGGAGGATCTCAAAATCCCCTAAGCGCGCCACCGGTGTCGCCTCTGATCAGGTACAATCAGGCCAGACCATGGGTGTTCAGTCGTTCGATCAGCGGGGTGGAATGGGCCATGGGGGCGCTATCGAAGACATCGTTAAGCTGGCAAAGGGTGCCAGACGCACGGCAATGCGCCCCGGCTCCCAGACGGTGGCCAAGGCATCCAGAACCTCAAACAGCAAACGCGCCCGATTTTCTGCCGATCCGCCATAGGCATCGCTGCGGGTGTTGACCCTATCCTTTCGGAATTGCTCCAGCAAACAACCATTGGCGACATGCAACTCAACGCCGTCAAATCCTGCCTCTTTGGCGTATGTCGCGGCCTGAACGCGATCTTCGATCACGCGCTGAATGCCTCCAACCGTCAGCGCCTCGGGCGTCGCGGTGGGTTCAAACCCGGCATGTGTGCTACGCCCCACGTGCCACATCTGGATCACGATTTTGCCGCCCTTGGCATGCACCGCATCAGTGACCTTGCGCCATGCAGCAGCCTGCGCGGCGGTGTGGATGCCGGGGGTCTGGATGTACCCTCTGGCCTCAGCGCTGATCTGGCTGCCTTCGGTGATGATCAGACCGGCGCTGGCGCGTTGGGCGTAGTATTCGGCGTAACGCTCAAGCACCTCTGCGGTGGTGTCACCGGCACGATCGTGCTTCAGCGGTGCAATCACCAAGCGAGTTGTCAACTCAAGGGCACCGGCGGTTGGTTCGGCGAACAGTTTCTGGCTCACGGGGAGTATCCGTCGCTCAAGGTATACTGCATCAGGCGTATTGCTCCACTTGAACAGAGCATTCCCTGCGCCTCTCACCCCTCCAGCAACGAGAATGTTCAATCCCCGAAAAACCTGCGAAATCGCCCCTTCGACCCGCGGTCATGCAGGGGAACTTCGGGGCTGCCAGGTCATGTTTCAATCGATGCGAGGGGGGCGTAGCTACGCAGGCACACGCCACCTAGAATTCCATCACGCAATATTGTTCAACCTGTTCATGTTTCAGTAGAACCACTCACCTTCTGCGAGAGGCACTAAAAAATTCAGATAACTACAGGTTTTGGATATGAAGAGAATTTCTCTCGTGGCACTGATGTGCACACTGTCTGCCTGTATGCAACATGAGCCGCTGGACACCTCGCCGGAGAGCGTGCGTTTTTCCAGCCGCATCGCACAACAAAATGTCTGCGAGTACGCCATTGTGGAAATTCGCACGTTGACGCAATCGGATGGAACAACCGTCGAAGCCAAGGGTGTGCCCTGCACGATCAACGGTATCGGCTATAGTGCCGGAACCGTGCGCCCCGCGCGGGTCTCGCTGCCCAATTATTTAGGCAAAACTGAGGATGCATCCGTGACCTGCCGTCTGAACGGTGCTGATGTGAACCAGCAAATTTCTGCCATCAACGCGACCGTTGAAAAAATCAACAGTACGCAATCTTCTGGTGGTGGTTTGGCAGTCGCTCTTGCATTTGCATCGGTGAAAGGTGTGATCAAGTCTTCTCGCGACGCCACCAATGACAAGTTCCGCTACCCGGGCCGGATCGAGGTGAACCTGCAGCCGGTAAAAAAGTGATACGGCCAGCAGTTTGGCTGATCGCAGCGAGTTTGGGGCCAAGCGCATGCATCGCCCCGCTGCCCTTGCCGGAAGACGCAAAGACAATTGGTATTCAGAGCGCTGCGATGGAACGTAAAGAAGCCGTAGCCCCACGCACCGTTTTTGTTGCCGACAGCGCCGTCACTGAAATTGCCGGAGCCTCTTGTGAGGTGCGGCAGGGCGCGCGGCAACATCACAAGGTGAAGACCCCGGCCAAACTCGCCTTTGCTGTGACACCCGGCACATAGGAGACCATTACAGTACAATGTACTGCGGTTATCAGCGCGCGACAGCAAGTGGTGAAACGTGTGGTTCGTTTTGACAAAATCACGGAGCCACAAGAACGCGCCTATCCCAAAACGATTGGCGTCGTTTTCAGGTAATGTTCGCAGCTCAAGATTTCCGACAGAGCTAATACACGCATCACCACCCGGACCTCTTTTGCGGGTGGTGATGCGATATATGAAACAGAATGTGTCAGCTTCTGGCCCCGACGAGGATCAGGCTCAGAGCGGCTCGATATCGCCTTGGGCGCGCGTCTCGTGGAACGTCTTCTGCCACGCCTCAAATGTGCCCGCTGCAATTGACTCCCGCATGCCAGCCATGATGTCTTGGAAGTAATGCAGGTTGTGCCATGTCAAAAGCATGCCGGAGATCATCTCGTTCGACCGGAACACGTGGTGCAGATAGGCGCGCGAATAATTGCTGCATGCCGGACAGCTGCAATTCTCATCCAGCGGGCGCGGGTCGTCCTGATGGCGCGCATTCTTGATATTGACCACACCATGCCGAGTGAACGCCTGCCCCGTGCGACCAGAGCGCGACGGCAACACGCAGTCCATCATGTCGATACCACGGGACACCGCGCCCACGATATCATCGGGCTTGCCGACGCCCATCAGATAGCGCGGCTTATCAACCGGCAGCATGTCGGGCGCGTAATCCAGACAGCCAAACATGGCCTCTTGCCCCTCGCCCACCGCAAGACCACCCACCGCGTAGCCATCAAAGCCAATCTTGGTGAGGGCTTCTGCGCTTTCCTCGCGGAAATCCTGTTCCAGCCCACCCTGCTGAATGCCAAAGAGCGCATGTCCCGGCCGGTCGCCAAAGGCCTCGCGCGAGCGTTCCGCCCAGCGCATCGACAGACGCATGCTCTCGGCGATGCGATCCCGGTCGGCAGGCAGCGCGGGGCATTCGTCGAAACACATCACAATGTCAGAGCCCAGCAGTCGTTGAATCTCCATCGAGCGTTCCGGCGTCAGCTCGTGGCGCGACCCATCGATATGAGATTTGAACGTCACGCCTTTTTCGGTGAGCTTGCGCAGACCCGCGAGCGACATCACCTGAAACCCGCCGGAGTCGGTGAGGATCGGGCGGTCCCAGTTCATGAATTTGTGCAAGCCCCCCAGACGGTCGATCCGTTCGGCAGTCGGGCGCAGCATCAGGTGATAGGTATTGCCCAACAGAATGTCCGCTCCGGTTGCGCGCACGCTTTCGGGCATCATCGCCTTGACGGTCGCAGCAGTGCCTACCGGCATGAAAGCAGGGGTACGGATCTCGCCGCGTGGTGTATGGATTACACCCGTGCGTGCTTTGCCGTCCGTTGCTGTCATTTCAAAGTTGAAAAGCTCTGCCATCTCATGTTCCTGCATCAAACTCTGCACCGCGTGTGCGGTGATTCACCCCTAATGCCAAGGAGGCGTCCTCATGTCCACAGATGACCCGAACCAGAACCTACGTCTAGGCTGGGAGGAATGGGTCAGATTGCCCGAACTCGGCCTGCCCGCCCTGCGTGCAAAGGTCGATACCGGCGCTCGGACCTCGGCCCTTCACGCCACCGACATCGAGACCTTCGGCCCTGCGAAGGCCCCCAAGGTCCGCTTCACCGTGCATCCGATCCCGGGGCGCGATGACCTGCTGATCCCGTGTTCCGCTGCCATCAAAGACCGCCGCGAAGTAACATCATCCAATGGCGATCGCGAGATGCGCTATGTCATCGAGACCAACCTGGAAATCGGCGGTCAGGTCTGGCCGGTGGAAGTCACGCTGACGGATCGGCGCGGCATGGCGCTGCATATGCTACTGGGCCGTCAGGCGCTCACGGAGAATATCTCTGTGGTGCCGTCGGAACGCTACTGCCAGCCCGAACTTGACTATTCGGTCTATGCCACGCCCGCGATCCGAAAGAAGGCCCCCAACCGCGCGCTGCGCATTGCAGTTCTGAGCCGCGAAGACAACTACTCCACCCGCCGCCTGGTCGAGGAAGGCGAGCGGCGCGGCCATTCGGTTGAGGTGATCGACACGACGCGGTGCTACATGTCGATCAACGCTCTGGCGCCAGAGATCCACTATGATGGCAAACGCCTGCCGCGCTATGACGCGGTGATCCCCCGTATCGGCGCCTCGGTCACTCAATATGGCACCGCTCTGCTGCGCCAGTTCGAGACGCTTGGGACCTATTGCGTCAACGGCAGCGACGGCATTACTGCGAGCCGAGACAAGCTGCATGCCCATCAGATGCTGGCCCGCCACAAGATCGGCATGCCCGCCACCGCTTTTGCTGCCTCTCCCAAGGATACAAATGCCCTGATCGACATTGTTGGCGGCGCGCCTTTGATCGTGAAACTGCTGGAAAGCACCCAGGGCAAAGGCGTGGTGCTGGCCGAAACCAAGAAGGCCGCTGAATCCGTGATCACGGCTTTTCGCGGTCTCAAGGCCAACTTCCTCGTGCAGCAATTTGTCAAAGAGGCCGCAGGCGTCGATATTCGTTGCTTTGTAGTTGGCTCCAAAGTGGTGGCGGCGATGAAACGCTCCGGCGCGGAGGGCGACTTCCGCTCCAACCTGCATCTGGGCGGGAGCGCGGTTTCAGTGCGTATCACCAAAGAGGAACGCGCCACGGCCATCCGCGCCGCACGCTGCTTTGGCCTTGGTGTTGCAGGCGTTGATCTCTTGCGCTCAGAGACCGGCCCCAAGGTGCTGGAGGTCAATTCTTCGCCCGGTCTTGAGGGCATCGAGAAGACGTCAAAGAAAGACATTGCCGCCCTGATTCACGACGAGATCGAAGCCAATGTCCGTCCCACCCCGCTGCGCACGCGCAAGGCGCTGGGCGACGCCGCCGAATAGGCCATGCTACATCCCTGCGCCCTTTCCCCTTGACGCTCCGACGTTGAGGGGAAACCCTGCGCGCATCCTTTTTAGTCGCGGAATTTTCCTATGACAGAACAAGACATCATCAACGCCCTTTCCGGTGGGCTTCTCTATATCGTGGCGGCGCTCTTTGTGATCCTGGTGATCCTCAAAGGCGTACGCATCGTGCCGCAATCGGAAAAATATGTGGTTGAGCGCTTTGGTCGCCTCAAATCCGTACTCGGCCCCGGCATCAACTTTATCGTTCCATTTCTGGATGTTGTGCGCCACAAGGTCTCCATTCTGGAGCGCCAGTTGCCCAACGCCAGCCAGGATGCGATCACCCGCGACAACGTGCTTGTGGAGATCGACACCTCGGTCTTTTACCGCATTCTTGAGCCTGAAAAGACGGTATATCGCATTCGCGACGTGGATGGCGCCATCTCCACCACTGTTGCAGGCATCGTACGCGCCGAGATCGGCAAGATGGATCTCGATGAGGTGCAATCCAACCGCTCGCAGCTGATCGGTGAAATCAAGCGCAGCGTTGAAAGTGCCGTGGACGACTGGGGCATCGAAGTGACCCGCGCCGAAATCCTCGACGTGAACCTTGATCAGGCTACCCGCGATGCGATGCTGCAGCAACTCAATGCCGAACGCGCCCGCCGCGCCCAGGTCACCGAGGCCGAGGGCAAGAAACGCGCAGTCGAGTTGGCGGCAGATGCTGAGCTTTATGCTGCAGAGCAAACCGCCAAGGCACGCCGCATCGAAGCCGAGGCCGAGGCCTTCGCAACCCAGGTGGTCGCGCAGGCGATTGCCGACAACGGTCTTTCGGCGGCCCAGTATCAGGTCGCTCTCAAGCAGGTTGAGGCGCTCAATGCGCTGGGCAATGGCGATGGCAAACAGACCATCATCGTGCCTGCTCAGGCCATCGAGGCATTCGGTGACGCCTTCAAGATGCTAAAGGCAAAGTGATGGACGCTGTTTGGTCGCTGTGGTGGGTCTGGGGCGTGATCGCCCTCGGTCTCGCAATCGTCGAGATCCTCCTGCCCGGTTTCATCTTTCTCGGGTTTGCCATCGGGGCGGCAGCGGTTGCGGTGATCCTGCTCACACCGCTCAGCCTGACCTTGCCGGTGCTTTTGCTGGTCTTTGCGGTGTTGTCACTGGTGGCATGGCTGGGGCTCAGACGCATCTTCTCGCTCCCGAACGGGCAAGTGAAGACCTTCGACACCGACATCAACGACTAACCCAACGGGCGCGGCGGAGCATTGCTGCCGGCGCGCCCTGCCCTCTTGCCGATTTTCGGCAACGCACTCCGCCCCCCCCTTCAAAACCACTGCACGCGCGTGAATCGACCGCGATCTCTGGACCCTGCCTGCAGGTTTCCCTATATAAAACCTCAGATAACTGACCGAGGCTTGAATGACTGACGCTTCCGAACCGCTTGAAGGCACTCCGCTGATTGCGCCCTCCTCCGTGTCCCACGCGCTCTATGAGCCAGTGGTTGATGCCTGCCGTACTGTTTTTGACCCAGAGATCCCGGTCAACATCTATGATCTTGGGCTGATCTACACTGTTGAAATTTCTGATGAAAACGACGTCAAAATCATCATGACCCTGACCGCCCCTGGCTGTCCGGTGGCAGGCGATATGCCCGGCTGGATCGTCGATGCGGTCTCGCCCGTGCCCGGTGTCAAAAGCGTCGATGTGGAACTCACCTGGGAACCGCCCTGGGGCATGGACATGATGTCGGATGAAGCCCGACTGGAACTCGGGTTCATGTAACCATGACCTGCGCTCGCAGGATCGTGATCTGAGACTGTCGCCTTTCCCTGACATCCGTGCCCCTTGATGGGCTACGCCACACCACCTAGGTTACAGGGCAACACACAACGGAGCACCCCCATGTTCGCCATTCCCGGCAAGCAAGCTGTTACCATGACCCCCCGAGCCGCCGCGCAGATCTCCAAACTCATGGAGAACGCAGGCCATGCCGGTCTGCGGATCGGCGTCAAGAAAGGCGGCTGTGCGGGCATGGAGTACACGATGGAATATGTCGACGTCGCCGATCCGAACGATGAGGTGGTGGAGCAGGACGGCGCGCGGGTGCTGATCGCCCCGATGGCCCAGATGTTCCTCTTTGGCACCGAAATCGACTATGAGACGACGCTTCTTGAGTCGAGTTTTAAGTTCAACAACCCCAATGTGGCCGAAGCCTGTGGCTGCGGCGAGTCGATCAGTTTCAAGGTCGGCGAATAATACTGCCCCTTATTCTGACGAGACCCCAAAATAGGGTGGCTTTGCGCCGCCCTTTTTTAATGTCGCGTGTGGCGGTGATTGCTCGCCTCGCGCCCCGGTGCTACCACCTGTGGAGACACTTGATCAGAACAGGATTTGGGGGGCGACATGGCGCGCAAACTCGCGGCAGGCAACTGGAAAATGAACGGCACCGGCGAGCACCTCGCCGAACTTGAAAACCTTGCACAGGGTGATCTGCCGGAGGGCGTCGATGTGCTGATCTGCCCGCCCGCAACGCTCATCTCGCGCGCGGCCGACCGTGCCGGTGACATCGCAATTGGCGGGCAGGATTGCCACGCAAAGACGTCTGGCGCACATACTGGCGATCTGAGCGCTGACATGCTTCGGGATGCGGGGGCAACCTATGTGATCATTGGCCACTCGGAACGCCGCGCCGATCACGGCGAAGGAGACGCGGATGTGCGCGCCAAGACCGAGGCCGCTCAGGCTGCGGGCCTTGTGGCCGTGGTTTGCATCGGTGAAACGCTCGAGGAGCGCGAGGCTGGCACCACCCTAGAGGTGGTTGGCGCGCAGCTCGCGGGCTCCCTGCCCGATGGTGTCACGGCGGAGAACACAGTTGTCGCCTATGAACCCGTCTGGGCCATCGGCACAGGCAAGGTTCCCACGCTCGATCAGATCGCTGAGGTGCATGACGCTCTGCGTGCAGATCTGGTGGCGCGCTTTGGTGCAGCGGGCAAGGACCTGCCACTGCTCTATGGTGGTTCCGTGAAACCAGGCAATGCAGCCGAGATCTTTGGGGTTTCCAACGTCGATGGCGCGCTTGTGGGTGGCGCCAGCCTAAAGGCTGCGGACTTCGGCCCCATCATTGCGGCCCTCGCCGCAAGCTGATCCCCCATAAAATGAGTCCGTCGCAAACGAGGTCGCGCAGGCCTTGTTTGCGGTCGCGCCCCACCTATCGATCAAATACGTGGGCCTCTGACCAGACCTCGTACATCCCATCACGCGCGCCCTGCATAAATAGCAGCATCGAGTGCAACACGCCTCCCACCCAGTTTGGGTGACTTGGAGGCATAAAGCGCCTCGCCCTTCATCTTCTCAAAAATATCTCAGGGGTGAAGTGACCCGAAGGGGCACGAGGGGGCAGCGCCCCCTCCCCCACGATCAGCGCATCCGGCTGACGATCACGGTCACCTCAGGTTTCTTGCCGATCTCGGATTGCGACGTCTGACGCGCAATGCGCTTCAGTTCCTGCTCCAGCTTGTCGTCATCCTTGAGGGTCTTCTTGCCCGCGCGCATCAGGAATTGGTTCAGATCCTCTTCCATGATCTCGGCGAGCGCGGCATTGGACTGACCGGTCTCGGCGAGGCCCTTGAGGTCCACCCAGGGTTCGCCCAGCGGTTCATCCTCTTCATCAAGAATGGCCGTGATCACCACATGACCATTGAGCGCCATACGAATACGGTCGCGCACGATGCCGTCCATGGCACCGATCTTGACCGAACCATCCAGATAGGTGCGGCCAGTGTCGATGTAGTCGGCCACCTTGGGTGCGTCGCCGGTGAGATCCATCATCATCCCATTGACCGCAATGGCGGAGGCGATCCCCTTTTCTTCGCCGAGGCGCGCGTGCTGGCGCAGGTGGCGGTGCTCGCCGTGCATCGGGATCAGGATCTTGGGCTTCACGATGTCATGCATCTGCTCAAGGTCAGGACGGTTGGCGTGACCAGAAACATGATAGAGACCAGAGCTGTCATCCACCACATCGACGCCCTTCTCGGAAAACTGGTTGATGATCCAGATCACACCTTTTTCATTGCCGGGAATGGTCTTGGAGGAGAACAGGAACAGATCGCCCTCCTTGAGCTCCATGCCGCGATACTTGCCACGGGCCAGCTGCGCAGTCGCGGCGCGACGTTCGCCCTGCGATCCGGTGGTGATCAGCATGAGGTTTTCACGCGGAATATCTGCCGCTTCCTCGGGCTGGATCACCTTTGGAAAATCGCTCAGAACACCTGTCTCGATCGAGGCTTCGATCATGCGACGCATGGCCCGCCCCAAAAGCACAATCGAGCGCCCAGCCCGTTCGCCAGCCTGCGCCAGCGTTTTGACGCGCGCCACGTTGGAGGCAAAGGTCGTTGCCGCCACCATGCCAGAGGCCTCTGCGATCAGCTTGGTAATATTGTCGCCGAGCTCACTTTCGGAGCGGCCCGCATGCGGCGAGAACACATTGGTGGAATCGCACACCAGTGCCTGCACGCCATCTTTGGAAATCTCGGCCCAGAGGTCGGGATCAAAGGCCTCACCCACGATGGGGTTGGCGTCCAGTTTGAAATCGCCGGTATGGATCACCCGGCCTGCGGGGCTGTCGATCACCAGACCCCCCGACTCCGGGATCGAGTGCGAGATCGGCACCGCGCCGATGGTGAAGGGGCCGAGCTTTGTGACTTCGGGCCAGGGCGAGATCGTCACCACGGAGTCGGGGTCATGACCCTGCTCTTCCATCTTGCGACGGGCGATATTGGCGGTGAAGGCGCGCGCATAGACCGGCACATTGAGGCGGCTATAGAGATGCGCCACTGCACCGATGTGGTCCTCGTGGGCGTGGGTGATGAAAATCCCCTCCAGCTGATCGGCGCGTTCCGCCAGCCAGCTGATGTCGGGCATGATCAGGTCCACGCCGGGGGTGGTGTCCATGTCGGGAAAGGCCACGCCCAGATCCACCAGGATCAGCCGTTCCTTGCCCGGCGCACCATAGCCGTAGACGTAGGCGTTCATGCCGATTTCGCCTGCCCCGCCGAGGGGCAAATAGATTAGTCTTTCACTGCTCATGCGTGATTACCGATATCCTTGTTATGCTCGTGGATGCGCCTCAGACCTTGCATGGTCAGGTCATCCTCATATGCGTCAAATAGATCTGCTGTCTGCTGGAAGAGCGGCGCCAGCCCGCCGGTTGATATGACTTTCATCGGCACACCGGATTCGGCCTTGATGCGATCGCAGATCTCGCGCACGAGGCCGACATAGCCCCAGAAGACGCCAGACTGCATGCAGGCCACCGTGTTGGTGCCGATGACATTCTGTGGTTTCGAAATGTCGACGTGTGGCAGCGCGGCGGCGGCATGGTGCAACGCCTCCAGGCTGAGGTTCACCCCCGGCGCGATGACTCCGCCCACATAGGCGCCGTCGGCGGCCACCACATCGAATGTAGTTGCGGTTCCAAAATCGACGACGATCAGATCACCGCCATATTTTTCATACCCCGCCACCGTATTGACCAGCCGGTCCGGGCCGACGGTGGTACCTTCGTCGACGCGCACATCCACCGGAAGCGCGCATTCGGGTTTACCCACCACCAGCGGGCGGGTGTTGAAGTAGCGGTCCGACAGAACGCGCAGGTTGAACACGACACGCGGCACGGTCGACGAGATAATCATATCCGTGATCTGAGCCTTGATGCCCTGCAGGTTCATCAAGGTGGAGAGCCAGACATAATACTGATCCGCCGTGCGCTGCCATTCGGTCGACGTGCGCCAGTGGCCGATCATCTGATCGCCATCCCAGAGCGCAAAAACCGTGTTAGTATTGCCGCAATCAACCGCGAGAAGCATATACCCCGCCTCCGTCAGAAAAAGATGTCCGCTGCGGGGATGGTGACGATCCCCTTTGCGGTCTTGAGAACGAGGTTGCCCGCGTCGTCGATGGTTTCAAATGTGCCCGAGGTTTCCTCGCGCGCGGTGCGGGCGGTGATGACCTCGCCCAGCTTGGCCGCGCGCGAAAGCCACAGCTCCCTGATCGGTCCGAACCCATATGTGGTGAACTGGTCCTCATAGCGGGCAAATGCAAGAGCAAGCGCCGACAGAAACGTCTCCGGGTCGACGCGCACGCCGGTCTCGGATTGTAGCGACACGGGCCAGACCGCACCGGGTTCCAGCCATTCCTTCATCGGCGTCTCGGCGAGATTGACCCCGATCCCGATGGCGAGGTGATCCACACCGGATTTCACACCTGAGCTCTCAAGGAGGATGCCCGCAAGCTTGCCGCCATTGAGCAGCACGTCATTGGGCCATTTGAGCGCAAGCCCAGTGGTGCGGCCGGTCACGGTCTCTACGGCGTCATAGAGCGCCAGAGCCGCCACAAAACTGCGTAGCGCGATCTGGTCGGGTGCGCCTTCCGGGCGATAGACCAGCGTGCCTGCAAAGTTCCCCTTAGGGTCGGTCCAGGCACGGCCCCGCCGCCCACGCCCCTTGGTCTGGCGCAGGGCAAGGATCCACTCTGGCCCGCTCAGTGCGGGCGCGAGGCGGGCCGCTTCATCCAAGGTGCTGTCAACTTCGGCCAGCACCCGGCGCCCGTATCCGATTGGCCAATCTGTCATGCGCGCCCCTTTAGCACCCAGTTTCGCAAAAGGCAAAAGGCCCGGTCGCGTTGGACCGGGCCTTTGTGCAAAAACGTGATGCAGCGCATCAGTTGACCAGCATGGCCGCCGCCGAGGCCGCGGCCCCCTCGACACCAAAGGTGGTTACAACACCGACCAGCATCAAAGCCGCCCCAACCGTGAAGAAGGCGAGCAAGACAGGCGAGCGCGAAGTCTCCACATCGTCCCCTTCGGCACCGAAGTACATGAAGAAGACGATCCGCAGGTAGTAGTAGGCCCCAATGACCGAGGCGATCACACCCGCAATTGCAAGCCAGGCCATATCGGCCTCGACTGCTGCGCGCAGCACGAAGAACTTGCCAAAGAAGCCAAGCATCGGCGGCACGCCCGCGAGCGAGAACAACAGCACCAGCATCCCAAGCGCACGACCAGGTTCGCGTTTGGCGTATTGGTTCAAGGCGCGAATGTCGGTGACCGGCTTGCCGTCGCGGTGCAGCATCATGATGAACGCAAAGGTACCGATGTTCATCGCCACATAAATCGACATGTAGATGAGTAGCGCCTGCACACCCAGCGCGGTGCCTGCGGCCAGACCGATGAGCGCATAGCCCATATGTGCAATCGACGAATAGGCCATCAGACGCTTGAGGTCGGTCTGCCCAATCGCCGCAACTGCGCCAAGGAACATCGACAGCACCGACAAGAGTGCGACAACCTGGCTCCAGTCCTCGATCGCATGGCCAAAGGCGTCGTGCAGCACGCGGGCAAAGAGCCCCATGGCGGCGACTTTGGGCGCGGAGGCAAAGAACGCTGTGATCGGCGTCGGCGCGCCCTCGTAGACATCCGGGGTCCACATGTGAAACGGAACCGCAGAGACTTTGAACGCCATGCCCGAGATCAGGAAGACGATGCCGAACAAGAGGCCAATGGAGACTTCTCCATGTTGGGCAACCTCGATGATACCGGCAAATTTTGTGGTGCCAGCAAAACCGTAGACCAGCGACGCGCCATAGAGCAGCAGACCAGAAGACAGCGCGCCAAGCACGAAATACTTGAGGCCCGCCTCGGTGGATTTGACGCTGTCGCGACGCAGCGCAGCCACCACATAAAGCGCCAGCGATTGCAGCTCCAGCCCCATATAAAGCGCCATCAGATCGCCGGCAGAGACCATCACCATCATACCAATGACAGAAAGCGCGATCAGGATCGGATATTCGAACCGCAGCATGCCGCGTTTGGACATGTAGTCCTGCCCCATCACCATGACAGCGGCGGCAGAAAAGAGGATCGCGACCTTGGCAAAGCGCGCAAAGGCATCGTTGACGATCATGCCGTCGAACGCCTCGGTAGCGCCAGAACCGGAGGTTCCGATCCAGATACCCAGCACCACCATCAGCGCGGCGGTTACCCACACGAGCATCGGCGCCAGCTTGTCCTTGACGGTGTAGACAGCTCCGAGCAGCGCCGCCATCGAGAAGACGGCGAGGATGATCTCGGGCAGGATCACGGAGAGATCAGCTTGCATCTCATCAGCTCCTTAGTGGGAATTGGTGGCGGCGACATCGACCTCGGCGGCATCCCAGAGGGGCCCCGCGTCGGCAACGGCCGTGTTGACGGATTGCACCAGCGCTTCGGTCGAGGGACCGATCACGTCAGTGACAACAGAAGGATAGACACCCAAAAGGAGCGTCATGACGATGAGCGGCGCAAAGATCCATTTCTCGCGGGCGTTCATGTCCTTGATCGCCTTCAGGCTCTCTTTGATCAGGTCGCCAAAAACCACCCGACGATAGAGCCAGAGCGCGTAACACGCCGAAAAGATCACACCGGTGGTGGCCACAAACGCAACCCAGGTGTTCTCCTGGAAGGCGCCCATCAAGGTCAGGAATTCGCCGACAAAGCCGGAGGTGCCGGGCAGACCGACGTTGCCCATGGTGAAGAACATGAACACAAGCGCATAGGCCGGCATGCGGATCACGAGGCCACCGTAAGCGTCGATGTCGCGGGTGTGCATGCGATCATAGATCACGCCCACGCATAGGAAGAGCGCCGCCGAGATGAAGCCGTGGCTGAGCATCTGGAAAATCGCACCATCCACACCCTGCTGGTTCGCCGCAAAGATCCCCATGGTCACAAAGCCCATATGGGCGACCGAGGAATACGCGATCAGCTTTTTCATGTCTTCCTGCACCATCGCCACAAGCGAAGTGTAGACAATCGCAATCGCCGACATCCACAGGATCACATCGGTCATCACCTCTGAGCCCACGGGGAACATCGGCAGGCTGAAACGCAGGAAGCCGTAGCCCCCCATCTTCAGCAGGATTGCCGCCAGCACCACGGAGCCCGCCGTCGGCGCCTGAACGTGCGCATCCGGCAACCAGGTGTGAACCGGCCACATCGGCATCTTCACCGCAAAAGAGGCAAAGAAGGCGAGGAACAGCAGCGTCTGCATGCCGCCCAGCACGTGAATCCCGAGCACATTGAAACCCTCATAGGAGAACTCGTGCGACAACAGTTTCACAATGTCGGTGGTGCCCGCATCAAAATACATTGCCACCATCGCCACCAGCATCAGCACCGAGCCAAAGAAGGTGTAGAGGAAGAATTTGAACGACGCGTAGATGCGGTCCTTGCCGCCCCAGATGCCGATGATGAGGAACATCGGGATGAGGCCAGCCTCGAAGAACAGGTAAAAGAGCACCATGTCGAGCGCCATGAACACGCCGAGCATCAGCGTCTCAAGCACCAGGAAGGCGATCATGTATTCCTTGACGCGGTTGGTCACGGACCAGCTGGCGAGGATCGTCAGCGGCATCACAAATGTCGTCAGCATCACGAACAGAACAGAGATGCCGTCGACGCCCATCTTGTACTTCAGCCCGAAGATCCAGTCCCGTTCCTCAACGAACTGAAAGCCCGTGTCGGAGGGATCGAACTGAAAATAGATGAACAGCGAGACGATAAAGGTGATCGAGGTGGCCATCAGCGCAACATATTTCGCGTTGCGCTGTGCGGCCTCGTCGTCTCCGCGCATCAACAGCGCCATCACGGCGGCCGCCAGTGCGGGAATGAAGGTTACGATGGAGAGAATATTGTCCATCAGTGCGATCCTCCGCCGATCGACATCCAGGTGACAAGGGCTGCGATCCCGAGCACCATCCAGAAGGCATAAGTGAAGATGTAACCGGACTGGGCCCGGCCAGCGAGACGAGTGAAGAAGGGCACAATCCCCATCGCCACGCCGTTGAGGAAGCCATCAATGGTCTTTCCGTCGCCCTTCTTCCAGAAGAAGCGGCCAAGTGCCAGAGCGGGTTTGACAAAGACCACGTTGTAAAGCTCGTCAAAATACCACTTGTTCTTGAGGAACAGGTAGAGCGGGCGCTGCTGCTGCGACAGGCGCTTGGGCAGCTCCGGGTTCACGATGTAGAACCAATAGGCCACGAGGAACCCGACAAGCATCGCCATGAAGGGCGAGGTTTTCACCCAATACGGAACCTTATGCGCGTCATCCAAAAGCGTATTGTCGGGCGCCATGTACAGCGCACCCTCGCCCGGCTCGCCAGCAAAGACATAGTGATGCTCTGCCTCTTTATCACCGCCGCCATGGGATGCGTCAGCGCCGTGGTCGTCGGACGCGTGGTCATCGCCATGCGCCTCTGCAGAGGCCTCTGCATAAGGCACGCCGTAGAATTTCGCGACCTGGTCGGTGTGGCCGAAGAAGGATTTGTACCACAGCATCCCGGCAAAGATCGCCCCCAGCGCCAAGACGCCTAGCGGGATCAGCATGACCATCGGGCTCTCGTGTGCATGCTCGTGGGTATGCTTGTCTCCGCGCGGCTTCCCATAAAACGTCAGGAACATTAGGCGCCAGCTATAGAAGCTTGTGAACAGGGCGGCGATCACCAGCATCCAGAACCCATAGGCCGACCCGGCGGCATAGGCGCTCTCGACGATGGCATCCTTGGAATGGAAGCCCGCAAAGCCGATCGGAATTTCGCCCAGCTTCATGATCCAGACCGGGACACCAACGCCGGTGATGGCGAGCGTGCCGATCATCATCGCCCAGAAGGTATAGGGGATCTTTTTGCGCAGGCCACCATAGTTCATCATGTCCTGCTCGTGATGCATGGCGTGGATCACGGAACCCGCGCCAAGGAACAGCATCGCCTTAAAGAAGGCGTGTGTGAACAGGTGGAACATCGCGGCCGAGTACATGCCCACACCTGCGGCGACAAACATGTACCCAAGCTGCGAACAGGTCGAATAGGCAATCACGCGCTTGATGTCGGTCTGAACCAGACCCACGGTTGCAGCAAAGAAGGCGGTGGTCGCACCGAGCACGGTGATAAAGGCAGTCGCTTCGGGAGCCACTTCCATCAGTGGCGACATGCGGCACACAAGGAACACGCCCGCCGTCACCATGGTTGCCGCGTGAATAAGTGCCGAAACCGGTGTCGGGCCCTCCATCGCGTCCGGCAGCCAGGTGTGCAGGATCAGCTGCGCCGATTTGCCCATCGCGCCAACAAACAGCAGGAAGGCAATCAGATTGGCCGCATTCCACTCTGTCCAGAGGAAGGACACGGTCATCTCGGCCAGATCCGGCGTTGCCGCAAAGATGGTGCCGAGGTTGATGCTGTCGGTGAGGAAGAACAGCGCAAAGATCCCCAGCGAGAAGCCAAAGTCGCCCACACGGTTGACGATGAATGCTTTCATCGCCGCCGCGCCGGCAGAGGGCTTGCGGTAGTAGAAACCAATCAGCAGGTAAGATGCGACGCCCACGCCTTCCCAGCCGAAGAACATCTGCACGAGGTTGTCAGATGTGACCAGCATCAGCATGGCGAAGGTAAAGAACGACAGATACGCAAAGAAACGTGGCTTGTAGCTCTCGCCCTCTTTCCACTGCGGGTCGTGATCCATGTAACCAAAGGAATAGAGATGCACGAGCGCCGACACGGTGGTGATCACGATCAGCATGATCGCGGTCAGCCGGTCCAGGCGGATCGACCAAGAGGTCGAGAGGCTACCGCTCTCGATCCAGCGGAAGATCTCGATGATGCGGGTTTCGCCATCAAAGCTGATGAAGACGATCCACGACAAGAGCGCCGTCAGGAACAAGAGGCCCGTGGCAGTCCACATGGCGGCTTTTTCACCGATGATCTTATGGCCAAAGCCGCAGATCACAGCCCCCACCAGAGGGGCAAAGAGGAGAATGGTTTCCATCTGGATTAGCCCTTCATCACGTTGATGTCTTCGACAGCGATGGTGCCGCGGTTGCGGAAGAAGCAGACGAGGATCGCCAGACCAATCGCGGCCTCAGCAGCGGCAACAGTCAGCACGAACAGCGTGAACACCTGCCCGACCAGATCCCCGAGAAACGAGGAGAAGGCGACAAGGTTGATGTTCACCGCAAGCAGCATGAGTTCGATACTCATCAACAGGATGATCACGTTCTTGCGGTTCAGAAAAAGCCCGAAGATGCCGATGACGAACAAGGTCGCCGCGACGGTCAGATAATGTTCAATTCCGATCATTGATCAAAGCCCCTTCAAAGCCCTTGGCCCGGTTTGATGTCCTTGAGCTCCATTGCCTTGGCCGGATCGCGATACATCTGGGCGAGCACGTCCTGACGCTTCACATCCTGGCGGTGGCGCAGGGTCAGAACGATGGCACCGATCATGGCCACCAGAAGGATCAGACCCGCCAGCTGGAACAGAAGGAAATATTGGTCATAAAGAATGAGGCCAAGCGCCTCGGTGTTGTGACGGTCCGTTGGGATCGGCTGGCTCAGGTTCTCGGCAACGCTATGCGCGCTCTCCCAGGACCCATAGGCGATCACGAACTGCATCAGGATCACCAGCCCGATCAACAGGGCCAGCGGCGTGTAGCGGGCCATCTCGGCCTTGAGCTCGGCAAAGTCCACGTCGAGCATCATCACCACAAAGAGGAACAGCACCGCGACCGCGCCCACATAAACGATGACGAGCAACATGGCGACGAACTCCGCCCCCAAAAGCACGAACAACCCGGCAGAAGAAAGAAATGCCAAAATGAGCCACAGCACCGAGTGCACCGGCTGGCGGCTGATCACTGTGAACAGCCCGCCGGTGATGGCGCTGATGGCGAAGAGGTAAAAGGCAAAAACGCTCATGTCTCATCGTCCCCTTTGTCGTCCATGACCTCCTGCGCCAAATCCATTGCGCGGGTCATGGCCGGAATGCCGGCAAAGACCGACATCTGTCCGATCGTTTCAACGATCTCTTGTTTCTTTGCGCCCGCCGCAAGAGCGTGGCGCACGGTCTGACGCACGGCCGTATCGGCCTGCGCGCCCTGCATGGTCAATCCCGCCAGCGTCAGCAGCAGGCGGGTTTTGGCATCAAGCCCGTCTTTGTTGACGGTGTTGCCGAACATCATCTCCATGACCTCTTTGGGCATGGTGGGCCAGAGCGCCTCAAACCCCTTGGGAGAGAAACTCTCTAGCGCAGGATTGAGGGCCTTCGCCATCTCCTGCGCCTGGGCCATCATGGCCTCGAAAGGGTTTTTCGGCGTCTCGCTCATCTGTAGGGCGCGTCCAGCTCAAGATTGCGGGCAATCTCGGCTTCCCAGCGCTCGCCATTCGCCAACAGCTTGTCCTTGTCGTAGAACAGCTCCTCGCGGGTCTCGGTGGCGAATTCAAAATTCGGCCCCTCGACAATGGCGTCCACCGGGCAAGCCTCCTGGCAGAACCCGCAGTAGATGCATTTGGTCATGTCGATGTCATAGCGCGTGGTGCGGCGGCTGCCGTCTTCACGCGGTTCGGCATCGATAGTGATGGCCTGTGCCGGACATACCGCTTCGCAGAGTTTGCAGGCAATGCAGCGCTCTTCGCCGTTGGGATAGCGACGCAACGCGTGCTCGCCGCGGAAACGCGGGCTGAGCGGACCTTTTTCATGCGGGTAGTTGATCGTTGCCTTGGGGGCGAAGAAATACTTCAGCCCCAGCTTGAACCCCTGCCACACGTCTTGCAGCAGGAAGTATTTGGCAGCGCGGGTGTAGTCGATCTGGGTCATATCAGCCTCCTGTGCTCCAGCGTGCAAACGCACCCCAGAACCATTCGAAACGTGCGGCAAAGGCCACGAACACCACCCAGATCAGCGAGAACGGCAGGAAGACTTTCCAGCCCAGACGCATCAACTGATCGTAGCGGTAGCGCGGGGTGATGGCTTTGACCATGGCAAAGAGGAAGAAGAAGAACGCCATCTTTGCGACCATCCACAGCGGGCTGTCCGGCAGGAACGGTACCGGCGAGAGCCAGCCGCCGAAAAACAGAAGCGAGGTGAGCGCGCACATCAGGAAGATGGCAATGTATTCACCGGCCATGAACAACAGGAACGGCGTTGAGGAGTATTCCACCTGGTAGCCTGCCACCAGTTCCGACTCCGCTTCGGGAAGGTCAAACGGCGGGCGGTTGGTTTCCGCAAGGCAGGAGATGAAGAACAGGAACACCATCGGGAAATGCGGCAGCCAGTACCAGTTGAAGAGGCCAGCATCCCCGTCCTGCGCGCGCACGATATCGCCAAAGTTCATGGACCCGGTCGAGAGGATCACACCGATGATGATGAGGCCGATGGAGACCTCGTAGGAAATCATCTGCGCCGCCGACCGCAAGGAGCCGAGGAACGGATACTTGGAGTTCGAAGCCCAGCCGCCCATGATGACGCCGTAAACCTCAAGCGAGGAGACCGCGAATACATACAGGATGGCGACGTTGATGTCCGAGAGCACCCAAGTGTCGTTGAACGGGATCACCGCCCAGGCGATCATCGCCAGCACAAAGGAGGTGAGCGGTGCCAGAATGAAGACTGTCCGGTCAGAGCCGGCCGGGATGACCACCTCTTTCACAACATATTTGAGCGCATCCGCGACGGTCTGCAACAGACCGTAAACCCCAACCACGTTGGGGCCGCGCCGCATCTGGACGGCGGCCCAGATCTTGCGGTCGCCGTAGACAAGGAACAGAAGCGAGATCATCACAAAGGCGACAACCGCCAGGGTCTGCGCCAGGATGATGACAGCAATGCCGCCTGGGGTGTTAAAGAATTCAGCCATGGGTCCTCACACCGTAGGTATTCCGTTTGCCTTGCAGTCCTGCACCACGACTTCTGCGTCGAGGGTGCGCAAACCGCGCGGTAAGGCGGGCGAGATGGTGTAGACCGCATCGGCCTCCCAAATACCAGCCTCTTGTTTCGTTTTTGTGCGCACATGACGCGCGAAGCCATAGCCGCGGATCAGCGCATATTGTGCTGCTGCGCAGTCGGCATAGTCATTAAGATCCTCAAGCGCCCCAACCCGGTCCATGGTCACATGGAACTGGACCAGATCCCCATCGAGGAGACTGGTATTCACGCCCAGATAGTCGGGCGCGGCACGGCTTACCTCATCACCCGTGACATCCGTGCAGGCGATGAGGTTGAGCCCCAAAAGCGATATGAGCGCCGTGCGGATCACTCTGCCGCCAGCGCCGTTTCGCGGCGCGCCTTGGCCTGAGCGGAGAGCTCCGCCATCAGCTGCGATGCGCGTGCAATCGGGTTGGTCAGGTAAAAGTCGTTCACCGCAGGAAGGAAATCCGCCTTACCGAGTTTTTCAGCTGGCAGAGCCTCGCCTTCATTGGCGACCACCTGATCCACCTTGGCCAGATGCGGCACGTCCTTGATCAGCGCCTTTCGCAGTTGCGCGAGGCTGTCATAGGGCAGTTTGGCATCGAGCTCTGCGGAAAGCGCCCGCAGGATGGCCCAGTTTTCTTTCGCCTCCCCCGGTGCAAATCCAGCCCGCATCGAGAGCTGTGTACGGCCTTCGGTGTTCACAAAGAGACCGTTTTCTTCGGTGTAGGCTGCCCCCGGCAGGATCACGTCAGCGCGATGCGCGCCGCGGTCGCCGTGCGAACCTTGATAGATCACGAAAGCACCCGCGTCGATTTCCACCTCGTCGGCACCGAGGTTATAAATCACCTCTGCTCCGTCGATGGCTGCTGCCATGCCACCCTCGGTGACGGCCCCAATGTCCATCGCGCCCACACGAGCGGCGGCGGTGTGCAGGACCAGCAGCTTACCCAGAGACTGCGCCTTGGCGAGAACCGCCAGACCGTCGGCTTCGCGCAGGGCACCCTGCCCCACGATGACAATCGCGTCCTCAATCGCAGAGAGCGCATCAAGCGCCGCGCGATCAGTGCCGAGATGTTCATAGTCATAGGTCAAATCAGCGGCAGGACCGACGAGTTTGACATTGGCCCCCTTGAGCCACGCCTTGCGGATGCGCGCGTTCAGCACCGGCGCCTCGTCGCGAGGGTTGGTGCCAATCAGGATGATGTCCCTGGCAGTATCGATGTCCTCGATCGTAGCGGTGCCCACATAGCCTGCGCGGTTGCCAATGGGCAGGCGCGCATTATCCGTGCGGCAGTCCACCTTGCCCTCGAGGCTCTCGATCAGGCCTTTGAGCGCATAAGCTGCCTCGACCGGAACCAGATCGCCAATCAAACCGGCAACTTTTTTGCCTTTCATCGCGGTGGCGACAGCCTCCAGCGCCTCGGGCCAAGTGGCAGGCTTCAGCTTGCCATCGACGCGCACATAGGGGCGGTCAAGCCGCTGACGGCGCAGACCATCCCAGACAAAACGGGTCTTGTCAGAGATCCACTCTTCGTTCACGCCATCATGGTTGCGCGGCAGAATACGCATCACTTCGCGGCCCTTAGTGTCCACGCGGATGTTTGATCCGAGCGCGTCCATCACGTCGATGGTCTCGGTCTTGGTGAGTTCCCACGGACGCGCGGTAAACGCATAAGGTTTCGAGGTCAGCGCGCCCACGGGACAAAGATCGATGATGTTGCCCTGCAGGTTCGAATCCAGCGTCTCATTGAGGTAGGAGGTGATCTCCGCATCCTCGCCGCGCCCGGTCTGACCCATCTGCGAAATGCCTGCGACCTCGGTGGTGAAGCGCACGCAACGGGTGCAGGAAATGCAGCGGGTCATCGCGGTGCCCACAAGCGGGCCGAGGTTCAGATCGTCCACCGCGCGTTTGGGTTCGCGGAAGCGCGAGAAATCAACGCCGTAAGCCATCGCCTGATCTTGCAGGTCGCATTCGCCGCCCTGATCGCAGATCGGGCAGTCGAGCGGGTGGTTGATCAGGAGAAACTCCATCACCCCTTCACGCGCCTTTTTGACCATCGGTGAATTGGTCTTCACCTGCGGGGCCTGCCCCTCTGGTCCCGGGCGCAGATCGCGGACCTGCATCGCACAGGACGCTGCCGGTTTCGGCGGGCCGCCCACCACCTCGACGAGGCACATACGGCAGTTGCCGGCAATCGACAGACGTTCGTGATAGCAAAAACGCGGGATCTCGATCCCGGCCTGCTCGCAAGCCTGGATCAGGGTCATCGCCCCGTCGACTTCGATCTCGGTTCCGTCAATGTTGATCTTGCGGAGGTCAGACATGGTCTATTTCGCCCTCAGTAACACGCCGATCGCGCTGTTTTTCTCAATTTCTGCAAGCCCGTAAGCACAGAATGTTTCCGGTTGGTCCAGTTTCACCCCGTTCTGACGCAAGAGCCGCTCGCCCTTGGCCCGCATACGAGATTTTTCCTGGTCCGACTTGATGTAAGATTTGATTTCCGTGTCGCTGTAACCAAGTGCATTGGCCCGCGCACGGATCTGATAGAGCTGATTGAGACCCTTGAGCGTGCGCGGCGCAATGCGTTCGCAGCGCTCTGCGACTTCGCTCGCGACCGCCACGGCAAAAAGCGGGTCTTCGATCTCTTGCACATCGCGCAGAGAGGGCTTGGCCTCGCCCGCACTGGCCCCCAAAGCCAACATAAAGGCAGAGAGCGCCGCCAGCGCAGTCATCATCAGCACGTGCGGCGCAGAGAAAGTATCAGCAGTGGACAGATCATATGTTTTGGACATGACAGACTCCTTCGTGGTTCCAATGGAACCACGGGAGTGCAGCGCGCTGTTATTCAATAGCGCTGTGCCAAACCGGCCATGATATGCCGAGATCCGCGTCACGGTTTGCAACGTCCCGTGAAGATGGCATCGCGATTGTCGAGCTGGATCTGATAGCTGCCCTCAGAGTCAGGGGTGATGTTGGTCCAGTCAAACCGCGAAGTGCCGTAGTTCTGAATGCAGTAGCGCGTGGCCTCATGCGTCGCAGCCGCCAGCGCACCACGCTGGGATTGCAACGCGTCACGCACCTCAACACGAAAGTTGAGCAGCGTTTCCTTCTTGTCGATCGGCTTGGCGCTGGTGCGGAACACGATACCGTCAAAGCGCATACGCTTGTCGTCGCGCGATTGGCCACAAGCCACCAGCCCCAGCGAGGCCACGAGCATCAGTGACAAAGGAAAACGGGAGTTCATCATCATCTTTCAGATTATTCCGCTGCCATCGCGCCCATACGGCCAGATTTCTGCGCCTTGATGCGATCTTCGATCTCTTCACGGAAGTTGCGAATGAGACCCTGAATGGGCCATGCGGCCGCATCGCCCAGTGCACAGATGGTGTGGCCTTCGACCTGCTTGGTGACATCCCAGAGCATGTCGATCTCTTCAAGCTCCGCCTCACCGCGCACCAGACGATCCATCACGCGCATCATCCAGCCGGTGCCTTCACGGCAGGGCGTGCACTGGCCGCAGCTTTCGTGCTTGTAGAACTTCGAGAGGCGCCAGATCGCTTTGACGATATCGGTCTGCTTGTCCATCACGATCACCGCCGCAGTGCCAAGGCCAGAGCCCAACTCGCCGCGCAGGTAATCAAAATCCATGATCGCATCGCGCATCTTCTCGCCGCGCACACAGGGCACTGAAGAGCCGCCTGGGATCACCGCCAGAAGATTGTCCCAGCCGCCGCGAATGCCACCGCAGTGTTTTTCAATCAGCTCTTCAAAGCTGATCGACATGGCCTCTTCAACAACGCAGGGGTTGTTGACGTGACCGGAGATCGCAAAAAGCTTGGTGCCCGCGTTGTTCTGACGGCCAAAGCCGGCAAACCACTCCGCACCGCGCCGCAGGATGGTGGGCACCACGGCGATGGATTCGACATTGTTCACCGTGGTCGGGCAGCCATAAAGCCCCGCGCCTGCCGGGAATGGCGGCTTCATGCGCGGCATGCCTTTTTTGCCCTCAAGGCTCTCGATCAGGGCGGTTTCCTCGCCGCAGATATAAGCCCCTGCCCCGTGGTGCAGGAAAAGATCGAAATCCCAGCCCGAGCCTGCAGCGTTCTTGCCCAGAAGACCCTTGTCGTAGCATTCGTCGATGGCGGCCTGCAGCGCCTCGCGCTCGCGGATATATTCGCCGCGCAGATAGATGTAGCAGGTGTGCGCGTTCATCGCGAAGGAAGCGATCAGCGCGCCCTCGATCAGCGTATGCGGATCGTGACGCATGATTTCGCGGTCTTTGCAGGTGCCGGGCTCGGACTCATCAGCATTGATGACCAGATAGGCGGGACGCCCGTCGCTTTCCTTGGGCATGAAGGACCATTTGAGGCCGGTGGGGAAGCCCGCACCGCCACGCCCGCGCAGGCCGGAATCCTTCATGGTCTGGATGATCCAGTCGCGCCCTTTTTCAATGAGGCCCGCCGTACCGTCCCAGTGGCCGCGCTTTTGTGCGCCCGCCAACGTGCGTTCGTGCATCCCGTAAAGGTTGGTAAAGATCCGGTCCTGATCCTTCAGCATGTGTGCCTACCTTTGACTGTTCTGACGCATACGCCAGAGTTGAATGATGTTGACGCCCGCGTAGATCATCGCGGCCAGAGCCGCAAAATCGAACAGCAGCGCATATCGGCCCGGCAGGCCAATCGCGGGACCCACGAGCAGGGACAGGAGCAACCAAGCCACCATCGTACCGGCAATCACCAGCGAGATGTGCCGCCCTTTGGCAGCGATGGCCTTATCCTGTTCGTCCTGCGTCATCCGGTCCAGTCATCCTTGACCACGGCGTAGGCCATTGAGGCCGCACGCAGCGGAGAGTTTAGTCTTTGTAGCGGCCGTCTTTCTTGGCCGATTTGGCAAACTCGGTTTCTTCACCGGCTGCCAGTTGCTTGGCTTGCTCGATCCAGCCGTCGCGCTCGATGCGGCCTTTGAACTTCAGGCGCGCATCCACCCAGGCCACCTCGGCCTCGGTCCATTTGGCAATCTGGTCAAAGTGGAAAAAGCCCAGCTCATTGAGCGTCTGTTCGAGCTTTGGCCCCACACCTTTGAGGAGCTTGAGATCGTCCGCCCCGCCCTCGCGCGCCGCTGTCAGCGTCTCGGGTGCTTGTTCTTCCAAGTCCGCCTTGGGTTCCGTCACCTTTGCGGCGGCGGCTTCGGGCTGTGCAGGCGTTGCCGCATCCGATTTCTTGACCGCAGGCTTGGCCGGAGCCTTCTTCTTGGCGGTCTCAGCCTGCTTGGCCGCGGGTTGCGGACGCTCTGGCGCGGGCGGCGTCGGATCTGCAGCGGCACGCCCTGCAACCACGCCATCCTTGCCGACCCATGGGGTCAGGAGCGGAACTTCATCGCCCTGAATACGCTTCACACCGTCACCGATTTCGGTCGCAAGCTCCGCCGAGGCATTATACTGCGGCTTGCCTGCTTCATATTCGGTGAGCGAGGTCAGGCCCGCCTTTGGCTCTGCAGCGTAGCGACCGTTTTGCGGGCCGGGTACGACGGGTTTACCCGCCGCCAGATCATCGAGCAGCTTGGTAAAAGATGCCGCGGTCAGATCCTCGTAATAATCCTTGCCGATCTGCGCCATCGGCGCATTGGCGCAGGAGCCAAGGCATTCTACCTCTTCCCAAGAGAACTTGCCGTCCTCGGACAGCGTATGCGGCTTGGCAGAGATCTTGTCCTTGCAGATCGCGACCAGATCCTCGGCACCACAGATCATGCAGGACGTGGTGCCACAGATCTGGATATGCGCAACCGAACCCGTGGGCTGCAGCTGGAACATGAAATAGAAAGAGGCCACTTCCAGCACGCGGATGTAGGCCATGCCGAGCATATCGGCCACATATTCGATCGCGGGTTTGGAAATCCAGCCCTCTTGCTCCTGAGCGCGCCACAGAATCGGAATGACCGCCGAGGCCTGACGGCCTTCGGGGTATTTGGTCATCTGAGCTTCGGCCCAGGCCTGATTGGCCGGGGTGAACGCAAAGCTGTCAGGCTGTTCGTGATGAAGACGACGCAGCATTACTTGTCGAACTCCTCAAGCAGAATGCAAGTCGAGGTAAGCGATCCTGCGGGGATCTCCTGACCTGCGGCCTTGGCATCGAATGCGGCATCGCTCGCATTCATACGGCAAACATATTCGTCATAGTCGTCTTCGATCATGACGACACCATCGCGCACATGCGCGTAGCCAACGGACTCGGCCACGAGATCCGCCAGCGATTTCTCTGCAAACGCGGGTGTGCCGGACTTGTCGAATTCCTCAAGCAGGATACAGGTCGAGCTGAGCGCCCCAGCGGGGATCTCCTGGCCTGCAGCTTTTGCATCGAATGCGGCATCGCTCGCGGTCATGCGGCAGATGTATTCGTCGTAATCATCTTCGATCAGGATGACGCCATCGCGCACCTGCACATATCCAACGGATTCAGCAACGAGATCCGCCAGCGATTTTTCTGCCAGTGCGGTTTGTCCGATCAGACACAGGGAGGCCCCTGCGATAAATGCGCGTAGTGTCATCGGTCAATCTCTCCAAACACGATGTCCATGGTTCCAATAATTGCAGCGACATCCGCAAGCTGGTGGCCCTTGGCGACGTAATCCATCGCTTGAAGATGCAAGAACCCCGGTGCGCGCAGCTTGGCGCGGTAGGGCTTGTTGCTGCCATCCGCCACGAGATAGACGCCAAATTCGCCTTTGGGCGCCTCGACAGCGGCATAGACCTCGCCCTCGGGAACATGGAAGCCTTCGGTGTAGAGCTTGAAGTGGTGGATCAGGCTCTCCATCGAGGTCTTCATATCGCCGCGCTTAGGCGGGGTGAGCTTGCCACGGGCCAGAACGTCACCGGTGGCCTCGCGCAATTTTGCGATAGCCTGACGGATGATCGAGAGCGACTGACGCATCTCTTCCATCCGCACCAGATAGCGATCGTAGCAGTCGCCGTTCTTGCCGACCGGGATCTGGAAATCGAACTCGTCGTAGCATTCATAGGGCTGCGCGCGGCGCAAATCCCAAGCCAGGCCAGACCCGCGCACCATCACACCGGAGAAGCCATACTTCTGGATGTCATCCTCGGTGACTACGCCAATGTCGCAGTTGCGCTGCTTGAAGATCCGGTTCTCGGTCAAGAGGCCGTCGATGTCGTCCATGACCTTCGGAAATTCCATCGCCCAGAGGTCGATATCATCCAGCAGCTCGTCCGGCAGATCCTGATGCACGCCACCAGGGCGGAAGTAGGCCGCGTGCAAGCGTGCACCACAGGCCCGCTCGTAGAAGATCATCAGCTTCTCGCGTTCCTCAAAGCCCCAGAGCGGCGGCGTCAGCGCGCCCACGTCCATCGCCTGAGTGGTGATGTTCAAGAGGTGATTGAGGATACGGCCGATCTCAGAATAGAGCACTCGGATCAGCTGCGCACGGCGGGGGACCTCCACGCCAGTCAGCTTTTCGATTGCCAGACACCAAGCGTGCTCCTGGTTCATCGGCGCCACATAGTCGAGGCGGTCGAAATACGGCAGGTTCTGCAGGTAGGTGCGGCTTTCCATCAGCTTTTCGGTGCCACGGTGCAGAAGACCGATGTGCGGGTCGCAGCGTTCCACGATCTCGCCATCCAGTTCCAGCACCAGACGCAGCACGCCGTGCGCCGCAGGGTGCTGCGGGCCGAAGTTGATGTTGAAGTTACGGATTTTCTGTTCGCCCGTCTGGGCGTCGTCGAATTTGGAGCCGTCCATCACTACTTCCCACCTTTCGCAATAATTCGACAAGCAGAAAACCCTACTAAGCGAACCAGTTTCACCCAAAGCCAGCCCAGACCACCGATAGCCGAAAGCACCAGCAGAACCTGAAGAACTCCCACTAATAGAAACAAATCAGGGTTCATCATTTCGCGATCTCTTTCTCGTCACCCGGCAGGATATATTCCGCACCTTCCCAAGGGCTCATGAAGTCAAACTGGCGGTATTCCTGAACCAGCTTCACCGGCTCGTAGACCACGCGCTTTTGCGCCTCGTCATAGCGCACTTCGGTGTAACCGGTGGTCGGGAAATCCTTGCGCAGCGGGTGGCCGCGGAAGCCATAGTCCGTCAGCAGGCGGCGCAGGTCCGGGTGCCCCGTGAACAGGATGCCGAACATGTCAAAGACTTCGCGCTCGAACCAGTTGGCGGAGGGGTGCACATCCACGATGGAGGGCACCATGTCCTCTTCGCGCACGGCTGCGCGCAGACGGATGCGCTGGTTCTGGTACATCGAAAGGAGGTGATACACCACGTCAAAACGCTTGGTGCGCTCGGGATAGTCCACTGCGGTAATGTCCACCAGCGTGGAGAACCGGCAGGCGCTGTCGACGCGCAGGAATTCAACGAGGCCCGCGATGTTGGCGGGCTTTACGTCGATGTTCAGTTCGCCATGGGCAATATCCCAGGACAATACGCACTCGGGGCGCTTGGCTTCAATCTGGTGGCCAAGGTCTTGCAATGCTTCGATCATCTGAATCTCCTGCCCTTAGCGCACAAGGGTGCCAGTGCGGCGGATCTTGCGCTGCAGCTGCATCAGCCCATAAAGGAGCGCCTCTGCGGTGGGCGGGCAGCCAGGCACATAGATGTCCACTGGCACGATCCGGTCACAGCCGCGCACCACGGAATAGCTGTAGTGGTAATAGCCACCGCCATTGGCGCAGGACCCCATCGAGATCACGTAGCGCGGCTCGGGCATCTGGTCGTAGACCTTGCGCAACGCCGGAGCCATTTTGTTGGTGAGCGTACCTGCAACAATCATCACGTCCGACTGACGCGGGGAGGCACGCGGTGCGATCCCGAAACGCTCGGCATCGTAACGCGGCATGGAGGTGTGCATCATTTCCACCGCGCAGCAAGCAAGACCAAAGGTCATCCAGTGCAGCGAACCGGTGCGCGCCCAATTGATGATGTCCTCGGCAGAGGTCAGCAAGAACCCCTTGTCCTGCAGCTCTGCATTCAAGGCCTGTGTCACCATTTCCTTGTCGACACCTGCGGTGTTCGCGCCAGCCATCACTCCCATTCCAGAGCCCCCTTCTTCCACTCATACGCAAAGCCGATGGTCAGGACCCCAAGGAAGACCATCATCGACCAGAAGCCCGCATCACTGATGTCCTTGAACCCCACGGCCCAAGGGAACAGGAAAGCAATTTCCAGGTCAAAGATGATGAACAGGATCGACACCAGATAAAAGCGCACGTCGAATTTCATGCGGGCATCGTCGAATGCGTTGAAACCGCATTCATACGCGCTGACTTTTTCAGGGTCGGGATTGCGCACCGCAACAACGACGGCAGCAAGAATAAGTACGAGACCAAGGCCGATGGCGACGGCCAAAAACACCAGAATGGGCAGGTATTCCCGCAACATCTCTTCCACGAGTGGCTCCTTTCCGCGCACACGGCAATTCGCTGCTCGTGCACCGTCAATTGGCGTGTTGACTTGCGCCGTTACTACTCTTGTCCCTAGAGACCGTCAACCAAGGGGGAGTTAATGCGGATCGCTTTATTGGCCAGTTTCGCAGTGCTGCAACAGGCCACACCATCCTTATGGTTTCGCTAAGGATTGTGTGCATCAAAAACGAGCGCAAACGTGCTGCGCTCGCAGAGGGGAATTCCCCTTATTTGTCACGCCAGGAGGGGCGGCGTTTATCAAAAAACGCGTTGATGCCTTCGACCGCCTCGGCGCTTTCCCAGCGGGTTACAAGGGCGGAAATTGTAAAATCGATTGTGGATTTATCGATACGCGGCCCAAGCGCGCGCGCCAGCGCCTTGGCATCCGCCACCGCCCCCGGCGCGCAGTCGAGGTAAGGAGTTACCTCTGCTTCCACCGCAGCATCAAGTGAGTCGGCGGGTACCGCGCGGCTCAGGAGCCCCAGATCGACCGCCTCGGCTGCATCAAAAAGTCGCGCCGACATGAATACGCGACGTGCCCGCGCCTCGCCCATGCGGGCGATCACATAGGGGCCGATGGTGGCGGGGATCAGTCCCAGTTTGGTCTCGGTGAGCCCCATCTTGAGACTGTCGACACCGATGGCCACATCACAGACCGAGGCCATTCCGACCCCGCCCCCGAAGGCATTGCCCTGCAGCCGCCCAATGAGCGGCTGCGGCAAGGTGTTGAGAAGGTTCAGCATCTCGGCCAGCACGCGGGCCTCGCGCCCGCGCGTTTCGGCATCAGCCTCCATCTGCGCCTGCATCCAGCCCAGATCGCCCCCGGCGCAAAAGCTCTTGCCCGCCCCCGTGAGTACAACAACCCGCACGCTGCGGTCCGCCGCCAACGCGCGCGCCGCATCCTGCAGTTCCTGCAGCATCAGGCCCGACATGGCGTTGTGCTTTTCGGGACGGTTGAGCGTAAGGGTCGCCACACCGCGATCATCACGGGTCAGCAAAAGCGTGTCATACATGGCCAAAGGGTCCTTCGTGTCTTGATAGCTCAGGCGTCGGTGGGCTCGGGGCGCAAGTGCCGCGCCATGGCGGCGGCCTCTTGCAGTACGGTGCCATCAAGGCCCGTGTCATACCCCAGCCGCGTCAAATGTTCGTGGACCACCTCTGTGGCCACATTCCCTGCCGCGCCCGGCGCATAGGGGCAGCCACCAAGCCCGCCAACGGCAGCGTCAAACACCCGCACGCCCAGCGCAAGCGACGCATCTATATTGGCAATCGCACGGCCTGCGGTGTCGTGATAGTGACCTGCGAGGCGGGTGACTGGCACCGCATCTTTGACCGCGATCAACATCTTGGCGATCTTGTCGGGTGTGGCCTTTCCCACAGTATCGCCAAGCGAAATCTCATAGCAGCCCATCGAGAACAGCCGATCCGCGACCTCGGCGACTTTGTCGGGTGCGACAGCGCCATCATAGGGGCAGTCGGTCACGCAGGAGACATAACCCCGCACCGGCAGATCGATATGACGCGCGGCCTCCAGAATGGGTGTAAAGCGCTCGATACTCTCAGCAATCGATGCATTGATATTGGCTTGTGAAAAGCCCTCGGAGGCAGAGGCAAAGATGGCGATTTCATCAGCGCGCGCGGCCAGCGCATCCTCATAGCCGCGCATATTCGGGGTGAGCGCCGCATAGCGCACGCCTTTGGCCTTGGTGATCCCGGCCAGAACCTCTGCGCTGCCCGCCATCTGCGGCACCCATTTGGGGGAGACAAAACTCGCCACCTCGATCCGGGAAAAGCCTGCACGACTGAGACAATCCACCAGGGCCACCTTGTCGGCGACAGGAATGTCACGCTTTTCGTTCTGCAGCCCGTCGCGTGGGCCCACCTCAAAGATCTCGACGCGGTCTTTCATGGGTTTTACTCCTCCCGGTTCATGCGCGCGGCTCAGGCCTCTTCCTCGAGCCGCACCAGCGCTGCACCAGCCTCCACCTGATCGCCCGCTTGCGCAAGAACTTCTGCAACCACGCCGTCACGGGCGGCTAGCAAAGAGTGCTCCATTTTCATGGCCTCAAGGATGGCGAGCCGGTCGCCTTCTTTGACTGCGGCGCCCGCCTCGGCAAAGACCGCCTTGACCAAGCCCGGCATCGGGGCCTCAATGAGGTTGCCATCCCCGGCAGCGCCTGCGGCACGGTCCAGCGGGTCAACGACCTTGAAGCTCAGCCCATAGCCGTCAAAAATCGTGATGGCGTCGCCACTTTTTGCATAGGGTGGCAAGGCCATGCCGCTGATAACCCAGCCCGACCCCATGCGATTGACGGCAAACATATCTCCATCAAGGATCCAGTCCTGACGATCCGGGCCGCTCAACTCGACCGAGGCTTCGAAACTCTCGCCCTGCGCTTCAAGCGTAACGGAACGGTGTAGGTCCGCCCAAAGCGTGAAGCCCATTTCGGGTTTGGGATCGATCACATCAAGCGCCACCATCGCAGCCGCGATCTTGTGTTCGGCCCTCATCTCCGGCGCGGCAGCAAGACTGTCGAGATCGCGCGCGATCAGGCCCGTGTCCACGTCGCCCGCAGCAAAGCCTGCATGCCGGGTGAGCGCACCGAGGAAGGCAAGGTTTGTTACGGTTCCGGCAACCTCGGTCCGCGCGAGCGCGTCATCCAGCTGACGCAGCGCTGCCGCGCGCGAGGGGCCATGCACGATCACCTTGGAGATCATCGGATCATACCAAGGGCTGATGGTGTCCCCTGCCCGCACACCGCTGTCGGCGCGCACCCCTTCGGGAAAGGCCAGATGCGAGAGCGTGCCGGTGGCGGGCAAAAAGCCCTTGGGCACATCCTCGGCATAGAGCCGCGCCTCAAAGGCGTGGCCGGTAATGGAAAGGTCGTCCTGTTGCATGGGCAGCCCTTCGCCAGAGGCGACGCGCAGCTGCCACTCCACCAGATCGACGCCAGTGATGAGCTCGGTAACCGGGTGTTCCACCTGCAAACGGGTGTTCATCTCCATGAACCAGAACCCGTCCGCACGCAGCCCTTCCGAGCCGTCCACAATGAACTCCACCGTGCCCGCGCCCGCATAGCCGATCGCCTCGGCGGCACGCACGGCGGCCTGTCCCATGGCGGCGCGCATCTCGTCGGTCATGCCCGGGGCCGGGGCTTCTTCGATCACCTTTTGGTGGCGACGTTGCAGCGAACAGTCGCGTTCAAACAGATGCACCGCCGATGTGCCGTCCCCAAAGACCTGTACCTCGATATGGCGCGGCTTCTGGATGTATTTTTCAATCAGCACCGCCGGATTGCCAAAGGACGTGGTGGCTTCGCCCTGCGCCGAGGCGAGCGCATCGTTGAAATCCTTGGGGTCCTCGACCAGCCGCATGCCCTTGCCACCGCCGCCTGCAACCGCCTTGATCAGGACCGGATAGCCGATGCTGTCCGCCTGTTTGGCGAGGAAGCCCGCATCCTGCGTGTCGCCGTGATAGCCGGGAACCACCGGAACGCCCGCCTCTTCCATCAGTGCCTTGGCGGCGTCCTTGAGACCCATCTTGCGGATCGCACTGGCAGAGGGGCCGATGAAGGCGAGACCGGCTGCCTCGACCTTTTCCACAAAATCGGGATTCTCCGACAGAAACCCATAGCCAGGGTGTATGCCTTGCGCGCCGGTGGCTTTGGCGGCGGCGAGGATCTCGTCCTGCAGCAGGTAGCTATCCGCCGGGGCAGGTCCATGACCGACATGGACAGCCTCATCCGCAAGGGCCACATGTTTGGCGTCTCGGTCAGCATCGGAGTAGACGGCGACGGTGCGTACACCCAGACGACGGGCGGTTTCCATCACCCGGCATGCAATTTCGCCGCGGTTGGCAATCAGGATCTTGTTGAACATCTTGCGGTGCTCCTTTTGAGGGACCGTCGCGGCCGGGGGCTCTGCCCCCGGACCCCCGGGATATTTGAGGTTAGAAGAGGTTACATGCGGAACACGCCAAAGCGTGTGTCCTCGATGGGGGCGTTGAGGGCAGCGCTAAGCGACAGCGACAGCACATCGCGGCTTTTGCGTGGGTCGATAATGCCGTCATCCCAGAGCCGTGCCGAGGCGTAGAGCGGGTGGCTTTGTTCGGCGAACATATCGATGGTGGGCTGTTTGAACTGCGCCTCTTCTTCGGCGGACCATGTGCCGCCCTGGCGCTCGATCGCATCGCGTTTGACCGTGGCCAGAACGCCCGCCGCCTGCTCGCCGCCCATCACGGAGATGCGCGAGTTGGGCCATGTCCAGAGGAACCGGGGTGAATAGGCCCGCCCTGCCATGCCGTAGTTGCCCGCACCAAAGGAGCCGCCCACCAGCATGGTGATCTTGGGCACATTGGTGGAGGCCACCGCCGTTACCATCTTGGCCCCATGGCGGGCGATGCCTTCGTTTTCGTATTTGCGGCCCACCATGAAACCGGTGATGTTTTGCAGGAAGACCAGCGGGATCTTGCGCTGGCTACAGAGTTCCACGAAATGCGCGCCCTTTTGTGCGGCTTCTGAAAAGAGCACGCCGTTGTTGGCGATGATGCCGATGGGGCAGCCCTTGAGGTGGGCAAAGCCGGTGACCAGCGTTTCGCCAAAGCGGGGTTTGAACTCATCAAAGCGCGAACCATCAACGAGACGCGCGATCACCTCGCGGATGTCATAGGGCGTGCGCAGATCGCCCGGCACCACGCCAAGGATCTCCTCGGGATCGTAGGCGGGCTCTTCCGGGCTCTGCCAGTTCACGCCCTGGGGTTTGGTGCGATTGAGATGGCTGACCGCGCGCCGCGCGAGGGCCAGCGCATGGGCGTCATCCTCAGCGAGGTAATCCGCCACGCCCGAAAGCCGCGTGTGCACATCCCCGCCGCCCAGATCCTCGGCCGAGACGACCTCGCCGGTGGCGGCCTTCACCAGCGGCGGGCCTGCAAGGAAGATGGTGCCCTGTTCCTTAACGATGATGGTGACGTCGGACATTGCCGGCACATAAGCACCACCTGCGGTACAGGAGCCCATGACCACGGCGATCTGCGGAATGCCCTTGGCCGACATCCGCGCCTGATTGTAAAAGATGCGGCCAAAGTGGTCGCGGTCGGGAAAGACCTCATCCTGCTGCGGCAGGTTGGCGCCGCCACTGTCCACCAGATAGACGCAAGGAAGGTTGTTTTCCTCGGCAATCTCTTGAGCGCGCAGATGTTTTTTCACCGTCATCGGGAAGTAGGTGCCACCCTTCACGGTGGCGTCGTTGCAGACCACCATGACCTCCTGACCGTGGACACGCCCGATACCAGCAATCACGCCTGCCGCCGGGGCTGCGCCACCATACATGCCATGGGCCGCCGTCGCACCAACCTCCAAAAAGGGCGAGCCGGGATCAAGCAGGTTCGCCACCCGGCGGCGCGGCAGCATCTTGCCGCGACTTTCATGTCGGGCGCGGGATTTCTCGCCCCCGCCCAAGCGTGCAGCCTCGGCGGCCTCGCTGATCTCGGCCAGAGCGGAGAGATGGGCAGCTTTGTTTGCCTTGAACCCTTCAGAGGAGGGCATTGCCTTGGATTGAAGTTTCATTTCGGTTCCTCTTCCAAAGGGAGACGACGTGAAAAAAATAGTACGGACGCCAAAGCGGAGAAAACCAGGAATGGGAAAGCCACGAAACGCAGCTTGGTCTGACCGTTTTGCGCCAGATACGACAGTTCAGGAAAGGCGAAGTGGAGCGCGGCGCTTGTCACAAACAGAGAGAAAAATACCAGTGGTATTGCGCGCGATACAAACCGCCAAAGGTATGCTCGAGAACTGAGCGCGACTCGCCAGTGCTTTCCACAGCCTCGACACTCGGCAATCTGCGGCCAACCGCGCCCCGTGAGATGCGAAAGCGGCACCGCTCCGCCACATGTTGGACAGGTATGAAAAAACAGGCGCGACGCCCAAGCGACATGCTGGTCACTCAAACTGCGGCTCCTTGCCTTCATCACTTCCCCTCCCCCGCAGCCCGCGCCTTGAGTTCTTTACGGATCACCTTGCCCGTAACCGTCATCGGCAAAGCGTCGAGAAAGGCGATCTCGCGGGGATAGGAATAGCTGGCAAGGCGCTCTTTGACGTAATCCTGCAGCTCTTTTTCGCTTGGGGCGTGGTCCGGTTTCAGCACCACATAGGCCTTGACGATCTCAGTGCGCAGGGCGTCGGGCTTGCCGACCACACCGACGGTGGCAACGGCCGGGTGAGTCATCAGACAATCCTCGATCTCGGAGGGGCCGATGCGGTAACCGGCAGAGGTGATCACGTCATCCTCACGCCCCACGAAGCGCAGATAGCCCGCCTCCCAGATGCCGCGATCCCCGGTCACCAGCCAGTCGCCGTGAAACTTCTCGGCGGTGGCGTCGGGGCGGTTCCAATATTCCAGCATCATCGACCCGGAACCACGGCGCACCGCCACATCGCCTTCCTCACGGGTGGGCTGGCCGTCTGCGTCGATCACCTCGACCACATGCCCCGGCACCGGTTTCCCGATGCAGCCAGGGCGCACGGGGAAGTCCGCGCAGCAAGAGGACACCGTCATGTTGCATTCGGTCTGGCCGTAGAATTCGTTGATGGTGACGCCCAGGTGACGCTGGCCCCAGGCGAGCATCTCCGCGCCCAGGGGCTCTCCGCCGGAGGCCACGGAACGCAAACCGTCGAGCCCCTGCCCCGCTGCTTTTAGCATGCGCAGGGCGGTAGGCGGAAAGAAGACGTTGCGCACCTCGCCCAAGCGCATCACCTCGGCGCAGGTTTCAGGCGTAAACTTATCAAGCCGCGCGGCGACGACCGGCACACCCAGCGCAAGGCCCGGCATTGCGACATCAAAGAGCCCGCCGATCCACGCCCAATCCGCAGGCGTCCAGAGACAATCACCGGGCTGGCCAAGATGGTCGTGACTGATCGACACGCCCGGCAGATGCCCTGTCAGCATCCGGTGCCCGTGCAAGACTCCCTTGGGTTTGCCCGTGGTACCGGAGGTATAGATAATGACCGCCGGGTCCTCGGATCCAGTGTCGGCGAAGGGCACCGGATCGCCCTCGACGCCGATCTCTGCCGTAATCAGCGGCTCGGCCAAATCGCCAAGCTGCGCCGCGCCCTCCCGATCGGTCAGCACATACTTCGCACCTGCATCCTCGACGCGGTTGGCAAGGGCGTCGTGCTGAAACAGTTTAAATAGCGGCACCGAGACTGCGCCAATTTTCCAGATCGCCAGATGCGCCGCCACACACCAAGGTGATTGCGACAAGAGCACTCCGACGCGATCACCGGGGGCGACACGTTGCAGCAATGTGCGCGCCAGACCATCGACCATTACGGCCAATTCCCGATGAAACACATCACGGCGGGTCCCGGAGGTGAGGTCAATGATCGCGAGTTTATCGGCCGGGTGATCCATCGCCTGCGCCGCCATATTGAGCCGCTCGGGGATGTCCCACCCGCCTGTGGCGGTAAGCCCGGGAATGATGCGTTTCTCAGTCATGTTTAACCCTGCGTTCTGCGCATAGGTGGTATGCAATTTTTCCAATCTTTCCAAAGGGAAAGGAGGGTCTCATTTGATCTAGATCAGAGCGCGCGCACCTCATCGCTGGCAATGTCGCGCCATACTGATGAAAGAAGGGATTCTCCCCATGAAAACTCTGGTTTCCGCCCTCGCACTGGGCGTTGCCGCCGCAAGCTTTGCTGCCCCCGCCATGGCCCAATCTCAGGGCGACTGGACCTTTGGTGTCGGTATCATCAACGTGAACCCGAAGTCCGACAATGGCACGCTTGCCGGCGCTGCGGCCACGATTGACGACAACACCCAGCTGTCGCTCACGGCGGAGTATTTCATCCGCGACAACCTCGGCATTGAACTCTTGGCGGCCTCGCCGTTTGAGCACGACATCGCGCTTGGAGGCAGCAACATCGGCTCCACCAAACAACTGCCGCCGACCCTGTCGCTGGTCTATCATATCCCCACCAAGGGCAAGGTGACCCCCTTTGTTGGTGTCGGCGTGAACTACACCACCTTCTTCTCGGAAGAGTCGTCGCTTGGCACGCTCGACCTCGACAACAGCTTTGGCTTTGCCGCAACGGTGGGGGCTGACTGGCAGACCTCGGAGCGCGGCGCGTTGCGTCTGAACGTGCGCTACATGGACATCGACACCGACGCACGGCTCAACGGTGCACCCATTGGCAAGGCGGAGATTGATCCGGTCACTGTGGGTGTCTCTTACGTGCACCGCTTCTGATCCTTTGTCCAAGCCGCGCGCATTTTCCGCGCAGCATTTCCATCCCAGTTGCGCCACCTTCATGGTGGCGCTTTTTTGTTCCACCGTCCTTGCGCGGCGCTTGCCTTGCCACCGCGCCAGTTGCGCGGTCAGGTCTGTGGCGCGCGTGGCGCGCCTTCTCCTGGCGCAATGTACTCAATCAGCCCGCCCAGCCAGTTTATCCGGTAGCGAAAGCTCCCAGCATCCGTATGACCCTCCGGGCGGCATGTCACCACGAGCCAGGTCCAAAGATGCCCGCGCTCTGCCGGACGCGCTGCGCAATCGCTGATCTGCGCCGATCCCAAAGCCCCAGAGTCTGCGTGATCCCCGAGGTATTTCTGCGCATAGAGCGTAATCACATCGGTTTCGGTGATCCCCTGCCGGATCAGCCCGTAACGGAACCCGACAACCGCCAGCACAAGCGCCAGCATTGCAACCGGGAACCAATAGGCGACCCGCATCTGCGCCTTAGCTCATATGGCCCATCAACTCGCGCCCGATCAGCATGCGTCGAATTTCTGACGTGCCCGCTCCGATCTCCATCAGCTTGGCATCGCGGAAGATCCGACCGACCGGATTGTCGCTCAGATAACCCGCCCCGCCAAAGGCCTGTACCGCCTGATGCGCCTGCGTCATCGCCACCTCAGAGGCGTAGAGACAGCAGGCCGCCGCATCCTGACGGGTCACGGTGCCCTTGTCGCAAGCCTTGGCGACCTCATAGACGTAGGCGCGTGCGGTGTTCATCGCAGTGTACATATCCGCGATCTTGCCCTGCATCAGCTGGAAGTTCCCGATGGGTTGGCCAAATTGTTTGCGTTCGGCCATATAGGGCATCATCTCATCCATGCAGGAGGCCATGATGCCGGTGCCGATCCCCGCAAGCACCACGCGTTCGTAATCCAGACCGGACATCAGGACGCGTACGCCCTTGCCCTCTTCGCCAAGCACGTTTTCAAACGGAACTTCCACATCCTCAAAGACCAGCTCCGCGGTGTTTGAGCCACGCATGCCAAGCTTGTCGAAATGCTTGGAGGTGGAAAAGCCCTTGAATTCCTTCTCGATCAGGAAGGCGGTGATGCCTTTGGAGCCCGCCCCTGGATCAGTCTTGGCATAGACCACCAGCGTGTCCGCGTCAGGACCATTGGTGATCCAGTATTTGTTGCCGTTCAGAACAAAGCGGTCGTTGCGCTTTTCGGCGCGCAGCGACATCGAAACCACGTCGGAACCCGCGCCAGCCTCGGACATTGCCAGCGCGCCCACATGTTCGCCAGAAATGAGGCGCGGCAGGTATTTGGCTTTTTGCTCGGCATTGCCGTTGAGCTTGATCTGGTTGACGCAAAGGTTGGAATGCGCGCCGTAAGACAGCGATACGGAGGCCGAGGCCCGCGCGATTTCCTCGACCGCGACGGTATGCGCCAGATAGGACATGCCCGCGCCGCCAAACTCCTCATCCACGGTGATGCCCAGAAGACCCAGCTCGCCCATCTCTTTCCAGAGCTCGGCGGGGAATTCGTTTTTCTGGTCGATCTCCTGCGCCATCGGTTTGACGCGCTCCTGCGCCCAGCGGTGCACCATGTCGCGCAGGGCGTTTACGTCCTCGCCTAGATCGAATGTCATGCTTGCGTTGAACATTGCGCGTCTCCTCCCGAGTCACGATATTTAATGAACACTTGTTCAATAAATGACACAGAGCTGCGAAGCGGTCAACGCTGATGTTGCACAGAGCAGCGCGCAGGCCTTTTGGCCCTCACGCGATGCAGGGCTGGAAACAATCGCCGGTTTTAAGAGTCTGCGTCGGTTAGACCTGCTGCCCCTGCGCCTGCCAGACGGCGCTGACCTCTGCGCGAATGATGCGGGCAATGAGCGCGCAATCCTCAAGACTAAAGGTCAACGGCACGCGCATATCGAGGATGCCTGCAAGGATGCGGTCGCTTTTTGGCAGGCTCTGCGCGGGCGCATAGCGCCAACTATCATAGCGCGAGGTAAAGGCGACAGGCTCAGCCCCGCCAAACCATTTGAGCTCCACGCCGCGTGCTGCACAGCGCGAGAGCACGTCTTGGACCGCCTCCGGCGCCCAATCCAGAAGCAGGAACTGAAAGGACGAGCCTACATAGATTTCGGCCTCCGGACGCTCCACAACACGTAGGCCCGGTGTGTCCCTCACCCCGGCCTCAAGCGTGCGGTAGCGATCGTTCCAGCGTGCCACCTGCGCATCAAGGTCGCGCAGTTGCGGCCGCAGGATCGCGGCGCGCAGGTTGTCCATGCGACCCGAGATATTGGGCGTCTCGTATTTCACCCGCTCGAACACTTCAGGCTCAGGTGCCGCCAGATGGCGCGAATAGAGCATGTAGGACCCAGAGAGCATAATGGCCCGAGCCGCGACGTCTGCATCGTCGGTGATCAAAAGCCCGCCTTCGCCAGAGTTCACATGTTTGTAGGTCTGGCAGGAATAGCACCCGATCAGGCCATGGCGCCCGGATGGTGTGCCATTCCAGCTGGCCCCCATCGTATGCGCGCAATCCTCGATGACGGTTACACCAGCGGCGGTGCAGATTTCCATCAGGTGATCCATATCGCAAAGGTGGCCGCGCATATGACTGAGCATCAAGACCTTTGCCTCGCCCGCCTTGGCCTTGAGGTCGTCGAGATCGATGGTCAGATCCTCGGTCACATCAACATACACCGGCTCTGCGCCGACCGATGCAATCGCCCCCGGCACCGGCGCCAATGTGAACGCGTTAGTGAGCACTTTGTCCCCATGCCCCACCCCAACGGCGCGCAGCGCAGTGGCAAGCGCATAGCCCCCGGACGCGACCGCAAGGCAGTATTTTGCCCCCATCAGCTGCGCAAATTCCTGTTCCAGCAACGCGGTTTCGCCCTGTTCCTCTCCGGCGAGGTTGTAGCGATGGATGCGCCCGTGGCGCATTACCTCGACGGCGGCAGCGATGGCCTCCTCGGGGATGGGGTCTTGCTGGGTGAAATTGCCGGTAAAACGCTCTGTCATGGGCAAAGTCATGATCCGCGGCCCGCGCAAGGTCAAGAGCGCAGAGGGTGCCAGCTTGCCGCAGGTTTGCGGTTCCCTCGGATCAAGCCACAGGGTAACCTGACCAAGATTGTGATCCGAACCTGCGAAAGGGCCACTGACATGAACTCCCTCATCCCCTCCATTGCACTCGCTGTCGCGATCTACAGCGGCGCTGCCGATGCTCAGGACACCTCGGGCCTGACCGCAGAGCCGCAGGTTGCGACCGGAAAGTTCCTCACCGCCACCGAAGTCAAACCGATCCTGAACGCCACTCAGTCCAACTGGGTCGCGGTGCGGGAATTCAACGGGCAGGATCTGGTCTATGTGACCCATCTCTGGGCTTGGCGCTGCGGGCTTGCACAGATGGAGCTTGCCATCAACGAGGGCGACTACGAGGTCTGGGACATGCCCGAATGCCACGCCGACGAGGGCTCTCCCGGCGCCATCAAGAGCGGCGACGGCGACCCCTATCGCAGTTTTGAGTTGGGGTCCGTGCAAACCATCAAGGTGCGTCTGGTCTATGATGACCTGACCACTGCAGAAGCTGCGTTTGAACGCGCATCTATCATGACCCCCTGACTATCCCCCCCTGACGCATCAGAGGGGTGCGATGCCGTCAGGGTCAGCGGGCGTCGTTGACCCCGATCAGCCCCGCCACGACAGCTGGCAGATCGGCATAATCATGCAGCAGCGCCTCGGGTTCCAACGCGGCCATTTCGTCCCCCGCCGGGCCAAAAGTCACCAGCACCGACGGCACCCCGGCGTTTCGCGAGGTATTGCGGTCGGTGTCACTGTCCCCGATCAGAACGCACATCTCAGGTGTGCCGCCGGCGCGGCGCGCGGCTTCGAACAAGGGCTTTGGATCAGGTTTGCGCACCGGTAATGTGTCAGCCCCCACAAGCGAGGCAAATGCATCACGCACGCCAAGGCGCTGCATCAGATCCTCTGCCAGCGCCTCGGGTTTGTTGGTGCAGATCCCGACGCCGTAACCAGCCCCTTTCAGGGCCTCCACCGCCGCCATCGCGCCGGGATACATCACCGTGTGGGTGTCGATGCTGTCGCGATAGGCGTCGAGAAGCACAGGGTAGTATTCCTCGACCGTGGCCTCGCGGTACTGACCTGCGCGCGTCAGCCCCTCGGCAAGCATGCGCTTCCCGCCGCGCAACGCGATCTTTGCGTCCTCGGGATGGGTGAGCATTTCGCCGAGCCCCATGACCCCAAAGCAATGATTGGCCGCCGCCAGCAGATCGACAGATGTATCGGCCAAGGTGCCATCAAGGTCAAAGATCACTGTGCGCATGAAAGATCCCCCGTTTCGGCGCCATTTCGCCGCCCGATGTTGCAAGTCGCAACTGAAGTTTATGGCAGCGCATCTTGCGCATCCTCTGTTAGCGGATAGAACGGGGGCAACAAAAACTCAAAGGGAAAACACCCCATGAGCACTGCCCTCGTCATCCTCGCCGCAGGCAAAGGCACCAGGATGAACTCCGATTTGCCCAAAGTCCTGCATCAGATCGCACATGCGCCGATGCTGGAACATGCGATGCGCGCCGGGGGGGCGCTTGACCCCGAGCGCACGGTGGTTGTGGCAGGCCACGAGGCCGAGATGGTGCGCGCGGCCACCGCAGAGATCGCCCCTGAAGCGACAGTGGTGCTGCAGGAAGAGCAGCTCGGCACCGGCCACGCGGTACTTCAAGCGCGCGCGGCACTCGAGGGATTTCGCGGCGATGTCGTGGTGCTCTATGGCGATACGCCTTTTGTGTCGGCCGAGACGCTGGAACGCATGATCGAAGCGCGCAGCCGCGCCGATCTAGTGATCCTCGGCTTTGAAGCCGCCGATCCTGCGCGCTACGGCCGGTTGATCATGCAGGGCGAAAGCCTTGAGAAAATCGTCGAGTTCAAGGACGCAAGCGACGCCGAGCGCGCGATTACATTCTGCAACTCGGGCCTCATGGCGTGCAACGCCGAGGTGATGTTTGGCCTGCTTGATCAAGTGGGCAACGACAATGCCTCTGGCGAATACTACCTGACCGATCTTGTCGAACTCGCGCGGGCCGAGGGGCTGAGCGTCACGGCCGTGTCCTGCCCCGAAGCGGAAACGCTCGGCATCAATTCCCGCGCGGACCTCGCGGCCGCGGAGGCGGTGTTTCAGGCGCATGCGCGGGCTGAGTTGTTGGACATCGGCGTCACGCTGACGGCTCCTGAGACCGTCCATCTGGCCTTTGACACCATCATTGGTCGTGACACGGTGATTGAACCCAATGTGGTCTTTGGTCCCGGTGTCACCGTTGAGAGCGGCGCTTTGATCCGGGCGTTTTCGCACCTTGAGGGCTGCCATGTGTCGCGTGGCGCCAAGGTCGGCCCCTACGCCCGCCTGCGCCCCGGCGCGGAGCTGGCCGAGGACACCCATGTGGGCAACTTCGTTGAAATCAAGAACGCTGAGATCGCCGCAGGCGCCAAGGTGAACCACCTGACCTATATTGGCGATGCCTCTGTGGGTGAGGCGACGAATATCGGAGCGGGCACAATCACCTGCAACTACGATGGCGTCATGAAGCATCGCACCGAAATCGGCGCGCGCGCCTTTATCGGATCAAACACGTGTTTGGTCGCCCCGGTGACCGTTGGCGATGAGGCGATGACGGCAACAGGTGCTGTCATCACCAAGGATGTCGCTGATGGAGATCTGGCGATTGCGCGCGTCCAGCAGACGAACAAACCAGGCCGCGCACGCAAGCTGATGGATATGCTGCGCGCCAAGAAAGCCGCAAAGGCCAAAGGGTAATCACATGTGTGGAATTATCGGAGTTCTGGGCAACCATGAAGTCTCGCCCATTTTGGTCGAAGCGCTGAAACGGCTGGAATATCGCGGATATGACAGTGCAGGCATTGCCACGGTGAACGGCGGGCATCTGGACCGGCGCCGCGCGGTGGGCAAGCTGGTGAACCTTTCGGATACTTTGGTGCATGATCCGCTGCCCGGCAAATCCGGCATTGGGCACACCCGCTGGGCCACCCACGGCGCGCCGACGGTCTCTAACGCGCATCCGCATCAGGCGGGCTGCGTCGCAGTGGTTCACAACGGGATCATCGAGAACTTCAAGGAATTGCGCGACGAACTGGCGGCTCATGGCATCCGCTTTGTGACCGAAACCGACACAGAAACCGTGGCGCTCTTGTGCGAATTCTACATGCGCGACGGCACCTCTGCCGCAGAGGCGGCACGCAAGACCGTGGCACGGCTTGAAGGGGCCTTTGCGCTGGCGTTCTTGTTTGATGGCGAAGAGGACCTTCTGATTGCCGCCCGCAAGGGATCGCCCCTGGCCGTAGGCCATGGCGAGGGCGAAATGTATGTCGGTTCCGACGCGATTGCGCTGGCGCCGCTGACGGATCAGATCACCTACCTCGAAGAAGGGGATTTTGTGGTCCTGACGCGCAACAGCCATGAAATCTGGGACGCCAAGGGCAACATCGCCAACCGCGAAAAACGCCAGATCAAACTGGAGAACACCCGCGTCGAAAAAGATGGCCACAAGCATTTCATGGCCAAGGAAATCGCCGAACAGCCCGTCGCCGTTGACAAGGCGCTGAAGGCTTATCTGGACGACAGCTGCGCGATTGAGCTGCCCGAAGGGCTGGATTTCAAAAAGATCGAGCGGCTTTCGCTCGTGGCCTGCGGCACTGCCTACTACGCGTGTCTGGTGGCGAAATACTGGCTGGAAACGATCGCTCGCCTGCCCGTTGAGGTCGATGTGGCCTCGGAATTTCGCTACCGCGAGCCCCCCGTCGGCCCCGGCACGCTGGCGCTCTTTGTCAGCCAGTCGGGCGAAACCGCGGACACTCTGGCAGCGCTGCGCTACATGCGAGGGAAGGCCGATGTGATCGCCGGGTTGGTGAATGTGCCCGAAAGCTCAATCGCGCGTGAAAGCGATGTGGTGCTGCCCATCCACGCCGGCCCGGAAATCTCCGTAGCATCGACCAAAGCCTTTACCTGTCAGTTGACGGTGCTTTTGATGCTCGCGCTCAAGGCAGCACAGGATCGCGGACAGAAGCTGCCCGCAGGCATGCCCGCTGACTTGCGTGCCCTGCCCGGCCTGATCCATCAGTCGCTGGCCTCTGAGGCGCAGATCGCTGCTGCCTCACGCGATCTGGCCGGCGCACGCGACATCATTTTCCTCGGGCGCGGCGCCCTCTACCCGCTGGCTCTTGAGGGGGCGCTCAAACTCAAGGAGCTGAGCTATATCCACGCCGAAGGTTATGCCTCGGGCGAGCTGAAACACGGGCCCATCGCGCTCATTGATGACAGCGTGCCAGTGATTGTCATGGCACCGCGCGATGCGCTCTTTGAAAAAACCATCTCCAATATGCAGGAGGTGATGGCGCGCGGTGGTCGGGTTATTCTTGTGACCGACGCCGAAGGCGCGCGCGAGGCCTCCGAGGGCACCGCTGAGGTCATTACCATGCCGCAGGTACCCGACGCACTGGCCCCGATCCTCTATGCGATCCCGGCACAGCAGATCGCCTATTTCACCGCCATTGCCAAAGGCACCGATGTGGACCAGCCGCGCAACCTGGCCAAATCCGTGACCGTCGAATGACGCTCGACGACGCACTGGAGGCGCTTCGTGCCGAGATTGAGCCCGGACGCGCAGAGCAGATGATAGCCTACCACAAACAGAGCCGTGAGGTTCTGGGCGTCGGCAATGAAGTGCTGAACACGCTGTCGCGCGACTGGCGCGCCGCGCTTGATCTGAACGCGCGCGTCGATCTTGCGGCAGAGCTTTGGGCCAGCGACATCTTCGAGGCGCGGATTTTGGCAGCCAAATTGCTGACGCAGGCCCGGATCAAGCCGGATGCGGCCGCCTGGGATCTGTTGCAAAGCTGGGTGCCCGACTTTGACAGCTGGGCGATCGCGGATCATGCCGCCTCGGCCATCTCAAAACGTCTCGTGGCTGATCCAGCGCGGCTCGACACTGTGGAAGACTGGACAACCTCTGAGCACATGTGGACCCGCCGTGCGGCGCTTATGTCCACCCTGCCCTGGGCCAAGTTTGCCAACCCCAAACCCGAACAGCTCGCCGCGCGCGAGCGCATTCTGGGATGGGCTGCAGGATATGTGCCAGATCGCGACTGGTTTATCCAAAAAGCGATTGGCTGGTGGCTGCGGGATCTTTCAAAACATGACGCCGAACGAAGCAAGGCTTTCTTGGCCGAGCATGGCGAAAGCATGAAAGCCTTTGCCCGCAAAGAAGCCGCGAAATACCTGAAATAACAAATCACGAGCCGGGCGGCGCGGTGCTAGACCGGGCCCACCCGCAATTCAACAAGCTCAGTGAGCGGCAAGCCCAGCGCGCGCATACCATCAATTGAAAGGCGGCTGCCCTGGCCCGCAGAGCCAGAAATTGGTTCCAGCGTCACCACTACGGATTTACCATTCGGCGCAGTCAGGCGCGCGTTGCGCCGCGAGGACACCAGTGGCGTTTCCATCCAAAGCCCGTCACGCCCGGGATCGCCCAGACCTGCAACGGTGGTTTTCTGCCCGACAAAGGACTGTTCCGAAGCCACAACCGGTGCAGGCGTGCTGCTTTGCGTCGGCGCAACAGGTTGCGGCGCGACCTCCCGAACGGGCTGCGTATCAAGCGCCGCTGTTGTGACCTCCTGACGATCCGACGGAGAGGTCCATGTCCCGCCCGAAGTCGTCAACTCCTGCGTCTCGACCTCTGGCGGTGCATCGGGCGAAACCGGCCGCGCCGGTTCGATCCGAACGCCGGAGCCAGAGCCCTGCAAAACCTGAGAACTCAGATGCACACCGCCCAGAGCGTTGCACGCGGAAACACCACCGGCAGCCAGCGCGGCAAGGGTCAGATATTTGAATGCACGTCTTGTCATGGCGAGACCCTAGCCCGACCTCATGGGGGATGCCAGCCACAAAGCTGGATTTGCTGCATAAGCTCCTATTGTCCTGAGCGATTTCCCGCCTTACCTATAGTTTTATGACAGCACCTTTGATTGATCCCTTCGCGCGCGCGATCACCTATCTTCGGGTCTCGGTTACGGACCGTTGCGATTTTCGCTGCGTTTATTGCATGTCCGAGAACATGACCTTCCTGCCGAAGAAGGAGCTTTTGACGCTCGAGGAGCTCGATCGCATGTGTTCCACCTTCGTGCGACTGGGCGTTGAAAAACTGCGTATCACCGGAGGAGAGCCTCTGGTGCGCCGTGACATCATGACGTTTTTCCGCTCGATGACGCGGCATCTGGACAGCGGCGCCCTTAAGGAGCTGACGCTGACCACCAATGGCTCGCAACTCGAAAAACATGCACAGGCGCTCTATGACGCCGGGGTGCGGCGGGTGAATGTGTCACTGGACACGCTCGACGAGAAGAAATTCGCAGACGTCACCCGCTGGGGCCGCCTGCCGCAAGTGCTGCGCGGGATCGATGCGGCGCAGGCCGCGGGCCTCAAAATCAAAATCAACGCGGTTGCGCTCAAGGGCTTTAACGAGGACGAGCTGTTCTCCATGACCCAGTGGTGCGCAGATCGCGGCATCGACCTCACCTGGATCGAAGTCATGCCGATGGGCGACATCGGAAACGAGAGCCGTCTGGGCCAATACTGGTCCCTCAAAGACGTGCGCAAAGCCTACGAGAGCGGTTATCAGGTCACCGACCTGGCGGAACGCACAGGCGGGCCTGCGCGCTATGTGCGGCTTGAGGAAACCGGCCAAAAGATCGGTTTTATCACGCCCCTTAGCCATAATTTCTGCGAAAGCTGCAACCGCGTGCGCCTCACCTGCACAGGGGAGCTTTATATGTGCCTTGGCCAAGAGGACATGGCTGATCTGCGCGCGCCGCTGCGCGATCATCCCGACACCGAGGCGCCCCTCGAAGAAGCCATTCGCGCGGCCATCAACCTCAAGCCCAAAGGGCATGATTTTGACTACTCCCGCCAGACCGTCGACGGCCAGATGCCGCGCCACATGAGCCACACCGGCGGGTAAGGCTCCAGACGATGACCGATCCATCGCAGGTCGCCCCGACCCTGCTCTATCACCTCTATCGCGGTGCCAGCACGCTCTTGGCGCCGCTGATGTGGTCCAAAGTTGCAGGCAAGCTGCGTGCGCATGGGCTTCCGGAAGAACGGGTTCGTGAACGCCTCGGGCACGCGACCCTGCAGCGCCCCAAGGGCCGACTGATCTGGTTTCATGCCGCCTCTGTCGGCGAGAGCCTGTCGGTCCTCACGCTGATCAAACGTCTGGGCACCATGGCGCCGGATCTGGAATTCCTGATCACCTCGGGCACACCCACATCTGCCGATCTGGTCGCAAAACGCCTGCCTCCCCGCACCCGCCACCAGTTTCCGCCTCTGGACACCAGAGCCGCGGTGACGCGATTTCTGAACCATTGGCAGCCGGACCTCGGGGTCTTTGTCGAAAGCGAGCTTTGGCCGCAAATGCTGGTGCGCGCGCGCGATGCGGGCGTCCCATTGGTGCTGCTCAATGCGCGTCTTTCGCCCAAATCGGTCGCCAGCTGGAAGAAACGGCACGCCACCGCGCGGTTTCTACTGGATCAGCTTGCGCTGATGCTCACCCAGAACAGCCAGACGGCGATCAACCTCAAGGCCATTGGTGCAGACCCCACACGTTTGCGCGCTGGCAGCAACCTTAAGGCGCTCTCGGAGCCCCTGCCAGTGGATCAGGCCATCCTGGAGGACGTCCGGGACGCAATCGGTGCGCGACCGGTCTGGGTCGCTTCCTCCACCCATGAGGGCGAGGAGGAAGTCGTGTTAGAGGCGCATAGAGCGCTCTTGGCGGATCATCCGGATCTGCTGCTCTTGCTCGCGCCACGCCACCCACACCGGGGCGATCAAATCGAAGCGATGATTGCCGAGGCAGGCCTCACTTCCATTCGGCGCAGTCGGGACGCCCTGCCCCGCACCTCGACACAGGTGTATCTTGCGGACACATTGGGCGAAGTGGGCATCTGGTACAGCCTGTGCCCACGGGTCTTCCTTGGCGGTTCTCTCCGCGAAATCGGAGGGCACAACCCCTTTGAGGTGATGCAAGCGGGAGGCGCGGTGCTGACTGGGTCCGGGGCCTATAATTTTGCCGAATCCTTTGCGGAGCTGATCGAGCTAGGCGCGGCCCATGAAGTTCAGGATGCCAGCTCGCTTGCCGACGCGGTCAGGACTTGGCTCGACGCGCCGCATACCCTAGACACGGCCCGCGCGCGGGCACGCGATTTTCTGGCCCGCCAATCCGACCAGATGGATGACACTGTGACGGCGCTGCTCGACTTGCTGCCGTCCCCCACATAAAGGGCGCCTGATGAGCCAGATCGACCTCAACCAGATCGACGTGATCGCGCCGAACTTTAAGAAACGCTATTCTGGTGTGACTTCTACCGTGATCCGGCTCGTGCCCATCCAGGCACGCGAGATCGCCATCTGCGCCGCTGCACCGGACTTGCCCGCCGAGGTGCCACAGGTCAAACCCGGCGCGCTCTGGACCATGGCGCGCAAGGGGCCATCCGGGGCGCGGGTCTGGCACGCCCGACGCAACAATGAAATGGTGGCTGGGCTTTTGCTCAAATACCTTTTGGGGAAGCGGCTGAAACTCCTGTTCACCTCGGCTGCGCAACGCCGACACACGGGGTTTACCCGCTGGCTGATCCGGCGCATGGACGCGGTGATTGCCACCTCTTCGAGGTCTGCAAGTTATCTGGAACGCAATGCAACCGTCATCCGTCACGGTATCGACTGCGACCTGTTCCAACCGGTCGCGGATCGCGCCGCCTTGCGACGCGCGCTTGATCTTCCCGAGGATGGGCTGCTGGTCGGTTGTTTTGGGCGTATCCGCCCGCAAAAAGGCAATGATCTTTTTGTCAAAGCGATGATCGCTGCCTGCCGCGCCAATCCAGAGGTGCGTGGCCTGATGATGGGGCGGGCGACAGCGGACAACGCAGAGTTCCTGCAGGGCCTCAAGGATGAGGTGGCTGCGGCGAGCCTCTCGGATCGCATCCTGTTCCGCGATGAGGTGGCTGTCGAAGATGTGCCGCGCCATTTCCAGGCGCTTGATCTCTATGTTGCACCACAACGCTGGGAAGGCTTTGGGCTCACACCGCTTGAGGCAATGTCCTGCGGCGTGCCCGCAGTTGCCACCCGCGTCGGGGCTTTTGAAGAGTTGGTCATTCCGGGCGAGACCGGCACGCTCTGCGACATAGAGGATGTCGACAAGATCACGGCTGATGTCATTGCTCTGCTCTCGGATCGAGACCGGTTGAATGAGATGGCCACAGCGGCACGTGAGCATGTGGCCGGGACTTTCCGCCTCGAAGGCGAGGCAGCTGCCATCATCGCGATCTATCGCAAGCTGCTCGGCCAAAACGGCGCGGGCGCCTAACCCCTGCGGTCGCTCCTGCGCAAGCGCAAACATTCACCATATTGAAATATGCAAATGCGTCCCACGCGCTCAACTATGTTGATGGGATCCGCCCCCACACCATAGATTTCAATAATTGACATATATTTTCGATTTTTCCCCGAAAATTGGCGGATGATATTTGAAATACTTACCTACGCGATAAGTCCCTCGAGCCACCGATGGATTCGCACTTTTGAAGAATTCGAATTCTTCATGTCGTTAGGAGGTAAATATGTACAAACCCTTTGCGCTTACTGCTGCCATGATCGCAACCGTCTTTGGCTTCTCCACCCCCACCCATGCAGGAAACCCCGGAAAGGTGTCGTCAGAGACGCCCCGGGTCCTGCGCATTTCCAAGGGTATTTGCGAAACATCCCGGCAGGATATGATCGGCTGGGCGCGCAGGATAGAAGGCGTTGGATCCTATGCTGTGCCCCGCTATCCGGCAGGCCAGCAGGTGAAATGCGACGGCTCAGACTCGGTTCTGCCGATTGGATATTCCTGGGGTTATGACACGCAAGCAGAGGCAGACGCTGCTGCGATGGCAGCCTGCACCGCACGGCTTCCAAGTGGGTTTGACAGATGCGTGGTGATTGGCCAGAGCTTCGATCGGACTTCTCGTTAGCCGCTTTGGTGCCGAAGGTGATCCCAATGTGACCAGGGGGTGGGGATTCGCGCGCCCTTGTGCAATCCCCTGCCAAGCATTCGGCGCAAAATCGCCGTGAAGGCTTTAGGATATCTATCTGATATTCATACACAAAGCAGAAAAAGCCCGCATCACAAAAACCGAATATCATAAAATTTTCGGAACATTTTCCGGATTTGAGAGTAATCTAAGTGCGCGGCGCGTATCGTTGCCGCAACTTTGTATCAGTCGTCATGCCCAGCATGATGGAGGAGGTTTTTAAAATGTTGAAGAAAGTTACACTTACCGTCATCGCCCTTGGATCTGCTCTTGCGATCTCTGCTCCGGCCTTCGCCCAATCGGCCAATCCCTTGGTGGACAAGGATCTGCGCTTGTTGCGACTTGATGCACGTGTATGCGACAGCTCCAAACAGGCCATGGTGAATTGGGCTGCAAAGATTGATGGCCACGGATCCTATGCTGTGCCGGCCTACCCGGTCGGGGTCGACGTAGACTGCGGCTCCTCCTCGAATGTTCTTCCGATCGGTCAGTCCTTCGGCTTTAGCGATCAGAAGGCCGCAGATATTGCGGCATTGAACCAGTGTCAGGCGACGCTCCCAAGTGGATTTGATCGCTGCGTGATCATTGGCCAGAGCTACAAAAAATAGTCTGCTGATCCTTACGAGAGTGCAGCTGGGAAGGTGAGACAAAAGCCCAAGCGGTTGCACAAAAAAGGGGGCCGAAGTGGCCCCCTTCTTCACTTTGATGATACGGATCAGGCTGCGGGCATGCGCTGCTCGACGATCTCCGCCCACCAGCTGCAGCCTGCGGGAATCGCATCATCGGTGAAGTTATACTTGGGGTGATGCACGGCGGCGGTGTCCCCATTGCCGACGAGAATATAGGCACCGGGACGCTCTTCGAGCATGAAGGCAAAGTCTTCGCCCCCCATCACCAGCGGCGCCTCATCGCACTGCCCGGAAATGTCACGCGCCACTTTGGCGGCAAACTCGGTCTGCTCGTCATGGTTCACCATCACCGGATAGCCACGGTGGTAAGTCACATCGGCTTCACCGCCAAAGGTCGCTGCGATGCCCGCGCAGATTTCCTTGATACGTTTTTCAGCAAGATCCCGCATCTCGGGCGCCATGGTGCGCACGGTGCCTTTGATCTGAACGCGCTCAGGAATCACGTTGAACGCCTTGGAGGAGGTCTCAAAAGAGGTCACAGAGACCACGATCTGATGCACGGGATCGGCGTTGCGGGCAGCGATGGTTTGCAGGGCAAGCACCGCCTGCGATGCCATCACGGTCGAATCGATGGTTTCCTGCGGCTTAGCGGCATGGCCGCCTTTGCCGGTAAAGGTGATGTCGAACTGATCGGTCGCCGCAAAGAAGGCACCCGAACGGATTGCAAAGCTTCCAACCGGGCGACCCGGCCAATTGTGCATGCCATAGACTTCCTGGATGCCCCAGCGCTCCATCATGCCATCATCGCACATTTCCTTGCCGCCGCCGCCGCCTTCTTCGGCAGGCTGAAAGATCACCACAACGGTGCCGTCGAAGTTCCGCGTCTCGGAGAGATATTTCGCCGCGCCCAAAAGCATGGCGGTATGACCGTCATGACCACAGGCGTGCATGGCGTTTGCGGTCTTGGAGGCATACTCCAGCCCGGTTTCTTCATGGATCGGCAGCGCGTCCATATCGGCCCGCAGACCGATGACCTTGCCTGATGCGGAGGATTTACCCTTGATGACGCCCACAACGCCGGTGCGGCCAATGCCCGTGACCACTTCGTCGCAGCCGAACGCCTTGAGTTTCTCCTCCACCAGCGCGCTGGTGCGATGGGTTTCGAACAGGATTTCGGGGTTTTCGTGCAGGTCACGTCGCCACGCAGTAATTTCGGGCAGCAACTCAGCAAAGCGGTTCTTGACGGGCATAGGTCTTTCTCCTTGTCTTTCGGATGGTCACACCCGGCACGGGGAGCGGCCGGGTGCACAGGGGCTGCAACGCAGCGCCCTTATGATGAGCTGGCGGGCATGCGGCGTTCACAAAGCTCGACAAACCAGCTGCACCCAAGCGGGATGGCGCAGTCGTCGAACTGATAGGCCGGGTGATGACACATGGCCGTGTCGCCATTGCCCAAGAAGATATAGGCGCCGGGGCGCGCTTCAAGCATGTAGGCGAAATCCTCCGACGGCATGATGGGCGCCGCATCAGGGTCGACTTTCTCGGCAACTGCTCTGGCGGCCTCCACCGCATATTCAACCTCTTGGGCGGTGTTTTCCGTGACCGGATAACCTGGGGTCCATTTGACCGTGGCATTCGCCCCGAAAGCCGAGGCGGTATCTTCGGCCACGCGACGCACGCGCTCTTCTGCCAAGGCGCGGTTTTCGGAGTCGAGCGTGCGTACCGTGCCTTTGAGCTTGGCGCGATGGGCGATCACATTCGACGCCGTGCTGTCGGTCTCAAATGTGCCGACGGTCAGCACCACGCGATGAATGGGATCGATGTTGCGCGACACGATAGAGTGAAGCGAGACCACGATCTGCGAGGCCACTAGCGTGGTGTCGATCGCGTCATGCGGTGCCGCGGCGTGGCCGCCCTTGCCGGTCACTTCGATCTCGAACTCGTCCGAAGAGGCCAAGAGCCCGCCAACACGGGTCGCGATATGGCCCATTGGCAGGCCGGGCATATTGTGCAACCCGTAAACCTCCTGGACGCCCCAACGATCCATCACCCCATCGTCGACCATCGCCTTGCCTCCGGCCCCACCTTCCTCTGCGGGCTGGAACAGCAGAACCACCGTGCCATCAAAGTTGCGCGTCTCGGAGAGGTATTTTGCAGCGCCCAAGAGGATCGCGGTGTGGCCGTCATGACCACAGGCATGCATTTTGCCAGGCGTCTTGGACGCATAATCTAGGCCTGTTTCCTCGTGGATCGGCAGTGCATCCATGTCGGCACGCAGGGCGATCACCTTGCCCGATGCGGTGCTCTTGCCCTTGATGACGCCGACAACACCGGTCTTGCCGATACCCGGCACTACCTCGTCACAGCCAAAGGCATTGAGGCGCTCCTGAACCAGTCCGGCGGTGCGATGCACGTCATACATCAACTCGGGATGTTCGTGAAAATCATGACGCCAAGCGGTGATTTCGGGCAGCATCTCGGCAAAGCGATTCCGAACGGGCATGAGCTCTCTCCTTAACGTGTTAGCGAAATGAGTGCCGCATGGGGGGCCGGAACGCAAGGGCTGTTGCACAAGTGAACCAACAGGTGCCATGCCCCATGCACATGCCTGCGCAACGGGCGAACGGTAGCGCACGACAATCGAAAGCGCGCGGCATGCGCCACGCGGATCGAGGCCTGCGGGACATGCGCGGTATCAGGGAGCCCTATGCAGAGAGACGCGAAAGCAGATCTTGCATGAACTTTGTACCGGCCTCAAATTGCGCAACGGTGATAAACTCATCCGCCTGATGCGCTTGTGCGATGTCACCGGGGCCGCAGACCACTGCGGAGTAGCCCGCAACCTGATAGTGACCGGCCTCGGTGCCATAGCTCACCACATGGCGGGCGTTGTCACCGGTGAGCGCACGCACCAATGTTTCTGCGGCACCATCGGTCTCCGGCGCGAGCCCCGGCACGCTAAAGACTTTTTCAAGCGTGATCCCTGCTTCTGGGCGCACCCTCTGCATCTCGGCCTCGATGCGGGCGATTTCCGCCTCATATGCCGCCTGCCAATCGGCAAGGCTCTCACCCGGGACGACCCGGAAATCCATCCAGAAATTACAGTCCCCTGCCGTGATGTTATGCGCGGTCCCACCCGATATTTTGCCCACATGCACCGTGGTCCAGGGCGGCGTGAACATGGCCGCGACCTCGGTCTGGGGCCTTGCGCGGTTTTCGGCGTTGCGATGGTTGGCCCAGTCGACAATGCGCGCCGCCTCCATCACGGCGCTCACACCTTCATGCATCAGCGAGCTGTGAACCTCAAAGCCGCGCACATGAGTCGCCATCGCAAAGGCGCCCTTGTGACCCGTCACCGCCTTGAGCATCGACGGCTCGCCCACGATGACCGCCTCGGCCTTGGGCAGATATTTCTGCATTTCCTCGATCAGGGGCGGCGCGCCGGTGCAGCCAATTTCCTCGTCAAAGGTGAAGGCCAACTGAAGCGGGCGCTGCAGATCGGTGTAGTTCCCCTCGACCAGCGCCCAGAGCGCCAGCGCGTCAAACCCCTTCATATCCGCGCAGCCACGGCCAAAATACTTGCCGTCCCGCTCCACCACCTCAAATGGGTCAGAGCTCCAGTCCTGTCCCTCGACGGGCACAACATCGGTGTGCCCCGACAGCACGACTCCGCCTTCGACCTTCGGGCCAACATGAGCATAGAGCCCGGCTTTTTCGGGCTGTTCGGGATCGATCCAGACATGATGCTCGATCCCATGCGCGCTCAGATACTCCGACGTCCACTCAATGAGCGGCAGATTGGTTTCGCTGCTCACGGTCGGAAAGGAGACCAGACGTATCATGATCTCCAGCGGTGAAAGCCGTTGGATCATGGATCAATAGCCAGAATCGGTGGTCAGCACAAAGTGCCCCGGCTCCACTTCCATGTATTGCGAGGGCTCTGCCTGATAGTTCATGTCGTGGATCGGCGATGGGATCGGTTTGAAGTTCAGATCCTTTTCGCTCTTGCGCTGGTTGGGGTCGGCAATCGGAACCGCCTTCATCAGCGCCTGCGTATAGGGGTGCGCCGGGTTCTCAAACACACGCGCACGCGGGCCAATTTCGACCAGACGCCCCAGATACATCACGCCGACCTGATGGCTCACCCGTTCGACCACGGCCATATCGTGACTGATGAACAGGAAGGAGAGGCCCAGATCGGCCTGCAGTTCCATCATCAGGTTCAAGACCTGCGCCTGCACTGACACATCGAGCGCGGAGACGGCCTCATCCGCAACGATCAGTTTCGGGTTGAGCGCGAGCGCACGGGCAATCGCGATCCGCTGGCGCTGACCACCGGACATCTCGTGCGGGAAGCGGCGCATGAAGCTGCGCGGCAGGTGGACCCGATCAAAGAGCGATGCGACCCGGTCCTGAATTTCGGACCCGGAGGCGATATTGTAGTTCTTCATCGGCTCCGCGACCTGATCCATCAGCTGCATCTGCGGATTGAGTGAGGCAAAGGGGTCCTGGAAAATCATCTGCATATCAAGGCGCGCCTTGTGCAGTTCTTTCTGGTTGAGGCCGATCACATCGCGCCCCTCAAACTCTACCTTGCCCGAAGTCGGTTCCACCAGTCTCAGGATCGACCGGCCACAGGTTGATTTCCCGCAGCCCGATTCGCCCACGAGGCTCAGGGTCTGACCCTTGAAGACCTTGAAGGACACATCCTCAACCGCGTGGACCTGCGCCACGGTGCGGCGCAGAAGCCCACCTTTGACAGGGAAACGGGTGACGAGGTTTTCGACGTTCAGCAGCACCTCATCGGTGCCGGTGATCGGCTTGATCTCGGCCTGCTCGACGCCCATGAGCTTCATGGGTTCGGGGTAATCCTTGCCACGCATCTCGCCAAGCTTGGGAACCGCCGCCAGCAATGCCTTGGTATAGTCATGCTGCGGGTTCTCGAAAATCTCGTGGACGGTGCCCTCTTCGACCTTGTTGCCGCGGAACATGACAACCACCCGGTCGGCCATCTGCGCCACGACAGCCATGTCGTGCGTGATAAACATGACCGCAGTGCCGGTTTCACGCTTCAAGCGGTCCATCAGGGCGAGGATCTCGGCCTGAATGGTCACATCGAGCGCGGTTGTGGGTTCATCCGCGATGAGCAGACGCGGCTCGCACGCCATCGCCATCGCGATCACTACCCGCTGGCGCATCCCGCCAGACAGTTCGTGCGGATATTGCTTCATGCGGCGCTCGGCCTCGGGAATGCGGACCTCGCGCAGAATCTCGATGGCCCGGGCCTCTGCCTGTTTTTTGTCCATCCCCTTGTGGATTCGCAGGCCTTCCGTGAGCTGGCGGCCCACTGTGAAGACCGGATTGAGCGCGGTCATCGGTTCCTGGAAAATCATTCCGATCTGATTTCCGCGAATCTGCTTCATCAAATCGGTCTCGGCCTGAGCAAGGTCGATCGCCTCGCCATCGCCGGGATTGAACATCAATTCTCCGCCCGCGATGGTGCCGCCACCGTATTCCACGAGGCGCATCAAAGACAGGGACGAGACAGATTTGCCCGATCCGGACTCCCCAACGATGCACAAAGTTTCACCAGCAGTCACGTCAAACGAAACATTCTCAACCCCGACCACAGGGCCGTCCTTGGTTTCGAATTCGACCCGAAGGCCTTTGATCTGTGCAATGGGCTGGTCCAGCATCCGCGTATCCTGTCTGTATTGACGCACCTTGGCGGTGCCTGTTGGGGCGCGATCTAAGCCGATGCAGCGCTGACCGTCAAACCCCAGTGACGTTTTCCTGTCGGGCAGGTCTTGCATTTCGTCAAAACTCTGTGTTCGATACCCTCAGTGAACGCCAAAGGCGACAGGGGGTTATGAAAACAGGTCCGGCTCAACCGGGTCTGACTTAACGCAGATTTTCTGCGAGATTTCCTGACATCCAGATGTCCGAGGTGGACGCAAGACCCAGATCGTCTTCAGGCGATCGCGGGCTGCACAGATCAAAAAACGTGCAGTCCTAAACAACAATAACACTATGTCGGTTCCGACAAGGAGAGTGTAATGACATTGAAATCCCTTCTGCTGGGTGCTGTGGCAACTGCCGCTGTCGCCCCTGCGGCTTTTGCCGAGCGTGGCTCGGACGGCCAGGTCAACATTATTTATTGGCAGGCTCCGTCCATCATGAACCCGTTCCTGTCCGGCGGCACCAAGGACGTTGAAGCGGCCTCGCTCGTGATCGAGCCTCTGGCGCGCTACAACTCCTCCGGCGAGATGGTTCCGTGGCTGGTCGAAGAAGTCCCCACCGTTGAAAACGGCGGCGTGAGCGAAGACCTGACCCAGATCACCTGGAAACTGAAGCCGGGCATCAAGTGGTCCGATGGTTCCGACCTTACGTCTGCGGACGTGAAGTTCACATATGAGTACTGCACCCACCCCGAGGGCGGCTGCGCACAGGTCACCAAGTTCGAAGGCGTTACCTCTGTCGAGACCCCCGACGACTCCACCGTGGTGGTGACCTTCGATAAAGCGACCCCCTTCCCCTATGGCCCCTTCGTCGGCGGTGAAAGCCCGATCATTCAGGCAGCACAGTTCGCTGAGTGCCTTGGTGCCAAAGCACCTGAGTGTACCGAAGCCAACTTCAACCCGATCGGCACCGGCCCGTTTGTGGTCGACGAGTTCAAGCCGAACGACGTGATCACCCTCTCCGCGAACCCGAACTACCGTGACCCGGCCAAGCCCGCGTTCGCGAAGGTTCTGTTCAAAGGTGGCGGCGATGCAACCGCAGCCGGTCGCGCCGTGATGGAAACCGGCGAATTCGACTACGCATGGAACCTCCAGCTGGCCCCCGATGTCATCGCGCAGATGGAAGCAGGCGGCAAAGGCCAAGCGGTTGCAGGCTTTGGTCCGCTCCTCGAGCGCATCATGCTCAACAACACCAACCCCTCCGCGGATCTCTCCCCGGAAGAGCGTTCGGTGATCCGTCCGCACCCGTTCCTGTCCGATCCGGCGGTTTACAAAGCCATGTCCATGGCAATCGACCGTCCGCTTCTGGTGGAAATCGGCTATGGCAAAGCAGGTCGCGTGTCCTGCTCCTGGGTTCCGGCCCCCGAAGCCTTTGCGATCAGCCCCGAAGGCTGTGAGACTCAGGACATCGCCGGTGCAAACGCCATGCTCGACGCAGCAGGTATCGTTGACACCGATGGTGACGGCATCCGCGAAAAAGACGGTGTTCCGCTGAAGATCCTGTACCAGACCTCGACCAACGCCGTCCGTCAGGACTTCCAGGCGCTGATCAAACAGTGGTGGAGCGAGATCGGCATCGAAACCGAACTGCGTAACATCAACTCCTCCGTGTTCTTCGGCGGCGACCCGGGCTCCCCGGACACCTTCCAGAAGTTCTACGCAGACGTTGAAATGTACGCCAACACCTTCAACGGCACTGACCCGCAGTCCTACTTCGGCAACGGTCTGTGCGACAAAGCCCCGACTCCGGCCTCCCAGTGGCAGGGTGAGAACATCTCCCGCTTCTGTGACGAAGAGTTCGACGCGCTGCACGCAGAGCTTTCGCAAACCGCAGACATGGCAAAACGGATCGAGATCGGTCAGCAGCTCAACACCATCATCTTTGAGCGTGGTGGGATGATCCCGCTGGTCCACCGTGGCCGTCTGTCCGCACACTCCAACACCCTTGGTGGTGTCGACCTGAACGTGTGGGACAGCGAGCTGTGGAACGCAGCTGACTGGTACCGCTCCGAATAAGCGTCCGTCCGCACTCTAGAGGGCCCCGGCTTCACCGCCGGGGCCCACTGGTATTCGCGTTACCCAACTCTGAGAGGTTCAGCATTGTTGTTACGCTGGACTTGGCTTAAGAGACCCGCCATCACGCGACACCCGCCCGACAAGGGCAAGGCAAACGCGGACCTGTCGACAACCCATTTGCAAAGGCGCCCGGCTGATGCTGACTTTTACCATCCGACGGCTGATCATAGCAGTGCCGACACTGCTGTTCATCAGTCTCGTGATCTTCCTGCTGCTGGAACTCGCCCCCGGCGATCCCATGGCACAGGTTCCCCTGACCGTCCCCCCCGAAGTGAAAGAGAAGATGCGCCTGGCCCTCGGCCTTGGCGAGCCCGTCCATATCCGGTTCTGGAAATGGCTGGTGCAGTTCTTCTGGATCGAACCTCAGGTTCTGATCGACCATATCTTTGGCACATCCTTTTCCGCAGGCGATCTGCGTGTCATCTCCTGGCAGACCCGGTCTCCGGTGATGGACATCGTGGTGCAGCGCTTGCCGCAGACCCTCTGGGTTGTGGGCACCGCCTATATCGTGGCCATCCTGATCGCCCTGCCCATCGGCATCTACTCTGCCTACCGCCAGTACAGCTGGTTCGACCAGATGGGGACATTCGTCTCCATGGTGGGCTTCTCGGTGCCGCCGTTCTTCTCTGGTGTTCTGGTCATCGTGATCTTCTCGGTTCAGCTTGGCTGGTTCCCGTCGATCTATGACACCACGCTCGAGGTCAACAGCTGGGAAACCTTCGTGAAGCAGCTCCAGCAGATGGTGATGCCGGTGATGGTACTGGCACTTCAGATCACCGCACAGCTCAGCCGGTTCATGCGCGCCTCCATGCTCGACAACCTTAACCAGGACTACGTGCGCACCGCGCGCGCCAAGGGCCTGGGCGAGTATACGGTTGTCATGGTGCATGTGCTGCGCAATTCCATGATCCCGGTTGTCACCGTGATCGCCCTGGGCATTCCGTCGATCTTTGGCGGCGCCATCATCACCGAACAGGTGTTCAAGGTGAACGGGATTGGCCAGTTGCTGATCGGCGCCATCCAGGCCAACGACCTGCCTATGGTGCAGACGCTTACCTTCATCTTTGCCGTGCTCATCGTGCTGTTCAACCTGATCGCCGATGTGCTCTACGGCATTCTCGACCCGAGGATCCGCTATGACTGACGCTGCAAAAGAAAAGACCCTGCAGCACTCCAGCGTGCAGGACGAACTCGCCACACCCGCCCGCAGCCAGTGGCGCGAGATCTGGGTTCAGTTCAAATCGCACCGAGGCGCATTGTTCGGGGGCTGCCTGTTCCTGTTCATCGTGCTGGGCGTGGTGGTTGGCCCGTTCATCTACTGGAATGATGCCAAGTTCGTACCCACGGGCCGTGACTTCATCACGTTGCGGGACATGCGTCCGATCTATCACGCGCTGTGGGACCCCTCGGCCAAGATGGACTGGGCCTATCCGCTCGGGACCGACAACCTTGGCCGTGACACGTTGGCGCGTCTGATGTTTGGCGGTCGTGTGTCGCTTGCCGTGGGCATGGCGGCGATGATCCTCGCGCTGATCCTCGGCAGCCTGATCGGGGTGCTGGCGGGCTACTTCAAAAAGCTCGACGGCCTCCTGATGCGGATGACTGATCTGTTTCTCGCCCTGCCCCTCTTGCCGATGATCCTCGTCGCAGCGGTGTTGTTTCGCGAGAGCCTGTCGAAAACCATCGGCCCAGAAGGCGGCATCTTTGTACTGATCGTCTGTCTGATCGGGATCACCTCCTGGATGCCGACCGCACGGATCGTGCGCGGCGACGTGCTGGCGATCAAGGAACGCGAGTTCGTGCTGGCGGCCCGTTCCATCGGGACCAAGCCCGGCAATATCATCTCGCGTCACATCCTGCCGAACGTGCTCTCGCCCATCATGGTGTCGGCCACCTTGGGGATCGCCACCGCGATCATCACCGAATCGGCGCTGTCCTTCCTCGGCTTTGGCTTCCCGCCGGACTTCCCGACCTGGGGCCGCCTGCTGAATGATGCCGTGGACCGGATGACCCTCTTCCCCGAGCGCGTGCTTTGGCCCGGCATCCTGATCTCGCTGACGGTTCTGTCGGTAAACTATCTGGGTGACGGTCTGCGCGACGCGCTGGACCCGCGTATCCGGGGCCGCTGAAGCACCCTACACCCAAAAGAAAGGCCGCCCGGTGAGGCGGCCTTTTGCGTTTCTGGACTACTTGCTCGGCTTACGGCCCTCGCGCCCGGTCAGTGCAGGCTATTTCGAATGCGCCGGACCGCCAGAAACACAGCGCCAATCACCAAAGGCGTCAGGATCGCCGTCAGGATCCCCTTGCTAAGACCGAGCATAGTGCCCAGAGGATAGAGCGCATAGCCCGCCAGCGAAACGGCATAGTAGCTGATCGCCACCACCGAGAGCCCCTCAACCGTGTGCTGCAGCCGCAGTTGCAGATCCGCGCGGCGGTCCATACTCTCCAGCAGGGCCGAGTTCTGCGCGGAGCGCTCGACATCCACCCTAGTGCGCAACAGCTCCCCGGCACGCCGGGCCCGGTCAGCCAGCACCTCGAGACGTTTCTCTGTCGACTCCACCGTGCGCATGGCGGGTTCGAACCGGCGCAGCATGAACTCCGTCATTGTCTGAAAGCCGACAAAACGCTCTTCGCGCAACAGCGAAATCCGTTGATTGACGAGCGCCGCATAGGCACCGGTCGCCCCAAAACGAAAGGCCGATTGCGCCGCCATGGCCTCCAGTTCTGCGGAGATGGTCAGGAGCTGGCTCAAGGTCTGCTCGGCGGGCACTTCGCCACGGGTCATTTCCCGCATCATCTCCGAGAGCGAGACATCCATGGCACTGATGGTCGGCGTCAGGCCACGGGCCCGCGAAAACCCCAGCATGGACATCGCCCGATAGGTCTCGATCTCGCAAAGCCGCTGCACCACACGACCGACCCGCTGCGGGCCGGTTTCCTCGTTCACGAACAGGGCAAAGCGGACATGCCCGGCAGGGTCGATACGAAAGTCCCCTGCCACCACCGCATTGTCATCCAGCACCGACGCCATCGCGAGGCTTTCAGGGACAAACCAGTCCCGCACCCGCGCTTTGATCTGCTCCGCATCAGGACGCGCAACCACGCGAATCAAAGCTGAAGTGATCCGCTGTCCCGGTGCCTTGGCCAGCCAATCCGATGGAAACAGATCAAAATCCTGCGGATCAAAGGCGCGATCACTCACCCCATCACCATAAAGCGTATAAGAAACAAACTCCGTGTGTTGCTCCCATTTCAACGTGTAACGTCCGAGCTGGGCCGTGTGATGGGTGGCACCTGGTTGCGGATGAGCTGCGCCGTGACGGTCCAGCAGATCCTTCAGATGCTGCAGATCCGCCATGCGGTCGCGATGCACCGCCTCGCTGGGTTGTTTCACCGCAAGATAGGCCACCGTGCCGGGCACGGAAATGGTGGGAAACGGGCGCGCGTGCAGCTCGTTGGCGAGCTGATAGCGCAGGGGGTGATCTTCTATCGCGGCCATAGGAACCTTCCTACAAGAGTTTCCAGACCGTAGCGAAAACGCCCCCCTTGTGTAAAGTTTTACTTCCCAATCAATGCGTTAGCGGGATGCAACGGTATACAAACCCAGATTTGCCCTGGGCCATTGTTCCAAGCGGCAATCTGCGACCTCGCCCCGCATCAATGCGCAGTTCTCCTGCTCAGCGTTGCGAAAATCTACAGCACTTTCTTGAAAAACAAACAGATGCGTTTGCATTTCCAGAGAGCACGATTTGTTGCCGATCGGAAACTTATCGCCTATCTAATCGCATGCAATCGTGCACCATCAGAAGGAGAGAACAATGAGCCGGATTGAACGCAATGGACTTCAGGTCGCCTCCGAACTGGTGGCTTTTGTAGAGGACCAGGCGCTGCCGGGCACCGGCGTCAGCAAGGAGGCGTTCTGGGCCGGGCTTGCGGGGCTGGTCGAGGGTATGGGCGATGAAAACCGCGCCCTTCTTGCCAAACGTGCGGAGATTCAGGGACAGATCGACGCCTGGCATCTGGAACACCGTGGCCAGCCGCATGATGCCGCAGCCTACAAGGACTTTTTGACCGAGATTGGCTATTTGGTGCCGGAGGGACCGGATTTTGAGGTGGAAACCCAGAATGTTGACCCCGAGATCGCGCATGTACCTGGGCCGCAGCTGGTGGTTCCGATCACCAACGCCCGCTTTGCGCTCAATGCAGCGAACGCCCGCTGGGGCAGTCTTTATGATGCGCTCTATGGCACCGATGCCATGGGCGATCTTCCGAGCGGTTCGGGTTACGATGCGGAGCGTGGCGCACGGGTGATCGCATGGGGACGTCAATTCCTCGATGAGACCTTCCCGCTTACGGCGGGCTCCTGGTCCGATGTGGCAGCGCTTCAGGTGCAGGATGGCGCCCTCGCGCCCGCACTCAAGGACGCAACCCAGTTTGCAGGCTACGCTGGCGACGCGACCAGTCCGCGCCGCATCCTGCTGAAAAACAACGGCCTGCACGCGATCCTCGAGATCGACGCAAGCGGCAACATCGGCAAAGGCGATGCCGCCAACATCAACGACATCACGCTTGAATCGGCGCTCTCGACCATCATGGACTGCGAGGATTCGGTCGCCTGTGTGGATGCCGAAGACAAGGTTAGCGCCTATGCCAACTGGCTAGGCCTGATGAAGCGCGACCTTAGTGAAGAGGTCAGCAAGGGCGGCAAGACCTTTACCCGCGTATTGAACGACGACCTGTCCTACACCACCCCCACCGGCGAGGCGTCGAAGCTCAAGGGGCGTTCTCTCCTGTTGGTGCGCAATGTCGGCCACCTGATGACAAACCCGGCCATCCTGGACAGTGCGGGCCGCGAGGCGGGCGAAGGCCTGATGGATGCGATGATCACTGTCATGGTGGCCATGCATGACCTAAAATCCGAAGGCGGCAACTCGCTGCATGGGTCGGTCTATGTGGTGAAACCTAAGATGCACGGTCCCGAAGAGGTCGCCTTTGCGGTAAAGATATTTGATCACGTTGAAGACGCACTGGGCCTGCCGCGCAACACGGTCAAGATCGGCATCATGGACGAGGAACGCCGCACCTCGGCCAACCTCAAGGAATGCATCCGTGCCGCAAAATCGCGGGTGGCCTTCATCAACACCGGGTTCCTCGATCGCACCGGCGATGAGATCCACACCTCGATGGAAGCAGGCGCAATGCTGCCCAAGGGCGAGATGAAATCGACCGCGTGGATTGCCTCTTATGAGGATCGCAACGTCGATATCGGTCTGGCCTGTGGTCTGCAGGGGCGTGCCCAGATTGGCAAGGGCATGTGGGCGATGCCTGACCGTATGGGCGAGATGCTGGACGCAAAGATCGGCCACCCGAAATCCGGCGCAACCTGCGCCTGGGTGCCCTCGCCGACCGCTGCGACCCTGCATGCCACCCATTATCACAAGGTGGATGTCCTGAGCCGCCAGAACGAGCTCAAGGCTGAGGGCGCGCGGGGCACATTGGATGATCTGCTCACGATCCCGGTAATGGCAGGCCAGAACCTCTCGGACGAGGCCATTACGCGTGAAATCGAGAACAACGCTCAAGGCATTCTCGGATATGTGGTGCGCTGGGTAGATCAGGGTGTGGGCTGCTCCAAAGTGCCAGACATCAATGATGTGGGGCTGATGGAAGACCGGGCGACCTGCCGGATCTCTAGTCAGGCCTTGGCGAACTGGCTGCATCATGGCGTTGTCTCCGAACAGCAAGTTATGGCCGCGATGCAGAAAATGGCCGCCGTTGTGGATGGCCAAAACGCTGCCGATCCTTCTTATCGCCCGATGGCTCCCGGGTTCGACGGCATCGCCTTTCAGGCCGCCTGCGATCTGGTGTTCAAGGGCCGCATTCAGCCCTCCGGCTATACGGAGCCGGTGCTGCATGCCCGCCGTCTGGAACTGAAGGCTCAGGGCTAACAGCCCTTGATACAATGTCTCAGCCCGAAGGGGCTGAGACATGAGGTCTGTGCATAGGTGAACAGGCCAATGCGCCTCGCCTCGGGCTTGCGCAAAAGACAAGCCACATTAAGGTGATAGGGCAACAGACCCTGAACCAAACGATGTGGAGATCAAACGTGCGCCCCAAAGTCGGCATCATCGGCAATTCCTACCTCATGAATGACCAGTACCCGACACATGCCGGGGGCACCATGAACTCGGATGCTGTCGCCAATGTGGCGGGGTGCCTGCCTCTGTTGATCCCGACCGACCCGCGATTTGTTTCTGTCGAGGAACTGCTCGAGAGCTTTGATGGTTTCTTGTTGACCGGCGGCCGCCCGAACGTGCACCCGCAGGAATATGGCGAAGACCCCACCGAGGCTCATGGAGATTTTGACCGCGCGCGCGATGCCATCACCCTGCCGCTGGTGCGGGAATGTGTGAAACGCGGCCAGCCGTTTTTTGGGATCTGCCGAGGCTTTCAAGAGGTGAACGTCGCCATGGGCGGCACGCTCTACCCTGAAATTCGCGACCTACCCGGACGTATGAACCACCGCATGCCCCCCGATGGCACCATCGAAGAGAAATTCGCGCTGCGCCATCCGGTCAAGCTGCGCGAAGGTGGCATATTCCATCAGCTTCTGGGCGCCGCGGAGGTGATGACCAACACGCTGCATGGACAGGGGATCAAAACACCTGGTGCCCGCATCGTTGTGGAAGGCGAAGCCGAAGACGGCACACCCGAAGCCCTCTATGTCAAGGACGCGGCTGGATTTTCACTCGCCGTGCAATGGCACCCCGAGTATCGTGCAGGCGAGGATCCGGTGTCGCGCCCCCTCTTTGAGGCCTTTGGCCGCGCGGTCCACAGCTGGTCAGAAGACCGGCGCCCCGCTGCCCTGTCGCTGTCGGCCTAACCCACGACTTTTGCGTCATTTTGCTGCCAAATCGCCCGCGACAACGGTCAGTTTGTCGATCTTATCCGGAATCTTGGCGGTATCGGCGGTTGAAATGTCGCAAAAGAGCCAAATCTCACATCCAGTGCTTTTCATTTCCTGCAACATCTGCTGCTGTGTGCCAGCGGTGAAACGAAGACCGCCCCTTGGCTCGATTTCGGGCATTTGTGGGCGAAATTTCAGTTTCTTGCCGCAACGCAGCAAATTGCTTGCGCAATTTTGTTGCGCTGTGTATTTAATGTGTTTGCGAAACGTGCGCAAGCATTCGCAACCATCGGTGCAGACAGGGGGATGACTGTTGAAAATAGGCACACCAAAAGAAATAGCCGAGGGCGAGTCGCGCGTTGCGATGACGCCAGCCTCGGCAAAAGATCTTCAGAAGCTGGGGTTTGAGTGCTGCATTGAGGCAGGCGCCGGGGAAGCTGCGGGCTTTACCGATGCGGCCTACGCCGAAGCCGGTGTTGAGGTCATCAAGACCGCCGCCGGGCTGTGGAAGGCCGCCGATATCATCGCTAAGGTGCGCGCGCCCTCCGAGACCGAGCTGAAGCGGCTCAACAAATCCAAGACCCTGATTTCCTTCTTCAACCCGGGCGGCAATGAAGAGGGCCTCGAGCTCGCGAAATCCAAGGGCGCGACCGTGATCGCTATGGAAATGGTGCCGCGCATCAGCCGCGCGCAAAAGATGGACGCACTGAGCTCCATGGCCAATATCGCGGGCTACCGCGCGGTGATCGAGGCGGGCAACAACTTTGACCGGTTCTTCACCGGCCAGATCACCGCTGCGGGCAAGGTGCCCCCGGCCAAGGTGCTGGTCGTGGGCGCAGGAGTTGCGGGCCTCGCGGCAATCGGCACCTCCACCTCGCTAGGCGCGGTGACCTATGCGTTTGACGTGCGCCCCGAAGTGGCCGAACAGGTCGAGTCGATGGGTGCCGAGTTTGTCTACCTCGACTTTGAGGAAGAACAGCAGGATGGCGCGGCCACAGGCGGTTACGCGTCTGTTTCGAGCCCCGAGTTCCGAGAGGCCCAGCTGGCCAAATTCCGCGAACTGGCGCCCGAAATGGACATCGTGATCACCACCGCGCTGATCCCCAACCGCGAGGCGCCGAAGCTCTGGCTGGCGGATATGGTCGCGGCGATGAAGCGCGGTTCAGTGATTGTGGACCTTGCGGCCGAGCGCGGCGGCAACGTCGAAGGCACCGTGAAGGACGAGAAAGTCGTCACCGATAACGGCGTGACCATCATCGGCTACACCGACTTCCCAAGCCGCATGGCGAGCCAGTCCTCCAGCCTCTATGCCACCAACATCCGTCACATGATGACCGATCTCACCCCGGAAAAGGACGGTCAGGTGGTGCATGACATGGAGGATGACGTGATCCGCGGGGCCACTGTGACCCACGCAGGCGAGATCACCTTCCCACCGCCGCCGCCCAAGGTGCAGGCCATTGCGGCGCAAAAGAAGCCCGAAGCCCCCAAGGAGCTGACGGCCGAGGAAAAACGCGCCGCAGAAGTCGCCGCCTTCAAACAACAGACCAAAAATCAGGTCACATTGCTTGCGGTCGGCGCTGCGTTGCTCCTGGCGGTGGGGCTGGTGGCCCCTGCAAGCTTCATGCAGCATTTCATCGTCTTTGTGCTCTCGGTCTTTGTGGGCTTCCAGGTGATCTGGAACGTCTCGCACTCCCTACACACGCCGCTGATGGCGGTCACAAATGCGATCTCCTCGATCATCATTCTCGGCGCCCTGATGCAGATCGGCTCTGGTTCCTGGTTGGTGATTTTCCTGGCCGCTCTCAGTGTCTTTATGGCCGGGATCAACATCTTTGGCGGCTTCCTCGTGACACGGCGCATGCTCGCCATGTTCCAGAAATCCTAAAGGAGGAGAGATCATGGACTTTGGATTCACGACGGCGGCCTATGTGGTCGCAGCGGTTCTCTTTATCCTTTCGCTGGGCGGACTCTCGGGCCAGGAAAGCGCCAAACGTGCAGTCTGGTACGGGATTGTCGGCATGGCGCTGGCGGTCTTTGCAACCCTCATCGGGCCGGGCTCTGGCCTGTGGTTCCTGTCTCTGGTGCTGATCGGCGCAGGCGGTGTGATCGGCTACATGCTGGCCTCGAAGGTCGAGATGACCCAGATGCCGGAACTGGTGGCAGGCATGCATGCGCTGGTGGGTCTGGCCGCGGTTTTGGTGGGCTTCAACGCTCATATCGAACTGGGCCGGGTGCTCGCGATGGACGAAGGCGCGCGCAAATCGCTCGAAGGCTTTGCCGCGCTCCTCGCCAAGAAAGACAGCGTGGAGATCAACATCCTGCGGGTCGAGGTTTTCCTTGGCGTCTTTATCGGGGCGGTGACCTTTACGGGCTCGGTGATTGCCTATGGCAAACTCTCCGGCAAAGTGTCCTCGGCGGCGACCAAGCTGCCCGGTGGGCATATGCTGAACATCGGCGCAGCGGGCATCTCGCTTCTGTGCCTGTTCTGGTACCTCGGTGCAGGTGGCATGCTGCCGCTGGTGCTGATGACGCTGGCGGCCTTGTTCATCGGCTATCACCTGATCATGGGCATTGGTGGTGCGGACATGCCGGTGGTGGTGTCCATGCTCAACAGCTACTCCGGCTGGGCCGCTGCGGCGATTGGCTTCAGCCTCGGCAATGATCTGTTGATCGTGGTCGGCGCTCTGGTGGGCTCTTCTGGCGCGATCCTGAGCTACATCATGTGCAAGGCGATGAACCGCTCGTTTGTCTCGGTGATCCTTGGCGGTTTTGGCGGCAGCGCTGGTCCCGCAATGGAAGTTGAGGGCGAACAGGTGGCGATCGACGCCGATGGCGTGGCCACGGCCCTGGAAGACGCCGACAGCATCGTCATCATCCCCGGCTACGGCATGGCGGTGGCGCAGGCGCAGTCCAATGTGGCCGAGCTCACCCGCCGTCTGCGCGCCAAGGGCAAGAACGTGCGCTTTGCGATCCACCCGGTGGCGGGCCGCTTGCCCGGACACATGAACGTGCTTCTGGCCGAGGCCAAGGTGCCCTACGACATCGTGTTGGAGATGGATGAGATCAACGATGATTTCCCGGAGACGGATGTGGCCATCGTTATTGGCTCTAACGACATCGTGAACCCGGCCGCCCAGGAAGACCCCAACTCGCCCATCGCTGGCATGCCGGTTCTGGAGTGCTGGAAAGCGAAGCAGGTCTTTGTCTCCAAGCGCGGTCAGGGCACGGGTTATTCCGGAATCGAGAACCCGCTGTTCTTTAAGGAAAACACCCGCATGTTCTACGGCGACGCAAAACAGTCTCTCGCAACGCTGCTAAATCTCATCGACTGATCGAGAGAGACCCCAAATACCAAGAAGGGCGCCCCAATCAGGGCGCCCTTTCTTTTTGAATGCACGGCATCTTTTGCGATGACTCAAGAAACGGCTGGGGCAATCAACCGCCGATTTCCCCCTCCACCACCACGCTACTGGGGGCGCTTGTCTCGGCCCCAACGCCCTCAATCCCGGTGAGATCTTCTCCCAGCCCAAAGATCGCAAGCCCAAACAGGACCGCTGCGAGAACCGCAATGATCCAGTAGAGCCCACGTTTGCGCTGACGAACCTCGCGCTGAGTGGTCATCGGTGTGTCGGCATCGGCCATGAGCTTCTCCTTTCAAATGAGGGCGAAGGGCGCTTGCCCCCCTGCCCTCGGTTGCATAGGTCTTGTGGTAGCAACGCACGCCCCCCGCCGCGTGTTCCCAAAAATCGCGAAGGATGTACCCATGAAAGACGCCGCCCCAAGCACGCAGCCAGAGACCTTCTACCTGAAGGACTACACCCCGTTTGGCTATGTGGTGGAGCGCGTCGAGCTGGTATTTCGTCTCTCGCCCGAGGCAACACGGGTGCTGTCCAAGATCCGTTTTGCACCCAACCCTGATGTCTCAGATCGGGTGTTCTTTCTGCATGGCGAGAAGCTTAAGCTGATTTCAGCACAGATTGATGGGGAAGAGGTCGCGCCCAATGTCACCGACACGGGCCTCAGCTGCGAGGTGCCGGACACGCCCTTCACATGGGAAGCAGAGGTCGAGATCAACCCAAAGGCCAATACCGCGCTCGAGGGGCTTTATATGTCGAATGGCATGTATTGCACCCAATGCGAGGCCGAAGGGTTCCGCAAGATCACCTATTATCCCGACCGCCCCGATGTCATGAGCACCTTCAATGTCCGTATCGAGGGCGACGAAAAGGTGATGCTGTCCAACGGCAACCCTGGCGAAAGCGGTGAGGGCTTTGCCGAATGGCACGATCCCTGGCCCAAACCAGCCTATCTCTTTGCATTGGTGGCGGGCGATCTGGTCAACCATCCCGATCGTTTCACCACGCGCTCGGGCAAGGATGTGGAACTCAATATCTGGGTGCGGCCCGGTGACGAGGGCAAATGCGCCTTTGGGATGGAGGCGCTCAAGAAGTCGATGACCTGGGACGAAGAGGTCTATGGGCGTGAGTACGATCTCGACGTGTTCAACATCGTTGCAGTCGATGACTTCAACATGGGCGCAATGGAGAACAAAGGATTGAACATTTTCAACTCCTCCTGCGTTCTGGCCAGCCCTGAAACCTCGACAGATGCCAATTTCGAACGGATCGAGGCGATCATCGCCCATGAGTATTTTCACAACTGGACCGGCAACCGGATCACCTGCCGGGACTGGTTCCAGCTGTGCCTCAAGGAAGGTCTGACAGTCTATCGCGATGCGCAGTTCACCGCCGACATGCGCTCTGCTCCGGTGAAACGGATCGAAGACGTGATCGAGTTGCGCGCGCGCCAGTTCCCCGAGGACAACGGTCCGCTCGCCCACCCTGTCCGCCCCGAAGCCTTCCAAGAGATCAACAATTTTTACACCGCAACGGTCTATGAGAAGGGTGCCGAGGTGATCGGCATGCTCAAACGTCTGGTCGGTGATGAGGCCTATTACAAGGCGCTCGATCTCTATTTTGATCGTCACGATGGGCAGGCCTGCACCATCGAGGACTGGATCAAGGTGTTCGAGGACTCCACGGGACGAGATCTGGCACAATTCAAGAATTGGTACAGCCAGGCCGGCACGCCGCGCCTCTCGGTCGAAGAGAGCTTTGAGGATGGCACCTACACGCTCACCTTCCGGCAGATGACTCCCCCCACACCTGGACAGGACCACAAGGATCCAAAGGTGATCCCGATTGCGGTGGGGCTGCTCAGCCCCACTGGCGACGAAGTGCTGCCAACCACCGTGCTCGAAATGACAGAGGCAGAGCAGAGCTTTTCCTTTGAAGGCTTCAAGACGCGACCGATCCCGTCGATCTTGCGCGATTTCTCTGCTCCGGTGATCCTGACCCGCGAAAGCTCTGCCAAAGAACGCGCTTTCTTGCTGGCACATGACACCGACCCCTTTACCCGTTGGGAAGCGGGCCGTGAGCTTGCCAAAGCCTCTCGCATCGCGATGGTAACCGACGGTGCCAGCCCAGACTCGAACTATCTTGAGGCGCTGCAGTCCCTGGTGCGCGACGATCACCTTGATCCGGCCTTTCGCGCCCTGGTTCTGGCACCTCCCACCGAGAGCGAGATTGCACAGGCACTGGCAGATCAGGGCGTAACACCCGACCCGGACGCAATCCACGACGCGGCAGAGACCTTTGCGCAGACATTGGCACAGAGCCTGTCCGACAGCCTCCCACGCCTGTTTGCAGCCACTTTGGTCGATGGCGCCTATGTGCCGGATGCCAAGGGCGCCGGACTGAGGGCGCTCAACGGGCGTATCCTTGGACTGTTGACCCGGATTGATGGGGGCGAGGCCGCGACCAAGCAATTTGAGACCGCCAACAATATGACCGTGCAGAACTCGGCGCTGGCTTGCCTGCTCAAGGCCGAGAAGGGTGACGCGCAATCACAGGCCTTCTTTGAGCAGTGGCAAGATGATCGTCTGGTAATGGACAAGTGGTTCGGGCTTCAGGTGGCCACGGCCCGCCCCGAACGCGCACCTGCCATCGCCCAGAGCCTGACCGAACATCCGCTGTTCACGATCAAGAACCCCAACCGTTTTCGGGCTGTGATGGGGGCGTTGGCAATGAACCATGCCGGGTTCCACAAGGCCGACGGCAGCGGATATCGCTTGCTCGCCGATCAGTTGATCGCGCTGGACCCGCTGAACCCGCAGACCACCGCGCGTATGTGCAGCGCCTTCCAAACATGGAAGCGCTATGATGCCGGACGTCAGGACAAGATCAGAGCAGAACTCAAGCGGATCAAGGCAACCGAGGGGCTGAGCCGGGATACCAACGAGATGGTGAGCCGTATCCTTGACGCCTGACCCGGAGGCCCAGCCGCAGGACGTGTTCCTGTTTCAAAGAGACGCGCGCTCTCTTAGGTCGATTGTTTTGGTCGCGGCCTGGGCCGCGGCTGTCGGTCTGATCTGGGTCGTGTTCGACGCACGGGGCTGGGTGCTGGCGCTCCTTGCGTTGCCTTTGCTGCCCTCGCTCTGGGAGCTGTGGCGCCCCCATGCAGCCTGGCTCCGGATCACCGACACTCATTTGAGCTGGCGCAGCCTGCGCAGCTCTGGTGACATCTCACTGGCCGAGATCGATCATATCCGGATGGTCACGCGGAGCGATTTTTCGGTGCGGGCCACGATCCATACACGCCCGGGCACCCATCATCAGATCCCTCCCGAAGTCACCCCCAAGGCGTCAGTCCTGGAAGCCGCACTTCAACAGCGGCAAGTTGCCTTAAAAATACAGCATTTTACTGTTCTCTGAGCGGTTCCAATCCGCGCTTCTTGCCGGCATTTTTTGCCCTGCAAACATAATGCCGCGCTTTTGCCGCCATCTGCTGTCGCGGTGCCGAAATTGATCCGGTGAACACCGCGCGGCTGCCATGTTTGCGCCCCAAATCTTTCCGACAGTGGCTCCCACGAAAAGACTGCTACAACGGGAACCACCTGATGCCATTCTCTGCGCCTCCGGCAAAAGACGGTTTGAAACACCTCATGCGCCTCTTGTCTGCGCGCATGCCGCTGCCGATCACGCGCGCGGGGGAAATCCTGCCCAGAGCCCTGCGCAGCTGGCCCGAGGCGCTGAAAAAGACCCGTGGCGCGCCGGAAACGCTGTCATCAGAACCGCTCAGTCTTGAGGATGTGCTGACCATTCCAACGCCGGAAACCAACGCCGAGGACGAAGCCTGTGACCGCGCGATTGCCGAAGGGCAGTTCCTCGCCCGGCAGGAAGATTGGGAAAGGATCGAGGCCGAGATCCTCGCCGCTGATACGGCGCGGCGCGCGACGCCCGGGGGGACCCCCATTGCGGATCTGATCGCCTACGGGGCGCGCGCAGATATTATCAATGCGGTGGAGCATGCGTTGAGTGAGGGTCTTAGTCTCACCGAGCGGGTGACACTCGATGGGATCATGGCGCTGGAACGCACCCGCCTTGAATGCGCGCGCACCCCGGTGATGACGACGGTTGTCGCGCTTGCTCATCTGGATATTGCCTGGGCGTTTCGACGGATCTCCAAACGCAAGTCACATCGCCAGCGTGACACCTTGCACGCCCGCGCCGAGGCCCATCACGCGCGCGCCAAAACGCTATTGTCTCAAATCCCGAATGACGCCCGCGCACGGCCCTTCGTGGCCGCCGCACGCTGCGCCCTTTACAGTGTGGAGGCTTCGGCCGGATGCAGACAAATCGCAGATGACTACTTTGACCTGATCCGGCTCGATCCCGGCAACCCGCGCCACCTGCGCGCATTGGGCACCCATTTGGCAGAGCAAGGCGCAGAGGGGCTGCGCGCGCTTGAACTCGAAGCGCGGCGCGTTGCAGCACTGGTTCAAGCGCAGTGGGGCGCCGCCGGCTATGCTTGGGTCTATTTTGATGCGGTGGCGCAATCCGATGCGGCCTGTCTCGAGGTCGATGTGCCCTATTTCCTCGATGGGGTGGCGGACATCGTGGCCCGCGCTGCCAATCAGGAGCGGATCAATCTCCTGTCGGCCTATTGCAGCATCGCGCTGAAGCCTCAGCCCGAGACCGCAGCCGACGCCGCAGCGGTGCGCCAACAGATCGCTCAGGCCGCGCATTGGCTCATCCGTGAGCATCTGCGCGAATTGCACCCGATGGTCTGGGCGCATGCGGCGGCAGGTTTTGACAATGACGCCCAGGTCAGGTCGTTGCGACAGTTTGCCGAGCGTGGCCGGATGGACGCGCTGCGCGCAATCGCAGAGTCCTTTCGCGACGATATCGAAGCCGGATACCGGGTCGTCTTTACCGCGGATGGACCTGAACTGACCGCCGGGTAAGCGACGTACGATAAACCGCTCACGATCAAAAGGGGGGCTCTGCCCGCGGTGGTCCCTTCCGGCCCCCTCCCCCGGGATATTTTCCGTTAGAAGAAGGGGCGCCGGTGCGTGTCAGTCGAGGGCTATTTCTTCTTGAAGGCATCCATCAAGGCGGCCCCCAATGCGCCATTGCCCGTTGCGCCGTTATCCGAGGCGGATTTGCCTCTGGGCGCGGCAGAGCCGTGGCGTTTGGGTGAGGAGGAATTGCGCCCTTTGGCACCACCGCGCGCTGCATTCTGGGAGGGCCCACGGCCTGCGCGATCCTCTCGCGCAGATGCGCCACCGTCCTTTTTCATGGTCAGGCCGATGCGTTTGCGCGGCACGTCCACCTCGACCACCGTGACCTTGACCACCTGACCGGTTTTCACAATCTCATGCGGGTCCTTGACGAATTTGTCGGCCAGCTGGCTCACATGCACAAGACCGTCTTGGTGCACACCAATGTCCACGAAGGCCCCGAAGGCCGCAACATTGGTCACTGTGCCCTCAAGAACCATACCGGGTTTGAGATCAGTGATCTCCTCCACGCCATCGGTAAAGCTTGCGGTGACGAAAGAGGGACGTGGATCACGCCCCGGTTTTTCCAGCTCCGCAAAGATGTCATGTACGGTGGGCAGGCCGACCTCACCAGAGACGAATTGCTCAGCCCGGAGGGATTTCAGCGCCGTGGCGTCCCCCATGATCTCGCGAATATCGCGGCCGCAGGCGCTCACGATCTTGCGCGCGACATCATAGCTTTCGGGGTGGACCGCAGAGGCGTCCAGAGGCTCTTTGCCGCCTTGGATACGCAGGAAACCTGCACATTGCTCAAACGCCTTGGGGCCAAGACGCGCAACCTTCAAGAGTTCTTTGCGGGTCTTGAAAGCGCCGTTGAGGTCGCGATGCGCCACGATGGCTTCGGCAAGGCCGGGACCAAGACCCGAGACATGTGCCAAAAGCGGTGCGGACGCCATGTTGAGATCAACACCAACCGCGTTCACCACATCTTCGATCACGGCTTCGAGTGACTTGGAAAGCTTATGCTGGTCCACGTCATGCTGATATTGTCCGACCCCAATGCTCTTGGGCTCAATCTTGACCAGTTCCGCTAGCGGATCCTGAAGGCGCCGCGCAATCGAAACCGCACCACGCAAGCTGACGTCAAGATCCGGGAATTCACGCGCAGCCAGTTCGGAGGCGGAATAGACCGAGGCGCCCGCCTCAGAAACCACCACCTTGGTCGGCGCTTTGACCTTGGCGGGCAGGTTTTTCAGAACTTCGGCGACCATGCGCTCGGTCTCGCGGCTGGCCGTACCATTGCCGATCGCGATCAGCTCAACCCCGTGCTCGGCGATGAGCTTCAGAATGGAGACCTGCGCACCACGCAGATCGTTTTTCGGCTGGAACGGATAGAGGGTCTCTGTGGCCACCAATTTCCCGGTCGCATCAACCACTGCGGCCTTGACGCCGGTGCGAATGCCCGGGTCCAGCCCGAGGGTCGGCCGCGCACCGGCTGGGGCAGCGAAGAGCAAATCCTTGAGATTGCGCGCAAAAACCGAAATAGCTTCGTCCTGCGCCCGGCTGCGCAGATCGCCCATCAGCTCCAGCATCATCGACAGCGACAGTTTGACCCGCCAGGTCCAACCAGCCGCTTTGCGCAGCCACTTGTCGCCCGGAGCCGAGCTTCGCACCTCCAGAACAGCGGCGACCATTTCTTCGGCTCGCGTGACCCCCTCTTCGCCCGGTGGGGCAATATCGAGCGTCAGCACGCCCTCGTTGGAGCCGCGCAGCATCGCCAGAGCCCGATGCGACGGGGTGGTTTTCCAAGCCTCGGAATGATCGAAGTAATCCGAGAATTTGGCACCCGCCTGCTCCTGTCCTTCGACCACTTTGGATCGCAAAATGGCTTCAGACTGCATGAAATTACGTAGCCGCCCCAAAAGCTCGGCATTCTCGGTGAGACGCTCGGTGAGAATATCACGTGCACCGTTCAAAGCGGTCTTTGTGTCTGCCACTTCCCCGGAGAGGTAGTTCGCGGCCAAAACCTCGGGATCAGCAGAGCGATCCGCGAGAATAGCCTCCAGAAGAGGCTCAAGCCCGTTTTCGCGCGCGATCATCGCCTTGGTGCGACGCTTGGGTTTGAAGGGGAGATAGATGTCTTCGAGCTGCGCCTTGGTCTCCGCCTTGGCAATCGATGCCGCCAGATCATCGGTCAACTTGTCTTGCTGCGTAATCGTCTCCAGGATCGCGGCCCGTCGCTTTTCCAGCTCGCGCAAGTATTCCAGCCGCTCCGACAAGGTCCGCAATTGCGTGTCATCAAGGCCCCCGGTCACCTCTTTGCGGTAGCGCGCGACAAAAGGTACAGTCGCCCCCTCGTCCAAGAGCCCCACGGCTGCGTTCACCTGCTGTACCGATGATCCGATTTCTTCGGAAATCTTCCGCGCAATTCGAAGGGTCGTATCCAAAACCTGCTGCTCCTTTGCTTTGGCGTCGGCCACGATGATGCGCAACCACTGAGGCCGGAGTACCGTCTTAGCGGTCCGGAACATCAAGGCCAAGCCGAGATCAGGAAACGTTGCGGGCAAGCTGCGTCGAAAACCAGCCCACAATTTGCATATTCTTAATCTGAAACCCGCTTACTCAAAGTGACGCTGGGTCAATCATTTGCTTGCAGAGATCCGAATTGGCGTCTCGGCAATGAATATGAGGTTTCTGTTTCATGATCTTAAGATCAACAAAGTGGGCCATCGCTCTGAGTGTCTCGTTTTTAATGGCGGGCATGGACAGCGCGCGGGCAGAGGCGATCAAAGCGTACACCGCAGCCCTACCGCCCTACACGATCGCACCGGACCTCGAGATGCCGGGAATCTCTCACGAGATTTTGGAAGAGATGTCGAAACGCTCGGGCGTGACAATCGAGATCGAATATCTTCCTTGGAAGCGCGCGCAATCGATGGCGCAGAAAACGCCGAACGCCCTGCTTTTTACCGCCGCGCGCACCGAGTCGCGTGAAACCGTCTACAAGTGGATCGCAGAGTTTATTGTGGCTGACGAAGTATTCGCGACCACCACCGAGGCGGTGAACTCTCTTGAGGACGCGCGCCAGCTCTCTCGAATTGCCACACTTGGGGGGGCGCCACGAGAAAAACGGCTCGCAAAGCTGGAGTTCGGCAATGTGCAGTCCACCCCCGATACCGCGACGGCTGCACGTCTCTTGACCGGCGGGCGCGTGGATGCCTGGTTCACACTGAGTCAGCGCGTCCTGCACGCCGTGAAGTCAGAGGGGCTCGACCCGAGCACCATCGTGATCGGCACACCGGTGGGCAGTCTGCGCCTTTGGCTGGCTTCAAACGCCGAATTCGATCCCGAAGTCGCCGCCAAACTTGCGCAGGCCTTTGAAGATATGAAAGCTGATGGCAGCTACGAGGCCATCGTCAGCGCCTATCTGAACTGATCTTGGCGACAAACCTTGCCTGACTGGCGTCCCGTATGGGGCGCCAGTCCCGCGTTTCGAAGGGCAAGAACACCGCTCGCCGCCATTGCCCCTTGCTCCTCGGCCTCTGCGCGCCTAGAACGCTTGGCAAACAAGGACATTCGGATACGGCGGAAAACCATGCTCGACCTGACATATGAACTCCCAAAGCCCAAGGTAATCGCGGGCGCCAAGCATGACTGGGAACTGGTCATCGGTATGGAGGTGCATGCCCAGGTCAGCTCCAATGCCAAGCTGTTTTCGGGCGCTTCCACCCAGTTTGGGGCGGAGCCCAACTCCAACGTGGCATTTGTGGATGCGGCCATGCCCGGCATGCTGCCCGTCATCAACGAATACTGCGTCGAACAGGCGGTCCGCACGGGTCTTGGCCTCAAGGCGGATATCAACCTCTGGTCTGCCTTTGACCGCAAGAACTATTTTTACCCCGACCTGCCGCAGGGCTATCAGATCTCCCAGCTCTATCACCCCATCGTGGGCGAAGGCGAAGTGCTGGTAGAGCTTGGCGATGGCACGGCGCGCATGGTGCGTATCGAGCGCATCCACATGGAGCAGGACGCGGGCAAATCCATCCACGATATGGACCCCTCCATGTCCTTTGTGGACCTGAACCGGACCGGCGTCTGCCTGATGGAAATCGTCTCGCGCCCGGACATCCGTGGCCCCGAGGAAGCGGCCGCCTATATCGCCAAGCTGCGCCAGATCATGCGTTACCTTGGCACCTGTGACGGCAACATGCAGAACGGCAACCTGCGCGCGGATGTGAACGTCTCCATCTGCCGCCCCGGCGCCTACGAGAAGTATCAGGAAACGCAGGATTTCTCGCATCTCGGCACCCGCTGCGAGATCAAGAACATGAACTCCATGCGCTTTATCCAGCAGGCCATCGAGGTCGAAGCACGTCGCCAGATCGCCATTGTAGAAGCCGGTGGCGAAGTCGAGCAGGAAACCCGCCTTTACGATCCAGACAAGGGCGAGACGCGTTCGATGCGTTCCAAGGAAGAGGCGCATGACTATCGCTACTTCCCCGACCCGGACCTTCTGCCGCTCGAGATCGAGCAGGCTTGGGTAGACGACATCAAGTCGAAGCTCCCCGAACTGCCGGACGAAAAGAAAGCCCGTTTTATCAAAGATTTCGGCCTTACAGACTATGATGCGTCCGTGCTGACGGCGGATCTGGAGAGTGCGCATTATTTTGACGCCGTTGCAAAAGGTCGCAGCGGCAAGCTGGCGGCGAACTGGGTCATCAACGAACTCTTTGGCCGCCTGAAGAAGGACGACAAAGACATCACTGACAGCCCCGTCTCCCCGGCGCAACTGGGTGGTGTGATTGATCTGATCGCTTCTGACGCCATCTCCGGCAAGATCGCCAAGGATCTGTTTGAGATCGTTTATACCGAAGGCGGAGACCCGGCCCAGATCGTCGAAGAACGTGGCATGAAGCAGGTCACAGACACCGGTGCGATTGAGGCGGCTCTGGACGAGATCATCGCCGCCAACCCCGCACAGGTTGAAAAGGCCAAGGAAAACCCGAAGCTTGCGGGCTGGTTCGTCGGTCAGGTGATGAAAGCCACCGGCGGCAAGGCCAACCCGAAGGCGGTGAACCAGCTTGTAGCCAAGAAGCTTGGCTAAGCGTCCAGCCAGAACGTAAGACAAAAGAGGCGACCGCAAGGTCGCCTTTTTCACGTCAGAGACGGACGGTGATGCTTATTCTGCCGCCAAGCCCCGTTCTTCCTTGAGATAGGCAAGCAGGTCGGAGTTGCGGCAATAGTCCGGGGTGCGGTCTATCTCTTGGGTCAGGGTCCCAAGGTAGCGCGAGCAGGTTTTGAGGCACGCACAACGGGTGCAGCGCAGAACCGCTTCGGCAATTTCTTCAAACTGAAGCGAGCCGCTGATGGCCTCTTCTTCAAGGTCGAGCCCAACCGCCTTGCCCATTCTGTCAAAGAGGGCGGCGTGGGTTTTGAGCTTGTCAGGATCGATCATGATGCGCGTTCCTCCTCATAAGGTCCCATAGCGTCATATGAGATCTGGAAGGCGCGCGCCTTGATGCAGGTCAAATAGAGGTTTTGGCCCCGCACTCAGCCAGCGTCGAGATAGGCACGCACCGCGTCCTGCACCCGTCGGAAGCGGTCGCCGCCCAGTTTCTTGCCGCCATACCAGCGCGTGACGATAATCACATGATTGCTGAGGGCCTCGCGCTCCATCATCCGCAGGATCACCATGCCTGCTCCGCTTTCCCCATCATCGGCCTTGAGCCCACCGCTCGGAAGCATGGCAGCCCAGGTATTGTGCGTTGCCTTGGCATAGCTGCGGTCTTCCTTGAGCGTGGACAGCACCGCATCCACCTCCTCCCGGCTTTGCACAGGGGCACCGCTTACAGCATATTTTGACCCTCGGTCCGTGAGCACCACACCAAGCTTTGTAAGCGCCTTCTCGGCGGCCTCTGTCTTTTTTGTCATCGGGGGAACCTCAGTTCAAACCGTATTTGCGGATCGTTCTTTGCACGATACGGATGCGGTCGGGATTGGCCGGATGGGTGCCAAGGAATACATCTCCCGGGTCCGGGATCTCTTCGAAGAACTTCACCCCGACGCTGGGGCGATACCCCGCCTGATAGGTGATGAGCGTTCCAAGCGCATCCGCCTCCAACTCGAACGCTTTGGAATAGCTGCGCGAGCCAACCACGGCGCCGACATATTGCGCGTTGGCGACCTGTTCGGGCGTGCCTCCCTCGAGCGATACCAACTCGCCCAGAAAGACCGCACCTTTGACCGCATTGATCCGCTGCTGGTCGAGATGCTCGAGAATGTGATGCGCCATCTCGTGCCCCATCACAAACGCCATCTCGTCAGGATTGCGAAAACTATCGAGCATGCTGCGCGTGAAGATCACCACAGGTCGTCCACTGCGATCGACCGTCTGAAAGGCGTTTGCGGGGGCGGAGGGATTGAGATCCAGCTGGATCTGAAAATCGCAGTTGCGCTCGGGGTCCTTGCTGCGGCACTGCGCCTCGCCAACGGGTTCCACATCCTCTGCAACCGCAACAAACGCACGGTATTGCGGGTTGTTGGGGTCAACGCCGGTACAGCCGGCGACCAACAGCACAAAAAGAATCAAAAAACGGCGCATGGGACTCCTGTATGGGGGTCAGGCTAACGCAGATTTCACAACATGTGCAAACGGCTAGAGGCACCGTCCAGAGGCGCGACGACAATCGCGCCTTGCCAGCGCGCGGATGCAGGTGGCAAGCTTTGCTTATGTTTACAATCGAGCATGAATTTGATTCCACGGTGATCACCCTGGTCGATGAGGGAAAACCCCATCTGACCGAGGATGTGATCATCAATGCGTTTGCCGAATGTGTCACGATCGAGCAGTTTGATCCGCGCACCCATTCAACTCATCGCATCACGCTCTCGCCAGAGCAGCTACAAGATCTCGCCGCTGCGCTCGACCTTCCCGAGGGGGTCTATCGCCTGGTTCTGGACAAATCGCGCTGAGGAAGGGGTGAGGCGCGCTGCAGAGCGCCTCAGCGCCATGATGCGGCAAACCCGCACCTCTCCCGGTGATCGCGACAGGACCTATCCCGGTGCCTAGCCGGAACAACTCAAGGGGCGGTGACAAGAAAGACCTTGTCGCGACTTGTCGCACCACGCAGGAGTGTCAGCCGCGACGGTGAGACCCCGAGTGCGCGGGACAGAAGTGCGACCACATCAGCATTTGCCTTGCCCCCTTCCGGGACCGTTGTGACCAGCACCTTGATCTCATCCCGCTTGCGCAGCACCGCGTTCTGCGCCGCCTTGGGCGTCACTCGTACAGCGATCTGCGCCCCGGGTTGCGCAAGGTCCCGAAGATCCGCCAAATCTCGTGCCTTTGGTTTTGCCATGCCTCCACCCGTCCTAATCTCCCGGCGCCAACGCCGCGTGCGCGGCCTGATCCGTCACCCGATCGTCCATATGCGCTCTGACGCGGGATCCTCTGTGCAAGAGCGACCATGGACTCGGCTTTGATGCCTGCTTACACCTTTGCCCAAGCTGCGCCCAGCTTTGCCGCGCTCCGCGTCGCGAGACCGTCCCGCCAGGCCGCTTTCCCCTTGAAACCCGCCTCAAGCTGCCCGACATAGGGCAGGACAAGATGTAAAAAGGTTTTACATATGCCGCAACGCAATGATGCCGCTCTCGATTTTCTGCAAACCCGCCGGTCCCGCCCGGCCAAGACGCTTCAGGCTCCCGCCCCGACCCGTGCAGAGCTGATGCCGCTCTTGACCGCCGCCGCGCGTACGCCCGACCATGGCAAGATGGAACCCTGGCGGTTCATCGTGGTCGAGAAAGCTGCCATGCAGCGGCTCGGCGACCTGACCGCCGAGGCCGGCCTGCGGCTTGGCAAGTCGCCAGAGGACATCGCCAAGGCGCGCAGCCAGTTCGATTTGGGCCAACTGGCTGTGGTCGTCGTCGAGATCCAGAAAGAGAGCCCAAAGATCCCGCCGATCGAGATGACCTATTCCGCAGGTGCGGTCTGCCTTGCCCTGTTGAATGCCGCGCTAGCTGCGGGTTGGGGCGCAAACTGGCTCTCTGGCTGGATGAGCCATGACCGGGGCTTTTGTGAAGCCGCCTTTGATCTGGCCGAGAACGAGCGTATCGCCGGTCTCATCCATATTGCCGCCGAAGGCGCCGCGCCGCCGGAACGTCCGCGCCCCGATGTGACGGCGCTTACCACATGGGTCGAGACATGATTTTCACCGCCTTTGGCAAAGCCCTTGGCCAGATTGGGGATCCGCGGTTTCAGCGGGTCCTCCTGCTTGGGGTGGGGCTCACCTTTGCTCTGCTGGTCGCGGCATATGTCGGGCTTTTGGTCCTGATCCAGATGTTTGTGGGACCTGAGACCTCGCTGCCGCTGATTGGTCAGGTTACGTGGCTCAACGACCTGCTGTCGGTGGGCTCCTTCTTCTTCATGATGCTGTTGTCGGTGTTTCTGATGGTACCGGTAGCTTCGGCGATCACATCCATGTTTCTTGATGAGGTCGCCGCCGCCGTCGAAGCCAAACACTATCCAGGCCTGCCTCCGGTGCCGGGGCTGTCGGTCTGGGAGGGCGTAAAAGACACGGTGAATTTCCTCGGCGTGCTGATCACCGCCAACGTGCTGGCCTTGGTGCTTTATGTGATGTTCCCCCCTGCCGCGCCCTTTATCTTCTGGGGGCTCAATGGGTTCTTGCTTGGGCGGGAGTATTTCACCCTCGCGGCCGCCCGTCGGGTCGGCTTGATCGAGGCCAAGCGCCTGCGCCGTCGCCATGGGGCGACGATCTGGGCGGCGGGCGTGCTGATGGCGATGCCCTTGTCGATCCCACTGGTGAACTTGCTGATCCCGATACTTGGCGCGGCAACCTTCACGCATATCTTCCACGCGCTCTGGCGCTGGCGCTGAGCTTTGGCGCAGGGGAGCATTTGCGCCCCCGCCCCCATCAGGAATGCGGCACGAATAATCCCGGGACAAACGGAGCGCCCATCAGGCAGCGCAGCCGTGCGAGATCCGAAATGCGAGACTACCGGTGTTCTTCGGCCGCAATGGCCACGAGCGCGCTGTTGTATGCCTTGAGCGAGTCTACATGATGGAGCACGCCGATCAGGGTCATCAGTGGCTCTCCGGTCTCTTCTGAGAACTCTTCTTCAGTGACCACCGGGATATACTCCACCCCTGCCCGGTCAAAAATCGGCAGCGCCGCCTCCAGCGTGGAGGTGGGGCTGATGGCGATGCCTTCATCGATCAGCGCCTGTGCGCTCTCGGGATCACTATCCGCCAAGGGCCGCATGACCTTGCCCACCCGCAGAGTGCCCAAGAGGTAGGCCTGCGGACCCGCCGCGCAATGCAGGTCGCGTTTTTCAAGCTGGGTCAGGAAGAACGAGCGGTCCACCATCCGCGAGGCCAACGCCGTGGACATCGACACCGATACCATCACCGCAAGGCCGATCTGCCAGTCGCCTGTCAGTTCAAACACAATGAGCGTGGTCGAAATGGGCGCACCCAGCACCGCAGCGGCGACAGCGCCCATCCCCGCAAAAGCATAGAGCGTATGCGTACCCGAGACATCCGGCAGGAAATTCGTCGCAATGAGGCCAAAGGCAAGCCCGGTCAGCGCCCCAACCATCAACGAGGGGGAAAACACCCCGCCCCCCATGCGCCCGCCCATGGTGATGGAGACTGCAGCCACTTTGACAATCGTGAACAGGATAGCCTGGCTGAGCAGCAGGCTCCCAGACAGGGCGAGCACGGTCGTCTCGTATCCAACACCAATGATATGCGGATACCAGATTGCGACCAGACCAAGCAAAAACCCAGCTACGGTCGGGCGCAACCAGCGCGGCATGCCAAGCGCCGATTGCACAGCCGTCCCCACCCGATCCGCCAAAAAGATTGAATGCATCAGCACAACCGCGACGACGCCACAGATCAGACCAAGCATCAGGAACGCTGGCAACTCGACGTAGAATTGCAACGCACCGGGCGTCGTGAGCACAAATTCCGTGACATCCCCATACTCAAGCCGATTGATGACAGTGCCTGCCACCGAGGCCACCACGATGGGCGCGAAGGTGTTTACGGAAAAATGCCTGAGCACCACTTCCATGGCAAAAAGAGCGCCGGCAATCGGGGCGTTAAAACTGGCAGAAACCGCTGCCGCAACCGCGCAACCCAGGAGGTCCCGCCCAGTGATGCCATCGGCACGGATGCGGTCGCTCACCCAGGTAGAGATCATGCCTGCGATATGGACCACCGGCCCCTCGCGCCCGGAAGAGCCCCCGGTCGAGAGGGTCAAAAAGGACGCGCAGGCCGAGGCCAACCCCTCGCGGATCTCGACGCGCCCATCTCTGAGGGCCGCGCCTTCGATCACATCGGCGACGGATCGTACCCGCCCGTCTGGCGTAAAGCGGTGCAGAATGATCCCGACGATCAACCCGCCGAATACCGGCACCAGCAACAGCACGTACCACGGCAGCGTTGCGGCGAAACTATGCAGGTAGTCCACATCCTCGGCGCCGTAGACGGCCCCTTGTAGCGCGGTAATGCCTTTGCGAAAGAACAAAGCGGCAAAGCCAGCGAGCACCCCAATGACCAGAGCAATCAACCAGAATTGCAGCTGACTTGGTCCACGGTGAACCAATACACGACGGGCATCCCGCAAGCGCGCCTTGGTATTGGCGAGATATTCAGACAGGGGACTACTTTCCCGTCGCGCCATCCAGGTTCTCCGATCTGTTCACTGACCTATCAGTGCCACACCTACCCCATGGTAGTTAACAATAATTTTGCGAGCGTCCGATACCCTTAGACGTCTGCCAGAAGCGCTTTGGCGGCGGCGCGGGCTTCTGGTGTGATCTTGTCACCAGAGACCATGCGCGCGATCTCATCGACGCGCTCGCCCTCATTCAGGGGCACCACCTGCGACAGCGTCACGCCCTCGGTCACGGATTTCTGGACCCGCCAATGGTGGGCTCCTTGCGCAGCAACCTGAGGAGAATGTGTGACGACCAATACCTGACTGCCATCGGCAAGCGCCTTCAGTCTGCGCCCGACCGCATCGGCGGTTGCGCCCCCAACACCACGGTCGATTTCGTCAAAGATCAGCGTCTTTGCGGCATCCTCGCCCCGCAAACAGACCTTGAGCGCCAAGAGAAAGCGGCTCAGCTCGCCACCCGAAGCGATCTTGTTCAGCGGACCCGCAGGCGCGCCTGGGTTGGTGGCAACAGTGAACGCGACCTCATCCACGCCATCCGGGCCGGGCTCGGCCTCCGTGATCTTGGTTTCAAACACTGCGCGCTCCATCTTGAGCGGCGCCAGTTCTGCCATCACGGCTGCGTCAAGCGTTGCGGCACTGTCCCGCCGTTTGGCCGATAGGCGTTCGGCAGCCGCCGCATACGTCGCCTCCGCTGCGCGAAGGGCATCTTCCTGGTCCGCGAGGTTCTGATCCCCAGCATCCAGCGCCTGCAGTTTCTCGCGCAGGACATCCGCGTGATCGGCCAGATCATCCGGCTGCACATCATGTTTGCGCGCCAATGCGCGAATGGCAAAGAGGCGCTCCTCGCAGTCTTCCAAATCGCCGGGATTGAAATCTAATCCTTCCAGAAAGCGCTCGACGCCATCCTGCGCTTCGCCAAGTTCGATCATCGCGCGGCTCAGTGCGGCCAGCGGGGCATCAAGCGCCTCGCCTGCGTCTCCGGAAACCGCCTCAAGCCAGCGCTGCGCCTCGCCCATCGCGCCTTCGGCGCCTTCCGATAGCAGACCGTGCGCGCGGGCAATATCGCCGCGGATGCGCTCGGCGGCCTGCATCTGGCGCCGGCGGGTGTCGAGGCTTTCGTCTTCGCCGGGTTCGGGGCTGAGTTTGTCGAGCTCCGACACAGAATGGCGCAGGAACTCTTCTTCTGCACGCACGCTCTCCAGAGCGGCGCGGGTCTCTTCCACTTGCTTGCGGGCGCGGGCCGCGGCCCCCCAGGCAGCGCGCACCTCATCAAGCTGCGCCTGAACATTGGCAAAGTCATCCAGCATCGCCCGGTGGCCACGCGGGTTCAGCAGACCTCGATCGTCGTGCTGACCATGCAGCTCCAGCAATGTGTCCGAGAGCGCCCGCAGAACTTCGCCAGAGCAGCGTCGATCATTCACCCAGGCGGTCTTGCGCCCATCTGACGTGTTCACGCGTCGCAGCAGCAATGTGTCAGAGACCGGCAGCCCTGCTTCCTCGAGTACCGCACGCGCCGCGTGCCCTTCCGGCAGATCGAACTCGGCCACGACCTCGCCCTGATCCGCCCCTTGCCGCACCAGAGCGGCCCGCCCGCGCCAGCCCAGCACAAAGCCCAGAGAGTCAAGAAGGATGGATTTACCGGCGCCGGTTTCCCCGGTCAGCACGTTCAGACCCGGCTGGAACGACAGCTCCAGATGGTCGATGATCAGAAGGTCGCGAATATCAAGCGCGCGCAGCATCTAGATGCCCCGTGTTGAGCGCCATCCGCGCGGCGCAGTCCGCCGCCCGGAGTCAAATGCGCTGTCCTGTTGTGCGTCAGAGCCATTGGCCCTTGATCGACTGACGATAGATCTTGGCAAGCCAGTTGTTGCCGCGATCCTTGAGCTTCAACCCCTGAGCGGTCAGCAACCGATAGCCATCCTCGTACCAATCAGTCGACTGGAAGTTATGACCGAGGATCGCGCCAGCAGACTGCGCCTCATCCGTGAGACCAAGCGACAGATACGCCTCGATCAGGCGATAGAGCGCCTCTGCCGTGTGGGACGTTGTCTGGAAATCTTCCACCACCACACGGAAGCGGTTGATCGCTGCCGAATAGTGCTGGCGTTTCAGATAATAGCGACCGATTTCCATTTCTTTGCCCGCAAGGTGGTCAAAGGCGAGATCAAACTTGAGGATGGCAGAGCTGGCATATTCGCTCTCGGGATAGACCTCGATTACGGTCCGCAGCGCTTGCAGAGCCTGGAAGGTCAGCCCCTGATCACGCCCGACTTCGTCAATCTGGTCATAGTAGCTCAGGGCGAGAAGATACTGCGCATAGGCGGCATCAGCATCTGTCGGATAAAAGTCAATATAGCGCTGCGCGGCGGAACGGCTGTTCTCGTAGTCTTCGGCCTGATGGTAGGTGAAGGCCTGCATGATCAGGGACTGCTTGGCCCATTCGGAATAGGGATAGAGCCGCTCGACCTCGGAAAAGAAATAGGCCGCATCTTTTTCACGACTGCGGGCCAGTTCGAATTCGCCGCGCTCGTAAATCTGGGCGGGCGAGAACCCTTCAAGATCCAAAGACGACCGCTGCGCATCCCCATCCGCGCCGCCGCATGCGGCAAGGGTCGCCATCAGCGCGACCACTCCGATCCCTTTGGCTGCTGCCCTGATGCCGATCATTCCTGCCTCACTTCACCGTCTCGTTTACAGCCTTGCGACCGCGTCTTTCGCCTGCGTCTTGGCGCGGGCGAGGCCGTTCGACCCCTCGTGTGGGCGACAGCGTCGCCACGGTCTAGCACATTCATATGATGTGCAAAACGCCTTTCGCACTGTTGATGTTCAATTGGCAGAGAAAGCGGCCGAGGGTCAAGTCTGCATACCTGTTCAGGTACCCCAAACTTCTGGCAGATGCCCTGCAACGGGACGGCTCAGGATGCAGCGGAAATGCAAAAAACGGCCGATGTCATCGACCGTTTCCAAGAGCACTCGACCGTTTCGCGGCGCGCTAAATGAGGCCCGCGCGGATCAGGCGACGCGGCGCACCTGCGCGGGGATTTCGGACCAGACGAGCCCCTGACCAGGCAGGCGCGCGGTCATGATCGGGTCGCAGGTGACTTCGCGCACTGCGCCAGGGGTGTCAAAAAGCGCACGAAGAAGCGTATTGGTGAGCGAGTGCCCTGCCCGTTCACCAACATAGTGACCAAAGATCGGCGCGCCCGCCAATGCAAGATCACCAAGCGCATCCAGCATCTTGTGACGCACAGGCTCATCAGGATGGCGAAGGCCGGACCCTGCATGCACGGTGGGGCCATCAAACACGACCGCGTTTTCGCCCGGCACACCACCAAGCGCAAGACCGTTGGCCTGCATCGTCTCGACATCTGCGCGGCGGCAGAAGGTGCGGCTGTCGCAAAGTTCGCGCGCGAAGGTACCGTTGCGCAGATCCAGCTCACGGCTCTGATGGCCAATACCTTCTTCCGCAAAGTCGATATCAAAGGAGATTTTTAGTCGATCGCAGGGCAGCAATGTCGCGCGCGCATCTTCGGTTTCAACCATAACCGGCTTCAGCACTTTCCAGGCGCGCACGGGGACGCCAAGGCGCTGAATACCCGTGGCCATGATCTCACGCACAAACTCTGCCGAGGAGCCGTCCATGATCGGAACTTCGGGCCCGTCGATCTCCACACGTGCATTGTGAACACCACAGCCTGCAAGCGCTGCCATGATGTGCTCGACCGTCGACACGGATACCCCGGCCCCGTTTACGAGGCGGGTGCAGAGCGCGGTGCGCTCCACCATATCCCAGCGTGCCGGAATGAGGGTATTGCCCAGAGCAATGTCCACACGCACGAAGGTGATGCCGTGACCAGCCGGAGCCGGATGCACAACCATCTTGGCCGGTTTGCCAGAATGCAGGCCGGTGCCTTCAAAGGTGACTGCTGCTTTGAGCGTATTCTGCACAATGTGCCTCATGGATAGCTTCGGCCCTGAGGGACCGTCTCGCCGGTACACCTAAGCGCTCCTGCCGCGAGCCTCAATTCAATCTTTGTAACCGAATGAAACATGAATATTACAACTTGGCAAAACCCCGCCGAAGCCACTCTACTCATTTGAAACAAAACAAAAAAAGACCGCCTCTCGGCGGTCTCTTTGGGTGTGATTTATGACCGATCAGTTGGCTTGACGGCGCAGGAATGCCGGGATTTCGATGCGCTCTTGATCCTCGTCATGGGGCTGCTCAGCCTGCTGCGGCTGTGCGCTCTGCATGCTGGGCTGGACCCGTTGCGCCGCTTGAGGACGGTTTTGCGACGTCTCTTGCGGGTGGCCAGTCATCCGGTTGATCAGCGAGTTCAGGCCGAAACGGCGCTGCTCCTGCGCTTCTGCGCTGCGACGCTCTTGCTGCGGCGCCGCTGCGGCGGGTTGCTGTGCCGGGCGCTGCGGTTGCTGCGAGGCCTGGTGGCGCTGTGCCGCCTCACGCAGGCGCACGATGGCATCCTGCGACGGGGTGCCCGGAGCCGGGGCGCGCGGTGCCACAAAGACTTCGGCCTGGGTCACAGCCGGTTGTGCAGGCTGCGGTTGCGGCTGAGGTGCGGGCTGCTGTGCCTGCGGCTGGTACGCCGGGGGCGGCAGGCCATCATTGGCATCTGCAGCTTCGTTGGTGTCCTCGATCACATCGTCGCTTGCAGCGCCTTCATCAGCGTCAAACTCGGAAAACAACGAAGGTTCCTGGCCTGCACCGGCTTGCGCGGCGACGGGCGTCGGAGCGTCTACCTGCTCAGTGAGTTCAAGCGGCGCCTGACGATTTTCTTCGACGCTCACGGTTTTGGTCAGCGGCGCGGACATCGGGCGACGCGGGACCGGCACCTCATTGGCATCCTCAGACGCATCAATCCCGGTTGCAACCACGGAGACGCGCATCTTGCCTTCCATCTCGGTGTCGAGCGTGGAGCCCACGATGATGTTGGCGTTGGGATCAACTTCTTCGCGAATGCGGTTGGCCGCTTCGTCCAGTTCAAACAGGGTCAGATCATGCGCACCGGTGATGTTGATGAGCACGCCCTTGGCGCCCTTGAGACTGATTTCGTCCAGCAGCGGGTTGGCGATGGCTTTTTCGGCGGCCTGGATGGCGCGATCTTCGCCCTCGGCCTCACCAGTGCCCATCATCGCTTTGCCCATCTCGTCCATCACGGCACGTACATCCGCAAAGTCGAGGTTGATGAGGCCCGGACGCACCATCAGGTCGGTCACGCCTTTGACACCCTGATAAAGCACATCGTCCGCCATAGAGAAGGCTTCGGTGAAGGTGGTCTTCTCATTGGCCAGACGGAACAGGTTCTGGTTCGGAATGATGATAAGCGTATCAACAACCTTCTGAAGGCTCTCGACGCCCTCTTCGGCCTGGCGCATCCGCTTGGCGCCTTCGAACTGGAACGGCTTAGTGACAACCCCGACGGTCAGCACACCAAGCTCACGCGCGGCCTGCGCGATGATCGGGGCGGCGCCGGTTCCGGTGCCCCCGCCCATGCCAGCGGTGATAAAGCACATGTGCGCGCCCGCGAGATGGTCAACGATCTGCTCAATGCTTTCCTCAGCGGCAGCAGAGCCGACCGAGGGGCGTGCACCTGCGCCAAGGCCTTCGGTCACCTTGACGCCGAGCTGCACCCGGTTTTTGGCTGCGTTTTGCTGCAACGCCTGTGCGTCGGTGTTGGCAACAACAAAATCCACACCCTCGAGCTGCTTGGCGATCATGTTGTTGACGGCGTTCCCGCCCGCACCACCAACCCCAAAGACGGTGATCTTGGGGCTCAGCTCTTCTTGTCCGGGCATCGAAAGGTTCAGGGTCATGCTTTTTCCGCCTGTGTTTTTAGCCCTCCCGCAAGGGCGTCGATTGTCACTCTTCTGCCTTAATCCTACCGCGACGCGTGAGTCTCGTCATCCCCAAAAGCGCATTCGCCCACAAAATATGGGTCAAAAGGCGTGGGAACTTGCCGAATATCGCCCTTCTGGCGAGATATGGTGTAACGCGGCAACCTGAAACACAACAGGACATCACCCCGCGCGCGGACTGCGGGCGGTTCGGAGCCTTGAATTCAGATTGCGGAGATCCTCTGCTCGGCCTCGCACGTCGCTGATTTTCAGCGTGTTTAGGGTAGATATAACTGATCCTCGGAGGCCTGTCACGGCCATTGTGGAGAAGCTGTGGGAAACCTGTGCATAACTTTGTGGAGGCCCGCGGCAATCGGCAAAGGTTTGCCGAGCGCCGCGCAGATCACCAGTTGTCCTTAAACCAACGCACGACGCGGCGCATCGAGCCGCCAGCCATCCGGTCCACCGGCGCGTCGAAATCCCACCACTCGTCCTGCGGATGCGCTGCAAACAGACACATGCCGACGGCAGAGGCAAAGCCCGGCCCGGTCACAGCCTGCGGCAGACCATGCACACGCATCGGTCGCCCAAGGCGCACTTGCTGGCCGAGTATGCGGCTTGCAAGACCATCAAGCCCGAGGATCTGGCTGGAGCCGCCGGTCAGCACGATTTGCTGGCTCGGCAGATGGTCGAATCCGGCGGCATCGAGACGGACGCGCACTTCTTCCAGGATTTCCTCGACGCGGGGACGCATGATCCCAATGAGCTCCGCCCGGCTAACGGTGCGGCGATCCCGCTCCCAATCGCCTGTCTCGCCGCCGATGTCGATCATGTCGCGATCATCCGCACCAGTCGCATGTACGCCGCCAGACATGGTCTTGATCCGCTCGGCAGTTGCTGTGGGCACGCCGAGCCCCATGGAAATATCACTGGTAACGTGATCCCCCCCCATGCGCACCGCATCGGCATAGATCATGTGTTTCTTCATGAAGATCGACACCGAAGTGGTGCCGCCCCCCATGTCGATGCAGGCCGCGCCGAGTTCTTGCTCATCTTCCACAAGGGCTGAGATCCCCGAGACATAGGCCGAAGAGGCAATCCCCGCCAGTTCCAGATCGCAGCGCTGCACACAGCGCACCAGGTTCTGGATGGCGGCAGCTTCGACCGTGAGCATATGCATATCAACAGAGAGCGCCTGCCCCATCTGGCCGCGCGGGTCTTCAAGACCAGATCGGTTGTCGAGCGCGAAGTTCACAGGTTGCGCGTGCAAAACCTCGCGCCCGGCGCCGTATTCCGGCACTTCGCAGGCCGCCAGCACACGTGCGATCTCATTCTCGGTGACTTCCTGCCCTTCGAGTTCCACCGTGGCATCAAGCCCATAAGACCGCGGCAGTGCGCCGGCGAAACAAGCGATCACATGGTCAACCCGGACTTCAGCCATCTTTTGCGCCGCCTGCACGGCGGTGCGAATGGCGCGCTCGGTTTCCTGCATGGCGCAGACTTCGCCAAACTGCACCCCGCGCGAACGGGTCGTCGCCGCGCCAATCACGCGAAAACCCGACTGCCCCGCAAGAGACCCGATCGAATTGTCTTCGCTCAGGCGCGTGACGCCATCAAACCTCAGTACCAAGCAGGATATCTTGGAACTGCCCACATCCAGAATGGCCACCACACCGCGTTGCATCGCCTGGCGGCGCATTTGCCGCATCGCACGTTGGGATTGATACAGGTCTGTCATATCAATAGGAGCTCTCATTCAATTGACGGATGCGCCACCAGTCCTCTACGGCTGGCGCGTTCATTCTAACGGTTAGACGCGTGGGCAGGCGCAGATCCACGACTGCGACATCCCGTTCCAACAGATCTTTGACTTCGCTGACCGCGATTACCCGCTCAAGCGCCGCGACAGGGCGCTTTACAGGCAGCTGAATACGCTGGCCACGGTCCAGAACCACGTCCCAGCGGCGCTCGCCGATACGCACGATGCCGCGCAAACGACTGCCTAGCGGGCGCGCGGCCGCAAAAAGGCGCAGTGCCTCGGGAGCGCGTTCATCCGCCCCCCGCCCAGCGATCAGCGGCAGATCCGGATGCAGGCTGCGCTGGCCAAGCTCGGCCACAAATGCACCGGTCTCATCCAGCAGCGCCAGCCCATCGCGGCTGCGCCAGACAATTGCTGGTTCGCGCTCTTCCACATCAACCTGCAGGATCCCTCCGGGCCGGATCCGCACCGATGCGGTTTTCACAGGATCAAGCCCCACGATCAGATCGCGAATGGCCGCCAGATCAAGATCAAAGGAACTGACCGGAAGATCCAGCGAGGTCACCTCGCGAATATCGGTCGCCACACTTTCGCCCGCGCCGTCGATTGCCATGACGTTGACCATGAATTCCGGACGGGTCTCAAAGGAGGCGCGGGCCTCATTATAAAGAGCCATCAGATGATCGCGGCGGGTCTCGCTGGCCAGATAACTCCCGGCAGCGATAAAAAGAACCCCGAGCGGAAGCCCCACCCGCAAACCGGTTCGAATGCCCGGCGTCAACATCCAGCGCTGGATCCGGTATTTCAATCGTGAAGGCGCTGGGTCAGCTTTGCTTTCACCTGCGCGGCTGCGGGACAAACGAGAGGTCAGCGCTCGCATGACGCGTCCTCCACCAACCAGGCGCACAGTTGCCCGAATGTGAGACCAACATGCTCGGCCTGTTCAGGCGATAACGAGGTCGGCGTCATCCCCGGTTGCGTGTTGGTTTCAAGCAGCACCAGCCCATCAGCGCCGCGCGCCTCATCCCAGCGAAAATCCGTACGCGAAATCCCGCGACACCCAAGCACCTGATGGGCGCGCAGGGCGTAATCATGGCATAGATCGGCGATTTCGTCCGGGATCTCGGCAGGCAATACATGGCGCGAGCCACCCGTGGCATATTTGGCCTCATAGTCGTACCAGCCATCGGTGAGGATGTCGGTCACACAGAGCGCGCGATCCCCCATCACGGTCACTGTCATCTCGCGACCAGGCGCATAGGCCTCGACCATCACCTGTGCAGGCATCTCTTCAGAGAGCTGCGGCGGGCTGTTGGTGGCCTCGTGAACGATGTAAATGCCAACCGACGAACCCTCATTATTAGGCTTCACCACATAGGGCGGCGCGATCACATGGCGGGCCATCACGTCTGCTTTGGCGGCGATCACACTGTCGACCACCGGCAGGCCTGCGGTACGATAGGCCGCCTTGGAGCGCTCCTTGTCCATCGCCAGTGCAGAGGCCAGCACGCCGGAATGGGTGTAGGGGATGCGCAGCCACTCAAGAAGCCCCTGCACACACCCGTCTTCTCCCCAACGCCCATGCAGAGCGTTGAAAGCCACATCCGGTTTGATGTCATTGAGTTGCGCTACAAGGTCGGGGCCTGCATCGACCTCGACCACCTCGTAGCCCTGTCCTCTGAGTGCGCGGGCGCATTCGCGCCCCGTCGACAAAGACACCTCGCGCTCGGCCGAGGGGCCACCCATCAACATCGCAACCTTCGGGAGTGTTCCGCTCGCTCCACCCACGATCACTGCCTCAATTGTACCCGGGCATTTTCGCCCATTTTATCATTATAACGGGGTCGGTTTTCCGGCTCCCGCACAGCAATTTGTCTGTCTTAGCATCGGGGGCCTGCTCCCCTTTGCAGTAGTGTCCTGTCTGCGCGCACCGAGATGCTGGCGTTGACGTGGTCCAAGTTATGACAAAAGCGTTACCGCTTCATTAACCAAAGTGACCTGCCAGTTGAGCAGCCAAACGACCATGCCCCTGCTCAGATCGCTCCACCGAGCCGGATCAGACATTCCGCTGATCGGCCCAAATTCATGAATTGACTTGAGTTTTCGAGGGTCACGACCGCTTAGGATCGCCCACACGCATGATTTCCCATTCTAGCCAAATGCCTGAGTCCGCGTAAACCTTTTTTCGCACATTTTCGCCCAATCCTTCCAGATCGGCGGCGGTTGCGCCACCGGCGTTAATCATGAAGTTGGAATGTTTTTCACTCATCTGCGCCCCTCCAAGGGTGGCACCGCGCAAGCCTGCGTTGTCAATCACCTTCCAGGCCTTGAGATCCATGACATCATCCGCCTTGCCAGTGGACGAGAACCCCGCCGGGTTGCGGAAGGTGGACCCCGCAGAGCGTTCCTTTGTCGGCTGGGTCTCGTCGCGTTTGCGCAGCTGGTCCTCCATGCGCGCCGCCAGGGCATCCGGGTCCCCCTTGGGGCCTCGCAGCGTTGCGGACACGAGAACTGCGCCGGGCGCCAGCTCGGTCTGGCGGTACTTGAACTGCAGATCCTCTGCCGAAAGCGTCGCAAGGCTGCCGTCCCGCAGCACCACCTGCGCGGACATAAAGACATCCGCCACATACGAACCATAGCACCCCGCGTTCATTCGCACGGCGCCGCCAATACTGCCGGGGATCGTGCGCAGAAACGTCAGGTCCACTCCTGCCTCGGCCGATTTTCGTGCCACATGTGCATCAAGCGCCGCCGCGCCCGCAGTCACCGTGTCGCCGTCGACCTCGATCCCGTTGAAGCCGCGCCCAAGACGGATCACCACCGAACGCAACCCGCCATCACGCACAATCAGATTGGAGCCAACGCCCATGGGAAAGACGTCCATATCTGCCGGTAGATTCCGCAGGAATTCTTGCAGATCCTCCAGATCGGCTGGCTGGAACAGGTAATCCGCTGGACCTCCGACACGCAGCCAAGTCAGATCGGAAAGGTCTCGGTTCGGCGTCAGGCGCCCGCGCACAGCAGGAAGGTCGGTCATGATGGCTCGCTTGTGGTTTCCCCGAGGGTTTAGGCCATGCCCATTGCGAGGAAAACCCCTCTGTCCGATCTCGGGCGCCTTCAGAACGACATTCCCGTGCAGGCCCGCGCGGCAAGCGCGCTGAGATCGAGCATCACTCGCCTAGCCGCGTCGCATCCAGCGCAACAGGTAAATCACGGGCCAGCGTAGGATCGACATACCGGCCACCAGCATCGCCAGCCCCCACCAGGGGCCGTTTTCATATGTCACATAGCCCAACAGCGGTATGCCGATCGCGATCAGTACATAAGCGCGTGTCCAGTGATTGTCGCGCGAGGGTATGAGCGCCAGCACATTGGCGACCAAGATCCAAATGCACGCAAGGATCAGGGAGATATTCATCAAATGGCCCTCCACCCGTTGCCACCGCCGTAATTCCAGCACTGGGCGCCGCAGCGCGGCGCTTCGCTTACCGTCTGGTCGGCGCAATGTCGGACCATACGGCACGGGCGCGGACCGCAGACAGCCTCGCCACCCTGTGCCATCCGGGGCAGGAGGGCGCCCGGGTTCACCCCCGAAGCCTCTCGGGCAATCCGTTTGCCCATGCCGAAATCGTCCCTGCACCAAGGCACACCACCATGTCACCGGGGCGCGTCTGTTCACGCACGAGGCGCAGCAGGTCATCTTCGTTGAGGATCGCGCGGGCATGGCGATGACCATGCCGGATCAACCCTGCCACCAGATCGTCGCGGCTCGCACCTTCGATGGGATCTTCGCCGGCGGCAAACACCTCGGCTATGGCCACGACATCGGCGTCATTGAAACAGGCGCAGAAATCGTCAAAGAGGTTGGAGAGCCTCGAATAGCGGTGCGGCTGGTGGACGGCGATCACGCGCCCCTCGCCCTCGGTGCCGATGGCTTGTCGCGCAGCTTTGAGGACGGCGGCAATTTCCACCGGGTGATGGCCGTAATCATCAATGATGGTGACACCATCCACTTCGCCCACTTTGGTAAAGCGACGATTGACCCCACCAAAGGCGGCAAGGGCTGTGCGGATCTCTTCGCGCTTCATGCCGAGGTGACGACAGACGGCCACCGCAGAGAGCGCGTTGGAGACATTGTGATCCCCAGGCATCGGCAGCGTACAGCCTTCGATTTTTTGACCCTCAGCCTGCAGCAGGATGTCGAAATGCGCCACGCCTCCTTTGTAGGTGAGGTTCACCGCGCGCACGTCAGCCTGCGCGTTGAACCCGTAGGTGACAACGCGGCGATCGGTGATCCGGCCAACAAGCGCCTGTACTTCGGCGTGGTCGGTACAGCATACCGCGAGACCATAGAACGGAAGGTTGGAGACAAATTCATAAAATCCGTCGCGCAGGCGATCAAAGTCGCCCCAATGCTCCATGTGCTCGGGGTCGATATTGGTCACAACCGCGATCGTGGCAGGCAGACGGTTGAAGGTGCCGTCACTCTCGTCGGCCTCCACCACCATCCATTCGCCCTGCCCCATCCGCGCGTTCGACCCATAGGCATGAATGATGCCTCCGTTCACAACGGTCGGATCAAAGCCACCCGCCACCATCAGCTCTGCCATCATGGTGGTGGTGGTGGTTTTGCCGTGGGTGCCGCCAATGGCAATATTGGACTTGAGCCGCATGAGCTCGGCCAGCATTTCAGCGCGGCGCACCACCGGCAAGCCACGCAAGCGGGCTTCGTCGAGTTCGGCGTTGCCGGGTTTGATCGCGGACGAGATCACCACGACCTCGGCATCTTCGAGGTTCTCGGCGCGCTGGCCTTCAAAAATCGTTGCGCCAAGGCGTTCGAGCCGCTGGGTGATCCTGGAGGACTTGAGATCCGAGCCCTGCACCACATAGCCAAGGTTCAAAAGCACCTCGGCGATGCCAGACATCCCGATGCCGCCAATACCGACAAAATGGATCGGGCCGACGTCGCCGGGCAGTTTGGTGGCAGGGGTCATGGGGCAGCTTCCTCGGACAAATGTTCAACACGCGCCACAAGACGTTCCGTGGCATCTGGAATGCCTGTGCTCAAAGCGGCATGGGCCATCTGCGTGGCCCCTTCGGCATTGGTCAGGACTGCGGCGATTTGCTCTGCAAGCGAGGTGGTGTCAAGGGCGCTCTCGGGAATACGGATCGCGCCTCCGGCCTCAACCAGCCCTCGGGTATTCGCGGTTTGATGGTCGCCTGCGGCCGTGGCCAGCGGGATCAGGATCGACGGACGGCCGATCACCGAAATATCCGCAATCGAGGACGCCCCGGAGCGCGAGATCACCAGCTGCGCCTCGGAGATCCGCGACGGCACATCGGCAAAGAAGGTCTGGACCTCGGCATCAATTCCTGCGTCGGCATAAAACTGCGCAACCCGTGCCATATCCTCTTCGCGGGCCTGATGGCTGACGCGCAGATGGCGGCGCAAGGTCTCGGGCAGCGCCGCGATGGCTCCGGGAACCACATCCGACAGGATACGCGCGCCCTGGCTGCCGCCCATCACCAGAAGCGACATCGGATAATCGCCGGGCGGGATATAGGGCGCGCCCTGGCGCTCCAGAACGGCGGCCCGCACCGGATTGCCGACATGAATACCCTCGGCACCTGCGGGTAAGTCCGTGGGCCAGACGCCGCAGGCCACTTCGGCCACGCGGGTTGCAAATTTCTGGTTCACTTTGCCAAGCACGCCGTTTTGCTCGTGGATCATGCGCGGCAGTCCCAGAAGCGTCGCTGCCCCGAGTGCCGGAATGGACGGATAGCCGCCAAAGCCGATCACCACATCGGGCCGGTCGCGGCGCATCTGCATCGCCATAGACGCAACGCCGGCGGCGATCCGCGGCGCGACCATGGCCTTTGCCAGCAGCCCGCCTCGCGCAAATGTCGCCGAGGAGACCTCCGTGATCTCGGTCATATGAGGAAAGCCGCCCGTGTAGCGTGCACCGCGCGGGTCCGTCGAGAGCTTCACCCGCCAGCCCTTGCGCAGCATCGCCTCGGCCAAGGCCTGCGCGGGGAACATATGCCCCCCGGTGCCGCCTGCCGCCATCAGGAGCAGTTTCTGTGTCATCTCGTGCCTGCCTTCGTCTTCTTGTCCGTTGACCGGACCACCATGCTCAGCCGCGCCCGCGTCCGCGCAATGCGTCCGCGATTTCGCCCTGAGGTCGGGTCCGTGTGAAGGCCAGGAGCATACCCATCGCGATGCCGCCTGCAATGAGGGAGGAGCCACCGTAGCTCACGAACGGCAAAGTCATGCCTTTCGCAGGCAGAAGACGCACCGCAACGCCCATGTTGATCATCGCCTGAACCCCAAAAGTGCAGGCAAGCCCCGCACCGGCAAGGCGGATGAATGTGTCCCGCTCGCGCATCAGGCGGAACAGCGAGCGCACAACGATCATCGCATAGAGGAAGATGATGATGGAGACGAGCACCAGCCCGTATTCCTCGGCAGCTACAGCAATGATGAAATCGGTATGCGCATCCGGCAGCGACCATTTCACCTGCCCCTCGCCGACGCCGACACCAAACAATCCGCCCTCGCGGATCGCATTGGTCGCATAGCCAAGCTGCGTGGTGGGGTCGAGATCAGGGCTCAGGAAGCCATCGATGCGGCGGGCGAAGTGCTCTGAGTTGGAATAGGCGATGACGCCGCCGATAATGACAACCCCGGCCATCCCCACAAGCAACAGCATCGGCGCGCCCGCGACAAAATACATGACCCCCCAACCAAAGAGAATGAGGCAGGCCTGACCAAAGTCGGGCTGCATCACCAAAAGCATCACCACCGCCATGCAGAGACCAAAGGACAACAGCGTGCCCGGCGGCCCATAGATCTGTTGGCTGGCGGCAATCATCCATGCGGCCAGCACCACAAAACCGGGCTTCAGGAATTCCGACGGCTGTACCGAGGCAAAGCCCAGACTGTACCAGCGCACTGCGCCTTTGCCGAAGTCCGTGCCAAAGATCGGCAGGAAGGCAAGCGCCACAAAGGCAAAGATAAACCCGATGACCGCCAACCTGCGCACCAAGGTGGGTGACATCATAGACGTGAGCACCATCGCCACCAGCGCCGTGCTCCCAAAGAAGGCCTGTCGCTGCACATAGTGGAAGTTGTCAAACCCGTTGCGCGCCGCCAGCGGGACCGAAGCCGCAAGCCCCAAAAGCAAGCCGATCACAAACAGGGTAACGATGAAAGTCATCGTCCACTTGTCCAGTGTCCGCCACCATTTCGGGAGGATCGGCTCCCCCTCTTGCGCGGGAAGCGCGCCATAGACCATCTCAGTCATGGGTTCACTGCCTTTGTTGGACCCCAAAATGAGGGGCCTGTTTTGCCTCAATGTGTCCCGGTTTTGGAACTTATTAGTCAAAGTGTACCGTGATTGACACGATCAGGCCAGCATCTTCCGGCCTTGCTGGGCGGGAAAATGCCCCAATTGCGAGGCGCATCGGTCCGAATGGCATCTGTTGCTGCGCCTTGCGCGGTGCGCGCTTTCGTGGTCGATGCGCCCCATGCGGATAAAAACCTTGATTCTCGGCGCCGGCGCGGCTGGCATGATGTGTGCAGCCCATGCAGGGGGCGATTGCCTCGTGGTGGACCACGCCAAGTCCCCCGGAGAGAAGATCCGCATCTCCGGCGGCGGGCGCTGCAATTTTACCAATATGTATGCCGCACCCGAGAATTACATCTCGCAGAACCCGCATTTCTGTAAATCTGCGCTGGCCCGCTACACGCAATGGGATTTCATTGACCTCGTGGGCCGTCATGGCATCGCGTGGCATGAAAAAACGCTTGGCCAGCTCTTTTGCGATGACTCCGCACGCCAGATCGTCGCGATGCTGGTCAAAGAATTGCGCGACGCCGGGGCTGACCTGTGGTTGCAGACCTCGGTCGCGGATGTGGTGCATGGCCGTGACGGATACACCGTCCGCCTCGAGCGCGAGGGCAAGCCCGTGACGATCACGGCTCAGAACCTCGTGCTGGCAACCGGTGGCAAATCGATCCCCAAGATGGGCGCGACGGGTCTTGCCTATGACATCGCGGGGCAGTTTGGGCTGCCCGTCCTTGAGACCCGCCCCGGGCTTGTTCCCCTCACCTTTGGCGAGGGGCGTTTCAAACCTTTGGCCGGGGTCTCGGTGCCCGCACGGCTCTCCAATACTGCGGCCAGTTTTGACGAGGCGCTGCTCTTCACCCATCGGGGCCTCTCTGGACCGGCGGTTCTGCAGATCTCGAGCTATTGGCGCGAAGGAGAGGACATCTTGGTCCACCTGCTGCCGGAACTGGATCTTTTTTCGGCCCTGCGCGCGCAACGTCAGGAAAGCGGGCGCAAGGATCTGACAACCGAACTGGCGCGCCACCTGCCTGCACGGTTGGTGGAGGAGCTGGCGCAGGACGGCAGCCTCAGGGGGCGTTTGGCCGATCAGTCCGATGCAGCGCTCGAAGCCCTCTGCGCGCGGCTGCACAGTTGGCGACTGAAGCCCACCGGCACCGAGGGCTATCGCACCGCCGAAGTGACGCTGGGCGGGATCGACACCGATGCACTGTCGTCGCGCTCGATGGAGGCCAAGGCGCAGCCCGGCCTCTATGTAATCGGCGAAGCGGTGGACGTGACCGGCTGGCTCGGCGGCTATAACTTCCAGTGGGCCTGGGCGTCGGGCCACGCCGCAGGCACCGCCATTCGGGGCTGAGACGTCTAGCCGTTCAGGCGCGCCGTGACCTCAGCGATAAAATCCTCACCGCGTTTTTCAAAACTGTCGTATTGATCAAAGCTCGCCGCCGCAGGGGCCAGAAGCACTGTCTCCCCCGGGCCGGCCTCGGCCATGGCACGCGAGACAGCTTGCGCCATGGTGGTGCAGACCTCGGCCTCCACATCGAGCTGCATGGCAAATTGCGCCGCCTCGCGGCCGATCACATAGGCCTTGAGCACATCATCCGTGGCACCTTTCAGCGCCTCAAGCCCGCCTTCCTTTTCCAAGCCGCCGCAGATCCAGCGGATATTTTTGAACGCGCTCAGCGCCTTGGCGGCGCTGTCGACGTTGGTGGCCTTGCTGTCATTGACATAAGATACCCCATCCGCCTCCGCGATGCGCTGGCTGCGGTGCGGCAGCCCCGGATAGGTCCGCATCGCCGCCTCGATCACCCGCGGCGCCAGCCCAAGCGTACGGGCTGCAGCGTAGGCCGCGCAGGCGTTCTGATGGTTATGCGCTCCGGGCAGACCGGGAATGTCGCGAAGATCAATCGAGCCGGCCTGCCGCCCCTTGCGATACTCCGACAAGAACCCCTTGCGAGCAAAGACGGTCCACCCTGCCCCGCCCGAGAGCTTCTGGCGCGCTGAGATGCGGATCACGCGATCATCGCTCTCGCCTTCGCTCAGTTGCCCTGCAAGGAAAAGCCCCTCGTCCTCATCAACTCCGATGACCGCGCGATCCGGGCCACCCTCTGCAAAAAGGCGCCGCTTGGCCGCAAAATACCCCCCCATTCCAGCGTGACGGTCCAGATGATCCGGCGTCAGATTGGTGAAGACCGCGACATCCGGTGTGAGCGCGCGCGCCAGATCGGTTTGATAGGAGGAGAGCTCCAGCACCACGACACCACCGTCCACGGGTGGGTCGATGTCCAGCACCCCGCGCCCGATATTGCCCGCCATCTGACTGTTGCGCCCGACATGTTCAAGAATGTGGTGCAGCAAGGCAACCGTCGTCGATTTGCCGTTTGAGCCCGTTACGGCAATCACCTTCGGCGCGGTGTCAAACTCGTCCCACTCCGAGGTCGCAACAGAGCGGAAGAACAGGCCAATGTCATTATCCACCGGCACACCCGCCACCAGGGCAGCCCGGATAACCGGATTGGGTTTCGGGTAAAGATGCGCAATCCCGGGCGACACGATGAGGGCGGAGATGCCATCGAATGCGCCCTGCTTGGTCAATTCACGACAGGTGAAGCCCTCTGCCTCGGCAGTGGCGCGTGCAGCGGGGTTATCGTCCCAACAGATCGCCTCTGCCCCGCCTTCGCGCAAGGCCCGCGCCGCAGAGAGCCCCGAGCGCCCAAGCCCCAGCACAGCCACGTTTTGCCCTGCGACACCTTTGACCGGGATCATGCTTCACCTCGTTCTGGAAATCTAAGTCGGCGCGACATTGCACCTGCGTCGGACCGAAATGCAAGCAGGGCTGGCGCGATGACCGCTGTTTCCAGCCCCCTCTCTCAATCAAAAAGACCTCCCGCGAGGGGAGGCCTTTTGTTCAGTCGTCCATCTTGAGCGCGGAGATAAACGCCTCTTGCGGGATTTCAACCCGGCCGAACTGGCGCATCTTCTTCTTACCGGCTTTTTGCTTTTCAAGGAGCTTGCGTTTTCGGGTGGCGTCGCCGCCGTAACATTTTGCGGTCACATCCTTGCGCAGGGCCGAGAGCGTCTCGCGCGCGATCACCTTGCCACCAATCGCGGCCTGGATCGGAATCTTGAACATGTGGCGCGGGATCAGGTCCTTGAGCTTTTCACACATGGCGCGGCCCCGCTGCTCGGCACGGTCGCGATGAACCATGGTCGAGAGCGCATCCACAGGTTCGTCATTCACCAGCACCGACATCTTTACGAGATTGTCCGCGCGATAGCCGATCATCTGGTAATCAAAGGACGCATAGCCTTTCGTGACCGATTTCAGACGATCATAGAAGTCAAACACCACCTCGTTGAGCGGCAGGTCGTAGACCACCATGGCCCGCGAGCCCGCATAGGACAGGTCCTGCTGAATGCCGCGGCGGTCCTGACACAGCTTGAGCACGTCACCGAGATACTCATCCGGCACCAGGATGGTCGCCTTGATGCGCGGCTCTTCGAGATGATCCACCTTGGACAGGTCGGGCATGTCAGCCGGGTTATGCAGTTCAAGCATCTCCCCGTCTTTCATGAAGATATGATAGACAACCGACGGTGCCGTGGTGATCAGCTCGATATTATACTCTCGCTCGATCCGGTCCCGGATTACCTCAAGGTGCAAAAGCCCAAGGAAGCCGCAACGGAAACCAAACCCAAGCGCGGCGGAGGTTTCCATCTCGTAGGAGAAGGACGCATCATTGAGCGCCAGCTTTTCAATCGCGTCGCGCAGGTCCTCGAATTCCGAGCTGTCCACCGGGAACAGGCCACAGAACACCACGGGCACAGAGGGCTTAAAGCCCGGCAATGCGGTCTCTGCGCCTTTCTTGTCGTGGGTGATGGTATCGCCCACCTTGGTGTCACGCACCTGTTTGATCGAAGCAGTGATAAAGCCGATCTCGCCCGGCCCAAGCTCGTCCACCACCTGCATCGCAGGGCGGAATACACCGATCCGGTCCACACCGTACCGCGCGTTGGTCTGCATCATCTTGATCTGGTCGCCCTTCTTCAGGACCCCGTCCATGATGCGCACCAGAACGATCACGCCCAGATAAGCGTCGTACCAGCTGTCCACCAGCATCGCCTTCAGAGGCGCGTTGCGCTCTCCTGTCGGGGCGGGCAGACGTTTCACGATGGCCTCAAGCGTGTCCTTGATGCCGATGCCGGTTTTGGCCGAGACTCGGATCGCATCGGTTGCATCGATGCCGATCACGTCCTCGATCTGCTCTGCCACACGGTCACAATCGGCCGCCGGCAAGTCGATCTTGTTCAGAACCGGAACGATCTCGTGGTCCGCATCAATCGCCTGGTAGACATTCGCCAAGGTCTGCGCCTCGACCCCTTGGGTGGAGTCGACAACGAGCAAAGAGCCCTCAACCGCGCGCATGGACCGCGACACCTCATAGGCAAAGTCGACGTGGCCGGGGGTGTCGATCAGGTTCAGCACATAGCGTTCCCCGTCATCGGCTTCGTAGTCGATGCGGACGGTGTTCGCCTTGATGGTGATGCCCCGTTCACGCTCGATGTCCATGGCGTCGAGCAACTGCTCTTTCATGTCACGATCCTGCACCGTCCCCGTCGACTGGATGAGGCGGTCTGCAAGCGTGGACTTACCATGGTCGATATGGGCGACGATGGAAAAATTGCGGATTTTCGAGAGCTCTGTCATGCATGCGCATATGATTGGGATTTCGCCTTTGGTCAAGGTGGATCATGCGCAACTGCCCACCGGATTGGCGCGAAGATGCGACCGGTCGCCGCGCTGGCGCATTCCAGAGACCAAAGGCCGCTGCAAGCCCATTGAAACGCCCTGTTCAGATGTGGAATAGTTGGTCAAATTTTTAGAGAGTTTCACCGTGCCAACCGGAGAAAGATCATCGTGTACCGCCTGACCCTCGCCGCCTGCCTCTGCCTGTCCACAACGCTTGTTTTTGCGCCCTCGGCGCAGGCCGGCACGATCGAACGCGCCTGTCGCAACTCCGACCGCCAGGCCGCAGAGCCCACGATCTGCCGCTGCATCCAGAAAGTCGCAGAACGTCGGCTCACCAAATCCGAGCAGCGCACCGTCGCCAAGTGGTTTGCAGACCCCCACCGCGCTCAGGAAGTGCGCCAATCCGACCGGCGCAGCGATGCCCGCCTGTGGGAACGTTACAAACTCTTTGGTACGGACGCCGAACGCATCTGCGGATAAACGCGCCGACCCCACCTCAGAAACTCTGTTAAAAAATGGTTAATCCGCGCTGCAATTAACCATTTTTTCTTTCAAAAAGGCAAAACTCACCGCCTCGGATACAATTTGAGAACTTTTCTCTTTTCAAACTAATAAAATAAAAATAGAAACATTGCAGATCGTTTCATACGCAGGGAAATCCTGTGCTGTTCAGTGTTCAGACGCTCCCCCGGCAGAAGCATCGCGTGACGGAGTTTGAAATTAATAGGACTTTTGGGAGCTAACCTATGCTTATGAAAGGCGTCACGCTCAGAGGGCTTGAAGTTTTTGAAGCTTTGGCCAAATCGGGTTCTGTCGCGCAGGCTGCAGATATTACCGGACTCAGCCAGCCCGCCGTGAGTCAGCAACTTCGAAATCTCGAAAAGGCGCTTGGATCGGATCTGGTCGATCATGGACGGCGCCCAATGGTGCTGACCTCTGCCGGACGCAGCTTTCTGTCGCGCACCCAAGCGATCCTGAGCGAGCTGCGCCTCGCCCAAAGCGAACTCACCGTGATGGATCTGTCACATTTGCCGGCGCTGTCGATTGGGTTGATTGACGATTTTGACAATGACCTGACACCGCGCCTTGCGACCATTCTGGCGGACAGTCTCACGCAGTGCCGTTTCAAGATGGTCACAGCCTCCAGCCATGACATCCATAGAGCCATGGCTGAAAAGGATCTGCACATCGGCGTTGCGGCATCAACCGGCGAACTTCGCACAGGTGTGACCGAATATCCGCTGGTGGAAGAGCCCTTTATCCTGGTGGCCCCGCGGGGCTGCATAACCGATCCCGACGATGTCGGGAACCAGCTCAATCACCTGCCGCTGCTGCGCTACGCGCGGGATCAGCTGATCTCGCAGCAGATCGAGTCGCATCTCAGCCGCAACAAGATGGAATTTGACGACCGTTTCGAGATCGGCTCACATCTTGCGCTGATGGCCATGGTGGCACGCCGGATCGGTTGGGCCATTACGACTCCGCTGGGCTACATGCGGGCCGTGCGCTTCCATGAGGACATCGACGCATACGCGCTCCCATTTGCCGGGTTCTCGCGTCGCATTTCACTCTTTGCACAGTCCGATTGGCCGGACACTGTCCCGCTTGAGGTGGCAGGCACGGTGCGTCGACTGACCCAGAGCCAGATGATCACCCCAGCCATCAACCGCCTGCCTTGGCTTGCCGGACAACTGCGCGTCATCGAAGAGTGATCCTCGCGCCTGGGCGCGTCACCCGCGCCCAGACTGCGATTTCCCGCATACGACATGGCGCCCAGTTTGGCTTTTATGCCGTCAATACCCGTGCCCGGGATCCCCGTTCACACCCCGGCCTGAGTGACATAGCGCTTCAATCCTTGTGCTGCGCTCTCCAACAGATCAAGGCATCCATCAAAGTCCCGCGTGTAATAGGGATCCGGTACCGCCTCGACATCAAAGCCCGCCGCCATCGGTGCAAATAAAACTACCGGTGTCCGGTCTCCCGCGGGGCGCAGGGACTCGACGTTTTCCTGATTGTCCTGATCCATTACAACGATCAAATCAAAGTTCCGGAAATCCTCCGCGCAGAATTGCCGTGCCCGCAAGTCGCTCATGTCAATTCCTCGCGCGCGGGCGGCCTTTGCCATCTCTGGATAGGGAGGACTGCCGACATGGTAGCCAGCTGTCCCCGCGCTATCGCATTGGATATTGGGACAGCTTTCACGAAATATCGCCTCCGCGGCAGGAGATCGACAAATATTCCCAAGACAAACAAACAATACGCTTTCCACGAAGCCCCCTTTTGTTTTTGGCACTTCAAAATAATATATATAGTTTTGATAGGCACCAGAGCGCAGGTCATCAATGCTGGAACCAATTTGAAACCAGAGGGCAAAGATACTGAGATGAAAAAAATCGTGATCCTCACCGGCGCAGGAATTTCAGCAGAAAGCGGGCTTGGCACGTTTCGCGATAAAGGAGGCCTGTGGTCGCAGCATCGGATCGAGGATGTTGCAACGCCCGAAGGATTTGCTCGCGATCCGGAACTTGTGCACAGGTTTTATTCCGCACGGCGCCAGCACGCGGCAGAAGCCCTACCCAACGCGGCCCATGACGCGCTGGCACGTCTTGAAGAACGGTGGACTGGTGACGTGATCATCATAACGCAGAACGTCGATGGCCTTCATGAGAAAGCAGGCTCTCGCGGTGTGCTGCACATGCATGGCGCGCTCTCAGGCGCGCTCTGTGCCGCCTGTGCGCACCGTTGGCCCGCCCCGCTCCAGATGACGCCCGAAACCCGGTGTCCTGCCTGTGACGCAAACACGGCTCGGCCGGATGTGGTCTGGTTTGGCGAGGTTCCCTATCATATGGAGCAAATCGCAAGCCATCTCGCAGAGGCCGATCTCTTTGTTGCCATTGGCACCTCGGGTCAGGTCTATCCGGCAGCGGCGTTTGTCCAAGAGGCGGCCACATACGGCGCGCAGACGCTCGAACTCAACCTCGAACCCTCGGAAGTGAGTGCAGATTTTGCACAGCATCGCTTTGGCAAGGCCTCCGACGTTGTTCCGATCTGGGTAGAGGACCTCCTGCGGGACGCTGCGTAAAAAAAGGCTCCGGTCATAACCGGAGCCTTGTCTGACATCTCGGGTGTCTCTGCCAAGATCAGTTCGAGTGATCACCGTGCCCGCTGTGATTTCCGTGGCCGCCCTTGGGTGCGCGATCCATGTCGACAGGGATCTGCACCGACACTTCTCCTGCGTTTTCAAACACAAGGATCACATCGACAGTCTCGCCGTCCTTGAGTTCCCGTGTGAGCCCCATAAACATGACGTGATCGCCACCACGCCGTAGCAGATGAGTCTCTCCGGCGGGAATCGCAAACCCTTCTTCGACATGCATCATCTTCATCACGCCATTGGCGTCTTCCTGGTGTGTGTGCAGTTGCACACGCTTGGCCACATCAGAGCGTGCGTCGATCAGGCGATCCTCTGATGCGCCTTGGTTGGTGATTTCCATAAAGGCCGCGCCCGCCATTTTGTTGGAGGATCGCGCATAGGCATCCTGCACAAGCATCTGTGCCGAAGCCGAAGTGGCGAATGCAACGCTTGCGAACACACCAAAGGCCGCAGACCGGCCGAGGGATTTGTAGGACATTAGTTTTTCCTTGATATGAGATCTGAGTGTTCCGGGCGCTGTCAGGCGACCGGTCTGGCTATAAACAGAGCAGACGTCAGACCAAGGGCGGCGCGCGCGCGCGAACCTCTTCGAGAGGTGCGACGGTGGATTGCGCGCGCGAAAGCACCCGGTGGACCAGCCGCACAGGTGCATAAGGCGCCCGCAGATGTGGGGCATATTCCGCCAGATCAAGAAGATGCGTGATGCAGTCCGGGCAGATATGCGGCGCGCCCGTTGGAGTGCCGTTTGCATCCACATAGACGGTCACAGGCCCACTGCCCGTGCAAAGGATCACCTGCCCCGTCGCATCACGGTCAAAGCGGCTGGCAGCGGCGCTATGGCCGGTCAGCAGCAAGGCCGCTGCCAGAAGCAGGGCGATATACCGTCTCATGACCTTCATCTTGTCATGGATATCTCAGGACCGAGCCGGGATCGCAAGACCGCCGGCACAGCTCAGGCAAAGAGTCGCAGCCTGCGCCCCTACAGCATGCAAAAAGACCACCGGCGCGAAGCACGGTGGTCTTTCCAGAATATCTGGGCAGGATCAAAAATCGCGGGCGCTTAGGCCTCAGCAGCTTGTGCTTTTGCGATTTCTTTTTTGACCTTCAGCGCTGCGGCGGAGAGCTCTTCGTCCTTGGCTTTGGCCAGGAAGGCGTCCAGACCACCGCGGTGGTCAACCGAACGCAGGGCTGCTGCGGAGATGCGCAGCTTCACGCCGCGACCGAGAGTCTCGGACTGCAGGGTGACGTCGTTCAGGTTCGGCAAGAAACGACGCTTGGTTTTGTTGTTGGCGTGGCTGACATTGTTGCCAGTCATCGGGCCTTTTCCGGTCAGTTCGCAACGGCGCGACATGGTGTTATCCTTCGTATCTGCGGCGTCCCGACCCGTTTATGGCCTGCCCGGCCGTTTGGAATCAGTCGCCAAATTACAAGGGCGCTGCCATTGGCTGCGCCCGAAAACTGGTTGGATGCGTTTAGGAGGAATCGCGAAGATGGTCAAGCCATATGCGACGCTTTTATGGCAGAGCAGACGACATTCCCGCGTGATCCCCACTGGCGCTGGCGCGCTTTTACAGTTTTAGCCGCAGCTTACAAGCCTGGGCCTGGCTTCTGGTCCTCCGGGTTTTCGCCGCTTACGCCCCTGAGTCGCTCCTTCAGGGCGCGCCGGAAGGATCCACATCACCCACGCCCAGCCCCAAGAGCATATCGCGCGCCGCATCCTGTGGTGTTTGCGCCCCACCCGCGACCTGCGCCGAAAGGTCTGCCATGCGGGACTTGGCCCAGGAAGTCTGCAACCGTGACAGGAGGGCCTGCCGGACTTCCTCTGCGAACCAGTATTGCGCCTGTTGTGAACGGTTCTTGTCCCAAAAGCCGTTCTCTCGTCGCCACCCGGCAAGCGCCTGAATTTCTTCCCAGGCCTGATCGAGCCCCGCCGCCTCTATGGCAGAAACCGTGAGCGCCTTGGGAAAGCCCTCGGGATCTTGCGGACGTTTGCGCAAAAGCCGCAAGGCCCCGGCATAGTCGGCACAGGTTCGGGTTGCGGTCGCCTTCAGATCGCCATCGGCCTTGTTGATGAGGATCATGTCCGCGATCTCCATGATGCCGCGCTTGACCCCTTGCAGCTCGTCCCCGCCCGCAGGCGCAAGCAGGAGCAAGAACAGGTCCGACAACTCCGAGACGACGGTCTCCGACTGACCAACACCGACGGTTTCGATCAGCACAACATCAAACCCTGCCGCCTCGCAGAGCGCAACAGCATCGCGGGTGCGCCGGGCTACCCCACCGAGATGGCTTTGGCTGGGGCTGGGGCGAATGAAGGCCGCGCGCTCCCGGCTCAGCCGCTCCATGCGAGTCTTGTCGCCAAGGATCGAACCACCAGAACGCGCCGAACTTGGATCAACCGCCAGAACGGCGACCCTGAGCCCCTGCTCGATCAACATCATGCCAAAGGCTTCGATGAAGGTGGATTTTCCCACGCCTGGTGTCCCGGAGAGCCCGATCCGCAATGCCTGACGGTCGCTTTTGGCGAGCTCGGACAACAGCGCATCTGCCTGTGCGCGATGATCGGCGCGTGCGCTTTCGACCAGTGTGATCGCCCGGGCCAGCGCCCTTCGGTCAGCCTGCAGGATTTTCTTGCTCAGCTCTGTGATGTCCATGGCGCGCCCTTTACCTGTGCCGCGCATTGATGGCGTAGTCAGGGCGGGCTTGTCCAGTGGAGGGCGGATAAACTCTGACTGCTTCCCACAAGGGCTCTGGACAGTGTCCTCATCGCGTCAGAGCAAAAGACAGTATCACTTTGAATGTGCGGGCCGCTCCAACGCGTCGCATATGGGGTGACTTCGAACGTGCAAGGCTGCGTGCGCCACTGGACCTTGCAGCCATGATTGGCGATAAGCGCCGCCATGACACGGCTTCCCATCGACGACGCGCTTCCTCAATTGATTTCGGCCCTGCGGGCACGGGGGCGAGCCGTGTTGGAGGCCCCCCCCGGTGCAGGTAAGACAACCAAGGTTCCGCTCGCGATCCTAGATGCGAAGCTGACGGAAGGGCGCATCCTCATGCTCGAGCCGCGCCGCCTCGCCGCTCGTACGGCAGCGGAACGTATGGCCTCCACACTTGGTGAACCCGCAGGCCATACCGTTGGCTACAGGGTGCGCGGCGAGGCCAAGGTTTCCAGATCCACCCGGATCGAGGTCGTCACCGAGGGCATTCTGACCCGGATGCTGCAGTCGGATCCGGACCTGCCGGGCGTGGGAGCCGTGATCTTTGACGAGTTTCACGAGCGTTCTCTGAACGGCGATCTCGGGCTGGCCTTCTGCCTTGAAGTGGCAAGCGCCCTGCGCGACGATCTGCTGCTGCTGGCGATGTCCGCGACGCTCGACGCTGCCCCGGTTGCGGCATTGATGAACGCACCGATTGTGACCTCGGAGGGGCGCAGTTATCCGGTGGAAACCCGCTGGCTCCCTGCTCCGCTCCCCGCAAAGGCGCGTCGGATCGATGCCTTGGTGGATCTTGTCGTGCAAGCCGAGGCCGAGACCCGCGACAAGGATGATCGCGCGGGCAGCGGCGGTCTTTTGGTGTTTTTGCCCGGCGAAGGCGAAATCCGCCGCGCCGCGAGCGCGCTTGAGCGCCGCCTGCCCGCCGCATGCCAGGTTCGCCCGCTCTTTGGGGCGCTGCCCTTTGCCGAGCAACGCGCTGCGATTGCCCCCGCCACCGAGGGGCGTAAGGTTGTGCTTGCAACATCCATTGCTGAAACCTCGCTCACCATCGAGGATATCCGCGTGGTGGTCGATATGGGGCAGGCCCGGCGCGCCCGGTTTGATCCCGGCGCGGGAATGTCGCGACTTGTGACAGAGCGCGTCACCCGCGCCGAGGCCACTCAACGCCAGGGGCGCGCAGGTCGCGTGAGCGCGGGCGTCTGCTATCGTCTCTGGGCACAGGGTGAAGAAGGCGCACTCGCCGCCTACCCCCCGGCCGAAATCGAGGCGGCGGATCTCACCAGTCTCGCGCTGGAACTGGCGCTGTGGGGGGCGGAGCCGCAGGATTTGCCGTTGCTCACGCCACCGCCTGCGGGCAGCTTTGCCGAGGCGCAGCTGCTTCTGCAGATGCTCGGCGCCCTCGATACCAAGATGCGGATTACAGAGCATGGTCGCGCGCTGGCGCGTCTGCCCTTGCATCCCCGCCTCGCGCATATGTTCACCATCGCAGGCCCCGAGAGCGCAACGCTGGCCGCATTGCTGGCCGACCGCGACCCGTTGCGGGGGGCACCGGTGGATCTGGCGCTGCGCCTGGAGGCCTTGCAGGATCTGCGCCGTTTTCGCGACCGCCGCCCCTATGAGGTAAAAGCCCCCGCGCACCAGGCCATCACTGCCGAGGCAAAGCGTCTCAAGCGCCATCGCGGCGGGCACGGCACCGCTGCCCCCAATCCCGTGGACGGACCCGCCGCTCCGCTGTTCCCCGCTGCCCCGTCCGGCGAGCCTCTCTCGCCTGCCGCAATGGCTGCGCTCGCCTATCCCGACCGGGTGGCCCAGCGCCGGAAGGGCGATGATGCACGTTTTGTGCTCTCCGGGGGCAAGGGGGCTGTGCTGGACAACGCTGACCCGCTGGCGGGGGCCTCCTACCTCGTGGTTACCGACACCGATGGCAACCCGCGCGAGGCCAAGATCCGTCAGGCTGCACAGATCACCCTCGCCGAAATCCGTGGGCTATTTGGCGATCAGATCGCGTGGCAAGAGGTCTGCAGCTGGTCCAAACGGGACCGGCGCGTGGTCGCGCGCAAACAAGAGCGCTTTGGCGCTCTGGTGCTGGACGACCGGATCTGGAAAGATGTCCCGCCTGACGCCGTGGCCCACGCCATGCTTGATGGGGTGCGTGACCTGGGCCTGCGACTCTCGCCTGCAGCGGCGCGTCTTGCAACGCGCGTGGAGCTGCTGCGCGCTGAGGGACGCGACTTGCCGGATTTCTCCGAGGAGGGCTTGATGGCCAAGCTTGAGGACTGGCTCTTGCCCATGATCTCAGGGATGCGTAGCGACGCGGACTGGAAGAGCTTTGACGCCCTCCCCGCCCTACGTGCTGTCCTGACGTGGGACCAAACCCAAATGCTCGACCGCGATGTGCCCGGCAGTTTTGTGACACCACTGGGACGCAAGATCCCGATCGACTACGACGGCGAGATCCCCGGGATCGCGGTACGCCTGCAGGAAGTGTTCGGCGTGACCCGCCATCCCACGGTTGCAGGCGTCGCGCTGAAGGTCACGCTCTTGTCGCCCGCCCGTCGCCCGATCCAGATCACTCGCGATCTGCCGGGGTTCTGGGCAGGATCATATGCCGATGTCCGCAAGGACATGCGGGCACAATACCCCAAACACCCCTGGCCCGAAGACCCCACAAAGGCGGAGGCAACCTTGCGGGCGCGACCGCGCAAATAGGCCAACACCGATAAGCCATCATAAACGCCGGGGCCCAGCGCTAGCGGGAATTGATATAAGAGCAACGGTTGCGAAACTTGAGCGCAAAGACGTTGTGCACAAGGGCGAACGGGACTATACCCCGTTGCTCAATCCTCCAAAGAGTATAAGAATTGGCCGAAAAAGGCTTCGAGCACTCGATGCAACAGTTACTGCATAAAATCTGGTCCCAGACCTTTCAGCCCATGTTGTCGCGCCCGCGCAGATTGCAAGTGGCAGCGCTATGCTATCGCCGTGACAAGTCGGGGTGCGAAGTCCTGTTGATCACCAGCCGGGACACCGGTCGCTGGGTGGTACCAAAAGGCTGGCCAATGGAGGGCAAATCCAGCGCCGAGAGTGCCGCTCAGGAAGCCTGGGAAGAAGCTGGCGTGCGCTGTGGCCGTTTTGAGGAAACTCCTGTCGGGCGCTTTGAATATGACAAGCGCCTGAACAACGGAGCACTGGAGCCTCTGGAGACACTGGTCTACGCGATCGAAGTGCAGGAGTTGCGAGACGACTTCCCCGAAGCCCATGAACGTACCCGAAAATGGGTCAGCCCCAAGGACGCCGCAGAGATGGTGCGCGAGCCTCAACTCCAGGACCTTTTGCGCGGTTTCAGCCCATCTTGATCCTGTCGCCCCTGAACTCCCCCGAGACTGTATCCTTTTGCATCGCGCGCGGGCCTCTCCCACGCCAGCGCGCAAAGCAGTGCGCAAGGCAGGAACTCGCAGTGATTGACGGGGGCGCGCGATGACACAGCCGGACTGGAGATCACTGGACAAGGACCTAGTGCGCCTTAACCAGACGGAGCGGACCACAGGCTATGTGGTGCGCCCGCTCCTCGGGTTTGGCCTGGCGCTGACCTTCATGGCTTTGGCTGGTGTTGAAGCGGCCTTTGTACTGGGGACATCCCAAACCACGATGATGGCAATGGTCGCAGCCATGTTCGGCGCGTATCTCGCACTCAACATCGGGGCCAATGATGTGGCCAACAACATGGGTCCCGCTGTCGGCGCTAAGGCGCTACCGATGACCGCAGCCTTGATTGCTGCCGCCTTGGCCGAGGTTACAGGCGCGCTTCTGGGAGGCAGCGAGGTGGTGGCAACCGTCTCTACCCGCCTGATCGAGCCGGACGCCATGAGCGCGCCGCATATGCTCATTCAGGCGATGATGTCGGCCATGATTGCATCCGCTCTCTGGGTCAATCTGGCCACATGGATGGGGGCGCCGGTTTCCACAACACAGAGCATCATTGGTGCCATTCTAGGTGCGACAACAGCGGCGGCCGGTTTTGGCGCGGTGGATTGGCTGACCTTTGGCAGCATCGCCACAAGCTGGATGCTTTCTCCGCTGATCGGGGCCGTGCTTGCGATGGCGCTCCTCGCCCTGATCCGACAGGTGATCACCGAGCAGGATGAAAAGCTCGAAGCCGCGCGCCGGTGGGTGCCGATCCTGCTGGCCGGTATGGGGGGCGCATTTGGGACGTTCTTCGTGCTCAAGCTGCCTGAAACCGTTGCCGCCGCAACCTCTGCCCAAGCCCTGCTGGCGGGCGGTTGCCTCGGGCTGTTGTCCTTTGTGATTGCTCGGCCGCTCATTCTGCGCCGCGCCGCAGAGCTTGAGAACCAAAAGGGCGCGATAAAGGCCCTGTTCCGCCTGCCCCTTGTGATCGCCGCGATCCTGATGTCCTTTGCGCATGGGGCCAATGATGTGGCAAATGCCATCGGCCCGCTTGCCAGCATCGTGCAGGCAATGGATCTGGAAAACACCGGCTCACACCCAGCCGAAATCAATGCGTTCACCACTCTTGATGTGCCTGTCTGGGTTCTGATCATCGGAGCGTTTGGCATGGCAATGGGTGTGGTTCTGTTTGGTCCCAGATTGGTGAACATGGTGGGCAACCAGATCACCAAGCTGAACCCGATCCGGGCCTATTGCGTGTCCACGTCTGCCGCGCTCACGGTCATCATGGCCAGTTGGTTGGGTCTGCCGGTATCGTCGACCCATGTGGCCGTCGGCGCCGTCTTTGGGGTTGGATTCTACCGCGAGCACGCCGCAGCACAGGCGCGCCGCGCAGGCCAGAAGGAGACCCGACCCGGCCTGCCTCACGAAGATCGCAGCCGCCGTCGACTGGTGCGCCGCAGCCATGTTCTGACAATCTTGGCAGCCTGGCTCATTACCGTGCCGCTTTCTGGTTTGCTGTCAGCGGGCATCTACGGGATCTTGCATCTGTTTTCTGGCTAACGAGAGAGTGCAAGCGGGGCATCCGGCCTCCACGGCGTGCCCGATGCTCATGCTCTTTTGTTTGTCATGTCAGCGCTGAAGCAGCCTGTTGAGACGCCGAGCGCCGGGCCAAAGGCCCGGCGCAATCCCCAACGGGAGGGGTAGTATTTCAATACTGCATCCGACGGGCGGGAGTGCGCCCGTGGTGTAGCGTCAGACGCCCAGACACCAGCGCATGACCGCCTTTTGCGCGTGCAGGCGATTTTCGGCTTCGTCAAAAATCACCGACTGGGGGCCATCCATCACTGCCGAGGTCACCTCTTCCTCGCGGTGCGCTGGCAGGCAATGCATAAAGAGCGCGTCCGGCTTGGCATGCGCCATCAACGCGTCGTTGACCTGATAGGGACGCAGCATGTTGTGGCGCCGCTCCTTCGAGGATTGGCTGTCATGCATCGACACCCAAGTGTCGGCCACCACCAGATCCGCGCCCTCAACGGCCTTCGCCGCATCCCGCTCGATAGTGATCTTGGAGCCCGCGTTGCGCGCAAACCCGATGAATTCATCTTCCGGGTCAAGCTGCGCCGGACCAGTAAAGGTAAGGTCGAAGCCGAACTGACCCGCCGCGTGGAGAAAAGACGCGCAAACATTGTTTCCGTCCCCGGTCCAGACCACCTTCTTGCCCTTGATGGGGCCGCGGTGTTCTTCATAGGTGAGGATATCGGCCATGATCTGACAGGGGTGGGTGCGGTCGGTAAGACCGTTGATCACCGGCACATCGGCATATTCTGCCATCTCGGTAAGCACGGTTTCGTCGAAAGTCCGGATCATGATCATGTCCACATAGCGCGACAGCACCCGCGCGGTGTCAGCGATGGTCTCGCCGTGACCAAGCTGCATGTCCTTGCCGGAGAGCACCATGGTTTCGCCGCCCATCTGGCGCACCCCGACATCAAAAGAAACCCGCGTCCGGGTCGAGGGCTTTTCAAAGATCAGCGCAACCATATGCCCTGCAAGCGGCTGCTCGTCATCTGGCGTGCCTTTGGGGCGGCCAAGACGTGCGGTTTTCATTTGCCCGGCCTGATCAATGATCTGACGCAGATCTTCGGGTGCGGTTTTATGGATATCGAGGAAATGGTTCATGTTGTCGTCGCTTTCTGGAGAGGGACATGCGGGGGCCAGCCCCCGCACCCCCGAGCTATTTGTAAAAAGATGAAGGTCAGGCGGCTTCGACCGCAGTGGCCGCGGCATCAAGACGGGTGATCGCTTCTTCGATGTCGGCGTCGGTGATGGTAAGTGCGGGCAAGAGGCGGATCACATTGTCGGCGGCGGGCACGGTAATGACTTCGGCATCGTAGCCTGCTTTGACAACCTCTGCGTTGACAGCCCTACATTTGAGGCCAAGCATCAGGCCCGAGCCGCGCACCTCCTCGAAAACATCCGGGTGAGAGGCCACGAGACCTTCGAGTTTCTGGCGCAGGAGGCCCGCCTTGCGATTGACCTCAGACAGAAAATCCGGTGCGGCAACGTGATCCATCACCGCGCAACCCACAGCACAGCCCAAAGGGTTGCCTCCATAGGTGGAGCCATGGGTGCCGGCGGTCATACCCGAGGCGGCCTCTTCGGACGCGAGGACGGCGCCGAGAGGAAAACCGCCTCCGATGCCTTTGGCGACCATCATGATGTCGGGCGCGATACCGGCCCATTCATGGGCAAAGAGTTTACCGGTGCGTCCCACGCCGCATTGCACCTCATCGAGAATGAGAAGGAGGCCATGTTCGTCACAAAGCGCCCTGAGATCCTTGAGGTCCTGATCGGGCATCGGGCGAATGCCGCCCTCGCCCTGCACCGGCTCAACCAGAATGGCTGCGGTCTTGTCGTCGATGGCGGCCGCAACCGCCTGCGCATCGCCCCAGGGGAGATGTACGAATCCCGGCAACAGGGGACCAAACCCCTTGGTCATTTTCTCAGATCCCGCGGCGGCGATCCCCGCCGAGGAGCGGCCATGAAAAGAACCCTCGAAGGTAATGATCTCGACTTTTTCCGGGTGGCCTTTTTCATAGTGGTACTTGCGCGCCATCTTGACGGCCAGCTCGCAGGATTCGGTGCCGGAGTTGGTGAAGAACACCGTATCCGCAAAACTCTCCGCCACCAGCTTGTCGGCCAGAGCCTGCTGCTGCGGGATTTCATAGAGGTTGGAGACATGCCAAAGGTTCTGCGCCTGCGCGGTCAGCGCCTCCACCAGTGCAGGATGCGCATGGCCCAGCGCGTTCACCGCGATGCCAGAGCCCAGATCCAGAAAACGTCGTCCATCCGCCTCGATCAGCCAAGACCCTTCGCCTTTGACGAAGTTCAAGGGCGCCCGGTTATAGGTCGGAAGAACGGAGGGGATCATCTGAAACATCCTTTATGGAGAGTTCGAACGGGGATCAGGACCAAATCAGTGCCCCACTACGGGGCGACGGTCAATAAGAGGTCCGGTAGGTTTTGAAGGGAGCGCCATTTGGAAAGATCAAGGCGGCGCATGGGATCAAAGGCGCTGCGAGGGCAGCGTATCAGGCACATTGGCGTCGACGTCGGGTCGACAGGAGGACTGCGTGTTTGATCATAGTTCGGCTCCATAACGGAAGGCAGCGCGACTGAAAACCCCCTTTGGCACCCAAGTTGCAACAAAACGGCAGAAGCGCACCGATTCATAGCCAATGGGCACGTTGCGACCGCGGCTTTTGCGCTTGCCTTTGGGCGAGCCAGAGCGCACCGATGACGCCATGACCCATGAGACCCCACAGAACCCACCCCTTGCCGCGGCGCTGATCCTGCTGGCCACCGTGTTCATCGCCGGCACCACGTTGCTGGCAAAATCACTTGGCACAGAGGTGCTTGCCCCCCCTTTGCACGCCTTGCAGATCAGTCAGGGACGGTTTGTTTTTGCCTTTATCGGGATCTCCGCCGCCGTGGTGGTTCTGCGCCAGAAGATCCACACGCCGCATTGGGGACTGCATATCGGGCGGTCGTCTTTTGGATGGGGCGGCGTCACGCTGATGTTTGCCTCTGTGGCCTTTATTCCTCTGGCGGATGCGACAGCGATCTCTTTTCTCAACCCTGTGATCGGCATGATCCTCGCAATCCCTTTCCTGGGTGAAAAGGTCGGGCCCTGGCGTTGGCTGGCGGCAGCGATCGCGCTTCTGGGGGCTATGGTTCTTTTGCGACCGACACCTGCGAGTTTCCAGCCAGCGGCGCTGCTTGCATTTGGGGCGGCGCTTGCGATGGGCGCAGAACTGATTTTTATCAAGACCCTCGCAAGGCGCGAGCCACCATTGCAGATCCTGTGGGTGAATAACTTGATCGGTATGGTCATTGCCTCAACGGCAGCATTGGCCGTTTGGCAGATGCCAACGCCCGCTCAATGGGCGGCCCTTGTGGCGCTTGGGGCGTTGATGGCCTGCGCGCAGGCGTGTTTTGTCAATGCGATGGCGCGGGCGGACGCCTCGTTTGTGGCTCCCTTCGCCTATGCCACATTGGTGTTTGCCGCACTCTATGATGCGCTGATCTTTGGAGTTTTGCCTGACTGGGTCACGGTCTTGGGGGCTGGCATCATCCTCTCTGGAGCGGGGTTGCTTGCCTGGCGCGAGAGCGTCAACGGCAAGCGTCCCCTGGTGACAGAGCCCCTGCCCCGCAGCGACACCGTGCTCTAGTTCTTCAGCCGGTAGCCTGTCCGAAGCATCTGCCAGGCCAGCAGCAATATGACAGCCGTCGCCCCAAGGCACACTAGCGCGCCAAAGGCCGGGTCGCTGTCGGAGACGCCGATCATGCCATATCGCACCCCGTCGATCAGGTAGAAAACCGGGTTCACATGGGAGATCGCGTAGAGCACCGGTGGTAGGGCTTCGACTGAGTAGAACGTGCCGGACAGAAACGCCAATGGCGTCACCACAAAATTGGTGATGGCCGCCATCTGGTCGAATTTGTCGGCAAATACGCCAGCGACGATGCCAAGCCCCCCGAGAAACGCTGCCCCCAGAACCACAAAGCCCAGCGCCACGAGCGGATGCGCCGGCACCATGCCCAGCACCAGAGCCAGCCCGAGACCAATCCCGACAGAGACGAACAGCCCGCGTGTGATCGCCCCCGCAAGATACCCAAGGAGGATCTCGAAACCGGAAAGCGGTGGCATCAGCGTGTCGACGATGTTGCCCTGCACTTTGGAGATCACCAGCGACGAGGACGTGTTGGCAAAGGCGTTCTGGATCACGGTCATCATCATGATGCCCGGTGCGATAAAGGAAATGAAAGGCACGCCCATGACATCGCCGCGTCGTGGGCCAATTGCGATCGAGAAGATCAACAGGAACAGCGCCGCCGTCACCATCGGCGCCAGCAAGGTCTGGGTATAGACCACCATAAAGCGTTTGATCTCGCGCCCGGCAAGCGTCTGAAGACCCAGCCAATTCACTCTGCCAAAGCGGCGTTCTCCCACTTCGATCCGAAAGCTCGACTGTGCGTTGTTGTCTGACATGCCACCCTCATCTTCGTGCTGCCCCTTGCATAAAGTCTCATCACGCGGATGCAAGCCGCGCTTCTGTCGGCCGAGACGTCGGTTCATGACTTGTATCTCGCCCGTCAGTGACTATTGTAGGGCGGAACTCTGGAATTCGATGGCGGCCACAGGTTTCTTGAGGCCGCTATTAGCTTTGAAAGGCACCTTATGTCCTGGACTGACGAGCGCGTCGAACTGCTCAAGAAAATGTGGGGCGAAGGCCAGTCGGCCAGTCAGATCGCTAAAGAACTTGGTGGCGTGACCCGGAATGCGGTGATCGGCAAGGTACACCGCCTCGGTCTGTCCAACCGCACCACCGGCGGCGGCAGCAAGGCTGCAGCCGAGCCAAAAGAAAAGCCCGCGCCCAAGGCGGCCGCAAAGCCCAAGGCTCAGCCAAAGACAGAACCGGCGCGCCCGGTGACGCCGGAGCCAGTGGCCGAGGCCCCCGCTGCAGAGCCGAAGCCCTCGACCCCGGCGCGCAAGCAGATCATTCCCGCCGGTCAGCCCCTGCCTCCGCAGCCTTCTGCCAATGAAATCCCGGCAGAGGCACTGGCCAAGGTCAATGAGATCGAGAAGAAAGCCAAGAAGCTCTCTTTGATGGAACTGACCGAGCGAACCTGCAAATGGCCCGTGGGCGATCCCGCAACCGAAGATTTCTGGTTCTGCGGCCTGCCCGTGCAACAGGGCAAACCCTATTGCGAGGCTCATGTGGGCGTTGCCTTCCAGCCGATGAGCTCGCGCCGCGACCGCAAACGCTAACCAGCTAACCAGCCGTTGCGCTCATCAGCCCATCATGGCTGAATCAGCGCCGACACAGATTTCAACCCCGGCTGCCACTGGCACGCCGGGGTTTCGTTTCTTCATGCGCCTGCTCGACAAAAAGCCCCGCATCGCTGCGGGGCTTTCTGAGTCTCGGTATCCGCTGGAAGCAGGCGTCAGTCCTGAACTGGCGCGCTCGAGGTGAAATTCGGGATCGGGTTGCCAGAGGCAGGGTTGGGGTCGATCGCGGGCCAGTTGCCTTCGGCCAGCGTGATGTTTCCGGGAATGTCTTCTTCCCAGAAGCTCACGACATTCTTGGTGATATTGAGATAGAGTTTGTCATCCACGATGCGCCACAGGTTTGGGTTACCGGGCACCTTGCCCCCCTTTGAGACCCCATAGGCGCAGTGACCATCATAAGCCGGTGCGTAATAGGCAGGATTCTCCAAAAACGTCGCGCGGTTTTCCTCCGTCGCAAAAGCAAATGTGGCGCCGTTGTAGTCGGCGGTAATGTCGGCTTTGCCCGGGACCGCCGCAGGCTGGGCCTGCCCCACCGGAGCTTGCTCAAGGCTGCGGTAGGCCACAACATCATAGCCCGAAACCGCAAATCCGGTGTCATCCACAAACTGCTCGCCCGCAAAGGCAGGCAGACCAAAAGACAGAGCCGCCACCGCAGCCAAAGCAAAACGTTTCATCACAAAGTCCTCTTCTTGCGCCCACGGGCGCTGCACGCTCCAATCGAGCCGCATCAATCGGCCCGTGCCACAACGATACGCAAGTTCTGACGCGCGCGAAGCCACTCTCACGCGGCTGTGTTGCAAGAAGAGACCCTGTGAGGAGAGCTCGCCCCGGCGCCTTAGGCATCAGAGCGTGGTTCACGCGCCCGACCGATGCGCCCAAGGTGAGTGAATTCAAACCCTTGCGTGGATTTCAACCCATAGCCGAGCAGCCGATCAAATCCGCAATGCGCCAGCCAAAGCGCGGCGATCTCCCACAACAGAGGGGACTGCCACAGATGCGCCAAGGCCAATGTTACGACCCCAGCAGCGTAGAGATGGACCAGATTGTAACAAAACGCCCCGGCGCGTCGGCCAAACAGATAACCCACGCAGCTGAGGTCAGGGGCAAAGAACAGAAGCATCGCGCCCCAGATCGGCAGCACCGCCTCCGCCCCCGCATAAAGCCAAAGCCCCGCAGCACAGATCAGGCCACCCTCGATTCGTTGCCAGATGCGCGCAGGCGCGTCCGCTGCCTGCGGTACAGACATCAGTCGAGCCTCCGTACGAGGATCTGATTGCCTTCTCCACGGCGCGTTTCCAATATTTTCATGGTTGCGATCAGATCTGACAGTTTGCGCTTGCCATAACTGCGGGTGTCAAAATCGGGACTTGCCGCCGTAATGTACTGACCGATCTGCCCAAGAGAGAACCACTCGTCCTCTTGGCTGATCGCATCCATCGCACGCAGGACCAGCTTTTGCGGATCTTCAAGTTCCGCCGGGGCTTCGTCGTCTTGCGGCGCGGCAGTCTGTTCGAGAGTGGCGCCCGAGGATTGCGTCGAGGGTTTTGGCTTTGATTTCTGCGGCTTGGGCACGTCTTTCGGGACCTCGGTCAAAAGGTTCTCGACATAGATGAAGCGCTTGCAGGCGCGTACGAAGGCTGCAGGTGTCTTGCGCATACCCATACCGTAGACGTCCAACCCTTGTTCGCGAATGCGGCTCGCCAGTCGGGTGAAATCGCTATCCGAGGAGATCAGCACAAAGCCATCAAAGCGGCCTGAGTGCAGAATGTCCATCGCGTCGATGACCAGAGCGATGTCGCTGGCGTTCTTCCCGGTAGTATTGGCAAACTGCTGGTGCGGCACGATTGCAAACGCCGCCAGCTTGTCTTTGCTCCAGCCCTGCGGTCCGCCGCCCGAGAAATCACCATAGATGCGGCGGATGCTCGCCTCTCCGAGTGAAGCAATCTCCTCAAACATGGCCCCGGCGAATTTCGCCGATATGTTGTCCGCGTCAATCAGGACCGCCAGAAGCGGGGGTTTTTCGGTGTTGGCCATTGGATGTCCTGTATCATGTGAGGAAGTCTCTCTCCTTCATACGCGGATGTGCACAAATGAAAAGCGCTGAGCGCGCATGGCTGGCACAGTGGCGATGGGTGAAATGCAATCTCCCCTGTGCACAGAGCCTGTGCGATTTTTTACAGCTACAGACCTTCCAGTCATTGGAATTTTCATTATCGTCCCCATCTGAGGAACGACGTCGCCTCACGGGCGGCTCGACGACAATTGTCTGACACGGGAACAAAGAGGCCCTCCATGAGCGATACGACTTACACCCCTCCGAAGGTCTGGACTTGGGAACAGGAAAGCGGCGGCCAGTTCGCTTCGATCAACCGTCCGATCGCGGGCGCGACCCACGACAAGGAGCTTCCGGTCGGGGAGCACCCCTTCCAGCTCTATTCACTGGCGACCCCGAATGGCGTGAAGGTCACCGTGATGCTCGAGGAGCTTCTGGCGGCGGGCGTCAAAGACGCCGAGTATGATGCCTGGCTTATCAATATCGGCGAGGGCGATCAGTTTGGCTCTGGCTTTGTGGAGATCAACCCGAACTCCAAGATCCCGGCGCTGCATGACCGTTCCGGCGATGCCCCCGTACGCGTATTCGAGAGCGCATCGATCCTGATGCATCTGGCCGAGAAATTCGGTCACTTCTTGCCCAAGGAGGGCGCAGCCCGCACCGAAGTGTTGAACTGGCTCTTCTGGCAGATGGGCTCTGCGCCATATCTCGGCGGTGGCTTTGGTCATTTCTACGCCTATGCGCCCGAAAAATTCGAGTACCCGATCAACCGCTTTACGATGGAGTCCAAGCGTCAGCTGGATGTGCTGAACCGTGAGCTGGCGACCAAAACCTATATCGCGGGCGAAGACTATAGCATCGCCGATATGGCGATCTGGCCATGGTATGGCCAGCTGGTACTGGGCCGCCTTTATGACGCGGCAGAGTTCCTGGACGTCGAAAGCTACGAACATGTGATGCGTTGGGCCAAGGCGATTGATGCCCGCCCTGCCGTCCAGCGTGGCCGCATGGTCAACCGTGCCTTTGGCGAGTTGTCGACGCAGCTGCGAGAACGTCACTCGGCCGAGGACTTTGAAACCAAGACCCAAGACAAGCTCGAAGCGGCAGAGTAACCCGCTGTTTGCAGTCGCGATCTGGTCGCATGCTCTACCGGGCGTGCGGCCAGTTCCGTTTTCGGGGACTGCGGACAGGCAGAACATTGGCAGTGGGCGCGATCCCCCCGCGCCGGCCCGCATCCCTCCAGGGCGCGTTCAGCGATCACTTCAGGCGAGGAGGCTTTTCTGGATCACTGCCGGGTCTTTGCGGCTGGTAGATCTGCCCGGTTTCCACCTCAGGAAGATCAAATCGCAGCCCGACACGCGCTAGCCTTGCGGAAATCTCTTCGCTTGCCGCAAAAAAGCCCACGTCCAAAGCCCCGGCTTCGATCCCGGAAAACGTCAGTGCCTCTCCTGCGGCCTTCGCCAATGCAGGCTCCGCGCCGGGTTCCGCTCCGATAAAGGCCAGAAGGTGGCCGCTGCCGCCGCTCTCATAGTTCACGGCTGCAAGATAGGCCATGCGCGCCAGCCCCGTCGCTGTGGCAAGCTTTGTGTCGAGCGCCGCCAGAAGGGTCTCTGGCAACCCACGGGGAGGGTGCACCTCCGAGATCGCAGCCTCCACCTCGCCCGGCGCATGCGCGAGCGTCTCCGCAAGCCAGCCCATCGCCGCATCCGGGATGAGGATGGATGACGGCGCAACTTCCAGATTGACGCCAAGACCGATCCCTTGCCCCGCCAACATCGACGCAATCACCCGCCCGGAGAGCGCTGCATAAGGCACGATGCGCTCGGCAAACTGCGCCAGTCGCTCTTCACGATCAAACACCAGAACAAAACGCCCCTCGCCTGTTTCAAAGATCTCGGGGCTGATCCGATCGCCTTCCGGCTCTTTGTCCAGCAGCAAGAAGAGTTCGCTGTCCGCAAGGCGTTCAAAGAACCGCAGCCGCGCAGCATCATCGGCAGGCGCCGCTTCCATTGCCGCATGGGCCAGATCAAGCGGGGTCATTTCAGTCATGTTGCATCTGCTCCTTCACCCTTGCGCGCAGAACCGGAAGAAGCTCCGCTTCGAACCAGGGATTTCGTTTCAACCAAGCCGTATTGCGCCAAGAGGGATGAGGCAAGGCAAAGACCCCCTCCGGCAAGCTGCGCCAGCCCTTCACAAGTTCGGTGACCCCAAGGCGGGTTCCGAGATGATAGCGGTGCGCATGCCCGCCAACGAGGATCCGCAGCCGCAGCTTCCCCAGCGCCGACATCACCCGATCATGCCAAGTCTCGCCACAGATCCTGGGCGGCGGCAGATCGGCTGTTTTGGCGTCATAGCCGGGAAAACAAAAGGCCATGGGCACAATGGCCACGCGGCTGGTGTCGTAAAAGCAATCCTCGCTCAGGCCAAGCCACTCTCGCAGCCGGTCGCCCGAGGAATCCGTGAACGGGCGTCCACTTTGGTGAACCCGCATCCCCGGCGCCTGCCCTGCGATCAATATCCGGGCGCTTGGCTCAAACCACACCACCGGGCGCGGCTCATGCGCGGTCCGCGTCGAGGCAAACCGGGCCGCGCACAACCGGCAGGCGGAGATCTCTTTCTTGAGCTCATCCGTATTGCTCTGCATCGCTCTCCCCTGTTGGCAGGCTCTCGTGCGCCGTTGCCTGCGCGCATAAACTGTCGATTTGCCACAACAGTTTCCAGCCAGCATCCCTGCATCGCTCAAATTCGACATATTTGCGCCTAAATCAACGCGTAGTCCGTTAACTAACTTGTGCTAGGGCTGGCACAACAGGCATCTGCAGAGACACCAATGACGGGAAATCGGTTGGTTTTTCTGCGTTTACACCCCACCTTCGCCGGGCGAAGGTCAATGTATAACATACCGCGCGGGACCGGTCACAACAGTGTGACCAACGCCGCCAACACCCGAGGTCAAGAGGCGATATACTGAGCAGACCATGTTGGAATTCGTGAATGTCAGCAAATCCTTTTGGACCGGGACTCAGCGCAAGATTATCCTGGACAAAGTCTCCTTCACGGTGGAGCTTGGGACCTCGCTTGGCATTCTGGCCCCAAACGGGACCGGCAAGACGACGCTGATCAACATGATGGCCGGCCTTGAGAAACCCGATGAGGGCGAGATCTATCGCGGCTGCAAGATTTCCTTTCCGCTCGGGTTCATGGGCGGCGTTATCAACCGTCTCTCGGCCATGGAAAACTGCCGCTATATCGCGCGTCTCTATGGTCTCGACCCGGATTATGTCGAAAGCTACTGTCGCTGGCTCTGTGGCTTGAACGAGTATTTCGACCAACCGCTTGGCACCTATTCTGCTGGCATGAAATCGCGGTTTTCGTTTGCGCTCATGCTGGCGCTGGACTTCGACATCTATTTGATCGACGAAGGCATGCCCAGTTCCACAGATGTGGAGTTCAACCGCAAGGCGGGCATCATCTTGCAAGAACGTCTCGAGACGACGACAATCGTTATTGTATCCCACCAGCCCCGTACGCTGGAGAAATTCGCCAACACCGCTGCTGTGTTGATGAATGGACAACTCCATATGTTTGAAACCTTGGAAGAAGCGAAACAGCTCTATGACTACGAAACCCAAGGCTAAAAAATTCCGTATCCGCCGCCCGAGCTCGGGAGCTGAACAGCCGCAGGCCGCTGCGGCGGCGACCGCTCGCCCGGTGCCTCCGCCGCCCGCACAGGAGACCGGACGCGACCAGCCGCTTGAGATGCAGTCTCAGGTGGAACAGGCTGCAAAGGCTTCTTCCGCGGGCGATTTTGCGCCTGCCGCGTCCGACACACCAGCGCGCGCGTCCTCGCCACAGATGACGCCATCCCAGAGCGGCGCCACAACGCCACCGCAGGATGCATCCGAGGATGTGGGCTCGACCGATATTGAAGACATCAAGCGTGAGGGCCTCACGGGGCGTCAATTGCGCCTCGCCCGTCGCGTTGCACAAAAGCACGATCTGCCTGCGACATCGGATTACGACGCTGTGCGTTTGCTGCGGCTGCGCGGCATTGATCCATTCAAACGCGCCAACATGCTAGAGCTGGTGGTGCCGCAAAGCCAAAACGCAAGCGTGCCCGCGACCCAAGCCCCACAGGGCGCGCCCAAGCCACAGACGCTTCCGCAGACGGTAGAGAAAAGCAAACCCAGCGCACCGCCCGCCGATCATCTGAGCCCGACCGAGCGACGCAACCGCGAAATTCGCTCCATCCAGCGTGACATCGCGCGACGCCGCCGCCGTAAAATGGCGCTCTTGGGGGCGCGGCTCGGGGCCTTTGTTCTGATCCCTACGCTTCTGGCAGGGTACTATTATTACAAGGTCGCAACACCGATGTATGCGTCGCATTCGGAGTTCCTTGTTCTCAAAGCCGACAGCACCGGGTCTTCGGGGTTCGGCGGCCTTCTGAGCGGCACGCAATTTGCCACCAGCCAGGATTCCATTGCGGTACAGGCCTATCTGCAATCCAAGGTCGCGATGCGCCGCCTCGACGAAGAGGCCGGATTTCGCGCGCATTTCTCGCAGGACTGGATCGACCCAATTCAGCGACTGGAACCAGACGCCAGCAATGACGACGCCTACAAAACCTATCAGCGCAATGTAAAAATCGGCTATGATCCCACCGAGGGCGTCATTCGCATGGATGTCTCTGCGGCAGAACCAGCGGTTGCGGCAGAGTTTTCACGCCGCCTGATTTCCTATGCACAGGAAAACGTGAACCACCTTTCCGAGCAAAAGCGCGCCGATCAGGTGGGCGACGCCGAGGAGGCGCTTGCCCTTGCAGAGCAGCAACGCCGCGACGCCCAGGCAGAACTTGTGCGCCTGCAGCAGCAAGGGTCGGTCCTCGATCCCGAAGGGGTCATTGCCTCGCTGCGCTCCCAGATCAACACGTTTGAGCTTCAACTGCAGCAAAAGCGCCTGGAGCTCGCGGCGTTGCAGGACAACCTGCGCCCCAACGCCGCCAAGGTCGAAGGCACTGCCGCAGACATCAAACGCCTTGAGGCGCTGATTGCAAATCTCAACGAACGCATGACCGATGCGTCTCAGGGCGAGAACTCGCTTGCCTCGCTGAGCGTCAAGATCCAGATGGCACAAGCGGACCTCGCGACGCGCGACATGATGCTGCAATCCGCCCTGCAACAGGTCGAACAAACCCGTATGGAGGCAAACCGCCAGGTGCGCTATCTGACAACTGCGGTCGAGCCGGTTCCCGCCGACACACCCTCCTCGCCGCGCAAGTTCGAAAATACGATTTTGGCTTTCCTGATCTTTTCCGGTATCTACCTGATGTGTGCCCTCACGGCATCCATTCTTCGGGAACAGGTCTCTTCGTAAGCTCATGAAAAAAATCGACATCAATGGTCTCACCATTGGCAATGACTGTCCGCTGACGGTCATTGCCGGTCCCTGCCAGCTGGAAAGCGCCGACCACGCGCAAATGATCGCGGGCAAGCTCAAGGAGGCCTGCGACGCTGCGGGCGCGCAATTCATCTTCAAGGCCTCCTACGACAAGGCCAACCGCACCTCACTGTCGGGCAAGCGCGGCCTTGGCATCGACAAGGGCCTCGAAGTGCTCGCGGGCGTGCGCGACACCTTTGGCGTGCCGGTACTGACTGATGTTCACACCGAGGCGCAGTGCATCGTTGCGGGGGACGTGGTTGATGTCCTGCAGATCCCCGCCTTTTTGTGCCGCCAGACTGACATGTTGCTGGCCGCCGGTAACACCGGCAAGGCCGTGAACATCAAAAAGGGCCAGTTTCTCGCACCCTGGGACATGGACAATGTTGTGGCCAAGGTCGAAAGCACCGGCAACGACAAGATCCTGCTGACCGAACGCGGCACCTCCTTTGGCTACAACGCCTTGGTCGCAGATATGCGTGGTCTGCCCCGCATGGCACAAACCGGCTACCCGGTGGTCATGGACGCCACCCATTCGGTTCAACAGCCGGGCGGTCAGGGGGGCTCGACAGGTGGTCAGCGAGAGTTCGCTCCGGTGATGGCCCGCGCAGCCGTTTCTTTGGGCATTGCTTCCGTTTTCATCGAAACACACGAAGATCCGGACAACGCGCCCTCGGACGGGCCGAATATGATTTACCTCAAAGATATGCCGCAATTGATTGAGACTTTGATGGGCTTTGACGCACTTGCCAAAGCCAACCCCATCCGCATCTGATTTTGAAAGAACGAGGATCTCCCATGACCAAGCCGCTGCCAGAGGTGACCCCCAACAGCTGGAGTTTCCTGCGCGACGCCATGATCAAGCCCACCGGCTTTCGTGAATATGACGCGCGCTGGAAATACCCCGAAGAGATCAACCTCCCGGGGATGACCGCGCTCGGTCTTGGTCTTGGAACGCAGATGATCCGCCGTGGCATCGCGCCTGTCATCGCAGTGGGCAATGATTATCGCGACTACTCGCTGGCGATCAAAAACGCGCTGATCCTTGGCCTGATGCAGGCCGGGATCAAAGTGAAGGACATCGGACCTGCGCTTTCGCCCATGGCCTATTTTGCCCAGTTCCATCTGGACGTCCCGGCCGTTGCCATGGTCACCGCCTCGCACAACCCAAATGGCTGGACCGGCGTAAAGATGGGCTTTGACCGCCCCCTCACCCATGGCCCGGATGAAATGAGTGAGCTGCGCGACATCGTGCTGAACGGCGAAGGCGAACGCCGCGAGGGGGGCTCTTACGAATTTGTCGAAGGCGTCAAGGAAGCCTATATCGACGACCTTGTGGGCGATTTCAAAATGTCGCGTCCGCTCAAGGTGGTCTGCGCAACCGGCAATGGCACCGCCTCGGCCTTCGCACCCGAAGTCTTTGAGCGCATCGGCGTCGAGGTTGTGCCCAGCCACAACGCCCTTGATTACACGTTCCCCCATTACAACCCCAACCCCGAAGCGCTGGAGATGTTGCACGACATGTCCGCGAGCGTCAAAGCCTCGGGTGCTGATCTGGCGCTTGGATTTGACGGCGACGGCGACCGCTGCGGCGTGGTGGATGACGAGGGCGAAGAGATCTTTGCGGACAAGGTTGGCGTGATCATGGCCCGTGACCTCTCCAAACTGCATCCGGGCTCCACCTTTGTTGCGGATGTCAAATCCACGGGCCTCTTTGCCTCTGACCCGGAACTGCAGAAAAACGGCGTCAAAGCCGACTACTGGAAAACCGGTCACAGCCACATGAAGCGGCGGGTCAAGGAAATTGGCGCCCTGGCTGGTTTTGAGAAATCCGGCCATTATTTCCTCGCCGAACCAGTGGGACGCGGCTACGACTGTGGCATGCGCGTCGCGGTCGAGGTCTGCAAGATGCTCGACCGAAACCCAGACATGAAGATGTCCGACCTGCGCAAGGCGCTGCCCCGCACCTGGGCAACGCCCACCATGTCGCCCTATGCCGCAGACACCGAGAAATACGACATCCTCGCCCGGCTGGTCGACAAACTTGTCGCCAAACACGACGCAGGTGAGCTCATGGCAGGCCGCACCATCAAAGAGGTCGTGACCGTGAATGGCGCCCGCGTGATCCTCGACAATGGCTCCTGGGGGCTGGTGCGCGCGTCCTCCAACACCCCCAACCTCGTGGTGGTCTGCGAAAGCTCTGAAAGCGAAGACGAAATGCGCGCTATCTTTGCCGACATCGATGCGGTTATCCGCACCGAACCCGCTGTTGGCGATTACGATCAGACCATCTGATCCAGGCAAAAACACGACCGCGCCCTCATACGAGGGGCGCGGCCGTGTATCTATGCATCATCTATTTGCAAATACCTAGGGGTCCGGGGCAGCGCCCCGGCCTCCCCTAATGCACTGCATAGCCCGGTGTGGATACAAAAGACGCCACCTCAATCGCTGCCGAGAAACTTCAGCAGTTGCTTGCGCGCCTCTTCTTCGACCCGGCGTTTTAGCGCATCGTTCAGGTCTTCCTCAGTTTCCACCGGCACCCCGAGCTCGTCGCTCAGCTTGTCACGCACAGCCTGTTTTGCCTTTTCTTCGGCCTCATCCAATTTTGGCTGCACTAGCTTGCTCAGATCGGGTTTGATCTCGGGGTCGAACCACGATCCCTGTATCCGCACCGGTACCGACACGCCTGCAGAGGTCTCGCTCGCAAAGGCCGTGGGGGTAAACGTATAATCCAGATCCTGCGATCCAAGCCCGACGCGCCCCGCGCCTGCGGCCTTCAGGACCTTGAGCGCCGCATTCAGATCGTCATTGCGCAAGGTCCCATCAATCATGTCAAAGCTTGCGGTCAGACCTTCAAAGATGGTTGTCCCACCATTGCCGCCGTTCGGGTCCATGACCGATTGCAAGTCAAACCCGGTGAAAAACCCTTTGCCCAGCTCAACGCGCCCCTTGCCATCAAGCGAGCGCATGATCTGGTCCATGGAATTGCCGACGCCGAGGAACTCCAGATTACCGAGCGCCTCCCCGTTGAGCTTGTCATACCCTGCCAATTGCCCCAGCGCCTCGCGCATCTCGACATTGGCAAACTGGAGGTTGCCCGCCACCGAGAGCCCATTTCGATTGTTCGCAATCAACTCCCCCTGAAGCGTTCCGCCAAAAGCCTGTACCGGCAGGAAAGATAGAACCGCCCGCGCCCGCTCGATGCTCAGCGTCATCCGGCTGGGACCAAATATCACCGAGGACGTCTGAAGCCCCTTCACATCCAGCGAGATATCCCCCTCGATAAGCGCAAGCATGGACGCATCGATCGGCGTGGTCGACCATCCTTGCGTCGCAGGCTCCGCGGTGTTGCCCCCGGCGCCTGTCGTCGGCGCTCCGAGCGCGCTGAGGTCCAGCATATCTCCCTCCAAGGCGGCCGTCACCTTGAGCGGAGACGCCGCAAGGTTCAGATCCGCATCCCCGCGCAGCGCGTTGTGATCCAGGGCTAGGCTCAGATCGCGCAGCGACACCCGCCCGTCCGGTGTATAGGTCGTGTCAGCAGCAAAAGTCATTGCGCGCCCAAGACCTTTGGGAAGATCAACCGCCGCCTGCCCCAAGGCCACCAGGAGCGCACTGGTGTCGTCGCTTGCCCCGGTGATGCGCCCATCAAACGCCCCGCTCAGATCCGCCTGCCCATCAAAGCGCAGCTTGCTTGCCTCGGCCGTGACCGTCACCCCGAGGGAAGCGACCTCACCAAGCAAGAACCGCCTGAAACTGCCTACCTCCCCTGCAATCCGGAGCGGCTTTCCGGCAGGGCGCAGGGTCAGATCAACGTTTGCCGTACCGTTGGGATCGGGCCACGCGAGTTGCAGGTCCACTTGGTTGGTTTCGACAACATCCTGCCCATGGGCCGCATAGCGCAGCGACGCCCCACGCAGCGTGATGGCCTCGATCGCGACGGACGTCCCTTCACCTTCTGCGTCGGTCTCAACCTGGGCGGGCGTTTCGCCCACGGCGGGCGCATCAAAGACCCAGTTGCCAATGCCATCTTCGCGGGTCTCAAGATTGAGATGGGGCACAATCGCCGTCAGCTCCGTGATCCGGATGTCGCCGCGGATCAAATCTGCGGCATCCACGCCAATCGTGAGCCGCCCCGCCGTCAAAAGCGGCTCTGGCCCGGCCCAATCCGCGTTGGCAAGGGCGACGTCATCGGCCTGAATACCCAGCGTCGGCCAGAAGGAGAATCGCACGTCACCGCCAAACACCACCTGACGCCCGGTCTGCTTCTCGATTTGCTGCGCGGCCAATTCAGCGATCTTTTGGCCGGGCAGAAAGGTCAAAATCGCGACGCCAACGGCAATGGTGATCACGATGGCGGAAAGAATACGGAGGATCAGGCGCATAACTCGTGGCCCCTTCTGGGAATGCGGAAATCTTCGCCCGTGACATCAGGGCTTTAGCGCAGATTACACCGCTCGCGCGCGGGATCAATCCACCGCAGCCGCCCAGCGCGCCCTCAGCGCAATCGAAACCGTTGCCGCAGCGCCAGACCGAGGAAAAACAACAGCGGCAGCGACAACACGGTCTGCGCCCCGGACAGCACCTGCGCCCAGCGTGGCAAACTCGCGAGCACCTCGCTCAGAAACACCCGGCCAAAGCCAAAGAGCGGAAAGAGATTGGAAAAGCTCAGCGCTGCCGCCGTGCCAAGATCGCTCTCTGAAAGGACCGGGGGGCCACCGGGAAAGGAGAACACCGTCCAAAACGCCGCCATCCCGAGAAAGCAGATCCCCGCCAGCCACCACAGGGGCCGCTGGATCGAATACCCAAAGTCAGACAGCCAGCCAAACGACCGATAAGGCAGCCGCTGCCAGAATGAGCCTATCTGGCTGGCAAAGCGCATTTCCCGGCGAAAGAAGAAATGCGCCTCTTCCGGTAGCCCTTGTTGGGTCAGCAAATGCCGTATGGTGGCACAGCTTTCACGCGCACTAACCGGATCCTGTTTGGTTCTCTGGGGCCAGAAGGTCCGCCCCTCGAGGTCTTTGTCTTGGGCAACTTCATCCGAGGTCGGGTCCATTCGCGCGGTAAAGCTGGTCTTGTCATGCAGCACCGCGCCCGAGAAATCGGGATAGCCATCACAGAAAAGCGCACGAGAGAAGATCGTCGGCCTTTCAAATTGACAGTAGGCGAAGCTTGGAAGGCACCGTACGCCAGAGCACCCGCCAAAACGCGCGCGAAAAAAGTAGACAAAATCCTTGAACCTGGCTCTACCAAACAAGGCTGCTTTTTGAAAATTCGCAAAGTGGAACCAAGCCTCCTGCTCGAACTTGGCTGACCCAAACACAGCAACGCCAGCAAAGGTTACAAAACCAAACCGTGCATTTCGCATGAAATTGGCTGAACCAAAATTCACCTTTGATGCAATCACCATATTCTCAAATACAAGATTCTCGGAGAATACGGTGTTTCCCATCCATATTGGCTTCGCGGGTTCGGGAAATACCAGCATCCCCTCAGTATCGACATTGCGACGATTGCTCTCCTCAAAAAAACGTGCTTTGATCTTCTCTCCAAGTTCATCCCAAGCCTCCAGCTCCGTTACCTTGATTTGCGAGCTTTTCGCCGCCGCAACTCGCTCCTCCGCGCTCAGCGCTTGCCCGACCCAAGCATTCCACGCGCGGCGGTTCTTCTTGTGCAATTCGACATCAATCTCCTCTCCCTCCTGCTCGCCATAGAGCGTCATCAGGATGTACCAGGGGTTTTCATTGGCGGGGCGCAGGCCCTCTGGGATCTCGGGCGCATCGGTCATCAATCGGCTTTCGTCATCAAAATCGCAGTGCAGCCAGCCTAACCAGCACGCGGGGCACGGGCCAAGGGTGTTTTGCGCAACGCCGCGGCCAAAAACCGCTCGCGCAAGCCCGCGCCTGTGAGCGGATCCCGGAAATCCTCCATTCCCAAGCGCCGCGCTGCGGTTTATAGGACGGCAATGACCAGCAACCCGCCAGATCTCCGCCCCGACCTCGCCCCCAAACCCACCTTTGGCACGGCGCCCCGTCCCGACCAGCCGACCCTCGGCATGGTCTCCTTGGGCTGCCCAAAGGCCCTGGTGGACAGCGAACGTATCCTCACCCGCTTGCGCGCCGAAGGATATGGGATCTCGGCGGATTATGCCGGCGCGGATGCGGTGATCGTCAACACCTGCGGCTTTCTCGACAGCGCCAAGGCCGAGAGCCTCGAGGCGATTGGCGAAGCGCTGAAGGAAAACGGCAAGGTGATCGTCACAGGGTGCCTTGGTGCAGAGCCGGACTATATCCGCGAGCACCATCCGCGCATCCTCGCCGTCACGGGCCCGCATCAATACGAGCAGGTGCTGGATGCGGTCCATGCGGCGGTGCCGCCCAGCCCCGACCCCTTTGTGGACCTTCTGCCCGCCACGGGTGTGAGCCTCACGCCCCGGCATTTCAGCTATCTGAAGATCTCTGAGGGCTGCAACCACAAGTGCAAGTTCTGCATTATCCCCGACATGCGCGGCAAACTTGCGTCGCGCCCGGCCCATGCGGTTTTACGCGAGGCCGAGAAACTGGTCACCGCTGGCGTCCGAGAGCTTCTGGTCATCTCGCAGGATACCTCGGCCTATGGGCTCGATCGAAAATATGACGTGAACCCGTGGAAAGACGGCGAGGTTCGAAGCCATATCACCGATCTGAGCCGCGCATTGGGGGAGCTGGCCCCCGCCGATCAGCTCTGGGTGCGGCTCCATTACGTCTACCCCTACCCGCATGTACGCGAGTTGATCCCGCTGATGGCCGACCCTGAAAATGCTGTGCTGCCCTATCTCGACATTCCGTTCCAGCACGCCCACCCGGATGTGCTCCGTCGCATGGCCCGCCCGGCAGCGGCAGCAAAGACGCTGGACGAAATCCGCGCCTGGCGCGCCATCTGTCCTGACATCACCCTGCGGTCGACCTTCATCGTCGGCTATCCAGGCGAAACAGAGGCCGAATTCCAGCACTTGCTCGACTGGATGGATGAGGCTCAACTGGATCGCGTGGGCTGCTTCAAATATGAAAACGTCGACGGCGCCCGCTCCAATGACTTGCCCGACCACGTCGCGGAGGAGGTCAAGCAAAACCGCTGGGAGCGCTTCATGGAAAAAGCACAGGCCATTTCCGAGGCCAAACTCGCATCCAAAGTGGGCCAGACCCTGCAGGTGATCGTGGACGAGATCGACGAGGACGGGATCGCCACCTGCCGCACCAAGGCGGATGCTCCGGAAATCGACGGCAACCTCTTTATCGACGAAGGCACCGCAAATCTGAGCGTCGGGGATCTGGTCACGGTCGAAGTGGATGAAGCCGGCGAGTATGACCTTTGGGGGGCGCTGCGCTAAGGCGGCACACCCAATCCGGCCACATTCAGGACGGAGCAGGTTTGAGAGTTCACCTTGACCTGCTCCTCTCCGCCCTCAATCTTGCAGTCGACAGCAGGAGTTTTTGATGACCGACAGCTTTGACAACACCCTTCAATCCCGTCTCGTGCGCTATGCTGCCATCGACAGCCAGAGCGATGAGAATTCCCCCACGGCACCCAGCACCAAGATCCAGTTTGATATGTTGCACTTGGTGCGCGACGAGTTGACCGAGATCGGAGCGCAAGACGTGCAGCTGACCGATTACGGCGTTGTTCTGGCGACTATCCCCGGCAGGTCGGAGGCCCCCACAGTGGGCTTCCTCGCCCATGTCGACACTGCCCCGCAGTTCAATGCCACCGGTGTGAAACCTCGTGTGATCAAAGGGTACAATGGCGGCGAGATCAGCTTTCCCGATGATCCGGAGCTGGTGCTCTCTCCCGAGGCGCACCCCTATCTGGCCGAGAAAATCGGCCATGATCTGATCACTGCGTCTGGCACCACATTGCTTGGGGCGGACGACAAGGCGGGGGTTGCGATCATAATGACGATGGCAGAGCACCTGCTGCAAAACCCGGATGCCGCCCGTCCAACAATCCGGATTGCCTTCACTCCGGACGAAGAGATCGGTCGCGGCGTGCAACCCCAGCTGGAGCGCGACCTCGGGGCGGATTTTGCCTATACGCTCGATGGCGGGGAACTCGGCGAAGTGGAGTACGAGAGCTTTTCGGCCGACCGCGCAGTTGTCAAAATCACCGGCGTTTCCATTCACCCGGGCCTCGCCAAGGAAAAGATGGTCAATGCCATCCATCTTGCCTCCAAGATCATCCAGACGCTGCCTCAGGCCACGATGACGCCCGAGACAACAGCGGACCGCGAGGGGTTCATCCATGCCACCGACATGTTCGGGGGGTCTTCCGAGATGGAGATCCGCTTCATCCTGCGCGATTTTGAAATGGCCGATCTTGAGGCCAAGGGCGCCCTTCTACGCAGCGTCTGCGAGGCGGTTGCGGCAACCGAACCGCGCGCGGAGATCACCTGCGAGATTACCCCGCAATATCGCAACATGCGGTATTGGCTTGAAAAGGACATGACCCCTGTCGATCTCGCCCATGCCGCCTGCCGCGATGTGGGACTGGAGCCGGTATCGGTTCCGATCCGCGGGGGCACCGATGGGTCTCGCCTGACCGAATTCGGCACGCCGACGCCCAATATCTTTACGGGGATGCAATGCATTCATGGCCCCTTGGAGTGGATCTCGGTTCAGGATATGTCGCTGGCAACGCAGATGTGTCTGAGCCTCGCGGCGCGCGCCGCAACGCTCGACAAGACCTAAAACTAACCATGGCGCGCCTTTCGCTCTGCCCCGCAGAGCTGCTAGGCTCCTGCCCTGGGCCGCACAGGAACAAGTGATGCAACACTACGAGTACAAGGTCGTCCCCGCTCCCAACAAGGGCAAGAAAGCGCGCGGCGTGAAAACACCCGAAGCCCGCTTTGCACATGGGATTGAGGGGGTTTTGAACGAAATGGCCCAGCAGGGCTGGGAGTTTCAACGCGCCGAGATGCTGCCCAGCGAAGAGCGCTCGGGCCTCACGGGCAGCAAGACAACCTGGCGCAATCTGCTGGTGTTTCGACGCGCACTTGGCAACACCGGCCTCACAGAACCGACGCCAGCGACCGCGGCAGAGCCTGCGCCTGCCGTGGACAGCGCGCCCGAAGTCGCGGCCCCAGAAGAGGCAGGCAAGGTCGATCTGCCTGACGACGCACCGCGTGTTTCCACCCCCGACGCACAGCATGCGCCAGAGCCGGCGCCGCTGACCGCCATCGCAGGTGATCCCGAGGCCCCGCCCGAAGCCATTCCGGTCCCTGGCCCCGGCGCTCGCCGCATGGTTGCCGATGATGGCGTCGAGGAATTGAGCCCCGTCTCAGGCCTGACCGCCGCACTCAAAGCGCGCGCAAGCCGAGGCAAGACGGACGACTAAGTCCAACGAATGCAGGATCCGGCCACATTAGGCGTGGCCGGATCTTGTGTCTCAGCTGCCGATGTCCAGTGCAAGTGCGTGAATACGTGGCACGATATCGCCAAGCGCCTTGTGTACCGCCCGGTGTTGGGCCACGCGCGTCATGCCCAGAAAGGCCTCTGCGCGGATCAGCACGTTAAAGTGACTTTCACCTTTTCCGTCGTGACCTGCGTGCCCGACGTGGCTGTCGCTGTCGTCCACAACTTCCAATCGGCTGGGATCAAAGGCTTCTCTCAACGTGTTCTCGATTTCGTCTCTGACGCTCATTGCTGCACTACTCCGCCTGTTGTTCATAAAACTGTGTCCGCCCCCCTTTTATCTCTCGACCGTTAGACTAAACTGCTGCCTCCGAGTCGAACAGATGCGTCTAGAAGGTGCTCCCGCATGACCAAATCCGATCCCTTTGGCTTTGATATGTCCATTCGCTCCGCGAAGAAGAAAAATCCGCGCGGGCGGCGGAGCATGTCCGGCGCCTCGGAGACATCAGTGCGCGTCTGCGACCACGAGGGCTGCGGGGAGCCAGGAAAATTCCGCGCGCCCAAGGCCCCGGATGTTCTCGACGATTTCTTCTGGTTCTGCCAGCAGCACGTGCGTGAATACAACCAAAAGTGGAACTTCTTCGAGGGCACCACGGAGGCCGAGATGAACGCGCAAGCCTCCAAAGACAAGGTCTGGGAGCGCACCACGAAGCCGCTAGGGGATCCCGAGGCCCGCGCCTGGGCCCGTCTCGGCATCGAGGACCCGCATCAGGTCCTCGGAAACAATGCCACCCGCAACCCGGGCAAGAACGGCCAGACCGCCGGTCGCCGTCTGCCGCCCACTGAGCGCCGCGCCATCGAAATCCTCGAGGCCAAGGACGATTGGACCAAGGCCGAGATCCGCAAGGCCTACAAGAAGCTCATCAAGGTGCTCCACCCGGATATGAACGGCGGAGACCGCAGCCAGGAAGAACAGCTGCAAGAGGTCATGTGGGCCTGGGATCAGGTCAAGGATAGCCGCAGCTTCAAATAGAGCCCTCCTGAGGGCACTTGTTGGATGAGGCCCACCTCTCGAAAAGATCTGCGACAAGCAAGGTCTGCAGGTGAAAAACGCAGTCGCCCGTCCCTTCACAGGGGCGGGCGATTTCTTTTGGACAATGGATCCGGCGCATTGCTGTCCCTGCCATTCTGCTCCGACCCTGAGCCCTGCTATCGGCGCGGCTATGGCACGCAGATGCGAGCGGCTGCGCACGGCTGTTACAATCTGCTGTTAGTCGAAGCGGCATCCGAGCCCCTGCCCGGAGCCCGTTGCACAGTCCACGACCTGCCCCAAAAGGAACCGAAGACGCCATGTTCGACTATCTCCAGACCACTCACGATCTCGCCCTGATGGTGGCGCTTCTTGCCGCCATACTGCTCGCAACGCACCTCAGTCTCAGCTTGAAATGCCCCAGTCTTGGTCTTTGGCCTGCCGCTGACGGCTGGCGACATCATCTTGCCTTTGGGCTGTTCCGCGTGTTCTGCGGCGCGACGGTTGTCTTTGCACTGACGGAGATCGGCGTGAATGGGTGGGGCCATTGGCTGCGCTATGCGGTGGGGCTTCCGCTCATGGTGATGGCCTTCGGAATCACGCTTTGGGGGTACCGGTTCCTCGGGCTCGACAATACCTATTGCGACACGGGCGGCTTGGTCACGGGTGGCATGTATGAATATTCACGCAATCCGCAGTATGTGACCTCGGTGCTGGCGACTGTCGGCCTAGGCATCACGACCGGATCCTGGACCACCGTCGCCCTCGCATTGGTGCTCTTTGCGCTCTATTTCCTGTTTGTTCTGAACGAGGAGCGCTGGCTCCTAAAGGGATACGGGAAAGCCTTTGCCGACTACATGCGCTCGACCCCTCGATTTTTGGACGAACGCAGCCTCGAGCGCCTTCGCGCGGCACTCTGAGCCGGCTCCCCCAACGCGGCTCTGCTGGATGTCTTGACAGTGCGGTTTTTTGCGCCAACTCACCGCTGCAGCGGGCATGTGGCGTATCGACACAACGGTTTCCCTTGCCCTCCCGGGCATCTTCAGGCACCAATCGCGCGATTACATGCAACTGCACCCCGAGAGTGACCGACGGGCCACAAGGCAGCCATCCCGCGCCCGTGACTGACAAGACAAGGACTGACACCTATGACCGACGGCCTGCTGGATATGAACGCAAAACCAACCGAGACGATTTCGGTACGTGAGGTCTTTGGCATCGACACCGACATGACGGTGAAGGGCTTTGCAGAAGGGACCGACCGCGTTCCGGCGCTGGATCCCACCTATAAATTCGATCCCGACACCACGATGGCGATCCTTGCCGGCTTCAGCCACAACCGGCGCGTCATGATCCAGGGTTACCACGGCACGGGGAAATCCACCCATATCGAACAGGTCGCCGCACGTCTGAACTGGCCCTCGGTGCGGGTCAACCTCGACAGCCACATCTCCCGGATCGACCTCATCGGCAAGGACGCGATCAAGCTGCGCGATGGCAAGCAAGTCACCGAGTTCCACGAGGGCATCCTGCCCTGGGCGCTGCGCAACCCGGTTGCGATCGTATTCGACGAATATGACGCAGGGCGCGCCGATGTGATGTTTGTGATCCAGCGCGTGCTGGAGCATGACGGCAAGCTGACGCTGCTTGATCAGAACGAGATCATCACCCCGAACCCCTTCTTCCGCCTCTTTGCCACCGCCAACACAGTCGGCCTCGGGGACACAACCGGGCTCTATCACGGCACCCAGCAGATCAACCAGGCACAGATGGACCGCTGGTCGCTGGTGGCGACATTGAACTATCTGAGCCACGACGCTGAAACCGCTATCGTCCTGTCGAAGACGCCGCATTACAACACCGAAAAGGGCCGCAAGCAGATCGCTCAGATGGTTACGGTGGCGGATCTGACCCGGACTGCCTTTATGAACGGTGATCTGTCGACCGTGATGTCGCCGCGGACCGTGATCAACTGGGCGCAGAACGCCGAAATCTTCCGCGACATTGGCTATGCCTTCCGTCTGTCGTTCCTCAATAAATGTGACGAACTGGAACGCCAGACCGTGGCTGAGTTCTATCAGCGCTGTTTTGACGAGGAACTGCCTGAAAGCGCTGCAAATGTGAGCCTCGGATAAGAGCGGGGTTCGGACGGCTACGCCGTCCGACCGGTGCCTGCGCCCCCTCGACGGGGGCGCAGGCACCCCCGCCCCTTGCGGGACGCGACCCGTCAGCCTCCGAAGGGCTGGACAGCGCCCCGCAAAGGTTCAATGCTGGTGCAACAGGAGCCCGCGCTCATGAGCAAACCAAATGACAACCCGGCAGATCCGTTCAAGAAGGCCCTCGCAGAGGCCACCAAGGTCATGGCCGATGACACGGAACTGACGGTCAACTATTCGGTCGACCCCGCTGGAATGAGCGGCGACACGATGCGCTTGCCGCAGGTTTCCCGCCGCATGACACGAGAGGAAGTGCTGCTGGCGCGCGGGACCGCCGATGCGCTGGCGCTGCGCCGCAGGTATCACGACGAGAGCGTTGCCAGCCGTTATGCGCCCTCCGGCGACATGGCGCGCGAATTGTATGATGCAATGGAAAGCGCCCGTTGCGAGGCGATGGGCGCGCGCGATATGCCGGGCACAGCCTCCAACATTGACGTCAAGATCCAGAACGAAGCGCTGCGGCGCGGGTATGATCAGGTCACATCTGCATCAGAGGCGCCCCTGGCGGTGTCCGCAGGTTATCTGATCCGTCATCTCGCCACCGGCCGCCCGATGCCCGAGGCAGCGGCAAACGTCATGGAACTCTGGCGTGGCTTTATCGAAGCGCAAGCTGGCGAGACGCTCGAGAACCTAGATGAAACCCTCTCGGATCAGGCCGCATTTGCAAAATTTGCCCGCCGGGTGATTTCTGACCTTGGCTATGGCGACCAGCTTGGCGACGACCCGGATGATCTCGATGACGAGATGAATGACGAGTCCGAGGAGACCGCCGAAGAAGAGGAACAGCCCGACAGCTCTGGCCAGGACGACAGCGACGAGGAAGAGGCGGACGCCTCTCCCGAGCAGGCACAGGAACAGCAGCAGGACGAGAGTCAGGCTCAGGTTTCCGCCGACGACATGGCCGAAGAAGAGGTCACCGACGAGACCGAGATGCCCGACGGCGAGGCCCCGCTGGAGCCTCCGGCCCCGCAACCCGTCTCTGACGCTGATCCCGATTACCGCGTGTTCCTCGACGCCCATGACGAGGAAATCGCCGCCGAAGATCTCGCTGAGCCACAGGAGCTCGAGCGCCTGCGCGCCTATCTCGATCAGCAGCTGGAGCCTCTGAAGGGCGCGGTATCGCGGCTTGCCAACAAACTGCAGCGTCGCCTGCAGGCGCAGCAGAACCGCTCTTGGGAATTCGACAAGGAAGAAGGCGTGCTGGATGCTGGCCGCCTGGCGCGTGTGGTCGCGAACCCCACCACGCCCCTGTCGTTCAAGGTCGAAAAGGACATGGAGTTCCGCGACACTGTGGTGACGCTCCTGTTGGACAATTCCGGCTCCATGCGCGGGCGGCCTATTTCCATCGCGGCGATCTGTGCCGATGTTCTGGCGCGCACGCTGGAGCGGTGCAACGTGAAGGTTGAAATCCTCGGCTTCACCACCCGCGCCTGGAAAGGCGGGCTCTCGCGCGAGGCCTGGCTCAACGAGGGCCGTCCGCAGTTGCCGGGGCGTCTCAATGATCTGCGCCACATCATCTACAAGGGGGCCGATGCGCCCTGGCGGCGCGTGCGCCCGAACCTTGGCTTGATGATGAAAGAGGGCCTCCTGAAAGAAAACATCGATGGTGAAGCACTCGAATGGGCGCATCGTCGCATGGTGAACCGGCCCGAGGCGCGCAAGATCCTGATGGTGATTTCAGACGGTGCCCCCGTTGACGATTCCACCCTCTCGGTGAACCCGGCGAATTACCTTGAAAAACACCTGCGTGACGTAATCGCCATGGTGGAGAAAAAGAAACAGGTGGAGCTTCTCGCCATTGGCATTGGCCATGATGTGACCCGCTATTACGACCGCGCGGTGACGATCACCGACGTCGAACAGCTTGCGGGCGCGATGACGGAACAGCTTGCGGCCCTCTTTGACAGTGATCCAAGGGCGCGTGCGCGGGTAATGGGGATGCGTCGCACCGGATAGCACCTGCGGGTCTCATGCACGGTCACAATCGACCATTCTGAGGGCGCGTCTTGGCGCGCCCTCAACTGCACTCATTGCCGCACCATTAACGTGCCTGCGTTGGTACATCCGACTTTGCGTTCACGAGCGTCTGCTAGGCCTGCAGCCCCAATGACTGCAGGCCCGGCATTTGCAAAAGGATGGATGCGGCGGCTTGGTGTATCCCCGCAAGGCACCATGTGTGCCACCTCTCCTCCCCTTTCGCCGCGACACGCCTTCCCGGCGGGCTTGTGTGCAGACCTCTGATCTGTAACAAACCACTTCCGGCCACGCGCCAGTGTCGCCGTGGGCAATCCCTGATCCGCTTCACCGACGTCCTCGCGAAGAGTGACTCATCTTGAGGAGAGACAAATGTTTCAAAACTTTGATGTCACGGCCCGTCCCGAGCAGGGCCCGGCGCGCCTTGCCGCGCTTCGCGCTGAGATGGAGCGAGACAAGATCGACGGTTTTTTGGTCCCGCGCGCCGATGCGCATCAAGGCGAATACGTCGCCCCACGGGATGAACGTCTGGCGTGGCTCACCGGCTTTACCGGCTCTGCGGGATTCTGCGCCGTGCTGCCGCATATTGCTGGCGTGTTTATCGACGGGCGCTATCGCACACAGGTCAAAGGCCAAGTCGCGGATGTCTATACCCCTGTTCCTTGGCCGGATGTGACTTTGGGCGATTGGCTGGTGGAGCAACTGCCAGAGGGCGGGATTGTCGCCTATGACCCCTGGCTGCATTCCCTGCAGGAGATCCGCGACCTGACCGAGCGGCTCGTCTCGTCGGATATTTCACTGGTGGAAAGCGACAATCTAGTAGACCGCATCTGGCCCGACCAGCCAGCGCCCCCGATGCAACCGGCTCGGGCGCATTCGGAGGACTATGCCGGAGAGAGCGCCGAGAAGAAGGCTCAGCGCCTGGCCGAGGGCCTGCGTAAAAGCGGACAGTCCGCAGCGGTCATCACTCTTCCAGACAGCATCATGTGGCTCCTGAATATCCGTGGTTCTGACATTCCGCGCAATCCGGTCGCCCATGCTTTTGCGATCCTGCATGATGACGCCCGAGTGGACCTGTTTATGGCAGCAGAGAAGCTCTCTGAGCTCGTATTGGGCGCGCATGTGACCCTACACGCGCCTGATCGCTTTCTCGAGGCCACAGCCGGCCTCAATGGTCAGGTCGCGGTGGACGCGCGCAGCCTGCCACAGGCTGTTGCACGGGTTTTGGGCGACAGGCTGGCGGCGGTCGGAGACCCCTGCGCCCTGCCAAAGGCCCGCAAGAACGCCGCCGAGATCGCAGGCAGCGCGGCCGCACATCTGCGCGATGGGGCTGCCGTTGTCGAAACGCTGGCTTGGCTCGATACGCAGGAACCGGGCACGATTACCGAAATCGACGTGGTCAAGACACTCGAAGGGTTCCGCGCGGCAGATCCCGCGTTGCGTGACATCAGCTTTGAAACCATCGCAGGGACAGGCGCCAATGGCGCAATCATGCATTACCGTGTGACACATGATACCAATGCGACGCTCCAAGAGGGTCATCTTCTGGTGCTCGACAGCGGCGGGCAATATCTCGATGGCACCACCGACATCACCCGCACCATCGCCATTGGATCGCCGGGCCGTGAGGAAGCCGAAGCCTTTACGCGCGTCCTGCAGGGCATGATCGCGGTCTCCCGGTTGCGTTGGCCCGAGGGGCGGTCCGGGCGCGAACTTGAGGCTATCGGCCGCCTGCCTCTCTGGATGGCTGGACAGGATTTCAACCATGGGCTTGGTCATGGCGTCGGCGCCTTCCTCAGCGTACATGAAGGACCGCAGGGTCTTTCCCGCATTAATACGGTACCGCTTGAGCCGGGCATGATCCTGTCCAACGAGCCGGGCTACTACCGGGAGGGCGCCTTTGGCATCCGGATTGAAAACCTCGTAGTGGTAGAAGAGGCCCCAGCCCTTGACACCGCCGACCCAGACCGCAAGATGCTCGCGTGGCGCACGCTGACGTTTGCGCCCATCGACCGCCGTTTGGTGGTGCCCGAGATGCTGAGCTCGGGGGAGCGCGAGTGGCTCAATAGCTATCACGCAGAGGTAAACCGCACTATCGCGCCGCGCGTCAGCGCCGCTGCGGCAGAGTGGTTGAACGCGGCCTGCGCGCCGCTGTGATACATGACTGTTACAATGACCGGGCAGAAGCCTTACCAAAGCTAGAAGGAGGGGGAACCCGATGACCAAGATCACGATCCAAAAAGCAACAGGCCGATGGGTTGTGCGTTCTGGTGGCGCCATTCTGGGCGAGACGGAGAATGCACTGGAATTGATCGAAGGCGATCTGGCCCCAGTGATCTATTTCCCGCGCGAGGACATCGCCATGGCGTTTCTCGACAAAACCGACAAAACAAGCCATTGCCCGCATAAAGGCGACGCCACTTATTATTCAATTGTGAATAGGTCCTCCACCGATGAAAACGCAGTCTGGAGTTACGAAAACCCAATTGATGCAGTATCGGAGATCAAAGGCCACCTGGCTTTCATGCCGCTTGCCTCGGTGAAGGTGGAGCAACTCTGATTATCGCCGCAGCTCGTCTGTAGGCAAAGCGGATCGGCAACCAGATCGCCAATATCCACCAAGAGTTTGTCACTTAAATCGATAAAGCCGGGCCACGGATGGTCCGGCTTTTTTGCAACAGTATTGCACTTTATTTTCTGACAGGGGCTGCCGCTTTCATTTTCTCGAAAAAATGGCCGCATTCAATGCGCCATAGTCAGCGCGCCACCCCGCGGGATGGAGTTTCAAAACTTCGAAAACGATGCGCGCAAATCCTTGTCCCAGACTAGGCTGTCAGAACCACTTCGCTCAGGCTCCGCCGCAGATCCTCGGCATTGTCGAGGGTTGGGTTCTCCGGAGAATTGCAAGTAGTTTCAACAACATAGTTTATGAGAGCCGTTAGCGCAGCCCGCTCGTTTTCTTGGTTCTTATCTGTCCCGAAAGATCCGATCTCACTCGGATCGCCTGCCCAAGCATGCATTATATTCGTCCACCCGATGCCTGCTATTATTACTGCTTTATTAACAAAATTGCCCGGGTTAACCTTTGTTATCAAGTCCTAAATTCTGGTGCGCTTATGCCTCGAATTGACATCTCTCAAATCAGCGGACGCGTGCTGCGTGTTTTCCTGACTGTCTATGACGAGAAATCAGTAAGCCGGGCCGCGGATGTGCTCGAAAGCAGCCAATCCACCATCAGCCACAATATTGAAAAACTGCGCGGATTGCTGGGGGATGCGCTGTTTGTGCAATCCGGACGCGGCATCGTCCCAAGCGCACGTGCGGACGTCCTGGCACCAAAGGTCCGCCGCATTCTGATCGAGATGGAAGGCCTGGCAGATCAGGGCATCTATGACCCCATCACCGACCCCGACCCATTTGTCATTGCGTTGAGTTCAAGCATCCTGGATGGCGAACTTGAGACCATATATGACGCCTTGCGCCTCAGCCTGCCGCAGAAGCACCTCATGTTTCGGGACCTTGGCAAGCTCTCGGAGATCGAGCCCCTTCTGGAGACGCGCCAGGCGGATGTGGTTCTCACGCTGCGCCCACGGTCCTATCCCAACACGCTCCGCCACATGGCTCTGACGCAAGACAGTTTCCGCGTGTTCTACGACCCAAATGTCAGAGGGCCGGTCGATAGCGTCGAGGACTTTTGTGGGGCACCCCATGCCACCGTATCCTTCGGCCAGGGCAGCAAGAGCCTGCTGCAGACCGAGCTCGAAGCACTGGCGATCCACCGACGGGTCACACTCGGGGTGCCCAACCTTTGGACCCTCATCCGGCTGATGCAGGGCACCGACATGATTGCAAGCTTGCCTTCCCGCTCGTCACGCCACACCACAGGCACTCTGGCATCCTCGCCCTTTCCGGTCGAGTTGCCGCCTTTACAGTTCGATCTGGTCTGGCACCGCCGCTTTGCGGATTCTGCGCGGTTGCAGTGGTTGCTGATGACGATTGAAACCGCACTGGCCCAGCAAGCTCAGGACCACCCCAATGACGTTGGGCTTCGCGCGCACTCGTTCGAGTAGGCTACGCCTCAATCAACAGTGCTTGCTGAGAGGCAGACTCACACGAGCTCGCTCTCACACGCCGTCGATCTCCCGACCTTGCGAACAAATCAGCGTCGTAGCGCATGGCGCTCAACAGATGGAATGGGGATCAGGGCCGATCTGGCAGGCGATCAAACCAGTCAAAGTCGTTTACGGTAATCATTCCCGACAGGATGATCCCGGCGACGATGGCCCAGATCACGGCAGCCGCGCCCGTGGTGATCCAGGCCTTCTGCTTGAGATAGTGCCGTTCCGGCGCCCCGGCATGGGTACCGGGTACAATCTTTCCTGTGTCGCCCTGTGTTTCCAGTCGAATGGGGATCACCACCAGGAAAGTCATGAACCAGATGACCGCATAGAGCACGAGACCGGAAGTGATACCCATGGGAGGTTCCTTTCAAAGGGCCAAGACAGATCGCAGGGCGGCGCCGCGCGCCCTTCCCTGCATCTAGCCTCAAACCTCTTCGAGTTCCACCAGGCAGCCGTTGAAATCTTTGGGATGCAGGAAAAGAACCGGCTTGCCATGGGCACCGATCTTTGGCTCTCCGGTTCCGAGCACCCGCGCACCCTGTGCCTTGAGCCGATCTCGGGCAGCGAGGATGTCATCGACCTCATAACAGATGTGATGAATGCCGCCGGCCGGATTCTTCTCGAGAAAACCCTGGATCGGAGAGCCCTCTCCCAAAGGATACAGAAGCTCGATCTTGGTGTTGGGCAACTCAATGAAGACCACTGTCACACCATGGTCAGGTTCATCCTGAGGTGCACCGACATTGGCGCCAAGGGTGTCGCGATACTGGGCCATGGCGGCCTCCAGATCTGGCACGGCAATGGCGACATGGTTCAAACGTCCGATCATGGGGGTTCTCCCGAGGCTTTGAAACGATATGTCTCCGTAAAGATCAAAACCGCACGTTTCTTGCAAGCCCACCTACGCACGCTCAGGTTGCAAAAATTGGGTATGAGAGCGCTCCCAGGCGCGAGTTAAGAACTTGTTAGCCCAGAATCCCTAGCGTCTTAGCAGGTTATTAGTGAGGTCAGGACATGGACGATTCGGATCTTTTTTCTTCTGCAGCCCGTCTGGGCAGCGGTCGCCGCCCACTTCTGGGGCTGACGATCCTTGTGGTCGAGGACAGCCGTTATGCATGTGAAGCAATGCGACTTTTGTGTTTGCGCAGCGGGGCTCGGATTCGGCGCGCCGACAGTCTCAAGTCCGCCCGCAGGCATCTTCAGGTCTATCGCCCCTCTGTGGTGATCATCGACCTGGGCTTGCCCGATGGGTCCGGTGCCGAGCTCATTGAGGCGCTTTCCACGGCTTCGCCGCGGGTTGCCGTGATCCTCGGCATTTCTGGTGATGAAAATGCCGAGGCAGCCGCCATGGCAGCTGGCGCAGACGGCTTTCTTCCCAAGCCCATCGTCTCGCTCGCCGCCTTCCAGAACGCGATCCTTTCGAACATGCCTCCGGAACGTCAACCCATCGGGCCGCGCCCAATGACAGATGAATCGGTAGAACCTGACATGCTCGCGTTCCGCGATGACATGGCACATGCGGCCGAGGTTCTGGATGAAGGCAAGGACGAGCAGACGCTCGACTACCTGGCGCAATTCCTGGGAGGCGTGGCGCGAAGCGTCGGGGATGCCCCGCTTGAAACCGCTGCAACGCGCCTCCAAGAGACGCGCAAATCTGGTGGGCCGCTGGCCGTTGAAACTGCAATGATTGCCGATCTCGTACAGGAGCGGCTCCAACGCAAGATTGCGATCTGAACCATGCTGCAGTCCCTTGTCATCGCTTCGCTGACGCTGGTCATCGTCCTGGCCGTGCAGTCTCGTCTCAGCTCCTCTGACACAGAGGCCTCTCGTCATTCGATGCAGCGTCGACGCCCAAAAACGCGTTAGCCTGTATTGCGCATCGCCTGTTCCAACAGGCCGATCAGCTGTTCCGGGTCTTCCCCTGGCGAAAAATGCGGTTGTCACGGCGTCCGGAATTGAGCGCCTCCTGCAATACGGCTTCGGGTGACAGGATCATTGCGCGCGGGATGTCGCCACCCTCCGGTGCAGAAGTTTGACTCATCTCAGGTTGCTGCACCCGATCCCCCGACACGAATTTGAGCCTGCGCGAGGGCGCCCCGACGCGGCGCTCAAAGAAATCCGACCAGGAGGCGCGACACGTCGGGCATCAAGCTACGCGCACCTGCATATATTCATCCTGCGCCCGATCCAACCACTCAGCGCAGCTGTGCCAAGCAATGCCGTCTGTGTTGAAAGACGCAGCACGGGCCTCGGCAGAAACGCGCGCGGACCAAAGAAAAGGGGCCGCCAAACTGGCAGCCCCCATCATAATCCGTCGATGCGTCAGTCTCAGTCGTCCTGCGGGATCACGCGCAGGCCAAGTTCCATCAGCTGCTCCGACATCGGCTCGGAGGGTGCGGCCATCATCAGGTCTTCGGCGCGCTGATTCATCGGGAACATGATGACCTCGCGGATGTTGGCCTCATCCGCCAGAAGCATCACCATGCGATCGATACCGGCTGCACAGCCCCCGTGCGGCGGGGCGCCATACTGGAACGCGTTGACCATACCGCCAAAGCGCTTTTCGACCTCTTCCTTGCCGTAGCCTGCGATCTCGAAGGCTTTGAACATGATCTCTGGCTTGTGGTTCCGGATCGCGCCCGAGACCAGCTCGTAACCGTTACAAGCCAGATCATACTGGTTGCCGCGCACATCGAGTGGATCGCCGTTCAACGCGTCCATTCCGCCCTGCGGCATGGAGAAGGGGTTGTGCTCAAAGTCGATCTTGCCGGTCTCTTCGTCCTTTTCATAGATCGGGAAGTCCACGATCCAGGCAAAGGCGAAACGGTCCTTGTCGGTGAGGTTCAGTTCTTCGCCGATCACATTGCGCGCGCGGCCTGCAACCGCCTCGAATGTCTTGGGCTTGCCCCCGAGGAAGAAGGCCGCATCGCCCACACCCAGACCAAGCTGCTGGCGGATCGCTTCGGTGCGTTCGGGGCCGATGTTTTTCGCCAAGGGTCCAGCGGCTTCCATGCCGTCCGCGCCCTCGCGCCAGAAGATATAGCCCATGCCCGGCAGGCCCTCTTTCTGGGCAAAGGCATTCATCCGGTCACAGAACTTGCGCGAGCCACCTGTCGGTGCGGGAATGGCGCGAATTTCGGTGCCTTCCTGCTCCAGGAGCTTTGCAAAGATTGCAAAACCAGAGCCGCGGAAATGCTCGGACACCACCTGCATTTTGATCGGGTTGCGCAGGTCCGGCTTGTCGGAGCCATACCAGAGGGCCGCGTCCTTATAGGAAATTTGCGGCCATTCATTCGGAGCATCGACCTTGCGGCCCTGACCGAATTCCTCGAACACGCCCGCGATCACCGGCGCGATGGTGTCAAACACATCCTGCTGGGTGACAAAGGACATTTCCATATCGAGCTGGTAGAAATCGGTCGGCGAGCGGTCCGCCCGAGGGTCCTCGTCGCGGAAACAGGGCGCGATCTGGAAATACTTGTCAAAGCCCGACACCATCATCAGCTGTTTGAACTGCTGCGGCGCCTGCGGCAGGGCGTAGAACTTGCCCGGGTGCAGACGGGACGGCACGAGGAAGTCGCGCGCGCCTTCGGGGCTCGACGCGGTGATGATCGGTGTCTGGTATTCGTTGAAACCCTGATCCCACATCCGATTGCGGATAGAGCGGATCATGTTGGAGCGCAGCACCATGTTGCGCTGCATCTTCTCGCGGCGCAGGTCGAGGTAGCGATAGCGCAAGCGGGTTTCTTCCGGGTATTCCTGCTCGCCGAAAACCATCAGCGGCAGCTCTTCGGATTTGCCCAGAACTTCGATGTCGCGGATGAAAACCTCAATCTCGCCGGTCGGGATCTTGGCGTTCACGAGGCTTTCGTCACGTGCCTTCACTTCACCATCGATGCGGATACACCATTCGGACCGCACCTTTTCAATCTCGGCAAACACAGGGCTGTCGGGGTCGGCCATGACTTGCGTGACGCCATAGTGGTCGCGCAGGTCGATGAACAAAAGGCCGCCGTGATCGCGGACCCGGTGAACCCAGCCGGAGAGGCGAACGGTTTCGCCCACGTGGGATTTGTTCAGTTCAGCGCAGGTATGGCTGCGAAATGCGTGCATGGATCTGGTCTCTTTCGGTCAGCGGCGGGGGCGCGCGAGGGGGCGCCGTGCCCAAGCAAAATTCAACCTTCCGTACACAAGGTTCCCGCCCCGTTGTCAAGCAATGTGGGCAAAATGCGCCTGTTTCAGCGCCGCGTCGGGCAGCGATCGGCGCAGGATGGGCGCTCAGATCTCGAACAGTGTCGCGGGGATCTCACCGCGCAGCGCATTCGTGAGATGCAGTGCAGCGGCCCGTTGAAGGTCGGCCATTGTCAAAACGGCTTCTTTTAAGCTTCCTGCGTCGAGCAGGCTCTGGCGGTAGACGCCCGGTAAGCAGCCCGAGGACACAGGTGGCGTCAGCCGCGTACCGTCCTCTCTTGTCAGAACAAGATTGGTGATTGTGCCCTCGCAGATCTCGTCGCGTTCGTTGAAAAATATCACCTCGTCGATCCCTGCGGGCAGGCGCGCCCGCGCGCGATCGTAGATCTCTCGGCGGGTCGTCTTGTGACGCAGCAAAGGCTCATCCGAGGCGAGGCGCTCCTGCGCAATCCCAACGCGCCAGAGGTTTGCCGCTGCCGGCATCTCTGCGGTGGTCAACGCAAGAAAACCATCCGCAGCCAGCGTCATACGGCAGCGCAGCGGCGTGGTCGCCGCGAGATCCTCAACCATGGCCAGCGCTTTGGCACGCCGGAACGGAATACCAAAGGCCTCGGCAGAGCGCGTCAGACGCGCCAAGTGCAGATCAAGCCGCGCAACACCCTGCCCCGGCGCAAAGCCGAAGGTCTCGATCAAGCGGAAATCGGGGTCGTCACTTGTGCAAAACGGGCTTTCCACAGCGCTTCCTCATACTCGGAGGCGGAGGTGCTGTCCCAGACCAGCCCACCGCCGACGTTGAACGTGGCCGCATCGCCCTCCAGCATCATCGTACGTATGGAGACATTGAATTCCGACCGCCCGTCGGGGGCCGCCCAGCCAATGGTGCCGCAATAAATGTCGCGCGCCCCGGGCTCGAGTTCCGCAAGGATCTCCATGGCACGGATTTTGGGCGCGCCGGTGATCGACCCGCAGGGATAAAGTGCCGCAAAGATGTCCGCCAGACCGCAGCCGGCCTTGAGGCGTGCCCGCACCAATGACACCATCTGGTGCACCGTCGCATAGCTTTCCACGGCAAACAGCTCTGGCACATGGACCGAGCCGGTCTCGGACACGCGGCTGATGTCATTGCGCAGAAGGTCGACAATCATCAGGTTTTCAGCGCGGTTCTTTTCGTCAGAGCGCAGGAAATCCCGTCGTCGCGAATCCTCTCGCGGGTCAAGGCTGCGCGGTTGCGTGCCCTTCATGGGACGCGTCTCGATCACCCCATCCGAGGATGTGCGAAAGAAGAGCTCCGGGCTGCGCGACAGGATCGTTGGCAGCCCGTCCTGACGCACAAGCGCCCCGTGGCCCACAGGCTGACGCGCGGCAAGGGCCGCATAAAGCGCCTCCGCCCCGCCCCAGACCTGTGCGTCGATGGGGAAAGTCAGATTGGCCTGATATATGTCGCCGGCGCCAATGTAGGATTTAACGCGATCAAAGGCCTCGGTGTAGCGGGCAGCGTCCCAGCGCGCGGTCGTCTCTCCCACACCTGCATCCCCAGCCCAAAGCGGAACATCCGCCGCCACCGGCGCGCGGAACACACCGAACTGCAGCAACGGAAGACGCCGGTGCCCGCGCCCATTCAGAAGATGCGCCAAACGTGGCTCAAGCGCATAGCCCAACTCATAAGACGCATAGCCTGCAACCCAATGCCCCTCGGCGCGGGCGCGGTCCAAGGCCGCAAGCGCCCCCTGCACCTCATCCGGGTCTTGCGCGCGGATCAGGTCAACTGGGTCTTCAAACAGCGCCGCGCCCTTCGATGGGCCATTGTCAAAGCGGATTTCCACCGGCAGGGTCTCCGTGAGCAGTGAGTGTCTCCCTTGCCCCGCATATAGCGGTTTCGACGCCACACGAAAGGGTCGAAAACGGCAATTTGCATTGCAGGGCCGATCCCCCTTGCACCTTTTGTCTCGCTGCCTATAACGCAGGACAATTTGGGCGCAGCCCGTGCCTGATTCAGACTGCCACGCCGAAATTTCTGTCAAAAGGACGCCCGCCATGCCGAAGAGAACCGATATCAAGTCGATCATGATCATTGGCGCCGGGCCCATCGTCATCGGTCAGGCCTGCGAATTCGACTATTCTGGCGCTCAGGCCTGCAAGGCGCTGCGCGAAGAAGGCTACCGGGTGATCCTGGTGAACTCCAACCCAGCGACGATCATGACCGACCCGGGTCTTGCTGATGCGACCTACATCGAGCCGATCACCCCGGAAGTGGTCGCCAAGATCATCGAGAAAGAACGCCCCGACGCGCTCCTGCCGACGATGGGCGGGCAGACCGGCCTCAACACCTCGCTCGCGCTTGAGGAAATGGGCGTCCTCGAAAAATTCAACGTCGAGATGATCGGCGCCAAGCGCGAAGCCATCGAGATGGCCGAAGACCGCAAGCTCTTCCGCGAGGCCATGGATCGCCTCGGTCTTGAAAACCCGCGCGCCACCATTGTTACAGCGCCGAAAAAAGACAACGGCAACGCCGACCTTGAGGCGGGTGTCGCGCTTGCACTCGAAGCCCTCGAGGACATCGGCCTGCCCGCAATCATCCGCCCCGCCTTTACCCTCGGTGGCACCGGTGGCGGCGTGGCCTACAATCGCGAGGATTACATCCACTATTGCCGCTCCGGCATGGATGCCTCTCCGGTGAACCAGATCCTCGTCGATGAGAGCCTGCTGGGCTGGAAAGAATACGAGATGGAAGTGGTCCGCGACAAAGCGGATAATGCCATCATCGTCTGCTCGATCGAAAACGTGGACCCGATGGGCGTTCATACCGGGGACTCGATCACCGTGGCCCCTGCCCTTACGCTTACGGACAAGGAATATCAGATGATGCGGACCGCCTCGATTGCGGTCCTGCGCGAGATTGGCGTGGAAACCGGCGGCTCCAACGTACAATGGGCAGTGAACCCCGCAGACGGGCGGATGGTTGTCATCGAGATGAACCCGCGCGTGAGCCGCTCTTCGGCGCTGGCCTCCAAAGCGACAGGTTTCCCGATTGCAAAGATCGCGGCAAAGCTTGCTGTGGGCTACACGCTCGACGAGTTGGACAACGACATCACCAAGGTGACGCCTGCATCGTTTGAGCCGACCATCGACTATGTCGTCACCAAAATTCCGAAATTCGCGTTTGAGAAATTCCCTGGTTCCGAGCCTTACCTCACGACAGCGATGAAATCGGTGGGCGAAGCCATGGCGATTGGCCGCACCATCCACGAATCGATGCAAAAGGCGCTCGCTTCGATGGAATCCGGTCTCACCGGCTTTGACGAGGTGGAGATCCCCGGTGTGCAAGCTGGCCTTTGGGAAAGCGTTGGTGCCGACGACAAGGCCGCAGTGATCAAGGCGATCAGCCAGCAGACCCCGGACCGCCTGCGCACCATCGCACAGGCGATGCGTCATGGCTTGTCGGACGACGAAATTCAGGGCGTCACGAAATTCGATCCGTGGTTCCTCGCCCGGATCCGCGAGATCATCGACGCCGAGCGCGAGATCCGCAAAAATGGCCTACCGATGCGCGAAGACAAGCTGCGCGCGCTCAAGATGCTCGGCTTTTCGGACGCCCGTCTGGGTCTGCTGACGGGCCGTGACGAGGACAACGTGCGCCGCGCGCGCCACAACCTCGGCGTCAAGGCGGTGTTCAAACGCATCGACACCTGCGCCGCAGAGTTCGAAGCGCAGACGCCCTATATGTACTCCACCTATGAAAGCCCGATGATGGGTGAAGTGGAATGCGAAGCGCGCCCCTCGGATCGCAAAAAGGTCGTTATTCTTGGTGGCGGGCCAAACCGGATCGGTCAGGGTATCGAGTTCGACTACTGCTGCTGTCACGCCTGTTTTGCGCTGACGGATGCGGGGTATGAGACCATCATGGTCAACTGCAACCCGGAAACAGTTTCGACCGACTATGACACCTCGGATCGCCTCTATTTCGAGCCCCTCACCATGGAGCACGTCATGGAGATCCTGCGCGTCGAACAGGAAAACGGCACCCTGCACGGTGTGATTGTTCAGTTCGGTGGCCAAACCCCGCTGAAACTTGCCAATGCGCTAGAGGCCGAAGGCATTCCGATCCTCGGCACCACGCCGGACGCGATTGACCTTGCCGAAGACCGTGAGCGCTTCCAGGCGCTTGTGAATGAGCTTGGCCTGAAACAGCCCAAGAACGGCATCGCTTCCACCGGCGAACAAGCGCTTAAGATCGCAGAGGAAATCGGCTTCCCGCTGGTGATCCGCCCGTCCTACGTTCTGGGTGGTCGCGCGATGGAAATCGTGCGCGACATGGACCAGCTCAAACGCTACATCAACGAGGCAGTGGTGGTATCGGGCGACAGCCCGGTGCTCTTGGACAGCTACCTCTCTGGCGCGGTGGAGCTCGACGTGGACGCGATCTGCGACGGCAAAGACGTGCATGTTGCAGGCATCATGCAGCATATCGAGGAAGCTGGCGTTCACTCTGGTGACTCGGCGTGCTCGCTGCCGCCGTACTCGCTCGACAAAGAGGTGATCGAGCGTATCAAGGAGCAGAGCTTTGCGCTTGCGAAGGCGCTGAATGTTGTTGGTCTGATGAACGTGCAATTTGCGATCAAGGACAATGAGATCTACCTGATTGAGGTAAACCCGCGCGCCTCGCGCACGGTGCCGTTTGTCGCCAAGGCCACCGACAGCGCCATCGCCTCCATCGCCGCGCGCGTCATGGCCGGAGAGCCGCTGTCGAACTTCCCGCAGCGCGCACCCTACGAGCCCGACGCAGGCTATGACGTGAACACACCCATGGCTGATCCGATGACGCTTGCTGACCCGGACATGCCGTGGTTCTCCGTCAAAGAAGCGGTGCTGCCCTTTGCCCGTTTCCCCGGCGTCGACACCATTCTGGGGCCGGAAATGCGCTCTACCGGTGAAGTCATGGGCTGGGATCGCAGCTTTGCGCGTGCCTTCCTCAAGGCGCAGATGGGCGCTGGCATGGTGCTGCCCAGCAAAGGACGCGCGTTCATTTCGATCAAGGATGAGGACAAGACCGAAGTCATGCTCGATACGGCGCGCATCCTGATCGCCCAGGGCTTTGATCTGGTGGCCACCCGCGGCACGCAGGGGTGGCTTGCGGGGCACGGTGTAGAGTGCGCTGTGGTGAACAAGGTCTATGAAGGACGTCCGCATGTGGTGGACATGCTCAAGGATGGCGAGATCCAGCTGGTGCTCAACACCACCGAAGGCAACCAGGCGGTCGAGGATTCCAAGCCGATGCGCTCTGTCGCGCTCTATGACAAGATCCCCTATTTCACCACCGCCGCCGGGGCCCATGCCGCCGCGCGCGCCATTCAGGCGCAGGCCGAAGGGGAAGTCGAAGTGAAAAGCCTGCAAGGCTAACTGCGAAGGACGAAGACGCGAACTCCGCTGATCGTCTCACAGTACCGTGCAAGCAGAAGACCTCAAAACGCCTCCGGTTTCGGGGGCGTTTTTTTGTGCCTTTACCTCTCTCAAGAGAGACCGGATCGCCATTGGCAATCCGGCCGGCGCAGGCCCCTTCCCGACAGAACAGGTGAAACGCACCACCAGTGCTCTGAACGCGCTGTTGGATGGCGAGGGCATATACAAACAATTGGATCTGATATTTGCGCTGCGCTCACGCAGATAGCATTGCAGCGACTCACCCTCAAAGGCACAGTCTCCCTACACAGAGCAGCCCAGAAGGGCAGCGGAAGATCATGTTCCCTCCCGGCCATCAATCGCTCTCTCACCCCTCACAGATGGCCAATCTTTGATCTCCCCCCAAACGGAAAAGCCCCGCGGGACAGATCCCCGGGGCTTTTCTTGTTTTTGTGTCTCGCCCTCACATGACGCCAACGCTCACATTGCGTCAGACTGGCTCGGGCTGGTTGAAGAGCGCCTGCAATGGTCGCAGGCACTCTCGCACGCCGTGAGGCCGCAGCCTAGGCGGCGGCTGCCTTCTGCTCCTGCCGTTCCACCCCTTTGAAAAAGATCAGGTAGAACACCGGCGCCGCAACAAGCGTCAGCACTGTTGCAAAGGCCAGACCGCCCATGATCGTCACCGCCATCGACACGAAGAAGGCATCGCTCATAAGCGGGGCCATACCGAGGATGGTCGTAATCGCCGCAAGCATCACGGGACGCAAACGCGACACAGAGGCCTTCACGATGCTCTCGCGCAGCGGCAGCCCCTCTTCGCGGCGGACAATGTCGATTTCTTCCACCAGAACGATCCCGTTCTTGATCAGCATGCCGGACAGGCTCAGCAGACCAAGAAGTGCTGTGAACGTAAAGGGAAGCCCCGTGCCCAAGAGACCGATCACAACCCCGTTCACGCTCATCGGGACCAGCAGCCAGATAATGATCGGCTGACGGATCGCATTGAAGAGCAGAACGGAGATCAGCACCATGATCAGCAGCGAGAGCGGCAATTGCTTGCCGAGACTTGCATTGGCCTCCGAGGAGTTCTCATGCTCCCCGCCCCATTCCATCTTGTAGCCGACCGGCACCTCGATGGCCTCGATCGCGGCCTGCACCTCGCCAAAGGCGGTGGCAGCCGTCACATCCGGCAATACATCCGCCCCCACGGTGATAGTGTAGACGCGGTCGCGCCGATGCACGAGCGTGTTCTGAACCTCGTAGGAGATGCCATCGATCATCTGTTCCAGCGGGATCCAGCTGCCAGAGGTCTCCGAAAACACCACCTGGTTCATCACGTTATAAGGGTCTTCCTGCGGCTGGCGCATGACAATCGGGATCAGGCGTTCGCGTTCGCGGAACACCCCCGTTGTCACCCCGTTGGTCGAGAACTGCAGCGCGCTCGAGATCGCCTCTCGCGTCACCCCAGCCGTTTGCGCCCGGTCCGTGGCGTAGACGGGTTTGAGCACCAACTCCTGCTCGCGCCAATTGTGACGTACATCGCGCGTCAGATCGCTCTCTGTCTCCAGCAGTTCCTTGGCTTCATTGGCAAGGCGGCGCAGCACAGCCGGATCCGGACCAGAGAAACGCACCTCAACTGGGGCGCCGCCGCCGGGGCCAAAGACCAGCCGCTCTGTGCGGAACTCACCTTCGGGAAAATGCGCCTTGCCCCAGGCCTCGAGATCCGCCTGCAAGCCCGGGATCTGTTCGAGATTTTCCGTGCGGATGATCAGATGCCCGTAGCTTGGATTGGCCTTCTGACCGGCATAGGTCAACAAGAAGCGGGTCGCCCCCTGCCCCACGAAGGTTGCGGTCGATACCACCTCATCGCGCGCAGCCAGCCAGGATTCCATTTCAGCCATATGCGCAGAGGTTGCTTCGATCGCGGTGCCCTGTGGCAACTTGTAGTGCACATAGAACAACGGCGTGTTGGAGTTCGGAAAGAACTGCTGCTTGATGAGGCCAAACCCCATGAAACACATCACAGTCACGCCAATCAGGCCGACCACCACAAGCCAGCGCGCCTTGAGTGCGCCGCGCAGCAGAGCGCCGTAGCTGCGAAACAACAGCCCGTTGTAGCTGTCCTGATCGTCTCCCGAACCGCGTTTAAAGAAGTAATGCCCCAAGAGCGGCGTGACCGTCAGCGCAAGAATCCAGCTCAGCAGAAGCGAAATTCCGATCACGGCAAAGAGCGAGAACATGAACTCGCCCGTGGCGTCCGGGCTGAGCCCGATCCCGGCAAAGGCCATGATGCCAATCACCGTCGCGCCCAACAGAGGGATCTGGGTCTTCGAGGCCGCCTCCTGCGCGGCTTCACGCGAGGATCTGCCTTTTTGCATGGAGATTTGCATCCCCTCCGCCACCACGATGGCGTTATCGACGAGCATGCCCATGGCGATGATCAACGCCCCAAGCGAGATGCGTTCCATCTCGATTGAAAACAGCGCCATGAAGAAGAGCGTCCCCACCACCGTCAGCAGCAGGGTTGTCCCGACCACAATGGCCGCGCGCCACCCCATGAAGAGCGCCAGCACCACGATCACAATGGCCACCGACATGGCAAGGTTCACGAGGAAATCATTGGACGCCTGCTCCACAACGATATGCTGCTGATAGATCGGATGCAGTTCCACGCCAAAGGGAATGTCGCTGTCCAGCTCCGCCAGCTTGGCGTCCACGCGATGACCAACATCCACAATGTTTTCATTGGCGATCCCGGACACCCCAAGGGTAAAGGCCTCAACCCCGTCAAAGCGGATCATCAGCGACGGGTCGATCTCTCGTCCGCGCCAAACATTTGCGATGTCGATGATGTTGATGGTCTCACCCCCGACGCCCACCGTCAGACCCGCAATCTCCGAAACGGAATCCGAGCCTTCGGGAGTTTGCAGAATGGTGTTCATCGGTCCGGCCTTGATCTCTCCCGCCGGTGTCACCGAGTTCGAAGTGGCAACGGCGTTGGCGATCGCATTGACCGAAACCCCAAGGTTGGTGGCAATCGGCATGTCGGGTTCGACATAGATTGTCTCTTTGCGCAGCCCCGAGATATCGACATCCGCCACACCGTCCACGGTCAACAACTCGCGGCGCAGGAAGGTCGATAGCTCGTATTTCTCGCGGTCGGAAAACCCTTCAGCCGTTACCGCATAGAAGATACCGAACACGTCCCCAAAGCTGTCGTTCACCAGCGGCTCGCTGACGCCATCCGGCAGGCCACGGGCCGCATCACGCACCTTTGCGCGCAGTTTGGTCCAGATCTGTGGCAACTCCGAGCCGTCATAGGTGTCGCGCATCTCCACTTCGATGATCGATACGCCGGGGCGGTTCATGGAGGTGATTTCCTTGACTTCCTCCATCTTCTGGATGGCGGATTCCAGAGGTTCGGACACCTCCAGGGCCACCTGCTCGGCGCTGGCGCCGGCATAAGTCGTCTGGATCACCGCCTGTTTGATGGTGAAGGCAGGGTCTTCCAATCGACCCAGCGAGAGAAAGCCCCAGATGCCCCCAAAGAGGGCAAACAGCATGATCAGCCACGTATAAAGCGGCCGTTGAATTGATCCGCGTGCAATGTCCATGTTTCAGAGCCTCAATTGCTGAAACCGACAAAGCGGCGCACCGCCTGCCCGTCCTTGAGCGCGGCGCCCCCGGTGAGAACGACTTCGTCGCCGTCCTCCACACCGGAGAGCACATCAAACGTGCCGAACTGGTTGGGCGCGATCTCTACTTCGGTCCATGTCACCGAGCCCGCGTCCGCGCCCGTGGGGGTAAAGACCATCACACCGGTCTTGCCTTCTGGCGTGGTCACGATGGCGGTCACCGGAAGTGCGATACGATGCAGGCCGGTCGAGACGCGCACGCTCACGGTGGTCGAGGCCCCCGGCAGGATGTGACGATCTTCCGGCGGCTCCATCGAAAGGGTCACGCGGTAGGTCTGCCCCACGGCAGAGGCTTCGGCGACATATTCGACGATCTGAAGCGGGTATTCTTTGCTGCTTCCGGGGAAAGAGGCCACGATTTCGAACGCATCGCTCTCGTTCGCCTTCTGGAACAGAAGCTCTGGCACGTCGATTTCGACGTGCAATTCGGACATATCATGCAGGCGCGCAATTGGCGTCCCCGCAGAAACAGTAGAAAACTGCGCCACCTCGCGCCGCGCCACCAGGGCATCAAACGGTGCATAGAGCGTTGCATGATCGAGGTTCGTCTGCGCCGTGCGCAAGGCCACCTCTGCCAGCCCGGCGGCGGTTTCGGCATCTTCAATCGCCACCTGGCTCACGGTACCCGCGAGGCGCGCGTTGCGTTCCTTGGTGCGATCCGCTTGCTGTTTATTCAGCACCGCTTGCTCGAGTTGAAGCTGAAACGTCTCCAGATCCAGCTGCGCGATCAGCCCGCCCTTGGGGATCTCGTCGCCTTCGGTAATCGGAAGCTTCAACACTTGCCCACCCACCTGAAAGGCCAGATCAACGGTTTCCTTGGCCGCTACCTGGCCAAAAAAGCTCCGCTCCAGCGGCGCCGAGCCACCATTGGCGGTCATCAGCTTCACAGGTTTCAAAAGCACCTGTTCCGGCGTTGCGTCTTGCGCCTGTGCGGCTACGCCAGCCGCCATCGGGGTCGCCAAAATCGCCCCAAGCATCACCGCCCGGATTGACGTCATTTTCATGTTTGATCTCCTTCACAGGGTGCCACAGCGCCCGACTGAACGGCCTTATTGTGAATTTTTTGTGCGAGCCGGGCGAGGATTTCTGCTTCTTCCCGCGTGAGGCCCGACGTTTCGTAAAATATCCCGGATGCCGCATCGACCAATTGTGCCCGACGCCTGCGCCCCTCTTCTGTCAACTCCAGTAGCCAAGCTCTTCCGTCCCCGGGGTCCCTTACCCGGCGGATCAGATTGGACTGTTCCAGGACAGCCGCAGCAGCCGTCATCGCAGACGGCGTCTTGTGCGTCAGCCGCGCAAGCTCCCCCATGCGACGGGGTTGCGCAAGAATAAGCAACAATTGATGCTCCGACCGGCCCAATTGCCCCTCGTGACAAACATCGTTCAGACGTTGCTCCAACTGCCAGTGAAGCGCAAAAACCCCCATCATGGCCTGCACTTCTGGCGTGTAAAGCTTCCAGATGTCTGAATGGTCGACTGTCATGTCCCGACTCCTCGCCCCAAACTAGTTCACCTGATGAAGTATTTAAAGACATGCCCCCGCTTTCCCCGCGGCTAGAGGTGAAAAAGTACGACGCTGCCCCAAGGGCATGCAGCCGGGATCTTGCGACTGCCCTTGACCTTCGCGAGGTAAACGGGCCCTATATGCGCCACCTTGAGACAGGGCCCTAGGGATGGGCCTGCGACCCGGGACGTTACAATGTACACAGCAGCAATTACCGGCACCGGGGTGTACACCCCGTCCGAACGCATCACCAATGCAGAACTGGTCAAGGCCTTTAACGCCTATGTCGACCTGCAGAATGAGAAACACGCCGACGAGATCGCCTCGGGCGCGCGCGAGCCGCTGCAATACTCATCCGAGGAGTTCATCCTCAAGGCCTCAGGCATTGAGAGCCGTTTTGTCATGGACAAATCCGGCGTCCTCGACCCGGAGGTGATGCACCCGCTCCTGCGCCAGCGCAGCGATGACGAACCCGGGATCATGGCCGAAATGGCGGTTGATGCCGCCAGACAGGCTCTCGCGCAGGCAGGAAAATCGGCTGAGGATGTGGATCTGGTAATCTGTGCCGCCTCCAATATGGAGCGCGCCTATCCTGCGGTGGCCATCGAGATCCAGCAGCTTCTCGGCATCCGGGGCTTTGCCTTTGACATGAACGTTGCCTGTTCCTCGGCCACCTTTGGCATTCAGACCGCCGCCGACATGATCCGCTCGGGTTCCATTCGTGCAGCTCTTGTGGTCAATCCCGAAATCTGTTCCGGCCACCTAGAGTGGCGCGACCGCGATTGCCACTTCATTTTTGGGGATGTTGCGACCGCCACCTTGATCGAGCGCAGCGAAGACGCCACAAGCGCCCATTTCGAGATCCTCTCCACCCGTTGCGCCACAGAGTTCTCCAACAACATCCGCAACAACAACGGCTACCTGCGCCGCTCGCGCCCCGATGGCGTTGCGGACCGTCGTGACATGCAGTTCATGCAAAACGGTCGCAAGGTGTTCAAGGAAGTGCTGCCAATGGTCAGCCAGCACATCACCGATCATATGACCGCTGAAGGTGTCGGCGCTGCCGACCTTAAACGGCTCTGGCTGCATCAGGCCAACAAGACGATGAATGATTTCATCGGTAAAAAGGTTCTGGGTCGCACGCCAGAGGCCGGAGAACAGCCCAATATCCTGCAAGACTATGCCAACACCTCTTCGGCCGGCTCGATCATTGCGTTTTCAAAATTCTCGGACGATCTCGAGGCGGGCGACACGGGCCTGATCTGCTCTTTTGGGGCGGGCTACTCGGTGGGCTCAGTGCTCGTGCGGCGCCACGGCTGAGGCGATCCATCCTCCGGGCCCTTCTGGCCAAACCAAAACGCGCGCCCGAATGGGGCGCGCGGCTCAAGATCCTCGATACACATGGCCCCTGCAAAAAGGCAAAGACGACAGCCTCAGCCGCTCTCTTCTTCGAGATGCAGCTTCATGTCGAGGAGCACCTGCTGCAACAACACCGTCTCTTTCAGCAGTCGCTTGGCCTCGTTGACTGTGATGATGCCATCGGCAATCGCGTCCTGATACTCACTCATGAGCTGGGCAAAACGGCGGCTCAAGGCGATCACATCTGTGTTCACGCCCCCTGGGCGCGACACCGAAGCCTCGGTGCCGGAGGAATAGGACAAGGTAATGTTCTTCAGATCGGCCAGCGCAGAGGTCACATGCGGAAAGGACGCCGCCCCCTCGAGCTTTGCAACCGCATCGACCGGGATAAACCGGTCCGCATGTTCCGCATTCTCGGAGTAATAGCGCCCCAATGTGGCCTTTGATTTCCCGGTGATCTGGCAGGCGGCCTCGATCCCAACATCCTTCACAAGTGCTTCGGTGTGCTTTTTCAGATACGTCCCGATATCCGCCATAATGCTCTTTTACCCAAGTGGATGCCCCCTGCAGCCTGCGCCTCGGGGAACCTCACGATTAAATTCCCATTAAGTTTACTTACCCGAAGTGCAATACCTTTGCCAGACCCGGTGTGACCCTTGGTTTCAAAGAGTGAAACAGTAAGAGTATTGGTCACGCAGGGCCTGTGGAGCCGGTCCCAGTGAGTGAGTATCCGGTTCTATTCTGGGCAATTGGTCTGCCCGATTGATGTCCCCCAAAGGGCAGAACCGTTCAAAGACGAACGCTAGGCGTTCTGGACGGCACTCTGTGCGGCGGGGGACATCCCAACACTGGCCCAGCACTGGCTCAGGAGCTGGCATTGGCTCAACACTGGTGCGCCCGATATTCCAGAGCCACTCGGCATAGCCCGCCCCGTTGCATCATGTCCTGCAAGGCAGCCCAAGTGCCCCCCAAGGCATGCCCCTTGGCCTGCCCCACCCAAGGTCTGGCTGACCCAACTTCGCCCACCGCGCTTTCGTCTTTTCTAGAGCCAGCAAACGGGATAGACCGCAGCGCATGGCCAAGCTCTATTTCAACTACTCGACCATGAACGCCGGCAAGTCCACGGTCCTGCTGCAAGCGTCTCATAACTATCGCGAGAACAACATGCAGACCTACCTGCTGACCGCGCGCATCGACGACCGCGCCGGAACGGGTCGGATTGCCTCACGCATTGGCATCAGCGCAGAGGCAGATATGTTTGCGCCCGAAGATGACCTCTTTGGCAAAATCGAAACCCGCCTCAAGGATGGGCCTGTGGCGGCGATCTTTGTGGATGAGGCGCAGTTTCTGACGCACGAGCAGGTCTGGCAGCTGGCCCGCGTCGTCGATGATCTGGGTGTGCCGGTGCTGGCCTTCGGGCTTCGTGTGGATTTTCAGGGCAATCTGTTTCCCGGCTCTGCAAGCCTGCTGGCCCTTGCCGACGAGATGCGCGAAGTGCGCACCATCTGCCATTGCGGCAAAAAAGCAACCATGGTGGTGCGTCAGGACGCGACAGGCCAGGTCCTGACCGAAGGGGACCAGGTACAGATTGGCGGCAACGAATCTTATATCTCCTTGTGCCGCCGCCACTGGCGCGCCGCGATGGGGGATCTCCCCACCGCTAAAACACTGGGATAGAGCATCTTCTTCTAACCGCAAATATCCCGGGGTGAATGGGCCCCTTGTGGGCCCAGAGGGGCAGTGCCCCTGCCTTCACGAGATCTCCCTCGCGCCTGGTTCATCCATCACACAGGGTTTGGCAAAGGCGCCCCGGTCAGAAATGCCACGCAGTTGTCCAGCGCCATATGCCCCATGGCGCTGCGAACCTCTTCGGTGGCCGTGCCCAAATGCGGCAGCAGCGTCACCTGCTCCATAGCTCTGAGCTCCGCTGGCACCTTTGGCTCAAACTCATAGACATCAAGCCCTGCGCCCGCGATCTGACCCGCTTGCAAAGCGGTAATCAAAGCGGCCTCATCGACCACCTCGCCGCGCGCGATATTGACCAGATGCGCATGAGACGGCAGCGCTGCCAGCACGTCCGCATTGATCAGATGCCGGGTTTCCGCACCTCCGGGCACCGCCACAACAAGCATATCGACCGACGCGGCGAGCTCGATCAGGTTCGAGGCCCGCGTGGCAGGATAGCCAGTTTCTTTGTCGCTGCGCGCGAGATAGGAAATCTCCATGCCAAAGCCGAAATGTGCGCGTCGCGCGATGGCATCGCCAATCCGTCCGAGCCCAACCACACCAAGCCGCTTGCCCGACAGATGCAGCCCGAGCATCTGTGTCGGGTGCCAGCCCTGCCACTGCCCCGAGCGCACCAGCCGCTCGCCCTCGCCAGCCCGTCGCGCGGTCATCAGCATCAGCGTCAATGCAATGTCGGCCGTGGCATCCGTAACGGCACCGGGGGTATTGGTGACCTCCACCCCGGCCGCCCGCGCCGCTTCAGCATCAATATGGTTGAAGCCAACCCCAAAATTAGCGAGCAGACGGCACCGAGGCTGTGGCACCGCTGCAAAGACATCCGCCGAATAGGCATCTCCGAGCGTGGGCATCACAAGATCAAACGCCCCGAGGCTCTGTCTCATTTCCTCTGGGCTCAGAGGCGTGGTCTCTTGACGGATCTCCACGTCGAGTTCTGCGCGCGCGCGCGCCTCAACCGCTGCGGTCATGGGGCGCGTGATCAACAGGCGCCGACGTTCTGAAGCCGCCATCAGTGCATCCGCCCCCCGCGCGGGACCTGCGCGGACACATCGCCATCAGGGCCAATCAGAACAATCTCACCATTCTCATCCGGCAGGCCGAGTACAAGCACTTCTGACATGAATTTGCCGATCTGGCGGGGCGGAAAGTTCACCACCGCCATCACCTGCTTGCCGATCAAGGATTCTGGCGCGTAATGCGCCGTCACCTGCGCAGAGGACTTGCGCTCCCCGATCTCATCGCCAAAATCGATCCACATCTTGATCGCAGGGCGGCGTGCTTCAGGATAGGGCTCGGCCCGCACCACAGTCCCCACGCGCACGTCGACCTTCAGGAAGTCATCAAAGGAAATGTCAGCCACGGGACAGTTCCTCCGAACGCTTGGCCGCTGCCGCAACCGCGCGCTGCAGGAGCGGCGGGAAGCCTGTCTCCTCATCCATCAGGACCTCAAGCGCGGCCTGCGTTGTCCCATTCGGGCTGGTCACATTGACCCGAAGCGCGCTGGGATCCTCTTCTGCCGCCTCAGCCAGAGCCCCGGCTCCGGCAACCGTGGCCTTGGCCAGTTGCATCGCCAGCGGCTCGGGCAGACCCTGCGCCACACCCGCAGCGGCCAGCGTCTCAATGAGGTGGAAGACATAGGCAGGGCCGGATCCGCTCACCCCGGTGACTGCATCCATCTGACCTTCGTCGTCCAGCCGCACCGTCTGGCCCACAGCCTGCAACAGGGCGTCGGCCTGCGCCATCTTGGCCTCATCCACATGGGCGTTCCCGATGAGGGCCGTAATGCCCCGCCCCACGGCTGCGGGTGTGTTGGGCATGGCGCGTACAATCGGGGTGCTCTCACCGAGCATCGTCTCAAACGTCGAAATCGGTGTGCCTGCCGCAACGGAGATAAACAGGGTCCCACCGCCCCCATAGGATTTGGCAGAAGGAAGCGCCGCGCCCATCACCTGCGGCTTGACCGCAACCAGAACGATTGCGGGCTGCTCAGGCACCGTGGCGTTGATATGCACGCCGGTTCCCTTGAGCCAGTCGGAGGGGTTGGGGTCCATTACATAGACAGCTTCACGCGGCAGCCCCCCTTCGAGCCAGCCCTTGAGCATCGCGGATCCCATTTTGCCGCAGCCCAAAAGCACCAACCCTCGCGCTGCGATCTCATTCATATCCATGCTTACCCCCATCTATCGTTTGAACATTGCCGCTTTTTGCGCGGCTGATGGGGACAAGACTTACGCCCGGCCGTAGGCCTCTGCAATGGCGACCTGCATCGCCTCTTTGGCGGGTCGCTCGCCCCAGACCATCAATTGAATGGCCGGATAGTAGCGCTCCGAGTTGCTTACGGCCGCTTGCACGATGGCATCGACCTGCTCCGGCGTGGCCATCTGCCCTCCTGAAAGCACAAGCCCGTAGCGATACAGCATGAGCTTATGCTCGGGCCAATAGCTGAATGCACCAGCCCAGCACTGGTCGTTCATATGATTGATCAACTCATAAAGCTGAGGGATCTTGGCCTCTGGTGGCTCCATCTCGAAACTGCAAACCAGACGCAGGGTTTCATCGTAATCGGACCATGCAAGGGTCAGCGAATAGGTGCGCCACTGCCCTTCGACCGCCATGGCGATCTGATCATCCGCAATGCGGTCAAAATCCCAGTCGTGATGGGAGGCGAGGTTTTCGACAATATCGATGGGGTGAAGGTCGTCCTGTAGCTCGTGCTCGGAAAGTGCCATGATGCCACCTCTCTGGTCTCTAGCTTATAGGCTCGCCAGGCGCCCCTATCGCTAGCTGTCTGATCTAAGGGCAGGGAGTTTTTTCCTTGCCCCTACTAGATATGGTGAGCGCGCAGCCCAGATCTGGCAACCCTTTATTTGGGGACAACTGCAATAAGTTGTGGATGGATGGAAAAAACGTGCAAAATATCGATGTTGCGGTACACTCTCTCAGGAGCGTTACCTGAACCATCGCCCTGGGTGGTTCGGGACCGGAAGCGGCGGGCCTCACCCCCGTGTTCAACCGATGTATCGGCCCACTTGCTTGCCCAAAACGCGTTAACCTTTCGAATCCCTTGCCGCAGAGCACCGCGCTGAGGCGACGCACAGGTCATCGCGGGGATGCGCGCCGGGCGCAGTCAAACCGGCGGCGGGGGCTCGCGCATTTGGCGTGGGGCACCGCTCAAACTGAAAAAGGGATGCCGATGTGCATCCCTTTTCCCATATTCAAAGATCTCGGAACATTCACCGTGGGAAGCACCACCTGTGGCGACCACACAGCGACCGAAGCGCGGCGCGTGTTCTTTTTAGTCGGCCTTAGTTTCGAGCGCGTCCAGACGCGCCTTCAGCGCTTCGTTTTCCTCGCGCGCTTTCTGTGCCATGGCGCGTACGGCGTCGAACTCTTCGCGGGTCACGAAATCGCGATCTGCGAGCCAGCGATCAATCATGCTTTTCATCGCGGTTTCGGCTTCGTCTTTCGCCCCCTGCGCCACGCCCATAGCGTTGGTCATCAGTTGCGAAATGTCGTCCATAATCTTGTTGCGGGTCTGCATGGCCATCTCCCGGTTCATGTCTTACCTCTGCGAGGCTTACCCCCTATATGGGCACTTGAGGCGCAAACGGCAAGCCGTTGACAGGACTTGCCCCAAAGAGGCACAGAAGACCCCATGCTCGCAGAGATGATCCAATTCCCGAACCTGTCGCCGGAGATTTTCTCCGTCACGCTCTTTGGAACCGAGTTCGCGCTGCGCTGGTATGCGCTGGCCTATATCGTTGGCATCCTGATCGCATGGTTTCTGGCTGTGCGGGCGGTGAAACGTCCGGCGCTCTGGGCCAATGAGGCCCCGCCGATGACCCCGCGCCAGGTCGAGGACCTGATGACCTGGATCATTCTTGGCGTGATCTTGGGTGGGCGGATCGGCTATGTGCTCTTTTATCAACCCTCGGTCTATCTGCAAAACCCAGCACAGATCCTGCGGATCTGGGAGGGCGGCATGGCCTTTCACGGCGGCCTACTGGGGGTTGTGCTCGCGTCCTGGTTTTATGCGCGAGCGCACAATATCAACAAGCTGCAGATCGCGGATCTCGTCGCCCATGCGGTCGCACCGGGCCTCTTGCTGGGGCGGCTTGCGAATTTCGTAAATGCAGAGCTCTGGGGGCGCGCAACCGATCTGCCGTGGGGCGTTGCCTTTCCGGGCAGCGCCGCGCAGAAGTGTGGTCAGGCTCTGGGCGAGATCTGCGCCCGCCATCCCAGCCAACTTTATGAGGCCGCAATGGAAGGGCTGATCCTTGGCGCCCTCATCCTGTGGATGGTCTACCGGCGCCAAGCGTTTCAAGCCCCCGGCCGTATCCTGGGCGTGTTCCTTGCGGGCTATGGTATTGCACGTTTCATCGTCGAGTTCTTCCGCCAGCCGGATGCGCAGTTCATCTCCGAGGGCAACCCGCTGGGTCTTGCCTGGCACATCGGCGGTTTCGGTCTCACGCAGGGACAGGCGCTCTCGATCCCGATGATCCTGATTGGGCTGTGGTTCGTCTTGCGCGCCGGAAAAACTGACCTCCATGAGGTGCGCGCATGAGCCTGATGCAAAGCCTGCGTCGCCGGATCGAACTTGACGGTCCCATGACCGTCGCGGACTATATGTCGGAATGTCTGCTCCACCCCGATTACGGCTACTATACTACGGCCCCGGCAATCGGAGCGGAGGGCGATTTCATCACCGCCCCGGAGATCAGCCAGATGTTTGGCGAACTCCTGGGTTTGGTGCTGGTCCAGAGCTGGCTTGATCAGGGCAGGCCACAGCCCTTTACTCTCGCAGAGCTCGGCCCCGGTCGCGGGACATTGATGGCCGATATGCTGCGAGCCACCCGTGCGGTGCCGGGTTTTCACGAGGCAATGGAACTTCTGTTGATCGAAGCCTCGCCACGCTTGCGCGATTTGCAGCGCCAGGCCCTCGCCCCTTATGCGCCACGTTGGGTCCCCTCGGTCGAGGATCTGCCGCAACATCCCCTCTTTCTGGTGGCCAATGAGTTCTTTGACGCGCTGCCGATCCGACAGTTCCAGCGCGAGGGCAACCAATGGCGCGAACGCCGCGTCGGGCTCGCAGAGGATGCAAGCGGCCTCACGCTCGGTCTCGGAGCCCCAGCCCCACAGCCCGCACTGGCACATCGTCTCGAGGACACCAAGGACGGCGACCTTGTGGAGCACTGCGAAGTGGCCGCCGTCGTCACCGAGGCGATTGCCCAGCGCATTGGCGACCATGGTGGCGTGGCCCTTCTGGTAGACTATGGTGACTGGCGCTCGCTCGGCGACACCTTACAGGCGCTGCGCGCCCATGCCCCAACGGATCCGCTTGCAGAACCAGGTCAGGCGGATCTGACGGCGCATGTGGATTTTGAGGCAATCTGCACCGCCGCCAGCGCCACTGGCTGCGCCCACACGCGCCTCACCCCGCAGGGTGTCTTCCTCGAACGGCTTGGCATCACAGATCGCGCCAATGCGTTGGCGTCAGGAGCCGCCGGAGAGCCGCTCGCGCAGATCATCGCGGCACATCGGCGGTTGACGCACCCAGAGGAAATGGGAAACCTGTTCAAAGTGCTGGGTCTGTACCCGGCAAAATTTGCTCCCCCCGCAGGACTGGAAAAATGACACTTGAATCTGTCACATCCGACCTTCTGTCCCCCGTGGTGCATGGGTTCTTCACGCGCAAGGGCGGCGCATCCTCTGGCGTTTTTCAGGGACTGAACTGCGGCGTGGGATCTTCGGACCAGCGCGAAGCAGTGATGCTGAACCGCGCCCGCGTCGCAGAAGCGATGGAGGCTCCGACAGAGGCATTGCTTGGGATGCATCAGGTGCACTCCGCAGATGTCGCCGTGATTGATGCACTGCCCAAGGACCCGAATGCCCCACGCCCCAAGGCGGACGCGCTGGTCACGGCCACACCGGGTCTGGTGCTTTCGGTGCTGACTGCGGATTGTCAGCCGGTCCTTTTCGCCGACCCCGAAGCCGCGGTGATCGGCGCGGCCCATGCCGGCTGGCGCGGCACATTGGATGGGGTACTTGAGGCCACGATCGCGACAATGGTGTCTTTGGGCGCAACGCGCGAAAACATCTCTGCGGTGATCGGCCCCACGATTTCGCAACGCGCCTACGAGGTTGGACCCGAGTTTTTTGAGGCCTTCATGACAGAAGATGAGGGCAACGCCCGTTTCTTTGCGCAGGGCGAAGGCGACCGGTTCCTGTTCGATCTGCCGGGCCTTGGTCTGGCAAAGCTGCGGGCTGCGGGCGTGAAGGACAGTGCCTGGACGCGCCACTGCACCTATGGCGACCCTGCGCGCTTCTTCTCTTATCGACGGGCGACTCATGAGAAGGATGCCGACTACGGGCGCCTGATCTCCTGCATCCGGCTCTGAACCGGCAAGCCCGCCTTAGACCACATTCGATTTGTCCAAATTGATACATTCGGGCGCCACATTTGGAGCTTGGACTGCGTTTCGCGCCGTTAACTCAGCGTAACGAGCGTAGCGTTTCTGCAAAAAATCAAACCACTAGAGACAGCCGCCTCTGCATTTGGCGCTGCAAACAGCGCGTCCTGTCTTTCCATCTATCGGTCATATTCAGACCGCAATGTTGGTGGAAAACGATTTCAGAGAAAGAATTCGGCCACCCTTTGAGGTGGACAGGAGAAGAAGAATGCCCGCGCAATCACGGTTCGTGAAATCCATCATCTCGGCCTCCTCATCGCAAGAGGTCAAAATGCCCTGGACCCGCGGAACGCTGCGCAAAGAGATGATTGCCCGACGCAACGACGCCTCTGACGCAGAGGCTCCGGTCGCCAAATCCGCCTGATGGCTCTTCGCTCTCTTGAGACAAACGATGTCGGTGAAACCGGCATGCCTGTGACATCGACGCACAGGCTTCATAGCCCGGTCTTGCCTGCCTTGGCCGCGTCACTCAACGCGTGTTCGCCCGATGTTCTGCCCGTCAGACACAAGCTGCGCGGATTGAGAGCAAGCGGACGCTCGGGCCACAACAGTATGCGCGCAGACGCCGGTGGGGGCCGGAGGCTGCGCCAAAGGGAAAGAGGACCTGGATTTTGACCATACCTCAGTCATTGGAGCGCGCTGCCGCCAATCTTGCGAAGACCAAGCCGCTGGTGCGGCACCAGAAAGCCCTTCCGGATGGGTCAAAGCCGCAGTTGCGCCGCTATGAGGTGGCCAGTCTCTTGCCCAATGGCAACCCGACCGAGACCCGCCACATTGCGCCGGCCCTGCCCCTGTTTGAACAAGCCTTCACGGCATTCACGCGCGGCTCGCTCATCGAGACCGACTATGGCCCGGTTGCAATCGAAGATCTTTATCCCGGTGACCGGGTACTCACCCGCGATGGCAGCTATCAGACACTGATCTGGAAAGGCATGACGACGATGGTGCCTGGCCATCAGGCTGCAACCGGTGGTCCCTTGTCGATGACCAGTTTCATGGCCGATAGTTTTGGGATGGAAAAGCCGATGTCCTGCGTGGTGACCGGCCCGGCAGCGCGCCTGCTGCGCACGCCCATGCATCTGCGCCATGCGGAGGGCGACAGCCCGCTCTTGACCCCGGTCACGGAATTCATCGATGGCATGAACATCGTCGAGACAACGCCCCCAACGCCGATCGACATGTATCACCTCTGCCTTGCCAAACATGCGGTGATCAAAGTGGGCGGCCTGGAGTTTGAGACCTATCATCCAGGCCCAGAGGCGCTTCGACTGGTGAGCTATCCGATCAAGACGCTGTTCTTGAACATGTTTCCACATGCCGACAAGATTTCGGATTTTGGCCCGCTCGCCTTTGATCGCGCGCGCACCACGCAAGCCTGACTGAGGTCTTGAGCGCGGGTTCCGCCGTGCTCAGGCTTCGCGCGCGAGCCGCTCTTCAAGCACGTCAAAGGGCACGCCTGGCTCATCCTTGGCACCCCGGATAACCAGCGACGTCTTGACGCTCGCCACATTGGGCGTGGTCAGCAGATCGCTGGTCAAAAAGCTCTGGAACGTCGACAGGTCCGGCGCCACGCACTTCAGGATGAAATCCACCTCGCCATTCAGCATGTGGCATTCCCGAACCAAGGGCCAACTGCGGCATTTTTCTTCAAAGGCACTGAGTTCCGCTTCGGCCTGGCTTTCGAGGCCCACCATCGCAAAGACCTGCACCTCAAAGCCCAACTCGCGGTCGTTCACCTCCGCGTGGTAGCCCCGGATCAAACCCGCCTCCTCCAAGGCGCGCACCCGCCGCAGGCAGGGGGGCGCAGAAATTCCGACGCGCTTGGCCAGTTCGACATTCGTCATCCGGCCATCGGCCTGTAGCTCCGACAGAATCTTGCGGTCGATCGGGTCCAGACGTGTGGTGACCATGGGTAGGCTTTCTCCTGAGAATTGCGTTTCTTATAGCAGAGGCCGGCAATCACGCAACATTATTTCACAACCTAGCAACATTCTTGTAGCGATCTTCGGATGCATGCCGCCAGAACAGGCAATCTTGGTCCGTGAGCAAACACATAGACGTGCAAACGAAGGTCTTTAAGCATGCGCGCGTCGCAGTTATATGCAGTCCTCGACGGCGGCAAGACCGCAAGCACAAAACACCTGGGGAAAAACCATGAGCGACACGCGCCACACCAAGGTTCTGATCATCGGCTCCGGCCCGGCCGGCTATACGGCCGCCGTTTACGCAAGCCGTGCGATGCTCGAGCCGATTCTTGTGCAGGGCATCGAGCCGGGTGGCCAGCTGACCACCACCACCGAAGTAGAGAACTGGCCCGGTCACACCGAGATCCAAGGCCCTGATCTCATGGTGAATATGGAAAGCCACGCCCGCGCGATGGGGACCGAGATCATCGGTGACATCATCACCTCGCTTGACACCTCGAGCCGTCCTTTCGTGGCCAAGGGCGACAGCGGCACCACCTACACGGCGGATGCAGTGATCCTCGCCACAGGCGCGCGGGCCAAATGGCTTGGCCTGCCCTCGGAAGAAAAGTTCAAGGGCTTTGGCGTCTCAGCCTGCGCCACCTGCGACGGGTTCTTCTATCGCGGTCAGGAGATCGTGGTGATCGGCGGCGGCAACACCGCAGTCGAAGAAGCCCTGTTCCTGACCAATTTTGCCTCCAAGGTCACATTGATCCATCGCCGCGACGAGCTGCGCGCCGAAAAGATCCTGATCGACCGGCTGATGAAAAACGAGAAGATCGAGCCGCTGTGGTTCCACGAACTCGATGAGGTGGTCGGCACCGATGCGCCCCTGGGCGTTGAAGCCGTGCGAGTCAAACACACCAAGACAGGCGAGATCACAGAGATTCCCGCCAAGGGCGTCTTTGTCGCCATTGGCCACGCGCCTGCCACCGAACTGGTCAAAGACGTGCTGGAAACCCACAACGGCGGCTATGTCAAAGTGAAACCCGGCACCACCGAAACGTCGATCCCCGGAATTTTTGCGGCGGGCGACCTGACAGACCATAAATACCGCCAAGCCGTCACCTCGGCGGGCATGGGCTGCATGGCCGCCCTCGACGCAGAGCGTTTCCTCGCCGAGCAAGAGTGAGGATCAACCTTTCCTTGGAAGGCGCGCGAAGACTGACCGCTTCGCGCGCCTTTTCCATGGTCATTCCCATGGATCGTTTTTCAGCTTGCGAACTAATACGCAGCCAGGCGGACAGCGCGCCCTGCGCAGCACCATTCTAGGGTCGCAACCACCGGTATCATGAGAAGGGCTTGTCGGCGGGCGGCATGTTCCCGCAAGGTGTTACAGAGGCGACATGCGCGCCGCCCCTCCAATGCAAGAAGGACAGCTCGCTCTTGGCCCAAGCACTCTGGCAAGGCAACTGGATCCACCGCAGCCGGCTGGTCTCCGGCCTTGTGCTTTTTACTTTTGCATTCTTTCACTTTCTGAATGTTGCCGCCGGTCTGGTCTCGCCCGCGCTGATGGAGGCGATGCAGGAGGTGCGCGAACCTTTCAGCAAAAGCCCCCCCGGTCAGGTGCTTCTGTACGGGTCGCTTTTGGTGCATGCCGGTCTAGCACTCTGGCAGGTGGCGATGCGGCGCACACTGCGGATGAGCTTTGTGCAGGGATTGCAATTGCTTCTTGGGGTACTGATCCCGCTGCAATTGTTTCAACATATTGCGCACACGAACTACGCCGCCCGCGTGCAAGGCTATGAGGACGAAATGTCCTCGGTCGTGGTGATGCTATGGTCAGGGCCGGAAGCGCTGCACCAGTATCTCCTGCTGCTGGCGGTATGGATACATGGCTGCGTCGGCCTTCACATGTGGCTGCGCCTGACAAGATGGTGGGGGACCCTGACACCCTATATGATCGGGCTTGCGGTCTTGATCCCCGCGCTGGCCCTAGCCGGTTTGGTGACTGAAGGGCGCCGCATGTGGGCGTTCTTTTCAAACCCTGAGGTCGCGCAACAAATCATCGAGGATTACAACTGGCCGGATGCCGCGGGTTTTGCCCATCTGGCGATGGTCTCCGACTATAGCATCTCGATCTTTTTTGGCTGTCTCGTGCTCGCCCTGGGCACCTATGGGGTGAGGCGCCTCATTCGGCGTCGTCGATCGGTGCGCATCACCTACGAGCGTGGTCCCGAGGTGACGGCCGACCGCGGGCTGACCGTGCTGGAAATCTCGCAAATGAATGGCATTGCGCACCCTTCGCTTTGTGGCGGCAAAGGGCGCTGCACGACCTGCCGCGTGGCAATTCTGGCGGGGGGCGACGATCTCCCCCCACCGACAGCGGCTGAGGCCCGCAGTTTGCGCGCCATCAACGCGCCCGAGAACATGCGTCTGGCATGCCAGATCACGCCCACCTCGGCTTTGACGGTCAAGCGTCTCTATATGGCAAAGGGCCGTCATCAGGTTCACGCAACCCAAGGCGAAGAAAAAACCATCGCGGTGCTGTTTCTCGACATTCGTGGTTTTACCGCGCGGTCCGAGGGGCTCTTGCCCTATGATGTTGTGTTCCTGCTCAACCGGTTTTTTGACGCCATTGTCCCGCAAATCACACGCGCTGGCGGGGCCGTCGACAAATATATGGGGGATGGGTTGCTCGCTCTGTTTGAAACCTCGGATGCCACCAGTTCGGCACAGGCCGCGCTGACAGCGGCAGCCGACATTGGTTCCGCGCTGGAGCGGTTCAATCGCCTGCTGGTCGCCGAAGGAGAACAGCCATTGCGCATCGGCATGGGGGTTCACACCGGAACCGTCGTTCTGGGTGAAATCGGTGCAGCCGGGCATGCGCCCCGTACGCTCATTGGTGCCACTGTCAATGCCGCAAGCCGCCTTGAGGCCAAGACCAAGGAGCTCGGCGTCGAAATCCTCATTTCGCGCGCAGTCTTCGACACCGCAACCCTGCCCCAAGCTGAGACACGGTTTCAAACCTTCGAGCTGCGTGGCGTGGATGCCCCGGTTGCGGCCCTGCCCCTTGAGCATGCATCAAGGCTGAGTGACTTGTTGGCAGACACTCCCTCGGAGAACGCCCTTCGGTAACATCGGCGCGAATGAACCATCCAACCCTGAGCGCGCAACGGTGAATTCTGTTCCAAAACCGGGCCCGTTTGCATGACCCGTGATTGAAACACGTCACATTAGGCACACAGCGTCCTTTTTCTTTGGCGGTCCTAGACATTCCTTTGCCCGAGGGAGTATTGCCCGACACAGCGCTGCCATCGCCCGAGCGACGCAAGACGAGAGAGATTTATTATGCCAATGTCGAGTAATTTGGCTCCGATCCCGGAGCTGTATGTGTCATATGATTCCGCGCAGAAACTCAAGGTCGAAGCGGCGGATCTGACCAGCCACGACCTCACCCCGCGCCAGATCTGCGACCTGGAACTGTTGATGAACGGCGGGTTCAACCCGCTCAAGGGCTTCCTCTCCGAAGAGGACTACAACGGCGTCGTGGAAAACATGCGCCTTGCGGATGGCCAACTTTGGCCGATGCCGATCACCCTTGATGTCACCGAAGATTTTGCCGCCTCCATCGAGATCGGTCAGGATATTGCCCTGCGCGATCAGGAAGGCGTGATCCTGGCGACCATGACCGTCACCGACCGTTGGGAGCCCAACAAGTCCCGCGAGGCTGAAAAGGTCTTTGGTGCTGATGACGAGGCGCATCCGGCGGTGAATTACCTGCACAACACTGCAGGCAAAATCTACCTCGGCGGACCGGTGACCGGCATCCAGCAACCCGTCCACTATGACTTCCGCGCCCGTCGCGATACTCCCAACGAGCTGCGCGCCTATTTCCGCAAGCTCGGCTGGCGCAAGGTTGTGGCCTTCCAGACTCGTAACCCGTTGCACCGCGCCCACCAGGAGCTGACCTTCCGCGCCGCGCGTGAAGCACAGGCCAACCTGCTCATCCATCCTGTTGTCGGCATGACCAAACCAGGCGATGTGGACCACTTCACCCGCGTGCGCTGCTACGAGGCGGTGCTGGACAAATACCCGGCGGCCACCACCTCCATGTCGCTCTTGAACCTTGCGATGCGCATGGCTGGCCCGCGTGAGGCCGTCTGGCATGGTATCATCCGCAAGAACCACGGCTGCACACATTTCATCGTGGGCCGCGATCACGCAGGCCCGGGCAAGAACTCTGCCGGTGAAGATTTCTATGGCCCCTATGACGCGCAGGACCTGTTCCGCGCCCATCAGGAAGAAATCGGCATCGAAATGGTCGACTTCAAGCACATGGTCTATGTGCAGGAGCGGGCCCAGTACGAGCCCGCCGACGAAATTGCCGACAAGGATGACGTCACCATCCTCAACATCTCCGGCACCGAATTGCGCCGCCGTCTGGCCGAAGGTCTGGAAATCCCCGAGTGGTTCTCCTTCCCCGAGGTTGTGGCCGAGCTGCGCAAAACCAAGCCGCCGCGCGCGCAGCAGGGCTTTACCGTCTTCTTCACCGGGTTCTCCGGCTCGGGCAAATCCACCATTGCAAACGCCTTGATGGTCAAGCTGATGGAAATGGGTGGCCGTCCGGTCACGCTTCTGGATGGGGACATCGTGCGCAAGAACCTCAGCTCCGAGCTGGGCTTCTCCAAAGAGCACCGCGATCTCAACATCAAGCGCATCGGCTATGTCGCCTCCGAGATCACCAAGAACGGCGGTATCGCCATCTGTGCGCCGATCGCGCCTTATGCAGCCACCCGTCGTCACGTGCGCGAAGAGATCGAACAGTTCGGCGCCTTCGTTGAGGTTCACGTCGCAACCACGATCGAAGAATGCGAACGCCGTGACCGCAAGGGGCTCTACAAGCTCGCACGTGAAGGCAAGATCAAGGAATTCACCGGGATTTCCGATCCCTACGACGTGCCGCAGAACCCTGAACTTCGCGTTGAGACCGAGAATGTCGAAGTCGACAACTGCGCCCATCAGGTGCTGCTGAAGCTTGAGAGCATGGGTCTCATCAACGGCAACTGATCCTTGTATTCAGAAAAGAACAACGGCCCGTCTTGCGCGGGCCGTTTTTTTGTCTCTGAACATGCGGGCTGTGACGTCGAGTTCGGGGCTCCCAAGTATAATCAGGACCGCCGCCAACCGCCGAGCGACTGGCCGGTATCACCGGGATGTCGCGCCCTCAGGCGATGATGTCGGGGAGCAGCCGATCCTCGATCAGCGCGATCTTGTCCTTGAGCACCAGTTTCTGCTTTTTCAGACGCCGGATCGTCAGCGCATCCGCAGTGCCTTTTTCCTCCAGAGCCTCAATCGCTTCATCGAGGTCGCGATGCTCTCTGCGAAACACCTCCAACTCGACACGGAGGACATCTTCGTTGGCCATGGCCAGATCAGACCGCTTGTTCATTTGCGACTCTTGTTAAGGACAGTGAAACATTCGCCATATTATGCTCCCTTGGATCGCAGCGCTAGGGGCGACTGTCGGCACAAAGGTGAACCCGGGACTTGTGAAACGGCAAAAACATCCCATATCTTATAGCACAGCGGTTGCCAGATTGGGACCGCAAGAAACCGTCGCTTTCGAATTAAGGACGAAGATACAGTGTCGAAACTTACCTTGGGCTCATACCCTCACATGCTGGGCTTCGAGCAACTGGAACGCCTGCTAGAGCGCTCTGCCAAATCTGGCAATGAGGGCTATCCTCCCTACAATATCGAACAGACATCTGACCATTCCTACCGCATCACCCTCGCTGTGGCCGGATTCGCGGAAGAGGATCTGGCGATTACGGTCGAGGACAGGCAGCTGGTGATTCGTGGCCGACAGCGTGACGACTCGGACGGGCGCATCTTCCTGCATCGTGGGATCGCCGCACGCCAGTTTCAGCGCATGTTCGTTCTCGCGGATGGCGTCGAAGTCGGGGAAGCCGTGATGGAGAACGGACTGCTTCATGTGGATCTCACGCGCTCACGTCCCGAAACCGTTGTGCAAACCATCAATATCAAAAAGGGGTAAATCATGCAGACACCTGTAGAAATGGCTCAGGCTGGCGGTCGCACCGTCTACGTCAAGACTGTTGCAGTCGCCGATCTGCCCAAGGATGTGCAGGCCTCCGTACCCGGTCGCACCCAGCTCTATGCTGTTCACGATGAGGCCGGCGAGCAGCTCGCGCTTGTCGCCGATCGCAAGATGGCCTTCGTGCTGGCGCGCCAGCATGACTACGCGCCGGTTGCCGTGCACTGATCTATCACGCATTTTTTTTCGCAGCCCCTCGCTGGCCGCATCAGCCCCCGCCCCCGAAAACGGTGCGGGGGCTTTATTCTGTGCGATGCCAATGGGTTCCGTCCAGACATCTCCCGACCCGACTGCCGCGGCAGCGGTTCCAACGCCTGCGGATCAACAGGAACTCCTTCAGGGCAAGGCGGCATATACGTTGCCCGGGTGTCACAAAACCGTTACAGACGCGGCGCGCAAAAACGAATGGAGAGGACGGGTGTCCCAAAACGATCTAGAGCCGCGTCACCTTGAAACCCTGGACCGCGACCTTGATCGCCTGTCCTCGCTGGAACAGGCGACAGCCTATGTGGGGCGGTCGAATGTCGGGCTTGGTCTCGCCTTCATGTTCATCCTGATCGTCGCTGCAGCGACCGGATTGATGCTCGGCAGTGCCGACAACACGTTTATCATCGTGATCGCCGCCGCCTTTGGCGCCTATATGGCGCTCAATATTGGGGCCAATGATGTGGCCAACAACATGGGTCCTGCGGTTGGGGCAAACGCCATGTCGATGGGCTTTGCCATCGTGGTTGCGGCCATCTTTGAGAGCGCGGGCGCCCTGATTGCGGGCGGAGATGTGGTTTCGACCATCGCCAAAGGGATCATCTCGCCCGATACCATGGCGACCTCTTCGATGTTCATCGCCGCTATGCTTGCCGCCCTTCTGGCCTCGGCACTCTGGGTCAACCTTGCAACCTGGATCGGTGCACCTGTTTCCACCACGCATGCGGTTGTAGGGGGCGTCATGGGCGCCGGGATCGCGGCCGCCGGTTTTGCCGCCGTGAACTGGAGTAAAATGAGCGCAATCGCCGCCAGCTGGGTGATCTCGCCGCTCTTGGGTGGACTGATCGCGGCCGGGTTCCTGTGGCTCATCAAGTCGCGCATCATCTACCGCGAAGACAAGATTTCTGCAGCGCGCACCTGGGTCCCCATTCTGGTGGGCATCATGGCGGGAGCATTCGCCTCTTACCTCGCGGTCAAAGGCCTGAAAAAGCTCATCAAAATTGACCTCTCGCATTCACTGATGATTGGTCTTGTGGTTGCGCTTCTGGTCTGGATGCTCATGATCCCCGTGATCCGCAAACAGTCGAAGGGATTGGAGAACAGAAACAAATCGCTGAAGGTGCTCTTCTCGATCCCACTGATTGTCTCGGCGGCCCTGCTGAGCTTTGCGCATGGTGCAAACGATGTGGCAAACGCGGTTGGACCGCTTGCGGCAATCGTGCAGGCGTCGACCTCTGGGGATTTCACCCATGCAGTCTCAATCCCTTTCTGGGTGATGATTATCGGGGCCTTCGGGATTTCCTTTGGTCTCTTCCTGTTTGGCCCCAAACTGATCCGCATGGTGGGCAGCCAGATCACCAAACTGAACCCGATGCGGGCATATTGCGTGGCGCTGTCTGCGGCCATCACGGTGATCGTGGCAAGCTGGCTCGGCCTTCCGGTGAGCTCCACACATATCGCGATTGGCGGCGTCTTTGGCGTTGGATTCTTCCGCGAATGGGACACAGAGCGCCGCATGCGCAAGTCTAAGGCCGTCAAGGCAGATGCGCCCAACGTAGGCCCCGAAGAGCGCCGCCGCCGCAAACTGGTGCGACGCTCACATTTCCTGACCATCATCGCGGCCTGGGTCATCACCGTCCCCGCTGCCGCGACGCTCTCTGGGGTGTTGTTCGTGCTGATCAACCGGATGGTGGGATAAGTCCCCCCTTCCCCATCGATTTTGATGCGGCCCGCCCCACTGGCGGGTCGTTTTCTTTTCAGGTCAGGCTTCCTATGATCGCATTCAACAGGAGCACATAAGCATGGCCACCAAAGACACATTCGAGCGGACCGAAGCGATGATGGGCATGACCCCCGAAATCTGGGCGCGCCATGCAAACCCGTGGAGTGGCTGGACACGGCTAACAATCCTGCCCCTGTTTGCCCTCGCAGTCTGGAGCCGCGTCTGGCTTGGCTGGGGCGCCCTTGTCCCTGTTGTGCTTGTTCTGATCTGGACCTGGCTCAATCCGCGCATCTTTCCCCGACCGAAGCGCACGGACAACTGGATGTCACGCGGTGTTCAGGGAGAGCAGATCTGGCTGCGCCACAAGACCGCGCCAGAACTCAGCCATCACCTTGCCGTCGTCCGCCAGATCACGCTTCTGAGTGCGGCCGGGGCGCTGGCCTATCTTGTGGGACTTATCCTGTTGTGGCCCGGTCTTACGCTGACTGGGCTTTGTATCGCGAGTCTTGGCAAACTGTGGATGCTTGATCGCATGGTCTGGGTCCTCGCGGATGTTCAGCACTCAGGCACTCTCGCCCATGACGACGCGGATCAAGACGTCACGGGGTGACCCTCAAACTGCTCCGCGCTGTCGCAGATTTCGTACCAGGACGGTTTCTCCGCAACAAACTCGTGAAAGCGGTTGCGTATCTCGAGGTCACCATCAAGGACCTGAGCCGAAATCGGAAAGCTCTCTTCTGTTGACAGGATCTCTCCGAGAGAGGTGCCGCAGGTTTTGCAGAAACAGCGCGGATATTTATAGGGGGCCTCGGGCTGATATACCGCGACATTCTCGCGCCCTCGCCGCCAGATCAGAGTGTCGCGGCGAATAAACACCATGACGTTTGCCCCCAGCTTTCGACAGCGCGTGCAATGGCATGTCCCCATCATGGAGGGGGGCGCGCTCAGCGCGAATTGCACATTCCCGCAACAGCAGCTTCCTTCAATCATTTCTTGCTCCCAATATCGGCCGGTCAGATCGGCAATGGATAGGAACATATCATGAACATGAGCCCAGCACTAGCTGTAAAGACGCCCGAAGCCCAGCGGCCTGCGCGGCGCCTGGGGGCTCTGAAAACTGCGCGGGGTCAGGTCTGTAAACTCGTTGGCAGGCCGACCTCTCCACGCATCAAAACAAAACCGCGCCCCCCGACGCGAATGCCCTTCGGGGCTGACCGGTCCCCGACGAGGGCGACATGAGCTTCGCCCGGGCGATCCATCAGGTGTCCCTGCTCTGCTACAAACACGGCTTTGTCCATCAAGCCATGATGCCAAAGATAAGCCGCCATAGCGCCCGTTGCAGAGCCCGTAAACGGATCCTCCGGCGGGCTTGGCGGCAGCATGAGCAGTCGCGAAAACGTATCGCCTGTTGGGGTGAACCCATCAAGCGTCACGAGGAAAGGCTCCATTACATCGCTGCCATCGGCACCAAGGGCGCGCCCAAGTGGCTCCATCGCGACCGCGTCGAGGCGCGCAGCACGCAGACTGTCGAGATCTTTCAGCACGGTAATACAAAACGGCAGCCCCGTAGACACGAGCTGCGGCTGACCGAGGATTGCTGTTTCCGGCAGGCTGATCGCTGCAGCAACAAGTGCTCGATCCGGGGTCACGCCGAACTGGGGCGCGACCTGCTGCATTACGATGAGATCGTCTTCGAGATCGACTGGAACGATGCCCGCACCTGTCTCGAGCGTGATGCGCTGGCCCGAGATCAGCCCGCGATCCCGCATGGCGGCGACCGTCGCGATGGTTGGGTGACCGGCAAAGGGGATCTCTCGGCTGGCGAGGAAATAGCGCACCTTGATGTCCGCGACCTCAGACGGGCCGGTGAAGGTGCATTCTACCAGCGAGGTTTCGCGCACATAGGCGCAGGCCACCGCCTCGGGCAGATGCGCGCCCCCATGGACCACTGCACAACCATTGCCGCCAAAGGGACGATCCGTAAAAGCGTCCACCCAATCAAACTGGAAATCCTGCATCAGTCGCGCCCTCAGAAGATGATGGGCTGCAGGCAACCATTGATCCGTATCAAGCTCAAGCCGCGCGCGCTGTGCTGATACAATTCGATGTCCCAAAGAGCTCTGGCAGGCGCCCAAAGCCTCGTTCGGCATGCTCCGCCCTGTGCCAAGACCAGAGAGTTTTGCAACTGCAGCAAATCCCCCCGCAACGCATTGCTATTTTGGTCATTTTCGCTAAGGTGCGCGCTCCTTCCACTGTAGAGGCGAGATATGGCCGACATCAAAGTAGGGATCATCATGGGGAGCCAGTCCGACTGGCCCACGATGAAGGAAGCAGCCAACATCCTTGACGAACTGGGCGTTGCCTATGAAACGCGGATCGTTTCGGCTCACCGCACGCCGGACCGGTTGTGGGACTATGGCAAGACCGCAGCAGAGCGCGGCCTGCATGTGATTATCGCAGGCGCGGGCGGCGCGGCGCATTTGCCCGGCATGATGGCGTCAAAGACCCGTGTGCCCGTGGTTGGCGTGCCCGTCCAGACCCGTGCCTTGTCCGGTGTCGACAGCCTTTATTCGATCGTGCAGATGCCCAAAGGATTTCCAGTTGCCACCATGGCGATTGGTGCCGCGGGCGCTGCCAACGCAGGCCTGATGGCCGCCGGCATTCTCGCCACCAGCGACGCCGCGCTGGCAGAACGTCTTGACGCCTGGCGCGACGCGCTTGCCGCCTCCATTCCCGAGGAGCCTACCGATGACTGATCTCGACCAAATCCTCGAACCCGGTGCCGTAATCGGCATTCTGGGCGGTGGTCAGCTTGGCCGGATGCTGTCGGTTGCAGCCTCCCGCCTTGGCTTCACCACCCACATCTACGAGCCGGCCGCGAATCCGCCTGCGGGCCATGTTGCGGATCGGGTCACAACCGCTGCCTATGAGGATGAGGCGGCCTTGCGCGCCTTTGCACAAACCGTGGATGTGATCACCTATGAGTTTGAAAATATCCCCACCTCAGCGCTCGACATTCTCGAGGATCTGAAACCGATCCGCCCCGGTCGCGAGGCGCTTCGGGTGTCGCAGGACCGCCTGACGGAAAAGACCTTTCTGCAAGAGCTTGGGCTGGCAACAGCGCCCTTTGCAGAGGTGGATGATGCCGCCAGCCTTGAAGTTGCATTGGAAAAGGTCGGCACGCCTTCGATCCTGAAAACGCGGCGTTTTGGCTATGATGGCAAGGGTCAGATGCGCATCATGCATCCCGAAGAAGCTCCGGAGGCCTTGGCCGCCATGCAAGGAGCGCCCGCGGTGCTCGAAGGGTTTGTCCCCTTCAGCCACGAGGTCTCGGTCATCGCAGCCCGCAGCCTCAATGGCAAAGTCGCCTGCTATGATCCGGGCGAGAACGTGCATCTCGAAGGCATCCTCAGCACCACCACCGTGCCCGCAAACCTCACGACGGGTCAGAGCATGGATGCGGTGCTGATGGCCGGTAAGATCCTGAACGCCCTCGATTACGTTGGTGTTCTGGCGGTCGAGATCTTTGTCACCGCGCATGGCCTAGTGGTCAATGAAATCGCCCCGCGCGTGCACAACTCGGGTCACTGGACGCAGGAAGGCTGCACCATCGACCAGTTCGAACAGCACATCCGGGCCATCACAGGCTGGACCATCGGCAATGGCGCCCGTTACGCCGATGTTGTGATGGAAAACCTGATTGGCGAGGACGTGGGACGTATCGCCGATCTTGCACGCGATCCCGATTGCGCCATTCATCTCTATGGCAAGGCCGAAACAAAGCCTGGCCGCAAGATGGGCCATGTAAACCGTGTCATCCACACCGAAGGGCGCGAGGGCTACTGACACGCCACCATCCTCTGGCGACTCCGCTGGTTTGTCTCCTGCCCCCGCGGCCGGAAGAGCGAACTGGAGGAGCCAGAGGACCGCACCACGAAGACGTCTCCTCAGGCCTGATGCCAAGGCCTATCGCAGAACCTGGCTCTGCTCGCCGCAGGCAATAAAAGTGAATGCGCTACCGCCCCGACATGCAGATGCAGCGCAACTCAGCTCAAGAAGCGCGCAGCAATAGCCCCGCTCATGTAGCTTACGCGCCCGCCTGAAAGCGTCGCCGCGACCTGATTGTTTTCGTCAAGGATCACCAGATCTGCGCGTTTCCCATCCGTCAGGACTCCACGATCGTGAAGACCAAGGATCTTTGCCGGGCCGGATGAGACCAGCGCCCAGGCCTGTTCCAAAGGCAGCAGGCCGGTTTTGGCCAGCATAAGCGCCGCACGGCGCGGGCTGGGATAGTGATAATCCGAAGCCAGCGCATCACAGAGTCCCATCGAGATCAGTTCCACCGCCGAAGCATTGCCCTTATGGCTGCCACCGCGCACCACATTCGGGGAACCGAGAATGATGTGATCTCCCGCACTCCGGGCGGCCTCTGCGGCCTCAGCGGTTTCCGGAAACTCCGAGATATGCGCGCCACGCGCGCGCCAGATTTCCCGATCCTGCGCGCTATGATCATCATGACTGCCAAAGCAGATGCCATTTTGGCGTAGAAGATTGCACAGCCTGTCCAATGCGGGGCCAACCTCGTCTCTGCGGGCGTGCATCTCAAGCAGCATCTCAAAGTGCTTTTCAGGATTTCGCCCAGCCTTGAGCGCCTGCCCCGTCAACCGCGGCGGCTTTTTCCCCTGCGCGAGCCTGTCGTGTGGGAGGTGATCGTTGAACACCACATAGGGCACCTCCCAATCAGCAATTTGCGCAGGAAGCGTGTCATAGAGGTCAAGCAGGTGGATCTCGAATCGAAGCTGAGGGATCAGATCCGTAACCAATTGGCTGCGCACCTCGCGGATGCCCTCAAAGACCTGATGTGCAAACTCGGCCCCACGCAGTCCGCCTTCCCACGACAGGAATTGCGCCAGCACTCCGGTCGTAATGCCGTTGGCAGCGAGCTCTGCCTCAGTGGCGCGGATCCCTTCGCCCATTTGCTTCATGGCGCCTCGGCGGGGGGCGACGTGGCGTTCAAACCCGTCTCCGTGCAGGTCCACAATCCCCGGAAGGAGGCGATAGCCGTTGAGATCCACCTCTCTGGCGCCTGATGCGTCTTGCAGAAGTCCGTCGGCGAGGGTCAGCGCCCCGCTGCGCTCCAGCCCATCTGCGCGCAGCACATCTGCTCCCACCAGACGCAGTGTGACGTATCCATCTTCACTCATAGCTCAGTCTACCCCGTTCAGACCGCCGTCCCAGTCGCGGCCCAATACCCCATCAAGCCAGCCAAGCGAAGGCTCAAAACGTTCGGTCTCAAGAAACTGCACAACTTGCGCGATGACGCGTGGGTTGTTCATCAGATAGGTATGGGTGACTGGAAGGATGATCTGGGTTTTCATCCCCTCGACAGCGGTGCTCGCGACAGAGACCTTGCCATCATCCGGTCCGGGCAGAAGCGCCGAGAAGACAGGGTTCAGAGACTGGCTGCCCGCGACAATTCCAACCGGATAGTCAACCGCTGGAAGGCGTTTGGGGAGGCTGTTCGGCCCGGTCCCAAGTTCCTGCCCCGCAGGCCCATGCAGCAGGTCAAAGACGGCCCAATCGCCCATCTCATCTACAAGCTCGCTGCCCTGGTTTGGCGGCGCCAGCATTACCACCCGACCAAGCGTCACGGGGCGGGTGTGCGAGAGCCAATAGCGCACCAGAATGCCGCCCATGGAATGGGTCACCAGATGCACCGGTGTCTGGGTGCAGGCATCAAAGGCGCGCGGCAGCACCGCATCCGCCAGACGCTCCACCGTATGTTCGGTCGACGGATACCCCGGGCGCACAACTTCGTAATCCCGCGCGACCAGTGCTTCCTCCATCAGCAGAAAGGAGGTCTCGGTGCGGGCCAAGCCATGCAGCAGGATAACGCAGCCCTTTGTCGGTTGCGTCACCGGTGCCTCAGGCGACGCGGGGCTGGAGGCTCCCTCCTGCGCACCCGCCTCAAAGGCGAAGGACAACAGGGCTGCGGCAAGAATGTAGCGGATCATAGGTTGTACTTAGGCGTTCGGCGGGGATCCCGAAAGCCCCTGCGCGTCTTTGCGAGGCCTCGGTTGCGGGCGGGGGCAAAGGATCACCAAGCCGATCCCTCCAAGCACAACGAATGTACCAAGCATCAAACGCGCTCCGACAGGTTCACCAAGGATCAGCGCCCCGAAAAGTATCGCAATAACCGGAACGCTCAATTGAACTGTGGCCGCAACCGGGGCGGACAGCTGCGGCAGGACGCGATACCAGAGCGCATAGCCCAGTCCCGAGGTGACAGCGCCCGACACGACGGCCAGAACGCAGCCAAACACCGAGATCACCGTGCCGCCCCCCGCGAGCCAGACAAAGGGCAGGATCAGGCCCGTGGCCAACAAGAAGTTCACTGCACTGGCCGCCAGCGGCACCTGCGCCGCACGGCCAACCAGGCTGTAGATCCCCCAACCGAGCCCCCCTGCCCCCATCAACAGCACGGCCCAGAGTGGCGCCTCGATCTCTGCGCTGGGCCACACCACATATGCAAGCCCCGCAAGAGCGATGGACGCCCCTGCAATCTGCAGCATCGACACCGGCTGACGGGACAGCAGACTCCATCCGAACATCGAGATCTGCACGACCCCAAACAGGATCAGCGCCCCCAAACCAGCATCCAGCGCAACGTAGGCCATTGAAAATCCTACCATATAGAGGGTGAGCGAGGCGCCCCCTGCCAGCGACCGGCGCCAGGCTTCACGCGGGCGCCGCCCCTGTAAGGCGCACAAGGCCCAGAGCATCGCTGCCCCCGATGCCAGCCGCAGCAGGCCAAATCCAGTCGCATCCATGTGACCCGGCCCAATGGCCCAGCGCCCGAGAATTGAGTTCGCCGCAAAGGCGATCATCACAAGAGTGGTCAGGGCGATCAGCCGCATATCCAAGGTCCGTCCCTACGATGTCTCGTGGCTCCAATGCCCGGGCGCACCCAGCCCACCATCGCGCTGCTTGTCAAGCAATGGCGGGACACAATCCTGTGGTTTGGGCCCCAATTATGAGATCTTGCCCCGGAGCGGAGGCGTTTGTCGGCTCCGGGGCAAGATGCGGTCAATAGAGCGGTGGCGGATACCACTCAGGCGGCTCGACGCGATCCGTTCTCGCGGGCAGGCCAACATCAGCACGCAAATGCGCGCTTAGCGGCATGTCGATGACGCCCGCGCGCGCGGGCCGTGCGATCAGGACTAGTCTGACGGCAAGCGCCAGCCGCCGCATCAAGCTCAGCCCCCGAAAGTGGTCCTCCACGACGAGACGCGCGAGCATTGGTTTGGGTGCCATATGTGGCAGGGCAGGATGATCTAACATTTTGGTATTCCCCACAATCGGGGCTCCTTTGATATGTTATCTGTTGAAATGACGTCTCCTGACCCGCGGAAAAAAAACGAGTCCCCTTGGCCAGCACATGTGCGGGCCATGTAAGACACATGACCAACCGCAGCCGAAACTGCGACAAGGGGTCAGAGATCAGTCAAAGGGTGAAAGAGTGTTCAGCTCAAACCAGAGCCAGATGGATCAGGTCACGACCAGCAGGTGCCTGCCATATGGCCCGTTTGCGGGCTGCCATAAGCACGGCTTCCGCGGCCTTGATCGGTCCATACAACGCCGGAGCGCAGCTTGATTACAATATTCATCATAGTGCCTCCGTCAGTTTGGGGTTGAACACGGAGCGTGTCGTAACACAGGGTTACAAATTTCCAGAAGCGCGAAATTGTCCTGACACAATGCGCTGTGACATTTGAAACACGACCGCGCCCCCTCTTTTTTTGGGGGGATGCTGCACTCCGCCCCCCAAAAAACACCGAACAGAGGTCAGGCAGCAAAAAAGGGCCGCCCGAAGGCGACCCTTTCGACCCCGAAGGGTCATCATCCAAGACTGGATGGCGTGACTTACATCATGCCGCCCATGCCGCCCATGTCGGGCATGCCACCTGCAGGTGCCGCGCCTTCTTTGGCGGGCTTGTCTGCAACCATGGCTTCGGTTGTGATCAGCAGACCGGCGATGGAGGCTGCGTCTTCCAGCGCGGTGCGGGTCACTTTGGCCGGATCGATCACACCAAAGGAGAACATGTCGCCATATTCTTCGGTCTGAGCGTTGAAGCCGAAGTTCTTGTCTTCGGACTCACGGATCTTGCCTGCAACCACGGCGCCGTCGACGCCTGCGTTCTCAGCGATCTGACGCAGCGGTGCTTCGAGCGCGCGGCGCACGATTGCGATGCCTGCGTTCTGGTCTGCGTTGACACCGGTGAGACCTTCGAGGGACTTGCCAGCCTGAACCAGAGCAACACCACCACCGACGATCACGCCTTCCTGCACAGCTGCGCGGGTTGCGTTCAGAGCATCGTCCACACGGTCTTTGCGCTCTTTCACTTCGACTTCGGTCATGCCGCCGACGCGGATCACGGCAACACCGCCTGCCAGTTTGGCAACGCGCTCTTGCAGCTTCTCACGGTCGTAGTCGGAAGTGGTTTCTTCGATCTGAGCGCGGATCTGAGCAACACGTGCTTCGATCTCTGCTTTCTCGCCCGCACCGTCAACGATGGTGGTCTCGTCTTTGGTGATCTGGATTTTCTTGGCGGTGCCAAGCATGTCCATGGTCACGGACTCGAGCTTCATGCCGAGGTCTTCGGAGATCACTTGACCGCCGGTCAGGATCGCGATGTCCTGCAGCATGGCCTTGCGGCGATCGCCGAAGCCAGGTGCCTTCACGGCTGCGATTTTCAGGCCGCCACGCAGTTTGTTCACAACCAGAGTTGCCAGCGCTTCGCCTTCGACGTCCTCAGCGATGATGAGGAGCGGCTTTTGGGATTGGATCACCTGCTCAAGGAGCGGAACCATCGGCTGCAGGGAGGAGAGTTTCTTCTCGTGCAACAGGATGAGGCAGTCTTCGAGCTCTGCGGTCATCTTGTCGGCGTTGGTCACGAAGTAGGGCGACAGGTAGCCGCGGTCGAACTGCATGCCTTCGACAACATCGGTCTCGGTTTCCAGACCTTTGTTTTCTTCAACGGTGATGACGCCGTCGTTGCCGACTTTCTGCATCGCGTCCGCGATCTGGCGGCCGATTTCAGCTTCGCCGTTCGCGGAGATGGTGCCGACCTGAGCAACTTCGTCGGAGTCTTTGACTTCGCGCGCCATGGCTTTGATCGCTTCGACAACTTTGTCGGTTGCCAGATCGATGCCACGCTTGAGGTCCATCGGGTTCAGGCCCGCTGCAACCTGCTTCAGACCTTCGCGAACGATGGACTGAGCCAGAACGGTCGCGGTGGTGGTGCCGTCACCGGCTTCGTCGTTGGTGCGGGAAGCAACTTCCTTCACCATCTGTGCGCCCATGTTCTCGAACTTGTCTTCCAGTTCGATTTCCTTGGCAACAGACACACCGTCTTTGGTGATGCGCGGTGCGCCGAAGGATTTTTCGAGAACCACGTTGCGGCCTTTGGGGCCGAGGGTCACTTTAACGGCGTCTGCGAGGGTGTTGACACCCTTCAGCATACGGTTGCGGGCATCGGTGTCGAATTTGACGTCCTTAGCAGCCATTATTCAGTCTCCTTGAGAATACTGTCTTGTTACGCGATGTGGGATGTGTCGGAGCGAGGCTCAGACGATCACACCCATGATGTCGCTCTCTTTCATCATCAGCAGCTCTTCGCCGTCGACGGTGACTTCGGTGCCGGACCATTTGCCGAACAGGATGTTGTCACCCTCTTTCACGGCCATCGCGATCAGCTCGCCGCTGTCCTTGCGCGCGCCTTCGCCACACGCGACAACAACGCCCTCGGACGGTTTTTCCTTGGCGCTGTCGGGAATGATCAGACCACCTGCGGTTTTTTCTTCGCTTTCGGTACGGCGAACCAGCACACGGTCATGAAGCGGTTTCAATGCCATCTTTGCAGCTCCTCAAAAGGCTCAAAGTGTTTTCCTTTCCCCACGCCCATCATGGGCCGCGGAGACGTTAGCACTCACCTCAGTCGAGTGCTAACTGCGGGATAGTTAGGCATAGCGAAAACGTGAGTCAACACGGGGCTGTCAGAAAATTTCAGGTTTCTTGCAAATGCCCGAGCCGCAAAACCGGCTGTGACTACGAGGGGCGCTGCCCCTCGCGCTCCCCGGGATATTTCAAGTTAGAAGAAGGCGGTCAACGCCCTCTCATATGGCCCTCTCACTTAGGTCGGGGCGTTGCGGAAACAGCTGCGGAGGCGAACCAGTCAAGCGGCTCTACGCGCCCTTTGTCGGTAAGGCCGTAGACGCCCTTCGTCACGCGTTCGAACCAGCCGTAGTGGTTGGTATAGAGCACATGCGTGGCGCGGCTGACGCCTTTGGCCTTGGCGATGTCGGCGCCGCGGGCCGGACCATGCTCCTGCAGGTAGCTGACACAGGCGAGCGCGTCCTGACGGTAGCCGGTCATCAGGCCACCACGGATTGCCCCCCCGGCATTGGGATCGCCATTGATGCGCGAAAACTCGCGCAAGAGGCGGACGCTTTTCGAGGGTGATTTGCGCGGGGCATAGGGGCCCGGATCGCAATGGACCTCGGTGCGCCCATCGGCGCGCACGGTAATCAGCCCGAGACCGAGGCGGCGACACAGTGCGAGATTGTCCTTCAAGGCCCGACGTGCGGTTTTCCCAGTTGGACGCGCCACTGCAACATAGACTGTATCCGAGACTTTCAGCCGTTCGATCGCCTGATGAAACAGGGCCAGCGAAAAACGAAGCTTGAGTTCCACAATGACGGGCGGCTCCTCGCCGCGCAGGGCGACGACATCTGCGGCCCCGATCTCGCCTTTTACCGCGTAACCTTGAGCCTCCAGCAGCGCTTTGACCGGGGCGTAGAGATCCTGTTCACGTTCCATCCCGGCCATGCTTGCCCCGGCTCGGTCTCAATGGCAATGTGTCCGAGACTGATTTTTATGCGGAATACCATGAACAGATTGCTTTCCCGCGCGCAACGCTCCGGTGACAGACGGCATGCGCTTGGCCACTCTGGTGCTGTCCCTGCCACGCTGCGGCCGTTTCTCTCGTTGATCTGTTTCTGCTTGGTCGCAGTCTGGATGGCCACGCCTCTTCGGGCCGCCTGCAGCGGCCTAGACCTGCGGGAGAGCGCCGCGCCAGGTATGTGGGCAGAGATCGAGGCGGAGATTGCCCTCACCCCGTTTGCGCGCGGGCTCAGCTGGGTCGCAACCCGCGGCGATCGTCGCCTACATATCATTGGCACCATGCATCTGAACGATCCGCGCCACGATGCGCTGGTTGCGCATATGGCGCCTGCAATTCAGGCGGCCGATGCGGTCTTGCTCGAGGTCAATCGTGCAGACAAGGCCAGACTCGAGCGCACCCTGGCTGAGACGCCATCGCTCATCTTTATCACCGAGGGGCCGACCTTGATCGACCGCCTGCCCCCAGAGGAGTGGGACGAGATCGCAGAGCGCGCCGGCGCTGCCGGAATCCCGCCTTTCATGGCGGCCAAGATGCGACCCTGGTTTCTGTCATTGTCAATGTCTGTGCCACTCTGTGCGCGCGCAATTGAGGATGTCACTGATGGGCTCGACATGAAATTGATGACCCTGGCAGAGCGCGCCGGCGTCGAAACCCTATCGCTCGAAGATCCTCTGGGCTTGTTCCAGTTGTTTGACGCCACGCCAATCGAAGAGCAGATCAAGGAACTGCGAAGCTACATCGCCATGGCAGGCGTGGGCGCGGATGATTTCTACACGATGGTGGAAAGCTATTTTGACGGGGAGGTTCAGGCCTACGTCCTTTTGCAGTTGAAGCAATTTCTCACATCAGAAAGCGACCTCTCGGTAGCAGAGCGTCAGGCGCAGGTGGATGACCTGCTGGAGGCTCTGCTCTACCAGCGCAACCGTGATTGGATCCCGGTCATAGAAGCCACTGCGGGCAACCGACTGGTGATCGCGGTGGGCGCGGCGCATCTCCCCGGAGAGGCCGGGGTGCTGGCCCTTCTCGAAGCAGAGGGTTATCAAATTGAAGAGGCGCTCCGGTGAAGTATTTAAGGGGACGCGCCACACTGATCGAACGGTGCGGGAAGGCGCTGCTGGAGTTGCGCGCGCGGGCTTTCACGGTGCTCATCGCCGCAGTGCTGATGGCGTCGCTGACCCAAGCGGCTGCAGCACGCTGTGATGGCATTGATCTTCGCCAACATCTGACCGAGAGCGCGCGCCACAAACTCGACGACGCGCTCGCCAAGGTCCCCTTCGCGGTCGGCAATCATTGGGTTGCGATAAAAGGCGATCAGCGCATCGATGTGATTGGCACGCAACACAGCGGTGATGCCCGCATGTTCCCCATCATGCGCAGGCTACGCCCGGTGATCGAGCAGGCAGATGCAATATTCCTTGAAGTCACCGAACCGCAGATGCGGGCCGCCGACACGGCGCAGGACAGCTTTGCGCGCTACTTCCTGCTGCCGCCGGGACAAAGGCTGGACCAGATGATCCCTGAAGCGGAGTGGCGACTGCTGATGGCGCGCCTTGCCCCATTTGGCATAAGTTCCGACGCGGCCGCGCGCATGCAGCCCTGGTATCTTTCGGATTTCCTCACCGGCACCGATTGCCGCAAGCGCGGCCTTGGCAGCCGGCGGGGGTTGGACGACCGCATCGAGCACGTCGCCCGAACCGCCGGCATCCCGACGTTTGGCCTGGAATCGCCCGAAGCCGGACTGGCCGCCCTTGCCTCCATGCCGCTCTCCGATCAAGTCAGGATGTTGCGTTTTGATCTGCGCAGCGAGACACGGCATCAGGATCTCTACGTCACCTTGTCGGACTCTTTCTTTGAGGGCCGCCTGACCGAAGGACGCATCTTGCTGCTGTGGATGATGTACAGAGACCTTGATGTCCCCCGGCAGGAGGTCCATCGACTGCTTGCGAGCTTTGACAGGGTCGTTCTGGAACGCCGCAACCGCACCTGGGTCAAGCGATTGCTGGCGCGCAAGGAGCCACGTCTGGTTGTGGCCGTCGGGGCTGCGCATCTGGCCGGAGACACCGGAGTCTTGAACCTGTTGCACCGCGCGGGTTATGCGCTTTCGCCCGTAGACGACCGCTAGGGGCGCCTTATTGCGCCCCAACTGCCAAGAGCTATGCACAGAGCTGAACCCAGCAGCCCGCTTGACGCGGGGTGACAAAGCTAGCGTCCCTGTTATAAGGCGCGGCAACAGACCCCGTCAGACAGGATCGTAAGTATGACTATTCAAGTTTTTGGCCATAAATCTCCCGACACCGACTCCACCGGCTCCGCAATTGTCTGGGCTTGGTATCTGAACGAAGTGAAGGGCGAAGCCGCGACCCCCGTCCTCTTGGGCGAACCCAATACCGAAGCCGCCTTCATGCTGAAGCGCTGGGGTTTCGAGCAGCCCGCCATCATCGCAGACGTCGAAGCCGATGCGCCGGTTGTGATCGTGGACACCAACAACCCCGCCGAGCTTCCCGCCTCGATCAACTCTGCCGATATCCGCGCGATCATCGACCACCACAAGCTGGTAGGCGGCCTCGAGACCAAAGGCCCGATCGACATCACCGTGCGTCCGCTCGCCTGCACCGCCACCATCATGTACGATCTGATGGGTGAAGATGCCGCGCGCATGCCGGAAAACATCAAGGGCGCAGCCCTGACCTGCATCCTGTCGGACACGCTGGAGTTCCGCTCCCCGACGACTACCGACCACGATCGCGCCGTCGCTGAAAAGCTTGCCGCCGACCTCGGCCTCAACATCACCGATTATGCAGCCGAAATGTTTGCGGCGAAATCGGACGTGTCGGCTTTCTCCGATGCCGAGCTGATCCGCATGGACTCCAAAGAATACGAAGTCGACGGCACCAAGTTCCGTGTCTCCGTTCTGGAAACCACCGCACCCGAGATCCCGCTAGGTCGCAAGGACAGCCTGATGGAGACCTTCAACACCGTCCAGACCGAAGACGGCGTCGATCAGGTGCTCCTCTTCGTGGTCGACATCCTCAAGGAAGAAGCCACGCTGCTGGTCCCCAATGATCTGGTCAAAACCGTCGCCGAAAAGAGCTTTGGCGCCTCGGTCGACGGCGATCTCGTTGTTCTGCCCGGCGTGATGTCGCGCAAGAAGCAGATCATCCCGAACCTCAAGGTCTGACCTCTCGGGCCCCGACCCTGATGACATCAATACCAAAAGCAAAGAAAGGCCCGCTGCTTCAGGCGGGCCTTTTCATTTCGGCGCGGTGAGCACGTTACAGTGTCGCCAAAACGGTCGCCTAATTGGCGGCCTTCAGTCCGACCTGCCCTTCGATCTGGGCCTTGGTGGCCAGAACGGTGGCAACACGGCGCCGGTCAGGCGGGTGAGTGCCCCAGATGGAATAGCCGCCACTGGCGCCGCGCGCGGCCTCGGAGCGGGCAAAGAACCGCGCCCCCTCGACCGGATCATATCCAGCGGCATAAGCGATCCGGGTGCCGAGAGTGTCGCTCTCCAGCTCATAAGACTGTGAATAGACAATCCCCCCGGCACTGGCGCCAACACCCATCCCCAGACCGATGGCATCACTGCTGTCGCCTACGATGCCCGCGAGCGCACCGCCGATGAGTGCGCCCGCCAGCACTTGTTGCTGCTGCTTCTCCACATGCCGGCCAATCAGGTGACCATATTCATGGGCCAAGACAAAGGCGACCTCGTCATCGCTGCCTGTATCCTGAATGAGCGGGAGTGAAATGCGGATGATCGGCTGACCATCCTGATAGGTGAAATAGGCGTTGCGCTCCTTCATCTCACGATCAATCGCGATGTCTACATTGCAGTTCACACCGGTCTGTAGTTGGAGGCAGGTCTCTCGCCCTGCTCGCATGATGCGTGGCTCCACGCGGGCGAACCGCGCCTGTGCCGCTGTGGGCGACAAGGTTTTTGGCGGCGGGCTCTGGCGCGCTTCGGCATAGAGCCGCGCGGCCGCGTCCGAATGCACACCGCCGGTATCGGGCAATTCATAGGTTGTGCCGCAGGACAGGAGGGTCAATAGCCCCGCTGTCATCAAAAGCGGCCGGGATAGGCGTGAAAAATACTGTAGCATCATATCTGTACCTCTGGACTGGCTCTGGACTGGGCGCAGCCCCAAACTCGGATTTTATTTCAAGTTATCACCCTCTGCAGCCATCACAAGACACTCTGAAAGCGCATCCTACCGCGTCGGCAATCGCCACTTATCCTGCCCCAGCCAGAGGCGCGCCATGGGGGCTCTTCGATATTTCACCGCGAATGCAACACAGCCATGCAGCGACAACAGGTGAGATGTGCTATACAAAGCCCTAGCCTTAGGTTATACGCCCGAGCTTGACCCAACGGGCGCAGGACAGTGCCCTCTTTGCGATACGAACGGACCCCCCACTTGATACCCACCTTGCAGCAGGCGCTGGAGCGCCGTGGATACACGTCTCTCACCCCTGTTCAGGAGGCGGTCTCGAACCCCGAATTGGCGGGCGCGGACCTCTTGGTATCTGCTCAGACCGGCTCTGGCAAAACCGTAGGTTTCGGGCTTGCGATTGCGCCCACCATTCTGGGCGAGGACGGCACATTTGAACGCGCCGCCAGCCCGTTGGCTCTGGTGATCGCACCGACCCGCGAGCTCGCGCTGCAGGTGAAACGCGAGTTGAGCTGGCTCTATGGTGACGCGGGGGCTGTCCTGGCCTCTTGTGTTGGCGGCATGGACATGCGCGACGAACGCCGCGCATTGGAGCGGGGGGCGCATATCGTTGTCGCCACTCCGGGCCGTCTGCGCGACCACATTACCCGTGGCTCCATCGACCTGAGCGGCGTGGCCGCTGTTGTGCTGGACGAAGCGGACGAGATGCTGGATCTCGGCTTCCGCGAGGATCTCGAGTTCATCCTCGAAGAGACCCCCGAAGACCGCCAGACGCTGTTGTTCTCGGCGACGGTGTCCAAACCCATCGCCGCGTTGGCGCAGACCTATCAAAACGATGCGCAGCGGATCTCCACGATCAACAAATCCGAACAGCACAGCGACATCTCTTATCTCGCACATGTGGTTGCACCCCATGACATCGAGAACGCGATCATCAACGTGCTGCGCTTTCACGAAGCGCCCAACGCCATTGTCTTTGCCAATACCCGCGCAGCGGTGAACCGGTTGCTGACCCGTTTGTCGAACCGTGGTTTTCAGGTCGTCGCACTCTCGGGCGAGCTGTCGCAATCCGAGCGCGCCGGTGCCCTGCAGGCCATGCGCGATGGCCGCGCCCGGATCTGCGTCGCCACCGATGTGGCCGCGCGCGGGATTGACCTGCCGAACCTCGACCTGGTGGTGCATGCCGACCTTCCATCGAGCCATGAGACCCTTCTGCACCGTTCGGGCCGGACGGGCCGCGCGGGCCGCAAAGGCGCCAGCGCCCTGATGGTCACGCCGCGCTCGGTACGCAAGGCAGAGCGCCTCCTGCGCGAAGCCAAGCTTTCGGCCGAATGGATCGATGCCCCCTCCGCCGATGAGGTTCGCGGCCGCGATCTGGAGCGAATGCTCTCTGATACGGTCTGGACCGAAGAGGCGCCCGAAAGCCAGCAGGAAACCCTCGCCAAGCTCGTCGAGAGTTTCAGCCCGGAACAACTGGCTGCAGGGTACCTGCGGCTGTGGTCCGCTGCCCGCTCCGCGCCCGAAGAACTCACGGACGTGGCCGCAATGGACACGCGGAAGAAAAAAGAAGACCGCGCGCCCTTCGGACCGTCTGTCTGGTTTGCCATCGACGGTGGCCGCGATGCCGGTGCCGACCCGCGTCGCCTACTGCCGATGCTCTGCAAGGCCGGTGGGATCGACAAAACCGCCATCGGCGCCATTCGCATCGTGGGCGACAAGAGCTATGCCGAGATCGCCGAGGACAAGGTCGAAGGCTTCATGGCAACCCTTGGCGGTGAGATGGCGCTGGATGATGGTTCTGCATTGGAGCGTCTGAGCGAAGCGCCGAACCTGCCAGAGCGCAGCAAGCCCCCCTTCCGCAAAGGCGGCGGCGGTGGACGCGGTGGCTTTGGCGGCGGCAAGCCCGGCGGCTACAAGGGCGAGCGCAAAGGCGGCGGCGATTTCAAAGGCGACCGCAAGCCTTACCGCGATCGTGACGGCGACGCTGACCGTACGGTCAAACCACGTGCGGCCAAGCCGCGCCCCCATGGGGACAAACCTGCTTTTGACAAACCCCGCGGTGATCGCTCGGAAAAGGGCAAGTTTGATAAACCCCGCTCAGACAAGCCGAGAGGGGACAAACCCTGGGGCGACAAGCCCCGGGGGGATAAGCCCCGGGGGGATAAGCCACACAGAGACAAGCCACACGGAGACAAGCCGCGCGGCGATAAGCCCAAATTCGACAAGCCCCGCGCGTCCAAACCCAAAGGGCCCCCGCCCCCAAAGGGCAAACCCAACAGCAAAAAGAACAAGGCGCGCCGGTCTGACGCCAGCAACACATCCAAACGCTTCACACCGCCGGGCCGCAAAGCCTGACCTCAGAGGTTCCAGATAAAAAGCCAGCGCCTGTGATCCGGGCGCTGGCTTTTTTCATGCTTGGTCCTTGCTTACTCCACCCCGTGCGCCCCTAGCCAAAGCCCGACGGCTCTGCCATAGGAAGAGCAATCCCAACCGTGCAGGAGGCCCCATGAGCCAGATCATCTCCGCCCTTTCCGAGGTTTCAGACCGATACAAGGCTCTGTTCGTGGATCTCTGGGGCTGCGTTCACAACGGGATCACGGCCTACCCGGACGCTGTCGCGGCCCTTCAGGCCTACCGCAAATCCGGCGGAGTGGTGGTACTGGTCACCAACTCGCCCAAACCCCGCGCAGGGGTGGCAGAGCAACTGAGCCAGTTCGGCGTCCCAGATGACGCCTATGACACCATCGCTACCTCTGGCGATTCCGCGCGCGCGGCGATGTTCACAGGTGCTGTCGGTGAAAAGGTCTACTTCATGGGCGAATGGGAGCGCGATGCCGGCTTTTTTGAGCCAATGAAGGTTATCCACGAGCCCATTGAGATCACCCGCGTCCCGCTTAAGGAAGCCGAAGGGATCGTCTGCTGCGGTCCCTTCGACACCTTGGCCGACCCGGAGGTGAACCGCGCCGATTTTCTCTATGCCAAACAGATGGGTATGAAGCTTCTTTGCGCGAATCCGGATATTATCGTCGACCGTGGCGAGGTACGCGAATGGTGCGCTGGGGCCTTGGCCAAACTTTACACCGAAATGGGGGGCGAGAGCCTCTATTTCGGCAAGCCGCATCCGCCGATCTACGATCTCGCGCGTCGTCGCCTGACGGAAATTGGCCACGATGTTTCGGACCGCGACATTCTCGCAATTGGCGACGGGCCGCACACCGACATCTCAGGCGGCATGGGTGAAGGGGTGGACACGCTGTTCATCACCGGCGGCTTGGCCGCAAAAGACACCCAAACGGCTCATCAGCCCGAGCCTGCTGCACTGGAGGCGTATCTCGCGCAGGAACAGATCGCGCCCACCTACAGCATCGGCTTTCTGCGCTAAAATCGCGACTTTTGGAGTATCTGACCCGTCTTTGCCGCAAGGTGAAGGCGGGTCTTTTGCTGTCGCCCAAAAGGCGCCCGTTGAGGCCCCTCCATATGAACTTATTTGGGCTTGACTTTCTGCAACTGCGAAGTAATTTAATTTCTCATATGATCGCAAATAGTGATTATTATTACTCTCTCAATGCAGGCAGGAGACTCAGATGCTCGACAATTTCCCCCGCGGTACCATCTGCATCGAGGACATCGAGATGGGTATGACGCGCTATCTGCGCAAACAGGTGACCGACCGTGACATTGAAATGTTTGCTGAGGTCTCCACCGATAGAAATCCCGTGCACCTGGACGAAGACTACGCGCAAGACACCATGTTTCACGGGCGTATAGCGCATGGCATGCTGACCGCCGGCCTGATTTCTGCGGTGATCGGCGAGCAACTGCCGGGCCATGGCACCATCTACATGAGCCAGAATCTCAAGTTTCTCGCCCCGGTACGACCGGGTGATCTGGTGCATGCGGAAGTCGAGGTCACCGACATCCAGATCGACAAGCGCAGGGTAAAGCTGGATTGCCGCTGCATCGTCGATGGCAAGAAGGTGCTCGTCGGAGAAGCCATGGTGATGGCGCCCTCGCGCAAGTTCGACTAACTTCTGCGCTGCGACGATCAGCGACCTCGTCACCGATAAGTTGCGATTTGACCGCAACTTTGACGCACTTTACCTATAGCAGGAGGCAAAGAGCGGACGGGTCAGAGAAATGCAGATCATCATACATGCCGGCGCGCATGGCACCGAAGAAGATCGGCTGATGAAGACCCTCTTGCGCAACAAGGAGGACCTCCTTGCGCGCGGCACCGCTGTTCCCGGCCCGGCCAAATACCGCACCCTGCTCAAAGACTGCATGTCCGCGGCGCAGCAGGGTGACCCAGCCCCCGGCGCGCGTGACTTTCTGTGGGATGCCATCCTCGAAGAAGAGACCGCAGAGCGAGTGATCCTGTCCAATCCACATTTCTTTGGCTCACAGCGCGACGCTCTGGAAGGCCAGCGCCTCTACCCCGAGGCCGAGCAGCGCTTGCTGGCGTTGCAGGCACTTTTTCCAGAGGACGAATTGCATCTCTACATGGCCATTCGCAGCCCTGTGAGTTTTCTGTCCAAGCTACTGGAAAAGGCTGGCGCCGGACGACGGCACGCAGTCCTCAACGAGACGAATCCACTGGATTTGCGCTGGTCTGCAATGGCGGCTCGCATCCGCACAGCGGTCCCCGACATCCCAATTACCCTCTGGTGTTACGAAGATTCCCCGTTCCTCTGGGCCCAAATCATGCGCGAGATGGGACATCTCAAACCCGACAGCAAGGTCAAAGGCGGCATGGATCTTCTGGCATCGATCATGACCCGCGAGGGCATGCGGCTGCTGCGTCAGTACCTCCATGATCGGCCTGAAATGACCGAAGTATACAAGCGAAAGGTCTTTGCCGCTTTCCTTGACAAATTCGCCCTTGATGAAGAGCTCGAGGAAGAGCTGGATATCCCCGACTGGTCGCCGGAGTTCATCGAGCGGATCGATCAAGCCTATGATGCTGATGTCGCGCAATTGCAGGCGATCCCAGGTGTGACCCTGCTCAGCCCCTGATAGACCCTCTGCCGGTTGCAGCGACCAAAGGTGTTTACCCGCGCGAGGTGCGGCGATAGGAAGAACGGGCAAATTCCCTAGGTTGCAAAGCGAGCGTCATGCCCCGGCAGGTCTTTAACATCCTCATTGTCGGCCAGTCCGGTCGCCTGATGTTCGAAGCACTGTTGTTTGCGGCATCCCTGCGCCAGAAGAGCCCAGCCTTCGAAGGTCGCCTGATCGTCGCGACGCCTGAGCCGGGCTCTCTTTGGACCTCGAACCCCACGATCCGCAACGGTGGCGTCCTCGAGGCACTGGCGCGTCTTGAGGCAGAGGTAATCCCATTTGAGAGCCGCCACTTCGGTCAGGCTTATCCATATGGCAACAAAATCGAAGCACTCTCGGTGCTGCCCGAAGGCGAGCCTTTTGTCTTTTTTGACACGGACACGCTGCTCACAGGCGAGATCGATGCCGTCCCGTTTGACTTTGACCGCCCCTCTGCAAGCCTACGCCGCGAGGGCACCTGGCCCAAGCCCACGCTCTACGGTCCCGGCTATACCGAAATCTGGCGCAGCCTCTACGCGCGTTTTGGGTTGGACTTCGAAAGCAGCCTCGATCTATCCCAACCCGATGAACATTGGAGACGCTATCTCTACTTTAATGCGGGCTATTTCTATGGCGCCTGTCCGCACCGCTTTGGGACGCGGTTTCTGGAATACGCGTTATCGATCCGCGATGATCTCCCGCCGGCCCTCATCGGCCAGTCGCTCGACCCCTGGCTCGATCAGATAGCCCTGCCGCTGGTGATCCACTCCTTTGGTGGCGCGCGCGACAGCCTGCCACAAGGCCATCTGGATGGCAGCAAAAGCTGCCACTATCGCAGCTTCCCGCTCCTTTATGCCCGCGAACGTGATAAGGTGATCGCCACGCTTGAGGAGGTCTGCGCTCCAAACTGGCTCAAGAAAGTCCTTAAAGGTTATGAGCCGATCAAACGGATGGTCTATCAGGGCAGAGGTCAGCGTGTCCGCGCCCTCTTTGACCAGCACAACCTCCCGCGCAAAGAGCAGGCCATCCGCAACCGGATCAAATCCGCAGGTCTCTGGATGCGCTGAACGCGCACTTGCACCCCGTGTCAGAACATATGTCCTCTGTCGCTGGCCAAATTCGGAGAATCCTTCTACCGGCTTTTGCTTGCACTGACGCCGCGCCCGGTGTGTGGTGTGGCCATAACCAGACCGATTGCGACATGGGAGAGTTTCAATATGTCCGACAGCCCGACCTATGGCTTTGATACGCTACAAATTCACGCTGGCGCCCGCCCTGATCCGGCAACCGGCGCGCGGCAGACGCCGATCTATCAATCCACTGCCTATGTGTTTCGTGACGCCGACCACGCGGCGGCGCTCTTTAACCTGCAGGAAGTAGGCTACATCTATTCACGCCTCACCAACCCGACCGTTGCGGTCCTGCAAGAGCGTCTCGCCACGCTCGAGGGTGGTGTCGGCGCGGTCTGCTGCTCGTCGGGGCACGCCGCACAGATCATGGCCCTGTTCCCCCTGATGGGACCCGGCAAGAACGTGGTTGCCTCCACCCGCCTTTACGGGGGCACGGTGACGCAGTTCAGCCAGACCATCAAACGCTTCGGCTGGTCCGCAAAATTTGTTGATTTTGACGATCTCGATGCGCTGCGCGAGGCGATCGACGATGACACGCGGGCCGTCTTCTGCGAGTCCGTTGCCAACCCCGGTGGCTATGTCACCGACATCCGCGCGGTCGCCGATGTGGCAGATGCCGCAGGCCTGCCCCTGATCGTCGACAACACCTCTGCAACGCCCTACCTGTGCCAGCCGATTTCCCAGGGCGCGACCTTGGTAGTGCATTCCACAACCAAATACCTCACCGGCAATGGTACCGTAACCGGCGGCTGCATCGTGGATTCGGGCAAGTTCGACTGGTCCGCCTCCGACAAGTTCCCCTCGCTCTCAGCTCCGGAACCCGCCTATCACGGGCTCAAGTTCCACGAGACCTTCGGCAATCTTGCCTTCACCTTCCACGGCATTGCCATCGGGCTGCGTGATCTGGGCATGACCATGAACCCGCAAGCCGCACATTACACCCTGATGGGCATTGAGACCCTGTCGCTTCGGATGCAGCGCCATGTGGAAAATGCTGTGAAAGTCGCGACTTGGCTCGAAAACGACCCGCGCGTGGATTACGTGACCTATGCGGGTCTCCCCTCCTCGCCATATGCCGAGCGCGCCCAGCGTTGCTATCCCAAGGGCACCGGCGGGCTGTTCACAGTCGCCATCAAAGGCGGCTATGACGCTTGTGTCAAACTGGTCGACAGCCTCGAGATCTTCTCGCATGTGGCCAATCTTGGCGACACCCGGTCACTCATCATCCATTCCGCGTCCACGACTCACCGCCAGCTTACGCCCGAACAGCAAGAAGCAGCGGGCGCTGGCCCCAATGTGGTGCGTGTGTCCATCGGCATCGAGGACGCAGACGATTTGATCCGCGATCTCGATCAAGCTCTGGCCAAGGCCTGCGGCTGAGCCGTCACCGCGGTCAAACACGACTTAGAAAACTGCAAAAGGCCGGGGCATTCCCCGGCCTTTTTCCATAAATCAACAGCCCTTCAATTCGGATCAGTTCGGGCCATCGGGCACGGAGATATCAAAGGTCACGGTCACGCTGTGACGCAGGCTCAACGCGCCCGGAGAAATCGGCATATCTGACGACCGTGCCATCTCCATCGCCATCATAGGCGCCCCCCCCGAGGCGCCCCCATCTCGAATGTCCCGCACCGGCCCCAAGGCCATCCCGGAGGCTTCGGCAAGCTGTTGCGCCTTCCGGTAGGCGTTCTCATAGGCCATTGTGCGCAAAAGGTTTTCAGCCGCTTCCCGCTCACTGTAGGTGAAGGTCAAACCGCGAAACTCATTGGCCCCCGCCGCGAGCACATCATCAAGAACCCCACCCATCGCGTCGAGATCCTGCAAGGTAACACGCAAAAGGTTTGACGCCTCAAAACCGGTGACCTCACGCATCTGATCGCCATCTCGCGTCACCTGGTTCCAAACCGGATGCAAGGACACCTGCTCTGTCTGCATATCCTGCGCTGCGATGCCACTGTCGCCGAGGCGCGCCGTCACCTCCTGCATACGCTGGGAGACCTGTTCCATGGCGGCACCGGCGTCCTTGGCCTCGACGCGTACGCCAAGGGTGATATGGGCCCGATCAGGCGTGACCTCCGATGTGGCTTCCCCTGTGACATGGATCTGGCGCAATTCTTCTGCGCCAAGGGACAGAGGGGTCAAGGCAACGGCGCTTGCCAGCATCAATGCAGCGGTTTTTGATTTCAACATCAGAAGTCCTCAATCTATGTCTGACTATACGCCTAGATGGGAGCGGCAAATCCTCGCGCGCAAGGGGTGATGTTGCGCTTTTGCTTCCACTCGGCGGGTTCCTGCTCTATGCTTTACACAGTGATAACGGCGTCCCGGCGCGGGAGGCCTCGGTGCTTTAGGGTAGGTCGTGAATGGTTTTCGCGAATGTCCCCTCACCGAGGGATCTTGGCGCCACAGGATGAGGCGCGCAGACAAAAGACCCTGATGACCTGATGAAACCAGAGTTCGCGCTCTCTCTTTCGTTTGATGGCATAACCGTGCTGACCCGTGGCGCGGGAGGATGGTATCGTTTGGGGTCGGTCTCGCCTGACGCCAAAGATCTGCCAGAGCAGCTTGCAAAGCTGCGCGCAGAGGCGCTGGCCCTCTCCGAAGCGCCGCTCCATGCAAAGCTGGTATTGCCGGACAGCCAAATCCGCTACCTGAGCCTTGAGACGGGCGAGTTGTCCCATGATGCGCGCATCAGTGCGGCACGCGCCGCACTTGAGGGCGCCACCCCCTACAAGGTGGATGAACTCGCCTTTGACATCAGCGTTGATGGTGCAATCACCCATGTGGCGGCAGTTGCGCTTGTCACTCTGGACGAGGCCGAGAGTTTTGCAACCGAGCATGGATTTGCGCCGGTGAGCTTCGTGGCCGCACCCGAAGATGCCGCCTATCTCGGCGAGCCTTTCTTTGGCACTGCACGCTCTGCGCGTCATCTCACGGTCGAGCCCGACGGCATTGCCGTCGTCGAAGTGCCGCCGCCGGCTGATCCCGCAGTTGCGAAGGGCGATACCGCAGAGGAGCCCGATCTCTATCCCGAGAGTGCGGCAGATGATGATCTCGCACCGCGCAGCGATGCCCCGATCATCTTGCCCGCTGCGCCACCAGTCCTTGATGCTTCACCAGAAGAGGCTGCGCCGTCTACCGACGATAGCACCGACACCAAACTCGCTGACACCGAGGACGAGACCGCTGCGCAGAGCGCCGAGAGCACTTCCGCGGAAGAGCCCGAGGACATCGGTCCGGCGGTTGGTTTCAGTTCCCGCCGCAGCCGTGCGAAGCTTGAAGTAACCAGCACAAAGACCACTGCGCCCAAAGCGCCTTCTGTGACTCCCAAGTCAGCAGGCACTTCAGAACCCGCTGCACCCAAAGCGCCAAGTGCCACGACCGCAAAAACCGGCGTGGCCCTTGCGACCTCGTCGGTACCTGCCGCCCCGAGCCTCGCCTTGCCGACGCCTGTTCTGGCCCACACGACCTCGGCGCCGCCAAAGCCGAGCCCGAGCGCAATCGCGCAACCGGTCTCGGGGCCTGCGCCGGAGCAGCTGCAAACACCGCAAGCGCGGCCCATGCGGGCGCGCTCTGGTCGGATCGGCCTTTTGGCCGCAGGTCTTGCTGCGGTTTCGGCCATTGGGGCCTGGGCCGTCGTTCAGGAGTTGCCAAATCTCTGGTCAGACCTCAAGCGCGCCGACCTGATTGAGACCGAGGACCCGGTCGCCACACCGGTTCTGGCCGCCCCTGATGCGGCTCTGGATGCCAACAAGGAGCTGACCACAACCGCACAAGGCGGTCTGGGTCTCAACCTGCCCTCCGCGCCAGCGCGCACAGTCGCGACAGGGGCAGAGACGGGTCCAGCGCCCGGCGAGCTGGCTGCTGACACGCTGACCGAGACCGACGCTGCTGTCCTCGAAGCGCTCGGCGCCCCCGTGGTCGATGAAGCCGCCCCGTTGGACGGGCAGGATCTGATCATTGCCTCCCTGCCCGCGCCGCAAGACATCACGTCTGGGACTTCTGAAACGGCCCTCGCCCCCATCGACGATGAGGCAGCGGTCTTTGACGACAGCGCCGAGATCGACCCGGAGGCGCTCGCGGATGGGGTCGTGCCAGAGGATCAACCAACAGATTTGCTCCAGGAGGCCCCGTCGGAGCTTGAACAGGCTGCACAGTATGCCGCCACCGGGATCTGGCAACAGGTTCCCGACATTGCAGACGTGCCCGCGCTGATCAGCCTCGACAACGTCTATGTGGCCTCCATCGATAATACCGAATTGTCCCAGGATGCAATTGCCCTGCCTGCGCCCGACGCATTCGAGACAGACACGCCCTTTGGTGCGGTCTCAAGCCCCACAGAAGCCGGACGCCAGTTCGACTTTGATGACCGGGGATTGGTCGTGGCGAGCCCGGATGGCACCCTCAATCCCGACGGGATCATGATCTATGCCGGTCGCCCGGTCAAAGTGCCGCCACCCACGCCAGATAGGCCCACGGAACGCGTGTTGGCCGCTGCAGAAGAAGCAGAGCGCCTCGCGTTGTTGCAACAAGTCCGCCCCCGTACGCGCCCCAACGACCTGGTAGAACAGGCTGAGCGCGCGCAATTGGGTGGCGTGGTGCGCTCTGAACTTCTGTCAAAGCGCCCAAAGCTGCGGCCTGACAGCCTCAAGACAGAAGCACAGGAAAGCCAGCCTGCTACGGCTTTGGCCGTGGCGAGCGCCCCGCAGCCACGGGCACGCCCGACCAATTTTGCAAATATCGTGGACCGCGCCCAGCGTCGCCAGCAACAGGCGCCCGATCAAAGCTCCAGCGCAACCGTTGCGTCTGCAGCGGTGACACCGGCCATCCCGTCTTCGGCGTCGGTTGCCCGCCAGGCGACCACCCAGCGGGCGCTCAACCTGCGGCGTCTCAATCTCATTGGCGTCTATGGCAAGCCTTCCGACCGGCGCGCCTTGGTGCGCCTGCCGTCTGGCCGCTATGTGAAAGTCAAAGTGGGCGACCGCATCGACGGCGGTCGAATCGTCGCGATCGGTGACAGCCAGTTGCAGTATCAAAAAGGCAGTCGGAACACGGTACTCAACCTGCCAAACGGCTGATATTCCGGCGCACCACTTGAGGGCGCAACGTTCCTGAAGTGAACGCAAAAGCCGGGCAAATTGCCCGGCTTTCTCTTTTGTATTCAAGGGGCGGCGCCGCCATGCGACACCGCCTCAGATCTCATCACTCGGCAGCGGAGATTTCACCGTTGTTGATTTGCTCCTGTTCGATCGATTCAAAGAGCGCCTTGAAGTTGCCCTCGCCAAAGCCGTCATCGCCTTTGCGCTGGATGAACTCAAAGAAGATCGGCCCGATCACCGTTTTTGAGAAGATCTGCAGCAGGATGCGTGTCTCGCCCCCGTCCACCACGCCTTCGCCGTCGATGAGGATGCCGTGCTTTTTCATACGATCCAGCGGCTCTTCGTGGCCTTGGACACGGTCGTGGCTCATGTCGTAATAGGTTGCAGGCGGGGCCGGCATGAACTGGATGCCACGTTCGGAGATCTCGTCAGTGGCATCATAGATGTCACGCGCGCCCACAGCGATGTGCTGGATGCCTTCGCCATTGTACTTCTTGAGATAGGCAACGATCTGCCCGGTCTCGCCACGGTCCTCGTTGATCGGAATGCGAATGCGGCCGCAAGGCGAGGTCAAGGCACGGCTGAAGAGGCCGGTATACTTGCCCTGAATGTCAAAGAACCGGATTTCCTTGAAGTTGAACAGGTCGCCATAAAAGTGGAACCACTTGTCCATGTTGCCTTTGAAGACATTGTGCGTGAGGTGATCGAGGTAATAAAAACCGACGCCGCGCGGTTTGGACTGCTTCAGCCACTCGAATTCCTCGTTATAGGGCGAGGTGTCGTAATACTGGTCGATGAAGTAGATGAGCGAGCCGCCAATCCCTTTGATTGCAGGCACATCCATTGTTTTGTCATCGCCTTCATAGGGCTCCGCCCCCTTGGCCACCGCGTGCTCAAACGCCTTTTGCGCATCGACCACACGCCAGCCCATCGAGGGGGCACAGGGGCCGTGAAGTTCAACGAACTTTTCCGCAAAAGAGCCTTTCTCGGCATTGAGGATGTAGGTGATGTCCCCCTGCTGCCAAAGCTCGATACCCGGCTTGGTCTTGTGACGTCCGACCAACTCGTACCCCATCTTGGCAAAGAGCTCGCGCAGTTCTTCGGGGTTCGGGCTGGCAAACTCTACAAATTCAAATCCATCGGTTCCGGCCGGGTTCTCAGCGCTGATCACCGATTTGGGGGCATCATGAGGGAAAGGTCCCATGCGTATCTCCTGCGTTGCTTGCTGCGTTTGACCGAGTGTACCGCACATAATGTGCTTATTCTGCGCAACATCACCGTCCATTCTTTCCAATCATACATATTTGACGCATAGTTTCCCCAAATGACGGGGGATTCACGCATGCTTGACGCAACAGACATCAAACTGCTCGCACAACTTCAGAAGAACGCTCAGGCCACCGCACAGGAGCTCGGAGATGTGCTCAATCTCTCTGCCAGCCAGGCCGGACGCAGGCGCCAACGCCTGGAAGAAGATGGCTTCATCCAAAACTACGTCGCGCGCCTTGATCCTTCAAAGCTCGGGCTTGCTGTGCAGTGTTTTGTTCAGGTGCATCTGCACAGTCACGGCCCCGATAATGCTGCAAGCTTTGCGCGATTGGTTTCAAATCGTCCGGAAATCACTTCCGCCTGGACGATGACCGGAGAGGCCGACTACCTGCTGCGCGTTTACTGTCATGATCTACAAGAATTAAATACGCTGCTTCACGAGATTATTCTTCCGCATCCGGCAGTTGGACGGGTCCACAGTCAGATCGTAATGGCACAGTTAAAAGGTGATAGTCCCCTACCCGTTTAAGGATGTGTGAACCACTGGACAGGTAGGTTGGCTTGAAACAAATCATCAGATGGAATCGCTTTCGTGTCCTTTGTCGATCGCCGCATTGAAACCCGCCCGAGCAGCGGCGCAGCCCCTTTCGAACTAAACGAGGTCTTTTTCTCGCGTACCGATGAGCGTGGAGTCATTCTGTCCTGCAACTACGTCTTCCAACGGGTTGCACATTACGAATGGGAAGAGATTATCGGAGCGCCCCACAAACTGGTGCGCCATGCCGACACGCCCAAAGGGTTATTCTACCTCTTCTGGGAAATGCTGAAATCCGGAAAAACCGTTGGTGCATATGTAAAGAACAAGTCCAAGGATGGGCTGCACTACTGGGTTTTTGCAACTGTTGTTCCCTGTGGCGACGGCTATCTGTCCGCACGTATAAAGCCAAGCAGCAAGCTTTTTGCCGAGATCCAGACGCTCTACGCCAAGATTGTCAAAGCCGAACAAGAGGGTGATCTATCCGCCGAGGAAAGCGCTCAGATCATGCTCGACTGGGTTCACGAAAAGGGCTTTGACGACTATCAGCATTTTGCATCGCATGCCCTCGCCGAGGAACTCATTTCGCGCGATTTGGGCCTGGGTCGCAAGGTGGATCCGCAGATTTCGGAACTGCGTGAAATGCTGCGCAATGCGGAAAAGCTTCTCGATGAAACCCATGGTCTTGTGAAAGACTTCGAAGCCATGCACACGATTCCGCATAACCTGCGTGTCATCGCCTCCCGGATTGAGCCTTCGGGCGGTCCGGTGACGGTGCTGTCCCAGAACTATGGCGCTATGTCGCGCGAAATGTCGGATTGGTTTGAGCGCAACGTGATGGGCGAAAACACCAACTTTGCCACCGTAAAGCACTCCGTGAACTCCAGCCTCTTTATTGCGGGCATGACCCGAATCCTGATGGAATGCGACACCCAGCTGCAAAAGGAACGGCGTGATCTGGGCGATGTCGACATGGAAGAAGAGCGCCGCCGCCTTGCGGATCTGGTCAAACAACAGGCCGGACACGCCCAGAAAGGCATGGCGGAGGTAGACATCGAAGCCGTGCGGATCATCAATGCGTGCCAGGTCATGCATCGTCACTTTCTGGGCCTGAGCTCCACACGCGTCCTCTGTAAAATCGAGAGTGCGCGCCTGCCCTCCTCTGGCGAAACCCTTTCTGACATTATCGATCAGCTTGGTGCCTTTCAGGAACGCATTTCGGAACGGTTGGAACATATCGCAAAACTCGGAGAGGAAATTCGCTCGCTCGAGGGCGAGTAACTCATGCCCAAAATCGGTCAGCGCTCCCCGCAGGCCCACAGATACCGCAAATGCGGCGGCTCTCTCGAGCTGCCGCTTTTTTTAACCTGATCGTGACAGAGGGGCCCGAGTCAGCCTATCTCTTTGCCATCTCGTAAAAAGTTGGCAATATTCTCTTATGGATAGTTTTCTCTCTCAGGCCTCAATCTACCTCGCCGCCGCCGTGATCGCCGTACCCATCGCCGCCCGGTTGGGTTTGGGGTCGGTGCTCGGATACCTCGCCGCGGGCATCATCATCGGTCCGATCTTGGGTCTTGTCGGGGCGGAAGCCGAGGAACTCCAGCATTTTGCCGAGTTTGGCGTCGTGATGATGCTGTTTCTGATCGGCCTCGAGCTCGACCCGCGCGCGCTCTGGGCGATGCGACACCACTTGATCGGACTCGGTGGGTTACAAATCACCGCTTCAACCGCACTCCTTGCGGGGGCTGCGATCTTTTTTGGCCACAGCTGGCAAGTGGGCCTTGCCGTCGGGCTGGCGCTCTCGCTGTCATCAACAGCCATCGTGCTGCAAACGCTTTCGGAAAAAGGGCTGACGCGCACTGGAGGGGGCAGAGCGACCTTCTCTGTCTTGCTCACCCAGGACATTGCAGTCATTCCGATCCTGGCTCTGCTGCCGCTGTTGGCGACACAACATGCACTATCCCTGTCCGAGGATGGCTCCATCGTGCGCGCAGAAGAAGCGCATGGCGCGGGACACCACTCGCTCTCGCTCGTAGAAGGGCTGCCTGGCTGGGCCGTCACCCTGACGACAATCGGCGCCATCGCCTTCGTGATTCTGGCGGGCGTCTATCTGACCCGTCCGGTGTTTCGCTTCATTCACGCCTCCAACCTGCGCGAGATGTATACGGCACTGGCCCTTCTGATCGTTGTTGGAATTTCCTTCCTGATGACCTTGGTCGGGTTGTCCCCGGCGTTGGGCGCCTTTCTCGCCGGTGTTGTGCTCGCGAACAGCGAGTTCCGCCACGAGCTGGAGAGCGACCTCGAACCCTTCAAAGGGCTCCTGTTGGGGCTATTCTTCATCACCGTCGGAGCAGGTATCAACTATCGCTTGTTCCTAGCCGAGCCCGGGGATGTGATCGGTCTCGCCTTGCTCGTGATTTTCGCAAAGGGCGCGGTTTTGTATTTCGTCGGCAGGGCCTTCGGACTGAGAGGGCGCAATCATTGGCTCTTCACCCTCGGGCTGGCGCAGGCCGGTGAATTTGGCTTTGTGCTGCTGGCGTTCTCGCTTCAGCTGAATGTGGTTACGGCCGATCTGTCGGAGAAACTGCTGCTGGTCATCGCGCTGACGATGTTGATCACGCCGCTTTTGTTCATCCTCTACGAAATCCTATCCAAGCGGATGAAGGACGCCCAAGTCGAACATACGCCCGACGAGATTGACGAAGAAGGCACAGTGATCATCGCCGGGATCGGGCGTTTTGGTCAGATCGTGCATCGCCTTGTGAATGCGAGTGGCTTCAAGACCGTTCTTTTGGACAGCGACATGAAGGCGGTACAGCTGATGCGCCGCTTTGGGGTCAAGAGTTTCCTCGGGGATCCAACCCGTCCAGAGCTGCTGAAAGCGGCTGGCATCAGCAAGGCAAAAGTGCTGGTTGTCGCGCTCGACGATCAGGAAAGCGCCACAAAACTCGTGACTTACGCCCGGCGGAACTATCCAGACATCCATATTGTCGCCCGCGCCTATGATCGCAACCATGTGTTTGAGCTTTATAAAGCGGGGGCCAATGATATCGTGCGCGAAATGTTCGACAGCTCGCTGCGGGCCGGTCGCTATGTGCTCGAGAATATCGGACTAAGCGAGTATGAGGCGGCACAGGCCGAACAGACCTTTTACGCGCATGATCGCCACACCATCCGAGAGCTCGCAGGGCATTGGATTCCGGGCACTCCCGCAAGCGAGAACCCGGCCTATATCAAACGCGCGAGAGAGCTGGAAAAAGACCTGGAAACGGCGCTGCTGTCGCTAGCTGAAGACCACATCAAACACCGCGCCTGAGCGCGAGGCTGATCCCCTGTGCGGGGTCAGCCGTCCGATACTCCGGCTTCGGCAAAGGTGGCCATGCCACTATGACAGGCCAGCGCACCTTTGAGCACTTGGATTGCAAGTGCCGCCCCAGAGCCCTCTCCAAGGCGCAGCCCCAGCGACAGCAGCGGTGCCTTGCCCAGTCTCGCCAGCAATGCCTGATGACCGCCCTCGGCGCTTTGATGGCCTGCGACAGCGTGATCCAACGCCTGATCGTGCAGGCGCGCCAGAGAGGCCGCAGCGGCACAGCAGATGAACCCATCCAGAATAACCGGAATGCGCAGCACTCGCGCCGCAGCGATCGCCCCGGCCATTGCTGCGATCTCACGCCCGCCAAGGCAACGCAGAACCTCCAACCCGTCGCGGCTGCCGTGCAGCGCGACCGCCTCGGCGATAACAGCCGTCTTCAGGGCAAGGCCCTCGTCGTCAACGCCGGTGCCCCTGCCCGTCCAATCACCCGGCTCACCGCCATAAAGCGCATGGCAGATCGCAGCCGCAGAGGTCGTGTTCCCGATCCCCATTTCGCCCACCACGAGCACATCGCTCGCCGGATCGACCGCATTCCAGCCAGTGCGCAGCGCGGCCAGCAGGTCTTCCTCGCTCATCGCGGGGCCCTGCGTGAAATCAGCCGTCGGGCGATCCAGCTCCAGCGCATGGACATCCATGCGCGCATCAGCGAGCTGGGCCAACTGGTTGATCGCCGCGCCGCCTGCCTTGAAATTGGCAACCATCTGCACCGTGACCTCGGCCGGAAAGGCCGAGACCCCACGCGCGGTGACGCCATGGTTTCCGGCAAAGACAATGACTTGCGGCGCGCGCACTTCGGGACGCGCCGTTCCACGCCAACTGCCGTACCAGATCGCGATCTCTTCAAGCTGCCCCAGCGCCCCAGGCGGTTTGGTCAATTGCCCGTTCCGGTCCTCGCAGGCCGCGCGCGCGTCAGCATCGGCGCCGGGCGCTTGCGCCAGAGCATTACGGAAATCAGAAAGCGTCGTCAGGTCTGGCAGCATAAAAAGCCTCGTTGCGTCCTACTGCACCGCAAAGGTAAAGCGATGTCAGGACTGTTTACCGCTCTCGCCCCCTGCCGAGAAGCCCCACCAGAGGCATCGACATGCGAAAAAACGACTTCAAGCCCATTGATTTGCTGCTCGCGCTGGTCTTGCTGACCCGCCTGCCGCTGCCGCATCTCTCCAAAGAGGTTTTTGCACGCCAAGCGGCTGCAGTCTGGGCCTTCCCCCTGGTTGGGGCCGTCGTGGGGGTGGTGTCAATTTTTGCAGGCGCCGTGGCGTTGATCTGGTGTCCGCCCTTCGTGGCCGCCGGAATTGCGCTTGCGACACAGGTTCTTGTGAGCGGCGCCATGCATGAAGACGGTCTCGCAGATATGGCGGATGGGTTCTGGGGCGGCTTTGACCCCAAGCGGCGTCTGGAGATCATGAAGGACAGCCATATTGGCACCTATGGTGTGTTGGCACTGCTCTTTGGATTGGGACTGCGCTGGAGCATTCTGGCCGCACTCTTTGAGGCGGGGGACATCTGGTGCCTGATGGCGCTTGCATCACTGAGCCGCGCAGCGATGCCCGTGATGATGGCCAGCATGCCCAACGCGCGCGGGCGAGGCCTGTCGCAGTCAGTTGGCCGTCCAGCCTGGCCAGCGACCCTTGTGGGGCTCCTGATCGCGCTGGTTGTGGGGTTCCTCAGTACCGGCGGCAGCGTGATCTGGGCGGCACTGGTTCTGGGGCCCTTGCTGCTCGGCTTGCGTCAGCTTGCAATGACAAAAATCGGCGGGCAGACCGGAGACGTTCTGGGCGCCACGCAGCAACTCAGCGAAATCGCACTTGGTCTCACATTGCTCGCGCTTCTCTGAAAGGCCCCTCTCGCATCAAAAAAGGCCGCCCAATCGGGCGGCCTTTGATATTGGGATCCGGAAAGATCAGGCAGCGCGGGAGGTCAGGACCTCATCAACCTGCTTGGCCGCCGCGATTTCGTCGCCACCGGACACGGCCGCAACTTCGCGGGTCAGACGCTCGAGCGCGGCTTCATACAACTGACGCTCGGAATAGCTCTGCTCGCGCTGATCATCGGTACGGTGCAGGTCGCGCACCACTTCGGCAATGGAGATCAGATCGCCGGAATTGATCTTCTGTTCGTATTCCTGTGCCCGACGCGACCACATGGCGCGCTTGACCTTGGCCTTGCCTTTCAGCGTCTTCATCGCCTGATTGATCACATCAGGGGAAGACAGCGAACGCATGCCGATGTCGATGGCCTTATGCGTCGGCACGCGCAGGGTCATCTTGTCTTTTTCAAAGGTGATTACGAAAAGCTCCAGCTTGTAGCCGGCCACTTCCTGCTCCTCGATCGAAATGATCTGCCCAACGCCATGGGCTGGGTATACAATGAAATCATTGGGGCGGAATTCGAGCTTCTTCGATTTGGTCATACAGGTCTTTCCTCGCGATGACACGGCAATCATGCCGTTTAGGCCACGCCAAAGAGGGCCCATGCGGCATACGGAGTATGCGCGCCGGCTGTCGGTTTGGCGCAGAAAACCCACCAAGAGACCCGTTTTTTCAGGATCATCACGGCAGGCGGTATTCTACGTGTTGCATTACATCCTAAGAATATAGCACAAAAACGTGCCCTCCGAAAGACGGAGCGCACGTCAATCTGACGTCACAGGCCGCGTTTCACGCGAATTTCGCGCTCACAGCGGCGTCTTAACCACCTTCTCCGGGTGCTTCGGAGAAGTATTTCTCGAGCTTGCCCTCTTCGCCATCGCGCTCCTCATGACCCGGCATCGGGTCTTTCTTGGAGACGATAACCGGCCACAGCTCGGCGTACTTACGGTTGAATTCCACCCACTGGTCCATATCCGGCTCTGTGTCCGGACGAATCGCGTCGGCAGGGCATTCCGGCTCACATACGCCGCAATCGATGCATTCATCGGGATGGATCACCAAGGTGTTCTCACCCTCGTAGAAACAGTCAACCGGGCACACCTCGACGCAATCGGTGTACTTGCAGGCAATACAATTGTCCGTAACGACGTAGGTCATCTTGGCTTGGATCCCGTTTCAAGTGTCTGGGGAGTAGCTAATCTACATGGGCAGCGGCTTCAAGCCGTCAATGCCCGTCCCAGACGCGAGTAAGACCAAGCGCCCTGCGCTCTTTCTTATCCGGGCGACCTTTTCCTTCGTATTTGGGATTGGCAGGCGGTTTGTCCTGCTTCTCCGTCATATCAAAGTACAGCGTTTGAGCCTCGGTTGCTGGTCCACGCCGCTCCGAAAGGGAGGTGATGCGCACAACGCGCACCTGATGCCCCTGCGGAAAGGTCAAAACGTCCCCAATGGAGACGTTCTGAGAGGGCTTTGCAGCCTTGGAGCCATTCACGCGGACATGACCTGCGCCGACTTGCTTGGCCGCGAGAGAGCGGGTTTTGAAAAACCGCGCGTGCCACAGCCATTTGTCGACCCGCATCTTGTCCGCGTGATCGCTCATGTCAGGTTCAATCGCCCTGCTTCAGCCCCATGAGAGCTGCGGCAAAGGGATTGTCGGGGTCGATCTGCTTTTCTTTCTTCGGAGGACGCGCAGAGTAGGTCTTGCTCCCCTTGTCGCCGCCGCGATCCGGGCGGCCGCCCTTTTTACCACCGGGCTTGCCCTGAGGCTTGCCACCGCGCGGCTTGCCACGTCCGGCACCATCGGCCTTGGGCCCCCGGCCTTCGCCGCGACGCTGGCCACGGCCTGCGTTGCCCTGACGCGTGTTGCGGCCCCATGTGAAGGTGTAGAACACCTCGATCTCGGGCTCTTCAACGGTTGCGTCCGCTGCAGCACCGACAGCGGTCTCCGCCTCAGCAGTCTCTGCAATCGGCTCGTCCGCAGAGCTCTCGGCGGGCCCGGCTGCCACTGGCGCGACACCCTCGTCCACGATCTCCGAGGTGCCTGCGAGCACATCCGCGGCTGCCTCATCGGGCGTGGTCTCAGCAGGTGCTGCGGCCGGGGTGTTCTCAGCGTCGGCAGCTGCATCCATCACAGGCTGATCCGCTGCAGGCGTTCCGCCTTCGGTCACAACTGCGTCGACCGCCTTGACCTTGGCGCGTTCGCCTTTCTCTGCACGATAGCCGAGGCCCTGCATCAGGTCGGCGAACTGCTCAAGCGTCATGCCGGTGATCGACAGCATGTCGGGTTTGGCTTCAAAGCCTCCGCGGCTGTCCTCATTTCGCAGCAGATCGGCCAGGCGTTCCAGCATATCGATGCGAATCATCCGTTGACCCGCCGCACGATAGCCGGCCATCGTGTCATAGCCCTCAGGCGCTTCGGGCATGGACGGCACAGTCACCAGTCCCGGAGGCGGTGCCTCGGGGAATTCCTGCAGGCCGTTCGCCAGCGACCACAACAACAGACGCAGACGCGTCGGAGCGGGCTTCAGCAGGGCGGGCATAAAGATCGTGAACTGGCCAAAGCGGATGCCATGTTTGCGCAGCGCGCCACGCGCATCCTGATCCAGGTCCTTGACTTCCTGCGCCACGCCCGCGCGCGGAAGAATGCCCAGCGCTTCGACCATGCGGAACGCAAACCCACGGGCAAGCCCGGTGAGGGCTTCGTCCTTTTGCAGGGCGATAAGGGGCTCAAAAAGGGCCTGAACCTTGCGCGAGATGAAATGCTGCAGGCGGCGCTCGACCTTCTGGGCCACATCCGGGCCTGCGGTCTCATCGACAAAAACCTCGATCTGCGGGGACAGCGCATCGGCACCGGCAACCAGTTTGCCAACCGCATGCTCACCCCACATCAGGCCACCCTGATCGGTGAAATCAATTTCAGTATCGGGGGCGTTGTAGAACCGGTCCGCGCGCAGGTGGTACTGCGGCGCCAGCGCTTGCAAGGACGCAGACTTCAGTGCCTTTGCTTCAGCGCCTTGCGCGGTTTTGTCCGGTGAGAACCGGAAGCCTTCAAGCTTACCGACGAATTCGCCTTCGACGGTCACTTCACCCTTGTCATTTACTTCGGCCAAAAGGGCCTCCTTCTGTTTGAGCCGCCGCAACAAAACGGATGTGCGCCGGTCCACAAATCGTTGCGTCAGACGCGCGTGCAAAGCGTCGGACAACCTGTCTTCTACAGTGCGGGTCTCTTCCCGCCAATGACTTTCGTCACGCAACCAGCCGTTTCGCTGCGCAACATAGGTCCATGTGCGAATAAACGCCAAGCGTTTCGACAATGTGTCAATATCGCCTTCGGTTCGATCAATACGACGAATTTGCCGCGCAAACCAATCATCCGGGACCACACCACCTTGGTGCAGGTAGCCGTATATGCCACTCAGGAGCGAAGCGTGCTCGGCATGGCTGATGCCCCGAAAGTCCGGAATTCGGCAGACATCCCACAACAGGCGCACAGACGCCGCATCCGTGGCGCGATCCCGAATGGCGCCGTCCTGGGCCAGCGATTTCAGCACCATCAGATCATCGGCCTCGCGCGCCTTCAGCAGAACCTCATGGTTCGGGCTGGCCTCAAGCGAATGGATCAGGGCGTCGATCGAGCCAAAACGTAGATCGGCAGAGCGCCAGTTCAGCTTTTGCAGCGGCGTAAAGCGGTGGTCCATGATCGCCTGCGCCACGCCCTCCTCGAGCGGGCGTGCATCGCCAGTGACACCAAAGCTGCCATGGCTCATCCCGCGCCCCGCGCGTCCGGCGATCTGTGCCAGCTCATTGGGGGCTAGCGGGCGCATCCGGCGGCCGTCGAATTTGGAGGTCGCCGAGAAGGCGACGTGATCGACGTCGAGATTGAGCCCCATGCCAATCGCGTCCGTGGCCACGAGATAATCCACCTCGCCATTTTGGTAGAGCGCGACCTGCGCGTTGCGAGTTCTTGGCGACAGGGCTCCCATTACCACCGCAGCACCGCCTTTTTGACGGCGGATCAGCTCTGCAATGGCATAGACGCTGTCGACGCTGAAGCCCACGATGGCGGTGCGTGGCGGCATGCGGGAGATCTTCTTGGAACCGGCATAGACCAGTTCTGACATTCGCTCGCGACGGACAAATTCAACGCCCGGCACCAGCGCGGCGATTGGCCCGCGCATGGTATCAGCCCCCAGAAACAGCGTCTCTTTCATCCCACGCGACCGCAACAGGCGGTCCGTAAACACATGACCGCGTTCCGGGTCGGCACAGAGCTGGATTTCGTCGATCGCAAGGAAATCGCAGCCCATACCTTCTGGCATGGCTTCAACGGTGCAGATCCAATACTGCGCCCGGGGCGGGACAATACGCTCTTCGCCGGTGACCAGCGCAACCACCGACGGGCCGCGCAGCTTGACGATCTTGTCATAGACCTCACGCGCAAGCAGACGCAGCGGAAACCCCATGACCCCGGTTCGATAGCCGAGCATACGATCAATCGCGTAGTGGGTCTTGCCTGTGTTGGTTGGGCCGAGGACGGCCACAACCCGGGATGCAGTCGTCATTGCATCAGTCTCCACGCGCATTGATCTGTCCACCAGGGGACCGATCCGGACATAAATTCAGGGATCGTTGTCATGGCGGGCTGTCTTAGAGAGCCTGCCCCTCCACCTTAGTGGAAAGCCGATCCAGAGCCTTGGTTACTTCCTCGTGATGCGGATGTATAGCCTCGGCTCGCTCATAGGCGGCATAGGCGCGCTCCGGATCGCCAAAGAACTCAAACACCTGCCCGAGGCCGAAGATGGCGTTGAAGTCATTGGGGTTCAAGGCCAAGGCCCGCTCGAGATCAGCAACAGCGGGACCAAAGAGTTCCGCGTTAAAGAAGGCGCGCGCCCGCTCTGACCAGCCCTCGGCAAACTCCGGCGCATGGTCGGTGAGGGCTGTGAAATGCTCGATGGCGGCTTGCCAATCCTGCCGCGCCATGGCCTCACGCCCCCGGCGCAACAGAAGGTCCATCGCCGCCGAGCCGCTCTTGCTCCACTCGGCCTGCAACTCGCGGGCTATCCGTGCGGCGTCTGCCGGGTCCGCGGCGCGCAAACGCTCCAACAGGTCGGCCTCGGTTTGTGGTATGCGATGCGCGTCTTCCTGCGCCATCGAAATTGAAGGCAAACAAGGGATGACGCCAAGAGAGATTGCCGCCACGATAGCTTTGAGATTCGTCCGCGTTTTGCCCATAGTCCAAAGGGTAGCGGCACGGGGCGGAATTACCAGTGCCAGAACAAACGGCTTCACAGTTTTGTGCGAAGGCATGAAACACCACCAAGGAAAGACGACAATGAGCGACACACTGGAACAGGCAGCCGCCAAGCTGAACGAAAAAATGGATGGTGGCTTTGACAGCTCCGCCAAGTTCGAGATCACCGGCATGGGCGCCATCATTCTGGATGCCAATGGCGCACGCGTGGGCGACGAGGACGCAGATGTGACCATGACCGCCGACGCCGAAACCTTTGAAGAAATCCTGTCGGGCGAGTTGAACCCGACCGCAGCTTTCATGGGCGGCAAACTCACCATCGACGGCGATATGGGCGTTGCAATGCAGCTGGCGCAGGCACTGGCCTGACGACAATGAAGGATCAGCCAATGGCAGAAACCGCCCCCGCGCCCTATTTCAGCGAGATTGCGCGCGGCCCGGATCAGGTCGAGGCCCATTGGCTGACCACTCAGGATGGTCAGCGTATCCGCGCAGGCCTCTGGCGTAGCCACGGTCCTTCTGCGGGCACAATCCTGCTGTTTCCCGGTCGCACAGAATACATCGAGAAATATGGCCCACTGGCCATTGACCTGACGGATCGGGGTTTTGACGTCCTGACCGTGGACTGGCGCGGACAGGGGCTTGCGGATCGCAGCCTGAGCGATGGCCGCCTCGGGCATGTTGCAGAATTTGGCGCGTTCCAGCTCGACGTGGCGGCGCTGGTGGCGCATGCCGAGGCCCTCAACTTGCCACGCCCGTGGTATCTGCTGGGACATTCCATGGGCGGCGCCATCGGCCTGCGGGCTCTCCACGAGGGTCTGCCAGTTGCGGCCTGCGCCTTCACTGCCCCGATGTGGGCGATCCGCATTCCCTTTGCGCTGCGACCGGCTGCCCGGCTTTTGGCGCGGTTTGGGACGGCGCTGGGTGTGAGCGAGAAGCTGGTGCCCACAACCACCATCGAACAATACGTCCAGGTCACACCCTTTGAGGGCAACACGCTGACAAATGACCCGGAAATGTACGCTTTCTTGCAGATGCAGATGACCCAGCACCCCGAATTGGCCCTCGGGGGGCCGACGGTACAATGGTTGTCTCAGGCCATGCTGGAGTGCGCAGATCTGCGCGCGCGCCCCTCACCCGATGTGCCTTGCGTGACCTTTCTGGGGGAAAACGAACAGATCGTCGCCACAGAGGCCATTCATGATCGCATGGCACGCTGGCCATCAGGCAAGCTCGAGATGATCCCGGACGCCCAGCACGAAATCCTGATGGAAATCCCTCAGACACGCAGGCAGACCTGCGCCATCCTGACGGCGCACTTCAAAAAACACGTCTAGGCCCGGTACAATCACAGAGATCCGCGCGGGCTGGCCGCAGCTTGGTCGCACGATGTTTCTCCGCTCGTCGCTGGCTCTGTGCTTGTGCCTCGCGCTTGCCCGACCTAAGTGTTTGAAGAACAGATCCACGGGAGCGCGCGCCGCTTTTTGCTGCGCGCCTGCGCCCAAATTCAGACATCAGACGGAGGTCACATGTTCCAACTCCCTTTCCCTGTGCGCGATGCCAATGCCTCTTCCGGAGCCGGTGATCTTGGCAAATTGCCGGAGTGGGATCTGAGCGATCTCTACGCAGGCGAAGACGCTGCGGAACTTTCCCGCGATCTGGACTGGCTGCAGGGTGAATGCGCTGCCTTTGCCGCCGACTACGAGGGCAAGCTTGCAGAGCTCGACGCCGAGGGGCTTCTGACCTGCGTCCATCGCAACGAAAAAATCAACAATATCGCCGGGCGCATCATGTCCTATGCGGGCCTGCGCTATTACCAGCTGACAACCGACGCGGACCGCGCCAAATTCCTCTCTGACGTGCAGGAGAAAGTCACGGTCTTCACCACGCCGCTGGTGTTCTTCACGCTGGAAATCAACCGCATCGAGGATGCCAAACTCGACGCGCTCTTTGAGGCAAACGCCGATCTGGCGCGCTACAAACCCGTTTTTGACCGGATCCGCGCGATGAAGCCCTATCAGCTCTCGGATGAGCTGGAGCGTTTTATGCACGACCTCGGGATTGTGGGCGATGCCTGGGAAAAGCTCTTTGACGAGACCATCGCAGGGCTGACCTTTGAGATCGAGGGCGAAGAGCTCGGCATCGAGGCGACGCTCAACTTCCTGACCGAGCAGGACCGCAGCAAGCGCGAAGCCGCAGCGCGCGAACTTGCCCGCGTCTTTGCCGACAACATCAAGATCTTTGCCCGCGTTCACAACACGCAGGCCAAAGAGAAAGAGATCATTGACCGCTGGCGCGGCATGCCGAGCCCGCAGATGGGCCGGCACCTCTCGAACGATGTCGAGCCCGAAGTGGTCGAAGCTCTGCGCGAGGCCGTAGTGGCCGCCTACCCCAAGCTTTCGCACCGCTACTATGAGCTCAAACGCAAATGGCTCGGTCTCGATCGCATGCAGGTCTGGGATCGCAACGCGCCTCTGCCGATGGAAACCACCCGCGTGGTGGACTGGGAGGAGGCCCGCGCAACCGTGATGGAGGCCTATGAGGCCTTTGATCCACGCATGGGCGAGCTGGCGCAGCCGTTTTTCGACAAGGGCTGGATCGACGCAGGCGTCAAACCCGGCAAAGCCCCCGGTGCATTTGCTCATCCAACAGTGACCAATGTCCATCCGTATGTGATGCTGAACTACCTGGGCAAACCGCGTGACGTGATGACGCTGGCGCATGAACTTGGCCACGGTGTTCATCAGGTTCTTGCCGCAGATCAGGGCGAGATGCTCTCTTCGACACCCCTGACCCTTGCGGAAACCGCATCGGTCTTTGGCGAGATGCTCACTTTCCGCAAGATGCTCGAAAAGGCCCAGACCAAAGAAGAGCGCAAGGTGCTCTTGGCAGGCAAGGTCGAGGACATGATCAACACGGTCGTGCGCCAGATCGCCTTTTATGACTTTGAGTGCAAACTACACGCCGCACGCGCCGAAGGTGAGCTTACGCCCGAAGACATCAACGCCCTCTGGATGAGTGTGCAAGCGGAGTCCCTGGGCGAGTCCTTTGACTTCATGGAAGGGTATGAGACCTTCTGGGCCTATATTCCGCACTTCGTCCACTCGCCCTTCTACGTCTATGCCTATGCATTTGGCGATGGCCTCGTGAACGCGCTTTACTCGGTCTATGCCGAAGGGGCCGAGGGATTTGAGGACAAGTATTTCGACATGCTCAAGGCTGGCGGGTCCAAACATCACAAAGAGCTTTTGGCACCATTTGGTCTTGATGCCTCTGACCCCAAGTTCTGGGACAAAGGCCTGTCGATGATCTCTGGCCTGATTGACGAGCTTGAGGCAATGGAAGCTTGATCCGGAGTTAGGCTTCTCGGTAATTTGAAATGGCTCCCATTTGGGAGCCATTTTTACATCAGGAACGATTTTCTCATGGCGATTTTAACTTCAAGCGACTCAATTGACGCGATCTTATTTCCAAGCACCTTCATTTCCGGTGGATACATTTTCCCAACGCCTGTCTACAGATATGATGTGACTGACAGCTACATTTCCTACACGCTTGACCAAACGCGCGGCTCGACCGGCTATTACAACATAAACCCAACTGTTCGGATATTTGGGGACAATCTCAGTGTCGACTCGTCTGGGCGTGCGTCAGGCACGATCACCGCGATGGAGTTTCGCTCTTCTAATCGGGGCGAGATCGCACGCATTGAGCAGATCAGCATCAATGCATCCGATTTCACGGACATCATTTTCGCACGGATCTCCGGAGACAATACGTCAAGCACACAATTCGAGACCCTGCTGGCAGAGGCTTTGGACGTTCTTGAATTTGGCAATCGCAACCAAGACATCTCTGACAGAGGCATGTTGCAGTATTTGAGCTTCATCGACCTGCAGGGAGGAAACGACGAATTCCATCTCGCGCGCCCCAAAACTGACGGGACACGCACAATTGACGGCGGCGCGGGTCAGGACACGCTCCATCTTGATGACTTCGGCGTGCCCGACTCGTTTGTCGTGAACTTAAAGACAGGCCAGATCATCACCGACTCAACTTCGGTGAATATCACTGGCTTTGAGATCATTGACGGCAACCCCTTCGTCGATCGCTATATTGGTTCCAACAGCGGTGATCACATCAGAGCAGCTGGTCGCGCCGATCAGATCAACGGGTTCGGGGGGCGCGACACCCTCTCTGGAGGATGGGGGGATGACAGGATCACGGGTGGCCGAGGCAAAGACAGACTTCATGGCGACGAAGGCAACGACTTTCTGCGCGGGGACGCGGGCGCAGATCTTCTTGTTGGTGGCGCAGGGCGGGATCGCCTCGTCGGCCGCGCCGGGCAGGACACGCTCATCGCAGATGACGGGCGGGACCGCCTCATCGGCGGAGCGGGTTCGGACCTCTTCGTGTTCAATCTCAGCGGCTCTGGAAGCAAGATCCGCGACTTTGACATCTCTGAGGGAGATCACATCCGACTCGACACAGACGGGAGTTACGCCTTTGACACCGATAGTCTGAAACTGACGCGCTCTGGCTTTCGGATAAACACAATCGACTCAGACTCGAATGTCGAGACGCTTCGGGTCGTGCTGAATGATGACGCGAGACATGACCTCAGCCTCGACGCGCTGTGGGACGTCCTGACATTTGGCTGAATGACCTCTCCCCGTCCGCAAAACACGGCTTCACCATCGCTCCTGCCGCTTTCGCGTTCGGACCATGATCTGGTCCGAGATATTGCCGTCGCGCCCGAACAAGTGGTCTATTGTGGCACAATCGCCATGGCCTTCGCCTCTGATGAGGCTGGCGTGGATTTCTATGCCATCCAGCAGGCAGGACGATTTGTCGGCTTTTTCAAGATCGACGTGAAATACCCCCGAACCTACAATTTCGCGCGCCAGGGCGATCTCGGTCTCAGGGCCTTTATGATCGATCATCGCGTGCAAGGCAGTGGCATCGGCAGCGGAGCCTTGCGCGTGCTGCCATCGCTGTTGCGCCGAACCTACCCAAAGGCTCAGGCGCTGGTCTTGACGGTGAACATGCGCAACCACGCAGCGCTGCGCACCTACCTGAACTGCGGCTTCAGGGACACCGGCGACATCCACGACGGCGGGATCGCTGGGCCGCAACATGTGATGCGCTTGCCGCTCTTTGACTGAGGCTCACTTGAGCTGGCTGTCTTTGCTGCCGCGACGATTGATGCCGCCGCGCTGACGCTGCACACCGTCGCGCTCCTCTTGGCAGTCGATACAGAGTTTCACACCGGGGATGGCCAAGCGCCGTGCCTCGGGGATTTCCTCTTCGCAATCAGCACAATGGGTCAGGCTTTCACCCGCTGGCGCACGGCGTGCATTCATACGTGCCAGTTCGTCCGAGATCGAAGCCTCGATCTGTTCGCTTACCGCGCCGTCTTTTGCCCATCCCCCAGCCATGCATTGCTCCTGTCACACTCAGCTCGAAGGAAGATGCTACGCCCGCCATGGGCAGGGTTGCAAGCGCGCTCGCTTTCGACCCCATGCCGTCAAGGCGCACGGCCTGATGCCCCTGCCCCCCGCTATCGACCTTCAGAGCGTGGTGGCGCAGGCAAAAATCTGATCCAGCGCGCGTTGCGTCCCGCGCGAGAACTCTAGCGGGCAGGCATAGGGCGTGCCATCGCGCACACTCTTTCCGAAGGCCTCAACCTGCAGCTTATAGTGATCGGCAATGGGGAAGCGTTCCTCGATGACGCGTCCCGATCCCGCCGCATGGGAGGCCTGGTGCAACTCCAGCCGTGCCTCCCCAAAGACCCGCGGATTAAAGGGCGCTGTGAGGCGCAATACACCTTTGTCGCCGTGAAACACCATCTCCTGAAAGGGCTGCAAACGGGTGCTGACATAGGCCGTATAAAGAAAGCTCGGGAACCGCGCCTGCACATTAGAGAGCACATCCACCCCGTTTTCCCATTCAATCTGCGCACTGATGTCCTGCGGCTCCTCACCGGTGACAAAGCGTGCCGATCCCAAGACATAGACTCCAATGTCGCGCAGGGCGCCGCCCCCTGTTTCCGGACGATTGCGGATGTTGTCGACGTCTCTGCGATTGTCAAAAGAGAACTTCCCCGAGACATGCTTCACCTGCCCCAGCGCACCGGTATGCACAAGTTCGCGCGCGCGCTGCCATTGCGGGTGGTGCACGATCATATAGGCTTCGGCTGCAAGAACACCCGCCGCATCCCGCGCCGCAATCAACTGGTCGAACTCCTCCTCGCGTAGCGTCGCGGGTTTTTCGACCAGCACATGTTTGCCCGCCTGCATTGCCTTCAGCGCCCACTCCACATGGAGATGGTTTGGAAGCGGGATGTAAACCGCATCGATCAACGGGTCGGCGAGCAACGCCTCATAGCTTTCATGCACTGCTATTCCGGGTGCAAAGGATTGAAATGGCGCAGCTTTGTCCGCGCTTGAGGTGGCCAGAGCGGCAAGTTCAGCACCGTTTGCAGCGTGAATGGCTGGCCCCATATGCTCGCGCGCGAATTTCGCGGCTCCCAGAATGCCCCAACGAATAGGTTGTGTCATGTGCCAATCTCCCCTGACCTCGGCGCGAATGTTTGCGCTCACACTAGCTAGAGAATGTCACCACCGCAAACATCTCGATGCCGTGGCGCGAGGCGCGAGACAAGAGGGTTGCGTTTGTGCTGTTGCACCGTAGCCTGCCTACAAACCAAATGTCAGGATCTCCTCCATGCCAGCCTTTGCAAGATGGATCAAACGCCTCGTGGGTCTCGCCATATGTGCGATTATGGCGTTTTTTATCTTCGCTCCGGCGGCTCTCGACCGCCAGCGCAACCCCGTTGCAGAGCATGACTCTTATCCGATCAGCGACGCAGCACGTGACCTGCACCAAAGCCTCATCATCGGCGATCTGCACGCAGACCCGCTGCTGTGGAAACGTGACCTGACCAAGCGCAACGCGCGCGGCCATGTGGACATCCCCCGGCTGATCGAGGGCAATGTCACCTTGCAGGTCTTCACCGCTGTGACCAAATCCCCCGCCGGGCAGAACTATGACCATAATGATGCGGATGCGCGGGACAACATCACGCTGCTTGCGATCGGTCAGCTTTGGCCCCTTCCCACCTGGACGTCGCTCTATGAACGCGCCCTGCATCAAGCCGAGAAGTTGCACCGGTTCCAGGAACGCTCCGAAGGGCGGCTGCGTATCATTCGTACTGAGGCCGATCTCGACATTCTGCTGGAGCGCAAACGCGCAGGTCACGAAGTCGTCGGTGGGCTTTTGGGCATCGAGGGCGCACACCCGCTGGAGGGCGACATCAGTAAACTGCAAGGCCTAGAGGAGGCCGGATACCGCCTGATCGCGCTGCAGCATTTCTTTGACAATGCGCTTGGGGGTTCGTTGCATGGCGCAGGCGATCTGGGTCTCTCGGCGTTTGGGCGCGACGTGGTTTCGGAGTCGGTTGATCGCGGCTTGATCCTGGATCTTGCACATTCCAGCCCGCAGGTGGTGCGGGATGTCATTGCGATGACCGATGTCCCGTTGGTTCTGTCGCACACCGGCATCCACAAGGCCTGCCCCGTAAAGCGAAACCTACCGGACGCCCTGATGCGCGACATCGCCGCTACGGGCGGGGTGATCGGAATTGGCTACTGGGCAGATGCCGTGTGTGATGCCTCCCCCAGTGGGATCGCCCGTGCCATTCACAGCGCCATCGAGGTGGTTGGAGAAAACCACGTTGCCCTTGGTTCAGACTTTGACGGCTCTGTTGCGACGACTTTCGACAGCTCCGAACTTGCTGCGCTAACCCAGGCCATGCTCGATGAGGGGCTGAGCGAGACCCAAATCCGCAAAGTCGCCGGGGAGAACATGTTGCGCGTCCTGCGCGCACGCCTCGACTGAGTGCAAAGCATGCCTTTGGCAGAGCGCCTTTGCACGGGCGCAACCAGAAACCCGACAACAATAGTCAACTATTTGATTTGGTTGAGTTTTTTATTGACCTCATCAAAAGCAGCGGCTATTTAGACACCAACTGCAGCACGCCAGACGATCCGGCAGCAAGCAGCCCGCCATCCAGCAAGGCACCCATGGGATTTCCCCTCGGTCCCCAGCCAGATCGCTAGCCACGCCAGCCTCCAGATCATCCAGCCAGCCAAACGCAGTCCGCTTTGCTAGCCATGCCTTTGCGCCAGCCATGCAGCCGCCCCCCTGGCGCCGCCCCAACTATCTGCCAGCAGGCTCGACACTGGAGCCTCGACAAAGGTTTGCACCGCGCCTTCATCAATGGTCCGCACAAACAAAAAAGGGGCCGCCGAGATGGGCGACCCCTTCGAATGTCCGCGCCGAGGGAGATTGGCGCATCAATGGACATCTCTGAGACAGAAGATCAGAGCTTCGACTGCAGCATCCCCTTGCCAGCCGCGAGCTCGCGCATTTTCTTCTGTAGCTTTTCAAAGGCGCGCACTTCGATTTGGCGAATGCGCTCCCGGCTCACATCATATTGGACACTCAGCTCTTCAAGCGTCTTGGCCTGCTCGGCCAGACGACGCTGGGTCAAAATGTCTTTCTCGCGATCGTTGAGGACGCTCATGGCCTCGGCGAGAAGCTCCCGGCGCGCTTGCAGCTCGTCACGGGCCTCGTAATCTCCCGCCTGATCGGCGTCCTCATCCTCGAGCCAATCCTGCCACTGCATGGTGCTGTCACCGTCGCTGCCCACCATGGCATTGAGCGACGCATCGCCGCCCGACATACGTCGGTTCATGGAGATCACCTCATCCTCGGTCACGCCAAGATCTGTGGCGATCTTCTTCACCACTTCGGGCCGCAGATCTCCATCCTCAAGTGCACCGATCCGGGCCTTGGCTTTGCGCAGATTGAAAAACAGCTTCTTCTGCGCAGATGTGGTCCCAAGCTTCACCAGCGACCAGGACCGCAGGATATACTCCTGAATGGAGGCGCGGATCCACCACATCGCATAGGTTGCCAGACGGAAGCCTTTTTCCGGATCGAACCGCTTTACCGCCTGCATCAGACCAACATTAGCTTCAGAAATGACTTCTGCCTGAGGCAACCCGTAACCCCGGTATCCCATGGCAATTTTTGCTGCCAGTCGCAGATGCGATGTTACCATCTTGTGCGCGGCTTCGGTGTCCTGCTCTTCGACCCATCTCTTGGCCAGCATGTATTCCTCTTCCGGCTCCAGAAGCGGGAACTTGCGAATTTCCTGCAGATACCGATTGAGTCCGCCTTCGGGAGACGGGGCGGGAAGGTTTGCATAATTTGCCATCGGAACTGTCCCTTTCGAATACAGAAGGACCTCAATCTCAGCCCATGTGCGTGTCATGAGCGCAGTTTTCAAGCGCGCCTTGCCCAGTGTTATACAAACACTCTGGCCTGTCCTCTGTGAATTGCGTCACAAAAGATCATGAAAAACCAAAAAAACACAGTAACCGATTGAAATATATGAATAAGCATATCCCTGTTTGTCGAAACCAACCTGCATTCACAGATCGTCACGGCTGCGCGAGCATCGATTTCCGGCCGGAGACGCATCAAAACAACAGGGCTTCGTCATCTTCTTTGCAAACACCCCGCGGCGAGGGGCAACGCCCAGCCCTACCCCGGGCGAGCGTTCAACTCGCATCATATCCCAAGACTTCAATCGCCTCATGGAGCGCTTTGACAAACAAGCTCTCGAGGGGGCTCGGGTCCGCATCCTGACGCTGCATCAATCCTACCGGACCTTTGGTAAGCGAGGTATCAAAAGGCAGGCGTATCAACCGCCCGTCCGAGAGTTCATTGCGCACAACCCCATGAGAGATCATCCAGATCGCGTCGGTGTCGCGGGCATGCACCCGCGCAAACGCGCCTGATACAGTCTCGATCCGATTGGGCGGCTCCGAAAGGCCATGACTGATCAACCAGCGCTCCACCTGCGGTCGGATTGCTGCGCTCACTGGCGGGAAAATCACAGGCCAACGCGACAGATCGTCAAGTTCTGGCGCCGCGAGGCACGGGTGGCCGGGGCGCACGACGCAGACGACTTCTTCGGTATAAACCTGCGTGAAAGACACGCCCTGCATACTGGCCGGATCTCCAAGCCGCCCGATGACCATGCTGACCGCGCCCCCGCGCAGAAGGTCAATCAGTGCCCCATGCGGCCCATCCGAGAGATGCAAAACAGCACCCGGCGCAAGGCGCTGAAATCCCTCGGCCACCCTGGGCAGCAGCCCCGCCGCAACGCTGGGAAGGGCCCCGATCGTCACTGTCTGCTGCAGCGCCCCGCCACGGGTGCGCTCGAGGCTTTCGAGCCCATGGTCCAACGCGGCAAGGCTCATTCGCGCAAAATGCGCAAAGACTTCGCCTGCCTCCGTCAGCTCGACACCAGCCCGACTGCGCAACAACAAGGTGCTGCCCAGAATGTCTTCGAGTTCCTTGAGCGTGCGGGAGATGGCGGGCTGCGTGAGATAGAGCCGCTCTGCTGCACCCTTCAGGCTGCCACAGGACACCACCTCAAGCAAGCACTGCATATGTCGGATTTTGACCTGACGCGCGTGCTGATAGTTTACCATATTGGTATTCATACCTGCCAATAACTCATTTTTGAATAATGAAATTGCATGATAGCCTTTGCTCCATTGGAGGAGACGATCATGCGCACACAGGTTGTAATTGTTGGTGGCGGCCCATCAGGAATGCTGCTGGGACAGCTTTTGCACCTCAATGGCATCGACACCATCGTCCTGGAACGACGGACCAAGGAGCATGTGCTCAGCCGCATTCGCGCCGGCATCCTCGAGCAGGGCTTGGTTGAGCTGATGCATAAAGCAGGCGTCGGTGCGCGGCTCGAGCGCGAGAGCTTTCGCCATCACGGGACATTGATTTCACACAATGACGAGATGTTCGGCATAAATTTTGAGCGCCTGATCGGTAAATCGGTGACGCTATATGGCCAAACCGAGGTGACCCGCGATCTCTATGAGGCGCGCGAAAGCGTTGGCGCGACCACGTTTTTTGACGTCGAAGATGCCACAATCCACGATGCTGACACCGAGAGCCCCTATGTCACCTTTCAAAAGGACGGCAAAGAGACTCGCATCGATTGCGATTTCATCGCGGGCTGCGACGGGTTTCATGGTGTCAGCCGACGCACGATCCCGGCCTCTGTCCGCACGGAATACGAAAAAGTCTATCCCTTTGGCTGGCTCGGCATCCTGTCCGAAACCCCGCCCGTCAATGAGGAGTTGATCTACGCCAATTCAGAGGACGGGTTCGCGCTCTGTTCGATGCGCAACGCCAATCTCAGCCGCTATTACGTTCAATGCTCTCTGGGCGATGACGTGGGCGATTGGACAGATACCCGGTTCTGGGACACCCTGCGCCGCCGCCTGCCGAGCGAGGTCGCAGAGGCCCTGGTCACAGGCCCCTCGATCGAGAAGTCCATCGCACCGCTGCGCTCGTTTGTGAGCGAGCCAATGCGCTGGGGGCGGCTGTTCCTCTGCGGCGATGCGGCTCATATCGTGCCGCCAACCGGGGCGAAGGGTCTGAATACTGCCGCCTCGGACGTGCATTACCTCTACACGGGATTGATCCAGTATTATGAGGACAAAGACAGCGAAGGGATCGATCGCTACTCCGAAAAAGCCCTCGCCCGTGTTTGGAAGGCGGAGCGGTTCAGCTGGTGGATGACGTCCTTGCTGCATCGGTTCCCCGACCAAGGTCCGTTTGACGTAAAGATGCAGGCGGCAGAACTGGCGTTCCTGCGCGACAACAAGGACGCGCAACGCGTGCTTGCCACCAACTATGTCGGGCTGCCTTACTGATGCGGGTAGCACGCCTGCAAAACGCCATGCTGCATTGGCGAGAGGACGGCAGCCCGGATGGCCCGGCAGTGGTCTTTGCCAACTCGCTTGGGACCGATCTGCGGCTATGGGATGCCGTGATCGCGCGCTTACCACAAAATCTGCGCCTGATCCGCTACGACAAGCGGGGGCACGGCCTGAGTTCCTGCCCTGAGGGGCCTTATTCCATCGACGATCTGGCAGAGGATGCGCTCGAACTCCTGGACTACGCAGGCGTTTCGAGTTGCGTGTTTGTGGGGCTGTCGATTGGCGGCATGATCGGCCAGACCCTCGCAGCCCGCGCTCCGGATCGGATCTCGGCGTTGGTTCTGTCCAACACTGCCGCTAAGATGGGTGAGAGGCAGATGTGGCTGGACCGCATCCAAGCCATCGAGTCGGGCGGGATTGCCGCGCTTTCGGATGCGGTCATGGCGCGCTGGTTCGCCCCCGCATTCCTCGAGACGGACGCCCATATCCTCTGGCGGCACATGCTGGAGCGCACCCCCGAAGCAGGCTACATCGCCAGTTGTCATGCAATCGCAAACGCTGATCTGCACGCGCTGACACAAACCCTGCACCAGCCAACCCTCGGCATCGCTGGCCGTTACGATGGGGCGAGCCCACCCGCCCTCGTTGAAGCAACCATCGACCTGATAGAAAACGCGCGTTTTAATGTGATCGAGGACAGCGGCCATCTGCCCTGTGTCGAAGCCCCGGACGCTTATGCAGGCATGCTGACGGATTTCATAAAGGAGCTGGGCCATGTCTGATTGCCCTTCGAATGACCGCTACGGCGCCGGAATGGCGGTCCGTCGCAAGATTTTGGGCGACGCCCATGTGGACCGTGCCGAAGCTGCCAAAACCGCATTTGATGAGCCATTTCAAACACTGATCACTGAAACCGCCTGGGGCAACGTCTGGGCCAGCGATGGAGTCTCGGACCGCGAACGCTCCATGCTGACACTCGCACTGTTGGCAGCGCTTGGGAACTTTGACGAGATCCCCATGCATATCCGCGCCACGGCCCGAACCGGCGCCAGCAAGACCGACGTGCTTGAGGCCTTTCAGCATGTCGCGGTCTATGCAGGGGTGCCACGCGCAAATCATGCGCTGAAACTGGCCAAGGAAACCTATGCCGAAATGGACCGGGAGGACCAACAGTCATGAGCAACGGATATGTAAATCGCGACCGACGCTGGCATCCCCCCAGCATCACGCCCGATTATAAAACCTCCGTCGCGCGCGGGCCGCGCCATGCGCCCTTGTCCTTTCCCACCACTTTGGTCGAGGAAACCGGGCCTGTCTTTGGCCACGAGATCCTGGGCCCGCGCGACAACGACCTGATCCTCAATTTTGCCAAGGACGGCGGCATGGCGATCGGCCCGCGTATCATTGTGCACGGGCAGCTGCGCGATGAATTTGGCCGTGGCGTTCCCGGCGCGCTGATCGAGGTCTGGCAGGCCAATGCAGGCGGTCGCTACCGCCACAAGAAGGAAAGCTATCTTGCGCCGCTCGATCCCAATTTTGGTGGCTGCGGGCGCTGCATCACGGACGCAGAGGGGTTTTACGAGTTCCGCACCATCATGCCAGGCCCCTACCCCTGGCCCAATACCATGAACGACTGGCGCCCCGCGCATATCCATTTCTCGATCTTTGGCGCGAGCTTTGCCCAGCGCCTCATCACCCAGATGTATTTCGAGGGAGATCCGCTCATTTGGCGCTGCCCAATCGTGGATACGATCCCCACGCGCGAAGCGATTGAAAGCCTCGTGGCGCCCCTTGATATGGCGCGCACCGTGCCGATGGACGCGCGTGCCTATAAATTCGACATCACCCTGCGCGGCCGCCGCCAGACCCTGTTTGAAAATCGCATGGAGGGGCTTTGATCATGGTACAACCTCTGACGCACCTCAAGGAATCCCCGTCTCAGACGGCTGGCCCCTATGTACATATTGGCTGTACACCGAATTTTGCTGACATCGCCGGGGTCTATCCCGAGGACCTCGGTCAAAAGATGATCCTCGGCGATGTCAAAGGTCAGCGCATCCGCATCACCGGCCATGTCATCGATGGCACCGGCACGCCCCTGCGCGACGCGCTTGTCGAGATCTGGCAGCCGGATGCGGCCGGTCTGTTCAATGCCCCAAGCGAGACACGCGGCGCGGCAGATCCGAATTTCACCGGCTTTGGGCGCTGCCCGTCTGACATGACCACCGGCGCCTTCGCCTTTGACACAGTAAAGCCCGGCGCGGTGCCCTTTGTGGACGGGCGCATGCAGGCCCCGCATGTGACCTTCTGGATCGTCGCGCGCGGCATCAACCTCGGCCTGCACACGCGGATGTATTTCCCCGACGAAGCAGACGCAAACGTCGCCGACCCGATCCTCACGCGCATCGAACATCAGACCCGTGTCAAAACCCTCATTGCCGAGGCACAGGGCGACGGGCAGTATCACTTTGACATCCGCCTCCAGGGGCACAATGAAACCGTCTTTTTCGACATCTGAGGCCCGATCATGAGCACCCCCTGCATCCTCTGCGTCGCCATCACCGGGTCCTTGCCGACCAAGGACAACAATCCGGCGGTGCCGATCACCATCTCCGAGCAGATCGAGAGCACCCATGAAGCCTTTGAGGCCGGCGCAACGATCTGCCACGCGCATGTCAGGAATGACGATCAAACGCCCTCTTCGGACCCGGAGAAATTCGAACGTCTCAAGGAAGGGCTGGAAAAACACTGCCCCGGCATGATCATCCAGTTCTCCACGGGGGGGCGGTCGGGTGCAGGCAAGGCGCGTGGGGGCATGTTGCCGCTTGCGCCCGACATGGCTTCGCTCTCGGTTGGGTCGAACAATTTCCCGACCCGCGTCTATGAGAATCCACCTGACCTCGTGGACTGGCTGGCGGGCGAGATGCGCACGCATCAGGTGACACCCGAAGTGGAAGCCTTTGACCTCAGCCATATCCTGAATGCGATTGCGCTACACAAGAGCGGTGCGCTTTACGGCAAACTCTATGTGCAGTTTGTTATGGGCGTGAAAAACGCCATGCCCGCCGACAAGGAGGTCTTCGACTTCTATGTTGATCTGGTCAAACGCCGCGCGCCCGATGCAAACTGGTGTGCCGCAGGGATTGGCGCAAACCAATTGGTCGTCAACGAATGGGCCATCGCCGCCGGGGGCCATACGCGCGCCGGGCTTGAAGACAACGTGCGCCTCGACCGCAATACGCTGGCCCCTTCTAACGCGGCACTGATCCGGCGCGCTGCCGAACTCTGCGAAAAATATGAGCGCCCCGTCGCCACCTGGCAACAGGCCAGAGAGATCCTTGACGTGCCATTGCGGGCCTGATCTGCTGTTCTGACTCCGCTTCGAAGGACCGTGCCACCTGTGAATCCGCTGACCTCATCGAACCCCTATTTTGCAGGCCTTTTTGCCGACCAGGAAATCACGGCCTTGTTTGAAGGGGCGGCCACGGCAGACGCGTTCTTGGCGTATGAGATGGCCCTGACCCGTGCCGCCGCAGAGGTTGGGCAGATCGACATCGGTCTGGCGCAGCGTGCGCTGGCGGCCATGGTAGATTTCACCCCCGATGTTGCGGAGCTTCAGAGCGATCTCTCAGCCGACGGCATGGCGGTGCCCGGATATGTGCGTCAACTCAAGGCCCATGTCGGCGCCGAATGTGTCGCCGCCGTGCATCCGGGGGCTACCAGTCAGGACTTGATAGACACTGCACAGGCCTTGGCTCTTCGCGCCGCAAACGAAATTTATATCTCGCGCCTCACCACGCTGATCGACGCGCTGCGCGATCTGGAAGAAACCCATGGCGATAATCGCCTGATGGGGCGCACCCGGATGCAGGCGGCGCTGCCGATCTCCGCCGGACATCGGATCTCAAGCTGGATCTCACCGCTCGTGCGTCATACCTCCCGGCTGGAGATACTGCGCCCCGAGGTAGAAGCCCTGCAATTTGGTGGCCCGGTTGGCGACGGGCAGCGCAGCCAGCCCCATGCCGCCGCCATGGCCGACCACATGGGAAAGGCACTGGGGCTCCGCGCGCCTGAACGCTGCTGGCACACGGAGCGCGACTCATTGGTCACATATGCCGGATGGCTTTCTGCGCTTACCGGCAGTCTGGGCAAATTCGGCCAAGACGTGTGTTTGATGGTGCAACAGGGTGTGGATGCGCTCGCGCAGGCCGGAGGCGGCAGCAGTTCTGCCATGGCGCACAAGCAAAACCCGGTTACCGCAGAGATGCTGGTGACGCTCTCACGCTACAACGCCGGACAGGTTGCCCTGATGCATCAGGCCTCCGTGCATGAACAGGAGCGCTCGGGCGCCATGTGGACGCTTGAGTGGATGGTTCTGCCGGCAATGATGACCTGCACCGGAGCCGCACTCCGCCTCGCAACCCGGCAGGTGCAGGCAATCACGCGCATCGGCGAGCCTCCCACCACGCGTTGACCCGCGCGGTCCGTCTTCACTTCTCGCACAGAGCCGATTTTTACGCTCGAAAACCAGCGACTCTGCTCTTGGCCTGCCCCTGCCGTACCCGATTCACTCAACATATAGCTGCGGCACTGCTGTTTATACAGGCAGGCATCTGGGAGAGGCCCAAATCTGAGGTTGCAATTCCTATGAATATTCCCCTTATGGCTGCACGTTCGTTAAGAGTGCCCCTGCAACCGTTCTTTAAGTGCCGGGGATGTTACCCGGGGGCATAGGGAGATCCTCTCCCTATGCCCCAACCCATTGAATATAAAACGATATGACAAACCTTCCCAGCCACATGTAGCCGCAACGCACAAAGGGGCACCCGCAGGCGCCCCTTCTTTGGTGATGCATCATCCCTGTCAGACGACGGCTGTGTTTAGGTCAGGCTGCCGCTTTGATCGGCTTCTCCTGTTTTGCGGGTCTGCCCTCGACCAGAACCTTGTGCAAAGCACTGATCACAGGTTTCAGATCTTCGCGTTCCACGATGAACTGTACGTCCACGTTGCGCGGCCCCTGAGAGGCGCCCAGACTTGCGAGACCCACGTCCGCAATGGCCTGCAAGCCACGGGTGAGAACCGACAACCCCTTGAGATCGCGCCCAATTGCGGACGCCATCGACAGGAGCCGCGCGGAAATATCCGCGTTGGGGTAGATCTTTGCGAGATCTTTCTCCACCCGTTTCAAAACCGTCAAGGAAGTGTCGAGATAATGCGTGATGGTATTCGCATTCGAGGTCTTGGAGACGATGCGCACATCGTGGCGTGTCAGCACCTCAAGAATGGCAGCATCATAGCCTTTCACCCCGACCATATCCTGCTCAAAGAGCTCAAGCGCGATGATGTCGAGACCCGTAATCATCTCCACTGCAGGCTGATCGGCCGGCTTGTCGTCGATGAGCGTGCCTGGATCTTCGGGTTCAAACGCATTGGTAACCCGCAGCGGCACATCGGCCTGACGTAGAGTCTTGGCCGCCTTGGGGTGGATGGCCTCCATGCCCATGTTCGACATCTGATCTGCAACATCATAGTTGGTGTGGCCGAGCTTCTGCGCCACGCCCTCACCCACCAGCTTCGGATCGGCCGAGGAGAGGTGGAATTCCTTGTGGATGATCGCCTCGCTGGCCCCGGTCAGGGCTGCCAGACAGGAAAACGTCACCTCGGAATAACCGCGATCAAACTCGCGCATCAGGCCTTCGGCGCATTGTGCATAGCCTGTGACAATCGGCATTTCCGTTGCCGGATCGACGTCATTTAGAGCGCTCGAGATGCGTTCCTCTAGCGTCACGTCACCTTCGTCGCGCCAGCCCGAGAGGTCCACAAAACGTGCATTCACGCCCGCGCGCTGCAACAAAAGTGCGGTCACATAGGCGGAATGCGCCTCGCCCAGCCCCGACAGCAGCTCCCGGATTTGCAGCATGTGCTCTGCCAGGCGGAAGTGCCCGTAGCTGCACAGGCGCTGAAGATCGATCAGACAGTTGCGCGCGCCTTCGATGCGCTCGGAGACAAAGGCGTCAGCCTGCGCCACATCGCCCGCGTTCTCCAGAACCGCCTCATGAGCCTTGCGCATCTCGTCGCCCACGCGACTCAGCGCCTCGTGCCAGCCATGATCGGATTCGGCGTCTGCGAACCGGGCATAGACGCCCGGCTCACCTGTTTTCTTGTGTTCAAGCAGCAGGTTGGTGATGCCACCAAACGCCGAGACCACAAACACACGGCCATAGAGATCATCCGGTTTGCGACCCCCAGTAAAGAGCGTGCCGACCAGCTCGTTCACGCGGGACATGGATGTCCCGCCAATTTTTTCAACAGTATGTGTCATACGTCACCTGTTTCTCGAGCCTGAATCAGGCCAGCTCCTCCGCCGGAGCATAGGAGCCATCTTCGCGATGGACCTCTGTGCCGGTCACTGGCGGGTTGAAACAGCACGCCATATGCAGCTCTTCTTCTGCCCGGAGGATGTGTTTGTCGTGCAGGTTCAGCGCATACATGACACCAGGCTTGATCTCATGGGTCTCGCCGGTGGCGATATCCGTGATCGAGCCCTTACCTTTCATGCAATAAACGCTCTCGAAGTGGTGTTTGTAGTGGAACTGATGTTCAGAACCCGCTTCCAGCACAGTGATGTGGAAGGAAAAGCCCATACCATCATCAGCGAGCAACATACGGGTGGATGTCCAGCGCGCATCAGAGACGGAGCGGTCAGTGTTTTTCAGTTCGTTGAAATCGCGTACGATCATTAGTCTTGGTCTCCGGTCTTCAGATTATTGCGCGGCAATTTTGGTTTTTGCAGCCACTTCGCGGGCCGCAGTGCTCAGGATGGCGAAGCCTTCGCAAAGCAGCTGCTCGGATGTGGTGAGCGGTGCGAGGATCTTGACCACCTCATCGTTGGGGCCAGAGGTCTCGACCACGAGACCCAGCTCGTAGGCACGGGCACAGATGTCCCCGGCCAGCTCGCCAGAGCCCACGTCGACACCTTGCATGAGGCCACGACCCTTGAGGTAGGCTCCTGGAATGTGGCTTGCCACTTCCTGCAGCGCGCTCGTCACCAGCTCCGACTTGCGGGCAAGCTCAGTCTGGAACGCATCATCGGCCCAGAATTTCTCGATCGCGACACGGGCGGTCACAAAGGCATGGGTGTTGCCACGGAAGGTCCCGTTGTGCTCGGCAGGGCCAAAGACGTCATGCTGCGGACGCACCAGAACCATCGCCATCGGCAGGCCAAAACCCGAGACCGATTTCGCCATGGTCACGACGTCAGGCTGAACGCCCATGTCTTCAAAAGAGAAGAACGTGCCTGTGCGACCACACCCGGACTGAATGTCGTCGATGATCAACAGCGCGCCGTGCTTATGGGCAATCTCTTGAACTTTCTTCACAAAACCAGCCGAAGCGGCGTTCAGACCGCCTTCGCCCTGCACCGGTTCCAGCATGATTGCAGCAGGCGCGTCGATCCCGCCCGACGGATCAGACAGCATCTTGTCCAGAAGCGCTGCACTGTCGACACCATCGACATAGGCATCATACGGCATGCGGGTCACACCCGCCTTGTCCATGCCTGCCCCACCGCGGTGATAGCCGTTACCAGTCGCGGCCAGCGCCCCCATGGTCACGCCATGAAACCCGTTGGTGAAGGAAATCACATTGGTCCGGCCGGTCACCTTGCGGGCGATCTTCATCGCTGCCTCAACAGCGTTCGCGCCCGTCGGGCCGGTAAACATGACCTTATGATCCATGCCACGGGGCGCCAAGATCAAATCGGTGAAGCTGTGCAGGAAGGCTTCCTTGGCTTCGGTATGAAAGTCGAGGCCATGGGTGATGCCGTCCTTCAGGATATGCGCAACCAGCGCATCCTTCATGTCGGGGTCATTGTGGCCGTAGTTGAGCGAGGAGCAGCCCGCCAGAAAGTCGATGTAGCGGGTGCCGTCTTCAGTAAACAGCTCGGAGCCGCGTGCGGTGTCAAACGACGCTGTGAAGGAGCGGCAGTAGGAGCGCGCATTACTTTCGCGGCGCGTATAGATAGACGTATCGGTTGCCATGTCTTTGGGCATGGGTAAATCCTTTTCGGATAAGGTAAATTCTGGATGAGGGGAGGAGTTTAGGCCGCGCGCTTGAGGATCTTTGCCTCATTGTCGAGCGTAATGGTCACCATGTGCTCGGTGTCATGCGCGCCGTCGAAATGGACCTCTCTCTCAAAATGCGGCGCATCGCTGAGCTCGCCGCCGATGTCGCGGGCGAAGCTGCGGAAGAGGCCCCAAGAAGCCGCATTGTCTTTGGTGATCGTTGTTTTCAGCACGGAGGCATCCCGGATGTCGTCACGCGCGATCAGCGCCTTCAACATCTTCTTGCCCAATCCCATGCCGCGCGCGGCTTCACCAACCGCGACCTGCCAGACGAAGAATGCATCCTCGCCCGGGATTATGTGGCCGGAAATCCAGCCGACGATGTCGCCATCAAGCTCCGCCACCACACAGGTGTCGCGGAAGTGATCCGCTTGGATCAAATTGGCATACATGGAGTTTCGATCGAGCGGCTCGCAGGCCCTGACCAGCTCCCAGATATCGGCCCCGTCCGTCGCATTTGGCTTGCGCAGGCGGGGCTGGCAAGTTCGGGGGCTATCAGTCTCAGTCTGCAGGATGTCTTTGGGCATCGCTCACCGTCTCCATTTTCGTTCGCCTCCCTAAATATAGTAGAGATGTAAAAACTTCAAGAACCTCAGCAATATTATTCCCCACACATTTAATATGTTGTTTTTATTTACTTATATTTCTTCGCACAACGAATGATACACTTTGCGACTTACTTCAACTTGAAGAAATATCACTCGAATACTTCGTGTATTGAAGGATTTTGTCATCCGTGACACCTTAGAGCGCTATGAGTGACCACCCACGAAACCGAACCGATGAAAGCCTGATCGCGCTCAGACGTATTCTGCGCGCGACCGAGCTTTACTCGCGCAATCTTGCGCAGGCCTCCGGCCTGACCCCCGCACAGCTGCGTGTGTTGCAATTGCTTGCGACCAACGGTGGCAGCGCCACACCAAAAGAGCTCGCGCAGACCATGGGCGTGGCGCAGGCAACGGTGACAGCGCTGGTGGACAAGATCGTTTCGCGTGGGATGGCGACACGGATGCGCTCCGAAGCGGATCGCCGGCAAACCAATGTGGTACTGGAGCCGTCCGGACGCGAGGCGGTCAAGGCGGCACCGGACGCCCTTCAACAGCGCTATGTGCGCGCCTTCGAGAAGCTGAGAGACTGGGAACAGGCGCAGCTTCTGGCCTCTCTGGAGCGCGTGGCCGCAATGCTTGATGCAGACGATATGGACGCAGCGCCCGTTCTCACGACGGGCGACATCAAGAGCGCGGATCGCCCGAGCTGACGCGAGACGTGATCAGCGCGCGCCACTCAGACGCAGATCGAGCCCCGCGAAATATCTAAGCCAGACGCGCGGATCGCTGCAAGTTGCGGCGCGCTCTTTTGCGCGCTCGGCGCGCTGGGTGGCCGCCTCAGGGTCTTCCACCACAGCACGCAAGGCACGCGTCATATCCGTGACCTCTTGTGGCGCGACCATGAGCGCCGTCTCGGCATCAACATAGTCAGCCACCCCAAGGGAATCGGTCACGACCAGCGGGATACCCAGCCTCTGCGCGCCCACCATCGTCACATGCCCATTGGGCGTGTGGTTGGATTTGAGCGCAATCGCCATCCCGCAAGACTGCTGCGCGATGGCCCAGGTCACCGGTGCAGGCAGATTGGTGAACACGCTCACATTGTCTGGGAACGCGATACCCGCGATACCGGCGGGACGCGCCACGATCGCAAGCCTGAGTTCCGGCGCTTGCGCCATCGCCTCTGCAAGGACGCGGTAGTCGCGCCCTTCCCCGCCGATGGCGCTGAAATACGGGCGATCAAATGGGCGCTCCATACCTTCTGCCACCTCGGGGGGCTCCATCGCCCATGGCAGATAAGTGAACCGCTCCGACGGTAGATCAAAGAGCTCCGCATAAAGGCCGATCTCATAACGCGAGAAAACCGTGAACTCTTCAATATTCCTCAGCACACGCCGCGAGAGCGCAAGACGGCGCCCGGTCGGCACCTGTGTGTAATTAAATGCAAAAGCGACATGCGGACGGGTGACACGAAGCCCGCGCGCCAATGCTGCCGTGGCCACCGTGACATTCGGCAGATGGGACACGAGAACCGCATCCGCTCTGCGGCGCGCCGCGCGCACCGCCTCAAGACAGGCGCGGTACCGCCCCAAGGCAGGGCGCGTGATCGCACGCTCCAAGGCGTTGCGCGCGAGACCATGGTGCATCTCCCAGCCCATCCGCGCCTCGGTGTCATATGGCTCCAGAAAACGCCAACTCCGGTCGGTGAGGTCGGAAATATTGATGTAGTGCATAGCCCATCCCGCTGGCCCATCCCGGCGTTCACTGCTGAAGCCCCGCCCTCTTGAGGTTGAGACTGCCCGACCACGCCCGCGAAAACAATGGCTCCATCAAGGCTGAAAGGTCGAATCAACGCCACCCCTCTGCCCTTGCCCAAAACCGATCACTTCCCCACCGAGGACAATCCGCGCCCGATGACGCGATTGTTCCTGTAATTTGGGTCGAATTTGAGCTAAATTCGGCTCAAGATTAACAGAATTTTGACATGATCGAGGATCGGCGAGAAGCTCACCTCATCAAATGAACAGTTTTGCACCAGCTGCGGAACGGGGGTGGGGACTCCTGTCGCAGGGCGACCAGTGGCGATGCAGGACGATCAGTCGGGTTGTGGGGAACCGTGTCAGCAATTGCGCTCAATGTAATTGCGGCAAGCTGCGGCTTGTCGCCTGTCGCCGTGGTGCGATCGGACCGCGAAAGGCCAGCTGCGTGAGCCGTTTTGCGTTCCACTATGAAAAGCTCGCGGTGAAGGCGGGTGGGCGCAAGGTGTTTGACGACCCGCGCCGACTGCGCCTGCGCCGTCTGCGCGCTGCCTTGGTGATTGCGCTCCTGATGGCCGGGACATGGGCCTACCTGTTTCTGGATGGCGCATTATCGTGGCAAACGGCCTGGCAAGAGGTGCGGGGCAGATGGACGCAACAAGAGGACGTATTGCGCCTCTCGGACGACCCGCTTCAACTCCCCGAAGACCTGCGCCTTGCCTCCCTCCTGCCAGTGCGCCCTACCCGCCCCACCTGCGAAGCACCAAGCCAGCCCTTCTTTGCGGCAATGGCCAGCCCTTCTGCCGCGACCATTTTTGGACATGTGCCTTCGGATACGGATTGGGGACAGTTGTCCCTGAATGAGAGCTGCAATCAACTGGGGGTTCTGGTGCCGGACTGGCTCCGGCTCGAAACCACCCCCGAAGGGCCCGTGGTGAAGATCGAATCCGAAGAAAGCCGCGCGCCTCTGGTGGATTACCGCAGCACATCGGGCCATGCCCCAGATCTGATGCCAGTGCTTGAAGTGGACACTGGCAGCGACAAGGCAGGTTTCTTGCGCAACCTCAGCACGCCCGAGACTGCTCAAAGCGTAACGTCTCAGGTGCTTGCACAGCTTCGACCGCTCTATGCCCAAGGAACCTGCATCAGCATTCCTGGGCTTGAGACCGCTGATCTCGATGTGTTGCAGCCGTTTTTCAAAACCCTGACCTCGAGCCTGAGAAGCGAAGGCCATAGCCCCTGCCTCATCCTGAGCGGCACCTCGACGGCGTGGCAATCGCGCGAAACCACAGCGCTGTTTGATAAGGTCATCCTCAAGCTCTTTCTCGATCCCTGGGTGGGCACCGCGCCTTCGCCGCTGGCCACGGACGCCTGGTTCGAGAAAACCGCCAAGGCCGCACTTCAGGAGATTGGCAAAGACAAACTGGTGATCGCTCTTGGAACCTTCGCGGTGGAGTGGGTGTCGGGTGAGCCGCTGCCCAAGGTTCTGCCCTATGCGGCGGCAATGGAGAAAATTGCAGCCGCAGGCGCCGAGCTGCGCTTCAGCGAAAAGACCTCCGGATCGCTTGCGTCTTATCGCGATCCCGAAGGGCGCCTCAACAAGATCTGGATGCAGGACGTCGCCAGCCTCATCAACCAGCTTGTCATCCTGCAGCAGCTTGAGATCCCCAATAGCGCTGTCTGGTCGCTTGGCCTCGAGGATCCGGGTATCTGGAGCGTGCTGCAAAACCGTGACCTGAGCCACGACGCGCTGAGTGCAGACTTGGCTCTGGTGAAGCTCGACTCATATGTGAGCTATCGCGGCGAAGGCGCGTTGCTGCGCCTTCACCGCCGGCAGTCTCCCGGCATCCGCCAGATCGGGTTTGATACGGAAACCGGGCGTGTAGTCTCGCAGAGCTATGACCTGCTGCCGCGCCCCTACGCGCTGGAGCGCTATGGAAAACCGGCCGGCCGCAAGGTGGTTTTGACCTTCGACGATGGCCCACATCCGGTGTTCTCCGAGCAGATCCTCGACATCCTGCAGGAAACCCAGACGCCCGCGACCTTCTTTGTGACCGGCAAAAGCGTGATGAACGCGCCCGAGGTTTTGAACCGGATGATCGACGAGGGACATGAAATCGGCGCACATACGTTCTCTCACCCCCGGATGGATCAGGTCTCCAAGACCCGCGCGACGCTTGAATACGCGATGCTCGACAAGGTGGTGGCCGGGGCGGCAGGTCGGCAGTTGACCCTCTATCGTGAACCTTTCCAGCGCAGTGGCGGCCCGGTGACGGCCGATCGCGTCGCCGCGCTCGAGATTGCTTGGGATCGCGACATGCAAGTGGTCGGCATGGATGTGGTACCCCACGACTGGGCCGGATGGAGCGGCCGCGAGATTGCGGACTTTGCTATCGAGGAAGTCGAACGCGGTGCAGGCAACGTGATCTTGCTGCATGACGGCGGCGAGGATCGCACCGCTTCGGTCGAGGCCACGCGGCTGATCATCACCGAGCTCTCTGCCAAAGGCTATGAGTTTACCACCGTGGCCGACTTGACCGGCAGCACCCGTGCAGCATTGATGCCCGTGACCGAGGGCGGTTATCAAACCTTTGACCGTGTTTCCTTTTCTCTCGTCGCTTGGGGTCAGGACGCCATCGTGATCCTGTTCTGGCTGGCGCTCGGCATCGGGGTTGTGCGCTCTGTTGCGATCTTGTTGCTCGCCGTCCTGAATTGGCGCGGACATCGCACCATCTCGCTGACCACCCCAAAGGTGGCGGTGATCATCCCGGCCCACAACGAGGAGAAGGTCATCCGCAGCTGCATCCAGAGCGTGCGGGCAAGCGACTACAAGAACCTCGAAATCATCGTGGTCGACGATGGCTCCAGCGACAATACGCTGAACGAGATCTTTGCCTTTTCGCACATGCGCGAGGTCCGCCTGATCTCGCAGCCGAACCAGGGCAAATGGAGTGCGCTGAACCGGGCGCTGATGAACACATCCGCCGAGATTGTGGTCTGTATCGATGCAGACACGCAGATCGAGAAATCCGCCATTGGGCACATGGTCAGACATTTCGACAACCCAAGGATCGGTGCGGTCGCGGGCAAGATCATCGCGGGCAACAAGGTGAACCTTCTGACCCGACTGCAGGCGCTGGAATATACCACCGCGCAGAACGTTGAGCGCAAGGCCTTTGATCTGATCAACGGCATGCTGGTGGTGCCCGGCGCCCTCGGTGCATGGCGCGTGGCTGCGCTGCGCAAGGCGGGGCACTTCAGCGACGAGACGATGACCGAAGATACCGACCTCACCATCGAGGTCAACCGTGCAGGATACCGGATCGCATATGAGCCGCTCGCCCGCGGCTACACCGAGGTACCCGAGCGCATTGGGCAGCTTTTGAAACAGCGCCTGCGCTGGTCGTTTGGCATGTTCCAAAGCGCATGGAAGCACAAAAAAGCGATGTTCGAGGGGCGCTCTGTGGGGTTGATTTCGATCCCTGACATGTTCATCTTTGGCTATCTCTTCCCACTGCTGGCGCCGATTGCGGACCTCTTTGTCGCCATCCTGCTTTACCAGATGGTCAGCGGCGGTTGGGACAGCGGGGCGGTTGGCGCGCAGAACATGCAGTATCTCCTCGCCTACCTCACCCTACCCGCGCTCGAGTTCGTGATTGCCGCCTTTGCCCTCGCACGGGACAAGGATGAGAGCATGTGGTCGCTGTTGCTGTTCCCGGTCCAGCGGGTTCTCTACCGGCCGATCCTCTATTACTCCGTGATCCGTGCGATCCTGCGGGCCATCACGGGCCGCCTGTTCAGCTGGGGTGCGCAGAAACGGCTGGGGCGTGACTACAGCCTTGCGACGAGCGGCACATGAAACGCAGATGCTTCCTCAAATCGCTCGGCGCGGGCGCGGCCCTGATCCCGGTGAAATCTTTCGCCACGGATTTCATCGGTGCAGTGACACCCCAGACCTACCCGGTGATCACGGGCATTGATGCGACCACTTCGGTGCCGCATCTGATCGCGGCGCTCGACAGCTTTTGGGAGCGCAACATTCCCGTGACCTGTGTGGTGTCGCCCTTTGATGGAGAAGGGGCGCCACTGTCGCCACAGCATCCGTTGGCACGCGTCCTGTCCGGGTATCTTCTGGGCGGCAGCGGTATCGAACTTGCCCCCCTCACAGCCGATCTCGCCACCCTGTCTCAGCATTTTCAGGCCCGCAGGGCGCATGGCGCACTTGCAGCGCTGCGCGAAATGCTGAGCCCGGTGGAACGAACGCTCGGACTCCCCATCCGAGTCCCGACCCTGGCTTGCCACGATGTGGCGCGCCCCGCCTCCCCCATGGCGGTGCGTTCGGCCGGGGTCTTCAATATTCTGAGCCTGCCAAGGGCCAGCGCCCCTATTGTCTCGCAAACCTGGGAGAATGGCGTGGCACGTCTCTTTGGGGGGCGGCTTGTGGATCTGTTTCAAACGGGCGAGGCTGCACCCGAGTTACCGGCTGCGACGCAGAACGTCGATTACCTGTCCGCAACCTCCTTTGCACAGGTGGATGTTGATGATCTCAAGGCCCTGACCGATCGGTACGCCCAGCGCCTTGCCCAACAGGAAGTCGATGGCACGGCGTCGCTTTTGCCTGTCTCAGATCTGCAACTGCGGGATGCCTATGATTTCAAACGCTCCATCTGCGTTTATGTGCAGAGCAGCCTCAACGCTCCTGCCCCCGACGCCCCATCAGCGCTGACTCGGCTCCTTGATCGGATGAAACTGCCGTATTTGCAAAGCCCGGCGTTGGCGGGACCTTCCGCCAGTCAGTTGGCAATCTGGGTGCCGACTGAAACACCAACGCACGGAGGCGAGCCCCCGCCCCAGCCGCATCCGGTAACCCTCACCGGCGTCTCTGCAACTGGTGCCCCCCTCCTGACCACAACGCGCCCGCTTTCGGCAGGGATTGCGGTGCGACTTGATGTGGACCCTGCGTCCCACCTCGGTATCGGTGCGGATGGCGTGCTTACGCTGCCGCGCCGCGATGTGGATGCACCGATCACCCCCGAGAGCCTTCAGGCCGCATTCACGGGTCTCAACGATGTGGTTGTGGTGCTGCGCAGCGATGACTTCTCGGACGACAGCACCCTGACCGCGCTCGAACACGCGCTCACCAGCGCCAAGCGCACGCCGGTGACAGAATTCACCTCACTGGAGAAGATGACACAGGGCATGATCCCAAATGGGCCACTGCCATTGCGCTATCGACGTGTGGCCGCGACGCAGCCGGAGCTGACTTTGCGGAAGCTTCAACTCTCTGAAGAGCGGCGCGCAGAGCTGTTGGAGGATGCGCAGGTCGCATGGCGCTATCTGGAGCGATTTACCCATCCCGAAACGGGGCTTTGCCCTTCGACGGTTGACTCATCTCCCGGTGGGCGCCTGCACGAAGCAGTGACAATGTGGGATGTTGGCAGTCATATCAACGGGTTGGTGGCCGCCAAACAGATTGGCCTCATTGACAAGCAGCGCTTTGAGACTGCGATCCGAAAGATCCTGCCCAATATCGCGGGGCGCGTCTCGGATGATCGCCGCCTGCCGCAGGGGTGGATCCGCACCGACCGCACCCGCTGGGGCAACCGCAACTTTGACGCCAGTGACGCCGGGCGTTTGCTCGCCTCTCTGGACAACCTGCGCAGGCACAGCGACTTTGGCGACCAGCTCCTGAAGCTTGTCGCGTCTTATGATCTCGACCAGGTCATTATCGATGGTGAAGTCCATTCCGTGACCGACGGCAAGCTGCACAGCGCCTATGTTTCGCACAGTGCGCATTACGTGGCACGCGCGTTTCGACGCTGGGGGCACGATGTCCGCTCGCCCTACGAGGTGTTCGAGGGGCGCTCGGAGCCAGATGGGCAGATGGCGCTTCTGGAGGCCGTTGCAACCATTGGCCCGATCGGGGCAGAGCCGCTCTTGCTCGAAGCGCTGGAGCTCGGCATGTCGCAAGAGAGCGCCTATCTCGCGGATGTGCTGTTTTCAACGCAGCTTGAAGATTTCCGCGAGACCGGCCGTCTGATCTGCGTCTCTGAAGGCCCAATCGACACCAGCCCCTGGTTTCTATATCAGGGTCTGCAACTTGATGCCGAGACGCGCACGTGGGCGATGGACACGGTCGGGCAAGAGCCAGAATATCGCACGCCGGAATTTCGTGATGAGTATCTCGCCGTCAGCAGCAAGGCCGCCTATCTCTGGTCGGCGTTGCAGCCCCATTCCTATTCGGATCGGCTGCGCGCATATGTGCGCGAGAACGCAAAGACGGATAACGGCTACTCCTCAAGCATCTTTGTTAGATCGGGTCGCGCTACGCGCAATTACACCGACCTCAACACCAACAGCGTCATACTTCAGGCCATTGCGCATCAGCTGACAACCTCCGGCTGACGCGCATGTCCCATTGTCGGCTTAAAAGGTGCGGCAGCCAGTGGAGGCAATCTCGCCAGGGGTCACGGGGTAGCCGGGGCGCGGGTTCAGGATCACCGATTGAATGCCCGTGATGTGGCGCATGCAGGCATCCACCGAGGCCTCATCCATGCGACGCCCACCAACATAGATGTCGATCCAGTCGTGACCTTTGTGGCCCGTGTGGCAGGGCCCATCTTGTGGCCGCGGTCCATCGCCGCACATGTCCTCGACAATGGCGTACTTCTGGAGCCGCTCAATGTAGAACCGGGTGCCGGGCTTGTAATCCATGATGCTGCGCCCGCCGGTTTTCTTGTGACCAACCGCCAAGGTGATAGGGTCGTCGTAGGTGCCAATACCACCTGCGCTGCGATGGATCACCGGGCGCGCGATGATGGCGGAGCCACGCGGGGTATTGTCCCACCAACTATATCCCGTGAGGAATACGTTCATGCTTTGTTCTTGATCTGGGGCGATTGCGACCCGGGTCAGACCAGAGAGATCACTGTCGATATCAAGCCGCGTGCTCACGCTGCTGAATTCGTTGAAGTCGGTTCGCGGATTACCTCCGCAGGCCGAAAGGGAAATCGCGAACGCGGCTGCTGTGGCAGCCTTGAGTGATACAGGTATCATGGGACCATCCTACTGAACAGAAACGCCTCGACTGCCACGACATCGCCGCCCGAAGCTCTTCTGAACCGTGGGTCAAACCCCTTTACGAACCCCTAACAAAAACCCCTGCAACAATCTGAAAAGATTATATTATTTTCAAAAATATCGATTCAAATTTGAACGATTAACGGCCTCAACCTGCCAGCCGCATCAGGCGCGCAGCGGGCGTTCATCTGTGGCGACACGCAGAACCTCGCACCCGGCTTCTTGGCATTTGCGCATGATTTCCCGAGGAAAATCAGCCCCCGTGACCACCACGTCATAGTCCCAGATCATGTGTTTTCGGCACGGTAGAGCACGCCCGAATTTTTCTCGATCCACGACCAGAACCCGGCGCGTGGCGCAGGTTGAAATCGCCTCACGCGCGGCGATCTCATCCGTGTTGTAGTCCAAAACATCCCCGGAAAGGGAAAGACCGCCGCAACTAAAAATCGCGATGTCGACCATGTAGTCGGCAAAAAACGCGCGACTCGCAGCGCCGACAAAATCCAGATCGCGCAGCCGCACCGCCCCCCCGGCAAGCGATACCGAGACCCCGCTTGCCCCTTGCAGCGCAATCACCGCGTGAATGTTGTTGGTGGCAACAAAGAGGTCCCTATGGCTGGCGGCCAGCTGACGCGCGCAGGCCTCGACCGTGGTCCCCGTGCCCAAAGCAACACGGCTACCATCTTCTATCATCGGTTTTACCGCCATCGCGATCTGTTGCTTTTCGCTGCGCGCGACACTCATCCGCGGGGCGTAGCCGATGTTCTCCGAGGGCTGCCGAAGCCGGACCCTGCCGTGGCGACGTTGCACCAGGGCCGCCTCATCGAGTTCTCGCAAATCGGTGCGAATGGTCTGGACAGACACATTCAGCCGCGCGGCCAGATCCTGCGCGGACAACTCGTCTTGTGCGCACAACAACCGAATAATCGCATCCCGGCGCTCGTTGAGTTCCCCCCGTCGCATTCGCTTTCCTTTGAAAGTGAAAATCCGTGCGGGCGTCCTAACAAGAGCAGCGCCCTCCGGGCAAGATAATAATAGATTTGCGAAACTGTCACATGATCGTTTCAGACTCAGGGGATACGAGCGGCATCTTAACTTTCGAACGAAAGCCACACGGAGATCTCGGATGAAGCCCCTTCTGTCTGCCGCCCTTCTTGCCTTTACCGCCTCAGCCTCGATGGCCGAGACCCTGACGCTCTACACGTCGCAGCCCAACGCGGATGCGCAGATGACCGTCGATGCCTTTATGAAAGCCAACCCCGAAATCGAAGTCGAGTGGGTTCGCGATGGCACCACGAAACTGATGGCCCGCCTGATGGCAGAAATCGAGGCCGGCAACCCCCAGCCCGACGTGCTGCTGATCGCGGATACTGCAACCCTCGAAGGCATGGCGCAAAACGGCCAGCTCAAGGCGTACCAGTCCCCGGAAGCCGCGGCCTATGACCCCGCTCTTTATTCGGCGGAGGGTTATTACCACTCCACCAAGCTGATCACGACGGGCATCGTCTACAACACCGGCGCGGCGACACAGCCGACCTCCTGGGCCGATCTCGCAGATCCTGCCCTCAAGGGTCAAATCGCAATGCCCTCGCCACTCTACTCGGGTGCGGCGCTCATTCACCTTGCCACGCTTACCGGCGACAAGGATCTCGGCTGGGACTACTACGGCGACCTCGCCAGCAATGACGCCCGCGCACAGGGCGGCAACGGCGGCACGTTCAAGGCGGTTGCGTCGGGTGAAAAACCCTATGGCGTCGTGGTCGACTTTCTCGCGATCCGCAACAAGGCCGATGGCTCGCCGGTTGAATTCGTCTTCCCCGAGGAAGGCGTCTCTTATGTGACCGAGCCGGTGGCGATCCTCGAGAGCGCCAAGAACGTCGACGCGGCGCAGAAGTTTGTCGACTTCGTGCTGTCACAGCAAGGTCAGGACCTGGTGCTTGACATGGGCTACATCCCCGCCCGCAATGACATGGGGGTACCTGCCGGGTTCCCCGCACGCGATGAGATCAAGCTGATGTCGTTTGATCCGGCGCAGGCACTCACGGATGCCGATGCCAACAAAGCCAAGTTCGCAGAGCTCTTTGGCGCGGAATGAGTTCGCTCGCCGCATATTCCAGCAGCAGCCGGTCCGAGGGCCGGCTGCTGTCGCTCATTCTGGTGCTGGCGGTTGTACTCACCCTTGCACCGGTCGTGCGCCTGTTTGTTGAGGGTCTCACCGCTGGCGATCAGTTGAATTTCGGATTCTTTGCCGAAGTCTTGCAAAAACCCGCCACGCTCTCGGCGCTCAAACATTCTCTGGTGACGGCTGGACTGGGCACTGCCCTTTCATTGCTGATCGGGGGGTGTTTTGCCTTTCTGGTCGCGCTCACCGATCTGCGCCGCAAGGGCGCGCTGGTGTTTTGCCTGATGATCCCGATGATGATCCCACCTCAGATCACCGCCCTGTCGTGGACGCAGATCATGGGGCCATCATCGGTATTTCTCAAAACCCTTGGTCTCGCACCGCCGCTCGGCGCGCCTCAGCCTCTTTATTCGCCTGCAGGGATTATTCTGCTGTTGGGCATTCAGCATACGTCGATCATCTTTTTGACCCTGCGCGCCGGCCTTCGCGCGATCCCCCAGGATGTGGTCGAGGCAGCGCGGGTTTCGGGTGCGAAGGGCTTTCGCATCTGGGCGCAAGTCGTGTTGCCCCTCACCTTGCCAAGCCTTCTGGCCGGGGTCGCGATCACCTTTGTGACCGCACTTGGGAATTTTGGCATTCCCGCGATGCTCGGTATTCCCGCAGGCTATGCCACCCTACCTACGTTGATTTATCAACGACTTGCCGGCATGGGCACCACGGTTTTGGCCGAGGTTGCGGTTCTCGCCACCCTCATCGGCGTGGTTGCGATTGCAGGCATCCTGTTGCAGCGCTTCTGCCAGAGCCGACAGCGCGTGCATCTGGTCGGCGGCTCCGGGCGCGCGCTCTCAATTCCTTTGGGCAAAGCTCGTCTGCCGATCGAGATCGCCCTCTGGAGCGTCATCGCCACCATCCTCGTCCTTCCCATGGCCGGGCTTTTGGCCACATCCCTTGTGCCCGCCTACGGTGTGCCGTTGCGGCTGGATACGCTCTCTTTCGAGGGCTGGCATGAGGCGCTGTTTCGCCAACCGGTCACCCAGCGCGCCTTTGTGAACTCATTCGGACTCTCGCTAGGGGCAGCTGCGCTCTTGATGGCGCTTTGCCTGCCGCTTGCCTGGCTGATGGAGCGTCACAAAACCCGGCTTGGTCGCGTCTTTGACAGCCTTCTGGACCTGCCCTACGCGCTGCCCGGAGTTGTACTCGCGATTGCGATGATCCTGCTGCTGATCAACCTGCCCTTCACCGACGTCACGCTCTACGGCACCATCTGGATCATCTTTATCGCGTATCTCGCGCGGTTCTTTGCAGTGATGTTTCGCCCGGTGCAATCAAGCCTGCGTCAGCTGGACCCCGCGATGGACGAGGCCGCACAAGCGGTGGGCGCGCCGTTGTGGCGTCGGCTGCGTGACATCATCCTGCCGCTCTCTGCCCCTTCGGCCGCGGCTGGCGCGATCCTTGTGTTCCTGACCGCATTCAACGAGCTCACCGTATCCGCGCTTTTGTGGTCCTCAGGAACAGAGACGCTTGGCGTAGTGATCTTCAACCTCGACGACAGCGGCGAGACGGTGATGGCCTCCGCCGTCGCCATGACCATCGTCTTTGTCGTCATGATCCTGATGGCGGTGATCCAAGCCACATCCCGCCACCTGCCCAAAGGAGTTGTGCCATGGCAGAGCTGACCCTGTCCGACATCACCAAACACTTTGGCGACGCGCCTGCTTTGCGCTCCATCTCGACCACTGTGCGCGATGGAGAGTTCCTCGCCCTTCTGGGTCCTTCGGGCTGCGGGAAGTCCACGCTTTTGCGACTGCTGGCCGGATTCGAGACCCCCAGCGAGGGGCGCATTTCCATTGGAACGCGCGAGGTCGCCAATGCAGAAAGACGCCTGAACCTGCCGCCCGAAGAACGCAACATCGGCTTTGTGTTCCAGTCCTATGCGCTCTGGCCGCATATGAACGTGCGGCGCAATGTGGGCTATCCGCTGGAAATCCGCCGCCTGCCCCGGGCAGAGCAAGACGCCCGGATTGATGCGGCGCTGCAGGCGACCGCCCTTGAACCCTATGGCGCGCGGATGCCCGCGGAGCTTTCGGGTGGGCAACGGCAGCGGGTGGCGCTTGCGCGCTGTCTGGTCTCTGATCCTACGGCGGTTTTGCTGGATGAGCCGCTCGCAAATCTGGACGTGGCCTTGCGCGCGTCGATGCAACAGGTCTTTAGCGACTTTCACCAGCGCACTCAGGCCACCATGGTCTATGTCACTCACGACCAGGCCGAGGCGATGGCCATGGCGGATCGCATCGCGGTCATGAACCAGGGTGAGATCGTACAACTCGACACGCCCGAGGCCCTTTATGCCCGCCCCCGCAGCCGCTTTGTCGCCGAATTCGTGGGCGAAGGCGCTGTGGTGCCCCTGATCGGCGCGACCCATCACGACAGAGGCGCAGAGGCGACCTTGCTCGGGGCGCGCTACCCCATTGAAACCGACACTCAAACCCCGGCGCTTGCCTGCCTCAGACCTGAAAACCTGCAGATTTCGGACGCCGGCAACATTCGCGCGCGGGTGGAGCGGGTGACGTATCTCGGGGGACGCTACCGGCTCGAACTGACCGCCGCGAGTGGCGACAGCCTGGTAACCCAATCCGCAACCCGCTTTGCCCTAGGCGAACAGATCGGCCTGACCCTATCCGCCCCATGGGCCTTTGCCGCCTAGGAGGATCTCATGAGCACCATCACCGTTCTCTCCGGTATCGGCGATAAAGGCCCCGCCGCCATGCGCCTTGATACCGGACGCCACCGCTGGCTTCTGGATTGCGGCTTTGGCCCGGAGGCCAACGCCACCTTTGATCCCGACTGGCTGATCGGGGTCGACGCGGTCTTTGTGACCCACGACCATATCGACCACATCGGCGGCGCGGCCTACGCCGTGGAGGCGGGCTTGCCGATCTATGCCACCCGTCGCACCGCGCAAGCACTGCCACCCTCGGCACAGGTGATCGCGCTCCCTGAACAGGGAGAGACGCACCTTGACGGAATTTGCCTCACCACCGGTCGCAATGGCCATGCTCTTGGTGGCGTGTGGATGCATTTTGATCTCGGCGCGGGATTGTTCTACTCCGGCGATTGGTCTGAAGAGAGCCAATGGTTTGCTTTTGACGAGCCACCAGACGCGGCCACTGCGATTATCGACTGCTCCTATCACCTGAGCAACGTCCCCCAAAGCCAGCGACTTCAGGACCTCGACGCGCTGATTGACGACCTTGGTGGCCAGATCCTCTTTCCGGTGCCGCCCTCTGGCCGCGCGGGCGAGCTGGCGTTGCACCTGATGCACCGCTTTGGCCCCGAAGCGGTTCTGCTCGACCCCGAATGCTGCGACAGCCTGCGCGCCGCCCTCAGGTCTGGCGGTGTCGCGCCGCGCGCGCAAGAAATTGCGCCGCTGCTGGAGCGTGGCCCGCTCGATGAGGCCCGGTTTCTGATCTGCGACACCCCAAACGCCGACGGCGGCGCCGCCTGGGCCTATGTGCGCGCGTGGCGCGAAAGTGGCCGTTTGGGGCGGGATGCTCATGTGATCTTCACAGGTCATATGACCGCCCATGCCCGCGGCATCGAGGCTGTCGAGGGCGGGTACTTTCGCCGCTGGAACGTTCATCCCCCGCTTTCGGACCAGATCGCCATGATCCGCCGCCTCGGCACCAAGCGCTACGCCCCCGCCTTCTGCACCATGCCCGAGGACTATCTGGTCGAAGAAGGTTTTGATGCGCAGGTCTTTTTACACGAAACAGTGGAGCTCTAATGGCCTCATTTCCTGCCCTGCCCGCCCGCAGCTTCTGTCTGATCCGACATGGTGAGACGACCGCAAACCGCGATGAAATCATCGCGGGGCGGCTCGATGTCGCGCTGACGGATCTGGGGCGGCAACAGGCGAGCCTGCTCAAAGAGATCTCCTTCCCGGAGCCCATCACGCTGTTTTGCAGCCCGATGGATCGCGCAATCAAGACCGCCTCGCTTGGGTTCCACGACACCACCGCCCAGGTGGTTCCAGACCTGCGAGAACGAGATTGGGGGGTATTTGAAGGGCGCCCCCTCTCGGAGCTGCCGCCCCGGGACAGCACACCGCCCCAAGGCGAGGGGTGGCGCGACATGATCCTGCGGGTGCACGCCGCCATAACCTGGTGTTGCACGCAGTCTCAGGGCGCATTGCCGGTGCTGGTCTGCCATTCCGGCGTGATCCGCGCAACACGCCTTCTCGCGCAACAAACCGGCGTCGGCACACGCCCCGCCAATGCCACGCCCATCCTGTTTGAACACCACTCAGGCAAGCATATCGAACAATGGCCGGATCATTCTGGCGCCAACACAGCTCGACTGCGGTAGCTTCATTATCGTCGATGAGAGAGCGCATCAGCTGAAGACTGTTATGCGGCTAGCTGCGCGCGCAGTTCTCGGAGTCGAGGTATAGGTATCGCAGAACTTTCAAGGCCTTAATGAAATCCGGCGGCCCCATCCGTCACTGGCCGGAGACTACCTCGCCTTCAGGTCCCTTCCTCGCTGCTCCGCCGACATGGTGCGACAGCGGCTCTTTAAGGAACGTCTTCTCTATGTTTGTTCTTTGGATTCTGGGGAACTGGCAAGCACGTAAGCGTCATCCCGGTGTTATCCTGCGTTTTCCATTGCTTATCCCTATGCCCGACTATACTCGGACCTAACGACCTCTCCCACCCGGGGAAAGCATCCGGCTCAGCTCACGGTCCCTGCGCTAACGGACTGGGGCACTAAACGGGGGAATTCCAGTCACCTACCGTAACCGACACTCATGCTGCAATGTTCAGGAAAACACTGGCTGGGGTGGTAGGATTCGAACCTACGGTACACGGTACCAAAAACCGCTGCCTTACCGCTTGGCTACACCCCAACGCTGTGTGTGAGGGGCCTTCTAATGAGAGTTTCGAGGGGCTGCAAGAGGTTTTTCGGAAAAAAAATACTCGCCCTAAAAAAATGCTGAGATGTTCCTTTAGAACAGATACTTATGATGGCTCACACCGCAGGGGCGGAGGACCGTTCTGACACCGCGATAGGACTGTTTGAAACAACGCTGCCCCCTCCAATGCTCGGGAGCGATGGAGAGGGCAATCGAGAGGGGCGCCGCGGGATGTGTGCGTAGTTATTCAGGCACGCCCGCTTCACGCAATGCGCTGGCCCAATCCGGGCCAGAGGGGGTGAAGCCGGCTGCATGTTCCTGCATGTAGCGCGATAGAGAGAAATCCGGCGTCACCTTCATCAGGCTTTCGACAACGTGACGCGCCTCATCGGAGCGGCCAGACATCTGCAAGGCGATCGCCTTGGTGCGCAGGGTCGATGGATAAGAGTCGTTTTCCTCAAGCGAACGGTCCGCGAGCTCAATGGCCCGGTTGTAGTCGCGCGCCGCCAGGCTCACCGCAGCTGCCAGCGAGTCAAAATAATAGCGCTGTGGCCCAAGCGGGGTGAGCTTGCGGGCAGCTTCGGTCAACACCACGCCCTCATCCGGACGGTTCTGCATGGCGCGCGTCGCGCCCTTGAGCAGCAGGGCAAGCGCCTCATTGGGATTGTCTTGCAGCGCCTTGTCATAGGAGTACTGTGCGTTGTCGAAGTCAAACGTGAGATAGCTGGCAATCATTCCCTTCAGGGTATGCGCCAGCGAAAAGGCGGGGTCCTGGGCGAGAGCCGCGTTCGCGAGGTTCTCTGCCATCAGTGTGCTCTTGCGGCGATCCCCCGACAGCCCTTTTTGAACACGCATCACATGCCAGATGCCTGCCCAGGTCAACACGACCGGATGATGCATCTCGCGCTCCATGAGCGTGTCGAGAATTTCATTTGATTTCTCAAATTGATCGGGGTGCTTGCTTTGCATCATCACAATCGCGGCCATCAGCAATGTGTGATTGGCGAGATTTCCCAAAGGCCGGAAACTTACAAGTCTGACAGCCTCTCCGACGACCGTTTGCCCGATTTGGCTGGTGGCATCTCGCAATGCGCCCCCCTGCCCCATTAACAAATCCGAAAGGCTCCCACGAAACTCCCGCGACCAAATGACTTTTTCCCGATGCGCGTCATGCAAATCAATTTGCGCAATAAAATCGTGACCCTAACAAAAACGGAACCAGAGACCAGATAGCTTACGCCAGCGACCGAGGAGACTTCGGCTGGGCGCACATCCTCGAGGCTGAATTGGCGCGACGCCAGATATGAGGTGACAGAGAACGCCTGACTGCGTGACAACTGTCGCGACAGTTCCTCCGACAGGATCGCACCAAGCGGCGCGGTCGACCCTCCGGGCGCACGCTGGGCAAAAGGCAAGACTGCGATGGAGGGGAGCAACTCGTCCAGGATGACGCGGCTCCTGTCACGTGGCGCCCAAGGCTGTTCTTGCGCGACGCTTGCCGTCCCGGAGGCCTGAGACCGCATTTCAGAAAGCCACTCCGAAAAGGCATTTTCATGTGGAAGCTCAAAGCCTTCCATAAATTCACCCCTTGCCGGATCGCGCTCCACTTCGATCATGCTCAAATCGAGCGTGACGCGCTCGCGATTGGCCTTGAAAGCGGCAGAAGCGGTCGGCCCGATGTGTTTTCTCAGGGTGGAGAGCGCCGTTCGCAAGCTCGCCTTGGCCTGTTCCGGCTGCGCAAAACTCCAAAGCGTGTGTTCGAGAAATGCGCGCGTTCGAACCCCTTCTTCCGCTGTCACCATCAGCGCCATGAGCGCCTGGTGTTTCGCACCAAGTTGAATGGGTTCTCCGTCGGGTCTGTAGACACCAAACGCGCCGTATTGACGTACTTTCAAAACTACAACCATGGGACACTCTCGACAAACAAGTTACGCGAACTACAAGAGCAAAAGTTAAAATAAATAAGCGCCTGCAGCCTTACACTACCATTAAACCAGCAAACGCACGGTGCGACAAACAAAAAATCGCCGCGGCAAAAAAGCACAGATCCGCAATAGGTTAACAAATTACAAACAAACGAAGAGGGAATTTAACGAAGGTAACCTCAAAACAACCTATGAGTGCTAAATAAAAGGAAACCTTTCAATTAGTCGGATCGAGAGAGCGCGGAAAGCCTTGATAACATGCGGCATTTTGCATGCGTTTAACGATACTGCCAGTCCGTGTATCCTACCCCGATCTTGTGATGGCGCGTCGTACCCTGTTCGCTGCACCCAGGAACCAAGTCGAAACCGGCCCCTTGGAGCGTGCAGTTGAGAGGTCAGGAGGCCGCGTTGCACGGCAAGACAGCGCAGGTCCTTGACTCGCGCTGGCGTAAAATTACCGCTAAATCATTCAGGGCAAACAGTGGTACAACAGAGCCATCACAAAGCTCCCAAGACGCAGGGTGCGGTGATTCTGCACGTTTGCGTCGCTAGCAGGCCGCCCCCGCAACACCAGATAGCGCTGGCTTCCCGATCTTAGTTTTGAAAAGATGAAAACTCCACGCCAGGTACCTATCTGAGAGACAGCTGCCATAGACCTGAGCAGGTGCAAAGATCCGCAAGTTTTTCAGGTAAGCGCGCCGCGCCTCTCGGCCCCAAGGATTGCCCATCAAGCCTTGATTGTGCCTTCTGTCAGGGTTTGATCTTCGGGATAGCCTGCCTGATCATCCAATCGGATCGGTTTCGCCGGACAGATCCTTGAGGATCGGGCAGTCAGGACGATTGTCGCCAGAGCAGCAGGTGATCAATTCGCTGAGGGTTTCACGCATCGCCGCCAGATCGCTGATCTTTGCTTCGATCTTGCACAAATGTGCCTGCGCAAGCTGTTTTACATCCGCACTGGCGCGGCTGTCGTCCTCGTAGAGTCCAAGCAGGACACGGCAGTCCTCTATCGAAAACCCCAGCGCCCGAGCACGCCCCAAAAAGGCCAGCTTGTGGAGATCCCTCTCCTCAAAACAGCGATAACCATTGGCACTACGGTTGGGACAGATCAGACCGATGTCCTCGTAATAGCGGATCGTCTTGGCCGGAAGTCCCGACTTCGCCGCTACGTCACCGATATTCATCTGTCCACGCCTCCCAGACATCGCTTGCGCTAAGCTTACTACATCATCTTCCCCAAGATGGAGACGACTGCAAGCAATCTCAAGTCGTCCGCTGCAAAGACGCGCCGACACCCCGGCGTGACGCAGCATAGAATGCGAATGTCGGTTTTGACTCTCTCGCCGCCAAGGCGCAGCCGGTATAGAGGGAAGGACCGAGACCAGATGGCGCGGCGCCTTGCGTTCGATGGTTGCGTAGCCCCACCGGGCTGCTGTACCCCTGAACACATGGCCAAAGCGTCCAATGGCCCCGCGAGCCAAAGTCACACCTGTGACCACATATGCCCAAATCGTTTGCCTGCGTCTGCGCCGCCACACCCGGCAGCAGGCGTAACGGTCTGAAACGTCTGAGAAGAAGGACAAAGTGATGATCAAAACCCGCGCCGCAGTGGCCCTCGAAGCAGGCAAGCCGCTTGAAATCATGGAGGTGAACCTCGAAGGCCCCAAGGCGGGCGAGGTTCTCGTCGAGATCAAGGCCACTGGCCTCTGCCACACCGACGAATTCACCCGTTCAGGCGATGATCCCGAAGGTATCTTTCCCGCCATTCTCGGCCACGAGGGCGCAGGCGTTGTGATTGAGGTCGGCGAAGGCGTCAAAAGTCTGAAGCCAGGCGATCATGTGATCCCGCTCTATACGCCCGAATGCCGCGAGTGCGATTACTGCCTCAACCCAAAGACCAACCTCTGCCAGGCGATCCGTTCGACGCAGGGTCAGGGTCTTCTGCCCGATGGCACGACCCGCTTTTCGCTACCGGACGGGACGCCGATCCATCACTACATGGGCTGCTCGACTTTCGCCAACCACACGGTTGTGCCCGAGATCGCGCTCGCCAAGATCCGTGAGGACGCGCCCTTTGACAAAGTGTGCTACATCGGTTGCGGCGTCACGACGGGCATCGGTGCTGTGATCAACACGGCCAAGGTCGAAATCGGGTCGACTGCGATCGTGTTTGGCCTTGGCGGGATTGGTCTCAACGTTATTCAGGGCCTTCGCTTGGCCGGTGCGGACCAGATCGTCGGTGTGGACCTCAACCCCGGCAAGGTTGCGATGGCGGAAAAATTCGGCATGACCGATTTTGTAAACCCCTCCGAAGTCGAGGGTGATCTGGTGGCGCACCTTGTTGAGCTCACGGGCGGCGGTGCGGATTACACCTTTGACGCCACCGGGAATGTCAGCGTCATGCGCACTGCACTCGAAGCGGCCCACAAAGGCTGGGGCGAGAGCATCATCATCGGCGTGGCTCCGGCGGGCGCAGAGATTTCCACCCGCCCCTTCCAGCTTGTGACCGGCCGTTCCTGGCGCGGCACCGCCTTTGGCGGCGCGTCCGGTCGCACAGATGTGCCAAAGATCGTGGACTGGTACATGGACGGCAAGATCGAGATCGATCCGATGATCACCCACAAACTGACGCTTGATCAGATCAACGAAGGGTTTGACCTCATGCACGAGGGCAAATCGATCCGAGCCGTTGTCGAGTTCTAAGAAGCCCCTGATACAAAAAACAAAAGGCGGCCTCCTTGGGCCGCCTTTTTTGCTCTGAGGTTCGCAGGTTTTACTGTGGTCCGTCCGCAACCGCGTCGAGTTTCACGTCATACCCCCATAGCCTGCGCAAGTGTTTGAGCACCTCATCCCGGTCAGCTTCGGCCAGATGCACGTTGTCGCGCACCTTATGCACGAGCTTCAGCGTGCGATCCCCCTTGAGATCCGCATCGCTCACCTGGATATCCGGTTCGATATAGGCAAGATCATACTGTTTCGCGAGATCGCGGCGGATCGCCTTGTAGCCCGCGCGGTTATGGATCTGGCTGATCACCAGTTTGGGGTGGCTCTCATCATCCGTCAGCGTAAAGAGCTTGAACTTACGGATCAGATGCGGCGAGAGATATTGCTGGATAAAGCTCTCATCGCGGTAATTGGCCCATGCGTTGCGCAGGACACCGCGCCAATCCTTGCTCCCAGCGATATCCGGGAACCATTCTCGATCCTCCTCCGTCGGTTCCTCGCAAATCCGTCGGATGTCCTGCATCATCGCAAAGCCCAGCGCATAAGGGTTGATGCCAGAATAGCGCGGATCGTCATATTCGGGCTGCATCACCACATTTGTGTGGCTGTGCATCATCTCCATCATCGCGCCCTGGGTAATCAGCCCCTGCTCGTAGAGTTCGTTGATAATGTAGTAATGCACGAAGGTTGCGCAGCCCTCGTTCATCACCTTGGTCTGTTTCTGCGGATAAAAATACTGCGCCAACATGCGCACGATGCGCAGGATCTCCCTTTGCCAGGGTTCAAGCACAGGGCTGTGCTTTTCCAAGAAATAGAGAATATTCTCCTGCGGCAGGTTCATCCGCTTGCGTCGCTCTGAATGATCCAGATCCGCATCCGGCGCATCCGCATCCCGCTTCAGACCCAGTGTTGCATCTGTCCAGATATCCAGCGCGCTCTGGCCTTTTTCATAGGCTTCACGCAACTGCTGCATCGCGCGGCGTTCCTCGATTGTGGGCTTGGGCGGGCGGCCATAGCGAAAGACACCCTGGCTTTGTAGCGCGTGCGCTGCATCCAGAATTTCCTCCACCGCATCAAAGCCATAACGCTCTTCGCAGGCGGCGATGTAATTCTTGGCAAAGGCCAGATAGTCCTGAATGCCATCCGCATCGGTCCATTGCTGGAACAGATAGTTGTTCTTGAAGAAGTGGTTATGCCCGAACGCCGCATGCGCCATCACCAGCGTCTGCATCGCCATGGTGTTCTCTTCCATATTATAGCTGATGCAGGGATTGGAGTTGATGACGATCTCATAGGCCAACCCCTGACGCCCGGTGCGATAGAGCGCCTCATCACGGGCGAAGTGTTTCCCAAAGGACCAGTGCTGATACATCAGCGGCAGCCCCACACAAGAATACGCATCGAGCATCTGCTCGGCCGAAATAATCTCGATCTGGTTGGGATAGACGTCCAGACCCAGATCGCCCAGCGCGATTTTCTCAATCGCGTCGCGGGCCTTCTCCAAGAGCTCAAACGTCCACTCTGGCCCATCAAACAGGGGGGCGGTGGCGGTTTTTGCAGTCTCCATCGCGGTCAGCCTTTCACTTTGGGCAGGAAGAACTCCCGGAAGATCGGATAGATATGACCCGGCTCCGAGACGCGCTGCATCTCAAAATGGCGGCAGGCCTCTTTGACTTGCCGGTAGTTCTGCCACAGGTCCTCACCCGCCTCGGTATTGTCCAAAAGCATCTGCGCGCTTTCTTCGACGATTTCCACATAGGCGTAGAACTGACACATCGGCAGCAATTGCTCGGTCAGGATCTTGCGACACCGCACCGAGTCGTTGCCAAAATTCTCCCCGTCCGAGGCCTGCGCACCGTAGATGTTCCATTCATCCGGCGGATAGCGCTCGTCGATGATTTCCTTCATCTTTTCCAGCGCCGTAGAGACAATAGTCCCACCGGTTTCGCGGGCATAAAAGAAAGTCTCTTCGTCCACTTCCTGCGCATAGTGGGTGTGGCGGACAAAGACGATCTCCGTGTGCTCGTAGCCACGCGTCAGGAACAGATGTAGAAGCAGGAAAAACCGTTTCGCGAGATCCTTTTCACGCTCCTGCATCGAGCCCGAAACATCCATCAGGCAAAACACCACCGCGCGGGAGTTGCGGATTTTCTCCGGCACAAAGGTATCATAGCGCAAATCGAGCGGGTCGATGTAGCCCACAACCCGGCGCTTGCGCTTGATGCCATCAAGCTTTGCGACGAGCTCGGCCAGTAATTCGTCTTGGCTCGGCGAGCGGGCCTCGATCTCCTCCAATTCGGCGACCTGCGCCTCCAGGTCCCGCTGCGTTTGCGTGCTCGGGCGCTGCAGCGCGATGCGGCGCCCCAAGGAATTGCGCATGGTGCGCACCAGATTGAGGTTGTTGGGCGTACCAGCCGTTGTCAGGCCAGCGCGACGGGTGCCGATGGTTTCCGTCTCTACCGTGGCTTTTTCCACCAGATCCGGCAGCTCCAGCCCGTCGAACAGGATTTCGAGATATTCATCCCGTGTCAGGGTGAAGGAAAACTCGTCATCCCCCCCCCATCCTCAGAAGCCTGACGCCCGCCTTCCCCGGCGCCGCCCTGAGGGCGGTCGAGGGTGTCGCCGACCACAAAATCCTTGTTACCGGGCAACACATGCCGCCGGTTCCCGCCGGGACCATGATACAGCCGCGGCTCTTTTAGGCCCTTGGAAGGAATTGTTATCTTTTCACCATTCTCTGGCACGGTCTCCCCTGCCCCAATGGATTTTTCCTTTACGGAGCGATCTACACGTTCCTTGATATTTTCGCGCGCGCGTCTGAGGAACCGTTGCCGGTTCCCCAAACTCTTGCCTTTTGGATTTGCGCGCCTGTCGATGAAGTGGTGCATGAAGACACCTCCCGCCTGTTAGCCCGCCTTGTTCACCCGCATGTACCACTCGACAAGGCGTCGGACCTGCCTGTCGGTGTAGCCATGGGCGCGCATGCGCTCGACGAACTCTTGGTGTTTGCTCTCGGTCTTGCTGTCTTTCTTGGAGCCAAAAGAGATCACCGGCAGCAGCTCTTCGACTTGAGAGAACATATGTTTCTCGATCACATCCCGCAGTTTCTCGTAGGAGTTCCATGCCGGATTTGACCCGGTGTTGGCGCGATGACGCAGGGCGAATTTCACGACCTCATTGCGGAAGTCCTTGGGATTTGCGATCCCCACAGGCTTTTCGATCTTGGAGAGCTCCGCGTCCAGCACCTCACGATCATAAAGCTGACCGGTGTCAGGATCCTTGTAGTCCTGCTCCTCGATCCATGCATCCGCATAAGAGATATAGCGATCAAAGACGTTCTGGCCGTATTCCGTATAGCTCTCGAGATAGGCTTTCTGGATTTCGTTGCCGATGAATTCTTCATAGCGGGGGGCCAGTTCGGTCTTGATGAACTCCAGGTATTTCTGCTCGGTCTCCTGGGGGAACTGCTCGCGTTTGATCATCCCTTCGAGCACATACATCAGATGCACCGGATCGGCGGCGACCTCTTGCGTGTCGTGGTTGAACACCGACGAGAGAACCTTGAAGGCAAAGCGGGTGGAGACACCGTTCATACCCTCATCAACACCAGCGCGGTCCTGATATTCCTGCACCGTCTTGGCCTTGGGGTCGGTGTCCTTCAGGCTTTCGCCGTCATAGACCCGCATCTTACTGTAAAGGTTGGAGTTTTCATGCGGCTTCAGACGCGTCAGCACCGAGAAACGGCTGAGGATCTTGAGGGTTTCCGGCGCGCAGGGTGCCTCGCGCAGCTCGGAATTCTGGATCAGTTTTTCGTAGATTTGCGCCTCGTCCGAGACCCGCAGACAGTAAGGCACCTTCACGATCGACACCCGGTCGATAAAGGCCTCATTGTTTTTGTTGTTCTTGAACGTCTGCCATTCGCTTTCGTTCGAGTGCGCTAGGATCAGGCCATTGAATGGGATCGCGCCAAAGCTCTCCGTCCCCATATAGTTGCCTTCCTGCGTCGCGGTTAGCAGCGGGTGCAGCATCTTGATCGGCGCTTTGAACATCTCGACGAATTCAAGCACACCCTGCGTGGCGCGGTTCAGCCCACCAGAAAAGCTGTAGGCATCTGGATTGTCTTGGCTAAAGTGCTCCAGCTGGCGAATATCGACCTTACCGACAAGGGTGGAGATGTCCTGATTGTTCTCGTCCCCCGGCTCGACCTTGGCGACACAGATGCGACGCAGGCGGGAGGGGTGGAGTTTCACAACGGTAAACTTGTTGATGTCGCCTTCGAACTCATCAAGGCGCTGCACGGCCCAGGGTGACATCAGGCCCGGCAGACGATGGGTGGCGATCCCGTATTCTTCTTCAAGGAGTTTGCCCATGCGCACGGGGTCAAACAGGCCCAGCGGGCTTTCAAAGATCGGCGACATCTGATCGCCCGCCTTCAGGACGTAGATCGGTTCATCCTCAACAATGCGCTTTAGCCGTTCCGCAAGCGATGACTTGCCACCGCCCACCGGTCCGAGCAGGTAGAGGATCTGTTTGCGCTCCTCAAGGCCCTGCGCTGCATGGCGAAAATATCCCACGATCCGCTCGACCGTGTCCTCCATGCCATAGAAATCCTTGAAGGCGGAGTATCGCTTGATGGTCCGGTTCTGGAAAATCGGCCCCAGTCGGGCGTCCTTCGATGTATCTACGAGTTCCTCGTCACCAATGGCCTTCAGCATCCGTTCTGCAACATTTGCATACATGCTTGGGTCATCGCGACAGGCCATGAGATAGTCCTGCAAAGACATTTCCTGCTCGCGCGTCTGGCCATAGGCCTCTGCAAAAAGCTCTGCAACTTTATTCATCGGGGTCTCGCCTCCTGGTTAACGTCGTTACCCGGCCTCCTGGGTTTTGGGATCGCACGCGAACAGGGTGGCCTGACGAGGGCCATGAAGGTATCCGCGTTTGTGGTTATTTGTTGGGTCTGCTCGGCGCTATTGGCCGCATGATCAGTCGGCAACCCTCTCTCTACCTGATGGTAGGTGGGTTTCCACCGCTGCCAAGGGGCTTAGCGTCGGATCTGTTTTCTTTGTAGCATACACTACATATGCCCCTCTTGATACCTAAGTTTGGTATATTTTCTATTAACACCGGTAAATTTGAACGTAACTTTGCTTCAGTTGCACGCGAAACCCGTGTGTCTTAGGGCCAGATACGCCTTCAAAGCGGGGCATTTCACCACAACGCGCGCGCCGCCTGTCACCGAGACACCCCACCCCGGATGAGCGCGTCAATTATGGTTAATCAAATATTAACACCTTCGAGTGTTTTTAGCTGCGCGAGGTCACGCATCGGCGACTTGGGCAAAAAGTGAGGTGTTTGAGGCACGATCTGCCCTCAATCCGGGCGCAAAAGACCAATCACGGTCTAGACAGCTTAAGTAAGTTGAATGCATATTAACCTCAATAACGCCGCAAAGACGGCACAAGGCAGACACATACAGGCTAATGAACCCAGCGGCGCGAGGTAAGTCTCTCCGCGTGCGCTTATAAAGTGAGCAGTTGAGCATGAGCACCGTTGCATATATTACCCGCAACGCTTCGGGTACGAACCAGCATGGGACCTCTGCAGAAGGTTCCCCCTCCGTCATTCCGACCAATGGCGCGACGGATATTTCCCTCAATCTCGATCCCAGCGACGTACAGAGTTACGCGCGGCGCGGTCGCGATCTTCACATTACATTGTTTGATGGGACCGTTGTCGAGTTGGAGGGGTTCTATGATCCCGTCGCGACCGGGTCCAAAAACCTCTTCCTCAGTGACGGGGGCGATTTCATCGAAGTCGTGCTTGAAGACAAGGCCGACGGGATGCTGTTTGCCAGCTACGAGCCGATTGATATCTCCGGCAAGTGGAGCGCCTACGACGACATGGTCTTCCTTGATGTGGACCGGATCGAACCCGTGGTTGCGCCCCTGGCGGCACCGCTGCTTGGCGGTCTCGGCGGGCTCGGCGCAGCAGCGGCAGGCGCGGCGGTTCTTGTCGGCGGCGGTGGCGGCGGTGGTGGAGACGGAGATGGCGCAATCGTGCCAACCGTCGACGACGCCGATGGCACCTATGATGTTCCTGAGGGCGACCCTGACGGGGTGACCATCACCGGCACCGGCGAGGCAGGCTCTACGGTAGAAGTCGATATTGGCGGTGTCACCGGCACCACAACAGTGGGCGAGGATGGCACCTGGTCGGTGGACTTCCCAACTTCGGATCTACCGGGGGACGGCGTCTATGAAACTGTCGTGGACGTGGTTGCGCCAGACGGCACCACCTACGACGATCTTGATGGCCCCACCATCGACATCGATACCGAAGCGCCGACTGTGATCGTCACCGAAGGCACCAAATCCGTGAATGACATCGTCAATGGCGACGAACAGGAAAGCGGGACGATCATCAGCGGTACCGGTGAGGCGGGCGCAACGGTCACACTTGTGATCGAGGGCCACAGCCAGACCACAACCGTCGATGAGAATGGCAACTGGACGGTGACGTTCAGCTCCGATGAAATCGATACCGGCGAGTACGAAACAGACATCGAGATCACGACCACCGATCCGCACGGCAACTCCACCGTGAGCAGCGATGTGCTGGTAGTGGACACCGAAACAACGGTGGCAATCGACACGGGTCTTGCGGGGGGCGATGATCTGATCAACGCCGCCGAGGCCGCAGCCGCCGCGGGTGTTGCGATCACCGGCACTGCAGAAGCAGGCGCCGCCGTCGAGGTGGTGGTCGAGGGGGTAACCCGCACGACCACCGCCGACAGCAACGGCACATGGTCCGTCATCTATGAGGCGGGCACCTTGCCCAGTGGCACCTATGACGCTGATATTTCGGTCACATCGACCGATACTGCAGGCAACAGCGCCACTGCCGACTCGACCATTGCGGTCGATACCGAGGCTGGTTTTGTTCAACTGAGCGATGATCCCATCGAAACCGATGATGTGATCAACGAAGACGAGCGCGCCGATGGCGTGACCATCACCGGCACCGCAACGCCCGGCGAGACAGTGACCGTCCAGCTTGGAACGGCGCAGGGCACGGTGGTTGCGGATTCCAACGGTGATTGGTCCTATGATTTTGCCGCCAGCGAAATCCCCGAAGGCACCGGCGATCTCGACATCTCGGCGACGATTCAGGACAGCGCAGGCAATACTGCAAGCGATACCGACACCGTGGCCTATGATACCGAAGTGACCAACTACACCTCGGCAGATCAGAACGATACCGTGGGTGTGAACCTTCAGCAGATGCAGCAGGGCTTCACCTTGCAAGGCACCGTTGAAGAGGGATCCAGTGTCTCGGTTGAGATCAACGGCACGACCCATGACGCCGTGGTCGACAGCAGCGGCAACTGGAGCCTGACCGTAGATGGCGATGACATCGGCAGTTTCTCGCAGGGCGGACTGGTCGCGACCGTGACCGCGACCGATCCGGCGGGCAACGTCGACACACTCATGCAGCCGATCGACATCGATACGCTCTATGAAACGCCAGAGTTTGCAGGCACCACGACAATCGCGGGCCAAATCCAGAGTATCTTCCTCGATGAATCCGATGATGCCCTGACGATGTATTCGCTGGACAGCAGCGGCAATGCAACGCAACTGGACGCGACCGAGACGTCCTCGGGGATTTCGGGTGTTGATAAACTCGACCTTGACACTCCGATCTCGGATGGCGCCAACCTGATCGTGCAAAGCACGGATGATGCCGGCAACAAATCCTCGACCCTCGTGATCGACCAGGAGAACCCTACATCGAGCCTGCTCTCCGGACTCGATGGGTTCAACATCGATGCCATCGACCTTGTGTTCGAAGATGGCACCGACGGTGCAAACCTTGTGCTCACCGAGGCGCTGATCAAGGAGATGTCGGACAACTCCGACACCTTGACCATCCGCGCGGATGAGCTGGCGAATGTGACCCATGAGGTCACGCTGACAGGCGCGACGGAGATCACCTCTACCGTGAGCGGCTACAGCGCCTATTCGATCGGCGATGCCACCGTGTTGATCGAAGAAGACGCCGGCATCAGCCTGAACGGCACACCGGTCATCTAAGACAGCTCCGCGCAGCCCCTTGCTGCCTCTTCAGGCAAGGCTACGGGCTGCGCGCACGCAATAACCCACGGACAAACCGCGGGACAGTTTGAGGCACGAGGGATTTCTATGGCTCTGGCACGACGCATTTCTGCCGTTGCACTTTTGTGCAGCCTGACGGCGTGTGGTCTGCCACTCCCCGGCACCCTGTCGGGTACGCAAGACAGCACCGCGGGGCGCAGCAATTTCGCGCAGGCCGAAGACGCGCCCCAATCGGAAGTGATCACGGCGCTGATGCAGCGCCAATCCCTGCTGCAGGGTGGCACCGCATATGACACGGTGGCCTCTGCGGCGCTCTCGGCATCTGCCCGGGCGTCCGAAGCTGCGCTGATCAGTGCCAAGCTGCGTGCAGAGGCAAAATCGACGAACTGGCTGCCGTCGCTGCGGCCAACCGTCAGCCTGAACGATCTCGGCGAGATGGTGGCCAGCATGCTCCTCGAGCAGGTTCTTTTCGACAACGGACGTCGCAAGGCCGAGCGCGCCTTTGCCGCCGCGGACGTCGAAGTGGCTGCCGTGACCCTCTCGGCAGATATGAACGACCGCGTCAAAACCGCGCTCTCGCTTTATGTATCCGGTTTGCGCGGCGATGAGAAAGCCGCCTACGCCCACCGCGCCATCCGTACCATGCGCGACTTTGAACGCGTGGTTGTAGGGCGGGTGAATGGTGGCGTTTCAGACCGCTCCGACCTCAATGTGGTGCAATCCAAAATCAGTGGCATGCAATCGAGCATGGCCACAGCCAATGATGCCGCACGCACCGCCCGTGCAGAGCTTCAAGCCATGACGGGGCAGAGTTTTCCAGCCTCGCCCCAACGCCTGAGCCTAGATCTGCCACCGGATGGCAGCAACTATCTAAGCGTCCTCAAAGCCAAGTCGGAGGCCACCCGCGCCATTGAACAGGCCAAGATGGAACGCGCCGGCCTGCTGCCGCAGGTCTCGGCCAGCGGACAGGTCGGCAGCGAGGGCAATGGCGCCGGCGTTTTGCTGAACCTTGCCGAACCTCTCGGACTGGGCACGCCAGCCGCCCTGCGCGCGGTCGAGGCCTCCAAACAAGCGGCCTTGCGCCGGATTGGTGAGGCAGAAGAAGATGCCCGCCGTGAATACAGCCGCGAGATGCAACGTCTTGCGTCCTATCGCCGCCAGGAGCGCGAGGCCTTGGCCCTGTCACGCGCCAGCCGCGAGACCTACAACCTGTTCAAAGCCCAGTTCGAGGCCGGTCAAAGACCGGTGATGGACGTGATCCCGATCTACGAGGAACTGGTGAAACGCGAGCAGGCCTATATCGACGCGAAATATGAAGTGGTCATGATCCAACTGGCACTCGCCGCCTCTCTGGGTCTGCTTGCAGATGGGGACAAGATTTGACGGATCAGGACTCGCATACGCCCGCACCCCCCGCCTCCAAGCCCGCAAAACGTGGGCTGAAGCTGTCTTCGATCACGCCCAACCTGACCCGCAAACGACGCGGAGACGCTGCGAACCAGACCGAGGGGCCGGTCAAGATCTCCATGGTCGCGCCGACAGCGAACCCAAAGCCCGCAAACGCCGAAGCCAAGTTGGATGCGCGGCTCTCTGTCCCTAAGTTTCTGCAACGCAAAGCAAAGCCCGCAGCAGCCGAGACACCCGCCGCCCCCCAAACGCAAGCCCCCCCTGCCGTAGATCCAATTGAGATCGAATCCTTCGTGGCGCCCCGCCCTGCCGCAACAAAGCCGGACGCCGCGCCGGCAACAGAGCCACTGGCCACTTTCGAACCCGAAGAGGATCCACAGAACGCCGAAGCAGCGGATCAAGACCAGATGCGCCCGGAGCCCGCGCCGCAAACGGCTCGCGAGACCGAAGCTGCCTCTGCGTCCATGGTCGCGGCGGAAGACACGTTGGGACGCCTCAAAGCACGGGCACAGCTGCTCTGTCGCCTTGCAGCTTTGCGGGGCTGCACGCTTCACGCACAGGATATGCTCGAGCATCTTCAGGCCAGCGGTCCCGCAGCCCTGCGCCCCGAAGCCATGATGAGCGCGCTGATCACCGCTGGCCTCAAGGCCCGCGTGCAAAGCGTGAAACGCCCCACACCCCGGCACTGGCCGGGCATCGCCATCATGCAGGGCGGACAGCCCGTTCTGGTGCTCTCTCAGGGCAAGGCTGGCGTTACCATTTACGACAGCTCCTGCCCCGATGGGCGCGCCGAAGTGCCAATGCAGGAGTTCATGCCCTATTATGCGGGCCAGATCCTCACGACACGCGCGACCCTGTCGCAACTGACGCAGCGCCATACGCCTCAGCTGGATACCTCGCATTGGTTCTGGGGAGAATTCCCCAAGTATCGCAGACAGATGGGCGAGATCATGCTGGGCTCTCTGGTTGCCAATGTACTCGCGGTTGCGGTGGCATTGTTCTCCCTCCAGGTCTATGACCGCGTGGTGCCCCATCAGTCGCAGGCGACCCTCTGGGTGCTCGCCGTCGGGGCTCTCATGGCGATCGGGATGGAAGGCATCCTGAAGCTGGCACGTGCCCGGATCACCGATGCGGCAGGCCGCCAAATCGATATGGCCGTGCAGCACAAGCTGATGCGTCGGGTGATCGGCCTCAAGATGGATCAGAGCCCCCTGCCCCCGTCGGGTCTCTTTGCAGCGCTGCGAGATTTTGCCTCGGTGCGCGAGTTCTTTACTTCCTCAACCCTGTCGACCCTGGCCGACGTGCCCTTCATCGCGGTGTTCCTCTTGCTGGTCGCCTCGATTGGTGGGCCGGTCGTCTATGTCATCCTGATCGGCGCCGTCCTGATGCTGTTGCCCGCCTACTTCATCCAGAAAAAGATGCTGGCGATGACACGACTGGCGCAAGGTGCCTCCACCAAGAGCGGGCGGCTGCTGAATGAGGTGGTCAATGAGATGGAGACCATCAAGACCCAACGTGGCGAGGAACGTGTTCTGCGGCTCTGGGATGAGCTGAACCTCCTGTCCTCTCAGGCCTCCAACGGCCAGCGCAAACTCGCAAGTGCGCTCACCTACTGGTCGCAGGGGGTGCAGCAGGCAACCTATATTTGTGCTGTAATTCTGGGGACTTATATGGTGTTCGCCGGTGAGTTCACGGTCGGCACCATCATCGCAACAGGTATCCTGACAAGCCGCACACTCGCTCCGCTCACGCAGTTTGCAGGCACGCTGGCGCGCTGGAGCAATGTGCGTGCGGCGCTGGATGCGCTTGATATGATCGCAGACGCCCCGCAGGAGCGCGAAAAGGGCCGCGCCTACCTGCGCCGCGAGAGCATCGAAGGCCGTTTTGAGCTGCGCGAAGTCGTATTTCGCTATGACCCTGATGCAGCGCCGACAGTAGATGTTCCAGCGGTTGCGGTGCTCCCCGGTCAGCGCGTTGCCATTCTTGGCGTCAACGGGTCCGGGAAATCGACGCTCCTGAAGCTGCTCGCCGGGCTTTACACCCCCGAACGTGGGCGCGTGATGCTGGACGGCACCGATATGAGCCAGATCGAGCCGCGCGACCTGCGGCGCCACATCGGCTATCTCGGCCAGGAGGTGCGCCTCTTTGCAGGCACGCTGCGCGACAACCTGAACCTCTCCTATCTGCCTCATGAAGACGAGCGAATCATGGAGGCGCTTGAGTTTGCAGGGCTTGCGGCATTCGTGCGGGGACACCCGCGCGGGCTCGACCTTGAAATCGGTGACGGAGGCGCGGGCCTGTCAATCGGTCAGCGTCAAGCTGTGGGATGGGCGCGCCTGCACTTGCAGAACCCGTCGGTCGTGCTTTTGGACGAACCCACCGCGGCGCTCGATCAGACGCTTGAACGCACGCTGGTGAGCCGTCTGGACAGCTGGCTCGGGACGCGCACTGCCATTGTTGCAACGCACCGTATGCCGATCCTGTCGCTCACCAACCGCACCTTGATCCTGCAGGCCGGGCGCATGGTTGTGGACGGGCCACGCGACGAGGTGTTGGCGCATCTGAACGGGGGGAGCAAAGCCTCATGAGCATCGCAGCAGACATGGACATCCTTGAAGGCACCCATGGCGCCAGCCGCATGATCAAGCTGGTGGCGCTGGTGCTCGTTATGTTTGTCACCTGGGCCGGTTTCGCCTCGGTGGACGAGATCGTGCGCGCCGACGGACAGGTTGTCTCCTCCTCGCGGGCGCAAATCGTACAGAACCTCGAAGGCGGCATCCTTGCGGAACTCTATGTGCGTCAGGGCGATACCGTGCAGGCCGGGCAGATCCTCGCCAAGCTGCAGGATACCAAATTTCGGGCAGCCTCAGACGACCTTCAAGACCAGATTGATGCGCTTGAGATCAAGCAATACCGCCTCGAGGCGGAGATCGAGGGAGCCTATGAGTTTGCCGTCCCTGACGCACTGGCAAGCCGTTCACCGGACATCCTTGCCTCGGAACGCGCGCTGCTCAAGGCGCGTCAGAGCGACTTTGACAGCCGCCGCAACAGCGCCGAGGACATCCTGCGGCAGCTGAAGAACGAGCTTTCCAACCTGCAGTCCCTGCACGAACAGAAGATTGTCGCACTGCTTGAGGTGAACGAGGCCAAGAAAAAGGTGAGCGACGCGCAGGCCAAATTCGACGAGATCGGTACCCAGGCCGAATTGACGCTCGCCGAAGAATATTCCGACACCCTGCGCGAGCTGACTTCGCTGCGTCAGGAACAGCGGCTTGCGCGTGACCAGCTTGACCGGACGGTCATCACCTCGCCCATGGCGGGGATCGTCAACAGCCTCGCCGTGACCACAATCGGTGGCGTGGTGCGCCCCGGTGATGAGATCCTCGAGATCATTCCTTTGGGCGAAGAGCTCTTTGTCGAAGCCCGTGTCAAACCCGAAGACATCGCCAATGTGCAGCGCGGGCAGGATGTGACCATCAAGCTCACCGCCTATGACTACACGATTTATGGTTCGCTCCGGGGCAAGGTGGACATCGTGTCCGCCGATACCTTTGAGGATGAGCGCGACCCCCGCGCGGCCCCGTTTTACCGGGTCACCGTGCGCGTAGACCGCTCCAGCCTGACCGCGCGCCAGAAACAAATCGAAATCCGCCCAGGCATGCGCGCCACGGCAGAGCTGCAAACCGGATCAAAGACGATCCTCAGTTACCTGTTGAAACCGCTCTATAAATCACGCGAAGCCTTCCGGGAGCCATAGGTGGGAAACGACAATGTCCGGTTGCCATTCTGGCACCGGATCCTGTCGATAACTCTGGATGCTTACGCGGCGACGGTTTGCCGTTTTGGCCACATGTCGCGTGCGGTCTATAAAAAGGTCCTCAGATCGCGTTTTGCATCATCGCCCGCAGGGTCCGGTCCAGAGCCGTTCCGATCGAGACCGGGCGACGCCCCATGGCAGCCTTGGACGAGATCACCGAGACGATCTTGGGCGGCTGGCCGGGCGTGATTTCCAGAACCGGAGCACCCGAGGCCCCAAAATCCACTCTGCACGACATCACGAGGGTCCGGGTCCGCCGCGACAGCACCTGACAATCCTGTTCGCGGCTGGCGCGGGTGGCGTTGTGATAGCTATAAGAGAGCACATCCACGCTGGCGCCCTGATTGGCGGAGGCCGACATCGCAAAGGGGCGGATGTCAGAGCGGTTGATCGGCTGAGACAGACGCAGAACCGCAAGATCGGCACCGAGCTGCGAGTTTCCGCCGGTGCGGAATTCATAGGCCGGATGCACCACTGCTTTTGACACAGAACGCTGCGCTTTGACCCGGCGCCCATCAAGCCCCGCTTCAAAACGGATACCGCGCGGGTTCACCCGCTGGCCGGTGCGAGCGTCATACACGCAATGCGCCGCCGTTAGTACCAGATTTGGTGCAATCAACGTGCCGGTGCACATATACTTGCCAGCAATATTCAATCTACCAACCGCTTCCCACCCCGGAAGGCTGCTGGCACGTCCATCTTTAGCAGTCGCTGTTTCGGCAAGGCCTAAGGATAAGCAAGCCGCGATAATCGCAAGCACTCGTCTCATGTTTCCACTCCATGTTCCCACAACTCCACACTCGTTCAGGCGTGCGGCTGGAATATGGCTGGCCCTTGCAGGCCTTGGACCAAAACATGGATTGATTGTGTCAGTCTTAACAAATCTTAACCCCCCCAGGTCAGACGTTGCCAGAATGCCAGAAAATTAAGGATTTGCAGGTGGAAAAGTTAACAATTTGGACAAATTGTCACTAATATCCTGAAATTTATAACAAATTGTATCTTCTCTCGCATCGATGAGTGCGCATTGTTCTCGGTTTGGAGGGTAATTTCTTCATAAATCGGCAGGTCGGAGCGGCAGAAATTGTCCTTTCTGCCACATTTACCCGGATTAAGATCCTCTGAATCGCTCCGCAGGTCGTTAAACTTTTAGCTGTTCCCGACCACCCGGCCCGATGACCCGAACTTCGACAAGGCGCACCCTAAGACTGCTCCGCCCAAGGAGCCTTTCAGAACCGGAACACCGGCCTTTTGGCAAAGGCTTCCGGCCACCTAGTGCGACCTGGCTGAATTTTCTTGCACCGCATCAATATTTCGATAAAACCCGAAATATGGAAAAAGAGATTCCCCTTCGCCTGTCCGTTCTGGGCCACCCGCAGCGCCTCATGGTGTTTCGGCTTTTGATGCGCCGCTATCCCGACCGTGTTCCTGCGGGAGAGATCGCGACAGCGCTGGATGTGAAGCCCAGTACATTGTCGTCATATTTATCTGCTTTGATGCAGGCCGGATTGGTGACGCAAACCCGCGAGGGCACATGGCTCAACTATCAGGTCGATATGACAGGCATGCGCGAAACGCTTGATGCCCTGTTTCTCGACTGCTGCCGTGGCCGTCCGGACCTCTGCGTTCCCGCGTCTGCAGACATGACATCAGAGGTCCCCGCCATGCCCGACTCTAAATACAATGTCCTCTTCATCTGTACCGGCAACTCTGCCCGGTCGATCTTTGCCGAAACGATCCTGCACAGCGAGGGCGCCGAGCGGTTCAATGTCTACTCGGCGGGCACCCGCCCCTATTCCGAGCTGAACCCGGTCGCGCTCGACGTGTTGCGCAGCAAGGGCCATGACGTGAGCCGGCTGCGCGCAAAGAACGTCTCCGAGTTTATCGGGGATACCGCGCCAAAGTTCGACTTCGTCTTTACCGTCTGTGATCGCGCCGCCAATGAGGAATGCCCGGCGTGGGAAGGTCAGCCGATCTCTGGCCACTGGGGCATGCCTGACCCGGTCAAGGCCGAAGGCAGCGAAGCGGAACAGAGTCTCGCCTTTCAGCAGGCCTATGGCACGCTCAAGAACCGGATCCGCGCCTTTGCCGCCCTGCCCTTTACGGAGCTGGACCGGATTTCGCTGCAACGGGCGGTTGACGACATCGCCCGCACACACTGAAGCCCCAAGGGGCGCGACCCAATCGATATAAAGGACAGCAGATGACCGTCTACGCAGTAAATGGCCTCGGCCGGATGGGCAAACTGGCCCTCAACCCCCTGCTCGAGCGCGGCGCTCAGATCGCCTGGATCAATGACGCGGTGGGCGATGCTGAAATGCACGCGCATCTTCTGGAGTTTGACACGGTTCATGGCCGCTGGGACGCAGAATTCACATGCGATGCCGAAAGCATCACCATCGACGGCACCCGCCTGCCCGTTCTGAACAAGACCAATCTTGCGGATCTGCCGCTGGACGGCGTTGATGTCGTGATCGACTGTACCGGCGTTTTTAAGACCGACGCAAAGCTTGCACCTTACTTTGAGGCTGGCGTAAAAAAGGTCGTGGTCTCTGCCCCGGTCAAGGACGGAGATGCGGCGAATATCGTGATGGGTGTCAATCATGACATCTATGACCCGTCCCGCCATCGGATTGTGACCGCGGCAAGCTGCACCACTAACTGCCTCGCGCCCGTGGTCAAAGTGCTGCACGAGGGGATCGGCATCAAACACGGATCAATGACAACGATCCATGACGTAACCAATACCCAGACCATCGTGGACCGCCCTGCCAAGGATCTGCGGCGCGCGCGCTCGGCGCTCAACTCGCTGATCCCGACCACCACCGGCAGCGCCACGGCGATCACGCTGATCTACCCGGAGCTAGAAGGGAAGCTGAACGGCCACGCCGTGCGGGTGCCGCTTCTCAATGCCTCACTCACGGATTGCGTCTTTGAGGTCGCGCGCGACACCACCGTTGAAGAGGTGAATGCCTTTTTCAAGGAGGCTGCCAATGGCGCACTCGACGGCATCCTTGGCTATGAGCTGCGCCCGCTGGTCTCGGCCGATTACACCAACGACACGCGGTCCTCTATTGTGGATGCGCCTTCGACCATGGTCGTGAACGGAACGCAGGTGAAGATCTATGCGTGGTACGACAATGAGATGGGCTATGCGCATCGTCTGGTGGACGTGGCGATGATGGTGGGTGAGAGCCTGTGACCCAATCGCCCGCGCAAAATGGCCTCGCCGCCTATATGGCGGTGACCGCAGCCTATTGGGCCTTCATGCTCACGGATGGCGCGCTGCGCATGTTGGTGCTGTTGCACTTTCACACGCTGGGCTTCAGCCCGGTGCAGCTGGCCTATCTCTTTATACTCTACGAGATCGCGGGCATGGTCACCAACCTCTCGGCGGGCTGGATTGCTGCGCGTTTCGGGTTGACGACCACACTTTATGCGGGGCTTGCGCTGCAAGTGGTGGCGCTGCTTGCATTGACGCAGCTTGATCCCGGCTGGCAGATCGCCACGTCGGTTGCCTTTGTGATGGGAGTTCAGGGCCTGTCGGGTGTGGCGAAGGATCTGGCCAAGATGGCGTCCAAATCTGCCGTGAAACTGCTCGCCCCCAAAGAAGGCGACGGGCTGTTTCGCTGGGTTGCGGTGCTGACAGGGTCCAAGAACGCGGTCAAAGGGCTGGGCTTTGGGCTGGGCGCGGTGCTTCTGGCGCTTGCCGGGTTCACATGGGCCACGCTCGGAATGGCGCTGATCCTGGCCGCGATCCTGATTGCGGTTCTGATCGCGATGCCAAAGGGGCTGCCGACGGGACGCAAAGGCGCGAAATTTTCCGAGGTCTTCTCCAAGTCCGCCAACATCAACTGGCTCTCGGCGGCACGGGTGTTTCTCTTCGGGGCGCGCGATGTGTGGTTCGTGGTCGGCATTCCGGTCTACTTCTACGCCGTCATCTCGGACGGCACCGAGGCCAGCAACCGCGCGGCGTTCTTCATGATCGGCAGCTTCATGGCAGTCTGGATCATCTGCTACGGGGCGGTGCAAGCGGCGGCGCCGCGCATCCTACGGGCCTCGAGCCGCTCTGAGGCAGAGCTGATTTCCGCCGCGCGGCACTGGGCGAGCCTGCTGGCGTTGGTTCCGGCGGCGCTGACCGTGGCCGTGGTGATGTCTGGCGCGCCCGCGCCTTGGCTCACGGCAACACTGGTCATCGGCCTCTTGCTGTTTGGGGCGCTCTTTGCGGTGAACTCCTCCCTGCATTCCTACCTGATCCTTGCCTTCTCCAAGGACGAGCGGGTCACGATGGATGTGGGCTTTTACTACATGGCCAATGCGGGTGGGCGGCTCCTGGGCACGTTGCTTTCTGGTCTCACCTATCAACTGGGCGGGGTCGCGGCCTGCCTTGGCACCGCAGCCCTGATGATCGCACTTAGCGCATTGGCTGCAGGGCGCCTCTCTGCCCCTACATCTGAAAGAGCCACGGCATGAGCATCTTCGAGAAATACCTGAGCCTCTGGGTGGCATTGGCGATGACGGCCGGCATTGCGCTTGGCAGTCTGGCCCCCGGCGTGATGGAGGCCATCGCCGCGCTGGAGGTGGCCCGTGTCAATTTAGTGGTCGCGGCACTGATCTGGGCCATGGTTTACCCGATGATGATTGGCGTGAACCCACGAAGCCTACGAGATGTGGCGCGCCAGCCCAAGGGCCTTGCGATCACGCTGGTGGTCAACTGGCTGATCAAACCCTTTACCATGGCCGCACTTGGCGTGCTGTTCTTCGAGGTGGTCTTTGCGCCCTTTCTGGAGCCACAAGACGCACAGCAGTATATCGCGGGGCTGATCCTTTTGGGGGCCGCGCCCTGCACCGCGATGGTTTTTGTGTGGTCGCAACTCACCCGGGGCGACGAAAGCTACACCCTGCTGCAAGTCTCGGTGAACGATCTCATCATGGTGGTGGCCTTTGCCCCTATCGTGGCCTTTCTCTTGGGTGTCACGGACATTGAGGTGCCATGGAGCACGCTGATCCTGTCGGCGGTGCTGTTTGTTGCTCTGCCGCTGATGGCCGGTCTCTGGACCCGCAACCGTTTGGCGGAAGAGGCGCGTATCACGGCCTTTCTCGCACGGATCAAACCGCTCTCGATGCTGGGGCTGATCACAACGGTGGTGATCCTGTTTGGCCTGCAAGGTCAGGTCATTCTGGACCGCCCGAGCGTGATTGCGATGATCGCCGTGCCCATCCTGATCCAGAGCTACGGGATCTTCTTTCTCGCCTATGGCGCCGCCTATGCGCTGCGGGTGCCACATCGGATCGCAGCACCCTGCGCGCTGATCGGGACGTCGAATTTCTTTGAACTGGCGGTGGCTGTCGCGATCAGCCTCTTTGGGCTTCACTCCGGGGCGGCGCTCGCAACCGTGGTTGGCGTACTGGTCGAGGTTCCAGTGATGCTGACACTGGTGGCCTTTGCCAATCGCACCCGTGCCAGGTTTGCCTTGACCGGAGCAGACCACCAGGCAAGCTGAGCCCTCATGCGCTGAGGAGGTCCACCATGTCCGAGGTCACTGCAAGCTGCCTGTGCGGCGATATCCGCGTCAGAGCCTCCGGGTCCCCCATCGGTGTCGGCCTGTGTCACTGCATGGATTGTCGCAAGCACCATGGTGCGGTGTTCTGGGCCGCGGCGGTTTACCCGGCTGAGGCGGTCGAAGTATTCGGCCAGACGCAACAATATCAGGGCCGCCATTTTTGCCCGAGATGCGGATCATCGGTCTATTCATGCAGCGAAGGTGAGGTGGAGCTCCATCTCGGAGCAATGGATCAGCCAAACCAGTTCACGCCGACCTATGAGCTATGGACAGACCGGCGCGAGCACTGGCTCACCCCACTCGCCAGAGCCCATCAGCATTCTCGCAATCGCGGGGCGTGAGGACCGGGGCGGCGTGCGCCGGAGGCGTCTTTCTATGCAGTATGTCTTGCAGGACACAGCTGCGCGACAATTTCACACGGCCCGTCTGATCCAAGACTGTGGATAAAGATGGGGGTAAGGGTGTGCGAATTTGCCGATCCCCTTACATTGCAGCCACAAAGAAACCGCGGGCGAACACCCTGCCCTGTGGAAAACAAAAACCACCGCGCCCTACACCATATATTGACCATTTCGCGCATCTGCATCAATATCGTGTTGCTTTGGTTCTTTCGAGGCGACTCGCAAGCGAAGAGGGAAACTGGTGAAAATCCGGTGCTGCCCCCGCAACTGTAAGCGGCAAGCCCTGCCCGTGCCACTGACGCATCGCTGCGTTGGGAAGGCGGGAGGGGGCGTTTGAGCCGCGAAGCCAGGAGACCTGCCAGAGCACGACACACGACGACCGCGGCGGTGGGCCCGGACGCGTCATCTGACACCGGAACCGGTGTCGGCTGCCGTGGCCTCTCCGCCCAGAAGGACAACACCTGAGGGGATCTTGCAGATGAGCATCACTGTCTATTCAAAACCTGCCTGCGTGCAGTGCACCGCCACCACCCGCGCTCTTGAGGCGAAAGGGATCTCTTTTGACCTCGTTGATCTGACAGAAGATGCCGCTGCTCTGGAAATGGTGCAGGGTCTGGGCTATCGTCAGGCACCCGTGGTGGTCGCTGGCGAAGAGCACTGGGCTGGTTTTCGCCCTGACTTGATCGGCCAGTTGGCGTAAAGGTAAAAGGTGACCGGGTAAGTGGTCGGGCTTGTCTATTACTCCTCCCGTTCGGGCAATACGGCCCGTTTGATGGAGCGACTGGGGCTCGAGGCTCTGCGGCTGCCGCAGACGGAGCCTTCCCCCGAAGTAGATGCGCCCTATGTGTTGGTGACGCCAACCTTTGCCGATGGTGAAGGCCGGGGCGCAGTGCCAAAACCGGTCATCAAATTTCTGAATAACAGCCGCAATCGCGCCCTCCTCAGGGGTGTGATTGCCGGAGGCAACCGCAACTTTGGTGACACCTTTGCCCTCGCGGGGGATGTGATCGCCAAGAAATGCAATGTCCCCGTCCTTTACCGCTTTGAGTTGGCGGGAACCGAAACAGACATCGCCCGCATGCGCGCGGGCCTCGCCCGGTTCTGGGCGGCACAGGAGCAGCAGACATGCTTGACGCAAGCGTAACCGCCGATCTCGACTATCACGCGCTGAACGCGATGTTGAACCTCTATGACGACGAGGGCAACATCCAGTTCGACGCCGACCGTATGGCGGCCCGGCAGTATTTCCTGCAACACGTGAACCAGAACACCGTGTTCTTTCACTCGCTGGATGAAAAGCTCGGCTACCTCGTCGAGAAAGGCTATTACGAGCCGGAGGTGCTGGATCAGTATTCCCGCAACTTCCACCGCAAGATCTGGGATGCGGCCTACGCCAAGAAGTTCCGCTTCCCGTCCTTCCTCGGGGCGTTCAAATACTACACCTCCTACACGCTCAAGACCCGTGACGGGCAGCGCTATCTCGAGCGCTATGAAGATCGTGTGGTGATGAACGCGCTGACGCTGGCACGCGGCGATGAAAAGCTCGCGATGAAGCTGATGTCGGAGATCATCGACGGTCGTTTCCAGCCTGCTACGCCAACCTTCCTCAATGCCGGCAAAAAAGCCCGTGGCGAGTTTGTGTCCTGCTTCCTCTTGCGTCTCGAAGACAACATGGAGTCGATCGGACGCGGCATCAACTCGGCGCTGCAGCTCTCCAAACGCGGCGGTGGCGTGGCCTTGATGCTGACCAACATTCGTGAACACGGCGCCCCGATCAAGGGCATCGAGAACCAGTCTTCGGGCGTCATCCCGGTGATGAAGCTTCTTGAGGACAGCTTTTCCTACGCCAACCAGCTGGGCGCACGCCAGGGCGCGGGCGCGGTCTATCTGAACGCGCATCACCCGGATATTCTGCGTTTCTTGGATACCAAGCGCGAAAACGCAGATGAGAAAATCCGCATCAAGACGCTCTCGCTTGGCGTGGTGATCCCCGACATCACCTTCCAGCTCGCCAAGAAAAACGAGGACATGTATCTGTTCTCGCCGCATGACGTGGAAAAGGTCTACGGTCAGGCCTTCTCGGAAATCTCGGTCACCGAGAAATATCACGAGATGGTGGACAACCCGCAGATCCGCAAAAAGAAGATCAACGCGCGCGCGTTCTTCCAGACCATTGCCGAGATCCAGTTCGAGTCCGGCTACCCTTACATCATGTTCGAGGACACGGTGAATGCCGCAAACCCGATTGCGGGCCGCATCGCGATGTCGAACCTCTGCTCGGAGATCCTGCAGGTCAACGAGCCGTCCAAATTCAATGACGACCTGTCCTATGAGCAGATGGGCACGGATATTTCCTGCAACCTTGGCTCGATGAACATCGCCCGTGCGATGGACGGTGGCGATCTGGCAGGCACTGTGGGCACCGCGATCCGCGCGCTCAATGCAGTGTCGGAAATGTCGAGCATCGACTCCGTACCTTCCATCCGCAAGGGCAACGAAGAAGGCCACGCAATTGGTCTTGGTCAGATGAACCTGCATGGATACCTCGCCCGCGAGCGCATCCATTACGGCAGCGCAGAAGGTGTGGATTTCACCAATATCTACTTCTGCACGGTTCTGTATCACGCGATCAGCGCCTCGAACGCCTTGGCAAAGGAAAAGAAATCCAAGTTCAAAGGGTTTGAAGACTCGGCCTATGCCGATGGCAGCTTCTTTGAGAAATATGTCGAGAAGGACTGGCTGCCGGAAACCGACCGGGTGAAAGAGCTGTTTGAGACCGCAGGTGTCGAGATCCCCACCCGCAAGGACTGGGAAGCGCTGCGCGACAAGGTGATGAAGCACGGGCTTTATAACCGCAACCTTCAGGCGGTGCCGCCCACCGGCTCGATCAGCTATATCAACTATGCCACCTCCTCGATCCATCCGATCACCGCAAAGATCGAGATCCGCAAGGAAGGCAAGATCGGTCGCGTCTACTATCCCGCGCCCTATATGACCAATGACAACCTCGAATATTACCGCGATGCCTATGAAATCGGGCCTGAGGCGATCATCGACACATATGCGGCTGCGACACAGCATGTGGATCAGGGGCTTTCACTGACCCTGTTCTTCCCGGCGGAAGCATCGACCCGCGACATCAACCGCGCGCAGATCTACGCGTGGAAGAAGGGGATCAAGACGATCTACTACATCCGCCTGCGCCAGCAGGCCCTCGAAGGCACCGAAGTCGAAGGCTGCGTGTCCTGTTCGCTGTAAATCGGGTGGGGGCTCTGCCCCCGGCCACCTCCGTGGCCTCCCCCGAGGTATTTTGGAAAAGATGAAGGGGCCTTGCCCCCAAGCTGCTGAGATCGAGTGTATGAAAGATATGACCCAAGCCCGCGCTGTCCCCAAAGCGATCAACTGGAACCGGCTTCAGGACGACAAGGATCTCGAGATCTGGAACCGGTTGACCGTAAACTTCTGGTTGCCTGAAAAGGTGCCGCTGTCCAATGACATCCAGTCCTGGTCCCAGCTCACACCGGACGAGCAGACCCTGACCATTCGGGTGTTCACTGGCCTCACGCTTCTGGATACAATCCAGAATGCCGTGGGCGCGCCGACCCTGATGCAGGACGCGATCACCCCGCATGAAGAGGCTGTGCTGAGCAACATCTCCTTCATGGAGGCGGTGCATGCGCGGTCTTATTCCTCGGTGTTTTCGACCCTCTGTCAGACCACCGAGGTGGATGAAGCCTTCCGCTGGTCGGCCGAAAACGAGCATCTGCAGGCCAAATCGCGTCTGATCCTCGGCGAATATGACGCCACCGCCTCGCCGCTGCGCAAAAAGATCGCCAGCGTGTTCCTTGAGAGCTTCCTGTTCTATTCGGGCTTCTATCTGCCGATGCACTGGTCGAGCCGCGCGCGCCTGACCAACACCGCAGACCTCATTCGTCTGATCATTCGCGACGAGGCCATTCACGGCTATTACATCGGCTACAAGTTCCAGCGCGGCCTGGAGCGCGCCAGCGAGGCTGAGCGCAAGGAGCTGAAGGATTTTGCCTTTGGTCTGCTGTTTGACCTCTATGATATCGAGGCGCGCTACACAGAGCAGCTCTATGATGGGCTTGGGCTCACAGAGGATGTGAAGAACTTCCTGCACTATAACGCCAACAAGGCGCTGCAGAACCTTGGCTTTGAGGCCCTGTTCCCGGAAGAGACCTGCCGCGTCAATCCGGCAATCATGGCCGCACTGTCGCCGGGGTCGGATGAAAACCACGACTTCTTTTCCGGGTCCGGCTCAAGCTATGTGATCGGCAAGGCAGTTGCGACCGAGGATGACGACTGGGATTTCTGAGGGACTGGTCCTCAAAACACGAAAGCCGCCGCGGGGTTCCCGCTGGCGGCTTTTTTGTCTCCTGTGCGGTGGCACGTGAGGCCACCCTAGAGCAATCCGCCCTTGCCCCGCCCGATTTGCACCCGGCAAGACAAGGGCGAGAGCACGAGATCAGAGGAACATCTGCGCCACGACGGCCGAGCCCACGTAGGTGCCTGTCATCACCAGAACCGCAACCACCGCAATTTTCCAGCCCGAGGTCTTGGCAATGTCGATCTCGCGTTTGGCAATCGCGATACCCGCATAGGCCAAACACGGGGTTGCGAGCGTCAGGAAGTTTACATGCGCAACCTTATCCAGCACCCAGGCGCTGCCGGGGGTCCAGGGCAAGGTTGCAATGATGCCGACAAGCGAAATCCACGCCACCGAAGGCAGTTTGAACGGGACGATCTCGGTCAGCGTCAGCCCCACCATAGAGATCAGCCACAACACAATGAGCCCGACCAGCCCGTCGGGCAGGCTGTTGTCAGTGGCCACGGTATTGCCCACGAGCACCACCACGCACACGACAATCAACGCCGCAGCATGCACGCCAAGGCCCAGTTTCTGCTCAACTGTCGGATCTTCGAAAAACTGCGTCTCGCTCATGATTATTCTCCCGCCTGTGGGGCCGTGGTTTCTTTGGAACCCAGCCAATCATAAAGTTTTTCAGTCACCGGCAGTGCGACGAAGACACAAAGATACATGCCGGTGGCGTAGGTCAGTACATTACTGGCGCCCGCCAGCGCGAGGATCTGGTCTTTCATTTCGGGCACAGCACTGGCGAGGGCACCAGAACAAGCCGCCATCATCGACCCGGAGCCGATACCGCAGGCCATGGCGAGCGCTTCAATGGAAAACATCCCGGTGGTGGCGAGGATCGACGCCAGAATGCCAAAGATGAACGTGCCAAAGAGCGTGCCGATCACATAGACGCCCATGACCCCAGCGCCCTCCTGGCTTTTGAGACCGTATTTATCCGCGATGATCGCGATATTGGGTTCGCGCGCGACAGAGAAACAGGCGCCAATCGACTCTCGGCCCATGCGCAACACAAGCACCGCCACCGGAAAGGCGAGCACGATAGTGGCGAGGTTCCCAAGCTCCTGCAGGATCAGCGCTGGCCCGGCGGCAATGATGGTCTCCATCGAGGGGCCGATAATGGTGCCAAATTTGGCAATGAAGGGCATGATCGCGATCACAATCATCGGAGAGGCAGCCTTCACGTTGCGATCCGAGATCCAGACCTTTGCCGCACCCACGACATTGGGGTTGATCAAAAGCCCCAGCACAAAAGCATAAAGCAACGGCAGCAGCAGGATCGCTCCAAAGCCGATGGGAACTTTGACAACGCCGATGGCCTCGGCGACTACCGTGATGACAACCGCACTCAGGTGCAATCGCCAATCTAGGACGATGTGCTTGATATTCATGAATATACTTCCTGTCATTTCGATCTGCGCCCGCACTCTCAGAGGCGCGTGAATTTAGCAACGGCCCCCTTGCAAGGCGGGTGCCGATGAACTGTCTGGGGGGAGCGATGAGCTTTGGCGTCAGCCCGGCGCGTAGCCAAAGCCTTGGGCCGGGTTTTCAGCTGTTTCGACCCATACGGATTTGGTCTGCGTGTAAGCCGAGAGCGCCTCGCGCCCGGAGGAACGTCCATAGCCAGAGCGCCCGAACCCGCCAAAAGGCGACATCACATTGATGGTCTTGTAGCTGTTGATCCAGAAGGTGCCCGCGCGTACAGCGCCCGCGACCCGGTGTGCCCGCCCCACGTCTCGGGTCCAGACCGCCCCGGCCAAGCCATAGGGTGTCGCATTCGCAAGCTGAATGGCCTCCTCCTCATCGTCGAAGGGCAGCACCGAAACCACCGGGCCAAAGACTTCCTCATTGGCGATCTCCATCTGCGGCGTGACTGCATCTAGCACCGTAGGCGCGTAAAAGAACCCGCCCGATGCCGCGAGCGCTGCAGGCTTGCCACCACCGCTGGCGACACTGGCCCCGGCACGGGTCGCGGCTTGGACCATTGTGTCTATCTTGTTCCATTGGCGCAGGTTGTTGACGGGCCCGACCTGTGTCGCAGGATCCATCGGGTCACCCACGGGGATACGCGCTGCAGCAGCAGAGAGTTTCTCCACCACCTCAGTCTGTACGGAGCGATGCACCAAGAGGCGTGACCCCGCCACGCAACTTTGGCCACAAGAGGCAAAGATCGCTGCCTGCGCGCCCACCACGGCGCGGTCAATATCGGCGTCGTCAAAAACGATATTGGCGGACTTGCCACCAAGTTCCAACACTGAAGGGATCAGGCGTTTAGCAGCCGCGGCGGCGATCTTGCTGCCTGCTTCTGCCGACCCAACAAAGACCACAAGCGCGGTCTCCGGGTGCGCGATCATCGCTTGCCCCGACCCGGGCCCATCCCCCGCGATCACATTGACCAATCCCTTGGGAGCGCCCGCTTTTTCACACAAGATCCCGATCACCACCGAAGTAAGCGGCGTCAGTTCCGACGGCTTGATCATGACCGCATTGCCCGCGCAGATCGCGGGCGCCACCTGCCAGCAACAGGTAAAGAGTGGAGCGTTCCAGGGCGTGATCTGCGCCACCACGCCGAGCGGTTCCTGGCGAGTGTAGTTCAAATGGCTCGAAGGCACCGGGATCACATCACCGGTGATCTTGTCACACCAGCCTGCATAGTATTCAAACATCTCCGCCATTCGGGCAGGCTCACCGCCTGTGTCTCGCATGGGACGGCCTGACGACAACGCCTCAAGCTCCGAGAGCGCGGCGGCATGCTGGCGGATCTGGCGCCCGATCTCAAAGAGGATGCGCCCACGCTCTGACGCGGTTTTGGCATACCAGATTTTCTGTGCCACCTGCGCGGCCTCTGCCGCACGCGCAACCACATCGGGACCTGCATCGCGATACCGGGCAAAGACCACTCCGCTGGCCGGATCGGTAAGCTCCAGTTCAGCGCCGCTCCCCTGAACCAGTTCCCCCCCGACATATGAGCGGACCTCCGACGTGCCTGTGAGGTCGCGCAACAGGGTCGCCACACGGCCCGTGATGTCGATCATTTCTTTTGTCATGCCTGTTCCTCCTTGGCGCTCAGGCGATCGACTTGCGGGTCCCCCATGCGCATAAAATCATCGCTATCGCTCAGGCCCGATTGGGTTTCAGCCCAGAGCTCGGCGACGCGGTCAGCCATCGGGGTCGCCACAGAGACCTCTGCCGCCAGCGCACGTGCGAGACGAAGATCCTTGCGCATCAGCCCTGCAGAGAACCCGCTGTCAAAGCTTCGCGGCAACACCCAGTTGGGATAGTGAACCTCCGAAATCGCGCTGCGTCCGGTCGCGGAATTCACCACTTCGAGCATCTCTTTTGCGGCCACACCCGCCGCTTCGCCCAAACGCAGCGCCTCAAGGGTGGTCACCATATGATTTGCAACCAACATATTGTTCACGAGCTTGGCCACGTTGCCTGCCCCACTCGGGCCGACATGCAGGATCTTTGCAGCCATGGCCTCCAGCGCCGGGCGCGCGGCCTCAAGCCACTGCGTCTCGCCGCCGAGCATCACCGAAAGCTGTCCCGAGGCCGCCCCGGCTGGACCTCCGCTCACAGGGGCGTCCAGAAAGCCGTGCCCTAGGGCTGAGAGCTCTGCGGCGAGAGTCCGGCTCGTCGCGGCCTCGGAGGTGGAGGTGTCCACGATCACCCGCGCAGCGCCAGTCTGCGCCAAATGTCCCGCAGCCTGAGCCGCTTGCACAACAGCGAGTACATGCTGCGCGGTCGGCAGGGAGAGCACGATCACATCGCAGTCGGCAAAGACAGCATCCGTGTCAGCGGTGAGCCAAACACCCGCCGCCGCCGCGTTTTCGCGAGCGGTCTCTGCCGGGTCATATCCAGACACGGCAAAACCCGCCTTCAAGAGACTGCGCGCCATGCCCAATCCCATTGCACCGAGGCCGATCACCCCGGCCCGTTTGTTCTGTGTTGCTACCATCTGTGTTCCCTGCTGCACCGCCCCACCTTGGGCGCTTTACATCAGGAAACCGCAGCTAGGGTGATCTCAGGAAGATGGTCGTTTGCGCACAATGCGTTGCCATCATAGCAACGCATTGTGCGGTCAGTCGCGAAAGGCCTGCATATTCTCGGCGAGATATCGTGCCACCAATGCCACCGACTTTGGCAGGCGTCGGCGCGCGCGCACCATCAGATGGGTGCTGACCTGCTGCAGCGAGGATTCTTCGATGTCGAGTACCGCCAGATCGCCGCGTTCAGCCTGACTGGTGGCGCAAAAGCGCGGCAGAAAGCTGATCCCGACCCCCGCGCAGACATAGTGGATCAGCAACGGGATCGAGGCCATCTCCGCCTGTACCCGCAGCGCCAACCCCCGGTCCGCAGCTGCCTGCCCGACCAGATGCCGGATGGCATAGCCGGCATTGAGCATCGCCACCGGATGCTCCAGCACCTCGGCAAGGGTCACGCTCTTTCGCTGGGCCAAAGGCGAGTGCGTCGGGGCGATCACACAGAGCGATTGCCGCGCTTGGGCCAGTGATCGGGTCGCGTCTGTGATCAGGGGGTTATAGGCAATGCCGATGTCGCTTTCACCCTCGATGACCTTGCGCTGGATCTCATCCGTGCCCGCGTGGTCGACAATAAACCGAAGCTCGGGATGCGCGCGCGTCAGCCCCAACAGCCCCTTGCCCATCAGGTCAGCGGCAAACCCCTCGCCTGTTGCAATACGCACGATCTGGCTGCGCCCGTCGCGAAAATGGCCGATCTGATCCAGCAGGTAGGTCTGCTCGTCCCGCATGTGTTGCGCGTGCTCGCGCAAGAGTTCCCCGGCCTCGGTGAGGACAACCCCCTTGGAGCTGCGTTCAAACAGCGTGACCCCGAGCCGCGCCTCGGCCTCGGCAATCTTGCGCGAAATTGCAGAAGGCACCACGTTGAGCCGGTCTGCCGCGCGCCGGATCGAACCTTCATGCGCCACCGCGAGAAACTCGCGCAGGAACTTTGTCTCAAGCGCGTCCATCAGGTCGCCAGCTGGCGGCGGGCCAGCCGCACCCAGAACTCGGCCCCGACTGGGAGCACGGCATCATTGAAATCAAATTTGGCTGAGTGCAGACCCGGATTTTCTCCGTCGCGCGCCGCTCCAAGCCAGATATAGGCGCCGGACACCTCGTTGAGCATAAAGGCAAAATCCTCTGATGCCATGCTCGGTGCCACATTGGCTGTCTCAAGCCCCATCTCGGCGGCCACCGCGCGCGCCGCAGCGGCCTCGACAGCAGAGTTGATCGTCGCGGGATAGCGACGCTGGTAATCAATACGCGCGCTGCACCCCTGTGCGGCGGCGCAGGCGTTCGCCACCTGTGTCAGACGGGCCTCAATCGTATCGCCAGCAGCGGGATCGAACCAGCGCGCGGTCCCGCGCAAGACCGCACGGTCAGGGCAGACATTCCACGCCGATCCGGAATGGATCTGCGTCACCGAGACCACGCCCGGCTCCAGCGGCGACAAAGCGCGGGCAGGAATTTCCTGCAACGTCGACGCCATCGCCGCTGCAGCCGCGATGACCCCATCCGATTGCTCCGGCATTGCGCCATGCCCACCCTGCCCGGCAACCTCGATCTCAAAGACGGCAAAGGCCGCCATCATCTTGTCGTCACGCGCCACCATGCGCCCTGGCGCGAGCCCCGGCCAGTTGTGAATGCCATAGACCTGATCGACCGGAAACTCGCGAAACAGCCCCTGTTCAATCATGACCCGTGCGCCGCCATCATTCTCCTCTGCGGGTTGGAAGATCAGCGTTACCGTGCCTGTGGCCACGCCCTCTTCGGCGATCTTGCGCGCAGCCAGCAGCAACATCGCGGTGTGACCATCATGACCGCAGGCATGCATCTTGCCGGGCGTCCCCGAGGCATAGGCCAGCCCTGTAGCCTCCTCCATCGGCAATGCATCAATATCGGCGCGCAGACCTATGACCGGTTCCCCCTGCCCCATCTGCGCAACAACCCCTGTCCCTGCGAGACCACGATGCACACGCCAGCCCCAGCCGTGCAAAAGGCCCGCGATGATCTCGGAGGTGCGATGCTCTTCGAACCCCAACTCTGGGTGGCGATGAAGGTCATGGCGCAGGGCGATGGCCTCTTCGATATGCGTCGTGTCGAACATGCTCTCTCTCAAACCTTTGGTATTTCGTGAAAACTCAGAAGGATGCCACCCAGACGCGCAACCTCTGTCAGCACCAAGGCCCCATTGACGTCCTGGCAGACGAACTCTCCTGCCTCGACGAAGGGGCGAAGCTGTGACAGCGCATGGCAGCGTATGTCGAGCGAGATCACCGATGGCGCGCCATCGGACGCGAGCCCGTCGGGCAGCTTTCCCAAGAGCGCAGGCGCGGTGGCCCGGCTAACCACGCGCCACCGCCCATTGGTTGTTGCAACCTCAAATCCCCAGTCGGTGTCCCGTACCGCGTCAGCTCCGTGGAGCACGGACAGCCAATCGCGCACCCTGCCCTGATCCGAAGGCGCGGCAAGGATGGTCGCAGAGGCAAAGCCATGTGCCCCATTGGGATGATCCATCCAATCAGGAAACTCGATCAGGTCGCGGCGATGTTGCTGGCAGGCAAACATGCTGAGGCGCGGCAACCCCGCATGCGGGAAAATCTTGAGCGTGGTCTTGGTACGATCCGGCGTGCCATCATCGCGCACCACGTCGCGCCCGAATTCAACCGTGCCAGCACAGCTGCCACCGCGCGCCAGCACTGCTGCCTCATCCGCCTCAGCATCCATTGAATTGAGTGCAGAAAGGCAGACCCCTTCGCGCTCTGCCAGCCACGCCTCGACATGACGGCCAAAGCGGAATGATCCCGCTGCATAGCCATCCAGCAGGCTCTCATCCTCAATACTGACCAGCTCAAGAAGCTGGTTTCGAAAGATCACCAGCGCCGTCGAGGTGCCCCAAGGGTGCATCCCCGGGGGCTTCATCAAAAAGCCGAGGCTTTGATACGTCGCGCGCTTCGCGGCCAGATCGCGCACACAGACAAGCGGATGATCTATGCCAAGTGTGGTCATCTGTCTTGCCCCCTGAGTTGCTGCAAAGGTGTGAAGCCCGCGAAGCGACCGACACCCCGATCTGACGCGGGTGGCCCCGCAACCACATGGCCCGCGGGCACATCGCGGGTGACGACCGCGCCGGCTGCGATGGTCGCGCCGGCACCGATCTCGATCGGACCAAGGAGGGTCGCGCCGGCTCCCACCACAACGCCACGGCGCAGGGTTGGGTGGCGGGCCTCGCCCATATCGACGAAGTTCGATCCCAGCGTGACGCCATGCCAGAGGCAGACGTCGTCCTCGATCACGGCGGCCTGGCCAATCACCAGCCCAAGCCCGTGATCCACCCAGACCCCGCGTCCGATTTGGGCCTGAGGCCAGATCTCGACCGAGAACACGCGGGTAAACTGAAGCTTGAGCGCCAGCGCAAGCGTTTGCCGCCCATCAAGCCAGAGCGCGCGGGTCAGACGGTAGGACATCAGCGCCTGAAACCCATGCGCGCTGTGCAGCACCTGCGCAGCACTCTCGGCCTCATCCCGGGCGGTTGTTGCCAGCAAATCGTCCAGAATAACCTCCACAAGCTCAGACCCAGTTTCAAAAACCTTAAGAGCAAGGTCACGCACCAGATCCCGCAGCTTTGGGTCGGGCGAACTGGAGGAAAGCACCGCAGCGAACAACGCAGGCACGGTACCGACCTGATCGGGGTCATAGCCGTAGAGGCCGCGCAGGGCTGGCTCCTGCGCAAAAAGATCACGCACCTCTTGCAGAAGGCTCTGTCTCAGGGGATTGGCGCCCATGTCTTCCTCGCTCGCAGCGTTTGGGCAGAGACTGCACAGATCCCGCGATCTTCACAAGACACAGTTCGGCAGCGCTACGTTGCCAAAATTTGAACACACAGACCACGCTTCGGAAACGCCTGCCTCAAATCTAGCCCGCCAGAAGCCGTAGCCCTTGTGTCACATCCGTGCGCAACGCGAGCCGTAGCCCCGGCTCGTCACCCGCCTTGAGCGCGGCAATGATCAGCTTGTGGTTCTGCGGCGGTTCGGTCCGGCCCAGACGACCATAAAGCGCCCGCATGGTCGGCCCCAGTTGCAGCCAGACTGTTTCGGCCATGGCCAGCATCGCTGGCGCCTGCGCACGCAGATAGAGCGTGCGATGAAATTCGAGATTGGTGCGAATATAGCCCACCGCATCACGTTTAGAGATCATCTCTGCGACGGTCCCATTGATCGCCTGCAGCCGGTCGATCAGCGCCATATGCGCCCGTGGCAGCGCCCGCGAGGCAAGTTCCACCTCGATCAGCGCCCGAAGGGCTGCCAGCTCCTCGATCCGCTCATTGGAGAGCTCTGGCGTGGAGACCCGACCGGAAGAAGAGAGAAACAACGCGCCCTCGGCCACCAGCCGGCGCACCGCCTCGCGCGCCGGGGTCATCGAGACATCATATTCCTTGCCGATTCCACGCAGGGTCAGCGATGCTCCGGGCGCAATCGCCCCATGCATGATCCGGGTCCGCAAGGCGCGGTAGACGCGATCATGCGCGGACCCCGTATTTTCGGCAGTGGGCCGGTTGCCCGTCAGCAGCTTGTCCATGACGCAGCATGTGATCACAAAACGTCAGAAGATCAATCCCTCTCGACGTTTTCCTCAAACCGGTAGCGATGCAGCGCGTTGCCCTCGGTTTGCAGCCAGTGCCGTTGGTCGCGATAGTCTCCATGGATATCCTCAACCGTGGCCCAGAACGCGCGTGAGTGGTTCATCTCCTTGAGATGTGCCACCTCATGGGCGGCGACATAGTGGAGGATGTCCGGCGGCGCGAGAATGAGCCGCCAAGAATACATCAAGCCACCTGCAGAGGAACACGACCCCCATCTGGATCGCGTGTCGCGCAGGGTGAGGCTGCTGTACCGCCGCCCCAGCCTTTCCGCATAGAGATCCGACGCCGCCGCCAACCGGTCGCGCGCCAGCTCACGCAGGTATCGCTCGAGCCGCCGTGCAGGTGCAGGCTCCGGAACCACAAGCGTATCCTCCGCGTGCCGCACCCGACGCCCTGCCCCGGCCTTTATGGTGATCGTGCGCCCTTCAATGGGGAGAGATATCCCGATGCCAACATCGATCCGTTCCGGCTGCCGGGCCAAGTGACTGCGAATCCAGTCTTCCTTTTCCAACAGAAACGCCCGCCCCTCCCGTTCCGAGACCCGTTTGGGCAGGGTTAGGGTCACGCGCCCGTCGAGCGAAGAGATCCGGAGCGACATGCGCCGAGCCTGCGCAGAGCGACGCAAAGTCACCCGCACTTCCGGCTCTCCCGAGAGGCTCAGTTCCGGCATCACATTTCTCCTCATGTGCCACAGGCGAGCAAAGGCTTTGACAGGGTAGACAGCATATGGCAAGGCACCTGAATCGTCTCACCGACTCACGCTATTTTATAAGGGAATCCACATGCCCAAGGAAGAATGGGGTACGAAACGCGTTTGCCCGACCACTGGCAAACGGTTCTACGACCTGAACAACAACCCGATCATCAGCCCCTACACTGGTGAGGTCGTCGAAATCGACACCACCAAGAGCCGTATGATCGAAGCCGACGCCGAAGACGCCGCAAGCCTGAAGGCCAAACAGAACACCGATTCCGATGATGCGGTGCTCGATGATGATGACGATGCGGTCGATATGGATCTCGGTGACGACGTTCTGGACGATGACGACGATGAGGACAACGTGTCCCTCGACGAACTCGCAGACGTCGCGTCTGAGGACGAAGAAAGCTGATCTGTCCGGTCTCCCCTGCCTGCAAGACCTGCGCCGGGGAGACCGCACCCAACCTCGCCTTGATCGAAACCGCGCAGGCCTCACGGCACTGGGCTTCGGTCAACACAGGTTTTACGCACCAGAGCTTGTTGTTTTAGTGGCCAGAGCTACAATATGACGACATCAAAGCAGACGACTCTGGACACCCCCATGGACAAGCATATCAATCTCGTAAAGCTCTCCGTCGGCTCTGAAAGTGTCGAGAGCCTCTTGGACTGGCAACAGAGTTACGCCCGGCGCTGGCCGGATGGTTTGCCGCGCCACATCACTCGCATGTGGCCGAAGCGAGAGTCCGAGATCGTTGATGGGGGATCCATCTACTGGGTCATCAAAGGACTGATCCAATGTCGGCAGCGCATCATCCGCATGGACGAGGTCTTTGGGGACGATGATATCAGACGCTGCGCCATCGTACTCGACCCAGAGGTCCATCGCACCCACACAGCCCCGAAACGCCCCTTCCAGGGCTGGCGCTATCTCAAGCCCGAGGACACCCCCGCGGACCTGCCAGAGGGACGCGAAAGCGAAGAGCCTCTCCCCGCCGAGCTCTCTCAAGCGCTTGCGGAAATGGGCGTGATCTGACGCAAAGGCTGCAGGGGCTTTGCCCCTCCTGGCCTAACGGCCAGTTCACCCCAGGATATTTGAGGTCAGAAGAAGCAAGAAAGGCCGCGGATCCCGCAGCCTTCCTTCTTCTAACGAGAAATATCCCGGAGCGCGAGGCAGAGCCTCGCATCCCAGTTTAGCCTTCAATCTTTGTCAAAAGCGTTTGCAGGGTTTGCTTCTCTTCAGGCGTGCATTTTGCAACGCGGCTGCGCCACAGCGTTGCCTGACTGCGCAGTACCAACCCATCCGAGAGGATCTTGAGGTGGTTTGCGCGCAGAGTTTCACCGGTGGAGGTAATATCCGCGACCATTTCCGCCGTTTCGTTCTTCACAGTCCCCTCGGTTGCGCCCTGGCTGTCAATCAACTGATAGTCCGCAACTCCGGCATCTGCGAGGAACTCGCGGATCAAACGGTGGTACTTCGTCGCAATCCGCAGGCGGTGACCATGGGTTCGGCGAAACGCCGCAGCGACCGCATCGAGATCTTCGAGCGTGTCCACATCGATCCAGAACTGCGGCACCGCAAGGATCAAATCCGCCTCACCAAAGCCCATAGGCTCGAGCTCTTCGACCTGCTGTTCCCAGCGCGGCAGCTTCTCGTGCACGAGGTCCGTACCGGTCACACCCAGGTGGATACGTCCAGCAGCCAGCTCTCGTGGGATTTCGCCAGCAGAGAGCAGAACCAGGTCTACGCCCTCAACGCCTTCTACTGCGCCGGCGTATTCGCGATCAGAACCGGTCCGAGACAGGGTGATACCGCGTTTTGCAAACCAGTCGAAGGTTTTCTCCATCAGCCGTCCCTTGGACGGCACACCGAGTTTGATGCTCATGCCTCGGCCTCCCCTTCCAGAGCCAGGATCAGGTCGGGGCGGATGACACCGCCCACGGCAGGGATCTCATCCCCTTGCCCCAGATAGCGCGTGAGAGCGTCATAGCGCCCCCCTGTCGCGATCGGTGGTAGATCCGGGCGGCGCTCCGCATAAAAGCCAAACACGAAGCCGTCGTAGTATTCCATCGATGTGCGCCCATATGCAGCCTCGAAATCCAGCTGATCGATTGCAATCCCACGGGCCTTCATCGCCGCCGAGCGGGCCTCCAAACGTTCAAGGGCAGGCAGGATAGCCGGTAGATCAACGGCGATATCGCGCATTTGCTCAAGCGCATAAGGAACCGTTTCACGTACCGCGAGCAAGGCCTCCAGCGCCTCCATCTCATGTTCAGAGATTGGCGGCGCGCCTGCATCCGCGCGCAGGGTCTCGACCCGTGCGTCGATCTCGGCGGTGCGGCGTTTGCCAATCTCCGGCGCGCTGCCGGTCAGCGGACCGGTGGTCGACAAAAGCTTCTTGCGGCTCTCCGACATCGGCGTGCGTCCGGCAAAACGATCCAGAAGAGCGCGGAACCGGCGTGGGCGCCAGATGTGACGCCGCAACGCCGCCTTGCGCACCTCGGTGGTGTTGAGCCCCTCGACGGCGGCCATCAGGATGCCGATATCCCCGGTGGCGACCCGCAGCTCGAGGCCGCGCAATTGCAGCTGAAACAGCGCAAAGACCTCAGCATCCGCGTCCGCCGGGTCGGTGCGGTCAAAGACCTCATAGCCGACCTGCACAAATTCATTGGCACGTTCTGGGTCATGCTCCTGGCGGCGAAACACTTGTCCTGCATAGGTATATCGCGCAGGTTCCGCGCCCCCTTTCATATGCATCTGGACCATCGGCAGGGTGAAATCCGGGCGCAGCATCTGCTCGCCCCGCAGGGCGTCTGATGTCACATAGGCGCGCGCACGGATGTCCTCGCCGTAAAGGTCAAGGAGCACATCGGCAGGCTGCAGCAGCGGCGGATCGACGACAACGCCGCCTGCCACCTCAAAACGCTGGCGCAATAGTGCCGCGCGGGCTTCGATTTGGGATCTGTTGGGCATGCTCAGCCCTCCCGATCGCTGGATTGGCTGACGAGGATCTCACGCACCTTGGCAACCAGTTCCGTGCGGGGCACTTCAAACTGGCTGGGGCGTTCCTTCCACTCTTCCAAGGTGGCGCTTTCTGCGATCTTGGCGCCGAGGATCAGGTCCTTGATCTGGACCACGCCACGATCCTTTTCGTCACCCCCTTCGATGACCGCAATCGGCGAATGGCGCTTGTCGGCGTATTTCAACTGATTGCCAAAGTTCTTGGGATTGCCGAGATAGACCTCGGCGCGAATGCCCGCCTGACGCAGCTCAGCCACCATCGCCTGGTAGTCCGCCATGCGATCACGATCCATCACCGTGACCACAACCGGCCCCGTCGGGGTCGCGGCCAAACGGCCCTTTTCGCGCAGCGCCGCCAACAGGCGGTCCACGCCAATCGAGAGCCCCACGGCAGGGACTTCTTGGCCGGTGAAACGTTTCACCAAACCGTCATAGCGCCCACCGCCTGCAACCGAGCCGAACTGGCGCTTACGGCCTTTTTCGTCAAAGATTTCAAAGGTCAGCTCCGCCTCAAATACCGGACCGGTGTAGTAGCCAAGGCCACGCACAATCGACGGGTCGATCAGGATGCGGTCTTCACCATAGCCCGCAGCGGCAAAGAGCGACCCCATCAGCTCCAGCTCGGCGATGCCCTCCTGGCCGACCTTGCTGTCCCCTACGGCAGCCCGCAGGTTGGTCATGGTCTCGGTAACGGTGTCGCCCTTCGAAGTCAGGAACGCCAAAACCGGCTCGGCCTGATGATCTTCAAGGCCCACGCCGTCGATATAGGCTCCAGAGGCGTCAAGCCGCCCTTTACCCAGAAGCTCACGCACGCCGCTTTCGCCGACCTTGTCGAACTTGTCGATGGTGCGCAGGACGTCGTCGCGCTTGGGGTCGTCCTCGAGCAGGCCCATCGCCTCGAGAACACCGTTCAGAACCTTGCGGTTGTTGACGCGCACCAGATAGTCGCCACGCGGGATGCCGACCTTTTCCAGCGTATCCGAGAGCATCATGCAGATCTCGGCATCTGCTGCCATCGACGCGGTGCCAACGGTATCCGCATCGCATTGATAGAACTGACGGAACCGACCGGGGCCGGGCTTCTCGTTGCGCCACACAGGCCCCATCGCATAGCGGCGATAGGGGCTTGGCAGATCGTTACGGTGCTGGGCATAAACCCGCGCCAGAGGCGCTGTCAGATCATAGCGCAGCGCCATCCAGTCACCTTTGCCATCGTCCTCGGCCTCTTGCCAGGCAAAGACGCCCTCATTCGGGCGATCCACATCGGGGAGGAACTTGCCCAGAGCCTCGACCGTTTCAACGGCAGAAGACTCAAGCGCCTCAAACCCGTAATGATGATAGACCTCCGCAATGGTGGCCAGCATATGCGTGCGCTGGGTCACCTCTTCGCCGAAATAGTCACGGAATCCTTTGGGCGTAATTGCCTTGGGACGGGGCTGTTTCTTGGCTTTGGCCATGGTGGCCTCCTTGCGGGTGGTTTCTCGCGCTTGCGTCTAGCCCAAGGGGCCTCAGTGAGCAAGGTGCGACACCCTTCCGGCGCTTCAGGACTCCCATAGACGCGCGGTCGTGCCCGCGCTACATCAGCCATTCACACAAGGGAGACCCCGGGCATGCAACATCTCGAAGAACAGATCGCTTATCTGAGCCGGACCGTCGACGAGCTCAACGAGGTTGTGACCAGCCAACAGGCGGATCTCGATCTGCTGAAGCGCCGCGTTCAGATGCTGATGGAGCGCGAGGCGCAGCGCGAAGCAGAGGGCTCTGGCGGAGCTGTCTTTGGCGATGAGCGCCCGCCCCATTACTAACGGCTCCGGCCGTTTTGATCGGGGTTGCGCGGGCTTCGCCCTTGCTACGGTCGTTAAAGTTTGGACAAGATTTTGCACAAATTGACCCATCTGCCCATTCTGATGCGCAAGGAGACATGCCCGATGGCCCGATCACTCAAAACACTTCTGTCCATTTCGCTGGTGGCAAGCCTGCCTGTAGCCGCCACGGCCGACCCCAAACCCGCAAACGCGCGCCCTGCTCCGGTGGACAAGGTGCTCTCGACCTATTCCGGCAAAACCGCCATCTGGAGACAGAACTGCGAGGGCGGCGTTTACTTCTCGCCCAACAATCAGGCTCGCGCCTGGTGCTCTGAACAGTCCGAGAGCCTCGGCGTCGGCACATGGAGCGTTTCTGCGGATGGAACGCTTTGCCAGACCCTCACCTGGTACTACCCAGAGGGCAACGGCGCAGGCAGTTCCGTCTCAGAACCTATTTGCGTTCAACATGTTGTGAACGGCTGGGGTGTGTTGTACCGCAGTTGGGAGGGAGACTCCGAGTGGTGGCCCGTGACCAATTCCAACAACGTCAGAGACTTCAAGAACGGCTATGTATTCCAGTCCGAAGTGAACTCTGTGAAGAACAAGCTCGGCCTCTGAGCACGCCCGAGCCTCGCACAAGACGGCTTGCGTAAGGCGCAAGACCTGCGGGGCTCTAGGTGTTTTGGGCAACTCTTTTGGCGCGCGCGGTAGCTTGCACTGGCGCGCGCGTCACGCAGCAGCCGACAGGTGACATCGCATGGCGCCAAGCAATCTGAGCTGAGCCATGCTTGCCACCGCGATCAAGACCGCAGTGTGTGTGATTCCCGATCCGCGTGCGCAATTTTGGCCCCGCCAAAGAGCGTGCAACAATCACCCAGATGTGCAGAAACTGTCGCTCCAGCACCAACAGTATTGTTAGTCAGCAAAAATTGATGCCGAACCAGCGAGAGGGTTAAATTTCCTCCACGTCCATCACCCCCTCGAGGCTCTTGAGCGCGCCTTTGATCTGCGGGTTGATGGGGAACAATTGGCCAAGGTCCATTTCCACATCACCGGGCAGCGCCGGATCTTGCAGGTAGACATAGATCTCACCGGGGCTGGCGTTTTTGGCGGCCTTCTTGGCGTCCTCCAACACGGTCGCCACGGTTGCCACCGCAGAGGCGCTCTCGAGATAGACGCGCAAACTGGAGCGCCCCGCATCCGCAATCGCAGAATCCACCGGCCCCGCCGAACGCATCAACAGCTTCAGCTGATCGCTTTCCATCGTGGCTTCGGCGGTGATCACCACCTTGGAGCCCGTCTCCAGATGGTCGCGGCTTTTCTCGAGCACATCCGAGAAGATCGTCACCTCGTAAGCACCGGTGGTGTCTGAAAGCTGCGCGAAGGCAAAACGGTTGCCACGCGCGGATTTACGTTCCTGACGTCCGGCCACGACCCCTGCCATCTTGGCCATAAACGGGCCGCGCTCGGCCTTGGCCATGACCTCATCGAGTGTCATCACATCCTTGCGTTTGAGGGCAGGCATGTAGTCATCCAGTGGATGCCCCGTGAGATAAAAGCCAATCGCCTTGAACTCTTCGCTCAGCCGTTCCGCCGGCAGCCAGTCGGGCACCCCGGCCATGCGCGGTTCCGGCAGATCATCTCCCGCCTCGCCAAAGAGCGACACCTGATTGGAGTTCTTCTGTTCCTGAATGGCGGCGGAGTATTGCACCAACCCTTCGAGGCTTTCAAAGACGCGGCGGCGGTTGGGATCTAGAACGTCAAAAGCCCCGGCGCGCGCAAGCATCTCGAGCGGGCGTTTACCAACCCGTTTCAGATCCACCCGGCGCGCAAAATCATAGAGGTTCACAAAGGGTTTGTCGCCACGCGCCGTGACGATCATGTTCATCGCCTCAACGCCCACGTTCTTGAGCGCGCCCAGCGCGTAGACCAGTTCCCCGTCGACCACGTCAAAGGTGGCAAGCGAACGGTTAATATCTGGCGCCACATAGGGAAGCTGCAGCCCCTTTTTCACTTCCTCGAAGTATACCGCGAGCTTTTCAGTAAGGTGAATATCGCAGTTCATGACACCGGCCATGAACTCGACCGGGTGGTTCGCCTTGAGCCAAGCGGTCTGATAGGACACCACCGCATAGGCTGCGGCGTGGGACTTGTTGAAGCCGTAGTTGGCGAATTTCTCCAGAAGGTCAAAAACCTCAGAGGCTTTTTTCTTGTCGACGCCGTTTTCGGCCGCGCCCTTTTCAAATTTCGGGCGTTCGGCGTCCATCGCCTCCTTGATTTTCTTACCCATCGCACGGCGCAAGAGATCCGCACCGCCGAGGCTATAGCCCGCCATCACCTGGGCAATCTGCATCACCTGTTCCTGATACACGATGATGCCTTGGGTTTCCTCGAGGATATGGTCAATCAGCGGATGCACCGAGGTAATCTCGCGCTGGCCGTTTTTCACCTCGCAATAGACCGGAATATTCTCCATCGGCCCCGGACGATAGAGCGCCACAAGCGCCACGATGTCCTCGATGCAGGTGGGTTTCATGCGCTTCAGCGCATCCATCATGCCGGTGGATTCCACCTGGAACACCGCGACCGTCTTGGCGCGTGAATAGAGGTTGTAGGTAACCTCATCATCGAGCGGGATCAGGTTGATCTGGTTCTCCGCCCCTTCTGCGGGTTCATATAGCTCGGTGCCGTCAGCCCCGATATGCAGGTCGCGCCCGGATTTGAAAATCAGCTTCATCGCGTTTTCAATCACGGTGAGCGTCTTGAGACCGAGAAAGTCGAATTTCACCAATCCGGCCTGCTCCACCCACTTCATGTTGAACTGGGTTGCAGGCATGTCCGAACGCGGATCCTGATAGAGCGGCACCAGCGCATCCAGAGGCCGGTCCCCGATAACAACCCCCGCCGCGTGGGTGGAGGCATTGCGCAGCAGTCCCTCGACCTGCTGACCATACGTAAGCAGCCGGTCCACCACCGGTTCGTTGCGCGCCTCTTCAGCGAGGCGCGGTTCATCTTGCAGGGCTTTCTCAATCGAGACGGGCTTCACGCCTTCGACCGGGATCATCTTCGACAGTCGATCCACCTGTCCAAAGGGCATCTGCAGCACACGACCAATGTCGCGCACCGCCGCTTTGGACAGAAGCGCACCAAAGGTGATGATCTGCCCCACTTTGTCGCGGCCGTATTTCTGCTGCACGTATTTGATCACCTCCTCGCGGCGATCCATGCAAAAGTCGATGTCGAAGTCGGGCATCGAGACCCGTTCGGGGTTCAGGAAGCGCTCGAACAGCAAGCTGTAGCGCAGCGGGTCAAGGTCGGTAATCGTCAGCGCATAGGCCACCAGCGACCCAGCGCCCGAGCCCCGCCCGGGCCCCACCGGGATCCCCTGTTCCTTACCCCATTTGATAAAGTCGGCAACGATCAGAAAGTAGCCGGGAAAGCCCATGCTCTCGATGATGCCGAGTTCAAAATCGAGCCGCTCCTGATATTTCTCGACCGGAACCGCATGCGGGATCACCGCGAGGCGCTGCTGCAGGCCCTCGTTGGCCTGTCGGCGCAGCTCGTCCACCTCGTCATCTGCGAATTTGGGCAGGATGGGGTCGCGGCGATAGGCCATGAATGCACAGCGCTGCGCAATTTCCACGGTGTTTTCAATCGCCTCCGGAAGATCCGCAAACAGCGCGATCATCTCCTCCTGGCTCTTGAAATAATGCTGAGCGGTCAGACGACGTCGCGGCTCCGCCTGATCAACATAGGCCCCCTCGGCAATGCAGATCAGCGCATCATGCGCTTCATACATCTCTGTTTTGGGGAAATAGACGTCATTGGTGGCCACCAGCGGCAGATCCATCGCATAGGCCATCTCCACATGGCCCCGCTCGGTCAGGGTTTCCGCTTCGGGCTGGCCGTCCTCGCCCGGATGGCGCTGCAACTCCACATAAAGACGATCCGGAAACATTCCTTTGAGGCGCTGCATCAGTGTCTCGGCCGCCGGGCGCTGCCCTTGCTGTAAGAGCTTGCCAATCGGGCCTTCCGGCCCCCCCGTCAGGCAAATCAACCCGCCTGCGTTCGCCTCAAGCTCCTCAAGCGAGACCTGCGGCAGCTGCCCGCCATTATCAACATAGAGGCAGGACGACAGGCGCATGAGATGCTCATACCCGGTCTCATCCTGCGCCAAAAGCACCACCGGTGCAGGAAACTTCGGCTTCTCGCCGGGATCAGACTTTTCAAACGTAAGATCAACCTGGCAGCCAATGATCGGCTGGATGCCTGCCCCCGAAAGCGTGACGGAAAACTCAAGCGCCGCGAACATCGAGTTGGTGTCGGTGATCGCAATTGCAGGCATCTGGTTGGCCTTGCACAGATCCGGCAGTTTCTTAAGCCGAACCGCCCCCTCCAGCAGAGAGTATTCGGTATGGGTACGCAGGTGAATGAATCGGGGATGAGCTGTCATGGGCAGACCGTACCCTCACGCGGGGTGGCGCGAAAGATGTGATCTGACGGCGACATTGCGCCCCTCTTCGCGCGTGGCCAAAAGTCACCTGAGTGCCCGCGCACGCCCAAATTATTTGCAGTGATTTTCTGGTTTTCCCTAAAACTCTTTATCCCAAAGGCGAACTCACCCGTAGCGCGCGACGCGTAAAATTGTTACAAATCAACCGGTAACCACGCAATCTTTGCTGCTCCCCACCCCGCACCCAAAGGATAGCCTCAAGATGCCTTCCGCCATTGTTCTTGCTTTGATTGATCGGGCCACACAAGCTGGGCGCATCATCCACCAATACTCCCGCAGGCCTTCTACGTCGCATCGAGGGCCGCGCCGCATGGGACAACCGGGTACCGCGACGGGCTTTTCAAGATGACGATTACCTTTCATCTCAATGGTGAACAGGTCTCGCTTGCGAAACCGGACCCCACCACGACGCTTCTGGACTGGCTGCGAGAAGAGCGCGGCCTCACCGGCACCAAAGAAGGCTGTAACGAGGGCGACTGCGGGGCCTGCACGGTCATGGTGACTGATCAGAGCGGCGCCAAGGCGCTCAATGCCTGCATTCTCTTTCTGCCTCAGTTGCATGGCAAATCCGTGCGCACCGTGGAAGGTGTCGCAGCACCAATAGGCACGCTGCATCCGGTTCAGCGTGCGATGATCGACCATCACGGCAGCCAGTGCGGCTTCTGCACGCCAGGATTTGTGATGTCGATGGTCACCGCGCATACAAATGGCGCCACAGACCATGACGATCAGCTTGCCGGCAATCTCTGCCGCTGCACCGGCTATGCGCCGATCATCCGTGCTGCCGAGGCCGCTCAGGACGCGCCCGTCCCTGATCATATCGCGCAGGATCGCAGTTTCACCTTTTCAGAAATACCTCTGGGGGAGGACGCAGACCGAGGGGCAGAGCCCCCAAACGCCCTGCGTCCCTGCTCTTCGGATGATCTGGCCAGAGTTTACGCAGCCCGCCCCGAGGCCACGCTGATTGCTGGCGCCACTGATGTGGGGCTTTGGGTCACAAAGCATCTGCGCCAGCTGCGGGATGTGATTTTTCTGGACGGCTGTCGCGACCTCAAGAAGATCACAATCAGCGACGCGGAGGTGCGCATCGGTGCCATGGCCGATATGAACCACCTGCGCGCCGCCCTTGCGCCCTTGCACCCGTCCTATGCCGAGATGCTGCGCCGCTATGCCAGCCAACAGGTACGCGCGGCCGCCACGCTTGGGGGCAATATCGCCAATGGCTCTCCCATCGGGGACAACCCGCCCGCGCTCATCGCCCTGCGCGCCACACTGCATCTGCGCAAGGGCGACATGCGCCGGAGCCTGCCGCTGCAGGACTTCTTCATAGACTACGGCAAGCAGGACCGCGCGCCCGGCGAATTCATCGAAGCCGTGAGCTTTGACCGGCAGCCCGACAGCCTGCGGGTCTACAAGCTCTCAAAACGGTTTGATCAGGACATCTCGGCGGTGCTGGGCGCCTTCAATGTGACCGTCGTGAACGGCAATGTCACGGCTGCTGTGATTGCCTTTGGCGGCATGGCGGCCATTCCCAAACGCGCCACCCACGTCGAGGAGGCACTGGTCGGTCGCCCCTGGACAGAGGCGACGCTTGTGGCTGCACAGGCCACGTTTGATCACGATTTCACGCCCCTGAGCGATATGCGCGCGTCTGCCGCCTACCGGCTCGACTGCGCACGCAATATGCTCCGGCGCTACTTCTCCGACCTGAACGGAGCGCCGGAACATGTGCTGGAGGTCCAGCCATGAGTGTGTCCACCCCCCTGCCCCATGATGCCGCCGCCCTGCACGTCACGGGCCAGGCCCGCTACGTGGATGACATCCCCACCCCCAAGGGCACACTGCATCTTGCCTTTGGTCTTGCGCCGATCGCCAGCGGCTCCATCACCGCGATGAACCTTGCCGAGGTGCACGCTTCGGACGGTGTGGTGGCAGTGCTGACCGCGGACGATCTGCCCTTTGACAATGATGTTTCTCCCTCAGCCCATGATGAGCCGCTCCTGGCCAAGGGCGAGGTGCACTACCTCGGCCAGCCCGTCTTTTTGGTGGTTGCCACCTCTCATCGCGCTGCACGCGTTGCGGCGCGCAAGGGCGATATCGAATACCGCAAAACCGACGCGCTCTTGAGTGTGGAGGCGGCACTGGCAGCAGACAGCCGCTTTGAAGACGGCCCGCGCATCTATGAGAAAGGCGATGCCCCCGCAGCCATTCAGGCCTCTTTGCATGTGATCGAAGACAGCTTCGACATTGGTGGTCAGGAGCATTTCTATCTCGAGGGTCAGGCGGCGCTGGCGCTGCCGCAAGAAGATGGCGGCATGATCGTCAATTCGTCCACCCAGCACCCAACCGAAATACAGCACAAGGTGGCCGAGGCGATTGGACTGCCGATGCACGCAGTCCGGGTCGAGACCCGACGCATGGGCGGCGGCTTTGGCGGCAAGGAAAGCCAGGGCAATGCCCTGGCAGTGGCCTGCGCCGTAGCCGCGCGCCTCACCGGCAAAGCCTGCAAGATGCGCTATGACCGCGACGATGACATGACCATCACCGGCAAGCGCCACTCGTTCCGGATCTCTTATCGCGCCGGTTTTGACGCAGAGGGGCGGATCACGGGCGTCGAGTTCACTCATTTGGTCAATTGCGGCTGGGCGCAAGACCTGTCGCTACCGGTGGCAGATCGCGCCATGCTGCATGCGGACAACGCCTATGCAATCCCTGCGATCCGCATTGAGAGCCATCGGCTGAAAACCAACCTGCAAAGCGCCACAGCGTATCGCGGCTTTGGCGGCCCTCAAGGCATGGTCGGCATCGAGCGGGTGATGGATCATGCCGCACAGGTCTTGGGGATGGATCCGGTCGAGCTGCGGGTACGCAACTACTATGCCGCCCCCCTTGCGTCCAAAGGGGGCTCTGCCCCCCGGTCTGCGACCTCCCCCCGGGATATTTCTGGAAAAGAGAAGGACAATACCACTCCCTATGGCATGGAAGTGATAGATTTCGAGCTGCATGAGATGACCGCGCAGCTCGTGAAATCCGCCGATTATGCCGCGCGCAAGGCGGAGATTTCGGCCTGGAACGCGCGCCATGACCGTTTGAAGCGCGGCCTGGCCTTCTCACCGGTGAAATTCGGGATCTCCTTTACGCTCACCCACCTGAATCAGGCGGGCGCCTTGGTGCACGTCTATCAGGATGGCTCCATCCATCTCAATCACGGTGGCACCGAGATGGGACAGGGGCTGTTTCAAAAGGTGGCCCAAGTGGCGGCTGCACGTTTTGGGGTCGACCTCGGGCGGGTGAAGATCACAGCGACTGACACCGCAAAGGTACCAAATACCTCGGCCACCGCAGCCTCCTCGGGCTCTGATCTCAATGGGATGGCGGTGAAAGCCGCCTGTGACATCATTCGCGACCGCATGGCGGCGCATCTGGCCGAAGTCTATCAACAGCCGCAATCCGCAGTTTCGTTTGAGAAGGATCAGGTGCGCATCGGCTCTGAACGGATCAGTTTTGAGGCGGCGGCGATGCAGTGTTACACGGGCCGGGTGAGTCTCTCGGCAACGGGGTTTTACAAAACGCCCTCGCTGGAGTGGGACCGGATCAAGGGAGCCGGACGGCCGTTTTTCTATTTCGCCTATGGGGCAGCGATCACCGAAGTGGTGGTCGACCGGCTGACCGGCGAAAACCGCATTCTGCGCGCCGATATCTTGCATGATGCGGGCGCCTCGCTGAACCCAGCACTCGATATCGGACAAGTGGAAGGCGCTTATGTTCAGGGCGCAGGCTGGCTCACGACCGAAGAGCTTGTCTGGGACGAGACCGGGCGACTTCGCACCCATGCGCCATCTACCTACAAGATCCCGGCCTGCTCTGACCGGCCCGATGTGTTCAACGTGGCGCTCTATGACGGATCAAACCGCGAAGAGACCATCTATCGCTCCAAAGCGGTGGGCGAGCCACCGTTTATGCTGGGCATTTCGGCCTGGCTTGCGCTCTCGGATGCGGTGTCTCGTTTCGGCGAAGGGCATCCACATTTGAACGCGCCTGCGACGGCGGAAGAGATCTGGCGGGCAACAGAGACACTACGCCATGGGGTTTGACGTCGAAGCGCTGAAGGCGGCCTTAGAGGCCCATGGTCGGGTGATCCGCGTGGTGGTGGCCGAGGTCAAAGGCTCTGCGCCGCGTGAAGTCGGTGCAGCCATGCTGGTTTGGGACGGCGGGCAATCTGGCACCATTGGCGGTGGGACGCTGGAATTTGAAGCCGCAGACGCCGCAAGACGTCAGGATGCGCCATACCGGCTTTCGACGCATGCATTGGGCCCAGATCTGGGGCAATGCTGCGGGGGCGCTGTCACCCTGTTGAGCGAAGTCTACACCGAAGTGAACATCGCGCAGCTCACAGGCCAAGTGATCTCACGGGCGGTGGCTCCCGGACCGGAGCCTTTGGCGGTAAGCCGGATTCTGAACCATGCCCGCGCGCAAGGGCTTGCGCCAGCGCCACAATTGATTGCTGGCTGGATGATCGAACCGGTCGCCTGCGCGACGCGACCCTTGTGGATCTGGGGCGCCGGCCATGTGGGGCGTGCGCTTGTTGAGGTGCTGGCACCTCTGCCGGATTACGCGATCACCTGGGTCGATGTGATGCGGTCAAAGTACCCGCAGGAGATCCCCGCATCCGTCACGGCCCTACCCGCGCAGGAGCCGGGCCGTCTGGTGCCACATGCGCCCACGGAAGCCTATCATCTGATCCTGACCTATTCCCATCAGCTGGATCTGGCGCTATGCCACCGGCTGTTGGAGCATGGGTTTGATTTTGCAGGTCTGATCGGATCCAAGACCAAATGGGCCCGGTTTCGCGCGCGCCTTGCAGCGCTGGGCCATCGCCCGGAGCAGATCGCGCGCCTTACCTGCCCGATCGGCATGCCCGAACTGGGCAAACATCCACATGCCATCGCCATCGGCGTGGCGGCAGAACTCATGGCGCTCTCGCAGCGTTTGGACTTGAAAAAGGAGCATAGCGCGTGAGCACGCCTCCCCTTCTGACCCTTGACGGCCTCACCAAGGCCTATCCCGGCGTCGTCGCCAATGACCAGGTCTCCTTCACCATCGGCACAGGCGAGGTGCATGCGCTTCTGGGTGAAAACGGTGCCGGAAAATCGACACTCGTGAAGATGATCTATGGCCTCGTGAAACCGGATTCCGGTCGCATGACCCTGCGCGGAGCGGCCTATGAGCCCTCCGAGCCGCGTCAAGCGCGCGCAGACGGCATTGCCATGGTATTTCAGCATTTTTCGCTATTTGATGCGCTGAATGTGGCAGAAAACATTGCCCTTGGCATGGAGAGCCCACCGGCGCTGCGTGATCTGGCGGCCCGGATCCGTGAGGTGTCCGAAGCCTATGGGCTGCCGCTCGATCCTTACCGCACGGTCGGAGACCTTTCGGCGGGCGAGCGTCAGCGGGTGGAGATCATTCGCTGCCTGCTGCAGGACCCAAAGCTTCTGATCATGGACGAGCCGACATCAGTTCTGACACCGCAAGAGGTGGAGATCCTCTTTGAGACCCTGCGCAAGCTGAAGTCCGAAGGGACCTCGATCCTTTATATCTCGCACAAGCTCGAAGAAATCCGCGCGCTCTGCGACCACGCGACGATCCTGCGGCTCGGCAAGAATGTGGGCGAATGCGTGCCGCGCGAGACCTCTGCCCGCGAGATGGCAGAACTGATGGTGGGTAGCGCGCTCAAGACGCCGGAACGCGGCGCGCGCAGATTTGGTGATGTGGCACTGGATATTTCTGGCCTTTCGGTGCCCGCGCCTTCGGCATTTGGCACCGCGTTGAAGAATGTGCACCTGACCGTGCGTCGGGGCGAGATCCTTGGCATTGGTGGTGTTGCAGGCAACGGGCAGGACGAGCTGCTATCAGTGATGTCGGGTGAGGTGACCACAGCCCGCGACGCGGTGAAATTCGACGGCCAGCCCATCGGGCGAATGGGCCCAACCGCGCGCCGCGCTCTTGGTGTCCTCAGTGCTCCAGAAGAGCGCCTGGGCCATGCCGCCGCGCCGGATATGAGCCTGACCGAAAATGCGCTTTTGACCGGGTCGGTGCGCGAGGGGCTGGAGCAGAACGGTTTTTTGAAATGGGGGGCGACCAAGTCCTTTGCAGAGAAGATCATCAAGGCGTTTGATGTGCGCACACCGGGACCGGAGAACGCGGCGCGCTCGCTCTCTGGTGGGAATTTGCAGAAGTTCGTCATTGGCCGTGAGGTGCTGCAGCGCCCCGAGGTCCTGATCGTGAACCAGCCCACATGGGGCGTGGATGCGGCGGCGGCGGCGGCAATACGGCAGTCGCTACTTGATCTTGCCGCGCAGGGGACTGCGGTGATCTGCATCAGTCAGGATCTCGATGAGCTGATGGAAATCTCCGACAATTTCGCCGCCCTCAATGAGGGTCGTCTGTCCGCCCCGCGCCCCACGGGGGAGCTGACGGTGGATGAGATCGGCCTGATGATGGGCGGTGCACATGGCATGGAAGTGGCGCATGTGTAGCGCACTTGTCGCGGACTTTGGGGAAGTGACGCTCGGGGCGGAAGCCTCCGGCGGGGATATTTGGAAGAAGATGAAAAGAACCGGAACACAAAGATCCGGCCAAGAGGGACAAGAGGGATGATCCGGCTAGAGAAACGACCGCAGCCATCGCGGGTGTGGTCCATGGCGACACCGCTGCTGGCGGTGCTTGCGACAATGGTGATGGGAGGGCTGTTGTTCGCGACCCTCGGCAAAAACCCCGTCGAGGCAATCCGAACGATCTTTTGGGAGCCACTGTTTGGCGAGTTCGCCTTTTATTATCGCCCGCAGCTTCTGGTTAAGGGCGCTCCGCTGGTTCTGATCGCAATCGGACTGAGCCTTGGGTTTCGTGCGGGGATCTGGAACATTGGCGCCGAAGGGCAATACATCATCGGTGCTTTGACCGGCGCAGGTGTGGGGTTGGCGTTCTATCCCACGGACTCCTGGGTGATCTTTCCGCTGATGGTTCTGGCGGGTGCCTTAGGGGGCTGGGCCTGGGCGATGATTCCAGCGGTGCTCAAAACCCGTTTTGGCACCAATGAAATCCTCGTATCCTTGATGCTGGTCTATGTGGCCGAGCAGTTGCTTGCATCCATGTCGCTGGGGTTGATGAAAAACCCCGAAGGCTTTGGCTTTCCGGGATCGCGCAACCTGCAACAATACGAGAGCGCCCACAACGCTGAACTGATTGCCGGAACCGGCATGCACTGGGGTGTTGTCGCGGCGATGATTGCGGTGATTTTCTCCTACGTGCTGCTGAACCGGCATATGCTCGGATATCACATCCGCCTGACCGGCGAAGCACCGCGGGCGGCCCGGTTTGCAGGCGTTAAACCCGCCCGGCTGGTTCTGTTTTGCCTTGGGATGTCTGGCGCTCTGGCAGGGCTTGCAGGCATGTTCGAGGTCTCTGGGCCTTCGGGCCAGGTCTCCATCGATTTCAACGTGGGCTACGGGTTTACCGCGATCATCGTGGCCTTTCTGGGGCGCCTGCATCCGGTGGGTATCCTGCTGGCAGGCGCCTTGATGGCGTTGACATACATTGGCGGCGACATTGCGCAGGGCAATCTCGGCCTGCCTTCGTCGGCCATTCAGGTTTTTCAGGGCATGCTGTTGTTCTTCTTGCTGGCGCTTGATCTGCTCACCAACTACCGCATCGCAATTGGCAAGCCGGAGGCGCTCTGATGGATCTGTCTGCTATCAATCCAGTCCTTCTCATCGCCTCTCTGATGGTGGCGGCGACCCCGTTGCTGCTGGCCGCTATCGGCGAGCTGGTGGTGGAGAAATCCGGCGTTCTGAACCTCGGCGTTGAAGGTATGATGATCGTCGGGGCTATTGCCGGGTTTGCAACCGCGGTCGAGACGGGCTCTCCGCTATTGGGATTTGTCGCCGCGGCCGCGGCCGGGGCGCTCTTGTCGCTATTGTTCGTGATCATGACCCAGGTGGCGCTGGCCAACCAGGTGGCCTCGGGTCTGGCGCTGACGCTATTTGGGCTCGGCCTGTCCGCGCTCATGGGGCAGCGATACGTAGGCGTGAAACCTCCTCAGATGGGGCGCGTGGACATTCCTCTTCTCTCGGATCTGCCCGTGGTTGGCCGAATCCTATTTGGCCATGATGTCGTGCTCTATTTCGGGATTGCTCTCACGGCTGCGGTTTGGGCAGTGCTCAAATACTCCCGCGTTGGCCTCATCCTGCGCGCGGTGGGTGAAAACCACGACGCGGCGCATGCACTGGGCTATAAGGTGGTCAAGATCCGCACGCTTGCGATCCTATTTGGAGGTGCCTGCGCGGGGCTTGGCGGGGCCTACATCAGCCTGATCCGCGTCCCGCAATGGACCGAGGGCATGACAGCCGGGATTGGCTGGATTGCATTGGCGCTGGTGGTCTTTGCCAGCTGGAAGCCATGGCGCGCGCTTTTGGGTGCCTATCTTTTTGGCGGTGTGACCGTGGTGCAGCTTAATCTTCAGGCGGCGGGCGTTGCTATCCCGGTGGAATATCTGGCAATGTCGCCGTATCTGATCACTATTCTGGTGCTCGTCATTCTTTCCGCCGACAAGAGCAGCGCGCCAGCGTCGCTTGGCCGGAGTTTTCACGCCTCCCGCTGACGTCGGAGGCCTATGGCAGGTGCGGGGTGTTTGCCTGCGCCGATCAAGACCTGTCCAGTCTCGGATCGAACCGGGGCGGACATTCAAACATGGAACCAATCAGGGGGAACCCATCACATGAAACTCACCAAACTTCTTGCCAGTGCAGCGGTTGCACTGGGTCTGGCCGCCGGTGGCGCGCTGGCCGAGGACAAAACCAAAGTCGGCTTTGTCTATGTTGGCCCCGTCGGAGATGGCGGCTGGACCTACGAGCACGATCAGGGCCGCAAAGCGGTTGTCGAGGAGTTCGGCGACGCGGTTGAAACCGTCTATGTTGAAAATGTTGCCGAAGGCCCAGACGCCGAGCGCGTGATCACGCAGATGGCTCTTCAGGGTGCGGATCTGATCTTCACCACCTCCTTTGGGTACATGGATCCGACCATCAATGTCGCCAAGAAGTTCCCGAACGTGAAATTCGAACACGCCACCGGCTACAAGCGCGCGGAAAACGTGTCGACCTACTCGGCCCGGTTCTACGAAGGTCGCGCCGTGCAAGGCGTTATTGCGGGTCATATGACCGAGAGCAACATCATCGGCTACATTGGCTCTTATCCGATCCCGGAAGTAATTCGCGGCATCAACTCGGCCTATATCCACGCCAAGAAAGTAAACCCCGACGTGCAGTTCAAGATCGTCTGGGCCTTCACCTGGTTTGACCCCGCCAAGGAAGCGGACGCTGCGAAGGTGCTGATCGAGCAGGGCGCAGATGTCATTCTGCAGCACACAGACTCCACCGCCCCGCAAGCCGCAGCGCAGGCCGCAGGCAACGTGATCACCTTTGGTCAGGCCTCCGACATGGCCGAGTATGCGCCCAAGCCGCGCGTCTCCTCCATCATCGACAACTGGGCGCCCTATTATATCGCGCGCACCAAAGCGGTCATGGACGGCACCTGGACGTCTGTTGACACCTGGGACGGTATCGGCCCGGGCATGGTCGGTATTGGCGAGATCACCGATGCGGTTCCTGAAGACGTCAAAGCCGAAGCGCTGGCTCTGAAGGACGCGATCGCCTCTGGCGAATACCACCCCTTCACCGGCCCGCTGAAAAAGCAGGACGGCTCGGTGTTCCTCGCCGAAGGTGAAACTGCGGACGACGGCACCCTTGCTGGCATGAACTTCTACGTTGAAGGCATCGAAGGCACGATCCCCGAATAATCGGCGATCGTCACCTGAGACCTTGAAAGACCCGCCAGCACAGGCGGGTCTTTTTTGTCGGAGGCCGTCTGTGGTATCGCCGGGTTGCGGAATTTGGCACATTCGAGGCGTCCCTAACGAACTACATGCTCCGACGCAGCGCCAGATGCGCAGACCGCACGTTCCGCCAATTCTGCATCCGCACGCGCTGTGGTGGCAGTCGCCAGTTCCAAGAGATCCTGCATCCATCGGGGCGCAGACCCAGGGCGGCGCGACACGGTGCAGATGTTCAGGCCGAGAACACCTTTGCGGCCAATACGACCCGCGATGCAGCCGTCGCAAAACACAGGGTTCCAAACACATAGGCCAGTGGCGCAAACCCGTCGGGCCAGAGACACAGAACCACAAAAAAGCCGATGGTTTCTGCACCCTCAAGGAGCCCCCCGGTGAAGTAGAGCGTTTTCACCCCGCGCGCAGAAGTCTTCATTTCGCGTTTTTCTGCCAGCACCGCATAGCCCAGGAAACTCGCTCCATTGGCGTAAAAGCTGCACAACAGGAACGCCCCGGCCAATCCGTTTGCTTCGGGGGCAAGCGCCACAAATCCAAGCGGTACAGCGCCGTAGAATACAAAATCACAGACAATATCGAGGTAGCCACCAAAATCACTTGGGGCGTGCTGACGGGCCACGGCTCCATCCAGCCCATCCGCCATCCGCGACGCCAACAGGAATGCCAGCGCCCAACAGGTCAGGCCAATTGCGATCAGCCCGGCTGACGCAAGCCCAAGACCAAGCCCGGCAAGGGTGACCTGATTGGCCGTGACGCCGCGCGCGGCAAGCCGGGCGCCCTGCGCATTCAGAAACGGGTCGATGAGGGGGCGGATCTTGGCATCAAACATGATCCAGATCTAACCGCTAGACGGTGAAACATCCACTCACGTTGCCGCTGCCGCGTCGTGATGATCAGGCCAAACTCTGCGTTGCGCGCGCCCGGTCTGCGTGTCAGTCTCCGGCGCATGACTGCTCAGACTTGCCCCCCGCTCACCACCCTTGATGGCCATGACGTTGGCCGGTTCGCCTTTGGCTGCATGCAATTTGGCGGACGCGCCGATGCGCAGGCCTCTGCCGAAATGTATGAGGCCTGCCGCGCAGCAGGTCTGCGCCATTTTGATACCGCGTGGCTCTATACCGAGGGCGCCAGCGAAGAGATCCTCGGTCAGTTGATCGCCAAGGACCGCGAGAGCCTCTATGTCGCGACCAAGGTTGGCTTCACCGGCGGCGCCAGCGCGGCGAATATGCGAGCGCAGTTCGATCAGTGCCGACAGCGCCTGAAGCTCGATCAGGTGGATCTTCTGTATTTGCACCGGTTTGACCCTGAAACCCCGCTCGAGGACACGCTGACCTGTTTTGCCGAACTTAAACAGGAAGGGCACATCCGCCATGTTGGCCTGTCAAACTTCGCCGCCTGGCAGGTCATGAAAGCCGTTGCTCTCGCGGCGCGACTGGGCCTCCGGATTGACGTGCTACAGCCGATGTACTCGCTGGTGAAACGACAGGCCGAGGTGGAAATCCTGCCGATGTGTGCCGACCAGGGGATTTTGCCCGTACCCTATTCGCCGCTGGGCGGCGGGCTCTTGACCGGGAAATATGCGCAAGGCGGCACAGGTCGGTTGAGCGAGGATGAAAACTATCGTGCCCGCTATGGCCAGGATTGGATGCACCGGACAGCCTCCGATCTTCTGCACTTGGCCGAGGATCTTGGCACCGATCCCGCGACGCTGGCAGTCGCATGGGCCGCAGGCCACCCCGCGCGCCCGGCTCCGATCCTCTCGGCACGTTCCGCAACCCAGCTTGCGCCCTCGCTCAAGGCCACGGAATTTGACATGTCTCCAGAACTTTATGCGCGTATCGAAGCCCTGAGCCCCCGCCCGGCCCCCGCCACGGACCGGCTCGAAGAAGCATGATAGACACTCTGATCATCGGCGGCGGAGTGGCCGGGCTTGGTGCAGCGGCACATTTGTCGCCATCGCATCAGGTGGTGGTGCTGGAACGCGAGGAGGTGCTTGGCTACCACGCCTCCGGGCGCTCTGCCGCGATGTTTGAGCAGGACTATGGCCCTCCTGCCATCAAGGCACTGTCGCGGGCCAGCCGCACCTTTTTCGAGGCCCCCGGCGAGGGGCGCGAGACATATCTCAGCCCGCGCGGACTGATGCTCGTTGGGCGCGCGGATCAACGCGCAGCGTTTGATGCAGATCTTGCGGAACTCGATCTTCAGGAGATTCCCATCAACGATGCGCTGGCACGGGTGCCGATCCTGAACCGGGAGGTCGTCGCCTTTGCTGCGCTTCATGACACGGCAACCGACATCGACACCGACCGGTTGATGGGAGACTGGACCAAAGACCTGCGCCGGCAGGGTGGCCAAACGGTCTTGCGACAGGAGGTGATGACGATCTCGCGCACCGACAAGGGCTGGCGCGTTGAAACCCGCGACACCCAATATGAGGCCCGCCAGATCGTCAACGCTGCCGGGGCTTGGGCAGACATCATCGCAGAAACCGCCGGGGTCACTCCGATCGGGCTCCAGCCCAAACGCCGCTCCATCGCGCAACTGCCTGCCCCAGAGGGTCGAGACGTCGCCAACTGGCCTATGCTCATGGGCGTGGGAGAGGCCTGGTACGCCAAACCCCAAGCGGGCAAGCTTCTGGTTTCGCCTGCGGATGCTGATCCCCTGCCTCCACAGGACGCCTGGGCGGATGACATGGTACTGGCGGAGGGGCTTGCGCGCTACGAGGAGATGGTGACCACGCCCGTTACACGGCTCGAAACCAGCTGGGCCGGATTGCGCAGTTTCGCTCCCGACGGTGTGCCGGTTATTGGCGAGGATCCGGATCATCCCGGATTCTGGTGGTACGCGGGCCAAGGTGGCTACGGGTTTCAAAGCGCCCCTGCCTCGGCCCGGCTACTGCGCGACCTGATGACAGGGCAGCGCCCAGAGATCGCTCCTCACATCATTGACGCTCTTGATCCTGCGAGGTTGCGCTGATGCCCTTTCGTTCCGTCCCGGGCCAGGCTTCGGTCGCCGAGCAAAGTGAGGGTGGCAAGCTCTTTGCCCCTTCTGCGGCGCGTAATCTGGAGCCCCTGCTTCAAATCGTATCCCAGCATGCGCCCCAGCGGGGCCGGGCGCTTGAAATCGCCAGTGGCACCGGCCAGCACGTGATTGGCTATGCCCGCGCCTTGCCAGACATTGCGTGGCATCCCAGCGACATAGACCCGAGCAGACGCGCCAGCATTGATGCCTATGCCAGTGAGGCCGGTCTCACGAACATCGCACCCGCCGCGGCGCTGGATGCCACCACAGAGGGATGGGGCGCGCTGATCGGACCCTTTGATCTGATTGTGCTCTCGAACCTCTTACACCTGATCAGCAACACCGAAGCCCAAACCTTGCTGTCAGAAGCGGCCACCGCGCTGACACGCTCTGGACGTTTGCTGATTTATGGCCCCTTCTCGCGCGAGGGCCTTTTGGTGAGCGCAGGTGACAAAGCGTTTCACACAGCCCTCACAGAGCATGACCCGGACATCGGCTACAAGAACGTCGAAACCGTCTCGATCTGGGCCGCCGAAGCCGGATTGCAGATGGCACCGCCAAACCACATGCCCGCAAACAACCTCTGTCTGGTCTTGACCACTACATGAGCCGATTGAAAAAATGACGCTTTTGTAACAGGAGCCCCTCAAAAACCGGGACCTGCGCGCTTAACTCAGAGACAAGCAACACAAGCAACAACTGCAAGGTGTCTCATGGCCCAGCCCCTCCCTTCCTTTGTCGCGTCTGCACCATCAGGGCCACGCGTTTTGACGCTGGCCATACTCTGTCTGGTTGCCACCCTCGGCGCGCAGACGGCAGGAGCAGATCCGGATTTTCTGGCGAGCCTCGATTTTGATGGCGATGGCGCGGTGACGGTGAGCGAAGTCGCCCTGGTGCGCAATCAGAAGTTCGAGCAGATCGACCGGGACGGCGATGGGTTTATCGATGCGGACGAGTTTGATCGCTCGCTTCAAGAGACCAGAACCCGCTTCCGCCAGATGGGTCAGGGCTATGAGGAGCACAGGGCCAGCCCCGGCCGGATTGACGCCTTCACTTTTGCCGACTCGGATGCGGATGGCCTGATCTCGAGGCGGGAGTTTCACCGCCATTCCGACCGCTTCGCTCAGAGCCTTGATCGGGACGGCGATGGCATCGTTTCGGATAGGGATATGGCACGCTAGGCTTAGAGTGCTGTGGACAACACGCTGCGCCCCAGATCCCCGCTTTTGGACACCATGGATGATGCCAGATCGAGCGCTGCATCAAAGTCCTGAGGCGTGGTGACCTCTGCGACGCCGCTTCTGGCCCTGATCCCTTTTGGCAAATGGGGCTGCACGGTCTTGCAGACAGTTTGACCAAGCTCGAAACATTCAAATGCCCTCCAGCCCGCAAGGCCGATCAGGAATTCGCTGCTACCTAGCCGGTAGAGCCGCTCTCGGGTGCTCAGAAGGGGAATGATCGCGGCCGCAACAGAGGCCATGATGTCATCCGCCCGCGCGCCTTCGCCCCGCACCCGCAGATCCATCAATCCATCGAGGCGCACCACGACCAGACCGACAGGCGCATGGGATGCGATCATTGACTTGTCCTGTTCCATGCGCGCGCGGGAAAAGGCCCGTGTCACCGGATCGCGCCCATCATCGCCATCCAGCCTCGAACGCAGCGACACGATCTCCCCCTCGGCGAGCCAGAGATAGGCCGAGGTGATGAGCCCCGCCGCCAGCAGACGCGCCGCGTTGCCCGGATCGCCCTGCAGGAGCACCACCAGTGGCACAACCGCGATCAGCACCAGCCGCGCGGGTTGGTATTGCGAGGGGGGCGCCGCAAACCTCAACCCAACCAGGGTCGGGAACATCCAGGTTGCGCCGGACAGGCCGACATAGCAGGTGGTCAGGATCACGGTGGCGGTCAATACGGTGACAAGCATCCACAATGGAATGAAGGCCTCGCGCTCAAGGTGCAGCGCGATGATGTTCACCAGAATGATCCCCGCCAACACAACAAGGATGGCACTCAGCGCCCAATGTGACAGCAGCACGCTTTTGACCGCAAGCCCCAGCAGCAACGCAACACAAAAGCCACGGGTAATCGAGTCGAGATAGCGCGCGGGTATATCCGCAACCACAGCTAGGAACTTACTCAGGATCACTGTCTTTTTTAACCTCCGACGCCCTGTTCAGAGGCGCCGCAACACGGTCGTCATTATCCCGCAAATTGGTCGCAGGACCAAGGGAAAAGCGCCCCGGCAAAACCGGAGCGCTTGTGCGACCTTAAAGCCCAGCGCCACAGGGCGCGGACGAAGATGGTAGGGATCAACCGTCCTTTCGGATGGTTTCGTTCTTGGGATCATAGGGGCTGTCGCAAGTGACAACCGCATCCCAGAGCTTATCCTGGATCTTCACTTTCAGTTTGGTGCCTTCGACAGCCATCTCGGGTTTGACGTAGCCCATGCCGATGGATTTCTCGAAGGCGACCGAGTAGCCACCCGAGGTCAGGCGGCCCACACGGGTGCCATCCTCGGCATAGAGCGCCTCGCGACCCCAGGGATCGGCGTCTTCTGGCCCATCGATCAGCAGGGTACAGCACTTCACGCGGACGCCGGTTTCGACCAGCTTGTCCTTGCCGTGGAAGTCCTTCTCCAGGTCGACAAAGCGCGGCAGGTCGGCTTCGAGTGGGGTCGCGTCACGGCCCAGTTCGTTGCCAAAGGCGCGGTAGGATTTCTCCTGACGCAGCCAGTTCTGAGCGCGTGCGCCCACGAGCTTCATACCGTGTTTCTCGCCCGCTTTTTCCAGGAGGTCGAAGAGGTAGTTCTGCATCTCGATCGGGTGGTGGAGTTCCCAGCCCAGTTCACCAGTATAGGCCACGCGGATCGCGTTCACCGGGCACATGCCCAGTTCGATCTGCTTGGCCGACAGCCACGGGAAGCGCTTGTTGGAGAGCGCAGTCGCCGGATCGGCATCCACGATGACCTCTTTCAGCACATCGCGGGACTTGGGCCCTGCGATGGCAAAGACGCCCCACTGGGTTGTCACATCCTGGATCTCGATGTAGCCGAATTCCTCCATCTTGTCCTCGGCCGCCTTGCGCAGGAAGTCGGCGTCATATTCGGACCACGCACCGGCGGAGACCAGATAGTAGTTGTTCTCGCCGTTGCGCACGATGGTGTATTCGGTGCGGGTGGTACCGAATGCGGTCAGCGCATAGGTCAGGTTGATGCGGCCAACCTTCGGGAGCTTGTTGCAGGTGAACCAGTCGAGGAACTGGGTGGCACCGGGGCCTTTGACGACATGTTTCGTAAAGGCGGTCGCGTCAATGAGGCCAACGCCCTCGCGGATTGCCTTCGCTTCGTCCACGGCATGCTGCCACCAGCCACCACGACGGAAGGAGCGTGCTTCTTCGTCAAAATTGTCCGGTGCATCCACCGGGCCGAAGTAGTTCGGACGTTCCCATCCATTGACCCAGCCAAACTGTGCACCGCGCGCTTTCTGGCGGTCGAATGCAGGCGCGGTGCGCAGCGGGCGCGCAGCGGGGCGTTCTTCGTCCGGGTGGTGCAGAATGTAGACGTGCTCGTAGCACTCTTCGTTCTTGCGGGCCGCGAACTCTGTGGTCATCCAGTTGGAGGAGTAGCGTTTGGGATCAAGCGACGCCATGTCGATCTCGGCTTCGCCATCGACCATCATCTGCGCGAGGTAATAGCCGGTGCCGCCTGCAGCGGTGATCCCGAAGGAGAAGCCTTCGGCCAGCCACATGTTGCGCAGACCCGGCGCCGGGCCGACCAGCGGGTTGCCATCAGGCGTGTAGCAGATCGGGCCGTTGAAATCGTCCTTGAGACCACTGTCAGCACAGGAGGGCACACGCTCCGCCATCGCCATGTATTGTTCCGCAATCCGGTCCAGATCAAGCGGGAACAGATCTGCACGGAAGCTGTCCGGTACGCCATGCTCAAACCGCGCCGGGGCGCCGTGCTCGTAGATGCCAAGGATCCAGCCACCGCGCTCTTCGCGGGCATAGGATTCATTGTCGGCGTCGCGGATAACCGGGTGCTCGGGGTTGCCCGCTTCGCGCCATTTGACCAGTTCGGGATCTTTGTCCATCACGATGAACGTGTGCTCGACCGGGATTGCGGGCATCTTGATGCCAAGCATCTTGGCCGTGCGCTGCGCGTGGTTGCCGGAGGCTGTGACAACGTGCTCGGCAGTGATCACCACCTGCTCGTCTGTCTCCACGAGATTGCCGCCCTTTTCCGCCATCACGGTGCAGGTCACTTCCCAATGGGTACCGTTCCAGTGGAAGGCGTCGGCCTGCATCTTGCGGACGATCTCAACACCACGCTGACGTGCGCCCTTGGCCATCGCCTGGGTCACATCTGCGGGGTTAATATAGCCATCCTCGGTGTGGTAGATCGCGCCTTTGAGGTCGCCGGTCTCAATGAGCGGCCAGCGTTCCTTGATCTGCTCCGGAGTGAGCCACTCATAGGCCACATCGCAGGTCTCGGCGGTCGAGGCATAGAGCATATACTCGTCCATACGCTCCTGCGTCTGCGCCATACGCAGGTTGCCGACAACGGCAAAGCCCGCATTGAGGCCGGTCTCTTCCTCAAGCGTCTTGTAGAAATCCACCGAGTATTTGTGGATGTGGGTGGTCGCATAGGACATGTTGAACAGTGGCAAAAGGCCAGCGGCGTGCCACGTGGAGCCGGACGTCAGCTCGTCGCGCTCAATCAGCATGACATCGTCCCAACCAGCCTTGGCCAGATGATATGCGATCGAAGTACCGACGGCGCCACCGCCTACGACCAGTGCTTTGACTTGGGTTTTCATGAGCCCGCTCTCCGAGTTCTCTGATTCACAATTGAATCGGTTATGACGCACAGAGCGCCCAAGGCGGCAAATCAGTCCGACGCAAAAAATGACAAAACCGACTTCACGTCAGAGTTTCAGCCAAAAACCGCGCACTCATCGCCAAATGAGGGGGGTGTCAGAGAGTATGGCTTGGCTTTTCCCGGAAACCTGTTTCCGCTCATCGCGTCAGTATTGGAGGTCCAGTCCCGAGCGTAGTCGGAGGCCATACACGCATTGCGCCCGGTAAAGAGAGGCATTTTTATGAGTGATCAGATTTCAGAAAAATCCGGCAAATGTGCCTGTGGTGCAGTCCAATTTAAGGTGCTTGCACCCGACACCTATGGCGCGTGTCACTGCCAGATGTGTCGCCGCTGGACAGGAGGCGTATGGATGGGTGTCGTCTGCACAAAGGTACTTTCGATCGAAGGCCCAGTACGGTCCTGGGAGTCCTCTCGCATCGGCAGTAGAGGCAGTTGCCGCTACTGCGGCTCTAGCCTGTGGCACAAACCAAGGCACTCGGAGCATTACACTTTCGGACAGGGGCTTTTCGATGATCAGACCGGTTGGTACCTCCGCAGGGAGATCTTCAGCGATGAAAAACCGGATCACTACGCCTTGGCCGACAAGGGACAGACCGCGCTGACCGGCTGGGGAACCCTCTGGGCTGTGATCCTCGGAAGATTGCCGAAATAGCCTTGCGCGTGTCAGCAGTCCAGCACATTGCCGCGCCGCACACAGGGGCGCTGCTCTTGGGTGTCCCGCACCGGCATCGTCTGTGGTTGCTGCGGTATCGGGACCTGGGTCGCAGAGGGCGGCGGCAAAAGCACGACCTGCTCCATCTCGAGGTCCTGCCCCATCACATGCGCCTTTGCCACCGCAAGTCCGCGCAGCGCGCGAAACGCGACATCCAAGGGCGATGTGACCTCGCCCTCTGGCGCGCCAACACGCCCATCCGACGCCACGCGCAACGGCTCCCCGCCGAGGCGTCGCTGCAATGTCAATCGATAGGAATCGACGTCATAGGTCGCGATTGTCCGCCCGACAGCCTTGGCCTGCATATCGTAATCGACGCCCACCATGATGAGACCGCAGATCAAAATGAACATATAGAACCGAAACAGGCTCAAAAGTCGTCTAATGAAAAACATCTTACCCCACCTTCTCACAAAGCCCTGCTAGCAAGAAGATGGGGCAGAAATTGGGCCATAGAAAGGAGCAGCTGATGCCGCGCCTTTGACCGGCCAGAGGTTAGCCGTCAATCAGGATCTTGCCCGGGTTGAGGATATTATCCGGGTCCAGCGCTGCCTTGACCGCCGCCATAAAGCGGGTGGTCTCCCCCAATTCACGAACCAGATAGGGGCGTTTGCCCTGACCGATGCCGTGTTCCCCGGTGCAGGTGCCTTCCATGGAAATCGCCAGATCGTTGAGCCAGCTGACATAGGTATCCGCCTTTTCTCGCTCTTCTGCGCTCTCCATATCGATCAGCAAAAGCGCATGGAAATTGCCATCTCCCACATGTCCCACGATGGGCGCAATCAGCCCCATTTCTTCGGCCTTGGAGCGGGCCGCAGAGACGCAATCGGCGAGTTTGGAAATCGGCACGCAGACATCGGTCGAGATCCCCTTGGCACCGGGGCGCAGCCCAAGGCTGGCCCAATACATGTCGTGACGCGCCTGCCAGAGCTTGTTGCGTTCTTCCGGCGTCGATGTCGCGGCAATGTCAAACCCGCCGAACTCTTCTGCAATTTGCGCAAAGGTATCCGACTGCTCGACGACGCCGGCGTCCGAGCCATGAAATTCAAGGAGCAACAGCGGCACCTCAGGCAAATCCAGCCCGGAATGCTGATTGGCGGCGCGCACACTCATTTCATCCAAAAGCTCGATGCGGGCGACGGGGATGCCGTATTGAATGGTCATCATCACAGCCTGACAGGCCTCATCCACCGAACGGAACGAACAGCGCGCCGAGCGGATTGCCTCGGGAATGCCCTGCAGCTTCAGGGTGATCTCGGTGATCAGCCCCAAAGTCCCCTCAGAACCAACCAGAAGACGGGTCATGTCATACCCCGCCGAGGACTTCTTGGCCCGAGACGCGGTCCGGATGATGCTGCCGTCTGCCATCACCGCTTCAAGGCTCAGAACATTGTCCTTCATGGTGCCATAGCGCACAGCATTGGTGCCAGAAGCCCGCGTTGCCACCATGCCACCCAGTGATGCGTTTGCGCCGGGATCAATGGGGAAGAAAAGCCCCTGATCGCGCAGATACGTGTTGAGCTGCTCGCGGGTCACTCCGGGCTGCACCACCACGTCGAGATCCTCCGCGTGGACCGCAACGATCTGATCCATCCGCATCATATCCACGCAGATGCCACCAGCGGGGGCGTTGACATGCCCCTCCAACGAGGTGCCCGTTCCGAAGGGGATAATCGGCACACCAAACTCGGCGCATATTTTGACAATACCAGAGACCTCTTCGGAGGATGTTGGAAAGACCACTGCATCCGGCGCCTGGTTGTCGATCCAGGTGGTCGTGTGCCCATGCTGCTCACGAAGGGCCTGCCCGGTCTGCAGACGATCGCCAAACGCCTCAGACAGCGCGGCGATTGCAGCTTTGATACCGCCTTCGTTACGGGGCAATGTGATGGCCTGAACCATGATGGTGTCCTCTCTCGTATTCCCAGCGCCAACAAGATCTCGCAAAGCATTTGCCTTGTTAACAAAATATACCGCGCACTCTAGGCCGTCGCGCTCAGAGCGGCAAGGGGCTGTGGCTCAACGGCCAGACTTGCGAGGCTCTGCCTCGCGCTCCGGGATATTTGCGGTTAGAAGAAGGATCTGCAGCGTCATTCTTCTAACACAAAATATCCTGGGGTGAACTGACCGTCAGGTCAGGAGGGGCAAAGCCCCTGCCCTACTCGTCACCAAGCGCAATGCCTTCACGGCGGGGATCCGCGCCTCCCTTCAGGCCATTATCGATTTCGATCGCATGTAGGCCCGAGGTCAGGTCACGCACATTTACCTGGTACCCCATGTCCGTGAGCGCGGCTTCGAGCGCCTCGGCTCCGGTGCCTGCCTCAAGATCGTAAGTGCCGAACCGGTTTACAGCGTGAGGCAGCGAGATTGCGTCTTGAATGTCGAGCCCCCAGTCGGCCCAGCCGATGATCGCCGTTGCCACGTAACCGATGATACGGCTCCCCCCCGGAGAGCCAATCGCAAGAACGGGTTTGCCATCCTGCATCACAATGGTCGGCGCCATCGAGGAGCGCGGGCGTTTTCCGGGCTCGAGACGGTTTGCAATCGGCACCCCGTCGCGGTGGCTGCGGAATGAGAAATCCGTCAGTTCGTTATTGAGCAAGAACCCGTTTGTCATCAAACGCGATCCAAAGCCGTTTTCGATCGTGGTCGTCATCGACAGCACATTGCCGTATTGATCGACAATCGAGATATGCGAGGTCGAGGGAAACTCGATGCTCTCATCATCGGCCCAGATCAGCGCATGATCGAACTCAGGCGCGCCAGGGGCGACAGTCTCCAAGGCCGCATCGCCTTCGAGCAACGCCGCGCGTTTGGAGAGGTACTCCGGGTCCAGCAGACCTTTGGTGGGCACCGGGACATAATCGCTGTCAGCCATGTAACGGCCGCGGTCTGCAAATGCGAGGCGCGAGGCGTCCCCGATCAGACGCCAGCTCTCGGGGCTGTCTGGGCCCAGCGCTGCCAGGTCATAAGGCTCTAGCATGCCCAGGATTTGCCCGACAGTAAGCGCGCCAGACGAAGGCGGCCCCATGCCACAGGCCTCAAAGGCGCGGTAGCTGGCACAGACTGCCGGACGCTCTTTGACCTGATAGAGCGCCAGATCCAGCTCTGAGAGGACGCCGGGGTTCCCGGTCGCGCCCTGTACGGCGCGCACGATATCGGCAGCCACCGGGCCTGAATAGAAGGCCCGCGTCCCCTCCATCGCGATGCGACGCAGCACATTGGCGTAGGGCTGGTTGGTGATCACCTCACCCGCCGCAAGCGGGATGCCTTCGGGCAGAAAATAGGCTGCGGTCTCCGGGAACCGACCCAGCCGTTCGGCATCATTGGCAATCGAGTCCGCCATCCGTGGGGAAACGGCAAAACCCAGTTCAGCCAGACGGATCGCATCGGTAAAGAGCCCGCCCCAGTTGGCGCGGCCCCATTTGCGATGGGCCGCCTCCAGCAAGGCCGGTGTGCCGGGCGTGCCCACCGAACGGCCTCCGACGACAGCATCGAAAAACTTGAGCGGTTCGCCGTTTTCATCCTGAAACAGCGTCGGCGTGGCCGCGAGCGGCGCGGTTTCGCGCCCGTCAAGCGTCGTGATGGCACCCGTGGAGGCATTGTAGTAGACCAGAAAGCCCCACCACCGAGGCCAGAGGATTGCGGCTCCACCAGCCCAAGCACGGCCTGCACCGCAACCATGGCGTCTGCGGCACTTCCGCCCTCACGGAGCACCCGCGCGCCCGCCTCGACCGCCAGCGGGTTTGCGGCAGCGACCATCCAGTTCTCCGCCTCGACAGGCGTGCCCGCATCCCGCGCAGCCATCGCAGCAGCGGCGGCTTCGGAGAGCGAGAGCCCCGCCGCACCAGCGCCCGTCGTCGCTGTTTCAGGGGCAACCGCATCTGCGGCCTGTTGTGCCGACAAAGGATGCGCCAGCGCCGCACAGAGCGCCGCGCCTAAAAATAATGGTCTCATATCTTTCCTCCCAAATCGCGCTGCCCGCGTTGCACCGGACTCTGCGCTTACAACATGGCAGGCACCACCTGATCCGGTGGGCGATGCCCATCTTCAAATGTCTTGATATTCAATAGAACCTTCTCGCCCATTTCGATCCGCCCCTCGATCGTAGCAGACCCCATATGAGGCAGGAGCACCACATTGGGCAGCTCGCGCAGGCGCGGATTAACGGTGGTACCATGTTCGTAGACATCAAGCCCACAGCCCGCGATTTCGCCCGCGCGCAGGCCGCGCGTCAGAGCGTTTTCGTCGATCACCTCCCCGCGCGAGGTGTTGACGATCACCGCATCGGGCTTCAGCAGCTTCAGGCGCCGCGCGTTCATCAAGTGAAAGGTCGAAGGCGTCGAGGGACAGTGGATCGAAATCACATCCATGCGGGCCACCATCTGATCAAGGCTTTCCCACCATGTTGCTTCGAGCTCTTCCTCGACCTCGGGACGCAGGCGCCGGCGATTGTTGTAATGCACCTGCATGCCAAAAGCGCGGGCACGGCGTGCGACGGCCTGACCGATGCGGCCCATGCCCAGAATGCCAAGTCGGCGCCCTGCAAGACGCCCGCCAAGCATGGCCGTGGGCGACCAGCCCTCCCAATCGCCGCGCTGCATGATCGCAAGACCCTCGGGAATGCGGCGCACGACAGCCATGATCAGCGCCATCGTCATATCGGCCGTGTCGTCGGTCAGCACGCCGGGGGTGTTGGAGACCAGAATGCCCCGTTGGCGCGCAGTGGCCACGTCGATATTGTCGACACCCGCGCCATAATTGGCGATCAGCCGCAGCCGCTCGCCCGCCTGCCCCAGAAGGCCTGCGTCAATCGTGTCGGTGACCGTCGGTACCAGCACATCCGCCTCTTTCATGGCGGCGGCCAGCTCTGTGCGGGTCATTGGGGTGTCGTCGGTGCGCAACCGCACGTCGAACAATTCGCTCAGGCGGGTTTCCACCGGCTCTGGCAACCGTCGCGTAACAACAACACTCAGGCGTTCTCTGGGCACGTGCCTTCTCCCTCGGGCTATGCAAGTCGTTCCATTCCATGACATCGTGTCGCAAGATAATTGCGGGTACAAGCACCCTTCCGCCCGCGCTTGCATTGCGCTAAGAGCCGATGCAGGATCAGCGGGTGACGAGATCATAAAAACAAGGCGCCCGAGACAACAATGGGCATCGAGGCCGTGCAGACATTCACTGAACAAAATGAACGCCCGCGCAGCCGCTCTGTGCGAGTCGCCCTGCGCGGGGCGCTTTGTGCACTTGTGATGGGTGGTTTCTTTGTCAGCACGGCCCCCGTCGCCACCGCGCAGGAGAGCGCGCCCGAGAGAGCTGCCGCGCAAACTCTTGGGCCGGTCACGAACCTGCCCCTGCCCCGCTACGTGTCCATGAAAGCCGCCGAAGGCAACGTGCGCCGTGGCCCGTCACTCAATCATCGTATCGACTGGGTGTTCAAACGCCGCGGGATGCCATTGGAGGTCACGGCCGAATATGGCCACTGGCGACGCGTGCGTGACCGGGATGGACAAGGAGGCTGGGTTCATTACGCGCTTTTGTCGGGGGTGCGCACGGTCTTGGTCGAACAGGATCTTGTGCAAGTGCGCGCACGCCCTCAGGAGGACGCGCCGGCGGTGGCCGCGTTTGAGCTTGGGGTTGTGGCCCAGCTTGGCGCCTGCACGCGCGACTGGTGCGAAATCACCGCCGGGGGACACAGCGGCTGGACGCACAAAGACAATCTCTGGGGCGTTGATCCGGACGAACTGCGCGAGTAACCCGTGCAGCAAACCTAGCGCTCCGCAACCACCCGCAGGATCCTCCCGCCTGGCCCACCCGGACCACGACGACTGGCGCTTGGTGCAAGGTATCGGCGAATGAGGTCGCACCGGTGCGCAAAGACTTTCTCATCGGTGAAAGGTGCAGCCTCGAGATGCGCCGATTGCATCAGCGTCGCAAGCGTATCCGGTGCCCCCTGCAGCATCGAAAGCGTCTGCGCCAATCTCTCTGTATCGCCCTGTGGCACCAGAATGCCGCCGCCATGTCCCGCAATCAGGTCCCGCGCATAGCCGCCCTCGTAGCCGACGATGGGCGTCGCGCCAGTGAGCGCCTCGATCAGACAGCGCGGCGACTCGGCGGTCTTGTGGCAAAAAAGGAATACATCCGCCCGCTGCAAGCGCGCACGCACCTCGGCGTGGTCCTCTAGAAATCCAGGCAAGCGGACTTGATCTTCGAGACCTGCGCGACGGACACGATTGCGCATCATCGCAAGACAACTTCCCTCGCCAAGCCATTCTGCCTCAAAAGGGATATTCAGCACGGCCAGCCGTTCGAGAACCGAGATCCAGTCACCTGGACCCTTCATGCCCTCGGCGCGTCCCGCATAAACGATTCGCAACGGTCGCGCCCCAAGCCCGGAGAGTTTCTTCTGAAGCGCACTGGTGCGAATGTGATCCCGGCCCGAAATGTGGATGTCATGAACCAGCTGTGGATTGGGGCTGAATCCCGCGTAGCTATCAAAGGTCTCCCGACCGTGAAACAGGCCCAGTGCGGCGCGCGAAATCAAGGCGCGCTCGAGCCAGGCCATAGGGCGACTGTAAAGACGCGATTTCAGACGCTGCTTCCAGTCGCCCCAGTCGCGTGATTTCCGCAGCACATCAGATTCGACCCGATCGGTCCAGATCGCAAAGCGCTTGCGCTGCCGGAGCGCCTCCAGCGCACAGACCGCCCCCCAATCCCCAAAGAGGCCCCCAATTGCGAAGCTGAGGTAGCTTGCTTCAGCCACAAGCGCGCCGATGCGACGGCGCTCTCGCCGCCACGCTCGAAGGAACTGCAGGGGGGTGAAAGCAGACGGAACCGTCTCCAGCCGCACCGCGGGCAAATCGGCCAGCGCCATGTCAACGGGGATCCAGCCCTTTGGAACGTCGTGATTTTTTTCGGGCATGAGGACCGTCACCCGGGAAAAATGCTGGGACCAGAGCCGCAGGCCATTCACCGCCTGACGCTCGATATAGAGCGTACCCGCGTCCCGATAGACCGGGACGGGTGCGTAAATGAACAGGTCGCCCGCTGCCATGCTTCTCATCACTTTCCTCCTACGCGCCGGGAAACGATTACATGCCGCACCCTCCCTGCACTCTGCGATGGCTGTTGCCATGGCTCTTGTCCGTGGACGCTCGGGCGCCCGGGGCGCGAAACAAAGCCCCCCTGCCGCTTCGCGCCCGCCTTGGTGCTGGTACGCTCCTCAGAGCACCCCACATTCCAATTTAACCATGTTATCACAGGCAATCGCTATTCAGCTACAGAATATGAGCGACGTCCGTAGGAACAGGGGGAACTCTCGCAAGGATAGGTCATGTCGCAAAGGGGGGGCGCACAAAGCGGCAAGCCTGCGCAACAATGCCGCGAAGTCGCATGCAGACAATTGCCTTGTGTCGTCTCGTGGTCTAGGAGAGGCGTGTGAACATCATGCATGCCCGGCGCAGGCCCCGCGCCCCCTGCCGGACAAGTATCAAGTGACGCGGCACACGCGCACCGAATTGACGACGAACAACAGCTTCCGAATTCGCAGAAAGGTTGTGGAACATGGCAGAAAATTCAACGCCGGACATTTTGTATACCATTGTAGACGAAGCGCCCGAGCTGGCCTCGGCATCTTTCCTGCCGATCATCCGCAAATTTGCGGATGCTGCCGGTGTCAGCGTTGGCACAAAGGACATTTCGCTGGCCGCACGCATTATCGCGACCTTCCCGGAGAACCTCACCGAAGAGCAGCGCCAAAGCGATGACCTCGCCGCGCTGGGCGAGCTGGTGAAGACCCCCGACGCAAATGTCATCAAACTGCCCAACATCTCTGCATCCGTGCCCCAGCTGGTGGCCGCGATCGAGGAACTGCAGGCGCAGGGGTACAAGCTGCCCGACTACCCCTACGAGCCCGCAACCGACGCGGAAAAGGAAATCCGCGCCCGCTACGACACCATCAAGGGCTCCGCGGTGAACCCAGTCCTGCGCGAAGGCAACTCGGACCGTCGTTCGGCCAAAGCCGTGAAGAACTACGCTCAGAACAACCCGCATTCGATGGGCGCATGGTCTGGCGACAGCAAGACCAAAGTCTCGTCGATGCCCGGCAACGACTTTTATGCCAACGAGAAATCCGCCACCATTTCCGCCGAGCAGGCCGGTGACGCGAAGATCGAATTTGTCGCAAAAGACGGGTCCGTCACCGTTCTGAAAGACGGCTGGCCGCTGGCAGAAGGCACGGTTGCCGATGCGACCTTCATGTCCGCCAAAGCGCTCGCCGCGTTCCTGTCTGGCGCGATCGAGGATACCAAGGCGGACGGCACCATGTTCTCGCTGCACATGAAGGCCACCATGATGAAGGTCTCCGACCCGATCATCTTTGGCCACGCGGTCAAAGCCTGGCTCGGCCCTGTGTGGGATAAACACGGCGCCGCAATTGCTGCCGCAGGTGGGTCGCCGAACTCCGGTCTGGGTGCGGTTCTGGCCGCCATCGACAGCCTGCCCAACGCAGATGAGATCAAATCCGAGATCGCCGCGCTCGAACGCCCCTCCATGTATATGGTGGACAGCGACAAGGGTATCACCAACCTGCATGTGCCCTCCGACGTGATCATCGATGCCTCCATGCCGGCCGTGATCCGTGCTGGCGGTAAGGGCTGGGACGAGACCGGCGCCAAGGGCGACACCAACTGCGTGATCCCCGACCGCTGCTACTCCACCGTCTATGACGAGACCATCAACTTCTTCAAAGCCAATGGCGCGCTCGACGTGACCACTGCCGGTTCGGTCGCAAACGTCGGCTTGATGGCGCAAAAGGCGGAAGAGTATGGCTCGCACCCGACGACCTTCGAAGCCCCGGCAGACGGCGAGATCCGCGTTATTCTGGCCAATGGCGAGACCCTGCACAGCCACGAAGTCGAGGCCGGCGACATCTGGCGCGCCTGCACCGTGAAAAAGGCTCCAATCGAGAACTGGATTCAACTGGCTTTGGACCGTCAGCGCCTGACCGGGTCCGAGGCGATCTTCTGGCTGGACGCAAACCGCGCCCATGACGCAGAGCTGATCAAATACGTCAAACCCGCGCTTGATGCGGCTGGCGTCGCCGACAAGTTCCTGATCATGGCGCCGCGCGAAGCCACCCGTCAGAGCCTCGAGACCATCACTGCGGGCAAGGACAGCATCGCCATCACCGGCAACGTGCTGCGCGACTACCTGACCGACCTGTTCCCGATCCTCGAGCTTGGCACCTCGGCCAAGATGCTGTCGATTGTGAAGCTGATGAACGGCGGCGGCTTGTTTGAGACCGGCGCAGGCGGTTCCGCGCCCAAACACGTGCAGCAACTGGTTGAGGAAAACCACCTGCGTTGGGACTCCATGGGTGAGTTCTGCGCTCTGGGCGAAAGCCTGAAGTTCCTCGCCGATGTCAAAGGCAACGAGAAGGCAGGCGTGCTTGGCGCAGCTGCCGAGGTTGCGACCCAAGGCATCCTCGACAACAACAAATCGCCCGAGCGCAAAGTCGGCCAGCCCGACAACCGCGACAGCCACTACTGGTTTGCCCGCTACTGGGCAGAAGCCCTCGCGGCACAGGGTGATGACGCGGAGCTGGCCGCGCATTTCAAACCGATTGCCGAGGCTCTTGCCTCCAACGAAGCGGCGATTCTGTCTGAACTCGCCGCCGCTCAGGGAGGCGCAGCCGACATCGGTGGCTATTACCACCCCTCCGTTGAAAAGAAGGCCGCCGTCATGCGCCCCTCTGCAACCCTCAACGGCATCATCGGCTGAGCCTGACCTCAGGATCAAAGTCCAAAAATCACAAGGCGCCCGGCACAGTCCGGGCGCTTTTTGCATGGTCAGAGGGGAAACCCGCCTCTGTTCCACAGGTGCATTGCATTTTTTGAATACCGGGTACCCGCAGGCGCATCAGATCGAGTCTGTAAAGCCGGTGTTAGGTTTTTTGTCAGAAAAAGGTCGCGAACCGAAAACACGCAAGGCCAAAAACCCATGCCCGCCGCATTTTACGGACTATCCACTCGGATCTACGCCCTTGTAGCGCTTGCGCTCGTCGCGGCCGCAAGCTTGACTTTCTACACCCTGAACCATGCCTCTCAGACCGCCTATGATCTTCGGGCGGGAGAGTTGCGCCACATAACAGACATCGCCCGCAGCCATCTGGACGCCCATAATGCCCGCGTCGAAGCCGGTGAAATGACCCAGGCCGAGGCGCAAGCCTCGGTGGCTCAAATTCTCAATGATCTGCGCTTTGGCGAAAACGGCTATGTCTATGCCTTTGACAGCGACATCGTCTATTCCGTCCACCCCTTCCGCCCGCAATGGGTTGGAGGTGAGAGCCAGCGCGACCTGAAGGACGTGCATGGCAACCGGATCTTCGAAAACATCCTCGGCAATCTGGATGCTGAGGGGCACTCGCTCTCGACGATCTATTTCGAGAACCCCGCGACCAAAGCCGTCGAACCCAAGCTCACATACGCACAATATTATGAACCCTGGGACTGGTACCTTGGGACCGGCGCCTACATGAACGACATTGAGGCCGACATCGCGCAAATGCGGATGCAGGCCCTGATGGGGCTTGGTGTTGCCCTCGCCGTGTTGATCGGCGTATCGCTCTTGATTATCCGCAGCATGCTGCCGCCTCTTGATGCGCTCAAGGCACGTATGGCCACCATGGCCGATGGCGACCTGGACGCGGATGTGCCGGGCCTGTCGGATCGCAGCGAGATCGGCCAAATGGCGCATGCAGTGGCGAATTTCCGGGATGGGCTGCAAATGCAGGCAGCACTGGAAGCAGAGGCGCACATCAAGGATGAGGAACGCCAGCGCGTCGTCGCCATCCTAAGCCAGCGTCTCGCGAAATTTGCCCAGGGGGATCTCACCGTGCGCGTCGATGACGCCATGCCCGACGAGTTCCGGCAGGTGGCAGAAGACTTTAACGCAACGGTTACGCAGATCTCCGACCTGATGCGCACGCTGGTCGCCGGGGTGGAGCGGATTGAGAGCGAAAGCGAATCCCTCGACAGCTCCTCGCGTGAGCTTGGCATGCGTACGGAAACCCAGGCAGCCTCTCTCGAAGAAACGTCCGCGGCCCTCACAGAGCTCTCGGCTTCGGTGAAAAACTCTGCCGAAGAGAGCCGCGCAGCCTCCGAGCGGGTGCAGCAGGCCAGCGAACGGACCGAGCGCGGCGCGCAGGTGGTCCGGCGCACCATTGAGGCCATGCAGGGGATCGAGGAAAGCTCCGACAAGATCTCGAGCATCACCTCTTTGATCGACGATATCGCCTTTCAGACCAGCCTGCTGGCGCTCAACGCCGGGGTTGAGGCCGCACGCGCGGGCGAAGCCGGCCGCGGGTTTGCGGTTGTGGCTGGCGAGGTGCGCGCTTTGGCCGGGAAATCCTCAGATGCGGCGCGCGAGATCGCAGAGTTGATCACAAACGCCAGCCGCGAGGTGGAGACCGGTGTGTCACTGGCGCGCGACTCTGGCACGGCTCTTGACGAGATCAACGCGCATATCTCCGCCATCAACGAAACCGTCAGCGCCCTTGCTGAGGCGGCCCGGGAACAAGCCACAAGCCTCTCGGAGATCACCTCCGCCGCCGACCAGCTTGATCAGGTCACACAGCAGAACGCGGCAATGTTCGAGGAAACCTCTGCTGCAACCCAGCGCCTGCGGGATGAGGCAAACGCCCTGGCTCAGAACGCCCGTCAGTTTCAGGTTGATGACGCGGATCCCGCTGCGCAACGCCGGGCCTCATAAGACAGCCCGCTCGCCCCTGACACCCAACCGTCCGCATCCCCGTGCGGGCGGTTTCCCTTTTCAAACGCGCCAGCTTCAATCAGAGCGACGCAAATTTCGCATCAAGACGCACGGCTTCCTGTGACAACCCAAAGGGTGCATTCACCACGAACATCCCGGAGCCAACCATCCGATGCCCGTCGCGCGCCGGGGCAAAGCGCACCTCATGGCGGAAAACCTCCGGCAATGCGTGCGCCTCAAGCGCCTTCAGCATCGGGACATGCGTGCCGTCGCTCAGGATCGGGTACCACAGCGCGATCACGCCGACATTCCATTTGCGGTGCAGTTTTGCGATGATACCGGGAATACGGGCGTAGTCGGCTTTGATTTCATAACTCGGATCGATCAGCACTAGCCCCCGGCGCGGCTCTGGCGGTGCCAGCGACTGCACCATCTCAAAACCATCCTGGACATGAACCTTTGCGCCCGACCCGCGCATGGCTTCACGCAGCGCCGCTGCTTCCTGCGGGTGAAGTTCTGCCAGATGCAGCCTGTCGCCAGGGCGCAGCAGCTCTGCCGCGATCTGAGGCGAGCCCGGATAGCTGGTCGCCCCATGCTGCGCCTGGACCAGCTCCAGCACACGCGCATATGGGTGCTCCGGGGCAAACCAGTCGCGCGCAATATCGATCCCCTTCGCGGCCTCGCCTGTTTTCAGCGCCTCCGAAGAACCAAGATCATAGAGCGCACGTCCCGCATGGGTTTCCAGGTAACTCAGCGGTTTGTCCTTTTGGGTCATGTAGTCCAGCATCCACGCCAAAAGCGCGTGTTTCTGGACATCCGCAAGATTTCCCGCGTGATAGATATGTTGATACGACAGCATATGCGTCCCTTAGCTGTAATGCGGGGTTTGCGAAAGAGGCTCCGCGCGCGCCCTAAACCAAATCTCAACCACATTGCGGCAAATTGAGTGGCGAAATCACCCGCAGAAGCAGGTCCATATGTCCCTCAGAACGAGCCTCAAGCCCGGCGTCGCGATTGCGCTGGCGCTTATCTTCTCCCTCCCACACAGCGCGCTGCACGCAAATTCCGCGGGGTTTTCTCTGGTGGGGGATGGGGGCTTCTTCATGCGCACCTCTACCCCGTCGGCGCGCGAGGCGATCCTGAATGACGATGCCACGGGGCGTGGCGCAGTTTCGATGAACCCGAGCGCCGCAAGCCTTTTTCGCGGGCGCAGCAGCGGAAGTCTATTTGCACGCGCTGCCGTTGCGGTTGGTGTCGATGTAGCAGAGATCATGAACGTGATCGCCAGCGCCGAGGCCGGGCGGGCCAACTATGACGCGGTCCAGCATGGCGCCAAGATCAAGCCACCTGCAAAACCCACCGACATGACGCTGCTGGAAATCTATACCTGGATCGACGCAACACCGGGGCAGCCGCATGCGATCGGCCGGTATCAGTTCATTCCTGCCACCCTGCGCCGCCTGGTGAAACACCAGGGCGTGCCTTTGGGGCGCAAGTTCAACAAGTCCTTGCAGGACCAACTGGCGCATCAGCTGATTGAAGAAGCGGGCCTGTCGCAGTTCAAGGCTGGCGAAATCAGCCAGACCAAGTTCATGAACAACCTCGCCAAGATCTGGGCCGGGCTACCGACCTCGAACGGAAAATCCTATTATCACAACTACGCAGGAAACCGCGCCACGGTCACATGGGATACCTACAAGGCGCGCATGGATGCCATCTTTTCTGGCTGACGCGCTGACCTACGAGACGGGCCTGTTGTGCGGGAATTGCGCAGAGGGGACAGATTGGCCCTGTTTACAGGCGAAAAGACGCTAGGTGCTCCCAATACTCCCTTTTACGGCAGGCCTGCCACGCTTATAAGGGCACAGTCAGTGGCCCGGCAAAAGAGTCGCGGCCCAGCAATTGCAGTACTCACAGGATCCCTTCTACATGGCGCTCTTCGGAAATCTCGGCGGTCTGTTCACCTCGGACATGGCCATTGACCTCGGTACCGCAAACACGCTGGTCTACGTCAAGGGTCGAGGCGTCATCCTGTCGGAACCCTCAGTGGTGGCCTATCACGTTAAGGATGGCGTGAAAAAGGTGCTCGCAGTGGGCGAGGACGCCAAACTGATGCTGGGACGGACCCCGGGCTCCATCGAGGCGATCCGCCCGATGCGTGAAGGTGTGATTGCGGACTTCGATACCGCAGAAGAGATGATCAAACACTTCATCCGCAAGGTCCACAAACGCTCCACCTTTTCAAAGCCGAAGGTGATCGTCTGCGTCCCGCACGGCGCCACGCCTGTGGAAAAACGTGCGATCCGCTCGTCGGTTCTGGCCGCCGGGGCGCGCCGTGCTGGCCTCATTGCCGAACCGATTGCCGCAGCGATCGGGGCCGGCATGCCGATCACCGATCCGACCGGTAACATGGTTGTCGACATCGGCGGCGGCACCACCGAAGTCGCAGTTCTGTCACTGGGCGACATCGTTTACGCGCGCTCCGTGCGCGTCGGTGGCGACCGGATGGACGAGGCAATCATCTCCTATCTGCGCCGCCAGCAGAACCTTTTGATCGGGGAGGCCACGGCCGAACGGATCAAGACTTCCATCGGCACCGCCCGGATGCCTGACGATGGCCGAGGCCAGTCGATGCAGATCCGCGGGCGCGACCTGCTGAACGGTGTCCCAAAGGAGATCGAGATCTCTCAGGCCCAAGTCGCCGAGGCGCTTGCCGAACCGGTTCAGCAGATCTGCGAGGCGGTGATGACGGCACTGGAAACCACGCCACCCGATCTGGCCGCAGACATCGTCGACCGGGGCGTGATGCTCACCGGGGGCGGCGCGCTTCTTGGCGATCTGGATCTGGCCCTGCGCGAGCAGACCGGCCTTGCGGTTTCCATCGCAGATGAAAGCCTCAACTGTGTGGCTCTTGGCACCGGCAAGGCGCTGGAATACGAAAAGCAGCTGCGTCACGCGATCGACTACGACAGCTGACGTCCCGAACAGAGCGGACATGGCTCTGGTTTGAAAGACTGCTGGAAGGAGAGCCTTGGCCAAAGATCGGTCACAGCGCGAAGACTATGCAGGCCCGCTCAAGCGTTTGCTTGTCGGGCTTTTGGTGTTGGTTCTGGCGGTAATATTTCTGGTCTGGCGCATCGACAGCCCCCGTGTGGAGCGATTTCGCGCGCAGGTGGTGGATGCGGTGGTGCCCAATATGCAATGGGCGATGGCGCCGGTCACCGGCGCGATCAATCTGGTGCGCGATTTTCAAAGCTATCAACGTCTGTCGGAACAGAACCGCGAGTTGCGCTCCGAGTTGCGGCAGATGCGTGCCTGGAAAGAAGCAGCCTTGCAGCTGGAGCAGGAAAACGCCCGCCTTCTGGATTTGAACAACGTCCGTCTTGATCCGCAGCTAACCTATGTCACCGGCGTGGTTTTGGCGGACTCGGGGTCTCCCTTTCGGCAGTCGGTGCTTTTGAATGTCGGCGCGAGAGACGGCATTCAGGACGGCTGGGCCGCGATGGATGGGATCGGGCTGGTCGGGCGTATTTCCGGCACCGGGCTCGATACCGCGCGGGTGATCCTGCTGACCGACGCCGCAAGCGCGGTGCCTGCAACTCTGCAGCCCTCTGGCCAGACCGCCCTGGTGAGCGGAGACAACACCGCCGCGCCGCTGTTGAATTTCGTCGAAAACCCGGAGCTGGTGCGCCCGGGTGACCGGGTCGTCACATCCGGAGACGGCAAGGTCTTTCCGCCCGGCCTGCTGATCGGACAGGTCGCGCAGGACCGCGCGGGACGGTTGCGGGTGCGGCTCTCGGCGGACTATGAGCGGCTGGAATTCTTGCGTGTGCTGCGCCATCAGGGCAGCGCCCCCATAAGCGATCCCGGCGCTCTGATCGCGCCAGTGCCCGACGATATGATCCCCCTGCCTCGCCCCGAAGGTTTTTTGGAGCGCGCGGCCCCGGGTGGAACACAGGATGAGGGTGACAATGGCTAAGACCTCTCCGGCTGCGATCTGGCTCATGCGTGCGGTCTTTGCCGGGGTGGCGCTGTTGATCATGTTCTTTCACCTGCTGCCGCTTGATACGATGCCCCGGCGGTGGAGCCCGCCGGATCTGCTGCTTGCCTTTGCGCTGGCGTGGTCCTCGCGTCGTCCCGATTTCGTGCCACCGCTGCTGATCGCGGCGGTCATGCTTTTGGCAGACTTGCTGTTTCAACGTCCGCCCGGTCTCTGGGCCTTGCTGGCGCTTCTGGCCTGCGAGTTCTTGAAATCACGCCTCTCGACCCATCGCGAAACTCCGTTTTTGGGGGAATGGGTGGCCGTGAGCATCGTGATGATCGCCATCGCTTTGCTCAACCGGATGATCCTTGGCATTCTGGCGGTGGAACAGGCGCATATCGCGCTGATTCTGGTGCAAGTCATCATGACGATCGCCGCTTATCCGCTCGTTGTGCTGATAAGCCAGAGCCTGTTCGGAGTACGTCGCCTGTCGGCGGCGGATGCAGAAACCCTTGGAGCGCGCCTGTGAAACGCAATCAGAAAGATCAGGATCACAGCCATCGCAAACTCGCCCGTCGCACCTTGCTGCTCGGGGGGCTTCAGCTCGGATTCACCGGGGCGCTGGCCATGCGCATGCGGTTTTTGCAGGTGGATCAGGCCGACCAGTTCCGCCTGCTTGCCGAAGAGAATCGCATCAACATTCGCCTGCTCGCGCCCAGCCGAGGCGAGATCTATGATCGCAACGGCAATATCATCGCTCAGAACTCGCCCTCCTACCGGATCGTTCTGGTGCCTGAGGACGCCGGCGATGTGGAAGAGGTGATCGCCAATCTCAACCGGCTGCTGCCCCTCGACGAAGAGGATCTGGAGCGCGCTCGCAACGAGATGCGCCGCTCGCGTCCTTTCCTGCCCATTACTTTGGCAGATCAGATCTCTTGGGATGATATTTCCAAGGTCGCGGTGAATGCCCCGGCCCTGCCCGGCATCACACCCGAGGTCGGCCTCTCCCGCGTTTATCCACAAGGCCCTGATTTTGCACATGTTGTGGGCTATGTCGGGCCGGTTTCGGACTATGATCTTTCCAAAATGGAAGACCCGGATCCCGTGCTGCTCACGCCGCGTTTCCAGTTTGGCAAAGTCGGATTTGAGTCCAAGCAAGAGGACTCGTTGCGTGGCAAAGCCGGGATCAAGCGGGTCGAAGTCAACGCCGCAGGCCGGGTGATGCGAGAGCTTGACCGGCGAGAAGGTGAGCCGGGCGCGGATATGCAGCTGACGCTGGATGCAGATCTGCAAAGCTATGTGCAGGCGCGCCTTGGCTCCGAGAGCGCTGCGGCAGTCATTATGGATGTGGAGAACGGCGATCTCAGGGCGATCTGCTCAAGCCCGAGTTTTGATCCCAACCTTTTTGTGCGCGGGATTTCGGTCGCGGATTATCGCGCGCTCACCGAAGACCCTTACCGCCCGCTGGCCAATAAAACCGTGCAAGGCACCTACCCGCCCGGCTCCACCTTCAAGATGGTCACTGCCCTTGCAGGACTCGAGGCGGGAGTCATCACACCGGCCGAGACCACGTGGTGCCCCGGTCACCTCGAGGTTTCGGGGCGGCGGTTCCACTGTTGGAAACGCGCCGGGCATGGCCATGTGAACCTCTTGGATTCACTCAAGAGCTCCTGTGACGTCTATTATTACGATCTCGCAATCAAAGTGGGCATGGATCGCATTTCCGAGATGGCCAACAGGCTTGGGCTTGGTGTACGCCACGATCTGCCGATGTCTGCCGTTGCGGCGGGTCTTGCCCCCAACCGGGAATGGAAATCACGCACCTACGGTCAGGACTGGCTCGTAGGGGACACGGTGAACGCATCGATTGGACAAGGCTATATGCTTGCCTCCCCCATGCAGCTTGCGGTGATGACCGCCCGGATTGCATCGGGGCGCGAGATCTCGCCCCGATTGGTGAAATCCATCAATGGGATCGAACAGCCCTCCGGCCTGGGGGAGCCACTCGGGCTCAACCAGAACCACCTGAACCATGTCCGCAAATCCATGTACGCCGTGAGCAATGACCGTCGCGGTACCGGCTACCGCTCGCGGATCATTGCAGAGGACATGCGCATGGCCGGAAAATCCGGCACCAGCCAGGTGCGCAATATCACCGCCGCCGAACGCGCGTCGGGCGTGATCCGCAACCAGGATCTGCCGTGGGAGCGGCGCGATCATGCGCTCTATGTCTGCTATGCGCCCTATGACAATCCCAAATACGCTGTCTCGGTCGTGGTGGAACACGGCGGGGGCGGCTCCACCGCAGCCGCGCCTATTGCACGGGATGTGCTGCTGCAGGCCCTCTATGGCGGCACGCCCCCGCTCGAGGCCTACCCGAGAGGCGATCGCAGCAAGATCCAAGCGCAACAGGAACGTCTCCAGCGCGAAATGCATCAGCGTGAGGAAAGCGGCGGGAGCGACCGGGCATGAGCTATCTTGAGTATCACGCCAAATCGACCCCGACCGGCCTGCGCAAGATCCTGTTTCTGAACTGGCCCCTGGTGCTGCTGCTCTGCGCGGCTGCAGGCGTTGGCTTCTTGATGCTCTATTCGGTGGCGGGCGGGTCATTCTCGCCCTGGGTCGAACCGCAGGCCAAGCGTTTTCTGGTCGGGCTCGGCGTGATGCTGGTGGTGGCGATGGTGCCGATCTGGTTCTGGCGCAATATCTCAGTGCTGGCCTATCTGATGGCGCTTGTGCTGCTGGTAGCGGTCGAGCTGTTTGGCTCCGTCGGCATGGGGGCGCAGCGCTGGGTCGATATCGGACCGCTCCGATTGCAACCTTCCGAGCTTATGAAGATCACCCTCGTGATGGTGCTTGCGGCCTATTACGACTGGCTGCCCGCCAATCGCACCTCGCGGCCGCTGTTCGTGCTCGTGCCGGTGTTCTTAATCCTTGCACCGACCTTTTTGGTGCTGAAACAGCCTGACCTTGGGACCTCTATCCTTCTGTTGACAGCGGGCGGCGGGGTGATGTTCCTGGCCGGGGTACATTGGGCCTATTTTGCTGCAGTGATTGCCGCCGCCGGTGGGCTGGTCGCCGCTGTTTTCCAGAGCCGGGGCACCGACTGGCAACTGCTGAAGGATTATCAGTACCGCCGCATCGACACGTTTCTCGATCCTTCCCAAGATCCACTCGGGGCTGGCTATCACATCACGCAGTCAAAGATCGCGCTTGGGTCCGGGGGCTGGTCCGGGCGCGGTTTTATGCAGGGTACGCAGTCGCGCCTGAACTTTCTGCCGGAAAAGCACACCGATTTCATCTTCACCACACTTGCCGAAGAGTTCGGCTTTGTGGGCGGCGTAATGCTTCTGTCGATCTATGTGATGATCATCGTCTTCTGCGTTGCCACCGCGATCTCGGCCCGGGACCGGTTCTCCTCGCTGGTGACACTCGGCATCGCACTCAACTTCTTTTTGTTCTTTGCGGTCAACATGTCGATGGTGATGGGGCTCGCACCTGTGGTCGGCGTGCCCTTGCCACTGGTCTCCTATGGCGGCTCGGCCATGCTGGTGCTCCTCGCTGCATTCGGGATTGTCCAGAGCGCCAACGTCCATCGCCCGCGCTAAGGGCCGCCTTCCTGCCCGATCCCCTCGCGCACCAATGTCAGAAACGGGCTGTCCTGATCGCGCAGACGGTGCAGCAGGCCAATGCTACGATAAACACCAGGCCACGCGGTGAACCGGGCTGCGGGCGCATGGCGCGCCAGACTGCGCCACGCTGGCAGCACCGCTTGACCGACACCATCCTCGACCATCTGCGCCAGCGCTTCGAGCGCATCCATTTCCACCAAGACAGACGGGTTTGGCTCGCGCGCAGTCAAGGCCGACCAACAGATCGCCCCGCCCCAGGCTTCACGCGAATAGACCAGATAAGGCAAGGTGCTGGCGCTATCCAAAGCTGGGCGTAACAACCCAACGGGCTCTTGAAACATCTGCTGGAACCGCAGGGATTTTGGCAGCGACAAAGGCGGCTCCACCACCAGCGCCAAATCGATTTCTTCTGCCTCCAGAAGAGCCATCAAACCCGGCGAGGTCCCGGGAACAAACCGCAGATCCACATCGGGAGCCGCGTGATGCAGATGCCGCAAAAGCTGCGCCGCCCAGTCCCCAAGCGCGGTAGAGATCGCCCCCACCCGCAAGGGCCCTGCCAGCCTCTGACCCCGCAAGTCCGCGCGCAAGTCCTGTTCCAGCCGAAGCATCGCCCGCAGCCGGGGCAGCACGCTGCGACAGGCATGCGTGGGCTGCACCATTCGCCCCTCGCGCCGCAAAAGCGTGACGCCCAGTTCAGCCTCAAGTGCAGAGATCCGCTGCGACAGCGCCGAGGCCGTCACCCCGCTGCGCCGCGCCGCAGCCGCGATCGAGCCCTCCTCGATTATGGCCAGCAAGCTCGCTACGAATCTCGTATCCACAGTTTTCCTTACGATTGAAGATCCAAAAACAAGCTAGCATGTGCATGTCCGGGAGCGCTATGGGTAACATGACCCGCACTCAAGACGCAGGAGACGCCGCATGAGCATCTTTCACCTCGCCTATCACGTCGATGATCTGGACGCCGCACGCCGCTTTTATGGCGAAACGCTTGGCTGCCGGGCCGGGCGCAGCACCGACACCTGGATCGACTTCAACTTCTTTGGCCATCAGATCTCGCTGCACAAGGGCGCGCCCTTTGAAACCGCCAAGACCGGCCGCGTCGGAGAGCATATGGTGCCTATGCCGCATCTCGGTGTGATCCTTCCGCAAGACGAATGGGTACGCCTTGCAGAGCGGCTGCATGACGCAGGCGTCGAATTCGAAATTCCGCCCACCACCCGGTTCAAAGGAGAACCGGGCGAGCAAAGCACCATGTTCTTCTACGACCCGGCTGGAAACCCGATCGAGGTCAAAGGCTTTGCCGATATGGACGGAGTGTTTGCAACATGATCAATGCGCTTTTTGCAGCCCGTCCGGAACGGTGGGACACCTATGAGCCAACCCTGCGCGCTGCGTTCGAGGCCGAGGGGCTCGCAGTCGATCTGCGCCAGGATTTCGCGCCCGAGGACGTGGATTACATAGTCTATGCGCCCAATTCAGACCTTCAGGACTTTCGCCCCTACACGCGCTGCAAAGCGGTCCTGAACCTCTGGGCCGGGGTGGAGAAGATCACCACCAATGAGACCCTGACCCAACCGCTCTGCCGTATGGTCGACCCTGGCCTGACGCAATCCATGATCGAATGGGTCACGGGCCATGTGCTACGGTATCATCTGGACATCGACCGCTCTCTCGCGCTGCAGAACAGCTGGTCGCCCTATATCCCGCCGCTTGCCGAAGAGCGCCCCATCACCATTCTCGGCCTCGGCGCTCTGGGCCAGGCCTGCGCCACGGCTTTGACGCAACTCGGCTTTCCCGTCTCCGGATGGTCGCGCACCGCCAAATCTGTTGCGGGCGTGACCTGTCACCACGGACCAGAGGGCCTGAATGCAGCGCTTGCGGAGGCGCAGATCGTTATCCTGCTCTTGCCGGATACGCCTCACACCCAAAACATCCTGAATGCGCAAAGCCTCGCTCGGCTGCCCAAGGGCGCACGCATCATAAACCCCGGCCGCGGCCCCCTGATCGACGACGAGGCCCTGCTTGCGGCGCTCGAAACGGGGCAGATCGCACATGCGACCTTGGATGTGTTCCGGATTGAGCCCCTGCCCGAGGATCATCCCTATTGGGCCCATCCCAAAGTCACTGTGACCCCTCACATCGCGGCTGAAACCCGCCCCATCACGGCCTCACGCGTGATTGCGGAGAATATTCGCCGCGGCGAAGCAGGTGAGGATTTTGTGCATCTCGTCGACCGGAACCGCGGCTATTGACGACGAAGGGCGCCCAACTTGGCGCCCCTCTTCATCTTTCCCAAATCTCCCCATCGGGGGCCGCGCCCCAGAAGGGGCGCTCACTTGGCGGCCAGCCCACGCCCTTTCAAAAGCGCGTCCACCCCCGGAAGTCGCCCCCGGAACGCCGTATACAGCTCAGCGGCATCCTCAGAGCCCCCTTTGGACAGAATGTGTGCCTCAAGCGCCGCAGCGCGTGCAGGATCAAAGGCGCCGCCGGCTTCCTCAAAGGATTCAAAAGCATCGGCGTCCATTACCTCTGACCACATATAGCTGTAGTAGCCCGAGGAGTACCCGTCGCCTGAGAAAACATGCGCAAACTGCGGCGTAGCATGGCGCATGACAATCGCTGCCGGCATGCCGATCTGTGCGAGAACCTCGGCCTGTTTGACCATCGGATCCTCGGGTGCGCTGCCATCATGAAATTCCAGATCCACCAATGCGGACGCCACATATTCGACGGTCTGGAACCCCATGTTGAAGGTCGCAGCCCCAAGCACCTTGTCGAGCATCTCCTTCGGCATCGGCGCGCCGGTCTCTGCATGGGTGGCAAACTCCTGCAGTACCTCGGGCACCTCCAGCCAATGCTCATAGAGCTGGCTCGGGAGTTCCACAAAATCGCGCGCCACGGAGGTCCCGGAGACACTCTCATAGGTTACATTCGACAGCATCTGGTGCAGCGCATGGCCAAACTCGTGGAACAGCGTGCGCGCATCGTCATAGGACAACAACGCCGGGTCGCCTTTGGCAAAGTTGCAGACATTGACCACGATTGGCGTCTGTTCCTCGGGGAATTTCGCCTGCGCACGCATAGCCGAACACCACGCGCCGGACCGCTTTGATCCCCGCGCGAAATAGTCCCCAATAAACACCGCCAGATGCTTGCCTTCCCGCGTAACCTCCCAGGCGCGGCAGTCCTTGTGATAAAGCGGCACATCAAGAGGTGCGAATTCCAGGCCAAACAGACGATTTGCGCAGGCAAAAGCCGCCTCAATCATCCGGTCGAGCTGCAGGTATGGTTTGAGTTCGGCTTCGTCGAGATCATGTTCTATCTTGCGACGTTTTTCTGCGTAGTAATGCCAATCCCAAGGCGCCAGATCGCCATTGATGCCGTCCTCATGCATCATCCGCGTCAACACCTCGGCGTCCTTGTCCGCCTGCGCCTTGGCTGGCCCCCAGACATCCATCAACAGCTCACGCACCGCCTCCGGCGTTTTGGCCATCTCGGTTTCCAGCTTGTAGGCCGCAAAATTCCTATAGCCCAAGAGCTTGGCCCGTTCTTCACGCAGCGACAGGATCTCTGCCGCAATCGCCCGGTTGTCATGTGCGCCGCCATTTGCCCCTCGTGCAGCCCAGGCCCGAAAGGCCTTTTCACGCAGGTCCCTGCGCGGCGAGAACTGCAGGAAAGGCGTCACGATAGAGCGCGCAAGCGTAATGACCGGCCCGGAAACGCCTTTTTCGGCCCCCGCGGTCCGTGCGGCCTTCACAACAAAATCAGGAAGCCCCTCAAGATCGTCCTCGGAGAGCTCCATGAACCAGTCCCGCTCATCCGCAAGCAGGTTCTGGGTGAAATTGGTGCCAAGCGTCGCAAGGCGGGATTTGATCTCCTGCATGCGGGTATCTTCCGCGCCATTGAGCGCCGCGCCGCCGCGCACAAACCCACGATGGGTGAGCATCAGGACACGGGCCTGTTCGTCGGTCAGGTCCAGAGTGTCGCGTTGGTCCCACACCGCCTGCACCCGTGCATAAAGTGCCTTATTGGCAGTAATGGCCGAGAAATGCGCCGCAAGATTCGGAGAGAACGCGCGCTGGAGCGCCTCGCGCGCCGGGTTGCTGTCCGCCCCGGCCACCGAGAAAAACACCGACAGCACCTGTTCAAGTGGCTGGCATGGCGTCTCGAGAGCCTCGATCACATTGGCGAATGTGGGCGGCGCGGGGTTGGTGGCAATCGCATCGATCTGCGCAGTATGCGCCTTTAGCGCCTCATCAAGCGCAGGCGCAAAGTCTTCGTCGGAAATCTGATCGAACGGGGCAATCCCAAAGGGCGTTTGCCAGTCGCGAAGCAGCGGATTTGTCATATGAGGTCTCCTTTGCACCGACGCTAGCGCCTTCACCGGGGACCTGCAATCTGTCTGCGGTGTTTCGGTTTTCGCTGGCCTAAGACCCCGGATTGCCTAGCGATGCTCTTGCTTGCTGCGCAAGTGCCGCTCCAATGCGCGCAGGGCCAAAGACAGGGAAATCGTCATCGCCAGATAGATGAGCGCGACCATGTTGTAGGTCTCGAAATAGCGAAAGTTGCTGGCGGCCGTGACCTTGCCCAGCTGCGTGATGTCCAGAACGCCCAGCACGGACACCAGCGAGGAATCCTTGACCAGCGCGACAAAGTCATTGCCAAGCGGCGGCAGGATCGTGCGGATGGCCTGCGGGAACACCACAAAGCGAAACCGCTTCCAACCCGAGAGCCCGAGCGCCTTTGCCGCCTCGATCTGGCCGTCGGGTACCGACTGCAGACCGGCCCTGAAGACTTCGGCAATGAAGGCCGAATAGGCGATCATAAGGGCCACGATCGCGCGCCACAGGAGCGGGAAGTTGCGGGTGCGAATGTCCTCAAGACCGAGAAAACCGCCAAGCCAGTTGCGCAGATCCACAAGCGCCGGTGCCAGTACAAAGGCCACATAAAGCAACAGCACGATGATTGGCACGCCGCGCACCACCTCGACGTAAAAGCGGCAGACCTGCCGCAGCACCAGCCAACGCGATTCTGCCCCGAGTGCGAGCGCAAGACCCAAAGCCGAGGCGGAGAAGAAGCTCACAATCGTGACGAAGATGGTAATCCCAACGCCCCGCCACAGCGTGTTCATGATCTGTGCGTAGACGTCGCTCAGTGCGACCTCAATGCCCAGATAGAGCGCGGTCAGTCCGACTGCGACCAGCCACCACGGGAAATCTTCTTTGTCTTCGCGCTTGTGGCGATTGGTCATGTGCTTGCCCTGTCACGACAAACCCCGGCCTGTGTTTGGCCGGGGCGGTATTGGAGTTCAGAAGGAAAGGCGCTTATTGGCCCATCTTGTAGTCGAGGAACCACTTCTTGTTGAGCGCATCCAGCGTGCCATCGGCCTTCATCGCAGCAAGCGCGGCATTGACGGGTTCCACCAGATCGCTGCCTTTGGGGAAGATAAAGCCAAAGTCCTCGGTGCCGAGCGGCTCGCCAACGATTTTCAGTGCACCGTCCGAGGCCGCAACAACGCCACTTGCGGCGGTGCTGTCGGACAGAGCGAGATCCACATCACCTGCGCGCAGCGCCTGCAGCGAGGCGCCAAAGGTTTCAAACAGTTTGATCCGCGGGTTTGCTTCATCACCATCCAGCACATCATAGACGGTGACATAGAAGGGCGTGGTGCCGGGCTGCGCTGCCGCCAGGAGGTCGTCATCCGCGGCAAAGCCTGCTGCGTCCTCGAACCGGTCTTCGTCGCCCGCAACGATCATGCGCATCTGCGAGGTCAGGTAGCTCTCGGAGAAGTCGACCTTTTCCTTGCGGTCATCGCGAATGGTGATGCCATTCATGGCGACATCATACTGGCTTGCGGTGATCGCGGGGATCATCGCATCCCAGCTCGAATTCTCGTAGACCACGGTGATGTTGATGCGCTTGGCGATCTCGGCCACTGCATCATATTCCCAACCAATTGCCTCGCCGCTGTTGGGGTCGATGAACTGCAGAGGCGGATAGGTGTTTTCGGTCGCAAACACGACCTCGCGCCCTTCAAGATCCGGCAGATCGGCAGCCAGGGCGCCGGTGGCAAAGACAGCCGTTGCAAGGGCAGTCAGGGCAAAAGTGCGGGTCATATTCAGTTTTCTCCTGTCGGGGCCGGGGTGCCTGCATTGGGTCCGCAAATCGGACAATCGGCGCGCGCTTTCAACGCAATCCGGCGGGTTTCACCATAGAGACCATCGTAGATCAACATCTGCGCGCGCAAGACTTCTCCTGCGCCTGTGATCTGTTTCACGGCCTCCACAGCCATCATCGCGCCCAAAACGCCGGGCAAAGGTCCAATTACACCCGCCTCTGCACAGCTGGGCGCAAGGCCAGCGGCGGGGCTTTCGGGAAAAATACACTGGTAACACGGGCCGCCCGAGGCGGGATCAAAAACGGAGATCTGGCCTTCCCACTGCGACAAGGCGCCGGAAATCAGGGGTTTCCTCTGCGCAACCGCCGCCGCATTGGCCAGATAGCGAGTGTCGAAATTGTCAGTCCCGTCGAGGATCAGGTCATATTCCGCAAAGAGTTCCGATGCGATATCCTCGCTGAGGCGACGATGATAGGGACGGACGGTCACAAAAGGGTTTTGCGCCTCCATCGCGGCCTGAGCCGAGAAGACCTTGGGCATGCCAATATCGGCGTCACGATGGATAACCTGTCGTTGCAGATTGGCGTTCTCGACGCGATCATCGTCAATAACGCCGATGGTGCCGACGCCCGCAGCGGCCAGATACTGCAGCGCGGGAGCCCCCAGGCCACCCGCTCCGATCACCAGAACTCTGGCGTCTTTCAGGCGCTTTTGCCCAGCGCCTCCGACCTCGCGCAGGACGATGTGGCGGGCATAGCGGTCCAGTTCCGAGTCCCGAAACGGAGCAGCCGCCTCAGGCGCATCAGCACTGTCCTCGCGCGCATCCGCACGGTTGCGCAGCCGCTTCAACACGCGGCCATAGAGCGCAACCAAGGCCCCTGTCCCGGCAATCAGGAGCCACAGGCTCGCAGATCCCCCAGTGGCGGCACGCAATGGATTGCCTTCGGGCAAGGTCAGCTGGATGCTGAGAACCGCCAGGAACAAAAGACCAAGCAACGCCCAGCGCATCGACTGCGATGCCCCAAAGAGCCGCCCGCCCCACCAGATCAGCCCCGCAAGCCCCAGTACCAAAATCATGCGCCGGTCGCCCCCGAGCCGGTCGAGCCGAAGCCGCCCGCACCACGCTCCGTGCTGTTTGAGAATGTCTCGACCTCGTTCAAGGTCGCCCGCAGAACTGGCACAAACATGAGTTGCGCGATGCGTTCCCCCGGCTCGATCACGATCGGCGCGGCCCCCGGCGGGTTGCGGTTCCAGGCGCTGATGAACACTTCGCCAGTATAGTCGGCATCGATGAGGCCGACATTATTACCCATCACCAGCCCTTTTTTGTGACCAAGCCCGGACCGCGGCATCACAAGCGCGGCGCAGGACTGATCGCCCATGTAAAACGCCAGCCCCGAGGGGATCAGCACTGCAGGCGCCTGCGGCGCGATCTCTTTGGGCGCGTCGATACAGGCAAAAAGGTCAATCGCGGCAGAGCCTTGGGTCTGGTAGCTGGGCATCCCCCAATCCCGGATACGCGGGTCAATGATTTTCACGTCTACCGCAAATTGCGATGCAGTCATCGGGGCGATCCTTCTGTCTCTGCGCGCGTGTCCTGTTCCGCGCCGTCCAATTCGCGACGTTTATGCCGCAAATCGGGTAGGAAACACCACTGGGTTTTCGACAGCGCCTGTAAATCAGGCCCACCCCACATGGCCCCATCCCATGTCACGCCTAGACGATGGTGACGGCCACCCCGATGAGGTCCCGGCCTTCGCGCTCCCGAAACGGCGTGAATGTCATTTCATGCGATGCACCGCCAAACTCGGCGTTTTCGACCAGGGGCGCACTGGTACGGAAGACATGAGAAATCCGGGACGTCAGATCCGGCATCCCTTCAACGGGCGCGCATTGGCTGATGTGGATGCCCGACTTGGGAAGGGCGTCCAATTCGAACATCGTCATTGCCTGTCGCGAAGCGTGACGCACCTGCAGAGCCTGATCCACCACGATCATCACAAAAGGATTGGCCCGCAATACTGCACTGAGCTCCGCGCTCAGATGCTGGATCTCGCTGGAGTTGACCTGAATTTCCTCGTTGACGGTGATCAGCTCTTCATTGGTGGACTGCAATTCCTCGTTGGAGGTTTCAAGCTCCTCATTGGTGGATTGCAATTCCTCGTTGGCGGCCTGCATTTCCTCGTTGACCGACTGCAGTTCCTCGTTGGCAGTCTGCAACTCTTCAATGGTCTGCTGGAGCGCCTCGCGGGTTGAGATCACCTCGTCCTCGATCTGACGAATATAGCGATCCTGTTCCTCGGGATTGCGGCTCTCGGGCGGTGCGGCCTGCTCTTCCTTGATCCGAGATTCGACGCCGATCAGAACAATGCTGTTGCCGTCCATTTCACCGTCTGGCGCGGAGACGATAGGATAGCAGGTCAGACGCACCTGTTCATGCTTGGACCGTGGTAAAGGATGCCACTGGCCACTGCGCACACCGCGTGAGCGCAAGGTGACATTGATCAGACTTGAGGCTTCGCTGCGCAACTCCGGGAGCAGGATCTTGAGGTCCACCTGCAGCCCGGTGTTTTCCGTCAGTGCGGTCACAAATGAGATGTCGCCAATCACGCGCAGGATCGCGCCTGTGGCGCTGGCGAGGAAACCATTTGGGGCCAACACACGGATCAGATTGTCAAATTGTCGTGTCGCACTATGGTGCTTATTCTTGTCAGCCAGATACGGCAGCGCGGACTGCTCTAAGGGGCGCCGGGCCGTTGCATCCTCGATGAACGGTTGCAGCGCGGGTTTGCGCGTCACGAGTCTTTTGCGGTAGATCCGGTCGGAGGTGCTGGTGGGTTCAAAGATCGTCTCCATCCCACCCACGGTTTCGGCAGCCCCAAGGAACAGCAGCCCATCAGGGACCAGAGCGTAACCGATCCGTGCGAGCACTTTGTCCTGCAAGGGCCCATTGAAATAAATCAGCAGGTTACGCAGGCTCACACAGTCGAGATTGGTGAACGGCGGATCCTGGATGACGTTGTGGCGCGAAAACAGGACAAAAGCCCGAAGCGCCTTTTTGACCTCGATGGTGTCAGTGCGCTCGACAAAATAGCGATCAACCAATTCCTGCGGAATGTCATTGATCGCAGAGATCGGATATTCCCCACGTCGCGCCACATCCAGTGCATGCTGGTCAATATCGGTGGCAAACACCTGCAATCGGCGCTGGGATACTTTTTCAAGGCCGCCCATCGCTTCCAAAAACAGGATTGCAACCGAATAGGCTTCTTCGCCTGTGGCGCAGCCAGACACCCAGACGCGAACCGTTCGCTGATCGGATGAGGATTCGAGCTTTGCAACCAGCTTTTGAATATCGGCCTTCAGGGCATCAAATTGCTGGGGATCGCGAAAGAACCGCGTTACGGAGATCATCAGATCCTTATAAAGCGCATCCACTTCAGCAAGGTCGCTGCGGCAAAAATCCACATAGGCGTTGTATTCCGAAAAACCGAGGGCCAGCATCCGACGCGCAATGCGGCGGTTGATGGTCGACGCCTTGTATTCGCGAAAATCCACACCGGTGCGCGCCGTCAGGATCTGGAACAGATCAGACAGGTGATTTGGCTTTTGATGCAGCTCCTGCAATTCGGTGAAATCCCGGGGACGGGAAAGGATTTTCCCCAAGTGCTCACCGATTTCACGCGGACGAAGCGTCAGATCAACGCAGCCGGTTTGCAACGCAGAGGTCGGCATCCCGGAATATTTGGAACTCTCGGGATCCTGTGCAATGGTAATGCCGCCCACCTCGCGAATGGCGCGCACCCCATAGCTGCCATCACTCCCAGTGCCTGAAAGAATAATCGCGGCGCAGTTTTCGCCGCATTCCTCGGCCATGGTTTTCAACAACAGATCCGCAAGCGGTTTTGGCTGCCCGCGCAGCCCGCTCGGTGCTCGCAGCCCCAGCTGGCCACCTTCGGTGACGATGACGTCATGGCCGGGCATCACCACATAAATCGTGTTGGCCTCCGGCCAGATGTCCGCATCGGGTGTCAGCTCACGAACCGGCAATCTCGTTTCGCGAGAAATCAACGCACTGAGCATGCTCTTGTGATTTGGCGACATATGCTGGGCAATCACATAGGCCGCTTCATTTTGCTCTCCGAGCTCCTGAACCAGTTCGGACAGAGCCTCAAGCCCCCCAGCGGAAGCAGCGATACCAACCAAAAAAGGAATACTTCGGTCGCTCATTGATGTGTCCTCTGGGACGAAACCCTGCTCTATTGCCACCCGCCGCATACAGCGGCGAATTCAAGCCTTGCCCGGACGCTTCGATACGACGTGGAAGGAACTCTGACAGCCGCGCAGAATTACGCTAGCACGGACCGGCACCGGTGAAAATCACTTAAAGTTCAAAAATTTATACCGGCGCGCGCTCAGTCGGCTGCGTTTTGCTCCAAAAGCGTGACCGCAGCGGCGCGGATCACTTCCTCACGGGCTGGCATCTGGAGGACCAACCCGCGGCGTGGCGGCGGCACGAGTTCCTCCAGCCCTTCGGAGTCGACCATCAGCAGGGTTGGAACCATCCGCGCATCCGCCTCAGCCACTGCGCGCTTGCACACCCCCGAACGCAGCCGCAGCCCCAGAAAGCACAGCTTGAAGTCCCGCTCCCGGAGCATCTGGCAGGCATCCACTTCGCTCAGGGAAAGGTACGGATCCCCAAGCCGATACATCCGGATCATATTGCACAAGAGCTGTCCAAGCGTGATGTCATCTTCAAGCACCAGAATGTCACCCGCCGGCTGCGTCATCTCGTGCAGTCCTTTGCAAACCCAAAGGGTGTCGCGCTTGGCAAGCTCTCCCCACAACAACACATATATGACACCTCCAATGGAATTGAGCACAATCCGCTGGATGGTTTTAGCCGTTAACTTATTAAATCCCTACTGCCTTAGCATAAAAAAGCGAGGGTCGAATCTTACGCTAGGCGAGAAAAAAGGAGAGAACATATCGACGCCGAATTGAAGGCAATCAATTTTTCCGGATCTTATCCCCCCGAAACTGGCGGGGTGAGTGTAGCTGCAATTTTTTCCGCCAGGCGCTGCGCCACCTGGTCTTTTGGCATACGAGGCCAATGCTCTTCGCCCTCGGCGGTAATCAAGATCACGGCGTTTTCGGCTCCCCCCATGATGCCAGTCGCGGGGGAAACATCGTTGGCAACAATCCAGTCGCAGCCCTTGCGCAGGCGTTTTGCCGTTGCGTGTTCGACAACATCATTGGTTTCGGCGGCGAAGCCAACCACAAGGCCGGGACGATCCTGCGTCTGAGAGGCCACCTCGCGCAGAATGTCGGGGTTTTCCTCAAACGCGAGACGGGGCATGCCGTCTTTGGTTTTCTTGAGCTTGCGGTCAGAAGCGGAGGCCACGCGCCAGTCTGCTACAGCCGCCGCAAAAACCCCGGCATCCGCGGGCAGCGCCGCCTGAACAGCCGCGTGCATGTCGCTGGCGGTTTCAACGGGCACCACCTGCACCCCCTCCGGCGGGCGCACCGTTGCAGGGCCCGTGATAAAGACCACCTCCGCCCCCAGTGCCCGCAGAGCACGGGCCAACGCCGTGCCCTGCGCCCCGGAGGATCGGTTGGCGATATACCGCACCGGGTCGATGGGCTCGTGAGTGGGACCGGAAGTTACGATGATGCGCTTGCCCGCGAGCGGCCCGGCAGCAAGACGCGTGGTGATTGCCGCGATGATCTCCTCCGGCTCGGCCAGTCGCCCGGCGCCATACTCACCGCAGGCCATTCCGCCTTCATTCGGGCCGACCACGGAAACACCGTCATTTTTGAGCTGGGTGAGGTTGCGCTGCGTAGCAGGATGCTCCCACATCCGCACATTCATCGCGGGCGCCAACAAAATCGGCGTATCCGTCGCCAGCAACAAGGTGGAGGCGAGGTCATTTGCATGACCCTGCGCCATCTTCGCCATCAGATCAGCCGTCGCCGGAGCCACCACCAGAAGATCGGCACTCCGCGAGAGCTGGATGTGGCCCATTTCCGCCTCGGCGGTGAGGTCAAACAAATCTCGGTGCACGGCGTTCCCCGCAAGCGCGGAAACAGACAGAGGGGTGACGAATTCCTCTCCGGCGCGGGTCAGAACCGGCGTCACCCGCGCGCCCTGATCCTGCAGTCGCCGGATCAGTTCCAGAGACTTATAGGCTGCAATCCCACCGCCAATGATCAGCAGAATATGTTTTCCTGACAGCATGATGGGCCCTCGATCCTTGCCTTTGCTCGGCAAACTTATGCCCTCCCCCCCCCTAGTGAAAGGGGAAAACGAGGGCAAAGGCCAAGGCTACATGTGTATCTTGCGGGCTGCCTTGCCTCAGTAAAAGGCCGCGCAGGGATCAGGGCGTGCGATGGGCGCCGCATTCCGGACGAGATCAAACTCGCCTCGGATCTGCCCATCCTCGGCTTGCCCCAGAGACAAGAGATCAAGGTCGGGTGCCGCGTAGCGCAGATACACCGGCGCTCCACGATCGAGCCGCGCGTGTCCGTTGCCCGTCACAATGACGACGGGCCCTTCAGCGCCCGCAGGTGCGGCCTCGCGCGCAAGAAGCGCCACACGAGCCAGCGTCGCGTCCCGGAGCCGCTGCACCTCCACCATTCCAGGGAGAAGATCATAGGGCAATGCATTGCAATGCGCCGCTTGCTGCTCGGCCTCGCGCGCAGCTTGTTCCTCTTGAGACAGTGCCAGATCCAGCCCAAAGCGGGCCGCATCCTCTACCCCGAAAAACGCGACCGCCCCCTTGGCAACGGCGTCTCGCGCCACCGACCGCGGGACCGCCGCGCCCCAATGCTGCGCCTCCGGGGCCGCCTCAAACAGAGGCTGATACATAGCAAACGCGGGCCAACCGCTTTCGCCCCAGTCGAGCACCTCGCCCAACCCTGCCGGGTCCGATAGCGCATCCGGCGTAAGTCGCGCCGCCTGATCCTCGGTGAGCATCTCCCAGACCACCGCCACAGGCGCAATTTCAGCTATCACCTCGGACTGGACCTTGTGATGCGCCGGGTTGTCGTGGATCTCGCCAAGCAAGACCACATCGGCCTGCTTGGCTTCCTCGATGATATGCGCCAGCTTTGTCTCCGCAAGCGCTTGGGCGTTTGTAATAAAAGGCAAAAGTGCAAGAACTGCTGCCAGATGAAATTGCCGACCTCCAGGTCCGCGCCTAAAATGCATATTCCTCATGCAAGGAAGTTCTGCACCTCACGGGACTGACCTTCAAGGCTCTTTCTCATCTTTGAGAAGGCGGCGGCTTCCAGCTGACGCACGCGCTCTTTTGACAGTCCCAATTCATTGCCGAGGCTCTCCAGAGTGCGCGCCTCTTCTCTCAGTTTGCGCTCGCGCACGATAAAGCGCTCGCGCTCATTGAGACCATTCAGCGCCGAGAGCAGCCACTCGCGCAGCTGGCGACGATCATGATCGGCCTCCACGCGGTCCGCAGCCTGTTCGCTGTCATCTTCCAAGGCGTCGATCCACTCGCGCCCGTCCTCGTCTGCCGACTGCACTGCGTTCAGCGAGAAATCAGCACCCGCGAGGCGGCCGTCCATCATCTCGACATCGCGCAGCGGCACGCCGATCTCTTCTGCAACCATCTGCATCAGCTTGTGACGGTCGAGTTCCACGCCTTCGCCGGCTGCCTCGCGCTCGAGTTGCGCCTGCACACGGCGCATGTTGAAGAACAGGGACTTCTGCGAGGAGGTCGAGCCAGTGCGCACCATCGACCAGTTGCGCATCACGTAGTCCTGAATGGACGCCTTGATCCACCAGACCGCGTAGGTCGAGAACCGCACGCCGCGGTCGGGATCAAATTTCTCTGCCGCCTTCATCAGGCCAAGCCCTGCCTCTTGGATGAGATCATTCATCGGGGCGCCATAGCGGCGGAATTTTGACGCCATCGACACTGCGAGCCGCATGTAGGCTGTGATCAGACGATGGAGCGCCTGCACGTCCTTCTCATCGCGCCATGCGTAGGCCAACGCCAATTCCGTCTCTGCATCCAGAAGCTCGGCTTTCATGGCCTGCTTCGGGAGGGGGTTCTTGGTGGTCTCGTCCAGTGCCATTTTAAACTCCCTGTTCTAAGAACTACGTTGACAACGTGCGAGGGCCGGCTTTGGTTCAAAAATAATCTGTCGGATATTCAAAAGATGCTCTATGCATCCTGGTCGCCGGCGAAACTACGGATCATTCGGGCGTGGGCGTCTTGGCGCATGATGCTCAACGCGCCTACAACTCTGAGGATACGCAAATTGGCCAGCAAAGTCACAATCATTCTCGGCGGCGCAGCGTCGGGCAAATCTGCGTTTGCTGAGCAAGCTTGTGTTAAGACAGGGAAAAGCAGGGTTTACTGGGCGACTTCACAAATATTTGACTCTGAAATGCAGGAGAAGGTCGCCCGCCATGTCGATCAGCGTGGCGCCGGCTGGACCACAATCGAAGAGCCCTATGAAGCCAAAACGGCGCTTGGCGCCGCTCAATCTCAGGATGTTCTCTTGATGGATTGTGCGACCATGTGGCTCACCAACCATCTGCTTGCGGAAAATGACCTCGAGAAAGAGACCCGCGTCCTGCTGGAGGCGATCAAGGACTGCCCCGCCGAAGTTGTCATCGTCACCAACGAGACCGGTCTTGGGATTGTTCCCGAGAATGCGCTGGCACGGCGGTTTCGCGAGGCGCAGGGACGCTTGAATATTGCGCTCGCCGCTGCGGCGGACACGGTGGTCTTGGTCGCAGCAGGGCTGCCAATGACGCTGAAAGGCACGACATGATCACGCGTTTTCACATGATACGCCATGGCCCGACCCACGCCAAATCCATGGTGGGCTGGTCGGATTTACCCGCAGACCTCTCGGATGCGGCGATGCTGTCTCGGCTGTCGCGCGCCCTCCCCGACACGGCGGTGGTTATTTCGTCAGATCTGAGCCGGGCCGTTGCCACGGCAGATGCGATCCAGGGATCACGCACCCGCCTGCCCCATACCTCAGATTTGCGCGAAATCCATTTTGGAGATTGGGAACTGCGCCGTTGGAGCGAGATCGACGCCGAGGACCCGGACCACATTCGCGCCTTTTGGGAGAAGCCCGGAGACGTCGCCCCCCCAAATGGCGAGAGTTGGAACAGGCTGATGCAACGGGTCTCACGACAGTTCGACAGGCTTGCAGAGACCTACAGAGGTCAGGATGTTGTTGTCGTGGGCCACTTCGGCCAGATCCTCTGTCAGGTGCAACGCGCCCTGGGCCTCACGGCGACCGAGGCTTTTGCCCACAAAATCGACAACCTGTCCCTGAGCCGGATAGATCACGAGAGCACGGGATGGAGTGCCGGAGCGATCAATCAAATTTTGTGATGCGTGAGCGCACAAACATTAGCTTTCCTGATGCATGTGGCGTCGCTAATCTCTCCCCATGACATACACACTCTATATTGCAGATCGCATGTATTCCAGCTGGTCTTTGCGCGGCTGGCTCATGCTCGAGAAGTTCTCCCTGCCCTACGACACGCGGCTGGTGGGACTCTACAACGGAACCATGGCGCAGGACCTTGCCGAGGTTGCACCGGCTCGATTGGTGCCCACGCTGGTCCTGCCGGATGGCACCGTGGTTGGCGAAACCATGGCCATGGCTGAGACCCTCGCCGAGCGTCACCCCGAAGCCGGGCTCTGGCCCGCATCAGAAGCCAGTCGGGCCACGGCGCGCTGGCTCTGCGCAGAGATGGCGGCGGGGTTTGAGGCCTTGCGGTCGGCCTGCCCCATGCAGCTTGGTCATATCTGGCAGGGATTTGAGCCTTCGGAGGCCGTTCTCAACGATCTAAGCCGACTGGAGAAACTCTTCGCCCACGCGCGTGCGGTCTCTGGCCACGCACGGGGCCCTCTTTTTGGCGCTTATAGCCTTGCCGATGTATTCTACACCCCAGTTGCGGCACGGGTCATCGGATTTGACCTCCCGGTCTCTACAGAAACCCGCGCCTACTGCGTGGAGCTTCTGAGCGATCCCGCGGTGCTTGCGTGGCAGGCGGAAGCGCGCAAAGTCCACTACGACCCGGAACCCTATGCGCTGGATCTGGAGCGCAAACCCTGGGCGCTGTGATCCCAGCCTGCGATTTCGCGCTGGACTTACGCCATCCTTAACCAATCGGTAACCACGTTTTTAAATGCTGCTCCCTATGGGCCTGTTTTGAGGCACCGCAGGGGGCGGCCATGATTTCACGTGCACAAACTGTTGCATTTCAAGGTGTTGAAGCCTGTCCGGTTGAGGTTCAATGTGCCGTCGCCCCAGGGCTTCCGGCGTTTTCCATCGTGGGCCTTCCCGATAAGGCCGTCAGCGAAGCCCGCGACCGGGTGCGATCAGCCTTGGCGGTCATGTCGATTGCCTTGCCCGCGAAACGGATCACCATCAACCTATCGCCAGCCGATCTCCCCAAAGAGGGCAGCCATTTTGATCTTCCAATCGCAGTCGCATTGCTGACGGCCCTGGAAATCTTGCCACCGGAAGCTGCCGAGGAGACCCTCTCGCTTGGTGAGCTGTCGCTGGATGGAACCTTGGTCGCAATCACCGGCGCCTTGCCCGCCGCCTTAACAGCCGCCGAACAACAGCGCACGCTGCTCTGCCCCAAAAGCTCCAGCGCCGAGGCAGCCTGGGTCGAAGCTGCAACCGTAATTGGTGCGGCGTCGCTCTCAGACGTAATCCGCCATTTCACCGGACAAGGCGTCCTTGCACCCGCCCAGCCGGGCGAGGTGTTGGATGACCCGCTCGAGAAGGATCTCGCCGATGTCAAAGGCCAGGAGGGTCCGCGCCGTGCGCTCGAGATTGCCGCTGCTGGACGCCATCACCTGCTGATGAGCGGCCCACCAGGCGCGGGGAAATCCATGCTTGCGGCGCGGCTGCCCTCGATCCTACCACCGCTTTCGCCCGGGGAGGCGCTGGAGACGTCGATGATCCAATCCATCTGTGGCCTGATCAAAGCCGGGGGCGTCAGCCGCGCGCGCCCGTTTCGCGCGCCTCATCACACCGCCTCCATGGCGGCCATCGTGGGGGGCGGGCGTCGTGCGCACCCCGGAGAGATCAGCCTCGCGCATAATGGAGTGCTGTTTCTCGACGAGTTGCCGGAATTTGCGCGCGCCGTCCTTGAGACCCTTCGGCAACCGCTGGAAACGGGTGACGTGATGGTGGCCCGCGCCAATGCTCATGTGCGCTATCCAAGCCGCTTCATGCTTGTGGCAGCGGCCAACCCCTGCCGTTGTGGCTATCTGACCGACCCTGCCCGCGCCTGCCCCCGCGCGCCGGGGTGCGGTGCGGATTACATGGGCCGGATTTCAGGGCCGTTGATGGACCGGTTTGACCTGCGCATCGAGGTCGAGCCCGTCGCCTTTGCCGATCTCGAACGCAGTCGCCCCGGCGAGAGCTCTGCCAGTGTTGCGAGCCGCGTTGCGCAAGCGCGCGCGCTTCAGGGGGAACGCTATGCCGCCTGCGACGGCACCCATACCAATGCGGATGCAGAGGGTGAGATGCTGGAAAAAGTCGCAGAGCTGGGCACCGACAGTCGCGCGCTCCTGCTCCAAGCTGCCGAGCAGTTTGGCCTGAGTGCGCGCGGCTATCACCGGGTCTTGCGCGTTGCCCGCACCATTGCGGATCTGGATGCCGAAGCGCAGATCGCCCGCGATCATGTAGCCGAGGCACTGTCCTACCGCCTGCCCAGTTAGCGCGCAGTAAACGCCGCGCGTGCAAAATCGGCAATCTCCCTCAGCGACTTACGGGCCTCGGGGACCCAGCCCTGAAACAGATGCCAGACATGTGGTGCGCGGGGATGCCGCCTCTCCAGAACGTCAGCGTCAAAACCCCTGAGGCGCTCTGCCATCCGGCGGCAATCATCAAACAGGATTTCCGTCTCGCTATACTGCAGCAAGACCGGCGGGCAGGTGGGGAACTCTGCAAAAAGTGGCGACACCCGCGGGTCCGTGTCATCGGCGCCTTCGGGCAGGATATAGCCCACAAGTTCCCGGATACGCTCTGCGGGCAGGAGCGGATCTCGCTCTGCATTGCCCTGCAGGCTGTCGCCACTCAGGCTCAGATCGCACCAGGGCGACATCGCAAACGCGGCCGCAGGCGGTGTTGCCGCGTGGCATAGATAGGACAGCAGCGCGAGCGCGAGGCCGCCACCGGCAGAATCGCCGCCCAACACCACATCCGACGGCGCGTAACCCGCAGCCATCAGATGCTCCCAAGATGCCACGGCGCCCTCGAACGCCGCCGGAAAAGGATGTTCGGGGGCCAGCGGATACGCCGGCGCGCAGACCTCAAGCTGTGAAAGCCCTGACAGCTGCCCGAGCATGGCTGCATGCGTATGCGGGCCACCGGCCACATAGCCACCGCCGTGAAAATAAAGAATAATTTTGCCATGCAGGCGCGGACCACAGTGGATCCGGTCGAGCCCTGCCCGGTCCTTGATGCGACAAAGGAAGGGCGGCGCCCGGAATGTCACCGCTGCCGCGCGGTCAAAGGCTCGGCGCGCCTCTAGCGGGCCATGCGCACGGCGCAGGCGGGGCCGCACCACATGGCGCAGCCCAACCAATAGCAAATCAAGCGCAAGACTCACGCAACGCGCGCCTCAATCGCCTCCCAGACTTTTTCCGCGATATTGACGCCGTTAAAGCGCTCAAGCTCCTGAATTCCGGTCGGAGAGGTCACGTTGATCTCTGTCAGATAATCGCCGATCACGTCGATGCCGACAAACACCTGCCCCTTCTCCTTGAGGAGCGGTCCAATCGCGGCACAGATCTCCAGATCGCGCTCCGTGAGCCCGATTTTTTCAGGCCGCCCGCCCACATGCATGTTGGACCGTGTCTCGCCCGCCGCGGGCACGCGGTTGATGGCGCCCACAGGCTCTCCGTCGACGAGGATGACGCGCTTGTCACCATTTGAAACATCCGGGAGGAATTTCTGCACAATGAGAGGCTCGCGGCTGAAGCCGGTAAAGAGCTCATGCAGCGACGACAAGTTGCGGTCATTGGCATCCAGACGGAACACCCCGGCACCACCATTACCGTAGAGCGGCTTCAGGATCACATCGCCATGTTTGGCCTTGAAGGCCTTGATGGTCTCAAGATCGCGCGCAATCGTCGTCGGCGGCGTGAGATCAGGGAAGTTCAGAACCAGCAGTTTCTCAGGGTAGTTGCGCACCCAGAAGGGATCATTGACCACAAGCGCCTGGCCCTTCAGACGATCCAAAAGATGCGTCGAGGTGATGTAATGCATGTCAAACGGCGGATCCTGGCGCAGCCAGATCACGTCGAAATCTGCCAGGTCTACCTCCCGCAGCTCTCCGAGCGTCGCCGGCGTGCCCTCGACACGTTGCACCACCATGTCATGCCCGCGCGCCGTGATGCGCCCTTCCTGGTAGGCAAGCTGATCGGGGCTGTAATAGAACAGCTCGTGACCGCGTTTCTGCGCCTCTTCCGCAAGGCGAAAGCTGCTGTCGGCGTTCACATCGACGCCCATGATCGGGTCCATCTGAAATGCGATTTTCATAATATGTGTCCCTTGTTTCACAACAGATACATGGCGTAGGCGCTGGCCATGTTCAATGGCTCAGCCGTGGCCATAGGCATTTTCGATAATCTCCACCTCGCCCGCGCCCCAAACCAGCACAACATCCAACCGCGCCGGAGTCAGTTGGCCCAAGGGTTCGCCCTCAAGAAAGGCACCCGCGCTGTTGAAAACCCGCTGCATCTGCGCGGGTTTGATGCGTGCCGCGGCTTTGTCGCGGGTGGTGCTGGATTTCACTTCGGCGAAGATCACGGTCTCTCCGTCTCGAAGGATCAGATCGATTTCGCCATGCGGGCCGCGCCAGCGACTCTTCACAAGCGTAAGACCTCGCGCCAGATAGGCGCGGATCGCGATCTCTTCGGCAGCCGCGCCCGCAAAATGAGCGTTCTGCCCTCTTGCGCGTGCGTCCTGCGTCATGACTTCTATCCTTGATCTTCGCGCGCAATCTGCAGCGCTTGTTGATAGATTTTGCGTCGCGGCTCACCATGGGCTTCGGCGACAATCGCTGCTGCGTCCTTGACAGAGTTCTCCCGCAACGCGGCGCGCAGATCCGCCTCCAGATCAGCAGCCGTGACTGTCGCCGCGCGCTGGCGGTCGACGAGGATCACGATTTCACCCTTTACCGGTGCGTCGGCAAGCCCGGAGGCAAGCTCAGCAAGCGGCCCTCGGCGCACCTCTTCAAATTTTTTGGTAAGCTCACGACAGAGGGCCGCGTCGCGCGCGCCAAGGACCTCTGCCATATCGGCCAGCGACGCGGCAACGCGCTTGGGTGATTCGTAGAAAACGAGCGTGCCGGGGATATTTCCGACCTCCTGCAGTCGTTTGCGCCGCGCCCCGCTGGCGTTCGGCAAAAAGCCTGCAAAGAAAAACGCATCTGTCGGCAGCCCCGCCAATGTGAGCGCACAAAGCGCCGCCGATGCCCCCGGTGCGGCGGTGACCAGATGGCCAGCCCGCGCGGCCTCGCGGCTCAGATCATACCCCGGGTCTGCAATCATCGGCATACCTGCCTCGGATGCATAGGCCACCGACTTGCCCGCCGCGAGATCCGCCATCAGGCGCGCCCGCGCGCCCGTGCCGGAATGGTCGTGATAGGCCACCACCGGACGATCCCCGAGCGGGACCCCGTGGATGTCGAGCAACTTGCGCATCGAACGTGTGTCTTCGGCTGCAATCACATCGGCGGACGCCAATATGTCAAGCGCACGCAACGTGATGTCACGGGCCGTGCCGATGGGCGTTGCGACGAAGTACAACCCCGGCGGTAAACTGACGATTTTATGATTCACGCTGGACCCGCTTTTCTGGTCGTCTATGATCGCTCCAAACCAAAACGGGTACGCCTCGCATATCGTTGCGGCCCGGAACAGGGAGTTTATGCGCTTTATGTTTGCTGTTTTCAATCGGGCCCGCAAGATTGCTTTGACCGCCACCGCAGTTGTTGCCTCTGCATTTGTCGCCGCCTGTGACCCCGGAGCATTGTCCGGCGGGGGGCCGACCATCAACACCTCCAAACCTGTGCCTGTCGCACTGCTGGTACCGCGCGGTTCGGCACAGCATGGTGATGGCGTTCTGGCCCAGAGCCTTGAAAATGCAGCCCGCCTCGCGATTGCGGATCTGAACGGCGTAGAGGTGGACCTGCGTGTCTATGACACAGCGGGCAACCCTGAAACCGCCGCTGCCGTTGCCTCGCAAGCGGTGCAGGACGGCGCGCGCATCATTCTTGGTCCGGTCTATGCCGAAGCCGCAAATGCCGCAGGGATTGCCGCCGCAAAGCGCGGTGTGAACGTGCTGGCCTTCTCCAACAATGCCTCGATCGCGGGCGGCAACGTGTTCGTTCTGGGCTCGACCTTTGAGAACTCCGCCAACCGCTTGACCCAATATGCCAAACGCCAGGGCAAGAACTCCATGGTGGTTGTGTCGGGCAATAATGCCGCCGGACAGGCCGGGCGTTCTGCCATTCAGCAGGCCGCCGTGCAGAGTGGCATGACCATTACGGGCAACGTCAGCTATGAGCTGTCGCAGCAGGGTGTGATCAACGCGATCCCGACCATTAGCCAGAATGTGCGTCAGAACAAAGCGGACGTGATGTTCATGACCGCGACCACCGCAGGCGCGCTGCCGCTGTTGTCGCAGCTGTTGCCCGAAGCCGGTGTCACGCCAGAAGACGTGCAGTACATGGGCCTGACCCGTTGGGACATCCCCGCGCAGACGCTTGAACTGCCCGGAGTTCAGAACGGCTGGTTCGCCCTGCCCGACCCACAGAAGTCTGCCTCTTTCCGTGCACGTTATCAATCCGCATATGGCGCGGCACCGCACCCGATCGGTGGTCTGGCCTATGACGGGATCGCCGCCATTGGCGCGCTGGTCAGCTCTGGCAACTCCGGGGCGCTCACCGGTGCGGCTCTGACACAACCCGCAGGTTTCCAGGGCACAGGGGGTATTTTCCGCCTGCGCCCGGATGGCACCAGTGAACGTGGTCTCGCCATCGCAACGATCCAGGACAAGAAAGTCGTCATCATTGACCCAGCGCCACGAAGCTTCCCCGGAGCCGGTTCCTGAACCGACCAACACTCTCGACAAAACCCATCCTGAACCTCTGGGGTCGCTCATCTGCGACCCCAGTGCGATTTTCGATGCCGATGCAATTCGGCTTCGGATCAAGGAGTTGGCGCAGGACCATCAGGGCGCGGAGTTCCGTGCCGCTGTTGTTGCGCTCTTGCGAGAGGCCAACAAGTCCGGGCGCAGTGCAATTGCCGAGGCCTTTGAGCTGCAGCCCTTTGCGGCGCGCGAATTGGCGCGGTCTTATACCTATCTGACGGATGGGCTGGTCACATCAGCACAGATGGCCGCTGTTGAGGTGCTGCACCCCATTGCCACCCCCACCACGGGCGAACGGATTTCCGTCTTTGCCGTGGGCGGCTATGGCCGCGGTGAGATGGCGCCGTTTTCCGACGTCGACCTCTTGTTCCTCACCCCCTACAAGATCACCGCATGGGCCGAGAGCGTGATCGAATCCATGCTTTACATCCTGTGGGACCTGCGCCTGAAGGTCGGCCATTCCAGCAGGACGATCAAAGACTGCATCCGGCTCGGCTCTGAGGATTTCACCATCCGCACCGCCATGCTTGAGCACCGCTTTCTGGCCGGTCACGGACCGCTTGCAGCCGAACTCGAAGCGCGGCTGGCGAAGGATCTCTTCGCCAAGGATTCTGCCGAGTTCATCGATGCCAAGCTGGCGGAGCGTGATGCGCGCCACCTCAAGCAGGGTGAGCGCTACATGGTCGAGCCCAACGTGAAAGAAGGCAAGGGCGGCCTGCGCGATTTGCAATCGCTCTTCTGGATCGCCAAGTATCTCTACAAGGTGCAGGACGTGGCCGAGCTGGTGCCACTAGGCCTGTTTCGCCCCGAAGAGTTCGACTTCTTTGCCAAGGCCGAGAATTTTCTCTGGGCGGTACGCGCCCATCTGCACCTCAGTGCGGGGCGTGCCACCGAACAGCTGACCTTTGACATGCAGGTGCAGGTCGCCGAACGCATGGGTTATGAGGACACCTCTGGCCGGCGCGCAGTCGAGGTCTTTATGCAGGACTATTTTCGCCACGCCACGCAGGTGGGCGATGTCACCCGCATCCTGCTCTCGAAACTGGAAGACAGCCAGCTGAAGAGCGAGCCGCTGCTAGAGCGTATTTTCCGACGCAAGCCGCGCGTGAAACCGGGCTATCGGATTCACCACAACCGGCTCGAGATCGCGGACCCTGAGAGTTTTCTTGAGGACAAGCTGAACCTCCTGCGCATGTTCGAAGAAGCTTTGCGCACGGGGCTCCTGCTGCATCCTGACAGTATGCGACTGGTGCGGGCCAATCTGCATCTCATCGACGACGAGATGCGCAACTCTCCGGATGCTCAGCGGATCTTCCTCGACCTTCTTCTGAAACACGGCAACCCGGAACGCGTTCTGCGGCGTATGAACGAACTGGGTGTCCTATCGACCCTGATCCCGGAGTTTGAACCCATCGTGGCGATGATGCAGTTCAACATGTATCACTCCTACACGGTGGACGAGCACACGATTCAGGTGATCTCCAATTTCTCAGCCATTGAGCGGGGCGAACTTGAGAACGAGCTGCCGCTGTCGTCCTCACTGATCAAGCAAGGCGTTAATCGCAAGGTGCTGATCATCGCCATGCTGCTGCATGACATTGGCAAGGGACGCCCGCAGGACCACTCCATTCTTGGCGCGCAGATCGCCCGCAAGGTCGCGCCTCGGCTGGGGCTCAACAAATCCGAATCCGAGACGGTGGAATGGCTGGTGCGCTATCACCTCCTGATGTCGGATACGGCACAGAAACGCGACATTGCCGACCCGCGCACGGTGCGCGATTTTGCTAAGGCGGTGCAGACGGTCAAACGGCTGGATCTCTTGTTGCTGCTCACGGTCTGCGACATTCGCGGCGTCGGCCCTGATACCTGGAACAACTGGAAAGCGGTTCTCTTGCGCGCGCTTTACAGCCAGACACGCGACGCGATGGAAAACGGGCTTGAGGCATTTAACCGCGAGCACCGCGGCACCGAGGCCAAGAAACGCCTGCGCACGGCCCTGCCCGACTGGGAAAAGGCCGCTGTCAAACGCGAAACCGCCCGCCATTATCCGCCCTATTGGCAGGGGTTGCATGTCACCGCGCATGTGGATTTTGCCGAAATGCTGCGCGAGATCGACGCGCTGGATGATCCATCGGCCATGCTGGTGCGCCTGCATCCGGATGAAGACCGTGATGCCACCCGCGCCTGTTTCGTGATGCCGGATCATCCTGGAATCTTCGCGCGGATAGCGGGCGCACTGGCGCTTGTCGGCGCCAATGTGGTCGACGCGCGCAGTTACACAACGAAGGATGGCTTTGTGACCGATGCCTTCTGGATTCAGGATGCAGACGGTCACCCGTTCGAGGCCTCCCGCCTCCCGCGCCTGCGCAGCATGATCGAAAAGACACTGCGTGGCGAAGTGATCGCCCGCGATGCGCTGAAATCGCGTGACAAGATCAAAAAGCGCGAACGCGCCTTCCGTGTGCCGACCCATATCACCTTTGATAACGATGGCTCCGATATTTACACCATTATCGAAGTGGACACCCGCGATCGCCCCGGCCTGCTCTATGATCTGGCGCGCACGCTTGCGGCCTCGAATGTCTATATTGCCAATGCGGTGATCGCGACCTACGGCGAGCAGGTGGTAGACAGCTTCTATGTGAAAGACATGTTTGGCTTGAAATATCACTCGGCCTCCAAGCAACAGTCGCTGGAGAAAAAGCTGCGCGAAGCCATCGTAGACGGTGCAAAACGGGCGGATACATGAAGCCGATCAAACTGATGTCCGGCTTTCTGACCGTCGGCTTCTGGACACTCGCAAGCCGGGTTCTCGGGTTTCTGCGCGAGATCCTGATTGCGGCCTATATCGGCCCCGGCTTGCTGGGGGATGCGTTCTATGCCGCCTTCCGCCTGCCCAATCTGTTTCGCCGGTTCTTTGCCGAGGGCGCATTCAACGCCGCCTTTGTGCCGATGTTTGCAAAACGCTGGGAAGCGGGCGAGAATCCGCAAGGGTTTGCGCAGGATGCATTTAACCTGCTTGCGGCAGCTGTCTTGGGGCTTACGGCCCTGGGCATGGTCTTCATGCCGTTTCTGGTTTGGTTGACCGCGGGCGGCTTTGAAGGCGATGCGCGGTTTGATCTGACGGTTGGCTATGGCCGGATCGTCTTCCCCTATATCCTCTGCATGTCGCTTGCTGCGTTGTTTTCAGGTGTCTTGAATGCCACCGGTCGTTTTGCCGCTGCAGCAGCGGCACCTGTACTTTTGAACATCTTTGCCTGCGCCGCCATGATTGCGGGAGCTTTGCGAGGTCAGGCCGTGATTGACTGGCTTGTCTGGGTGGTCCCGCTTGCAGGGATTGCTCAGCTGGCCTTGGTCTGGATCGCCGCCGCCCGCGCAGGGGTTTCCCTGCGCCCCGGGCTACCCCGCCTTACCCCCGAGATGAGACAATTGGTGCGCGTGGCGCTGCCCGCTGCCCTCGCGATGGGGGTCACGCAAGTCAACCTGGTGGTCGGGCAAGCCGTGGCCTCTGCTTATCAGGGCGCAGTGTCCTGGCTCTCGCTGGCGGATCGGCTCTATCAATTGCCACTTGGCGTGGTGGGGATCGCCGTTGGCATCGTGCTTTTGCCGGATCTGTCGCGCCGCTTGCGCGCAGGCGACGATGAAGGCGCGCGGGATGCGTTTTCGCGTGCCGGAGAGTTCTCTCTCTTGTTGACGATCCCCGCCGCCGCGGCGCTTATCGCTATCCCTGTGCCACTGGTCTCCGTGCTTTATGAACGCGGCGCAACCGGAGCGGAGGATGTAGCGGCGATTGCCATGGCTGTGGCGATATATGGCGCTGGCCTGCCGGCTTTCGTGCTGCAAAAGGTACTGCAACCGCTCTTTTTCGCCCGCGAGGACACACGCAGCCCGTTTCACTATGCTCTTGTGGCGATGGTGGTGAACGCAGTGCTTGCAGTGGGCCTGCAACCTCTTGTGGGCTGGCTTGCCCCCGCCATCGCCGCGCCGGCTGCAGGCTGGGTGATGGTGCTGCAACTCTGGCTTGGGTCGCGGCGCATGGGAGAGGCGGCGCAATTTGACGCGCGCTTCCAGCGACGTTGCCTGCGCATCGTGTTGGCCTCCGTTGCGATGGGCGTGGTGCTGCTGGGCGCTGCGACCATTCTGAGCGACGTGCTGTCGCTGGCGTATTGGCGTTACCTTGCGCTATTGGCGCTGATCGTGGTGGGCGCTGTGGCCTATTTCACCATTGGCCAGATCATCGGCGCATTCAGACTGTCGGAGTTCAGATCTGCCCTGCGGCGCGGCAAAGCCTGACCGCAGGGGTCGCCGATCACCGGTCCTGACGCAGTTTCTGCAGGATGCGGGCCCAACCACCGGGCACCAGAAAGAACGACATCACAAACCCGGTGACAAAGCCCGCAAGATCGGCAACCCACTCCGGGCTGCCGCCAAAAATCAGACCAAAGAGCAACTGCACCCCCATCAAGAACGCAATGAGCGTGAAGGCGCGGTATTGCTGCGCGCCGACGGTCGCAAGTGATAGCCACAAAAGATGGGTAAAGCCGCCGATCAACCCGTAGACCGCCGGAAAGCCCCCGAACAGGGCCACATTGCCGCCGACCAGCAGCGCATAGGCCAAGGCCCCTCCGATGGCAGAGCCGATAAAGATGAGCACCACGGCGATCTCACCCATGGCTTCGCCTACCATCTTGCCCATGGCCAGAAGGAACACGCAGACAAAAACTGCCTGGGTAAAGGCCCCGTGCACAAAGGCGTAGGTGACAAAACGCTTCAGCAGATCAAAGGGCCAGGTGCCGTTTTCCCACATCCACCAGAAATACTGCGCGCCAAAACCGTATTCCTGCAGGGCGTTCAGCCGCCAGCCCACCGCCTCCGGGCCACCGATGTAGCCGCGGGCGCCGAAGGAAAACATTGCCTCGATACCGATGATCACGATCACCAAAGCCACCACCACTGGCGGCAGGGCGTTAAAAGGAGATTGGTTCTGATCTTGCATTGGTCCTGCTCTCCGGCGCTCTGGCGCGCTCTCTACGGGTCTACGCCTGTTGACGATACTCTGCGCCATGGGTAAGCGACGATGGTGCATAATTCCAGACGGGAGTTTTCGACAATGAGCGAAACCAGCTTCACCCCGCGTGTCTTTTCAGGCATCCAGCCTTCGGGCAATCTGCATCTGGGGAATTACCTCGGTGCATTGAAGCGGTTCGTCGACTGGCAATCGCGGGACGTGGAGTCGATCTACTGCATGGTTGACCTTCATGCGATCACCGTCTGGCAAGACCCGGCAGACCTGAAGAAGGCCACGCGTGAGCTGTGCGCAGGCTTCATTGCCGCGGGGCTTGATCCGGAAAAATCCATCCTGATCAATCAGAGCCAGGTGCCGGAGCACGCGCAGCTTGCATGGATCTTCAACTGCGTCGCCCGCATGGGGTGGATGCAGCGGATGACCCAGTGGAAGGATAAGGCAGGTAAAAACCAGCAAAACGCCTCGCTGGGTCTGTTGGCCTATCCGTCCCTGATGGCCGCCGATATCCTGATCTACCACGCCACCCATGTGCCGGTGGGCGAGGACCAGAAACAGCACCTCGAGCTTACCCGCGACATCGCGACCAAGTTCAACCACGACTATGGCGTTGACTTCTTCCCGCTGACCGAGCCGGTGATCGAAGGCGCGGCCACCCGTGTCATGAGCCTGCGTGATGGCTCCAAGAAGATGTCGAAATCCGACCCTTCTGATGCGAGCCGGATCAATCTCACCGATGATGCGGACACCATCGCCAAGAAAATCCGCAAGGCCAAGACCGATCCCGAGGCCCTGCCCTCCGAGGCCAAAGGGCTTGAAGAGCGCCCCGAGGCACGCAACCTTGTGAACATCTACGCGGCGATGGCCGATCAGACGGTGGATCAGGTTCTTGCAGATGTGGGTGGCAAACAGTTCTCGGAATTCAAGCCGATGCTGGCCGATCTCGCGGTCGAGCGTATGGCGCCGATCACCACCGAGATGGCCCGTCTGATGGAAAACCAGGACGAGATCGACAAGATCCTCGCACGGGGATCAGAGCGTGCGCGCGCAATCACTGCACCGATCCTGCGTAAGACCTACGACATTGTGGGCATGGTCGCCCCGGTCGAGATTTGATCGCAGCACATCAACTGCGATGACCAGAACTGCCGAGGGCCGCCCGTTTGATTGGGCGGCCCTCTTCTTTGCACGAAGCCTTTGTTTGCGCGACACTCTCTGCGCCAGAGCAGCTGCGGGCAGACTGCATGTTGCGCACAAAGGTTACGACGGGCACGCGGCCTTGTAGGTCTGCCCGGCGCTGTTGCGATAGGTACATTGACGCGGCGCATTGGCACCGATCTGCGCGCCGACCGCACCACCGATCAGCGTGGCGGCTACCTTGCCGCTGCCAGAGCCAACCTGGTTGCCTACAGCCGCACCCGCGAGAGCGCCACTCACAGCGTTGATGTCTTGATTGTCGCTGCACCCCGCCACAAGCACGCTCGCCGCAAAGAGTGTCGCTAAGAGTCCTGACGTCTTGGACATTGATCCATCTCCTCTCTGATGACCGGAGCCAGAAGGGGAGGAGCCGCATCATATGCGCCACACTGCCTCCCGGCTCCTCGCCGCCGGTGATGGTTGACCGTCCATGTAGAAACGTAGCACGTCGGAAATTGTTCCCAAGCGTTCCCTCGGCGATGGCGCAGAGAGCGCGGTTCGTTGCCGATGCATCATGGGTTGTGGTGCGGTCTAAAGCCCGGAGACGCCGTGAAGCGTGAGGCGCGCAACCACATCGGCATAGCCTTTGCGGTCCTCGGTATCTGCGCCCGCATTCCACATGTAGTGCCAGTTCAGCATCCCAAACACAGACATCGTCACCGCGCGCAGCTTGTCCTTGTCCGCAGCCAAAGTATCAGGCGCCGCATCGCGGATCGCAGCGCTCATGAATTTTACCATTTCACGCTGATACGCGCGCAGATGCTCCTGTTGTGGCTCCGGCAGCGCTGACATCGCATTGAGCTGCACCTTGTGTTCGTGATCGGCGCCCTCATAGGCCAAAAGTACCTCGGTCAGGATAAGGCGCAGGCGCACAACCGGGTCCGGATCGCTCAGCTCAAGACCGCAGACCCGGTCCCTGAGCCCGCGCAAATAGCTGTCGAGAAGGTCAAAGAGCAGCGCGTCCTTGCCCTCGTAGTAGTGATAGATATTGGCCTTGGAGATCCCGCAGGCCCGCGCGATCTGCGTCATCGAGGCCCGGTCATAGCCTTCCTCGGCAAAAAGGCGCGCCGATGCCGCGAGGATCTGCGCGCGCTTTTGATCGTGGTCTTTGGCAATCGTCCGGGCCAAGAGTTCTTATCCTTTGTTGCGATTGTCGACGACGCGGCGCGCCTTGCCCTGCGAGCGTTCGACACTGCCGGGCTCGCCTACCGAAATCTCTGCCGAGATGCCAACGATATCCTTGATCCGCTTGGCCAGCTGCTTGGTGCAGGCCTCGCGTTGTTCGGGTGCGGTGGCCGCTGGCAAGACCTCGACATGGATGCGCATCGCGTCCATGCGGCCCTTGCTGTAAAGCTCGATCTGATAGTAGGGCGCGAGCGCCTCTACCGTGAGCATCTGCTCTTCGATCTGGCTGGGAAACACATTGACGCCCCGCAGGATGATCATGTCATCCGACCGGCCGGTGATCTTGGCCATCCGCCGCATTGAACGCGCCGTGCCCGGGAGCAGGCGTGTCAGGTCGCGGGTGCGGTAGCGCACCATCGGCAGGCCTTCCTTGGTGAGTGTTGTGAAGACCAGTTCGCCCAACTCGCCATCGGGCAGCACCGCGCCTGTTTCGGGGTCGATGATTTCCGGCAGGAAGTGATCCTCCCAGATGACCGGCCCGTCCTTCGTCTCCACACATTCATTGGCGACACCCGGCCCCATGATTTCCGAGAGACCATAGATATCCACCGCATGCATATCAAAGGCCGCCTCGACCTCGCGGCGCATCGCATCGGTCCAGGGTTCCGCGCCAAAGACGCCAACCTTCAGCGAAGAGCTACGCGGATCGATCCCCATGCGGTGATATTGCTCGAGGATGTTCAGCATGTAGGACGGCGTCACCATGATGCCGTCGGGGCGGAAATCCTCAATCAGCGTCACTTGCTTTTCGGTCTGGCCGCCCGACATCGGCACCACCGTCGCGCCGAGGCGCTCAATGCCGTAATGTGCGCCAAGCCCGCCAGTGAACAGCCCGTAGCCATAGGCGTTATGCACCATATCGCCGCGCCGCAGGCCGGAGGCGCGCAAGGACCGCGCCAAGAGGTCCGCCCAAGTGTCGATGTCCTTTCGCGTGTACCCCACCACGGTCGGCTTGCCCGTGGTGCCAGAAGACGCATGCAGCCGGAGGATCTGTTCGCGCGGGACCGCAAACATCCCAAAAGGATAGGCATCGCGCAGATCACCTTTGGTGGTGAAGGGGAACTTTGCGAGATCCGACAGCTCCTGCAGGTCGTCGGGGTGGACGCCCGCTGCATCAAACCGCGCCTTATACATCGCCACATTGTCATAGGCGTGGCGCAGCGACCATTTCAGGCGCTCCAATTGCAGGCTGCGGATCTCGTCGATGGACGCGATCTCGATCGGATCCAATTCGTCCCGGTTTGGTGTCAAATCAAGCATGGGCGTCCTCCATCGCCTTGGTGTCTGTCTGCACCCGTGGTCCGGGTGCCTCGGGTCATTCCTCGAAGAGGTGTCCCTTGATCGCGCGCGAGCAGCCACGCATCTCTGCAATCAGCTGCCCGTCCTGATTCTTGACGCTCACGTCATAGATGCCGCTGCGCCCGGTCAGAGAAACCTCACGCGCCTCGGCCAGTAGCCTGTCGCCTTTGCGACCTGGCGCGATAAAGCTGATCATATTGTGCTGCGCCACCGTCGCCTGGTTGCGGCTGTTACAGGCAAAGGCAAAGGCGCTGTCGGCGAGCATGAAGATCACGCCGCCATGGCAGATCCCATGGCCGTTGCAGTGATGCGCTTCGACGGTCAGGGCCAGCGCGGCACTGCCCTCGTCGACACGTTCGATGCCCATGCCGGCCCATTTGGACGCCTGATCGTCGGCCCACATGGCCTGTGCGGATTTCTCTGCCCGTTGTTGTGCGGTCAATGACATGGATTATTGCCCCCGAAACACGGGCGTTCGTTTTTCCAGAAAGGCGCGCACACCTTCGGCGTAATCCGCGCTCTCGCCACAGGTCTTCATCGCATCCGCCTCACGCTCGAGTTGCTCTGCAAGCGTATAGGCACCCGAGGTCTGGATCAGAGATTTGGTCAGCCCCAGCCCCAGTGTCGGCCCGTCGGCGAGCTTTGCCGTCAGGGTGCGGGCCTCGTCCATCAACGCCTCATCCGCAACGCATTTCCAAATGAGTCCCCAATCCGCGGCCTGTTCGGCACTCAGAGGCTCTCCGGTCAAGGCCAGAGCCTTGGCACGGGCCTCGCCCAGTAGGCGCGGCAGGTGATAGCTGCCAGCGGTGTCGGGGATGAGGCCGACCTTGGCAAAAGACTGGATGAACTTCGCGCTCTGTGCAGCGAGCACAATGTCTGCGGCCAGCGACAGGTTCGCCCCTGCCCCTGCGGCAACGCCATTGACGGCGCAGACGACCGGAAACTCCAGCGATCGGATCAGATTCACGAGTGGCGCATAAAACGTGCGCACCGTATAGCCCAAATCCACGGGGCCTCCCGCCGCGTCCGGATTGCGCGCCGACAGATCCTGACCCGCGCAAAACCCGCGCCCAGCACCCGTGAGCAGCAACGCCCGCTTTCCAGAGTCGCGCGCCTCTTCCAAAGCGGCACGCAGGGCCAGATGCATCTCATCGGTAAACGCATTGAGCCGATCCGGGCGGTTCAGCGTGATCTCGCACCATGTGTCGTGATCCTGTGTCAGAATGCTCTGTTCCATGAGCCCTCCCCTTGCCCCTGGCGACCGATTTCGCGCTCGATTGGGAAAAGACTTGCATAAACCGACCGGACGGTCAATATATTCAATCAGGAAAATGAGCCGCCCCGAACTCGGGCGCTGGCACTGCATTTGCACAACAGGCTTCAGGGAGACACGAGACATGTGCCCGAAAGATGTGGCGAGCTTTGCCGCCGGAGAATGGATCGCACCGGACCACAGCGCACGCGAGATTGCCTCTGCCATCACCGGAGAGGTGATTGCGCGCGCGGGCAATGCCACGCTCGATGTGCAAGCGATGCTCGATCATGCCCGCGATACGGGCGGCCCCGCCCTGCGCGCCATGACCTTCCATGACCGCGCCCGCATGCTCAAGGCGCTGGCGCAGCATTTGGACGCCCACAAACAAGAGCTCTACGACCAGAGCTTTGACACCGGCGCGACCCAGAAGGACCACCTGATCGACGTGGACGGCGGCATCGGCACGGTGTTTGTCTTTGCCTCCAAGGGGCGACGCGAAATGCCCGACAGCACGGTCTATACAGACGGCGCGGTCGAGCAACTGTCGCGCCACGGCAGCTTTATGGGCCAGCACATCTGCACCTCGCTGCCCGGTGTTGCGGTACATATCAACGCCTTCAACTTCCCGGTCTGGGGCATGCTGGAAAAGCTCGCACCCACCCTGCTCGCCGGTGTTCCGGCCATTGTAAAACCAGCCACCGCCACCTGCTACGTCACCGAGGCCGCCGTGCGCCTAATGCTCGACAGCGGTCTTCTGCCCGAAGGGGCGTTGCAACTGGTAAGTGGCGGACTTGGCGACATGCTGGACCGGCTGACCTGTCAGGACGTGGTGAGCTTTACCGGCTCTGCCGCAACCGCGCTCAAACTGCGCCAGACCCCCGCGATTGTTGAAAACTCCGTGCGGTTTGTAGCGGAACAAGACAGCCTCAACGCGTCGATCCTCGGCCCCGACGCAGCACCCGGTAGCGCGGAGTTTGATCTCTTCCTCAAGGAAGTACAGCGTGAGATGACCACCAAAGCGGGTCAGAAGTGTACTGCGATCCGCCGCATCATCGTGCCCGACGCACAGGTAAACGCTGTGATCGATGGGCTGAGCGCCGCGCTTGCCAAGATCACCATTGGTGACCCACGCGCCGACAGCACCCGTATGGGCGCGCTGGTCTCCGCCGCGCAAAAACGCGATGTGCTGGAGCAAGCCGACAAAATCGCAACCGAGGCCACCCGCGTCTTTGGCGACCCCGACAATTTCACCGTTGAGGGCGCTGACAAAGACAAAGGCGCCTTCGTGCCGCCCATGCTGTTCCACTGTGCCGACCCGGACGCCGCGCGACATGTGCACGACACCGAAGCCTTTGGCCCTGTCTCTACCGTCATGGGCTATCGCGACCTTTCTCATGCGTCCGAACTCGCCAATCGCGGCCAAGGCTCCCTCGTGGCGTCCCTGATCACCGCAGACCCGGTGGTCGCACGCGAGGTCACGCTAAACATCGCGGCCTTCCATGGACGCGTCTATATCAACAATGCCACCTCCATGAAGGAATCCACGGGCCACGGCTCTCCCCTGCCCCATATGGTGCATGGCGGCCCCGGTCGCGCCGGCGGCGGCGAGGAGCTGGGCGGCGTGCGTGCGGTGAAACACTACATGCAGCGCACTGCGGTACAGGGTTCGCCCGAGATTCTGTCGGCGATCACCGGCAAATGGGTGCCCGGCGGCCCCGAAACCACAGGGCCCGCACATCCCTTCACGCGCCGCTTTGGCGCACTCACGATTGGGGAAACACTGCACACCGCGCCGCGTGTCGTCACCAGCGATGACGTCGCCCATTTTGCGCAGTTCACCGGCGACACCTTCTATGCCCACATGGACGATGCCGCCGCAGAGCGAAACCCGTTCTTTCCCGGCCGCGTTGCTCATGGCTACCTGCTCCTGTCCTTTGCAGCGGGCATGTTCGTAGAGCCGAATGAGGGCCCCGTGCTCGCCAATACCGGACTTGATAACCTGCGCTTCATGAAGCCGGTGGTGCCTGGCGACAGCATCAAGGTGCGCCTGACCGTCAAAGCCAAGACCCCGCGAAACGAAGAATATGGCGAGGTCCGCTGGCATGTGACCCTCACCAATCAAGATGATGAGCTGGTGGCGGAATACGACCTGCTGACCATGGTGGCGTTCTGAACCCACCTCAGCCTCGATGATGTCACGTCATGGCAGTTGGGCTGGCGCTAACCCGCGCCAGCCCTTATCGTATCTGCATGACACAACACACCGACGACTGGTTTACCACTGCAATCACGGCGCTCACTGAACCGGATGGCCTGAGGGTCTGGTCCATCATCGTGTCCTTCCTCGGAGATATGGCGCAAGACAAAGGCGCCGGCGTCAGCAGTGCTGCCTTGACGCGGGTTATTACTCCGCTTGGCATCAAACCAGAGGCCATTCGGGTTGCGCTGCACCGTTTGCGTAAGGATGGCTGGACCGAGAGCCAGCGACGCGGGCGGGGCTCCTTTCATTTCCTGACTCCCTTTGGGCGGCAGCAATCCGCGTTGGTGACCCCCCGTATCTACGCGCGCAGCACATGTGAAACAGACGCCTGGACCTTGCTTGTTGCGGGCACGCCAGACGGGCTGGAGACGCTGGATGCGCTCTGCGACCAGACGCCACTAACCAGCATCCGGGTCAATCGCCACGCCGCGATCACACCGGGCCCTGCCATGCAGCACGCCGCAGAGACCTCGCACATGCTGGTTGCAAATCTCGATGTGGCGCATGTGCCCGGCTGGCTACAGGACGATCTCTTTCCAGAACCATTGCGGCAGAGCTGCGCGGCTCTTGACCAGGCCCTTGCGCCCCTCGGGAGCCCACCAGACCTCTCTCCCTTGCAACGCGCCTGCCTGCGCACGCTCCTCGTCCATCGCTGGCGCCGGATTACGCTCCGACACCCGGACGTGCCACGCATATTTCACCCCGCAGATTGGAGCGGAGAATCCTGTCGCACGCGGGTCTTTGCCCTGCTCGACAAGTTGCCGCAGCCCGAACTGGCAGAAATCGAAGACGCTGCCCCTGTGGCCGTACAAGCTGCGCCCCAAGGCACAATCGCCGTAACTGGCTGACATCAAACAAGAAGCCGGACGGCGGGCAAAAAAAATCTCCAAAATGTCGGATCTTTCTGTTTTCTCCCTTGACCCTGTCGATCGCATTCCGTAAATGGCCTCCACACAGCGAGCGGCGGAGTAGCTCAGTTGGTTAGAGCAGCGGAATCATAATCCGCGTGTCGGGGGTTCAAGTCCCTCCTCCGCTACCACCCTTCCCACAACAGACACACAGCCAACACCATGGGCACACGCCTGTGCAGGCACTTGTCCCACGCACGACACTCATGCAAACGTTTCGGCATCGAGGCACGTGAAGTGCTGCGGAAAGCAAAGCCGCAGATACGACAGAACCTGCGCCTTGGCTGACTGCCGTGTAAAGCGGTCTGGATACATCAGAATATTGAGCCAGAACCCGTCAAAGAGGCTTTCGAGCATCGCCGAAACCGTATCGGAATCGATGCCGCTGTAGCCACCCTCTGCTATGATGTCCGCACACAAGCGAGAGGTCGCAATCTGACGCTCCTCATCGAGGGGGCCAGTCAGCTCCCGATAGGCTTTGCGCGGGCGACTCTCACCGAAGAATGCAAACCAGACCGAAAGCTTGCGGCGGTTGCAGATCTTGGCGTGAAACTGCGCGTCGACGATGAGCTTCAGTTTGTCAGCGGCAGACACATCCGGCTGTGAGGACCTTGTGAACCAAAGGGCGCGGTGTTCGTCTGCAAGATGCGTCAACGTTGCCGTCAGAAGCGCCTCCTTGCTTTTGAAATGGAAATTAACCAGCCCAAGCGACAGACCTGCCTCCGCCGTGACCTTCGCCAGTGTTGTTCCCGAGAGACCATATGTGCTGATTGCAGTGATGGTCGCATCGATCAACTGCTCACGCCGGGCTTCGGGCGGTGCGGTTCGTGGCTGCTTTTTAGGCAAGTTGTCTGACATTATCCACTCCACTGAATGCTCATTCAATCAATTTCTTGATTTTGGCTTAGGGTCAAGCTAGCCATTTGATCAAATTAGAGTTCGCTGCAGGAGTTGAGACTATGCCCTCTTCCCTTCCGACCCAAGCGCAAGTCGTGATCATCGGCGGGGGGTCGATCGGCTGCAATATCGCCTATCACCTCACGCAACTTGGCATGACAGACGTTGTGATTCTGGAGCGCGACAAACTGACAGCTGGCACAACGTGGCACGCCGCAGGCGAAATCGTCCCGGCCGTTCTCGGTGCGGAGTGGGAATGCGAACTCTATCTACACGGCCGCGAACTGATTGCTGGCCTTGAGGCAGAAACAGGACTGGCGACCGGCTGGCGCGAAGTCGGCTACATTCAACCGGCAGACACCGCGGAACGCCTTGAGGAAATGCGCCGTGGCGCGGCCTTCATGAACCTTCACGGTTTCGAAATCCACGAGATCTCACCGCGCGAGGCGCAGGAACGCTTTCCGATTGGCGACTTCAGCAACACGCTTGCCGCCTTCTGGTATCCCAAGGAAGGCCGCACCAACCCGGTGGACACAACGATGGCGCTGGCGCGCGGCGCGCGCACTCGCGGCGCGCAGATCCTTGAAGATGTCGCTGTGACAGATATCCTCACGCGGCAAGGACGCGCTGTTGGTGTACGTACCGATCATGGCGACATCGCTGCCGAGCATGTGGTTATTGCTGCGGGCATGTGGTCGCGTCAGATCGGCGCAAAGGCTGGCCTTAATCTGCCGCTGCAGGCCGCAGAACACTATTATCTGATCACAGAAGAGATCGAGGGTATCCACCGCGATCTGCCACTGCTCGAGGATCCGCACAATTGGTCCTACTACCGAGAAGAAGTTGGCGGCTTGCTGGTCGGCATGTTCGAACCCGACGCCGCCCCGTGGATGATCGACGCCATCCCGGACAACTTTGCCTTTGGCGAGATTGAACCGGACTGGGATCGCATGGCCCCTCACCTCGAAGCCGCTTTCAGCCGTGTGCCACTGGTCGCCGAAGCGGGTGTGCGCAAGCTCTTTTGCGGACCCGAGAGTTTTACCCCAGATCTTGCCCCCCTGATCGGCGAGGCCCCCAGCCTGCGTAATTGCTGGGTTGCCGCGGGGATGAACTCGCTCGGGATCCTCTATGGACCGGGGGTCGGCAAGACACTGGCGCACTGGATTGTGGAAGGACGCTGCCCGGTAGATCACACTGCGTTCAACGTTAGCCGGTTTGCCGACGGCACGCATAACACACCCGCCTACCGACGCGCCCGCACCCCCGAACTCCTCGCCAAGAGCTTCGGCGCGCATTTTCCAAACGACAGCTTCAAAACGGCCCGCGGCCTCAAGCGCTCGCCACTCTACGACCGGCTCAGGGCCGCCGGGGCCTATTTCACGGAGAGCCACGGCTGGGAACTGCCTGACTGGTTTGCCCCGACCCCAGAGGCGGCGAAGATCGACCGCTATAGCTGGGGCCGGCAGAACTGGTTTGACTGGCACGCCGAAGAACACCGTGCCGCCCGCGAGGATGCAATCGTGATGGACATGTCCTCGATGGCAAAATTCCTTGTCCAGGGACGTGACGCCTGTACATTGCTAAATCGCATCAGCTGCAATGACATCGACGTCCCCATCGGCAAGGTGGTCTATACCGCCTGGACCAACCAAGCGGGCGGCTTTGAAGCTGACCTTACGGTAACCCGCATGGACGTCGACCGCTTCATGGTTGTGGTCGGGGAGAACAGCCACGGCCATACGGAGACCTGGATGCGGCGCCACATCGGCGCCGATGAATTTGTAACAATCACGGATATGACCGACGGGATCACGCAGATCAACCTGCATGGACCCAAGGCCCGGGACATCCTCGCAAAAGTGAGCGCCGCAGACCTCTCGCAAGAGGCCTTTCCCTTCATGACTGCGCAACATATTGATGTCGGGCTCTTTCGCATTCACGCGCTCCGTGTCACATATGTCGGCGAGCTGGGCTGGGAACTGCACGTCCCGAGCCTGCACGCCGTGCAAGTCTATGACCTGCTGATGCAGGCTGGCGCAGACCACGGGCTGCGCAATGCCGGGATGCAAACACTGTCTTCGCTGCGACTGGAAAAGGCTTATCGCGACTTTGGCGTGGATCTCGACAATACCGACACACCAATTGAGGCAGGCCTGGGCTTTGCCGTGAAGCTCGACAAACCCGGCGGCTTCATTGGGCGCGACGCCCTCGCCAAAATAAAGGCCGCAGGCGCGCCCAAGCGGCGCATGCTGCAATTCCTGCTGAGAGACCCCGAGCCGCTGCTGCATGGTAATGAAATCATCTATCTCGACGATAAACCCGTCGGCTACATCCAGGTCGGCGCCTATGGGCATACCCTTCAAGGCGCGGTCGGCATTGGATTTGCGGAGATCGAAACGCCACTGACCTCAGAGATCGCCACGTCAGGCGCTTGGTCAATCGACATCGCAGGGACCAAGATCGCTGCAACCGCTTCGCTCAAACCGCTCTTCGACCCCGCGATGGAGAGAGTGAGAAAGTGATAACTTTCAATCTCTTAACTTATTCTGGACTGAGGTTTCTGCACTTCACTAGCGCCAACCTTACCAAACGGTAGGCACCGTGCACGCTCAACTTACCGAGTGGTAATGGCAACTTACCGAATGGTAATGGCAGCAAAAAGGTGACACTGCACGTAAACCCAGCCTCGATGGGCAACTCTACGCCCTCAAAGACGCGGGAGATCCATCGCCAGCAAAGGCACGAAAGGCAGATAACCCAGATGTAATTGCGTGAGGCGCACAAAGAACCTGGCAAAAACTGCCCGAGTTCTTGCCACTCAACCGCACCCGCGCGTTATGGCGCAAACACGCGTATTGCGCAAGGGTGGAACAGCAAAACCCACCCCGGATCAGCAAATCTCAACCACCAATAACGCTGCTCTGCAGCGGCAACCGCCTGACCAGTCGGTTCCGTCAACTCGCTGCACTTCAACAGGTGCCCTCTCTCAACGTCAGGCTCGGCGCGCACCGCAAATGCGAGATCAGAGATTTGCAGAACGCGAATATGTCAGTTTTTAGACATTCAGTTGCAGTCCTTGATGCGCACGCAACGCAACCAGCACGCGCGACAGATTTCCTCAGCTTGTACAATCTCTTGGCAAATCGCGACGCAAACACGCTGCATGCGATGGCACCGCAACAAAGCTTGAGTCAAGCAACCGCGAACAGCCGCGAGATCGTCGCAATACTGAATCTTAGGAAAGTTGTGAGAACATTACCGAAATGCGCATGTATGACCCTCAAGGAGACCACCCCTGTGTTGCTAAAGCCATCGAGCGTTTCGCTCAAACTCAAACTGCCCGTCTTGATGGTTGCCCTCACAGTTGCATTTGTGGTGACCGTATCTTTGCTCATCTACACGATGGCCGAACGCAGCATCCACGAGAAGGTCGCTTCTGCAAAAGAATCCAAAGCGCACGCCGGCGCGCAGGCCCTGCGTTTCAGCATCGATGCTGCGCAACGCGATGTCTCCAACCTCGCAGCACTGCCAACCACCTTTCGCGCCATCAATAATTTCGAGCGCGTCATCGGGATGATCGAGGTCGACGACAAGATCGGCTTCCTTAAAACGCACTACATCGTAGAGAACCCCAACACCGAAGAAGAGCGCGCTGCACTGGTCGATCCCGGTGATGGCTCCTACTACAGCCAATCGCATGTGACGTATCATCCGACCTTTGTGCAGACTGCCGAACTCAGTGGATATTCAGACATATACCTGATCACCCCCGCGGGGCTTGTGGCCTATTCGGTCCACAAAAAAGGGGACTTTGCGGAAAATATCAATGACAGCGTGCTGGCCGACACTGCCTTGTCGCGCGTCGCGCAAGCCGCTCTCGCGGCGGAGCCCGGCAGCGTCGTCGTCGAAGATTTCTCAGCCTATGGGCCCTCCGGCGCCGTTGATGCGTTTCTTGCCTCTCCGATCCTGAACAAGCGTGGCGATCCGGTGGGCGTGATAGCAGTACGGATTGGAACGGATTTTGTGCAATCTGCCCTGAACGCAAACCTCGCGGACGATGGCTATGAGAACATCTTTCTTGTCGACCCGGATGGCCGCACCAAGAGCCCGGGGATGATCGCCGGTGCCTTCTCTCTCCTGAGCGTTCTTCCCGATGCCCCCCATATCGCCGCGGCACGCGCAGGCGAAGCCGGTAATTTCACCGCTACGGTCACCGCATTGGGCACACCCGCAACCGCCGTTGTGGTGCCGCTTGACCTCAATGGCTTTGACTGGTCGGTGGTGATGGAAACCGACAGCGCCCAGGCCTTTGCCGTGATCTATCGAATCCGCTGGATGGTGCTGTCCCTGATCGGCGCGTCGATCGTTGTCTCCATCGGGGTTTCCTGGGCGGCTGCCAACAGGGTTACACGCCCGATCCATCAGCTGCGCGACGCCACCAATGCGCTCGCGCAAGAGGACTACGACATTGCCATTTCCGGTCTCAGCCGTGGCGACGAATTTGGCGATCTGGCGCGCAGCCTCGATACCTTCCGCGACAAGCTCAAGAGCGCGGATGAGGCTGCAGAGCGCGAAGAGGAAGCCAAACGCGAAACAGATTTTGTGGTGGATGAAATGAGCCGCGCCTTGGCGCAGCTGCAGGATGGCAATCTCGTGAGCGAGATTGAACACCCCTTCTCCGAAGACTACGAGACCCTACGCGAGAACTACAACCACAGCCTGCAGAACCTGCGCAACTCCCTGCGGGAAGTCGTGGAAGCCTCGCAGCATGTGGATCGCTTCTCGCAGGAGCAGCGCGCCGCCGCCAACGAAATGGCCGAACGCACCGAGAGCCAGGGTTCCACGCTTGAGAAAACTGCCACAGCCATGCAGGACCTGAGCCAGCGCCTTCGCGAAACAGCGGAAAAGGCCACCGAGGTCGACAGCACCATGCGTGGCACGCGCCGCGAGGCAGAACAGAGCAACGAGGTGGTGCGCTCTGCCGTGGCCGCCATGGATCAGATCCAGCAGGCCTCCAGCGAAATTGCCAAATTCATCAATATGATTGATGATATCGCCTTCCAGACCAACCTCCTCGCTCTCAACGCCGGAGTGGAGGCCGCACGGGCCGGGGAAGCAGGTGCAGGGTTCGCCGTTGTGGCCTCTGAGGTGCGAAACCTTGCGCGCCGCGCTTCTGAAGCCGCCGGCGAGATCAAGACCCTGACCTCCGCAAGCGAGGAGCATGTCGCCAACGGGGTGTCGATGGTGGACAAGGCGGGCAATGCGCTGACGAGCATTATCGCTCAGGTCTCCTCGGTGGGCGATCTTGTCTCTGAAATCGCGGGCGGTGTTCAGCATCAGTCGCAGGGACTTGAAGACATCAACACCGCTATGCGCGAACTCGATGCCGTCACCCAGCAGAATACCGCGATGGCCGAAGAAGCATCCGCGTCGAGTCAGTTGCTGCAAAGCGAAGCGCGCACGCTCTCCAGCGTCACCGGACGCTTTCAGATTGATCCCCCCATGAGCACAGATGCACCCGCCTCTTGGGACGACGGCTCCGACACACCTGCCGCTTCACATGAGGCAGCGGGCTAGACGCCAACGCAGCACTACAAGGTCAAACGCAAGGCCGCACCTTCGAAGGTGCGGCCTTGCGTTTTTATGTAAAACAGGGGATCAGCCTCTAAGAAAGCTCCAGTAAAGTTTGCGCCCGCAAAGTTTAAGGTGCACAATGCGCCTCAAACCGCACGGCGAAACCTCTGCAATCGGGACCCAGAATACTCAGGAGGGCACATGTCAGAGTCGAAAATCCGCAACATGGAAGAGCTGGCCAGCGTCAGCGGCATCTCCCGACCAACACTCTCCAAGTATTTCAACAACCCCGACAGCGTCCGCGCCTCAACCCGCAAGAAGGTCGAGGCCGCACTGCAAGAGCACCACTATCAGCCCAACATCTACGCAATGAATCAGAACAGGAGGCTGACCAAGAACATTGGCATCGTGGTGCCGTATCTTGCGGATCCTTTCTTTGCTGAGATTGCGCGTGTGATCGAGAATCTCGTCATTCAGGGTGGCTTTCGACCGATCCTGCTCAGCTCTCATGGCGAGACGAGGCAGGAGGTCGAAAACCTCGACTCGCTGCGCTCGATCCGTCCGGCTGGCGTTCTGCTGGCCCCCCTTGGCCGCCGCTCTGACACGGCCGCGGTCGATCGGTTTTGCACCGATGTCCCGACCGTTCTCTTTGACAACAACCTTGATGACCTCGGACAGGCCTTCTTTGGGCTCGACAACCCGCAAAGCGTTGGTTTAATGGTGAAACATCTCTGCAAAACTGGGGAGCCGCCCGTTTTCTTTGAGATGAAAACCCCCACCAACCCCAATGCTTACAAACGCCGTCGCGCATATATCGATACCATGGAAGCCTTGGGACTGGACCCCAAACTGGTTCAGGTTGAAGGCGAAACCTGGGACTTTGAAGAGATCGGCTACAAAGGCGGCCTTGCGGCCATCCGAAACCGCGAACTCTGCACAAACACGGTTCTATGCTCCAATGATCGCCTCGCGATCGGCTTTCTGGCTGCCGCCTATGAATGCGGACTTCGGGTTGGCTGCGGGACCGGCTGCGCGCTGCGCGTTGCCGGCCACGACGACCACCCCTATGCGCGCTTTACATGCCCGCCACTCACCACCATCGCGCAGGATTATTCCGCCATCGCAACGCGCAGCGTTGAGGCGATTCTCAACCTCATCGAATCGGGAGAGCACCCGGACCTGCGCAACAGCACCCTGTTCGAGGGCACCTTGATCAAACGCGCCTCCGCCTAAGCCCTGCGCCAAGGTCTTGAGTTTGCTGCCCTTCGATGACTATTCTTTACGCGCGTAAATTTTTTATTGACGAATTCGCCTCCCTGCTCCTACCGTAAGGGCACAACATCCAGACACTAGGGAGGAAACGGATGTACCTGAGAAACGCACTTTGTGCGGCCTCTGCACTTGCGGTTATGGCAACTGGCGCCGTCCAGGCCGAGACCACATTGACCATCGCGACCGTGAACAACGGCGACATGATCCGGATGCAGGGCCTCACTGACGACTTCACCGCCAAACATCCCGACATCCAGCTGGAGTGGGTCACGCTCGAAGAGAACGTGCTGCGTCAGCGCGTGACACAAGACATCGCCACCAACGGCGGCCAGTTCGATGTGATGACCATCGGCATGTACGAAACCCCGATCTGGGCCGCTCAGAATTGGCTTGTGCCGCTGACCGACATGGGGGCTGATTACGACGCGGACGACATCCTGCCCGCGATGCGCGCTGGCCTTTCACACAATGGCACTCTCTATGCCGCGCCGTTTTACGGTGAAAGCTCCATGGTCATGTATCGCACCGACCTGATGGAGGCCGCGGGCCTGACAATGCCCGAAGCCCCCACATGGGAGTTCATCAAGGAAGCCGCCGCCGCGATGACAGACAAGGACGCCGAAATCTACGGCGCATGCCTGCGCGGCAAGGCAGGATGGGGCGAGAACATGGCCTTCATCACCACCGTGGCGAACAGCTTTGGTGCGCGCTGGTTTGACGAAGACTGGACGCCGCAGCTCGACAGCCCCGAGTGGAAAGAGGCGGTCACTTTCTACAACGATCTGCTGCAAAGCTACGGACCTCCGGGTGCCTCTACAAATGGGTTCAACGAGAACCTCGCACTGTTCCAGCAAGGCAAGTGTGGCATGTGGATCGACGCGACTGTGGCGGCCTCCTTCGTGACCAACCCCGACGATTCCACCGTCGCTGACAAGGTTGGATTTGCTCTGGCACCCGACACCGGCAAGGGCAAACGGGCCAACTGGCTCTGGGCCTGGGCGCTGGCCGTGCCTGCGGGTTCTGACGCCAAGGATGAGGCCAAGGCATTCATCGAATGGGCCACCTCCAAGGAGTATCTTGCGCTTGTGGCGGAAAACGAAGGTTGGGCCAATGTACCGCCTGGCAGCCGCACGTCGCTTTATGAGAACCCTGAATACGCCAAGGTTCCCTTTGCGCAGATGACGCTCGACTCGATCAATGCGGCGGACCCCAACAGCCCCACCGTGGATCCCGTGCCCTATGTGGGCATCCAGTATGTCGCGATCCCCGAATGGGCCGGCATCGGCACCAGCGCAGGCCAGGAATTCTCGGCCATGGTCGCAGGTCAGCAAACCCCGGACGAAGCGCTTGCAAAAGCACAGGCTCTGGTCGCTGACGAAATGGAAGCCGCAGGCTACTAACCTCACTCCTCCTGGCCAGGGTTTCGCAACACGCGAGCCTTGGCCCTTTTTCACTCAATTGCAGCCTCGGAAGGGCCCGACCCGACCGATGAGGAGTCTCAAATGGCAACCCAGCATTCCCGCTCGGCCGCGCGCTTCATGATGGCCCCTGCCGTCATTCTGTTGCTCGGTTGGATGCTTGTTCCGCTGACAATGACCCTGCTCTTCTCCTTCAAGAAATATCTGCCCCTGCGCGGGGGCGATCTGGGATGGGTCGGTTTTGACAATTACGTCCGCTTTGTATCGTCCTCCGCCTTCTGGCCCAGCGTGCAGGCGACGCTGCTGATCGTAGGCGGCGTGCTCGTGATCACTGTGATCTTTGGCGTATTGCTTGCGCTCCTGCTGGACCAACCCATGTGGGGCCAAGGCATTGTACGTATCCTTGTTATCGCGCCGTTTTTTGTGATGCCCACCGTGTCGGCGCTGGTTTGGAAGAACATGTTCATGGATCCCGTGAACGGGCTCTTTGCGCATCTGTGGAAGTTTTTCGGGGCAGAGCCGATCGCGTGGCTCTCCGAAGCCTCGATGCAATCCGTGATCATAATCGTCAGCTGGCAATGGCTGCCTTTCGCGACCCTGATCCTCCTGACGGCCATTCAGTCGCTCGACCGCGAACAGCTTGAAGCGGCAGAGATGGATGGGGCAAGCCCGCTTGCGCGCTTTGGCTACATCATTCTGCCCCACCTCGGCCGGGCGATCACCGTGGTCGTCCTGATCCAGACGATTTTCCTGCTGTCGATCTTCGCCGAGATCTTTGTAACCACCCAAGGCTCCTTTGGCACCCGGACCCTGACCTACCTGATCTTCCAGCGTGTGCTGGAGAGCCAGAACGTCGGTCTTGGCTCCGCTGGCGGTGTCTATGCCATCATCCTTGCCAATATTGTTGCCGCATTCCTGATGCGCATCGTCGGCAAGAACCTCGACGCATAAGGGAGGAGACCCGAAATGGCACGTTCCGTGACCCAACACCGAAAAGCGATCAATACCATCGCCGCCTGGTCGGTTGGCCTGTTGATCTTCTTCCCGATCCTCTGGACGATCCTGACCTCCTTCAAGACCGAGGCGCAGGCAATCAACGACCCGCCGCTGTTCCTCGCATTTGACTGGACGCTGGAAAACTACGCCGTCGTACAGGAGCGCTCCAACTACCTGCGTTTCTTGTGGAACTCCATCGCGATTGCCGGGGGCTCAACCCTGCTTGGCATCCTAATCGCGGTGCCCGCAGCCTGGTCGATGGCCTTTGTGCCCTCCAAGCGCACCAAGGATATCCTGTTGTGGATGCTCTCAACAAAAATGCTGCCCGCCGTAGGCGTGCTGTACCCGATCTATCTGATCTTTATCCGCCTCGGACTGCTCGACAGTCGTACGGGTCTGATTGTGGTGCTGATGCTGTGCAATCTGCCGATCATCATCTGGATGCTCTATACCTACTTCAAGGAAATCCCCGGCGAAATTCTCGAGGCAGCGCGGATGGATGGCGCCACCCTGAAAGAAGAAATTCTTTATGTTCTGACACCTATGGCCATTCCAGGCATCGCATCAACCGTGCTGCTCAACATCATCCTCGCCTGGAACGAGGCCTTCTGGACCCTGAACCTGACGGCCGCCAAAGCGGCTCCGCTCACGGCCTTTATCGCCAGCTACTCCAGTCCCGAAGGGCTGTTTTACGCAAAACTCAGCGCGGCCTCCACCATGGCCATCGCGCCGATCCTGATCCTTGGCTGGTTCAGCCAGAAACAACTTGTGCGCGGCCTGACCTTTGGCGCTGTGAAATAAGGACGACGACTTATGGGACGTATTACACTCGACAAAGTCACCAAAAGCTTTGGGGCGACAGAAGTTATCCCGCCACTGGACCTGACGATTGAGGACGGTGAATTCACAGTCTTCGTCGGCCCTTCGGGCTGCGGAAAATCCACCCTCCTGCGCCTCATTGCAGGGCTTGAGGACGTGACCTCTGGTCAGATCCGCATTGACGGTCAAGATGCAACCATGACGCCGCCTGCCAAACGCGGCCTTGCCATGGTGTTTCAATCCTACGCGCTCTATCCGCATATGTCGGTGCGCAAAAACATCGCCTTTCCGATGAAAATGGCAGGCATCGACGACGCCGAGCAAACGCGCCGCATCGATGCCGCTGCAAAGGCGCTCAATCTGACCGACTATCTGGATCGCAAGCCCGGCCAGCTCTCTGGCGGACAGCGTCAGCGGGTTGCCATTGGTCGTGCCATCGTGCGGGAACCTGCAGCGTTCCTCTTTGATGAGCCGCTCTCCAATCTCGATGCCGCCCTGCGGGTCGGAATGCGGATGGAGATCTCAGAACTTCACAAGAAACTCGCAACCACAATGATTTACGTCACGCATGACCAAGTCGAAGCCATGACGATGGCTGACAAGATCGTGGTGCTGCGCGCGGGTCACATCGAGCAGGTCGGCAGCCCGCTAGAGCTTTATCACAGCCCCCGCAACCTCTTTGTGGCAGGTTTCATCGGCTCGCCCAAGATGAACTTTATCGAAGGCGACGAGGCCGCAAAATACGACGCGCACACCATTGGCGTGCGTCCCGAGCATATCGACATCGGCGAGAGCGGCGGCATGTGGTCGGGCGTGGTCGGGGTCTCCGAACACCTGGGGTCGGATACCTTCTTTCACATCCACGACACGGGTCTCGCCGAGACCATCACCGTGCGTGCCGACGGCGAGGTTGGCTTTCGCCACGGCGATCGGGTCAGCCTGACGCCACGTACGGATGTGATGCATCGCTTTGACGCCCAAGGCCTGAGGATCCCCTAATGAGACTTGAAGGAAAAACCGCCCTGATCACCGGCGCAGCCCGTGGCATCGGGCGCAGCTTTGCCGAGGCCTACATTCGCGAAGGTGCCCGCGTCGCGGTCGCTGATATCGACACTGAACGCGCGCGCCAGACGGCACTCGAGCTCGGCGACCAAGCGGTTGCGATAGAACTGGACGTGACCTGCCAAGAGAGCATCGAGCGCGCGGTCGAGCAAACCGTCGAGGCCTTGGGGTGCATTGATATTCTCGTCAACAACGCCGCGATTTTCACCGCCGCACCCATCACGGAAATCCACCGCGACGATTTTGAACGCGTATTCGACATCAATGTTGCCGGGACGCTGTTCACCATGCAGGCGGTTGCGAAACACATGATTTCGCGTGGTGCCGGTGGCAAGATCATCAATATGGCCAGTCAAGCCGGACGACGCGGCGAGGCTCTGGTCGCTGTATACTGCGCCTCCAAGGCGGCGATCATCAGTCTGACGCAGTCAGCGGGGCTGAACCTCATTCAGCACGGGATCAATGTGAATGCCATCGCCCCCGGTGTGGTGGATGGCGAGCACTGGGATGGCGTAGATGCCTTTTTTGCAAAATATGAAAACAAAGCCCCCGGCGAAAAAAAACGCGAAGTGGGCGACGCCGTGCCCTTTGGGCGCATGGGAACCGCAGATGATCTGACCGGTATGGCGATCTTTCTCGCCAGCGCTGAGGCCGACTATGTGGTGTCGCAGACCTATAACGTCGACGGCGGAAACTGGATGAGCTGATGACCTCGCTGCGCCTTTCAAACGACACTCTCTCGGATTTGCCCAAACATATCACGCGCCCGACCTATGATCGCGCGGCGCTGACGGCGGGCATCCTTCACATCGGGCTTGGCAATTTTCACCGTGCCCATCAAAGCTGGTACTTGCACAGACTGATGCAGCAGGGCGAGGCCCAGGATTGGGCCATCATCGGCGCTGGCGTGCGCGACTATGACGCCGCGATGCGCGCGCGCCTCAAGGCGCAGGACTGTCTCACCACCCTGATCGCTCTCTCCCCTGACACCACGTCCGCCGAGGTGGTTGGCTCTATGATCGACTACCTGCCGATCGAGGCTGACAATGGCGCGCTGATTGCGGCCATGGCCCGCCCCGAGATCCGCATTGTCTCCATGACGGTGACCGAAGGCGGGTATTACCGGGATCCGGTCTCGGGCGCGTTTGATGACACACATCCGGATATCCTGCACGATATTGCCAATCCAAGCACCCCGCGCACCGTGTTCGGCGCGATCATTGCGGCCCTTGCGCTGCGCCGCACCGCCGGTGTTGGGCCGTTCTCTGTACAAAGTTGCGACAACCTGCAGGGCAATGGCGATGTCACCCGCCAGACCGTGCTTGGCCTGGCCCGTCGCAGCGATCCAGAGCTCGCAAGCTGGATTGCGGCGCAATGCACGTTTCCCAATTCCATGGTCGATTGCATTGTCCCCGCAACCGGCCCGGCAGAGATAGCGCTTGCTGCGGAAATGGGCGTCGCCGATCAGGCCCCCGTCACCCATGAGCCCTATCGCCAATGGGTGATCGAGGACAATTTCTGCGCCGGGCGTCCGGATTGGGACAAGGTCGGGGCGACCTTCACCAATCAGGTCCACGCCTATGAGACGATGAAGATCCGTATCCTGAACGCCGGGCACCAGGTCATCGCCAATGCGGGCGAGCTATTGTCCTGTGAGACGATCGCGGACTGCATGCAGGATCCCGACATTCGGTCCATGTTCGAGAAGGTGGAGACCCAAGAGATCGCGCCCTATGTATCGCCGGTGCCTGGCATCACAGCGGACGCTTATGTGGCGTTGATTGCGGACCGGTTCTCGAACCCAGCCATCCACGACACCACCCGGCGGGTGGCGTTCGACGGCTCTTCACGGCACGCGGGCTTTATCCTGCCGATCCTGCGTGACGCGCTGGCTGCGCGGGGTCCGGTCGATGGTCTCGCTCTGGTCGAGGCCCTCTGGGCGCGGATGTGCGCTGGGCTGCGCGAAGACGGAACCGAGATCGAAGCCAATGACCCCAACTGGCCGCAGTTGCAACAAGCGGCGCAGGCCGCAAGGACCGCCCCCGAGGTCTGGCTGGCGCAGTCCGAATATTACGGAGATCTCGCTCAGGAGACGCACTTTGCGGACCGGTTCTGCCACTGGCATGCACTGATCTGGAGCAAAGGAACACGCGAGGCGCTCCGTTCCTACACGACTCAGATTTGACCTCGCGCGCCCCGGGCTGGGGCGCGCCACCTAGCAGGTGGGCGTTTCAGTCAGATCGCTCAATCCCAGATCACCAAGGGATTTGAGCGCGGATTTGTTTTTTGAGAGATAGTCAAGCCGCTGCCCAATGCTGCTCAATCGCGGGTCTGCAAGCATCAGGCAGGATTGGCGCACATGGCCAGTCTCGTCGCAGACCAACTGGCACCGCCAACTGAGGGGCGACATTTGCGGCATAGGCGCCTTCACTACACGGCGATCCCGGCTGAGCGGCGTCGCGCCCGGCCCCTGAAGAGCGGCAAAACCCGTGTCATGGGGCAGCCTTGCCTGCCCCTGCCCCGCCAGTACCGCCAATATCAAGGCTGTCGCCACACCAAGAAACTCGGCCCCGCGCAGACCGCTTGGTCGTCTCTGATCTTTTTCACTCATGTATTACTATCCCCTACCCTTGCACGGCACCGGTCCAATGGCCTGATACATGCAAAGGTCACTCACCCAATTGCGTCACCCCAACGCGAGAACAGCGTGACGCAAAGAGATTAATGTCTCCCTGTCAGACCCCACGATACGGCCTGAAAAGAAAGGAAAAGTTCAGAAAAATTTATCAAAGGTGAAGATCTCGACCCGCCCGCTGCTGTTACTCCAGAACCATCGGGACTGTGTCCCCGCTCTCTTCGAGGTGCCAGACCGCGTGCCATTTTCCATGCGTGCGCCTGAGCTCAAGATAGTTGCGCTCCGCCGTATAGCGTTGGCTTTGACCCGGAAGCGGATGAATACGGATCGGATGCCCGCTCACAGGCGCATCACCGAGTCCCGCCAAAGTGCCCAGACTTCGGGCATAGCTCTGCGGCGGCGCACGGTGGGCAATGCCCGAGGCCACAAGCTGATGCACGCGCGTCTCGTCAGGACCCATTTCGGCGCGCGTGGCGAGGTGGATCTCGCCAGACAGGATCGTCACCGGCGCCTCCTCGCGCCATGCAATGACCTGCTTGAGCATGCGTATCCATTCCTTGCGGTGCGCGCGGCTTTGCCACTGATCGCGCAGATCGTCCTCGTATTTCTGCATGGTCGGGATCATCAGCATGAGCCCCTCCACCAATGACAACCGCGGCCCCAGGAGCGGTACGCTGGAAATCACAAAAGTATGTTCCGATCCCGGCTTCATCGCCTCGACCGCAGACCACCCGTAGGCGCCCAGAACCTGACGGCGGCCGCGCTCGGCGCGCAGATCCGGCGCCAGCAGCTTCACCCCCGGCAAGGCGCGCTGCCATGACAGCGAGGTGCCCGTCTCGTCCATAAAGAGATCCGGAATGTCGCCTTCCACGGCGGCGTGCTGAAACAAGAGATACATTTCACGCGCCACGGCATAGAGACACTGCCCCACCTCGGAGTGGGTCTTGCTGCGGTAGAGTGAACCCCAGCCATCGCAGATGTCATGATCGTCCCAGATCGCCAGTGTCGGCACCCGCGCCATGATCCAGCTTGGCGCCTCGCCAAAGAGCGCCTGCACATACCGCTCCGCAAACCGCAGCCTGAGATGATCGGCCAGGTCTTTCAGCTCTTCTGCGTTGCGCGGACGCCCGGCCTTGTCCGGCCAGTCTTCGCTCAGGGGATGGCCCTCTGTCGCCTCATCCGCATAGATCTGGTCGCCCCCTTGCAACAACAGCGCAAAAGGCGCACGGCGGTGTTCGGCACACATATGCGCCCACATGCGGTTGCGCTCTTCCTGATCCCGGTCGAGATCACCTTTTTCCTCGCCATTACAAGACGCAAAGGCAATGCGCATATCGCCATGAAGATCAGTCTGCACGTCGTAGCTCTGATCCCCAAGGCGATAGCTGCCGCAGCTGGGCGTCAGACCGAAATCATACCGCCAAACCGCGCTGCGACCAATCTCGCGCAAGAGCGTCGGCGCGTGGTCCCCCGCATCCGTACGCAGAGTTTCGGGGCGCTCTCCAATCGGTAGCATGACCATCGCCGCCAGCTGCAGCGCGTCGCCCTCCAGACCTCGGTAGTACAGGATGGGACCAAGGCGCGCCGCGTCGAATTCAACAGTCATGTGTCCCTCATTTCAGATCCGTGCCGTCCTTCAGTGCAGAGATAGGGTATGGAGTGCGGCGATGTAACCCGCGCCAATCCCCGGCGCCCCGAGGGGGGGTGCATGATGAAATCCCTGTTTCCTGGGATCGGCGCTTGTCACTCCACCAGAACCCGAAGCGGGGTCAGGCCGTCGAAAGTGAGCTCAAGCTGGTCACCGCGCAGAACCGGGCCAACACCCGCAGGCGTACCCGTGAGGATCACATCCCCCGCCGCCAGCCTGTAATACTGCGAAAGATGCGCGATCATTTCGGGGATCTTCCAGATCATCTGATTGAGATCCCCCTGCTGGCGCGGCGTTCCATTCACGGTGAGCGTCATCACACCCGCGTCGGGATGCCCGATCGTCGTGGCCGGCGTTAACGGCGCAACCGGGGCCGCATGTTCAAAGGATTTCCCAATTTCCCAAGGCCGGCCCGCTTTTTTGGCGATCCCCTGCAGATCGCGACGGGTCATATCAAGCGCCAGCCCATAGCCCCAGACATGATCAAGCGCGGCATCCTCAGAGATATTCTCGCCGCCTTTGCCGAGCGCCACCAAAAGCTCTGCTTCGTGATGGACGTCTTCGCTCATCACCGGGTAGGGAAAGCGCCCCGAAGCATCGAGACTGTCGGGCGTTTTCTGGAAAAAGAACGGCGGCTCGCGATCCGGGTCATGTCCCATCTCGACCGCGTGCGCGGCATAATTGCGCCCGATGCAATAGACCCTGCGCACGGGAAACAGGGCGGTGCTCTCGGCAATTGGCAGGGCGGGCTGTGGGGGCGGAGCAATCACATAGTCGGGCTGCGCGGCGGGCATGGGCGGTCCTTTTCTCTTTGTCACCAAAAGAGATAGAGGCTTCGCCCCCGAAGGCCAAGCATTGCTGTGCATGGCCGATGTCCCTGTGCCGCGCAAAGCCCCCGGATTGCCCGCGCGCAGGATGTCATTGCCCGCGCGCAGGATGTCGCGCGGGCAATCGTTTGGACATGACCGGACTACTCGCCCGCGAGCTGATCTGCCGTAACTGGCAGTCCCGCGCGGCCCCGAAGCCCGTCGAGGATGATGGCCTTGATCAAGGCAACGCCCATCAACGCCATCACCACCGAGAAGGGCAGCGCGCCGATAATCATCGCGGTCTGGATCGCACCGAGACCACCAATGATCAGCAAAGCTCCGACAACCAACGCCAAGGCGACGCCCCAGAAGATGATATGAGGACGTGCCTTTGGTCCCTCGTCACCTGCGGCGTTGATGGTGTTGATGATCAACACCGCCGAATCCGCCGAGGTGACAAGGTAGGTCATCAACAGAACCGCGACGACCACCGAGAACACCCAGGCCAGACCATCGCTGAGGAGAACTGCGAGGGTTGCATAGAGCTGGTCTGACAGCCCCGTTCCAAGGATTGCACCCTCTGCGATGCCCGACAGTTCCAGATCGATGGCGGTGCCGCCAATCAGGGCGAACCAGACAAAACACATGACGGATGGTACCAGCATCGCGCCAAAGACATATTCGCGGATCGTCCGACCTCGAGAGATCCGGGCGAGGAACAAACCGACGAAGGGAGCAAACGCAATCCACCAAGCCCAGTAGAAAATGGTCCAACCACCCTGCCAGCTCTCAAGTGCGCTGCTGGTCTCGGTGCCTTTGTCGCTCCAGACGGTGAACAGCATCGCGGGAAAAGCCAGGAGATAGTCATAGATCCCTGTCACCAGCGCCGTGAGGCCAAAAACCGTGGAGCCAAAGATCAGGAAAAACGACAGCAAGAACACGCTCAACCCCATGTTGATGTTGGAGAGCCATTTGATCCCCTTGCCGACACCCGACAGGGCCGACAGCGTCGAAGCCCCCATGATGATCACCAGCGACAGCACGATCGCCACCACAGACGCCTTTTGGGTTCCTTCATCGGTTGTGACAAGAAGCCAGTCGCCAAAGCCGATGCGGCTCAGCCCCGCGACGAATTGCTCGACCCCAAAGCCGAGCGTTTGCGCCACCCCCAGCACGGTCGCGATGACGGCCACCACATCGACGGCATGACCCGCAAAACCCGACAGCCGATCGCCGAACAGAGGCGTCAGCGCCGACCGAATGGTCAGCGGGAGCCCGCGGCGGTAAGCGAAGAACGCGAGCGCAAGCCCGGTCAACGCATAGGCCCCCCATGGAGACAGACCCCAATGCAAAAAGGACCACTTGTAGGCAGAGCGCACCGTCTCGGCGCTGGCCCCTTCGACAAAACCCTGGATGACATCCGGGTTGTTCTGGAAGTGATAGATCGGCTCACCGGTGGCATAGGTCAGAACACCAATTCCCATGCCAGCGCCGAACATCATGGAGAACCAGGAGAAGGCCGAGAACTCTGGCTTTTCATGCTCCGCTCCGAGCCGCAGACGTCCGGATGCAGGCCAGATCGCAAGCCCCAGGCTCACCACCACAAAAAAGGCGACCACGTAGATGTACCAGTAGTTGAAGCTGGCCAGAATGACCCCGTTTAGGTGCGACAGCACGCTGGCCGCCTGATTTGGAAAGGCCACGGCCCAGAGGATCAGGGCGGCAACAAGGATCTTGGCAGTGATTGTCACATCCTTGGTAAACCCTTTGTAGAATCCGCTGTCGGCAGTCTTGATCTCAAGCTCCGTCAAAGGCGGTTTAAGCGGCATGGTGGTTGGTCCTCTCTGTTGGGGAAAGGCGACCTCGGGCGAATGTGCCGGGCGCAATCTTGGTTGCCACCGCAGCAAAAGCCTGCAGGTGGATTGCGCGATCGTCTCGATTTGGCGCCACCTGCGCCAACTGCGATCCGACAGGAAAACTCGTCGATGCGGCATCCGCTGGGACTGAAATTCGGGGGGATGTCGCGAAGCTGAGAGCCACGTCGCAAAGCCGCAGATCCAATCACGCCGCGCCGCAGCATCGCGCCCGTACGCGAACTTTGCACAAAAAACGGGCATATGTTGAGATTTGTAGCATATCAAAGCAGAGCACGCCCCGCGACCTTTGCCCAGATACCCGGCGCTCCTTAGGCTTGGGGAACAGTTCACGCACGGCCTTGTCGCGCCGTCTTGCAGGAAGGCCCCGTCATGCCCCGGCTGCTTGTTTTTAGTGATCTTGATGGCACCTTGCTGGATCACACGACCTACAGCCATGCCGCCGCTCAACCGGCCTTGTCCGCGCTGCGCAGCCGCGATGCAGTGTTGATCCTGGCAAGCTCCAAGACCGCGGTCGAAATGCTGCCGCTGCATCAGGAACTCGGGCTGGGAGACGCCCCAATGATCGTCGAGAACGGATCCGCCTGTCAGCGCCCGACAGAGATCGACAGTGACCCGGCCACCTACAACAAACTGCGCAGGCTTCTCACGCGGCTCGAGATGCCCTTTGAAGGCTTTGGCGATATGTCCACGCAAAAGGTTGCCGCCCTCACGGGCCTCAGCGATGAGGGCGCAGTGCGCGCCAAGACGCGCCAGTTCAGCGAACCCGGCATCTGGCATGGCACCCCTGCTCAGAAAGACGCGTTCCTTGCCGCACTGGCCCGCGAAGGGGTCACCGCGCGCCAAGGGGGGCGGTTCCTCACGCTCTCTTATGGCGCCACCAAGGCACAGCAGATGCAAAAGATCCGCCAGCAACACGCCCCCTGCTTCACCGTCGCCCTTGGCGATGCCCCCAATGACGCGGAAATGATCGCCACCGCCGATATTGGCGTCATTGTACGCAACGATCATGGTCCGGATATGCCCGCGATCCCGCCTGAGCACCGGATCATGCACACGCAACAGGAGGGTCCAAAAGGCTGGAACGCGGCCATGCTGCAGATCCTCAGCGAATGGGACCACGACCACAAAGGAGCCGCAGCGCATGGCTGACTTCCACCAGAATGGCAATATCGCCCAATTCCACAACCTGCGCAGCCGCCCGGTCGAGGAGCTGGAGTATGAGCTCACTACCTTTGCCCAGACCCGCAAGATCTCCTTGATCCTACCCTGCCTCTATTCCGAACTCGAAGGCCCGGCCCTGCGCCCGATCCTCGACGAACTCGCCCGTGTTCCCTACCTCCATCACATCGTAATCGGCTTGGATCGCGCCAGCGAGGCCGAATACCGCCACGCCCGTACCTATTTTGCCTCCCTGCCCCAAAGCCACCGCGTCCTGTGGAATGACAGCCCCCGCATGAAGCAGCTGGGCGCGCGTCTGGCTGCACAGGGGCTCGCGCCGCCCGAGCCGGGCAAGGGCAAGAATGTCTGGTCCTGCATCGGCTATCTTCTGGCCCAGGCCGAAAGCTCGGTGGTCGCGATCCACGATTGCGACATCAGCACCTACTCCAAGGAGATGCTGGCACGGCTGGTTTATCCCGTGGCGCATCCCGCCTTCTCCTATCAGCTCTCAAAAGGGTTTTATGCGCGGGTGGGCGGCGGCAAACTCAATGGTCGTGTCTCGCGCCTGCTGGTCTCGCCGCTGTTGATCGCGCTGAAGCGCACCATCGGAGATCGCGACTATATCGACTACCTGCGCAGCTTTCGCTACCCGCTCTCGGGGGAGATGGCCCTGCGCGCACCACTTTTGCCGGACCTGCGCATCCCGTCCGATTGGGGGCTGGAGATCGGCGTTCTGTCCGAAGCCTGGCGCAATCTTGGCCGCAAAGCCGTTTGTCAGGTGGAGATCGCCGACAACTACGACCACAAACACCAGTCCCTCAGCCCCGAAGATGCCTCTGCGGGGCTCAACCGCATGTCAACAGACATCTGCAAGGCGATCTTTCGCAAGCTCGCCGCCGACGGCACGGTCTTCACCCCCAATGTCTTTCGCACCCTCAAGGCCACCTATTATCGCTCGGCCCTTGATCTGCTGGAAGCCTATGCCCACGACGCCATGATGAATGGCCTCGCTCTGGATCGCCACGGCGAAGAAAAAATGGTCGAAATGTTTGCAAACAACATCATGGCCGCCGGGCAGGTGTTTCTGGAAAACCCCCATGAAACCCCTTTCATTCCAAACTGGAACCGCATCCACTCGGCAAATCCGACCTTTCTGCAGGATCTCAAGGCTGCAGCGCTTGCGGATGAGGCCGAATACAGCCCAAGTCCCTGACCCCTGCCCAAGGAGCGCCGCAGCTACAAGAGCCGGCGCCCCCAAAGGATCAATATGTCACTGCCCCCGCTCTGCGCCGCACCTCCAAAAAAGGCGAAGCGGTCAGATCTGATATAATGGCCTTATCCCAGGATTCTTGCTGCCTCCCGGATCAGCGCCCCCATTCTTCTAACCCCAAATATCCCGGGGAGCGCGAGGGGCTGGCCCCTCGCACCCACCTGTTGCGTCATCGGTTGTCCAATTGCGCACGTACCGAACGCCGCCCCTTTTCAGATATCTGGTAAGGTCTTGAGGATTTGCTTTCGACAAGCCGCTTTCGCCTCAGCTTGTTGAAAACATCAAGCTTGCAATTGGCCAAGATCAGACCCTCACGCGTGTAGCATGTCACTTCGGTGACCCGACCATTGGGCGCACGCTCGTACAGGATGCGCCCACCCTGCGCCAACACGTGCAACACGCGTTGTTCGTTCTTGGAAATGTTCATGTGATATTGCCTGTGATTGAACCACGTCAAACCGGGCCGCGCACACGCGTGCTGCGGTTGTCCGGGTGTGACAGGTCTCCGAGTGCGGATCCTGTCAGCGGGTGGGTGCAATCTCCAACATCAACAATTCCCTTGTCTGGAGGGGCGTCTGCGCTCCTCTAACATTCTCCCGCGCCGCCGCTCAAGCCTGATTGGTGATCCAACGGCATTGATAGGGTGCCAGTGTGATCTCTGCATCGCTTTCAAACATGTCACCGGACAACAGATCCCGCCATGTCTCACCTTCAATAAGGTTCAGCGCGCCGGGATGCAGGATCACCCCATCTCCGCTGACATTGTGCAGCGCAAAGATCGACTGCGCCCGGTCCAGCGACTGCCGCCAGAGCGCAAAGACACGATCATCCAGCTGCAAAGTGAACTGGGTAGCATTGGGGTGAAACGCCGGCTGCTCGGCCCGGACCCGCAGCCGTTCGGAGAGCGCCGACATCACCTGAGCCTGCGCGCTGTCCGCGTCATTCAGACGCGCCTTCAGCTCGCCGTAATCCCACCGGTGGCGGTTGATCGCCCGGTTCATACCGCGCCGCGCCACCGCATCATGATCATTGGCCGTCGCCAGCATCGCGTGAATGTAAAACGCCGGAATTCCCTCAAGGCTCATGGGAATGGTCTGCGCACAGATGAATCGATCCACCTTTCGCGCTTCGCCCCTGTCAAAGGTTCGGCCAAGCGCGTCAAAATAGGTGCAGTTCACCTCGTAGGGCGCTTCACCACCCCCCGGCAAGGCCCGCATGGACACAAGACCCCCTACCGCCCGCACGCAGGCGATCATCTGGTCGATTTCCTCCTGCGGCAACACCCCCTCCGCCGGGCGCATCCCGATTCCATCGTGGCTCGCGGTGAAATTCAAATAGGCGCATCCCAGGGGCGCCGGCGGCATCGCCCGTGCCCAATTCAGCAGGTAGCGCGCCGAGCCCGCCATCATCGCGTGCAGGATCAATGGCGGCAGCGGAAAATTATAGACCACATGGGCCTCGTTGCGATTGCCAAAGTAGCTGAGATTCTCAGCCCGCGGCACGTTGGTCTCGGTCAGCAGTACCACCGTCTCGGTCGCATAATCTGCCAGCAGGCGCAGCAGCTGTACAATCGCATGGGTTTGCGGCAGGTGGATCGAACTGGTCCCAACCTCTTTCCATATAAAGGCCACCGCATCGAGCCGGATAATGCGGACCCCCTGATCGATATGCAGGCGAATGATCCGAAGGATTTCCAGCAGGACCTCCGGGTTCTCAAAATTGAGATCAACCTGATCGTGGCTGAAGGTGCACCACACATGTTTCGCGCCCGTGGCTGTCTCTACCTCCTGCAGCAGCGGCGTTGTGCGTGGACGCACCACTGCGCTCAGATCGTCCGAGGGCGAAGCCTCGTAGAAGAAGCGGTCATAAGGCGGCTGCCCCTGCCGGTAGGCGTTGAACCAGGCGCTCTGCGAGGACACATGGTTGAGCACCATGTCAGACATCAGGTGAAACGCGCCGCCGATCCGGCGAATGTCGGCCCAATCACCCAGCTCAGGATTCACCTTGCGATAGTCCGTGACGGCAAACCCGTCGTCCGAAGTGAAGGGAAAAAACGGCAGGATATGCACGCCATTCACAACACCCTTCATATAAGTCAGCAGGAAATCATGCAGCAGGTCTAACGGCTTATGCGCCCCATCACGCATGGTGTTGCCATAGGTGATCAGCAATGCGTCGCGTTCTGACCAAAGAGAATTTCCAGGCCTGCGCGGGCGCTTGCGCCGGTGACTGCCTTCGGGCCAAAACGCCTCAACCACTTTGGAGCCAAGGATCTCCGTGTCCAAATCCGGATAGATTTGGGTCAGCAGTTGCGACAGGCGTGCAGCAAAGGATGTGGCCATCTTTCTCCCTTTTGCGATAGCGCGGCAGATGCCTCCCTCACCGTGAGACAGGGTCCTCTGTAACCCTAGGAGCCTACGGTCACGCGGGCAAATTCTGTGCCGCCAAAACAGTGGATGGGCGGGGTCTGTGACCATTTTCCGGGCATATTACGTGCAGCTGTCTGAGATTGCGCTATCCTGACGCGCAGGCCCAGAGTTGCACATTCGTGATCGCGCGACAGTTTCACGCTGAGCGACGGGGCTTGATCGGCGCCTTCGTTAGCGATAACGATAGCCGCGAGTGATAGCGGTACCAGTGGTGGTGCCGTGCCCGGAAACCCAACCGGAGTTATTGGCAAATGACCCTTAAAATCGCGATCAATGGATTTGGCCGGATCGGCCGCAACGTGCTGCGTGCACTTTTGGAGAACGACACCACCGACGTTGAGGTGGTGGCGATCAACGATCTCGCCCCCCCGGCAACCCAAGTCCACCTGCTGAAGTTCGACAGCGTTCACGGCCGCCTCGACGCAGAGGTTACAGTCGAGGGCGATACCATGAAAGTGGGCCGCCATGAGATCCGCCTGACGGCCATCCGCAACCCAGAAGAGCTGCCCTGGTCCGATGTCGATATCGCCTATGAATGCACTGGCCTCTTCACTACCCGCGACAAAGCAGCCGCGCATCTGAAAAACGGCTCCAAACGCGTGCTGATTTCCGCGCCGGGGACCGAAGTTGACCGCACCGTGGTCTTTGGCGTCAATGATCGCGACCTCACCGCAGAGGACATCGTGGTGTCCAACGCCTCCTGCACCACCAACTGCCTTGCCCCGGTGGCCAAGGTTCTGGACGACGCCTTTGGGATCAAGACCGGTTATATGACCACGATCCACGCCTACACAGGCGACCAGCCGACCCATGACACCACCCACAAGGATCTCTACCGCGCCCGCGCGGCAGCGCTCTCGATGATCCCAACATCTACCGGCGCGGCGCGCGCGATCTCCCTGGTGCTGCCACACCTCAAGGGCCGCCTTGAAGGTTCCGCCATTCGCGTCCCGACACCAAATGTCTCGGTGGTGGACCTGACGTTCCAGCCCGAGCGTGTCGCTTCGGTCGAAGAGATCAACGCCGCGATCGCGGCCGCCGCAAAAGAGGGCCCGCTTCAGGGCATTCTCGGCTATGAAGAGGCTCCACTGGTGTCCATCGACTTCAACCACGACAAGCGGTCGTCGATCTTCGCCGCCCCACAAACCGCCGTGACCTCCGAGGGCCTGGTGCGCGTGGTGAGCTGGTATGACAACGAGTGGGGCTTTTCGAACCGCATGATCGACACCGGCCGCGCCATGGGCAAATTCCTCTGACGCAATACCGCTGCGCGACATACCTCACGCCATGTTACAAAGGGCCGCAGCAAATGCCGCGGCCCTTCTTCATGTCATCGTTTTCTTCTAACCAAAAATATCCCGGAGCGCGAGGCAGCGCCTCGCTCCCGTCACCACCTGAGCCCTGAAGGCTCAGATCCGGAAAATCGGCTGCAAAAGGCGAGGCACAAAAGAGCGGAACCGAAGCGAGGCATCCGTCGCAGCAAGACAGATGCAAGCAGGACCATCAGCAGCGACGGGTTCATGTTCCAGATCCCCATCTGCAACCTCCAGATCACCGACACCAAAATGTCCGGTCTCGTCATAAAACGCGCCCTGCAGTACCAAGGTCAATTCCAGCCCGTTGTGCCCATGATCCGGAACCCCTTGTCCAGCCGGAATGTAGAGAAGCCGCACGCTGCCACTGCGATCATGATCGAGGATCATCTGCCGCACACCGAGCCCGAGGGGCTTCCACTTTGGCGGCAGCCCCCCCAAGGCTTCCATGACAGGTGCAGGAAAAATCCCCGCCCGGTCATAGCGCTTTTCTCGGGCAACCGGATCGTCGAGCGCGTCAAACAGCCGTCCCTTCATATCCGCCGAAACCTCGGCCACGGGCATATCATCAAGGAGCGCGCCACCGAGCGCCTCATGCGCGCCAAGGCGCGCGCGGCATTCGTCACACATGGAAACATGCGCGGCGACCACAAGTGAAAACGCCTTTGTCAAGCTGCCCGCCGCGTAGGCTATCAGCAACTCGTCAGGGATATGGTGCGTAATACCCGTCATGAGCGTTGCGTTCCCTTCAATTCATGACGCAGTTTCTCCAGCCCCAGCCGGATGCGCGACTTGATGGTTCCCAGCGGCAGACCGGTCTCGGCCTTGATCTCCGCATGGGTCAGCTCGCCCAGATAGGCGCGCTCCACCATTTCGCGCTGCGCGGGCTTCAGGGTCTGAAGCGCCGCACGCAGAGCCTGCGTCTCCTGTTCCAGCGCCACGACCTGTGACGCGTCATCCTCTGTGTCCTCGACCGGCTTCAACTCTTCCGGTACGGGACGCTTTTCCTTGCGCAAGATGTCGATCTGCCGGTTGCGCGCGATCTGGTAGATCCAGGCCGAAACCTGAGCGCGACCGGGGTCGAACATATGCGACTTTCGCCAGACCGTGAGCATCACGTCCTGAACGATGTCCTCAGCCTGCGCAGGGGAGACACCCGAGCGGCAAATCACGCCTTTGAGGCGGGGCGCAAAGTGATCGAACAAGCGCCCGAAGGCGGCTTTGTCCCTGTCATCGCGCACTGCCAGCATCCAGACTGTCGTCTCGGAATATGCCTCACCTGTCACTCTGTCGCTCTCCCGGCAACCGCTTGTGCCCTCGCCCACACTAGCGGTCGGGGCGCGGGCATCAAGTGGGTCCTCACAAAGAGCTGCAGATGCTTCGAACATACCTTCAGTACGCACGGCTTCATCGAGCAGATCATAAAAAAATGCCTCATCCCGCAAAATAGTGCTCTGCCCCGAGTATTTTTTAGTTTTTTGATCCGATCGCCCGTTTGGACTCGTAAGTTCATGAAAACCGATGGAGAGTTTATGTCATTTGATGCCCTGCCCCCCCAGCGCCGCCGCATCGCCATCATTGGCGGTGGCATTTCCGGTCTGGCCGCCGCCTGGCTTCTTGGTCCGCGCCACGATGTGACCCTGTTTGAAGCGGCCGCGCGGTTTGGCGGGCATGCGCGCACAGTCGAGGCAGGCCTGCACGGGACCCAGCCGGTCGATACCGGGTTCATCGTGTTCAACTACGTGAACTATCCGCATCTCACGCGGATGTTTAACGAACTGGACGTGCCGGTTGTGCGCAGTGACATGTCATTTGGAGCCACCATCGAGAACGGTGCGATGGAATACGGACTGCGCAGCTTGGATGCGCTCTTTGGACAGCGCCGCAACCTTGCACGGCCCGCGTTCTTTGGCATGGTCCGCGACATTCTGCGCTTCAACGCCCGCGCCGAAGAGTTCGCCCGCGACGACAGCACCACCATCGGCGAGTTGGTCAAGGAACTCTCGCTCGGGGACTGGTTTCAGCGGTACTATCTGATGCCGATCTGTGGCGCGATCTGGTCAACCCCACCCGAAGAAATCAGCGCCTTTCCAGCCCGGTCATTGGTGCGTTTCTTTCGCAACCACGCGCTGCTGTCGGCCACCGGTCAGCATCAGTGGTGGACGGTCAAAGGCGGCAGCCGAGAGTATGTCCGTCGCCTCACCCGGCACCTTCAGAACACCGGCGTTGACCTGCGCGCCGCCAGCCCTGTGCAAACGGTCGAGCGCCACGATGCGGGTGTGACCCTGCGTCTGGGCGATGGTCGTTCAGAGCAATTCGACGAAGTGATCTTTGCCTGCCACTCCGATGATGCGCTGCGCCTCCTTGCTGCGCCGACGCCGCAGGAACAGGCGACCCTCGGGGTGATGCGCTATCAGGACAACCACATGATCCTGCACCGTGACGCAAGCCAGATGCCCAAGCGGCGCGCCTGCTGGTCCTCGTGGGTTTACAAGGCCGATCTGCGCGACGACCGTCCAGCTATTGGTGTCACCTACTGGATGAACCGTCTGCAGAACTTGCCGGAAAACGATCCGCTGTTCGTGTCCCTAAACCCGGTGCAGGACGTCAATCCGCAGCTGATCTACGATGACAAGACCTTCCGCCATCCGGTTTTTGATCGCGCCGCGATCCGCGCGCAGGGGGCCGTTCAGGCCATGCAGGGCGAAAACCACACCTGGTTTGCAGGCGCCTATCTACGCCATGGGTTTCACGAAGACGGGTTTGCCAGTGCAGTTCGCGTCGCGCGGGCCATTGATGCGCGCACCATGGGTAGCCGCAGCGCGCAGGACCTTGTCGCATGAGCGCAAGCGCGCCCATATCCCCCCTGGTAAAAGGGCCGCTGCATCTGGCAGGCACCACCACCCACGCCAGACGCGGCGCCATCCAGAACGCGTTTCGATATGGCGTGGACTATGTTCTGATTGATCCGCAATCGACCCGCGGCCCGTTGCTCTTTTCGCGCAACCGCTGGAACCTTGCCTCTGTCATGGATCGAAACCACGGTGGCGCCCCCAAAAAAGGACGCGGTCTGGATTGGGCGAAAGAGGTGTTCGAACACGCGGGCCTTGCCCCTCAAAACCTCCGGATCCTGTTGCTCACTCAGCCGAGCTTTCTGGGTTACATCTTCAACCCGGTGAGCTTCTGGCTCGCATACGACGGAGCGACCCTCAGGGGCGTGATCGCCGAGGTGTCAAACACCTTTGGCGACCGTCACAGCTATCTTTGTGCTGAGCCTGAATTTGCACCGATTACCGCAAAATCCTGCCTGAGTGCGCAGAAAATCTTTCACGTCTCCCCCTTTCAGGAGGTCGCGGGCGACTATCGATTTACCTTTGATATAACAGGGACTCGGATCGCGATCCGCATCGCCCACAAAAACGGCTCCGAAGGCGTCATCGCAACCCTGATGGGCGAATTGCACGACTTGAATAACGCCCGCCTGATCAAAGCCAGCCTGCGTCGCCCGTTTGGGGCCATGCGCACGGTCGCCTTGATCTACTGGCAGGCGCTGAAACTCAAACTCAAGGGCGCCCGGTATCGAAGACGCCCGCTCCCGCCCGAACAGGAGGTCAGCTGATGCTGTTTATTACCAACCGCGTAAAACGTGATTTTCTCGACAGTTGCGCCAGCATTCGGCGTGGAAGCCTGCGTCTGATCACCCCTGAGGGTGAAGTCTACGAGTTCGGCCAAGGCGAACCGGCGGCCGAGATGCAGATCAACGACTGGAGCGTGGTCACAGCTTTGGCGTCTCGCGGCGACATCGGGCTCGGCGAGACGTATGTCGCGGGCCTTTGGGACACCCCGTCGATTGAGGCCGTCACGCAGGTGGCCCTTTTGAACCTCGACTATCTCGAGGGGTTCGCCTATCCCAGCCGCCTTGCCACGCTCAAATTCCGCATCGTAGATCGCATCCTGCGCGCCAATTCGCGCTCTGGTGCCAGCCGCAACATCAAGGCGCACTATGACGTCGGCAATGAGTTCTACCAGCTGTGGCTCGATGAAAGCATGACCTATTCCTCCGCCCTTTTTGCGCCGGGGGATGCCACGCTGGAGGACGCCCAGCACCGCAAATATGACCGCATCCTCAACCGCACGGGCGAGGCCGAGCGCATTCTCGAGGTTGGCTGCGGCTGGGGCGGATTTGCCGAGCGCGCCGCAGACCATGGCCGCCATGTGACTGGCATCACGATTTCGCCCAGCCAACATGGCTTTGCCGATGCACGCCTCGATGGGCGGGCCGATATTCAGCTCTGCGACTACCGAGATACCAGCGGCAAATTCGACGGCATTGTCTCGATCGAAATGATCGAAGCGGTCGGAGAACGATATTGGCCGCAGTATTTCGCGATGCTGAAGGACCGCCTCGCCGAAGGCGGACGGGCGGTGGTGCAGGCCATCACGGTGCCTGACGCCTATTTCGACATTTACCGCAAAGGCTCCGACTATATTCGGCAATACACCTTTCCCGGCGGTATGCTGTTGTCGGATGCCATGATCGCACATCACGCACGCAATGCAGGGCTTCAGGTCACGGATAACTTTGGCTTCGGTCAGGATTACGCCCGCACCTGCCGCATGTGGTCCGAGCGCCTGAGTGCAGCCTCGGACAAGGTGCTTGGTCTCGGGTATGACCAGAGTTTCTTGCGCAACTGGCAGTTCTACCTGCAGATTTGCGCAGCCTCTTTCGAAACCCGCCAGACCGATGTGGTTCAGGTGGAGCTGGCTCATGCGACCTAAAACCGGCCTCACCGCCCTCTGTTGCTGGTTTGCAGGCGTCGCGCTCTTTACGGCCGTGACGCTGGCGACGCCGCTTGCGGCGAACCCGGTTTCCACCGGGCTGCGCGCCCCTGTGGAACTGGGTAAGGCAACGCTGCGGTTTCTGGGCTTCGAGATCTACACGGCGACGCTCCATATTGAGGGAGCGCGGCGCTTTGACTGGAACCAGCCGCTGTCGCTTCGCATTGATTATGCGCGGGGGTTTTCCGATGCGGAGCTCCTTGAAGGCACCGAGAAAGAGCTTCAGCGGATTGAGGGTGCGCGGTCCGACCAGCCCCAGATGCTGCAAAAGCTTGCCAGCTGCTTTCGCGATGTAAACTCAGGCGACAGCTATGTTGCCGTCTCTCCTGCTGCCAACGTCATCGACATGCGCCTCAACGGGCAACGCACCTGCCGGATCTCGCATCCGGATCTGCGCAAGCGTTTCCTCGGGATCTGGCTCTCGCCAAACAGCCGCTCTGCGCGTTTGTCTGCGCAACTGCGGGGGGAGTGACAGTGAACTGGCGGGTCAGCACATATGCACTGATGCTGGCTGCGGCTGGCTTGCCGCTCTATATCCACCTACCGCGATACGCGACGGGGGAGCTTGGCATGAGTCTTGCCACCCTCGGCGTGATCCTGGCCGGCATCCGGGTGATGGATTTTGCACAGGACCCCGCGATTGGCTGGCTGGTGGACCGCTACCCGCGTCAAAAGCCTGCCTTTGCCACCCTTGCCGCTCTGGGCATGGCACTGGGGTTTGTGATGCTCTACACGCTGCGGCCCGAGACGGGCAGCACGGTGTGGTTTACCGCAGCCCTTGCGGTGGTATTCACCGCCTACAGCCTTGGGACGATCTTGTTTTACGGGCAAAGCGCCGCACTGGCGGCGCAGGGAAACGGGCTGATTTCACTGGCCGGCTACCGTGAGGCAGGCACGCTGGCGGGCATTATCATTGCCGCGAGTGCCCCGGCGGCACTGGTGGCACTTGGGGCATCGGGCAGTGGATACGGCGCATTTGGTATCCTGTTGGCCGCTATCTGCCTCGTCGCGCTCTGGTCAAGCCGCCCGCTCTGGCGCGTCCCAAGTGCGTCTGACGCCCCTTTGACCCTGTCCGACTTGCGCAGCTCGGGGGCCCTCGGCCTTCTGGCGCTGGCGTTTGTGAATGCGCTGCCGGTGGCAATCACCTCGACGCTGTTCTTGTTCTTTGTCGAAGACAGGCTTCTGCTGCCGGAGTTTGCCGGCCCCTTCCTGATCCTGTTCTTTCTCGCAGCCGGGCTCTCGGTGCCGGTCTGGACCCGCACCGCAGCGCGATATGGGGCGACTCGCAGCCTGATCTTTGCGATGTGCCTCGCCATTCTGGCCTTTGTCGGCGCCGCTCTCCTGCCTGCGGGTGCAGCCTTTGGATTTGCGCTGATCTGCATTGGGTCCGGCGCTGCGCTTGGCGCAGATATGGTCATCCTGCCCGCCCTTTTTGCAGGCGCGCTCGATCGTGCAGGGCTGCAAGCTGGTCGCGCCTTCGGGCTTTGGTCCTTTGCCGCAAAGCTTGCACTCGCAAGCGCGGCGGCACTGCTGCTGCCGCTGCTCGAAGTGAGCGGTTATCGGCCCGGCGAAACAAATTCCGCAGCGGCGCTGACCGCGCTGACCCTCGCCTACGCGGTTCTGCCCTGTGTCATCAAATGCGCCGCAATCGTGCTGGCGCTGCAACTTCCCCGTGAAGAGGTCCATGCATGAAACTCCTCCTCGGCATCACTGTCCTCGTGCTGCTCTTGCTTTTGTGGCGGCCCGGCTTTGGCTTTCGCGCCCAGCGCCCCTCTGACTACACCGGCACAGGTCCTGCCTTTGACATCCGCACACATCTGAACGGGCGTTTCATTTCCGAAGGGATGATCTACGGGCCAACCGGCCGCGTGGTCTCCCGCTTTGTGGCTGAGATGAACGGCACCTGGGACGGCACCCGTGGCACGCTGTCAGAAGATTTTTCCTATGCTGGCGGTGGCACACAGGCCAGACAATGGAACCTCGAGATCCACGAAAACGGCAGCTTCACCGCAACTGCAGAGGATATCATCGGCACGGGCACAGGCCAGCACGAAGGCGCCACGGTGCGGCTTCAGTATCGCATTCGCCTGCCCAAGGATGCCGGTGGTCATGTGCTTGATGTGACTGACTGGATGTATCTAATGGAGAATGGGACCATCATGAACCGTTCCGAGATGCGCAAATTCGGCATCAAGGTTGCAGAGCTTGTCGCCACCATTCGCCCCGCGCCCGACACAGACGCACCGGAACAGTCATGAGCTTCAAAAATCAAACATGGTGGATCATCGGCGCGAGCGAGGGTCTTGGGCGCGCATTGGCCGAAGCCCTCGACCAAGAAGGCGCATCCTTGATCCTGTCTGCACGCAACGCAGACCGTCTGCAGGCGCTTTCTGACGGGCTCGGTGATGCGCAAGCCCTGCCTATGGATGTCACCGATTCGCGCTCGGTTGCGAGTGCCGCCGAAGCCGCCTCTGATGCTGACGGGGTGATCTATTGTGCCGGTCTGTACGACCCGATGACAGTACAGGAATGGGAACCCGAAACCGCAGAGGCCATCTGCGAAGTCAATTTCATGGGCGCAATGCGCGCCATGGGACGGGTGGCCCCACGGTTCGCCAGACGCGGGCATGGGCATATTGTGTTGATTGGCTCGCTCGCGGGGTTCACCGGGCTTCCGGGGGCAATCGGCTATGGCGCCTCCAAGGCGGCAGTGATGCATCTGGGCGAGAACCTGCACCGCGATCTGCGCGACAGCGGCGTGAAAGTACAGGTGGTCAATCCAGGCTTTATCAAGACCCGGCTTACGGCCAAGAATGACTTCAAGATGCCGATGATCCAGACCCCCGAAGATGCCGCTGCCTGCTGCATCAAGGCGATGCGCTCAAATCGGTTCCAGACTTCTTTTCCCGCGCCGTTTTCGTGGGTGTTTCGCATCGCTGCACTCCTGCCCCGCAAATTGGTAACGAGGTTGATATGACAGACCCGCGCACAGTCGTGATTTTTGGAGCCTCAGGCGGCATTGGCCGCGCCCTGGTGGAAACCTATGCCGGCATGTCGGCGGTTGAGACGGTCCATGCCGTATCCCGCGGGGGTGACATCTCCTTTGAAGGGTCGCCCGCTGGCCAAGAGAAAATCGCTCAACATCAAGCAGATATAACATCCGACTCGGATCTTGAAGCACTCGCAACGCGGATCGGTGCGGCGGAGATGGTGATTGTGGCAACCGGCATTCTGACCGACCAAGAGACAGGGCTTTCACCGGAAAAGAGCTACCGGCATCAAGACAAAGCCGCGTTTGAGCAGGTGTTCGGCATCAACACGATCGGCCCTGCGCTGGTGGCCAAACACTTTCTGGGGCGGATGCCCCGCAAGGGACGCACGGTTTTTGCGGCACTGGCCGCTCGGGTGGGATCCATCAGCGACAACGGCCTCGGCGGTTGGCACGCCTATCGTGCCTCCAAGGCTGCATTGTGTATGCTGATGCGCAACTACGCCATCGAGGTTGCACGCAAGAACGAAGATGCGATCTGCGTCTGCCTGCACCCCGGCACCGTGGACACGGGGCTTTCCGCCCCGTTTCAGGGCAATGTTCCCGAGGGCAAACTGTTCACGCCTGAATACTCTGCGAAATGCCTGGCCTCCGTGCTGAGCCAGCTGACCCCCAAAGACAGCGGCAAACAGTTCGACTGGGCGGGTGCGGAGGTACCAGCCTAATCCAAATCCCTCAGCGCCCGCCTTGCACCCAAGGCGCGTTCCAGCGAGACTGTTCGCACATGGAGCGCCGTCTGGCGGCGCTGGGAGGGAGCCCCATTCATGCTGAAATCTGTCCGCTTGCGCCTGCTCATTCTGGCGCTGCTACCGCTTATCGTGTTGATGCCGCTTTTGATGGTGGTGGCGATGGCGCGTTGGAATGCGGATTACGATAAAATATTGATCGAAAAGGTCGAAAGCGATCTGCGCATCGCCGAGCAATATCTCGGCCACCTTCAGAGCAACTCGGCGCGTGCGCTGCAAGGACTTGCCCAATCAGCCGAGATCGCAGACGTCCTCACGCGCGACCCAGGTTTAACGCCAGCCTTTCTGGAGCAAAGCCAGGATCGCCTCGGACTCGACTTTCTCTATCTTCTACAAGGCGATGAGCTGACTGACGCCAAAGAAAAATGGCCGGTCATCTTTCAAGCCGCCGCTGGCCGCATGGTCTCGGAGATCGATATTCTCTCGGCCAGCGATCTGGCGGCCCTTTCCCCTGCGCTGGCGGCAGAAGCCCGGATTGAGCTGATCGAGACCGAAGCCGCCGCCCCCGCCGATCACACCGTGGAGGATCGGGGTATGGTGGTGCACACCGCCGCCCCAGTGCGCGTGAATGGCGAGATCCGGGTGTTGGTGGGGGGGATCTTGCTCAACCGCAACCTTGATTTCATCGATACGCTCAACGAACTCGTCTATCTGCAAGGACAGTACAGCGATGGGCGACAAGGCACCGCCACCCTGTTTTTATCAGACACCCGCGTCTCCACAAATGTGCGCCTCTTCGAGGACGTGCGTGCGCTTGGCACGCGGGTGTCTGCTGCCGTACGTGACGCGGTGCTCGGCAAGGGGCGCACATGGCTAGACAGCGCCTTTGTCGTGAATGATTGGTACATTTCGGGGTATCTGCCGATCAGCGACAGCTTTGGCAAACGGGTCGGCATGCTCTACGTCGGCTTCCTGGAAGCCCCCTATGAGACCGCAAAACGCGCGGCTTATTGGACGGTGGTTGGGGCATTTGTGCTGGTGATCGCACTCACCGCGCCGCTGTTCTTGTGGTTGGCCAAAGGGATCTTTGCCCCACTCGAGCAGATGACGCGCACCATGGCGAGGGTGGAGCGCGGCGACCTCACCGCCCGCAATCAGACCTCGGCGCGCGGTGACGAGATCGGTCAGGTGGCCAATCACCTCAACACATTGCTTGATCAGGTCCAGGAACGCGACCGGCGGCTGCGCAACTGGGCCGGAGAGCTGAACCTGCGCGTCGAAGAGCGCACGCGAGAGTTGCAAGTCGCAAATGCCAAACTCGAAGAGACCTTTCGCCAGCTGGTGATGAGTGAAAAACTGGCCTCGATCGGGGAAATCACCGCAGGCGTCGCCCATGAGATCAACAATCCCGTCGCGGTGATCCAGGGCAATGTGGATGTGATGCGTATGACCCTTGGCGACGCAGCAGAGCCGGTGCGCACCGAGCTCGATCTGATCGACAATCAAGTGATGCGCATCGGGGCCATCGTGGGCAAACTCTTGCAGTTCGCGCGCCCGTCGGAGTTTGGCACCTTTGCCGAGCATGTGGATGTGGCCGCCGTGGTCCGCGACTGTCTTGTGTTGGTGGATCACGTCATCTCGAAACAAGAGGTGCGGGTCCTCACACAGTTTGACGCCGCGCCACACGTCCGCATCGACCCGGGCGAATTGCAACAGGTGGTGATCAATATCATCATCAACGCCAGCCAGGCGATGGAGGGCAAAGGCACGCTTGCGATCTCTGTTGCGGGCGAGGTACGCGATGCACAGACAGGTGTTGCCCTGCGGATCGCCGATACCGGCCCCGGCATCCCCATGGAGCGGATCGATCACATATTCGACCCTTTCTTTACGACAAAACAGGGCGAAGGCACGGGGCTTGGGCTGTCCATCAGCCAGACCCTCATTCAGCGGGCTGGCGGGCGCATCACGGTGCGCAACAGACGCGCGCGGGGGGCGGAGTTCCTGATCTGGCTGCCAGAGCCAACTGACGCGGATGACCCGGATCAGAGATAACGCGCTGTTTCGCGCAAGACGCAGGCGGCGCTATAGCCCCCAGCTTGCGCATTTCCTGTCGACGGTCTTGCGCGACACTCCCAGTCGTCGGGCCGCCTCTGCCCGGTTCCCATCGCAGGCGTCCAACACGTGCATGATGTGGCGCTGCATGACCATATCGAGGTTTTCGACGGCGGCGGCTCCGATCACAGAACCCGTGCCGGAAAACTCTTCGGGAAAAGCGCCAAGGATAACCGAGCGTTCGATCAGATTGCGCAACTCGCGCACATTACCTGGCCACGCATAGCGTGAGAATTTCAGAAGTGTTTCCTCATCAAGTTCCAGCGCGGGCATGCCAAGGCTCAGCGCAAATTGATCCATGAACAGCGCGGCCAGCTCCACAATATCCTCGATGCGCTCTTTGAGGGCGGGCATCTCGATATTGACCACATTGATCCGGTGATAAAGGTCAGCGCGGAATTTTCCCTCCTCGACCGCCTGCAGCAGATCCGCATTGGTGGCCAACAAAAAGCGCAGGTTGAGCGGAATATCACGTTCGGCGCCTACCGGGCGAACCTTTTGATCCTCCAGAACCCGCAACAGGGCCGCCTGCACCTGTTCGGGCATCTGCGCCACCTCATCCAAAAACAGCGTGCCACCATCTGCATGCAAAAACAGCCCATCACGGCGGCGATCTTGCGCGTCCACGACGCCGAAAAGCTCTTCGGCAAGCCGATCCGGCGACAGGCTGGCACAGTTGATGGCAACAAAGGGCTGCTCTGCGCGATCCGACAGCGAATGCAGTGTGCGGGCCGCGATCTCCTTGCCGGTTCCCGACGCCCCCGTAAACAGCACCGGCGTCGGCAGCGGCGCGAGACGCTGCAACATCTTTCGCACCTTCTCAATGGCGGCAGATTTTCCGAGAAGACGCCCCCGCGCGCTGGATTTCTCGGCAGAGAGCTCGTGTTTCAATAGATAGTTTTCACGCCGCAGGTACTTGCGGTCGAGGGCGCGCGCCACCGCATTGAGGATCTGATTGGCGCGAAACGGCTTGAGCACAAAATCTGCAATTCCGATCCGCAGCGCCTGAATCGCCGTATCGAGGTCCGCATAGGCTGTGACCAGGATGGTATCGGCAAACAAACCGACCCGGCGCTGTTCAGCCACCCAATCAAGGCCGGTTTTGCCCGGCATGATGTTATCAAGCACAATGAGGTCGAAATGGGCCTTGTCGAGAATATCCGACGCCTCGGCCGCCGAGGCGGCCTGCTCCACGCGCTTGCAGCGGGGTTCCAGGATTTTTGTCATGAAATGACGCATCCCGGGTTCGTCATCAATCACAAGGATCGACGCTGACGACAGCGATTCAGAGTATTCGTCGCGAATGACGCTGGAGACGTTCATCTGAGGGTGTCAGTTCAGGCGCACGGCGGTGCCGGAGTTTTGCTCCTGCGCCGAATACCCTGCCTGCTCCAGCGCAAGATCTGCGCCCACGGCGATGACGGCGATGAGGGCAAAGCCTGTTAGCATGGCTTTCATTTCAATTATCCTCCGAAAGTTGTGTCGCGGTTTTCAGATAGTCTATCAGATCTTGGCGATCTGTGGGGGCGGTGATGCGCTGCATCGGCATCTTGGACCCCGGAATATAATGGTCAGGGCCGAGATCGAACAGGGCATCGATGGTCTCGGCACCCCAGATGATGTCAGACTGCGCCAGCGTGTCGGAATACCGATAGCCAGGCAGACTGCCGGCCGGTCGTCCAAAGAGCCCCGCCAGATGAGGACCGGCGCGCCGCTGCTCTGTGGCGACCAAATCGTGGCAAACCGAGCATTTTCGCATGAATTGGCGCTCACCATTGGGCATGGTTTCAGGCGCCTGCAGGAATGTGCGGGTCTCGGTTCCCGCCGCTGGGCTGCTGGCCATCAGCGCGATGGGCCAGCCATAGATCACATCGTGTATGCCGCCTGCCCAGACCCGCTGGCCGTCCTTTGAAAACGCCAGAGCCCAGACGGGGCCTTCGCGCATGGCCCGAAAATCGCGCGCAATGCTCCAGTCGTGTGTGTCGATCATCATGATATAGCCATGCCCATCACCCACGGCGATCTGCTGGCTCTCGGCATGATGCGCAAGGGCCAGTATGGGCCGCCGGTCGAGGGTGAAATCGGCAATCTCGGCCCCGGTTTCTGCGTTGATCACACGGGTGCCGCCATCAACGGCGCCATAGGCCAGCCAGCCAGCAGCAGAGAGCACCAAACGGTTGATGCCAAACCCTTGTTCCGCCAGAATTCGTGGGGCAGCCTCCGGGCTGTCGAAGACTTGGATCTGCCCGGTCATGGTGGCGACGAAGAGGCGACCGGCCCCGTCAAAGGCAAGATCGTTCACGCCCGTTCCAACCGCGATGCGGCGGGGCGTGCCCGCACTCATAGGCCAAAGACCAATGCCGCCATCCCAGCTTGCGGAGGCGAGCCATTCCCCATCGCGCGAGAGGTCCAAGGCGCGGATCTTGGCGGTATGCCGTCCGATCTCTTGGGGGTGGCCCTGCTGCCAGCGATAAATCACAAAGTCGTCGCCTGCGCTGAACAGGGTATCATCAGGGCCAAAGGCCACCACGGTCGCGGCTGCTTCATGTGCCTCGAGCCAGCTCGGCGCCCCCTCCTGCCAGAGTGAGACGGAATTGTCGAAACTGGCGCTGGCCACGTGCCCCCGATCGTTCACGGCAAGCGCCATGATCGGCCCTCCGTGTCCTTTGAGGGTCTGGAACTCCTCCGCGCTCACCCCAGAGGCGGCGCAGAGGAGCAGGCCAAGAGCCAGTCGCCGCAGCATCGCGTCACTCCGCCGGAGTGGCGCTCGCGTCGCTGCCTTTTGCGCGCTCTTTTTCCTTCACTTCTTCGAGCCAGATCGAATGGTGCTGATGGGCCCAGGCCTCATCCACTTCGCCCGACCCCATGGCATCATAGGCGCCTTCCATGCCGACAGAGCCGATATAAATATGCGCGATGATGATCGCCATAAGGACAAAGCCGACAATGGCGTGCCAGAGCTGTGCAAGCTGCATTTCGCCATGTGGCGTAAGCTCGGTGGGAAGAACCCCAAAGCCCAGCAATTCCGGGATTCCCGTGCTGTTCAGAGCGGCAAAGGTCTTGGCAAAGAGCGGCATCTCGAAGGGAAACAGCAGCGACAGACCAGAGACGGAAATCGAGGCCCCGAGCAAGATCACCGACCAGAAGATCACCTTCTGCCCTGCGTTGAATTTCTTTGCGGGCGGGTGCTTGCTGCCGATGATACCACCGAACTGCTTGAGCCAGACAAGATCGAGCTTGTTTGGGATGTTATGCGCCACCCACATGAAAAAGACCACGATCAGCGCCAGCATGAAGGCCCACGATACGGAGTTGTGGATCCACTTGGAGCCGATGAGCAGCACCGAATTCACATCCTTGCCCAGGTAGGGCAGGATTGCGACGCGCCCAAAGAGCGTCAAAAGCCCGGTGATACCCAGCAGGATGAACGATCCCGCAAGCGTCCAATGGGCCATGCGCTCAACAAAGGCAAAGCGGGTCACGGTGCGTCCGGTCTTGTCTGCATCGATACCGATCCGGCCCCGCAGCACAAAGAAGACGGCGAGCGCGGCAATCGTGCCTAAAAGGAGCCACCCGCCATATTGGCGCAGCGGTCCTTCGCGGAAGCTCAGCCAGCTCATGCCGCCATCCTGCACCAGAACCGTCGCAACATCGCCGCCGGCCGAAACACTGATGTCGGCAGAATTATAGCGCAATGCGCGCCAGAGTTCGGGGTCGGACTGGCCTCCAAGGGTGCCAAGCTGCTGTTCAATCCCGGCGGCAAGCTCGGGGTTGCCCGTGGCCTCGCTGCGGAAGCTGTCGTCCAGATCCTCGCCACGTTGCCGCGCGAGAATATCCTCGAGCGTCTGCGCGCCGCCGGTGGCGGAGCGGTCTGGCGCAGCTGGGCTCGCCTCCTGCGCGTTGACAGAAAGGCCGCAAAGCAAGGCCAATTTGAGGACGAATACGAAAATCAGGCGCGGCATGGATGGACCTCCCGTTGAGCCGGATTTGTTAAGATGAATTATTCGTATAGCGGAAGGGGCCCGCCAAACGGCGGGCCGCCTCCCGTTGTAGGCGTTTTGGGATCAAAAGGAGGCGTTAGCCGCCTTTCTGATCGTAGGCCGTGCCCCAACCCCAGGCGCCGGAACCAAAGCCACGGGCCACCACGCGCTCGCGGTAGATCGACGAAACGGTATCGCCATCGCCCGCAAGAAGCGCCTTGGTGGAGCACATCTCGGCGCAGATCGGCAACTTGCCTTCTGCAATCCGGTTGCGCCCGTATTTCTGGAACTCCGCCTGAGAGTTGTTCTCCTCGGGACCGCCTGCACAGAAGGTACATTTGTCCATCTTGCCACGAGATCCGAAGTTACCCGCCTGCGGGAACTGCGGCGCGCCAAAGGGACATGCATAGAAGCAGTACCCACAGCCGATGCAGAGGTCCTTGGAGTGGAGAACCACCCCATCCTCGGTCTGGTAGAAACAGTCTACCGGACAGACCGCCATGCAGGGAGCATCGGAACAATGCATGCAGGCGACCGAGATCGAGCGTTCGCCGGGCTTACCATCGTTGATGGTCACAACACGGCGACGGTTGATGCCCCAGGGGACTTCATGCTCGTTCTTACAAGCGGTGACACAGGCGTTGCACTCGATGCAGCGTTCGGCGTCACAGAGGAACTTTGCTCTTGACATGTTTCTCTACTCCTTAGGCTGCTGAGATTTTGCAGAGGGTGGCTTTGGTCTCTTGCATCTGCGTGACAGAGTCATAGCCGTAGGTCTGCGCGGTGTTGGTACTTTCACCCAGCACGTAAGGGTCGGCCCCGTCGGGATATTTATCCCTCAGATCCTTACCTTGGAAGTGCCCGCCAAAGTGGAACGGCATGAAGGCCACACCGGCCCCGACGCGTTCTGTCACCATTGCCATCACCTTGACCTTGCCGCCTTCCGGGCCTTCGACCCAGACCTGAGACCCATCGCGGATTCCGATGTCATTGGCATCGCGCGGATTGATCTCGACGAACATGTCCTGCTGCAGTTCTGCAAGCCACGGGTTCGAACGGGTCTCGTCACCGCCGCCCTCATATTCGACCAGACGGCCGGAGGTGAGGATGATCGGATACTCCTTGGAGACATCGTTCTTCTGGATCGAGGCATACATGGTGGGCAGACGATAGAATTTCCGATCCTCATAGGTCGGATAATCCGCCACCAGGTCACGCCGGTTGGTGTAGAGCGGCTCGCGGTGCAGCGGCACCGGATCCGGGAAGGTCCACACAACCGCACGAGCCTTGGCGTTCCCGAAGGGCGCGCAGCCGTGCTTGATCGCAACCCGCTGAATCCCACCGGAGAGGTCGGTTTTCCAGTTGGTCTTTGGCCCGGCAACGGCGTCGATCGCCGCGCGTTCCTCGGCCGTCAGGTCGCCATCCCAGCCCAGATCCATCAGCATCTGCATGGTGAACTCAGGATAGCCATCCTGAATCTCCGCACCGGGGTTGGAGACCCCTTCTGCCAGGAGATTTTCGCCATCACGCTCCACCCCGAAACGGGCGCGGAAACACAGACCACCTTCGGCGACAGGTTTGGACATGTCATAGAGGTTCGGCGTGCCCGGATGCTTCATTTCCGGCGTGCCCCAGCAGGGCCATGGCATCCCGTAGTAATCGCCATCCGCCGGGCCACCAACGGCCTGAAGCGTCGTGCGATCAAAGGTGTGCTGATTGGCCATATGGAGCTTGATGCGCTCCGGGCTCTGACCCGTGTAGCCCACTGTCCACATGCCCGCATTGAACTCACGGGTGATGCTTTCGATGTTGGGGGTCTCGGCGTCTTCCATTTCGATATTGCGGAAGAGACGATCTGCCCAGCCGAACTTATTGGCGAATTTGGCCATGATGACGTGATCCGGCAGACTCTCAAAGAGAGGCTCCACCACCTGATCGCGCCACTGCAGCGAACGGTTCGAGGCCGTCACGGAGCCGCGGGTCTCAAACTGGGTGCAGGCGGGCAGCAGATAGACACCATCGGTGCGATCATGCAGCACGGCAGAGACGGTCGGATAGGGGTCAACCACGACAAGCATGTCGAGTTTCTCCATCGCCGTCTTCATCTCCGTCATCCGGGTCTGAGAGTTCGGCGCGTGGCCCCAGAGAACCATGGCCCGAACATTGTTGGGCTGGTCCATGTTTTCCTTGTCTTCAAGGATACCGTCGATCCAGCGGGACACCGGAATGCCCGTCAGGTTCATCAGGTTCTTATCCTTGCCGTCGGCGCCTTTGACGGTTTCAAACTGACCCTTCAGCCAGTCCATGTCTTCGCCCCAGACGCGGCCCCAATGGCCCCATGCGCCAGCCGACAGACCATAATAGCCCGGCAGAGTGTGGCTCAGAACGCCAAGGTCGGTTGCCCCCTGCACGTTGTCGTGGCCGCGGAAGATGTTGGTGCCACCGCCGGACACACCCATGTTGCCAAGGGCCAGCTGCAGGATGCAGTAGGCGCGGGTGTTGTTGTTGCCATTGGTGTGCTGGGTGCCACCCATACACCAGATGACGGTGCCGGGGCGGTTGTTGACCAGGGTGCGCGCAACGCGCTTGAGCTGGCTACCCGGGGTGCCGGTGACGCGTTCGACCTCTTCGGGCGTCCATTTGGCCACTTCGGTCCGGATCTGATCCATACCCCAGACACGGGTGCGGATGAACTCGGTGTCTTCCCAACCGTTTTCAAAGATATGCCACAGGATGCCCCAAACGAGCGCCACGTCGGTGCCGGGACGGAAGCGGACATATTCATCCGCATGGGCCGCCGTACGCGTGAAACGCGGATCGCAGACGATCAGCGGCGCGTTGTTCTCTTCCTTGGCCTTCAGCACATGCAGCAGCGATACCGGATGCGCCTCGGCGGGGTTGCCACCGATGATAAAGATCGCCTTGGATTTATGGATGTCGTTGTAGCTGTTGGTCATGGCGCCGTAGCCCCATGTATTCGCAACACCCGCAACCGTGGTGGAGTGACAGATCCGGGCCTGGTGATCCACGTTGTTCGTACCCCAGTAGGCGGCGAACTTGCGGAACAGGTAGGCCTGTTCGTTGTTGTGCTTGGCAGAACCGAGCCAGTAGACGCTATCAGGGCCGCTTTCTTCGCGGATCTGCATCATGCCGTCGCCGATCTCGTCGATGGCCTGCTCCCAGCTGATGCGCTTCCACTCACCGCCTTCTTTCTTCATCGGGTACTTCAGGCGGCGCTCACCATGAGCGTGTTCACGCACCGAAGCGCCCTTGGCGCAATGCGCACCGAGGTTGAAGGGGCTGTCCCAGCCTGGCTCCTGGCCAACCCAGACACCGTTTTGCACCTCTGCCACCACGGTACAGCCGACCGAGCAGTGGGTGCAGACGGATTTGATCGTTTCCATCGCGCCGGTTGCAGACGCCGCCGCATTGGCTTGCGTCACTGTACCACCGGTTGCGCTGATGGCAGCAAGCCCGCCGATGGCAAGGCCAGATCCGCGCAGGAACGCGCGGCGGTCGACGGCTGACTCACCGACCTTGGACAGGATACTGGTCCGCTGGGGGCGTCGCGCAACCCCGTTGGTCTTTTTCCTAAGCATTTTAAAACCTCCCTTGCTTGCCCCTGAAATCAGAAGCGCGCTGGGTTCAATGAGAAACCTTCGCTCGGTCGGGCGTCACGCAACCAGTCGGCCAAGGCACGAAAAGCAACCGATCAGAACCGGGTGCTGTCGTAATAAGCGCGCGTATGCGCGGTATCCTGCATCTTGCTTGATGACAGGTCCGGGGTCGCGGCCTCCGCCTCGCCTCCGGTGGTTGCAAGCGCCACTACCGCAGCGGGCGTGGTGGTTGCAGCCAGTTTCAGAAAGTCGCGGCGGCTTGCGCCATCCTCTTTCCGTGACATGTGGATCCTCCTCCTTTTGGGTCGTCTTGGGTCCAGTCATTCGGGCGTCCGGGCCGCCCCACCCTGCACCTGCCCCCTGCAGGCGCGCCGTTTTGGATTGCGGGCCTCAGCCCCCCATCCGAAATCCTTCGGCCTCGATCTCCATGAAGGCGCGACCCACCGCGCCCACCGAGGCATAAAGCACAGAGTTTTTCGCTCCTTCGAGATCCGCAAAGAAATGCGCAGCCCACGGGCCGATGTGCTTGTTGAAAAAGGTTTTTTGTTCCGCCAACGAGACCGGAGTGTTGAACCGCCCCACGATCATCGCCCCCATCATCTCCATGAGCGATGCGATATTGTCTTCGGGCTCGAATACGTTCGGCGCGCGGCTCAAGCCGCGAGCGCTCATGTCGTTGCGCAACGCCGCCAGAGGTTTTTCGTTGAGAAAACCCGTCAGATAGTAGCTTGCGTAAGGCAAGAGCTCGCCACGACCCAAACCGATGAACAGCGCGTTGAACTCGCGTTCAGCCGCGGCGGGTTTGGTGCGTTTGGCCACCCGGGCCAATTGGGTGATCGCCTCCCCCAAGGGGGTATCGTCCCCAGAGAGCCCAGCAGTCTGTTCCAGCAGCATCTCTGCCGGCGGGGCCGCAAGCATCAGGCCGAGATAGTTGTAAAGATCCGCGCGCAGACGGTCCTCTTCAGTGACCGTCTCTGCAGTCACGGCTGCCTCAGTCATCGGGCTCTCCTGTGTCATGTGCTGGCCGCCCCGTCCTCGAACACAAAGCGCATGCGGCGCGATGTGACGGGCGCCACGGCCTCTTCTTCGTGATCCCCGCCTGCAGCACTCGCATGCGCGGTCACGGATGGGGTTGCATCCTTAGGCGCAGTTGCGGGCGGCTCATTCGTCTCGGCTGGCGCGTCGAAATCCGCTTCGTCCTGATCGACGTCTGGCGCGTCTTCGACTGGCTGTTCCTCTGTCGCACGCGCCGCGGCCGCCTCAAGCTCTGCCTGCCGCGCCAGCTCTTCCACATGGGCGGTCATGCCTTTACCAACCTGATAGGCCGTCTGGATGTTTTCGACCGCCATCGCGGCGTCGGTAAAATCCTCGCCGTAATCCAAAAGACCGTCGAGATTGGCCAGCACCGGGTTGGTCATCCAGAGCCGACGCAGGGCGCGTGTCTTCAGACGCGCTGGCACCGCCTCGCTCAAAAACGCCTTGAAGTCATCACCTGGCCCAAGCGTATCGGGATCTGGCAGGTCAAGCTCTGCCAGCAGCTCCTCGTCGCTGCGCTCGGCGGCCTCGGCGTCACGCTCTGCTGCTTCCGCCTCTTTCAGGGCGCGCTCGCCCTGTGCGGCTTCCGCTTCAACCGCAGCGCGGCGGCGGGACCAGAAATCCTGCGCACTCATTGCAGACGCTCCTTGCGGGCTTTGACAGGTGCGCGGTAGACGTCCGACAACTGCGGGATACGTGCATCGCCAACGCCCTCTTCTTCGAGATCCACGCGTTGCCTATCGCGGCGTCGTTTTTTGAATTCCTCTTCTTTGAAATGCGCCAACGTGAAGTCGCGCACCCAGGCCACCAGACCGACAGGCATGTCAACTTTCTCAACCTGGTCCTCGCCCGTATCGGCGTAGTCTTGCGCCTCGAAAGGCGATGCCGTGACCAGAGCCACCTCTGGGCGCGCATCCGCACCGGGGCGCATCACGACATAGATGCTGGGCGGATTGGCGGTGAGCCCCTGCATGTAGGCCTCGGCATCCGCACGGTGCAGCTCCAGCGGCAGGGTCGCGGCGTGAAATTCGCTCGCCTCGCCTTCTTCGCGCAGCAGGCTCCAATCGGCTTCTGCAGCGCCGGGCAGAACCGCAACCGCGCGCCAAGACCATTTGGCCCAAGGCGTCACACCCGGCGTGCGCCGTATCACGACTCCAAGGGGCATAACCACTGTCTTTGCGTTGGCTTGGTTCACGGATGTTCCCTGGCTTGTTTCGCCTAGCTTGCCGCAAAAGGGCCTGCATGCGAAAGCACACAGTGCCCCCAGATTGAGCATTTCACGCTTAAGGGGACATTTTGACTCGCGGTTTTTACGGCGCAGGTCGGCAGTGGACGTTTTGTCCAAACTTAGCTTTTCACTCGGGTATTCGAATTTTGCGATGCTTTCCCGAATCACCACAATTCGTGGCGGCCTTTTGCGACCCGTCTTCGCCGTCGGGGTGGTTTACGAACGCGCAGAAACCTGCCTAGGATATGCTCCGATACCGCGATTTCGCGGCCAAATGCCAGCGCGACCGCCAGCGAGGAAAATATGCCCAAGCACCCGATATTGTGTGATTGTTCCGGTTCCCAACCGCTCGATTCAGAGGCGCTCAGCGCGGCCACCGGCCTGCCCTGTTCGAAGGTACATTCACACCTCTGCACAACCGAGTCAGAGGCCGCTGCGGCCGCCCTTCAGGACCCGGATGCAATTTTTTGTTGCGGGCAGGAAAGTCGGTTTTTCACCGCCCTTGCCGAGGAGCTGGGCCAAGATGCCCCCGCCTTCCTGGACCTGCGAGACCGTGCCGGATGGTCCCGTGACGCCCTGAAGGCAGCCGATGTACTACCCAAAATGTCCGCATTGGTGTCAGAGGCCCAATTGGACCTGCGCCCTGCCAAAAGCGTCGATGTGGTAAGCGAGGGTCTGTGCCTCATCGTGGGAACTGCGGACGCGGCGCTCCCGGCAGCAGAAAAACTGCAAGACAGTCTTGGCGTCACCGTCCTGCTGACCGATGCTGCAGAACCGCCCCTCAGCCGAGGCTTTGACACGATCCGCGGCCAGTTGCGCAGCGCGCAAGGGGCGCTTGGCGGTTTTGAGATCACGGTAGACGCGCTGCAATCGCTTGATGTGACCGGGCGAGAATGGTCTTGGAGCGCACCGCGTGACGGCGGCCGTTCAGAGTGCGACATCATCCTCGATCTGCGCGGCGGCACGCCCCTGTTCCCCGCGCCTGAAAAGCGCGAAGGCTATCTGCGTGCAGATCCCAAATCGCCTGTGGCGGTGGCGGATGCGGTGTTTGCCGCAAGCCAGTTGGTGGGCACCTTCGAAAAGCCGCTCTATGTCAAAGCCGAGCCACTTCTCTGTGCGCATTCCCGCGCCCGCCAGACCGGCTGCACGCGCTGTCTCGATGCCTGCCCCACCGGTGCCATCACCCCCAATGGGGACAGCGTTGCCATTGATCCGATGATCTGTGCTGGCTGCGGGGCCTGCGCCTCGCTCTGCCCCTCGGGCGCGATCACCTATGACGCGCCACCCACCGAGAGCCTGTTCCTGCGGATCCAGACCCTTGCCAAAGCCTATCTCGACGCGGGGGGCGAAGCCCCGCGCCTGCTGGTCGTTGATGCGCATGGAGCCGAGATGATCCGCCTCGCGGCACGGTTTGATCGCGGTCTGCCTGCAGCTGTCATTCCACTCGAAGTCGAAGCCTTCAACACTTTTGGCCATGCCGAAATTCTCGCGGCACGCGCAGCTGGTTTTCGCGAAGTGTGCCTCTTGCCCGGCCCCCGCGCCGATCTCGATGTGCAAACACGTGAACGGGAGCTGGCCAATGCAATCTCGGCCGACGCGGCTCGCCTGCTGCACGCCGCCGAACCCGAAGCCCTCTGCGATGCGCTTTATGAGGCGCGCACCCTGCCCGCCGCGCCGGAGACACCACAGCGCCCCATGGGCACCCGCCGACAGATCACCCGTCAGGCAGCCCTGGCCTTGACCGCGGCTGACACCGAGCTGCCGTTGCCCGAGGGCGCGCCTTATGGTGCCGTGGTTGTGGACACTGACGCCTGTACGCTGTGCCTGTCATGTGTTTCGCTATGCCCCTCCGGTGCGCTTGGCGACAACGAAGATCTGCCACAGCTGCGTTTTCAAGAGGACGCCTGCCTGCAATGCGGTCTCTGTGCCAATGCCTGTCCGGAGGATGCAATCACATTTGCGCCCCGCCTGAACCTCGCCCCATCGGCGCTGGATCAAATAGTACTGAACGAAGAAGAGCCCTTTGCCTGCATCGAATGCGGCAGCCTCTTTGGGGTCAAATCCACAGTCGAACGGATCATGGAGAAGCTTGCGGGCAATCACGCGATGTTTGCGAGCTCCGAGGCCGCCAAGATGATCCAGATGTGTGATGATTGCCGGGTAAATGCGCAGTTCCACCAGAAGGACTCGCCCTTTGCGAGCAAGGAACGCCCGCGCGTCCGCACCACGGAAGACTATCTCAGCACGCGCCGTGATCATTAAATCAGACCCGCACCATTCCGCCCTTTCCCCCCGCGCCCACAACGGGCACCATGCCCGCGCGAGACCGTAATAGACCAAGCAAGGAGTAGCCCCGCGTGTCCATCACCCGCGACGCCGTCCTCGACGCCCTGAAGACCCTCAATGACCCTGTTAGCGGCAGCGACATCGTCGCCGCAGGCATTGTCCGTGCCCTTACTCTCGAAGGCAGCACCGTGCGTTTTGTCCTCGAAATCGATCCTGCAAAATCCGACGCCTACGCGCCTGTGCGCGATCAGGCCGAGGCAGTGGTGAGCGCTCTGGCCGGGGTCGAAAAGGTCTCGGCCCTGATGACGGCCCACAGCACCAAGGCGCCGCCGGATCTGAAGCCCAACAAACCAGCAGAGCCGCAAGGCCCGCAAAAGATCCCCGGCATTGCCAAGATCATCGCGGTTGCCTCTGGCAAGGGCGGCGTCGGGAAATCGACAGTCTCTGCCAACCTCGCCTGTGCACTGGCTCAGGCCGGGCGTCGCGTGGGGCTTTTGGATGCAGATGTCTATGGCCCCTCCCAGCCGAGGATGCTCGGGGTGTCCGGTCGCCCCGCCAGCCCGGATGGCAAGACCATCCTGCCGCTGCGCAATCACGGCGTCACAATGATGTCGATTGGCCTCATGACCAATGATGACCAGGCGGTGGTCTGGCGTGGACCGATGCTGATGGGCGCGCTGCAACAGATGATGATGCAAGTGCAGTGGGGCGCACTTGACGTGTTGATTGTCGACCTGCCGCCGGGCACCGGCGACGTGCAGATGACACTGGCGCAAAAGGCGCAAGTGGACGGTGCGATCGTTGTTTCCACACCGCAGGACGTTGCGCTTATTGATGCCCGTAAAGGCATTGATATGTTCCACAAACTGAATGTCCCTATCCTTGGTCTGATCGAGAACATGTCGACCCATATCTGCTCCAACTGTGGCCATGAGGAGCACATCTTTGGCCATGGTGGCGTTGCCGCCGAAGCCGAGAAACTGAATGTGCCGCTGCTCGCCGAGGTGCCCTTGCATCTTGACGTTCGTCTGGCGGCGGATGGCGGCGCACCGATCGTGGTGTCCAAACCTGACAGCGCCCAGGCGCGGGCGTTTCAGGACATCGCGGCAGCCCTCTTGGAGCGTGGCGCCGCATGAGCGAGACGATCACCTTCCCTCCCCTGATGACGGGGGAGGCCGCAGGCCCGGGACAGGATCCCTTTGACCTTGCATGCCAGAAGGCAGAACTCGGTGTCGATGCGGGGCTTGTGGTCTATGAGCTCGGAACAGACGTGCTGCGGGCGGCCCTCGTGCTGGCCCCCGAGGTGCCACTCGCCAAGGCTATGGCGATGCTGCCGGTCTGCGGGGTCGGGTTCCAGAACGCGCTTGGCGCTCTCGCTCCGCCAGAGGTCGCGGTGCATCTGGACTGGAACGGCGCCCTGCGCATCAATGGCGCACGCTGTGGCAGATTGCGGATCGCCGCCAGCACAGATGATCCGGACACGCAACCGGACTGGCTTGTGGTGGGGCTGGACCTGCCGCTCTGGCCTGAAGGCGATGGCGGCGAGACCCCCGACGAAACCGCGCTCTATGCCGAAGGCTGTGCTGATGTTGCTGCACCGCGCCTGCTGGAAAGCTGGGCACGCCATTGCCTGCATTGGATCAACCGATGGGATGAGGGCGAGCTTGAGACGATCCACGGCGAATGGCGCGGCCTTGCGCATGGCATGGGCGAAGCGCGCACCGAAGCCGGGCGCAGCGGCACGTTCCTTGGTGTAGACGAGGATTTCGGAATGCTTTTGCGGGATGAGACCACCACTCATCTGATCCCGCTCACCACCGTTCTGGTGCAGGACTGACAGGAGAGAGACGTGATGAAACTGGCCCGCGCCATCCATTTTGACGAAAGCGACATGAACGTCTTTGCCAGCCCCGCACGGACAGGAGAATGGTGCATCTCCGGGGGCTTTGAGTTCTCCAACTGGAGCGAAGGCGATCTGGTCGGCAAACAACGTCAGGCCTTTGCAAACGGCTGGATGGGGCTCGAAACCGCTGGGCGGGTGACCTTTGTCGCGGTCACCCAGATCGAACCCGAAGAGGTCACGAAACTCGTCGAGCAACTCGCCCAGCATTTCATGGAAATCTACGGCGCCCCGGATCTTGCAAGCGCCCGCCCTGTGGCAGAGGCCGAAATCGACCATATGGCCGAGCTCTGTGAGGATCACGATCCCAACACGCTCCTGACCGTGGCGCGCGAGCTGACCGAGGCCGGTGTGCGCGAGAGCTTCCGCGTCATCGAGGCCCAATCGGCAGGTCTGGAACAATTTGCGATCCATGTGACCGAGGACTAGGCGAGCGCAAGCCGGGCGGCCGTGCGAAGAATCCCTGTTTCCCCATACGGCAGCTCGGCTTAAGGTTTCCGCATCTTTCGCGTCCTATTTTGGCGCCAAACATCATTGATAGGGATATGATTCTTGCGGAACTCCATTTTTGCGGCACTTGCACTCTCTCTGGTCGGCAGCCTCGCTCAGGCCTCATCGCTGTTTCTTGAGGCCGGCAATTGGGCGGCGGTCTACAAAGGCGACACCTGCCACGTCTACACGCTCTCTTCGGCGCGGGACACATCGGGCTATCTCGAGTTCACCTTCCAGAACAACGGCTTCAACGCCACGTTTGACTACATCTACACGCCTTACACGCCCGATGAGATCGACGCCCCCTGGGACGAGTCCATGGACAGTGTTTCGCTCTACATCGGGGATCAGCCAGTCTGGTATGGAGAAGAGATGTTCTTCTATACCGGCCCCGGCTTTACCTATGGCGCAAGCCTAACCCCCGGCTTCATCTCTGAACTGACGGCCGAAATGATCGCCAATGGTGAGCGGTTTGATTTTGCCGTCGACCGCGCCGTGGATGGCGAGACATGGCTGTATGGCGGTTTCTCCCTCGAAGGGTTCGATCAGGCCTTGGCCAAGGCGGGCAAGATGTGCCAGTTCGACCCCCGCGCCCTGCCACAATCCTGAGCGATCGCTCAACGCAGAATGACGCCCACCGCCGCACGCGGTGGGCTCTTTTGTAACCGCCGCGCCTAGTGACAGCCGCGCGGGATCACCTCTTTCCAGTCACGAGTCAGGATCAAGTCTTCGCCCTCAAAGGCCTTGATCTCGCGCCAGAGCGTGAAAGTTTCGGTGTCACACCACATCGCGCTGTCGGTCTCGATGCGCAGGTTCCAATCCGGAGCATCCCCGTCTGTCTCGCGCCCAAAGGCAAAGACCCAGGCGCAATCAAACCGCGCGCTGGCCGGATCATCCGGGTGGATGGCATAGCGCATCCGCACATTGCTGCTCACCTGCTGGCCATGGGAGAGATCGCGCGCGGCCCCGTAGCTGTCATAGCTCTCCAGAACATGGGTTCCATCCGCCTCGATCCTGGTTGTTGCCTCGCCCCAGGGCTTTTCCAACACCTGTGCTTGATACCTCGGGTAGTCCCGCGCCGCGCCCGGGGCCTGCGCGTCAATCTCAACCTCGACGCGGCGCTCCGGCAGGACGAGCGCGCAGTCTTCCAGATGCAGCATAATCTCCGCCGCTTCCGGCGCGGGCCAGACAATTGGCCAATACGAGGTCGAGAGCGCAAGCCTCAGTCGATGCCCCGCCAGCACACGATGGGCACATTCATTGAGCTCAAACTCCACCTCATAGCGCTTGCCGGGTTCGAGTTTGGTGGCGACCTCATGACTGTCATCATGACATAGGTTCCGCGGTCGATAGGTGATACGCTGCGATTGCCCCGAAGGCGCCACATCACAAAGCCGCGCCACCACCTGCGCCACGGGTTTGTCGACACTAAAGGCCAAGCGCACACGCGGGCGGCCCAGGATCTCCATCGGCGCCAGGAGCGGTGTGCTGTCAAAACAGGTCGAGGCCGCGTCATCCACGCTCTGATCACCAGGACGTTCGTTGTCGATCCGGATCCCGGGGCAAAAATACCCGCCCGCCTGCCCCACGGTTGCCGCGCTCTTGACCACGACCGTTCCCGCCTGCGGGGCAGCCGCAAATCCCGCACGCGCCAGCGGCCATGTCACATCGCTGACATTGGGCGACGGCCAATGCGCCTCGGCCACCCACCGGCCGTTCTGCGGCAGGTTCTTGGGGCTCGGCTCGGTAAACTCTTGCAGAAAGACACGGTAATCCGGCAGCGCGTCTGCCCCGGCGTCCTCGCCTTTGAGATAGTGATCGAACCAGCGCAGGACCTCACCGTGAAAATCCGCCGCCTCGATCTGGGAAATATGTGCATAGCGATGCTCCCACGGCCCCATCAAGGCTTTGGCAGGGGCGCCAGTCATCTTGGCGGCGAGCGCAGATGGTGCGTTCACATAGGCATCGGCCCAGCCCGTGATCGCCAGAACCGGCGCCTTGATCGCCGACCAGTCCTCACTGACGGACCCATGTTTCCAGAACGTGTCCCGGGTTGGGTGCTTCAGCCAATCAGCGGCCATAAAAGGAAGATCGTTGATACGGCCGAGCCATTCCTCCCGCCAATCCGGACGCAGTTTCGGGTCCAGCGGTCGCGTCATATAGGCAAACATCTGGCTCGCCCAATTCTTGTTGTCGCTAAGAAGACAGCCCCCCATATAATGAATATCATCGGCGTAGCGATCCACGGTAGAGGCCACCGAGACCACCGCCTTTAGCGCCTCGGGGCGGCGGTAGGCCATCTGCAAGCCATTGAAGCCACCCCAGGAAATCCCGATCATACCGACATTTCCGCTCGACCAGGGCTGCGCCGCGATCCACTCCAGCACTGCCTCACCATCCGACAGTTCCTGCTCGGAATATTCGTCGTCAAACCGCCCGTCACTATCGCCAGAGCCTGCGATGTCCACACGCAGGCAAGCATAGCCCTCTGCGGCAAAGACCGGATGCGTCGTGGCATCGCGCGGCGCCGTGCCATCGCGTTTGCGGTAAGGCAGATACTCAAGAATGACAGGAAACGGACCTTTACCTTCGGGCATCCACATCCGCGCCGCAAGCCTGCGGCCATCAGGCAGGGGAATCCACAAATGTTCGGTCACGGTGATGGCAGAGGGCTGTGTCATAGATTTCTCTTCGGTCTTGGCGATGTCTGCAAACTCTGCGCGAAATGTCGGGCCGGGGAAACTGCGCGCTTGTACGCGACATGATGCATATGTACGCAAGGTAGCATCACATCGCGAAGGATGAGACATGCGCACCGCTTTTAGCCAGAACCTGCGTTTTCTCTGCGCCGAGACTCCCTCGATTGCGCAGACCTGCCGCGACATCGGCCTCAACCGACAGCAGTTCAATCGCTATCTTTCCGGAGCAGGCCTGCCTTCGGCACATAACCTGCGCCGCATCGCCCGCCATTTTGATGTTCCGGAGGCCGATCTGTTCACAAACCCCGATCAATTTGCAGCCGCGCGTCGCCCCAAGCGCAGCCCCCAATTGCCCGCTCCACTGTTTCATCTCGGGACAGGCTTTGCCGATCAGGCGCGAATCTTGCGCCGTTTCTTGGGCAGTTATCATGGCTATTTCACCACCCCGACCTGGCCCGGGCAGGTGCTTCGCACGCTCATTCATCTCCGGGACGTCGACGGCTATGTCACGAGCCACACGTTCGAGCGCGCCCGCTCGCTGGATGGCAGCATCCACCAGCGCAGCAGCTATCGCGGCCTGGTCGCAGAACGTGGTGGTCGGCTCTGCTTACTAGAGCGCCCCCGCAATGCCGTCGGCGCGCTCTCAGAAACGATCCTAATGCCCGAGCACCCGCATCAGATCTCGTACCTGCAGGGTCTGGTGCTCGGAGTCTCTGCAGGCGCAAACCGCCGACCTTTTTCCACCCGCACCGTCTGGGTCAGGATCGAAGAAAAGACTTCTGCCCGCGCAGCACTTGCCGCCACGGGCACCCTGGCCAAGGACAGCCCGCGCCTTGACCCCAAAGTGCGGCGCCTCCTCGGAGATGACTCGCCGCTCAGTATCGTATCGGACCTCTTGGCACCCAGTTAATCTTTCTCGGGCTTCGTGTCGCGCGGCAGGACGGGGGCCGAGCGGTCAAGCGCCAGGTCCGCGTCAGAAAATACCCAAGGCCCCCGCACGCCTGGCACGCCCTCGGGCGCAATCTGCATCTGACGATGTTTGATCTGCGCATCCTCAAAAGCCTGCCCGATGGTGTTGATCGGCCCAGCCGGAACGGTCGCGGCCTCAAGCGCAGCCAGCAAATCCGACTGGCTCCACTGTGCAAGCGCCGCCGCCAGCAGCGGCGTCAAATCTGCACGGTGCGCCACCCGCAGCTGGTTGGTGGAAAAGCGCGGATCATCCTTGAGCCCTGCAAGGTTAAGCACATCGCACAGTCGGGTGAACTGACCATCATTGCCAACCGCAAGAATGACATGACCATCGCGCACCGCCATCACCTGATAGGGTGCGATATTGGGATGTTCATTGCCCATTCGGGTGGGGCTTTCCCCGGTTACCAGATAGTTCATGTTCTGATTGGCCAACATCGCTGTGGCGCAATCGAGCAAGGACATATCGATATGCTGCCCCCGCCCGGTGCGGTGCCGCTGCTCCACCGCTGCCAGAATACCGATGCTGCCATAAAGCCCCGTCACCACATCCGTGATCGCCACGCCAACCTTTTGCGGCTCCCCATCGGCGGCCCCGGTGATCGACATCAGCCCCGACATGCCCTGCAGCAAGAAGTCATACCCCGCGCGCGTCGCATAGGGACCATCCTGACCAAATCCGGTGACAGAGCAATAGATCAGACGCGGATTGAGAGCGGAGAGGCTCTCGAAATCCAGGCCATATTTCTTCAGCCCGCCCACTTTGAAATTCTCGATCAGAATGTCGGCATCGCGGACCAGATCGCGCACCTGGGCCTGCCCCTCTGATGTGCGAAAATCAGCCGTGACACAGGTCTTGCCCCGGTTGGCGGCATAATAGTAGGCGGCCGTTTTGTCACCCTCCCGCTCCACAAAGGGCGGCCCCCAGCGGCGGGTGTCATCACCCTCGGGGCTTTCGACCTTGACCACTTCGGCGCCCAGATCCGCGAGCGCCTGACCAATCCAGGGACCAGCCAGAATGCGGGCGAGTTCAACAACCTTGAGGCCATGAAGCGGTGTCATGCGGCGACTTCCTTTGCACGTTAATCACTTTGGCTCCCTGCATAGCGGACCGCGCTCTCAAAGGCCAAGCATCCTTCGCTTCGCCCCCGCCCCCGGACCCGCGTGCGACCCCCGCAGCGCACCGCAGGTGCGCTGCCCGGCCCAACGGGTTTGACTGCATTTCAATGCGGACAAAGCGGGCGGGAGTGCGCCCGCGACCCAAGAATGCCTCATTTTACACCACACGACCCCATTGCGCTTATTTTTTAATCACCACGGCGGACGGATGCTCCCTGGCCACACCGCGCGGATAGCGCACTGCCGCAAGACCTCGCACTCTCAGCGAAATCCATCCCGCAACCCTCAAAGGCTCTGGTATAATGTTCAGGGAAGCTGCCATGCCGCAGGCCGCAGATATCGCGACAGCGCCCCAACGCCCAAGCGCCCCTGGGGATGTTGTGGCAGCTGGTCAGCCGCCGCGCGCTCGGGGGCGGGCCCATGTCAGCAGCAAACGGCGCGATGATGGCGCAGTAGCCCTCGATACGCTTCACCAATCCGGGGCGCTGAAGCTTCTGTTCCCGACTGGTCGGCCAGATCTTGAGGCGGTGACTGTCAACACTGCAGGCGGCATCACGGGCGGTGATGACTTCGCGCTGACGGCCAAGGCTGGCGCCCAAAGCCAGCTCACCCTGACAACACAAGCCGCCGAACGGGTCTATCGCGCACAGCCGCATCAGACCGGACAGATGACAACGCGGCTGAGCGTGGAGCCACAAGCGCGCCTTCGATGGGTGCCGCAAGAGACAATCCTGTTTCAGCACAGCGCCTTCCGGCGCAGCCTTCATGTGGAACTCGCCGACGATGCGGAGCTCTTGCTGGTCGAGCCGCTTGTCTTTGGCCGCGTCGCCATGGGCGAGCATCTCTCCGCGCTGCGCTTTCACGACCAGATCCAGATCCGACGCGCAGGGCGCATCCTCTTTCGCGATGCAATCCGGCTCGACGGGGATGCTATGGCTCAGCTCAAGCGCCCGGGCATTGCCGGCGTTCTGTCTGGCCCCTGCACCGCCATGGTCACACTCGTTCTGGCAAGCCCCGGTGCCGAAGCCGCCTTGGCGTGGCTGCGCACTCAGTTGCCTGCGGGCAAAGAGGCCTATGGCGGGGCGTCCCTCCTCGCGCCGAATCTGTTGCATATGCGGCTTCTGGCGCGCGACAGTTTTGTCTTACGCCAGAGCCTCTTGCCCATTCTTGACAAGCTCACCGAGGGCAGCCTGCCCCGATGCTGGAGACTTTGAGACCATGAAAGCGACAGGCGCATGAATCTGACACCGAGAGAAAAAGACAAGCTTCTGGTCGCGATGGCGGCCGAAGTCGCCCGCAAGCGACTGGCGCGCGGGGTGAAACTCAATCATCCAGAGGCAATCGCGCTCATTACCGATGCCGTGGTCGAGGGGGCGCGCGACGGCAGATCGGTAGCGGAGATGATGCAGGCGGGGGCCGAGGTCATCACCCGCGATCAATGCATGAGCGGCGTGGCCGAGATGATCCACGAAGTGCAGGTCGAGGCCACTTTTCCCGACGGCACCAAGCTCGTGACCGTACACAACCCCATCCGTTGACAGCTCAAACCGGAGATCTTGCCCCATGAAACACCTGCTCGCTCTCGCGCCTGCCTTCGCGCTCACCGCTGGTCCGGCCCTCGCTCATGGTGGGGCGCATGTGCATCCACACGGGGCCGAGGTCTGGATTGCCCTCATCCTTGCTGCCGCCGTGGTCGGTGGCACCATTTCGTGGTTTCGGAGTCGCAAATGATCCCAGGAGAGCTGATGCCCGCCGCAGGTGATCTGACCCTGAATGAGGGCGCCGAGGCCCTCACACTGATGGTTGCAAACACCGGCGACCGCCCGGTGCAGGTGGGCAGCCACTACCATTTCGCCGAAGCGAACCCTGCGCTCGACTTTGACCGTGAGGCCGCTAGGGGCCTACGTCTCGACATTGCCGCCGGAACCGCCGTGCGGTTTGAACCCGGCCAACGCCGTGAGGTGCCGCTGATCCCCATCGGCGGGGCACGCAGGATTTTTGGGTTCAACGCCGAAATCATGGGGGATCTGTGATGCGCCACCAACCGTCTGCAGCTTTCAGGCGCAAGTACGCCGCGGCCTGTCTTTCGCCTTCTAAACGTCTCGTCTGAGATTTTCGACCGTCTCCTCCGATAGGAATTCAATCATGCCCGCCAACATCCCTCGCTCTGACTATGCCGCCATGTATGGGCCGACCACCGGCGACCGCGTGCGGCTGGCCGATACTGACCTGATCATCGAGGTGGAGCGCGACCTCACCGGCCCTTACGGCGAAGAGGTCAAATTTGGCGGCGGCAAGGTGATCCGCGACGGGATGGGACAGGCGCAGACGACGCGCGCGGGCGGCGCGGTCGATACCGTGATTACCAACGCGCTGATCCTTGATTGGACCGGCATCTACAAGGCTGACGTCGGGCTGAAAGACGGGCGCATCCATGCCATCGGTAAGGCCGGCAACCCCGACACTCAACCCAATGTGACCATTATCGTTGGCCCCGGCACCGAGGTGATCGCGGGCGAAGGGCGCATCCTGACGGCAGGCGGGTTTGACAGCCATATCCATTATATCTGCCCGCAACAGATCGAGGATGCGCTGCACTCGGGTCTGACCACCATGCTCGGCGGCGGCACCGGGCCAGCCCATGGGACTTTGGCCACCACCTGCACCCCCGGTGCCTGGCACCTGGGTCGGATGATGCAGGCCGCAGATGCGTTTCCGATGAACCTGGCGTTTGCAGGCAAAGGGAATGCCTCGCTGCCCGCCGCCATTGAAGAACAGGTTAACGCAGGCGCCTGCGCGCTGAAACTGCATGAGGACTGGGGCACCACACCCGCTGCCATCGACTGCTGCCTCGGGGTGGCCGATGCAATGGATGTGCAGGTGATGATCCATACAGACACGCTCAATGAGTCGGGGTTTGTGGAACACACCGTCAAGGCCATGAAAGGCCGCACCATCCACGCCTTTCACACCGAAGGTGCGGGCGGTGGCCACGCACCGGACATCATCAAGATCTGCGGTGAGGAGTTCGTGTTGCCCTCCTCGACCAACCCGACCCGCCCCTTCACCGTGAACACCATCGAAGAGCACCTCGACATGCTCATGGTCTGTCATCACCTCGACAAATCCATCCCCGAGGATGTGGCCTTTGCCGAGAGCCGGATCCGGCGCGAAACCATTGCCGCCGAGGACATCCTGCACGACATGGGGGCCTTCTCGATCATCGCAAGCGACAGCCAGGCGATGGGACGCGTGGGCGAGGTCATCATTCGCACATGGCAGACCGCAGACAAGATGAAGAAACAGCGCGGCCGCCTGAGCGAGGAAACAGGTGAGAACGACAACTTTCGCGTGCGGCGCTATGTGGCAAAATACACCATCAACCCGGCGATCGCGCATGGGATCGCGCATGAAATTGGCTCTATCGAGGTGGGCAAGCGCGCGGATCTGGTGCTGTGGAACCCAGCCTTCTTTGGTGTAAAGCCCGAGATGGTCCTGATGGGCGGCACCATCGCCTGCGCGCAAATGGGCGATCCCAACGCCTCCATTCCGACGCCGCAGCCGGTCTATTCGCGTCCCATGTGGGGCGCTTACGGGCGCTCGGTCGAGCATTCTGCCGTCACCTTTGTGTCCGAGGCCGCGCAGGCCGCAGGCATCGGTAAGACACTGGGTCTTGCAAAACAGACACTTGCGGTAAAGGGCACACGCGGGATCGGGAAGTCAGCACTCAAGCTCAACACCGCCACGCCTGAGATCGAGGTTCACCCTGAAACCTATGAGGTACGCGCGAATGGGGAGCTTTTGACCTGTCAGCCCGCCGAGGAACTGCCCTTGGCACAGCGATATTTCCTCTTCTAAGGTTGAGCGACCCTCAATTCAGGAGCCCATAATGTCGCGCCTTTCTGCCGTTCTTCTTGCTGCCATTCTGCCGCTGCCCCTGTGGGCACAGGCATGTCCGACTGCGTCGGATCTGACTGAGGGGGGTATCATTTTTGAGTTCGAAGAAGGCGACTCCGAGACATTTCGCGAGCTGCGCCCCGGTCTGATCGAGAGCGTTTACGCGCATGACGCAGAAGCCTCCGGCGCCACGCGGGTGTTGCTCGCAAAGGGGCTCTATGTTCTGGAAATCATCGAGCTCGAGCGCGGCGAACTGCGGCCGAACACCCGGCTGACCTATGCCTTTCCTGTCGCGGCGGACGCGCTTCTTCTCCCGGAGACCGAGACCAATGGCCTCGCGGAATGGAGCTATAAAGTGGCCTATAATGATGTGGGCTACATTGACCAGGAGACGCAGACTTTCACCCCGCAGCCAAAATTCGAGAAGAGCTACGGCGACTGCACCTACGACGTCCTTCCGGTCCATGTCCACTACAGCGAAACTCCACTCACGGATCGCGATGTTCTGCACTACCTGCCCGCGCTCGGGATTTCGTATCTCGCGGGCAATATCACGGCGGAAGGCGAAGAAACCTATGAATATCAATCCATCAGGAGCGTGAAGTGACCTATGAGACCACGCCAACCGCAACAGCCTTGCCTCTGGCGCATGCCGGGAATGCGTCAGAAGTGCTAACCTATTTGCTGCGATGCGGCTATGTTGAAGCCACGGGAGAGACAGTCTTGAACACAGGAGCACGTCCCCATGGCATACGCATCGAACGCACAAACCAGCACCCCCTTCAATCCGTTCGGCCTGATCGCAGGCTTTTTCCGCGCGATTGGCAATGGTCTGGTGCATCTCGCAGAATCCAACCACCGCGTGAACCGCGCCCGCACCCTGATGGAGCTGTCGGACGAAGAACTGGCACAGCGCGGCCTGAAACGCGAAGACGTTGTAAAGCACGTCTTCTCGGACATCATGTACGTCTGACGACCCGCGCATCGCGCATCAAAAACCTGACCAGCGCGGGGGGCCGATCATGAGCGCCCCCCGGCTGATTGCCCGGCACTATCACGGGCACCCCCATGACGAAAGCCCGCGAGATTGCGTGGTGCTTGATTACGACGCCCGCTTCCTGCGCCGAAAGGTTCTGACCTGTGAGAGCGGAGAGCGTCTTCTGGTGGACCTTTCGCATACGACATCACTTGATCACGATGGTGTCTTGCTGCTCGAAGGCGGCGGCGAGATCCGTGTGGTTGCGGCCCCAGAGCCACTTTTGGAGGTCACCGCCGATCATCTGCCGCGAATGGCCTGGCACATCGGAAACCGCCACACCCCCTGCCAGATCGAGGCGTCCCGGCTGCTGATCCAGCGCGATCATGTGATCCGGGCCATGCTCGAACAGCTCGGCGCGCAGCTCAGAGAGGTGGAGGAGCCCTTCACGCCCGAAGGCGGCGCTTATGGTCACGGGCGCACCCACGCCCATGAACACGGCCATACGAACCATCACGGCCAGCACCACGATCACGCAGATCATGGCCACAGCCACGACCATTCCCATGACCAGTGAGGCGACGCTGAAGCTGATGCAATGGCTTTCGCCGGCCTATCCGGTGGGGGCTTTTGCCTATTCGCACGGGCTCGAAGGCGCCGTCTCAGAGGGGCATGTGCGCGACGGGGACACATTGTCGGACTGGCTGAGCGACCTGCTGACCCATGGTGGCGCGCGCTCGGATGCGCTGCTCTTGGCCTGTGCCTATCGCACAGAAACCGCAGAGTCGCTGGCGGAGATCGACGACACCGCGCGCGCGTTTTGCCCCTCGGCGGAACGTCTGCAGGAGACCGACCTGCAGGGCGCGGCCTTTTGTCGGACCACGGCCGCGATCTGGGACACAGCATTGCCTAGCCTCACCTACCCCGTGGCCGTGGGGCACGCGGCCAGACTCAATGATGTTGCGCTGGATCTTACGCTGAACATGTATCTGCATGCCTTCCTCTCCAACCTTGTTGCGGCCGGTCAAAGGCTTCTTTCGCTTGGACAGACGGAGGCACAGCAACGCCTCAACGCCTGCGGGCCACAACTGCGCAGGACGGTCGACGCGGCGCTCTCGGGTACGATCGACGATCTCTTTGGTGCGAGTTTTGCCGCCGATATTGCCTCCATGCGCCATGAAACCCAATATTCGAGGATCTTTCGCTCATGACATCGCAGACAACTGCGCCCCATGGACCGCTCCGCGTCGGCATCGGCGGCCCCGTGGGAGCAGGCAAGACCACGCTCATGGCAGAGCTTGCCCGCGCGCTGAAGGATCATCACTCCATCGGCGTCATCACGAACGACATCTACACACAGGAAGATGCCGAGGCCTTGATGCGCCAGCAAATCCTGCCACAGGACCGGGTGATCGGCGTGGAGACCGGCGGCTGCCCGCACACGGCAATCCGCGAGGATGCCTCGATCAATCTCGCGGCGGTGGCCGAGATGCAAAACCGCCACCCCGAGGTGGAAATCGTGCTGATCGAAAGCGGTGGTGACAATCTCTCGGCCACGTTCTCGCCGGAACTGGCGGATGTGACGCTCTATGTCATCGACGTGGCCGCAGGCGAAGAGATCCCGCGCAAGGGTGGCCCGGCCATCACCCGCTCAGACCTTCTGATTATCAACAAGACCGACCTTGCCCCTCATGTGGGGGCTTCGCTTGAGGTGATGGAACGCGATGCGAAGCGCATGCGCAATGGGCTGCCATTTGCCTTTACTGCATTGCGTCATGGCGAAGGAGTCGACACCGTGCTCCGCCATCTCTTTGACATCGGCGGCATCGACTCGGGCGCGGTGACATAAAGAGAACGCCGCCCGGGCAAACCCGAAGCGGCGTCTCACGAGGTGTCGGGGACCTATATCTGGGACCAGGCCAAAGACCGCGGGTCTTGGGTCTAGATATTCTGTGTCTGGTCTGCCTGCGTCTGGGCAATCTGCCCCGCAGGCGTCACATCAGCGCAATATTCGTTTTGTGCATAGGATTTGGTCAGGCTCACGCCGACGATCAGAACCACCAATGCACTTGTTTTAATATGTTGGATCATATCGGTATCCTCTGGCGACAGGGGCAACATTCGCCCCTCACACCAGCAGGTTTAACGTGCAGCTTGCATGCAAAATATGAAGCGGTTCACATAAGGCGCAAAAAACTTCGACCTTCGCTTGGACCAGACCACCGCGCATGCGATAAGCTGGGACTTGAACTCGCCAGCCCCGCGCCTTTGGGCTTGGCTCAGGATCTGCAGGCGTCAAAGACCAACCCGTCAGTGGCAAGTTTGCGAAAATTTGGAATTTGAACTAGCATTGTTAGCGCTAACTTGGCATATAGGCCGCGAACCGGATCTCGCAGGCGCGCCACCAGCGCCGCCTATTCGATGCGAATAACGAGGAGCCCACTTGATGAGTGACATTTGGCAGCAACTCTCAGCCCATCGCGCCGCGACCGAGGCCACCCCGCTCACCGACTACTTTGCTCAGGACGCCGACAGGTTCGCGCGCTACTCCGCCTCTGCCGGTGAGATGTTGCTGGACTATTCCAAGACCGCGCTGGACGATACCGCGCGCGACCTTTTGGTCCAACTGGCCGAAAGCGTGGATCTGAAGTCGAGGATCGCGGCGATGATGTCGGGTGCCAAGATCAATTCAACCGAGAACCGCGCCGTGCTGCACACGGCCCTGCGTGCGCCAAAGGATGCAGTCATTGAGGTGGACGGCGAAAACGTCGTCCCTGGCATCCAAAAGGTCCTGGCGCAGATGGGCGCCTTTGCCACCGCCCTGCGGGAGGGCAGCTACCAGACCAAGACCGGCACGGCCTTCACCGATGTTGTGAACATCGGCATCGGCGGCTCTGACCTTGGCCCGGTGATGGCCACGCTGGCGCTTGCCCCCTATCACGACGGGCCCGCCTGTCATTTTGTGTCCAACGTGGATGGCGCGCATATCCATGACGTGCTGGCCGGTCTGAACCCGGAAACCACTCTGGTCGTGATCGCCTCCAAAACCTTTACCACCATCGAGACGATGACCAACGCCGAGACCGCTATCCAGTGGCTCAAAGGTGCGCTGGGTGAGGATGTTTCGACCCATCTGGCGGCCGTGTCGACAGCACTGGACAAAACGGCCGCGATGGGCATCCCAGACGCCCGTGTCTTTGGCTTTGCCGATTGGGTGGGCGGACGCTACTCCATGTGGGGACCGATCGGTCTGCCGATCATGATTGCCGTGGGGCCGGAGTCCTTTGGCGAATTCCTCGCAGGCGCTGCCGCGATGGATCAGCATTTCCGTGATGCGCCGCTGATGGAAAACCTGCCTGCGCTGCTCGGGCTCATTGGCGTCTGGCACAACAACATCTGCGGTTATGGTTCGCGCGCGGTTCTGCCCTATGATCAGCGTCTGTCCCGCCTGCCCGCCTATCTTCAGCAGCTTGATATGGAGAGCAACGGCAAATCCGTCGCGCTCGATGGCAGCCCCCTGCCCCGCGCCTCCGGTCCCGTGGTTTGGGGCGAGCCCGGCACCAACGGCCAGCACGCGTTTTACCAGTTGTTGCATCAGGGTACGCAGGTGATCCCCACCGAGTTCCTGATTGCCGCAACGGGTCACGAGCCCGAGCTGGCCCATCAGCACAATCTTCTGAAAGCCAACTGCCTTGCTCAATCCGAAGCGCTGATGCTGGGGCGATCCTGGGATGAGGCGCGCGAGATTGCCATCGCGCGCGGATTTGACGGGGTGGATGCCGACCGTATGGCCGGGCATCTGAGCTTTCCCGGCAACCGTCCCTCGGTGACCCTCGCCTACCCCAAACTGACGCCATTCGTATTTGGTCAGATCGTTGCTCTCTACGAACATCGTGTGTTCACCGAAGGCGTGATCTGGGGGATCAACTCCTTTGATCAATGGGGGGTTGAGCTGGGCAAAGAACTGGCGACCCGCCTTCTGCCGATGGTCGAAGGGGCAGATGCATCCCAAAAAGACGCCTCCACCCGCGGCCTGCTCGCCAAACTCTCCACCTGACCGTCAACCAAGAGGAAGACACCCATGGTATCCCGCGTCATCCCCGTCGACAGTTTCGACTTCGTCTTGTTCGGCGCCACCGGCGACCTTGCCCGACGCAAGATCCTGCCAAGCCTGTTCCACCGCTTTCAGATCGGCCAGTTCGACGACAACAGCCGCATCATCGGGGCCTCGCGTTCCAAGATGGATCAGGGTGAGTTTCAGACCCTCGTGGGCGATGCGCTCAAGGAATTCGGCGACATCCCCGCCGATGCAGAACCAGATGTGGAGCGGTTTCTGTCGCTTCTGGATTACGCATCGGTAGATGCCAAGGGCGATGGCGGCTGGTCGGATCTGGGCAGCAAGCTGCGCGATGGCGTAGTGCGGGCGTTTTATCTCTCGGTCGCGCCTTCGCTCTTTGGCGACATCGCCGGGCGGCTCAAATCCACGGGTATCGCGGACGACCAGAGCCGCATCGTGGTGGAAAAACCCTTCGGTCACGATCTGGCCTCGGCACAGGCGTTGAATGCGGCCCTGCGCGAGCACTTTGAGGAAAGCCAGATCTACCGGATCGACCACTACCTTGGCAAAGAGACGGTGCAGAACCTGATGGCGCTGCGCTTTGCCAATTCGCTTTTTGAGCCGCAGTGGAATTCGCATCACATCGACCATGTGCAGATCACCGTCTCCGAGAGCATCTCGGTTGCGGGTCGGGGCGAGTATTACGACAAATCCGGCGCCATGCGGGATATGGTGCAGAACCACCTGATGCAGCTTCTGTGCCTCACCGCGATGGAGCCTCCCTCCACCTTTGAACCCAATGCGGTGCGCAATGAAAAACTCAAGGTAATCGAGAGCCTCGTACCCGTGGCCGCAGATGACATCGTGCGCGGCCAGTATCGCGCCAAATCTGGGAACGACAGCTACCTTGACCACGCAGGTGACCCGCAGTCGCGCACCGAGAGCTTTGTCGCGATGAAGGTCGAGGTGGCAAACTGGCGCTGGGCAGGGACACCGTTCTACCTGCGCACCGGCAAATGCTTGCGCGAGCGCGTGTCGGAGATTGCGGTGTATTTTCGCAAACCGCCGCACAATATTTTTGGCGAGGACAATGCGATTGATGGCAATATGCTGGTCATTCGCCTGCAACCCGACGAAGGCATCACGCTCAAGACCACGATCAAGGATCCCGGCCCCGGAGGCATGCGCCTGACGTCTGCGGACCTCGATATGACCTTTGCTGACAGCCTGCCCGAAGCGGGTCGCCCGCAGGACGCCTATGAGCGCCTCATCATGGATGTGATCCGGGGCAATCAGACCCTGTTCATGCGCGGCGATGAGGTCGAAGCTGCCTGGACCTGGGCCGACCCGATCATCAACGCGTGGGACACATCCACCCGCGCGCCGCAACCCTATGACCAAGGTGGCTCCGGCCCCGAGGATGCGCTTTTGCTGCTGCACCGGGATGGCCGCCGCTGGCGCTCCATCGGTGCCTGACCCTGTACTGAGATCTGAAAGGAGGCACGCCAATGTCGCTCAATGCAACACTCGCCGCCGTCACTGACCGTATCATCGAACGCAGCCGCCCCACGCGCGAGGCTTATCTGGCGCGGATGCGCGCCGCCGCCTCCAAAGGCCCGGCCCGCGCGCATCTGAGTTGCTCCGGTCAGGCCCACGCCTATGCCGCCACCGGCCCGGATCAGGAGACACTGGCCACCGGTACAGGCGGGCACCTCGGCATCGTCACCGCCTACAACGACATGCTCTCGGCGCATCAGCCGTTTGAAACCTACCCCATGCTGATCCGTGAAGCGGTGCGCGAAGCGGGCGGCACCGCGCAGGTGGCCGGTGGCGTGCCCGCCATGTGCGATGGCATCACGCAGGGCGAAGCCGGCATGGAGCTGTCGCTCTTTTCGCGCGACAGTATTGCGATGTCCGTCGGCATCGCCCTGTCGCACAACGTCTTTGACGCCACTGTGTTTCTGGGCGTTTGCGACAAGATCGTTCCCGGCCTTGTGATCGGCGCCCAGGCCTTTGGCCATTTGCCCGCCGTGTTTCTGCCCGCAGGACCGATGACCTCTGGTCTGTCAAACGACGAAAAAGCGCAGATTCGCCAGAAGTTTGCCAAGGGTGAGATCGGCCGGGACGAGCTACTCAAGGCCGAAATGGCCGCCTATCACGGCCCCGGCACATGTACGTTCTACGGCACCGCCAACACCAACCAGATGTTGATGGAGTTCATGGGGCTGCACCTGCCCGGGTCGTCCTTTGTCAATCCCGGCACCGAGTTGCGCGACGCCCTCACCCGCGAAGGCGCCAAACGCGCGCTGTCGCTCTCGGCGCTTGGCAATCACTACACGCCGACCTGCGATATTCTTGATGAAAAGGCCTTTGTGAACGGCATGGTCGGGCTGATGGCGACCGGTGGTTCTACCAACCTGCTGATCCATCTTATTGCCATGGCCCGCGCGGGCGGCATCATCCTCGACTGGCAGGATTTCTCCGAGATCTCCGATGTGGTGCCGCTGCTGGCGCGCGTCTATCCCAACGGGCTGGCGGATGTGAACCACTTCCACGCCGCTGGTGGGCTTGGATACATGATCGGAGAACTCCTCGAGAATGGCTATCTGCACCCCGACACAAAAACCGTAACCGGCGAGGGGCTTGGCGCCTATCTGATGGAGCCTTTCCTCGACGGTGGCGCGCTCACATGGCGCAAGGGCACCACGGAATCCCTGAACGACAAGATCGTGCGCCCTGCCTCGGATCCGTTCCAGAAGACCGGTGGCCTTGCACGCCTGACCGGCAACCTCGGCACCGGGGTGATGAAGATCTCTGCCGTAGCCGAAGAACACCGCGTCGTTGAGGCACCCGTGCGCGTTTTCCACGACCAGGACGAGGCCAAGGCGGCCTTCAAGGCGGGCGAGCTTGATGAAGGCGACGTTGTGATCGTGGTCCGTTTCCAAGGCCCCAAGGCCAATGGCATGCCGGAGCTGCACTCGATGACACCCTTCCTGTCGATCATGCAGGGGCGGGGCCAGAAGGTGGCGCTTGTGACCGATGGTCGGATGTCGGGTGCCTCTGGCAAGGTTCCCTCCGCGATCCATGTCGTCCCCGAGGCCCTCGATGGCGGCGCAATCGCTAAGCTGCAGGATGGCGACATTGTGCGGGTGGATGCGATCTCGGGCAATCTCGAAGTCCTCACAGAAGGCGTGCTAGACCGCCCGGCGGCAACCGCCGATCTTACCTCTTATCAACACGGCACTGGGCGCGAGCTCTTTGCCCTGTTTCGCAGTTCCGTGACCTCTGCCGACACCGGCGCAACCGTATTTGGAGTTTGACCTCATGACACTTACCCCGCAACAGTCCAGCGCGAAGGCGCGCGAAATCTGCGCCCTCGCCCCGATCGTTCCGGTCCTCGTTGTGCATGACGTCGCCCACGCCCGCCCCTTGGCCGAAGCACTGGTCGCTGGCGGTCTGCCCGCCCTCGAAGTCACCCTACGCACCCCGGCTGCACTTGATGTGATCCGCGAGATGTCCAAGGTCGAAGGCGGTGTTGTCGGTGCCGGGACGCTGGTCACGCCCGCAGACGTGACCGCTGCTGTTGAAGCTGGCGCAAAGTTCGGTGTCTCCCCCGGCTCCACACCCCTGCTGCTTGATGCGGCTCTGGCTGCGGATCTGCCGATGCTGCCGGGTGCGGCCACCGCTTCTGAGGCCATGACGCTCTTGGAGCGTGGCTATGACATGCTTAAATTCTTCCCCGCCGAAGCTTCCGGGGGCGCGCCCGCGCTCAAGGCCATCGGCGCGCCTTTGCCGCAGATTTCCTTCTGCCCCACCGGGGGCGTCAGCCCCAGCAATGCCGAAAGCTACCTGGGCCTCTCCAACGTGGTCTGCGCAGGCGGCAGTTGGGTTGCACCGGCCAAACTCGTCGAGGCAGGCGACTGGAAAGCCATTGAAGACCTGGCCCGCGAGGCAAGCACGCTCGCCCGCTGAAGGAGCGATGACCGATCTTACAGAACTTGTACCGGGCGCCGCTAGCCAGCGGCGCCCGGTGGCATTTCTACAGACCCAGGCTTGACCCGCCCCCAAAGCCACGACAGCCTGCGCGCACCCCCACAACCAACGGAGCGCCCATGACGCAAGATTACACTGGAAGCTGTCTCTGTGGCGCCATTGCGTTTGAACTCACGGGTGATATCGCCGCCTTCTTCCTTTGTTATTGTTCGCGCTGCCGCAAAGGAACGGGCAGCGCCCATGCTGCAAATCTCTTCGCTCCCGACGCGTTGATCTACTGGACCCGTGGCGCGGAACATCTGCGCCAGTACCAGCACAACAACAGCCGCCACTGCCGCAGCTTCTGCCCCACCTGTGCAAGTCCCATGCCTCAGGTTCAGCCCGATTGCATTGTGATCCCCGCAGGCTGTCTCGATCAGGTGCCCGAAGTCCCGATCAGCGCGGGCATCTGCTGGTCAGACCGGGCCAAATGGGTCGATGGCATCGCTGCGGCTGATAAAACTGATGGATTGCCCCAAAATCATTCCCGTCGCTGAAATACCGCTTGCCCTCAATCATGGTTGAGATCCGACAACATCCCAGAGACGTTTTACCGGAGACAAAACCATGCGTATTTTCCTCTTGGGGGCCACGGGCTCTATCGGCACTGCCCTCCTGCCCGAACTCTTGGCCGCGGGGCATCATGTCACCGCACTTTGCCGTTCTGACATAGCGGCCAGGACCGTAGATGCGCAGGGTGCCAAAGTGTGTCGCGGCGACATGCGCGCGCCTCAGGATTGGGCCCCTGCGCTTGAGGGCCAGGATGTGGTGATCCATGCCGCCATCACCTTCGATGAAGAGATGGCCGCCGCCGACCGTCAGGTTGTCGACACGCTGATCAACGCGGCCCAGACGCGCGCTGCTGCCCTGCGCGTGATCTATACCGGGGGATGCTGGCTCTACGGTGACACCCGAGGTCGAATTCTACACGAGGCAGACGGGTTTAACCCAATTCCTGCATTTCGCCCCTTTCTGAATCAGGCCGAACGTCTGATGAGGGAGCCCACTCTCTCCACAGCCACACTGCATCCAGCAATGGTGTACCATCAAGAAGGCGGCGTCTTTGATCGCATGCTTGCAGACATCGCGGCAGAGCGCCCGATTGAACTGTGGGGGAACGCCAGCATCCGCTGGCCACTGATCCACCGCAAAGATCTCGCGGTTGCCTATCGGTTGCTCGCAGAGGACCCAGACCTCACCGGGCATTTCAACGCGGTTGCCCAATGCGGGGTCGAGATCGGCGCAATCGCCGCAACGCTCGCCCGTGCCCACGGCCATGATGAAACCTTGAATTGCCTCTCTCGCGCCAAGGCTCAGGCACTTGCAGGGCACTGGGCGGAGGGGCCAATGCTCGACCAGAGGCTCAGTGGAGCGCGCCTTCGAGCAGCGACGGGTTGGGTCCCGCAGTATCAAGATCTGGAACAGTGCTTCCCGCCCCTCTGAGCGCCTGAAAGCCACCAAATCCACGTTGGAACAGTCTTATCGAACTCCAGCCCCCGTACTACAAGGGTTCCTCAGCACAGATAGTGTCCTGGTTCATCTTCTTGAGAAAGATACCGGGGCGCTCGAAGGACAACGCATCTCGCGACATCAAACGGGCGCAGCGGGGCGCCGCCCCGGTGTTTCGCATAAAACCAACCCGTTCTTTAGTAGTCTGAGACCAGAAGATGCGTCGGGGCTGTGTCCTCGTCGATCTGACTGAACCGTCCGATCTCCATTTCAAACACATTGTCGGTGCGATCATCATTGACGGTCGACACCTCGCCAATCAGGCAATCGCCTCCCTCGGACCAGAACGCATGCCAGATCCCCGGCATCAGGGTGACGCTTTCACCGGGCGCAAGCTTGAGCTTGCCGCCCGCAGGAAGCGTGCGCGCGATCCCATCGCAGGGCACCGTCACCGGGGCCGCGCGATCAATGCCTCCATCGCGATCCGGGGCAAATAGCTCGATCACCAATGTGCCGCCGCCGCGATTGATAATATCCTCGGCCTTGATGTTGTGACGATGCATCGGAGACAGCTGCTCTGCCCGCGAGATCATGATCTTCTCCGCATAAAGCATCCCGCGCCCTGCGCTCAGATCCTCATGGCTCCCGTTGCGCGCGGTAAAAAGGAACAGACCCAACTCGTCAAACCGCCCCTGACCGTAGTCGGTAATATCCCATCCCAAGCCGCGCGACCGAATATCGGCTGCCTCCGGCGTCCGCATCTGGTCGGGTGTCCAATGCGCAAACGGGGGCAGATGCACCCCGTGGCTTTTGATGAAAGACCAACTCCGGTCCAGTATTTCATTCACCTCAGAGCGTTTCACGCCCGCACTCCTTTTGTAAGTCCATAACTCAGGCCTGCGGCCATGTAAGGTCCGCCGGCAGGCGCGCGGCCTCGATCGCGCGCGCATTTGCCAGGTCATTGCCCTGCGCCCGCGCCACCGCCGCGTCATGATTCAGCCCGTGATCCAGCCAACGCTGCACCAGCCGCGCCTCAAGATCCGCCATTGGAACCTCAAGCCGGATCGACACGTCCCAGATGGCAGTCAGATCGCGCCAACCCGGCGCGTCAAACAACAGATAGTTGCCTTCGATGATCGCCACACGACATTCCGGCCCGACCTCGGCCGCACCCGCTATGGCAATGTCGCGCGCCCGGTCAAAGAGCGGGTAGATCACACGCTCTTGGTGTTTCAACGCATGGCACAGGCGCTGGAACCCCTCGAAATCAAAGGTTTCTGGTGCGCCTTTGCGAGGCAGCAGCCCGCGTGGCTCCAACAGGCGATTGTCGAGGTGAAACCCATCCATCGGCACCACCTCAGCAGGGAGCCCCTGCGCGCTCAGAGCGGCGGCCAGCGGGTTGGACAGGGTGGACTTGCCGCTTCCGGGCGCCCCGGAGAGAGCCACCAACTGTCGTCCCGGCTGGCGAGGGTCGAGCCGCTCCAGAACGCCTTGGCAGAGCGCCGCGAGGGTCATGCCGCCGACAGCTCCGCATCAGGCTCCTTTGCGCCGGTCATATAGGCCACCGCATCGGCCATTTCGTGCTCTTTGGGATCTATCACACAGAGCCTGCGCCCCAGACGATGCACATGGATACGATCCGCGACCTCAAACACATGTGGCATATTGTGGCTGATGAGGATGATCGGAATACCCCGCGACTTCACGTCTTGGATCAGCTCCAGCACGCGGCGGCTTTCCTTCACCCCAAGCGCGGCCGTGGGCTCGTCCAGGATGATCACCTTCGATCCAAAGGCCGCCGCCCGCGCCACAGCAACGCCCTGGCGCTGGCCGCCCGACAGGGTTTCCACCGCCTGATTGATGTTCTGGATTGTCATCAACCCCAGATCATTGAGCTTTTGGCGGGCAATCTCCTCCATCCGGCTGCGGTCCAGTTGCCGCAGGAGTTGCCCGCGCCAGCCGGGTTTGCGCAGCTCGCGCCCCATGAACATATTGTCGGCAATCGAGAGCGCAGGCGACATCGCGAGGGTCTGATAGACGGTCTCGATCCCGGACTCGCGCGCATCGATCGGCGAATGGAAATTCACCGGTTTGCCTTCCAGCTCCACCGTGCCCTCGTCCGGGATCACCGCGCCCGAGAGCGCCTTGATCAGCGTGGACTTGCCCGCGCCATTGTCTCCGATCACCGCGAGAATCTCCCCCGGCATCAGGTCGAAGTCACAATGATCGAGCGCCGTGACCTTCCCGTAGCGTTTGACGAGATTGCGGCCTTTGAGAATGGGTTCCATCATACCGACACCTTTCTGATCCACTGGTCCACGGCCACGGCGGCGATGATAAGCACACCGATGAGGAGATAGGTCCACTGTGCATCTGCCCCGAGCAGTCGAAGACCAAGCGTAAAGACACCCACGATCAGCGCGCCAAAGAACGTGCCAAGCACCGAGCCTCGCCCGCCAAAGAGAGAAATGCCCCCGATCACCACCGCGGTGATGGACTCGATATTGGAGAGCTGCCCCGAAGTGGGAGACACCGAACCGATGCGACCGATCAACGCCCAGCCCGCAAAGGCGCAAATAAGACCCGAGAGCATATAGACAGAAATCAGCACCTTGTCGGTATTGACCCCCGACAGCTCGGCTGCGTCCTTGTCGTCGCCAACCGCATAGACATGTCGCCCCCAGGCGGTGTGACGCAGCACATAGGCAAGCACCAGCACCAAGACGATCATGAAGATCACACCGTAGGTGAAGACCGCACCGCCCACTTTGAATTTCTCGCCAAAGAACTGCAGGAAGGGCGCCTCTTCGGCGATCACCTGACTGCGAATGGTTTCATTGGCAGAATAGAGGAAATTCGACGCCAGGACGATCTGCCACATGCCGAGCGTCACGATGAACGGCGGCAGTTTCATCTTCGCAACGAGCCAGCCATTGATGTAGCCGCAGAGCGTGCCGCACAAAAGCCCACAGGCCACCCCAAGGGTTGGCGGCAGGCCATAGCGGAATGTAAACTGCCCCATCACGACCGACGAGAGCACCATGATGGCCCCCACCGAAAGATCGATGCCCGCGGTGAGGATCACCAGCGATTGGGCACAGGCGACAATACCCACGATTCCAACCTGTTGCAGGATCAACGTGAGCGCAAACGGAGAGAAGAACTTTGACCCCAACAAGAGGCCGAATATGATGATGGACAGCACCAGCACGATCAACGGCACGAGCGAAGGCGTCACATGCAGGGCGTGCTGGAATTTCTGGATGAAACTCTGCGGGCCCTGATCAAATTCGGCGACCTTGTCCGGGCTTCCGGCGACCGCGGCTTCATAGCTCTGCGGGGTTGACATCATACTCCTCCAAATCACCCGCAACGGCGGGGTTTGTTTTTATCATTGTTGTAATAGGGCCAAAGGGGCGGCGAAGGCGCGCCGCCCAACTGAATTGAGTGCTGAGAACGCCCTTTGACGCCTCGCCTCGAGGTAAAGGCAGTCATTTCCGGATCAGGCGAGGCCGCGTGGGCCTCGCCTTTGGGTCAAATCAGCCCCAGCAGAGGTTGGTGCCCTCTGTGGTGTCGATGCTTTCAACACCGTCAACCGGCTGGTCCGTCACCAGCGCAACGCCGGTGTCAAAGAACGCCTTGCCCGGAGTAGGCTCCGGCTTCACGCCTTCTTCGGCCCATTTCTTAATCGCCTCAACGCCCAGCGAGGCCATCATCAGCGGGTATTGCTGCGAGGTGGCGCCGATCACGCCATCCTTGACGTTCTGCACGCCAGGGCAGCCGCCATCGACGGAGACGATGAGCACATCGTTTTCCCGACCGATGGACTTCAGCGCCTCATAGGCCCCGGCAGCGGCAGGCTCGTTGATGGTGTAAACCACGTTGATCATTGGATCTTTGGCGAGAAGATTCTCCATCGCCTTGCGGCCACCTTCCTCATTGCCCGCCGTGACGTCATTGCCGACGATCCGCGGGTCGGTCTCGTCACCCCATTTGTTGGGGTCCCCGATGTCGATGCCAAAGCCCTGCAAGAAGCCCTGATCGCGCAGCACGCCGACGGTGGGCTGGCTCACGGCCAGATCGAGCATGCCAATCTTGGCATTGGCCGCGTCATCCCCAAGGGCCGCCGCCGCCCACTGGCCAATCAGCTCGCCGGCAAGGAAGTTGTCGGTGGCAAAGGTCGCATCAGCCGCATCAATCGGGTTGAGAGGTGTATCGAGTGCGATCACCACGAGGCCCGCATCGCGCGCCTGCTGAACAGCGGGTACAATCGAAGACGTATCAGACGCGGTGAGCAGGATACCCTTGGCGCCGTCTGCAATGCAGGTCTCAATCGCGGCCACCTGGGTTTCATGGTCCCCGTCGATCTTGCCCGCAAACGCCTTGAGCTCCATGCCCAGTTCCTCGGCCTTGGCGGTCGCCCCTTCTTTCATTTTGACAAAGAACGGGTTGGTATCCGTTTTGGTGATCAGGCAGGCCGTCACCTTTTCATCCGCTTGCGCAGCACCCGCCAGCAAGCCCACACCGGCAATGGTGGTCAGCAGTAGTTTCTTCATGGTCTCCTCCCAGAAACAACATTCTACTCAGTCAGTTTGCGTCGCTCAGCCCTCTTCCTCCGTGGGGCTGTTGCGGTCGATGCCTGCATCAAAGCCGTGATTCCGCATCTCTGTCAATAAATAAATAAAGTTGATTTATTAAAGCGACCCATGCAGGCTCTTGCCTCAAATGCAGGAGGAGCGCATAGACCAGTCATGCCAGATCCACGCCCCTACTCCACCGGCGCAAGCCAGAGTGAGCTTCGTGCTTACAATGAACGCCTGTTGCTCACGCTCTTGCACCAAGGTGGCGCCCTACCCGGCAGTGAAATGGCACGGCGCACCGGGCTGTCGTCCCAGACCGTCTCGGTGATCCTGCGCAAGCTCGAACAGGACGGTCTGGTACTGCGCGGCGAGAGCCAGAAAGGCCGCGTGGGCAAGCCTTCGGTCCCGATGGGCATCAATCCCGAGGGCCTGTTTTCCTTTGGTGTCAAGATTGGCCGGCGCAGTACGGATTTGGTGCTCACAGACTTTCGAGGCGGGCTGCGCGCCGAGCGGCAACTGCGATACGCCTATCCGCAACCTGACGATGTATTTGAGTTTATCAAAACCGGCATAGAAGACATCAGCGCCGATCTGAGTGCCGAGCAACAGGCGCGGATCTGCGGCATCGGCGTTGCGACCCCCTTTGATCTCTGGCGCTGGCATGCACAAGTCGGCGCCCCAAAGTCCAGCCTCACCGCATGGCGCGCGCTGGATCCGACGATCGAAATTGCCCGCTTCAGCCCCCTGCGGGTCTTTGTCATCAATGATGCCACCGCAGCATGCCGAGCCGAGCATATGTTCGGCGCCAGCAGCCGTTGGCGCGACAGCATCTATTTCTTCATCGCGGCCTTCATTGGCGGTGGCGTGGTGCTCAATCACTCCGTCTATGAAGGCGGCATGGGCAATGCGGGGGCTCTAGGGCCCCTGCCCTCGCAACGGGCTGATGGCAGCAATTGCCGCCTGCTCGACAGCGCGTCCATCCGCGAGCTCGAGCGGCTTCTGAATGAGGCCGATATTGATCCACGCGCGCTCTGGGAGCAACCGCAGGATTGGAGTGCCTTTGCCCCGCAGGTGGATCAATGGCTCGAAGAAACCGCCTGCGCCCTGGCGCGTGCAGCGCTGACCACCTGCGCGGTCATTGATTTTCAGGCTGTTGTGGTAGATGGGGTACTGCCAAGGTCCATCCGCCAACGCCTGGTCGATCGCATTCGCGAAGAGCTCCCCAAGCTGGATGCCCGCGGCCTGATCCTACCCGACGTCCAGGAGGGCCAGATCGGCCCGCATGCCTCGGCCCTTGGAGCGGCCGCCAAACCCCTGATTGCGCAGTATCTCCTTGATACTCACGCCGGTTTCACTGCCACAAGCTGACACCCGCGAACCACACGCAAGCGCCGGACCGTGCCATCCGTTGTGGGGCTTGACGCGCGAGTTGCGCAGCGCTTAAACCAATTTCAAATTGGTATTCCCATCAACACCCGGAGAGGGACAGGACAGATATGCTCGAATTTCAAACGCTCTTGCCCTTGCTGGGCGTGGCCGCAGGTGCAGGCGTCGCCGGGGGCATACTTGCTGGGCTCTTGGGGGTCGGAGGCGGCATTGTCATCGTGCCCGCGCTCTATTTTGCGCTTGGCCTCACCGGCATGGACCCTGCCCTGACGATGCAGGTCGCCGTGGGCACATCGCTTGCGACAATCGTGTTCACCGCGCTGTCGTCGGGCTATGGCCACTACAAGAAGGGCGCAATCGACATGGCGCTCCTCAAGCTCTGGGCACCCTCCATCCTTGGCGGCGTGGTGATCGGCGGCGTCTTGGGCGGGCTAGTGTCAGGCATCGTCCTTCTGGTGGTCTTTGCGACCATCGCGATGGCGGTAGCCCTGGACCTGATGCTGCGCAAACCCAACGACTCCCCAGAGCCCCGCTCCTTCTCCAAACCGGTCTGGGCTGCACTCGGCGTATTTGCCGGATCAGTCTCGGCCATGATGGGCATCGGCGGCGGCACGGTCTGCGTCCCAACCCTGAGCTTTCTGGGATATGACATTCGCAAGGCGGTCGGCACCTCGGCTGCCATCGGGTTCATCATTGGCCTGCCCGGTGCAGTGATCTATATGGCCACCGGATTTGGCGCCGAAGGGTTGCCGCCGCTCTCGCTGGGCTACGTGAACCTTCTGCTGGCGGCGGTAATCATTCCGCTCTCGACCACATTTGCCCGGGTGGGCGTGAAACTGGCCCACTCGATCCCCCGCCGTGCACTCAAACTCTCGTTTGGGGTCTTTTTGATGGCGACCTCCCTGCGCATGTTTGCCGATCTCGCGGAGCAAATGGGGTGGCTCTGAGCCACCCCAACCCTCCGGAGCAAGCACTGCGCGAAGCCATCCTCAATGCGGGCGCGTCACCCGATGGCCGCCTGCCACCCGAACGGATCCTCGCGGCGCAGCTCTCGATCTCTCGCACCCAGTTGCGTGGGATCCTGGACGCGATGGCGCGAGATGGGCTGATCTTTCGCCGTCACGGACAGGGTACGTTTTTGCAGCCACCTCCCGTGCAGGCTGCGGAGCGCCTGAGCACGCTTGCCAAACGCGTCACGCCGCGCGATCTGATGGAGGTCCGTCTCGATCTCGAACCGGCGCTCGCTGCCCATGCCGCCCGGCGCGGCAGCGCAAAGGATAAGGCACGCCTGCTTCAACTTATGGAACACAGCCTCGCGGCGGACGATATTGAGCGCTACGAACACGCGGATGATCTCTTTCACTACAAGATTGCCGAGATGGCTGGAAACCCGCTGTTCCTGTCACTCTTTGAAGAAATTCGCACCCTGCGACGTGCAGGCGACTGGCAACGCACGCGGCGCGCAGCGCTCACGGGCGACGACATCGCGCGCCTCCCGGCGCTGCACCGCGACATAGCGCAGTCCATCTGCGCCGGATCCGCCGAAGACGCCCGCGCCGCCATGCGCCAGCATTTGCAGCAAGTCTCCGGAGCACTCCGCCGCGGCGATGCGGCGTCCGGTGAGAGTTAGCACGGCCCGCACCGCCAGCCCAACGGGCGCGCCAGCGCCTCAGCCTGCGCGCCGCAGGCGCTCCGCAGGACGACCCGGCATCAGGTGCCGAGGTCCTTTAACACAGCTAACAGCGTGTCCACATCGCCCTGATCCAGATAACGCTGCACTTCAATAACGATCCGCAACTGCTTGGCAAGATATGCCATCTGGCGATGATTGTTCTCAATGTGGCGGGCCGAGATCTCGGCATCAATCGCCTCGGCCTCCTTCAAAAGCTTCTGCACCTCGGCCAATGTCTTTTCATTGGCGATGTCCTGCTTTTTCAAATGCGCCTTGATCGCCGACAGCCCCTCAAGCGCGATCTGGCGCGCCTCATCGCGCACCGTTGTTTCCTGCACCGGATCGGCAATGGCATCGAGCACCCGCCCCAGAGCAGCATCCAGCTTTCCGACGAGACCGCTACGCTCGCGCCCGGCGATGGGCACCAGATCATTGACTGGAAGCGATAGTGGCAGGTTCTGCCCCTGCGCCTTCGCCATCAGACCACGCCGCGCAGCCACAAAGCTGCGGACCACAAACCGCGAGGCCTCTGCTGCGCGTGGCGATCGCATCAGCGTCGCCGCCATCACCGCACCATGCTCGGTATACATCATCGGAGGATGGCGCAGTCCTCCATGCGTTTTTGATATTCCAAGTTGGAATTTCAACTCGGCAAACTCTTCGTCAGTCAGCCGAAAGGCAAAATCCTCTCCAAAGCGGTCGGCATTATTGTTCACCAGCTTGTTGAGGTTCCCGGTTGTGTAGGAAAACAGCTCTGCAAGTTCGCCATCCCGGATCACCGGCTGACCGCGAAAGGTAAAAATCTGCGGCGAAGGCAATGTGCTATCCGTCATAGAGGTTTTGAAACTCCGCTTCGGTCAAAAGAATGACTGCAATGCTTGGCCTTCTGTGTTGGAATATCAAGATGAGACTGGCCGGACACACGCCAGGGCGCGCTGGATGATGCGGCTCAAATACGGCGCATCGATCTCAGCGGGCGCGCAGATAATTGCGCGCGCCGATCAGGCCGAAATTGGGCTGATGATAGAGATGCAGCGGCAGCTCTTCGCGCCACGCGGTGTGGCGCCCACCCGCGTTGAACGCCTCCACAAAGGCCGCATCAAAGATCCACGGGTTTGCGGCGGCAACGCCCCCGGTGACGAACACGCCCCCTTTGGCCGCGAAGACGAGACCGAGATCCCCCGCGACTCCGGCGAGATACTGCGCAAAGAGCGACACCGCACGCACCGCTGCGGTGTCGAGCCGGGCCTGCGCGGACTGAAAAATCTCCGCCCCAGTCGTGAGCGGCGCGGTCAGCTCCATGCTGCGCGCAACCGCGCGGTAAAAGTAAGGCAACCCTGTGCCCGAGAGGATGCCTTCGGCCTCTACCGCAAGCCCCGGCCCCATGCCGATCTCGGGCCATTCCTCGCGCAACGCCTCAAAGATCGCGACCTCATCGGCCGTGCGCGGGCCGATGGCAACATGCCCCCCTTCGCCGGGGACAACGCAGGGTTCGCCATTGGCCCAAATCAGGGCCCCCACGCCAAGCCCGGTGCCCGGGCCGATGATCAGACAGGGTTCCTTGGGAAACACCGCCTGCCCCTGCAGCACGGTCACATCCCCCGCACTCACCGAAGCCAGTGACCAGGCAGCGGCTTCAAAGTCATTCAGAACTTTGACCCGCTCGGTTTGCAGGGCTACGGCAATCCCGCGTTCGGAAAAACTCTGGTTGGCGTTGGTCAACTGAACGGAGCCGCCCCGCACCACACCTGCCGCCGCAATGACGGCACGGCCAGGCGCGCTGCCGCGATGGGCTGCAAAATCTGCACAGGCCTCTTCAAGGTTCTGCGTGCCCTTGCTGTCATACCGGGCTTGCTCGAGGATCTCCCCCTCCGCATTCACGGCCGCCAGCCGCATGTTTGTTCCGCCGACGTCAGCGATCAGATTCCACATCTTAGCCCCTCCAGTTCGCCACACCAAACAGGCGCGGGCAAAGCCGATGCTCAGGTTGTCAGTTGCCATGGGTCAAACAGGCTCAGCGCGCGCGGGTCAAGCCCCAGCGGTCATTTCGCGACCGCTTTGCTGATCGTTGGCCAAAACCCGCGCGACTGTCGCCCAAGAGCGCTCCAGACGCAAGTGTTAGCGCAAACAAATTCCGCAAAAAACATCGCCCTCAAACAGCGGCTGATCGTGTCGCTGGCCACGCTCCCACCAAGGCGCAGGCGCCCTGAAGGTGCATCCGCTCAGAAATCAGTGACCCCGACAGAACAGAAAGCACGTCAATCTCAGGCCGACGCTACGGCCGAAACCGCGTGCCCCGTGAGCAGCTTCAGCCTGTTGACCGCCTTCACAAGCTCGGGGCCGACCTCGACATGCATCTGTTCGGTGCTCAGATCATCCACATTGGCCCCGCAGAAGATCGACACCGGTTCGCCGATTTCGGAGGGGCGAAACGGGGTTGCGACCGCATGGATCGCGCGAGAATAGCGCATATCCTCTGCCACACAGGCATAGCCCACACGCCGCAGCTGCGCGCTCTGGTGCTGCCAGACCTCTTCGCAGATCTCGGCCCCCTCCTCGGGCAAAAGCGCCTCGAGCTTTTCACGCTCCTCCTGCGTCAACGCCCCAAGGTAGGCCACACCCGATGAAGAGGTCAGAACCGGCATGCGATAGCCCACATCGAGCCAGATCGCTCCCGACCCCTCGGGCCGCCAGGTTTTTACGATCAGCATGGTGCCATCGTCCTGAATCGCAACTCCGACGAGGGCATTCACCTTGTTGGCAAGCTCCTGCATGATCGGTGCGGCCACCGTCACAAACCCAAACGCTGCAGACGCGATATTGCCAAGCGCGAGCGCCGCAGGCCCAAGCCGGTATTTGTCAAAGTGACGCCCATGCGTGAGATAGCCCAAGGCACAGAGCGTGAACGTCAACCGGGAGACGGTGGAGCGCGGAATACCGGTGCGCTCAGAGATTTCGAGATTGCCCAAGCCGTTGTCGGACGGACGAAACGCGCGCAATATCTTCAGCCCACGCGCCAGAGTGTTGGCGTATCGGCGATCCTGCTCAAGATCACGCATCATTTTTCGTCCTTTACCGTCACCGGGAGGCACCATCATACAAAGTTCTCTCGCGTCAAGAAAAGAGAGTTTTGCTGCTGCCTCAACGCCTTTGCCATAGTCTCACAGTTGTTTTCTGGGGCATTTGCACTTTGGGACCACGACGCCCGGACTTGGACGTCGTGGCTGATGTTCCGCGGGGCGTTCCCGCGTCAGAAGATCTCGAACAGCCCCGCAGCGCCCTGACCGCCGCCAATGCACATGGTGACAACGCCGAGCTTTGCGCCGCGCCGTTTGCCTTCCAACAAGAGGTGCCCGCTCATCCGTGCGCCTGTCATGCCAAAGGGGTGGCCAATGGAAATCGACCCGCCGTTCACGTTGCAGATCTCCGGATCAATCTCGAGCCGATCCCGGCAGTAGAGCGCCTGTGAGGCAAAGGCTTCGTTGAGCTCCCACAGATCGATGTCGGAGACCTTCAGACCATGACGCTCCAGCAGGCGCGGCACCGCAAAGACAGGGCCAATCCCCATCTCATCGGGCTCGCAGCCGGCGGTCACAAACCCCTTGAGCGCACCCAGGGGCTCCAGCCCTTGCTTTGCAGCAAGATCAGCATCCATTACCACCAGCGCGGCAGCACCATCAGACAATTGCGAGGCATTCCCCGCGGTTACAAAGTGTTCTTCACCTCGTACCGGCTTCAGTCCCGCCAGCCCTTCGAGCGTCGTGCCCGGGCGATTGCAGTCATCCATCGCAAAGGCCACCTCTTTGTAAGAGACTTCCTTGGTTTCCTTGTCGGTGAGTTTCTGGGTGACGGTAATCGGAACAATCTCATCGTCGAATTTGCCCGCAGCCTGCGCAGCAGCAGTCCGCATCTGGCTTTGAAGCGCGAGTTCGTCTTGTGCCTCTCGGCTTACGCCGTAGCGCTTGGCCACCACGTCCGCCGTCTCAATCATGGTCATGTAGACATCGGGTTTGTTGGCCTCGATCCAGGCGTCGCGGCGCTGCGCCGGACGCGAGGGGGGCATCTGGCTGATGCTTTCGACCCCGCCCGCAATTGCGGCAGAGGCGCCCTCCATGGTGACTGCATGGCTCGCCATCGCCAGCGCCTGAAGACCCGAGGAGCAGAACCGGTTCACCGTCGCTGCCGCCACCGTCACGGGCAGTCCTGCGCGGACAACGGCTTGGCGGGCGATATTGCCGCCGGTCCAGCCCTCGGGGTAGCCACAGCCGATAAATGCGTCCTCAATCAGCGCCGGATCCACTTTGGAGCGGGCAACGGCATGTTCGATGGCATGCCCTGCCATCTGCGCGCCATGGGTGTCGTTGAACGCCCCGCGATAGGATTTGGCGAGGCCGGTCCGGGCCGTTGAGACAATAACTGCTTGTTTCATAGTCTTTTCCTCTCTGGGCGATCAGGCGTTATTGAGATCGGCAAAGGTCTTTCCCTCTGCCACCAATCGTTTCAAAAGCGGTGCAGGCTGCCAGAGGAAGTCATCCTCCTGCGCAAAACGCTCGATGTCGGCGAGAACTTTTTCCAGCCCCACGGTGTCGGCATATTGCATTGGACCACCACGCCAGCGGGGGAACCCATAGCCGTTGAGCAACGTCACATCGACGTCCAGCGGACGCAGCGCGATACCCTCCTCAACGACGCGGGCCGCTTCGTTGATCATCGCCGCCATATAGCGATCCACGATTTCCTGTTCGGGGATTTCGCGTGCGGCAATGCCCTTGGCTGCACGTTCCTCGGCAATATGGTCGAGCACCTCTGCGTTGGGCGTCTGCCCGCCGTCATCATAGACGTAAAAGCCCTTGCCGGTTTTGCGCCCCAAATGCCCCGCTTCGCACAACCGGTCGACAAATTCGGCATAGACCTCTCGCGGGTCCCGCGTCGGCGCAAGCCGCTTGCGCGTGGCCCAGCCGATATCCAGCCCTGCAAGATCGCTCACCGCGTAGGGCCCCATGGCAAGGCCAAAGTTCACCAGGGCGCGGTCTACCTCAAAGGGGCTCGCCCCGGCGAGAACCGCGCCATCTCCGGCCTTGCGGTAATGGCTCAGAATCCGGTTGCCGATAAAGCCGTCACAGACGCCTGCGCGCACCGCAACTTTTTTCAGCCGTTTCGCAAGGGCAAACCCGGTTGCGGTCACGTCGGGCGCGGTTTCATCCGCCACGACGATCTCCAACAGCCGCATCACATGCGCGGGCGAGAAGAAATGCAGCCCGATCACATCCTGAGGCCGCGTCGTCATCGCGGCAATTTCATTCACATCGAGATAGGAAGTGTTGGAGGCCAGAACCGCGCCCGGCTTGCAGATCGCATCCAGCTTGGTGAAGACCTCTTTTTTGACCTCCATGCTCTCAAACACCGCCTCGATCACCACATCAGCCGTCGCGAGCGTGGCGTATTCCGCGCTGGCCTCGAAGGCCTCGCGCATGATGGCGTCGAATTTCTCTTGAGTGAGCTTGCCGCGTTTGACCGAGCCCTGCAGGATCTTGGCAACATTGGTTTCTGCACGCGATACCGCCTCGGCGTCGCGTTCGATCAACGTGACCTGAAGTCCCGCCAACAACGCCGAGACCGCGATCCCCGCGCCCATGGTACCGCCGCCGATCACACCGATCCGAGAGATCGCGCGCGGCTCTACCCCATTGATTTCGGGCACTTTTGCCACCTGTCGCTCGGCAAAAAACGCATGAATCAAGGCCGCGCGCTGGTCGCTCTCCATCAGCTCCTGAAACAAGGCACGCTCATTGGCGAGTCCCTCGGCAAACGGCAATGAGAGTGCGCCTTCGACTGCTTTGACACAGTTCTGAGGGGCCAGCTGGCCACGGGCTTTCTTGGCAAGTTTTGCCCGCGCCTGCTCGAACACATCCGGAGAGACGGGCTCCGGGGCGATGTCGCTGGTGCGGCGCGGCTGCGCGCCCGATGCTATCAGTTCTCGCGCATAGGACAGGCCCATTTCGCGGATATCTGCCGTGTCGCTGATCCGGTCAATGACACCCGCCGCGAGCGCTTCTTCGGCGCCGATCTGACGTCCCGAGGTGATCGCCTCCAGCGCAAATTCCACCCCTGCCAACCGTGGCAGACGCTGGGTGCCACCGGCCCCGGGCAGGATGCCCAGCGTCACCTCTGGGAGACCAAAACGCGCCGAGGGTACCGCGATACGGTAATGCGCGCCAAGCGCGACCTCCAACCCGCCGCCAAGTGCGGTTCCATGCAGCGCGGCCACAACCGGGACCGCACAGGCCTCGATGCGGTTTATCAGATCAGGAAGGAACGGCTCTTGCGGAGGTTTGCCAAATTCCCGGATGTCCGCCCCGGCAATAAAGGTGCGATCGGTTCCATAGATCACCGCCGCCTTGACGTCATCGCGGCGGGCAATCTCGTCAAAGGCCGCGTCCAAACCCTGCCGTACGGAATGGCTCAGGGCGTTTACGGGGGGATTTGCGATGGCGATGACCGCGATGTCATCGGTAATTTCCAAAAGCACGGGGTCTGACACGGACGGCTCCTCCTTGCACGGCAGCGACTGTGATTCAACGTATCACCTACCGCGCCTCGCTAGTAATTTCAACATGCGGAATTATGTACCTCATAGCGGAATGTTACTCGAGGCATAAAAAGACCCCGGCGGGCACAGTGGGCCTGCCGGGGTGCTTCGTGTTCAGATTGGGCCGGAGTATTACGTCCCGGTTGCCTGAGTGTCGTCGCCATCAAAGTCGGACCAGTCTGTCTGCTCCGGGACAAAGGGCTCTTCGACCTCGGTGGCCTCCCACTCGATGTCCTGTGCATCGCCCCAGCTTGTGGGGGCAAGCGCCTCTGATCCGGCGTCCTCGCCCACATCCCCAGCGCCCGCGGCAGGGGTCCGCGCCGTATTTGCCGTCTGGAACCGGGCCACCAGATCCGCAAGCGTCTCCGCATCCGTGTTCAGGAGCTGGCTCGCCGCAGTGGCCTCCTCGACCATGGCAGCGTTTTGCTGGGTCACCTGATCCAGCTGGTTCATACCCGTGTTGATTTCCAAGAGCCCCGTGGATTGCTCCTGCGCACCGGTGGCGATCCCGGAAATCAGCTCAGAGACATGACTCACGCGGTTCAGGATGTTGTCCAGCGCCTCCCCGGCCTTGCCCACAAGATCAACACCACGCTCCACCTGTTTCGAGCTGTCGCTGATCAGGTTCTTGATTTCCAGCGCCGCATCCGAAGAGCGCTGCGCAAGGCCACGCACCTCGGAGGCCACAACCGCAAAGCCACGCCCCGCCTCCCCGGCCCGGGCCGCCTCGACACCGGCATTGAGCGCCAAGAGGTTGGTCTGAAAGGCGATATCGTCAATCACCGAGATGATCTGCGCGATCTTGCCCGAACTCTGTTCGATCTCGGTCATCGCCGAAACCGCGCTGCGCACGATATCGCCACTGGCTTCGGCCTCGCTGCGCGCCTCGTTCGAGGTGCGTTCCACATCGCGCGCGCCTTCCGCGGCAGAGGTCACGCTGGCCGTCATCTCATCCAATGCGGCGGCGGTCTCTTCGAGCGTCGCGGCCTGGCTTTCGGTGCGATGCGACAGGTCCTGCGAGGCCTGGCTGATTTCCGAGGCGCCGTTGCGAATGGAGGCAGAGGTGTCGATCACCTGGCCGACAGTGTCATTCAAGGTGTCGAGCGTGCGGTTGAAGTCAAGCCGCAGCCGGTCATAGCCCTCGCCGAGTTCTTCGTGGATGTGGCCGGTCAGATCCCCGCTGGAGAGGCGCTCCAGCCCCGTGCCCAGCGCCTCGACCGCCTTGGCCTGCACCCGTTCGCGCTCCTGCCGTTCGGCGGCCGCCATCTCTTCGAGCTCTTCTTTTTCGACGATCCCATCGCGAAACACCGACAGCGAGCGCGCGATCCGGTAAATCTCTGTACTGGTGCGTTCAAACCCGGTGACAGGGCTGCGATCCCCCTCCGCAAGCCGTTCCGTGCTCGCACTGATCCGGTTCAACGGACGCAGGATCAGAAGCTGGGTCACCAGCAAGGCCGTCAGGAAAACGCCCGCAGCCATCGCCAGAGAAATCACCATGTTGCGGCTGGCCGTTGCCACTTCGCCCGAGATGTCACTGGACATGGTGCGGATGACGCCAAGAGTCTGGGCGGCAAACTCAGAGGCACGGTCCGCAATTTCCAGCACCGTTGCCTCGGTTTTCTGCGTGGCCTCCTGGGCGGCGGCGCGCGCTGAAAGCTCATTCATGCGCAGGGCGGCAAGCCCGGCTTCCTCTTCGGCAAAGGCGGCCACACGGCTGAGAAGCTCGACAACAAGCGGGTCCTGAAAATCGGTGTAATTCGCCAGATTGCGGCTCGCCTGCGAGAGCGAGAATGCCGCGTCCTTCACCTGCTGTTCATCCGAGGCGGTCAACACATCAAGCGCCGCAACCTGAAAACTGTTCAGATGCTGGCTGATCTCCATCAGGACATTGAGAAAGCCCACTTCATTGGTCATCAGCTCACGCAGCGTGTCACCGTTTTCCTTGCTGGTGCGCGCCGCAGAGGCGGAGAGCTTCAACAGCTGCGCATCAATCGCCATGACGATAAACCGATCCGTGTCGGCGCGGGATTTCATTGCGGCTTGGCGCAGGGACTCGGACGGAAACAGGCTCTGCGCAATCACGGATTGCAGCGTAAAGAGGGCGCTGTGGATGAGCGAAACATCCAGCATTTCGGGCGCGTTCGCCTCAATCTCCTCGGAAATCTCCTGCAGGCGGGCATCAGAACTGTCAGCGAGCGCTTGCAGCCTCGCAATCGTTTCCTTGTCCTTGGTACCCCCAAAGGCCACGGCAGCCCCCGCCAGAAGGTTCAGTTCGGCCCGCGCTTCGAGGAGCAGCTCCAAGTTGTGAAAATCGCGCTCGACCAAGAGCTTCAGGGATTTGTCGATGGCGTCATAGGTATTCGCCGCGCCACGGTTCAACTCCACCGATGCCGCCTGCACCAGCCCCGTCATCAGCTCCCCAAGGTCATTGACGATGATGTTGAAAGCCTCGATTTCCGCTTCGATCTGCGCCTCGCTATTGAGCGCATCGCGCCGCGCATCAGCCAGATCCGAGAGCGCCCCCGCAACCTGAGTCGCCTGCGCTTCGAACACGGGCTGCATCTCCGCATCAAGCTGGCCGATCAACTGCATCATATGCTCTGCGGCGGCCTCAGCTTCGCGCGAGGCCGTGTCGATCACGGAAACCTCGGTGGCGGAAATCAGCGACAACATGGTGTTCTTGGCTTGTTCAGAAGCCAGAGAAATCTCCCCCGCCAGTTCCAGCCCCGGGAGATCCTTTGAATTGAGCGTGGTCATGTCCCGGTCGATGCCCGACAGAACCGTGTGGATCATGTAGGCGAAGACGCAAAACGACGCCCCCATGACAAATAGGATCAGGCTCATCTTGGCACGGATACTACGGAACACACCAAAACCAGGACGTTTGATGGATGAGGAAGTCTTCAGCTTAGGCATAGTGTCCTCTGCGTGGGGTTGAGTCAGGGCAGCGCAAGAGCGCGGAGGAGGCGGCAGCGTAGGTCAAGCGATCTCGCACCGCCAAATGACCGGAGCGCGGCACATTCTGGGCGGGGCGCACAGCTCTACTGGCGCGCTCAACAGGGTCACAAGGACACGTTCGACAGGGTCGTTTTGGCAGCTAGACCACATCATACTCTCCGGTTTCATACAGAGAGAAGTTTTCGGGAGGGGCATTTAATTTTTGGTGAAATGCCGGTCGGCCAAGATCAGTTTCACCCCGCAAATCAAGGTGAAAAGGCGAAATCCACGCATATAAATGCCAAAGATTTCGCTAAATTTTGAAAGATCAGCGCCCGCAAGACAGCACAGCGCTGCGCACAAAGGCCCTTCACGCAGAAGGGCCTTTGGCGTTTTTACGGATCAACGGATGTTGTTTGGCAACCAGGTTGCGAGCTCCGGCCAGACCACCAGGATCACCACCATCAACAGCATCAGCGCGACCATCGGCACAGCGGTTTTGGCGATGTAGGAGATCTCGTGCCGGGTCATGCCCTGCAGCACAAAGAGATTGAAGCCGATCGGTGGCGTTACTTGTGCGGTCTCGATGACCACCACGAGGAAGATACCAAACCAGATCACATCAATCCCGGCCTGCCGGATCATCGGCTCCACAATGGCCATGGTCAGAACCACCGAGGACAGCCCATCCATGAACATGCCGAGGATCAGGTAGAACACCGTCAGCACCGCAATGAGCGCAATGGGCGACAGGTTGTAGCTCTCGATCATGCCTGCCAGCGCCCGCGGCAGACCCGTAAAGCCCATCGACAGCGACAGGAATGCAGCCCCCATCAGGATAAAGGCGATCATCGCCGAGGTACGCGTCGCGCCCATCAGGCTCTCGACAAAGGTTCCCCAGCTGAGACTCCCTTGCATCAAGGACAGCCCAAGAGCACCCAGAACCCCCACGGCCGCCGCCTCGGTTGCGGTGGCAAAACCCATATACATGGAGCCAATCACCACAAAGACGAGCCCGAAGAGCGGAAGCAGGAACCGGCTTTCGGCAATCCGCTCACCGAATGTCAGACGGGGTTCCGGCTTTGGGCGTTCGCCCGGGCCAAAGAAGTGCCAGCCCACGATATAGAGCATAAAGAGCCCGGCAAGCACGAGACCCGGAAATACCCCCGCCATGAACAGCTTGGTGATGCTCTCATTTATGGTCACGCCATAGACGATCAGAGTCAGCGACGGCGGGATCATCAGGCCGAGAGTTGCCGCGCCCGCAAGTGTGCCAATGATCATATACTCGGGATAGCCGCGCGCGCGCAGTTCCGGGATCGACATCTTGCCAACCATGTTGAGCGTCGCCGCAGATGACCCCGAGACCGCAGCAAAGATTGTGCAACCGGCAATATTGGTGTGCAAAAGCCCCCCCGGCAGGAACCGCATCCATGGTGCAAGTCCCCGGAACATGTCCTCCGATAATCGGGTCCGATACAGGATTTCGCCCATCCAGATAAAGAGCGGCAGGGCCGTAAGCGTCCAGCTCGACGCGCCGCTCCAGATGGTTGTGATCATCGCATCCCCTGCCGGACGGGTGGTGAAAAGCTCCATCCCGACCCAGGCCACGCCCATCAGCGCGAGACCGATCCAGACCGACCCGCCCAGAAGCGCAAACAGCACAAAGAGGAAAATGACTGTGGTGTAGATCTCGCTCATTCCAGAGCCTCCCCTTTGATCTGTGGCGCGCCTGTGACCAGCATCCGAGATAGGTAATCCCAAAGCGCGATCGCCAACAGAACGGTGCCGATCGACATCGGCAGCTGCGGTAGCCAGACGGGAGTGTAGACCCAGCCAGACCCGCTTTCGGCCCAAAGCTGCCCCCAGTTCCACGGCCATGTGCCAAACATCGACACAAGGGTCAGCAGCCATTCAGGCGCGTAATCCTGCCCTTGCGTGCGGTCGTTGAGCATATGCGACAACAGGTTTGTCTTGATAGCGTAGCGGGCGAAATACGTGGCGGTGAGCGCCGAAATCAGCATTGCCCCCGCATCCAGCCAGAAATGATGGCGCCCGCCGATATTGAGAAAGATCGACACCCGGATATGGCCGCCATGTGTAAGCGTGTAGGCCAGCGCAAAAAAGGACGTGGCCGCCATGGCATAGCCCGCGTATTCGGTAGAGCCGGGAAAGGTCAGCGACGCCCAGCGCGCGATCATCTGTCCGACGATCAGCAGAAGGATCGTCACCATGAACACCGCCGCGACCACACCTGCTCCATTGTAGATCCGGTCAAGAAACGCCCACCAAGGCCGCAACACCCGCCGCATCGGCTCGGGTTTAAACAGGCACAACAGCATCAGGCCGCTTGGCACAACAAAAAGCCATACCCACAGAGGCAGGCCCAGAACAGGTTGCCAGTCTCGCATAACAAGTCCTTTGAATGAGGGAGCGGCTGCGCGAGGGTCTGCCCCTCGCGCCCGCTGAGACGGATCTCAGACAGCTGCCGCCTTCGCCCCGAAGGCCAAGGCGGCAATACGGTTCAGTTGGCCTTAAAAGCGTCCACGATCGCCTGACCGTCCTCGCCCGCCGATGCCAGCCAGTCGTCTGTCATCTTGGCGCCAATCGCCTGCAACTCCGCAAGGAACTCCGGGCCTGCGTCGGCCACGGTCATGCCATTGGCCTCGAGCTGTTCGAAGTACCAGTTGGCCAGCTCTTCGGATTTCGCAGCGCAGGCAGCGCCGGTCTCATCCGCGGCTTTCTGGATGGCGCCCTGGGTTTCGGCACTCAGCCCGTCCCAGACCTGCTTGTTCACCATCACGTAGTTGCGTGGTAGCCAGGCGTTCACTTTGTAGTAGTGGCTCAGCTGTTCCCAGACCTTGCGGTCATAGCCAGTGGAGCCGGAGGAAATGAATGCCTCGGCCACGCCTGTTGCAAGCGCCTGGCTCAATTCGGCGGCTTCCACCTGCACCGGGATCATGCCGAGCTCTTCGGCAAAAGTCGCGGTGGCGGTGTTATAGGAGCGGAACTTCACCCCTTGCGTGTCCTCAGAGGAGGTCACTTCCTTGTTGAAGTAGAACCCCTGACCCGGCCATGGGCAGGTGTAGAGCGTGACCAGGTTCTGATCCGCAAGCGCCGCGTTCACCTTGTCCTTGGCCACAGACCAGAGCTTGTCGTTCTCGGCATAGGTGGTGGCAAGAAACGGCAGGTTGTCCCAACCCAGGAGAGGCTCTTCATTGGCGTGGGCCGACATGAAACGTTCGCCAATCGGGGCCTGTCCGGTCTGCACCGCGCGCTTGATCTCGCCGCCCTTGAAGAGCGAACCACCCGGATGCACGGTGATGTCGATCTCTCCGCCGGTGTAATCGCGCACCTTGTCGGCAAAGACCACACCCATCTCGGAGTGGTAGTTCGAGGCCGCATAAGCCATCGGCATGTCCCATTTCTCGGCCTGAGCCACCCCGGCTGCAAGCACCAGCGCAGCGCCGGCAACAGTGGTCTTGAGCGTCATTTTGGTCATTGATTTGTCTCCCGTGTTGGTTCGTTTTTTCGTTTCTTGTTATTGCGTTGCAAAGCGCATTGGATCAAAGGCGCTGGTATCGGCATTGGGCCAGTTGCCCGTGATCATATCCGCGACCAGTCGGCCTGTCTTGGGCCCGCCTGTCAACCCAATGTGATGGTGCCCAAAAGCGGTAAAGACACCGCTGCCGCGCACTTCACCAATAAGCGGCAGGCTGTCTGAAGGGGCGGGGCGAAAGCCCAGCCATTCTTCCTCGGCAGAGTGACTGAGGTTCGGGAATGTGCGCGCGACGGTGCGGCGCAGCATCTCAAGCGGCTTCTTGGACTTCACATCGCTCAGCCCGCCAAACTCCACGATGCCCGCACAGCGCAGCCCCTGATCCATCGGCGTGGCCACGAATTTGCCTTCGGTCAGCATCATCGGCGCGGTTGGCAGCTGGCTTGGGTCCTTGAAGACGATATGATAGCCGCGCTCTGCCTCCAGCGGCACGTCGAGCCCGAGCCGCTTCATAAGCGCCGCCGACCAGACCCCCGCCGAGAGCACCGCCCGATCACAGGCGATGCGCCCCTGATCGGTGTCCACCGCGGTGATCTGCCCTCCCATGAGGTCAAAATCCTTCACTTCGGCCTGAACAAACCGCCCGCCCATCTCCTCGAGCTGGCGCACCAGATCCTGCACATAGTTGCCGGGGTTGAGGATATAGCCGTGGTCCTTGTTGACCGCCAAAAGCCGCATGTCCCGCGACAGGATCGGCTCGCGCGCGTGGACGTCATCGCCTTCAATGATCTCGGGCTCAAACCCTGCCTCGCGCCTAAGCGACCACACATAAGACTCCGCCTCAAAGGCCGCGCGGTCGCGGTAGACAAAGTTGTAATCGCTGTCCTGGATCCATTTGGCCGCAGGCATCCCTTCGGTGAGCGCTTTGTGCTGCTCGACACTGTCGCCCACAATCCCCGCGAGCCCTTGCGAGATACGCCGGGTGTCCTGATCATTTGCGTGTTTCAGATAGCGCCCAAGCCAGGGCAACAGACGGGGCAAATAGGACCACCGCAGATAGAGCGGAAAGTTCGGGTCCAACAGATACTTTGGCCCCTTCGCGATCAGCCCCGGTGTCGTCACAGGAACCATCGCGCAACGCGCCAGAATACAGGCATTGCCATAAGAGGCCCCCATGCCGGGCCGCCCCTTGTCCACCAGCGTCACCTCCAGCCCCGCCCGGCGCAGCCAGATGGCGCTCGCGGCCCCCATGATGCCTGCACCAACCACAACAATATGCTGAGTTGCCATCTCACGTCCCCAAACCTTGTTCCCTGCGAGACTGTCGACAATAGATCATCATTTCAAATACTATTTGATCATGAGAGCATCATCAAAACTTATGTACCCGTCATGAAACTCCGCTTTCGCCAGCTTCAGGCCTTTCACGCCATCGTGGAGACCGGCACCGTGACGGGTGCGGCGGGGCTCTTGGGGATTTCGCAGCCCGGCGTCTCCAACCTGTTGTCTCAACTTGAGGATCAGGCCGGGATGGCTTTGTTCGAGCGGCTTCACGGGCGGCTCCTGCCTACCCCCGAAGCAGAGCTTCTCTTTGCCGAGGTCGACACAGTGATGCGCGGGATGAGCAAGGTCACGCAGACCATGGTGGATCTCAAGACGCGCAAGCTCGGACAGCTGCAGATCGCCTCCCAGCACGCGATGTCCTTTGGCTTTATGCCCCGGTTGATCGCACGCTTTGCCTCAGATCGGCCCGAGCTCAACATCTCCTTTCAATCACAATATTCCAGCAAGGTGCAGGAATGGGTCTGGAACGGGCTGTTTGAGATCGGCGTCTGCGAGATGCCGCTCCTTTACGACACGCTCACGGTTTACCCACTCTATGTGGAAACCATGCTAGCGCTCCACAAGGACAACCCACTGGCCCGTCATGAGGTGCTCACCCCGGAGCTGCTGGCAGGCGAGCCCTTTATTGTGATGGGGCAGGACCACATGACCCACCGGCGTCTGCGCGAAGCCTTTCAGGACGCAGGCGTGCCATTGCGCACCCGCGTGCATTCGCATCTGTTCAAGAACCTTCTGAGCTTCGTGCAAGAAGGCATGGGCGTGGCGCTCCTTGATCGGTTCATGTTCGACTATGACATGCAGGGTGATGTCATCACGCGCCCGTTTCGCCCGACAATTCGCATGGATATGTGCGTGATCACCTCAAAATCGCGTCCCATGTCACAATTGGGCAAGGAGTTTCTTGACCTCCTCCTTGGTGAATTGCAGCACTATTCGGTAGAGGGGCGGCCCTTGGTGCCCGCAGAACGAAAACGGAGATAGCCATGCAACGCGGCGGCAAAACGGTCTATGGCGCGAGCATCGGCGTGTTGATGCTGGAAACACGCTTTCCCCGCATACCCGGTGACATCGGCCATGCCGAGAGCTTTGATTTTCCGATGCAATATCGTGTTGTACGCGGGGCGACACCGGATCGCGCCGTGCGGCAGGACCCGCGCGCGCTGGTCGAGGACTTCATCGCCGCTGGCCGCGATCTGGTCGATATGGGCTGTGATGGGATCACCACAACCTGCGGGTACCTGTCGCTCATTCAGGACCAGATCAAGGATGCGCTCGGCGTGCCAGTCGCGGCCTCCTCTTTGATGCAGGTTCCAATGGTGCAAGCCCTGCTTCCGGCTGGACAAAGGGTTGGCATCCTCACGGTTTCTCGCCCCGCCCTTACAGAGGCGCATTTGGCCGCAGCGGGCGTCGCAGCAGACACGCCTGTTGTCGGCACCGAAGAGGGGCGCGCCTTCTGCGATGGCTTTCTCAATGACCGGCTTGAGATCGACATCGAGGCCTGCCGCGCCGATCTGCTGGGCGCAGCACAGCAGCTATGCACAACCCACCCCGAGGTCGGCGCCATCGTGCTCGAGTGCACCAATATGGTGCCCTTCGCCTATGATATCCGCCGCGCAACCGGCCTGCCCGTCTACTCCATCGAGAGCTTTCTAAAATGGTTTCAGGCCGGTCTGATGCCGCGCCGGTTTCAATCCGAACTGGCCGATCCGCGCTGGCGCTAACGGCCTTTGATCGCAATAGAGTATTGCGTCCGCGCGCCCACGGGTGGCGGCGGGAACGGCGCGGCTCTGCGGATCTGCTGCAGCGCCAGTTGATCGAGCTCTGTCGAGCCGGAGCTCTTGCGAATGCGCACCGACGCCAACTGTCCACCGCTGCCGATCACAAAGGACACATGCGCCACCCCCCGCACCGAGGTTCGGGGTTTGCGCACGCGGGAAATCTTGCGCATCACCTGCCCCGGATAATTGGACGCCGCCGCATTCCCCGCGCCACTGCCCGCTGCAGGCCGGGTGCTAGCGGCTTGGCTCGCGCGCTGTTGTTCTGCGCCCGTCTCGCTGCCCGCGCGGGCGTTGACGGTGCTGTTGCCGCGCGGCGCAGGCGCTGCCGGGGCTTGCGTTTCCGCCTTGTCGCGTGCCTGTGGCGCAGCTTCGGGGCGGCGCAGCGGGCGCGGGCTCTCTTGAGGTGCCAGCTCTGAAGCGGTGTCCAGAGCCTCGGCCTGGTCGGGCTGAACCTCGCGGGCTGGGGCCTCAACAGGAGCCACCGCCGCAGCAATCGGCGAGGGCGAAGCCTCCGTCACGGGGGGCACAGCAGGCATCACAGGCGCCGAGACCGCAGCAGAGCGCGGCGCAGAAGCGGGCGTGGAAACCGGCGCGATTGGTGTGGCGCTCACCTGCGTTGTCGGCGCGGGGGGAACAGGATCAACCGGCGTGGTGTGGCGCGTGGCATCAGCCTCGACAGTTGTGGCAGTGCCCTGAACAAGGTCCGCAAAACTGCTGCCCAGCGCTGCGGGCGCTTGGGTGTCCCCCCCTTCGATTTCCACAGCGGTCTCTTCGAGATCCACCAGGAGAGCCGCATGGGCAGCCAGCGCACAAAAGAGCGATACACAGGCAATCAAAGGCGAACGCGCAATCATGTGAGGCTCTGTTCTGACAAGAGTGTCACCCGTTCTGCGCCAAGCCGGCGCAGTTCCTTTGCGATGGTCAAAAGCGTGCTGGCCGGCAAGGCGCGGTCCGGCACCAGACGCGCGGTAAAGGCGTCTTCCTCTTCCCAGATGATGCGCACATAGGCCTCAGGAGAGGTGAGCTCGGCACCGCGAAAATGCAGGCTACCATCGGCCCGGATCACCAGAGCGTCCGGCGGGGGTGCGGCCTCCAGCTCTGAGGCTTGCACCAGGCGCACCGTTGGGTCCAGTGAGGGCGCAAGCGATCCCGCCACCATGAAGAAGACCAGCATCAGGAACACCACGTTGATGAGCGCAATCGTCGGCTCGCGGTGGCTCTTTTTCGTGCGTCGTTCTATCGGCATGGGTTACTCCACCACCGTCACGGCGAGATCCGGCTGGCGACGCAAAACCGCGAGCACGTCCACCAAACGCTGTGAGGTCACCGCGCCGGACAGGCTCAGCAACAACTGATGCGGCGTCCCCTGCCGTTGCGCCCGCAAGGCGTCAAGGCGCATCCCAAGCCCCTCAAGAGCGAGTGCTTCACCATTCAGCGACATCTGCGTGGGCGCGAGTTTCAAAAACACTGGACGCGTCTCATCGGAACGCCCCGATCCGGCGTTGGCGGCCATGAGGTCGACACTGCCAAAGCGCGAAAACGTCGAAGAGAGCATAAAGAACAACAGCAGCAGAAAGATCACATCGATGAGCGAAGTCATCGACAGTCTGCGCCTCTTTTTACATCCCAAGCGCAGTGCCATCAGGCGGCCTCTTTCGGGCTCAACTGCACCGGGGTGAGCGCGTCGGGCGCAAAGACCCGACGCAACGCGTGATTGGCAAACACCCGGTCACGCTCCACCGCTGCGCTGAGCCAGCCATGCACGGCAGCCACAGGCATCGCCACCGCCAACCCCGCAGCCGTGGTCAAAAGCGCAACCCAGATGCCCCCGGCCAGAACAGTGGGATCAACCGAGGTGCCCGCAGCCTGAAGTCCCTGAAACGCCTCGATCATCCCCAGAACGGTGCCAAACAGCCCGATAAGCGGCGCAAGTTGCGCCACCAGATCCAGAAACCCAAGCCCGGTTTCAAGGCGCGAAAACAGGGCCTCCGCCTCCGCATCGCAACGATCCGACTGTCTTGCATGATCTGGGCCAGCGCCGCCTTGCATGGCGCGCTGGAGGGGCGCAACCAGATAGCTTGATGATTGGGCCAACAGCGCGCGGGCGGTCTTGGCATCGCCGCGTTCATAGGCTTCCAGCGCCATGGAAATGCTCCGGTGACGCCCCACGCCTGAGCGCCGGAACTGCCAGAGCTTGTATAACACCGTCGCCGCACTGACGATCGACAGTCCAATAAGCACCACGACCACCGGCCCGCCGATCTCCACCACCTCCAGCAAGGACGCCTTTATTGCCGTCCAGAACTCCCTGATCTCACTCATCCCAACAACTCCACTTCCGTCCGGCTGGACAGGCCAAGCCCCGCCTCGCAGAGATCACCGTCGCCGCTGCTTTGACATTGGCTGGCGCCGTTGATGAGCACCCGCCCAAGATCCGCGCAGGCCACACCAGCAACATCGAACTGGCGCACCCGCGGACGCCCGGCCGGCAACTCGCGAAAATCAAAGAGCGTCAGAAGCATCACCTCTCCGGCCCGATCAAACAGCACGGCCTCGTAGACGGCTGTCTCAATGGCGATCTGTGCCTTGTTTTGCGCCATGAAAGACAGACGGCATGCACCCGCCTGATCCTGCAACGCATTGAGTTCAATCGCGACGCCGACCGGTGAAGGGACGGCCGTTGGCGGGGTGGCCGTGTCCTGCGCCATGGCTGCCCCCCCGAGGGAGGTGAGGACAGCAAGCGCGCATACGGCTTTGTAAACCTGGCTTTGGATCATCATCTTCGTCTCTGCTCCTTGGTTAGAAAGCCGCCGTCAGCGACACTTTGATGTTGCGACCCGGCGCCGGGCGCGTCGCCAGATGCGTCTGATATTGCTTGTCAAAAAGGTTATCGACGCCCACGCGTAGCTTGGCTTCTTTCAAGAACCCCGTGTCGATGTCGTAAGAGGCCCGCAGGTTGTGCACCGCAAACCCGGGGGTGTCTTCGAACCGCTTGAAGAACGCGCCTTCCCAGGACACATCGAGCTGTTCGTTGAACTTCTTGCCGAGGGTCAGCGCCAGATTGGTGGGCGGCATGCCATCATAGCGCTCGCGATAGCGCTCATTGGTTCCGCTCTGGAATTTGGTCCAATGGCCGCTGCTGATGTTGGCGTTCATATCCACATAGAACCCCGACATATGGCTGTAAGAGGCCTCGATCTCCACGCCCTTGGTGTCCTGACGGTCAAACTCGGCAAAGCTGGATCCCGACGAGGTGTAGTCCCAGAGTCTGGTCTGCCAGAGGTTCACCTTGGCCATCACAACATCATCGGAGGCAAATACGCCAACCCGGTCAAAGGACGCGCCGATCTCATGCGTGACCGCTTTTTCAGTCTGGGTCATCAAGGTCGGATAGTCGGCGTAATCAACATCGTCGATGATCGGGAAACCGGCCGTATAGGCGACCGAGCCAAATACCGCAAAGCCGTTCTGGAACGCGTAGCGTGCAGAGACCCCGCCCATGAGCGCGCTGTTGTTGAAGGTCTCTCCCGCGCGGATGTTGTTGCCATCCGTGCTGGCCTCGATCTCCTGGCGTTCGTAGCGCAGCGCCGGTGTCACCGTCAGGCCATTGTCGAAATCAAGCTCATCAATCGCAAAGAGCGCCAGCCGTTGATCCGTACCGCCCGGGGCCGACGCCGCATTCAACCGTTCCTTTCGCAGGATTTCAGCCCCCGCACGCAGGGTGTGCTTGGCCCCAAACGCCTGAAACAACGCGCTGTTTTTCACAGTGAGCTTGGTTGTCTCATAGCGGTGATCGGCGTCCTGAATACCAAAGGGCGTCCCACTCACCTGCTCTTGCTCGATGTATTGATCCGCATAGGACAGCGTCGCCGTGAGATCGACCAGATCATTGCCCAGCGGGTTGTAAGCATATTCCAGCACGGCCGATTTGGTCTCGGTCAGGCGGTCCACATTGCCAAAGGCCGCATTGCCCGCAAATGCATCATAGGGGACGTCTTTTTCGTCCGATGTGCTCTCATTGAACGACAGGGTCAGGGATTGCGCCGCATTGTCGCCAAAGCTGTATTTGCCTTTCAAGAGCAGCGATGAAACCTCAGAGGCGGTATCGCTGACGACATCCCCGTTGCCATCGGTGTAATCATCTTGCTCGCGCCGCGTGTAGTTGAACAAGAATTCAAGGTTCTCAGTGGGTTGCCAGCCCAGGATCGTCGATGAGATCCGCGCGTTCGAATTGCCGTGATAGCCCAGCGTCTGCCGTCCCGAGAGACCGACCTGACCATCGGTGAGATCCGAGGCATTGATCGTATCAAGCCGCACCACGCCGCCAATCACCCCGGAGCCATATTCAAACGACCCCACAGTGCCGCGAATGACGGAAACCTCGCGATAGAGCTCAGGATCGGTCGTCAATTGGGTGCCGATGCGATAGAGCTCCTCGGAGCCGACCGAGGCCCCGTCGATCTGGATCTGGACCTTTTGGTTGGCGCCATAGGTGCCATCCGCACCATGTCCGCGAATGTTGATCCCCGCCCCCGTCGGGGTGCCGGAATTCACCAGCGCCACACCGGGCACAGAGTCGATGAGCTCGGCAATGCTGCTGGCCTGACGGTCCTGAATTTCTTCGGCGTTGATGACCGTTTCAGGCGCTGCGGTGTCGGTCTGCACCTCGCGTTTGTTGTTGCCAAGCACCAAGAGCCCGAGGAAGCCGTCCTCTTCGCTTACGTCCTGAGCCTTCGCCACCGGTGCGCTCAGCGCCAATGCCATTGCCGAAGCGGAGCACAAAAGCACCCCGCGCATGTCTTTGATTTGCATGTCGTCCCCATGTTCTTTCTGCAGTTGGATTCCGCATGCTCGCCCGGGGCTGGCTTGGTATCTTGCGCCTCAAGGATCGAAATATTCCGATCTTTCAGCGTTCACTCTTGCGGCCTCTAAAATGATTTATTAAATCTGTCAAGAATTATCCCGAGCCGATGCACACGGATCGTCTCGGACGTCAGCCTGAACGCCCCGAACCATGAGGGCGCAAGCCAGCAGTCTCCCAACCCAAAGTTCGAGGACCCTGATGGATCAGGCACATTCCCCTTCCGCCAATGCCCAGAGTGCATTGTCTCCCCAAGTTATCCGCGACCTGCGCGCAGAGCATAACGCTTTGCGTGCGCGGGATTTTTGCGACCGCTTTCAGATCCGCGAGGCACAGTTGCTCGCGGCCTATACCGGGCGAGGCGTGACCCGGCTGCACGCCCATCCCGACGCGGTGATGCCCCAGATCGAACGCCTCGGCGAGGTCATGGCGCTCACCCGCAATGCCTCCTGCGTGCATGAACGCGTTGGCGTCTATGGCAACTATAAGAGCGGCCCGCATGCCGCGATGATTCTGCAGCCAGAAATCGACCTGCGCCTCTTTCCAAGCCATTGGATCCACGCCTTTGCCCTGAATGAAGACACCGACACCGGCCCCAAGCGCTCGATCCAGATCTTTGATGCCGCGGGCGATGCCGTCCACAAGATCCACCTGCGCGAGACCTCCGATCACGCGGCCTGGGACGAGGTGGTGGCAGCGCTGGCCAGCGGCGACACCTCCGATGTGCTCGAGGTGGCCGCGCGCAAACCCGTAGAGGCGCCCAAAAGCAACCCTGCCAAATGCGAAGTCTTGCGCGATGAATGGCGCAAGATGACCGATACCCATCAATTCCTGCGCTTGACCTCCAAGCTCAAGATGAACCGCTTGGGCGCTTATCGCATCGTCGGCGCGCCCTTTGTGGAGCGCGTGCCCCCCGAAGCCGTGGACGCCGCCCTGCAGGCACTGGCCAAGAGCAAAACAGAGATCATGCTTTTTGTCGGCAATCGCGGCTGTATCCAGATCCACAGCGGGCCCATCGAGACCCTGCGCGCGATGGGGCCTTGGCAGAACGTGATGGATCCACGCTTCAACCTGCACCTGCGCCTTGATCACATCAAAGAAGTCTATGTGGTCAACAAACCGACCCAGCGCGGCCCGGCGCTCTCGCTCGAGGCCTTTGACGGGGAGGGCAACATCATCCTACAGATCTTTGGCCGCAACGCCGAGGCCCGCGACAGCCGCCCCGCATGGGCCGACATCCTCTCCACCCTGCCCCGTCTGCACACAGAGGAGACCGTGTGATGCGTCACCTTCTCTTGGTCGCGACGGCCACCGCCAGCCTGATGACGGCACCGGTGGCGCAGGCCGCAGACCGGATCCTCTCGATCGGAGGCTCCGTTACGGAAATCATCTATGCCCTTGGTGCAGAGGACAAAATTGTCGCCCGCGACACCACATCAAGCTATCCAGCAGAGGCCGAGGCCCTGCCCGATGTGGGCTATATGCGCGCCCTTGCACCCGAGGGGGTGCTATCCGTGAACCCAAACCTGATCGTCTCCGAGGCGGGCGCAGGCCCGGCAGAAACGCTGGCAGTCCTGAAACAGGCCGACATCACCTTTGTCGAAGTGCCGGATGACTTCAGTGCCCAAGGCATCGTCGACAAGATCAACGCCGTGGGTGCGGCCATTGGCGAACCCGACGCGGCCGCAACCCTCGCCGACAAAGTAGAGGGCGAACTGGTAGCAGTGGCCGAGCGCGTCGCACGCCTTCCCGACAGCGAGCGCAAACGCGTCTTGTTTGTCCTTTCCACGCGTGGCGGTCGCATCATGGCCTCGGGGACAAATACAGCCGCCGATGGCATCATCGCCCTCGCGGGGGGCGTCAACGCGCTGTCGGAGTTTGAGGGCTACAAGCTCATGACCGACGAGGCCGTGACCCGCGCGCAGCCGGATGTGATCCTGATGATGGATCGCGGCGGCGACCACGGCATGCCCGACGAGACACTTCTCGCGCTGCCCGCCATCGTCACCACCCCCGCGGCCGAGACGGGCTCCGTTGTGCGCATGAATGGCCTCTATCTACTGGGGTTTGGTCCGCGGACAGCGGATGCGGCGCTGACACTCGCCCGCGCTTTATATGGTGAGATCTGAACCATGGTGGCACTGAGTGACCCCTCCCCCGGGCCCTATGCGCGCGACATCAGACAGCTTGATCGCCGCATCCTCGCGCGCCGCCTGAGCGTCGTTCTTGTGGTGCTGCTGGCCCTTGCCATCGTTGTAAACCTCGCCCTCGGCGCCTCTGGTACCTCGCTCTGGGGGGCGCTTGGCAAACTCCTCTCCGGTCAGGACCTCAGCACAATGGAGCGCGTTGTCCTCTGGGACATTCGCCTGCCGCGCGTGCTCCTGTGTGTCCTGGTGGGGGCCGCGCTTGCGGTCTCGGGGGCAGTGATGCAGGGCCTGTTTCGCAACCCGCTTGCCGATCCGGGCCTTGTCGGCGTGGGAGCCGGCGCAGGTCTTGGCGCGATCCTGTCGATTGTTCTCGGGGGCCTGCTTCCGGTCGGGGTGCAGGGCCTCTTTGGTCATTATGTAACCCCGGCTGCGGCCTTTGTCGGCGGCTGGGGGAGCACCTTGATCCTCTACCGTGTCTCAACCCGCGCCGGGCGCACGTCTGTGGCAACGATGCTGCTGGCGGGGATTGCACTCGGAGCGCTTGCAGGCGCGGTTTCCGGCATTCTGGTCTATATGGCCGACGACAACCAATTGCGTGACCTGACATTCTGGCAGATGGGCTCCCTTGCCGGGGCCACATGGGAGAAATCCATGATCGCAGGTCCAGTGATCGTGATCGCCATCGCGGGTGCGACATGGCTTGCGCATGGGTTGAACTGTCTGGCGCTTGGAGAAGCGGCCGCCGCCCATATGGGCATTTCAGTTCAGCGCATGAAAAACGCCGCGATCTTCTCGGTTGCTGCGGCCACCGGCGTCGCCGTTGCGGCCACCGGGGGCATAGGCTTTGTAGGCATCGTGGTCCCGCATGTGCTGCGCCTTGCCACAGGGCCGGATCATGGCACGCTTTTGCCCAATGCGGCCCTCCTTGGCGCGACGCTGCTGCTTGGCGCCGACCTCATCAGCCGTACCATCATCGCGCCTGCCGAACTGCCAATCGGCATCGTCACAGCCGTCCTTGGCGCGCCAGTGTTTCTGTGGATCTTGCTGAAACGACGGGGGATGGTGGATCAATGACCTTGCATGCACAGCAGATTTCCCTCTCGATCGGCAAAAAGCAGATCCTGAAGGATGTGACGTTCGCGGCACGCGCTGGGGCGCTCTCCGCGATCGTGGGACCAAATGGCTCCGGCAAGTCCACCTTGCTCAAGGCCTTGGTTGCAGAGCTGCCGTCAGAGGGACAGATCTCCCTCAACGGGCGGCTGTTGCAGGACTACGCCGCCTGGGAGCTGGCAAGCCTGCGCGGGGTGTTGCCACAGGCCGCCCATCTCGCCTTTCCGTTCACGGTGCTGGAGGTAGTGCGACTGGGGCTGATGGCCGGGCCTGAGGCACAGAACACGCGGCTTCCCTTTGAGGCACTGGCCCGCGTGGACCTTGAGGGCTATGCCGGGCGCTCCTATCAGGAACTCTCCGGAGGCGAACAACAGCGGGTCCAGCTGGCGCGGGTTCTGGCGCAGGTCGGCGCTCCGATGCGGGAGGGGCAACCTTGCTGGTTGTTTCTGGACGAGCCTGTCTCCAGTCTCGACATCGCCCATCAGCTGACGGTGATGGATATCGCGCGCCAGTTTGCGGATGGCGGTGGCGGGGTGGTTGCGGTGATGCACGACCTGAACCTCACCGCGATGTATGCCGATCACGTGCATGTCATGACCGGCGGAGAGACCGCAGGTGCCGGAACAGTGGCGGACGTTCTGACCGATCAACGCCTGTCAGAGGTCTACGGATGCGACCTGCGCATCGGAAAAGTGCCCGCAGATGCCGCCGTCTTTGTTCTGCCGCAAACGGCGCGGGCATGACTCTACTGCGGATCGGCGCCTGCACCGCTCCGCGCATCCAAACGATAAAACCCAAGGCCCGTGTTTGCGGCCTTGGGTTTTCTGATTGGGTATGACGCCCGATCTTCTGACCTTGGACCTGCAGATCACCTCAGGGTCACGCGATCAGCCGCTTGCAACGCGTCTGAGGTTGTCAGGGTCATCAAGCACACCGGCCATTCCGTGCAAGAGCTCGCGCTTGTTGATGGGCTTTGACAAGAAGCCGTTCATCCCGGCCGCCAGACAAGCCTCCCGATCGCTTGCAAAGGCATTGGCCGTCAAAGCCACGATTGGTGGTTGGTGCGGGTTTTGCGGCATGCGGATCAGACGGGTCGCCGTGAGCCCGTCCATTTCCGGCATCGACATATCCATCAGGATCAGATCCGGACGATGATGCGCGCAGAGTTCCACCGCCTCTTGGCCATTGCTGGCTTCGATCAGATCGACAGAGAGATCCGAGAGGTATTTGCGGATCAACAGGCGGTTGGTGCGATTGTCCTCGGCCAGCAGGACCTTGCAGCCATAGATCAGATCGAGATCCGGCGCTTCGTCGGCGTCAATATGCCCGGGCAGGCCAAGGGGCGCCTGGCACTGGATATGCAGCGAGAAACAGCTGCCTCGTCCCGGGTCGGAATACACGGTGATATCCCCGTCCATCTGCTTTGCCAGCAAGCGCGAGATCGTCAGCCCGAGGCCGGTGCCACCAAAGGAGCGCGTGGTCGCCGCATCTGCCTGCGAAAACCGATCAAAGATATTGTGCAGCTGTGCTGACGTCATGCCGATCCCGGTGTCCTGCACGTCGATCGTCAGCCGGTAGGGGTTGGTTGATGCGCAGAGCACGCGCACGTCCACGCGACCGGAGGCCGTGAATTTCACTGCATTGCCCACGAGGTTCACAAGGATCTGTCGCAGGCGTCCATCATCAGCCCGTACGGTTCTTGGCAGCCCCGAGGCGTAATTGACGGTCAGATCCAGCCCCTTTTCGCTGGCGACGGGACGCAGAATATCAACAGCATTCTCGATGCAGCTCTCAAGATCGAAATCGACAGGCTCCAGCGAGAGTTTGCCGGACTCCATCCGGGTGAGATCCAGAATGTCGTTGATGATCTTCAACAGCGCCTTCGAGGAGGTGCGGATGATCTGGACATATTGCTCCTGATCCTCGTGTAGCTCCGTCTCCGACAGGAGATCCGCCATGCCGATGATGCCGTTCATGGGGGTGCGGATCTCATGGCTCATATTGGCGAGAAATTCCGTCTTGGTGCGATCTGCCTGCTCTGCCGCAACCTTGGCCACCGCCAGTTCTGCCGCGTTCTGCTTTTGCGAGGTCACATCGCGTTCGATGCCAATCACCATGTTTATCTCGCCGTCCTCATCAAGCACGGGCACAAGATTGGTATCGACCCAAATCGTCTTGCCGCTTTTGGTGTAATTCAGGATCTCGCGGTGGAGCCGCTCCCCGCGCGAGATATACTCGCTGATCTCGCGGATGGTGGCCGGGTCGGTCTCAGGTCCGTTCAACAGCTCGCCGGGACGTTTGCCGACGGCCTCGTCAACCGTGTAGCCAGTCATGCGCGAAAACGCCTCGTTGACCCAGAAAATCCGCTGATCTGGACCGCTCAGAACGATGCTGTCCGATGCGTTCTGCGCCACGGTCGAGAGCTGTTCAAGCTCCGCCTGATTGCGCTCCAGCTCGGTTTCACGTTTGCGCAGCGTGTTGATGGTCGCCCGCCGCACCGCAGAGAGCCGGCATGCCATGAACGTCGGCACAATGATCAAGATCCCGGCCGCCAAAAGGACCAGCCTCAATTCTAGCAGGTTCCCGGGCTGTTTGGGCCAGCCGCCACGCGGAATCGCCGCCAATTCCCAGGTGCCGGTTGGCAGAAACACATCCGTCACAATCGGATCATGGTCGTGAATGTTCTGATCCCCGTAGAAAACACCGCCCTGATGGCCTGTCCCGTCACGGCCACTGAGTGCGATTTCAATCGGCAGGTCCTCTGCCGCGAGCCCCGCCTCCGCATAAAGTGCATCGGCGTCGATCACGGCCGCGACCATACCCCAGAACCTGCGATCCGCGCCTTCACCGGCAAAGACCGGGTAGCGAATGATAAACCCCGTGCCCCCTTGCACGAGGTTCACCGGACCGGCCAACACGATCTCGCCACTGTCACGCATGCGCATGACGGCTTCTCGCTGGGCTTCGTTCTTGTTGTAATCAAGGCCGAGCACCGCCTTGTTGCGCTCGTAGGGGTAGACCATGGTGACAACCAGATCGGGCGCGATGGCGATGTTCAGGATTTCATGCCGATCACCGGCAGCGTAAGAGGCCACCTCGTTAAAGGTTTCCTGCGTCATCAGCTGTTCAGCCATCAACGCCCCGACAAGACCTTTGATCAGCTGCACATCTGCTGTCAGCTTGCCTTCGAGATGGGATCGGATCAGCCCGACTTCTGCCTGCACCTCGGCGCGCAGTTCCTGATCATTGATGATCTGGTTCTGTCTCTCTGCATAGGCAAAGGCGATGCCAACGACAAAGAGTGCGATCCAGGTTGGCAGATACGTCCGGTTCCCCAGAGCTACAAAAAATGACTGCAACCAATCGCGCACCGCTTCGGTCTCCGTTTCATACTTGGTCCTCGTTAACACTAGCAGGCAGTATCCATCAGAATCCTTCCCGTGCCGTTAAACAAGCACAGTTTCATCATTCCCTCGAAGCTCAAAGAGATATTTGTAATTCAAAATCAACCGATAATCACGAAGATCACCGGGACATTGTTTCCGATATGGCAAGGCTGCAGCGGATCTTATTGGAGGCCCGACCAGAACAACTCCATGTGTCTGCTTACGATTTCATCGTATCGCCCGCTCTCGCGCAGGTGGCGCAACCCGGCGTTCATCCGATAGAGATGAGAGGTGCCGCGCCAATGGGTCTTTGAGATAATCACATGGAGACTCACCTGCGACAGCGGCTTTTCAAGCGGCTCGACCCGCCCCCGCAGCCCTTCGGCCACCAGCGCGCTCGCCCCCACAAAGAGATTGAGAGCCGCCGCGTCCACACGCCCGTCGGCCACCATTCGCAAACAGTCGCCGGCAGCGGCAGGCTGCACAAGGGTCACTTTGTCGTCGCTGATCCAGCGCCGCGCTGCTGTGTCGAGATCAAAGACATCCTCGCGCAGCGGGCGGCACAGAGTCTTGCCAATCACGTCCGCGTCGCTGCCGTAGACCATGCCCCCGCCGCTGCGCACAAAGAGCATCACCGGGACTTCCATTAGCGGATCGGAGTAGTGATAGCGCATGCAGCGCACCGCACTCGGGTCAGCCGCACAATCCGGTTTTGCCCAGGGAAACCCCATGTCGAACTGCTTGCTCTCCAGCTTTGGCGACAGATGCTGGCTCCAATCATTGTCCCAGCCAATCGCGTAGGGCACCGGCGACGGGGCCACCTCCAGCGCGGCGCGCACAAGCTCGGTGATGAGCCCTTGTTCAGGCAGATCAGGATCGGTGAAAGGCGCATACTGCCCACCGGTCAAGAGATTGAGCTCTGCGGCGGGCTGCACCGTTGGGGCCGGAGTCGTCTCCTGCGTCACGACCGCGTCAGCGGGGGCGCTCTCGATTGGCATATTGGGTGGGCAGGGAATAAACAGCGTGCGCCCCGGAATGACCGAAGGCCCCGCCAGCTCGCCCTGATTGCGATAATAAATCACCGTCCAGCGATCGCGGTCCCCGTAATGGGCTTCCGCGATGGTAAAAAGATTATCCCCCGGCTGGGCCACATAATCCACATCACAAATCGCCCGGGCAGCACTGGGGGCCACCCCCGACAGCAGCCCAACCACCAAAAGCAGGCGCCCGATCCAGAAAGCCAAATCGCGTTGCATCCTCGCCCCCGTCAAAATCCGGCCCAGACGCGTGCCAGATGGTCCTCGACGATGGCCTGATAGGAGCCATCCTCCCGGATCCCGCGCAGCCCGGTGTTTACAATTGCCAACAGCTCCTGGGCCTGCGGGTGGGACTTATGGACAACCACATGGTGCGACTGAATCGAAATCGGTTGTGGCACCACCTGGATGCGCTCCACGATCCCCATTTCCTTCATCTTGTCGCGACCGGTGAATTCATTCAGCACCACCCCGTCGGCCTTGCCCTCAAGCACCATGTCAAAGCAGTCACCGGGCGTTGCGCCGACCACCAGCGTGATCTTGTCCTCGCGCAGCCAGTTGCGGCCGTTTTCGTTGAAAATAGAGGTATCATAGCCTTTGGGGCGACAGATCGATTTGCCGTAGAGGTCCTCGTCGCTGCCAAAAGATACCGGGCGCGCCGCATCCGCGAACATCAGGGTCAAGGTCTCAAAAAGCGGGTCAGAGAACAGCAGGTTCTGACAGCGGTAGTTGTCTGGCAACTCGGCGCAATTGGGTTTGTACCACGGAAACCCGATGTCGAGGAGCGCATTGGACAAGAGCGGGTCGAAATGCGCCGCCCAATGGTCGACCCAATGGATCGCAAACCCCTGCGCGGGGTTGGCCTCGGTCATGGCCGCATTCACCAGATCCGTCAGCAGCCCGCCGTTGTGCAGGGACTTTCCGGTAAAGGGTTCAAAATCATCCCCCGTCAGAAGGTTGATCTTCTGGCGCACCGTGGCATTGCCTGCGACGATCTGGACCGGCGTCGCCTCTGTCGGGGCGGACGCACTCAGTGCGCGCCCGCCTTCAAGACCAACGGGCAACCCATTGAGGCAGGTGATCTCCAGCCGCATCCCCACCCGGATCGATCCGGGTTTGGGGCCGATGGCGGCTATGTTGCGGTTGTGGATCGCAGTCCACATGCCCGCATTCTTATAGAGCCGATCCGCAATCACCGAGAGGCTGTCTCCGGGCTGAACCGTGTACATGCCACCACAGGTTTGCGCTGCACTTGCCTGCGCCCAGAGCGCAGACACGCCCAGCACCGCAGCCGCGATCAATCTTCTCATTCGGTCCCCCTGAAGAACAATTTTAGATGGTATCGTCCTGTCGAGCTTGGCGCTCGCTCTTGATCTTTGCCTTGCTACCGCGTCGCCAGTCGCACTGGAAAACACGGGGCTATTTCTCTGTTATCAATGGATAAAAAGGCTCAGTATGGTGGTCGTGTCGACACGTCCATCGGCGCGAACAAGCCCCTCTGGCACCGAGATCTGGCCGCGCTGATAGGCGGCGTTGAGCATTTGGTCGATATAGGCTGGCGACTGCCCCTGGGCATGCGCCGTCATCACCAACTGATAAAGCGCACCACCCCCGGCCTGGGGCGCTCGCCCGCCAGTGTCGGTCTGAGCCGCAGCAGTCGGCGCAGGGCTGCGCAGCGCGGCCAAGGTGCTGGCGGTCATCTTCGACATGATGTCATCGCCTGCCCCCGTTGCAGCCGCGGCCATTGCGGGGGTGTCAGCGGCGGGCGCGACCTCTGCCGAAGCAGGTGACGGGTTAACTGCCGCCACCTGCATCAAGCGAGCGAGGTTGTCAGAAGGCCCGGGCGTGGCAGTTCCCGCGGCGGTTTGCGACACCTCTACAGGGACCTCGGTCTCTGGCAACAGCGCAAATGTGGTGGCGCCGAGGATCAGGAGCCCCGCCAAAGCAGCTGCCGCCAAAGCTGGTTTGGCAAAGCGTTCATCGGACAAAAAACCCGCTCCGCGCGGCTGGCCGCCAAAATCGCCACCTGATCCAAATGCGTGTTCAGATGCGGTCGGGGCGTCCTGTCGGGGGCCAGCTGAAAGCGCTTTGGGCTGGGCTTTGGGCGGCAAGTTGGCCGCATCAGCGGGCCCCTCCGCGTCAGGCCTGCTCTTGAGGGCCAGCTTGATATTGCCGGACGTGGAAATCGTCTTGATCTGAGTAGGAGATCGCGAGGTCTCTGTTCTGCTGGTGTGCGCCGACCGGGCAGTGAAATCCTGCCTCTGTTTCAACTGCTGCATTTTGTCCCTCACCCGTCACCGGTCCGCAAAACGCCACCGACGATAAACTTGTTACTTGACGTTTACCTTTTGTTAACCACTCGACCGAATCATGTCAACATTTTGAGTTGAGGGTGCTTTTTGTCGCTAGACGCTGGATAGTTGGCGCTAAAATCAAGGCGCTCCGGGGTCTTCCCCCGGAGCAACAGTTGTTATTTGTTAACCATTTTGGAGAGCAGCAAATAGGCCGCGCCCGCAACAAAGAGCCCCACAAACCAGGCGTAGGTATAGATCATCGCAAAGAACGGCGAGGTCCCATCCGTAAGCCCCACCCCGGCCAGAAAGCCCGGCAGATTTGGCAGAATGCCGATGACCAGCGCCAGGACACCGGCCCAGTTGGTGCCATTGTGCCCCGCATAGATGCCGTTTGATTTAAAGAGATCCGCAACCTCGAGCCGGGTTTTGCGCAAGAGGTAATAATCCGCCAGCATCACGCCCGCGATCGGCCCCAAAAGCGCGGAATAGGCAATCAGCCACCCAACGATGTGGTTCACCAGAATCCACGGGAACATCGCGATCCCGATGGCTGCCGTGATATAGCCGCCACGCTTAAGGTTGATCTTGCTTGGCGCAAGATTGGCAAACCCATGCGCCGGGGCCACCACATTGGCCGCAAGGTTTGTCGTCAGCGTCGCCACGATCAGCGCAAAAAGCGCGATGATCACCGCAGAGCCGCCCATGCGTTCAGAGAGCTGCACCGGATCCCAGATCGCCTCACCAAAGATCACAACCGTGGCCGAGGTCACAGCAGAGGCGATAAAGGCAAACAACGCCATCGGGATCGGCAGACCCACCATCTGCCCCACCAACTGATCTTTCTGGCTGCGGGCGTGACGGGTGAAATCCGGAATATTGAGCGCAAGCGTCGCCCAATAGCCAATCATACCCGTCAGGCTTGGCCAGAACACCGCCCAGAACTGCCCCTCTTTGGGCTGGCCCACATCAAAGGCGCTGGGGGTGGAGAGCATCTCGCCAAATCCGCCCGCCGCAGAATAGGCCCATGCCAGGAGCGCAAGCCCCATCGCCAGCAGGAACGGCGCGGCATAGGTCTCAAGCCAGCGGATCGACTCGGTGCCGTTCTTGATGAAGTAGAGATGCAGGCCCCAGAACGCCAAGAAGCAGACAAATTCGCCAAGGCTGATCCCCAGAAGCGGCAGCGCCTCCGCCGCGAGCGCGCCTCCGGTGAGCTTGTTGACGATCACAAAGATCGCAGAACCGCCAACCCATGTCTGGATGCCAAACCAGCCGCAGGCCACGATCCCACGGGCAACAGCCGGGATCTTGGCCCCCACGGGACCAAAGGACGCGCGCAACAGCACCGGAAACGGGATGCCGTATTTGGTGCCGGCATGGCCCACCAGCACCATCGGGATGAGCACGATGGCATTGGCCGCCAGAATGGTCAGAACCGCCTGATCCCAGCTCATTCCCGCGCCAATCAGATAGGACGCCAGAAGATACGTTGGGATACAGACCACCATCCCGACCCAAAGCGCCGAAATCGACAGCCAATTCCATGTGCGCTCGGCGGCGGTGGTGGGCAGTTGATCCTCGTTATAGAGTTCGGGGTCCAGGCGCGCACGGTCCAGCTGCGCGTGCGCGGCACCCTCTGAGGCGGCATAACCGCTTGTTATGTCAGTCATTTCTAGTTTTCCTCCCTTACAGCCGGATTTGTGGCGTGTTCTTTCAAAGGGCGCAAACCAAAAAAACCCGACGTGCGGGGACAAAATGTGAGACGCAAGATGTCGGGCGTATTGGGCACAGTCGGACCCGCCCAGGGGCGCGCGCCGGCCTGCGCCGATCCCCACTTGTGCTCATAGGAACCTCAAAACCGGTGCAAAACCGCGGCCACCCGCAGACAGTGCTACCCCGCGTCAGCTATGGGAGAAGACCAGCCACACCTCCGTCCGTTAGGAGGGTAGGGCGTTCAGGCTCCAACGTCCTGCGCCAGTTTCTCTAGCGCGGCGACATAGCCAAAAGAGCCAAACCCCGCGATCACCCCGGTCGCAATCGCCGACACATAGGAATGGTGCCGAAAGGCCTCGCGCGCATGTACATTCGACAGATGCACCTCGAAGATCGGCATCTCGCAGGCACTTAGCGCATCGCGAATGGCGACAGAGGTATGCGTATAGGCTGCGGGGTTGATGATGATACCGCAGGCCGAGGTCCGGGCCTCCTGAATCCAGTCGACAAGCTGGCCCTCGTGGTTGGACTGCAGGAACATAAGCTCAAACCCGTGCCCCTCGCACAGCGTGCGACACCGCGCCTCGATGTCGGCCAGCGTTTCGCGCCCATAGATCTCGGGCTCGCGGGTGCCCAGAAGGTTCAGGTTGGGCCCATTGAGAATGTAGACGGTTTGGGTCATCGGGTGTCCTTCAGATGTCGTGAACCAGTGCGGCCGCGCCCGTTCATACGACATTCGACGGGGTTGGCGCCATGATTTCTTCAAAAGGGCCAATCGCCTGCGTCGTTCAAGGATCGGATTTGTCACCGGCGCGGCGCCCGTTTGTCGCCTTGCCATATCCTTCTGGCGGCGCTAGCGCTTGTTCATGGCGCAGCCCACGCCCAGCCCGGATCATTCCCGCGGTCGACCCGCCCCAGCCCGCCGAGGTTTCTGATGCTCTCGATTTTGGCAGACCGCACCTACCGACATCTTTTCCTCGCGCAGGTCGTCGCCCTGTTGGGCACGGGGCTGTCGACGGTCGCGCTTGGGCTATTGGCCTATGACCTGGCGGGCAACAGCGCCGCGATGGTGCTCGGCACTGTCTTTACCCTGAAGATGGTCGCTTATGTGGGGATTGCGCCGGTGGCCGGGGCCTTTGCCGACAGTGTGAACCGGCGCCAGTTGCTCGTGATCCTCGATCTGGTTCGCGCCGGGGTTGCCATCGCCCTGCCCTTCGTGACCGAGATCTGGCAGGTCTATGTGCTGATCTTCCTGCTGCAATCGGCCTCCGCCGCCTTTACGCCCACCTTTCAGGCAACCCTTCCGGATGTGTTGCCCGAAGAGGAGCGCTACACCCGCGCGCTGTCACTGTCGCGTCTCGCCTATGATCTCGAAAATATCATCAGCCCGACGCTGGCCGCGCTGCTGTTGACCGTGATGGCCTACAACACGCTGTTCCTCGGCACGGCGATCGGGTTTCTGGGATCTGCGCTGCTTGTGGTCTCGGTGCTCCTGCCCAGCCCCAAGCCAAGCACGCGGCGCGGGATCTATGCCCGCACCACACGCGGTATTCGGATCTACCTTGCCACGCCTCGGCTGCGCGGGCTCTTGTGCCTGAACCTCGCGGTCGCATCTGCCGGAGCCATGGTGCTGGTGAACTCGGTTGTGCTGATACGCGGAGAGCTTGGCCTCTCCGAGAGCGCGCTTGCCTGGACCCTCTTTGCCTTCGGGGCCGGGTCGATGCTGGCGTCTTTGGCGCTGCCGCGGGTGCTCGACACGCTCAAGGACCGTCCGGTGATGATCGCCGGGGCCACCCTGATGGTGGGGGCGCTTCTTGGTCTTGCGGCTGTCATTGCCCTTGCCGATCTATCCTGGGCAGGCGTGCTGGTGGCGTGGTTTCTGGTTGGGATCGGCTATTCAAGCACACAAACGCCCTCGGGCCGTTTGCTGCGCCGCTCCGCCCATGCCGAAGACCGCCCTGCAATCTTTGCCGCGCAGTTCGCGCTATCCCACGCCTGCTGGCTGCTGACCTATCCGCTGTCAGGCTGGCTGATGACGGGGCTTGGCCCATTGCCAGCACTGGTCGTGCTGGCAGCCCTCTCCGGGCTCGGCATCCTTGCCTGCCTGCGGCTCTGGCCCAAGAACGCGCCCGACGTGATCCTCCATGACCATGAGGACCTGCCGGCGGACCATCCCCACATGCGCCAATTTGGCACCACACCGCATCAACACGCGATCATCATCGACGATCTGCACCGTCACTGGCCAACGCAGGGATAGGATGATCGCCCTCCTTGGTCTGTTTTTCGCGGCGTTTCTGGCCGCGACTTTGATCCCTGCCCAATCCGAGGCGGTGCTTGTCGGGCTGCTGCTGTCCGGGGGTCACTCTGCACTACTGCTGGTCATGACGGCCACGCTCGGCAATGTGCTTGGATCGGTGGTGAACTGGGTTTTGGGCCGCTTTCTCACCGCCTATGCGGACCGGCGTTGGTTTCCCGTCTCCGAACAACAGCTCTCCAGAGCCGCCGGATGGTACCGGCGCTGGGGCTATTGGAGCCTGCTTGGCAGCTGGTTGCCCATCGTCGGCGATCCGTTGACGCTCGCGGCAGGCGTGATGAAAGAGCCCCTCTGGCGTTTCCTTTTGATTGTCACGCTCTCAAAGGGCGGCCGCTATGTGGTGCTCGCCATGGCCACACAGGGGTTTCTCTGAGCCATTTCAGGAACTTGAGGCGCACGTATGGCCACCAGAAGCGTTCTCTCCACCATGCAAGAACCACCTCACACATGACAACAACCAGGCGTCAAAGCCTGGCTGCTGGGGGCAAAGATCAAGTGATGCGATGTCGGGTGACCTTCGCCCGCTCCAGAAGCGCCCGGGCGCGATCCACCGTTCAATCGGTGCTCGGCCCACCGACGCTCTGTCTGGGCCTATCGCGCGCGATCAGACCGCAGACAGATGCCGATCGACCATCCGCTGCACCATGGGGGCAAAATGCCAGAAGTCGGGTGTCTCCATCCCGGCGACCTTGCCCGCCTCGTCGAGGTAACGCACCGCGATGATCTGCTTGAGGTTCGGGTTCTGCTCGAAGGCGCTCACCTCTTCTGGTGACATCGGACCCCCTTGGAGGTTCAAAGAGTGGACCGAAGCGTCTGAGAGGCGCTTGAAATACTCGGGCCGGGTGGCACAGAGATACCGCTTGGCCGCCACATGGTAGCGGCAGCAGTCTGTGACAACTGACGGGAAGAACCGCTCCAGCACCTCGGCGCCCGCATCCTCGTGATGGCGATCCTCGGTGTCATCCATCGTGAACGTGCCAAATTCACTGGTGAAATGTCCGATATCATGCAGCAGCGCGCCGACGATGATCTCTTCGGGCTGGCCGTTGCGCTCTGCGATTGTGGCGCCCTGCAACATATGTTCACCCATCGTCACAGGCTCGCCCAGATATTCCTCGTCCCCGCGGCGATCAAAAATCGACCCGATAAACGCTACGATGGTCTCGCGGTTCAGGCTGTCGATATCCGGCTTCATTCCGCAGCCTCCACGCGCGCATCCCGCATCATCGCATGATAGGCGGAGCGCAGCCCGTCCTTGTCGGCGTAGCACCCTTGCAGCCAGCGTGTCCCCTCGCCCGAATAGCCCTTGCGCGCGTGCAGAACACGGGTGTTGTCGACCACAAAGGCCTCACCCGGCTCGAGCCGGAACGTCACCTCCATCGCCGTATCATCAATGATCTCGCCAAGGCGTCGGTAGGCGGCATAATACGCCTCCATCTTGTCAAAGGGCACATCCGTGATGGTGGCGCAGGAGCGATTGTTGAACCGAATGCCGATCAGCTCCCCATCCGGTGCCAGCTCGATCATCGGACGCCGAGAGGTCAGACACACGCTCGCCTCGCCCGCATATTCAAACTTTGCACAATGCGTCGCCAAAAGCGCAAATCCCTCCGGGTCTTCTTCGCGCAGGCGCAGCGCGGCGGCAAAGCCGTCGACCACCATGTTCTCGCCTCCGGCGGCAGAGCTCTCGAGGCAATAGAGCACCTGAAGCGTCGGCACCGGATCGCGGTAGGGGTTGTCCGTATGCGCCTGAAGCCCGAGCCCGGTGAAGGCAAGGTTTGTGGGGTTCACCTCGGTACGCACCTCAAAATGCCGCCCGTAGTTGGTCTCGCGCACAAAGCCAAAGAGATCGACCACCTTGAACAGCCCGCCCGGCTCCACCGGGGCATTCTTGAGCTTGGCAAAGCCGTAGCGCACAATCTGCCCAAGCCAGTCACGCAGCGCCTGACCACCCTCGGCGAGCGCCGCAAAATCCCCACATGGCACATTGCCCATCAGCCCCGCATCCCATGGCTCGATTTCTTGGGCGAGCCACCCTTGGGTGCTGGGGGCAGCGCGGTCGTAGGAATGCGCCTCAAGCCACGCAAGATCATAGTCAACGGTCTTGTCCTCTGGCGCAAAGCGCACCTGCACCACCCCGTCCGGGTTGATCTGGGCGGTGGCGATCCTTGTGTCAGCGGGGATATCGCGCAGGGCGATCAACCGCTGGCCGTTCCCCGGCGCGCGGGTCTCGGCATCCTGCGCATTGTCACGCAGCCAGATCGCATGGAACCGCTGCGTACCCGTGGCGGTTTCAAGGCTCAGATAGGTTCCGGATGGGTCAACGGAGAGTGTCGGCATAAGAGGCCCTTCGGGATTGATTTCGATTTCACTGGAGTCTCTCAGGGCCAATCAATAAACACAAATCAGGAATATATGACCTGAGACGTGGTTTTCCTTATGAATAAAGATCGCCTGCCTCCGCTTGAATGGATCCGCGCCTTCGAAGCCGCCGCGCGCCTTGGCAGCTTTACCGCCGCCGCAGAGGAACTCGGGCTGACACAGGCCGCAGTGAGCCAGCGGATCGGACAGCTGGAGCAGCTTCTTGGCACGCCCCTTTTTCACCGCCGGGCCCGCGCCATCTCGCTCACGGTAGAGGGCGAAGCCTGGGTGCCCCACGTCCGACTTGCGCTCGAAGGGTTGCGCGACAGCACAGAGGCCGTCTTTGGCACCAGCCGCCAGCGTCTTACGCTTTCGGCCAGCCAGACCGTGATCGAGCTGTGGCTCCTGCCCAGACTGGCCCGCCTGCAAACGCTGACCAATGCTGAAATCTCGGTGCAGTCCATGGTTGTTGGTGCCCATGACGCGCCTCAAGACGATGTGATCCGAATTCGCTATGGTTCAGGCAACTGGCCGCATGCCTACCGCGCCAGCCTCTACAAGGAAGAGATCGCACCCGTCGCAGCCCCCGCGCTTGTGGCGGGCGCGCCGCATTGGACCGGCTTGCCCCGCATCGCCTGCGCGGGTCCGCGCCCGGGTTGGCACGCCTGGGCGGCACGCTTTGGTATCCCGACCACGCCCTTGCCAAGTCTCAGGTTCGACACTCACCTGTCGGCGCTTGGCGCGGCCAAGGCCGGGCTTGGTGTGTTTCTGGCCTCTCTGCCCCTCTGCGCAGAGGCTCTGGACAGCGGCGCCTTGGTGCGGCTCAGCACGGCTTCCCTGCCCCATCACGAGACCTACTGGATGCTGACGAGCCCAGAGGGTGTGTCGCGCGACCAATGGCAGGCGCTCACACAGGCGATCACCGAGATCTGACCGCGACCGTTCAGGATGCCCATCGGGTCAGGCAGCCGCTAAGGGGCAACCGGCGCCTCTGCAGAGTCGCGCGCCCAGGCGGCAAAACGCTCCACCTCCTCGAGACGCGGGTGATCGTTGCGCGCAACCGCCCAAAAGCTGCGCCCCGGCAATGAGGTTGTGGACAGCGGCTTCAATTGCCCGGCGGCAACGGATGCGGCGGCCAGAACGCTGGATGCAAGCACCACACCCTGCCCTGCAATCGCGGAATCAATAGCATGAATTTCCTCGGAAAAATGCTGCGAGACCTCCGGCACGTCCTGCGAAAGCCCCGCGGCGCGCGACCAGCCGTGCCAGCTTGGCGCGGCCTCCGCCCCCCCGCTCCAGCGGTAGGCAATCAGAGGCAACCCCAGCACATCCGCGTCCCGCACAACCGGGTGCCGACAGAGCAGGTCGGGCGCGCAGAGCGGCACCAGCCGGTCCTCGAAAAGTGCCCGCCAATGCCCCTCCGGGCCGGGCTGTCGGGCGTATCGCACCGCAAAATCCACATCCCCCCCGGAAAGATCCACCGGTTGATTGTCGGCTTCGACCTTGAGGTTCAACCCCGCCTCGTTGCGCAGAGCGGGCAGACGCCGCATCAGCCAGAGGCTCGCGAAGGCCACCGTGACCGAGACCGTCAGCGGGCGGCGCGCATCTGGTGCTGAAAGCGCAGCGATCACATCGGCCATGCGATCAAAACCCTCACGCAGAACCGGATAAAGCGCCGCGCCCTCTGCCGACAGCCGGATCGGGCGCGGGTAGCGGTGAAAGAGTTTGACACCGAGTATCTCTTCGAGGAGCCGGATCTGGTGGCTGATCGCCGTTGGCGTCAAGTGGAGCTCTGCCGCGGCCCGCGCAAAATGCAGGTGCCGTGCAGCAGCTTCAAAGGCGCGAAGTGCATGGAGCGGAGGCAAGCGCCGCATCGGTCTCATCCTTTCTGTCTGGCGTTCTGTCTGAGGCGATGTCTTTGGGATCAATCTGGCCGACAGGTGGATGAATCTGCTTCATCCCGAGCCTGAGATATTCGCTTTCGCCAGTGCTGCGCGCGCTTGTTAGGCAAGGCGCATAGTGCATGGACACAGGAGATTGCCAATGCCCACTCTGTTGCGAATTGATGCAAGCGCCCAGCTTGAAGAACGCTCCCTCACCCGTCACCTGACCGATGTGTTCACCAAGGAATTCCTCGCCAAGGCCCCCGACACTAAGGTCATTACCCGCGATGTCGGGCGTGAGCCGATCCCTGCGATCGACCACAAATTCATCCACGCCGCCTTTACCCCACCCGAGGACAGAGAGCCGTGGATGGCCGAGCGTCTGGCGCTGTCGGATGAACTGGTCGATGAGGTGATCGCGGCCGACATTCTCGTGCTTGGCGCGCCGATGTACAACTACGGTATGCCCACCGCACTGAAGGGCTGGATCGACCATGTCGCGCGGATTGGCCGGACCTTTTCCTTTGATCTGGCGCGTGGCGACACCCCGATTGAGCCGATCCTCTCGGGCAAACGGCTGGTGGTGCTCTCCTCGCGCGGCGAGTTCGGCTTCGCGCCCGGGGGCGCGCGCGCGCATCTCAATGCGCTTGATCCGGCGCTGGCAGCCTGCGCGCATTACTTTGGCGTTGCGCAAGCCGACATCGAAACAATCGCGATCGAATACCAGGAGTTCAAGGACGCGCGCCACGAGGCATCGGTAGCCTCGGCTGAGACCCGCACCCGCGCGCGCGCCGCAGATCTGGCCGGTGCAGCGGTAAAAGCCGCCTGAGCGCCACGCCCAAGCCAAGACCCACCGGGCGCGTGGATGAAGATCCGCGCGCCTCAGACAATCTGCGCGCCAGGTCACGCGGGCCTTGGGCGCAGCCGCACATCCAGCGCGCGGGGCTGCGCCTCCTCACCGTTGATTGGCAAGAGATCCATCGGGCAGCAGGAAATCACCACCACGACATCCAGTTCCGCGCGAAACAGCACATGGTCCCCCCTGCGTGAGACCGGAGGGCGCCATTCCATCGCGCCGCCCTCGACCACGGGGGTGTTCATCCAGAGGTTCAGCGGACAAGGCACCGTGGTCGGGCGCAGACCCAGCGCGCCCAGCGCCATGCGCAGGTTGTCGGTGCAATTGTCGTGATAGCCCTCATGCCCAAGCTGCGCGTAGCGATGCACATCGCAGGAGGCCACAAGCGTGTCGTGGACCCCGGGCGAACTATCCTCCAGCAACGTCAGGATCGGACGGCGGCGATTGCTCACCAGCACATCGCCGGGACGCGGCGAGACGCGCCTCAACGTCGGGCGCAGGTGCTCCATTGACAGGTACTCGCCACAGTCACCCTCCACAAAGGCCCAGAAATCCCCGATCTGGCTGCCATCCCGGTTGATGACCATCAAGGCCTCCCCCTGTGCCATGCGGATCGCCCGCCCCTGTCGGGCAGGAATGGTATAGGTCGCCTCGGGACGCAGTCGTCCGCCTTCTGCCAGCGTCTCATGGGCGCTTGGGTTTTCGCCATCGGGCCGCGCGGCCTCAAAGGGGCGGTCAAAACTGGTCATGCGTTTTCTCCATCAAAACGGGATTTGCGTAGGGAGCGGCAGGTTCGCGATGCGGCTGCCAAAGGCCTTCGGCCTCTTGGGAGGCCGCATAGGCGGCGATCTCTTCGAGCGGTGCGAACCAGACATCGCCACGCGCCAGCACCGCTTCGAGCCAGCGTTCCACGACCCGCCAGCGGGCCAGCCGCCCGGTGAGAAAAGGATGCCAGATGCCGATCCAGAGACCTCCGGCCTCATATTGCGCTTCAAACTCTTCAAAAGAGGCCTCAAGCCCGCGACGTGGCGACATCACCGGCATCTTATAGCCGATCTCGTCGAAATGCGCGAAGGGTGGCCAATCATCACTGCCCCAATGCACCGGCAGCTCGTAGAGCGCGCCCGTTGGGGTGTCGATCCGGTAGGGCAGATCATCCGCCATCATCGAACTTTCATAGGTCAGCCCATGCTGCACCGCGAGCGAGAGCACCTCGGGCGTGACGTTATAGACCGGGGCGCGGTAGCCGCGCGGCGTGCGACCGGTGAGGCGCCGGTGCACCTCCAGCGCGCGCTCGAACCAATAGGTCTGGTCTTCGGCGTTCTGCTCGGCGGGGTCTTCGTGCAGATAACCGTGATGACCGATCTCATGGCCCCCGGCGAGGATCGCCTCAACCGTTTCGGGATAGCGCTCCATCACCCAGCCGGGCATGAAGAAGGACTGCTTGAGCCCAAGCCGTCGATAGGTGTCCAGGATGCGCGGCACGCCGGAATTGGGGCCATAGCGGCCCATGCTGATCGGATAGAGGCGGCGGTGCGCGTCTTCGGGACGGGCGATATGGATCAGGCTGTCGGCATCGACATCAAACGTGATCGCACAGGCGCAGCGGGCGCCATTGGGCCATTTTATCGGATTGCGGATCATCTGAGCTTATCCTTTCTCATCAACAGCTTTTCGACCGTTTGTGATGTCGCGAGCAGACGACGGTCGCTATGTGGCGGCCCGACCAGCTGCAGGCCCACCCAGCAGCCCGCCTCCGTCTGGCCGATGGGCAGCGAGATCGCTGGCAAATCGAGCAGGCTGGCAGGCATCGTCAGGCGCAGGGCAGCGGCATTGGTGGCGGCAAAGGCCTCCGGGTCTGCCAAGAGCGGCGCCAGAAGGGGCGCCTCGATGGCGACGGTGGGCAACACATAGAGGGTGTCTTCGGTCTGCATCCTGGCGCGCAGACTGCAGGCCTGCCTTTTGACCTTTTCGAGTGGTTCGCGGTCCAGGCGGGCCGACACACGCAACCGCTCCGCAACAAAGGGGTCAAGGCGCAGAGCCGTCTCGGGAGCCAACAGATGCCCGTAGGTGTCCACCGCCTCACGCGCGCCGGGCCAGCCCCCTGCAGCGATCAGCGCCAATGCGTCCAGAAGGGGCGACTGTCTGGCGCGCTCCATCTTCAGCCCCGCCTCAGCAAGTCGGACCACCGCCGCTTTGAAAGACGCCGCGACCCCTGTAGCCACATCACCAGCCCCAAGCACCTCATGGAGCACCCCAAGGCTGCTGGCCGCATCCGCACAGGTCTCATCGCCCGAGAGCACCGCATCCAGCGCGATCATGTCACTCACCGAGCGGGCAAAGCCGCCTACGGTGTCGTAACTCGGGGCAAGCGGCATCACCCCCGCCATCGGGTAGCGCCCGCGTGTGGGGCGAAAGCCCACCACGCCCTGAAACGCCGCTGGCACCCGGCAAGAGCCAGCGGTATCCGTGCCCACCGCGAGCCGGGTGATCCCCCGCGCCACCGAAGCCGCCGCTCCCGAGGACGATCCCCCCGGCACCCGCCCCTCAAGGAGCGGGGTGCCGTGATGCGGATTGTAACCGATCCCGGAAAACGCAAGCTCGGACTGGTTGGTGATACCGATGCTGACAAGCCCCGCCCTGCGCGCACGGGTCACGACGTCTGCATCCGAAACGGCGGGCGCCAGCTTCGGGTCATGGGCCGCGCCTGCACGCGCCGCGACACCCTTTAGGGCAATCATGTCCTTCCAGGAGATTGTCGCCCCATCAAGCGGGCCCAGCTTGGAGCGACGCGCCGCGCTTTCTCGGGCTTCTGCGCGGGCGCGCTCCGGCAAGCGCGACAGGAACACCTCCGGCGCTTGCTCGGCGCGGCTCAGCGCCTCTTGGGTGGCCTCGAGGACAGCGCTCATGCCGCCCTGCCCCTCGCATCGCCCCCCTCGGCCTGCGGCGGCTCGAGAAGGAATCCGTCGCTCGGGTGCCAGGAGGCATAGACCTGCGCGCCAATGCTGGCGTCGAGTTGCTCCAGTTCGCGCTGCTGAACCTGCGCCACAAGGCTGTGCCCGGAGGCCGTGGTCAGATGCAGGTTGACCACCGCGCCGGCGAACTCTTCCGACACCAATGTGCAGGCGATCTCGTTTTCGCCCCAGCCCGGGTTGGCCGTCACCGAGATCCGGTCCGCCCGCACTGCCAGATCGGCGCGCGCACCCTCCGCGTGCGTAAAACTGCCTGCAAGCTGAACCTTGCCGTCTCGGGTCTCCAGATACCGCTTGCCCCCTGGGGTGCCGGCAATCTTGCCTTCCAACAGGCTGATGCCGCCGACAAACTGCGCGACAAACTTGCTGCGCGGGCGCAAGAAGATGTCCTGCGGGCTGCCAATCTGCTCGACCCGGCCACCGTTCATGATGACAACACGATCCGCAAGCGAGAAAGCCTCAGAATGGCTGTGGGTCACATAGACAAAGGTGATACCCAGCTCACGCTGCAGCTTTTTCAGCTCACCCTGCATCTTGATCGCCATATGGGCATCCAGTGCCGACAGCGGCTCATCCAGAAGCAACACCTTGGGTTCAAGGACAAGGCTGCGCGCCAGCGCGACGCGTTGCCGCTGCCCCCCAGAGAGCCGCGCCACATTGCGATCCGCGTACCCCGAGATGCCCAGCCGCTCCAGCCAGTCATCGGCGCGGTGACGGCGCTCGGTCCTGGAAACACCGCGCATCTTCAGCCCGAACTCGACGTTTTCACGCACGGTCATAAACGGAAACAGCGCAAGGCTCTGCCAGACCATCGGGGTTTCGCGCTCCCAGACCGGCAACTGGTCGATCCGGGTGCCTGCCAGGGTGATCTCGCCCCGGTCTGCGGTCTCAAGCCCGGCCAGCATGCGCAGGCTAGTGGTCTTGCCGCAGCCGGACGGCCCCATGATGGCGATGAACTCCCCTTCGGCAATATCCAGCGAGACCTCCTCGACGGCAACAAAGCTGCCATAGGACTTGGCCAGCCCATCCAGTTTCAGATGTGAGTGGGTCATGTTGTCTCCTCCTTGGACATGGCGCCGCTGCTCTGGGTCAGGACCACGCCAAGCGCGATCAGAACCAGCGTCAGCGTGACGGAAAAACTCAATGTGCCGATCACATGGATCGTGGGGTCCACCTGCCCCTGCAGCGTGGTCAGAACCGCAACCGGGATGGTCTGGTTGAGCCCCCCGGTGAACCAGGAGATGACATATTCATCAAAGGACACGGCAAAGGTGATGAGAAAGGCTGCAAAGATCGCGGGCAGAGTATGGGGCAGAACGATCCGGGTGAGCGCAGAATGCGGCAGCGCGCCGAGGTTCTGAGCCGCAATTTCAAGGCTGTCATCAAGCTGCGCCAGCCGCAGGCGGCAGACCGCCATCGCAAAAGGTGCCGCGATCACCACATGGGCGGCCACCACCGCCATCAAGGTCCCTGCGATCCCGATGCGAGAGAAAAAGGCGAGCATGGCAAGCCCCAGGATCACCAGCGGCACCGTCGGCGGTAACAAGGCCAGCGCCAGAACGGCTCTCTGGCCGGTAAAACGGAACCGATAATCTGCATAAGCCGCGGCAAATCCAAGCGCCGTCGCGATGAGCGCTGTGAGCATGGCCACGCGCAGGCTGTTCCAGAGGGCGTCCAGCATGGCGCGGTCGCTGAGGACTTGCGCATACCATTTGGAACTGAACCCCGACAGGCTGAGGCTGGGGAAGCGATCGGCGCTGAAAGAGAACATCACGGCCGACAGGATCGGGGCATAAAGCAGCACGAACACCAGAACGAGGCCGCCAATCCAGAAGGCTTTGGGAAGGGCATGTTTCAGATGAACAGGCATGGCTTATCCTTTCTCGCGGTACGCCCAGAGGACGGTGACAAAGGCCGTGATCAAAAGGCTTGCGATCATCATCAGCGCCACCACGGCGGCGCGTGGCCATTGCTGGCCTGCCCGCACCAGATCCGTCACGAGGATCGGGAGGGTCTGAAAGCTGCCGCCCCCGAGATAAGACGCGCTGACGAACTCGGCATAGGAGAGCAGAAACGCAAACAGCAGCCCCAGCGTGAGTCCGGGCCGGGCGGCGGGCAGGATCACCTGCAACAGGATGGCTCCGGGACGTGCGCCAAGGTTTGCCGCCGCAGAAATCCCGGTCCGGTCCACATTCACAAGCGCGATGGTCTGCAGGATCAGCACCACCGGAAGCGCCAGGGTTGCATGTCCCAGAAACAGCGCGAAATAGGTGTTGAGCAGGCTCTCGCCGCTGCCACCCAGGGCTTGCACAATCGACGGGATCACGCCGCCCTCGGTCAGGAAGACCTGCCAGGAGTAAACCCGCACCAGATAGCTTGTGAAAAACGGTGCAATCGCCAGCCCCAGCAGGATCAGCCGCTGCCGCGGTGCCACCACAAAGGCCATCGCGTAGGACGCCGGAAACGCCAAAAGCGAAATCGCGACCGCGCTGGCCATGGCAAGGCCGTAGCTGCGCCAGAAGCTCGCCCAGAGGAACTCGAGCCCCAGCACATAGCGCCAGGCCGAGAGCGTGGCGTCAGGTGTGAGCCGGTAGTTCACCACCGACCAGAAGGAAATCGCCACCAGCAGGCCTAGCGGCACCGCAAAAAACAGCAGCAGCCAGACCGGCAGCGGCAGCACCCAGAGCGCCCGCCAGAAACGGCCAAACAGAAACGGGGTCCGGCGCACCGAGGCGGGTGCCGGAGAAAAATAAGACGTCATATCGAGATCTCCAAGAAGCGGTCGCCCCGGCCCCCATGCGGGGCAAACAGGGCTCAGAGACGGCCCGGATAGGGGCTCACGCAGGCATCAGGCGTTCTTGTACCGGGTCCAGGCGTCGTTCCAGGTTTCCAGCGATTGCTGTACCGGAAGCTCGCGCAGACGGATCCGCCCGGCGCGGATTTCATCCAGCGCATTGGGGCCGTTCAGCACCATGTTCTGACGTTTGGCCTCGCCCGGTTGCTCTGCGTTCAACCGCGCCCAGCCCGACCGCGTCGGGATCATCGCCGGATAGGCCTTGAGCGTCGCGGTTTTGACCTGCCCGTCGGGCGAGAGCATGTACTGGATGAACTGACGCGCCAGATCCGGGTTCCGGGAGCGGGTGCCAATCGACAGCGACTCGGTCCACTGCAGTCCCCCTTCCTCGGGGATAGTCGTGGTGACATCGGCACCATCTCGGGCAAGGACGCCCGTGATCCAGTCACCAATGCCGGGGATCGCGGTAACCTCTCCGGACCGCAGCGCCGACAGCATGCCGCCATAATCATAGAACCCGCGCACCTGCGGGCGCAGCGACATCATCGTCTCTGTGAGCACCGCCCAATCTCCCGCACCGAGATCAAAGGGCGCCGCGTTGCCATTCATGAGGCTCAGGGCCCCCAGGTTGGGCAGATGCCAGTCAAAATGGCCGATCCGCCCCTCGTGGCGGGTCTCCCACATGCTACGATAGCTGCGCGCCTCCGCCTCGCTCATGGCGCCGCGATGATGCGACAGGCCCAGAAAGCCGAACCTCAGAAACACCGCGTAGGGCTGGCCGTCGAACCAATGCCCACGGAAATTCTGGAACTCGGGGAAAAAGTCGTCAAACGGATAATCCTCGGGCGAGAGCGGGTCGATGAACCCGGCTTGCTGCAGCTGCACCACATATTCCGCATCCGACAGGATCACATCATAAGTGCCCGCCGGGGACTGCGCGATCTGCGCCAGCATCTGATCGCCGCCGACATATTCCTTGGCGCGGATGCGCACGTTATGCGCCTCTTCAAACGCGCCGATCACATCCGGGTCCGCATGGCCGGCCCATGTCAGCATCGACAGATCGCGACGCCCTTGGGCACGCAGGACGGACGGGGCCGCAAGGGTGGCCGCTGCTGCGATCCCCCCCTTGATCAGACGCCGGCGGGTGGTGATAATATTTAGTGTCATTTTATCCTCCCTTTTCATTCCACAAGCTTCAGAAAGAGGAGGCCGAAAAACAAATGACCATTCGTCAGCCCATGCTGAGATTTCTTTTCTCACCCGAGGCGTGCAATGCGTAAACTCCCGCCGCTCAACGCAATTCGTGCCTTCGAGGCTGTCGCCAGACGGCTCAGTTTTGCCGATGCGGGCGATGAACTCGGGGTGACGGCCACCGCGATCAGCCACCAGATCAGGCATCTTGAGGCCTATCTCGGGTTTCAACTGATTGAGCGCCGCCCCCGCCAGATCGCCCTCACCCCCGCAGGCCAGGAATTGTTTCCCAAGCTGCAGATGGCGTTCGACACACTCGGAGAAGCCTTTGCGATGCTCGACAAGGATGTGGAGCAATCCCTGGTGCGGGTCACGGCCACCTATGCCTTTGCCGAGCGTTGGCTGGTGCCGCGCCTGACGGGGTTTTTCGAGCAGCACCCCGACATCCGCGTCGAGGTGGAGACGGATGACGCCATCCTTGATTTACGCGCAGATCGGCTGGATTTGGCGATCCGCTACGGGCCCCAGACCGCGGCAACGGAACACGCCGAAGTCCTGTTCTCGGACCGTTTCATCCCCCTGCGGCTGGCCAGCCAGCCCGAGGCGGACCTGCAAGAAAGCCGCCTGCTGGGATTTCGCTGGCGCAATGCGGATATGGGCGGGCCAGTCTGGGAAGATTGGTTCAAGGCAGCCGGAGAGCCCTTCCCCGCCGAACGCATGACCCGCTTCAGCGATGAAAGCTCGGCCTTCAATGCGCTGGACCGAGGGTTGGGGCTGCTTTTGTCCAGCAGCGCGCTCGCCGACGAAGGCCTGCAGTCGGGTCGCTACCAACAGGTCCCCGGCCCCGAGCTTCACGGGTTTGCCTTTTACCTCGTGCGCAACCCGCTGTCGCGCAACAAACAGGGTGTAAGGGTCTTCACCGATTGGATCAGAGAGGCCGCCAAGGAGAGCTGAGCGACGCGAGGCCCCCACAGAGTTCTGCAACAGCTTCCCGAATGGATCAGATCACAGCGACGGTCCGGGCGTCGCGGGATCGGGCCTCAACCTCTGGCGCTGCGCCATTTGATCGAACATCCCATCGACGACAACTGTTCTTGTGGCCCCTCACCCGTCATCGCGATCTGCCGCATGGCCGCGACCAGCTCGCGGTTGCGACCTGCAGGCGCATCAAAACGGGCGTTGTCCAGACGACCGCGATATTGCAACGCGCCCGCGGCATTGAGGCCAAAGAAGTCCGGCGTGCAAACCGCGCCCCAAGCCTGCCCAACCGACTGATCCTCATCAACGAGATAGGGAAAACGCCAGCCCACTTCGCGCGCAAACCGCTGCATATAGGCCGGATGGTCCATCGGCACCGCGTGATAGTCGTTCGACATGACCGCCAGCACGCCAATGCCCTCGTCCAACAAAGTACCAGTATCCTCTGCCAGCCGGTCGGCAACCGCCTGCACATAGGGGCAGTGGTTGCAGAGAAAGGCCACAAGCAGCCCCTTCTCGCCGAGATGATCGGACATCGTATAGGGGCGACCCTCGGGATCGCGCAGCGTGAAATCAGGTGCCTTCCAGCCGAAGGAACAAAGGGGCGTGTCGCGCAGCATGCGGCATAATCCTTGCATAAATTTATGGTGGCCCCGCACGGATGCGCGGGACCGGGGGCAAAACGCGTGGGCGTTATTCCGCAGCGACGGCTGTTTTCTCCCAGGCAAACGCCTGGAACGGCGCGTCTACTGGCGTCTCTGCGAGGTGGTTGGTGTAGTTCGACAGAACCTTCTGCGCCAAACCAACAAGAATATCGAGGATCGCGCGCGGCTCGAACCCGGCCTGAAGAAAGCGCTCCACCTCTGCCTTTGGAGCATTGCCCCGCTCGCGCACGAGGATCAGTGTGAACTGGCGCAGCGCCTCAAGGCGCGGATCGGCAAGCGGACGCTCCTCCCGCAGAGCGGCGACAATCTCGTCATCGACCCCCTGCATCTTGGCAATGGCGGTATGTGCGGGCACGCAGTAGTGGCAATCATGCTCGACGTTGATCGTCAGCCACACGATGTTGCGCTCGGTGACCGAAAGCGCGGTGCGCTCAAACAGCTCATGCAGTTTGAAATAGCTCTCCAGCAGCTCCGGCGACGCGGACATCACCTGATAAAGGCCAGGCAGCATGCCATAGTCCTTCACGGCCTGTTCCATCAGCGGCTTTGCAGCTTCGGGGGCGGTTTCGATCGAATGATGGGTGAACACGGTCATGTCTTACTCCAAGCCGGCGAGTCGGGAGGATGACAATCCATCGAGGCCGGCACTCGATAGATTATGGACAAGCGAACATAAATTGTCCGCAATGAATGGACCGGGACCCGAAGGCGTCAGGCGGATCTATCAGGGCCTAGGTCAAAAGTGAGAGCAGCGCGTCATGCGCGGCACGGGATACCTCCGGATCTTGGCGGGCCACGGCCTGCGTCATGGCGCCATTGCCGACCGAGATCACCAACCGGGCCAATGCCTCTGGGGGCGCGGCAGAGGGTATCTCGCCCGCCAGTTGTGCGCGGTCAAAGGCCTGCGTGAGCGCCTGCAACAACAGGGTGTCACCCCGGCGTATTTCCGAGGTCATATGCGGATCAAGCCCAACCTCGGCGGTGGCGCGCACCAACAGGCACCCGCGGCCATTGCCAGAAGACGCATCCGCCTCCCAGGCGTTCAGCAGCGCACTCAGATTGTCCCTGAACGGCGCATCTTGGGCGAGCAACGCGCAGGCCTTGCGCACCCTTTGGTCGATATAAAGCGCCAGCGCACGCCGGAACAAATCGGGCTTTTCACCAAACGCGTAGGTCAGGCTTTGCCGCCGAAGGCCGGTGGCTTGTTCGAGGTCGCGATAGGTGGTGCCAGTGTACCCGCCTTCCCAAAACGCGGTCATCGCCGCCTGGAGTGCGGTGTCTTCGTCAAAGGATCTGGGGCGTCCGGTGCGTGTCATGACGCGTATATGGACACGCGTTCATAAACCTTCAAGCCCCCGGATGAATTGTCTGTGCACAATCGTTTTTGGGGCGCCCACGGGGGGATAGAACGCAGCGACAGTCTGGGCCACCCTAGCCAGACTTCTCGCCCGCGCGCATCAACCCGACCGGCCAGACCGGATCACGCCCAGAACAACTCGTATCTGTGATTGCGGTTAGGACGAGATGCTCGGACAAAGCCACATTCGCGCTCGGCGCCAAGCGTCAGCTATTTGGAGGCGAGGCGTGGAACGTCGAACACCGTTGCCCCAATCAGCGACCAAAGCCTGAGAGAACGGCACGGCCGCGCCTCTCGATTTTGACCCAAACGTCAAGTATTTCTGACCCAAGATCGACAGCGGCCGCACATGCAGATCGAAACAACGGCGGGTGCAGAGGCCCACTTTACCAAATGCTGCTCCCTGGTCGAATGACTGGAAAGCGCAGTTAGTGACCTTTGCAAAGTCGTGGTTTTGATCTGTAAAGCAGCGGCCACACGATGCACGAGGACTAGGAGAAGCCGCCGTTCGCCGAGCTTGCCCAAACCGAAACCGAAGATCATGAAAACCAGACCCGCAGGTGCAGCCGACGACCACCTTCGAACGCAGGGGATGTGGGGCTATCCGGCCCTACGCGACATGTGCAGCTTAGAGCAATCGAGCGCGATTTCCTTAGCGACAATTGTTGCCAGAATCGGGATGATGGCAGCCACCTCACAGCAAGCAATGGAACCGCGTTGAGACTACCATCTTTCAGCAGCTAGTGTTTTAGCTGCATTTCAGCTTAGCAAAGAAAAGTCTTTCGTCAGAAAAACTGGCTAGGCTTCCATGCGCCCGGACAGTTAAATCAAGGCCGCGGTCATATCCAAGCCACTGGCAGCTCCCCTCTTGTTGAACAGCGCGCTCTGCCAAATTGATAAACTCCTTAAGCCCAAGCTCAGGCTGCGGTTTAGGCGCGGCTAGCGCCGCAAGTTTTGTACGGCATTCGTCATACAACTGTTGTGCATTGGCGGGCTGTTTCCTCAAAATAAGGTCACAAGCACCTATGTTTCCTGTAACAGTCCAGCCATTTGACAGCTGCGCCTTTCGCGGGGTGTAGGTTGGGTCTTTGAACAACCTCGTGAACATGTAAATGCTTGTGCCCTTTTCCGTCGGAAAGGCTTCATGCAATGAACTTAATTGCAGCATGTCGTTCCAGGTTACCGTCATTGCGTCGATCTGAATTGACTTTCGGCTGACGCTGCCTTGTGTTGTGCTACAAGCTGCGAGGAGAAGGGCGAGTACGAATTTTGTTGTGAGATGGCGGAGCATTTATTCGGCACTTTGAAAGAGTTGCATTGGCATAGCCGACATTCTCCAAGTAGAACACGGCCTTTGTCACTCTGGCGACGCTTTGCGCGCCAATCAAGCTGTTTGGGGCCGCTGTGCCGTGGGTCTGGCTTCTGACGCGCGAACTGAGCGTGAATTCTGATCTCGGCGGCGGGGGTGATCCGGGTTTTGGTTTGATCGCCCCCCTTTGGACAGACCGGTCGAGCCACTTTCCAACGGGATTTACCGCTGCCCTCGGTCGTTGCCTCCGAACATACGAGTGGCCGCATTGTCCGCAACCTGTGAACTCAATTTTCAAAATTGAATGACCGCAACACTAAGGCGGGACTGGCGGCCCCGCCGCTTCTGTTTTGTGGGCCAGTGGGATTTGGACGAGCCAAACGCCTCTGGCCTTCCCCGAGGGCAGTTTATTTGACCGGGCCGTGTCCTCGGCTGCGCCTGCGGGCCGCACCAAACCGGTCGAATAGCATTGCCTCGCCCCCTCCCGCGTTCGCCTACCTTTGGACATATGGGGCAGATTAGCAGGAACCGGCGGGCTCAAAATCTGAACCTGCACATCTGCCCTGATTTTCCCAAGGGAAGGTCAGGCCAACGCAACACGCCAAAACGGTGGATTGCATCGGTCAATGACACCTAGGTCAATGTCGTCTGATGTTTTACGAGGGGGGGGTAGTGGCGGACCGAGGAGGATTCGAACCCCCGACCCCTTGATTCGTAGTCAAGTACTCTATCCAGCTGAGCTATCGGTCCACTGGGGCGCGGTTTATAGCTGCCCTTGGGAAGGCGCAACCCCAAATCAGAACTTTTTTGACACATCTATGACAACGCCGCTTGATCCGCAGCAAAGGCGGGCGCAGTGGACGGAGGATTGCTAGATCAGACCGCGCCATCGCCTTTGGGCAGGCAGATCTCAAAGACCGTGCCCTCGGGACCGGTCCGTGCAAGCGCAAGATGCCCGCCGTGGCCCTTGATGAGCTCGGCTGCAATGGCAAGGCCAAGTCCGGTGCCGCCTTTGCGCGCACCGCCCTGAAACGGGGTGAACAGATTGTCGAGCGCCTTTTTGGGCAGGCCCGGGCCATCATCGGCCACCTCGACCCACCATGCGTTTTCCTCTTCGCGCATCGACACCGTGATGCGCCCATTGCGCCCGGTTGCGATGATCGCTTGCCGGGCGTTGCGCACGAGGTTCATGATCACGCGAAAGATCTGCTCCTTGTCGCAGCGGATCATCGTCGGCAGCGGCACCGTATTGCAGATCTCCACGTCCACATCCGATGCCACGAGGGTTTCGCTCTCGGCCACATCGTCGATGATTTCGCTCAGGCACACCCGACCAAATGTCGGGGCTGGCTCTTCGGCGCGGCCAAAGGCCAGCGTGCCTTCACAGAGCGACACCGCGCGGGTGATGGAATTCACCAGTTTCGGCGCCAGACGTCGCACCAGGGGGTCTTCGCTCATTTCGATGCGGTCGGTGAACAGTTGCGCCGAAGTGAGGATATTGCGCAGATCATGGCTGATCTTGGCCACCGCACCGCCAAGCTGCGCCAACCGCTCGCGCTGTTTGAGCGCATGGGTCAGCTCGGTCTGAAGCTTTTGCAGCGCCTCTTCGGCCTCGCGCAGCTCGATCACCCCGGCCTTGGGCGTAATGATCCCACGCGCATCCTCGGGGGCGGCCGCATAGCGCTGCATATAGCCGATGACCCCCTTGATCGGTGTCACCAGAACCATGCGCACCGCGATGAACAACAACACCGCCGTCAGCACGGAGATCACCGCCGAGAGCAGCAGGATACGCAACCCGTAATCGATCATTGCGGCCCGCAAAGGCCCGGTTTCCATGGTGATTTCGATCAGGAGGCCTGCGTCGCGAACCGGCGCGCCAATGACCCGGATGATCTCATTGCCGGGCGACCAGAGCCGCGTCAACGCATCGCCGATCAGGGTCGGCGCACTGGCGTCGCGCAGATCGAAGGTCTCTGTGATCGGGCTGGGAATAGGCGACGACAGCACCAGCTGGCGCATCTCGTCCCGCCGCAGCACGACGTTGTAGACACCGGCATTTTCCAACAGCTCCCGCTCCAGGTCACTTTCGATCATGTCATCCGCCAGAAGCGCAAGCGAGGCGATCTGCGCCCGCTCCAGTCGGTCCTCCAGATAGTCCTGCCGAAACCGGGAGATCGAAGGGACAAAGATCAGCACTTCGGCCAACATCACGAAGACCGTCGTCAGGATCAGAAATCGGCCCGAAAGCGTGTTTAACATCAGTCCCCGTTCTCGTCTCAGGGTAGCCAGCGTTGCACCAGCCGGACAACCCGCTTTACGGCGGAATTTTCAAAGAGTCTCGGGGAGAAATACGCGCCCGCGACCCTTTTGTTAAGCTCAGAGATGGTTGGATACGGCGCAACCATTGCGGCGATCTGGCTCATTTTCATCCCATTGGCAATCGCAAGCGACCATGTGGAGATCAGCTCCCCCGCCTGCGGCCCCGCGATCGTGGCCCCCACGGGGCGGCCCTTGACCACCATGACCTTGATAAAGCCCTCCGCCTGCCGGGTCGCGATGGCGCGGTCATTGTGGCTGTAGTCGAACCGGGCAATCTCGAGCTTTGCGGCGTATGTCTCCTGCGCTTCGGCTTCGGTCAGCCCCACCTGCGCGATCTCGGGATCGGTGTAGGTGGCGCGGGGGATATGGTTCGTCTTGGTTTTTGCAGGCAAACCAAAGAGCAAGGAGCGAATGACGACACTGGCGTGATAGCCCGCCAGATGGGTGAATTGCCCCTGCCCGGCCACATCGCCAATGGCATAGACCTTGGGATTGCTGCTGCGCAGGTCCGGCCCCACCTTGATGCCTGCCCGGCCGACCTCAACCCCGGCGGCCTCCAGATTGAGCCCATCGAGATTGGGTTTGCGCCCAACCGCCACCAGAAGATGCGATCCGGACACGGTCCCGGCGCTGGTTTGCACCACGATCCGCCCCGCCTCCTGCCGCACGGCCTGCGCTGCGGTGTGCTCGCGGATCTCGATTCCCTCGTTACGCAGCCTTTCCAGCACAAAGGCGGCCGCTTCCGGGTCATCGCGCCCCAGCGCCGCCTGTGCCTCAAGCACAGTGACTTTGCTGCCCAGACGGCGATGCGCCTGGGCCATCTCCATGCCGATCGGACCGCCGCCAATCACGATGAGATGTTCAGGCCGCTCGTTCAGCGCCCAGAGCGTCTCATTGGTCAGGTAGGGCACGTCCTGAAGACCCGGAATCGGCGGTACAAAGGGGCTGGAGCCCGTGGCAACCACGATCCGCCGGGCAGTAATGGTGGTGTCGCCCGCTGCAACCTCGTTGGCGCTGATAAAGCGGCCCATCTCGCGGATCACGCGCACGCCAAAGCCTTCGAACCGCTCTTGGCTGTCCACCGGCGCAATGGTGTCGATCACCTGCTGCACATGCCCTTTGGCGGCGGCATAATCCACCTCCGCGGCCTGGTCAGCGATGCCAAACGCCTGCGCATGGGCCTGCGTATGGGCGATATGGCCGCTGGCCAGCAACGCCTTTGACGGGACACAGCCATAGTTGAGGCAATCGCCGCCCATCTTGTGGCCCTCAAGAAGCACGACATCCGCCCCCATCTGGCTGGCACCGGCAGCCAGGGACAGCCCGCCAGACCCCGCACCAATAATGAGCAGATCACATTTGATCGAAGCCATGTCTTATACCTCCGATGTGCCGCGCAGGGCTTTGATGAGGATCGGCAGCGCCGCCAGCGCGCAAAGTCCGAGGATCGGACCGATGATATGGGGCTCCCACAGCAGGCTCAGGTTTGGGCTTTCGCCACGATCGAACACCTCACCGAGTCCCACCCCGATCCATGTGAACACGATGGCCCCCGGAATAATGCCCAGCGCCGTGGTCCAGAAGAAATTCCACACGCGCACCCCGACCAGTGCCGGCAGGAGGTTGGCGACAAAGAACGGCACCACCGGCACCAGGCGCAGCAGCAACAGCACCTCGATCTCGGTATCATGAAGCGCCGACTTCAGGCGCCGGATGCGCCCCTCGCTGGACTCGATCTTGGCAGAAAGCGCCGCGCCAAGCCCCCAGCGCGCCGCCAGAAAGATCGCCATCGCCCCGATGGTTGCGGCCAGAACATTCAAGCCGGTGCCTGCGACCAATCCGAACAGGAACCCGCCCGTAACCGAGGCGACTGCAGCCCCGGGCAGCGAGAAGGCCACGATGGCGACATAGGCGACAAGAAACACCAGCACGAGGCCCAGATAGTTCTGGTCGCGGAACGCCAACAATGCTTCTCGGTTGTCGCGCAGGGTTTCAAACGACAGCACATCGCCCAGCGTCACGGCGCCGACAAGAGCCCCCACCGCCACCAGGGCGAGCGGCAGATGCCGCAGCCAGTTCTTGCGCTTGGGAGAAGAAGGGGTGTCGCTCATCATCGTGTCATCCTTAGCTTGGGCCCGTTACCCACCCGTTGCACAAAGGTGTTGAGGGGTCTCACTGCTCTATCCTCCCAGATGTGGCGCTGGCGAGAGGGATGCGCGCACCCTCACGCCCGCTTGATGACCCGTTTCGGTTTCGTGATGATCTGGGGGCCTTGATGACAAAACTGAAACATTTCAGCACCGCAACGGGCGAAAAACGCACCAAAGATGATTCCCTTTGTGACCGGTTTTGACGTTGCGCACCGCATCTCTGAGGGCCAAATGGCGATCAATGGGCGACCCAAGACGGGCCACCCGCGCGGTCGCTTGCGTTTTTTAACAGAAATATGGCAAGGGATGCGGAAATTGACCGCAATGGGTTTGACAGCGCGGCAGGAGGCGTCTAGAGACCGGGCTTCGAGATAGACCCCGGGGGGCGATTCCGCGCCGTACCCGATGACAACATTTGGAGACCGGAGCGATGAAACGCACCTATCAGCCTTCGAACCTGGTTCGCAAACGCCGCCACGGCTTCCGTGCGCGTATGGCCACCAAAGCAGGCCGCAAAATCCTGAACGCACGCCGCGCACGCGGTCGTAAGTCCCTGAGCGCATAAGTTTCGCACTCAGACGACAGTTCTGACGGACATGACACCGCCGGAGGCTCCCATGGCAAGCACCGCTGACCAAGGGATACAGCCTCCGGCGGTGTCCGTTTGTGCATCATCTCCCCAAGAGGCCCAAGCTGCGGCCAAGCCCGTAAAAACGCGGGCGGGGATGGTTTTGCTGACCAAACGCGGCGAATTCCTCGCTGCGGCTCGGGCGCGCAAGCAAGGCACGCGCTCGATGATGGTGCAGGGCCGCAAACGCGGCGATGAGGGTTCCCTTCGGGTCGGGTTTACCTGCTCCAAGAAGGTGGGCAATGCGGTGACGCGGAACCGTGCCAAGCGCCGCCTGCGCGAGATCGCGCGGCTCCTGCTCAAGGAGCATGGCAAACCGGGTTGGGACTATGTGCTCATCGGGCGCGCGGGTGAGACAACGACCTGCCCCTTTGAGCAGATGCAAAAAGACTTCCTCTACGCGCTGCGCAAGCTACACGGATCCTGACAGCACGAATCGTGACAGGCGCAAGGGTACGCGGGCGGGCAGACCGGCGGGCCGCTCAGACGTCTGTCCACGGGGGCTCCCGCCCGTGTCAGGTGCAATAAAAAGCCCCCTCCCCCGTTGGGCCCGGCGCCGCTGCGCGGCGCAAATCCGCGCCTCATTGACGTTGCGCTGACATGCGCCAGTGCCTATGTCACGTCCATGCGCCTTCTCGCCCGCCTCATTGCCCTGCCCGTTCGTGGCTATCGGCTGCTGTTCAGCCCCTGGGTCGGCTTTAACTGCCGGTACCAGCCGACTTGCTCGGCCTATGCTCTCGACGCGCTGGAGCGTCACGGCCCCTTCAAGGGCACCTATCTGATGCTGCGCCGCATTGGCCGCTGTCACCCTTTTGGCGGGTCGGGCTATGATCCTGTTCCGGGCGCGGACCCGAAGCACGACCGCTGCTGCGGACGCACGCCCTAGCGCTGCTCGAAGAAGATCGTGACCTCGCCCAGGGTCACGCCAAAGCGCTCCATATAGGCGATGTTCAAAAGCCGCCCGTCCTCCAGAAGCCACATCCAGTCGTCAAAATCGACTCGCATGCTGTCGCCGTCGGGCAGTGGCAGATCAATCGTGTAGGCCCAGTTGAACGTGTCTCCGACCTCGCGTCCGCGCGCCTCGCCCTGCACACCCTCGGCGGTGCCGACCCAGTCGTCAGGGCCCGTCTTCGTGAGCACCCAATTGCGCGTTTCGCTGGAGCCATCCGCATAGGCAAAACGCTCGTTGAGCCTCAGCTGCTCGCCATCCCATGTGCCGTCGATCTCCACCTTGAAGCGCCGCCGCACGGTGCCAAAGCGGTCCTTGAACTGACCGTAGGCCACTGTTTTGCCGTCAAAATACTCCTCAAGATTGAGCTTTTGATCGCTCAGCTTCTCATCCTCGAGCGAGGGCCGCCCGCAGTTGGCAAGCCCCAGCATCGCCACCAAAGCGCCCATCATCAGCGCCGCACGCCACAGATATCTCATTGAGGTCTCTCCCTGCCAGTTCACGAATAGATACGCCCCAGCGGTGGCTACGGATCCAAAATCATCGCTGACTTTGCGCAGCCGAGATGCAGGTTTTACTTGGCAAGCCTCCTGACAGGCGCTACGGGGCGCACATGTTGGACCAGGATCTCGACGATATTCACCCGCTCTTTCAGGGCGCGCCACAAACCACCGAGTTCAAGAAACTCCGCAAACGCATCGTGCGCTACACCCGCGAGGCGGTGGAGCAATATGGCATGGTTGAACGGCGCGAGGATGGCTCCCTGCCAAAATGGCTGGTGTGCCTTTCGGGCGGCAAGGACAGCTACACGCTCTTGGCCGTACTCTACGAGCTCAAGTGGCGCGGATTGCTGCCGGTGGATCTCTTGGCCTGCAATCTCGACCAGGGCCAGCCGGGGTTTCCCGCGACGGTGCTGCCGGAGTTTCTGGAAAAGATGCAGGTGCCACACCGGATCGAATACCAGGACACCTACTCCATCGTGATGGATAAAGTCCCGCAGGGGCGCACATATTGCGCGCTCTGCTCGCGTCTGCGTCGCGGCAATCTCTACCGCATCGCCCGCGAGGAGGGCTGCTCTGCAGTGGTGCTTGGTCATCATCGCGACGACATTCTCGAGACGTTCTTCATGAACCTGTTTCACGGCGGGCGCCTCGCCACGATGCCGCCAAAGCTGGTGAACGAAGAGGGGGACCTCTTTGTGTTTCGCCCGCTCGCACATGTGGCCGAGGCCGATTGCGAGAAATTTGCCCGCGCGATGAACTATCCGATCATTCCCTGCGATCTCTGCGGCAGCCAGGATGGGCTGCAGCGCCAGCAGGTGAAACAGATCCTTGATACCTGGGAATCAAACAGCCCCGGACGGCGGCAGGTGATGTTCCGGGCGCTCATGAATGCGCGTCCGTCGCATCTTCTGGACCCGAAGCTCTTTGATTTCACGGGGCTTGCGCTGAAAAATATCGATAATTCGACGGAAACTGAAGAAATCCCCGAGCTGCGTTAACTCCTCAGTCAGACCCGCGACCTAGTCTATGCCTGCACCACCGGCGAAGTCGAAAGGTCTCGAACTCATGAATTTTCCGTATTCACGCCTTCTACTGCGGGTCAGGGACGGAATGTCGCGAGTTGTCTTCGGGCCGCCGATGCTGGCCTTCCTGCCTGCCATCAGCCTCAGCGCCTTCTGGTTTGGCGGCGAATCCGCGCTGCTGGCCGTGGCCCTTGGATTGCCGCTGACCTACGCCGTGCTTGGGGGTTTTTCCAAATCGCGCGAAACTACACCGGGGCGGGACGAGCTGACCGGATTCCTGCTGGCGCCGGGGTTTGAAACCCATGTGCGCGATGTGTTTGACCGCACCGAGGGTACGGGCCTCAAATCCGCACTGGTGGTGGTCGAAATCGACGAATTCGATGCGCTTGTGGCCGCCCATGGCCAGGACGCCGGTGACATCGTGATGCAGCGCGTGGGCGAGCGCATGCGCTCGATCCTGCGTCATCGCGACACCATTGCGCGACTGGGGCGCAACCGCTTTGCGATCTGCCTCACCCCGATCATGCAGCTTGATCTGGAGCTCTGCATCCAGCTCGCCGGACGCTTGCAGTTCCGGATTGAAGAGCCGATCAAATTCGGGGGCACATCGCTCTTTGTGTCCTGCTCGATCGGAATCTGTCAGCGCCACCGCGTCCCCAAGGACGCCGGCAGCAGCTGGCTCGATTGCGCGGTCGCCGCCCTTGACGAGGCGCTGGTGGTCGGCCCCTCCAGCATCCGCGCATATTCCAGTGACACGCATGTTCATCTGGACCGCACCGTCAACCTGATGGAGGACGCGGCCTCCGCGCTCCAGAACGGTATGATCCAGGCCTGGTTCCAGCCACAGATCTGCACCGACACCGGGCGCGTATCGGGGTTTGAGGCGCTGGCACGCTGGTGCCACCCGGTCAAAGGCATGATCCCCCCGTCGGCTTTTCTGCCCGCTCTCGAACATGCCGGTCTGCTGCAAAAACTCAGCCAGGTCATGGTTGAACAAGCGCTGACCGCGCTGAAATCCTGGGATGCCGCTGGGCTCAAGGTGCCAACGGTTGGAGTGAACTTCGCCACGGACGAGCTGCGCGATCCCGGCTTGGTCAACCGCATTCGCTGGGAACTGGACCGCTTTGGCCTGACCCCGGACCGGCTCACCATCGAGGTGCTGGAAACGGTAATGACCGATCAGCCGGACGAGGTGGTGGCACGCAACATCACCGCCCTGGGCGAGATGGGCTGCCACATTGATCTCGACGATTTTGGCACCGGTCATGCCTCCATTGCCTCCGTGCGCCGTTTCCGCGTGTCCCGGATCAAGATCGACCGGTCTTTTGTCACCAAAGCGGATCACGATCCCGAGCAGCAGAAGATGATCACCGCGATTCTGACCATGGCAGAACGGCTTGACCTCAAGACCCTCGCCGAAGGGGTGGAGACCGCAGGCGAACACGCTCTCTTGGCGCAGCTGGGCTGTGATCATGTGCAGGGGTTCGGGATCGGTCGCCCGATGCCCTTTGACCAGACCATCGATTGGGTCATCAACCACGAGGCCAAGCTTCAGGACGCCCCCGCCATCGGTCGCCAGCGCCCCTGAGGTCGCGCCGAAGACGCCCCGCCAGAAACGACCTGCCAGAAACCTCTAGCCAGAAACCACCGGTCAGAGATCAGTACAGAGATCAGCGACAAGGCCGGCCGTTGCGCCCGCCCGCCATGCGCGCGCCGCCTTCTGATGCCCCGAACCTTGCCATAATCCGGTCTTGGAAGCGCGGCTCACGCTGCTGCCACTGACCGCGAATCCGCGCAACGTTTTCGACGCGCCGTGGCACGCACCCCGAGGCACGCTTGCGCCTGAGAAAACACGACGAGGCAAGTGGTTTGCGCATCCACGCCACCGCCACGCCCCCATTTTTAGGGATTCCCGGCCCACAGTTGGATGCGAGACCCGGATTTCCCTTGACCTTCCGGACCGACCTCTGTTGAACCACACCCTGACTTTGCATGCATGAGGTGGCTGTCCAGATGGACGATCAGAACAAGAATCTACTGCTCGCAACCGCTCTGAGTTTCCTGGTGATCCTCGGCTGGTATTTCTTCTTCCCCCCGCCGGAAGAGGCGCCTCAGCCTGCGACTGAAGTCACTGAAACCGCGCCCCAAGGCGATACGACCGCACCTGCGGCCGCGCCCAGTGCCGGTGCGGCAACCGCCGAGGTCGACGCGGCCGCCGCCGAAACCGAAATCACCGAAGACGTCCCGCGCCTCACGATCGACACCCCGCGTGTCGAGGGCTCCATCTCTCTCAAAGGGGGCCGGATCGACGATCTGCGGCTCAAGGACTACCGCGAGACGCTGGATGACGATTCGCCAATCGTGACGCTCTTGTCGCCTGCCGGTCAGCCCCATGCCTACTACGCGCTTTACGGCTGGGCGCCGGGGGCCGGTCTTGGCATCGAAGATGTGCCCACCGCCAATACGCTCTGGCAGGCCGAAGCGGGCGCGACCCTGACCCCAGACACCCCGGTGACGCTCACTTGGGACAACGGCAAGGGCCTGACCTTCTCGCGCGAAGTTTCCATCGATGAGGACTATATGTTCTCGATCACCCAGTCGGTGACCAATAGCTCCGGCGCGTCCGTCGCGCTGGCGCCCTACGGCACCCTCGCCCGGCATGGCGAACCCGCCAACCTCGAGAACTTCTTTGTTCTGCACGAGGGCGTTGTGGGCATGGCCGATGGCGAGCTGTCGGAAATCGACTATGACGACATGACCGATTTCGACCCCGATCCCCGCGACGGGTCGCGCGCGCAGGTCAACACCGTGACCGAGAACGGCTGGATTGGCTTTACCGGCCACTACTGGATGTCGACGCTGATCCCCGCCCCCGGTGAGGCCTTCCGCGCCATCGCAAAATACGACGAACGCCGCGACATCTACCAGACGGATGTGGTTCTGCCGACCGTGACCCTCGCCGCCGGCGAGAGCACCAGCGCGAACACCCAGCTGTTTGCGGGCGCGAAGGAATGGGCCACCATCCGCGAGTATGAGCGTGCAGGCATCGAAGGCTTCCTCGACTCGATCGACTGGGGTTGGTTCTTCTTCTTCACCAAGCCGATCTTTGCCGTGCTGCACTGGCTCAATGCCGCGATCGGCAACATGGGTGTTGCAATCATCGCGCTGACGTTCCTGTTGAAAATCCTCGTCTTCCCGCTGGCCTATAAATCCTACGCCTCGATGGCGCGGATGAAGGAACTGCAGCCCGAGATGGAAAAGCTGCGCGAACGCGCGGGCGATGACCGTCAGAAGATGCAAAAGGAGATGATGGAGCTCTACAAGCGCGAGAAAGTCAATCCGGCCGCAGGCTGTCTGCCGATCCTGATCCAGATCCCGATCTTCTTCTCGCTCTACAAGGTGATCTTCGTGACACTCGAGCTGCGCCATGCAGCCTTCTTTGGTCCCTTCCAGGATCTCTCGGTGCCCGATCCCACCTCGCTCTTCAACCTCTTTGGCCTGCTGCCCTGGGCGGCACCGGCCCCCGACAGCCTGCTGTCGCTGGTCTTCATCGGCATCCTGCCGATCCTCCTCGGGGTCTCCATGTGGGTACAGCAGAAACTGAACCCTGCCCCGACGGATGAAACCCAGCGCATGATCTTTGCGTGGATGCCTTGGGTCTTCATGTTCATGCTGGGCGGCTTTGCCTCGGGCCTCGTGGTCTACTGGATCACCAACAACGTGATCACCTTCACCCAGCAGTATCTGATCATGCGCTCGCACGGCTATACCCCTGATGTCTTTGGCAATATCAAGTCAGGCTTCAAGAAGGACAAAGCCGAGAAAGCCGAGAAGAAATGACAGCAACTGTCAGACAAATGTGGCGGCACCCGATCAAGGGGATCGGGGCCGAACCACTGACAGAGGTCCGCTTGGAAACAGGCGGGCCTATGCCGTTGGATCGGGCCTGGGCAGTGTTGACCGGCACCTCCGAGGACACCGGCGCATGGCAGCCTTGCCGCAATTTTGCGCGCGGCTGCTTTGGTCCCGAACTGATGGCGATCACCGCCGAGACGCAAGGCAACCAGATCACCCTGCGCCACCCCAAACAGGGCGAGATCACCCTTGATCCGGCCACCGATGGCGCACGGCTTCTGGAGTGGCTCCTGCCGCTCTACCCCGCCGAGCGCCCTCAGCCTCATACGCTCATCAAGGCCCCCGCGGGCGGCATGGCGGATGCGGATTTCTCTGCCGTAGCGATCCTGTCGCTCACCTCCCTCAAGGCGCTTGGTGATGCGCTGGGACAGGAGCTCGACCCGCGCCGGTTCCGGGGCAATCTCTGGATCGACGGCACCGCCCCCTTTGAAGAATTTGACTGGGTCGGGCGCGAGCTCAAGATAGGAACCGCGCGCCTTGAGGTGGTGGACCGTATCACCCGTTGTCGCGCCACCGAGACCAACCCCGAGACCGGCGCGCGCGATGCCAACACGCTGAAAGCGCTGCGCGAGCATTGGGGCCACACCGATTTTGGCATCCGCGCCAGAGTCCTGAGCGATGGCGACATCGCGCTTTCCGACAGCCTAGAGGTTCTGTGATGCAGCTTCCCTTTCCCCTCGCCGAAGAGCCCGATGCAGCGGCCATGGAAACCGGGCGCAAGCTCTTTGCCGGCCAGTCCGAGTTCCTCAAGGGCGTGGTCGCCATGTCCGGCCTGCCGCCCGCGGACCGCATCGAGGTCTGCTTTGCCGGGCGCTCCAACGTGGGGAAATCCTCGCTCATCAACGCGCTCACCGGCACCAAAGGGTTGGCGCGCGCCTCAAACACGCCGGGGCGCACGCAGGAGATCAACTTCTTCACCCAGGGGCCCGAGCTCTATCTCGTGGACCTGCCCGGCTATGGCTATGCCAACGCGCCGCTCGCCGTGGTGGAGAAATGGCAGCGTCTCCTGAAACAGTATCTCTCGGGCCGCCAGACCCTGCGCCGCGCCTTTGTGCTGATTGACACCCGTCACGGTGTCAAAAAGGTCGACGAAGAGATCATGAAGCTTCTTGATACGTCGGCCGTGACCTTTCAGGTGGTGATGACCAAAGCCGACAAGGTGAAAGAGAAGGACCGCGCCAAAATCCTTGATCAGGTGCGCGACGCGCTCTCCAAACACCCCGCCGCCTATCCCGAGATCGTGCTGACCTCCTCGGAAAAAGGCGACGGCATCGCCACCCTGCGCTCGATTATCGCGCATCTGGACTAGGCGCCTGCGCCGCCTGCTGTCACATCTGGGCCTGATGGCCATTCTGATCGCCGGGTTGATCCCGGCGGGCTGGATGCCGGTGACGGCGCAGGATGGCAAGGTGCTGCTGGTGCTCTGTACCCCCGAGGGCGTCGAGGAACGCTGGGTCGATCTGGGCGCGCCTGTGCCGGCCCACGACGAAGACCAAAGCACCAGCCGCGACTGTCCGTTTGCGGCGCAGCCCACGCTTGCGGCGCATGACGCGGTCCTCCTGCCCCTGCCCCTGAGCGGGCCGGAGCGCGATCTCTGGGCGCGCGCGCCGTTTACCCATCACAGCGCTGGCTTTCACTGGCGCTATGACGCCCGCGGCCCGCCCGCTCTCTCCTGATCCTTGCAAAAATCACCCTGATTTCACCGCGTTTTAACGTGGTCTTACTGGTATGGAGACATCCCACAATGGCACTCAGCCAAACCACCGGCGTGGACAGCCGTCCCGCCGCCCCGAACCTGTCGCAGAAATTCTACTTCGCCGCCTGGCGCTGGCATTTCTACGCAGGGCTTTACGTTATTCCCTTTCTGATCATGCTGGCCGTCACCGGTCTGATGATGATGTTCATCACGCAGGTGGACGGTCGCGACGGCGAGACCCTGCGCGTCTCAGTCACGGGCGTCGAGATGCCGATCGAGGCGCAGATGCAGGCCGTCCTGGCCGCCCAGCCTGGCGCAATTGTCGAATGGATCGCCCCCAAGAGCGCCGATCTCGCCACCGTCTATCGCATTGCCCCGCCTCAGGGCGGAAACCGGATGGTTGCTCTCAACCAATACACGGGCGAGGTGCTTGAGATCTGGGACCGGCGCGCCGGGTGGTACGACTGGGCCGACAATATGCATGGAACTCTCCTGATCGGAGAGACGGGCGACCGCCTGATCGAGATCGCAGCCGGGCTCGGGATTGTGCTGGTTGTCACCGGGCTCTACCTCTGGTGGCCGCGCGGCAACTGGCGTGCAGCGCTGCTGCCGGATCTGCGCGCGCGGCGACGCGCCCTATGGAAAAACCTCCACGGGGTGCTGGGCTTTTGGATGTCCGGCCTTCTGGTGGTGTTTCTCATTTCCGGTCTGGCCTGGACCGGCATCTGGGGTGAGAAATTCGTGCAGGCCTGGTCCAGCTTTCCGGCGCAGAAATGGGACGCCGTGCCCACCTCGGACAGCACCCATGCCGCGCATCTGAACCACGGCAGCACCAATGATGTCCCCTGGGCACTGGAACAGACGCCGATGCCCATGTCTGGCTCCACCGCCGGAACACAGGGGCTTGCACCGGGCGAAGCGGTCTCGCTGGGGTCGGTGATTGCGCTTGGGCGCGCGCTCGGGATGGAAGGCCGCTTCCGCGTCGCCCTCCCGCGCGATGCCAATGGGGTCTGGACCCTCAATCGCGACAGCATGTCCGGGGACAGCACGGACCCCTTTGTCGACCGCACGGTGCATGTCGACCAATACACGGGCAAAATCCTGGCGGACGTGCGTTTTGACGATTATTCGCTGGCGGGCAAGGCCATGGCGGTTGGCATCCCCTTTCACATGGGGCTCATGGGGCTGTGGAACCTCGTTCTGAACACGGTGTTTTGCCTGTCGATGATCTTTGTCTGCATCTCGGGCATGGTGATGTGGCTCAAGCGCCGCCCCACGCGTGCCGCACGTCTCGCGGCCCCGCCGATGCCCGAGGATCTGCCGTTCTGGAAGGGTGCGGTGCTGATCGGGCTCTTTGCCTCATTGGCCTTCCCGCTGGTGGGTCTGACGCTCTTGGCGGTTCTGGCACTGGATGTGCTGATCCTGTCGAACCTGCCCCGCCTCAAGCGCGTGGTCAGCTGACCCTCGGCCCGGCTTTGCGCACAAGGCCGGGCCAATCCTGCGGCGTTCAGACGTGCTGCGCGCCGTTCACCTCGATCTCGGTGCCGGAAATATAGCTGCTCTTCTCCGAGCACAGGAAATAGATCGCATCCGCCACCTCGGAGGGCTGGCCAAGCCTGCGCATCGGCAGCTTTTCCACGATCTTGTCGGTGCCAGGGCTGAGGATCGAGGTCTCCACCTCGCCCGGCGCAATCGCATTTACGCGCACGCCCATCGGCCCGAAGTCATGCGCCATCTCGCGCGTCAGCGCCGCCAGCGCCGCCTTTGAGGTGGCATAGGCCGCCCCCGCAAAAGGATGCACCCGACTGCCCGCAATCGAGGTCACATTGACCACTGCCCCCTTGGCCGCGGCCAGTTCCTCGCGCAGGCCGCGCGCCAGCACCACCGAGGCAAAGAAATTGACGTGAAACACCTTGGCCCAATCCATCAGATCGGTGTTGAGCGTGCTCAGCCGCTCGCCATCGGGGCCCTTGGGCGAGATACCCGCGTTGTTGACCAAAGCGTCAAGCCTGCCGTCCTCCAGACGTTCCTGAATGACACCAACCGCATTGATGGTATCCGAGGGGTCCGACAGATCCAGCTGCACATGGTTTTCCTCGCCGCCGCCCCAGGGGCATTCCTTGGGAAACGGTTGGCGTGAACAGGTAATCACCCGCCATCCCTCGGCGTTGAACCGGCGCACGGTGGCATGGCCGATGCCCCGGCTGGCTCCGGTCAAGAGCAGGGTTTTGCGACGCATGGGCTGTCCTCTCACGGCTGATGCTGCGCAGACCTTAGCAGCCCGTGCCGCCACGGCAATGGCATCCGGCACAGCAGAGGGCGCCCTGCACCACCATGCGGGTCAGATCCCCATCGGAGAGGAGCGCTGCAACCAGATCCTGCTTGGCAGGCGGGCCGGAAATGCGTAACACCGATGGAACACTTCGCCCCGGCATCCCCCGAGGCCTCAGGACCAGACAGATGAAGACCAGAGACATGAACCGCGACTGGATTGCCACTGCCGAAACCCTCTCAAGCGCCCTGCCCTACCTGCAGCGCTATGACGACGCCATCGTGGTCATCAAGCTCGGCGGTCACGCCATGGGCAGCGACGAAGGCATGGAGAGCTTTGCCCGCGACGTGGTGCTTCTACGTCAGGTGGGCGTGAACCCGGTGATCGTGCATGGCGGCGGGCCGATGATCAACGCGCTGCTCGACAAGCTGCAGATCAAGTCCGAATTCGTGAACGGCAAGCGCGTCACCGACGCAGCCACCATGGAAGTGGTGGAGATGGTGCTCTCCGGCATGGTCAACAAGCGCATCGTGCAGGCGATCAACGCCCAGGGCGGCAAGGGGATTGGCCTGTCGGGCAAAGACGCCAACCTCATCACCTGCGAGGCAACCGATCCCGCACTTGGCTTCGTGGGCACCCCTTCCGAGGTGAACGCCGACATGCTGAAGAACCTCTTTGAAAAAGAGTTCATCCCCGTGATTGCCCCCATCGGCTCCGGGACGGCCGGCGAAACCTTCAACATCAACGGCGACACCGCCGCAGGCGCCGTGGCCGCCGCACTCAAGGCCGACCGGCTCTTGCTGCTGACGGATGTGGCCGGTGTGAAGAACGCCGAAGGTGTGGTCGTGACCGAGCTCAAGGCCGCCGATGTGGAGGAAATGACCGCCGCGGGCGTGATCGCCGGTGGTATGATTCCCAAGACCGAGACCGCTCTGGCCGCCGTCCGCGGCGGGGTGCGCGCCTGCACCATCGTCGACGGACGCGTGCCCAACGCGGTCCTGTTGGAGCTGTTCACGGATCACGGCGCAGGCTCGATGATCCGCAGCTGATCCTCAGCTGATGCGCTGTATTGGTCCCGGGCGTCTCGGGACCACGACCCGGCCGATACAAATGCCCCGCGCAGCCCTTGTCTGCGCGCAGGCTTGCCAGAACGCCCGGTTCAGGGTCTTCTGGGGCAATGGCAGCCCCTCAGTTTTCTCCAGACCTTCAAAACCGATACGACCAGCTCTCGGCAGCGCTCCCTCCGCTTGGTTTGATGGTTTATGGCAGTGTTCACCCTAAACGTGTGCCTGTGCCCGGCTATGATAGCGGCACATTGATCCTGATCGGCGCCGCGTCTACCTTTTGGCAGGTGCTGTCAACCGCCCCCGAGGGCCGCGACAACAGGCCGGATCCGGTTGATCGCTACTCCCGCCGGGTGATTGAAAGACTGGCGCACGACCATGGGGCACAGAAGGCAGAATTTCCCTTTGGCGGGCCACCCTACGCGCCATTTGTCGCCTGGGCGCTCGCCTCGGGGCGCGCCTTCACATCTCCGTCGCAACTGCTGGTGCATGATGAGGTCGGCATGCTGATTTCCTACCGCGGAGCCCTGTTTTTTGACGAGACATTTGCGACCCCACCGCCCCGGCTTTCCCGCTCTCCCTGTGCAAGCTGCGCCGCGCGCCCTTGCCTCTCGGCCTGCCCCGTACACGCCTTGGTTGACGAAGGCCCCTATAAACTGGCAGCCTGCCACAACCACCTGGACACACCACAGGGGGCGGAGTGCATGGCATCGGGCTGCATCGCGCGCCGGGCCTGCCCGCTCAGTGACGGTGCCGGACGCCAGCCTGCGCAATCTGCCCACCACATGAGATATTTTCATCGCCCATGACCTGTACCCTGTTTCTGACCCGCCACGCAAAATCCGCCTGGAACACCGACGCCCCCAGCGACCACGCGCGCCCGCTGAACACGCGCGGCCGCCGCTCGGCCGCCGCTCTGGGCGCCTGGGTCCGCGAACAGAGCAGCCCGCCTCTGCAAGTGCTCTCCTCCTCGGCGCAGCGCACCCGCGAGACCTATGATCTCATGGCACTCACCGCTCCGGCGACCTTCACCGAGCGCCTCTATCATGCCACGCCCGAGATCCTCTACGATGTGCTGCGCGAGGCCACCCAGCCCAATGTGCTGCTGCTGGGCCATAATCCGGGTCTTTTGGCCTTTGCTCATGATATCGTCAAACATCCGCCGCCACACTCGCGGTTCGACGACTACCCCACAGGGGCAACTCTGCTGGTCGAGTTCGACATCGCGCATTGGGCCGAGATGCAACCGCACAGCGGCCGGGTGATCGATTTTGTGGTCTCCCGCGAACTCTTGGGAGAATAACCGCGCCTTGCCTGCAGAGGCCCCGCGCGGTAGGCTCTAGCTCAGACACAGGAGATTTGATGTCCCGTTGATACCGGCGCAACCGCGCCAGTGCTGCACCCCCAACCAGGCAATCGCGTGCCGCTTCGGCCGCTCCTGCTGGTGTGTGCAATCCCATCAACTCCTCCGCCGCCCTGTGCGGCGCAACACGGGACAGTCCTGACAATGATCAGACCCTATTCTCCGTCGGATAAATCGACGGTCCTCGACATCTGGCGCGCGGCAAGTGCCATCGCCCACCCGTTCCTCAGCCAAAGGCTTGTGGCCGAGGCCGAAGCCATGATCCGCGACCAGTTCCTTGACCTTGCCGAAACCTGGATGATCGCGCCGGGTGCCACACCCGTTGGCTTCATCGCACTCTTGGGCAATGAGGTCGGCGGGCTGTTTGTTCTTCCAGACCATCAGGGCAAGGGCTACGGGCGCGCCCTTCTGGATCACGTACAAGCGCGCCGCGAGGCGCTCACGCTCAGTGTCTTTGCGGCAAACCACACGGCGCGTCGTTTCTACGAGGCCTACGGTTTCACACCTTTAGAAGAACGCCTCAACCCTTTCTTCAAACACAAAGAAATCGTGATGCGCCTACCAAGCTGACGCAGGAACCGGAGCGCAAAAGCAACTGCGCTCTGCCTTCAGCTTTTTGAAAATATCCCGGGGGTCGGGCCCGCAGGGCTCGAAAGGGGGCAGCGCCCCCTCCCCCCATACCATGCGAAAAGGCCGGGCATCGCCCGGCCTTTTCTCAATTTGACAACAGATCTCAGTGACCGAGGATCTGGCTCAGGAACAGCTTGGTGCGTTCGCTTTGCGGATTGTTGAAGAACTCTTCGGGCTCGTTCTGCTCCACAATCTGCCCCGCATCCATAAAGATCACGCGGTTCGCCACTTGACGGGCAAAACCCATCTCGTGGGTCACGCAGAGCATGGTCATGCCTTCTTCGGCGAGCTCGATCATGGTGTCGAGCACTTCCTTGATCATCTCCGGATCGAGCGCCGAGGTCGGCTCGTCAAAGAGCATGATCCGAGGCATCATGCACAAGCTCCGTGCAATGGCCACACGCTGCTGCTGACCACCGGACAGCTGACCGGGATATTTATCCGCCTGTTCGGGGATTTTCACCTTTTCGAGGAAATGCATCGCGCGCTCTTCAGCCTCCTTCTTGGGCGTCTTGCGCACCCAGATTGGGGCCAGCGTGCAGTTTTCCAGAATGGTCAGATGCGGGAAGAGGTTGAAGTGCTGGAACACCATGCCAACCTCGGAGCGGATCTTGTCGATGTTCTTGAGATCATTCGACAGCTCGGTCCCATCCACCACGATCTTGCCCGCCTGATGCTCTTCGAGCGCATTGAGACAGCGGATCAGGGTGGATTTGCCGGAGCCCGAAGGCCCCGCGATGACGATGCGTTCGCCCTGGTTCACCGTCAGGTTGATGTCGCGCAGCACGTGAAACGCGCCGTACCACTTGTTCATATCGGTGATCTGGATGGCGACCTCATCCGAGACTTTCATCTTGGAGCGGTCGATTTCTCGGTCGAGAGCAAGTTCAGACATATGTTGAACTCCTTAACGGTGGCCAGTCTGGAGTTTGCGCTCCAGGTACATGGAATAGCGGGACATGCCGAAGCAGAAGACGAAGAACAGAAGCGCGATGAAGCCATAAAGCTCCCACACGAGGCCGTTCCAATTTGCGTCAGCACGGATGGCGTTTGTCAGGTTCAGCGGGTCAAAGAGACCGATGACCGACACCAGGGTGGTGTCCTTGAAAACGCCGATGAAGGTGGAGACGATGCCCGGAATGGAGATCTTCAATGCCTGCGGCATGATGATCAGACGCTGCGCCTGCCAGTAATTGAGGCCAAGACTGTCGGCACCCTCATACTGACCCTTGGGCAGAGCCGCGAGGCCACCCCGGATCACCTCGGCCATATAGGCAGAGGCAAAGAGCGTCACCATGATGAACACACGCATGATGATGTCAAAGTTCGTCCCCGGAGGCATGAAGATGTTCAACAGCGTCGAGGCCACAAACAGAAGCGTGATCAGCGGCACACCGCGAATGAACTCGATAAAGCCCACGCAGAGTGTCTTGACGATCAACAGGTCCGACTGACGACCAAGCGCCAGCACGATCCCGATCGGCAAGGACAGACCGATGGCCACAACCCCGATGAGGATCGACAGCATGAAGCCCCCGAACTGGCGCGACTCGACAGATTCCAGTGCCAAAGGCACGATCCCTGCAAGAACCGACGCAATGAACGACGCCACAAAGAGCCACCAGACAACGGCGCCAACGACCCCTGAAATCAGGCCAATCAGTTCCGACGTCGCTTGCGACACCGCTTTGTAGACGAAGTAGCCCACAACAAAGCCCGCTGCGATCATAACCGGCGTCCAAACGGTACCGCCCCACAGAAGCCAGGGCATCAGGAACGGGTATGCTGCGCTGAAGTAGATCAGCTTTGCAGGCACCTTGTCGGCAAAGAGCACCGGCGCCAAAGCCACGAACAGCAGCAAGAAGGCCAGAACCGGTCGCCAGCGCAGGTCAGCCGTCCCCGGCTCGGAGCCATTCGGGTAGAACCCAAACAGCAGCTGCGGCCAGCGTTCGGCGATCACGCCCCAGCAGGCCCCGGCATTGTGGCCCGTGCGGCCCAGCTCTTCAAAGATGACACGACACTCCGGGAGCGAGCCCGCCGACCATGTTGGCACCCAGGCCCAAGTGATCAGCCCTATCAGGATCTGGATCACAAAATAGAGCGATACCAGGGTCAGGACCGAGTTGAACCAGTTCGAGAACAGGTTTGCGCGCATCCAGCCCAGCACACCCACTTCGCTTGCAGGGGGTTCTTTGGGCGGCAGCATCTCTGTGCGTACAAAAGAAATGTCACTCATGTTACCGCTCCACCAGTTTGACGCGATTGTTGTACCAGTTCATGACGCTGGAAATCAGCAGGCTGATCGTGAGGTACACGAGCATGCCCAAAAGCACGGTTTCCAACTCCCGTCCGGTCTGGTTCATGGTGATCCCCATCAAGGTCCCGGTCAGATCCATGTAGCCCACGGCGATCGCGAGCGAGGAGTTCTTGGTCAGGTTCAGATAGTTAGAGATCAGCGGCGGAATGATCACGCGCAGCGCCTGCGGCAGGATCACAAGGTTCATGATACGCTTGGGACGCAGGCCAAGGGCGGCGGCCGCCTCTGTCTGCCCCTTGGAGATCGCAAGGATACCAGAGCGCACGATTTCAGCGATAAACGCAGCCGTGTAAAGCGAAAGCGCAAGCCACAAAGCGATCAGGGAGTTCCGCAGGTGAGTGCCGCCCGCAAAGTTGAACCCCTTGAGCGCCGGATAGCCCAGATGGAACCCCAGCACGAACAGCAGCAACGCCGAAGGCAGCACAACCACGGCAGAGCGCATGTGCCAGGTGGTTGGCCGAAGCCCCGTGCTCTCCTGTGTCTGATCGGCCCAGAGGCGGATGCGTTTGGAGACATAAAGGCTCGCGCCCAGAACGACCAGCAACGCGATCAGGTCCAGCGAGACGTCAAAGCGAACAGCTGAATCACCAAAAACACCTATGTTTCCAAGGGAGTTATGGAACAGCGGCTCCGGGACATAGACACCGCGGTTGGTGACGGCAACGCTGTCAAAGACGCTCATGGTCGCTTCGGGGTTTTCCCCCCGGAACGCCCGCGGCGCAGGCAGGGTCTCGATCAGGATCGCCATGATGAACACGATCCACAAGAGCAGCGGCACGTTGCGGAACATCTCGACGTAAACGGCCATCAAACGGGCAACAAGCCAGTTCGAAGACAGGCGCAGAACACCGATGATCACACCCAGAATGGTTGCGGTAATACAGCCCAGAACGGCCACAACCAGCGTGTTCAACAGCCCCATCAGGGACGCGCGCATGTGGCTGTCCTGATTGTCATAATCCAGAAGGCGCTGGTTGATGTCATAGCCCGCAGGCTCTGACAGGAATCTGAAACTGGGCTCTTTACCCAGATCTGCTAGGTTTTGTGCGGTATTGCTGATGATTGATCCAACCAGGATCAAGAACCCGATCAGCGCGACAACCTGAATGGTGGCTGAGCGATAACGGGTGTCGTAAATCAGCATCGACAGCCGAAAAGTCTCTTTCGGCGGGTCAGTCAAAGTCGACATATGTTGGGATCCCCGAGGCCTGCGGTTCCAATCCTCCCGGTGAGGTTCTTCCTCACTCCGGGATCAGCCGCAGATTTCGTTATTCTTTAACTTGGAAGAAGGGCGCGAGGAGAACCTCACGCCCTTTTCCGGTTTCGCTAATTAACGGAACGGCGGTGCGTAGAGCAGGCCACCATCGGTCCACTGTGCGTTCAGACCACGCGCCAGGCCAACCGGGGTGTCTTCGCCGATGGTCTTGGCAAAGATCTCACCGTAGTTGCCGCCAGCGGCCAGCGCTTTTTGAGCAAAGTCAGCTTCCAGGCCAAGCATCTCGCCGAGGGTGCCTTCGGTGCCGAGCAGACGGTTGATTTCCGGGTTGTCGGTACCTGCAGCTTTCTCAGCCAGGTTTGCGGAGGTGATGCCCAGCTCTTCAGCTGCGATCATTGCGTTCAGAGTCCAGCGCACAACGTCGCCCCACTCGTTGTCACCGTGACGGACCAGCGGGCCGAGCGGCTCTTTGGAGATGATCTCCGGCAGAATCACGTGGTTTGCTGCGTCGTCAAAGGTCGCGCGGGTTGCCGCCAGACCGGATGCGTCGGTGGTGTAGACGTCGCAAGCACCGGCCAGATACTGCTGGCGCGCTTCTGCGTTGGTCTCGATCGGAACCGGCTCATAGGAGATGTTGTTGGCACGGAAGAAGTCCGCGAGGTTCAGTTCGGTGGTGGTACCGGTCTGAATGCAGACAGTTGCGCCGTCCAGCTCCTTGGCGGAGGACACGCCCAGCTCTTTGGGGACCATGAAGCCCTGACCGTCGTAGTAGTTCACGCCGACGAATTCGAACTTCAGGTCAACGTCGCGGCTGAAGGTCCATGTGGTGTTGCGGGCCAGCATGTCGATCTCGCCGGAGGCCAGTGCGGTGAAGCGGGTCTTGCCGGTGGTCGGCACGTATTCGACCTTGCTCGGGTCACCCAGGACGGCTGCAGCAACAGCGCGGCAGACCGCGATGTCAAAGCCTTCCCACTCACCGTTCGCGTTCGGCGCAGAAAAGCCGACCAGACCGGTGGAGACCCCGCAGTTCAGTTTGTCGCGTGCCTTGACGTCGTCAAGCGTGCCGGCTGCGGCTGCACCGGCTGCGAGACCGGCCACGGTCAGCGCGCCAAAGAATACGGAATTGTTCATGTTTACCTCTTCCTGACTATCCACCTGAGTTTGGTGGTTCTTTATCACCCACCCCGTCACGGTGCGGGCTGTTTGAAACGGGGTTGGCCCCGTTTTCGAGGCCGAGTTTGGGCGGATTCATCAACGTACGTCAAGGGCAGTATCACCGAAATCAATGGGCTTTTCGCCTTGAACCGCGTGAGGCTGGTATTTTTTGCGCAGCCTTTGGCGCGAATCACAGACCGCGCGATTCGGCAAACGGCGCTCCGACCGGAACGCCGCCATCGATGTCGCAAAAACGCAGATGGATTCGCACTGCTCTCGGCGCGCGGCTCAGGCGCGGGCGTAGAAGGCTGCCGCGTGCTCAAAGGCCTGTTTTTTCTGGGCTTCGATGGCCTGTGCCTCGTCATCGGGGCCCCAGAGCTCTTCTTGCCAGCGCTCATCAATGCGCGAAATTTCCCAGATCTCATCCAACGCGCGCCAGCCCTCTGCGGTGGCGAATCCAAGGATCAAGGATCCGGTCAACCCCACCAAATCGTGAAAGGCCGCGAGCTGAAACGGCGTCATTTGATGCACTCGGGTGCGCAGGGTCTCCAAAGCGGCGCTATCCTGGGGTGCATGCAGGATCCCGGCACGCGGCAAGAGGCGTGCGCCCAGCGCGCCCTCGGCCCAATCGAGCGCTGCGTCCCAAGATTCGCTCTGCCGCGCCACCAGTCCTTCGGGGCTTTCGGCGCGGTAGCACAACAGATCACTGTCGCCGTATTCCGCCAGCATATCCGCCACCTCGGCAAACTGTACCGCGACCTTGTCGATGGCCGCATTGGCAGAGCGCGTGTAGGGCATCGACAGCGGGTCGATTTGCTCCTCCTGTGCGTCCCACTCGGCGGCGATGGCGTCGGCCAGCGCGCGCGTGGGCACCAATAGCGCGGTTTTTGCCGGTGTTTTCACGCGCCGCCCGTCCAGAGCCACGGCAAAACCGCTGTCGTCCTCCTCGACGCTGACTGCTTTCCAGAATCGCTTCTGTTTCCATTCACTCATCTAGGTCTGTCCTTCTTCGTCTCGGTCTTCGTCTCGGTCTTTGTCTCTAGCGTGGTCGCTGACGGGATCAGTCCGACCAGATCCGGCGCAGCAGATCCGGCAGGGCGCGATAGTCCGAAAGCATGTGATCGGCGCGCAGATGCGCAGCCGGGTGATAGCCCCAATCCACGCCGATGGTCTTGACCCCGGCGGCGCGACCCATCTCCATGTCGAATGTGGTGTCGCCAATCATCACCGTGTCGGCAGGCGGGATGCCCGTCTCCGACATCGCCGTGAGGATCATCGAGGGATGCGGTTTGGAGGGGTGGTGATCGGCCACCTGACGGGTGACGAACATTCCCAGATCATGCCCCTCGATCAGCGCGTCCAACCCGCGCTGAGATTTGCCGGTGGCCACACCAAGGATGTATTCCGGCACCGCATGAAGCGTGTCCAGCACCTCGCGCGCACCGGGATAGAGCGGCGAATGTGCTGCCCCCTCGCGCTGTCGCGCTGCCATATACGCCTGCTTATAGCCCTCTACGAGCGCACCCTGTGCCTGCGCCGATTGCTCCGGTGCCAGTTGCGCCAGCGCCTGCGGCAGCGACAGCCCCACAATCGAGAGGATCGCCGCATGCGACGGGGGCACAAGCCCCTCGCGTTCAAAGGCCTCGTTCATGCAGGCCACAATGGTCCCCTGGCTGTCCACCAGGGTGCCATCGACATCAAACAGAATGAGCTTTAGCGCAGAGGTCAAAACAGCGTCTCAAACGGGTCGTCGGCGGCCAGATCCTCGGTCCAGCCAAAGGTGTCCCAGCTCTCTTTCATGTGGTCGGGCAGCGCGGCAGTCACTGTCACCACTTTGCCGGTGACGGGGTGTTCGAACTGCAAACGGCGCGCATGCAGGTGCAGTTTCTTCGAGATCAGACCGCCGATTTGCGCGCCCCAGCCATCGCCGAGGTTCTCCTGACCCGAGCCGCCATATTTGCCATCGCCAATGATCGGATGCCCCATGCCCGCCATATGCGCACGCAGCTGGTGGGTGCGGCCCGTCACCGGCTCCATCGCGACCCAGCTTGCACGGCTCGCAACGCGGTAGAGCGTGGCATAATAGGTATGCGCGCGCTTTGCCCCGGGCGTGGCATCCACATCGCGCGGATCAACGGGGATCATCTTTTCGCCCTCGCCGGATTTGCCATGTCCCGGCGCCTTTACGAGCCCGGTCTTGATCTCGCCAAGGTAGGGCGTCGGCACGCCTGCCACCAAGGCCCAGTAGATCTTGCGGGTGTTCTTGTGGCGAAAGGCTGCGGTCAGCCCCTGCGCCGCCTTGCGGTTGCGCGCCAGCACCAAGAGCCCGGATGTGTCCTTGTCGAGACGATGCACCAGCCGCGGCTTGTCCTCGGCGTCAAAGCGCAGTGCTTCCGAGAGGCCATCTACGTGTTTGGTGGTGCCAGAGCCGCCCTGCACCGCCAGTCCGGCCGGTTTGTTGATCACCAGAACATCGTCGTCCTTGTAGATCACGCAATCGCGAATCATCTTGGCGTCAGCATCCGAGATCTTCACCGGGCGCGCCTCGGCCGGTTTCATGTCGCTCTCGGCCAGCGGGGGCACCCGCACAACCTGTCCCGCCTCAACACGGGTGTTGGCCTTGACGCGACCGCCATCCAGACGCAGCTCGCCCTTGCGACACATCTTCTCGATGCGGCCCTGGTTCACATGCGGGAACAGACGCCGCAACCAGCGGTCGATCCGCTGGCCGCCGTCGTCTTCGGTCACGGTGATCATTTGCACGCCGCTCATGTCAGCACTCCTCTGGCCGCCATCATGCCAAGGGCAAGGGCTGCAATAGACAGGCCTGCGGAGAGGCCAATATAAAGCGCGGCCTGCCCGTAGGCCCCACGCTCGAACAAGGTAACCGCCTCCAGTGAGAAGGCCGAAAATGTGGTGAACCCGCCCAGAACGCCGGTCATCACAAAGGGCGACAGATGCGTCAGCCCCTTATGCGCCGCCAGCACCACAAAGGCCCCCATCAGGGCAGAGCCAAGGATATTCACCCCAAGCACCCCGACCGGAAACCCCGTCGGTCCCAGCGCGCGCAGCACGCCGACACCGATCAGGTAGCGACAGCTTGCGCCGATCGCGCCCCCAAGCGCCACATTCAATACGGTTATCAACATGCCCGCTCCCTTCGCGCGGGGCGCGCAGGATGTCAAGTTTTGCGGCTCATCCCGGCCCCCATGGCCGCTCTGCACCAGACGCAAGCCCCGACCAGCTCCTCGCTGAACGCTTCACAAATGCGACAGCTTCCAGTGGGTGGAAGTCTTGCCCCCGCGCGGCCGCCCACTAGGGTTATGACATCGAAATCCAAAAGGTGTGTCATGAACCCCAGCCGTCGCCATGTCCTTGCAGGTCTCACCGCATGTGCCAGCCTGCCCGCCCTGCCCCGCTTTGCACAGGCCAGCACAGAGACAAATGTGGAATCAGCGGCGCATCGTCTGACCCTTGCCCCGGCCCGCCAGCAGATTGCACCAACCGACTATCCCGCCACAGATCTGTGGTGCGTCAACGGCACAATGCCGGGCGAAACCCTGCGCCGGACACAGGGCGCGCGTCTGGTGGTTGAGGTCGACAACCAGCTCCCGCAGGCCACAAGCCTCCATTGGCACGGCATCCGCATCGACAATGCCATGGACGGGGTGCCGGGCGTCACCCAGGATCCGATCCAGCCCGGCACGCGCTTCACCTATGACTTCGCCCTGCCCGATGCGGGCACATATTGGTATCATTCCCACGCGCAATCGGTGGAGCAGGTCGAACGTGGCCTGCAAGGCGCATTGATCATCGAAGAACCCGACGCGCCCGACGTGGATCAGGACCTGCCGCTGGTGATCGACGACCTGCGCGTCACAGCCGAGGCGGCGATAGATGCCAATTTCGCCGTGCCGCACGATCTGTCACACGCCGGGCGCATGGGGAACATCCTGCTCTGCAATGGCAAAATGGTTGCCGATCATCCCGTCAAAACCGGAGACCGCTTGCGCCTGCGCCTCATCAACAGCGCCAATGCGCGTATCTTCACCCTCGGCCTGCAGGGCCTCGAGGGCTGGGTGATGGCCTATGACGGTATGCCGCTGGCCACCCCTGAGGCGCTGCCGGACCGGCTCCTGCTTGCCCCCGCCCAGCGCGTCGACCTCTTTGTGGATGTGACCGCAGCCGCAGGCGAAGACGCCTTCCTTGTACAGTTTGAACGCGATGGTGGCTACGAGCTTGCGCGCTTCCCGGTGGCTTCCGGCACCCGCGCCCGCCGCCCCGCGCCCAGCGCTCTGCCCCCCAATCCCGACTTCCCGATCGACCTCCCGTCCGCGCGCAGCGTCGATCTCATCACCGAGGGCGGCGCGATGGCGTGGCTCAGCGGCGCCAGGTTCAAGGGCGAGGATCTCTCCGGTCAGGATCTCGCCCAATTGGGGCAGTTCTGGGCGTTCAACGGCAGCGCCGGCCGCCCGCCTGAGCCCTTTGTGACCGCGCGCCTCGGCGAGACCATTCGCATCCGCATGGTCAACGACACTCGCTTTCCGCATGCGATGCACCTCCATGGCATGCATTTCTCCGAGGTCCGTGCGGACGGCAGCCTCGGCCCCCTGCGCGACACACTCCTGATGCTGCAGGGAGAGACCCGCGAGATCGCTTTTCAGGCGCACAACGCAGGCGACTGGCTCTTTCACTGCCATATGTTGTCGCATCACGCCGCGGGCATGGGCACATGGGTGCGCGTCACAGCCTGACGCCGCCCTTTCTTCTAACAGAAAATATCCCCGCCGGAGGCCTTCAGGTTTTGTCCGCAAAACCTGATTTACTCTCCTTGGCGCTGGATGCGTTTCTTGGCAAAGAATTCCGTGCGCTTGCGCAGTTCGCGCTCAAACCCGCGCTCCACCGGCTGATAAAGCACAGGGCGTTTGACCCCGTCGGGAAAATAATTCTGCCCCGAAAACCCATCCTCGGCATCATGGTCGTAGTCATAGCCCTTGCCATAGCCCTGCTCCGCCATCAGCTTGGTCGGCGCATTGAGGATATGTTTGGGTGGCGACATCGACCCGGTCTCCTTGGCCAGACGCCGCGCCGCCTTATAGGCCATGTAGCCCGCGTTGGTCTTGGGCGCGAGCGCGAGGTAGATCACCGCCTGCGCCAGCGCCAACTCGCCCTCGGGCGAGCCTAGCCGCTCATAGGCCTCCCAGGCCTGAAGGCAGATCGCCTGCGCCTGCGGATCCGCGAGCGCAATATCCTCCACCGCCATCCGGGTCAGGCGCCGGGCGAGGTATTTGGGGTCCTCGCCGCCCTCCAGCATCCGCGCAAACCAATAAAGGGCCGCATCCGGGTCCGAACCGCGCACCGATTTATGCAGCGCCGAGATGAGGTTATAATGCTCATCGCCGGATTTGTCGTATTTCGCCGCCCGCCGCATCAGCCGCGTCGCCAGCGCCTCGCGGCCCAGGGGCTGGTCGACCTTCCAGGCCGAGACCTGCTCGATCAAATTCAAGAGCGCCCGCCCGTCGCCATCGGCCATCTGATGCAGCGCATCGCGCGCCTCGGGCGACAGCGGCAAGCGGCGCTCCAGCGCCTGTTCCGCGCGCTGCGTCAGCCGCTCCAGATCCGCAAGGCTCAGGCGCTCCAGAACCAGAACCTGCGCGCGCGACAACACCGCGGCATTGAGTTCAAAGCTCGGGTTCTCCGTGGTGGCCCCCACCAGAAGGATGGTGCCATCCTCCATATGCGGCAGGAACCCGTCCTGCTGGGCCTTGTTGAAACGGTGGATCTCATCCACGAACAAGAGCGTGCCCTGCCCGTTCTGGCGCCGGATCTTGGCGGCCTCGAACACTTTCTTCAGATCCGGTACACCGGTAAAGATCGCCGAGATCTGCACAAAATGCAGATCCGTCTCCTGCGCCAGGAGCCGCGCGATGGTGGTCTTCCCGACACCCGGCGGCCCCCAGAAAATGAGCGACGAGAGGCTCCCCGAGCTGAGCATCACCCCCAAAGGCGCCTCTGCACCCAGCACCTGGTCCTGCCCGATCACCTCTGCAAGGGTTCGGGGCCGCAACCGGTCCGCGAGCGGGCGCGGGGCATCACTGGCCCCGTTCTGCGCCGCCCGAGCGCCCGCCTCCTCGCTGTCAAAGAGATCCGCCATGTCAGAGCCGGAACCGCAGAGACACGCGCTGGCCCTGACGCATCAGGTCCATCCGCATCCAGCGGTCACTGCTCATCAGGAGATTTGCTACATCTTCGGGGGCCTCAACCGCCTCGCCGTTGATCGCAAAAATCAAATCCCCCGCGCGCACGCCGCCGCGTCCGGCATAGGGGCCGGGGTCCATCACCACAACACCCTCGGTCGATAGCGGTAGCTGCATCTTGGTGATGACCTGCGGGTTCACCCGTCCCACCACCAGACCCGGCATCGGGGTGCGCTCGCTCAGCGTGATCGGATCGGCGGCGGGGGTGTCAGGCGCTTCGATCAAGGCGACCTCAACAGTGTCCGTCTTGCCCTGACGCACCCGCGTCACCGCGCTGGTGCCGCCCAGTTCCGCCACCGACAAGCGAAAGGCCATCTCCGAGGGCGAGTTCACCGGCTCGCCATCCACGGCCAGCACCACATCGCCAACCTCAAATCCCGCCTCGACAAAGGGGCTCTGGGGGTGGAGCTCTGAAATCAACATCCCATCCACCTGACCAAGGCCCAGCGCTTCTGCCAGATCGGAATCCACCGGCTGGCCAGTCATCCCCGCCCAGGGGCGTTGAAACTCCTCTGCACCGGCCCGCGCCTGTCGCACAAATTCACGCACCAGATTGGCCGGAATGGCAAAGCCAATCCCGTTGGAGCCACCCGAACGGCTGAGGATCCGCGTGTTGATCCCGATGAGATCGCCATTCACATCAATCAGCGCCCCACCAGAGTTGCCAGGATTGATCGGCGCATCGGTCTGGATGTAATAGCCAAAGCCCTGCCCGCCGCCGGTACCGGTGCGCGCAAGCCCGGAAATAATGCCGGAGGACACCGTCTGACCGACCCCGAACGGGTTGCCGATGGCCAGGGTCAGCTCGCCCACCTCGACCTCATCACTGTTGCGCAATCCCAGATGCGGCAGCCCTTCGGCATCTTGCAGTTGCAGGATCGCCAGATCGGACGCCTGATCCGCAAGGATCACCTCGGCCTGATATTCACGGCGGTCGTTGGTCACCACGCGAATATCCGACGCCTCGCCCACGACGTGATAGTTGGAGACCACGATGCCATCTTCGGAGAGGATTACACCAGAGCCGAGCGAGTTCTGCACCCTTGGGCGCGGCTGGGCAAACTGGCGAAAGAAATCATCAAAGAAAGGATCATCGGCAAAGGGGCTGCGCGCACGGTCCTGACGGATGATCTTGGCATAGATATTCACCACAGCGGGCGCGGCCTCTTTGACCAAGGGGGCAAAGCCCAGCGAGATCTCGGTCTGGCTCTGCGGGATCTTGGTCTCTGCTGGTGACGCAAGCGGCAGAGCAGTTGCGAGGGCAATCGTCAGGGGAAGGGCGAGACTGCGGATCATGGGGCCTCCGGGACGTGATTTTGGTCCTGATGATATGCGAAGGCGCGCAGGGGATTGCAAGCCGCTGCTGCGCAACAGCACAAAGGCGGCTGAGGGGCGCTGCCCCTCCTGACCTGCGGTCAGTTCACCCCGGGATATTTTGGTCAGAAGATGAAGGGGGGCGGCGGTGCACCGCCCCGTTTCGTTTTGATCCGAGCTCAACCCGCCAGGCGGGCGCCCTGCGTGCGGCGTGTTTTGACCGCCTGGGCCAGTTTGCGCAGCTCGGCCTCGGTTTGCTCCCAGCCGATGCAGCCGTCGGTGATCGACTGACCATAGGTGAGTTTCGACAGGTCCCCGTCCTTGGGCAGATCCTGACGACCCTGTTCGAGGTGGCTTTCGATCATGATGCCGGTGATGCGGGTCTCACCCTGTGCCATCTGGCCGGCCACATCCGAGAGCACCTCGGGCTGTTTGGCGGGATCCTTGGCAGAGTTGGCGTGGCTTGCGTCGATCATCACCTGCGGACGGATGCCATCGGCTTCGGCCTTTTTGCAGGCTGAATCCACGCTCTCGGCATCAAAGTTGGTACCACCGCCGCCGCGCAGGATGATGTGGCAATCCGGGTTTCCGGCCGTCGCCGCAATCGCCGCGAGACCCGAGGGGGCCAGCGCCATGAAATGATGCGGTGTGGCCGCCGAGCGCACCGCGTCAATGGCGATCTGCACATTGCCGCGGGTGCCGTTCTTGAAGCCCACCGGGCAGCTCAGGCCCGAAGCCATTTCGCGGTGGATCTGGCTCTCGGTGGTGCGGGCGCCAATCGCGGCCCAGCTCACCAGATCACTGATGTATTGCGGCACCGAGGCATCGAGGAATTCGGTCCCCACGGGCAGGCCCATTTCGCTCAGATCCAGGCAGAGCTTGCGGGCGACCGACAACCCCTTGTTGATGCGGAAAGACCCATCAAGGTTGGGGTCGTTGATCAGCCCCTTCCAGCCCGCGATGGTGCGCGGTTTTTCAAAGTAGACCCGCATCACGATCTCAAGCGCATCGCCCAGCTCGGCGCGCAGCGGCGCAAGACGGCGCGCATAGTCCAGCGCGGCCTCCGGGTCGTGGATCGAACAGGGGCCGACCACGACGACCAGCCGGTCGTCGGCGCCATGCAGGATCTTCTGGATGCTGGCGCGCGCCGAGAGCACGGTTTCGCGCGCGGCATCTGTCAGCGGGTGTTTCACCGCGAGGGCTTCGGGGCAGATCAATTCCTGCATGTCGGTGATGCGCAGATCATGGGTCGGTGTCTGAGAGAGGGTGGTCATCGGGCGGTTCCTTGGGCGGGGGCCCCGCGTGGACCTCTGGGCAACAAAAAACCGCCCTCGGTCCCGGGGCGGTTTGGTGTGGTATTCGGCTGTTTCTGTCAGTTCAATTCAGAAACGCAAAGACCCTCCGTCCGCCATGTGGCGCGGATAAAAGTAATACCAGAACTGAGCGAACTGTTGGGTCATGGGCCGGACGCTAGCCGAGATTCGCCAGCCTGTCGATCCCCCAAATCACGCGGAGCGTCAGCGGGCCAGACCTCAAAACACAAGGCGCAGGGTTTATACTTCTGTGTCAGGCGCTTAGTTAAGGGTGGCGGAGGCTCCGCACCGAGTCCAACCCGATCCGAGGAGATCTCCGATGGAACAGGCCAAGTTTCTCAAGGGCAACCTGCTGCGCCATATCACGGTGATGTCGCTGACCTCATCGGTGGGGTTGATGGCGGTATTTGCGGTGGATTTCATCGACATGGTGTTCATCGCCATGCTCGGCAAGGAAGAGCTGGCCGCGGCGGTGGGCTATGCGGGCGCCATCCTGTTTTTCACCACCTCCTTCAACATCGGGATCGCCATTGCCGCGGGCGCCCTTGTGGCGCGGGCGCTGGGGGCCGGGGAGTCCGTTCTGGCCCGCCAGCAAGCCTCTAACGCGTTGATCTGGGGCGGGATTTTCTCAGCCATATTTGCGCTGGTGATCTGGTTCAACCTCGCCTCGCTGGTGGCGCTTTTGGGGGCAAAGGGGCGCGCGCTCGATCTGGCGGTGGCCTATCTGCAGATCATCGTGCCGACGCTGCCGCTCTTGCTGATGGGGATGGCCGGAGGGGCGATCCTGCGCGCCCATGGCGATGCCCGACGCGCCATGATGGCAACCATTGCAGGCGGCGTGGTCAATGCAGCGCTCGACCCGATCCTGATCTTCGGCTTCGATCTGGAGCTGATCGGTGCGGCCTGGGCCAGTGCCGCCTCGCGCGTTGCGGTTGCGGTCTTTGCCCTGGGGCCAATCTTTCGCCACCACGGCGGATTGGAGCGCCCGCCGTTTGCGCTCTTTGTGGCCGGGCTTGCGCCGATCTTTGCGATTTCCTTTCCCGCGATCCTGACACAGCTTGCCACGCCCGTGGGACAGGCCTTTGTCACCCGCGCGATGGCGGAGTTTGGTGAGGAGGCCGTGGCGGGCATGGCCGTGATTGCGCGGATGTCACCGCTGGCCTTTGGCACCATCTTTGCGCTCTCGGGGGCGATTGGCCCTATCGTGGGGCAGAACTACGGGGCGGGGAATTTTGACCGCGTGCGGCGCGCGTTCTGGGACGCGCTCCTGTTCACGGGGCTCTTTGTGGTGGCCGTGACCGCGATCCTCTTTGTGTTGCGCGCGCCCATTGCGGCGCTGTTTGATGCGCAAGGGACCGCGCTCTCGCTGATCTACCTCTTTTGCGGCCCGCTTGCGCTGGCGTTTTTCTTCAACGGGGCGATTTTTGTGGCCAATGCCAGCTTTAACAACCTCGGCCATCCGTTTCATTCCACATGGCTTAACTGGGGGCGGCATACCATCGGGACCATTCCTCTGGTCTGGATCGGGGCGCATTTCTTTGGCGCCCCGGGCGCGCTGATCGGCCAGGCCGTGGGCGGCGTGATTTTTGGGCTTTTTGCGATCTGGCTTGCACGGCGGGTGATCGCAGAGGTCGAGGCGCGCGGCGGCGCCCCCAAGGGTCCCGGCCTGTTCCAGCGTCAGGCGCGCCAGATCATCCTGGCCTTCAGTCGTCGCTAGCGCCCTTTGGGGCCGCGCGCCCGTATCCGGGGCGGCCCGTGCCGCTTTGGGCAACGTCAAAGTTCCACACGATGCAGAGGTTGGTGAACATCGCCCCGACAAAGGAATAGATCAGCTGCTCGGGCGACAGCACCAGAGCCGAGACCGCAAAAACGCAAGCATCAACGCCAAGCTGAAACCAGCCCGCCTTAAAGCCGGTACGGTGCTCGATGATGATCCCGAGGATCGTCATCCCCCCCGCCGAAGCGTTGTGGCGAAAGATCGCAATGAGCCCCGCCCCGCTACAGGCCCCGCCCAAAAGCGCAGCAATCCCAATGTGCAGCGTGTCAAAGCTCAGGTAGAGTGGCAGGATCTGCGCCCCGGCAGAGATCCCGAGCACCACGAGGACCGTGCGCAGGGCAAAGACCGCGCCCCGTTTGACCCACGCCAGCACCAGAAACGGCAGACCGATCATAAAAAACAACGGCCCAAAGCCGAGCGGCAGCACATAGGACAACAAGAGCGCAATGCCTGCCGTCTGTCCCGTCACTAGCCCTGCCGCCTTGAGGAACACCACCCCGAGCGAGCACATCAATACCCCGAACACCAACCCTTGAAGATCAAACAGGGTCAGGAGGGGTTTGGTCTGTGGGGTGCGCATCAGCGGTCTCCTTGAGGCTGTGTTCCCGTGATAAGCCGCTGCAGGACATAAAACAATCGCCGAGGCCGCCGGGGGGACTCGGCCGTGACGGCAAAGATCACGTAAGCGTGCACTGGACCACAGCGCCGTTACCGCTATCCTCGCCGCAAGGAGAGGAGGCCATCATGCGTATTCTGTTCACCGGAGGCTCTGGCAAAGCTGGACGCCATGTCATCGCCTATCTGCTGGCGCAGGGGCATCGGGTCGTCAATGTGGATCTCACCCCGCTCGATCTGCCCGGTGTGGACAATCGCATCGCGGATATGACCGATGCGGGTCAGATGCATGACGTGATGCACGCCTGGGCCGGATATGACGAGATGGAGCAGCATCGGAGCCCGCCGCCCTTTGACGCGGTGGTGCATTTTGCAGCCATCCCGCGCCTGCTGATGCGGTCGGACAATGAGTGCTACCGGATCAACACCGTGGGCACCTACAATGTGATCGACGCCGCCCTGAAGGCGGGGGTGCGCAAGGTGATCTTTGCTTCGTCCGAGACCACCTATGGCATCTGTTTTGCCGGGGGCGAGCGCAAGCCCGAGTATCTGCCGATCGACGAAGCACATCCGGTGGTGCCCGAAGACGCCTATGCAATGTCCAAGGTGGCCAATGAACAGGCGGCGCTGAGCTTTCAACGCCGCAGTGGCGCCGACATCTATGGATTGCGCATCAACAACGTGATCGAACCCCATGAATACAAGGCGAACTTCCCAGCCTATATGGCCGATCCCGAACTCAGACGGCGCAATATCTTTGCCTATATCGACGCCCGCGACCTCGGCCAGATGGTGCAGCGCTGTCTGGACGCCGACGGGCTTGGCTATGAGATCTTCAACGTCGCCAATGAGGACCATTCGGTGAACCTCAGCACCTCGGAGATCATCAGCCACTACTATCGCGGCATCCCCAAGGCCGAGATGGGCGAGACGGAGACCTTCTATTCCATCGAGAAAGCAAAGCGGATGTTGGGATTTGCGCCGGAGCACAATTGGCGAATGTACCTCAATGACCCGCGCGAGGCCTGATCACCGGGACGACCAGAGAATAGAACCTAGACTGAAATAACCCTGTGCGCGGCGCGCATGGGGCGCTAAAGACGGGACATGACAGATAGCTTGCCCCCCTGCCCCGAATGCGGCTCCGTTTATGCTTATGCAATGGACGCGCTGCTTGTGTGCCCCGAGTGCGGCCATGAATGGTCCGCCGAGACCGCCTCAGACGCGCCGGTGGTACGCGACAGCGTCGGCAACGTGCTGAGCGATGGCGACACCGTAACGGTGATCAAGGACCTCAAGGTCAAAGGCTCCTCCTCTGTGGTCAAAGTCGGCACCAAGGTGCGCGGCATCCGCTTGGTGGACGGAGATCACGACATCGACTGCAAAGTGCCCGGCATCGGCCAGATGGGCCTCAAGAGCCAGTTCGTGAAAAAGGCGGCAGAGTAGCGCGCATCGCTGCGGCTACTCGCAGGTCAACCCACCTCCGGCCTTCATGAGCGCCGAGAAATCACCCTGAAATCGGGCACTGTCCCAGTATTCCTCGTCGGGAATGAGGGATTGCGACGGGCTTGCGAAAGGCTGTGGGAAGCGACCGGCAACGGTTGCAGCACGAAGCCCCGATCTGAGGCAAAGCGCAACGGACTCGGGACAGGTGGCCGCGCAATATTTGCTCAATGGCTCCAGAGAAGGAATCTCCTCCACCTTGGCCAAGCGGGACGCATCCGAGAGACTGGTGAGCGGCTCTAGCAACCCTTCAAGTGCAAGCCGCCCGCGCAGCTCGTCCACTCGCCATTGGTCAATATCTCCTTTCAGGAAGGCCAGCATCTGCGCCCCATCGGGTCCGAGATCGTGACTGCTCGCTTCGATCCGTTTCAGAACGCTATCCTCTTCGCCCCGAGACCACGCTTCAAGCATCATATTGATTGCGGCTTTGGCCTCGCCGTGGTCCCAAAGGATTTCGACAGCTTGTCCTGCGTCCATCGCATCCGGGGTTCTGTTCAATGTCCAAAGCGCCTCTACAAGTTCAGAAGAAGACCGCGCCTCTGTCAGCCAATCCTTGCCAGACAATCCCTGTTCCTTGCGCAGCAAGGCGATGCGCTCGCGACGCGGTAAATCTGCCGTCACATGCTGATGTGTAAGCTTCGATGCGGCGATCCGTGACAAAAGTATTTGGGCAGCGGTGTTGCCTTGCCTTGCCAGAACACCAAGAGCTTTAAGTGCCTTGATGTCGTTTCCCGCCAACCAATCCTCGCGTGCAGAGAGGTATGCGGCATCTTCTTGCCCTGCGACAGTTTCTGAACCAGCAGGGAGCGCCCCTGCGAGGCTCAGACCCAGTATGAACGCGGCCTTCGTGATAATCTGATTAAACATGCCTTGCCCAAAAATGTACCTTGAGCGGATGTTAGCTGCCAAGGTCGGGTCCGAAAAGCAAAAACCCCCGCCCTGTTGCCAGAGCGGGGGAAAGTCAGACGGTCAGATGACCGCGAGATCTTATTCTTCGTCTTCGACAGCTTCGATTTCTGCCAGACGGGCCTTGTCGGCTGCGCCTTTGGCGGAAACGTCGCGGTCAACGAATTCGATGATCGCCATAGGCGCCATGTCACCGTAACGGAAACCGGCCTTCAGGATGCGGACGTAACCGCCCTGACGATCCTTGTAGCGCGGGCCCAGAACGTCGAACAGTTTTGCAACGTCCTTGTCTTCTTTCAGCTTGGACGCGGCCTGACGGCGAGCGTGCAGGTCGCCGCGCTTTGCCAGCGTGATCATCTTTTCGATGATCGGACGCAGTTCTTTTGCTTTGGGAAGGGTCGTCTTGATCTGTTCGTGTTCGATCAGCGAGCCAGCCATGTTGGAGAACAGGGCCTTACGGTGCTCGTGAGTACGGTTCAGGCGGCGATAACCACGTGCGTGACGCATTTTTGATATCCTTTAACTTGCGTTTTGCTTTGTCAGGCAGCTGATGCGTGTCGGCTGCTCACCTTGGGGCGGAAGGCCCGGATTTTCCCCGGCAGCTCCGGGAATTTTGAAGGGGGCCTTAGCCCCCCTCGGATCGAAAGTCCAGCTTAGAAGCTGTCTTCGAATTTCTTGGCCAGCTCTTCGATGTTGTCCGGCGGCCAGTCCTCGACGTCCATACCGAGGTGCAGACCCATGCCAGACAGCACTTCCTTGATTTCGTTCAAGGACTTGCGGCCGAAGTTCGGGGTGCGGAGCATCTCGGCTTCGGTTTTCTGGATCAGATCGCCGATATAGACGATGTTGTCGTTCTTGAGGCAGTTTGCCGAACGCACGGACAGTTCCAGCTCGTCCACTTTCTTGAGGAGAAGCGGGTTGAACTCGAGACCATCGTCCTCGTCCTGACGACCTGCGGATTCCGGCTCGTCGAAGTTCACGAAGATCGACAGCTGGTCCTGAAGGATGCGGGCCGCAAAAGCCAGCGCGTCTTCGGGGGTGATGGAGCCGTCGGTGTCAACTTTGAGGGTCAGCTTGTCATAGTCCAGAACCTGACCTTCGCGGGTCGGCTGAACGTCGTAAGAGACCTTCTTGACCGGGGAATAGATCGCGTCGATCGGAATAAGACCAATCGGTGCGTCCTCGGGCTTGTTCTTCTCGGCAGAGACATAGCCTTTGCCGGTGTTGACAGTGAGTTCCATGAACAGATCCGCACCATCGTCGAGGTGGCAGATGACGTGCTCGCGGTTCAGAACTTCGATGCCAGCGGTTTCGGCAATGTCGCCTGCGGTGACGACGGCCGGACCTTTGGCATTGATCGACAGGCGCTTGGGCCCTTCGACTTCCATGCGCAGGGAGACCTGCTTGAGGTTCAGGATGATGTCTGTGACGTCTTCACGAACACCGGCCACGGAGGAAAACTCGTGCAGCACGTTGTCGATCTGGACGGATGTGATGGCCGCGCCTTGCAGCGAGCTCATCAGGATGCGGCGCAGCGCGTTGCCGAGCGTCAGACCAAAGCCACGCTCCAGCGGTTCCGCAACGAGCGTTGCCTGACGTGCCGGATCATTGCCCGGTTTCACCTCAAGCTGCGTGGGCTTGATCAATTCTGCCCAATTCTTATGGATCATGCGTTCCCTCCATTCCTGTCTGAACCCCATGTCCAAAGGATCAGACGCCCGAGGTTTCAAATGACGAACTGAGGCCCTGTCCAAGACAAGGCCTCAGTCAAAGTTTGTGTCGCTTAGACGCGGCGGCGCTTCGGCGGGCGGCAGCCGTTGTGTGCGATCGGGGTCACATCACGGATGTTGGTGATGTTGAAACCGATTGCGGCCAGCGCGCGCAGGGCGGATTCACGACCCGAACCGGGGCCTTGAACCTCGACCTCGAGGGTCTTTACGCCGTGATCCTGTGCCTTGCGGCCTGCGTCTTCTGCAGCCATCTGCGCGGCATAGGGCGTGGACTTACGGGAGCCCTTGAAGCCCATGGTGCCAGCGGAGGACCAGGAGATCGCGTTGCCCTGAACGTCAGAGATCAGGATCTTGGTGTTGTTGAACGAGGAGTTCACATGGGCAACGCCCGATGCAATGTTCTTACGCTCTTTACGCTTCGTGCGGGTTTTATCGCGTGCCATCTGTCAGGACCCTCCCTTACTTCTTCTTACCGGCAATGGCCTTTGCGGGGCCTTTGCGAGTACGAGCGTTGGTGTGGGTGCGCTGACCACGAACCGGCAGGTTGCGACGGTGGCGCAGGCCACGGTAGCAGCCCAGGTCCATCAGGCGCTTGATGTTCATCTGCACTTCACGACGCAGGTCACCTTCAACGGTGTAGGTGGCGTCGATGTGTTCGCGGATGGCCAGAACTTCTGCGTCGGAGAGTTCGTTCACACGACGGGTTGCGTCGATGTTCACGGCCTCACAGATAGCTTTGGCGGATGCAGGGCCGATACCCGTGATATAAGTCAGGGCGATCGGAACCCGTTTGGCGGTCGGGATGTTAACGCCGGCAATACGTGCCACGTGTCACTTTCCTTTTTGGTTGCGGTTCCGTAGCTCCAGAACCTTTTTTCACAACACTCAACCAGTTGGCATGGGCCAAAGGGTCTCGGATGTATCGAGGTAATCAGGTGGACAACGCAAATTGCCCGCCTGGAATGATTCCCAGCAGGGATGTCGGTTGGTATGTGGATTTGACCTATGGGTCAACCCTGAAACCGGCATCAACTGGCACGGGCTGAAGTTCCTGTTGCGTCAATCCCGTATCGCCCATCCTGAGGCGCGCCGCAATGCATAATCTCTGGGCAATTCGACCCTGCGCGCCTCTCTTGGCCCACCCCTGCGCCCTGCCCTGCGTCCAAAACAAAACAGGCCGCCCAAGGGCAGCCTGTCTGGTCTATTTCATGCACCGCGTGAACGCGACGGGTGCGATCAGTCGCCCAGAATCCAAGCGATGGATTTCTGCACTTCGTCGATGGAGGCCATGCCGTCCAGACGCTGCAGATTGCCCTTGGCCCAGTAATAGCCGATAAGCGGCGAGGTCTTCTTGTAGTATTCCATCAGCCGGATACGGACCGAGTCCTCATTGTCATCGGCGCGCGCTTCCTTGCCCGCAGCGCGGGCCTCTTCGGCGCGGTTGACGATGCGCTTCACGAGCACCTCGTCATCCACCTGCATCTCGATCACTGCATCAAGCTTCAGGCCCATTTCGGTCAGGAGCTTCTCGAGCGCGTCTGCCTGCGCGAGGGTGCGTGGGAAGCCGTCAAAGATGAAGCCGCCCTCGGAACCTTCTTGCAGACGCTCGCGAATAAGACCGATCACGATCTGATCCGTGACGAGCTTGCCCTCGGCCATGATCGCCGCGACCTTCTTGCCCATCTCGGAGCCGGAGGACTGCGCCGCGCGCAGCATGTCCCCGGTGGAGAGCTGGGTCATGTTGCGGGTCTTGACCAGGTGGCTGGCCTGCGTTCCCTTGCCCGCGCCGGGCGGGCCCAGAAGAATAATATTGGTCATCGACGAGACGGTCCCCGTTTGGTGCGTTTCTTGTTCCGACCGCGCAGCTGGCTCTTCTCAATGAGGCCTTCGTACTGATGCGCGAGAAGATGGCTCTGTACCTGCTGGATCGTGTCCATGGTCACAGAGACCACAATCAGAACCGAGGTGCCGCCAAAGTAAACCGGAATTGCGAAATTGTTGCGCAAAATCTCAGGCAGCAAGCACACCAGCGCGAGATAGGCAGAGCCGAGGACGAGGACGCGGTTCACCACATATTCGATGTATTCCGCGGTCTTCTTGCCGGGGCGGATGCCGGGCACAAAGCCGTTCTGGTTCTTCAGGTTCTGCGCCACGTCATCCGGCTTGAAGGAGACGTTGAAGGTGTAGAAATACGCAAAGAACACGATCATCGCCGTAAAGAACAGCAGATAGAGCGGCTGACCGGGGCCAAAGTTGGCCAAGAGCCAGCTCATCACCGGGCTCGAAGCAGAGCCCTGGCTGAAGGTGGAGATCGTGGTCGGCAGCAAGAGCAGCGAGGAGGCAAAGATCGCAGGGATCACGCCCGCCGGGTTGACCTTGACAGGCAGGTGCGAAGAGCCGCCGTCATAGACTTTCATACCCACCTGGCGACGCGGATACTGAATGTGGATCTTGCGCAGCGCACGCTCCATGAAGACCACAAACATGATCACCGCAACCACCATCACGATCACAGCAATGATCACGGCCGGAGAAATCGCACCAGAGCGGCCAGAGGCAAAGAACTGTACAATGGCGGCGGGGATTTCGGCGATGATGCCGACGAAGATGATCAGCGAGATACCGTTGCCGATGCCGCGGTTGGTGATCTGCTCACCCAGCCACATCAGGAACATGGTGCCGCCCACCAGCGTGATCATGCACGACAGGCGGAAATAGAGACCCGGATCAAACGCCATATCCCCGGCTTCCAGCGATGCTGCGAGGCCATAGGCCTGAGCGGTTGCCAGCAGGACGGTGCCGTAACGGGTATATTGGTTGATCTTCTTGCGGCCCTGCTCGCCCTCTTTCTTGAGCTGTTCGAGCGCGGGCACCATCGAGGTCAGCAACTGCACGATAATGGAGGCCGAGATATAGGGCATGATGCCGAGGGCAAAAATACCCATGCGGCCCAAAGCGCCCCCAGTAAACATCGACACCATGCCGCCAATGCCTTGCCCGGCGGTGTCCATGAACTGGCGCAATGCATCGGCGTCGATCCCCGGAACGGGAATCCAAGTGCCCAAACGATAGACAATCAAAAGTCCAATCGTAAACAGGATGCGGTTGCGCAGATCCGTGGCCTTGCCGAGCGCTGCCCAGCTGGTGTTCGCCGCCATTTGTTCTGCTGCTGATACCATAAAAGGAGTCTCTTCTTGCGAAAACGCCGCCCGGAACCGTTTTCCGGCTCGGACGGCGTATGGGAAAACTGATGACTTATGTAAGCGGCTTACGCGCCGCTCACAAGCCGTTACTCAGCTGCGGCCTCAGATGCCACGGTCAGGGCGCCGCCTGCCTTGGAAACTGCCTCAACGGCAGACTTGGAGGCACCGGTCACAGCGATGGTCGCCTTGGCGGTGAATTCACCCTTCGCCAGCACGCGGATGCCGTCGAGCTTGCGACGGACGAGGCCGGATGCCACGAGGCTGTCTTCGGTGATCGAAGCTGCGTCGAGCTTGCCTGCGTCGATGAATTTCTGGATCAGGCCGAGGTTCACAACAGCGTACTTCTTCGCGTTGGGCTTGTTGAAGCCACGCTTGGGCAGACGCTGGTAGAGCGGCATCTGGCCACCTTCGTAGCCATTGATCGCCACACCGGAACGGGACTTCTGACCTTTGATACCGCGGCCACCCATTTTACCTTTGCCGGAGCCCGGACCACGGCCAACGCGGGTCCGTTTCGGGGATGCACCTGGGTTGTCGCGCAGTTCATTGAGTTTCATATCGCTTCTCCTAAAGCCGGAAGTGACCCCATGAAGCGAGCAGGGTCAGACACGGCATTTCTTGGTTTTGATTCTTGCGGCACAGATAGCCACCGGGGGCGTATAGACGGGATGCACAGCAGGATCAAGGTTTGACTTGCCCCACGCGGAGCGGACGGCAACAATGCCGTATCGGGCCGCAGGGCCCCTGCCCTGCCGCCATTCGCCTCTATCGATGTCTTTGGCTGCTGGTGCGTCCCGTTAAAGGTGGCGGCGCCGCCGGTTCGGAATGGGTTCAGAGGCGTCACCCTCCAAGAAGAACAGATATCTGACCTTGCAGCCCCGGACGTCATTCCGGGGCCCCGTTTTCCGGGGTGGACCTACATGCCACCGCAGGCCCGCGTGTTGCGCAACACGCCGAACACGATGCCTGATCGAGCTGAAAATCTCCTCACCAGAGCGTACGCCCCCCCGCGCAACAAAAACGCCCCCACGATGTGGAGGCGCTCTTGATGGGCCATGGCTCCCCGAGGGAGGAGGAAGGGAACCTGGCCGAAAAGTCCTGTCAGACGCGCGATCAGGCGCCGTAGACGTGGCTGCGGGCCAGGTCTGCAATGTCGCAGCGGCGCACACCGATATCGGCCAGGTCGCGATCCGTGAGGGAGGCCAGCTCGTTATAGGTGTTCTTGTATTCCTTGTAGAGCGCCCAGGAGCTGCGGGTCTGCTCGATGGCGTCGCGCAGGCGTGCCACAAAAGAGGAAGATGCGATGTTTGTGTTCAGTACATGTGCCATGTGTTTTGGTCCTTATCTCTAGCCGGGACGGGTTTCCGCGGCTCTTGTTGTCTCTGTTCAATTCCTTTGACACTTGCGAAGATAAGGCAGCTTGTTGGCGCTAACAACTGACGGTTCGGAACACCCGCTATGCCGCAGATGCATAGAACGCGCGCTCTCCCCTGACGAAAAAACGCCCCCGGATTTCTCCGCGGGCGTTTTCAAAGTCTTGTCGACAAAGAGGCTTAGTCGCGCTCTTCGACGATTTCCACCAGATGCGGGATCTTGTTGACCATGCCGCGCACGGAAGGGGTATCTTCCAGTTCGCGGGTCTTGTGCATCTTGTTCAGGCCCAGACCGATCAGGGTTGCGCGCTGTTCGGCGGGGCGACGGATCGGCGAGCCGATCTGTTTCACGACGATGGTTTTAGCCATGGATCAGTTTCCTTACGCTTCTGCTTCCGCGGGTGCTTCGTCCCGCTTGGGCAGGATGTCAGCAACCTTTTTGCCACGACGCTGAGCAACAGAGCGCGGGCTCTGCTCTTTTTTCAGGCCGTCGATGGTGGCGCGGATCATGTTGTAAGGGTTCTGAGAGCCAACGGACTTGGAAACCACGTCCTTGATGCCCAGCATTTCAAACACAGCACGCATCGGACCACCGGCGATGATACCAGTACCTTCCGGAGCGGTGCGCATGACCACTTTGCCGGCGCCGTGGCGACCGTACATGTCGTGGTGCAGGGTACGACCCTCTTTCAGCGGCACGCGGATCATCTGGCGCTTGGCTTGCTCGGTTGCCTTGCGGATCGCCTCGGGCACCTCTTTGGCTTTACCTTTGCCGAAGCCGACGCGACCTTTTTGGTCACCTACGACGACGAGCGCGGCGAAGCCGAAGCGCTTACCACCCTTAACGGTTTTGGACACGCGGTTGATCGCGACCAGACGATCTGCGAATTCCGGTGTCTCTTCACGGTCGCGGCGGTTGCCGCGGCGGTTTTCACGTTCTGCCATTTGGCATTCCTTCATGATGTGACGAGGAAGTCAGACCGCCCCGTCAAATGTTCCAATCCTGGTGAGCCTGCAACACGGCCTGCTCCCGGATCATCGGGACCACCAAGGCGGTCCACTCTTTCCAAAATCGCTCGGGCGCCCCGGCCAGCGGGGCGCCCGGTTGATCCTTAGATCTTCAGACCACCTTCACGCGCAGCGTCGGCCAGAGCCTTCACTTTGCCGTGATAGAGGAAACCGCCACGATCGAAGTATGCTTCGGTCACGCCAGCCGCTTTCGCGCGCTCTGCGATCACGGAACCCACTTTGGTTGCCGCTTCGATGTTGTTCTTGCCCACAAAACCAAGATCCTTTTCCAGGGTCGAGGCTGCGGCGAGAGTCACACCTTTGACGTCGTCGATCAGCTGAACAGAGATGTTCTTGTTCGAGCGGTGCACGGAGAGACGCAGACGACCTGCGTTCACCTTGCGAAGCTTGTTCCGGACGCGCAGACGACGCTTCAGAAACAGGGTACGTTTGCTGTTTGCCATTTTGCTTGTCCTTACTTCTTCTTGCCTTCCTTGCGGAAGATGAATTCGCCCTTGTAGCGGATGCCTTTGCCTTTGTAGGGCTCGGGACGACGCCAGTCGCGGATTTTCGCCGCCACTTCGCCAACCGCCTGCGCGTCTGCACCTTCCACAACGATTTCGGTCTGCTTCGGAGCGGTGATGGTCACACCTTCCGGGGCAGTGAAATCGACGTCGTGGCTGTAGCCGAGGTTCAGCTTCAGGGTGTTGCCCTGCATCTGAGCACGGTAACCAACACCTTGGATCTCAAGCTCTTTCTTGAAACCCTGGGTGACGCCCTGGACCATGTTGGCCACCATGGTGCGGGACATGCCCCACTGCTGACGCGCGCGCTTGGATTTGCCGCGCGGCTCAACTTTCACCACGTTGTCCTCAACGGTGAGGGTCACGTCGTCGGTTGCGGTGAAGGTCTGGGCGCCTTTCGGGCCCTTCACTTCGATGGTCTGGCCGGACAGGCTCGCGGAAACACCGCTGGGCAGTTCGACCGGTTTTTTACCAATACGAGACATTGTGCTGAGGCCTCCTTAGAAGACGGTGCAAAGCACTTCGCCACCAACGTTGGCCGCGCGTGCGTTTGCATCCGACATCACACCTTTGGGGGTGGAGACAATCGACACACCCAGGCCCTGACGGACCGACGGGATGTCATTGACGCCCATGTAAACGCGACGACCGGGTTTGGAGACCCGCTTCAGTTCGCGAATGACAGGTTCGCCTTCGTAGTACTTGAGGCTGATTTCCAGCGCCGGGTGGCCGCGTTCATCAGTCGCGCTCTCGTAGCCGCGGATGTAGCCCTCGGACTGCAGCACATCCAGAACCCATGCGCGCAGTTTGGACGCCGGGGTCATGACGGTGGATTTGCCACGCATCTGAGAGTTACGGATACGGGTGAGCATATCGCCGATAGGATCGTTCATATTGTCTCTCCCTTACCAGCTCGATTTCACCATGCCGGGGATCTGGCCATTGGAGCCCAGTTCCCGCAGAGCGATACGGCTTACCTTCAGCTTACGGTAGTAAGCGTGGGGACGGCCGGTCAGCTGGCAGCGGTTATGCAGACGGGTTGCCGAGCTGTTGCGCGGCAGTTTCGCCAGTTTCAGACGCGCTTTGAAACGCTCTTCCATCGGGCGGGATTCGTCATTCGCGATCTCTTTGAGCTCGGCACGTTTGGCAGCGTATTTGGCCACCAGGCGCTCGCGCTTCTTTTCGCGTTCGATCATTGCTTTTTTAGCCATGTCTCTTCCTCTCCGCGATCAGCTGTTGAAGGGCATGTTGAAAGCTTTCAACAGCGCCTTAGCTTCCGCGTCGGTGTTCGCGGTGGTGGCAATTACGATGTCCATGCCCCAGGCTTCGTCGATCTTGTCGAAATCGATTTCCGGGAACACGATGTGCTCTTTGAGGCCAAGGGCGTAGTTGCCACGACCGTCGAAAGAGGTGCCGGACACACCGCGGAAGTCGCGGATCCGGGGCATCGCGATGGTGATCAGACGGTCGAGGAATTCATACATCCGCTCGCCACGCAGGGTCACCTTTGCACCCATCGGCATGCCTTCACGAACGCGGAAGCCAGCGATGGAGTTCTTTGCAACGGTGGTCAGCGCTTTCTGACCGGCGATCTTGGTCAGGTCTTCCTGAGCCGATTTCGCCTTCTTGCTGTCTTTGACGGCTGCACGGCCGCAGCCGATGTTCAGAACGATCTTGTCCAGCTTGGGGATCTGCATCTCGTTCTTGTAGCCGAATTCCTCTTTGAGGGCGCCACGGATGGTGTCCTTGTAGAGGGTCTTCAGACGCGGGGTGTAGGTTGCATCGTCAAGCATCAGACAGTCTCCCCGGTGGTTTTTGCAAAGCGCACCTTCTTGCCGTCTTCTTCGCGGAAGCCGACGCGGGTTGCTTTGCCGTTGGAGTCCAGCAGAGCCAGGTTCGACAGGTCGATCGGCAGGGCCTTGGGCAGGCGGCCGCCTTGCGACGTCTGGGTCTGACGGGTGTGACGGATGGCCATGTTCACGCCATCTACGACAGCTTTACCGGCTTTGGGGTCAACGGAGGCAATGGTGCCTTCTTTGCCCTTATCGCGACCAGCAAGCACGACGACCTTGTCGCCTTTGCGCAGTTTAGCAGCCATTAGAGCACCTCCGGAGCGAGCGAGATGATCTTCATGAAGTTCTTCGCGCGCAGTTCGCGAACAACCGGGCCGAAGATACGGGTGCCGACCGGCTCGTTGTTGTTATTCAGGATAACAGCAGCGTTGCGGTCAAAACGGATGGCGGTGCCGTCTTCACGACGGACCTCTTTGGCGGTGCGAACGACAACGGCCTTACGGACGTCACCCTTCTTCACGCGACCGCGCGGGATGGCTTCTTTAACCGAGACGACGATGATGTCGCCAACGGAAGCGTATTTACGCTTGGAGCCACCCAGAACCTTGATGCACTGAACTCGGCGAGCGCCGGAGTTATCAGCAACATCCAGATTTGTTTGCATCTGGATCATGTGGTTTCTCCCGACCTTTGGGGCAGCGATGCGTGCTGTGATCCCCCAGGGTTTCGACTGTGCTAAAAAGCCTAGTCGCCAGGAGCCTCAAACGAGGCTCTTAGGCTTCCAGAACTTCCCAGCGTTTCGTTTTCGATTTCGGCGCGCATTCGATGATGCGTACGGTGTCGCCGACCTTGAAAGCGTTCTTTTCATCGTGAGCCCGGTATTTCTTGGACTTACGGATGGTTTTCTTCAGAACCGGGTGTGTGAAACGACGTTCCACGGACACGGTGACGGTCTGAGCGTTTGCGTCGGAGGTCACGACGCCTTGCAGGATACGTTTGGGCATCTGAGAGGCTCCTTATTCAGCTGCTGCTGCAGCTTTTTCGTTCAGGATGGTTTTCACGCGAGCAGCGTTGCGGCGAGCCGCTTTGATGCCTGCAGTGTTTTCCAGCTGACCGGTCGCTTGTTGAAAGCGCAGGTTGAAGCTCTCTTTTTTGAGGTTTGCGAGTTCGTCGCGGAGCTCGTCCACGGTTTTGTCGCGCAGATCCTTGGCGTTCATCGCCTTGCGTTCCTTTCCTTGGCACCAGAGGGCCCCTTATGGTGGGTCACCCTTTGCCCTGGTGGGTTATGTCGTCTGCACAGATTGTGCAGAAAAAGAATCGCCCGACACAATCCGACTCGCGAATTGCGGTGAGCGATGCGTCCCTCTACAGGAGCCATGCCAGAAGGGCAAGGGAAAGATCGCAACGCTTGTCCGGTGGGCAGCAGGGCGTCGCAAACCAGAGCCACATATTTGCGCAGGCTTGACTTTGTCCTAACCAGCCCACACCACAAACCCATAAGGTGATTTATGACAAAGGCCATCGGCATGGAAGCGTCTGAGACCCGTGAACCCCGGATTGAGCGGCCAAAGCTGACCTTTGCGCCGGAGGTCTGCGACTGGGTCGAGGGTCATTACAAGGATGCAGACGTCATTCTGGAGTATGGCAGCGGCGGATCCACCGTGCTCGGCGCCGAGATGCCCGGCAAAACGCTCTACTCTGTCGAGAGCAGCCGCGACTGGCACAAGATGATGCAGCGCTACTTTGACGAAAACGATGTCCCCTCTCTGCCGCATCTGCACTACGTCAACATCGGCAAGACCGGGAAGTGGGGCCTGCCGGTGAACACCGAGCAGCACCACCGCTATCACAAATACCCGCTCTCGATCTGGGATATCGACGGCTTTCAGCACCCGGATCTGATCCTGATTGACGGCCGGTTTCGGGTCGCCTGCGCCCTGGCTGCGATGCTGCGCTGCACCCGGAAGGTCACGATCCTCTTTGATGACTACCGCGACCGCAAACGCTATCGCGTGCTCGAGGAGTTTCTCGAGCTGAAAGAAATGCGCGGCTACATGGCCCGCTTTGAGGTCGAACCAACCGCCCTGCCCCGCGAAAAGATGACCCGGATCATCGGCCTCTTTGCACGCGCCTTGTGACGCTTCAGCAGCCTAGATGATCTCATCCTCGTCAAACATCGCCGCGCCATCAAGCTGCGCGTTGAGCGTTTCGATCTGTTGTTCGGCGGTGGCGGAATTCACGCTGGCGATGTGAAACAGCGCGTCACCCTCGTTCACAATGGGCATATTGGCGCGCCCGATGATAAGACCCGTCTGGCTTGCGGTGAGTTCCATTTCCTCTTCGCCAAAGGGGTCGGCAACGATCCCGAGCACATCCCCGGCCTCGACCATCTCGCCAGTGGTTTTATAGGCACGGAGCAATCCGCCGGCGGGTGCACGTTCCCACGCCGAGTCCGCGGCGCGAACCGGCACACCTTCGGCCAGTGGCACGCCATCCTCGGGGATCATGTCGAGCGCATGCATCACGCGCAAAATCCCGGCGACACCAACACGGGCGGATTGCTCGTCAAACCGCAACCCCTCCCCCGCTTCGTAGAGCAGAATATCGACCCCGGCCTTTTGCGCCTCTTTGCGCAGAGAGCCATCCCGCAGCCCCGAGCGGATCACCACCGGCGCGCCAAAGGCATCGGCGTAGGCAAGCGTATCCTGAGCCTTGGGTGAGACACGGATCTGCGGCAGGTTGGTGCGGTGGATCGCGGCGGAGTGCAGGTCAATCCCCAGATCCGAGCGCGCCACGATCTCTGTCATAAAAAGATGCGCGAGGCGGCTGGCGAGCGAGCCTCCCTCGCTGCCGGGAAAGCAGCGATTGAGGTCGCGTCGATCCGGCAAATAGCGGGAATGATTGAGAAACCCGAAGGTATTGACGATGGGCACCACGATCAGGGTGCCCCGCAGGCGCGCAAACTGACGGCTGCGCAACAGGCGGCGGGCGATCTCCACTCCGATCACCTCATCGCCGTGGATAGCCGCAGACACAAAGAGCGTCGGGCCATCCTCGGACCCGTGGATCACATGCGCCGACATATTGACCGGTGTGTGATCCGACAGCACGCTCACCGGCAGATCAACGGTGCGCCGGGTGCCGGGCGGAATATGGAAACCACCAATTTCAAAAGGGGAACGCCGCGCCATAAAAAAGCCTCTCGGACAGGATGTCCGAGAAGCTATGCAGGTTTTTCAGCGCTTTACAATCTGTCCCGCGCGATCAGGCCCAGGCGTAATTGAAGGAGACGGAAATCCGCTCGTCCTCGGCCATGTTCATGGGCACCTCGTGGCGGATGAAGCTTTCCCAGAGCAGGACATCGCCCACATTGGGCGCCTCATAGACAAAGCTGCGCAGCTCACGGCGGCAGTCTTTGGTGCGCGGCGGATGCGCCATCATCATCGCGTGGCGCGGGTCCTCGAGCTTGAGCGCCGACGCGCCGTCAGGCATCGAGACATAGGTGGTGCCGGAAATCACCGAATGTGGGTGAATGTGGCTGGCGTGGGTGCCGCCCTCAGGCAGGATGTTGATCCACAGATCTTCAAGCTTCAGATCACGCCCATCGAGATTGAGTTCGAGATCCTGCGCAAAGGCTGCGACATGGGCGTCCAGAGATTTGACCAGATCAGCAAAAATAGGGAACCGCCAGGGCAGATCGGTGAGCGACGCATAGGACGTATAGCCGGGATAGCCATTCTCCTCGCACCAGTCCTGCCCCGCCTCATCATCTTCGGCGATCGCGATGCACGACGCCTCCATTTCCTGCGGGTCAATTTTGGGGCCGTGCTCGGAGAGCGCAGCACGATAAAGGCGGGTCACGAAGAGGGAATCAATCTGGGCCATGATGCTCTCTTAGCGCAGGCGCGCCAGGTTTGGCGAGAGCGCTTGATGCCGTTGTGCGCTGGCCGCGCCCTGCCTTTTGAAACGCAAACGCGCATGCCCTGAACCGAGCATGCGCGCTGCGAAACCAAAATAGGTTTAGGACGCGACTTATTCGTAACGCGCGATGATTTCGGCCTGAGTGCCGTCGTCGATCATGCTCTGCAGTGCGTCCTGCATCCGCGCGATTAGCGCCTCGTCGGTCTTGAGGCTGCAAGCCAGCGACATGGTGGTTGTGGAAACCACCAGCGCTTCTTCAATCTCGATTCCGTCGGCGAGTGCCGCCTCGAGGAAAGAGCCGGAGGTGATCATCAGGTCAATCCGACCCTGCAGCAGCTTTTTCACCGTGGCCGATTGGGTTGGCGCAAGATCGATAGATTCAAAACCGGCTTCTTCGAGCACACCGACGGTGTAGTCGCCGGTCTGGGTCCCGGTGCGATAGCTGCGCGCGTCTTCGATGGTTGCCGGGGCGATGTCACTGCCAGCTTTACGCACGAGGATGGTGCTATCGCTGGCGAGCGGCTCAACCCATTGGAACTTGGGATCACGCTCTTCGGTATGCGTGGTGCTGAACACGCAGGTGTTGGGACGGCGTTCCGCCTGACCAATCGCACGGGACCACTGGGTCAATTCCGCCTCATAGGCGATGCCCGCCCGGCTCATGATCTCAAACACCTGATCCGCGCCAAGGCCAACGATCTGGCCATCCCGCTCAAAGTTGAGGGGCGCATAGTCTTCGGTCAACAAGGTGACATCGGCGGCCTGCACAGCCCCGGCAAAGCCAAGGGCAAAAACGGTGGCAACACTGGTTACAAATTTCATCCGGGAGCGTCCTTCTCTCTTTTGTTCTGGAGCGCAGCATATTTGATAAAGCTGAAGGAAAAGTTCCCCAAAGCCCCAAACGCAGCGTGTAGCTCAATTGCTTTTTAATCAGATGCATCAAAAACAAATGTACAGCCCTCGTGGACCACACCCTGCTCCGGTGACATCGGGTTGCCCACCAAGAACCACCGCCATCCACCCCGACCTGAAAACCCACGCGAATAGGTGCATCCATTGGCGAGGGTCCAATAAGTGACGTGCTGATAGCGATAGGGCGCTTGGCTAATCCGCGTGACTGCGGCGGGGTCCGCGCTCTCGAGGCGGATCGACGTGTCCGAACAGGACATCAGAGCGGCGAGGCACAGGCCGGTGACGCATAGCCGAATGCATTTCTTGGATGTCATGCTCTCGCCTCCTGAACGACGTGGCGGTTAGAGTTCCCGCCTGATCTGCCACTCAGATTAAGAACATTAAGTGAACATTTGCATAAGTTTCCATCAGCCTTTCGCAAATCTCGCCCGCAACGGCGCCCAACACGGACAGGCAAATGCGAAGACGCACCGACGGCCTTTCCGACCCGTTACCTGGCCTACACATGCACGAACAAAAAAGCCCCCCGCCAGTCACCTGGCGGGGGGTTCTATCCGTTACGGAAAACCGGGATTACCAGTCTTCGCGCACCACGATGCGGGTCTGAACCGGCAGCTTCATGGCTGCGAGGCGCAGAGCTTCGCGGGCGATGTCTTCATTGACGCCGTCAATTTCAAACATCACGCGGCCCGGCTTCACTTTGCACGCCCAGAAGTCCACGGAGCCTTTACCTTTACCCATACGCACTTCGACGGGCTTGGAGGTCACCGGGGTGTCTGGGAAGATACGGATCCAGACACGACCTTGACGTTTCATGTGACGGGTCATTGCACGACGTGCAGCTTCGATCTGACGGGCGGTTACACGCTCGGGTGTCACTGCCTTCAGGCCGTAGGTGCCGAAGTTCAGGTCGGAACCGCCTTTTGCGAGGCCTTTGATCCGGCCTTTGTGCATCTTGCGGAATTTAGTACGCTTTGGCTGAAGCATGTCGCGTTCTCCTTAGCGATCGCCACGACGGTTACCGCCTGCACCGCGAGGTGCCGGACCGTCCTGGAGTTCCTGAGCCTTGCGATCACGCGCCTGAGGATCATGCTCCATGATCTCACCTTTGAAGATCCAGACCTTGATACCGATGATACCATAGGGGGTGGATGCTTCAGAGTGTGCGTAATCGATGTCTGCGCGCAGGGTGTGCAACGGCACACGACCTTCACGGTACCATTCGGTACGTGCGATTTCTGCACCGCCCAGACGACCAGCGACGTTCACCCGGATACCCAGGGCGCCCATGCGCATGGCGTTCTGCACGGCCCGCTTCATCGCGCGGCGGAAGGACACACGGCGCTCCAGCTGCTGAGCGATGGACTCGCCAACGAGCTGTGCGTCGAGTTCCGGCTTGCGAACCTCAACGATGTTGAGGTGCAGCTCGGAGTCGGTCATGGAAGCGATCTTCTTGCGAAGAACTTCGATGTCCGCGCCTTTTTTGCCGATGATCACGCCCGGACGCGCGGTGTGAATGGTCACACGGCACTTCTTGTGGGGGCGTTCGATGATCACGCGGGCAACACCGGCCTGCTTGCACTCTTCTTTGATGAACTCACGGATCTTGATGTCCTCGAGGAGGAGATCACCGTAGTCCTTGGTGTCAGCGTACCAGCGGCTGTCCCAGGTGCGGTTGATCTGCAGGCGCATGCCAACCGGATTGACTTTATGTCCCATTAGGCTTGCTCCTCAACTTGACGCACCTTGATGGTGATCTCAGCGAACGGCTTCAGGATCTTGCCGAAGCGACCACGGGCCCGCGGGCGACCGCGCTTCATGGTCAGGTTCTTGCCGACCCATGCCTCGGCGACGATCAGTTCATCGACGTCAAGGTTGTGGTTGTTTTCGGCGTTCGCGATGGCGGACTGAAGGCATTTCTTCACGTCCTGCGCGATCCGCTTGTTGGAGAAAGTGAGGTCGGTCAGAGCCTTGTCCACTTTCTTGCCACGGATCATCTGAGCCACCAGGTTCAGTTTCTGCGGGCTGGTGCGAAGCATGCGGACTTTTGCCATTGCTTCGTTGTCTGCCACGCGGCGGGGGTTTTTATCCTTGCCCATGACTTACTTCCGCTTCGCTTTTTTGTCAGCGGCGTGACCGTAATAGGTCCGAGTCGGGGAGTATTCACCGAACTTCTGACCGATCATGTCTTCCGTGACGTTGACAGGAATGTGCTTCTGGCCGTTGTACACACCAAAGGTCAGACCCACGAACTGGGGCAGAATGGTGGAACGACGGGACCAGATCTTGATCACTTCATTGCGGCCGGAATCGCGCGCTGCTTCGGCTTTTTTCAGCACGTAAGCATCGACGAATGGGCCTTTCCATACAGAGCGAGTCATAGATTAGCGCCCTTTCTTCTTAGCGTGACGCGAGCGGATGATCAGCTTCTGCGACGCCTTGTTGGTGTTGCGGGTGCGCTTACCCTTGGTCGGCTTACCCCATGGGGTCACCGGGTGACGACCACCGGAGGTCCGACCTTCACCACCACCATGGGGGTGGTCGATCGGGTTCATAACCACACCACGGACGCTCGGACGCTTGCCTTTGTGGCGCATGCGACCGGCTTTACCGTAGTTCTGGTTGGAGTTGTCGGGGTTGGACACGGCACCAACGGTGGCCATGCATTCCTGACGGACCAAGCGCAGTTCGCCCGAGGACAAGCGGATCTGAGCGTAGCCACCATCACGACCAACGAACTGAGCGTAAGTACCGGCTGCACGGGCGATCTGGCCGCCTTTGCCGGGCTTCATTTCGATGTTGTGAACGATGGTACCGATCGGCATGCCCGAGAACGGCATTGCGTTGCCCGGCTTGATGTCTGCCTTTGCGGAGGCGATGACCTTGTCACCAACTGCCAGACGCTGCGGCGCGAGGATATAAGCCTGCTCGCCGTCTTCGTACTTCACCAATGCGATGAAGGCAGTCCGGTTGGGGTCATATTCAATGCGCTCGACGGTCGCGGCGACATCAAATTTATTCCGTTTGAAGTCAACGATCCGGTAAAGACGCTTTGCGCCACCACCACGGCGGCGAGAAGTGATCCGTCCGGTGTTGTTCCGGCCGCCCGATTTGGTCAAACCCTCAGTGAGAGACTTGACCGGACGCCCTTTCCAAAGCTCCGAACGGTCGATCAGAACCAGCCCACGCTGGCCCGGCGTCGTCGGTTTATACGACTTAAGTGCCATGCTTTCTGTCTTCCGTTTAGCGTGCCGAGCCTTAGGTTATTATCTTTGGCCCAGCTATGTTAAAGCCCCCTGCCTTGGCGCATCCGCGCCGGGTTCAGGTGACCGATGAAGGGCCCCGAAGGTCCCTGGGTCGAATGTCCCGACAAAGATAACGGCCCCGGAACGAATCCGAGGCCTGTCAGGATTGGTGCGATGTAGCAGAGGTTGGAGGGGGTGGCAATGGGGAAGAGAACCGCGAGAGCAGCGTCAGTTCCTCGCCCTTATCAAGCTGTACAATTCACTCCTGAGCATACGTAGCCTCTCATTTAACTGAGGCTCTTGGTCTTCTTCAACAGTGTGGCCATTGATTTTCATGAGCATTAAGTCGGAGAACGAGCCCATCCCTCCAAACCAAGAAGCGATCAGATCCCTTTGTCTGTCACCTGAACGAGCAAAGGCCTCTTCGACTTTTGACTGCCAATAAGTCTCTCCAGCAGAGTCCAAAATTTCATTTATCTCGCTCAAAACCTGCTAAACTTGCCTCAGTGGAGCCATTTTGTATCAACCCTTGGAACGTACACTTGACTGCCGCCGCCAAGCAATTGGCCAACACCCGTTGACTGTGGTCCGGCGACCCCCTCATAAATTACGGTTCCTCTTGGAACGGTCATTGTCACGACTTTTTCCGCAGTATTTCCCCATTGTGGCGCCAACGCACTATCCAATTAGGACTGTAGTGGCCCTTGAGGTTTTGTCCTCGTCCAAAAACCGCCAATCATTCGCGCACTACCCCCGTATACTCGATATAGGGTTGTTGGCTCCTCTACGACAACAGTTGAGTATTTTGAACTACGGAAGGTCGAAGCAATCTCCGTCGATAGCTCAGGTGCTGTAGCGGATGTAGATGATTTCGCCGCGCCACCGAAAAGGCGACTGAGAAGCCCGGCAGCTTTCCCGGCAGCATACGGCACCGCAACAGACGCCACATCCTCAACTACCAACTGAGTGCCGGATACGCCAATTCGACTGCGCTGATCCTTTGCCTTCTGGCGATACTCCAACACCTCAAGATCATCGTCCGGCGCGCCATCCGCTACCAACTCGTCAGCGCGCCGATCGTACATGTCAGCCGTATCGCGGTAGGCACTGTCACGTTCTTCCTGCGACTGCGTGAAGGCAGAAACAGCTTGATTCCCAGAAGGATCGAGTAAGTTGACTGGATCGTTATTCGAATAAGAATACCTATTCGTCCCCACCCCTGGCTGGGTCGGATCAAACCAATCCGGCTGGATGAACATCGCCGTGGCCTGCCCGGCAACGGTGGCGAGGAAGACGGAAAACAGCAGCGTTTGCAGCCCAAGGGCCTAACGTTCTTCAGCGCGCCTGATAGTGTCGGGGACCATCCCAAACCAGTTTTTACGCCCAGAAATAACCACACGGCTTCCAATTTCCAGACTGTCTCTCAAAACGTCTGGAACTCCGCAAAGCTCGTATTGAAAGGAAGAACGATCTCCTAAATCCATCCGCTTTCCGCAAAGTCGCGAGCTGGAACCATGTGGATTCAACACCTGATACTCAGCCTCTTCCCACTGGGAGGATACCCATGTGGACACCATTGCTGGTGTCGTAAAGGCCGATAAAAAACCTATATGAGCCAAAAACGCAGTTCCAAAAGTATTCCAAAAGAGCCGCACAAGAGGACGTCGTCCAATTTTAAAGGGATCAGCTTTGGAATTCACAAGAATAAACGTACCTATTCCTGTCACGCAGGCCCACCCCTATGCGACTTGTGCCCCTAAGCTGTGCCATGCGTCAGATGGTAGAAAGCCGCCGTTTGCAGACCTCCAAGAGATGCTAACGATTCCGCAAGTCATTGAGACACCAACGAGCACTGTACACCACCAATCACGTGAAAACAGCAGCGGTCGGTACCTATGGTTCATCCGAAATCTCCCAAAACATAATGCGACAAAGCTAACAGCAAAAACGCAATGAAAAAGCCCCCCGCATCGCTGCGAGGGGCCTTCTCAATTCTCAAGCAACCAAATCTCAGAGTCCGGTGGACACGTCGATGGTGTTGCCTTCTTCCAGGGTGACGTAGGCTTTTTTCACGTCTTTCCGCTTGCCCAGCTGGCCGCGGAAACGCTTGACCTTACCCTTGGTGACGGTGGTGTTGACCGCTTTGACCTTCACACCAAAGAGAGCCTCAACAGCTTCTTTGATCTGCGGTTTGTTGGAGTCGATTGCCACCTCGAACACCACTGCGCCGTTTTCGGACGCCATGGTGGATTTCTCGGTGATGATCGGCTTGCGGATCACGTCGTAGTGTTCTGCCTTCGCGCTCATTTCAGACGAGCCTCCAGTGCTTCGACAGCCGACTTCGTGAGCACGAGGGTGTCACGCTTCAGGATGTCATAGACGTTTGCGCCCATCGACGGCAGTATATCCAGACCTTCGATGTTTTTGGCGGCACGAGCGAAGCCTTCGTTGACGGCAGCACCGTCGATGACCAGAGCGCGTTTCCAGCCCAGGTTTGCAACCTGCTTGGCCAGAGCGGCGGTCTTGCCTTCGGCTTCTGCGTTCTCGATCACGACCAGTTCACCCGCTTTTGCTTTGGCGGACAGCGCGTGGCGCAGACCCAGCTTGCGGAATTTCTTGGTCAGATCGTGGCCGTGGCTACGCGGGGTCGGACCCTTGTAGATACCACCTTTGCGGAAGATCGGCGCGTTACGGTCGCCGTGGCGTGCGCCACCGGTGCCTTTTTGGCGGTAGATCTTCTTGGTGGAGTAGGAGGTCTCGGAGCGGGTCTTCACCTTGTGGGTGCCGGCCTGCGCGTTGTTGCGCTGCCAACGGACCACACGGTGCAGGATGTCCGCACGCGGCTCCAGGCCGAACAGGTCTTCGGACAGTTCGATGTCGCCCGCTTTGCCGCCGTCCAGTTTGATCACGTCAAGTTTCATGCTTCACCCCCTTCCGCGGGTGCTTCAGCCGCAGCTTCAGCAGCAGTCTTCAGAGCCGCCGGGAACGGCAGACCTTCGGGTGCTTTCTTCTTCACGGCGTCTTTGACGGTGACCCAGCCGGATTTCGGACCGGGAACAGCGCCTTTGATGAAGACCAGACCACGATCGGCGTCGGTTTTGACAACCTCGAGGTTCTGGGTGGTCACGCGTGCAGCGCCCATGTGACCGGCCATCTTCTTACCTTTGAAGACTTTGCCCGGATCCTGACACTGACCGGTGGAACCGTGGGAACGGTGAGAGATCGACACGCCGTGAGAGGCACGCAGACCGCCGAAGTTCCAGCGCTTCATTGCACCGGCGAAACCTTTACCAATGGAGGTACCGGTGACGTCGACTTTTTGACCTTCCAGGAAGTGCTCGGCGGAGATTTCCGCGCCCACTTCGATCAGGCCGTCCGCGGGAACGCGGAACTCAACCAGCTTGCGCTTGGGCTCAACTTTGGAGGCCGCGAAGTGACCGCGCATCGCCTTGGAGACGCGCTTTACTTTTGCGGAACCGGCACCGAGCTGAACGGCAGTGTAGCCGTCTTTGTCTTCGGTACGCTGAGCGACAACCTGCAGGCCATCAAGCGAAAGAACGGTCACAGGGATCTGCTTGCCGTCTTCCATGAACAAGCGGGTCATGCCCACTTTTTTTGCGATAATACCAGAGCGCATATGAATTACCCTCCGATCTTATGACTGCAGTTTGATTTCGACGTCAACGCCAGCAGCCAGGTCGAGCTTCATCAGCGCGTCCACGGTCTGAGGGGTCGGGTCGACGATGTCGAGAAGACGCTTGTGCGTACGGATCTCGAACTGATCGCGGGATTTCTTGTCCACGTGGGGACCACGCAGAACAGTGAATTTCTCGATCTTGTTCGGCAGCGGGATCGGGCCGCGCACTTGGGCGCCGGTCCGCTTGGCAGTGTTGACGATCTCTTGTGTGGACGCATCCAGCACACGATAGTCAAATGCCTTCAGCCGGATACGGATGTTTTGGCTTTGCATCGTATAGCCTTTTAGTCAGGCGTTGGAGTTGAGAGGAGGGCCAGTGCTCATCACCTACCCTCATCGAACCCAAAAGGCGGGAATCACCCCGCCTTCGTCTCGCAATGCGAGATGCCGCTCCTTACGGCTTCCTCAGAGGTTTGGCAAGGGGGTTGCAAGGCAATCCAAGCAACTCGTCTTGACCGTCTGGTGGCCCCGACAGCACCTCGCCTACTGTCGCTACACGCATTTACCACTGATCGTGGCCACGCCCTTGCTATCTCTGGAGATCGCAAGGTCAGCGACCTTGCCGTCTTCGCCGCAGAGAACTCCAAAAGAATTACTGCGCAGTTCTTCATCTGACCAGTTCGAGCCGGCCTTTCCTGAAAACGCGCCATTATCATAACTTACGGACACTTGCCCTTCCGAAGTGCCGCTGCTGCAAGCCGCTAAAACAATAATCGAAGCACCGAACATCAATACTGCACGCATGTGAATTTCCTCATCCTAGTCGGGCTCGAGACGTAACAGCCAGGCCCGGAAAGATCCAGACCGAGAGGTGTATGATGTTTCTCTCGCTCTCGTATAAATTGCGATCATTCTTCTTTGATCCGGGGCCTACATGCGATTGCTTCGACACGGCTGGCACGCAGGTCCGAACAGAGAAACGCCTCCCGAGTCAGGCTCTTTCCAATTGTTGACTGACTACTCCGCGAGACACCCCTCCCGCCTCGTCAGCCTGAGGCACAGATACTCTGCCGCCGCGTCGTCACAGCATATTTGTAATTATTCAGTGATCTTCGACACAGGCCTGACCCCTAGGTCTCTGGATTGACGCGCGCGCCGACGGAGCAGCTACCTTCTCGGATCGCACAGCGCAGAGCGTCTATGATCGCGAAAGGCGCGATACGCCCCGCCCGCCTGCCCCTTCAGGCAACCTTGTCCTTCGGCAGATCGAGCCAGAGCTTGTCCCGGCGATAGCCACCGCGCACCACCCGGTCCGAGGCGGTCTCCGGCGCAAACTTGTCAGCCCAATCGCGAAACCTGTCACGAGAGATCACGATGCCGCCGCTCTTGCGCGCCAACTGCAGGATATGTGGGTCTGCAGGTTCGCCCTTTGGCACCACATAGGCCTGTGCCGCCCTCAGCCCCAACAGTTTGGCAAAGCGAGCGCCATCCAAATATTGCCCGGCCACCAGATAGCCAGCATTGGCATCGAATATCACACAGGGACGATACCCTGCCGCGACGAGCGCTTCGATTGCATCATGAACCGGCTGCAAAGACAGCGCCTCGCCCTTCCAATACAATAGGTTTGAGCCATCGATGACTGCAATTTTAATGGCGCGCCTGCGGCGATCCCGCCGCAAGAGAAGGGCCAGAAGGCCAATCAGAAATACAATAAAGAGAAATTCAACCATGAGGTGATTTGCGCCAGACGCGCAGGTCAAATCAAGAGATGAATTTCACGCGATCTAATTAAATCACGCGGCCCATTTCACCTTTTCCCAAATACCTCGGAGCGCGAGGCAGCGCCTCGCAACAAAAAAGGGCCTCCCATTGGGAGGCCCTCTCTATTGTCACTCGCCATTTAAATCAGGCGAGGATCTTCGCTTACGCGAGGATCTTGGACACAACGCCCGCGCCAACGGTGCGGCCGCCTTCGCGGATCGCGAAACGCAGACCGTCTTCCATTGCGATCGGGGCGATCAGTTCAACTTCGAACTTCAGGTTGTCGCCCGGCATCACCATTTCGGTGCCTTCCGGCAGGGTCACGGTGCCGGTCACGTCGGTGGTGCGGAAGTAGAACTGCGGACGGTAGTTCGCAAAGAACGGGGTGTGACGGCCACCTTCTTCTTTGGTCAGAATATAAGCTTCTGCCTCGAATTTGGTGTGCGGGGTCACGGAGCCCGGCTTACACAGAACCTGGCCACGCTCAACCGCTTCACGGTCGATACCACGCAGCAGGGCGCCGATGTTGTCGCCTGCTTCACCGCGGTCCAGCAGCTTGCGGAACATTTCCACACCGGTACAGGTGGTGGTGGTGGTGTCTTTGATGCCAACGATTTCGATGTTGTCGCCAACATTGATCACGCCACGCTCAACACGACCGGTCACAACGGTACCACGGCCAGAGATCGAGAACACGTCTTCGATCGGCATCAGGAACGGCTGGTCAACAGCGCGCTCGGGGGTCGGGATGTACTCATCCACAGCCGCCATCAGTTCCTTGATCTTGTTTTCGCCGATTTCCGGGTCACGGCCTTCCATCGCCGCCAGAGCGGAACCTGCGATGATCGGGATATCGTCGCCGGGGAAGTCGTAGGACGACAGCAATTCGCGGATTTCCATCTCGACGAGCTCGAGCAGCTCTTCGTCGTCGACCTGGTCCACTTTGTTCATGAACACGACCAGCGCGGGAACGCCAACCTGACGCGCCAGCAGGATGTGCTCGCGGGTCTGGGGCATCGGGCCGTCGGCTGCGTTCACAACCAGGATCGCGCCGTCCATCTGCGCCGCACCGGTGATCATGTTTTTCACATAGTCAGCGTGGCCGGGGCAGTCGACGTGTGCGTAGTGACGGCCTTCGGTTTCGTATTCCACGTGGGCGGTGGAGATGGTGATACCACGCGCTTTTTCTTCCGGCGCGCCATCGATCTGGTCGTATGCCTTGAAGTCGCCGAAGTATTTGGTGATTGCTGCGGTCAGCGTGGTTTTACCGTGGTCAACGTGGCCAACGGTGCCGATGTTGACGTGCGGTTTATTACGTTCAAACTTTTCCTTAGCCATGATGGCCTCCTTTTAGCTTTGGGAGGGAGCGCCGGCGGCGGCACTCCCCCAAATCGTTACGCTTATGCGTATTTCGCCTGGATCTCTTCAGAGATGTTCTGCGGAACCGGATCGTAGTGCGAGAACTGCATCGTGAACTGCGCGCGGCCCGAGGACATGGAGCGCAGGGTGTTGATGTAGCCGAACATGTTCGCCAGCGGCACGTTTGCGTCGATCGCAATTGCGTTGCCGCGCGGCTCCTGGCCGGACACCTGACCACGACGGGACGTCAGATCGCCGATGATACCGCCGGTGTATTCTTCCGGGGTGATCACTTCGACTTTCATGATCGGCTCGAGCAGCTTCGCGCCAGCTTTGCGCATGCCTTCACGCATACACATACGGGCTGCGATTTCGAACGCCAGAACGCTGGAGTCAACGTCGTGGAACTTACCGTCGATCAGGGCAACCTTGAAGTCGATCACGGGGAAGCCAGCGAGCGGGCCGCTGTCCATGACCGAGTTGATGCCTTTTTCAACACCGGGGATGTATTCCTTGGGAACCGAGCCGCCAACGATGCGGGACTCGAAGGAATAGCCTTCACCAGCTTCTGTCGGCGAGATGATCATCTTCACCTCAGCGAACTGACCCGAACCACCCGACTGTTTCTTGTGGGTGTAGGTGTGCTCGACCTCGTGACCAATGGTCTCGCGGTAAGCAACCTGCGGGGCACCGATGTTGGCTTCGACTTTGAACTCGCGCTTCAGACGGTCCACCAGGATGTCCAGGTGAAGTTCGCCCATGCCCTTCATGATGGTCTGACCGGACTCGAGGTCGGTTTCGACGCGGAAGGACGGATCTTCGGCAGCAAGACGTGCCAGACCCTGGGACATTTTCTCCTGGTCGCCCTTGGTTTTGGGCTCCACAGCGATCTCGATCACCGGATCCGGGAAGGTCATGGTTTCCAGAACCACCGGCTCCTTGGCGTCGCAGAGGGTGTCACCGGTGGTGGTGTCCTTAAGACCCGCCAGCGCGATGATGTCGCCTGCAAACGCTTCTTCGATCTCCTCGCGGTTGTTGGAGTGCATCATCATCATACGACCGATGCGCTCTTTCTTACCTTTGGTGGAGTTCAGGATCGAGTCACCCTTGTTCAGCACGCCGGAGTAGATCCGGGTGAAGGTCAGGGAGCCAACGAAGGGGTCGTTCATGATTTTGAACGCCAGACCGGAGAACGCCATGTCGTCGTCAGCGCGACGTGCAATGTTGCGAACTTCTTCTTCGTCGCCCGGCTTAAAGCCCATGTAATCCACAACGTCGAGCGGGCTCGGCAGATAGTCGATCACAGCGTTAAGAAGCGGCTGGACGCCTTTGTTCTTGAACGCAGAACCACCCAGAACCGGTACGAAGGAGAGCGACAGCGTGCCTTTGCGCAGCAGGCTGCGCAGGGTCGCGACGTCGGGCTCTGCGCCGTCCATCAGGTAGTTTTCCATCGCGTCGTCGTCCATTTCGACGGCCGCTTCGATCATCTTGCCGCGCCATTCTTCAGCCATCTCTTTGAGGCTGTCGCGAATGTCGACCTGGACCCAGGACGCACCAAGGTCTTCACCCTGCCACAGCCACTCTTTCATGGTGACCAGGTCGATGAGGCCTTCGAGCTCGTTCTCTGCGCCGATCGGAATACCAACCGGAACCGCGCGGGCGCCGGTGCGGTCTTCGATCATGCGAACGCAGTTGAAGAAGTCTGCGCCGATCTTGTCCATCTTGTTGACGAACACCATACGCGGAACCTTGTAGCGGTCAGCCTGACGCCACACGGTTTCGGTTTGGGGCTCAACACCAGCGTTGGCGTCGAGAACACAGACTGCACCGTCGAGAACCGCCAGCGAGCGCTCAACTTCGATGGTGAAGTCAACGTGGCCGGGGGTGTCGATGATGTTCAGACGGTGCTTCGGAGTGTCAGCGGTTTCGCCGTCTTCGGTGCGTTCCCAGAAGGTGGTGGTCGCAGCCGAAGTAATGGTGATGCCGCGTTCCTGCTCCTGCTCCATCCAGTCCATGGTGGCTGCACCGTCGTGCACTTCACCGATGTTGTGGGATTTGCCGGTGTAGAACAGGATGCGCTCCGAGCAGGTCGTCTTACCTGCATCGATGTGCGCCATGATACCGAAGTTACGGTATAGTTCGAGCGGATATTCGCGTGCCATATTGGATAAGCCTCTGAAGAGTTACCAGCGATAGTGCGAGAAGGCTTTGTTGGCCTCTGCCATCTTGTGAGTGTCTTCGCGCTTCTTAACGGCAGTACCCCGGCTTTGTACAGCATCGAGGAGCTCGCCGGCGAGGCGTTCTTCCATTGTGTTCTCGTTGCGACCACGGGCCGCAGTGATCAGCCAGCGGATTGCCAGCGCTTCACGACGCTCGGGGCGCACTTCGACGGGAACCTGGTAGGTTGCACCACCCACACGACGCGAACGGACCTCAACGGAGGGTTTCACGTTGTCGAGAGCTTCGTGGAACACTTCCACGGGCGCGCGCTTGATTTTCGATTCAACGCGATCGAAGGCGTTGTAAACGATACGCTCTGCGACCGATTTTTTACCATCGATCATCAGGTTGTTCATGAATTTGGTGAGAACGCGGTCGCCGAATTTTGCATCGGGCAGAACTTCGCGTTTTTCAGCAGCGTGACGACGGGACATCTGTGCTTATCCTTCTTCTTACTTAGGACGCTTCGCGCCGTACTTGGAGCGACGCTGCTTACGGTCTTTAACACCTTGGGTATCCAGAACACCGCGCAGGATGTGGTAACGGACACCCGGAAGGTCTTTTACACGGCCGCCACGGATCAGAACCACGGAGTGCTCCTGAAGGTTGTGGGATTCACCGGGGATGTAGGAGATCACTTCGAAACCGTTGGTCAGGCGGACCTTGGCAACTTTCCGCATAGCGGAGTTCGGTTTCTTCGGTGTGGTGGTGTAGACGCGAGTACAAACGCCGCGCTTTTGCGGGCACTGCTCCAGGTGCATGGACTTGGAGCGTTTTACTTTCGGCTGACGCGGCTTGCGGATCAGCTGTTGGATCGTTGGCATTCCGGTTATTCCCCGTTTTGCAACACATGGTCATGCACGGCAGGCGCCGTGCGGCGAGATCATCAGCAGCGTCTGCGCAAACGCAAAAACCGCAAACGTTCCCATTCCGAGGTGAACGTCGCGGTGGGTTTACAGAGGGTCAGGGTGAAAAAAGTGCCCTGACCTTGAGCCACTACAGATATGAGTTCGGCGTCAGAGGGATTTCCCCCATGCCGGATAGCGCGCGTATATTGAGAGTCGCGCGGGATGTCAACACATGCCCCGCCAGCAGGCCTTGCCCCGTTGGGATCGGCCCGCCATAGTCGCGCAGGATTATTTACGAGGGGATTTCGAGATGCAAGTGATTGGCCTGTGCCGGTTCTCCTATCCCGCCATTGGCGGCTTTCAAATCGAACACCAGAGCCACGCTGAACGCATTGCCTTCCTCTATGACGACGCCCGCCTTCAAGAGCGGTTTCGCCTCTTTGAGACGGTCGCCCTGCCCTCGCTTCGCGCGCAGACAGATCAGGATTTTGACCTTGTGATCGTCATTGGCAGCTGCCTGCCCGCTCGGCACGAGGCCCGCCTGCGCGATCTGATTTCGGGGATGCCGCAGGCGCGGATCGAGCAGCATCCCCCTCGGCGTCAGCGCGAGATCATGAAAGATGTTCTGAACCGGGCGCGGCGCGATCCCACTGCGCCCTGCCTGCAATTTCGCTTTGATGACGATGATGCGGTCTCGGTCGATTTTGTGGAACGCTTGCGCAGCACCATCGCCGATTGCCCCGGGCTTGTGGCTCGTCACAAGAGCGTCGCGGTGGATTTCAACATGGGCTATGTCGCCGAGTTTGGCGCTGAAGGCATCAAGGCCGCAGAGGTCCACAGCCCCTATAACGTCGCAGCCCTTGGCATGTATGTCCGGGGCGGGGCGAGGGTCACGATCATGAACTTTGCCCACCACAAGATCCTGCGATTTATGCCTACAGTGACCCTGTCGGATGCGCCCATGTTTGTGCGCGGCTGGCATGGCTCCAACGACTCGCGTCAAAAGCCGGTCAAATCCCTCGATCTCGCCCCGCTCACCCCCGCCCAAATCGCCGAATTCGTGGCGCGCTTTGCCATTCGTGAGGATAAGGTGCGTCAGGTGTTTTCTGCCACCTGACGTTCCCGTAGGAGCGTGAACAGCCCGGCCAGCACCACGATGACCGCGCCAAGGAGCGTGAGACCGGACGGGAATTCGCCAAAGACCGCCCAGCCCAACAGCAGAGCCCAGACAAGCCCGGTATAGCGCAGCGGCGCCACCGCCGAAACTTCGCCCACGCGGATCGTCATTACGGCAAAAAGATAGGCGAGCAGGATCAGCACCGAGGTGCCAGCGAGAAGCCCCCATTCGCGCAGCCCCATTGGCTGCCAGCTCTCGCCGATCCCGAGCCCGAGACCAAAGAGCATCACCGCAAAAGCCGACAGGAACGTCACCGTCAGGGACGGCACGGCGGCTGACATCTGCCGGGTCACAAGATCGCGGAGCGTCAAGACCCCAACCGCCAGCACCGCATAGGCCGTGGCCGGTCCAAAATCGGCACCGCCCGGCCGCACGATCAGCAACATCCCGACAAACCCAACCGCAATCGCAAGACTACGCTTCCAGCCGACAGCCTCGCCCAGAAACAACGCCGCGCACAGTGTCACCGTCAGCGGCAGCATTTGTAGCACCGCGGTGACATTGGCGAGCGGCAACTGCAAAAGTGCCGACAGAAAGAAATAGGTCGCGCCCATCTCGGTGGCGCAGCGCGCCAGCACCAGCCCCCAGTCCCGACGGCTGAAATCAAACCGCAACGCGCCCATCGCCCGGGCCAGCCCCAACAGCAAGAGGCTCGCCAGAACGCCGCGCACGGTTACGATCTGCCAGAGCGGAACCGTCTCCCCCACCAGTTTGACCAGTGTATCGTTAAAGGTGAAGAACGCCATGCTCCCAAGCATCAAGAGCGCGCCTCTTTGGTTCGGGCTGAGGGATGTGGTCATTTCAAATCGCTTTAAGGTCGGACAGGCTGAGGTCGAAATGGCGCTGTAGATCGGCGTCCATCTCCGCATCGCTCTGTCGCGCCGTGAGCCCCATCATCGCCGGGGTCGAATGGTTGTCGCCATGCACGGTGCGCACAAAGGATGGAACGGAAATATCGGAATAGAGCGTGTAGTGCTGCGCAAACTTGCGGTGATTGTAACGATAGGGATTTCCGCGCGCCGCGATCGGCTGCACCAGCGCCGTCCCCGCCGAGAGCGGCGCACGTTCACAACTGTCCATCACCACTGGCGGCTGACCCTCTTCGCGGATCAGATAATAGCCGCGATTGAACGCAAGCGCGATGGGAGAGACGGCTTCGGTCTGCAATGGCACCAGTCCCGCCGCCAGACGCTTGCAGCGCGCCACATAGTGACGATCCAGCGCGTCGTCATCATCAAGACGAAACAGGATGCGGTGGCTCTCCCCCTGCTGTGGCACTGCGCGGTAGGCCTCTTTCAGGATTTGATAGTGGTTCTCGGGGGCAAACTGGATCAGTTGCATGTGATCATGCGGCGCCAGAAGCGCCTGAAGGTGCTGCAAGATCACCGCAGGAAGACGATCTGAGGTTGCTACCACCAGGTGAAACGCCGCATCGCTCTGCCGCACAAGCGAGGGCAGGCAGAGCGTCTCAAAAAGATGCAGCCGCAGGGCCATGCGGTCCGGCGCAAAAATCGCGGCGGCCGCCGCCTCCAGATCGGGATAGCGGTCCGCATTGAACGTAGGCGTCAGCAGCGAAAAGCGGATCACGCCCACCATCTTGAATGTCGCCGCCATCGCGCCCGCCTCCCCAGATTGGTTCCCTCACAGAAATCACGCCGCCGCGCGCTTGCCAAGAGCCTAGGCGCGACACCTGCAAGGCCCCGCGCGCGAAACAAAAGCGCCCCGCGTCACGGTGGACGCGGGGCGCTCTTCATTTCAAAACGGCCGGTCAGGCTCAGTCGCGGCTTTCCGGGGTTTCCACGAGGAAGTCCGCATCCGCCGCATCATCCGCCATCGGCGCAGCAAGGGCTGCCGCCGCTTCGGCTTCTTCACGACGGGCCTCAAGAACCACATTGTCGCGCGAGGCCGCGATGTGACGCACCTGCTGGGTGGCACCACCGGTACCCGCCGGGATCAGACGACCCACGATGACGTTTTCCTTCAGGCCGACCAGCTTGTCCTTCTTGCCCTGTACGGAGGCTTCGGTGAGCACCCGTGTGGTCTCCTGGAAGGAGGCCGCGGAGATGAAGGAGCGGGTCTGCAGCGACGCCTTGGTGATACCAAGAAGGATCGGCTCGCCCTGAGCAGGACGCTTGCCACGGGCCAGCGCCTTCTCGTTTGCAGCGTCGAACTCCTGCTTGTCGACGTGTTCGCCCTTGAGGAGCGTGGTCTCGCCAGAGTCGGAGATCTCCCACTTCTGCAGCATCTGGCGAACGATCACCTCGATGTGCTTGTCGTTGATCTTCACACCCTGCAGGCGATAGACGTCCTGCACCTCGTCGATCATGTAGTTCGCCAGAGCCTCGACACCCATGATGGAGAGGATGTCATGCGGCGCCGGGTTGCCGTCCATGATGTAGTCGCCCTTCTGAACGAAGTCGCCTTCGACCACCGGGATGTGCTTGCCCTTGGGCACCATGTATTCCACGGCCTCCATGGACTCATCTGCCGGCTCGATCGAGATACGACGCTTGTTCTTGTAGTCACGACCAAAGCGCACATAGCCGTCGATTTCCGCGATGATCGCGTGATCCTTCGGACGACGCGCCTCGAAGAGTTCGGCCACACGCGGCAGACCACCGGTAATGTCCTTCGTCTTCGCGCCTTCACGCGGGATACGCGCAACAACGTCACCGGCTTCGATCTTCTGGCCATCTTCACAGGACAGGATCGCATCCACGGACATCGGATAGGTGAGCGGGTTTCCAAGGGAGTTGCGCACTGGTTCGCCATCGTCACCCACAAGGATGATCTCCGGCTTCAGGTCAGACCCCTTCGGTGCCGCACGCCAGTCGATCACGATCTTCTGGGTCATGCCGGTGGCATCGTCGGTTTCTTCGCGCACGGCCAGACCGGACACGAGGTCCACGTACTTCGCGGTACCCGGCTTCTCGGCGATGATCGGCAGGGTATAGGGGTCCCACTCGAACAGTTTATCGCCGCGTTTGACCTCTTGGCCCTCTTTCACAAAGAGCTTGGTACCGTAGCCCAGCTTGTGGCTGGAGCGCTCTTCACCGTGCTCGTCCTGAATGATCAGCTTCATGTTCCGGCCGATGGTCAGAACTTCGCCGTTGGCGTTGGTGAGCGTGTTCGTGTTCTCGAACACGATCTTGCCCTCCTGGGACGCCTCGAGGAAGGACTGCTGACCACCCTGGGCCACGCCGCCGATGTGGAAGGTCCGCATCGTCAGCTGTGTACCTGGTTCACCGATGGACTGCGCCGCGATGATGCCGACGGCCTCACCGGAGTTGACCATGGTGCCGCGTGCAAGGTCGCGGCCATAGCACATGGCGCAGACGCCCTCTTCGCTTTCACAGGTCAGCGGGCTGCGGATGCGCATGGACTGAACGCCAGCTTCCTCGATGGTGTCGGCCATACGTTCGTCAATGAGCTGACCTGCAGCCAACAGGACTTCTTCGGTGCCTGGACGCTTGACGTCATCTGCCGCCACACGACCCAGGATACGCTCACCAAGAGACGCCACAACTTCACCGTCGTTGACCGCGGTTTCAGCCGTGATCGCACGCTCGGTGCCACAGTCGTGCTCGCGCACGATGCAGTCCTGCGCCACGTCCACAAGACGACGTGTAAGGTAACCGGAGTTCGCCGTTTTCAGAGCGGTGTCCGACAGACCCTTACGCGCACCGTGGGTGGAGTTGAAGTACTCCAGAACGGTGAGGCCTTCTTTAAAGTTCGAGATAACCGGGGTCTCGATGATGTCGCCGTTCGGCTTTGCCATCAGGCCGCGCATCCCGCCCAGCTGACGCATCTGCGTCACGGAGCCACGCGCACCGGAGTGCGCCATCATATAGACCGAGTTCGGTTCCATGTCGGAGCCATCTTCAGCCTTTTTGACCGCCGAGATGGTGGACATCATGGCTTCGGTGAGCTTGTCGTTACACTTCGACCAGGCATCGACAACCTTGTTGTACTTTTCGCCCTGAGTGATCAGGCCGTCCATGTACTGCTGTTCAAAGTCTTTCACCTGATCGCGGGTGTCGTCGACGATGGTCCACTTGTTGTCGGGGATCACCATGTCGTCCTTGCCGAACGAGATGCCCGCCTTGAACGCTTCGCGGAAGCCCATGGTCATGATCTGGTCACAGAAGATCACCGACTCTTTCTGACCGCAGTAACGGTAGACGGTGTCGATGACCTGCTGAACTTCGCGTTTGCGCAGCAGACGGTTCACCAGTTCAAACGGTGCCTTGGCGTTCTTCGGCAGCAAGGAGCCCAGACGGGCACGGCCCGGCGTGGTCTCGAAGCGTTGGAAGACTTCGTTGCCCTCTTCGTCGATCTGCGGAACCCGCACGGTCACTTTGGAGTGCAGATGCACCTCGCCCGCGTCCAGCGCGTGCTGGACCTCGTCGAGGTTGCCAAAGATCTTGCCTTCGCCCTTCATGCCTTCACGCTCCAGCGTGAGGTAGTAGAGACCAAGGATCATATCCTGCGAGGGAACGATGATCGGCGCACCGTTTGCGGGCGACAGAACGTTGTTCGTCGACATCATCAGGACGCGCGCTTCCAGCTGGGCCTCAAGGCTCAGCGGGACGTGCACGGCCATCTGGTCACCGTCGAAGTCCGCGTTGAACGCCGAACAGACCAGCGGGTGCAGCTGGATCGCTTTACCTTCGATCAGCGTGGGTTCGAACGCCTGAATACCAAGACGGTGCAGCGTCGGTGCGCGGTTCAGCATCACCGGGTGCTCGCGGATCACCTCGTCGAGGATATCCCAAACTTCGGGACGTTCTTTTTCAACGAGCTTCTTCGCCTGCTTCACGGTGGAGGACAGACCTTTGGCCTCCAGACGCGAGTAGATGAAGGGCTTGAAGAGTTCGAGCGCCATCTTCTTGGGCAGGCCACACTGGTGCAGCTTCAGCTCGGGGCCGGTCACAATAACCGAACGACCGGAGAAGTCGACGCGTTTACCGAGAAGGTTCTGACGGAAGCGACCCTGCTTACCCTTCAGCATGTCGGAGAGCGACTTCAGCGGACGCTTGTTGGCACCGGTGATGACGCGACCACGACGGCCGTTGTCGAACAGAGCATCAACGGATTCCTGCAGCATCCGCTTTTCGTTGCGGACGATGATGTCAGGCGCGCGCAGCTCGATGAGTCGCTTCAGACGATTGTTCCGGTTGATCACACGACGATAGAGGTCGTTGAGGTCGGAGGTCGCAAAACGGCCCCCATCCAGCGGAACCAGCGGACGCAGTTCCGGCGGGATAACCGGGATCACGGTCATGATCATCCACTCAGGACGGTTGCCCGACTCGAGGAAGGATTCAACGACTTTCAGACGTTTGATGATCTTCTTGGGCTTCAGTTCGCCGGTGGCCTCGGCCAGTTCGGCGCGCAGGTGCTCGGCTTCTGCCTCAAGATCGATCGCCGCCAGCATTTCGCGGATCGCTTCCGCACCGATATTGGCGGTGAAAGCGTCCATGCCATAGGCGTCTTGCGCGTCCATGTACTCTTCTTCGGTCATCATCTGGCCGTATTGCAGGTCAGTCAGACCCGGCTCGATGACAACGTAGTTTTCAAAGTACAGAACACGTTCCAGATCACGCAGGGTCATGTCCAGCATGAGGCCGATCCGGGAAGGAAGCGACTTCAGGAACCAGATATGCGCAACGGGTGCCGCCAGTTCGATGTGGCCCATGCGCTCGCGGCGCACTTTTTGAAGGGTAACTTCAACACCACATTTCTCGCAGACAACGCCGCGATACTTCATGCGCTTATATTTGCCGCAGAGACATTCGTAGTCTTTGATCGGGCCAAAGATACGCGCGCAGAACAGGCCGTCACGCTCGGGCTTGAACGTACGGTAGTTGATGGTTTCCGGCTTTTTAATCTCGCCGTAGGACCAAGACAGGATCCGTTCGGGGCTGGCCAGCGAGACTTTGATTTCGTCAAAGACCTTGGGCGGAGTCAGCGGGTTGAACGGGTTGTTGGTGATTTCCTGGTTCATTTTGATACCTCAAATCTTGCGGAAGGGGGGACGTGGGGTGAGGGGAAGCCCCCTCACTCCTCAACCTCCGCATCCAGGAGTTCCATGTTCAGGCCGAGGCCGCGGACTTCTTTGACCAGAACGTTGAACGATTCCGGTACGCCCGCCTCAAAGTTGTCCTCGCCCTTGACGATCGACTCATAGACCTTGGTCCGGCCAGCGACGTCATCCGATTTCACGGTGAGCATCTCTTGCAGGGTGTAGGCGGCGCCGTAAGCTTCCAGAGCCCAGACCTCCATCTCACCAAAGCGCTGACCACCGAACTGTGCCTTACCACCGAGCGGCTGCTGGGTAACCAGCGAGTACGGACCAGTGGAACGGGCGTGGATCTTGTCGTCCACGAGGTGGTGCAGCTTCAAGAGATACTTGATGCCCACGGTCACTGGACGTGCGAACTGCTCACCGGTGCGGCCATCGAACAGGATCGACTGACCGGACTGGTCAAAGCCCGCGCGCACCAGCGCGTCGTTGACGTCATCTTCTTTCGCACCGTCAAAGACCGGCGTTGCGATCGGCACACCACGGGTCACGTTACCAGCAGCCTCGATGAGTTGGGTTTCGTCCATGGAAGAGATCCCCTCTTCATAAACGTCCTCACCATAGGCCTCGCGCATCGCATCACGCACAGGGGTCAGATCGCCAGTGCGGCGATAGTCCTGAAGTGCGTCGTCGATTTTCAGACCCAGGCCGCGTGCGGCCCAACCCATGTGGGTTTCAAGGATCTGACCAACGTTCATACGCGACGGCACGCCGAGCGGGTTAAGGCAGAAGTCCACCGGGGTACCATCGGCGAGGAACGGCATGTCCTCCATCGGCACCACGCGAGAGATAACACCTTTGTTCCCGTGACGACCGGCCATCTTGTCGCCCGGCTGCAGCTTACGCTTCACGGCGATGAAGACTTTGACCATCTTCATCACACCCGGAGGCAGATCGTCGCCGCGGCGGACCTTCTCGACCTTGTCCTCGAAACGGGCGTCCAGAGCACGCTTTTGTGCTTCGTACTGCTCGTTCAGAGCCTCAAGGATCTGAGCGTCCTGCTCTTCTTCCAGAGCAAGCATCCACCACTGACCACGGGTTAGCTGGTTGTCCAGCAGATCCTCGTCGATGACGGTGTTGCCGCGCACGCCTTTGGGGCCTTTGACGGCAGTTTTGCCGAGCAGAAGGTCACGCAGACGGGCGTAGATGTTGCGGTCCAGAATGCCGAGCTCGTCGTCCCGGTCACGGGCCAGACGTTCGACTTCTTCGCGCTCGATCTGCAGGGCACGTTCGTCTTTTTCGACGCCGTGACGGTTGAAGACGCGAACCTCAACAACAGTACCGTAGTCGCCCGGCTTCACACGCAGCGAGGTGTCACGCACGTCGGAGGCTTTCTCACCAAAGATGGCGCGCAGAAGCTTTTCTTCCGGCGTCATCGGGCTTTCGCCCTTCGGTGTGATCTTACCCACGAGGATATCGCCCGGCTCCACATCGGCACCGATGTAGACGATGCCTGCCTCGTCGAGGTTGCGCAGCGCTTCTTCACCAACGTTCGGAATATCGCGGGTGATCTCTTCCGGCCCAAGCTTGGTGTCACGAGCGGCGACTTCGAATTCCTCGATGTGGATCGAGGTGAAGACGTCGTCACGCGCGATACGCTCGGAGATCAGGATGGAGTCCTCATAGTTGTAACCGTTCCACGGCATAAACGCGACAACCACGTTTTTACCGAGCGCCAGTTCACCCATATCGGTGGAGGGACCATCTGCGATCACTTCGCCCTTCTCGACCGTCTGACCCACTTTCACCAGCGGGCGCTGGTTGATGCAGGTGTTCTGGTTCGAGCGCTGGAACTTGCGCATGCGGTAGATGTCCACGCCTGCGTCGCCCAGCTCCAGATCGGAGGTTGCACGGATCACGATACGCTGAGCGTCGATCTGGTCGATCACGCCTGCGCGCTTCGCCATGATCGCCGCGCCAGAGTCGCGCGCCACGATTTCCTCGATGCCGGTACCGACCAGCGGCGCTTCTGCGCGCAGCAGCGGAACCGCCTGACGTTGCATGTTCGAACCCATCAGGGCGCGGTTCGCGTCGTCGTTCTCAAGGAACGGAATGAGCGAGGCCGCAACCGATACCAACTGTTTTGGCGACACGTCGATCAGGTCGACGCTTTCATTCGGAGCCAGCGTGTAGTCGCCCGACTGACGGGTGGACACAAGGTCATTCACAAAGCGGTTGTCTTCATCGAGGTTGGCGTTCGCCTGCGCCACGGTGTGACGCATTTCCTCGGTGGCGGACATGTAGTGAACTTCATCGGTCACTTGTCCGTCCTTCACCACGCGATAGGGGGTCTCGATGAAGCCATACTTGTTCACGCGGGCAAAGGTCGCCAGCGAGTTGATCAGACCAATGTTCGGACCTTCCGGCGTTTCAATCGGACACATCCGGCCATAGTGGGTCGGGTGAACGTCGCGCACCTCAAAGCCGGCACGCTCGCGGGTCAGACCACCGGGGCCAAGCGCCGAGAGACGGCGTTTGTGGGTGACTTCCGACAGCGGGTTCGTTTGGTCCATGAACTGCGACAGCTGCGAGGAGCCAAAGAATTCACGCACAGCCGCAGCAGCGGGCTTGGCGTTGATCAGGTCCTGCGGCATCACGGTGTCGATCTCGACAGAGGACATACGCTCTTTGATCGCGCGCTCCATGCGCAGGAGACCAACGCGGTACTGGTTTTCCATGAGCTCGCCCACGGAACGCACGCGGCGGTTGCCGAGGTGGTCGATGTCGTCCACGTCGCCCTTGCCGTCACGCAGCTCCACCAGCGCCTTGATACAGGCGACGATGTCTTCTTTGCGCAGGGTCCGCTGAGTGTCTTCGGCATCCAGAGCCAGACGCATGTTCATCTTCACGCGACCAACGGCCGACAGGTCGTAGCGCTCGGAATCAAAAAACAGGGTGTCAAACAGCGCGGAGGCCGCTTCGACGGTGGGCGGCTCGCCCGGACGCATCACGCGGTAGATGTCCATGAGCGCGGTTTCGCGGGACATGTTCTTGTCCTGCGCCATGGTGTTGCGCATGTAGGGGCCGACATTGACGTTGTCGATGTCGAGAACCGGGATGTCGGTGATACCGGCATCGAGCAGCTCTTTGACGGACCCGCCAATGATGTCGCCGTCTTTGTCATACTCAAGCGTCAGCTCGTCGCCCGCTTCGACATAGATCGCGCCGTTTTCTTCGTTGATGATATCCTTGGCGACATATTTACCGACAATATGCTCGAACGGAACGAGCAGCTCGGTAATGTTGCCTTCGTCGATCATCTTCTTGACCGCGCGCGGGGTGACTTTCTTGCCTGCTTCGCAGATGATTTCGCCAGTGGCGGCATCCACGAGGTCATAGGTCGGGCGGGTGCCACGCACACGCTCGGGGAAGAAGGGCGTGACCCAGCCGCGCGACTTCTCAAGTTTGAAGTTCACGGTGTTGTAGTAGGCATCCATGATGCCTTCCTGGTCGAGACCCAGCGCATAAAGCAGCGTGGTCACCGGCAGTTTGCGGCGACGGTCGATGCGAGCAAAGACGATGTCTTTGGCGTCGAATTCGAAGTCGAGCCAGGAGCCGCGATACGGGATGATGCGGCAGGCAAACAGCAGTTTACCGGAGGAATGGGTTTTGCCCTTATCGTGGTCAAAGAACACACCCGGTGAGCGGTGCATCTGGGACACGATCACACGTTCGGTGCCGTTCACGATGAACGTCCCGTTCGGGGTCATCAGGGGCATGTCGCCCATAAAGACATCCTGTTCCTTGATGTCTTTAACGGATTTCGCGCCGGTGTCCTCATCGACATCAAACACGATCAGGCGCAGAGTGACCTTCAGCGGTGCGCTGTAGGTCATGTCACGCTGCATGCATTCGTCAACGTCGTACTTGGGACGCTCAAGCGCGTAGTTCACGAACTCCAGAACGGAGGTTTCGTTGAAATCCTTGATCGGGAAAACCGACTGGAACACACCTTTGATGCCTTCGCCGTCAAGCGGCTGAGGCGCATCACCGGAGCGCAGGAAAAGATCATAAGAAGATTTCTGAACCTCAATGAGGTTCGGCATATCCAGCACTTCGCGGATTTTGCCGTAATATTTGCGAAGACGTTTCTGGCCAAGGAACGTTTGAGCCATGTCAGAGTTCACCTTTCAGAGTTCTCAACAAACAAGGCAGCCGCCGGGCCCCGGCACCTCATCCGTCAGAGACAGCGTGGTCTGGATCAATTCATGGCCACCGTCCCGAATGGCGACCTCCCGATCCAACGAACCTCGCCTGAGAAAAGGGCCACCCAAACACAGGTGAAAAGGCCCCTTTCTGAGACAGGTTCAGCTGGACCCGGGCATCCCCGGATCCAGCCAAATGATTTGAGGCCTATAGAGCAGAAGTTCCCGCAGGAAATCCAGCCCGAATGTCCTCTAACGCGGTGCTTAGGCCAGCTCGACTTCGGCGCCAGCTGCTTCCAGCTTGCCTTTGATGTCTTCGGCTTCTGCTTTGTCCACGCCTTCTTTGATCTTGCCGCCAGCTTCAACGAGCTCTTTGGCTTCTTTGAGGCCCAGGCCGGTGATGCCGCGGACTTCTTTGATCACGTTGATTTTGGACGCGCCGGCGTTCTTCAGAACGACGTCGAATTCGGTTTTCTCTTCCTCAGCTGCGCCGCCTGCTGCGTCGCCACCGGCTGCAACCATTACGGCGCCGCCAGCTGCCGGCTCGATGCCGTACTCGTCTTTGAGGATGGTTTTCAGTTCTTGTGCTTCCAGCAGGGTCAGACCAACGATGCTTTCCGCGAGTGCTTTCAGATCAGCCATTGTATTAGCTCTTTCCGTTTACAGATGTGTGTTCCAACGTGGGTAATATCACCCTACGCCAGTCATTAAGTGCCAACCGCTTACGCAGCTTCCGCCTTCTCTTCGATGGTCGAAAGGATGCTTGCGATGTTGCTTGCAGGTGCGCCAATTGCGCCGGCGATATTGGAGGCCGGTGCGCCGATGCAGCCAACGATGGAAGCAATGAGCTCCTCGCGGGACGGCATCTTCGACACGGCTTCAACGCCTGCGCGGTCCAGAGCGTTCTCGCCCATTGCACCGCCAAGGATTTCGAACTTCTTGTTCTCCTTGGCGAAGTCCTCGGCCACCTTGGCTGCTGCCACGGGGTCCTCGGAATAGGTCAGAACGGTCATCCCTGTCAGCAGGTCAGACATGCTTTCACACGGCTTACCCTCGAGGGCGATTTTGGCGAGCCTGTTTTTGGCAACACGCACGGAGCCGCCCGCGTCACGAGCACGTGCGCGAAGGTCCTGCATCTCGGATACTGTCAGACCGGTGTAGTGGGCTACGACCACCACGCCAGAGCTTTCGAAGATCTGGCCGAGTTCCTCGACCACTTTCTCTTTCTGGGCTCTATCCACAGTTCTCTCCAAATTAGGGGCAGATGCCCCGGCTCATTTTCTGCCACATCCCGAAAGATGCGGCGGTCAAGTCCGTTTTACGGGGTTCCAGCCAAAGTCGCCCGAGAGTGAAAACTCTCGATCTTTCATTGGTCTTACCCGTCTCAGGAGGGAAATTAAGGCCCGATCGACAGACCACCCACCATCTTGGACGAAAAGGAGAAAAGCGCACGACGAATCGCACGCTTTGCTCCGTGGGGGCTTCATAGTCCTGTCGCGGCGGATTTCCAACCCCTTAATTGGGCAGCGCCGAGCGCGATGCCCGTTCTGGGCGCGGCGCAGCTCACGCCCCGAAATGCGCCTCTGCCAAAGCATCTAGTTCCAGCGGGACCGTCAGGAGAACATCCCTGGCCCGGAGCGCGGAGAGACGCGCGGGCGTGGCAGCATGCAGACGCCGGTGCAAATCGCGAAGCGACTCCTCCGGCGCGGGCGCGGCTTGTGCTGCCGCAATGCGCTCGGTCAGCCCCGTGGTAAAGCCGCGCGATGCGGAGCGCCAGGTCACCTTGTCGCGCCAGATATCATAGCGCGCGCCGATCATATGCAAGAGATAGGCCCGATCCTGATGGCCCAGAACCAGCTCATCCGCGCCATCGTCACGCAGCCCGCGCGGCCAGTGCTGCCTGAGCACGAGACCCCTTATGCCGCTGCGCACAAAGGATTTGCCGTGAGAATGGCCCACAAGCCCCTCTCTTCGGGGGCCAAAAAGAGGCGCATCCTCGCCATACACCGCGCGTCGGACCGGACGCGCCATCGGCAGGCGAAAATGGGCGCAGGTGGGATTCTCTTCGGTCAAAACACGCTCGGCGGTTCGCACGCGCAGGGATTTTTTCTCTGCGGGCACCTCCGCCAAGAGATCGGCCACGTCACGCCCAACCAGATACAGGAACTCATCCGCATCAACGTTCAAGAGCCAGCCGTCCGGATACTGATGATAGATCCACGTCAGCGCCGCGTTCTGACGCGTGACAAAGGCCACATCCGGGGTCAGGTCAAGCGCGCCCCAGAACGCAGCGGTGCAGGGGATGGCGCGAATGCGAGGATGACCGGCAAGCCGCGCAATCGCCGGATCGTCGGGATTGTCGAAACAGATCACCAACTCATGCGCGCCGCGCTCAAGGTACCACGCACAGAACTTCAGCACCTCTGCGAGAGGCTCATTCATGATCGCTCCCACGCGCCAAAGCTGCCTGTTTGCCTGTGCCATATCCGCCAGTGATCCTTTGCAAATTGCGCCCCGCCGGGCGTGTGGCCCGCGTCAGTCAGGATCACCCATACGCGCGGATCGTGCACAAAAAAAGGCGACACCGGAGTGCCGCCTTTCTTTTCTCAGATGTGGAAGGGGTCCGATTACTCGGAGACCGCACCGTCCACGTCAAGAGTGACGCCCGGGCCCATGGTGGAGGACAGGACGATTTTCTTCATGTAGGCACCTTTGGCGCCGGAGGGCTTGGCTTTGGCCACTGCGGACACAAAGGCACGCACGTTTTCAACCAGCTTGGCTTCGTCGAAGGACGCTTTGCCAACGCCAGCGTGCACAACGCCGCCTTTTTCCGCTTTGAACTGAACTTCGCCGCCTTTGGCTGCTTCCACGGCCGCTTTCACGTCCATGGTCACGGTGCCAACTTTGGGGTTCGGCATCAGGTTGCGCGGGCCAAGGACCTTACCCAGACGACCAACGACGGGCATCATGTCCGGGGTTGCAATGCAGCGATCGAAATCGATGGTGCCGCCCTGGATGGTTTCCATCAGGTCTTCTGCGCCAACGATGTCTGCGCCAGCTTCCTTGGCTTCGTCAGCCTTGGGGCCACGTGCGAACACGGCAACACGCATGGTTTTGCCGGTGCCGTTGGGCAGGCCAACAACGCCGCGGACCATCTGGTCTGCGTGACGGGTGTCAACACCGAGGTTCATCGCGATTTCGACGGTTTCGTCAAATTTGGTGGTGGCGTTTGCCTTCACCAGTGCGACGGCTTCCTCGATGGTGAGGTTCGATTTGCCTGCGAAGGCTTCGCGCGCTGCGCGGGTACGTTTACCGAGCTTTGCCATCTTACTTCACCTCGATGCCCATGGAGCGGGCGGAGCCCAGGATGATCTGCATCGCGGCTTCGATGTCGTTCGCGTTCAGATCTTTCATCTTCGCTTCGGCGATCTCTTTCACCTGAGCGGCAGTGACGGTGCCTGCGGTCTCACGGCTCGGGTTGTTCGCGCCGGATTTAATCTTTGCAGCCTTCTTCAGGTAGTAAGACGCGGGCGGCGTCTTGATGTCCATGGTGAAGGACTTGTCCTGATAGTAGGTGATCACGGTCGGGCACGGAGCGCCGGGCTCCATGTCTGCGGTCTTGGCGTTGAACGCCTTGCAGAATTCCATGATGTTGATGCCGCGCTGACCCAGTGCGGGGCCAACTGGCGGGGATGGGTTTGCCTGACCTGCAGGAACCTGCAGCTTCATCGAACCAACAAGCTTCTTAGCCATGTGGTTGTCTCCTTTTCAACAGCCTTTGGGCGCGCCCAAACGCTCTTTTGCGTTGCGTGGTTCGACCCAACACGTCGCGACGCTTGGGCCTCCCACAAGAATCACGCCCGGTTGAGAAACCGGGCAGATTGGCGGCTCATACGCCCCATCTCTGCAGAGATCAACCCCCGCCGCGGTGCTTTGGCTCTGCTGCAGCCGCATCCTGCGCGCGAAGCGCTGCGCTGCACCAGCTTTGGGCCACCTGCGGCCAGGGGAACTCGTTTTCAGCCTTGCGTCGCGCCGCATCAGAGAGCGCCTCCGCAAGGGCTGGGTCTTCTGTCAGACGCGCCATGGCCGCAGCCAAGTCCTGCTCGACCTGTACGGCATTCTGCGCCTCGACAAACAGCGCCTCAGTGTCATCCGCGAGCCCCACAGGCCCGCCCCAGCGCAAGGCCACGACCGGCAAGCCGATCGCCATACATTCCTGCACGATGATGCCGTTGGCTTCTTTGAGGCTCGGGAACAAAAGTGCTCGGTACTGGCCCAACGCCTCGGAGAGATCCCCATGCGCAAGCCAGCCCGCAAAGGTGACCCGCGACATCAGGCCAAGATCGCGGGCGAGCGCCTCCAGTTCGGCACGATCCGGCCCATCTCCATAGAGCGTGAGCCGTGCCTCTGCCGGGGCAAGCGCCAGCGCGCGCAACGCAAGATCCGCCCCCTTGTAGGGCACCATACGTCCAATCCACACAAAATGCGCCGGGTTCTTGCCCGGCCGGATCCGGGAACGCGCAAAGAAATCTGGAGACAGGCCCGCATCCCAGACGTCCTGCATGCGGGCCTCCGGGCAACCCGCCCAGCCGAGGGCCTCTCGGGTACGGTCATAGCCAGAGACCAACACGGTCGAGGCGCGCGTGAATTGCCTAGACAAGAGGCCAAGCGCCATCTGCAAAGGCCGATACGCCTGATGCTGCAGGCGCAGCCCCCGCCCCGCAAGATGTCGAAACCCCTCTGGGTAGAAGATATTGCCTGAAAGCGGGCCGATGACATAGCGATACCCCTTCGGCGGGAAGCGCTGCTCGACGGGGGAGATCGGACAAAGATAGTGGATCACCACCTCGCTCGGGTTAAAGCCGCGACAGATCCGGGCGACCTCGAGGTGAAAAAAACTGTTCACCAACCGCCCAAGCCCCGGCGTGCGCCAACAGGCCTTCATTGCACGGCTGTCATGCACATAGATCACCCGATCTTCTGGCAATTGCCCCGCAAGAGCCTCGCGACAGCGTTCATGGGTGATGAGAGTGGCATCGCGTCCATCCGCCAAGAGCTGCTGCATATACTGCAGCGCCTTCATCGCCTCGCCCCCCATGGTGAGGGCAGCATTCGTCGATACGACGAGCAATTTCATGGGCGGGAACTCCGGCGGACCAAACAAAAATCGGCCCCATTTTAGGGGCCGATCCTCAAGTTCCCAATGGGAAATTCCGTGTAGCGCCGGAAACCGGCGCAGATCAAACCTGTTTGGTGACCTGCGTGAAGTCGAGCTCCACCGGGGTCTCGCGACCAAAGATGGACACCGTGACCTTGAGCTTCTGGTTCTCGTCGTCCACGCCCTCGACCATACCGTCGAAATCCTCGAAGGGGCCGTCGTTGACTTTGACCTTTTCGCCCACCTCAAAGGAAATGAGTGTACGCGGCGCCTCGACACCTTCTTCGACGCGGCCCAGGATGCCCTGCACTTCGGCATCACGCATCGGCATCGGGCGGCCTTGCGGACCGAGGAAACCGGTGACGCGATTGATGGAAGAAATCAGGTGATAGCCCTGGTCGGACATTTCCATGTGAACCAGAACATAGCCCGGCATGAAGCGGCGCTCGGTCGAGACTTTCTTGCCCCGGCGAATTTCGATCACTTCCTCGGTGGGAACCAGAACCTCGTCGATCTCGTCCTCTAGACCCTGCTCCACGACCGCGGTGCGAATCTGTTCTGCGATTTTCTTTTCGAAGTTCGAAAGAACGCTGACCGAATACCACCGTTTCGCCATGAACCTGCTCGTCCTTCTTGTTCCCTGCGGGCTTTGCCGCAAAATATCTCTGTGCAGCCCAGTGGCTGCGGTGCAACAAAAATCGGCGTGCGAATCGCCGCACGCCTCATCCAGTATCGGCTGAACTATCCCCCTGCGCGGGCAAGATCAAGAGGCAACGGCGCCGCGACGAAGGCGGCGCTGCAAATGCCTGCCTCAGCCAAAGAGCCCGAGCACACCGTTGAGACCGGTGCGGATCAAGAGGTCCACCACAGCAAAGAATGCCGCAGCCAGAGCCGCCATGATGAACACCATGACCGTGGTCAGCAGAACCTCGCGACGGGTCGGCCAGACAACCTTGCTGACTTCTGCGCGCACCTGCTGGATGAACTTAACGGGATTGATGGTGGCCATAGGGCTCTCGCACTCTCTCTTGTCGACTAGGAGGGCGATCTACCCGAGAGCGGGGGCAAATTCAAGAGCCGCTGCTTGTGAGAGGCACCCTCCGGCTGAATTCGTCGTTTTGGACGTGGCGGCAAGAGGGCGACTTGGCCCTCTCGCCCGATCCGCCCGCGCCACACCGGCACAGGCGGAGTGGTTCAGGGCAGCAGCGATAGGCGCTTCAGGAACAGTGCCTTGACGGCCTCTGCGTCCACGTCCATCGCGACATGTGTATCGCCACGACCATCCTCGGCCAGCTGGGTCTTGCCAGAGGTCTCCTCCTCGACCGAAACGGCCAGTTTCACGGCCCGGGTCTTAAAGAGGTCGGGATGGGTGCAGGCAATCACCGCTGCGGGGTCATGCAGAGAACATCCATTGAGATTGGCCACTTCCTGATAGAACTTGATGTAAAAGACACTCATGTCCTTGAGCATGCCACCAAGCTCCGGCGAGCGCTCCTTGATGCCGTCGAAATCCTCGGGAGTGCAGAGAATCTTGAGCGTCACATCAAGCCCAACCATCACCACCTTGCCCGCGGCGGCGGCAAAGACCGCCTCGGCGGCGTGGGGGTCGTGGTAGATATTGGCCTCGGCATGGGGCGTGATATTTCCGCCCGCCTCAAGCGAGCCCCCCATGATGACGATGCGCTTGCAGTTTTTCACAAACTCCGGGTCACGCTCGATCGCGATGGCGATATTCGTCAGCGGCCCCACCGGGCAGACCACCAGCTCGCCCTTGTGTTCGCGCGCCATTCGGATCAGGAAATCGGCGGCATCTTCTGCAATCGCCTGCCCTTTGGGATTGACGGCGGGAATGTCGCCAAAGCCTTCGTCGCCATGCACATGGGCCGAAGGCTCAAAGGGGGGCAGGACCAGCGGCTTTTCCGCGCCATGGGCAACGGGCAGATCCAGTTCAGCGGCCTCAAGCAGACGCAGCGCATTGCGGGTGGCCATCTTGGTGGTCACATTGCCAAAGATCGTGGTCAGCCCCAGAAGCTCGATATCGGGCGCGGCGGCGGCGTAGAAAATAGCCATCGCATCGTCGATGCCGGGGTCCGTGTCGATGATGAGTTTTGTTGTCATTGTTATCCCCAAGACTGATTAATCGAGCGGGTTTAGCACCTATGTTAGCGGCAACTCAAGCCTGCCAGCCTCTCGATTATCCATCAACTGTTTCGCAAAAATGCCCGCCTTCCTTCGAAGACGGGCATTCTGAACTTGTGACGATGCGGATGATCAGGTGTTGAACAAGAAGTGCATCACATCGCCATCCTTGACGATGTAGCTCTTGCCCTCGGCGCGCATCTTGCCCGCTTCTTTGGCGCCGGATTCACCGCCGCAAGCGATGTAGTCGTCATAGGCGATGGTCTCCGCGCGGATGAAACCCTTTTCAAAATCGCCGTGGATAACGCCTGCCGCCTGGGGCGCAGCGGTGCCCGAGCGAATGGTCCAGGCGCGCGCTTCCTTGGGGCCGACCGTGAAATAGGTTTCCAGATGCAAGAGCTCGTAACCGGCGCGGATCAGGCGGTCGAGACCGGCTTCTGCGAGACCCATCTCATCGAGGAACATCTGCGCTTCTTCGGGCTCAAGCTGGCTGATTTCCTCTTCGATCTGCGCCGAAATGATCACATGCGCGTTACCCTGAGCCGCGGCCATCTCGGCAACTTTGGCGGAATGTGCGTTGCCTTCGACGCTCTCGCTTTCACCCACATTGCAGACGTAAAGCACCGGCTTTGTGGTCAGCAGTTGCAGCATGGTCCAGGCCTTCTGGTCCTCTGCGTCGACCTCAACCAGACGGGCTGGTTTGCCATCTTCGAGCATGGCCTGCGCCGCTGCGAGCAGGCGGTCCTGCTGCTGGGCTTCCTTGTCGTTGCCCTTGAGCTTGCGTACGAGGTTGGCGCGGCGTTTCTCGATGCTCTCAAGATCCGCCAGCATCAGCTCGGTTTCGATGGTATCGGCGTCCGCAACCGGATCAACGCGACCATCGACATGGGTAACGTCACCGTCCTCAAAGCACCGTAAAACATGGGCAATTGCGTCCACCTCACGGATATTGGCAAGGAACTGGTTGCCCAGACCTTCGCCCTTTGAGGCGCCTTTGACGAGGCCAGCAATATCCACAAACGTCATGCGGGTTGGGATGATCTGTTTGGACTGCGCAATCGCCGCCAATTTGTCGAGACGCGCGTCCGGAACGCCCACCTCACCCACGTTCGGTTCGATCGTACAGAACGGAAAATTTGCCGCCTGCGCCGAGGCGGTTTTGGTCAGCGCGTTGAACAGGGTCGACTTGCCCACATTGGGCAGACCCACGATTCCCATTTTAAAGCCCATACCGGCCTCCTGATGCCATTTGGGAGCCAGCACTTAGGCTCAAATCGCCGTTTTCGCAAGCACGCAGCCGTTGCAACACGCACGCGGCGCTTATTGAAATGGCAAAGACGCATTCACTTATGCTGATCTGTTCAATCGCTTCTGCCGGCCAGCCGGTTTGATGTATAAACAGACTGTGAGGTCCGCATGCGCAAAATCATCATTGCTGCTACTTTGATTTCTACACTCCTTCAGAGCCACGCGCTCCGGGCTCAGGAGCTGACGTTCGGGCTGGGCCATGCGGAATTCAACAATGAGATCGCCGAGAGTGGCGCGTATTTCTCCGCCGAGTACCTCGGGCCACGCGACTGGCAGGTCTGGGGCTTTGACGCTGGGCTGGGCGTCGCAGGCCACATCCACGAGACGGGTGATGTGTTTTTTGGGGGCGGGCTGCAGGCCCAGCGCGATATCGGGCGCGGCTGGTTCATCGAAGCCAGCCTGATGCCCGGTCTCTACTTCGAGAATGAGGCCCGCAATGATCTGGGGTCCAACTTTGAAATCCGTTCGCTGATCGGCATCGGGCGCGACCTGCGCGGGGGCAAGCGCCTGTCACTGGCGCTCACGCATATGTCCAACGCCTCTCTGGCGCGTGAAAACCCGGGCCTCAATACGATCACCCTGCGGCTGCATATGCCGCTTGGGCAACGCGCGTTGAACTAAACTGCCCGCTGCGCTGGCCCGACCTGTCGTCCGGGATTGATTTTACCGTGAAGTTTCGGCACATCAGGCAGGCAACAGAGATCGAAAAAGGCCTTCATATGACCCGCCCAACCACACGCATCGACGCTAAGTTTGCTGAACTCGCTGCCGCGGGCAAAAAGGCCTTCGTCACCTATGTCATGGCGGGCGATCCCGACTACGACACCTCTTTGGAGGTGGTCAAAGGCCTGCCCGCCGCTGGCGTCGATGTGATCGAGCTCGGCTTGCCCTTTACCGATCCGATGGCGGACGGCGAAACCATCCAGCTCGCAGGTCAGCGCGCGCTGGAGGCCGGAATGACGCTGGAGCGCACACTGCAGCTGGCGCGGGATTTTCGCAAGGAGGATGACACCACGCCAATCGTGCTGATGGGCTACTACAACCCGATCTACTCGCGCGGTGTCGAGACATTCCTCAGCGATGCAAAAGAGGCCGGCATCGACGGTTTGATCGTGGTGGATCTGCCGCCAGAAGAAGACAGCGAACTCTGCCTGCCTGCACAAGCGGCGGGGCTGAACTTCATTCGTCTTGCGACCCCCACCACCGATGATGCTCGTCTGCCACGCGTGCTGCAAAACACATCCGGTTTTGTCTACTATGTGTCGATCACAGGGATCACCGGCGCCGCCGAGGCAGAGGCCGCGGACGTCGGGCCCGAAGTGGCTCGCATCAAGGCGGCCACGGATCTGCCGATCATCGTGGGGTTCGGGATCAAAACGCCGGAACGGGCGCAGACCATCGCTTCGATCTCGGATGGGGCCGTCGTTGGCAGCGCCATCGTGGCCGAGATCGGAGCCGGGAAATCACCTGCCGAGGTGCTGGCCTTTGTAAAAACACTGGCGGATGGCGCCCACGCGGGCTGATCCCAATTGAGACACCGCCCCAGGGGGCGCACATGGAACCAGCATCGGAGCGATCCTCCCTGCTGGTTTTTATTTGCTGAGGCGGCGCGCGGCATAGCTGCTAGGGCGAGAGCACCCGCGCTGCGCCTTTGTCCGCTGGTTCTTCTGGCACGGGGGGCAGCGTTGGGCGGGACTTCAACGCGCGCGCCATGGCTGACAACAGCTTTTTCTTGCGGATCGGTTTGGCGACATGGTCGGTCATGCCGCTCGCGAGGTAGCTTTTGATCTGATGCACCAGCGCATTGGCCGACACCGCAATGATCGGCACCGGCGCGGCTTGTGCATCAGCCTCTTCTTGACGGATTACAGAGGTCGCAGACACCCCGTCGAGCTGCGGCATATTCACATCCATCAGCACCAGATCCGGCCGTTCTTGACGCCAGGTTTTTACCGCCTCTTCGCCATTGTCCACCCAGTACAAATCCAGGTCATAGCCGCGCAGGATATGGTGGAGAACCATCCGGTTGGTTCGGTTGTCCTCGGCCACCAGCACCTTCCAGCGTTGCGCCCTCAGCGCCTCCAGTTCGTTCTCGTCCTGGGGGTCATGGGACGAGACCACGGGCTCTGCCGGAGCGGCGCGAAAGGTCGCGCAGAATTCGCTGCCATCGCCCTCATGGCTGCGGCAGGTCAGGGTGCCCCCCATGCGCTCGCAGATCTGGCGCGCGATGGCCAAGCCAAGACCGGTGCCGCCATGGCTGCGCGCCACGCTCGCATCGGCCTGCATGTAGGGTTGGAACAAGCGCTCCACTTGCGCATCCGTGAGCCCGACGCCGGTATCGCGCACGGCAACGCATAAAATGAGCTCACCGTCGTGCTGCAAGACAAGGCTGGACGAAAGCGCAATCGCACCCGTGTCGGTGAATTTTATCGCATTGGACAACAGGTTGGTCAGCACTTGCTGGAATCGGGTGGGATCGATGTGGACCCAGGCGGGGCCCTGCGCCAACCCCTCGCCATAGATCGAGCTGAAATTGAGCCCCTTGGCCTCGATACGCGGTTTGAACTGGCGATAAACCGTCTCGATCAAAGCTACCACATCTGTCGGCAGACGTTCGAGTTCGAGCTTGCCCTCTTCGATCTTGGAGAGATCGAGAATGTCATCAACGATGTTCAGGAGCAATTGCCCGCTTTCGCGTAGAACCCCAAGGATCTGCGATTGACGCTCGGCCAGTTCGGTATCCGCAAGTGCCGATGCCATCCCGAGAACACCGTTGAGCGGGGTGCGGATTTCATGGCTCATCGTGGCCAGAAACTGGGTCTTTGCGGCACTTTCGGCCTCCGCCTCGGCCCGGTCGCGGGCGAGGTCTTCGGTGCGCTCTTTGACCATCCGGTCGATCTGTCGGGCCAAGGACACGAGGGACGCGTTCGCCCGGCGCAGCGATTGGGACTTGCGCTCCATGGATTCTTCGAGTTCTGCGCGCAACCTGCGCTCTTGCATCAAAGCCGCGCGCAACTCCTCTGGGGTCATGGCATCATACGCAGGATCAGACATTGCAGCTGCGTCTCACGTTGATGTCATGCGGCGCGAGGCGCCCCCCCTGCCCGCCTGCACAACAGTGCCAGATCTGCGGCGATGTCGGAGCGGCCCATGCAGAAATACGCATGCCAGCCAGATCCCGATCTGAAAACACAACTCTCACGTTGTCTCTCACTCCAACTGGCGCCCGCCCCGTGGGCTGCTGCCCGGTCAAAACGACCGATTGGCAGGCGCAAGAACCAATATCACAAAAACCCCGGGTTGCTCTGCAATCGGGGCGACGAAAACTCCAAGCCGCGCGTTGGTCAGCTGTCGAAACTCCGGCAATTCTCCAGAAGCTTCCTGCTCTGCTGGCTCGTGCACGCATACATAGTGATTCCAGCAGATATTAACCGATAAACTTGCAGAAATCCGTAAATGCATAGTTACGACAGGCTGGCTTGCCAGCACAGTCAGATATTGGTAAGAAAACATTACCAGTTCTGCGCAGGTCGAGGAGCCCCCCATGCCAGTGATCACCAACATCGAAGATCTCAAGCGTATTTATGCGCGGCGTGTGCCAAAGATGTTTTATGATTACGCGGAAAGCGGATCCTGGACCGAACAGACCTTTCGCGAGAACAGCACGGACTTCGACCAGATCCGGCTGCGGCAGCGGGTGGCGGTCGACATGGCGGGGCGCTCGACAGCCTCGCAGATGATCGGTCAGGATGTCGCCATGCCCGTGGCTCTGGCGCCGGTTGGGCTGACGGGCATGCAATGTGCGGATGGCGAAATTAAAGCGGCCCGCGCAGCCGAAGCCTTTGGCGTGCCCTTCACGCTCTCGACGATGTCGATCAACTCGATCGAAGAAGTCTCAGAAGCGACCAGTAAGCCCTTCTGGTTCCAGCTTTATACCATGAAGGACGACGACTACATCCGCCGCCTGATCGCGCGTGCAAAGGATGCAAATTGCTCGGCTCTGGTGATCACGCTCGACCTGCAGATCCTTGGCCAGCGCCACAAAGACCTGAAAAACGGCCTTTCTGCGCCGCCCAAGCTCACCCCAAAAACCATCGCAAATCTGATGACGAAATGGGCCTGGGGCATCGAAATGCTCGGCGCAAAGCGACGCAATTTCGGCAATATCGTCGGCCACGTCGAGGGGGTCTCGGATGCGTCCTCGCTGGGGTCCTGGACGGCCGAGCAATTCGACCCTTCGCTGGATTGGGGCAAGATCGAAAAACTCAAGGAAATGTGGGGTGGCAAAGTCATCCTCAAAGGTATCCTGGATGAGGAAGACGCCAAGATGGCGGCAAAGGTCGGCGCGGATGCGATCACCGTCTCCAACCATGGTGGGCGGCAGTTGGACGGGGCGCTCTCGTCGATTCGCATGCTGCCCCGGATCATGGACGCGGTCGGCGATCAGGTGGAGGTTCACCTCGACAGTGGCATCCGCTCCGGTCAGGACGTCCTGAAGGCGCTGGCGCTTGGGGCGACCGGCACCATGATTGGGCGAGCCTTTGTGTATGGGTTGGGCGCCATGGGACAAAAGGGTGTGACCCGTGCCCTTGAGGTGATCCACAAGGAGCTCGATACCTCCATGGCGCTCTGTGGCGAGAAACACGTTACCGACCTTGGTCGCCACAACCTCTTGGTGCCAGAGGATTTCACCGGTCGCTGGGCCTGAACCCTGGTCGACACACCCCGGGGCAGCCATGTTGCCCCGGTAGCATTCAGGCAATCAGCTCGGATTTCCGCGCACTGGCGCGCAGGGCGGGCACCAAAAGTACCGTGATACAGAGCAGCATTGCCCCCATCAGGGCCAATGCCAGCCGCAGACCAAATACCTCTGCAATAAAGCCGATCACTGGCGGCCCCACAAAGAACCCGCAATAGCCAATCATCACCAGCCGCGAAATGGCCGCCGCGCGCAGGCGCGATGGGATTGTTTTGCCCACCCAGGCGAGCGCCGTCGGCCCGACTGTAGAAACGCCCAATCCAAGGATCGCAAAGCCCGCGTAGGCCAGAGCCTGCACGGGGGCAAACGCCGCAAGGATCAACCCCGATGCCGCGAGCGCCGCGGCGATCTGCATGAGCCTGCCCTCGGCCACGCGGCGCACCAGCTCCTGTCCGGAGAGACGCCCGATACCCATCGTGAAACCGAGAATCGCAGGCCCCAAAGCCCCTTCCGCCGCATTCGCGCCAAAGGCGCGCTCCAGATGCAGTGCAGACCAATGTTCCGTTGCCTGCTCAGCCGTAAAGGCAATGAGCACGATCAGCCCGGCAATCACAATCATTGCCCCAGGCAGAGGCAGCGACGCGTTCCCTTGCGGATCTTCGGCGGGCGCAGGCGGCACCTCATCCCGCATTCCCAATGCCAACAGGCCCGACACCAAAAGGATGCCCGCAAAACACCAGACGGGCGGCACACCTGCTTCGCGAACGAGCCCGGCGACCAGGGCAGCCAGGGCGTAGGCAAGCGAAAACAGACCATGGTTGAGGTTCATCAAGGAGCGGCCAGAACGTGCCTCGAGCCCGGACAGACGTGCATTCATCACCACATCCAGAAGCCCTCCCGCCCCGGAGGCCAGAAACATCGCCGCGGCAAAACCGGCCCAGCTCTGCGCAAGGCCCGGCAGCAGAAAGGCCGTCGCCAGCAAGAGCGCGCAGATGGTCATCGCCGCATGTCCCAGCAGGCGATCCACGCGCGGCGCGAGCCACATCGCGCCCACGGCTCCGGCGGCACCGATCAACAGGGCAAGGCCAAATTCGGCATCACTCAGCCCCGCCTGACTTTTCAGTTGGGGCACATAGGCCGCAAAGGCCCCGACACAGAACCCCATGACCACAAAGGCCCGCCCATGCACCGCACTGGTGCGCATATCCGTCAGCATTTCCATAAGGCGACAATGCACAGTGGGCGCGCCGCCACAATCACCAAAATCTCTGCGCACAAGCTGGCCTGCCGTTCGCGCACCGGCTATTTCATGGGTATGCTGATCTTCACGCCGCAGGCTCTTGCATTTGTCGCGCTGCCCAAGACGGGAACCACCGCCATTGAAAAGGCGTTGCGCCCCCATGCCGACATCGTGTTTCGCAAGTCTCAGAAACACACGTCTGCGCAGCGGTTTCACCGCCGGATCCGCCCCTTTGTGCGCAGTACCTTTGGCATCGCGCTCGAGAGCTTTGCCGTGTTGAGGGATCCCGAAGACCAGATCCGCAGCTGGTACAAATACCGCTGCCGCGATGACATTCGCGACAAGCCCGAATTTGCAGGGCACCTGAGCTTTGATGCATATGTGGGGGCGGTCCTCTCAGAAGATCCGCCCCCTTGCGCACAGATCGGCAGCCAATACCGCATGCTGAGCGGTCGTGGTGGGCGAATTCTGGTGGATCATCTCTTTGCCTATGAGCGCTGGGATCAGCTTGAGACCTTCCTCGCCGACAGGTTTGGCCACAGAATCATCTTTGAACCCCACAATGTTTCGCCCTTTGCCAAGGCGGAGCTCTCGCCTTCATTGCAGCGCAAACTTCGCGCTGCCCGCAGAGCAGAGTTCGATTTGCACGCCCGCTTGATGGATACAGACGGGAAACTGCAGCCCCGACTGCGGAACATGGCGGATTAGGGCTTTCCAAAAAGGGGTTTTCCGTCTAACAGGGCGGCTTCACGCGGGGTGACAGCCTTGGAGGCACCCCCAATCATATATGGAGAATTAAGATGGCGAATGAGATTCCTGATCTCGAGTGCCAGGTACGCGCGGGGACGGGCAAGGGCGCCGCTCGCGCAGCACGTCGTGCGAACCTGGTTCCTGGTGTTGTATTTGGCGGCGACGCAGACCCGCTGGCAATCCAGATCCCCTACAACGTCCTGCTGAAGCGCCTGAAAGCTGGCCGCTTTAAGTCGACCCTTTTCAACCTCAAGGTTGAAGGCCACGACGACGTGCGTGTGATCTGCCGCGACGTTCAGCGTGACGTTGTCAAAGACCTGCCCACCCACTTCGACCTGATGCGCCTGCGCCGCACCTCGAAAATCAACCTCTTCATCCCCGTTGAGTTCATCAACGAAGAAGAGTGCGTTGGTCTGAAGCGTGGCGGTGTTCTCACCGTTGTGCGCGCCGAAGTCGAACTGGTTGTGACCGCGGGTGACATCCCCGAGAAGCTGACCGTTGACCTGACTGGCAAAGCCATCGGCGACGTGATCCACATCTCTGACGTGACCCTGCCCGAAGGCAGCAAGCCGACGATCGATCGTGACTTCGTCATCGCAAACATCTCTGCACCGTCCGGGCTCAAGTCCGCTGACGATGAAGCAGAAGGTGAAGACGCCGAAGAAGCGGCAGCTGAATAATCAGCGCTGCCCTCTTGGGTACTGAATGCTGAGAACGGGTCCCTTGCGGGGCCCGTTTTTTGTTGTCGGATTGTGGTATCGTAACGAGGCGCGTCAGGCGCAGATCGTCCGACTTAGGGGCCCGTATAGTCGGCCAATGTTCCGCCGCCGATCAGATGCGAGAGAAGCTGCTCGCGCGCGTAGCGATCCCGTTGCTTGATTGCCGTGGTTTCCTCGGCAGTCAGTTCACGCCGCTCATACCCCTGATCTTTCAGGCAGTCATCCACCGCATTCACGGCACCTTGTGACCGGGTATGCTCCTCGCCAGCGGCTGCAATAACGGCGCCGGGCAAAATCCCCAGAAACAGCATCGAGGCGATGTAGCTCGAGGTCACTGCCGCTTTGGCGCCTTTGGGCCCTTGCGGCGCACAAAACGCAAGCGACTGGCGCGCTTCAAAGACGGTGCTGCCGCTTTTGGCTGGCACAGCAGGGCCGCTTTCTACCGCGGCACAGCCCGCCACGCTCAGACCACATGCGATCACAGCAGCTTTTGCACCCAGGCGATGCAGAAGGCGTGCGCCCGCCGGGCTTTGGCTTCTTCCTGAAATGGCGTCTTTCATCACGCTGTCCTTCTCAAAGTCTATTGGAGGCGGCACCGCCTCTTTGAATGTCGCAATCGCTGCAATGGCTCTGAGCCAAGGAGCGGGAAAATGCACCTGCATATCCCTATCACCGCTGCTCTGGATTTTCCTCTCAAAAAAGGGCATCACTGCGCCCGAAACGACAGCGGGACGCAGCGCATGAAACTCTTTGTAGGGCTTGGCAATCCGGGCGCAAAATACGCCGGAAACCGACACAATATCGGTTTCATGGCGCTGGATCAGATCGCTTCAGATCACGGGTTTTCCCCCTGGAAATCGAAATTCCAGGCCCAAATGAGCGAAGGCACCCTGTCAGGTGAAAAAGTGATCCTGCTTAAGCCCCAGACCTTTATGAACAACTCCGGCCAATCCGTCGGCGAGGCGCTGCGTTTTTTCAAACTCACACCGGCGGATGTTGTGGTCTTTCATGACGAACTTGACCTCGCGCCGAGCAAATGCCGCGTGAAAAACGGCGGCGGCCATGCAGGTCACAACGGGTTGCGCTCGATCCATGCCCATATTGGTGCCGACTACGGCCGGGTGCGCCTCGGGGTGGGCCACCCCGGACACAAGGATGCAGTTGCCGGCTACGTTCTGCGGGACTTCCCCAAAGCGGATCAGGGCTGGCTAGATGATCTGATGCGCGGGCTATCGGATGGGGCGGCCGCGCTGGCCACGGGCGACAGCGGGCGGTTCATGAACGCGGTCGCATTGCGGGTCGCGCCACCGCGCAGCTCTACCGGTGAGGCCTCCAAAGGGCGCAAGAAAGCACAGAAGTCCGAGCCGGGGGTCGCAAAAACGCCAGCCAAGGCCGCGACGCCCGAAGCCCCCGCCGCGGGCGACATTCCCGCAGCGCCCGAGGACAGCCGTAGCCCGATGCAAAAGCTGCTCGACAAGTTCAAATAGAGATCCCGAAGCGCCTCGCTTTGGTATCCGCTTTCACAAGGCAGACCACGCCCATTCCGGCCCGGACGCCAAGGCGAAGAGATCTCATCCCAAGGTCGCGGCGATGTCTTCGACGACCGCCAAGACCCGCTTTAGCCGCGCGCTTGCGATACGTCCGCGACGGGTTATGCGCCAGAGCTCCCGATACCGTGGCTGCGGCAGGCGCGCCGTCCTGATCTGTGCCGATTGCGCAAACGCCGCAAGACCACTGCGCGGAAGCAGCGTATAGCCAACCCCAGCGGCCACCGGAGACGGGATCTGGCTGATCTGGTTGATATAAGTGCGCAGCTTCAACCGGTCCGCCCCAGCAAAATCTATGGGGAAGTTACGTGAAAACAGATCATCCGCATAGTTGGCCACATCCGGGTGTGCGACCAGTCCCAGGGCTTCAAGCGTCTCGAAAGACACCGGGTCCTCGACCTCAGCCGGCAACAGCAAGCACAGTTCCTCCTGCCCCAGTTGCTGTGCTTCGACACGTGGATGGTGTGGGACATCAGAGACAATCCCAAGATCAAAATGCCCGGCCAGAACACCCTCTAGCACGCGCGCCTGCGGCGTAGCCTCCACATGGATCACAAGCCCCGGTGCCTCTTTCATCAACGCGATGGCGCGTGGGTAAAACAGCATCGCAAAACTGCCAGAGCATGCGATCCGCAGCTCCCCTCGGTCCGGATCATCGCGCGTAATTGTATCGCGCAGCGCCTGCTCCTCGACACGCCGCGCCAACCCGAGGTCGCGCACTGCCTCCCCGGCGGAGGTCAGGGTGAAGCGCTTGCCCTCCTTCGAGATCAGCGCCCGTCCCAATTGCTGCTCGAGCTTGCGCAGGTGCTGGGACACTCCGGGCTGCGTCATATTCAAGCGGGCCGCCGCGCGGGTGAAATGCCCTTCTTCGGCGAGCACGGTAAAGGTTTCGAGCCAGGTAGAATTGAGCACCAAAATGATAACCATTCATTTGCATTTTAATTCGATATGATAATTTCACATACGGGTGGCGCGTGTCTAGATTTCCATCAAGCAAATCTGAAAGGAGATCATCATGACACCCACCCCCCGCACTTTCTCTCATATCGGCCTGTCCGTTCCGGACCTGGATGCCGCCGTCAAATTCTACTCTGAAGTCCTGGGGTTTTATGTCCTCATGCCGCCGAGCAAGGTTGTCGAAGACGACAGCGCGATTGGCGTCATGTGCACCGATGTCTTTGGCCCCGGCTGGGAGCATTTGCGGATTGCGCATCTTTCGACCGGCGACGGGATCGGCATTGAACTCTTTGAATTTGCAGGAAATCACGCACCGGATGACAACTTCGCCTTCCGTCGCCATGGCACATTCCACTTTGCGATCCAGGACCCGGATCTTGAGGGGCTCCTGGAAAAGATCATTGCCGCCGGAGGCAAGCAGCGCATGCCCGTGCGGGAGTATTTCCCCGGCGAAAAACCCTACCGCATGGTCTACGTCGAGGACCCCTTTGGGAACATCTTCGAGCTCTATAGCCACAGTTATGAGCTGACCTATTCCGCCGGCGCCTATGCGTGAGCCGACCTGCCGCCGCACTGTTTCACCAGCGCGGCGGCACCCCTTTTACCCTGTTTAAAATCCACAGGCCTCCAGCAGGATCAGGCTCTGGTCTCGGCGAAACACCCTCAGGTCAGCATATGTCCTGGCGCGCACATAATGCGCGAAGGCAACAGGCGCGCGGTCCTGCCGCGTCACCCATCCGACATACCAGCCCTCAAACCCTGCGCCCGCACGCCCCTGCTCCAACGGGCCGGAGCCGGTTTTGCCATAGATGATACGGCCTTTGTCTTCGCTGTCGCGCGTGGCGGCAAACAGCGCCGCAAGAGTGTCCTGAGACCGAGCGATCCCGCCGGAAAGCAAGGCGGAGACAAAAGCCACCTGTTCTTCGACGGAGATAGCAAGCGGGCCATATAGCCAAAAGCCGTCATCGCCATCAGGTGCCTCGGCGTTGCCATAGGACCAGCGTTTCAGGATCTCACGGTAGCGGCTGCCCCCCACGTCTCGGGCGATGTCCTGGAAATACCAGACCACCGAACGCTGAAGCGCGGTTTCGAGCGTCTGCCCCTGACGCCAGCTCTTGGGCCAAAAGCCTGCAGCCGGTCGCAGGCTGGGGTCCCAGGCGCGCCAATGATCCGGGCCGGTTGCGACCCCAGTTTCAAGCGCGATGACAAAATTTGGGATTTTGAAGCTCGACCATGGGGCGTGACGGCGGGTCAGATCACTGCCGGACAGCACGCACCGCGTCCCCGCGCCAATATCGACCGCAAGAAAATCAGACACGCGCCCGTCATGGGGCGCCACGACACTGGCCCGGTCAAGCAGACGCGTCTCGGCCCACACCGGAGCGGCAAAGCACATCACCAGAGCTGAAAGCAGCAACATAAGTCGGGCGCGCATGGTCATCCTTTCGAGTCGTAACGCTTCGTTACGTCTTGATAGCGCTAAATCGGCTTGCCTTCACTTGGCAAACCCCATGTCTGTCCCGATCTATTTCGCCTAAAGGGGCAGCCCCCGGAACACGAGAACCACCCCTGCATATTTACTGTCAGACCCGCGCGCTCACGCTGGGGTCGTCTCTGACAGTTCCGTCAGGATACGAGCGTAGGTCTCCTCGCCTTGCGCGCCGGTCACCAGATACTGACGTTCAAAGATCATTGCCGGAACACCCGTTATGCCTTTGGAGGTCCAGAACTGCTGTTTCTCGCGCACGGCGTCTGCCCTCTCGCCGCCCTCGAGCATGGCAACTGCAGCCACACGATCAAGGCCAAGGCTCTCTGCGACATCTGCAAGCACCGATACATCATTGAGGTCTTCGCGCCGGGTGAAGAACGCGGCAAACAGCGCGCGCTTCATCTCATGCGCCTTGCCCTGATCCTCAGCCCAGTCAATCAGCTGGTGGGCCCGGAAGGTGTTCACCATCCGCATGTCGTCCGCATAGTCGAACGCAAACCCCAGCGCCGCGCCAAGCTCCGTGAGCCTCAGCCGCGCCGCGCGCGAGTCTTCCGGCGTGGTACCATATTTGGCAGCCAGATGCTCCCGCAAGTTTTCGCCTTCCGGGGCCATCTGCGGGTTCAGCTCGAACGGATGCCAATGCACCTCAAGGTCTGTGCCGGTTTCTGCCGCAGCCTTGGCCAGCTGGAGATACCCGATCACACACCAGGGACAGACCACGTCCGACACAATATCCACACGAAGGGTCATCGCTTTACTCCTTGAAACGGGCAGCATTGGCGGAGGCCGCCGCCGCGATGTCGCCCTTGCCAAACGCCGAAGGACGCGGCTCGGGCAGTTGCAGGGCCTCTTGTACCTTTGGCATCGCATCAAGCCGGTCGAACCATGCCTGCAAGTGCGGTAGTCCTTCGACCTCTACCGTGGCCCAAAAATGACTGCGCGCCCAAGGGTAGGTTGCGATGTCCGCGATCGACATCTCTGTGCCAACCAGCCAGTCGCGCCCCGCAAGCCTTGTGTCGAGCACCTCCAGCAGGCGTCGGCTCTCATCCACGTAGCGTTTGATGGCATAGGGCACCTCGTCGCCATTGGGTTTGGCGATGCGCTGAAAGAACATCGCCTGCCCCATGATCGGACCGATATGGCCGACCTGAAAGAAAAGCCACTGCAAGGTTTCAGACCGCTCCACCGGGTCAGAAGACAGAAAGCGCCCGTATTTCTCGGCCAGATGCCAGAGGATTGCACCGCTTTCAAAGATCGCGCGCCCTTCGGAGCGGTCCCAGATCGTCGGGATCTTTCCGTTTGGATTCATCTTCACATAATCGGGGGCATGCTGCTCTTTTTTGGAAAAGTCGACATTGACCAATTCGTAATCGATCTCCGCTTCGTGCAAGAAGATTAGCGGCTTCCACCCGTTCATCGTGTTGGCGGTGTAGAGGATTATATCAGGTTGCGACATCTTCGGCCTCCGCAAATAGGCTGTCGAGATGTGCGTCGAACCGGATCAGGTCGGCGTCAATCTCGGGATTTTTCATGACGTCAAAGGCAGCAAAGCTTGGCAGAGGCGCCATGTCAAAGAACTTTGCGTTGAGATGCACCGGACGAAGCAGGTCATCCATAGACGCGCCTTCAAAGAACGGCTCATCGGGGGTGTCGAACGCCTCTGCCGGGGCGTTGAATGTTGCCGAAATCATATAGCGCGTGCCCCCGAGTGTGCCGCCCATGCCGTAGTTCGCCTTGGGTGCATCAGCCGTGCGACCATCGCCAGCGCAGAGCCGCCCGTCCATGCCCGCAGTATAGACCTCATCCATGTATTTCTTGAACGACCACGGAACCCCCATCCAATTTACCGGGAACTGCAGGATGATCGCATCGGCCCACTGGTGATTGGCGACCTCCTGCTCCACGTCATAGCCCTCGGCCACGGTGGTCAGGCGTACCTCGTGGCCTTGCGCAAGGAGGCGTGCGCGCGCCCGCTCTGCCAGGGTCGCATTGAGCCCGCCCGGCGCAAAGGGATAGGGCTGCGCCCCGTTCAGGATCAGTATCTTGCTCATCAATCTCGTCCTTCTTGGCGTAAACCGGGGCGCTTGACTTGCGTCCCGCTCGGACCGAAATTGCGCATGGTGGAAACGATATTCAACCAGTATACTTTTTGTAACCTAGTACTCGCTGAGAGATCGCTGAGGAGAATCGCAATGGATGCACGCGTCGAAGAGGACGGGACAGGCCGCCGTCAGGCCTATAACGTCTGCCTGGAACCCTGCGCGATCGAGCGCGGGATGCGCATCATTGGTGGCAAATGGACGGGATCGATCCTGTGGCATCTGAAGGATGGCCCGGTGAGGTTCAACGATTTGTCGCGTATGATCGGCGGTGCCTCCAAAAAGATGATCTCCGAACGGTTGCGCCAGCTCGAAACCCAGGGCCTGATCACCCGCACTGTGATGGAGACGGCCCCCGTTTCAGTCCACTACGAGATCACGGAGCTCGGTCGCACGGCGCTTGGCTTTCTGGATGAGTTGCGCAAATGGAGCGAGAGCCTGCCAGAAGGGCTAACCACATCCTGACCCTCTGCATCGCCCCGCCTGCGCCTGTGTCGATCCACGACGCGACGGCTGTCCCGGCGCACGCCAGAAAAAGAAAAGGCGCACCCCTCAGGACGCGCCTTCCACTTGGATCTTTCCGAAAAAGCCTGCGCTCACTCTTCGAGGTCGCGGCCCTCTTCGGTGTCTGACATATCAAACCCGAGGTGGCGGGCTACGGTAAAGATGTCCTTGTCGCCACGCCCACACATGTTCATCACGATGATGTGGTCCTTGGGCAGTTCTGGTGCGATCTTAGTGACATGAGCGAGCGCGTGGCTCGGCTCGAGCGCCGGGATAATCCCCTCCATCGCGCAGGACAGCTGGAACGCCTCGAGGGCTTCCTTGTCGGTGATGGACACGTATTGCGCGCGCCCGGTCTCATGCAGCCAGGCATGCTCCGGCCCGATCCCCGGGTAATCCAGGCCCGCCGAAATCGAGAAGCCTTCGAGGATTTGGCCGTCATCGTCCTGCAGCAGATAGGTCCGGTTGCCGTGCAGCACGCCCGGCCGGCCGCCTGTCAATGAGGCGCAATGCTCCATTTTCTCATCCACACCTTTGCCGCCGGCCTCAACGCCAATGATATTGACCGAAGGGTCATCGAGGAACGGGTGGAACAGGCCCATCGCGTTGGAGCCCCCTCCGATAGCCGCAATCACCGTGTCCGGCAACCGGCCCTCGCCTTCCTGCTCTGCAAGCTGCCAGCGCACTTCCTTGCCGATCACGGACTGGAAATCGCGCACCATAGCCGGATAGGGGTGCGGGCCCGCAACGGTGCCGATGCAGTAGAATGTGTCGCGCACATTGGTGACCCAGTCCCGCAGCGCGTCGTTCATCGCATCCTTGAGCGTGCCACGGCCAGAGGTGACTGGGATCACCTCAGCGCCAAGAAGACGCATCCGGAACACGTTGGGCGCCTGTCGACGTACGTCATGAGCGCCCATGTAGACCACGCATTTCAGACCAAACTTGGCACAGACAGTGGCGGTCGCAACCCCATGCTGGCCAGCACCGGTTTCGGCGATGATCCTAGTCTTGCCCATGCGGCGGGCGAGCAGGATCTGACCCAGCACATTGTTCACTTTATGCGCGCCGGTGTGATTGAGCTCGTCACGCTTCATGTAGACCTTGGCGCCGCCCAGATGATTGGTCAGGCGCTCGGCGAAATAGAGCGGGCTCGGGCGGCCCACATAGTTCTTCCACAGATCATCCATTTCCGCCCAGAAATCCGGATCCACCTTGGCCTTTTCGTATTCCTCTTCGAGGCTCAGGATCAGCGGCATCAGTGTCTCGCTGACAAAGCGGCCGCCAAAGATGCCAAACCGACCGTTTTCGTCCGGCCCGTTCATGAAGCTATTGATGAGATCTTCGGCCATGGTGATGTCTCCGTCTTCCGTATGCGCTGGTTCTAAAGTGCATTTAGAACAAGAGAAACAGGTTTCTCGCCAATTTCCGCCTTCGACCGGTGGAAAGCGAGGTTTCAGAGTGGTTTCGCGCCGCGCGCGTCCTTCGGGCGCGCGCGGCGCCAAGCCCAACGGCACGATGGGCTTCCCAATGGGAAGCACAAGAGCGGGCGGGAGCCTTTGCCGTCAAGCTCCTATAGGGCGCAGGGTTGTATCGGTCAGCACAGCTGCGATCCCCTCTAGCGCAGCCCGCACAGGTGGATCATGCCGACCGTCGTGATGACAGACCAGCCATTCCTCATGCGAGAGCTCCGCAATTTCTGGGCCAACTTGCTGCAAGGCCGGAAACATGGCCGCTGCAAACCGAGGCAGCACCACCTGCCCCACTCCGGCACAGGCCAGATCAGCCACCATGCGTGGGCTACGCGCCGTCGCCGCGACCTCGCCGCCATGGTGCGACCATACCCATCTTGCGGATGGCGTTTTTGCCTGGTTCTCAGGCAAAACGACATAGCCTCGCACCTGATCAGAGATCGCGTAAACCGCATAGGTAATCAAACCGGTGTACCGCCCAGCCAGCCAGGCTTGCTCAGGACGCTGGTTCCGTATGCCAATATCTGCCCCACGCCGCGCGATATCCAGCCGCGTATCAGCCTCCAGAAAGGCCGGACGCCACTGCGCGTCCTCCTGCCAGAAGCGCGGCAACTGCTGCGCCAGAAAAGCAGAGGTCCAACTGCCCGCAGTAATGCGAACCTCTGCCATCAGAGGCGTCGCAACCATCCGCCGCAGACGTTGCGCCTCCGCTTGAAACGCGCGCGTCTCGCTCAGAAATGCCCGCCCCAGCGCAGTCACGCGATAACCGTGAGAGCCACGCTCAAACAAATGTACTCCGATCTGAAGTTCGAGCGCGCGCATGCGACGGCTGAGGGTTGGCACGCTCACTCCGCTTTGCCGTGCAACCACAGCCAAGCCGCCCGCCTGAGCGATGCGTGCAAATAGGTCGAGATCATCAAGGGATGGAATGCTTTTCATTTTTGAAACTCAGATTTCAAAGACACCCACTCTAACATCATCAAAACATCGGCAATCCTGGCATCATCATATCACAAATGAAAGTCATGCGGGATGCCCTTGATCTATACGCAACCGCGATCGCCGCGCGTTACTGAACACAGCAACTGGCAAATCGAACGACACAGGGCGCAACGTCGCCTTGCCAGCTATCGCAGGCGTAAAAGACGCCTGTTGCGCCTGAGGGCACTCAGATGGGTCAAGAAAGGGCTGAAATTGAAACGGTAGGACCGGTCAGACGGCTTGCGCGGCCTCGACAAAGGCGCGCATCAGATCCGGATCTTTCTGTGCCGGAGCGCTCTCAACGCCAGAGGCGACATCCACCTGGCGCGCGCCGGTTTTCCGGATCGCCTCAGCGACATTCTCAGGCGTCAGACCACCAGCCAACATCCAAGGTGCCTGCCAGTATTTTTTACTGGCCAGCAACTGCCAGTCAAAGGAGATCCCATTTCCACCGGGGAGTTTCGCCCCTTTCGGGGCCTTGGCATCGACCATCAGTTGATCGGCAACTTGCGCGTAGAGATCAATGGGATCCAGATCTGCGGCCTCGGCGACGCCGATCACCTTCATGACGGGCAACCCGTAGCGTGTCTTGATTTCGGCCACGCGCTCCACGCTCTCCTGACCGTGAAGCTGAATCATATCGAGCGGGACGGATCCGGTAATCGCATCGAGATCTGCATCGGTGGGGTTGACGACGAGCCCCACCTTCGCAAGTCCCACAGGCGCGTCTGAAGCAAGTGCGGCAGCTTGAGCAATCGTGACGGAACGTGCTGATTTGGCGTAGAAATTCAGACCCACATAGGCCGCGCCTGCAGCTGCCGCAGCCTCCATGTCGGCGCGCGTCTTCATGCCGCAAATCTTGACCCGAATATCTGCCATATCAGGAGGCGTCGTCCAGAAGGGCGAGAACCTCGTCCTTGCCTTCGTGTTTTTGACGCTTGAGACGTTTCACTTCGCGCGACAGTTTTTTGACTTCACCGTGCTTCACGCGGGCCTCACGGCGGTGCTTGTACTCGCGCAGGTACTCGAGCACATACCCAAGCGCTACGCCGAGGGCGAGCCCCCCAAGCACCACGACAAACAAAGGTAGCGTGATGGAGGGGTTGAACCCGACCAGTTCCGCCAACGCCTCAGGCATCAGTTTCAAACTCACGAGGCCGCGATTGGCGAGACTGACGGAGACAAGCACCACCGCCAGAACGCCCCATACGGCATAGCGAATGTAACGCATTTACTCTTCTTTTCCGTTCAACCTGTCGCGCAGAAGCTTACCCGTCTTGAAGAAAGGCACATGCTTTTCTTCAACATGCACCGTCTCGCCGGTGCGCGGGTTGCGCCCGACGCGCGCATCACGTTTCTTCACCGAAAATGCCCCAAAGCCACGCAGCTCCACCCGGTCGCCGCGCGACATGGCATTGGTGACTTCCTCAAAGACCGTGTTGACGATCCGCTCCACATCCCGCTGGTACAGGTGCGGGTTTTCGTCTGCAATCTTCTGAATCAGTTCCGAACGGATCATGCGTATGGACCTCCCAAAGTCGCCTATCTGTGCCGCAGTGACATCAAGGATAGCTTCACTATAGGAAGAAAACTGTTCTGCGCAAACAGGTTAGAAAGGGGGGAGGGGTAAAATTCCAGTCGCAGCCCCATTTCCCGCAGTTCCGCTGACAATTCTCGCAGCATGAAATGGGCAGATCGGGGCAAAACCAGTGCCCCGCAGAGCTTGCGCCCAAGCGCATTCCAAAACGATTCGGCGCCCTTCTGCTTCGAAGGGCAGCGCAGCGCACGCGCTGCGCAATGGGAAGGGTGTGCCTTGCGGCGCGCAAGGAGTCCCACTAGTAACGTGTTATAACATAACGAATCAAGGTGAACGACAATGAGACCGTTTTCTACTGGTGCGCTTGCCCTCGTGGCAGCAATGACGGTTGGTTTTTCGAGCCCCGGCGCTGCTGGAAACAAACACGATCACGCGCATACGCATGATGAAGAAGTCTACAAAGGGTACTTTGACGACAGCCAAATTCAGCCTCGGACGCTCTCTGACTGGGAAGGAGACTGGCAGTCGATTTATCCGTTTCTCGTTGATGGCACGTTGGACCCCGTGCTGGCCCACAAAGCGGAACACAGCGAGAAGACCGCCGAAGATTACCGCGCCTATTATGAAATCGGATACGCAACCGATGTGGACGCCATCACGATCCAAGGACAGACCGTTACATTCACCGCAAATGGCGCGAGTTATGGTGGCGAATATGTTTCGGACGGCTACGAGGTCCTGACCTATAAGAAGGGCAACCGAGGTGTGCGCTACGTCTTTGCCAAAGAAAGCGGCGACGCGCTCGCCCCAGCCTTCATCCAGTTCAGCGATCACCACATCGCTCCCAAGAAAGTGAGCCACTATCATCTCTACTGGGGAGATGATCGCGCCGAGGTGCTGAAAGAGCTGACCAATTGGCCGACCTATTTCCCGGCAAGCTACAGTGGGGATGACATCGTGCACGACATGATCGCGCATTAAGTCTGCGCCCCCGCCCAAAGCGGCCCTCTCCGGGCTTACCTCACAAAAAAGCCCCGCAGGAATGAACCTGCGGGGCTTTCCATTCTTTCAGAGGAGTGGATTACTCGCTCTTGAGCGCTGCGCCCAGGATGTCGCCAAGAGACGCGCCGGAGTCGGAAGAACCATACTGTTCGACGGCTTCTTTCTCTTCTGCGATCTCGCGTGCCTTGATCGACAGGCCCAGACGACGAGTCTTGGAGTCGATGTTGGTGACGCGGACGTCGACCTTGTCACCGACAGAGAAACGCTCGGGGCGCTGCTCGGCACGGTCACGGCTGAGGTCGGAGCGGCGGATAAAGGACTTCATGCCTTCATATTCCACTTCGATGCCACCATCTTCGATCGCGGTCACTTCCACGGTCACGATGGAGCCACGCTTCACGCCGCCAACGGCGTCTGCGAACTTGTCACCGCCCAGGGCTTTGATCGACAGGGAGATACGCTCTTTTTCAACGTCCACTTCGGAGACAACGGCCGAAACCATGTCGCCTTTGCGGTAGTTCTGGATCGCATCTTCGCCACGCTCGTCCCAGCTGAGGTCGGAGAGGTGAACCATGCCGTCGATGTCGCCGTCGAGGCCGATGAACAGACCGAATTCGGTGATGTTCTTGACTTCGCCTTCGACCTGAGTGCCCTCGGGGTGTGTTTCTGCAAACACTTCCCACGGGTTACGCATGGTCTGCTTGAGGCCCAGGGACACGCGACGCTTGGCGCCGTCGATTTCCAGAACCATGACGTCCACTTCCTGCGAGGTGGAAACGATCTTGCCGGGGTGCACGTTTTTCTTGGTCCAGGACATCTCGGAGACGTGGACCAGACCTTCGACACCGGGCTCCAGCTCAACAAATGCACCGTAATCGGTGATGTTGGTGACGCGACCCTTGTGAACGGATTCCAGCGGGTACTTGGCGCCAACCAGATCCCACGGATCTTCCTGCAGCTGCTTCATGCCGAGGGAGATACGGTGAGTCTCTTTGTTGATCTTGATGACCTGAACCTTGACGGTCTCGCCAATGGACAGGATCTCGGAGGGGTGGTTCACACGGCGCCATGCCATGTCGGTGACGTGCAGCAAGCCGTCAACACCGCCTAGGTCAACAAACGCACCGTATTCGGTGATGTTCTTGACCACACCGTCGACCGCCTGGCCTTCGGACAGGTTGCCGATGACTTCGGCACGCTGCTCGGCGCGGGACTCTTCGAGGATCGCACGACGGGAGACAACGATGTTGCCACGACGACGGTCCATTTTCAGGATCTGGAACGGCTGCTTCAGACCCATCAGCGGGCCTGCGTCGCGCACGGGGCGCACGTCAACTTGCGAGCCGGGCAGGAAGGCCACGGCGCCGCCGAGATCGACGGTGAAGCCACCTTTGACGCGACCGAAGATTGCACCTTCGACGCGCTGGTCGTCTGCGTATGCTTTTTCCAGGCGGTCCCATGCTTCTTCGCGGCGTGCCATCTCGCGGGAGATAACAGCTTCGCCACGGGCGTTTTCAGCGGCGCGCAGGTAGACTTCTACCTCGTCACCAACGGAAACTTCAGGAGCTTCGCCGGGGTTTGCGAATTCTTTGAGTTCGACGCGACCTTCCATCTTGTAGCCGACGTCGATGATGGCCTGACCGGCCTCAATGGCAATGATCTTGCCTTTGACAACGGAACCCTCTTCGGGGGTGTCCATTTCGAAGCTTTCTTGCAGGAGGGCTTCGAATTCCTCCATCGATGTTGTTTGAGCCATGTGGTCTCAGGTTTCCTTTACAGAGTTTTGCTGGCCGAGTGGTTGTCTCCACCGGTCTGAACAGGGTTGGTCGGTCAAAGCGCGAATCGCGGGCGGGGGCGGAACCACAAACAAACACAAAGGGCCGAGGTATGCCCCGACCCTGCTCCGTCCGTCCTGGTGCGTTTTCGCATCTCAGTTGACAAGGCGGCTTATAGGCGGTTTGGGCCTTGCTGGCAAGGGGCATCACATGGCGCCCCGCGGATAAGCCAGCACCTGACTTTGACGAAGCGAGAAGCGACCTTCTGATAGAATGTCAGGCGCGACCCAGCTGAACGGACGGACTGAGCCTTAACATTGCTTGCGTGGCACAACTTCATCGAATTGCCAGTGATGTAGGCCTCTTAGACCTTGCTCTTTCCAGCCCCCCACACAAGCGACTGTGAACTCTTCGGTCGCATCCAACGCCCCGCCCAATCCGTCTTTTTCAAATCTCCGCGCAGACGATCGCCGCGCGCAACGGTGAACACTCTCCGCCGCGCGCCCATTCTCTTCTGCGTGGACGTGCTGAGGTGAATGCGCTAACAGCTTTTGCGACCGACTGATGAGAGGAGCCCACATGTCCGGCCACGGCACGCCCATCCCGATGACCTCCCGCCGCGCAAGCCCCCTCAAAGGCGAGGCGCATGTCCCTGGCGACAAGTCGATTTCGCATCGCTCATTGATCCTTGGCGCAATGGCTGTGGGTGAGACAAAAATCTCCGGCCTCCTTGAGGGCGAAGATGTGCTCGACACCGCCAAGGCGATGCAGGCTTTTGGGGCCGAGGTCGTCAATCACGGCGGTGGAGAATGGTCCGTCTTTGGCGTGGGCGTCGGCGGTTTTGCCGAGCCGGAAAACGTGATTGACTGCGGCAATTCCGGCACTGGTGTGCGGCTCATCATGGGCGCGATGGCGACCTCGCCGATCACCGCGACCTTTACCGGCGATGCCTCGCTCAACAAACGCCCGATGGCGCGTGTGACCGATCCGCTTGCGCTCTTTGGCGCGCAATCCGTGGGCCGCGAGGGCGGCCGTCTGCCGATGACCATCGTTGGCGCGGCCGAGCCCGTGCCGGTGCGCTATGAGGTGCCGGTGCCCTCAGCGCAGGTGAAATCTGCCGTTCTGCTTGCAGGCCTCAATGCGCCCGGCAAAACCGTTGTGATTGAGCGCGAAGCCACCCGCGACCATTCCGAGCGGATGCTTGCGGGCTTTGGGGCTGAAATCACGGTTGAGGACACCAAGGAAGGCCGCGTGATTACCCTCACCGGTCAGCCTGAGCTGAAACCGCAAGTGATTGCAGTACCGCGCGATCCCTCCTCTGCCGCCTTCCCGGTTTGCGCCGCGCTCATCACGCCCGGTTCTGACGTGCTGGTGCCGGGGATTGGTCTCAACCCGACCCGCGCGGGCCTGTTCTACACCCTGCAAGACATGGGCGCGGATCTGACGTTTGAGAATCCTCGGACCGAAGGCGGCGAACCTGTGGCCGATCTGCGCGCCAAATACTCGCCCGACATGAAAGGGATCGAGGTCCCACCAGAACGCGCCGCGTCGATGATTGACGAGTATCCCGTTCTGTCTGTGGTGGCCTCTTTTGCCACCGGAACCACCATGATGGCTGGCGTCAAGGAATTGCGCGTGAAGGAAAGCGACCGCATCGATGCAATGGCAAAGGGCCTGCGCGCCAATGGTGTCACCGTCGAGGAAGGCGAGGACTGGTGGAGCGTCGAAGGCTGCGGCCCCGAGGGTGTCAAAGGCGGTGGCACTGCCGAGAGCTTCCTTGATCACCGCATCGCCATGTCGTTCATGGTGATGGGTATGGGCGCACAAAACCCGGTCTCCGTCGACGATGGCAGCCCGATCGCGACGTCCTTTCCCATCTTCGAGCGGCTGATGGGCGATCTTGGGGCGTCGATCATCCGCACGGATGGCTGACGTCGATCTTTCCCGCATGCCGCCACCGCAAGGTTTGCGAGTGGTGACAGGTGGCCCCCTTGATCCACAAGCGCTGGCGGAGCTGCGGGCAGAGGCGATGCGTCCAAGCCTTGAAGCGTCAGGTCGTTTTGATCCCGGGCGCGTACGACGTCGTTTCTTGGATCGCTATGACCCCACGGCGACTGCCGCCTTTTATGACGGGTCAGAGCTTGTGGGGGTTTTGGTACTGCGGCAGATGCCAGACCACCTCTACCTCGATCACCTCTATCTTGCGCCCACGCATCAAGGAACGGGGCTCGGCGCACAGATCCTGCAGTCGATCCAAGAAGAGATCGCGCGCCCCTCGCGTCAGGAAATCCGGTTGATCGCCCTCACCGGGAGCCCTGCCGGGCCGTTTTACGAGCGCGCGGGATTTCAGCGCACAGGCAGTGACGGGATCGACGATTCCTATCGCTGGCGCCCCCAACCCGCGTGACAGGCGCGGCAAGCTTAAGTAGACAAGACCCCTGACCTTTCCGACCCATGAGGACACATATGGCCTTTACGATTGCAATCGACGGCCCAGCCGCTGCAGGCAAGGGCACCATTTCCAAAGCGGTTGCCGCGCATTTTGGCTTTGGTCACCTTGATACAGGCCTGCTCTATCGTGCCGTCGGGGCGAAAATGCTGGATGGGGACAATCCCGTTGCCGCCGCCGAAGCGCTTGATGTGAGCGATCTGGATCGCGAAGACCTGCGCACACCAGAGGTGGCTCAGGCAGCCTCAAAGGTGGCCGTGATTGCAGCAGTTCGCGCCGCTTTGGTGGATTTTCAACGCGCCTTTGCCCGCCGATCGGGCGGCGCGGTGATGGACGGGCGCGACATCGGCACCGTGATCTGCCCCGAAGCTGAGGCCAAGCTCTTTGTGACGGCCAGCGCCGACGTGCGGGCGCGGCGGCGGTTTCTGGAGCTGACCGCCAAGGGAAGCGTCATTACGCTCGATGAGGTTCTCGCTGATGTCAAAGCGCGGGACGAGCGCGATATGAACCGCGCCGAAGCGCCGCTGCGGCCAGCAGAGGATGCGGTCATCATCGACACCAGCGCCCTCAGCATCGACGACGCCGTCGCAAAGGCGATTGCCGCGATCGAGGCGCGCAAGCCCCGCTAGACCCAACGTCATTTGAGGTCCATTTTGGCTGTCGCGCAGCTGCGCGCCACCATCGACCCAATAAAACTTGAATATGGGGGTTGTTGCCCATTCCCTTGGCGTCTAAATAAATCTCGACGTCGAGATAAATCAACTTGAACTGTTCAGTTTAGTTGTTATGTCTGCGGCAACATGAAGAAAAGGATGTCTCCCATGTTTTTGGACAAGCTGAACTGGCGCTATGCCGCCAAGAAAATGGACCCCTCAAAGCCCGTATCCGAGGATAAGGTCGCTCAGATCGTTGAGGCCATTCGCATGGCGCCGACCTCCAGCGGCGTGCAGCCGTTTGAACTCTTGGTCATTCGCAACAAGGACCTGCGCGAGAAAATCCGCCCGGTGTCCTGGGATCAGGCCCAGATCACAGATGGCTCCCATCTTCTGGTCTTTGCTGCCTGGGACAATTACACCGAAGAGCGCATTGACGCGGTCGTGGCGCAGATGGTCGAAGAGCGCGGCGATTCCGAGTTGCTTCAGAACTACTTTGCCAATCTCAAGGAGATGCTCCTGCCGCGCCCCGCAGAGGTGAACCACGCCCATGCAGCCCATCAGGCCTATATCGCGCTTGGCTTTGCACTGGCCGCCGCCGCAGAACTCGGCGTCGACAGCACCCCGATGGAAGGGTTTGACCCCGATCAGGTGGATGAGATCCTCGACCTGCGCGCAAAGGGCCTGCGCGCCAAGGTTCTGTTGCCGCTCGGCACCCGGGCAGAAGAGGGCGACTGGTTGTTGCCAATGCCGAAAGTGCGCAAATCCAAAGCCGCACTGGTCACTGAGATCGACTAATCAATGCGAAAAGCCCCCTGCCCTCTGTGGCGGGGGGATGCTCTATCGGACAAGCTGCCTCTTGCAGATCAGTCCTGACGCTGGAACGTCAGGTAATGCGGCGTGCGCCCCTCGCGCAGCGCCTTTTGCTCATATCGGGTAGAGATCCAGTCACCCCAAGGCTTTCGCCAATCCTCGGGGCCTTCGGCAAGCCACTTGAAGCCCGCCTTTGGCACCTCTTCAAGGGTCTGGCGCACATAGTCCGGAATATCGGTAGCCACGCGAAAAATCGCCCCCGGTTTCAGGACGCGCGCGAGGGGCTCCAGATGCTCTTGCGTTACAAAACGACGCCGATGATGGCGCGCCTTGGGCCACGGGTCGGGATAGAGCAAGAATGCACGAGAAAGACTTTGTGCGGGCAAAACATCCATCAGATCGCGGGCATCGCCTGCGTGCACGCGCACGTTTTCCGCTGACGACTTGCGCAGCTTGCCAAGAAGCATCGCGACACCGTTCACATAGGGCTCCGCCCCGATGATCCCAACATCAGGATTGCTCTCGGCCTGATGCACCAGATGCTCCCCACCGCCAAAGCCCACTTCGAGCCAGACATCACGCCCCTGAAACTGCGCTTCAAGATCCAGCGGTTCTCGCTCGGGGTTCTCGTCCCACCCAACCGCACCGGGGCTGAGCTCGGGCAGCATTTCATCAAGATCGCGCACCTGATTTGGTTTCAGCGTCTTGCCTTTGAAGCGACCGTAGAAATTCCGCCACGGGGCACCTGACGCGTGCTTGCCAGCAGCATCAGGGCCATCGCTGGCGATGGCGGAAGGGCGGCTAGCGTCAGAGTCGGACATCGTGTGCGGGCTTTCTTTGATAAACTCGTATCGATTACACACCCCAATAGGGGCAGACGAAATCGCGCCTTCATCTGCAGCAGGTGGCCCCAAAGGTCAAGCCATGAGGCTGAATCCGCGCCCATGGGCGCTCAGGGAGCCTCGCGCAGCACCCCTGCGGCCATCAGTTGAAGACGTGAGGGATACCACTCGTCGCCCGAGTCCACCTGCAGTGTCTCGATGGCGAACCCGGCCTCCACGCCTCGCTCGACCAGGTAGCTCAGGTATTCATACATCTCGCGCTGGGTATCTGCGTAGATCCAGGACCCAAACACAAAGGGCGTGTCCCACCCCTGATTTTCGCGCAGATCATTGTAATAGCCCTCGACGGCCTCGGGGGACCAGGACCGCCGATGAAAGCCGATCTTTGACCCCAATGTCATCTGGCGTCGTGCGCCCGCCAGGAAAATGTCGACGCAGGCGCTGACACATTCGCCATCCACCTGTGTATGAAGCCCATAGTCCGATACGATCCAGGCGATTTCGGAGCTGGCATAGACGCTGCCACCACTCGAATTGAGGCGGAGCGTTTCAATACCGGACCGTTCCTGAAGCATGCTGCGGAACAGGTCGATGTCCGAGACGACGATTTCACCAGGCTGGCCCTTGGAGACCGATTCTGTATCAAAAACAAGGGTCGCACCGTCGACATAGAGGCGCTTATCGCTGCCCTTGCGCGCCAGCGCTGGTCCCGCCAGCGCGACGAGGGCCACACATACGACAGCAGCATGTACCCAGATTGTCTTTTTCCATGCTGCCATTGCCATAACACTCGCTACCACTGCTCTCTCTGCCTGTCTTTTCAATACCGGGATCAAAGCACAGAGAGCAAAGCTGAACCACCCCACGAACGCCAAGACATGGCCCAAAACAGAAAAGGGCGAGGTTGCCCCCGCCCTGATGCCTTTGGTCGTATAGGCCTTGGCTTGCGCCTCAGACCGCGCCTTTGAGAGCCTCGGTCAGATCGGTACGCTCCCACGAGAAACCGCCATCGGCCTCGGGTGCACGACCGAAGTGGCCATAGGCCGCGGTGCGCTGGTAGATCGGCTTGTTGAGGCCAAGATGGGTACGGATCCCGCGTGGCGTGAGGTCCATGCACTTGCGGATTGCGGTTTCGATGTTTTCATCCGGCACAGCACCGGTGTCGTGGGTGTTGACATAGATCGAAAGAGGCGCTGCCACACCGATCGCATAGGACAGCTGCAGGGTGCATTTATGCGCAAGCCCTGCCGCAACCACGTTTTTCGCGAGGTAGCGTGCCGCATAGGCCGCCGAACGGTCCACTTTGGTGGGATCTTTGCCCGAAAACGCGCCGCCACCATGCGGGGCTGCCCCACCATAGGTGTCCACGATGATCTTGCGTCCGGTCAGACCTGCATCGCCATCGGGGCCGCCGATCACGAATTTTCCGGTCGGGTTGACGTGCCAGACCGTGTTGTCGGTCAGCCAGCCTTCGGGCAGGGTCTCGCGGATATACGGCTCAACGAGCGCGCGAATATCAGCGGACGTCAGTTTCTCATCAAGGTGCTGCGTGGACAGAACCAAGGAGGTGACTTCAACGGGTTTGCCCGCATCATACCGGACCGAGATCTGGGATTTTGCATCGGGGCCCAGAACCGGCAGGGTGCCATTCTTGCGCACTTCGGCAAGGCGGCGCAGGATCGCGTGGGAGAACTGTATCGGGGCCGGCATCAGCGCATCGGTCTCATCGGTTGCAAAACCGAACATGATGCCCTGGTCGCCCGCACCCTCGTCCTTGTCACCTGCGGCATCTACACCCTGCGCAATGTGCGCGGATTGTTCGTGCAGAAGATTGGTAATCTCGACAGTTTCATGATGAAACTTGTCCTGCTCGTAGCCGATATCCTTGATACAGGCGCGGGCGATCTCGTCGATCTTGCCCATGTAGTCCTTCAGCTTGGCCTGATCGGACAGGCCAACCTCACCCCCGATCACCACGCGATTTGTGGTGGCAAAGGTCTCGGCGGCAACGCGCGCCTCGGGTTCTTCGGCGATCAGCGCATCGAGAACGGCATCGGAAATCCGGTCGCAGACTTTATCCGGATGCCCCTCGGAAACGGATTCCGAGGTGAAGGTGTAGTTGGTACGGCTCATAAGAGATGTGCTCCATTGGATGAGATCCGCCACGCCAGGAAGCCGTTGTGGCGGCATGAAAGAGCGCATTAAGCGCACTCGTGTGCTGGGTCAATCTATAGCTTTGAGAGATTAAGCAAGTGTTCGCCGGCGCTTCAAACGCAAACGTGGCAGCACGGAGACACCCAAGAGAAAGGCCGCCACCAATGCCGCCGGCCAATCCCCGGTGCCACTGTAGAGCGTCGGAGGCAGCGGCGCGGGCAGGCGGGCATCGAGATATCCGGAGGTGTTCAGCGCCAAACTATCGCGGATCTGACCATAGGGGTCGATCACGGCGGTGATCCCGGTATTGGCAACGCGCACCATGGGCAGCCCCTGTTCGGCGGCCCTCAGTTGTGCCTGTACGAGGTGCTGATAGGGGCCCGAATAGCTCCCGAACCACGCGTCATTGGTAATCAGCACCAGATAATCGGGGCGCTCGGGGGCTGCGTTGACATCCTGGGCAAACACACCCTCGTAGCAGATCAGCGCAAGCGCCCGGCCTGCGGAGGTCTGCAAGAGCCTGCGTTCCGTGCCGGGCGCGTAGCCCCCCTTGGCGCGTGACGCGAGGCCGAAGACGCCAAACCTCTCCCAGAATTGCGGGAGCGGCATATACTCCCCAAAGGGCACAAGATGCATCTTGTCATAGATGTCGAGCGCCTCTCCCGCAGCATTCATTACCACGGCGGAGTTCATGTAGCGCCCGTTTTCCTCGCGCTGAATCCCATAGAGAAGCTCTGACCCTCTGGTCGCTTCCACCAGTGCGGGCCGGAAGTCGTCAATATAGTTCTGGAGTGTCGGGATGGCAGTTTCGGGCCAGATCACCAGATCAGGACGATTCCCAAAGGCCTGCTCCGGCTCGGCGGCGGTATACTCCAACATCCGTTGCACAAATGACCACCGCTTTTCAGGGAGCCATTTCTCCGCCTGCGGCGCATTTGGCTGTACCAGCCGCACGGTCTGCTCGGTGAGGGGCAGATGACCACCAAACGGCTGCCCCTGCGGTAGCCAGATCGTCACAACCCCAACCAATGCTGCGGGCCCAATAGCCAAAAGAGGACGCCGCCGGATCAAGACGAGCGGTAAAATGGCCAACAAGATGGCCAATGCCACACCATGCGGCCCCACCCAGGGCACCGCCCGCAGTGCCAGATCGCCGATCAAGGCAAGCTGCGCAAACCCGGCCCAAGGAAACCCCGTGAGCACATAGGCCCGTGCCAGCTCCATAAGCGTCCAGCCACCGATGAGCGCGAATATGCGCCCGTTCCCGCGCCCAAGCCGCGCAGCCCCCCAGAACGCCACGCCCCAGAAAAGCGCGAGCCCCGCCGCCATCAACATCAGCGCAAAGGGCGCCATCCAGCCAAACGTCGCCGCATCGACCTGAAACGGCTCCATGATCCAACTGAGACCAAAGCCAAAATAGCCACATCCAAACAGCCAACCAACCACGGCGGCAGCGCGTGGAGAGGACGCATGATGAAAAAGCGCGGCCACAACCAACAGCGATATCGGCGTCGCCCAAACAGCAGAGACGGGAGCCAAGCCCTGCGCCATAAGCGCGCCCGCTCCCGCCGCCAGCCCATAGGAGCCGAGCCTGCCGAGCCGTTGCGGCAAGTTCATTCTGCCGCGATACCCGGCAGACGCACGCGCAACCGCTTGATCCGACGCGGATCTGCGTCAACGACCTCGAATTCAGCACCCTCGGGATGCTCGATCACTTCTCCACGGGCCGGAACCCGCCCCGAGAGCATAAAGACCAGCCCGCCAAGCGTGTCGATCTCTTCCCCATCCACATCTTCATGCTGCGTCAGGGGGATGCCGATCTCATTTTCGAAGTCCACGAGCGGGGTGCGCGCCTGCGCGACATAGCAGCCTGGCTTTTCCTGCACCCAGGTCTGATCCTCACCGCTGTCGTGCTCATCCTCGATTTCGCCAACGACCTGTTCGATCAGATCCTCAATCGTCACAAGACCGTCAACACCGCCATATTCGTCGATCACCAAGGCCATATGCCGGCGCTCTGCCTGCATCTTGGTCAGCAAAACGCCAATCGGCATCGACGGCGGCACAAACAGGAGGGGCCGCAGCATCGGGGTGATGTCAAAATCGTCGTTTTCACAGTCAAACCCGTAGGTCAGCGCCAGATCCTTGAGGTGCACAAACCCCAATGGCGTATCAAGCGTGCCTTCATAGACCGGAATACGGGTAAAGCCTGAATCACGGAACACGCGAACCAGATCTTCGCGGGAGATGGTCACAGGAACAGCGTCGATTTCCGCAGTGGGAATGGCCACGTCTTCGACGCGCAACCGGCGCAGGTTCATCATGCCCGGAGGCGGATCCGCCAGGACCTCATCCTCGCCGCTTTCCGGCTCATCGTCCTCAGCGGACGGGGAGAAACTCCCAAAAATCTTGCTCAGGAATCCGGGCGTCTCTGCCCCGTCCACATGCGGTTCCGTCGCTTCAATATCCTGCAGCGCGCGATGCGCTGCGTTAGAACTGCCTTCTATATCGCCCATTGATCCATTCCAAAGAGGCCTCTCACGGCCCGTCCTCTATGATATATGGGTCAGGAATACCCAGTTTGCCAAGTATCCCCACCTCCAAAGTTTCCATAATCGTGGCGTCGCCGTCACGAATGTGATCGTACCCCAAAAGATGCAATGTTCCGTGAACAAGCAGATGACGCACGTGATCCTCGCGTGATTTATGCGCCAAATTGGCCTCTTTTACGCAGGTATCATAGGAAATCGCGATATCGCCCAGCGCCGCATCCCCCATAAAATCGACCTCCGGGGGAGTGGGCTGACCACCGTCTTGGGCGGCAGCCAACTCCTGCGCAGGCCAGCTCAGCACATTCGTCGGTTTTGGCTTTTCGCGAAACTCTGCATTGAGATCCGCAATCCGCGCATCATCACAGCCGAGGACCGTGACTTCCCAATCCTCATCTTCAAGCTCAAGATAGGCCAGCGTCGCCGAAACGGCCTCTTGTGCCTGTTTCTCGAGCGCCGCCGCATCCCAACGCGCATCTTCAATCACAACATCCAGTATCATCCTGCCGCCATAGCTTGACCCGCCCCGGAAAAAAAGAACCTTTGAAAGCACCCGCCCTATGAAGGACCCCATCGATGCCCACAGCGCTTGATATTCGCCCTGCAGATCCCGCCAGCGCCCCCGTAAAACCACTACTGGAAGCGCATCTGAAACATACCTCGACCACCAGCTCGCCCGAAGCCTGTCACGCGCTGGATCTCGACGCGCTCAAAGCCCCGGAGATCCACTTCTTCGCCGCATATGACAACGACATTGCAGTTGGCTGTGGCGCTCTCAAGGACCTTGGACAAGGCCAGATGGAAGTCAAATCCGTGCATGTGGCCGCCAGCGCTCGCGGACGCGGCATTGCCCGTGCCCTCATGCTCAGGCTGCACGCCTTTGCCGCACAATCCGGTGCAAGAACCCTGTTCCTCGAGACAGGTTCAGACCAGTTGCCAGCCTTTGATGCCGCCCGTGCGCTCTATGAGCGCCTCGGCTACACGTATTGCGCACCATTTGGCGACTACACTGCGCATCCAGAAAGCGCTTTTATGCGCTATGCATGCGCGGGCTAGGTCTTCCCGATCTCTCAAGATGTCCTGCCGGAGGCATCCGACCTTGCATCCCCCACCTTTAACCGGGGCGGAGGCTCAAGGTCGGAGTATACTCATGGAGTATTCAGGCGGAGTTTTCGTCCTTGTCGTAGGCTTCGATGATGGCCGCGACCAGCGGATGGCGTACCACGTCCTTGGCGGTAAAATAATTGAACGAGATCTTGGGGATCGGCGAGAGCAGGCGCTCCGCATCCTGAAGCCCCGACTGCACCCCGCGTGGCAGGTCAACCTGCGAACGGTCCCCCGTAATCACCATACGTGATCCCTCGCCCAGACGGGTCAGGAACATCTTCATCTGCATGGTGGTGGCGTTTTGTGCCTCATCCAGCACCACAAAGGCATTGGACAGGGTGCGCCCGCGCATGAAGGCCAGCGGCGCGATCTCGATGGTCTTTTCTTCCTTCAGCTTTGCCAATTGCTTGCCCGGCAGAAAGTCGTTCAGCGCATCATAGAGCGGCTGCATGTAGGGATCGACTTTTTCCTCCTGCGTGCCCGGCAGGAACCCGAGACGCTCACCCGCCTCAACCGCTGGACGACACAGGATGATCTTGTCCACATGCCCCTGAATGAACATCGACACGCCCACCGCCACGGCCAGGTAGGTCTTGCCGGTGCCCGCAGGTCCGATGCCAAAGGCCATCTCATGCTCAAAGAGGTTCTTCACATAGACCTTCTGCGCATCGGTGCGCGGCTCCACCAGCTTTTTGCGTGTCTTGATCTCGACCTTGCCGCCGGAAAACATCTCCAATTGGCTATCGGGACCGGCGCCGCCATCTTCATCCGAACGATCCAGACGGATTTCGCGATCGATGTCCTCACGCTCCACGGGACGGCCGCTCTCGAGGCGCTCGTAAAGCACCTGCAACAACTCTCCGGCCTGCTGACGCATGTCGGCATCGCCATGTACGATCAATTGATTGCCACGTCGCACGATCTGAACGCCCAGGCGCTGCTCGATCTCCGCAAGATTGCGGTCGAATTCGCCACAAAGCTCTATCAGCAGTCGATTGTCAGGAAATTCCAGCAGCACTTCGGGTGGCTGGGCGTGCTCGGAGGACGGGGGCAGAACACTGGTGGCCAAACGGCTCTCCTGTTTTGGTATTGCCCTCTCAGTCTGCCTCTCCGCGCGCGCACGCGCAAGGCCCCCTCCCAAAACAGGGGCCGGATTTCACGGAACTGAAACATTCTCTGATCTTGCGCTCAAATATGCCCCACAAAGAAATGGGCAGCGCCACTGAGGAGCCGCCCTTCTATGGTCATGTCCGTCCTCTTGCATGCCGATGCCCGCAGGGGGGATCAGATGGGGTCTGCAAACCTCGAGCCGCTTTTGAACGGACCGGAAGCCGTATTGCGCGGCAGATCGCTGTTGCACACCGGGCGGCCATCGGGCGTGCGCCGCGGATCAAGATACCCCTCGACCCCGTCATCCACGATCCAGTGTTCACACCCTTGCGGGTCAACCCAGATCCCGGCTACCAGGCCGGCCAGATCCCCATCGCCACCGTCAAAGAAGTTCCGGTCACGCGTTTTGTCGCCATTGTCACTACAGGCGGCAAGCGAAAGGCCAAGCATCAAGATGGCAATTGCCTTGGTGGTTTTCATAGTCTGGGTCCTCAGCGGCGGATGCAGTAGATTTCAACACGGCGGTTCTGTGCCAGATTGGCCGCGCCGCGGTTGGGAACACGCGGGCTGCGCTCGCCATAGGCACGCACATCCTTGATCCGCGCCCCAACAGAGCGACCGATCTGCGCCACCGCGTCAGCGCGGCGCTGCGACAAGGCCATGTTGTATTCGTCAGATGCGCGGCTGTCGGTATGACCCGCCACAACAAAGGACCGGGTTCCGGGCATCACGCTTTGAAACCACTCCTGCAGTCGCTTGCGCCCTGCGGCATTCACGGTGCTACCATTGGTGGGGAAGAACTGATCCGTCGGCATCATGCCACACAACTGACCGCGACGGCAGACAGGCTTGCCATCCGGGGTCATATGAGTGGTCATATAGCCCTCGGCGCCATCATCCATGACCCAATGTTCGCACCCATCGGGGTCAACCCAAATTGTCGGGACATACCGCTCTGCGCGGATCTGGTTTCCATCCTGCGCCAATGCAGGAGAGGCCCCGCTGAGCACGATGGAAAATCCAACGCAAGCGAGGACCGCAGAGGTCTTGGCGAATACTTGGTCAAACACAACAGGCTTCCTTCGGTTGGCCCACTTGAGAGAAGTCCTTCTGGCTTCCCCGGTCCTAATTACATCTACAGTTTATCCTAATTTTCCCTGAATCTGAGGGCGTTAAAGCGCGAAGTTCGCCCAAAGAAAGGCCGCCCTGAGAAACAATTTCAGGGCATGTGCCGCATTGCCCACGCCAAGAACTCAATCAATGATTTGGCAATAAAGTGACCCCGGTCGCGCGCAAAACTGAGTCGCGCCGCATAAAAGCGCCACTTCAGAGCAAGTCCTCGACACAGGCAAAAAGAAAGGGCGCTGCCAACTTCGGCAGCGCCCCCATTTTTGGGGATACTTGCTGAGGGATGTCAGTCGATCAGTTCACCTGCCAGCGAGTTCGCCCCGGAAGAGACGATCCGCACGCGGCGCAGATCACCGATCTTGGCGTCACAATCGGCCACATGAACGGCATGCAGATAATCAGACTTGCCGACCATCTGCCCCGCAAAGCGCCCGGCCTTTTCAAACAACACGCCCAGTTCGCGTCCCACCATGCTGTCCTGCACCTCCCTCTGCTGACGCGTCAGCACGGCCTGCAGACGCTGCAACCGGTCATCCGCTTCTTTGGGATCGACTTGCGCACGCTCCGCCGCAGGGGTGCCCGGGCGGGTGGAATATTTGAAGGAATAGGCGGTCCCGTATTTCACTTCTTCCACCAGATCGAGCGTGGCCTGGAAATCCTCTTCGGTCTCTTCCGGGAAACCGACAATAAAATCGCCCGAGATCAAAATGTCCGGACGCGCCGCGCGGATGCGCTCGATCAGGCGAATATAGCTTTCGGCGGTGTGGCTGCGGTTCATCCGTTTCAGGATCTTGTCTGATCCGGCCTGCACCGGCAGATGCAGATAGGGCATCAGCTTCTTGCACGTGCCATGCGCCTCGATGAGATCGTCCATCATGTCATTGGGGTGCGAGGTGGTAAACCGGATCCGCTCCAACCCGTCGATCTTGTCGAGCTCCCAGATCAACTGGGCCAGTGTCATGTCTCCGTTGGGCCCAGCGCCGTGATAGGCATTGACGTTCTGGCCCAACAAAGTGATCTCGCGCACGCCGCGCTCGACCAGATCCTCTGCCTCGCGCAACACGCGATCCACCGGACGCGACACCTCTGCACCGCGAGTATAGGGCACAACACAGAAGGCGCAGAATTTGTCGCAGCCTTCCTGCACAGTCAAAAACGCGGTGGGTCCACGCTTGGCCTTGGGGCGGCGCTTCAGCTTTTCAAATTTGTCTTCCTCGGGGAAATCGGTGTCGAGCACCTTCTCCCCGGTGCCGGCCTTGGCCTCCATTTCCGGCAGACGGTGGTAGCTTTGCGGGCCGACCACGAGATCCACCAGGGGCTGGCGGCGCATGATTTCCTCACCCTCGGCCTGGGCGACGCAACCCGCCACGCCGATCTTGAGATCAGGTTTTTCGGCCTTCAGCCCTTTGAAGCGCCCAAGTTCGGAATAGACCTTTTCCGCAGCCTTCTCGCGGATGTGGCATGTATTGAGCAGGATCATATCCGCATCATCAGGCGTCTGTGTCTCCACATACCCCTGCCCGCCCAAAGTCTCGGCCATGCGTTCGCTGTCATAGACGTTCATCTGACAGCCGTAGGTCTTGATATAGAGTTTCTTGGGCGCGGACATGACGTGAGCTACCTTTTTCGGGATGGGCCAAGGCGGAATAACCAGCGGCTGCGCATAGCGCGGATTTAGGCCGCTTGCAATGGCAGGGCAATTACCCGATTTTGTCGTCAAAGACCAGAAGGCGCTCGGCAGCGAAGCCAGAGCAGAGCATAAGGACAGGCCCGATGCATTATCGCGCGCTGGGGGATTTTCTTCAGACAGGCAAACCCATTCTTTCCAAAGGGCCGGTCGCGCTGATCTTTATCGAGGACGAGGTGGAAATCGGCACGACCCTGCGTCACCACCTGAACTGCGGCTTCAAGGCCGTGGTCGCGCTGATGCCGGACGCCTTCGACATCCCCGAAGACGTCGCGCCCCTGATCCATCGCGTGCCCTATGACTGTAGCAGCGCAAATTCGGTGACCATGGCCATGAACCAGATCATCGCGGCCGCCACGCCGGGATGCTGGCTCTACTACTGCTACAACAGCGAATACCTCTTCTACCCGTTCTGCGAGACCCGGACCGTCAGCGAAATGTTGACATTCCACACCGAAGAGCGCCGCAATGCGATGCTGACATATGTGATCGACCTCTACGCAGGCGACCTCGCGGCCCACCCCGGTGCGGTCTCAATCGAAAACGCGCATCTGGACAAGTCCGGCTATTACGCGCAGGGGCGCAAAGATCCCGAAACAGGGCATCCCCGGGAACGCCAGCTTGACTTTTTTGGTGGCATCCGCTGGCGGCACGAGGAGCACATCCCCGAAACAAGCCGTAAAATCGACCGCATTGCGCTGTTTCAGGCCAAACCTGATCTGACGCTACAATCGGATCACACCTTCAACGATCAGGAATACAACACCTACTCTTGTCCGTGGCATCACAATCTGACGGCCGCGATCTGTTCCTTCCGCGCCGCCAAAGCACTGAAGCGCAACCCCGGATCGACCTTCGACATTCAGAGCTTCAAATGGCACAACTCCGCCCCGTTTGAGTGGCACTCCCGTCAGCTTCTTGATCTTGGGTTGATGGAGCCGGGACAATGGTTCTGAGCCTGCGCGGTCCGGCGCATTGCTCCTTCACCTTTTCCAAAACACCTCGTGGGTGAGGTTCAAAAGCACCGAGGAGGCAGAGCCCCTTTTTTTCAGGTCTGAGCTCTATACCGCGGGAGTAACGCACCCGAAGCCAGGCCCCTTTCAGCCGCGTTCGGCCTTGTGACGCAGGCGGATCACCACATCTACAGAAGCGATTTCCATGCCTTCGGGCGGCTCCGGCAAGGATTGAATGACCAATTCTTCGGACGGGGCATCGGACACACGTCCCTCGCCTTCCCAATAGTAATGGGGGTGGTCATGCACATTGGTGTCGAAATAGCTCTTGGAGCCATCCACAGTGATTTCCTGAAGCACGCCCGCATCGCAAAAAGCGCGCAAAGTATTGTAGACCGTCGCCAGCGAGACGGCGGCGCCATCATCTTTGGCGGCGTCGAACAGGCTTTCTGCGGTCACATGGCGGTGCTGTCCATCGCCGATGAGCAGAGCAGCCAGCGTCACGCGCTGCCGAGTCGGGCGCAGGCCCGCCTCCATCAGCCACTTGTTGGCATTCTCTTCATGGGTCGGTGTCATCTCACCTTCCTAGCATTCATTGCGACCTCAGGCTTATATCGCACTATCCTGCCTTTTTTCAAACGGATTTGCAAAAAACGTCTCCGCTGCGCGGCACGGGCCGGACCTTACTCGGCCAAAGACCTTTGCACTTGCGGCATCGCGCTCCCCTTGCAGGACATGTGAACGCGATGTTAATGGGGGCGTTGAACCTATATTCAGACCCACAGGCAGGAGTTGCCCCGCACATGGCCCAATACCCCAACAGCTTTGACAAAGAAGACCTGCTTAAATGCGCAAGAGGCGAGCTGTTTGGACCCGGCAACGCACAATTGCCTGCTCCGCCGATGCTGATGATGGACCGCATCACCGAGGTGAGCGCGGATGGGGGCGAGCATGGCAAAGGCCATATCCTCGCCGAATTCGACATCACCCCGGACCTGTGGTTCTTTGACTGTCACTTCCCCGGCAACCCGATCATGCCCGGCTGTCTCGGACTCGATGGTCTGTGGCAGCTCACGGGCTTTAACCTTGGCTGGCGCGGCTGGCAGGGACGCGGCTACGCGCTTGGCGTTGGGGAGGTCAAATTGACCGGCATGGTGCGACCGGATCGCAAAATGCTGACCTATCGCGTCGATTTCACCAAGGCAATCCAGACCCGCCGCTTGACCATGGGCGTCGCAGACGGGATCGTGGAAGCCGATGGAGAAGTGATCTATCAGGTTAAGGACATGAAGGTGGCTCTGTCCGAGAGCTGATCCGCCTGTCGGATTGCCTCGGGCCCCCAGAGCCCTCCAATTGGGGTGCGCCCCCTTCACACCAGTTACAGGAGTACGCAATATGCGTCGCGTCGTCGTCACCGGCTTGGGGATTGTCTCCTCGATCGGGAACAATGCCGAAGAGGTCATCGCCTCCCTACGGGCCGGAAAGTCCGGGATTGTCGCCAGCGAAGAGATGGCGGAGCATGGCTTTCGCAGCCAGATCGCAGGCACGCTGAAAATCGACCCTGCCGAGCACGTGGACAAGCGCACCCTGCGCTTCATGGGCCCCGGTGCGGCCTATGCCCATATCGCAATGGGCCAGGCGATTGCAGATGCGGGCCTCTCCGAAGATCAGGTCGTCAACGAGCGCACCGGTCTGGTGGCAGGCTCTGGCGGGCCATCCACGTCCTCAATGCTGACCGCGCATCAGACCGTGCTGAAAACCGGCGCAACCAAGCGCATCGGGCCCTTCGCAGTGCCAAAGTGCATGTCCTCTACGATCTCGGCCAACCTTGCGACTGCCTACAAGATCAAGGGCATCAACTACTCCATCACCTCGGCCTGCTCCACATCGCTGCACTGCATCGGCAACGCAGCAGAGCAGATCATGATGGGCAAGCAGGACGTGATGTTTGCCGGTGGTGGCGAGGAACTGGATTGGACCCTGTCCTGCCTCTTTGACGCCATGGGCGCGATGTCCTCCAAATACAACGAAACCCCCGAAAAAGCCTCCCGCGCGTTCGATCAGGACCGCGATGGTTTTGTGATCTCGGGCGGTGGCGGCATCGTGGTGCTCGAGGATCTCGAACACGCGTTGGCGCGGGGCGCCAAGATCTATGCAGAAGTCACCGGCTTTGCTGCGACTTCCGATGGGCACGACATGGTCGCACCGTCCGGCGAGGGCGGCGAGCGCGCGATGCGACTGGCCCTGCAAACCCTACCCGAGGGGCGCAAGGTGTCTTATATCAACGCGCATGGCACCTCGACGCCGGTGGGCGATGTCGGCGAAGTCGAAGCCGCGCGCCGTGTCTTTGGCGCCGGCAATGTGCCGCCAATTTCCTCGACCAAATCCATGACCGGCCATGCGCAGGGTGCGGCAGGCGCTCTGGAGGCAATCTTCTGCCTCTTGATGCTCGACAATGATTTCATCACGCCGTCCATCAACGTCGAGACCCTCGCAGAGGGCATCGAAGAGGGCGAAGTGGCCACACAATATGTTGAAAACGCGGGACTCGACAGTGTCATGACCAACAGCTTCGGCTTTGGCGGCACCAACGGCTCCATGGTTCTGAGTAAGTACAAGGAATAACGACCGTGACTGGAGTATTGACCGGCAAACGGGGCCTGATCATGGGCGTTGCAAACGAACGCTCTATCGCTTGGGGGATCGCCAAGGCGATGCATGAGGCAGGGGCCGAGCTGGCCTTTACCTACCAGGGCGAAGCCTTCGGCAAACGTCTTGAGCCGCTTGCGGCCTCGGTGGACAGCGACTTCATGGTGGACGTGGATGTCACCGACGATGCCTCGCTGGATACGGCGTTCGCACAACTGGGCGCCCGCTGGCCAAAGATTGATTTCCTTGTCCACGCGATTGCGTATTCGGACAAAAACGAGCTCACCGGCCGGTTCATCAACACCAGTCGTGCGAACTTCAAGAACTCCATGGATATCTCTGCCTATTCCTTCATCGAGGTGGCGCGCCGCGCCTACCCGCTGATGCAGGAAAACGGCGGCGGCACGATGATGACGCTCACCTACGGTGGCTCCAATCGCGTGACGCCGAACTACAATGTGATGGGTGTGGCCAAGGCCGCATTGGAAAGCGCCACGCGCTATCTGGCCAATGACCTTGGTCCCGATGGCATCCGCGTAAATGCGATTTCCCCCGGCCCGATGAAAACCCTCGCCGGGGCTGCGATCGGTGGTGCGCGCAAGACCTACAAGCATACCGAGCAGAACGCTCCGCTGCGGTCGAACGCCACGCTTGAGGCCGTCGGCGGCACCGCCGTCTACCTGGCGTCCGACGCGGGCGCCTATACCACGGGCGAGATCATCCGCGTTGATGGCGGCTTCCATGTGCTTGGCATGCCCCAACAAGAACACCTCTGATATTACTCATAATATCATGGTCTTAAGGCGCCCTTCGGGGCGCCTTTTCTTTTTGTCACAAGCGATCTGAAGCCCGGCTCTTTTATTTTATACCGAATCGCATAATAAATGTGCAACCTTTGCGTACAGGATAATTCAGATGCTTCTCACCGACCTTGTCACCCCGCCCGACACAGCCCTCTGCGCCGCCGCAGAAGAGATGGCGCGCATGGCCAGCGATCCCTTCCTCTACAACCATGTCAGCCGCTCCTATATCTTTGGCGCGCTGGCGGCGCGCGCAACGGGCACGCAGTATGATCCGGAGCTGTTTTACATCGCCGCCATGCTGCACGACCTTGGCCTGACCGAAACCTATATGGCAGAAGATCGCTTTGAGGTGGACGCCGCCGAAGCCGCCGCCAAGTTCCTTGCGGCGCAAAATGTCGAACAATCCCGCATCGACCGTGTCTGGGATGCGATTGCGCTGCACACGACGTTTTCGATCCCGCAAAAAAAGTCGCCCGAGGCAGCCTTGGTGCAGATCGGCGCGGGGCTCGATGTGGGCGTCATGCCGCATGACCATATCACCCCAGAAGTGATGGAGCAGGTGCTTGACGCCTACCCTCGACTGGGGTTCAAAAAGGCCATGGAACAAGCCCTCATCAAGGTCTATGCCGCCAAGCCCATGACGGCGATGCATAATTTTGGCGCCGACGTGGCCCATCGTCATGTGCCGGACTTTCACCCGCCGCATTTTTGCGATGTCCTGCATGGGGCGGATTTCCCCGAATGAGCAAGGCGGGGCAGGTACGGGGTCGGGGGCGTCCGCGCAAGTTCGACGAACAGGTGGTGCGCCAGACCATCCTGAGCGTGTTCTGGGAGAAGGGCTATGCCGCTACATCGCTGGATGACCTCTCCAAGGCCACCGGCCTCGTCCGCCCCAGCCTCTATGCGGCCTTTGGTAACAAGGAAGAGATGTTCCTGCGCGCGATGGATGATTTTGTCATCCGCGTGCAGAGTGATCTGAACCGACAAGTGCCCCGCGACGCGACGCCCGAGGACGCGTTGCGGATCATCTACACCGCCATGCTGGAGATCTATAGCGGGGCGCATGCGAAGGGCTGCCTGGTTTTCTCGACCGCTGTCGCAGAGGCCCCCGCGCACCCGGAGATTCGCGCCCGGCTGGCCCAGCGCCTGGTGCAGACCGACGCGCAGTTTCGCCGCCTTTTTGACCACACCGCCCCGGGTGCATCAGAGACCGCAAGACAGGCCGCCGCAGAGATGGCAGCGGCGGTTCTGCATTCGCTGGGCCTGCGGGTACGGGCAGGCGCCGAGCCGGATGAGGTGCGGCGCTTTATTGAAACCGCGGCCCGTTCCATTGCCGCCGGGCTGGCCCCCTAAGAGGCGCGAGACAATCCGGCGCAGGCAGTGTATGGGTGTTGACCCTGTCCCCTTCTTTGCCTTGAATATGCGCCATGGCCAACGCCCCCCTCCCCTTTCCCCTTGTTGAAGGCCGCGCCCATGAGGTCTGCGGCGCAGGGGCCTATAGCTTTGCTTTCGCGCTGGCAGCTGCGCGCGGCGGGCAGGTGCTCTGGGTGCGCGAAACCTGGGAAGCCGCACGAATCAACCCGGATGGATTCGCGGAGTTCATCAACCCAGCCGATCTGCTCTTGTGCAATGCGCCCAGCCAGATCGACGCCCTTGCCGCCACCGAAGAGGCGCTGCGCTCTGGCGCAGTGGCGCTCGTTGTGGTGAGCCTCACCAAACCCCTTGGCCTGACCGAAGGGCGGCGCCTGCAACTGGCCGCAAAGGAAGGGAAATCCATCGGGCTGGCCCTGATCCCAGAGGGCATGGGCAGCAATGCCGCTGAAACCCGCTGGCGCTGTAGCCCTCATTTTGACGCCGCCGAGACCTCGCTAAATCGACCCTCGCCTTCGCCCGATGACTCGACTCTCCAACGGTGGGAGCTTATTAAGAACAAATCGGGAACATTGGGTGTCTGGTATGTTCGATGGGATAGAGCGTCGCGTCGTCTCGCTATGGTTTCCCCGGCTGGCAAGTGACCGGGCGTTACGGCTGAATCCAAATGATGGCCCCTTTGTCCTGACCCTCAAGGAAAACAATGCCAACCGGATTCATTGCCTCAACGCCACCGCCGAGGCACAGGGACTTCATAAAGGGATGACCTATTCTGACGCGCGCGCCTTTTGCCCGGATCTGCGCAGCCAGGTGGCGCACCCCCCAGAGGACCAGCGATTCTTGCAGGGACTGCGCCGCTGGGCCACGCGCTATTGCCCCTGGGTTGGGCTTGAGGGCGATGACGGATTGGTGCTCGATGTCACCGGTTCCACGCATCTGTTCGGCGGCGAAGAGGCGATGCTGACGCAGATGCGTCGGCGGCTGGCACGCGCCGGAATGACAGTACGGATCGGGTTGGGCAATACCCGTGGGGCGGCCTGGGCACTGGCTCATCACGGCGAGGGGATCGCCCCTGCTGGTGACATGCTGGAGGCGCTCGCCCCCTTGCCCGTGGCGGCGCTGCGACTGGACACCAACACCTCGGTTGCCCTGCAGCGTCTGGGAATCCGCACGATCCGCGAGCTGGCCACCACGCCGCGCGCGCCGCTCACGCGCCGCTTTGGCCCCACGGCGCTGATGCGACTGGATCAGGCCCTTGGAAATCAGCCCGAGGAGATCAGCCCGCAAGCCGAGCCGCCCCATTACGGCGTGCGCCTGACCCTGCCCGAGCCCATCGGGCTGGTCGGGGATGTCATGGCGGGCATCCGGCGTCTGCTGGAGCAGCTCTGCCCAAAGCTACAGGCGCAGGAGGTCGGCGCGCGCCGGCTCTGCGTGACGCTGGGGCGCGTGGACCGCGACAGCCAGCAAATCGAGCTGCGCCTCGCGCGCCCCTTGCATGACGCCCATCGCATCCTGCCGCTGTTCGAGCGCGGGCTAAAGGATCTGGACGCCGGTTTCGGCATCGAACGTTTGCGCCTTGAGGCCACCGTGGTGGAACCCCTGCCCGCACGCCAGCTCACTCACGTCTCGGCGGCGCGCAAGGACAAGCTCGAAGACCTGATCTCGCGCCTCGGCACACGGGTGGGGCTGGAGAACATCCAGCGGTTCCTGCCCGCCGACAGCCACATCCCGGAGCGCAGCTTTATCATCTCGCCCGCCGCCTACTCAGACCCCGCACCTCATTGGACCCTGCCGCGCCCGCGCCCGCTGCTGCTGTTTGCCCCCGAACCCATCGCCGGACGCACCCCGCGCCCCCCGCAACGGTTTCGCTGGCGGCGCATGGCGTTGACCACCGGTCGCGCCATCGGTCCCGAACGGATCTGCCCAGAGTGGTGGATGGAGGACGAGGCCTGGCGCAGCGGGCTGCGCGACTATTGGCGGGTGGAGACCCAAGAAGGGCGCAGGCTCTGGCTGTTTTTCACGCCCCAAGCCCCAAGCTGGTTCGTGCAAGGGGAGTTCGCCTGATGGAGCCCAACCGAACCCACCGCCCGGTCGAGACCTTCAGCACCGCGCGCCTGAGCCCCCCGCACGCGGGGCCCGGTTATGCCGAGCTCTGCGTGACCAGCAACTTCACCTTTCTGACCGGGGCTTCTCATCCCGAGGAACTGGTGACACGCGCCGCGGAACTCGGGCTTGCCGCTATCGCCATAACGGATCGCAACTCATTGGCCGGGGTGGTGCGCGCCTGGAGCGCCCTGAAAGAGCTGCGGCGTGAGGCAGAGGCGGGTATCCAGATCCGCTCGCACCAGCGCGTTGATCCCTCTTCGCGCCAGAAGATCGACACCTCCGCGCCGCTTGAGCCGCCTGCGGCCCCGACCCTGCCCAAGCTGATTGTCGGCTGCCGTCTGGTGCTGCGCGACAGCCAGACCGACTGGATTGCCCTGCCTCGCGATCGGGCTGCTTACGCGCGCCTGACCCGCCTTTTGACGCTTGGCAAACGACGCGCGCCCAAGGGCGAATGTCATCTGGACGCCAGAGATCTGATGGCGGCCTGCCGGGGCATGAGTCTGATTGCGCTGCCACAATCGGATCTGAAAACCGCCATTCCCGAAATCCGCCGGATGCAGCAATGTTTTCCGCATTATGTGTTTCTAGGCGCAGCGCCCCGGTACGATGGCAGCGATCAGGCCTATCTGGCGGCCTGCGCTCATGCCGCGCAGATCACAAGCGCACCAATGGTGGCGGTCGGGGATGTGCTGATGCACCGCGCCAGCCGCAGACCGCTGGCGGATGTGCTGACCTGCATGCGCGAACATATCACCATTGATGAAATCGGCAGCCGCGCCCTGCCGAACTCTGAACGCCGCCTCAAGGCGGGTGCAGACATGGCCCGGCTCTTTCAGGCCCACCCCGCCGCCCTACGCCGCACGCTGGAGATCGCGGACAAATGCAGCTTCGATCTCGGTGAGCTGTCGTATGACTACCCGCATGAGATCGTCGATGGTGAGACACCGCAGGCGCGGCTTGAGCGGCTGGCGGCAGAGGGGCTCAGGAGGCGCTATCCCGACGGCCCCACGCAAAAAGCCGTCGTCCTCATGGACAAGGAACTGAAACTCGTCGCGGAACTGGGCTTTGCCGCCTATTTCCTGACCGTGCATGACATCGTGCAATACGCCAAATCGCAGAACATCCTCTGCCAGGGGCGTGGCTCGGCAGCGAATTCGATCCTGTGTTACCTGCTTGGCATCACCGACGTCAGCCCCGACATGATCACCATGGTGTTTGAACGCTTTGTCTCGCGATACCGGGGCGAGCCGCCGGACATCGACGTGGATTTCGAGCATGAACGCCGCGAGGAGGTGATCCAATGGATCTACCAGAAGTACGGCCGCGACCGGGCGGGGCTTTGTGCCACCGTGATCCATTTCCGCTCGCGCGCCGCCATCCGCGAGGTGGGCAAGGTCATGGGTCTCTCTCAGGACGTCACCGCAGGCCTGTCGGGCCAGATCTGGGGCATGAGCAACGGCGGCGTTGATCTCAAACGCATCGAAGAGCTTGGCCTCGACATTCAGGACCGCCGCCTGATGCAGACCATCCGGTTGATCGGAGAGATCATCGGCTTTCCCCGGCATCTGTCCCAGCACGTCGGCGGTTTTGTCATCACCAAGGGCCGCCTGGATGAGCTGGCCCCGATTGAAAACGCCGCGATGGAAGACCGCACCGTGATCGAGTGGGACAAGGACGACATCGACGCGCTTGGCATCCTGAAAGTCGACGTGCTGTCGCTGGGCATGCTCACCTGCCTGCAAAAATCCTTTGCCCTGCTCAAGGCGCATGAGGGAGAGACCCTTTCTATCGGCACCGTTCCTCAGGAGGATGCCAAGACCTATGCCATGCTATGCCGCGCGGATGCGGTCGGGGTCTTTCAGGTGGAGAGCCGGGCACAGATGAACTTTCTGCCCCGCATGCAGCCGCGCGAGTTTTATGATCTGGTGATCGAGGTGGCGATCGTGCGCCCCGGCCCCATTCAGGGCGATATGGTCCAGCCCTATATCCGCCGCCGCAATGGCCTCGAGGAGCCCGAACCCTTTGGCCCGGAGCTTGAACAGGTCACCAAACGCACCTTGGGCGTGCCTCTGTTTCAGGAACAGGCCATGCAGATTGCCGTGGTCGGTGCGGGCTTCACCCCCGAAGAAGCCGACCACCTGCGTCGTTCGCTGGCGTCCTTTCGGCGCATGGGCACCATTGGCACCTTTCGCGACAAGTTCATCAACGGCATGCTCGACAAAGGCTACAGCCAGGAGGTCGCCGCGCGCTGCTTTTCTCAGATCGAGGGCTTTGCCGATTATGGCTTTCCCGAAAGTCACGCAGCCGCCTTTGCCATGCTGGCCTATGTTTCGGCCTGGCTCAAATGCCACCATCCGGCGGTCTTTGCCTGCGCGCTTTTGAACTCACAGCCGATGGGGTTCTATGCCCCGGCCCAGATCGTACGCGATGCGCGCGAACACGGCGTCGAGATCCGGCCGATCTGCGTCAATGCGTCGGATTGGGATAACCAGCTGGAGCGTCGCCCGGATGGGGCGCTGGCCCTGCGACTGGGGTTTCGCCAAATCAAAGGGTTTCGCGAGGAGGACGCAGGCTGGATCACCGCCGCGCGCGGCAATGGCTATCCCGACCCAGAATCGCTGTGGCTGCGCGCTGGCCTGCGCCCGGATGTCCTGACCCGGCTCGCCGAGGCGGATGCGTTTTCCGACATGGGGCTTACACGCCGCGACGCCCTGTGGCAGGTCAAGGCAATCCGCAGCGCCAAGCCGTTGCCTCTGTTTGACGACCCGATTGATGGCGAGAGCATTTCAGAGCCTGCCGTAGACCTGCCCGTCATGCATCTGGGCGAAGAGGTCGTGGAGGATTACATCTCCACCCGGCTGACACTGCGCGCACATCCGATGGAATTGCTGCGCCCCGCGCTGCCGGGCCTCACCCCGCATGCCGCGCTTCTGGACGCGCCATTGGGGCGGCACACGGTCTGCGGGCTGGTGATCACACGCCAGCGCCCCGGCACGGCATCGGGTGTCATCTTTCTGACGCTGGAGGATGAAACCGGGGTCAGCAATGTGGTCGTCTGGCCCAAGATTTATGAACAATATCGCCGCATCGTCATGGGAGGGCGGCTGCTGCAGGTGCGCGGATATCTGCAACGCGAAGGGATCGTCGTGCATCTGATCGCCCAGGAGATCACCGATATGTCGCACCGGCTCTCCGACCTTGGGCACCCGCTGGACGAGGCCGTGGGGATCACCCAACCGCAGGCCGATGACGCCCCCCGCCCCAGACAGGCCACCACAAGCGCGCGCCATCCACGCGAACAGGCCAAGCGCCTGTTTCCAAGCCGGGATTTTCACTAGGGTCAGGACTCATAGCCAGTAAATGACGAGTGCTGCGAGGGCGATGGCTGACAGGAAGACCTTTGGGCATCTGTCGTATCGCGTTGCGATACGCCGCCAATCCTTCAACCTGCCGAACATGATCTCGATCCGGTTGCGCCTCCTGTAGCGGCGCTTGTCGTACTTTACCGGTTTCTTCCGTTGCTTCCGTCCAGGGATGCAGGCGCGTATCCCTTTGTCGTTCAACGCTTCCCGGAACCAGTCGGCATCATATCCGCGGTCCCCGAGTAGCCACTCGACATCCGGTAGGCTGCTCAGCAATGCTCGTGCACCGTTGTAGTCGCTGACCTGACCGGCGGTGACGAACAGGTTGAGTGGACGTCCCCGACTGTCGCAGATGGCATGCAACTTGGTGGTCATGCCGTCCTTGGTGCGGCCGATCAGGCGTCCACGCCCCCTTTTTTGACGCCCAAACTGGTCGCAGTACGGTGGGCCTTCAGGTAGGTGGCGTCGATCATCACGGTCTTCTCTTCGCCGTGCTCGGCAGCCAGGCCCGCCATCATCTGGGCGAAGATGCCCTTGTCGTTCCACCGCTTCCAACGGTTATAGAGGGTCTTGTGCGGGCCATAGGCCGAAGGGGCGTCGCACCATCTCAACCCATTACGATTAATGAAGATAATCCCGCTCAATACGCGCCGGTCATCGACGCGGGGTCTGCCATGAGACTTCGGAAAGAAGGGCTTGAGACGCGCCATCTGCGCGTCCGTAAGCCAGAAAGATCAGACATGTTCAACGCTCGTTTTCGAACCGTGAATCATGCCGCTGGACGGAAATCAATGGGTCCTGACCCTAGGCTGCCGCCCCATCAGGCGACACCGACGTCCGCCTCACCATCATCCCGGCAGGCGATCGCGCGCATATCATCGCGTGGCATCGGTTTGCCAAAATAAAAGCCCTGAACCGACGAGCAGCTCTCCGCGCGCAGAAAGCGCAACTCGTCTTCCACTTCGACCCCTTCAGCCAGCACTGGAATATCCAACGCCGCGCCCAAGAGCAGTGTCGAGCGCACAATCGCAGCACGCTGCGCGTCCTTGTGAACATCCTGCACAAAACTGCGGTCGATCTTGATCTTGTCAAACGGGAACGCCTGAAGCGTCGCAAGCGAAGAGTAACCCGTGCCGAAATCATCCATCGCAATACGAATGCCGATCGATTTCAGCTTATGCATCACCTTCAAGGTATGGGCCTGATCGTCGATGATGCTGGCTTCGGTGACTTCGAGTTCAAGACGGGCGGGATCCAGGCCCGTTTCCATCAGGATGTCCATCACATCCTCGACAAACGAGGGCTGAACCAGCTGTTGCGGCGCCACGTTGATCGCCACACTGAAAGGACGGCGCCAGAGTGAGGCTTCTCGGCAGGCTTCGCGCAAGACCCAATGACCGATGTCTCGAATCAGGCCTGTTTCCTCGGCGATCGGAATAAAAACATCCGGCGACACCCGCCCGCGTTTTGGATGGTTCCAGCGCAACAGCACCTCAAATCCAACCGGCTCCATCGTGTCGAGCGCATTTTGCAGCTGATACACCAGCTCGAACTCGTCGTTGTCCACCGCCAGACGCAGGTCATGCACAATCTGGGTCTTTTCACGACTGCGGCGGTCCATCTCCGCATTGAACCGACAAATCGGCGTGTCTGGATCCGACTTGGCGCGATACATCGCCACATCCGACTTGTGGAGCAGATCCGCAGGGTCGCGGCCGTCATCCATGGTTGTCGCAATCCCGATCGAAGCCCCCACCCGCAGAGAGACATCCTCCAAGTCGACCGGCTCGACAATGGCTGCGTGGAGACGCTCGGCAAAGCTCAGCACCTCCTCCATCCGGCGAAAACCCTCTTTGATCGCCACAAACTCGTCCCCGCCTACGCGCGTGACACATTCGCCCTCACCCTCATGCTGCATCATCCGCAACGCCACACACCGCAGAACGGCATCGCCGGCACTGTGTCCGTACACATCGTTCACCTCCTTAAAGAGGTTGAGATCGATGGTCATGATCGCGCAGCGCCTGGTCTCGTTCTCGTCGAGCCGGATCTTCAGCGCGTCGAGCTTCCGGGTGAGCCACATGCGGTTGGGCATGCCTGTCAGCGGGTCATGGGTGGCGGCGTGGTTGAGTTGATCGCGGGCATCATCCTCCATGTTCACCTCGATGCTCGCAGAGGCCATGGCGATCAGCAAAATGATTGCCGTCACCGCAAAAACCAGCAGGGCCATGGCGTTGTCGGAAATGGTCTTGGGCGGTACATCCACCGCGACATCAAACAGGACCTCAATCGCGCTCATGCCGGTGAAATGCATGAGGCAAATCGCCAACACCATTACCAGCGCCGGTCCCAGTCGCCCCACAATGCCCCGCATCGGGCGCGCCATCAGCACATAGCTCAACGCGCCAAGCCCGACGCCCAAAAGCACCGAGGCCGCAACCGCACCGGTATTCCAATACAGCGTACCCGGCACCAGATAGGCCTGCATTCCGGTGTAATGCATGGCCGATACCGTCAGGCCAAACAGGCCGCCCGCCAGCACCGGCGCCCCGCGACCGGGTACAAAGGCCAGACTCGCATTCGCCGCAAAAGAGCCGATCACCCCCACAAAGAGCGATGTGGCCGTCAACACAGGCTCATAGCCATGTTCATACCCCGGGTCATAGGCTGTCATAGCAATGAAATGCGTGGACCAGATCGTCGCGCCCGTCACCAGGCCAGCCAGGGGGAGCTGCACGATCTTTCGCTTGCCGGTCCATTCAGTCAGCCGCCCGGACATATGAACCGACAAAAGCGACCCGATCACGCAGATCAGAGCCGCAACCGCGACAAACGCGTAATCATGTTCTTGCGTGATGCAATCCAGCAAGCGGTACATTCACTATTCCTTGAGTCCTGCAGTTCGATCTGCATCCTGACACAAGGCGATTAACAACTTTGGAAAAACAAAGAACAATCAGACTCAAAATGCATTAAATGCAATGCACACGAGGTCAGTCCTTGCGAAGGAATTTGGCTGTGGGGAAGGCGTGGCCGCAGGAGGTGCTCGCAACTATGCGGTCTGAGACTGCCGGTTTTCGAGCAGGTCGACAAACTCGGCTACGCGCTTGCGATAGCGGCGATTGAGCTTATTGCGTGCCAGTTTCAGGGATTGCACCAACAGTCGCGCCGCCAGAGTTTTGGGCTTCATTTCCAGACGCACGGTCATCCGCGTCCGTCGCGGAGACAAGGCCATCAGATCCACCCGCAACAGACCGGTCATGCCGCTTCCGGTGGCCGCAAAAACAACCGTGTTGGGACGGTCGCATTCGGCGACCTCTACCCGCATTTTGCGCTCAGACCCACGGAACATAAAGACCACATCCCAAGATAGGTCTTCGGGCGCCGCATCACTGTCGCCGTTTCGGCGCACTTCAACGCCACGTCGGATTGCAGATCGCTCGAAGCTTTCAAAGTCCGTGACCGCCGCGAACACCTCGTCGATGGGGCTATCGGTATCTTCTTTGGTTTCGAAGTGCATATCTCAGACCTGTCGTTTGGTCACGGGTTGGGTCGGCAAAACTGTATTTCACCGGGTGTTCTGGCTTCAAGATAACTTATGTTGGTTACTCAAGTGTATCTGCAACCCAGTTTTCCAAAAGAAAACCCGCAATCGCACCTTTTCGCGGGGCACGCACCTTGGGATGATGACCCGCGATCGCGTCCATCGCCTCTTGGCGTGTCATCCAGAATGCGTCTTCTAGCTCTTGTGGATCAAGGGTGATGTCTTCACTCAGTGCAACGCCGGAACACCCGAACATCAACGACATGGGAAAGGCCCAGGGCTGACTGGCAAGGTAGCCGACCTCGCCAACCCTCACTCCGGATTCTTCCAGTACTTCGCGCCGCACAGCCGCCTCAAGCGTCTCTCCGGGTTCTACAAATCCCGCAAGCAGCGAATACATGCCCTCGGGCCATCCGGGCGACCGTCCCATCAGAACGCGATCCCCGCGTGTGATTAGCATGATGACCACCGGATCGGTGCGTGGAAAATGCGGCGCGTTGCAGCTCGGGCAGCGGCGTTGCCAGCCAGCTTGCTCCACCCGGCTGGGCTCACCGCAGCAGGCACAGAACCCATGGCTCGCGTGCCAACTGAGCATTGCCTTGGCTGTTGCCGCCAGCTCTGCGTCACGGGCCGAGAGATGCGTCATGACCCGCCGCAATTCCAAAAAAGCATATGAGTCCGGTAGGTCCGGATGACGCTGTTCGCTTGGATCGAGAAAACTGTCGAGCGTGGTTGTATCAAGCCCCTCAGGCTGCCAGTCCTCGAGGCTCACGGCAAAATACCCCGCCCCCTCTGCGCTCCGGCCCAGAAAAAGCGCCTCCGCACGGCGCCCAGAGACAAGCGGATCGCGCGCGTTCAAAAACGCCAGCCCCTCGATTTCGGCATGATCCGGCGCAAAAACGCACAAGGGTTTGCCACGCCACAAAAGCATGATCTGGACATCTGCGGCGTCCCAAAGCGTCTGAAGCGCATCGCCATCTGCACGCAAAAGCGCGGCGCGATCGAGACCGCTGCCACCAAAGGTCACCTGCTCCGCTCGCTTCATAACCGCCTCACTTTCCGAAATTTATTTCAAGTCACCGTCCTATATAGGCGATGACTGGCCAGCCCGCGATAGGCGTGATGCCGTGATCGAGTCATACACACAAGCAAAAATGCCACGCTTTTCAAAAACTCAAAAAAAGCCCATCGCAGGGGTTTCTCAGAGGCCCATGTCTCTGTTCTTCTAATCGTTAACAAACAGATCTAGCACCGGGTGCGTTCCATATCGGAACGGCGCCTGTGAGCGATGGTGAATGGCATAGAATGACCCAAGACGATCAAGATGCCACGGGAACGCAAGAAGAGGCGGGCGACCAACCTGGCGTGACGGGGCGGTTGCGCGTGCTTGCGACATCTGATGTCCACAGTCACCTTCTCGGCTTTGATTATTACGCCGATCAAGAGCACCCCGGCATCGGCCTCAGCCGCACGGCTCAGTTGATCGCAGAGGCCCGGAAAGAGGCAGCCGAAGCTGGTGATATTGCTGTACTCTTGGACAATGGCGACTGGCTCCAAGGTTCGCCGCTTGCAGAACCGGCTCTGGCAACGGACAGCGCCTTGGCGCCTGCTATCCATGCATTTGAGGTCCTCGGGTATGATGCCGTCGGCCTCGGCAATCACGAGTTCAACTACGGCCTATCCGCCTTGTCCCGGGTTCTCTCAGCGCTCCCCTGCCCTGCGGTGAGCAGCAACATCACACCGCTTTCAGCAGATGACACCTTGCCAGTTCACAAACATCTGATCCTGACGCGGCACTTTCGAAGGGCGACAGGTGGCCAGGATGGTGTGGCGGAGGTCAAGATTGGCCTGCTGTCGGTGCTGCCCCCTCAAACCATGCTCTGGGACGCGGACCATCTGGCCGGACGCTTGCATGTGGATGACATGCTGCGCAGCGCAAAGGCTGCGATTTCAGACCTGCGGGCGTCCGGTGCGGATGTGGTGATTGCCCTCGCCCACACAGGAGAAGGCGATGACACTGCGCGGGACGGAATGGAAAACGCGCTTCGCCCCCTGTCGCGTCTGCCCGGTCTCGACGCAGCCATCGGAGGGCATACGCATTTGTTGCTCCCACCGCCCGACGGCTCGGGACGTGACTGGGAGATTCCGGTCGTCATGCCCGGGTCCGGCGGGTCTCATCTCGGGGTGATAGATCTCGGCCTGCGTCAGACGCCACAGGGCTGGCGCGTTGAAGGCGGCAGCGCGGCGCTACGCGCCGTAGCGCATCAAACCCGCGACGGTCTGCGCCCGGTTGTTTCTGAGGCACCAGATCTCGTTCTGGCGCTACGGGATGTCCACGAACAGACGCGTGCCGAGATGGCGGCAAAAGTCGGCACATTGTCCGAGGCACATCATTCCTATTTCACCTATTTTGCTGAAGATCGCGCCCTCGCACTCATTGCGACGGCACAGGCTGCCGCAGTGCAGCCGATGCTGCTGAAATCAGAGTATGCGGACCTGCCACTTTTGTCTGCCGTGGCGCCGGCCAAATTTGGCGGGCGCGCCGGGCCGCTCAATTACACGGACGTCCCACCGGGAGAGATCTCGCGCCGTCATGTCGCAGATATTTATAGTTACCCCAACGAGTTGCGCTGCATCATCGTCAACGGCCATCAAGTGCGAGACTGGCTCGAGATGTCCGCAGGGCTCTTTAATCAGCTGGAGCCTGATGCAGACGCGCGCCTGCTGGCAGATCCTGCGCGCCCGGGGCACAACTTTGATGTCATTTTCGGCCTGCAGTATGAAATCGACCCTCGAGAGCACGCGCGATTTGATGCCGAAGGACGCAGGCTCCATGAAGGGCCGGGGCGGATCAGGAACCTGCAGTGGAATGGCCGCCCCATGCACGGGGACCAGCAGTTTGCAGTTGCCTTCAACAGCTACCGCAGCAGCGGCGGTGGCAATTTTCGAATGCTTATGGATGCGCCCGGTCTGCCCCTGCCGCCGCAGATGATCCGGGATGTGGTCGGCGCCTATGTGGCCTCTGCACATGACCTTTCCGCCGTCTTTCCGGCGCCCTGGCGCTTCAGCCCGGACTTGGGCGTGGATGCGATTGCCCTCACGGGCCCGGGTGCCAGGCGCCACCTCCATGAATTGCCCGAGAATGTGGCCCGCTCCGCAACAGAGCTCGACACTGGGTTTCTGGCGCTGAAGCTGCGCCTCTGAGCGCGCGACACACGAGGATTCAAACCGGCAGCGGGTTGTCATCTTTCCGCGGCTTCCCTATATCGGGATTCGAGAGGTTGGCGCGGGCAAGCGCCTCGCCAACCTGGTCAGGTCCGGAAGGAAGCAGCCACAACGAGCCCCGCTTGGGTCGATGTCCAGCCTCTCACTTGTCACACGACCCCGCCCCAGGCGGGGTTTTGTGTTTGATGAGCCTGCTCCCTACCTGCACATCCTCGCATTGTCTTGCGCATCCCATGTGTCTTGTGCCGCGCCGCTGACCTATTTCGCGCTCGCAGAAAGATCCCAGTTGACGAGGCGACTTACCGCTGCGTAGCATCCAGACAGATGGTTCCTGCCTCTGTTTGGGGTGGGATGAAAAGGGAATACGGTGAGGCTTTGGACCATTGGGTCCCGCCAAGTCCGTGACTGCCCCCGCAACTGTGAGCGGCGAGTTCCCCGGCAAAGCCACTGACCCCAACGTCGTAACCGGCAAAAAAGGGTCGGGAAGGGCCGGTTCGCGATGACCCGCAAGTCAGGAGACCTGCCATCGGCAATGTAAACCTGAAGCCGGGCGGGGTGTCTCGGAGGAGGTCTGATGGCTGATCACTCCGCGCCCGAAGGGCCTGATCCCATCCGATGTCCCGCTCATCCCTACGGCCCCTTGATCCGAGTGCGGAGGGCACGAGAATGACGGACCACACAGAGACGCGTGACGCGGGCACGCATGAGTTTGTATCAACAACATGTTTGCACCTCGGGCGCCCCTGCCCAGCGGCGCAGCGGATGCTGGCGGCGCTGGCAAAAGCGCTCGACAGCGCCCGCGGGCTTACGAAAGACGATTTCGAAATCAGTGGTGAAAGCCGCCTCGATGGCTGTGAGAAAGCCTGCCCGGCGCGATTTGCCGCAAGTCATGCCCGTATTCGGGTGTTTTGCGATGTGCAGGCCACGACCAAAACAGAGACGCTGGACCGATTTGCGGATGCAATGTTGTCGGCAGACGGGGGCAGCGCGCATGGCACCTCCAGCGCAGACATGCCCCGCGCGTTTGGCGAAGCCCGCCCAGCGCGTCCGCCCGTGCAAGCGCCCTCAATTCGCCACCCGCAGGGGGCACAGAGACCACGTCTGATGAGCTAAGCTGCTCGGCCTATGCTGGCGGCGCTTGGCGACGGCGGCCATAGGCCCAGGCCATCTGCGCATCCGTTTCCACCGCACAGGGCCTCAGGGCCCTGAGCCGTGCAAGAGCTGCATCCGGCGGCTCGCCGCTCTCGATCATCAGCCGGAGCACTGCCATGCCGGATCGTCCACAGCCGCCACGGCAATGCACAAGGACACGCCCTCCACCCGACAAGGCCTGCCGCGCGAGCGCGCTGACCTGATGCCAATGATCCTCAAGATCCTTTGTCGGGGTCTGGTAATCCTCAACCGGCATATGAAACCAGCGGCTGCCAAGCCCCTGAATGTCCGTGCCCAGAGTCTCTACGCCAAGGATAACATGCTCGACGCGCGTGGTCATCGAGATCACCATAGACGGGCGCCATTCGTGGATCAGGCGCAGATCGGCGGCATAATCGCCCCCTGCACCGGGCGCCCGGCTCAGGGCGAGGATCCCATCGCCCACCGAAAGCGCATGTAGCGACAAAGTTGGTTCAGCCTGCTGCGGCTGCAATTTCGTAGCACTTACCATTTACTCTCCCCCCCGGGAGCCGCGGACCCATATCCGCGATACCGTCTTGTCACCTTAGCCTGCCAAAGCGTCCTACAGGTAGTCTTTTCTGTCACCTCGCCATTCTGCACGATCATCCCCAACAGCGGTGGACGAAGCTGTCGTCGGAGCTTAGTTTGCACGGAACACTTGGCGCTGGGGTCGAATCCGGCCTGCGCCCCTAAAGACCATTCGAAAGGCCCTCATGAGCGAGCACAGCCCCGAGATCTCTGACGCAGTACAGAGCGGACAATATCAGGTTCTGGCACGCAAGTACCGGCCCGAAACCTTTGCTGATCTCGTCGGGCAAGACGCTATGGTGCGCACGCTCAAGAACGCCTTTGCCGCGGATCGCATTGCGCAGGCCTTCATCATGACGGGCATCCGCGGCACGGGCAAAACCACCACCGCGCGGATCATTGCCAAGGGCATGAACTGTATTGGCGAGGATGGCCAAGGTGGCCCCACTACTGAGCCTTGCGGCAAGTGCGAGCACTGCACCGCAATCATGGAAGGCCGCCACGTCGACGTGATGGAGATGGACGCCGCATCGCGCACCGGCGTGGGCGACATTCGCGAGATCATCGACAGCGTGGCCTATCGTGCGGCCTCGGCGCGCTACAAGATCTATATCATCGACGAGGTTCACATGCTGTCGACCTCGGCCTTCAATGCGTTGCTGAAAACGCTGGAAGAGCCGCCCGCGCATGTGAAGTTCATTTTTGCCACCACCGAGATCCGCAAGGTGCCTGTGACGGTGCTCTCCCGCTGTCAACGCTTTGATCTGCGCAGGATCGAACCGGAGGTGATGATCGACCTCTTGCGCCGGATTGCGACCAGCGAGCAGGCCGAGATTGCCGACGATGCGCTGGCGCTCATTACCCGCGCGGCAGAAGGATCGGCCCGGGATGCGACATCCCTTTTGGACCAGGCAATCAGCCATGGTGCCGGAGAAACCACGGCCGATCAGGTCCGTGCAATGCTTGGCCTTGCCGATCGGGGCCGGGTGCTGGATCTGATGGATATGATCCTGCGCGGCGACGCCGCTGCAGCACTGACAGAATTGTCCGCACAATACGCCGAAGGCGCCGATCCGATGGCTGTGCTGCGCGATCTGGCCGAGATCACCCACTGGGTTTCGGTGGTGAAGATCACGCCGGATGCCGCCGAGGACCCTACCATCAGCCCTGATGAGCGAGCCCGTGGACAGGATATGGCGGCGCGCCTGCCGATGCGAGTGCTGACGCGGATGTGGCAGATGCTACTCAAGGCGCTCGAAGAAGTCGCCGCCGCCCCCAATGCGATGATGGCGGCCGAAATGGCGGTAATCCGCCTGACCCATGTGGCCGATCTGCCCTCGCCAGAAGAATTGCTGCGCAAACTGCAGGACACACCGCCGCCGCCACATCCAGGTGGGCCGGGCGGCGGACACCCCATGCAGGGCATGGGATCGCCTGCGGCGGGCGGGGGAGGCGGGGCTCCGGCTTACGCCTCCGCCCCGCCGCAAGGCGCGCCCGGTGGGGACCCGCGCGGAGGCCATACGATGTCGACTTCCGGCGGACAGAGCGCAGTTCTTGCACAGCGCGCCGACAGCGCTCTCGCGCGCTATCCCAGCTTCGAACATGTGATCGAATTGATCCGCCATCACCGCGATGTCAAACTGCTGGTGGAGGTCGAAACAGGCGTGAGGCTCGTGTCTTATCAGCCGGGTCGGATCGAATTCACCCCCGCCGCCAATGCCCCGCAGGATCTCGCGGCCCGGATCGGCACTGCGCTCCAGAACTGGACCGGCAGCCGCTGGGTCGTCTCGATCGCCCCGGATGGCGACGCGCCCACGATCGCAGAGCTGCGCGATGCGGCGCAGAACGCTCTGCGGGCCGAAGCCTCGGCACATCCGCTTGTTCAGGCGGTCCTTCAGAACTTTCCCAAGGCAAAGATCACCAAGATCCGCACCCAAGAGGAGTTGGCCGCCGAGGTTCAGGCCGAAGCCCTGCCCGAGGTCGAAGACGAATGGGACCCCTTCGAGGAGTGACCCATGCGCCGGCGCGCAGCACCAGAGGCTTTGCCCTTGCCTGCACGCAGCCGCTCACATATCTAACGTGGCAAACCTGAAATCAGGAGTGATAGGATATGTTTAAAGGCCTTTCCGGCCTCGGCGATATGGCCGGGATGATGAAAAAAGCCCAAGAGATGCAGTCCAAAATGGGCGAAATGCAGGAAGAGCTGCACAATATCATGGTTGTCGGCGAAGCCGGTGCCGGGCTGGTCAAGGCGACCGCGAGCGCAAAGGGCGATCTGAAGTCGCTGGATATCGACCCGTCGATCTTCAACGGGGATGACAAGGAAGTGGTCGAAGATCTGATCCTCGCCGCCGTCAAGGACGCGCAGACCAAAGCGGCCGAGCGTGCGCAGGACGAAATGACCAAACTCACCGAAGGTCTGGGCCTTCCCAAGGACATGAAACTGCCGTTCTGACGCCAGTGACATGCGAAATTCAGGCGGCCCGAGGGTCGCCTTTTTTCATGACCGCGCGCAGGCTCTGCCTGCAAATGCCAGCAGGGCTTGCACTTCACCGCGCAATGCGGCCTAGTTGAACAGAAGCAGAACGGAGCAGAGGAATGGCTGCGCAGGACAACAGCGATATCGAGGCATTGATTGCATTGATGGCCAAGCTACCGGGGCTTGGCCCCCGCTCCGCGCGCCGTGCTGTGTTGCACCTGATCCGCAAGCGTGCGCTTGTCCTGACCCCACTCGCCGATGCCATGAGCCGTGTTGCAGAGACCGCGCGCGAGTGCCTCAACTGCGGCAACGTGGGCACGAGCGACATCTGCGCGCTCTGCGAGGATGAGACGCGCGCCAATGGCGAACTCTGCGTGGTCGAGGATGTGGCGGACCTCTGGGCGATGGAGCGCGCTGGTGTGTTCAAGGGACGCTATCACGTCCTGGGCGGCACGTTGTCAGCACTTGATGCCATTGGCCCCGAAGATCTGCGCATCCCTCGCCTCGTGGATCGGGTCTCCACCGAAGGGGTAAGTGAGGTGATCCTCGCACTCAACGCGACGATCGATGGCCAGACCACGGCGCATTACATCGCAGATCAACTGTCTGGACGTGTCAAACTCACGTCACTTGCGCAGGGTGTGCCCATCGGCGGCGAGCTGGACTATCTTGATGATGGCACGATCTCGGCTGCATTGCGCGCCCGCAAGGAAATCTGAGCTCGGGCCGACGCGACGCTTGCCCCCTTTGCAAACAGGGATTTGCAGCCTCCCGCGCGCAGATTTGAAATCCTGAGATCGGCGCCCGATCTCAGGCGGCGCGATTTTCTGTCTGTGTTATTTCAGGGCACCTGCCATACCGGGCCGCACTGGCCGTACTGAGTGGCGCAGAGCATTTGAAGAGAGGATTTACCCATGTCGCAGATTGAAAAAGCCACGCGCTTTGCCGCGCTCCACCAAAAAGGTGATCCAGTGGTGCTCTACAACATCTGGGATGCAGCAGGCGCAAAAGCACTGGCTGAAAACGGTGCGCCTGCGGTCGCGACAGGAAGCTTGTCGATGGCGGCAGCACATGGCTACGCAGACGGTGAGAGCATACCCCTTGATTTTGTCCTGCGCATCGTGGCGCGGATCTGTGAAACGGTTTCTGTCCCTGTCACGGTCGATTTTGAAGGCGGCTATGCAACCGCGCCTTCCGAAGTTGGCGAGAACGTTCGCAAGGTCCTGCGTGCGGGCGCCGTCGGGATCAATTTCGAAGACCGCGTTGTGGGCGGCTCGGGATTGCATCCGGTTTCCGTACAGGTCGACCGCATTCACGCCATCAAAACGGTCGCGGCAGAAGAAGGCGTGCCGCTGTTTATCAACGCCCGGACCGATCTGTTCCTTGGACGCGACCCCGAGACGCATCGAGACCAGCTGCCAGAGGCGCTCGAGCGAGCAGCCGCCTATTCAGAGGCCGGAGCCTGCGGTTTCTTTGTGCCGGGGCTTACAGAGCTCGACCTCATCGCGCACTGTGTGGAGCATACGCACCTGCCGGTAAACGTAATGATGCGTGGGCAGGCCCAGTCCCTCAAAGAAATTGCGGCTTTGAATGTCGCGCGGGTCAGTTACGGTCCGGGACCGTTCTTCAAGTTCCTGACCGACCTCAAAGCTGCGGAGGCCAGACTGCGCGCCTAGAGTTTGCGCATCACCGTGTGGTGTGCAGTCCCGCCGCGCCGCTGGCGCGGCGCCGGGGGCGGGAACCACCCCGGCGCCCTCAGCTCTCTAGGCTTATCCGTAATGGGATCGCAAAGCCGCCAATGTCGCTTCGAACCCCTCACTGGTAACATCCTTGTGGAGCACCATTCGAATGGCGCCGGTGCCACCGGCGGAGATGACCACTCCAGCTTCGGCTAGCGCTGCACCGAGCGCCGCGTTATTCCCCGCTTCGGGTGTGAAAAACACCATATTGGTGTTGTGCGCGACCATGCCGGCCCCGAGCCCGCGCAATGTCTCAGCAAGCTCGGCTGCCCGAGCATGATCTTCTGCGAGCCGCGTCACGTTATGCTCCAGCGCATAGAGCCCCGCTGCCGCCAGAACACCAGCCTGACGCATGCCGCCGCCTACCATCTTGCGCAGACGTCGCGCCCGCACGATGATTTCTGTGGGGCCAACCAGAACAGAGCCAACCGGCGCGCCAAGCCCTTTTGAGAGACATATCGAGACGCTGTCAAAGCGCCCAGCAATGTCGGTCAACTCGCAGCCCAGCGCAGTCACCGCGTTGAAAACCCGCGCCCCATCCAGATGCACTGCGAGCCCGGCGTCGCGCGCGACCGCGATGCTCTTGTCCAATCGCGCCAGCGACACGACCTTACCGTTGTGGGTATTCTCCAGTGACAGCAGCCGCGAGATCGGATGGTGCGAGTCATCTTCCTTGATGGCGGCTGCAATCTCTGCAGGCTCCAATCCGCCATCCTCTGAGACGCGCAGAGCGTCCAGAACAACGCCGCCCAGTGCCGAGGCGCCGCCCGCCTCGTATTTGTAGACGTGGTAGTCCCGCCCGGTGATCACCTCCTCGCCGCGACCACAATGGGCCAGCATGGCGACAAGATTGCTCTGGGTGCCAGTGGGCAGGAACAGAGCCGCCTCTTTTCCTGCGCGCTCCGCCAAGGCGGACTCGAGGCGGTTGATGCTTGGATCTTCGCCATAGACATCATCCCCGACCTCCGCGTCGGCCATCACAGCGCGCATGCCGGCATCAGGACGCGTAACGGTATCGCTGCGCAGATCGCATAGCACCTGCTGCGGTCGAGCTCCGGGTGTCTGAGTGTACTGGCTCATGATCGCTGTCCTTTTCTGCCGCCGGGGCGCTGTGTCGTCTCGATGTCGCGGCATATTGAAACCATCCCAGAGCACAGTGCAATGGGCGGCAGCGTGGCAAGTACAATCCAGCCGCCCTAAGCGACCTGGCAGAAAGCAAGTGTATGATCAGATCGAGGCGAGCCCCTCTTCGATTGCAATCGCCAGCTTGTCGCAGATCTCTTCGATCTGCGTCTCACTCAGGATGAAGGGCGGTGCCAGCAGGATATGATCGCCCATCCGGCCATCGCGCGTGCCCGACATCGGATAACAGATCAGACCCGCCTCCAACGCGGCCCGCTTGATCCGCGCGGCAAGACCATGTGCCGGATCAAACGGGGCTTTGCTGTCGCGGTCCTGCACCAATTCGAGACCGCGAAACAAACCGCGCCCGCGGATATCACCCACATTGGGGTGTTGCGCAAATCGCTCCATCAGCGCCGCTTGCAACTGCGTGCCCTTCTCCGCCACGCGCGAAACCAGGTCGCGTTCCAGCATCTGATTGACCACTGCAAGCCCTGCCGCTGTGGCAACCGGATGCCCGAGATAGGTATGCCCGTGCTGAAAGAACCCCGTGCCCTGCGCAATCGCATCATATATCGCGCTGGAGCAGAGCATCGCTCCAATCGGCTGATAGCCCGCGCCGAGCCCCTTGGCGATGCAAAGGATGTCAGGCGCCACCCCATCTGCGTCGCAAGCAAAAAGATGTCCGGTACGCCCCATGCCGCACATCACCTCGTCGAGGATCAGCAACACACCATAGGTATCACAGATCTCGCGGATCCGCTTGAAGTAGCCCTCGACCGCAGGCACAGCCCCCAGGGTTGCTCCAACCACGGGCTCGGCCATAAAGGCCATGACCGTGTCGGGACCAAGACGCAGGATTTCAGCTTCGAGCTCATTTGCGACCCGCTGGCCATAGTCAAAGCTGCTCTCTCCGTCGCTGCGATCCACGTATTCATAGCAAGGCGCAATATGCGACACGCCGATCAAAAGCGGGTCGAACTGCTGGCGCCGCCAAGCATTGCCTCCAGCTGCAAGGGCACCCAGTGTGTTGCCGTGATAGCTCTGTCGCCGGGCAATCAGGTGACGCCGCTGCGGCTCACCGCGTTCGAGGTGATACTGCCGCGCCAGCTTGATCGCGGCCTCGGTGGCCTCAGACCCGCCAGAGACAAAATAGACGCGATCGAGAGTGCCCGGCGCCTTTGAGATCAGCAGGTCCGCCAGAGCCTCGGCAGGCTCGGACGTCATGAAACCAGTATGCGCAAAGGCCAGCTTTTCAACCTGCTCCTGCACGGCCTTGATCACGGCCGCATCGGAATGCCCGAGACAAGAAACCGCCGCCCCGCCTGAACCGTCGAAGTATCGTTTTCCATTTGCATCAATCAGATAGCAGCCATCCCCACCAACAGCGGTGGGCAGGTCGGATTTTGTGTGACGGGGAAAAACGTGGCTCATGTCAGCTCTCGCAGATTTGCACCCGGCATGTTCTGATGCGGGTCAAGGGTGTGACCGCGCGCGACGGTCAGGTTCAAAAACGCCTCAACAGAGGCAGCGTTGTCGGCCCAGGCAGGACCGCCCATTGGGCCAAGGCTGTTTTCAAATCCGATACGCACCTGGCCACCGGCCTCTACCGCGGCAAGCAAACAGGCGTGTTCCTCGGGCCCGAAGGCACAGAGCGACCAGCGAAGGTCCAACGGCGCGATCAGCGCCAGAAACGGTGGCAACATCGCGGGCCGCGCAGGCTGTCCGGTGGCATACTGCCCGAGCACAAGGATCACGTCCCGCATCTCGTCGGGGACCGTTCCATCTGCATACCACGCCTCAAGCTGTTCCACACATTCGGGCGTGTAAAGAATATGCTGCACCTGTGTGCCTGCCTCCGAACAAAGCGCATAGGCCCGCGCTGCCAAACTCTTGTCCCGCGCCATCTCACGCACCGAAACAGAGGCCGCCGCCGGGCGCAGCGCCTCAAGGCAAGCCAGCTGTGCACCCACATCAAAGAGACCGGCGCTCTCGGTGGTGATCTGAATGCCCATCGTGGGCACAGCCTCAGACACCAGTGACATGGCCTCGCGATAGCGCCCGGCGTCCAGCGAATGGACACCCTCGGCATCGCGCACGTGCAAGTGCAGCGCCTGCGCCCCCAAGCGATGACATGCCAGTGCGGTCTCGGCCAGTTCTGGCGCCGTCATCGGCAGGGCCGGATGGTCTGCCTTACCGCGACGCGCACCATTTGGCGCCACCATCAGTGTGAATTCCGTCAACGCCGTGCTCCTTCACCCGTTGCGCGACCATATACGGGTCCTTGGCTGCACACATGGCCCCAGAGAAGTCCGCCGGTCGGATTCGTCGTGCTCAGATTGCCATCAAACACATATGTCCCCAATGCCGACATTTGAGAACATATGTGCTTTCTACTTTTGGACCTAAACATTGCGCTCACCTGGACCTATTCCACATCTGCAAAGTGTCATTTTCTGACGCCCGACACAGGGCGCATTCATCACGCCCCTGCTCTTCTTCGAATAAGCCATGAAAGGAACATGTCATGCACGGCACGTTCACCGACAATGACCTCAGCCATGTGATCGAGGCCGACAAGGCCCACGTCTGGCATCACCTGGTCCAGCACAAGCCGTTTGAAACCTCCGATCCGCGGATTATCGTCGAGGGAAAAGGCATGCGCGTCTGGGACCAGAACGGCAAAGAATGGCTCGACGCGGTGTCCGGTGCGGTCTGGACCGTCAACGTCGGCTATGGACGCGAAAGCATCTGCAAGGCCGTCTACGACCAGATGATGAAGATGTGCTATTTTGCGCAGGCGGCCGGGTCTGTTCCAGGCGCGCTCTATGCCGAAAAGCTCATTGAGAAAATGCCGGGTATGTCCCGTGTCTACTACTGCAACTCCGGTTCCGAGGCCAACGAGAAGGCCTTTAAGATGGTGCGCCAAATCGCACACAAGAAATACGGCGGCAAGAAAACCAAGATCCTTTACCGCGACCGCGATTATCATGGCTCCACGCTGGCGGCGATGTCTGCGGGCGGTCAGGACGAGCGCAACGCGCAATACGGCCCCTTCGCCCCCGATTTCGTCCGCGTTCCGCATTGCATGGAATACCGCAAGCATGAGCTTGGCCTTGAGCATCTCTCTGGCGAGGAATTCGGCATCGCGGCGGCCAACCTGATCGAAGAAGTCATCCTGCGCGAAGGCCCAGAGACCGTCGGCGCACTCTGCCTTGAGCCCGTCACCGCAGGTGGTGGCGTCATCGAAGCGCCAGAGGGCTACTGGCCGCGCGTGCAGGAGATCTGCAAGACCTATGATGTGCTCTTGCATATCGATGAGGTCGTCTGCGGCATCGGGCGCACAGGCACCCATTGGTTTGGCTACCAGCACTACGGAATCAAGCCTGACTTCGTGACCATGGCCAAAGGCGTTGCCTCCGGCTATGCAGCCATCGCCTGTATGGTCACAACCGAAGAGGTCTTTGAACTGTTCAAGGACGATACCTCCGACAAGCTCAACTATTTCCGTGACATCTCGACCTTTGGTGGCTGCACCGCGGGTCCTGCGGCCGCGCTTGAAAACATGCGCATCATCGAGGACGAGGGCCTTCTGGAAAACTGCACCAAGATGGGCGAACGGATGATCTCGAACCTGCGCGTCCTACAGGAAAAACACGCTGTGATCGGCGATGTGCGGGGCAAGGGGCTGTTTCTTGGCGCCGAGCTGGTGACGGACCGCGACACCAAGGAACCCGTGGAAGAAGCCTTGGCACAGAAGGTCGTCGCCGAATGTGGAAATCATGGGGTCATCATCGGTGTCACCAACCGCTCGGTGCCCGGACGCAACAACACATTGTGTTTCTCGCCCGCGCTCATCGCCACTGCGGATGACATCGACAAGATCACCGATGCGGTCGACAAGGCGTTGACCACGGTCTTTGGCTAACCTGACCAATAGGTCCCACGCCCATTGAAAAAGGCGGCTCCCACCTCGGGGCCGCCTTTTTACATCGTCTGACATGCGGCACTTAGATCCACTTGCGGCATGCGGGAGGCCTCTTGCGGGTCAAGGAGGCCGCAGGCCCCGCCCCTCGGGGCCGCCAGTCCTTGACCCGCCTCTCTTATCAGAATGGACACAGGCTTTGACGGGCAAACCTGCTCCTCAGAGCCCTTAGTGCGCATCCCGCGCCGAAGGCGCGCGGCCCAACGACTCATCTCGCATGCACCAGCATGGGAGCGTGAGTCGGCGGGAGCACGCCCCCAAAAGGCCCTCAGATCATCTGGAAGACGACGCCCGACAGGATCGCCCCCGAAACACCAAGCCCGAGATAGGTGGCAAAGACCCGCGGCTTCACCAGCGACCACACCGCCGCCATTGCCGGGATCGAGCTCACGGCACCAGCGATCATAAAGGCAAGCGCCGCACCCGCGCTCATCCCCTGGCTCATCAATCCAGCCAACAATGGCGGCGCCACATAGGAGTTGAGATAGGCGGGCATTCCAACCACCGCAGCGATTGCAATCGGGACAACGCCTTCTCCTCCCACGATCGCGGCAATCCACTCTGGACGCACATAGGTCACCAGAAGCGCCTCAAGCACATAGGCAAACGCAAGCCACTTCAACAGGAACAGAGCGTTCTCCACAAACTGACCGCGGAATATCTCGCGGCGCTCTGCGTCTTGCCAGAAACGCCAATTGGGCCGTGCATCGGTGGCAGGCGCTGCGCATCCGCAGCAGCTTTTGACAGGAGCTCGTTTCAGAGGCTCCGCAAAAAGCCCGCCACGGCGCAATGCCTTGACGACAAAACCGCCAAATAGACCAAGCGCCACCGCGCTCACCGCCTTTGCCAGCGCAAAGGGCCAGCCAAGCGCCGCCGCAGTGATCAACAATGTCGGCGGGTCGATCAGCGGCGACGACAACCAGAACGCCATCACTGCCGAAAGCGGCGCGCCCAGCGCCAATAGCCCGGCGATGAATGGGATCACCTCGCAAGAACAGAACGGAGCAAGCCCCCCAAGAAGCGCTGCAAGGAAGATCATCCGTGTCTCGCGCCCCACAAAGGCCCGCGCCACCATCGCCTCTGCGCCAGTGGCCTTGAGATAGGCCAAGAGAGTCACCGCAAAAAGGATGTACTTGGATGTCGACAACAAGGCCTGCGCTGCAAAACTCAGAACCGGCCAGAAATTTGCGCCATCCACCAAAGCGACAACAGCCAGAATAAGCGCGCCGAGGGTCCACGGACTCTGCATCCCTTCAAGAGCGGCCCGCATCGGCCGCAGGGAAAGAGAAGTATCAGCCATCGTTTGCCACCCTTGCAACCTGCCCCAGTTTTTCATCTAGACAGCATTCGCTCAGGATATACCCCGCAAGACGCTCCAGATGCGCCAGATCGGCACGACAGATCGTGCTCCGGCCGACTTTCTCCTGCGAGACCACGCCGGCGGCAGCCAGGAATTTCAAGTGATGCGCCAGAGTCGACGCTGCGATCCCGGTGCGCTCGCGAATATCGCCAACGCTCACCCCTGTTTCTCCTGCGCGTACCAGGACGCGCAGCACTTCAAGGCGAGCCTCAGATCCCATCGCAGCAAAGCCCTGCGCGGCAACAGCCTCATCCATAGCTGATCTCCAACATGATTCTATATATCTAGTTTTGTAGTTTAATATCGATCCCGCAAGTCCAAATTCCAAACCCTGCATAATCAAACCCATCAAACAGTCCAGATTGCCCCGGCCCTAAGTCCAGACTAGGGTCGCGGCATGGCCATTTCCGTCGAAACGTTTTTTCTCAATACCGATGCGCAGGGCACGTTACAGGCCCAGATCCAGGAGATGATTGCCGCTGGCATTCTCTCGGGGCGGTTTCGCGCGGGTGAAAAACTGCCCTCATCACGCAAATTGGCGCAGCATCTCGGGGTGAGCCGCATCACCGTGACGCTGGCCTATACGGAACTTGTGGCAAATGACTATCTGAGCGCTCGCGGACGGTCGGGATATTTCGTCTCCCAGACCGCGCCGGTGCCGCCCTCTTTCTCGCCTATTCAAAAAGAAGCGGACAGCGTCGATTGGAACCGCGCCATCACTCAGGATTTCACCGGCGGCGACAGCCCCCCCAAACCGCGTGACTGGCGCAACTATCGCTATCCCTTCATCTACGGGCAGGCGGATGCCACCCTGTTTGATCACGCCAACTGGCGCCTCTGCGCGCTCCGGGCGCTCGGGCAAAAGGACTTTGCTGCGATGACCGGCGATTACTTTGATCAGGATGACCCGCTCTTGATCGAATATATCGCCCGCAACACGCTGCCGCGCCGAGGGGTGATTGCCCGGCCCGAGGAAATCCTGATCACGCTGGGTGCACAAAACGCGCTCTGGACCGTGGTGCAGCTGTTGTTGCAGCCCGGCCGCAAGGCCGCCATTGAAGACCCGAGCTATTACACGCTGCGTGACCAACTCAGTCATACAGGCTGCGATCTGGATGTGATCGCGGTGGATGAGGACGGGTTGCCGCCAGCACAGATCGCAACCAACACCGATGTGATTTTCACCACTCCGAGCCATCAGAGTCCGACCACCGCGACAATGCCAATGGCGCGCCGCAAGGCGCTGTTGTCGCGCGCCACTGAAATCGGTGCGGTGGTAGTGGAGGACGACTATGAATTCGAGATGTCCTTTCGCAATCAGCCCTCGCCTGCGCTCAAATCCATCGACCGCGATGGGCGGGTGATCTATCTGGGCAGCTTCTCCAAATCGCTCTTTCCGGGGTTGCGGTTGGGGTATCTGGTGGGGTCGGAGCCCTTCATCCGACAGGCGCGCGCACTCAGGGCCAATGTCTTGCGCCATCCGCCGGGCCATGTGCAGCGCACCGTTGCCTATTTCCTGTCTCTTGGTCACTACGACGCGCAAATCCGGCGCACCGCCAAAGTCCTGCAAGAGCGCCGCGCCGTACTGGAGCGCGCGGTCGAGGCCGAAGGATTGTGCCCCGCCAATCGCAGCCTATACGGGGGATCCTCTCTCTGGATGCAGGCCCCTGATCAGGTCAACATGGGGCAGGTGGGCCTGAAGCTGCGCGAAAAAGGTGTGTTGATCGAACCCGGCGCGCCCTTTTTTGCGCGAGACACTCGGCGGCACAACTTCTACCGGCTCGGATATTCGTCGATCGCCTCAGAGCGCATCCCGCAAGGCATCGCACATGTGGCCGAGGCGATCCGGGATAGCCAGTCCTGATGCGCGAGCCATACAAGGTGGTCCGACTAGCATCTACCGCTTCTGGCACTACCGCACCATACAACTGGCCCTAACCCCTTCGCGCAAGCCTGCATAAACCAAGGCATGGCGCGCCGCGAATGCGCGTCTCGCCACGCCGCAATCGGGAGAGCCAACCATGCGCATGACCACCGAAGAAGCCTTTGTAAAAACACTGCAAATGCATGGTATCGAGCATGCGTTTGGCATTATCGGTTCCGCGATGATGCCGATTTCAGATCTGTTTCCCAAGGCTGGGATCACGTTCTGGGACTGCGCGCATGAGGGCTCCGCCGGGATGATGGCCGATGGCTACACGCGGGTGACGGGCAACATGTCGATGATGATTGCGCAGAACGGCCCGGGCATCACCAACTTCGTCACCGCCGTAAAAACCGCCTATTGGAACCACACGCCACTGCTGCTGGTGACGCCACAGGCTGCCAACAAGACCATCGGCCAAGGGGGCTTTCAGGAGGTCGAACAGATGAAACTGTTCGAGGATATGGTGGCCTATCAAGAAGAGGTTCGCGACCCGAGCCGCGTTGCGGAAGTTCTGAATCGCGTGATCTGCAACGCGAAACGCGCCTCGGCCCCGGCGCAGATCAACATTCCTCGCGACATGTGGACTCAGGTCATCGATATCGCCCTCCCCGAAATCCTCACGTTCGAACGTCCTGCAGGAGGGGCGCAGGCCGTCTCAGAAGCCGCCTCGCTCCTCTCTGAGGCCCAAAATCCGGTGATCCTCAATGGCGCAGGCGTGGTGCTCTCTGGCGGGGGTATCGCCGCCTCCATGGCGCTGGCGGAGCGGCTCGATGCGCCGGTATGCGTTGGCTATCAGCACAATGACGCCTTTCCCGGCACGCATCCTCTTTTTGTGGGTCCCTTGGGGTACAATGGCTCTAAAGCGGCGATGGAGCTGATCCGCGATGCCGATGTCGTGCTTTGCCTCGGCACCCGACTCAACCCTTTTTCCACTCTGCCCGGCTATGGGATCGACTATTGGCCAACGGAAGCCGATATCATTCAGGTGGACATCAACCCAGATCGGATCGGGCTGACGAAACCGGTGCGTGTGGGGATTGTGGGGGACGCGGCCAAAGTGGCCGATGGCATTCTGCAACAGCTCTCAGAGGACGCCGGAGATGCCGGGCGCTCCGCACGCAAGGCCCATATCGCAGCAACAAAATCCCGCTGGGCGCAGCAGCTTGCCGCGATGGACCATGAAGACGACGACCCCGGCACCACCTGGAACGCCCGCGCGCGGTCCGCAAAACCCGACTGGATGAGCCCACGCATGGCCTGGCGCGCGATACAGTCCGCACTCCCCTCAGACGCCATCATTTCGTCCGACATTGGTAACAACTGCGCCATCGGCAACGCCTATCCCACCTTCGAAGCAGGCCGCAAATATCTTGCCCCGGGGCTGTTTGGCCCATGCGGGTATGGTTTGCCAGCGATCATGGGCGCCAAGATCGGCTGCCCCGAGACCCCGGTCGTGGGCTTTGCCGGAGACGGTGCGTTTGGCATCTCGGTAAACGAGCTGACCGCTATTGGACGCGCAGAGTGGCCCGCAATTACGCAGGTGGTGTTTCGCAACTACCAATGGGGTGCCGAAAAACGCAACTCGACGCTCTGGTTTGACGACAATTTCGTGGGCACAGAACTCGACACCAAGGTCTCTTATGCGGGGATTGCACAAGCCTGCGGCCTGAAAGGCGTTGTCGCGCGCACCATGGAAGAGCTGACCGCGACGTTGCGCCACGCGATCGAGGATCAGGGCCGAGGCATCACCACGCTGATCGAAGCCCTGATCAATCAGGAGCTGGGAGAGCCCTTTCGCCGCGACGCCATGAAAAAGCCGGTGGCGATTGCCGGGATCTCGGCCGCAGACATGCGTCCACAGGCGCGCGCCTGATGGGGCCGGAGATGCTGGTGGATTTGCCCTTTGCGCTCACGGCGATGCAGGGGCTGTTTCTGGCAGCTGCCCTGTTTTTCGCGGCCGTCATTCGCGGCTATTCGGGCTTTGGCTTCTCGGCGATCTTTATCGTGATCGCCTCGATGGTCACCAATCCACTGCCGCTCATTCCGGTGGTCTTCACCTGCGAGATCGCCATGACCGCGTTTCAGGCGCGTGGCATCCGGGCGCATATCGACTGGCACCGCGCGATTGCGTTGCTGGTAGGGGCCGCAATCGCGGTGATCCCGGCTGTCGCCTTGATGGCCCGGCTCGAGCCCACGCATGCGCGGATGGTGGTCTCGGCGCTTATCTTGCTGCTGAGCCTCATCTTGCTGAGCGGCTGGCAACTGCGTCGCCCCATTGGTGCCCTCGGGCACGCTGGGGTCGGTATTCTTTCTGGGACCGCCAATGCCGCAGGCGTTGGTGGCCTGCCGACAGCCGCCTTTTTATCCGCGCAAGCCATGCCGCCGGCCGCTTTTCGAGCGACCATGATCATCTTCCTGACGGGAATTGACCTCATGGCTTTGCCGACGATGTCGGCGCATGGGCTTGTGACCTCCGAAACCGCTTGGGCCGCCGTCATGGCCTTTCCGATACTCGCCCTGGGCGTGTGGTGCGGCAGCAGGGGCTTTGCCAATGCGCGACCCGATGGTTTTCGCCAAAAGGTCGTGATCCTTCTGGCGACGCTTGCAACCATCAGCCTGATACGGGCGATGTTCTGACACGGCCCGTGCCCTGACCCGCAAAAAACAAATGTTCCTCTCTTTCCAAGTTGCAGGAACAGGCGTACCACTCCTGCAGGGACATTGGGCGCTATGGTCCTGTCACGGCGCGCAGCAGGGCCTGGATCGCCTCCGCACCATCTGTCCCTGACCACCCAAGCTGATGAGGTCGCCGTGCCTGAAACCTCCCCGTCCCCTCGCCTGCCCCTCTCGATTGCGCGCCTGCGCAGCAGGGCAAAGGTCTTGTTTCCGGGCGTTGCCGTCTCTTTTATCGTTGCCGCCACGGCGCAGTTTTTGGCCGAACACTACGCAACGCCTGCAATGCTTATGGCGCTGCTCCTCGGGATTGCCGTCAGTTTTCTGGGCGAAGAGGGGCGCACGGTGCCGGGAGTCGCGTTTTCTGCGCGAACCCTCCTGCGCCTCGGGGTCGCGCTTTTGGGCGTGCGGGTCTCGATGATGGTGCTCGCCGGACTGGGACTGCCCTTGATCTTTCTCACCGCGGGCGGCGTAGTCGCGACCATCTTCTTTGGCCTCTGGGTTGCGCGCTTCTTCGGTCAGGAGTGGCGGTTTGCACTCCTGACGGCGGGCTCGGTTGCGATCTGTGGTGCCTCTGCGGCAATGGCAATTGCTGCGATCCTACCGCGCGATAAATCCTCGGAGCAGCGGCTGATTTTCACCGTGATGGGGGTCACAGTCCTGTCGACCATCGCCATGATCCTCTATCCGATCCTTGCGGGCAGCCTGCAGTTTGACCACATTCAGGCCGGGGTCTTCCTCGGCGGGACCATTCATGACGTAGCCCAAGTGGTCGGGGCCGGTTTTTCCATCTCGGAGGAGACCGGAGACACCGCAACTTTGGTAAAACTGATCCGCGTCTCCATGCTGGCGCCTGTGGTGCTTGTGGCCTCGCTCTTCATCCGCGCCCGTATCGAGACCTCCGCCGAAGGGCGCCAACCTCCGCTCCTGCCGGGATTTGTCATCGGCTTTATCGCGCTCGCCGCACTCAATTCGCTGGCGCTGATCCCGCCTGTTGTTGCAGATTTTCTAAGCGCCTGTTCGCGGTGGCTCTTGCTGATCGCGATTGCCGCCGTCGGCATGAAAAGCAACCTCAAACAGGTGCTCTCGGTGGGCGGCGCAGCCATCGGGCTCTTGGTGACCGAAACGGTATTCATCGCCGGGCTGATCCTTCTGGGCATCCTGTTGCTGACCTGATCAGATTTTTTGCAAAAAATTGCACTCCCCTGTCACAGATCATCCCCCTCGTGCGTCCTGTTGTCAGTCCCCAAGACAGAAAAGGAACTGGACCATGACACAACGTCTCGACCAATTCGCCGCCGCTGGCGATCTCTTCAAGCCGATGATGCAGCAAGAAGAGCTGCTGAAGACCTCGGGCCTCGAGTTCAGCCTGATCGAGCTGGTGAAACTGCGCGCCTCGCAAATCAACGCGTGCGCGTTCTGCATCCACATGCACACCCATGACGCGCGCAACGCGGGTGAGAGCGAGGACCGGATGCATCTGTTGCCTGCATGGCGTGAAAGCACGCTCTATACCCCTCGCGAACGCGCAGCCTTGGCCTGGACCGAGGCACTAACTCTGGTTGCCGATACGGCCGCCCCTGACGCCGACTATGAACTGGTCGCCAAGGCGTTCAGCCCCCGCGAGCAGGTCGCACTGACGCTCTTGATTGGGGCGATCAATGCCTGGAACCGCATTGCAATTGGTTTTCGCACCCCCCACCCTGCCGCCAAGGAGGCCTCTGCTGCGTGAACCACGGCACAGAGAATACCGGAACCGATGCGTTCCTTTCGGTGCGGCCGCGTCTTTTCGCGGTCGCCTATCGCATGTTGGGCAGTGTCGCCGATGCAGAAGACATCCTGCAGGACGCGTATTTGCGCTGGCAATCGGCACCACGAGGCGAGGTGCGCGACCCAACCGGCTATCTCGTGCGGGTGGTCACACGGCTCTGTCTCGACCAGTTGAAATCGGCGCGTGTCAAACGCGAGACTTACACGGGGGCCTGGCTGCCCGAACCGCTGCTGACCGAAGATCCCGCAGAGCTGATCGATCATGATGTCTCGGTGGCGCTTTTGCTGGCGCTTGAACGTCTGACCCCGCTCGAACGGGCCGCGTTCTTGCTGCATGACGTCTTTGGCAACAGCCATGACGAGGTAGCGAGTGCCCTCGACCGCAGCCCATCTGCGTGCCGCCAACTGGTATCGCGCGCAAGACGTCATGTGCAATCCGAACGCCCGCGCAGCCAGGTTGCCCCCGAAGAGAGCCGGGCCCTGACCGAGGCCTTCTTTCGTGCCTCAAAGACCGGCGACATGGCGGCGTTGACGCAGCTTCTGGCGCAGGATGTGGAATTGGTCAGTGACGGGGGCGGCAAGGCCATGGCGGCGCTCAACCCGATTTACGGACGCGACAAGGTGATGCGCCTTGCCGAAGGGCTTGCACGCAAATACGGCGCACATCTGCCGCCGCGCTGGCGGTTTGCGATGCTGAACGGCCTGCCCGCGATCCTCAGCCAAGAGCCAGAAGGGCTGGTTCAAGCGACCGCACTGGAAATCCGCGACGGGCGGATCGCCAAGGTCTATGTGATCCGCAACCCAGAAAAGACCGCGCATCTGGCCGCCGTGCTGTAATCAGATGCGTCCCGGGCGGCGCTCCCGGCAAAACTCATCCGCAAAACAAAACAGCCCCGGAAGAACCGGGGCTGCTGCAATCAAAAACTGACCAGTGTCGTCAGAGCAGGCCTGCGTGGGCCATGGCTGCGTCGATCTTGGCCTTGGTGCTGTCTTCGAGTCCCGTGAGCGGAGAGCGCACCTCTTCGGTGCAGAGACCCAGTTTGGACATGCCGTATTTTGCACCCACAAGACCCGGCTCGATAAAGATCGCCTCATGCAGCGGCATCAGGCGGTCCTGGTAGTCCAGAGCCTTTTTGTAGTCACCCGCAAGCGTCGCCGCCTGGAACTCGGCGCAGAGCTTGGGAGCAACGTTGGCTGTCACCGAGATGCAGCCGACGCCACCGTGCGCGTTAAAGCCAAGCGCGGTTGCATCTTCGCCCGAGAGCTGGATGAAGTCAGCGCCACAGGACGCCCGTTGCTGGCTGACACGCTCGAGCTTGCCGGTTGCGTCCTTCACGCCGATGATGCGCGGCAGCTTGGCCAGCTCACCCATCGTGGCAGGGGACATGTCGACAACCGAACGCGGCGGGATGTTGTAGATGATGATCGGGATGTCGGCGCAGTCGTGCAGCGCGCTGAAATGGGCGATCATACCCCGCTGCGTGGGCTTGTTGTAATAAGGCGTCACAACGAGGGCGGCATCTGCCCCCACGCGGTGCGCATACTCCACAAAGCGAATCGCCTCGACTGTGTTGTTGGACCCGGCGCCCGCAATCACGGGCACGCGGCCTGCGGCGGTTTCGACCACCACTTTGATGACCAGTTCGTGCTCTTCGTGGGTCAGGGTCGGGCTTTCACCGGTGGTTCCAACCGGCACCAGACCGGTAGACCCTTCCGCAATATGCCATTCCACCAAGTGTTTGAGCGTGTCCAGATCCAACTCACCATTGCGAAACGGGGTGACGAGGGCTGGCATAGAGCCTTTGAACATGGGAACGCTCCAGTTAGTGGTTTTCATGCGGGCAATTCCTTGCCCGGACGCGCGCGCTGGCGGGAAATTGAGTTGCACCCCGCGACATTCGCACTATCGTCACAGCCTCTATCCCCGGATTGCTGGAAAATGCAAGAGATGACACGCAGACTCGCCTGCTCATTGCTGATTTGCGCGACCCTTTTTGGCGCGCCCGCCCTAGCGCGCGGGCTGGACACCGCCCTGCCCCTGATGCGCGACGGACAATGGCAGGAGGCGCTGATCGATGCAGGAAGCGAAGGCTCGATCCAGCGTGACATCATCGAGTGGCATCGCCTGCGCGCGGGTGAAGGCACGGCACGCGATGTATTGTCCTTCATCGACCGCCGTCCCGACTGGCCCGGCATGGACTATCTGCGCCGCCAGAGCGAAGAGACTCTTGCCAAGGCCGGACACTCCGCCATCCTCGCGTTTTATCGCGATATGCCCTCGGCCCAGACCGCCGAAGGCGCGCTCAGCCTCGGGGAAGCGCTGATCGAGGCCGGGCGCACAGGCGAAGGCCAGGCAGAAATCGTGCGCGCTTGGCGTAGCATGGCGATGCCGCAGGAGGTCCACGACGCCTATCTAGCGCGACACAAAACCCTTTTGGCCGCACACCACGAAGCACGCCTCAGCCGTTTGCTTTGGGACGGGCACAAAGTGTCCTCGCGTCGGATGCTGGAGCTTGTGAGCGATGGTGCGCGCAAACTGGCGGAAGCGCGCATTGCCTTGCAGGAGCAGGCCAACGGCGTAGACGCGGCAATTGCTGCAGTGCCGGATGCGCTCAAGGACGATGCAGGGCTGGCCTATGACCGTTTCGCCTGGCGCGACGCAAAGCGACGCCAGGATGATGCGATTGCCATGATGTTTGAACGCTCCACCTCTGCCGAGGCGCTGGGGGAGCCGGCAAAATGGCTGCGCAGACGTGCGGATTTCGCGCGTCAGCTGATGCGCGACAATGACAATACCCGCGCCTATAAGCTCGCGGCCTATCACTTTGCCACGCCCGATGCTGGCTATGGCTACGCCGACAACGAATGGATTGCGGGCTATGTCGCGTTGCGCAAGCTCGACGATGCGGAACTTGCCGTCTATCATTTCACGCGTTTCCTTGCCGCGGTTGAAAGCCCGATCTCCGTGGGCCGTGCCGGATATTGGCTCGGGCGGGCCTATGCGCAGCTCGGTGAGATCGACAAGGCTCACGCGGCCTATCGGCTGGGGGCGAAATATCAAAGCTCCTATTACGGGCTGTTCTCTGCCCAGGCGCTTGGGCGCAGCTTCGATCCGCGCCTGACCCGTCCAGAGGCCCCGAACTGGCGCAACGCCCCATTTTTGCAGTCCTCAGTCTATGCCGCAGGCATTGCCTTGCTGGAGGCCGGTGAGGTGTCGCTTGCAGAGCGGTTCCTCACTCATCTCGTGGAAAGCCTCCCCCCGGATCAGGCGTTGCAACTGGGGCAGATGGCTGTCGACATGAAACTGCCGCATCTGGCCGTGATGATCTCCAAGCGAGCTGCTCAGGACGGATTGGAGCTTGCGGGTGCCTATTACCCGCTGCATCCGGTTACCGACCTCGACCTCCCCATGGCGCCCGAGATGGTTCTGGCGATTGCCCGCCGCGAGAGCGAATTTGACCCTGTGGTCGTAAGCCATGCGGGCGCGCGCGGGTTGATGCAAGTGATGCCCGGCACCGCAGAACTGGTCGCCAAGGGCCTCGGCATTCTGGAGGAGCACGCGGTCGCGCGCCTCACCTCGGACTGGCAATATAACGCAAAGCTGGGCGCCACCTACCTTGCGGCGCTGGCCAAGGAATTCGACGGCAACGTGGTCCTGATGGCGGCGGGCTACAACGCGGGGCCGCACCGTCCGATCGCCTGGATGGAACGCTATGGTGATCCCCGTGATCCAAAGGTCGATGTGATCGACTGGATCGAGCACATCCCCTTTAATGAAACCCGCAATTACGTCATGCGCGTGACCGAGAGCCTGCCGGTTTATCGAGCGCGGCTTGGAGAAGCGCCTCTGCCCGTGCCCTTCTCACGCGAACTATCGGGCCGCACGCTTCAGGCTTTCGCGCCAAAAGGTGAATAGACCTGCGGCGACGACGATGGCAGCACCGATGATCACATTGGTGCGCATATCCTCGCCAAAGACCAACAGCCCGATCATCGCAGCCCAAGGGAGCTGCATGTACGCAAAGGGCTGCACAGCGCTGGCTTCGGCCATCTCGTAACATTTGATCAAGAGCCAGTGCCCGAGCGCTCCGGTCACACAGAGTGTCGCCATCCAGCCCCAGTCCGCAGCCGTCATCGGCTCCCACCACCACACCCCCAGGGGCGTTACAAAAAGCATGCCGTAGACGCCCGTGTAAAAGAAGCTTGTCGCAGTGGTGTCCCGGCGCGCCACATAGCGGGTGAGCAAGCCATAAAGGGCAAACATCAAGGCCGCCAAAAGCGGAATAAGCGCGGCAATCTGGAACACGCCAGAGCCCGGTTGCAGGATAATCAGAACCCCGATGAAGCCCACACCGATCGCTGCCCAGCGCCGCCAGCCCACCTGCTCGCCCAGGATGGGACCAGACAGCGCGGCAATCAGAAGCGGGTAACAGACGAACACCGCATGGCTCTCCACAAGACCGAGCACCGTAAAGGCCAGCACCATCACGCATATCTCCGCGACCAGTACGAAGGCACGAAAGATCTGCACCCACCTCTGGCTGGTCTGCGCTGCCGCGCGGATGCTCCCGGTCTGGCGCAGCGCCAGCGTGATCACAAAGGCCGCAAAGAACCAGTAGCGGATGGTGATGACCATAAAGACGTTGTACTCGCTGGCCAGGTGGCGCGAGATCCCGTCTTGCAGGGCAAAAATGATCGTCGCGCCGATCATCAGTAGAATGCCCATTCTGGTATCGTTCTTAGCCATGAGTTGATCCATGGGTCAGTCCTCTGCTGCGGGGGTCAGTACCGCGCGTGTCATATGCCGCTTGCGGCCAAAACCGGGGCTGCGCTCAACCGTGAAACCGGCCGTCTCCAAGCCGCGACGGACGAACCCTGCGGCAGTATAGGTTGCAGCGGTCCCACCCGCCGCGGTGTGGTCGGCGACAGCTTGCATAAGATCCTCTTGCCAGAGCTCCGGGTTCTTGGCGGGCGCAAACCCGTCCAGAAACCAGGCATTCGCCGCACCTGACCATACAGGCAGCGCCTCGCGCGCATCTCCGAGGATCACGTTGAGCTGCAAACTGCCCAGATCGCAACGCCCGCCGCCGGACCATTTTGCCAAAAACCGGTCTGCCCAGGGGGATACGGCAGGAAAAGCCTCGAGCGCGCGCGCCATATCGCTTGGCGTCATCGGGAAGGCCTCAAAGCTGGTGAAGTGCAGCGGCGTGTCTTGTCCGCTTTCTTCCCAGGCGCGCCAGGCGGCCAGCATATTGAGCCCGGTGCCAAAGCCAAGTTCCGCGATATGAAACCCCGGCCCAAAGCGTGCGGGCAGGTCATTGCCCGCCAGAAAGACGTGCTCTGTCTCCAGAAGTCCGTTTTGCAGCGAGAAATAAGGATCGTCGAACTGATCGGAGACAGGCAGATCGCCTTCTCGCCAGCTCAGCCGTGCCTGCTGGTCTGCCATCGCGAATTCCTTTAGGTGGGACATGACACGAGGGCGAACCTGACGAAAGGTCATGGAAATGGCAACTGCTGAAATCACCGTGCGCGGCGCTGGGATCTTTGGGCTCTCGATTGCTTGGGCCTGCCACCGGCGTGGCGCACGGGTGCAGGTGATCGACCCTGCGGGCCCCGGTGCAGGCTCAAGCGGCGGACTCGTTGGAGCGCTCGCGCCGCATGTGCCGGAAAACTGGAACCCGAAGAAAGCCTTTCAGCTTGAAAGTCTGTTGATGGCCGAAGGGTTCTGGGCCGAAGTTGAAGCGACGGGCGGCATCTCTGCCGGGTATGGGCGACTGGGCCGATTGCAACCGATCAGCGATGACCGCGCGCTGGAACTGGCTCATGCACGCCGTGAAACCGCTGCCGAGCTCTGGCAGGACAACGCCATCTGGGAGGTGCGCCCCACGACGGATTTTGCTGCATGGTGCCCGCCAAGCCCGACCGGCATGGTGATCCACGACACGCTCTCTGCGCGCATGCATCCCCGCCGTGCCTGCGCCGCATTGGTCGCCGCTCTGCGTGCAGGCGGCATAGAGGTCGAAGGCGATGGGCGCGACGAGGGACAGGTTGTCCATGCCACCGGCTATCAGGGGCTACTGGATCTGAATGCCCTGTCGCCGCGCCTTGTGGGCACAGGCGTCAAGGGCCAGGCCGCGCTTTTGGCCTATGACGCGGGCGACGTGCCCCAGCTTTATGCCGACGGGTTGCATATCATCCCACATGCGGATGGAACCCTTGCCATTGGATCGACCAGCGAGCGCGAGTTTCTTCACCCCGACGAGCCAGACGCTCAGCTAGATCAGGTGATCTCTCGGGCGATTGCTGCCATGCCGCAACTGGCGGGAGCCAAAGTGCTGGAACGCTGGGCCGGGGTACGTCCACGCGCCCGCACGCGCGCCCCAATGCTGGGCGAATATCCGGGCCGCGTCGGTCATTTCATTGCCAATGGCGGCTTCAAGATCGGTTTTGGAATGGCGCCAAAGGTCGCCGAGGTCATGGCGGAGCTGCTCCTTGATGGAAATGACACCATCCCCGAGGGCTTTCGCGTTTCGGACAATTTCTGATCCCACGGGATCGGTTGCAATTTCCACCACATGCGGGTTTCTAGACCCAAACCTACGGCGCAGGAGAGATCACGGATGGAATGGACACAACTGCTGAACCCAAGACGGCTGTGTCGCCCGGACTATGCCGACAAACCCAACCGTCCCGCCTATTTGCAGGACTACGACCGCATCTTGTTCTCAGAGCCGTTCCGCCGTCTGGCGCAGAAAACGCAGGTCCATCCGCTCTATGACCATGATCACGTCCACCACCGGATGATCCACTCAATGGAGACCTCCTCGGTCGGGCGCTCCCTTGGAATTCAGGTCGGCGAGGCGCTCGTGGCCGATGGCCGGCTCGAGGACGGGCTGCAGCATGTGATGGCGGGCACGGTGCAGGCGGCCTGTCTGGTACATGACATTGGCAATCCGCCCTTTGGGCATTCCGGCGAAGCCAGCATCGGTGCGTGGTTTGCGCAGCAATTTGCCGCCAACAATGGCACAGGGATCGGCATCGCCGCGGGCATCGCGCCCGAGCATCGCGCTGAATTTGAGGCCTTTGAAGGCAACGCTCAGGGCTTTCGGATCGTGTCCCGGCTGGAAATGGCGCGGCGCGAGGGGGGCATGCGGCTCTCATATGCAACGCTCGGTGCATTTGCGAAATACCCCTGCACCGCCAGTGCCGCCGCCGATGCGCAGGACACCTATGTGGGCCTCAAGAAGTTCGGCTGCTTTGCCGGCGAAGAAGCGCTTTTCGCCGAAGTCGCAAGCGCCCTTGGCCTGCCCCAGGAACGCACCCCTTCTGGCGAGCGGTGGTGGCGCCGCCACCCGCTGGCGTTCTTGGTCGAGGCGGCAGATGACATATGCTATCGCATTCTCGACCTCGAAGACGCGGCGACCGTGGGCGATCTAGGCGGCGAGGTGGTTTCTGAAATCCTCGAAGAGATCACCGGCAAGCCCAACCGCTCGCCCGAGCCAGAAATGACCCTGCGCGAGCGCACCGGCATGCAGCGCGCGATGGCGATTGGCGCTGCCATCGACAGCGCGGTTGAGGCGTTTCTTGAACACTACGATGCCATCATGGACGGCACCTTCAATGATGGGCTGATGGAAGTGTCGAGCAAGGCTGCCACCTTTGCCCGGCTGAAAGAGATCTCAAACGCGCGCATTTTCACCGCCCAGCGTAAAACTGCGCTCGAAGTGGTGGGACGCAAAGTGATCTTCACGATCCTCGACGAATTCCACGCGTTGTTTGTGGCCCTAAAGGCCTGCGACTGGGATGCGCAGCGCTTGCTCAAGGAACATGGCTACTGGACCCAGCTCGTGCGCGCTGTCGATCTCGACCTGCGCGGCGTAACGGACGACTACACGGCCGCCCATGCGCTGACCGATTTTGTTTCCGGCATGACCGACCGCTACGCGATCCGCGTGCGCGACATGATCACCGGTCAGGTGCCAAGCTGATCCAACGGTCCTGCGGGGGCGTTACCGCCCCCGGCGCTTTACGTTGCCGCCACGCTGTCCGGCCTTGCCCGCGGTGGAGCGACCGCGCGTGCGGGTCGCTTCTTCGGCGGCGGCTTCGACAGCAGACTGGCGCGCCAGCGGGTCGTCCGCAATCGCCAGATCCACCGCCTCCAAACGCTTGACCTCATCGCGCAGGCGTGCGGCTTCCTCGAATTCGAGGTTCTCTGCCGCCTTGCGCATCTGCTCGCGCAGACCATCAAGATGAGCCTCGAAATTGGCACCATGCAAGGGTTTGTCGATGGTGGCGGTGACCCGGGACATGTCCGTGTCGCCCTCATAGAGCCCGGCCAGAACGTCATCGACATTCTTCTTCACCGTCTCCGGCGTGATACCGTGTTCTTCGTTGTAGGCGATCTGCTTTTCACGACGGCGGTTGGTTTCAGCGATCGCGCGCTCCATCGAGCCGGTGATACGATCCGCGTACATGATGACCTTGCCCTCGGAGTTTCGCGCCGCCCGACCGATGGTCTGGATGAGCGAGGTTTCAGAGCGCAGGAAGCCCTCCTTGTCCGCATCCAGAATGGCCACCAATCCACACTCGGGAATATCGAGCCCCTCGCGCAGCAGGTTGATCCCCACAAGAACGTCAAAGGCCCCAAGCCGGAGATCGCGCAGGATCTCGATGCGCTCGATGGTGTCGATATCCGAGTGCATATAGCGCACCTTGATACCCTGTTCGTGCAGATACTCTGTGAGATCTTCTGCCATGCGTTTGGTCAAAACTGTGGCCAGCGTCCGGTATCCCCGCGCGGTGACATCGCGGATTTCATCGAGGAGGTCATCCACCTGCATCCCCACCGGACGGATCTCGACCTCTGGATCGAGTAGGCCGGTTGGTCGGATGACTTGCTCCGCAAACACGCCGCCGGATTGCTCCATTTCCCATGCGGCAGGCGTGGCCGATACAAAGACCGACTGCGGGCGCATCGCGTCCCATTCTTCGAACTTCAAAGGCCGGTTGTCCATGCAGGACGGCAAACGGAAACCATGCTCTGCGAGCGTCATCTTGCGGCGGTGGTCGCCTTTGTACATGCCGCCAATCTGCGGCACGGAGACGTGGCTCTCGTCCGCAAACACGATGGCGTTGTCGGGGATGAATTCAAACAGGGTTGGCGGTGGCTCTCCCGGCGCGCGTCCCGTCAGATAGCGCGAGTAGTTCTCGATCCCATTGCAATGCCCGGTGGCCTCCAGCATCTCGATGTCGAAATTGGTCCTCTGCTCCAGCCGCTGCGCTTCCAGAAGCTTGCCTTCGCTCACCAGATTGTCGAGCCGCTGGCGCAGCTCGTTCTTGATCGAAATCACCGCCTGATTGAGCGTCGGCTTTGGTGTCACATAGTGCGAATTCGCGTAGACGCGGATTTTCTCAAAGCTCCCGGTACGCTCGCCGGTGAGCGGGTCAAACTCGGTGATCGACTCCAGTTCCTCGCCAAAAAACGACAGCTTCCAAGCCCGGTCCTCAAGGTGAGCGGGGAAAATCTCCAGCGTGTCGCCGCGCACCCGGAACGCGCCACGTTGAAACGCCTGATCGTTGCGTTTGTACTGCTGCGCCACCAGATCCGCCATGATCTGGCGCTGGTCATAGTCCTGCCCGACAATCAGATCCTGCGTCATCGCGGAATAGGTCTCCACCGAACCGATACCGTAGATACAGGACACCGAGGCGATGATGATCACATCGTCGCGCTCCAGCAGGGCCCGCGTAGCCGAATGCCGCATCCGGTCTATCTGCTCGTTGATCTGGCTTTCTTTCTCGATGTAGGTGTCCGAACGTGGCACATAGGCCTCGGGCTGATAGTAATCGTAGAATGAGACGAAATACTCGACCGCGTTGTCAGGAAAGAACCCTTTGAACTCACCGTAAAGCTGCGCTGCCAGCGTTTTGTTGGGCGCAAGGATGATGGCGGGGCGCTGGGTTTCCTCAATCACCTTGGCCATGGTGAAGGTCTTGCCGGTGCCAGTCGCCCCAAGCAATACCTGATCGCGCTCTCCATCGAGCACACCCTGGCTCAATTCGGCAATTGCGGTGGGCTGGTCGCCTGCCGGAGAAAAGGCCGTCTGCATGACGAATTTCTTCCCACCTTCGAGCTTCTCGCGCCGCTCCGGGGCGCGATCGGCCATCATCGGCAGGGTCTTGTCGGAATGAGCGTAAGGCATCGGCGACTCCTTGTCGGGCACGCAGACAGAGTTTGGTCCGTTTTTGTTCCACTTCAAGGGACAAGTCAAACATCCCTGCTTCTCCCGGCAGGGTGGCCGACATACAACCTCTGTTAAATGAGCGATATTTGCGACCTTGCCGCGCCCCATCATCCGTCGCATATAGATGCAAAGGAATCTTCTTGAGGAGACAGCCATGCGTGCGCGGATTTACCGGCCAGCTCGAAACGCCATGACCTCTGGTATGGCCAAGACGCGGAAATGGGTGCTGGAATACGCCCCTGCGGATGCGCGCGAGGTGGATCCGCTGATGGGCTGGACGTCGTCCTCCGACACCCAGAGCCAGGTGCGTCTCAAATTCGATACCAAGGAAGAGGCACTGGAATACGCCGATGACCACGGCATCGAAGTTGAAGTACACGAGCCCAAGACCCGCAAGCCTAATCTGCGGGCAGGTGGTTACGGAGAAAACTTCGCCACCAATAGACGCGGCCCTTGGACGCACTAAGTCCCTCAAAGACAGAGCACGCTCCTTCTTGAGGTGCCGTCAGATCCAAACAACAAAGCGCCCCACGGGCGCTTTTTCCATATCTGGAGGTGGGGTCCGCATGGCTGGCAAAACATTGAATAAAAACAACCTTGTAGCACTGGGAGCCGAGATGCTCGCGGATCTTCTGCTAGAGAGCGTCAAAGGAGACGCAGCGCGGCAGAGGCGCGTGCGGATGGCCCTCGCCGCCAATCAAGGTCCCGAAACGGTTGCCGCCGATGTGCGCAAACGCTTTGCCTCGATCCGGCGGGCGCGCAGTTTTATCTCGCGCAAGACACAAAAGACCCTCGCCAAGGAACTTGCGAACCACACCCAACTGATCGAAGCCAGGATTGCACCGCACGCGCCGGACCTCGCGTTTGATCTTCTGTGGGCGCAGCTACACTTGGCGAATGATATCCTTGATCGCACCGACGATAGTCAGGGCGTGATTGCCAACGTCATGCAGGAGGCAATGGCGGCAGTCACGCGTCTCTCGTCGTCGCTTACCCGTGACCCTGTTGCCTTGGCTGATGATATTTTCGAGGCTGTCTCAACAGATTCATACGGCGTGTTTGATACAACCGTAGAGGCGCTTGCAGAAGCTTTGGGAGGAAGTGGACTGGCGCGGTTGGAGACCCTCGCCGAGCGCGCACGAGAAGCCCCTCTGTCGGACGCGGATCTCTTGTTGTTTGGTTATATCACCGATCCGCAACAGCGCGAAGACCGCGCGCGCAACGCGCGCGACCGTGCCAGCGAGATGCTTTTGCTGGATATTGCTGACCTGAGAGGCGATGTGGACGCCTGGCTCTCGCATTATGCACCCGAGGAGCTCACGCAAGATGCGATTGCACCCGAAGCAAGCGCGCGATTGCTCGATGCGGGGCGTGCGGAGGAAGCACTGGCTCTCATCGAACAGGCTTTGCCAAATGGTGATCTCTGGCACGACAAAGCGGATCTGGACGACGCGCATTTTGCCTGCCTTGAGGCGCTGGGGCGGCAGGAGGATCTGAGGTCTGCCCTTTGGGCCCGGTTCGAGAGACGGCTCTGCCCCCGCGCGTTGCGGCAATACCTGAAGCGCCTGCCCGATTTTGACGACATCGAAGCCGCAGAGCAGGCACGTCAACATGTACTCACCTTTGCTCCCATCGAAGTCGCCCTGGGCTATTGCCTTGATGCCCCCGATCTCAGCTTGGCCTCAGAACTGATCCTGGCACGCCATCCTGAGATCGATGGCGAGACCTTTACGTGCCTTGCGCCGCTTGCCGAAGCGCTTCGTGCGGAGTTCCCCCTGCCGGCGGTGCTTCTGTGGCGCGCGATGATTGATGACACGCTCTCCGAGGCGCGCGCTGCGCGCTATCGCCATGCGGCGCGTCAACTGACCGCCTGTGAAACGGAGGACGCCCAGATTTCAGATTACAGGGGCCACCCGCCCCATGGCGCGTATCTGCGCGACTTGCAAAAAGCACATGCGCGCAAATCGGGCTTTTGGGGGCGGCTGAGTTAGATACGCCCAGCCTCATAGAAGGTTATGCATGCTGCGCCCCACTGCCCGCCGCATGCGTCAGGGCAGTGTCATCGCGGTACAGTCTGCCATTTAAAAACAGTCTCTCCAAAAGCTCATTCAGAAAATCCACGCCGCATCAAACAACTATTGATTGAATAGCATCCTCAAGAGTCGTTTACTCAAATATAAGGAACACTTCATAATATTGGGGCAACGATATGAGGTCGCTGTATGTCACAGATTATTTCGTCCACGATTTCCGAAGACACCACTGGAATGAATGATGCATTTGGCTGGTTTGATGTATCGGCTGAAGATCGCACCCGCGTATCTGCGCTCGAACCTCTCGTGCGCGATAATATTGATGAGATTATCAACGACTTTTATGAACGCGCTGGCGGCTTTGATCATTCGGCGTTGAAAATACAGGACAAAAACAGCCTTGAGCTCATAAAAGAAGAGCAAAAAAGGCACTTCCTTGAGCTTATGGACGCCGGATTGGGCGAAGATTATTTCCAAACGCGAAAGAATGCTGGCATTTTCAACGAGCGATTTGGCGTTTCCCCAAGTTTTTACATGGGCGCTTATTCCTATTTTTACGATAGGATTTGTGACATCGTAAAAAGGGAAGCAAAAAACAAAGATGAAGCGATTGAGATCTTTTTGTCGCTTCACAGGATTGCAGCGTGCCACAAGTCTTTGACAATTGAGGCCTTTGCCAAGGCTCGGGAACAGACCATTGAGGATCGGGAACGGGAAATCAGCGAACTGCCGGTACCGGTGCTCAAGATGCGCGAGGGCCTTCTTCTGGTGCCGGTCGTCGGTACCCTCGACAGCCACCGTGCCAGACTACTGACGTCTCGCATGCTGGACGAAATCAGCAAGGTCGGCGCTCGCGCGGTGGTGCTCGACATAACGGGCGTCCCCGCCGTCGACAGCGCTGTTGCAAACCACCTGATTCAATCCATGGGCGCTGCCCGCCTGATGGGCGCACATTCCGTCCTGACGGGCATAAGTTCGGATGTCGCTCAATCCCTCGTGAAGCTCGGCGTCACCGGTGAAACCCTGAACCCAGCCGGCGACCTTCAGCGTGGGATCGAAACGGCAGAAGCGCTTTTGGACGGCTAAAGATGGCATTGCGTGTCCCGATCCTCAGTCAAGGAGAGTTGCTCATCGCCTCGATCCAGGAGGAGTTGTCAGATAGTGAGATCCTTGATCTGCAGGCCCGTATTCTGGATGAGGTCGCCGCCAAGAAGGCGCGAAACGTTATCGTCGATGTCAGCTTGCTTGACGTCCTCGATAGCTTTGGAACAAGAACACTGTCCGAAATCGCGGCAGCGGTCCGCTTGAGAGGAGCCCAAATGGTCATTGTTGGCATTCAGCCCGAAGTGGCCATGGCCATGGTTCTCCTGGGCCTGTCGCTAGAAGGCGTGCCAACAGCACTTGATCTCGACCATGGCATCGAACTTCTGAAAGCCAGACCATGAACGCCATTCTCACCGAAACTGACCTGGTTCAGTTGGAGATCGAGGATGATCGCGACGTGGTCACCGCGCGCAGCAATGGGCGCAAGATGGCGGCTGAGATGGGGTTTTCGCGCCCCGATCAGGCGCTCATCGCCACCGCGATATCCGAGTTGGCGCGCAACATCGTAAACTATGCCGGAAAGGGAGGGATCGAGCTCGGAAAACTTCAAAAGCCAGGGTACGTGGGCATTCAGGTTGTGGCTCATGACGAGGGACCGGGTATTGCGGACATAGAGTCCGCCATGATTGATGGCTTTTCTACGGGTAATAGTCTCGGCTTGGGCTTGCCGGGGACAAAACGGATTGTCGACGAATTTCAGCTGCAATCCGCGCCCGGAGACGGTGTTACGGTGACGGCGGTAAAATGGCTTCGCATCTGACCGATGGCGTGATTCATGCCACGACCAGGGCCGCGTCTTTGCATTGGTGCATCGCGCAGGCCACCAAAACCGATGGCGCATTGAATGGGGACGGCTACCTGTTAAAACGCGACGAGGACACGCTGCTCTTTGCGTTGGCCGATGGCGTTGGGAGTGGTCAGTTGGCGCATGACGCCTCCAGCGCATGCCTCCGGATCCTTGCCGCGTCGGATGACATGGATTTGCCGTCATTGTTTGAAACCTGTCACACGCAGCTTACCAGTACGCGCGGCGCTGCTCTGGGCCTGGTCAAGTTTTTCTTGGGCCAGGGCTTTCTGGAATGGGCCGCTGTCGGCGACATTGAGGGCTGTATCTATCCCACCGAACCCACCAGCAGTCGTACGATCAGCATGATGCAGCGGGGTGGCACCCTCGGTCACTATTTCACCGGAATCACACCGCAACAACATGCATGGCCGCCCACGTCCATGCTCGCACTTTGTACCGATGGCGTTTCTCGCAAGTTTCGTGAAAGACACCCCAATGACCAAGCCCCGCGTGAGTTTGCCGATAGCTGCTTCAATGACTTCGGCCGTGACAATGATGATCGGACGTTGGCGACCTTCTCCTGGACACAGGAGGGGACATGACAATGTCGATGCTCGAGAGTGAGGTCACAGAGGCCTGGGCCGAACAATACGAAACCGCTTTTGTGACATATTGCAACACCGGCTCCGAGGAGGCTTTGATCGAAGCATATGCCTTTGCCCGGGAAGGTCTTGCTGCCAGCATGACCCTCGCAGTTTTTGCGTGTCTCCATCATGCAGCATTTTTCAAGCTTCTCGAGCAATCCGGTCCGGGGAACAATCTTTATGAACGCGCATTGGACTTTTATCTCGAAGGGGTCTCAGTGTTCGATATGGCCATCCATGGGTACCAAAACAATGTTGCGCGCCTCAAAGAAGAAGTCACAGAGCGACGGCGCATAGAGGAAGATCTGCGCGCCGCCACCTTTGAGCTGTCTCGACAACGCAGCGACCTCGACATTCAAGTTCGCCAACGCACCGCAGAGTTGCGAGAGAGGGCGGAGGAGCTGGAGCAGTCCAATCGCTTGCTCCTCCAGACCAACAAGGAGACATCAGAGTTTTCCTACGCGCTGTCTCATGACCTCAAATCTCCGATCAACACGATAGGCATGCTTCTTGATGCTATCCGAGAGGAACTGCCACCAGACAGCGAATCCGAATGCGCAGACCTCGTATCGGATGCATCGCTGACAGCAGAGCGCATGAAGCGTCTGATCGATGATGTATTGCAATACTCGCAAGTCGTTGGAAACACGCTTGAACGGGAATTGGTCGACATGAGCCAACTGTGCCAAGACGCCCTGTCTGACATGCGCCACGCGATCGACGAAGCACAAGCCGATATCTCATGCTCCCATCTCCCGGTCGTGCGCGGAAGCGCGTTTCAACTGGCTATCATGCTGCGAAATTTCCTATCAAACGCACTGACCTACCGCGATGCCTCTCGCCCCTTAAGGGTCGAGATCTCAGCGGGACCCACCGCAGAGACTGGCCGGGTTTTGATTTCGATTGCCGACAACGGCATCGGCATGCCACCAGACTGCCATGCCCGGATTTTTAACCTGTTCACAAGGCTTCACACTTACAGCGATTTTGAAGGATCCGGCATTGGGTTAGCATTATGTAAACGCGTGGCAAATAATCATAACAGTGACATCGAAGTCGAATCCGTCGAGGGGCAAGGGACTATATTCAGCTTCTCTATCGAAAGCGAGGAGGTTGATACATGGCATTAACCAAGATCTATGCAATCGACGACGACATGTTGGACCGCAAGATGCTTCAGCGTGTGGTCGAGCGCTCTGGCAAGGTCAATTCGCTCGAACTCTACTCTTATGCCGAGTCGGCGATTGAGGAGCTTGAGCGGTGTGACAGGCTACCGGAGCTTATTCTTCTGGACATCAACATGCCCCGAATGAACGGCTTTGAGTTCCTGGAGATTGTCGATGAGAAGTTGAGCCAGGCGCAACCGCCAGTCAAAGTTGCTCTTTTGACGACGTCAAGCAATCCCGCGGATGCACGCAAGGCTGAGTCATTTGCGTCAGTCGGCTGGTTTCTGTCGAAGCCCTTGGGACGAGATATGCTGGACCAACTTGTTTCCGAGTTCTCGTGACCCTTGTGCGTTGTTTTTCGTTTTCTCGAACGCGATTTTCCCCGCGGATGCGAGGTTTAGTTTGTTGTAATCATGTATTTGATTTGGTTGCGGGAGTAGGATTTGAACCTACGACCTTCAGGTTATGAGCCTGACGAGCTACCTGGCTGCTCCATCCCGCGTTGTTTGTTTTGTTTTTTTGTTTAGAGAGGATTTATTTGGGTTCTTATTAGGTTTGGCGGTGCCCTACTCTCCCACACCTTAAGATGCAGTACCATCGGCGCAACAGCGCTTAACTTCCGGGTTCGGGAAGGGACCGGGTGTTTCGCTTGTGCTTTGGCCACCAAACCGAATAAGAACCCAAAGCTGCACTCGCGAAGCGAGTTCAGACGGTGGCCGGAAGCGATATGCCGGAGGCAAATCGCGTGGCCACACCTGAGTTATGTCACAGAACATGTATGTTCTGCTTCATTTCAGTTTTATCAACGTGTTGATGATTTTCATCATCAACGTGTTGACCCCTTTATGAGGGTCAACGAGTTGTCCAAGTTTTGTTTTTGCTTTTTGGTTTTTGGCTGTCTTTTACTGGATCAGATCAAGCCAATCGGGCGATTAGTACCGGTCAACTGAACGCATTGCTGCGCTTACATCTCCGGCCTATTGACGTGGTGGTCTTCCACGGCCCTCAGGGATACCTTGTTTTGAGGGGGGCTTCCCGCTTAGATGCCTTCAGCGGTTATCCTTTCCGATCATAGCTACCCTGCACTACCGTTGGCACGATAACAGGTCCACCAGTGGATCGTTCACCCCGGTCCTCTCGTACTAGGGGCAACTCCTCTCAAGTATCCTACACCCACGGCAGATAGGGACCGAACTGTCTCACGACGTTCTAAACCCAGCTCACGTACCTCTTTAAACGGCGAACAGCCGTACCCTTGGGACCTGCTCCAGCCCCAGGATGAGATGAGCCGACATCGAGGTGCCAAACACTGCCGTCGATATGGACTCTTGGGCAGTATCAGCCTGTTATCCCCGGCGTACCTTTTATCCGTTGAGCGATGGCCCTTCCACTCGGGACCACCGGATCACTATGGCCGACTTTCGTCTCTGCTCGACTTGTCAGTCTCGCAGTCAGGCAGGCTTTTGCCATTGCACTCAACGAGCGATTTCCGACCGCTCTGAGCCCACCTTCGCGCGCCTCCGTTACGCTTTAGGAGGCGACCGCCCCAGTCAAACTACCCGCCACGCAGGGTCCCGGATCCCGGTAAGGGACCGCGGTTAGACATCAAGAGTGCGAAGGGTGGTATCTCAAGGATGGCTCCACAGGAACTAGCGTTCCTGCTTCGATGCCTACCACCTATCCTGCACATCACAATCCTGATGCCAGTGCGAAGCTGTAGTAAAGGTGCACGGGGTCTTTCCGTCTAACCGCGGGAAGCCTGCATCTTGACAGGCAATTCAATTTCGCTGAGTCGATGTTGGAGACAGCGGGGAAGTCGTTACGCCATTCGTGCAGGTCGGAACTTACCCGACAAGGAATTTCGCTACCTTAGGACCGTTATAGTTACGGCCGCCGTTTACCTGGGCTTCAATTCGGAGCTCTCACCCCTCCTTTTAACCTTCAGGCACCGGGCAGGCGTCAGACCCTATACGTCGTCTTGCGACTTCGCAGAGCCCTGTGTTTTTAATAAACAGTCGCCACCCCCTGGTTTGTGCCCCCGGATTCCACTTGCGTAGGACCCGGGCCTCCTTCTCGCGAACTTACGGAGGTATTTTGCCGAGTTCCTTCAACATCGTTCTCTCAAGCGCCTTGGTATTCTCTACCAGTCCACCTGTGTCGGTTTAGGGTACGGTCTGATGGAGGGCTATTTCCAGGGACCAATCAGCGGCCCGCCCAATCCGATAAGGGCGAACAACCTTCATGATCCGTCACATCCTCCTGGCCCAGGAATATTAACCTGGTTCCCATCGCCTACGCCTTTCGGCCTCGGCTTAGGGGCCGGCTTACCCTGCTCAGATTAGCTTTAAGCAGGAACCCTTGGACTTTCGGCGAGAGTGTCTCTCACACTCTTTGTCGCTACTCATGTCATCATTCTCGCTAGTGATCTCTCCACGGGATCGCTCACGCGCCCGCTTCATCGAAAGAACTGTTCCTCCAATGACCCCGAGGGGTCTAAGGAGGAGCTGTTCTATGTCACACTACGCTCTGCTACCATGCACTATGTGCATCCTCGGCTTCGGCTCATGGCTTGAGCCCCGTTACATCTTCGCCGCAGGACGTCTTATTTAGACCAGTGAGCTGTTACGCTATCTTTAAAGGATGGCTGCTTCTAAGCCAACCTCCTGGTTGTTTTGGACATCCCACCTGCTTTCCCACTTAGCCATGAATTAGGGGCCTTAGCCGGAGGTCAGGGTTGTTTCCCTCTCCACTACGGACGTTAGCATCCGCAGTGTGTCTGCCATCTAGTACTCCCGGGTATTCGGAGTTTGGTTAGGATCAGTAAGCCTGTGGGGCCCCATTACCCATCCAGTGCTCTACCCCCCGGGGTATTCGGATGACGCTCTACCTAAATAGATTTCGCAGAGAACCAGCTATCTCCGAGTTTGATTGGCCTTTCACCCCTAGGCACAACTCATCCCGACCTTTTTCAACAGGTGTGGGTTCGGACCTCCAGTGCGTGTTACCGCACCTTCATCCTGGTCATGCCTAGATCACTCGGTTTCGGGTCTGATCCCACGAACTCATGCGCCCTATTAAGACTCGCTTTCGCTGCGCCTACACCTAACGGCTTAAGCTTGCTCGTAAGACCAAGTCGATGACCCATTATACAAAAGGTACGCTGTCAGCTCGCAAGGAGCCTCCAACTGATTGTAGGCGTTCGGTTTCAGGTACTGTTTCACTCCCCTCGTCGGGGTGCTTTTCACCTTTCCCTCACGGTACTGGTTCGCTATCGGTCAGTAAGGAGTACTTAGCCTTCGGAGGTGGTCCTCCGATCTTCAGACAGGATTTCACGTGTCCCGCCCTACTTAATACGTCCCTCAGAGCTTCCTATACGGGGCTGTCACCCGCTATGGCTGTGCTTCCCAACACATTCTAGTCACTCATCAGGCTCGGCTGGTTCCCGTTCGCTCGCCGCTACTAGGGAAGTCTCTATTGATGTCCTTTCCTCCGGGTACTTAGATGTTTCAGTTCCCCGGGTTTGCTCTTAAAACCCTATGTATTCAGGTAATAAGTACTTGATTAAG